>CAWBNM010000005.1:0-53803 GCA_963790175.1 uncultured Actinomycetota bacterium | reverse complement strand
GCCGCCCCCTCGGGCAGCCCTCAGGCGGGGGGACGCGATCCCGGCCGCCGCGGCCGGAGCCGCGAGCCGTCGGCGTCGCGCGGGTGGCGGCGCACGGCGGGCACCTTCAGCGGGCCGACGAGCCGGGGGCCGGCGAGGCGGTGCTCGAGGCGGCGCGCGTTGCGGCCGACCGGTTGGGCGACGTACTCGCCGAGGATGACGCCGGAGGAGAGCGCGATGGCCACCGAGATCGCGGTGATCATCGACATCAGCCCCGCCGACGTGCTGCCGTCGGCCATCAGCGAGAGCCCGCGGTAGATCGACAGACCGGGGAGCAGCGGCACGATCGCCGACACCACCAGGACGAGGGTCGGCACCCGCAGCCGCGCCGCGACCGGGAAGCCGACCACGCCGACGAACACGGCGGCGAACGCGACCGCCCACGCCCGGCCGAAGCCGAGGTCGACGGTCTCGGACACCGCGATGGCGATCGCGCCGATGACGCCGATCGGGAGCAGGGTGCGGCCCGGGGCGTAGGAGGCGAAGGCGAACCCGGCCACGGCCACCGCGCCGCCGAGCGCCATCACGGGCAGGTCCTTGAGGTCGAACACGCCGGGCTCGATCGCGCCGACCCGGATCCCGAGGGTGCGAGCCAGCGACAGCGCGCCGCTGACGCCGGCGATGATGCCCACGGTGGCCAGGATCGCCTCGGTGAGGCGCGCGCCCGCCGTGACGTAGAAGCCCGACAGCGCGTCCTGGAGTGCGCCGAGGAAGCCGATCCCGGCCAGCAGCATGATGATGTTGGCGGTGATGACCAGGGACGGGTCCAGCGGCACCGGCAGCAGGCTGGCGGCCGAGGCGATCATCGTGGCCGCGGCGCCACCGGCGACCTGCTGGTAGAAGAGCGGCAGCCGCCGCCGCGACATCGTCCGCTTGAGCCGGTCGATCACGACGGCCGCGACCATCGCGATGCCGACCACGCCCGGGGACCCGCCGAGGTAGGCCGCGGTCCCGGCGCACATCACGCCCCACCCGAGGGTGACCGCCCAGCGCGGTCGGTGGTGCGCCGAGGAGGTGATCCGGGCCAGCCTGGCCCGGGCCTCGCGCAGGGTCGTGCGGTCCTCGATGACGTCGCGGACCAGGTGGTCGACGCGCGTGAGGTCCTCGTAGTCGATGTCGCGCTGCGCCACCTGCCGGGTGTGACCGATCGGCGGGGTCTCCGGGTCGCCCTGGAAGCTCATCGACAGCGAGGTGAACGTGATGTCGACCTGGGCGTTGCGCAGTCCCGCGTGCCGCGCGATCGACTGCATCGTGGCCGACACGTCCGCCGCGCCGGCGCCGCTGGACAGCAGCAGCTCGCCGACCCGCAGCGACAGGTCGATGGTCAGGCTGACGTGGCCCGGGTCGAGCAGCTCGCGGCGCGAGACCGCGCGCATCGTTCCGGTGTCGGAGAGCCGGACCTCACGGGTGGGCGGATCGACCGGGGTCGTCGGAGTCGCCGGGCCGGCGTGGGTGGTCGTGCCCCCGGCGGCCGCCCCGGGCGGCGTCGCCAGCGTCTTGCCCGTCAGCGGCAGCCGCGCCAGCCCCACCTCGAGCGGCACGTCAGGGGCCTCGGACGGGTCGTCGGAGGCCGGGGTGGGCGGCGGGGAGGCGGGGTGCGCGGCGTCGCTGCCGTGCGCCCGCTGGCGGAGCTCGTTCACCCCTCGATGGTGACGCCCCCGGGGCCCGCGACGCCAGCCGACGCCACCCCCGCGCCCGGTGATGTCGGACACCCGGGGCGGTGTGGTCCGATGCACGCGTGCGCATCGACTTCCGGGCCTCCCCCGAGCCCACCCTCGGGGTGGAGTGGGAGCTCGCCCTGGTCGACCGCACCACCCGTGACCTGGTCAACGGCGCGGCCGACCTGTTCGCCGCCGCCCGACCGCTGCTGCCGGACCCGGGGCGGGTGCACGAGGAGCTGCTGCGCAACACCGTCGAGGCCGTGACCGGGGTGTGCCGCACCACCGCCGAGGCCGTCGACGACCTCCGCGGCACCCTCGCCGTGCTGCTCCCGGTGGCCGACGACCTCGGCCTGGACCTCTTCGGCGCCGGCACGCACCCGTTCGCGTCGTGGACCCGGCAGCGGCTCACGGAGGGCCACCGCTACGCCGAGCTCATCGACCGCACCCAGTGGTGGGGCCGGCAGATGCTGATCTGGGGCGTCCACGTGCACGTCGGGATGCCGGCGCGCGACCGCGTGATGCCGGTGCTGTCCGCGCTGCTGACCTACTACCCCCACCTGCAGGCGCTCTCCGCGTCCTCGCCGATCTGGGCCGGGACCGACACCGGCTACGCCAGCAACCGGGCGCTGATGTTCCAGCAGCTGCCCACCGCCGGGCTGCCCTTCCAGTTCCGCCGCTGGGAGGAGTACGAGGCCTTCGCCCAGGACCAGCTGGTCACCGGGGTGGTCGACTCCCTGGACGAGATCCGCTGGGACCTGCGTCCGGCCGCGCACCTCGGGACGCTGGAGAACCGGGTCTGCGACGGCGTCTCCCGGGTCGACGACCTCGCGGCCCTGGTCGCGCTGATGCACTGCCTCGTGGTCGACCTCGACGCCCGGGTCGCGGCCGGCGAGGACCTCGCGGTGCTCCCGCCGTGGCACGTCCAGGAGAACAAGTGGCGCGCCGCCCGCTACGGGCTGGACGCGATCGTCATCGTCGACGCCGGCTCGCGGGAGCGGCTGGTCACCGAGGACCTCGCGGACCTGCTGGACCGGCTGGAGCCCACGGCGCGCCGGTTGGGCTGCGTCGAGGAGCTGGCCTCGGTGGCGGCGCTCGTCGCGCGCGGCGCCTCCTACCAGCGCCAGCGGCGGGTCGCCGAGGAGCACGACGGCGACCTGGTCGCCGTCGTCGACCACGTGGTCCGCGAGCTGCGCGAGGGCCTGGCCTGACCGGCCCCTCAGCCGCCCTCGGCGGGCGGCACCATCTCCAGCCGGACCCCGAGCAGCCGCACCGGCCGGACGCGGTCGGCGGGGTCGAGCCGGTCGAGCAGCGCCACCGCGGTCGCGGCCAGCTCCTCGGGATCGTCGGTGGGGACCGGCAGCGTCCGGCTGCGGGTGAGCGTCGTGAACGGCGCCAGCCGGACCTTGAGCACCACCCGCGACGCCGGGCGGCCCTCGGCCAGGACGTCGGCGCGGGCCTGCGCCGCGAGCCGGCGGACGGCCGCCGCGACCTCCGCCGGGTCGACGAGGTCGACCTGGAAGGTCTCCTCCCGACCGTGCGCCCGCGCGACCCGGGGGGTGCCGTCGACCGGAGCGGTGTCGACACCGCGACCCAGCCGACGCAACCAGGGGCCGGTGCGCGCACCGAGCTCGTCCGCGAGCGCGTGGGGGTCGGCGCGGGCCAGGTCGGCGACCGTGCGCACCCCGAGCTCGGCGAGCCGGGCCGCGGTGCGGGCGCCGACCCCGGGCAGCGCCCGCGCCGGGCGGTCCCCCATCACCTCGAACCACGTCGCGTCGCTGATCGCGAAGACCCCGTCGGGCTTGCCGTGGTCGGTGGCGGTCTTGGCCTGGAGCCGGTTGTCGCCGATGCCCACCGAGCAGCGCAGCCCGGTACCGGCGTGGACGGCGGCGCGGACCCGGGCCGCCACCACCGCGGGGTCCTCGGCGCGGGCGTCGGGCGCGGGGGCGAGGAACGCCTCGTCCCAGCCCAGCACCTCGACCACGACGGGTACGCCGCCCCAGGTGGTGGCGCGCAGCACGTCCACCACCTCCGCGGACGCCGCCTCGTAGGCGGGCCTGTCCACCGGCAGGAAGACGGCGTCGGGGCACCGGCGGGCAGCGACCCGCAGCGGGGTGCCGGACCCGACCCCGTGCGCGCGTGCCTCGTAGGAGGCGGTCGCCACCACGCCGCGCTCCGTCGGGTCGCCACGACCCCCGACCACCACGGGCCGCCCGGCCAGGTCGGGCCGGCGCCGCACCTCGACCGCGGCGATGAACTGGTCCAGGTCGACGTGCAGCACCGGACCGACGGGCCGCTGCGCCCCGTTCACGACCCGGTCGGGGGCGGCATGGCGTCGGTGGCCTCCAGCTGCTCCAGCCCGGTGACCATCAGCAGGTCGACGACGAGGGAGCGCAGCTGGGCCAGGATCGCGTCGGCCACGAGCAGGTCGCTGCGCTCGAGCAGCCCGCTGGCCGCCGCCACCTGGTGCAGCGCCGGGCGGGCCGCGGTCGCGAGACGGTCCGCGGCGAGCTCCTCGGCGACCTGGTCGACCGCGTCGGCCAGGTCCTCGGTGAGCACGGCGTACGAGCGGGGCACGGGGAGCCGGTGGTAGGCCGCCACCGAGCACTGCCGGACCAGCACCCGGGTGGTGCGCAGGGCCCGGTCGAGCGGTCCGACGAGCTCGGCGACCCGGCGCACGTCGGGACGGTGGCGCCGGCTGAACGGCGAGACCGCCACCACCGACATCCCCTCGTCGGCCGCGGCCTGGAGCTCGCGGATCAGGTGGTCGGTGGAGCGGGCGTCGGCCAGCAGGTCCAGCGCCTCGTCGGAGGCGCCGTCCGCCATCACCTCCGCCGCGGCCCGCAGCAGCCGGGCGATCTTGCGCACGACCGCGGCCGCGTTCTCCCGGGGTCGCCGCAGCGCGGCCGCCGGGACCACGCTGGCCGCGATGATCGCGACGCCGCCGCCGACCAGCGCGTCGAGCCACCGGGTGAAGGCGGCCTCCGGCTCGGTCACCAGCGCCACCACGATGATCGACTGGACCGCGGACTGGGTGATCAGCAGCTGGCCGCCGGAGACCCAGATCGCCGTGGTCATCGCGAGCGCGATCACCAGCCCCATCTGCCAGGCACCGGACCCGAGACCGAGCACGAGCAGGTCCGCGAGGAAGACGCCGATCGCCACGCCGACGGTCACCTCGGCGACCCGCCGCAACCGCTGGCCGTAGGAGGTGCCCAGGCCCACCACGGCCGCGATCGGGGCGAAGAACGGGGCGGTGTGGCCGAGGAGCTCGGTGGCGATGAAGTAGGCCGTGGCCCCCGCCACCGCGCACTGGACCACCAGGAACCGCTTGCTGGCCAGCCGCGCGCGCCGCGCCCGCAGCGACGTGCGACCGCGCGCCCACGCGCGGTCGAGCGGGTGGGGCTCCATGCACCGATCGTGCCAGAGCGCGCGGTCCGGACGCGGGCCTCAGCCGCGGCTGCGGGCCCAGCGCAGCGAGCGCTTGAGGTCACCCAGGTCGCGGTACCAGGTGCGCACCTCCACCCGGCACCGCACCCGGACGATCCGGCGGTCGTGCTCGCCGCACTCGGCGCGCGCCTCGGAGCCCGTCGGCGGGTAGCGGTGGGTGCCGTCGCGGTGGGTCAGGGTGAACCCGTCAGCGGCGCTGCCGGTGACGCGCACGATCGTGTCGGCGGGCACGCGCGCGGCGGTCGCCCCGGCCGGGCCGGCGAGGCCGAGCAGGGGCAGCACCAGGGCCGGCAGGACCAGCAGGGCGGTTGCGGGTACGGGGGTGCGGGGACGTGGTGGCACGGTGCCTCCGGGGGTCGCGGGGACCGGGCCGTCCGATCCGCTCCGGACGCTAGGCAGCGCCCGGAGCGGCCGGGACGCTCCCGGCGCACCCGGTGGAGGTGGACCCGCCGCGGGGCGGCTGTGGACGGCTCCGGGCCGCCCTCAGCGCGCCACGGTCACCCGGACCCGGGCGTCGCGGCACCCCTCGGCGAGCGAGCCCAGGGCCGAGCGCTCGGCGCGGTCGACCGAGAGCCGCCAGCGGTGCTTGACCGCCACCCACCAGCGCACGTAGCGGCACCGCCGCAGCTCCGGGAGCCACTCGGCGGGGTCCTGGTCGGACTTCGCGGCGTTGACCTCGTCGGTGACCGCGACCAGGGCGCGCGGCTCGCCGAGGTCGTTGGCGAAGCGCTCCCGCGCCCGGTCGCCCCACCGCCGCGGCCCGGAGTCCCACGACTCGGCGAGCGGGACCAGGTGGTCGACGTCGAGGTCGGCGGGGTCGCGCCAGGTGCCGCCGTCGTACCAGGACCGCCAGCGACCGCCCTGCAGGGCGCACCCCGGACCGACCCGCGGGCGCCGGACCGCCTCGTCGAGCAGCACCTCGTCGCGGGTGTCGCAGCCGTCGCCGTCGGCGTCGACCCAGTGGGTGAACGCCTCGCGGTCGTAGCCCTCGCGGCGCTCCCGGCGCACCACCAGGTCGTCGACCGCCCGGGCGAGGGGGGCCGCGTAGGTCTCCCCCCGCTCCGCGGCGGCGGGGGCGGCGCTGTCGGCGCGGTCCTGGGGGGCGGTGGCCGGCGCGGCGACCGCCACCGCGGCCGCGAGCAGGAGCGCCACGCCGAACGAGAGGCCGGACCAGGACATGCCACGCACGCTAGGGCCCGGCACCGACACGGGGTGGTTGCGCGGCCTCGCGCGCCCCGACAGGATCACCGCGAAGGGATGGTGGCCCGTGGTCGTACCGCTGGACCCGACGGCGTCGGCGTTCCTGCTCGCCGAGAACCGCAACATGCCCATGCACGTGGGGGGTCTGCAGCTCTTCGAGCCGCCCGAGGGCGCGGGTGACGACTTCGTGCGCCGGCTCTACGAGGACGCCCGCGACGTCTCCGACCTCAACCCGCTCTTCCTGCAGCGGCCCCGGCGGTCGCTGCGGCTCGGTGGGCAGTGGGTCTGGGAGCCCGACGAGCAGTACGACCCCGAGCACCACGTCCGGCACAGCGCGCTGCCGCGGCCGGGCCGGATCCGCGAGCTGCTCGAGCTCTGCGGTCGCCTGCACAGCACCCGCCTGGCCCGCGAGCGCCCGCTGTGGGAGGCCCACGTGATCGAGGGCCTCGAGGACGGCCGGATCGCGCTCTACACCAAGCTCCACCACAGCCTGATCGACGGCGTCTCCGCGATGCGCCTGGTCGGCGGGGTGCTCTCGGAGGACCCCGACGAGCGCGACATGGGTCCGGCCTGGTCGGCCGCGGCCATGGACCGGCGCCGGAAGGCGCGCGCGGACGGTGCGGACGACGGCGGGAGCGAGGGTGGCGGGCGCGGCCTGCTCGACCTGCCGGTCTCGGTGGTGCGCTCCGCGCTCGGCATCTCCGCCGAGGCGGCCGGGATGCCGGCCGCGCTGCTGCGCACGCTGACCCGCAGCGTGCGCGACGAGACCTCGGCGGTCTCGCTCTACGCCCCCCGCACGATCTTCAACTCCGACATCACCGGTGCCCGGCGGTTCGCGGCCGAGGACTGGCCGATCGATCGGCTCAAGGCGATCGCCGAGGCGACCGGCACGACCCTCAACGACGTGGTGCTCGCGATGTGCAGCGGCGCCGTGCGCACCTACCTCATCGAGCACGGGTCGCTGCCCGACGCCTCGCTGGTCGCGATGGTGCCGGTCGGGCTGAACGCCAAGCAGTCCCACGTCGCCTCCACCTCCGGCGGCAACGCGGTGGGGGCGGTGATGGTCCGGCTGGCGACCAACCTCGACGACGCCGGCGACCGGCTGGCCACCATCAACTCCTCGATGGTCGACGGCAAGGACGCGCTGTCGTCGATGACACCGGCGCAGGTGATCGCGATGAGCGCGCTGGGACAGGTCCCGGCGCTGCTGACCCCGATGCTCAAGCTCCAGGGCGTGGTGCGACCGCCGTACAACCTGATCATCAGCAACGTGCCGGGGCCGCGGAGCACGCTGTACTGGAACGGCGCGCGGCTCACCGGCAGCTACCCGCTCTCCATCCCCATCAACGGGATGGCGCTGAACATCACCTGCACCTCCTACGCCGGGTCGCTGGCCTTCGGGCTGACCGGGTGCCGCCGCACGGTGCCGCACCTGCAGCGGCTGCTGGCCCACCTCGACGACGAGGTGACCGCGCTGGAGAAGGCGGCGGGGGTCTAGCGGCGCCCGGCGGGGGTCGTCAAGGGTCCCTGGACCCGGTCCAATCCACACTCGGTTGATAAACCTGTGGAAAACCCCACGGCGGGGTCGATCTCCTGGTAACCACCGCCGAACCGGGCGGCCACCGCGGCGAGCCGGGCGCGGGTCACGTCGGCGACGAGGGCGTACCCGGAGTCGTGCGCCTTGGACCCCGGCCGGGTCGGCACGGCGCGGTCGATGCTGAGGCAGGTGCGGGTGCCGCCGTCGGCGGCGTTGGCCAGCGCCACGGCGTGGCCGGTGCTCCCGCTGCCGGCGAACGGGTCGAGCACGCGCGCGTCGGCTGGCAGCGTGTCGAGCAGCCGGCGCAGCAGGCCGGTCGGCTTCGGGGACTCGAAGACCGGGCCGAGCAGGTCCTTCAGCTCGGCGACGGCGGTGTCGGTCGAGCCGACCTCCTCGGCCAGCCACACCGTGCGCAGCTTCTTGCGGCGGCCCTCGTGCAGCCAGTCGCGCTGGAAGACGTCGACCCGGGTCCCTGCGCGACCGCGGACCCGCCGGCAGACCAGGTCGCCGGGGCGCTCGTCGATGCGGGGACGGCTCCACCGCCACACCGCGGGCGTGCCGTCGCCGAAGACGGGCAGCACCTCGACGGCGCCGGGGAACGGCGCCGTGGCCACGTGGCCGGAGTCCGGGTCGCCCCAGACGCCGAAGTGGAGGGTGCGGGCGGTGCGCGGGTTGAACTTCTTGTTGGTGTTGCGCAGCGGGAGGTGCCGGAACCGCCGGCCGTCGGCGTGGGCGAGCGGGAAGTCGCGGGCGTCCACGGTCTCGGCCGTGCTCGCGTCGAGCACGCAGCGTCGGGCGTCGCGGGCGTAGACCAGCAGGTACTCGTGGCTGGTGGCGAAGCCGCGACCGAGCTGCCGACCCTTCGGGTTGAGCTCGACGACGACCTGGGCCAGCAGGTTCGCCTCGCCGAGGACGTCGTCCATCAGCAGCCGCAGGTGGGCGACCTCGCGGTCGTCGATGCTGACGGCGACCGCGCCGGTCGGGTCCAGCGCCGTGCGCACCGCCTCGAGGCGGGGCCGCAGCATCGCCACCCAGGCCGCGTGGCCGTCGGCGACGTCGCTGTAGCTGAACGCGTGGCCGGTGCCGTAGGGCGGGTCGAGGTAGGCCAGGTCGACGCTGCCGGGCGGCAGCGAGCGCAGCACGTCGAGGTTGTCGCCCGCCACGAAGGTGTTGGCCACCGGCGCGCGCATGCGCCGACCCTAGGCGCCGCTCGCCCCCGGGAGGGGTAGGCCCGCGGGGGATGATGGGCCGGTGGTCCCCCCGCAGCGCCAGCGCACGCTCACCGTGGTCTCGGTGGTCGTCACGGCGGTCGCCCTCGCCGCGTACCTCGCCCTGGCGCCGGGGACGGCGGCGCGGGTGCGCGCCCTCGTGGGTCTGGCCCCGGGAGCCGCCGCCGACGCCCCCGGCACGCCGTACGCGTTCCTGCAGACCGACCGGACCACCGGCGAGCCGGTCGGCTGGGACCCGTGCCGGCCGGTCGAGTACGTCGTCAACCCCGCCGGGGCCCCGGCGGACTGGCCCGACCTGCTCGCCGCGGCCGTCGACCGGATGGAGCGCGCCTCCGGGCTGGACTTCCGCTCCCTCGGCGAGACCGACGACCGCGACTTCGAGGAGCGCGACGCCACCGGCTTCTCCCCCGACCCGGTGCTGGTCGGGTGGGCCGACGAGGACGAGGTCGCCGCGCTGGAGGGCGACGTCGCCGGCGTCGGGGGCGCGGTGTCCGTGGGCTACGGGCAGGGGCCCCGGTTCCGGACCGGCTCGCTGGTGCTGGACACCGCGACCGTCGCGGAGGTCGCCGACCTCGCCGGCGGCCGTGACGTGCAGCTCGCGATCGTGCTCCACGAGCTCGGGCACGTGGTCGGGCTCGGCCACGTCGACGACCCCGGTGAGCTGATGAACGCCGGCGGCGTGACCCCCCGCCCGCGGTTCGGCCCCGGCGACCTCGCCGGGCTCGAGGTGCTGGGCGAGATCCCCTGCGGCTGAGTCCGAGGCAGGGGTGGGGACAGCAGCGGACCAGGCGGTGGACAACGCGCGTGACCACCGTCACGATCGACCGTTGTGCCCCTCATGAGACCTCGCCTCCCCCTGCTGCTCGGCTCCGCGCTCGTGACCGGGCTGCTCGCGGCGCCGCTGCCCTCCTCCGCCTCGGCCGCAGGGGCCGCCCCCGTGGCGCCCGCCGGGATCGCGGCCCCGAAGACCACCAGCGGCTGCCTGAGCAGCGTCCCCGACCCCGGCAGCGAGGAGGAGGTGGACATCTGCTGGTCGCTCTTCCAGCCCGCCGGAGCCACCCGCCGCGCGAAGGTCCCGATGGTCTTCCACAGCCACGGCTGGGGCGGCTCGCGGGAGACCGAGGCGGCGGCGTTCTCGGACTTCCTCGACGCCGGGTACGGCGTGCTGTCCTTCGACCAGCGCGGGTTCGGCGAGTCCGGGGGGCAGGCGCAGATCATGGACCCGCACCACGAGGGCGTCGACGTCCGACGCCTGGTGCGCCTGGTCGCCGCGAAGAGGTGGGTCGCCAAGGACGCCCCCGGCGACCCGCGGCTCGGCGCGATCGGCGGCAGCTACGGCGGCGGGTACCAGTTCGTCGGGGCGTTCGAGTCCCTGCGGCTGCGCGGCGAGCCGGTCTTCGACGCGCTCGCCCCGGAGATCACCTGGCACGACCTCAGCCAGTCGCTCGCACCGGACGGCGTGGTCCGCACCGAGTGGGCCGGCGCGCTGACCGCGGCCGCGGTGCCGACCGACGCGCTCCCCCAGCACGTCTACGAGGCGCTGCTCGAGGGGTCGGTCGAGGGCGAGTGGCCGGACGGCGACGGGCCGCTCGGCACCGACATCGAGAAGTTCATGCGCAACAACGGGCCGCGCTTCCACGTCGCCCAGGGCCGGCGGCTCGACATCCCCGTCCTCCTCGGGCAGGGCACCACCGACACCCTCTTCCCGCTCGAGCAGGGCTTCCGCAACTTCGAGCGGGCGATCACCCCGCGGGCGCGCCGCAACAGCATCTTCGTCGGCTACAACGGCGGTCACACCCTGCCCGCCGTCCTGCCGCAGGGCACCGACGTCGCCTCCGACCCGTGCAGCGAGCAGCTCGCCGGCGGCGACTTCCGCGCGCTGAGCCTGCGCTTCCTCGACGAGCAGCTGCGCGGCCGCGAGACGGGTCTCGGGGGCTACGGCCGGTACCACCTGGCCACCCGCGACAGCGCCTGCACGACGGTGCGCTCGGTGCGTCCCGACACCGACGTGGAGATGGGGCAGCTGCTGTCCCCGACCGTCGTCGGCCAGAGCGCCACCCCGGTCGTCGAGGGACCGGTCCGGGTCGCCGGAGCGCCGTACCTCAGCGGCGACGTCACCACCCTGACGCCGGAGAACCGGTTGTTCTACGGCCTGGCGATCGGCACCAGCCCGGCCGACGCGGAGCTGGTCCAGAACAACGTCCTGCCGCTCGACGAGCCGACCGCGGTCGCCGGCGAGCACCGCGACGTGCAGCTGCCCGCCGTGGCCGTCGACGTGCCGGCGGGGCAGACGCTCTACCTGCTCGCCACCGCCCAGAGCGACACGTTCGTGGGCATGGGCGGCCGCGTGCCGGGCGTGGTCACGATCGACGACGCGATCGTCCACCTCCCGGTGGTGGGCCGCTGAGGTCCTTACCCTGGCGGGCGTGCGCACCCCCCGGTACGCCGTCGCGCTCGGCGCCGCGGCCCTCTCCAGCCTGCTCGTCCTGACCCCCGGCGCGGCCGGCCTGCCGGCCGCACCGGCGGCTCCGGACCGCGACCCGCGGCCGCAGCACTCCTCCGACGGCGTGGTCGGCGAGATCGCCCCCGACGTGCCACCGGCGGCGCGGCAGCAGGTCACCTCCCGCACGCTGCGCTCCTGGCAGGTGGCGCCCGGCGTGCGGGCGAGGGTGTGGCGGCGCACCGACGCCCGCGGTGCCGTGCGGCTCCACCTGCTCCGCGTCGACGCCGCGCAGCCCGGGGTGCGGCTGGACCACGCGAGCCGCGACGTCGTGCGCAAGCGGTCCCGGCTGACCCGCATCCTGGGCGCGGACGACTCGGTGGTCGCCGGGGTCAACGGCGACTTCTTCGACATCTCCCGCACCGGCGCCCCGCTCGGCACCGGCCTCGACCGCCAGGACGGCCTGCGCCACGGGCGGACCCGGTACTGGAACGAGACCTTCTCGGTGTCGCGGGAGGGCCGCGCCCGGGTCGGCACCGTGCCCATGCGCGCCTCGCTGCGCCAGCACCCCGACGTCGAGGTCACCAACCTCGACGCGCCGTGGGTGATGCCCGGCGGGATCGGTGTCTACACCCGCGCGTTCGGCCGGCTGCCGGGCTACGCGGTGACGCAGGGCCAGCGCGACGACCTCCGGGTGGTGCAGGTGCGCCGGGGCCGGGTGGTCTCCCGCAGCCGGCGGCTGCCCGAGCCGGGTCGGGTGCGAGGAGAGCTGCTGGTCGGCAGGGGCCCGGGCGCGGCGGACCTGCGCACGCTGCGGGTCGGTGACCCCGTCACCGTCGACGCGTCGCTCCCCGGCGACCGGGCGATGGCGATCACCGGCAACGTGGTGCTCCTGTCCCGGGGCCGGGTCCGGGTCACCGACGACGGCGAGATGCACCCGCGCACCGCCGTCGGGGTCGACACCGACACCGGCGAGGTGCTGCTGCTGGCCGTCGACGGCCGCCAGGAGGACAGCCGCGGCCTGACCATGGTCGAGCTGGCCCGGACCATGCGGGACCTCGGGGCCGAGCAGGCGCTCAACCTGGACGGCGGGGGGTCGACCACGATGGTCGCCCGGCGCCCCAGCGGCGCCGACCGGGTCGTCAACTCCCCGTCCGACGGCGGGCAGCGACCGGTCCCGAACGGGATCGAGGTCAGCTACCGGGCGCCGGCAGGGTGACCAGCGCGACGGTCGCGACCGGCACCAGGCACTCCACCGACCGCTGGGGAGCCGGGTCCGGCTCCACCCGCCAGCCCTCGCCGGCGCGCTCGACGCCGACCCCGCCCGGCTCGTCGCAGCCGAGGGCGACCAGGGTCGCGGTCAGCACCGATCCCGCTCCGACCCGCCCCGGCCGCTGCGCCCGGTCGAGCGCCTCCTCCAACGCACCGCGGGTGCGCTCGGCGAACGCCTCGACGTAGGCCGCGCGCCCCCCGGCGGTGTCCACCCGGCTCGGCTCGTCGGTGACCTCGGGGACGTCACCGATCGCGCTGAAGGAGACGAGCCCGACCACCTCCGGCGCCGGGTCCTCCGCGGGGACGGTGGCGGTGGTGGGGGTCTCGGTCGCGCGTCCGATCGGCGGCTCCACCCGCTCACCGCACCCGGTGGCCCCGACGCTGAGCGCGACCACGAGCCCGCCGAGCAGCAGCGACGGCACGGGACGGCGAGGACGGCGGGCAGGGCTCATGGGGGTGCGACGGTAGCGCCGCCGGTCCGGTTCCCGGCGTCACGTGCACCCCTGGCAGGCTCGGGCGGGTGACCGCCCACCGCTCGTTCAGCCGGGCCGAGCTGGCGTCGTACGCCGGCACGACGGTGCCCGACCTGCTCGGCGACGACGTCCGGCTGCTGTTCGTCGGGATCAACCCCGGGCTGTGGACCGCCGCCACCCAGACCCACTTCGCCCGGCCGGGCAACCGCTTCTACCCGGCCCTGCTGCGCGCGGGCATCGTGGAGCGGCGGATCGACCCGGCTGCGGGGATGACGCCGGAGGACCGCGACCACCTGCGGGCCCGCGGGATCGGCATCACGAACCTCGCGCCGCGGGCCACGGCCCGCGCCGACGAGCTCTCCGCCGAGGAGCTGCGCGACGGCGGTCGTCGCCTCGTCGACCTGGTCGCCCGGCTCCGACCCGCGGTCGTCGCCGTGGCGGGGGTGACGGCCTACCGCACCGCCTTCGCGGAGCGCGGGGCCCGGGTGGGGCGCCAGCCGCGGTCGCTGGCGGGGGCGCCGCTGTGGGTGGTGCCCAACCCCAGCGGGCTCAACGCGCACGAGAGCGTCGACTCGCTGGCCGCGGCCTACGCCGGGGCGGCCCGCGCCGCCGGCGTGATCGGCCCCGGCGGCTGAGCCCGACCGGGCCTGTGGAGAGCCGGTCGCGCGCCGGGCCCGGCAGCGCGAGGGTGCTGCCATGGCCGCCGACGACCCACTCGACCCGATCGACCCGTTCGACCCCGAGGACCTCGGGCTGGACCCGGAGGACCTCGAGGTGGACCCCGACGACCGGGTGTTCCGCCCGCGGATCCGCAGCCAGGCCGGGCTCGAGCAGCTGTGGCGGGTGCTGCTGGAGCCGCTCGGCTTCGCCGGTCACAGCGTGTGGCTGATGGCGATCGACCGCACCGGTCGTCCGGTGCCCGAGCTCCTGGAGGTCGCCGACGTCGGCCGGGCGCCGGGCCCGCGCAGCACGCCGCTCCTCGCGGCCTTCGTGCGCGACCAGGTCGCCCGGCTCGCGCCCGGCGGGCGGGCCGCGCTGCTGCGCAGCCGTCCCGGCGGCGGCCGGGCCGGCCCCGACGACCTGGCGTGGGCCTCCGTGCTGCACGCTGCCTGCGCGGCGGCGGGCGTACCGGCGGAGGTGGTGCACCTCGCGACCGACGAGGACGTCCGACCGGTCCCGCTCGACGCGCTGCTCGCCCCGCCCGCGTGAGGCTCAGCCCTGCTCGGCCTCGCGGACCCGGCGGATCACCGTGGTGAGGTCGAGGTCGTTCTCCTCCCGCCACCGCTGGACGCGCCGCCGGTCCTCGCGCCGGACCGAGCGGGTGGCGCCGGTGCGGTCGTGGTGCCAGCGCAGCGCGTCGTCGGCGTACGCGACGTAGGCGACGGGCCGGGCCCGCCGGATCGCGTCCAACGCCTCGACGGGGTCCCAGCCGAGCCCGAGCAGCACCGCGAAGCCGGCGCTCGGCCCGCGGTTGATGCCCATGTGGCAGTGGGTGAGCACGACGGTGCCGGGCCGGGACAGCGCGGCCAGCGCCCACCCGGTCACCCCGTCGAACCAGCGCCCGGGAACCCGCTGGCCCCGGTCGTCGATGCCGTCCCAGCGGTGCTCGACGCCCGGGAAGCGCGCCCACACCGCGTCGTCGCGCCACTCCACCCGCGCGTCGAGCACGTGGGTCACGCCCGCCTCCACCAGCTCGACCGCCTGGTCGAGGGCGAGCTCCTCGGAGTGGTGCAGGTCGCCGCCGACGACCAACCGGTCGGTGACGAAGTCGGCGTTCGCCGACCGGAGCGTCGGCAGGTCACCCGGGGCGGCGGGCGTGGGATCGGGGTGCGTCGGCATGACCCGTCCAGCGTAGGTCGGTGCGCCGACACCCCGCCGGGTGCGACACCCGACCCCTCAGAGCTGGGCCACGACGGCGACCGCGAGCAGGAGGACGGCGACCGGCAGGATCACCCGCCACACCCACCACAGCAGTCCGTCCATGCCCCCGCAACGACGGCCGGCAGCGGGAGTCTCGCCGACGGGAGTCCCGTCCTGGTCCCGGTCTAGCCCGCGCCGGAACAGCGGTCCCCCGCGCGGGGTGGCGCGGCCACCCGGGGCGGGGCGGTAGACAGGGCTGCATGCGAGCGATCGGCGTCAGCGAGTACGGCGGGCCCGAGGCCCTGCACGAGGTCGACCTCGAGCCGGAGCCGCTCGGGGCGGACGAGGTGCGGGTGGCCGTCACCCACGCCGCGGTCAACCCGACCGACACCCTGGTCCGCTCCGGGGCCCGCGCCGAGGGCCCGAGCGCGCCGGACGTCGTCGACGTGCCGGGCATGGACGTCGCGGGCGTGGTCGCCGAGGTCGGCACCGGGATCGGCGAGCGGCCGGGTGAGTGGATCTCCATCGGCGACCGGGTGCTGGGTGTCGTCGTGCCGCACGGCCAGCACGGCGGCTACCGGGCCGACCTCGTGCTCCCCACCGACTCCGTGGCGCAGGTGCCCGACGGCGTCGGTGACGCCGAGGCCGCGACGCTGGCGATGAACGGGCTGACCGCCTGGCTCGCGCTGGACCTGCTGGGCCTGCGAGCCCGGCGCGACGCTGGCCGTCACCGGCGCGGCCGGCGCCTTCGGCGGGTACGCCGTGCAGCTCGCCGTCGCGCGCGGGCTGCGGGTCGTGGCCGACGCGTCCGAGGCGGACCGCGACCTGGTGGCCTCGCTCGGCGCCCACGTCGTGGTCGAGCGCGGCGACGGGTTCGCCGACGCGGTGCGCGCCGAGCTGCCCGACGGCGTCGACGCCCTGGCCGACGGCGCGCTGCTGCACGAGCGCGCGCTGCCCGCCGTCCGCGACGGCGGCGCCGTGGCCACGCTGCGCGGCTGGGAGGGCGACGGCAGCCGCGGCCTGCGGTTCCACCCCGTGCGGGTGCGCGACGTCGCCCGGCGCCGCGACGTGCTCGAGGAGCTGACCGGACTGGTCGCCGACGGTGCGCTCACGCTGCGCGTGGCCGACGTGCTGCCGGCCGAGCAGGCCGCCGAGGCCCACCGACGGCTCGAGGCCGGCGGCGTGCGGGGACGGATCGTCCTCGACCTGAGCTGAGCGCCGACCCGTCCGAACCGTCGCAGCCCTAGGGCACGCGCCAGACCCCGGGCCGGGGCGCGACCAGGCGGCCCTGGTCGGCGAGGTGCTTGCGGGCGGTGCGGCAGGCGGTGCGCCAGCGCAGCTCGCCGGTCGGGCCGGCCTCCTGGTCGCCGGGCCGGAAGGACCCCTCGAGCCGGTCGCCGACCGCGGTCATCACGACCTCGGCGTCCGCCTCCCCACCGAGGCCGTCGAGCACGGCGAGGATCAGCGGCTCGAGGTCCTCGGGCGGGGTGCGTCGGCGCGGCTTCGCCGCTGGTGGCCGGGCCGGCGTGCGGGCGGGCGCGGCCGCGCGGCTCGTGCGCACCCGTGCGGTGTCCTTCCGGGCGGTCGCCGGCGCCACCGGCGGCGGGGCCGGCGGGTTGCCGTGCACGCACTGGCTGAGCGGCAGCTCGCAGTGGTCGCAGTGGTCGTCGATCGGGGCTCACCCCTTCGGTGGCTCGGGAGCGCTCCCGAACCTACGCCGCCCCGGGGCGGGCGCCCGAGGGCGGGTCACCAGCGGTCGTGCACCACGGTGCGGAGCCGCTCGTCGTAGAGCCGCCGCACGCCCTCGCGCAGCGCGTCGCCCAGCGGGGGCAGGTCGCCGGCGGCGGCGTTGTCCCGGGCCTGCTCGGCCGAGCGCGCGCCGGGGATCACCGTGGAGACGCCGTCGGTCTGCCAGACCCAGGCGGTGGCGACCTGCGCCGGCGTCGCGCCGTCGGGGCCGTGGTCGCGCACCAGCGCGGCGAAGTCCTGCGCCGCTGCGACGCCGGTCTCCCACGGCACCCCGCTGAAGGTCTCGCCGACGTCGAACGCGCTGCCGTCGCGGTTGAACGTGCGGTGGTCGTCGGCGGCGAAGGTGGTCGCGGCGTCGTAGCGCCCCGAGAGCAGCCCCGAGGCGAGCGGGACCCGCGCGATGATCCCCACCCCGGCCTCGCGGGCGGCGGGCAGCACCGCGTCGAGCGGCTTGAGCCGGAAGGCGTTCAGGATGATCTGCACGCTGGCCACGCCGGGGCGGGCGATCGCGGCGAGCGCCTGGTCGGCGGTCTCGACCGAGACTCCGTAGGCGCCGAGGACGCCGTCGTCGACCAGTCGGTCCAGCGCGTCGTAGGTGGCGTCGGCCGCGATCGTCGCGCTCGGCGGGCAGTGCAGCTGGACCAGGTCGAGGGTGTCCACCCCGAGCAGCCGGCGCGAGCGGTCGGTCCACCCGCGGAACGCCGCCAGCGTGTAGCTCTCCGGCACCTGCTCCGCGCGGCGGCCCATCTTGGTCGCGACCGTGACGCCGTGGTCGACGGGCAGGTCGCGCAGGAACGCGCCGATCGTCTGCTCGCTGCGGCCGTCGCCGTAGACGTCGGCGGTGTCGAGGAACCGCACGCCGGACTCGTAGGCCGCCTCCAGCACCGCGCGCGCCTGCGAGGCGTCCACCTCGCCCCAGTCGGCGCCGAGCTGCCAGGTGCCGAGGCCGACCACCGAGACGTCGTGGGGACGGTGGCCGCGCTCGGCGGTGATCAGGGTGCGGTGCTCCACGGGGAGCGAGGCTAGTGCGTGGGCGCCCCACCCCGGCGGAGCAGGACCAGCACCTCGCCGTGCGCGGTCTGCGGGAACATGTCGAGCACCCGCGCACGCACGGGTCGCAGCGAGGGCATCGCGTCGAGGTCGCGGGCCAGCGAGCCGACGTGGCAGCTGGAGTAGAGGACGTGGGGCACGCCGGAGGTCTCGAGCCAGCCGGCGAGGCCGGCGCCGGTCCCGCGCCGGGGCGGGTTCACCACCACCAGGTCCGGGGCGACGCCCTGCGCCGGCGCCCACGCGGTCGCGTCCGCGGCCTCGAACCGGACCCCGTCCAGCCCGGCGCGCTCGGCGGCGTCCCGCGCGGCGTCGACGGCGTCCGCGCCGACCTCGACGCCGACCACGTGGGCGACGCCCGCGCCGGCCAGGGTCAGCGCGAAGCCGCCGACGCCGCAGTACAGGTCCCACGCGGTGCGCACCCCCGCGCTCCCGACCAGGTCGCGCGCCCACGCACCGGCCTGCTCGTAGAGCGCGGCAGCGACGGCGGTGTTGGTCTGCCAGAACCCCTGCGGCCGCAGCCGCAGGTCGAGCCCGGCCAGTCGCAGCGGCAGTGCCTGCTGCTCGGTCAGCACCACCTCCTCCGCCCCCTCCAGCACGGCGGTGTGGGCGGGCTGGAGGTTGACCGAGGCCACCGCCAGGCGCGGCAGCCGCTCGCGCAGCCACGGCAGGTGCTTGCGCAGCCGCGGGACGGCCTCGGTGCTGCGCAGCACCCAGCGCACCATCAGCTCCCCGTCGGGCGCCGCGGTCACCAGCACGTGCTTCAGCTCGCCGCGGCGGGACGGGACGTCGTACGGCGTGAGGCCGGCGCGGGTGACCAGCTCGGCGAGCACCGGTAGCGCGGCGTGGACGCCCGGCTCGTGCAACCCGCAGCGGCGCAGGTCGACGCCCCTGCCCGCGCCGTCGAGGATCCCGAGGGTGGGTCGCTCGACGGTCCCGCCGACGACCATCTTGGCCTTGTTGCGGAAGCCGGCCTCGCTCCTGGCGACCGGCGGCTCCCAGACCAGGCCGGGGCGGTCCCCGAGCGCGGCGACAGCAGCGTCGTGCAGGGCCGCCAGCTGCGCGTCGTACGGCTCGCCCATCCAGGCGCAGGAGCGGCAGGCGCCCGCGTCGAAGTAGTCGCACCGCACCCGGGCAGGCTACGGCGCCCCCCGCGGGGCGTATCCGGCCGCGCCACCGTGTGCCACCCTCCGCCCATGGTGGGTGGGGCGGGTGGGCCGCTGGAGCTGACGCAGGTCGCCTCCGGCGTGCACGTCGCCACCGGCACCAACGTCTGCTGGGGCATCGTCGTCGAGGGACGCTCGGTGACGCTGGTCGACGCGGGCTTCCCCGCCGACGCGGGCCGCGTGCTGGCCTCGGTGGAGGCCGTCGGGCGCCGGCCCAGCGACATCGAGGCCGTGCTGCTGACCCACGCCCACCTCGACCACGTGGGCGGCGTGCCGCGGGTCCGGGCGAGGAGCGGTTGCCGCGTGGTGACCGGGCGGGAGGAGGCGCGGCACGCGCTCGGCGAGTACTCCGACCAGGTCGGCCCGCGCGAGCTGCTGGGCCTGGCCCGCACCCGCACCGGGGCCCGGTGGGTCGCCCAGACCCTCCGGGCGGCGCTGCCGCGACCGCGGGTGCGGCTGAGCCAGGTCGAGGTCTGCCCGATGGAGGCGCCGATCGACGCCCCCGGCCGGCTGGTCGCGGTCGAGACCCCGGGCCACACCCCCGGACACACCGCCTTCCTGATGCCCTCGACCGGGGTCCTCTTCAGCGGCGACGCGCTGGTCACCGGCCACCCCCTGTGCCGCCACGACGGGCCCCAGCGCCTGCCACGGGTCTTCCACCACGACGCCGTCGGCGTGGCTGCGACGCTCCACGACCTGCGCGACGTGCCGGCCGACGTGCTCGTCCCCGGTCACGGCTCGCCGGTCCGGGCGCCGCTGGCCGACCTGGTCGACGCGGCCCTGGACCGGGCCGACCACCGCTGACCACCGCTGACCACCGATGAGTCGCGGGTCCGGCCGCGGTCGACCCTGTCGTCGCCACCGCGGCGGCGCAGCCACGCGACCGCAGGAGGACCCGTGACCAGCCTGACCAGCAACCTGACCCCCTACCTCGGCTTCACCGACACCGCCCGCGAGGCGATGGAGTTCTACCGCTCGGTCTTCGGCGGAAAGCTGGAGATGATGACCTTCGGCGAGTACGGCATGGAGGGCGCCGCGGCCGACCTCGTGATGCACGCCCGGCTGACCAGCGACGACGGCCTGGACCTGATGGGCAGCGACCGGCCGCCCGGCATGCCCGAGGTCACCCACGGCGACCAGCAGCAGCTGTGCCTGTCCGGTGACGACGGCGAGCGGCTGCACGCCTGGTGGGACGCGCTGGCCGAGGGCGGCGAGGTGCACACGCCGCTGGCGATGCAGATGTGGGGCGACGAGTACGGCGACCTCACGGACCGGTTCGGCCAGCGGTGGATGGTCGACATCGGGACCGGCGAGGGTGCCGGCGAGAGCGCCGAGCCGGCCGCGGCGCAGGCCTAGCGGCGCGCGGCGCAGGTCACGCAGCGCCGCGCCGTCGGTCGGGCCTCCAGCCGCGCGTCGCCGACGGCGTCGCCGCAGACCTCGCACCGGCCGTACGACGACGCCGCGAGGCGGTCGAGCGCGGCGTCGACCTCGGCGAGGTGCCGCTCGGCCTGCCGCACCAGCGCCCCGGTCTGCGAGCGCTCGAAGGCGATGGTGTGGCCCTCGGGGTCGTGCTCGTCGTCGGCGTTGGTGTCGCGCGAGGCCTCGACGAAGCCGGTGTAGTCCTCGCGCAGGTCGGCCAGGCGGCGCAGCGTGCGGTCGCGGTCGGCGGCGAGCAGCGCGCGGGCGTCCACGCGGGCCACGGTACGGGCCCTCCGGCCGGACCTAGCGCGGCGGCAGCCGGTGCAGGACGACGTCGGTCAGGGCCGCCGTCCGCGACGCGGGCGGTGGCGTAGGTGCAGTGGGGCTCGCGGCGCCGGTCGGTGGGCGAGCCGGGGTTGAGCAGCCGCATCCCGCGCGGCGTCGTGGTGTCCCAGGGGATGTGGCTGTGGCCGAAGACGAGCACGTCGAGGTCGTGGTGGGCGGCGTCCATCCGCTCCTCGCGGCGCTGCTTCGGCCCGGTCTCGTGGACCACGCCCAGGCGGAGCCCGGCCAGGTCGACGCGCGCGACCTCGGGCAGCCGCGCGCGCAGCCCCGGTCCGTCGTTGTTGCCGTAGCAGCCGACCAGCCGCCGGGAGCGCGCCTCGAGCAGGTCGAGCGTGTCCTCGTCGACCCAGTCGCCGGCGTGCACGACGACGTCGGCGGCGTCGACCGCGTCGAGCAGCGCGGGCGGCAGCTGCTTGGCGCGCTTGGGGAGGTGGGTGTCGGCGGTCAGCACCAGGGTCAGGTCGGCCACCGGCCCCCTCACTCGAACGAGCGGACGGAGTTGCTCCAGGTGCGCCGGGCCGGGGCCCAGTCGCGCCCGCTGCCGCCGAAGCCGTTGATGCCGACCACCGCGACGCGGACGGTCCCGGGCTCCGCCAGGCAGTGCGGGTCGAAGCTGATCCGGAAGCCGCGCGGCGCCTGGCGCAGGCCGAAGCAGCCGCTCCGGTTGAGCCCCCGGCCGGTGTCGCTCCAGCCCCGGGCGCGGCGCACCGTCCACTCCGACTGGGCGGCCGCGTCGAGCCGGGCGTCGGGGTCGTCGTCGTCGTCGAGGTCGAAGAAGAGCGAGAACTCGTCGCCGGCGTCGGGGGTCTCGGCGAACGTGAGCCGCACCCGGGCCCGCCGGCCGTCCGGGACCGCGCTGCTGAGCGCCACCCGCTGGACGTCCCAGCCCTCGCCGGACTGCACGCCGTCCCGGACCACGACCTTGGTCGGCGCGCCCGCGGTCGCCGGGACCGCGGAGGTGGCGGCGAGCACGACGGAGGTGAGCGCCGCGAGACCCGCGAGGGCGGCGGGGTGGCGTCGGGGCCGCCGGCGGCGGCGGTGGTTCGCGGGGGCGAGGGACGGGGGGAGGTCGGTGGTCTCGGACATGGCGTCTCCTTCGCTGGACCGATCAGCCTAGACCCGCCGCGCGGCGGAGCGGGGTTCCGACGGCGACCTTTCCGCCCGGTCCCGACCCGGCGCTTCGACCTTCCCCGCGGCGCCGGGATCGGTCAGGCTGGAGCGGTGGCGTACGACGAGCAGCTGGCCGAGCGGGTGCGCGACCTGCTCGCCGACCAGCCCGGCTGGACCGAGCAGCGGATGTTCGGCGGCCTGGGGTTCATGCTCGACGGCCACCTGGCGTTCGCCGCCGGCGGCGACGGCGGGCTGATGGTCCGCTGCGACCCCGACGACCGCCTGGCGGAGTCGGCGCACGCCGGCCCGATGCAGATGCGCGGCAGGGCGATGACCGGCTGGCTGCTGGTCTCCACCGACGGCCTCGCCTCCGACGCCGACCTCGCCCGCTGGCTCGCCGTCGGCGCCGCCCGCGTCCAGGCCCTCCACCCGCCCCCTCGGCCCTAGCCCCTGCGGTTTCCCCGGCCGGCCGGGGACTTTCGAGCTTGTCGGGGTTTGCAAGGGCCGACAAGCTCGCAATTTCCCTGACCAGTACGCCGGTTCACAGCAGCGCGACCGCCGCCACGACCCCGCCGACGACCACCAGCACCCGGAAGACCGTCGGCGGCAGCCGGCGACCGACCCGGGCGCCGAGGTACCCGCCGAAGACCGATCCCGCGGCGAGCACCCCGATCGCGGTCCAGTCGAGGTCGGCGAAGACCACGAAGACCAGCGTCGCCACGACGTTGCCGGCCATCACCGCGAGCGTCTTCATCGCGTTGACCACGCGCAGCTCGAGGTCGGTGCCGAGCCCGAGGACGGCGACCATCATCACCCCGGAGCCGGCGCCGAAGTAGCCGCCGTAGACCCCGGTGAGGGTGGCGAACGCCGTGGTCACCGGCCCCATGCGCGACCGGAACGCCGCGCCCTCCCCGCGGCGGCGCCGCAACCACCCCGCCAGCCACGGCTGGGCGCCGACCAGCAGGCAGGTGAAGAGGATCAGCCACGGCACGACCGCCTCGAAGACCCCCGGCGGCAGCCCCAGCAGCAGGAACGCGCCGGCCACGGCACCGACCGCGCAGGTCACCAGCACCCGCAGCGTCGTCGCGGGCTGGGTACGCAGCTCCTCGCGGTAGCCGAAGGACCCCGAGAGCCCCGCCGGCACCAGGCCCACCGTGTTGGAGGCGTTCGCGACCACCGGCGGCAGCCCGACGGCCACCAGCACCGGGAAGCTGACCAGCGAGGCGACGCCGATCGTCGACGTGAGCACGCCCGCGGCCAGGCCGGCCCCGAGCACCAGCAGCAGGTCGGAGAGGTCGGCGGGGTTCACCGCTCGCCGCGCAGCAGCGCCACGTCGCTGACCAGCCCGACGTGGTCGTGCATCGCCGCGGCCGCCCGCTCGGGCTCCCCGTCGCGGATCGCCTCCGCGATCGCGCGGTGCCCGGCCAGCGAGGCCCGCGGCCTCCCGGGCTGCGAGAGCGACTCCAGCCGCGTCTCGGCGATGAGCTCGCCGATGGTGCGCATCATCTGCGCCAGCAGCGGCGCGTGCGCGGCCGCGGTCACCGAGGCGTGGAACCGCTCGTCGCCCTCGACCCCGCGCCCGCCGGCGTCGACGTCCGCGCCCATCAGCGCCAGCGCGGCGTCGATCGCCGCGAGGTCGTCGGCGGTACGCCGCTGCGCGGCCAGCGCGGCGATCTTGGTCTCGAGCGCGTCGCGGGCGTCGATCACGTCGGGGAGCCGGTCGGCGTGCGCGCGGATCGCCGCGGCGATCTCCTCGCCCGGGTCTCCCGCCCCGCCGACCCCGGATCCGGCCGTGCCGGCCGCGCCGCGCTCGGTCACCACGGTGCCGTCGCCGTGGCGTACCGCGACCACGCCGACCACCTCCAGCGCGACCAGGGCCTGGCTCAGGGTGGCGCGGCTGACCCCGAGCCGCGCGGCGAGCTCGCGCTCGGCGGGCAGCCGGTCTCCGGGGGTGAGGCCCTCCGCGGCGATCCACGCTGTGATCTGCTCGGCGACCTGCTCGTAGAGGCGGGCGCGGCTGACCTTCGCGGGGAACGGGCGCTGCTCGGTCACCGGACCAGCGTATTGACACGCGGCTCAGTTGCCTATTGGCTAGGCCACTGAGCCAGGGGTGACCGTCATCACAGGGATCCGCGGCCTCCGGCGGGAGCTCCTCCCGCGCCTCTCGCACGGAAGGAACTCCTATGGGTCCGGAATGGGTCGCCATATTGGCGCTCGTCGCGCTCTTCGTCGTCGGCACGGTGCTGCCGATCAACATGGGCGCGCTCGCCTACGTCGCCGCCTGGTTCGTCGGCATGTACTCCCTCGGGCTCGACGAGGGCGAGATCCTCGGCGGGATCTCGGCCAGCCTGGTCCTGACGCTGATCGGCGTCACCTACCTGTTCGCGATCGCCCGCCAGAACGGCACGGTCGACCTGATCGTCAGCAAGGCGCTCGGCCTGGTCGGGGGGCGGGTCGGGCTGATCCCCTGGGTGATGTTCGCGGTCACCGCCGTGATCACCGCGATCGGCGCCGCCAGCCCGGCCGCCTGCGCCATCATCGGCCCGATCGCGCTCGGCTTCGCCGGGCGCTACAAGATCAGCCCGCTGATGATGGGCATGATGGTCGTGCACGGCGCCCAGGCCGGCGGCTTCTCGCCGATCAGCATCTACGGGACCATCACCAACTCGGTGATGATCGACAACGGCCTCGGCGACAGCGCGCTGACCATCTTCTTCTCCAGCCTCGCGGTCAACACCGTGCTCGCCGGCGTCCTCTTCGCCGCCCTCGGCGGCGCCAAGCTGATGGCGATGCGCATCGACGGCGCCACGGGCGAGGTCGTGCACGCCTCCGAGCTGGGCGGCGCCCCGCGCACCACGCCGAAGGGCGAGCCGCACCGCCGCGACCGCAGCACCGCCGCCTCCGGCACCGGCGCCACCCCCACCACCGGTACCGCGACCAGCACCGTCGACCACGAGGTCCGCGGCGACACCCGCGACCACGTCCTGACGCTGATCGCCTTCGTCCTCGTCGCCGCCGTCGCCCTGGTCTTCGACCGCGACATCGGGTTCACCGCGATCACCGCGGCCGTGGCGCTCTCGATCCTCTCGCCCAACAAGTACAAGGACACCGTCAAGCAGATCGCCTGGCCCACCGTCCTGCTGGTCGCCGGCATCTCGACCTACGCCACGATCCTGACCACCGCCGGCTCCCCGGAGGCGGTCGGGCTGTTCGCCGCCGGCCTGGGCGCGGCCATCCTCGGCGCGCTGATCCTCTGCTACGTCGGTGGCGTCGCCTCGGCGTTCGCCTCCTCGACGGCGCTGCTGCCGGTGATCATCCCGATCGCGATCCCGCTGATCGCCAACGGCGGGATCTCCGCGGGGCTCTTCGTCGCCGCGCTCGCGGTCAGCTCGACCATCGTCGACGTCAGCCCGTTCAGCACCAACGGCGCGCTGATGCTGGCCAACCGGCCGGACTCGATCGACGAGCCGACCTACTTCCGCCAGATCCTCACCTACGGCGTCGTGGTCACCGTCGTCGGACCGCTGCTGGTGTGGGCCGCCCTCGTCCTCCCGGGCTGGTGAGCGCCCCGATGACCGGCGCCGCCACCGACGGGGAGCACCACCCCGACCCGCACGACCCGTCCGCCCACGCCGGCGGACCGCTGGCCGGGACCCTCGTTGTCGACCTGTCGCGGGCCCTCGCCGGGCCCCACGCGACGATGATGATGGGCGACCTCGGCGCCCGGATCCTCAAGGTCGAGACCCCGGACGGTGGCGACGACACCCGCGGGTGGGGCCCCCGTTCGTCGGCGACGAGGGCGTCTCGACGTACTTCCTGGCCGCCAACCGCAACAAGGAGTCGATCACCCTCGACCTCAAGGACGCGGCCGACCGCGACGTCCTGCTGCGCCTGGTCGACCGGGCCGACGTGCTGGTGGAGAACTTCCGCACCGGCGTGCTGGAGCGGCTCGGCCTCGGGATCGCCGAGCTCACCGCGCGCAACCCGCGCCTGGTGGTGCTCTCGGTGACCGGGTTCGGCCACGACGGCCCCGAGGGCGGGCGGGCCGGCTACGACCAGATCGCGCAGGGCGAGGCGGGCCTGATGTCGCTGACCGGCTCCGGTCCCGACGACCCGCAACGGGTGGGGGTGCCGATCGCGGACCTGCTGGCCGGCATGTACGGCGCGTACGGCGTCCTCGCCGCGCTCCACGAGCGGACCCGCACCGGCGTCGGCGGCGTCGTGCGCACCTCGCTGCTGGCCGCCGTCGTCGGGGTGCACGCCTTCCAGGGCACCCGGTGGACGGTGGCCGGCGAGGTCGGGCGCGCCCAGGGCAACCACCACCCCTCCATCGCGCCCTACGGGCTGTTCCGCTGCCGCGACGGCGCCGTGCAGATCTCGGTCGGCTCCGAGGGGCTGTGGCAGAGGTTCTGCGCCGGCTTCGACCTCGACGCCGGCGCCGAGGGGCTGGCGACCAACCGCGAGCGGGTCGGGAACCGGGAGCGGGTGATCGAGGTCGTCGAGGCCGCGTTCGCCGGCACGGACGCCGAGCCGCTGCTGGCCCGGCTGGCCGAGGTCGGGATCCCCGCCGGCAAGGTCCGCACCCTCGACGAGGTGTACGCCTGGGACCAGGTCGCGAGCCAGGGGCTGATGGTCGACCTCGAGCACCCCAGCTCGGGACCATCACCACCCCCGGTCCGCCGCTGCGCTTCTTCACCGGCGACGGCAGCGAGGTCACCCACCGCGACCACACCGCGGCGCCGCTGCTCGGCGAGCACGCCGACGCGGTCCGCCGCTGGCTCGACGGGTCCGGCGGGGAATCCGGCGGGGAGACCGGCGCGTGACGCGACGCTGGCACGCCCGCGAGCTGCTCGACCTGGTCCTCGACCCGGGCTCCCACGAGTCCTGGGACACCCCGGTCGAGCAGGGCGAGGTGGCCCCGGCGTACGCCGCGCAGCTGGCGCGCGCCCGGGAGCGCTCCGGCGTCGACGAGTCGGTGATCACCGGCCGCGGGCCGGGTGCGGGGCCGCGAGGTCGCGGTCGTCGTCAACGAGTTCGACTTCCTGGCCGGCTCGATCGGGCAGGCGGCCGCCGGGCGGATCGTCGCCGCGGTGCGCCGCGCGACGGCCGAGGGGCTGCCGCTGCTCGCGTCGACCGCCAGCGGCGGGACGCGGATGCAGGAGGGCACGCCGGCGTTCGTGCGGATGATCGAGATCTCCCGCGCGCTGATGGACCACCGGGCGGCCAAGCTGCCCTACCTGGTGCACCTGCGCCACCCGACGACCGGCGGGGTGTTCGCCTCGTGGGGTTCGCTCGCCCACCTGACCGTGGCCGAGCCCGGCGCGCTGGTCGGCTTCCTGGGCCCGAAGGTCTACGAGGCGCTCAACGACCGCGCGTTCCCCGAGGGCGTGCAGACCGCCGAGAACCTCACCGCCCACGGCATCCTCGACGCCGTCGTCCCGGCGGAGGCGCTGCCCGGCCTGGTCGACAACGCGCTGGCGACCCTGGTCGACGGCCCGACCGAGCCGCAGCTGGCCGAGCCCTCCCTCGTCACCGACCCCGCCGGGTTGGACGTGCTCGAGGACGTCGGCGCGTGGGAGCACATCACGCGTTCCCGGGCGCCGGGACGGCCGGGCGTGCGCGAGCTGCTGCGGGTCGCCGGACGCCGCACCGTGCGGCTGCGCGGGACGGCCGAGGGCGAGCGCGACAGCGCGGTGATCGTCGCGCTGACCCGGCTCGACGGCCAGCCGTGCGTCGTGGTCGGCCAGGACCGGTCGCGGCAGGGCCCGGCGACCCCGATGGGCCCGGCCGCGCTGCGCCAGGCGCGCCGCGGGATCCGGTTCGCCGAGGAGATCGGCCTGCCGCTGGTCACCGTCATCGACACCCCCGGCGCCGAGCTCTCCCCGTCGGCGGAGGAGGGCGCGATCGCCGGCGAGATCGCCCGGTGCATCGCGGCGATGTCGGCGCTGACGGTGCCCACGGTCGCGCTGCTGCTCGGCGAGGGCTGCGGCGGCGGCGCGCTGGCGCTGCTCGGCGCCGAGCACGTCATCGCCACCGAGCACTCCTGGCTCTCCCCGCTCCCGCCGGAGGGCGCCAGCGTGATCGTCCACGGCGACGCCTCCCACGCCGCCGAGATGGCCGTCGAGCAGCGCGTCCCCGCCGCCGAGCTGCTGCGCGCCGGCGTGGTCCACGCGATCGTCCCCGAGACCGGCTCCCCCGGCTCCCCCGCCTCCGACGCCCTCGCGTCCGCCGCGGCCTCCGCCGTCGCCCGCCGCCTCCGCTCCCGCGCGGGGTAGCCCGCGGCCGTTGGTTTCCCCGGCCGGCCGGGGACTTTCGAGCCTGTCGGGGTTTGCAAGGGCCGACAGCTCGAATTCCCCCGACAAGTACGCCGGTCGCGCGCGGAGCCACGGGCAGCGGGGCCTACGCCCCCGCCGCCGCCGCGCGGGTGGCGGTGCGGCCGTTGGTTTCCCCGGCCGGCCGGGGACTTCCGAACTTGTCGGGGTCTGCAAAGGCCGACAAGCTCGAAGAACCCCTGACCAGTACGCCGCGCCAGCCCGGCGACCGGTCGGCCGGCCGCGCCGCGCCGCGGCCGCCGCCGCCGCCGCCACAGGACTTGATCCAGGCGCCCCTCAGCCCCCGGTACGCCGCGCGGTCGCGGCGCAGAGCGCCATCCCGACCAGGTCCTCCCCGGTACGCCCCGGCCAGCCGTGCAGCTTCTCGCGCCACACCTGCGGCACGCCGCTCGCGCCCCACCGCGCCCCGAGCAGCGCCCCGGCGATGGCCGCGACGGTGTCGGTGTCGTCGCCGACCCGGACCGCGTTGTGCAGCGCGTCGCCCAGGTGGTCCGACGGGGGCCCGTCGTGGCTGGCCGGGGTCAGCACGACCGCGGACGTCGCCGCCTGCAGCGCCGCCACGGTCCCGCCGTTCGGCGTGAAGTCGCTGGCCGGCCCCTCGAGCGCGTCGTCGATCCAGCCCGCCCACGCGCCGCGCCGCTCGGACGGGAGGAGGTCGAGCCCGCCGCGCACGTCGAAGTGCCCCGCGACCACCGCGACCCGCACCGCCTCGCACCACAGCACGCACGCGTCCCCCGCCAGCGGGTCGGCGTGGGTCAGCGCCGCGACCGCGCGCGCCGCCTCGGCGAGCGCGTCCCGGTCGTCGAGGTGCGCCAGCGCCACCGGCGCGGTGCGCGACAGGGCGCCGTTGCCGGCGGCCCGCTCGTGGTCGCGGGCGTACGCCGCCGCGCACTCGGTCACGACCGCGCCGGGCGAGACCCCCTCCGCGCCGCGGTCGAGCTGCTCCCGCGCGGCCCCGAGCACGGCCGCGGTCTGCCGCCCGACCCCGTCCCCACCGCGGGCGTACCACTCGAGGAACCCCTCGGCCACGGCGTCCAGCCCGGCGGGCTCGCGCAGGTCCGCCCCGGTCGCCGCGACGTCGGCGATCACGACCGCCAGCGCGGTGTCGTCGCTCCACTCGCCGGGCGCCAGCCCCGCGGGCCCGCCGCCGACCATGTCCGCCGTCTCGTCCGGTCCCGGAGGGTCGCCGCCCTCGTAGGGCGTCCCCAGCGCGTCGCCGCAGGCCAGCCCCAGCAGCACCCCCGACACCCGGTCGGTCTGCGCGTCGTCCAGGCCCGTGCTCACGTTCGCCATCGGCCCATCCTGGCGCGCCGCGGCGCCCCTCGCAGCCCCCCGCGGAATGTGGCGGCTCCCCCGAGACGGGCTCAGCCCGCGAACCAGCGCCGCACCTGCTCCTTCTCGTCCTCCCCGAGCACCCGGTCGGCGGCGTCGGCGCGGCGCAGCAGGTTGCCGACGTACGCCTCGGCGAGCTCGCCGGCCGTCGGTGCGGGCCGCATGTGCAGCGGGCGACCGCCGTGCGCCACCGCCCGCACGACCGAGCCGAGCGCCGTGCGCCCCACCGGCGTGCCGAGCTCGGCCAACCGGTCCCGGCTCCACCGCGTGCTCTCGGTGAGCTCGAAGTCGTGGGTCGCGGCGTACTCGGCCAGCACCTCGTAGACCGGTCCCCACGTGGCCGTCGTCAGCGCCGGCACGCCGAGCGTGCGGCACAGCGCCGCCACCACCTCGGGCGCGGTGGACGGTGGCGCGGCGGGCGGACCACCCGCGGCGTCCGCCACCAGGTCCGGATCACCGTGGCGCCGCTCGTCCCACACGTGGTCGCGCCCGATCCGGCCGCCGGGCAGCGCCAGCTGCTCGAGGAACGTCCGGAACGTCCCCGCGCCGAACCACCGGTCCGCCGCGCCGGCGGTCGCCACGGCCTCCGGCACGTCCCGCTTGACCAGGGAGGCCAGGTGGACCCGCAGCAGCGGCTCCTCGGCCTCGGCGTAGAGCGAGGTCACCAGCGCCCGGGCCCGCTCGACCGGCGACGCGCCGGCCGCTGCGGCCGGCTCGGGCTCGTCCTCGTCGACCTCGCCGCCGAGCACCAGCGTCAGCACCTCCTCGGCGGTGACCAGCCGGTCGGCGACGGCGGTGAACGCCTCGGCGGCGTCGGACGGCGAGACGACGGTGGTGCGCAGGTCCGCGGCCCGCAGCCGGTGCAGCAGCGGGGTCATGTCGGAGTCACCGGAGGCGACCACCACCTCCTCGCAGCGCCGCGGCTCGCCGACGAGGTCGGCGGCGTCCAGCACCATCCGGATGTCGGCGGCGTTCTTGGTGTGCGTGAGCCGCGGGCAGTCCACGACGTCGAACCCGGCGCGGACGAGGTCGTCGCGGAAGGAGGAGAACCAGATCCGGCTCTCCCGCGGCTCACCGGGGGCGGGCGGGAGCGACCCGCTCGGGTTGAGGTAGCAGCGCAGCAGCAGCCACCGGCGCCCGGGGCCGTCGGGGCCGGGCTCGGCCAGCCGCGCCAGCCACTCCCCGGGTCGGCGCGCGAAGGCGAGCGCCGCGCGCGGGTCGAGGCGGTGCAGCCCGCCGAAGACGTTGTCGAAGTCGAGGAAGAGCGCCGCCCGGGTCCGGTCCACGGCGAGCAGGCTGGCACGCGCCGGTGGGGCCCGTGAGGGTTTCGCCCGGGATCGCTGGGGCGGGCGCGACTAGCCCCGAGCCGCCCCGACCCCGAGCAGCGCGGCCAGGCCGAGCGCGCTGCGCGGCGCGTACGGGGCGCGCCACAGCCCGCCGTGCGCGGCGGCGTACGCCTCGTCCTGCCACGGGTGGTCGTGCCGCGGGCCGCCACCGGTGTGCAGGTCGTGGACCAGCAGCGCCGCCATCAGCACGTTGGACGTGGAGGGGTCGAAGACCTCGACGCCGAACCGGTGCGCGCCGGCGTACGCCGCGGCCAGCGCGCGGTTCTTGACCACCGACCGGGTCCGCGTCGGCGGCGCCACGTTCAGCGAGACCGTCACCCCCTCGCGGCGCGCGACGGTCGCGCGCCACCGCTGCAACCGCTTGGCCATCGCGTAGTTCGGCCCCTGCTGCGGCACCAGCGAGTCGTTCAGCCCCGGGTCGGCGCCGGCGGCGTACGGGCGGCGCAGCAGCCGGCCGCCGGTGATGGTGCGCAGCGGCCGACCGGCGGTGCGCGCCAGCCGGGAGCGGGCCTCGTACGCGTGGGTCGCCGCGTCGACCGCCTCCCCCGGCACCGCGAAGACGTCGGTCGGGGTCGCCAGGAACGCGAGGGCGACGTCGTCGGGCGCGCGGGACGCCAGCAGGCGTCGCGTCAGCTCGTCGACGCTCGCGCTGACCCGGACGTTGGTCGCGCCGTCGGCGTAGACGTAGTTGCCGATCACCAGCCGCCCGGGCTGGTCGTCGAGCCACTCGGCGAGCGCCGGTACGTCGGCCAGCAGGTCGGCGCCCGGCCGGCCCTCCCGGGTGGGCGCCACCACGGTCGCGGCCGTGCCGTCGTAGACGCCGCGCACCCGCTCCCACAGGTCCTCGCGCGGCAGGTCGACCGCCGCGACGCGGGCCCCCCACCGGACCAGCGAGGGCAGCGGCCCCATCTCCGAGCCGGCGCCGACCACCGCGACCGTGTGCCCCTCGAGCCGCAGCCACGAGGGGTTCGCGACCACGGCGTCGACCGCGGTGGCGACGGTCGGCTCGACCACCCCGGCCTCGACCCAGGCATCCACGCGGCGGCGGACGTCGTCGCCGCGCAGCCGCTCGCCGCGGTAGGGCAGCACCAGCTCCTCGACGGGCGCGCCGGACCCGACGTGGGCCCGCTGCCCGAAGCCGCCCGCGGTCGGGGCGGGCCAGGCCGGCAGCCGGTGCTCGGAGCCGTCGTCGTCGAGCACCCGCATCCGGTCGTGCAGCGAGTCCAGGCCGGCCCGGGCGAGCGACACGGCGGCGTCCGGCGTGGCGAGCCCGGCCTCGACCAGCCGGCGGAAGTGCACCAGGTAGTCCGAGCGCCACGACGTCTCGGCGGCGGCGGCGCGGGCGCCGACCGCGTCGACCGGGGTCAGCGCGTCGGCGACCACCGCGCGCCCCAGGGCGGTGGTGCTGCGCCGACCGCGCTCGTCCGCGGGGAAGACCAGGCCGTGCTGCTCCTCGCGGGCCTCGGTGTCGGGCGGGGTCGTGGAGCGTCGGCGTGCCATGCCCGCATCCTGCCGAACACCCGCCGCGATGGGTCCCCGGGTGGTCCGGCGCGGGAATGACCGGGCCGCGTCCGGGCGTTGGGCCCACCATGAGCAAGGTCATCGTCATCGGCGCGCACGGCAAGGTCTCCCTGCTCGCCGCCCCCCGTCTCGTCCAGGCCGGTCACACCGTCTCCGGCGTCATCCGCAAGCCCGAGCAGGCCGACGACATCCGCGAGGCCGGCGCCGAGCCGGTCGTCGCCGACGTCGAGAGCGCCTCGACCCAGGAGATCGCGGACGTGCTGCGCGGCCACGACGTGGTCGTCTGGTCCGCCGGTGCCGGCGGCGGCAGCCCCGAGCGCACCTACGCGCTGGACCGCGACGCCGCCAAGCGCACCATCGACGCCGCCGCCCAGGCCGGCGTGCAGCGGTTCGTGATGGTCTCCTACTTCGGCGCCGGGCCCGACCACGGCGTCGACCCGGACACCGACTTCTACGCCTACGCCCAGTCCAAGACCGAGGCCGACGCCCACCTGGCCGCCTCGGACCTCGGGTGGACCATCCTGCGTCCGAGCGGGCTGACCGAGGAGGCCGGCACCGGCGGGATCGAGACCGGCCCGGACGTCACCGGCGGCCAGGTCGCCCGCGCCACCGTCGCGGACGTCATCACCGCCGTCGTCGACGCCCCCGACGCCTCGGCCGGGCTGACGCTCGAGTTCAACGACGGCGACCAGCAGGTCGCCGACGTGCTGGCCGGCTGAGCGCCGCTCAGCGACGTCCGCCGCGGGGCGGCCCGCGATCGGGCCGCCCGTCGGTGGCGCAGTAGTCGTCGCCACCGCGCTCGGCGCGGTCCCCCGGCTGGCAGTACGCCCCGCCGGCGGCGATCGCGCTGACCGAGAACGACGCCGTGGCCAGCAGCACCACGCCGAGCGCGAGACCCGCGGTGCGGGTTCGCGTGCGCCCGCGGTCCCACCGCGGCACCCAGAGCCCCGCTGCCACGGCGAGCAGCACGAGCAGCGCGGCGACGCCGCCGACGAGCCAGAGGTTCATGACCCGGCACGGGGAGCACCACGTGCTGCTGCAGGAGTAGTTGTTGGTGCAGTCGGTGCCGAGCGCGAACCCCACCGGCAGCATCGCGACGAGCAGTGCGGCAGGCAGGGCGACGGCCGCCAACCGCGCTGCGAACGCGACGACCCTGGCCCGTGCGTTCACAGCTGCTGCACCCTCGTCCGTGGTCACCCCCGCAGCCTGACCCCGGGCGGGCCGAACGGGAAGCCCCGGACCGCGTTCAGGCCGAGGCGCGCAGGAGCGGGGACTCGACCAGCGTGCGCAGTCCCGGCACGTCCCAGCCGGTGTCGAGGAAGGCACGGACCACGTCGTCGTCCAGGGCGGCCCGCTCGGTCAGCACCACGGCCAGTGCGTCGACCCAGCGCTGCAGCAGCGTCTGAGCCACGTCGGCCTGCCGCTGCATGCCTGGGCTCAGGTCACCCGTGATGTCGAGCTCGAACCGCGGACCGGTGGCGGCCGTGGTGATCCGCAGCGCGTCCAGCCACCCGGCCGCCTCGGTGTGCTGGACGTCGTGCCACCCGCGGGCGGCCATGAGCAGGACCTCGATCTGCACCTGGTCCGTCAGGTGGAGGATCGCCAGGGACACCTCCCGCGAGCACGCCCACCGCTGGTCGAGCACGCGCCCGTCCGGCGCGAGCGCGCAGAGCGTCGGACCCTGTCCGGCGACCAGCACCCGGACCGGCAGCAGGTCGGCGACCGCCTCGGTCACGAGCAGGGCGGTGACCTGCTCGGCCAGCAGCGAGAGCAGGCCGTGCCACGACGCCTCCTCGTCGGGCTCCCGGTGCGCCTCGCACTCCTCGCAGACGTCTCCGGAGGCACGCAGGGTGGAGCTCTGCGACGTCGAGACCTGGTCGAACCAGGTACGGAGCGCGACGAGCTCGCTCCGACCCCACGTCGTACCCAGGTCACCGACCAGCTCGAGAGCCGCGGCCTCCGCCCGGTCGACGACCTCGGACCGTCCGGCGGACCGGGCCACGGCGCGGGCCACCGCGATCGCGGAGCCCGGCGGGCGCCGGTCGTGCCAGGTGAGCACGCTCTCGGCCTGGCGGATCAGCTGGTCCGGGGTGCTCTGCCAGACCTGGGCCGCGCGCAGCCGCACCAGCGGGTCGCGGGGTCCGAAGTGCTGGTCGGGCGCCCAGCGCGCGGCCTGCGGGATCCGGCCCCAGGCAGACGGCGCCGCCCGGCGACGAACGCTCGGCCGCAGCAGGTCGTGCTGCCGCGACGCCTGCTGCTCCGCCTCTGCGGTCATCGGCACCAGCGGCCCGATCGGGTCGCGGAGCAGCTCCCAGCGGAGGGGCAGGACCGGGGAGGCCCCGGCCTCGAACGCGTCGACGTCCCTGCTCGCGACCGGGTCACCGACCTCGTAGCGGACCCGGACGTAGCCGGCGTCGAACTCCTCGACCCAGGTGTCGCCCGCCACCAGCGCCCCGTCGACGAGCCGCCACGCCGCCCGGTTGAGCACCGACCCGGTGTCACGCGGCGAGAGCCGCCAGTCCAGGCCGGGGTCCTCCCCCAGCGTCGGGCGCGCCCACACGTGCAGCTCCGGCAGCCCGCGGCTCGCCAGGCCGACGGTGTAGGAGAAGTCGCTGCCACCGCCGCCGGGGTCGAAGACCGCGTTGTAGTGCCAGAAGGGCCGTCGCTGCTGTCCGTGTCGTCGCTGGTCGTCCGCCATGCCCCGATGGTGGCGGCGACCGCCGACAGCCGTCGGCGCTCCTCCACAGGGGCGTCAGCCGGCCGGCGCGGTCAGGCTCAGCGCACGACCTCGACGTTGCGCAGCGTGTCGGCACCCTCGGTGTAGCCGGTGTCGACGCCGGTCTTGCCGGCCAGGACGTCGTCGCCGGCGTCGCCCCACAGGACGTCGTCGCCGTCGAGCCCGCCGACGTTGTCGTCGCCCTCGCCACCGCGCAGCTCGTCGGCCTCGGCGCCACCGACGACCTTGTCGTCGCCGGCGCCGCCGTCGGCCACGTTGCCGTCGCTGCCGACGCGGATCCAGTCGTCGCCGGCGCCGCCGTCGACCGTGTCGCTGTCCGAGGCGGTGTTGATGAAGTCCCAGCCGGCGCCGCTGCGGACCTGGTCCACGCCCGCGTCGGTGAGCGCCCAGGTGCGGTACTGCGCCGGGAGCGCGGTGGTGTTGATGCGGTCGTCGCCGAGCCGGGGCCAGATCTCGACGAACGAGCCGTCGCGGTGCTGGGTCGGCACGACGCAGGCGACGGCCTGGCCGCGCCGGACGTCGAGCGGACGGCACCCGCTGGGCAGGCTGACCCAGCCGGTGATCACCCGGTCGTGGAAGACCAGCTCGCCGCCGGTCTCGCTGACCTTCAGCTTGTTGCCGAGGGCGCCGCCGACGTAGCGGAAGCCCCACTCGGTGACGCTGAGGTGGGCCTCGTCCTTGACCGTCTTCGGCATGTCGTCGATCTGGCCGTAGAGCTCGAAGGGCGGGTAGACCGCGCTCCGGCTCCAGGAGTCGGGCGCCGCGGAGGCGTCCGTGGCGGGCTTGGTCCGCTCGGCCACGGAGGGCGCGGGCAGCGCCAGGCCGAGGGACACCACGATCGTGGTCAGGGCAGCGAGCTTGTGAGTACGCACGGGGGGCTCCAGGGGGTGGGAAGCGGGGGGTCTTCCGCGGGACGCGCCGACCGGGGTGGGGGGCTCCGGATCGGTGGGTCCGCGTCCTGTAGGTGGATCGTCGGCTGCGCGGGCCCCCACCTTGAGGCCCCTCGGCGTCGGAATCTGCATCAGGATCGGCGGACGACCTCGACGTTGCGGAGCGTGTCGGAGCCCTCGCGGTAGCCGACGTCGCGCCCGGTCTTGCCGGCGAGGAGGTCGGCGCCGGCGTTGCCGCGCAGGACGTCGTTGCCGGACAGCCCGCCGAGGGTGTCGTTGCCGGCGCCGCCGTGGAGGTGGTCGCCGTTGCTGCCGCCGACGATCTTGTCGTTGCCGTCGCCGGCCCAGCCGGTGTTGCCGCTGCGGCCCAGGCGGATCCAGTCGTCACCCGCGCCGCCGCTGGCGCGGTCGGGGTCGTTGGCGGTGTTGACGAAGTCGCGGCCGGCGCCGGTGCGCACGACGTCCTTGCCGGCGTCGGTCAGGGCCCAGGTGCGGAACTTCGACGGCAGCGCGCTGGTGTCGATGGTGTCGCTGCCCAGGCGCGGCCAGATCTCGAGGAACATCTCGTCGTCGAGCTTGTCGGGGACCTTGCACACCACGGCGCGGCCCCGGTCGACGGCGACCCGGTCGCAGGCGTCGGGGACGTTGGTCCAGCCCGAGAGCACGCGGTCGTGGAAGCGCACCTTGTCGCCGACCGGGGTCACCGTCAGCTTGTTGTCGCGGGCGCCGGCGACGAAGCGGTAGCCCCACTTGGTGCGGGTCAGCTGGGCCTCGTCCTTGACGGTCTTGGGCATCTTGAACTGCCCGTAGAGCTCGAAGGGCGGGTAGGCGCGCTGCCGGCTCCAGGAGTCCGGCGCGGCGGAGGCCTTGGTCGCCGGCTTGCTGCGGCCGGCCTCGGCGGAGGGCGGCATCGCCAGTCCGGAGGAGACGAGGAGGGCGGTGATCAGGGCGGCGGCGTGGGGACGCACGGGGGGCTCCAGGGGGGATCGGGGGGTCTGGTCCGCGAGACACGCTAACCGGGGTTGCTCACCCCGACGGCATCGGCCGCGGCCGGTCCCCGGAGCCTCGGCCGCGACGAGGCCGACCTTGAGGGGGCGTACGCACGCCCGAGGAGGTGGCGGCCGACGCCCGTGCCGGCGCCTGGGGCCGGAGGAAGCGGTCGAGGACCCGGCCGCCCACGGGGCTCAGGATCGACTCGGGGTGCCACTGCACGCCCTCGACCCGGTGGCGGCGGTGCCGGACACCCATCACGACCCCGGACGGGCTGCGGGCCGTGACGACGAGGTCGGGCGGGAGGGTCGCCTCGTCGACCACCAGCGAGTGGTACCGGGCGACGACCACGGGGTCGGGCAGTCCCTCGTGCACCCCGCGCCCGTCGTGGTGCACGAGGCAGGGCTTGCCGTGCATCGGAGCGCCGGACCTCACCACGTCCGCCCCGTAGGCCACGGCGATGGCCTGGTGACCCAGGCACACCCCGAGCACCGGGGTCGTCGCGCCGAGCCGGCGGACGACCTCGACGCTGACCCCCGCCTGCTCCGGGGTCCCGGGGCCGGGTGAGACGACCACGTGGCTGATCGCCTCGTCCGCGCACAGCTGCTCGACCTCGCCGGCCGACAGCTCGTCGTTGCGGACCACCGTCGCCCGGGCGCCGGCGGCGGTGGCGTGCTGGACGAGGTTGTAGACGAACGAGTCGTAGTTGTCGACGAAGAGGACCCGGGCCGACGCGCCCAGGCGGCTGCGGCGCGGGCCGGTCCGCGGGCCGGTCCGGGTGTCGGGCGCCCGGCGGGGTCCCGCACCCAGCTCGTGCTTCAGCCAGCGGGCCACCGGACCGGGGGGCCAGCTGCCGAGCCCCTCGACGCGGGTGACCGGGACCACCGAGCGCAGGGCGTTCACGGTGAGCACCTCGCTCGCGCGGGTCAGGTCGGCGGTGGTCAGCACGCGCTCGACCAACGGCAGGCCGGCGGCGTCCAGCACGGCCCGGACCCGCTGCCGCCCCGTGCTCGGCAGCTGGCGACCGTCCAGCACCGGGGCGACGACCTCGTCGCCGACCACGGCCAGGACGGCCGCGCGCCCGGTCTCCAGGACGGTGCCGTCGTCGTCGAGGACGAGCTGGTCGCGCTCGAGCGGGAGCGTGGTGTCGAGCTCGGGCCGGTCGACCCGCTTGTGGGCGCCCAGCCCGCCCCGGACCACCAGCGGGGTCAGGACGGTGGCCTCGGGCGCCGGCCCGAGGGGGGACGTCACGACCGAGGTCAGGCTGACCCCGTCGTCGCCCACCTGGACGTCGACCCGCAGCCGGTGCTCGCCCACCAGGGGCGCCGCGTGGCACGCGACGGCCCGCGCGACGACCTCCGCGACCGCGTCCTCGGCGGGACCGCCTCCCAGGGCCTCGACACCGGCGGCGAGGCGCGCCAGGTGGGGGCCCGGGTCGACCGCGGCGCCGTCGCGGACGAGGAGCGTCTCGAACAGGTCCCGCCCGGGCTCCCGGGTGGGCGGGTGGCGCAGCGAGGGGCCGACCGCCGCGCCGGCCGCCTCGGCCTCCCGGGGCGCCAGGACGGCGCCGAGCGCGTCGAGCAGCGGGAGCGCCTTCGCGAAGCACTCCGCCAGCTCGGCGCGCGGGTCGGAGTCGGCGACGATCCCGCCACCGACGCCCAACCAGGCGCGTCCCCCGGCCATCTCGACGGTGCGGATGGCGACGTTGAGCTCCAGCCCGGCGTACGGGCTGAGGTGGCCGATGGCGCCGGTGTACGCCTCCCGCCCGGTCGCCTCCAGCTCGGCGATCACCTCCGTGGCGCGGATCTTCGGCGCGCCGGTGACGGACCCCGGCGGGAACGTCGCCCGCAGCAGGTCCCCGTCGGTGACGTCGTCGCGCAGCCGGGCGGTGACGTCGGAGACCAGGTGCCACACCGCGTGCCGCTCGAGGCGGTTCATCGTGGGCACCTGCACGCTGCCCGGTACCGCCACCCGCCCCAGGTCGTTGCGCATCAGGTCGACGATCATCACGTTCTCGGCCCGGTCCTTGCCGGACCCGGTCAACCGCCGGGGGTCGGCCGTCAGCGGCGCCGTGCCCTTGATCGGGCTGGTGAGGACCTCGCGGCCGCGACGTCGCAGGAAGAGCTCGGGCGAGAAGCTGGCCACGGCCCCCTCGGGCGCGGCGACGAAGGCGGCGTACGCCGGTGACAGCGCCTCCACTCCCCGGCAGAAGAGCGCCAGCGGGTCGCCGTCGAAGGTGGCCTCCAGGCGGGCGGTCAGGTTGGCCTGGAAGACGTCACCGGCCGCGATGTGCTCGACCACGGCGGCGACCGCCCCGACGTGGGCCTCGGGCGTCGGGACCATCGCGAACGGCCCCAGTCCCAGGTCCGTCGGCCCCGGACGTGCCCGTCCCCGCGCCGCCTGCGCCGCTGCCTCCGCCACGGCCAGGAACCCCGCCGCGCGCTGCTCCGCCACGGGCGGGGCGACCAGCCCGGTGAGCTGCTCGAACCACCACTCGTCCTCGACGAGCCGCAGCACCCGGTCGTAGTAGCCGATCCGGTGGGCCGGCTGCGGCACCGGTCGCGGCGGCGAGGCGGGCAGGGCCTCGAGCTCGGCGCCGAGCTGGTAGCCCCACACCCCGATCCAGCCGCCGCCGAACGCCGCCGGGTCGGGCCCTGCGGCGAGGTCCACGGTCCCGAGGTCGAACGCCGACCGCGCCACCGCGAGCGGGTCCCACGCGATCAGCGCGGCGCCCTGGTGCCAGTCACCGAGCAGCGCCACCAACCGGTCGACCTCCGGCAGGCCCGCGAGCAGCTCGGTGGGGGTGCCGAGGTGGCCGAGCCGCTGCCGGTGGACGCGCACGGGGGCCACCTGTCGCATGAGGGGGATGGTCCCAGCCCGGCCGCCCGCCGTCTCAGAGCGCGGCGTAGAGCGCCTCCTCGAAGTCGCCGTAGAGCTTCCACGCCTCGTGCTCGGGGATGAAGGGCAGCGAGTTGGTGTAGATCGAGGCGCAGATCCCGGTCGTGCGGTCGACGAAGAAGTGGGTGTTGAACAGGCCGGCCCACGACCCCGTCCCGGCGCGCCGCCGGCCGGGGACGTCCTGGGTGTTGAGGAGCAGCCCGTAGCCCCACGTCCAGCCAGGGCCGGCGTGCAGGGTGTCGGTGATCGCCGGGTCGGCGGTGGGGATCTCCTCGGGGAAGGACAGCCCGCGCAGCTGGTCGGAGAACGCCTCGTCGACGGTCCCCTGCTGCAGGATCCGCTCGCCGTCGAGCTCGCCGCCGCGCAGCAGGGCGCGGGTGAAGCGGGTGTAGTCGCGCGGGGTCGAGAAGAGGCCGTGTCCGCCGGCCCACCAGTCGGGCTGCTCGGGCAGCACGTGGCCGATCGAGCCCCAGGACCCGTCCTCGCCGCGGGCGTGGACCATGACCAGGTTGTCCCGGCGGCCGTCGTCGAGGGCGAACATGGTGTCGCCCATCCCGAGCGGCCCGGTGATGTGCTCCTTGACCACGACGTCGAGGGTGGTGCCGGCGACCGACTCGACGACCTTGCCGAGCCAGTCGGTGTTGATGCCGTAGTTGTAGCGCTCGCCGGGGTGGGACAGCATCGGCGCCTGGAACGCGGCGTCGTCGCCGGGGACGACGTTCGGGGTGCCGGTGGCCGCCTCGTAGCGGACCAGCTCCTCGTTCCAGAACCAGTACCCCAGCCCGCTGGTGTGGGTGACGAGGTGGTGCACCGTCGCCTTGGTGCGCGGCTCGACGAGCCGCGGCTGGTCGCCGTCCCAGCCCTCGAGGACCTTCACGTCCGCGAACTGCGGGCAGTACTCCTCGACGGGGGCGTCGAGGTCGAGCTCGCCGCGCTCGCGCTGCTGCAGCGCCGCGGTGGTGCAGACCATCTTGGTCATCGACATGATGCGGAACTGGGTGCTGGTCGAGACGTCCTCACCGGCCTCGCCGGCGATGCGCGGCCCGACGCCGCCCTCGTAGAAGACGCCGTCGGCGTCCGCGGCGATCGCCGCGACGTGGGGCACCGCGCCGTCGTCCACGGCCGAGCGCAGCACGCGGTCGATGCCGCTCCCGTCGATGGTCCTGCTCATGGGGGTGCCTCCCGGTCGCGGCCCGGTTGTTCCAGGCGGTGTGACCACCGTCTCACCGGCGGCGTGGTCCGGGGAACTCTCCTCCCGGACAGCCCGGGTCGTCCGGAGGGTGTGCGCACCCCGGGTTCGGGGGTGCCCCCTGGCCGCGCTCTACCCCGACACCGCGCATGAGCGGCCGCCGCTGCCGGGCTCGCTGGTCGAGGTCGAGGACACGCTCTACGCCCACCCCGCGGTGCATGAATCGACGGCGGTCGGCGAGCCCGACGCCTACCGCGGCGAGCGGTGGTCGCCTACGTCTCTTCAAGGCCGGCGAGAGCGCCACCGAGGAGGAGTTGGTCGCCTTCACCCGCGAGCGGCTCGCCGCCTACAAGGTGCCGCGGGTGGTGCACGTCGTCGAGGAGCTGCCGAAGACGCAGACGGGGAAGATCCGGCGGAACGTGCTGTCGGGAGGATCTGAGGCACGTCGCGGACGTCTGTAGCCGCGCGTCGATGTGTTTCGCAGGGTCGTCAGTCGCGCCGTAGATTTTGGACCGCGGGAGCACGGTCCGAATTGCATCGCCGGCAACCATTGTGAGCTGGGTACGGACGCTACGTCTCGCATGCCCATTCAGACATTCGGTCGGGCGCTCACCATGACTGCAGCGCCTCGCTACCTGCCTTCCATGCCGTCGCACTGACGGCGGTTCAGCTGGAAGTGGTCGAAGAAGTACAAGCGCGTATTGAGCGGGCTCACCGGCTGCCTTGACGAGGCGCAGGACATAGCCAGGTCGAAACTGCTGAAGCGACGTGAAGGTCAGGTCAGCGTGACCCGCGCGTCCAAGGTCGGGCACCGCAGCCGTCGCATGCACGCGCCGATCTCCGTAGGAGTAGTCGACCTCATCCATGTCAATCCTGGCGGGAGCATCACCAGTGCGGTCCACCCGGGACTTGGTCTCTGCAGCGGCCGGCGGCGCGAGGGCCACGAGAGCGACGATGCGGCGAGGGCACCGACGATGACGGGATGAGCGGCGGCTCGGCATAAGACCTCCATGCAGGTTGACCTGCGGACGATACGACTCGACTCACGCGAGCCGGGAACGTTCTTTCCTCGCACCACAGTCTCCGGTCAGCAGCCCTCCGCTGGCACGCCTGCCGGCCCGTCGTGGCAGGGCGTCGGCTTGTCAGCTCGCGACCACGAGACTGGTCGCTTCGAAGATCATCTCGGGCAACGGTTGCCGTAGCCGCCAGGTCAGCGCGACGGGACGGTCGCCTTCGAGCTCACCGTCCAGGTCCACCTGGCCGAAGCATCGGAAGGTCCCTTCGACGCCGCCGCTGCTTCGCTCTCGCACGAACAGCAAGCGATGCTCGGAGCCGTCCGGCGCGTCCCCGATGCAGCGCTGCATCGCGGGAGTGCCCTGGCGCCAGTTGTTCGGCGACTCCCAGTGGAACAAGTTGGCTGCCAGCGCGTGGTCCTTGTACTGGATGTTGCGAGGCGAACGATGCGTCGTCCTTGTTCAGGGTCACGAACATGAGCTGCGTGCGGAGTTCAGGCGCGAAGTAGACGCCTTCGCGGTGCTCCTTGGGTCTATCGATCGTGCTGATCCCCAAGGCCGCGAACACCTCGGCGCGGGTGTACCGCGCGTGTGCCTGCAGCGGCACCTCATCGAGCCCCGGCATCGGGACGGTCGTAGCGTCGCGCGTTGCGTGCGCAAGGGTCAGCAGTTCGATGATCTCCGCTCGGACCGAGTCGTGGCGCCACAGCTGCTCGAAGCCCGCGTCGTAGGTCGTCGGCGTCATCCCAAGCAGGTGCATCAGCTGCATCGCCGAGCGGCTCTCTGCGGGCGAGAAGTCCTTGACGGACGGCGGCGCGGAACCGGCTAGCCAGGTACCCCACGTGTTGGTCCGCTGGCCGTCTGTGACGTGCTGCAGGAAGCCGACGCGCTTCAGCAGCTCGGATTCCTCTCGCTGCAGCTCGGGCTCATTCGGCACTGCGGGGAGGTCGAACCCGCCGACCTCGCGCCGTAGACGTGTCCAGGAAATCTTTCCGCTGGTCAGCGGCGTAGAAGCGCTCGATGGTGCGACCGGTTGCGTCCAGGAAGGCGCCCAACGACGAGCTCGCGAGTCCGCGCCAGGTCCTTCTTCAGACCGCTAAGACCGGCGCGCGGTGTGACCTCCTTGAGCCGAGCCAGCACGCGCTCCCGCGCGACGCGCTCCAACGTGATCGAGCATCCAGCGGGCAGGTAGGGAAACTCGTGCTCGGCCTGCTCGCGCAGGCCCCCGTGCGCCGGGTTGAGGAGCGCGCGGTATCGATCCTCGAAGTGGTAGTCGGCGCGGTGCTGGCCGATGAAGTCCAGCACCAGGCAGGTGGACTTGCCCGGCGAGGTCCGCAGGCCTCGACCTAGCTGCTGAGCGAACAGCACCGGGCTCTGAGTTGGCCGAAGAAGCAGCAGGGTGTCGACGTCCGGTGCGTCGATGCCCTCGCCCAGCACGTCCACGCTGAAGACCGCTTGGAGCTCCCCAGCTCGTAGCTGTCCAAGGACCGCGTCGCGGTGCGCCTGGTCATGCTCGCCCTCGAGGTAGTCGGCTCGCAGGCCGAGGCGGGTGAACTCCTGAGCCATGAACTGAGCGTGCTGGACGGAGACACAGAATCCGAGCGCCTGCATCCCGGTCGGGACGTCCACCCATCGCTCAATCGCCTCGACGATCCGCCGAACTCGTTCGTGGTCGCCGGTGTAGAGCTCGGCCAGTGCACCAACGGCGTAATCGCCGCGATGCCACTCAAGTTGGCGCAGATCGGTGCCGTCGTCGACGCCGACGTACTCGAAGGGCGCAAGCAGCTGGTCATCGACGGCCTCCCAGAGCCGCAGCTCCGTCGTGTAGTCGCCGCCAAAGAGGTCGGCGATGCTCACGCCATCAGTCCGCTCGGGCGTCGCAGTCAGGCCGACGATCTCTCGGGGGTGGACGTGCTCGATGACCTGGCGCCAGGACGCGGCGGAGCCGTGGTGCGCCTCATCGATGTAGACGACGTCGTAGTAGTCGGGCGGCACGGTCGCAAGACGCCGATGCAACGTCTGCACCATCGCGAAGACGTGATTGTCGGTGGCCGGGGGTGCGGCACTGCCCGTCAGCAGCTCGCCGAAGCCTGGATCCTTCAGGGCTCGGCGGAAGGTGCTGCGCGCTTGCTCCAGGATCTGCTCCCGGTGGGCGACAAACAGAAGGCGTGGACGCGGCTCGCCCGGGCACACACAGCCGCGCATAGTCCAATGCTGCGATCACCGTCTTGCCGGTCCCGGTGGCCGCCACGATCAGGTGCCGGTGCTCATCGAAGGACTGTCGCCGGTGCTGCAGGGTGTCGAGGACTGCGCGCTGGTGGGGCTTGGGATTCAGCAGTAGTTCGGCATACGCCTCGTCGAGCTGGCCAGCGAGCGCGTCGATGGTGCGCTGGGCGGTGCGATTGACGGCGCGCTGCGCGTGCCCCTTGGCTTCGAGGAGAGCGGCCTCCAGCCGAGGCCGATCCGCGAGTGTGTAGAGCTCGTACGCCGCGGCGTTCCAGTAGCTCTCGAAGGTCTGGTGGATGCGGTTGAAGACCCCCGGCGCATCCGCACGAGCGAGGCGGACGTTCCACTCGAGCCCTGAGTAGAGAGCGGCGTCGGAGAGGTTGGAAGAGCCGACGCATGCAGTGTCGAGTTCGCCGGGTCGGCGGAACAGCCACGCTTTGGCATGCAGTTTGGTCGACTGACCCTGGTAGTTGACCCGGACTTCAGCGCCGAGCCTGGCCAACTCATCGAGTGCCTTCGCGCTGGTCGATCCTAGGTAGGTCGAAGTGATGACCCGGACTCGACCGCCTCGCTCGAGCAGGGCGCGCAGTTCGTCCTTGAGCGGCTGGAATCCGGTGTAGCCGACGAAGGCGCAGATGAGATCGACCTCGTTCGCGCAGCGGATCTCTTCCTTCAGCACCGCGCCGAACGACGGCTCTCCCGCGCCGTTGACAAGCAGCTCGCTCGACGTCAGCGGGATGGTCGGATGCGCAGGGAGGACGCCCTCGGTGAGCCCCTCGCTGCCCCGAACTGCTTTCAGCAGTCGAGGAGGGTGACTGACCCGGTCGCCGGCGAACTCGGACCCCAGCGCGTCGATCGCGGCGTTGACGACGGCGGCCCCCGCCTCGACGCGCGGCGGAATCTGCAGGAGTGCGCATCCGCCGCGCGACGCGCAGAAGGTGCTTTCCGAGGCGCTCGACAGCGGCGCTTGCGCGGAGCGGGTCCGAGTCGACCTGCTGCTCACCCAGCTGCGACAGGAGTGCAGCCAGCTCCTGGGTGACCAGCTCGTCGCGCAAGCCCGGCTCAAGCGGGTCTCTCGCCACGAAGCTCCCCCGGGTCAGTCAAACGACAGGAGAGCTGAGCTTAGGACAAGTGATGCAGGCGCGCCGGGCGCAACTCACCTTTCGGTTGGGAGGGCCCATCCCGAGGCGACTTGTGTGAAGGGCGCACGAATCTCCTTTTGCACGCTGCCTTGTGCCGCTTGCCGGCCAGAGCCCGACCAAACGCCTGTGGCAGGTTCGCGGACTTCTGGTTAAGTGGGCGCGGATCCGTCGTCAACAGCTCACACACTGCGTCCGCGGCATCCCGCCGCACGCCGGCCCCGCCGCTGGCATATGCCGCACCCGCGGCTTTCATCATGGCCGTTGGGAATCTTCCAGTAGAGCCGCATCAGCAGAGACCCAATCCGTCACCGATAAGGAGCGTCGTGCTCATCTTGATGCCGCTCCTCCTGCCGTAGAAGGGGTCGTCCGCTAAAATTGGCCGAATCTCAGGGTAGTCCCGCGCAGCTTGTCCATTAAGCGCGTACTCAGTTCCATCGAGCGTGCGAAACACCACCGCGCCGTTCCGAACGCCGAAGCTTTTAGGACAATCTAGGAAGCCCGCGTCGATGGTGAGGGGCCACGCATCGCCATAGTCGTTGCGGGTGACAAAGCCATCATCGTCGCGGTACTCGTCGAATGGATCTGCCTCAGCTGCGGCTTCCCTCTCTGCTTCGGCCGCTTGCTCCTCGGCCGCGGCTTCAGCCTCCGCCGCGTCCTCTGCTGCTTCCTCAGCGAACTCCTGAGCAACTGGCGAATTCGACGGGATCGAGTCGAGCAGCTCATCGTCGTCCTCGTTAACAACCGTCAGTTCGATGGTCTCTCCGGTATCGATATCCTCGGTTCCCGCCGCCGGCTCTTGCTTGATTACCACCCAATTGGCATCCCACATGATCTCGCGGTCGTTCTCCAAGCCATCGACGTCGTCGAAGTCGTCGACTTCTAGCTTCTCGAATGCCCGATGGGCGTCATCTAGGCGCAGGCCGACCACGTTCGGCGCCGTGATGGTTGGTCCACAACCGGTCAGAGCCAGCACACTCGTTGCCACGGCTACTACACGTGCTTGCGGTGCCCAATAGTGAACGCGACGCACTGGTCTCCGTTCGGTCAGCGGGGTGACGTCCCGCTGAGTGGTGGAGTTTCTCGACACCGTGCGGGTCAGTGGTCTGATCATGCCGTCATGAGTTCGGGCTTGGCCACCTCCTCGTCGGTCTTCGTTGCGTCGGTGAGGAGTTCCATGGAGGCTTCGGAGAGGTAGCGGCGGTCGGCGGTGACTTGCCATTCGTCGTGGGCCTCGACCAGGACCGCGCCGGCCAGGCGGAGCAGGGCGGCGGGGTTGGGGAAGACGCCGACGACGTCGGTGCGGCGTTTGACCTCCTTGTTGAGCCGCTCGAGCGGGTTGGTCGACCAGATCTTCTTCCAGTGCGCTGACCGGGAAGCCGGTGAAGGCGAGCAGGTCGTCGTGGGCCTCGCGGAGCATCTGCTCGACCTTGGGCAGCTGCCGGCCGAGCATCGTGGCGATCACCTCGAACTGCTCGTGGACGTGCTCGGCGTCGGGTTGGGCGAAGATGGTGCGGATCGCGGCGGCGACCATCTCGGCGTTGCCCTTCGGGACCACCGCGAGCACGTTGCGCATGAAGTGGACCCGGCACCGCTGCCAGGCGGCGCCGATCAGCACCGAGCCGATCGCGGCCTTCAGGCCGGTGTGGGCGTCGGAGATGACCAGCTGCACCCCGCCCAGGCCGCGGGCCTTCAGACCGCGCAGGAACGCGGTCCAGAACGCCCCGTCCTCGGTGTCGCCGACGTCGAAGCCCGAGGACCTCGCGGCGGCCGTCGGCGGTGACCCCGGTGGCGATCACCACCGCCTGGGAGACCACCCGGCGGTTGACCCGGGCCTTGCAGTAGGTGGCGTCGAGGAACACGTACGGGTAGGCGATCTCGGCCAGGGACCGGTCCCGGAACGCGCCGACCTCCTCGTCGAGGTCGGCGCAGATCCGCGAGACCTCGGACTTGGAGATCCCGGTGTCGGCGCCGAGCGCCTTGACCAGGTCGTCGACCTTCCGGGTCGAGACCCCGTGCAGGTAGGCCTCCATCACCACCGCGAACAACGCCTGGTCGACCCGGCGGCGCCGCTCCAGCAGCGACGGGAAGAACGACCCGGTCCGCAGCTTCGGGATCCGCAGCTCCAGATCACCGGCCGTCGTCGTCAACATCCGCGGCCGGGACCCGTTGCGCTGCGCCGTGCGCTCCTCGGTGCGTTCCCAGGGGCCGGCGCCGATCACCGCGGTCAGCTCGGCGTCGATCAACGCCTGGTAGATCGTCTGCGCCGCGGTGCGGACCCGGTCCTCGACCCCAGCGGCCTGCATGGCTTCCAGCACCTCGAGTAGTGCAGCATTGTCCAAGGCCATCGTGCTTCGTGTCCTATCCGTGAGTTCTATCGCTAGGTCTCACTGACCGTTGCACGATGGCCGCCTACGTCGCCGACAACACGACGAGCCTCAACGCCGAGGAACTACACCACTCCGGGGGACGTCACCCAAACACACGCCCGCCATATGCAAATACGTACGCCGCTTCGCCTTGAGGACGCCATAGACGAACGCGTCTCTCCACAATGAAGTCTGATGAGGACTCGTTGATCCGATGCGGACAGTCGACCCGTCAGGGCTCCTCATCGCGGTAGAGGGCGAAATCAACCCTCGGCAAACCCTCGGCCTGCAAGTATGCGGAATGCTTCTGCTGGAATCGCGTGGCGTACGGCGCCAACAGCCGACCGACGCGTAAGCCCTTGATCTCGTCCCAAACCCGAAATTCCGCATGCCCGAATTCGAAATAGTATGGCGCTTCGTCTAGAAGCGTGTGCACAACCTCGCCGATTGGACCCTTCTGTCGTTGCTCGAGCTTCCGAACTTCCGCTGTTGGTACGCCGACGTCTTCCCGTCTTCCGCGGATAAGGTGTAGTCGGATTGGAGCCAACTCTTCGCCCTCAGGAACCGCCCGCGCGACTGTTTGACAGACCGGAGATACATTAATCCAAACCTCATCCGGTTCCGACGAGTTCAGGCGGAAAACGTCTCCCGGGAAAACCATTCTCTCGGACAAGCGCGAATTGTCCACGAACGTGCGGCCGTGTAGCACCTTCCGGGCAGATGCTCCCGAGACTGCAGCGTCTGGATCGTTGATGGTGCTGTGATCGAACGCAACCGGGTTAACACGCGTAAGGAGGTTGGTGCTGATCACAGACGAGAGCTCAAAAGCCGGATCCACGCTGTCCTGAAGCGCCATTCGCCAAACGTAAACGGGCCAGTCAGGCTCCATGTTGTTGAAATCGATGAAGAGTCGATTCCGCGCCGCATCAAACTCCTGCTCCCAGGTACGCAGTACCGACAAAGCGGCACTCTCCTCGACTTGCTGCGTCAAGTGCTGCACGATGTTGTCCCATGAGGACCTGTTTCGGAAAACTGCGACCCTGGCATCAATCCCACCAGCCTTGTCACGGAGATGTTCGCTCTCGCCCACCTGACGCCGTATATCGTCTGCATCCTCGCGACTGATTATGAACACCGGGCAATAAATCACTCGCATAAGGTGTTCGAGAAACTGGAAGAGTTCGCGGCGCTTGAACTCGCTGAGCGTGGAACTTCCCACAGCCCCTAGCGAGCCTGGGCTGAGGTCCCAGTCAACAACGACGAAGGAAAGCGTCTGCCAGTGCTCAAACCATGACTCCCGAACTGTCTGATCGGGGAGTTGTGTCGACGCGAGGACGGGCCTCCCGGACGCCTTGATCGCTTCTAGCAGCTTGCTAGCTTCGCTTTCAACCTTCTCAATCTCATCATCGATAAAGACAACTGGACCCGACAAAAGGCTCATAGCTTTATCCCATCGCTGAATGTAACCACGAAGGTTGCTCCTTCGAGTGCCAAAGTGTCCATTGAGGACGCCACAAGTTCAACTTCGAAGCCACTACGTAAACCATTCTGCCGAGCAATGTAAAGCCCCAGACCCTTTCCGTCCTCACCCTTACCAGAGTAGAACGGCTCGAAGATAAAGGGCGCGTCTTCTACCCTCACGCCCGGGCCACTGTCAGTTATTACGACGCTTTCAGAATTAGCCGCGTAGGCTCGGATAGTACGAGATGACCCAGTCGATGCCATCAACCAATATGTTGCATTGTCGACTAGATTGATGAGGCATTGCAACAATGCACTTTCCGTAGTTTCCGCAATTACGGTGGCGCTATCGTCGATATTGAACGCAATCTGTTGTTCGCTATGTAAACCCGCGTACATCGACCTCACTCGGCGCAGGAGTTGAAGCACATCGATTCGTGCCTTTTTCTGGCGTGTCGAGACAAAAAGGCCCTGCACATCCGAAAAACGAGAGACAACAAATTCCAAGCGCGAAACCAGTGCCTTCGCCTGGACAAAGATGGGTTCGTTCATCAGGTCGTGGAACCGCAAGTCATCTACGAGGCGGCGAGCCAGACGCAAAGCCTCCTGACCTGCTGCAATCAGATCGTGCGACGCCGTCTCTACCGAGAGGCCGACACCAGCCAGCTGTTCCGTCCGCGAGATCCGAAGGTTCGCAAGCTCGCGTTCAGCATTTAGCGAGTCCTCTAGTGCGTCGAGAGTCTTGTTGGCACTCGCGGGGAGGTTCTTCGTGTCCCGCATCGCACTAACGAATTGGTCAACGCGTTTACCCTCCAACCTCCGTTCGCGCGAACGCCTATTAGCGGCAGAATACCGTTCATACGGTTTTGCTCGGAAGTACGCCAGGATGGTCTGAATGAGTGCAACGAAGTCACCTGTTGCTGGACCGTCCTCCAACAGACCTTCGCGGTTCGTCTCGTCCCGTAATCGAGGATTGTGCTCCTGAGTAATAGAAACAAAACCCGCTACCTGATCGTTGCTAAACATGGAGCGCGCGGACTGGGTACCCCTAATGACGTCAATCTGCAGCCAATCGTCCCCCGGATCTCCGTACGGGTACACTCTAATCCCATCCCTGTAGAGGTAGACCCGATGCCGCTTTAAGATGGCTTTCTCTACTCGATCAAGGGAATGCGCCGCAGTTGCACTCGGACTGAAGTCGAAGAAACGGGCCACACTGAGGAAAGGCAGTCGCGCGGGCGTCTGATAGAAACTGGTCGCGAAACACCCTCAGGCCACGTATGTCTGAGTCGTCGATGCTCAGATCTTGGCGTTTACCCTGCAACGAGAACACAAACTCACGACTCTCTGGATCGTAGGCTCCGTCCTCAATCTTGAGCACCGCACGCTCGAGCAATACCTGGAATTCTTCGTTACGCTCAATGTCAAGACGTAGGTCTACACCATCTCGCTGGAAAATTACTCCGAAGGTCTTCTCTTCTTCCGTAATTCTAGGATTCCACATGACTGGTTCGAGGCGGCCGATATCATCGAACACCTCGCGGACCAATTTTGAATCCCACGCGGATCGCAAGCCGCGAATCTCAAGCTGTGTCCCATGCTCACTAGAGATAATCCCATTGCCATCGAAGACGATAGGTTTGGCGACATCGAATAGCGCAGCAATCTGATCAAGATACATCTCTTCGGCCAAGGATCCCGAGCCGGAGTCATCGAGTTGCGAGATGTCGATGAGCAAGGTGGTTTCGCCTCGATCATCAACAGCGCGCGATATCACGGAAGAGCTGGTTTCCGAGCTTGAACGTAGCAAATCGTCCAATGCCCTTCTCTCCTTGAATTGCTCGCCCAAGAGGAGTTCGGGGCTGAGCGCGCTTCGCTCGGTCTTGCCGGGTGTTGCGGGACGCATCCAAGTGTCACGAACGACCTCGGACTGCATCCCGAAGCCGTCGTCAGTTATCACAATGGAGGAGTCCGGTCGCACTTCAAAATCGTCGGAAAAATCACGAAAATCAACAAACACCCTGCGGGCGTCCGCATCATAGGAATTCTTGACGATCTCGACGAGGGCAATCCGCTCATTCTTGATCAACTGTTCGCCAAGCATAGTCAACAATCGAGCGTGCGCCTTGAAAGCCAGTGTCTCTGCCACGATTCAACGCTCCAATGTCAGTACGACTTCTGTTCGCATTCTTTTTCTGATCGTCGAAACGGCCGCCGGGTCGATCGCCATATAGCGCCGCGACGGCGGAATGTCCCGCTCGTACCGATTCCTCAGGGTAAAACCCGCGTGCTGCATTGCGGTTCTCGCAATGACGTCATTGCGAACATAGTTACCGCGAAGGGTCGAGTTACCAACAACCAACACAACAGATCCACCGGTAGGAACAACTCTGAACAATTCACTCGAGAATTCCAGACAATCCTGCGCGAAGCGTTCGACCATCCCCCGCCGCAAAAGCGAAGTATCAAGAGCCTCCTTCTCGACTTTCGCAACGATGTCATCGACCACTTGCGACGCCGATGTGCCCGGCTTCCTTTCTGAGCCGATGCTGGTCCCCGGCGCTCGCGCAGTTCAAAGATCCTGTGACCAAACCAGACCAACGCTAGCTTGTGTCCGCGAAGGTAGTCGAGGGCGTTGAGGTAAGGCGGAGACGTTACGGCCAGGTCAACGCTTGCTTTCTCGAGCCCGCTAAGCAGTCGAGCGTCCCCAAGAAGAACTCTTGCACCTCCAACAGCTGGTCGCCTATCCAGCATGCGGGCCAGTTGCCCCAACGACTTCTCGAATCCGGTTAATATATCGTAGTTCGACGCGTCTATTACTCGATGTGGTCTACTGTGCGAAGTATCCGCAGCGAGCGAAGCTTGAGGCCTTGGTTATGATAATGCGGCTTACCGCGACTTCCAACGCGAGCCGGATCTCACGGTGCGTATGCGACCGGATCACAGATGTGAGTGAAATCAAGTCGCGACGCTGTTCCGGCCCAAACCAGTAATCGACGAAACGATCCGTCTCTTCATCGTTGCCCCAAGGAGGGGCGCCGTCGGTGGTCTTCGATGCTACAACCTGTTTTCCAGCGATAAGGAGTTGGCGTGTGTCGATGGGAGACACCGAAACGCGCGACATCATGACCGCCAGAGGATCAATGTCGATGCCGATCGCGTTGTGACCACGCTCAAGTGCTGCGCTCAATACGGTGCCGGACCCACACATTGGGTCCAATACAACCAAGCGTTTACCGGTTTTGACCGGTATCGCATCGAGCGCGATCTCTGGGGCCATCCTGGCCGGAAACGGATGGATAGTTCGGGCGCTCATCTCACCTGATCTGATCTCGGTTTGTGGTGCGCTTAACGTGCCCGACGGGTGGCTTCCCGTCAACTACGATGTGCGGCCGGTTGGTGCTAATTCACGCTTCAGCCGCCATGTCCAGCTCGGATTCTCGAACCGCATCTCAGCAGATTCCGCTACTACCTGGCCGGTGGACGATCGCGGTGAGCTGTTGCGTCGCTTGGGGCCGGGCGCGAGTCACGCCCCGGCCCCGTCGCGACCCCTACCGATCAGCAGCCGGACGTACTGCCGCAGCCCTCGCACACGTAGCAGGAGCCGGCGGGGCGCATCTTGGTCCCGCAGGTCATGCACAGCGGGGAGTCGATGGCGGTGCCGGTGATCTGCTCCATCAACTCGGCCGAGGTGTGGGCGACGGTGGCCGGCTCCGCAGGGACCTCTCGCTGCGAGGAACCCTCGGTGTCATGGGTGACCACGGGCTCGCGGACGACCAGGTCGTCGTCGAGGAGCTCGCTGGCCGAGCCGGTCTCCTCGATCAGCGTCAGGAGCCGGTCTCGAGGTGGCGCTGGCGCTCCTCGGCGGAGTGGATGCCCAGCGCGGAGCGGGACTCGAACGGCAGGTAGTCCAGCGCCAGGCGGCGGAAGATGTAGTCCATGATCGACTGGCTCATCCGCACGTCCGGGTCGTCGGTGAGGCCGGCGGGCTCGAAGCGCAGGTTGGTGAACTTCGAGACGTAGGTCTCCAGCGGCACGCCGTACTGCAGGCCGATGCTGACCGCGATCGAGAAGGCGTCCATCACCCCGGCCAGGGTCGAGCCCTGCTTGCCGAGCTTGAGGAACACCTTGCCGAGCTGGCCGTCGTCGTGGGCGCCCGAGGTCATGTAGCCCTCGGCGCCGCCGACGGTGAACGACGTCGTGCGCGAGGCCCGCGACTTCGGCAGCCGCTTGCGGGTCGGGGCGTAGACGACCTTCTCGACGACCTTCGTCGCCGCCTCGACGCTCTCCGCGACCTTGCCGTCGTCGGCCTTGCCCTTGTTCTCGCCCTTGCCCGACGACATCGGCTGGCCGACCTTGCAGTTGT
>CAWBNM010000004.1:0-585364 GCA_963790175.1 uncultured Actinomycetota bacterium | reverse complement strand
GCCTTCAAGGCGCGCATCTACGTCGACGTCAGCTCCTTCGGCAACGGCAAGCCCCGCGGCAAGCTGGTCTTCACCTTCGTCAAGAAGAAGACCGGTGAGGTCGTGAAGTTCCGCCGGCAGTACCCCAAGGGTGGCGGCGGCCAGAACGACCGCTACAACTTCCGTCCGCTGGCCCCGGGCAAGTACTCGGTCATCGTGCAGTACAAGCCGCGTGACGACCAGCCCTACTTCGGCAGCGCCGACACCGTCGAGAAGCTGAAGGTGAAGCGCGGCGACCGCCGCCGCTGATCCGGCTGCTCCCCAGCGCAGCGTGCCCCGCGACCCCCGGGTCGCGGGGCACCGTCGCGTCCGGACCCGGTTACGCTGACCGGCGTCGTCGTCGTGAGAGGAACAACCTGTGGTGACCCGTGGTCGTGTCGCGGTCGTGGTGGTGCTCCTGCTGCTGGTCGCGACCGGGTGGACGGCCTGGGTGGCCTGGCAGGCCTACCAGGGCCTGACCGAGGCGGAGCGCGCCACGCAGCGGCTTCGCGGGTTCGTCGAGCGGGGTGACCGCTCCGGCCAGCAGCTGGCCGTCTCCGAGCTCCGCGAGGCCGCGACCCAGGTCGAGGACGCCACCGGCGGCCTGTGGTGGTCCGTCCTGACCGTCCTGCCCGTCGTGGGCGACGACGCCGAGGCGGTCCGGCTCATCGGGTCCACCCTGGACACCGTCTCGGCCGAGGGTGTCGAGCCGCTGCTGGGTGTCACCCGGCGGCTGGACGACGTCACGAGCGGCGGTCGCATCGACCTGGACGTCGTCCGCGGCCTCAAGCGTCCGGTGAGCGACGCGGCCGCCGCGTTCGGTTCCGCTGCGGACGAGACGGAGGCCGTCGACACGGAAGACCTGGTCGGCGTGCTCGGCGACCGGTTCGCCGACTACCGCGCCCAGGTGGGCGACGCTGCCAGCGGGCTCGAGGCCGGCGCGACGGCCGTCGAGCTGCTGCCCGCCATGGCGGGTGGCGACGGCCCCGGGACTACCTGCTGGTGTTCCAGAACAACGCCGAGGTCCGGGCCACCGGCGGGCTGCCGGGGTCGTGGGCTCGGCTGCACGCCGAGGACGGCGACCTCAGCCTGCGCGAGCAGGGCGCCTGGCCCGACTTCGGCCGGTTCGACGAGCCCGTCCTGCCGCTGACGCCGGCCGAGGCCGCGGTGTTCCAGAACGGGTACGGGAACACCTTCCAGTCCGCCGGGCTGTCGCGCGACTTCCCCCGCGCCTCGCAGATGTGGGACGCCTTCTGGCAGCGCCGCTACCCCGCGCTCGACCTCGACGGGGTGCTGGCCATCGACCCGGTGAGCCTGTCCTACCTGCTCGAGGGCACCGGCGCGGTCCGCGTCGGCGAGGTGGTGCTGACCCCGGACGACCTCGTCGACCAGGTCCTGAACGGGACCTACACGCGGCTCACCGACCAGGCCGCCCAGGACGCGTTCTTCCAGGAGACGGCGCGTTCGGTCTTCGACGCGGTGACCGGCGACCTGCGCTCCCCGGTGAGCCCTGGTGCGCGGCCTGTCGCGCGCCGCCAGCGAGGGACGGTTCCTCCTCGCGCCGTTCGAGGAGCAGGAGGCGGCCGCCGTCGAGGGGACCGCCATCGCCGGGGAGCTGACCGGGCCCGACGAGGACGTGCCCTACGCCGGTGTCGGGATCAACGACGCCACCGGGTCGAAGATGTCCTACTACCTGCGCTACGACGCCGACCTGATGGCGGTGTCCTGCGAGGCGACGCGCAGCAGCTCGCGGGATCGCTGACCCTGGCCCAGGACCTCTCGCCGGCGGACGCCGCGACCTGCCGACCACGGTCACCGGCGACGGCCGCTACGGAACCGAGCCCGGCTCCCAGCTGTTGTCCGTGCAGCTCTACGGGCCGCCGGGGGGAGTTCGGTCCGGTGCAGCTGGACGGCGAGGCGGTGCCGGGTTGACCAGCTCGCGGCTGGACAACGGTCAGCCGGTGGTGCGCCTGCCGATCCTGCTCGACTCGCGCGACGACGTCCGGGTGACCTGGTCGATGGAGTCGGCCGAGGGCCAGACCGGCGACCCGGTCCTCGACGTGACCCCGGGGGTCGTGCCGGGCGACGAGGACGAGGTCGCGGCCAGCGCGTGCTGACCGGTCAGCCCGGCACGTAGCCGACCGCGGCGTGACCGCTCACCCGGTAGCCGGGCTGGTGCGGCGCCAGGTACGCCGCCTGACCCCGGGTCAGGTCGAGCCGGTCGTCCCGGCCGGCTGCCTCGATGGCGACCCGGCCGAGGGACAGCACCAGGCGGGGCCCGTCGCCCGGGACGGCGTGCTCCCCGCCGTCCAGGACGCCGAGCGCGAACTCCGAGACCGGGGTGGAACCCTGCCCGGACGAGCGCGACGACCGGCTCCCACCGGGAGGGGGGATCGGGGTGAAGTCGGTGACCGCGAGCAGCTCGGGACGTCGCGGTGCTTGGGCGTCAGGCCGGCGCGGAGGACGTTGTCGCTGGCGGCCATGATCTCGACCCCGAACCCCGAGGCGTAGGCGTGCAGGACGCCGGCCCCGACGTACATCGCCTCACCCGGGGCCAGCACCACGTGGTTGAGCAGCAGCGTGACCAGCACTCCGGGGTCGGTGGGGTACCGGGTGGCCAGGGACGGGAAGAGCTCGAAGACCCGGATGGCCTCGCGCCGGACCGCCGCGGCCCCGCAGCAGCGCGGTGGCGCGCCCCCCGGACGCGTTCCTGGCGGTGCCCCTCGACCGCGGCCGCGCGCGCCGCCGGCACGAGGCCGGAGAGGACCTCCGCCACCTCATCGGGGCCCAGGGTGAGGATGTCGGCGACGACGCGGTGCAGGGTCTGGCTCGGGAACCCGGACTCCAGCCGGCCGGCGGTCTTGTCGGCCCACGGGTGGCGCAGCAGGGACAGCAGGGCGCACGACCGCTCGACGTCCCGCAGGCCCGCCATTCCCTCGAACCGCGTGAGCGCGTAGACCAGCTCGGGCTTGTGCCACGGGTCCTTGTAGCTGCGCACGGGCGAGTCGCGCGGGACGCCGGCCCGCTCCTCGCGGGCGAACCCCAGCCGGGCGCGCTCGGAGCTGGGGTGCACCTGGAGGGACAGCGGCTGCTCGACCGCGAGCAGCTTCATCAGGAACGGCAGCCGGGCGCCGTGCTCGGCGTGGACCCGGGACCCGAGCAGCGCGACCGGGTCGCCGGCGATCGCGCGGTCGAGACCCAGGCCGTCGGAGAGCAGCGACGGGTCGCCCTCGTGGGCGCCGACCCACAGCTCGGCCTCGGGCGTCCCCGGGGCGTCGCCGCTCCAGGAACCGCGCCAGGAGCCGTGGTGGACCCCCAGGCGTAGTCGCGCACGGGGTTGGTCAGCAGGAACACGCAGGGACCTCGCGTGGGAGTGGGAAGGACGGTCCCAGGCTAGTCGGAACCGCCCGTGACCCGGCTCTTCCTCCTCCGCGTCGCCCCGGGTCCTCCAGGTCCGCGACCGTGGGCGCTCCCATGAACGGCAACCCCTGCTCCTTGCGCAGCAGGCCCCAGACGACCGGGACCAGGACGACCATCGCCAGGCCCACGCCCGCGATCAGGACGGGGTTGGTCTCCTCGACGCCGAGGGGCGCCCAGCCGGCCTTGTCGAGCAGGGCGATGCCGGACATCGTCAGCACCACGACGATGCCGCGGCGCAGCAGCGACTGCGGCACGCGCGGGGCGAGCCGGCTGCCGATGATCGTGCCGGGCACGGAGCCGATCAGCAGCGGGATGAGCAGACCCCAGTCGAGGCCGTGGATGGCGATGTTGGACAGGGCCGCGGCGAGCACCAGCGGCACGGCCTGGACCAGGTCGGTGCCGACCAGCTTCACCGCCGACAGGCCGGGGTACAGCATCAGCAGGGCGACCATGATCACCGAGCCGGAGCCGACGCTGGTGATGCCCACGAGGAAGCCGCCGAGCATGCCGACGAGCACGGTGGGCACCGGTCGGACCTTCGGGTTCGGGTCGCCGCCGTCGAAACCGGCGCGCACCCGGCGCAGGTTGATGTAGAGCCGGATCGCGTAGGTCGCCGCCGCCAGCAGCAGCGCGAACCCGATCGCCAGCTGGAGCGTGGTGTCGAGGTCGTCGGCGGTGGTGAACCGGTCGACCAGGTAGGGCCCGATCAGCGCTGTCGGCACCGATCCGACGACCAGCCACCCGGCGAGCCTGAGGTTCGGCGACCCCTCGCGGGAGTGCACGACCGCTCCGCCGGTCTTGTAGACCGCGGCCGCGGTGAGGTCGGCGGTCACGACCGCGGAGGTCTCGCCGACGCCGAGGAAGATCAGCGCCGGGGTCATCAGCGCGCCCCCGCCCATGCCGGTGAGGCCCACCACCACGCCGACCAGGAAGCCGGCGGCGAGGATGGAGAAGAACGCAGCGGTGATCAGGTCTTCCACGAGGGGTCCCGCTTCCTAGAGGAGCCGGTCGACGGCGGCGGCGAGCAGCTCGTCGAGGTGGTCGGCGGCGGCGGCGATGGCCTCGGGGCCCCGCCGGTAGGGGTCGGTCACGTCGAGCGCGGGGTCGGCGTTGCCGCGCCGCTGGCCGACGCTCTCGACGAGGGCGCGGCCGTGCACCTCGGGCGGCAGCCGGCGGGCGGCCTCCACGAACTGGCCGAGGGTGAAGATCTTGCGGAACGCCGCCGGGTTGTCCTCCAGCAGCATGGTGCGGTGCGTCGAGTCCGCGGTCAGCACCAGGTCGGATCCGGCGATCAGCTCACGGGTGATCGGCCGGCTCGCGAAGCCGCTGGGGTCGATCCGCTTGGCCAGCAGCTTCTCGGCCATCTCGGGGTCCATCGGCGCGCCCTCGAACCCGTGTGTGCCGGCGCTGGAGAAGTGGATGGGGGCGCCGTCCTCGGCGAGGTGGCGGGCCAGCATCTCCATGTAGGGGGAGCGGCAGATGTTGGCGGTGCACACGAAGAGGACGTCGAGCGGGTCCTGCTCCTCCGCCGGCGCCGCCGCCTCCGGCCCGTCGCTCGCCGTGGGGGCCTCGTGCGCCGCGGCAGGCGTGCCCGACGTCGCCGGCAGGCGGACGTGACCGGTCGCGGCCAGCGCGGTGAGCACCTCGTCCACGACGTCCTCGACGGTGCGGCCGGTGGTGTCCGCGCGGACGTCGGCGTCGGTGGGCTCCTCGTAGGGCGAGGAGATGCCGGTGAAGTCGGGGATCTCCCCGCGCCGGGCCTTGGCGTAGAGGCCCTTGCGGTCGCGCCGTTCGCACTCCTCCAGCGGCGTGGCGACGTGGACCAGGAAGAACGCGCCGCCGGCGTCCTCGACCATCACCCGCACGTCGTGCCGGGTCTCCGCGAACGGGGCGATCGGGCTGCACACGGCGACGCCGCCGTGCCGGGAGATCTCGGCGGCGACCCAGCCGATCCGGCGGATGTTGGTCTCCCGGTCGGCGCGGGAGAAGGTGAGGCCGGCGGAGAGGTGCCGGCGCACCACGTCGCCGTCCAGGCTCGTGACGCTGCGATCCCCGGCCTCGAGCAGCCGGTCCATCAGGGCCCGGGCGACGGTGGACTTGCCGCTGCCGGAGAGCCCGGTGAAGAACAGCACGAGACCCTGCTCGCCCGGCGCGGGCCGGTCGCGGGCGACGACCTGGGCGACCCGGCCCTCCGGCGCGCCGCCGGCGCGCAGGCTGTGCACCGGGCCGCCGCGCGGCGTACGCGGCGGCGACCTGCGCGGCGAGGTGCTGGTCGGTGGCGGGGTCGCCGTGGGTCGGCAGCGGCGCGGCGACCACGACGGCGTCAAGACCCTCGGCCGCCACCAGCGCCGCGCGGAGCAGGCCGACGGGGGAGAGGCGGGAGAGGCCGTGACCGCACAGCACCAGCAGCACCACCGGACCGAGACCGCGGACCTCCTGGACCTGGTCGGCGCTGAGCGCGTCGCGGACCGGGCACGACCGTCCGTCCGGCGTGCCGCTCCTGGACCTCGGCGGGGGTCAGGTAGAGCCGGCGGAAGGGGCCGTACTCGGCCTTGGCCAGCGGCGTGACCGCCCAGGACCCGGCGGCCGCGCGGGTGAGCGAGGCCAGCGGCAGGCCCTCGGGGTCGACCAGCTCGACCTCGGGCTCGTCGGCCAGGGCGACTGGCAGGTCCAGGGTGACCGGGCTGCCCGGCTCGTCGAAGCCGCGCAAGCGGGGCCAGCGCGCCGGCGACGAGCAGCTCGAGGTCGTCGAGCTCGCGCGGGGTCGGGCAGTGCTGCGGCGCGGGCATGGGCGGCATCCTAACTACACAAGTTCGATCGACTAAGGCGCGGATCGCCGGGGCGCGGCACCCGCGTAGGTTGCCCACCATGCCAGCGCCCGTCGTCGCCGAGATCGTCCGCTCCGGGTTCGTCGAGGGCCACCACTACGGCTCCCTGGTCGCCCTGACCCGCGACGGTGCCGTGGACTGGTCGGTCGGGGACGTGGCCGCGCCGATCCTGCCGCGGTCGTGCAACAAGCCGATCCAGGCGCTCGGCATGGTCCGGGTCGGGCTCGACCTGCCCGACGACCTGCTGGCGCTGGTGTGCGCCTCCCACAGCGGCGAGGAGCGGCACCAGGACGGCGTCCGCCGCATCCTGGCCACGGCCGGTCTCGACGTCGACGCGCTGCAGACCCCGCCGGACTGGCCGATCGACGACGAGGAGCGCGAGGCGGCGCTGCGCGCGGGCGGGCAGAGGACGCCGGTGGCGATGAACTGCTCGGGCAAGCACGCCGGCATGCTCGTCACCTGCGCCGTCAACGGCTGGGACCTCGCCACCTACCGCGAGCCCGACCACCCGCTGCAGCAGGCGATCGCCGTCCACCTTCGCCGAGATGACCGGCGAGCCGATCGCGGCGGTGGCCGTCGACGGCTGCGGGGCGCCGCTGCTGCCGGCCTCGTTGACCGGGCTGGCCCGGGCGTTCCGGACCTTGGCCGTCGCCGCAGGCGGACCCGAGCAGCGGGTCGCCGGGGCGATCCGACGACACCCGGAGATGGTCTCAGGCACCCGCCGCGACGAGCTGACGCTGCTCCGGGCGTTGCCCGGCGCGATCGGCAAGGCCGGGGCGGAGTCCTGCTACGCGGTCGCGCTGCCCGACGGTCGCGCCTTCGCGCTGAAGACCGACGACGGCGCCGGCCGGGTCCGCCCGGTGCTGATGGCCGCTGCTCTGGAGCGGTCAGGCGTCACCGGCGAGGACGGGGTCGACGCGGACGCGGTGCGGGCGACGGGGGTCGTGACGCTGCTCGGGGCGGGTCGGTCCGTCGGCGAGATCCGGGCGGCCTTCTGAGCCCTGTGGGCAGGTCACGCTTGCTGCGGCTTGCGTTTGCTAGCAACTGCTAGCACAGTAGAACACATGGCAAAGGGAAAGGTCGGCACCACGGTCGCCAGCCTCGGCGACTACCTGCGGGAGCAGCGGCTCGACTCGCGGCTGTCCCTGCGGCAGCTCGCCGAGCTGACCGGGGTGTCCAACCCGTACCTGAGCCAGATCGAGCGCGGACTGCGCCGCCCGTCGGCGCAGGTCCTGCAGCAGCTCTCCAAGGCGCTGCGGGTCTCCGCCGACCAGCTGTACGCCCGGGCCGGCATCGTCGGTCTGGACGAGCTGACCGGCGGCACGGTCGAGCTGGCCGTGCTGCACGACCCGCAGCTCACCGAGCGGCAGAAGCAGTCGCTGCTCGACGTGTACGCCTCGTTCCTCGCCCTGAACCACCGGGCCGAGCCGACCGAGAGCGACACACCGGCGCCCGACGAGGCGCACCCCGACCACCAGCCCCCGGCTGGTTCCAACCGATAGGAGTGAGCGAGATGGCCAAGGCCACCTTCGACATCAAGAAGATCGAGATCCCCGCCGAGGTGACGCGCCCGCTCTACGCCGGTGTCGGCGCCACCGACCTGGCCGTCGAGCTGGTGCGCAACGCCGTCGCCGACGTGCAGAAGCGCTTCACCAGCGCCCAGCAGGACGTCTCCGAGCGCGTGACCGAGGTGCAGAAGTCGGTCAAGGGCATCGACCTGGAGCCCAAGGCGCTGCGCGAGCAGGCCCTCGGCGCCGTCAACGCCCGCGTCGCGGAGCTGCAGGACGAGGCCAAGGAGCTGCGCGGCCGGGTCTCCTCCACCATCGACGAGACCACCTCGACCGTGACCGGCACCTACACCGGCCTGGTCGAGCGCGGCGAGTCCCTCGTGGTGCGGATCCGCAAGCAGGAGTCCACCCAGGCGACGGCCCGGTCCGCGAAGACCACCACCACCAAGGCCAAGTCCACCCGGACCCAGTCCACCGGTGCGGCCAAGAAGACGGCCACGACCGCCAAGAAGCAGGCGTCGACCACCGCCAAGAAGGCGGCGGACAGCGCCGACGCCACGGCGAAGACCGCCAAGACCGCGGCCAAGAAGTCCACCTCGACGGCCAAGTCGACCACCGCCCCGGCGCAGAGCAGCGCGAAGGCGACCGGCACGGCGGCGAAGAAGACCGCCGAGAACGCCACCAAGGCGGCCTCGGACGCGGTCGAGAAGGTCGGCGACTGACCTCCCGCACCGTTCCACCTGCGTTACCGCGCGAGCCCCGGGCCCTCGGCCCGGGGCTCGTGCGTGTCCGCGACTAGGCTGGGAGCACCATGTTCATCTTCCAGGTGCAGAGCACCGTGTCCCTGATCGTGGCCGTCGTGCTGCTCGCGGTGAAGCTCTTCGCCTTCGTCAACTCCCTGCTCTGGTCGGCGGAGTCCTACGAGGCCGCCGGCAAGCTCACCAAGCCGACCTGGACGATCCTGCTGGGCATCGGCGTGGTGCTCCAGCTGGTCCCGATCATCTTCATCCTGAGCCTGGTCTTCACCATCGTCGCGCTGGTCTACCTGGCTGACGTGCGCCCGGCGCTGGCCGGGTTGCGGCGACGCTGACGGCAGCCCTCGGAGCGGGCCCTCCCGTCACGGCGGTCGTAGCAGCGTCGGCAGGTTAGGGTGTGCAGGTCCGCCGTGCGCGCTCAGATGGGGAATCCGTGGAACTCAAGGACTACTGGCTCACCATCCGGCGTCGCTGGGTGCTGGTGCTGCTGACCTTCGTCATCGTCCTGGGAGGCGCCGCGGCGTTCACCGCGCTGAGCACCCCGCTCTACGCGTCGGACGTCAAGCTCTACGTCTCGACGCAGTCCCAGGACCTGCAGGCCGCGCACCAGGGCGGCATGTTCGCCTCCCAGCAGATGGCCTCCTACGCCGAGATCGCCGGCTACAGCCAGCACCGCCGACGAGGTCGCGGACTCCCTCGGCGGGGTCAGTCGAGGCCGGCGAGCGCTTGGCAGGGCAGCGTCGCAGGCGCGAGGTGTCGCCCGACACCGTCAACCTGACGCTGACGCGTCACCGACCCGGACCCGGTCGATGGCGCCGCGACGTCGCCCAGGCCTACGCCGAGGTCGTGAGCGAGCGGATCGAGGAGCTTCGAGACCCCGAACGGACCGCACCACGCCCCTGGTGACGGTCTCGATCGCCGACCCGGCCGAGGTCAACGAGAACCCGGTCAGCCCGCAGCCGGTGCGCAACCTCGCGCTCGGCGCGGTGCTCGGGCTGCTGCTCGGGGTCGGGCTGGCGGTGCTGCGCGACCTCCTGGACACCTCGGTCGCGCGCCGCCGAGGACGTCGCCAGCAGATCACCGACGCCCCGATCCTCGGCCACGTCAACGCGGACGCCGCCGCGGTCAAGAAGGACCCGCAGACCGCGCTGAAGCGAGCCGACCCCGTGGTCGCGAGGCGTTCCGCGTGCTGCGCACCAACATGCAGTTCGTCGAGGTCGACCACGACCACCGGATGTTCGTCGTCTCCAGCGCTCTGCCCGGGCGAGGGCAAGTCGACGACCACGGTCAACCTGGCCATCACCCTCGCCATGGCCGGCCAGCGGGTCGCGCTGGTCGACTGCGACCTCCGCCGGCCGATGCTCGCCAAGCGGCTCGGGCGTCGACGGTGACGTCGGCACCACCAGCGTCCTGATCGGCCAGGTCAAGCTCGACGACGCCCTGCAGACCTCTGGAGGAGTCCGGAGTGCAGGTGCTGGCCAGCGGCCCGATCCCGCCGAACCCCTCCGAGCTGCTCCAGTCGCAGGCCATGGCCGAGCTGGTCGTCGACCTGCGCGAGCGCTTCGACGTCGTGCTCATCGATGCGCCGCCGCTGCTGCCGGTCACGGACTCCGCGCTGCTGGCCGCGCAGGTCGACGGGCTGCTGCTCGTCACGCGCCACGGCAAGACGACCCGCGACCAGCTGGTGCACGCTCTCGAGCGCGTCGAGTCCGTCGGCGCGCAAGACCGTCGGCGTCGTGATCAACATGGCCCCCGCCAAGAAGGCCGGCCGCGCCTACGGCTACGGCTACGGCTACGGCTACGGCTACGGCTACGGCGCCCGCTCGAGGCCGGCGTCGAGCCGTCCCCGCGGGCCGTGCGCAAGGAGCGCAAGGCGGTCGCCCGCACCGTCAAGTCCCGCGGCGGCAAGCGCATCGCCGGCTCCTGAGGCGTCGCACCCGGCAGGTCGCCGATGTGACGTGACCGGGCGATCGCGCACCGGGGTGGCCCCGACTGTGGTTAGACCGAGCCCGCGGCGCCCCTGCTGATGACCTAGGACATGCGTGGCGGGGCCAGGCCCGCAAGCGTTCTCAGCGAGGCCGGCTCGTCATCGACGGATCCGCGCTGCCCGGTCCGGCGGTGATGACCTACGAGGCGGACCCGACCGGCCCCGGGCCGGCGCGCACGCTTCGTGAGTCCGCGCTGCAGACGGGGACTACACGTCAGTAGGCGCCGCGGGAGCTCAGCACGGCGCCCGCAGTGCGTACCAGGATGGAGAGGTCCTGGAGCATCGACCAGTTGTCGACGTAGTACAGGTCGAGGCGGATCGCCTCGTCCCAGGAGAGGTCCGAGCGGCCGGAGACCTGCCACAGGCCGGTCATGCCCGGTCGCACGTGCAGTCGGCGGGCGACGTCGTCGTCGTAGGCCGCGACCTCGCCCGGCAGCGGAGGTCGGGGTCCGACCAGGCTCATGTCGCCCCGCAGCACGTTGAACAGCTGGGAGAGCTCGTCGAGGCAGAAGCGGCGCAGGAAGCGGCCCGGGCGCGTGATGCGGGGGTCGTCGGCCAGCTTGAACAGACCGCCCTCGTAGCCGGTCTCCCGGTGCAGCTCGGCCAGGCGGGCCTCGGCGTCCGGCACCATGCGTCCGGAACTTCAGGCACGAGAACGTCTCGCCCTGCCGACCGATCCGCTGCTGCCGGAAGAACACCGGCCCGCGGTCGGTCGAGCTTGATCCACGCGGCGATCACGAGCATGACCGGGGCGAACAGCAGGATCAGCCCGAGAGCGCCGACGACGTCGAAGAGCCGCTTGCCCCAGCGGGAGGCGTCGGACCAGGTCGGCGGGTCGACGTGGATCAGCGGCAGGCCGCCGACGGGGCGGACGGACACGCGCTCGCTGGAGATGTCGGTGACGCTGGGCGCGACGACGACCTTGACCTGCTGCTGCTCGAGGGTCCAGAACATCCGTCGCATCACCTGCGCCGAGCCGACCGACCCGCCGGCGAAGAAGATGACGTCGACGTCGCGCGCCTTCGCCACGGCGGGCGCGTCCTCGGCGCTGCCGAGCACGGGCAGACCGAGCGCGGTCTCCTCGCTGAGGTCGTACTCCGGGGTCAGCGCGCCGACGACCCGGTACCCGAGCCAGCTCTCGCGGCTGAGCACCTTGGCCACGTCGTCGACGTGGGAGCGGGTGCCGGCGATCAGGACGCTCCGCGTCAGCACGCCGCGTCGGCGTGCGGCCTGGAGCACCCGACGCATGACGTAGCGGCCGGCGAGCAGCACCGGGACCCCGAGGCCGTAGGCGAGCAGGAAGAACCCCCGCGAGAGCGGGTACTGGAGCACGTAGCACGCGACGGCGGTGATACCGGCGGAGATGAGGCCGGCGTTCAGGACCCGCTTGTACTCGTCCGTCCCGGCTCCGAGCACCTCGTCGCGGTACCCGCCGAGGACGGCGATCGGCGCCGAGCCAGCCCAGCAGCATCAGCGGGCCGATCATGCCGACGGACTCGCGCAGCGCCCCCGACGTGGAGCCGAAGGGCATCAGGCTCTCCCGTCCGAGGACGGCCACGCCACCGGCGGCGGCGATCAGCACCAGGTCGAGGACCAGCAGCGTCAACGGGAGGACGCGCAACGCCCGGCTGGGCGCGGGGGCGGCGAGCAGGCGGCGGGCCGTCTGCTCCGACACGATCGACAAGTCAGGTTCCCCCAGGTCGTACGAGCCTCGGGACCACACCCCACGATGCGCGTGGCCTCGGCCACGGCACGGGTCCCGCGGTGCGTCGCGTGGTGCACGACGGCCTCCTGAGCAGCGACGACGCTGTCCGCTGCTCCCGGACGGCCCGGCTGACACTATCCGCTGCTCACCCTTTCGGCCACCCTGGGACGGGCCATCGGAGCAGATCGTCACGGGCCGGAAACGTCGCGGGCCCCGCGCCGGGCGGATGGTTCCCGGCGATGCGCTTCAATGGGCGCATCCCGATCCGTTCGAGAGGTGCCCCGATGCCACGTCCCACCCGCGCAGCGCGCCTGCTGTCCGCGATCGCCGCGACGACCGTGGTCGCTGCGCTGACCGGTGCCTGCAGCGGCGGCGGGGAGCAGCCGGAGCCCGAGCCGAGCGCCTCGCCCAGCGGCGGCGCCGAGAAGGGGGAGGCGCCGATGGAGGTGGAGGCAGACGGCCTGCCCGCCGACTTCCCGCGCGAGGAGGTCCCGGTGGTCGAGGGCGAGGTCGCCTCGGTGAAGGTCCCCCGCTCCGACAACAGCGTCTACACCGTGCTGGTCTACCCCGAGGCGGAGACGCCGGCCGCGATGCTCGCGCAGGCGGTCACGCTGCTCGAGGACGCGGGCTGGACGGCGCAGACCGAGCTGCCGGCGGGCTCGACCGTGCCCCAGGTGCTGGTCAAGGACGGTGGCACCGCGAGCCGCGCCATCCTCGTGACCGAGGGTGAGGGCGACACCGCCGCCCTCACCTACGCCGTGTCGGTGCGCAGCTGAGCCGCCCCACCGTCGTCGTGGCCGCCGTGGTGGTCACGGTGCTGTGCGGACTGATGCTGGTCGGTCACGGACCGGGGGCAGGCGAGGTGGTCCTGCGGTTCGACGACGAGCACGGCCTCAATGCCGGCGACCTGCCGGTCGTGGGGTTGTGGCTCCTCGCGATGGGCTTCTGCGGCGTCCTGCTGCGACGCGCTCAGTAGGCGCCGCGGCCGCTGAGCACGGCCCCGACCGTCTTCACCAGGATCGACAGGTCCTGGACCATCGACCAGTTGTCGACGTAGTAGAGGTCCAGGCGGATGGCCTCGTCCCAGGTCAGCCGGGACCGGCCGGAGACCTGCCAGAGGCCGGTCATCCCGGGGCGGACCCAGAGCCGGCGCGCTGCGCCCGCGTCGTACCCCTCCACCTCGTCCGGCAACGGGGGACGGGGGCCCACCAGGCTCATGTCTGACCTCGCAGCACGTTGACCAGCTGCGGGAGCTCGTCGAGGGAGAGTCGACGCAGCCAGCTGCCCGACCCGGGTGATCCGCGGGTCGCGCTCGAGCTTGAAGAGGACCGCCGTCGAAGTCGACCTCGGTCTTGAGCGTCGGCGAGCCGCTGCTCGGCGTCGACGACCATGCTGCGCAGCTTCCAGCAGGCGAAGGTGCGGCCGTGGCGCCCGACCCGGGTCTGGCGGAAGAGGACGGGGCCGCCGTCGTCGAGCCGGATCGCGAGCGCGGCCGCCAGCAGCAGCGGGCCGAGCAGCACCAGCAGCAGCGCGGACCCGACGACGTCGAAGGTCCGCTTGCCCCAGCGCGACGCATCCGCCCAGGTCGGCGGGTCGACGTGGACGAGCGGCATCCCGCCGACCGGGCGGATGCGCAACCGGGAGGCGGCGGTGTCGGTGAGGCTCGGGGCCAGCACGACCTCGACGCCGGCGCGCTCGAGGTCCCACGACGCTCGTCGCATCGCCTCGGCCGACGTGGTCGAACCGCCCGCGAAGAAGGCGACCTCGGCATCGTGCGCGACCGCGGTGGCAGCGACGGCGCCGTCCGTGGCCAGCACCGGGACACCGGCCGGGGTCTCGTCGTCGAGCTCGCGTACCAGGCGGCAGGACCGCGCCGACGACCTGGTAGCCCAGCCAGCGGTCGCGCTGGAGGACGCGGGCGATGTCGTCGACGTGAGCGACGTCGCCGCAGACGACCACGCGACGCGCGGCGAAGCCCCGGCGGCGGATGCGCTGCACGGTCTTGCGCAGCAGCAGCCGCTCGACCAGCAGGGCAGGCAGCCCCAGCCCGAAGAGGAGGACGAAGAATCCCCGCGACAGGTCGTAGTCGGCGAGGTAGCACGCGAGTCCGAACAGCCCGCCCGTGTAGACCGAGGCCCGGGCGACCCGGCTGTACTCGTCCGTGCCGGCGCCGCGGATCTCCGAGCGGTAGCCACCGAGGACGGCGATGACGACGAGCCACCCCGCCACCAGCAGCGGCGCGACGAGCTCCAGGTGGGCGGCCATGGTCGCGGTCTCGCCGACGAGCCACCCGGCCTCGCGTCCGTTCAGCGCCACCACCGAGGTGGCCAGGATCGCGACGGCGTCGAAGACGAGCGCGGTCGCCAGCCACGTCCCGCGCGGGCGGCGACGACGCGAGTCGACGTGGTCGGGGGCCGCTGCTGCGTGGACAGGGAGGTGCGTGGTGGTGGTCATGACATGTCCAGTGAAACGCGTTGGATCCCTCGGTCGGCGGTCCGCGGCCGGGATTCCCCAACATGGGGTAACCCTGGGCGACGGCCTCAGCGGCGGACCTTGACCCGAACCTTCGGGCTCGCCGGCGAAGCGCCGAGCTCGTTGAGGGCCACCAGCGTGACCGTGTGGCGGCCGGGCTTGAGCTTGCGGACGACGAGCCGACGCTTGTCGGCCGCCACGTCGCGCACCACGTCGGGGGAGATCAGCACCTGGTAGCCGGTGATCGCCGCGCCGTTGTCCGCGGCCGCGGACCAGGTGACCGTCGCCTTGCGCTTGCCGCCGGTCGCCGAGGGCTTCGCCATCTGTGGCGGGGGCCCGGCGGGCGTGACGGCGGCGGTCGTGGCGGGCGCGGAGGCGCCGACGGCGTTCGTCGCCGTGACGGCGAAGGCGTAGGCGGTGCCGTTGGTGAGGCCGTCGACGACGGCTCCGGTCGCGCTACCGGCCACGGTGGTGCTGCGCCCACCCGGGGTGGCAGTGACGGTGTACCCCGTGACGGGCGTGCCGTTGGCGCCGGCCGGGGACCAGGTGATGCTCGCGCGTCCATCGCCGCGGGCCGCGGACACGGCCGTGGCCGGGGTCGGGACACCCGCGGGCGTCACCGGGGTCGACGGGGTGCTCGCCGCCGAGGTGCCGGCAGCGCTGGTCGCGGTCACGGTGAACCGGTAGGCGGTGCCGTTGGTCAGCCCGCTGACCGCTGCCGAGGTGCAGGCCTCCGGCCACGGTCGCCGTGCGGCCGCCGGGTGCGGCGGTGACGGTGTAGCCGGTCACCGGGCTGCCGTTCGCCTGCGCCGCGGTCCACGACACCGTGGCCCGCTGGTCGCCGCGGACCGCCGCGACGCCGGTGGGTGCCTCCGGCGGGGCGGCGGCCTCCTGCCAGACCAGGTCGAACGGCCCGCTGCCGGTCGCGGTCGCGAAGCCGTCGACCGCCAGCAGGTAGGTCTCGCCCGCGGTGGCCCGGAACTCGATGGTCGAGAGCAGGCCGCCGCCCGGGCGGTCGTCGTTGCCGGCGACCAGCGCGAGCGCCCCGCGGGAGCCGCGGTACGCGGCCAGCGTGGTGTCGCGGCCCGTGGATGTGCTCTCGGTGTCGAAGCGCACCGGGCCCGTGCCGGGCGCGGTCCAGGAGTACCAGACCGAGTAGCCGCCGGCGCCGATCTCGGCGCCCGGTGGCGCGGGGTCGTCGACGGCGGCGGTGGCGGTGGCGTTGTCGCCGGTCACCGTTCCAGCGGCACCGGCCAGCAGCTCCGCCCCGGCGATGTCGTCGTTCGGGCGGGACGGCGCCGGCCCCGGTGCGGCCGGACGCGGTCGCCGCCGGCCCCTGGCCGGCCGCGCCACGGGCAGCGACCGCGACGTCGTACGGGGTCTCCGGGTCGAGACCGGTCACGACCCTGCTCCGGGCGTCGGCGGGCAGCGTCGACCGGGGTGCCGTCGCCGACCGAGACCACGTAGCCCTGCACGGCGGCGCCCCCGGTCGGGGGCGACCAGCGCAGCTCGAGGGAGGTGCCGTCCGGCCCCGGCGGCGACCGTCAGGCCGGACGGCCTCGACGGTACGTCGCTCGACCACGCCGTCGCAGCCCGTGGTCTCGAGGCGGTAGGCGCCGACGCTGCCGTAGGCGTCGTAACCGGTAGACGGGCGTGCCGTTGCCGGTGCCGCGCACGGTCGAGGACCCAGCCGGCGCCGGCGGCCGGGACGATGACCCGGGCGTCCATCCCGCTGGCGCGCTCGACGTCGACCGCGGCGGACGGCGGGTCGTCGACTGCGACCTCCGCTGCCGTCCGCGTCGAGCAGTGCGGGCGCGCACGTCGAGGTTCGTGGCGTCCGCGGCCGGGACCACGCGCGCGCTCGCGCCGGCGGCGCACGTCCCGAGCTGGTAGGCGTCGACGTCGGCCGCGCGAGGTGATTGTCTGCGTCGTGCCGCCGGCGGGCAGGGCCGCGGCACCGGCGGGCCCGCCGGCCTCGTCCTGGCGGTGGTCGAGGAAGCCGCCGATGACGGCGAGGTCGTCCTGGTGGTTGGTGGCGCCGGCGTAGTCGCCGCGGCTCCACTGCGAGATCGGCCGGTCGTAGCCCGGTCCCCATGATCGGCGCCCAGCTGCCGTGGCCGTCGTAGTACTCCTCGCGCGCCGAGCCCGTCGTGGTTCAGCGCGAGGTTGTGGCCCACCTCGTGGCTGGCCGCCTCGACGACGTCCTTCGCGGTTGCTCAGGGCCTGGGGGAAGACCCAGGCGGGCTGGTAGGTGCTGTCCGCCGCCGCTGACGTGGTCGAAGACGTCGAGGAACGCGACGCCGCCGCAGCCCCGATCGCAGATCTTGCGACCAGGCGTCGTCGCTGGGGCTGATCAGCACCTGCGTGCCGTAGCGCTGGTCGGCGTCGTCGGAGCGCAGGATGCCGGCCGAGCCGGGGTCCTCCGTGGTCACGTCGACGTCGTAGGGCGCGAAGTCCTCGGCCACCCCGGCCCACACCCGCTGAACAGTCGCCCGCTCGGCGTCGTCGAAGGCGGGTCCGTTGCCGCCGGGGTCCCAGGCGGGATGGGAGGTGGCGACGCCGTAGCTGGCGTTCCACGCGCTGCCCGTCACGGTGCCGCCGTCGACGTCGATGAAGATGACCCGCGTCGCCCCGGGGTTGCTGTGCAGCCGGAAGGTGTCCGCGAGCGGGGCGGGCGCGGGTCGGGGGTCGCGTGCTCGCGCTGGGCGGCGCCCGCTCGGGTCGGCGGGCGAGGGTCGATGTAGTGCAGGCGACCGTCCTCGGCGACCCACAGGGTGTCGTCCTCGCGCAGCTCGGACGCGCAGCTCGGCCGGGGGCGAGGTCGTTGCGCTTCGCGGCCAGCGGCAGGTCCTCGCCGAGCCGCCGGATCGCGACCGGCGCCCCGCGCCGGGTCGTCGAGCAGCTGCTCCGCGCGGGCCTGGGCGGCGGGGCCGGGGCCGCGCAGCGTGGGGTCCTCCGACGCGGCGGTGCCGCGACGGCGGGAAGCGCCGCCGAGCAGGACCGCGACGGTGGCGACGCCGACGACGAGGGGGGCGAGGGCCCGAGGTTGCTGCACGTGGACTCCCGGTGGTCTCAGGCAATCTAGGTCCGGGCCGGGCCGGTACGCCACCGGTTCGACGTCATCATGGCCGTATGCCCCTCGATCCCGGTACCAAAGACCTCCTCGACCTGATCGCCGAGGCCGGCTACCCCCCGATGCACGAAGGGACGCCGGAGACCGCGCGCAAGGCGCTGCGGGCGACGACCGTCGACGCTGGTCACCGACGAGACGCGGGTCGCCGTCGGATCGAGGTTCCGACGTCGACGCCGGCGGGGTGCCGGCGCGGCTGTACCGGCCGGGGGGCGCCGGGCCGTACCCGACGCTGGTCTACCTGCACGGCGGCGGCTTCGTGATCGGCGACCTCGACACCCCGACCAGACCTGTCGCCGGTTCTGCGCCGAGGGCGACCTCGTCGGTGCTGTCGGTGGACTACCGGCTCGCCCCCGAGGCGCCGTGGCCGGCGGCCGTCGACGACGCCCTGACCGCCGTGCGGTGGGCGCTGGCGCACCGCGACGACCTCGGCGGCGACGACCGGGTCGCGGTCGGCGGTGACAGCGCCGGCGGCAACCTCGTCGCCGTCGCCGCCCAGGAGCTGCGGGGCGAGCTGGCCGGCCAGGTGCTGATCTACCCGGCGACCGACTTCGCCGGCGACTACCCGTCCCGCGCCGAGAACGCCTCCGGCTACTTCCTCGACCTCGACACGATGGTCTGGTTCTCCGGGCACTACCTCGGCGGGACCGGCGGTCAGCGGCTCGACCTGACCGACCCGCGGCTGTCCCCGATCGCCGGCGACGTCACCGGGGTCGCGCCCGCGGTCGTGGTCACCGCCGAGTACGACCCGCTGCGCGACGAGGGCGAGGCCTACGCCGACACGCTGTTCGCGGCCGGGGTCGCCGTCGACCGGGTCCGCCACGACGGGCTGGTGCACGGCTTCCTGGACATGGGTCCGATGAGCCCGGCCTCGCACGAGGCGCTCGGCGACGTGATCGCGCGGACCAAGCGCTTGCTCGGTGCTGTGGCCGCGGGGACGCCCTGACGCTTAGCCGTGTGCGGGGTCGTCAGGGTTGGGCGGGGGTGGGGACGACCTGGTTGGTGGGGTCGGTGGGTGGTGAGGTGCCGAGGGCGTTGGTGGCGGTGATCTGGAAGGTGTAGCCGGTGCCGTTGGTCAGTGCGGTGAGGGTGACCGATCGGGCGCCGGGTCCGACGGTGCGGGTGTGGCCGCTCGTGGTGCTGGTGATGGTGTACCCGGTGATGGGGGATCCACCGCTGCTGGCCGGCGCGGCCCAGGTGATGGTGGCGCGGGCGTCGCCGGCGGTCGCGGTCGGGTTCAGCGGCGCGGTGGGACGACCGGTGGGCACGACCCGGGTGGTGGGCGCGGAGGCCGGTGAGGTGCCCAGGGCGTTGGTGGCGGTGACGCGGAAGGTGTATCCGGTGCCGTTGGTCAACCCGGTCAGGGTCGCGGTCCGCGCGGTCGCGGCGACGGTGCGGGTGAGGCCGCCGGGGTAGCTGGTCACGGTGTAGCCGGTGATGGGGGAGCCGCCATTGCTGGGCGGGGTGGCCCAGGTGATGGTCGCGGTCCCGTCGCCGGTGGTGGCCGAGGCGCCGACCGGGGCCGCGGGCGGGCCCTGGGGGCGTACCCGCAGCGTCGACGTCGAGGCTAGGGAGGTGCCCACGGCGTTGGTCGCGACCACGCGGAAGGCGTAGTAGGTGCCGTTGGTCAACCCGGTCAGGGTCGCGGTCCGCGCGGTCGCGGCGACGGTGCGGGTCAGGCCGCCGGGGTAGCTGGTCACGGTGTAGCCGGTGATGGGCGACCCGCCGGCGCTGGCCGGCCGGGTCCAGGTGATCGTGGCGCGGGTGTTGCCCGCGGTCGCGTCCGGGTCCAACGGGGCGGTGGGGGCGCTGATCGGTACGACGCGGTTGCTCGGCGCCGAGGCGGTCGAGCTGCCCACGCCGTTGGTGGCGACCACGCGGAAGGTGTAGCCGGTCCCGACGGTCAGTCCGGTCAGGGTCGCGCTGCGCGCGCCGCCGGTCACGGTGCGGGTGATGCCGCCGGGGGTGCTGGTGATGGTGTACCCGCTGATCGAGGACCCGTTGTTGCTTGCCGGCGCGGTCCAGGACACCGTCGCCTTCGCGGCGCCGGCCTCAGCGGCAACCGCCTGTGGGGCGCCGGGCAGCCCCGCGGGCCGCACCGTGGCACTCGGCGCCGAAGCGGGGGAGTTGCCCAACGCGTTGGTCGCGATGACCCGGAAGCTGTACCCGGTGCCGTTGGTCAGGCCGGTCAGGTCCAGGCTCGTCTGGTCCCCCGGCACGCTCGTCCGCGCACCGGTCGGCGAGGTGACCACGGTGTACTTGCTGATCGGCAGACCACCCTCATCCTCAGGGGCAGACCAGGACACGGTGCTGGTCGTGTCCCCAGGAGTCGCCGACACCGCCTGAGGTGCGGTCGGCTTCGCCGTCCCGACCCGGAAGTTCAACTGATCGAGGTTCAGCTCGGGGTTCTGAGCGGGGTAGTAGTAGCTGGCATTGCCATGAGAGTCGTAGAAGTAGACACGTGAAACCCTGACTGGTCCGTTCGCCCAGTCGTTGGTCACTTTGTAAGTGGTCTCAGTAACCGAGCCGCTCAGGTAGATGTGATGGCCGCGCCCGGCAGCGTCCTGGTAGGTGAGGTAGCCGTGATTGATGCTGTGGGCGTCAGTGACCGTCCAAGAGTACGTCAGAGAGGCGCCCACACTGATGGCATCGCCGCTCCCCCGGTCGTGCCTCAGATCCTCAAGAACCGGTCCCTCGGTGTCCACGACATCGTTGCCCACGACCTCGAAGTTCAGTTGCTGAAGGTTCAGCTCAGGGTGTTGCTGGGGTGTGTAGTAGCTGGCGTTGCCGTGCGTGTCGTAGAAGTAGATCCGGGACACCGTGACCGGCCCGTTTATCCACGTGTCATTGAGCGTGTGGGTGGTCGACGTGGCGAATCCACCCAAGTAGATCGAGTGTCGGCGACTCGCAGCATCCAAGTACTCGATGTAGCCGTAGCTGACTCCGTTGGCATCGGAGACGCTCCAGTCATAGGTCAGCGTGTCACCAACCATGAAGGTGCTGCTGTCCTGAGGCGCTCGAGTCAGACTGTGCAGCGTTACTCCCTCGAATTCGACATCGTTGTTTCCCGCGACTTCGAAGGCGAGGTCCTCGAGATTGAGTTCCGGGTGCTGAGCAGGCGTGTAGCGACTCACGTTCCCGTGAGTGTCGCGGAAGTAGACCTGCGAGATCGTGGCCGGTCCATTAGCCCAATTGGTTGGCACCGTGTAGTTGCTCGTGGAAACTGAACGGTTGAGGTAGATCAGGTGGGTTCGCCCTGCTGCGTCGCGATATTCGACGTAACCGCGGTCGACGCCGCTGACGTCGGTGACGGCCCAGTTGTAGGTAAGGATGTCGCCTGCAGTAAACGGCCCGCTCTGGCTGGGTTCGCGCCGGATGGTGCTGAGGTTCGGACCTTCGATGTCGGTGGACTGGACATCGACAGATTCCGTGCCAGGAGGCAGTGACACCTTCGTGCCGAAGGTGCGGTTGCCGGCGGTGTCTTCGAGGTTGCTGATCGAGATCTGCCATTCGCCGGTCGTGGCGGTGCGCGGCAGAGTGACAGTACCCGTCCAGGTGCCGTCGTGAGCGGTCCCGGCGGTCAGTGTGAACGCCACGAGCTTCTGCTGGGTGCTGGTCGTGGACTCCAGCCCTGCTACGACGTGGGTGGTCCCGCTGACTGCGTCCGTGACCTGCACGGTGACGGTGACGTCCTGGGCTCGTTCGCCGACGTCGACCCGAGTGGGGTTGACGTTTGCGGAGACGAGGGTCGGTGCCTGGGTGTCGTCCAGCGCCGACGCGGAGCCGGATCCCGCGACAAGGAGGGACGGGAGCACAGCGGTGAGCAGGCAGGCAGCGACGCGACGCACGGGGTCTCCCTCGACAGAGGCCCTGCTGGAGCGCCGGGCTGAACAGATCGTCAGCGGCACCGCCATCCGCTACCAAACGCAGAGCGGGTTGTTTCCGGGACTCGGGAACAAGGACCTTCGGGACGGGACTTTCAGCACGGTGCTGCGACCGGTGCGGCTGGTGCCTGCCGGGGCGGTTCTCGCTTGGCGTCCGACCGTTGGTCCGTGTGCGGGGTCGTCAGGGTTGGGCGGGGGTGGGGACGACCTGGTTGGTGGGGTCGGTGGGTGGTGAGGTGCCGAGGGCGTTGGTGGCGGTGATCTGGAAGGTGTAGCCGGTGCCGTTGGTCAGTGCGGTGAGGGTGACCGATCGGGCGCCGGGTCCGACGGTGCGGGTGTGGCCGCTCGTGGTGCTGGTGATGGTGTACCCGGTGATGGGGGATCCACCGCTGCTGGCCGGCGCGGCCCAGGTGATGGTGGCGCGGGCGTCGCCGGCGGTCGCGGTCGGGTTCAGCGGCGCGGTGGGACGACCGGTGGGCACGACCCGGGTGGTGGGCGCGGAGGCCGGTGAGGTGCCCAGGGCGTTGGTGGCGGTGACGCGGAAGGTGTATCCGGTGCCGTTGGTCAACCCGGTCAGGGTCGCGGTCCGCGCGGTCGCGGCGACGGTGCGGGTGAGGCCGCCGGGGTAGCTGGTCACGGTGTAGCCGGTGATGGGGGAGCCGCCATTGCTGGGCGGGGTGGCCCAGGTGATGGTCGCGGTCCCGTCGCCGGTGGTGGCCGAGGCGCCGACCGGGGCCGCGGGCGGGCCCTGGGGGCGTACCCGCAGCGTCGACGTCGAGGCTAGGGAGGTGCCCACGGCGTTGGTCGCGACCACGCGGAAGGCGTAGTAGGTGCCGTTGGTCAACCCGGTCAGGGTCGCGGTCCGCGCGGTCGCGGCGACGGTGCGGGTCAGGCCGCCGGGGTAGCTGGTCACGGTGTAGCCGGTGATGGGCGACCCGCCGGCGCTGGCCGGCCGGGTCCAGGTGATCGTGGCGCGGGTGTTGCCCGCGGTCGCGTCCGGGTCCAACGGGGCGGTGGGGGCGCTGATCGGTACGACGCGGTTGCTCGGCGCCGAGGCGGTCGAGCTGCCCACGCCGTTGGTGGCGACCACGCGGAAGGTGTAGCCGGTCCCGACGGTCAGTCCGGTCAGGGTCGCGCTGCGCGCGCCGCCGGTCACGGTGCGGGTGATGCCGCCGGGGGTGCTGGTGATGGTGTACCCGCTGATCGAGGACCCGTTGTTGCTTGCCGGCGCGGTCCAGGACACCGTCGCCTTCGCGGCGCCGGCCTCAGCGGCAACCGCCTGTGGGGCGCCGGGCAGCCCCGCGGGCCGCACCGTGGCACTCGGCGCCGAAGCGGGGGAGTTGCCCAACGCGTTGGTCGCGATGACCCGGAAGCTGTACCCGGTGCCGTTGGTCAGGCCGGTCAGGTCCAGGCTCGTCTGGTCCCCCGGCACGCTCGTCCGCGCACCGGTCGGCGAGGTGACCACGGTGTACTTGCTGATCGGCAGACCACCCTCATCCTCAGGGGCAGACCAGGACACGGTGCTGGTCGTGTCCCCAGGAGTCGCCGACACCGCCTGAGGTGCGGTCGGCTTCGCCGTCCCTACTCGGAAGTTCAACGTCGATCGAGGTTCAGCTCGGGGTGTTGGTCCGGGGTAGTAGTAGGCTGCCATTGCCGAAGCGGTCGGCGACGTAGACGTAGTGCGACGGTGGCTGGCCCGTTGGACCAGCTGGTCGGTGATGGTCTCGGAGTTGTGCTGATGGCCGTCCTGTAGCGGTAGACGGCGTGGGTACGCCCGAGCGGCGTCTGTGAAGTAGGACGTAGGCTGCGGTTGACTGTCGCTGGCGTCGCTGATGTCCCAGGTCGAAGGTCAGTGTCGTCGCCTGCGGTGAATGGCCCGTTACCGGCGGGGGTCGCGGCGGAGCGAGTTCAAGCACCGGTGGATCGGTGTCTGTGGGGTTGCCTTCTACCTCGAAGTTCAGCTGGTCGAGGTTGAGGTCGGGGTGTTGGGCGGGGGTGTAGTGGCTCGCCGTTTCCGAAGTGGTCAGCGATGTAGACGTAGTGCGACGGTGACGGGCCCGTTGGCCCAGCTGGTCGGTGAGGGTCTCGGAGTTGTGCTGATGGCCGTCCTGGGCGGTGACGGCGTGGCTGCGTCCGAGCGGCGTCTGTGAAGTAGGATGTAGCTGTAGTTGACTGTCGCTGGCGTCGCTGATGTCCCAGGTCGAAGGTCAGTTCGTCCCCTGCGATGAATGGCCCGTTACCGGCGGGGGTCGCGGCGGAGCGAGTTCAAGCACCGGTGGATCGGTGTCTGTGGGGTTGCCTTCTACCTCGAAGTTCAGCTGGTCGAGGTTGAGGTCGGGGTGTTGGGCGGGGGTGTAGTGGCTCGCGTTTCCGAAGTGGTCAGCGATGTAGACGTAGTCGACGGTGACGGGTCCGTTGGCCCACTGGTCGGTGAGGGTCTGGGTTGTGTGATGGCCGTCCTGGGCGGTGACGGCGTGGCTGCGTCCGAGGGCGTCTGTGAAGCGGATGTAGCTGTAGTTGATATCGCTGGCGTCGCTGATGTCCCAGTCGAAGGTCAGTTCGTCCCCTGCGATGAATGGCCCGTTACCGGCGGGGGTACGGCGGAGCGAGTTCATCACCGGCGGCGCAGTGTCGGGCGTCGCGGTCGCCCGTACGTCAAGCATCGGCGACCCGGCCGGGAGTGTGACCGGTTGCGCCGTAGGTGCGGTTGCCGGTGGTGTCTTCGAGGTTGCTGATCGTGATGCGCCACTCGCCGGTCGTTGCGGTGCGCGGCAGGGTGACGGTGCCGGTCCACGTCCCGTCTTGAACGGTCCCCGCGGCCAGCGCGAAGGCTACGAGCTTTTGCTGGGTGCTGGTCGTGGACTGCAGACCGGCCACCACGTGCGCGGTGCCGCTGCCCTCGTCGGTGATCCGGAGGGTGACGGTGACGTCTTGGGCGCGCTCGCCAACGTCGACGCGGGTGGGGTTCACTCCGGCCGAAACCAACGTCGGCGCTTGGGTGTCGTCCTGCGCCGAAGCGGACGTGCTGCCGCCCGCGAGGAGCAGGGAGGGGAGCAGGGCGGTGAGCAGGCAGGCGGCGACGCGACGCACGGGGTCTCCCTCGACAGAGGCCCCGCGGAGCGCGGGGTCGAGCAGATCCTCAATGGCGCCCGGCCCATCACCAAACCCGGAGGACGTTGTTTCAGCAGGTCGGGCACAAGGACCTTCGGCGCAGGACCTTCGGCACGGCGCCACCGCGTCGAGGTGACCCTCCGGCCAGCCGCAGGGCCGACTTAGTCTGAGCCGGTGGCGGACAGTGCGGGCGTGGCGACGCACGACTGGGACGACTGGAGCCTCGAGGCCCTGCTCGCGGCCAAGGCGGCCAGCGGGTCAGACGGTGAGCCTGGTGGTGCCGGCGCGCAACGAAGCGGCCACCGTCGGCGACGTCGTCACCCGGGTGCGCATCGGCGCTGGTCGAGACCGTCGCGCTGCTCGACGAGGTCGTGGTCGTCGACTCCGACTCCACCGACGCCACCTACGACGTCGCCGCCGGCGCCGGTGCGACGGTGCACCGCTCGGCCGAGATCCGCCCCGACCTCGGCAGCCACCCCGGCAAGGGCGAGGCGATGTGGAAGTCGCTGTTCGTCACCACCGGCGACCTCGTCGTCTTCATGGACGCCGACCTGCTCGACTGGGACACCCACTTCGTGCCGGGCCTGCTCGGTCCGCTGCTGACCGACCCGGGCGCCGGCGGTACGAGGTCGCGCTGGTCAAGGGATTCTACGAGCGGCCCGGCGCCGACGGACCCTGGGAGGGCGGCCGGGTCACCGAGCTGGTCGCCCGTCCGCTGATCGCGACCCTGTTCCCCGAGCTCGGCGGGCTGGTGCAGCCGCTGGCCGGGGAGTGGGCGGCGCGGCGGTCGCTGCTGGAGCGGCTGTGGGTTCCGACCGGGTACGCCGTCGAGCTGGCCGCCCTGGTCGACACGGTGCGGCTGCTCGGGCTCGACGCGATCGCGCAGGTCGACCTCGGCCGCCGGGCTCACCGGCACCAGTCGCTGCGGGACCTCGGTGGGATGGCCACGCAGATCGTGGCGGCCGCGCTGGCGCGGGTCGACGCCGCGAGATCGGCGCCCCGGCGCTGCTGCGACAGCACGGACCTGGTGCGACCGACCGCGAGGTCGGGACCGTGGAGCGGCCGCCGGCCCGCAGATTCATCTAGCGCCGGTGGCGAACGACCGCCAGGCGTCGAGCGGCATGTCGAGCAGCCGCTCGAGGGCGGCGACGTCGTCGCGGTAGACCGCGGTGAGGCGGCGGCGGTCGGCGTCGTCCATCGCTGGCCGGTCGAGACCCGCCACGAGCGCCGCGTCGATGACCTCGCGGAGGCGTCGCGGCAGCCGGTAGAACTTCGAGGCGTGCTTGTGGCGCAGCCGGTGCGCGAGCGCCACCGCGGCGTTCCGAGGGACGCCAGAGACGTTGAGCGCGTCGCCCGCGACCTTCGGCAGCACCCGGTCGACGCCCGACGTGGTCGCACAGCGCGGCGAACGTGCCGCCCGGGTCGCGGGCCAGGTCCTCGAGCAGCAGCACGTGCACCTGGTCCCGCGCCGAACAGGTCGACCCACGGCGCGAGCTGGCGGCCGTAGAAGCCGGTCTCGACGTAGTAGCCGGTGGGTAGGCCCGCCGCGCGCCGTTGCTGCCTGCCGGTCGAGCGCGGTCCGGAAGTCGGGGGCGTCCTCGCGCCCGTCGCGGACGTACATCAGGTAGTCGGAGTAGGCCCGCTCGACCGGGTCCCGCAGGACCGCGACGATCCGCGTCTCCGGGGCGGCACCGTGGAGCCGCTCCGCGGTGCCGGGCAGGGCCAGGTAGGCGGGCGACACCTCGCCGACGCGTTGGTCGCCCCGGGCGCCGGCGAACAGCGCGCGGTAGTCGGTGGGCGAGGCGACGCAGTAAGCGGCGGCCGGGTGGTCGGTGTTCGCGCCGCCGGCGAACGCCCAGTGGTTCGGCTCCTTGCGAGACGGCATGAAGACCTGCGGGTGCGCCCGGAGCAGGTGGTCCAGCGTGGTGGTGCCGGCCTTGTAGGCGCCGACCACGACGAAGTCCGGAAGCCTCGGCGACGGCACGCGCGGATGCTACGCGGGCCCCGCGGGTAGGTTCTCGGAGTGCTCAGGCTGGGTCGTCACCGCTTCGCCGACGACGCGACCCTGATGATGGCGATCGTCAACCGCACCCCGGACTCCTTCTACGACCGCGGGGCGACCTGGGCCGAGGACGCGGCGATGGAGCGGGTCGCGCTGGTGGTCGGGCAGGGCGCCGAGGTCGTCGACATCGGCGGGATCAAAGCCGCGCCGGGCGCCGAGGTCGGCGCTGCGGAGGAGAAGGCGCGCGTGGTCGACGTCGTCGCGCGCGTCCGCGAGACCCACCCCGGTGTCGTGGTCTCGGTCGACACCTGGCGCGCCGAGGTCGGTGACGCCGCCTGCGCGGCCGGTGCGGACGTGGTGAACGACGCGTGGGGTGGCGCGGACCCCGAGCTGGTCGACGTCGCCGCGGCCCACGACGTCGGCCTGGTCTGCACTCACACCGGCGGCGCCGCGCCCCGGACCCGGCCCTACCGAGTCGAGTACGACGACGTGGTCGCGGCCGCGATCGCCGACACCACTGCCTACGCCGAGCGGGCCGTCGCGGCGGGCGTGGCGCGGGAGTCGGTGCTGATCGACCCCGCCCACGACTTCGGCAAGAACACCTTCCACTCCCTGGAGGTCACCCGCCGGCTCGGCGAGATGGTGGCCACCGGGTGGCCGGTGCTGGTCTCGCTCAGCAACAAGGACTTCGTGGGCGAGTCCCTGGACAAGCCGGTGGGGGAGCGGCTGCTCGGCACCCTCGCCGCGACCGTGGTCTGCGCCACCGCGGGTGCGCGGGTCTACCGGGTGCACGAGGTGCCCGAGACCCGGCAGGTCGTCGACATGGCCCGGACGATCGCGGGGCAGCGGCTCCCGGCGCGGGCGATCCGGGCGCTGCAGTGAGCGGGACGGACGGGACGCCAGGCCGTCGCGTTGCGCTGGTGCCAGGCGCGCTGGCGCTGCTGCCGCGGTACGCCGGCCTGGCCGACCCGGTGCCCGAGCTGCGTGCGGCGTGCCGGGCCGCGGTGGCGTGGTTGTGCGAATCGGGTGGACCCGTGTCGGTGGTCGCGTCCGTGCAGGGCGCGCGCGTCGCGCGGCACCTGGTCAGCGACGCCGGCGGCGCGGTCGCGGACGGCTCGGCGTCGGACCGCGGCGTCAGTGCTGGTCGTGGGTAACGGCTCGGCGCGGCGTACCGAGAAAGCGCCCGGCCACCTCGACCCCCGCGCCGCCGCCTTCGACGAGGCGCTCGGGCAGGCGTTGCGTGCCCCAAGCCTCGCCGTCCTGGCGGAGGTCGACCTCGAGCTGGCCCGGGAGCTGTGGGCCGACGTCGAGCCGATCCGGGCACTGGGGGACCTCCTGAGCGGCGACGAGCAGGTCACGATCGACCACGACGACGACCCCTACGGCGTGCAGTACTGGGTGCTGCGGTGGTCCGGTCCCGGGGGGGCCACCCAGCACGTCTAGCCCAGTCCGGGATCGCCGTCACCCCCGGCCGGCGGACTCGTTGGAGCGAGCATCCGGGTGTGGGGCCCGGGCGCCGGGGCCGGCTCTCTGCTGAGGAGAGCCGGCCCCGCCCGCTTCCGGGTCCGGCTCCTGATGCAGCACCACCTGCCCGCCGACGTCGTGAAACGTTGCGCAGTGTTCACGGGTGTGCAACTTTCGCCGAGCACGCTCTGCGTTGTCCGACGGTGGGGGATGGAGACATGGTGAAGCGTTGGTGGAGGCATGTCCGATGCCGGAGCAAGCACGCGCATGCCTGTCCCCACACATCGGCCTACCACCGCTGAACGCGGGGTGCAGCAAGCACCCGGATCAACGGGGCAAGCCGGTCGGGTCCAGGACATCCGCGATGTGCAGCCTGGTGCGTGAGCCACGGACGATCGGGACCTTGGGGCGGTATCCCTGCGCTCGCGAACGCAGTACGTTGCGATAACTCGCTGCACCATTCCCCCCGATAGAGCCGGACGTCAATCCGCCCAGGGTCCGGGGACGGACGAGACCGACTCCCTGTTCCTCGTCGATCTACGTGCCCGGGAAGTGCCATGTCGAACGCTTCAGCCGCCCCGTCCCGCCCACTCACGGCTTCGCGCGTCCGGCCTCACCGCTGGACGGCCTTGCTCGCCGCACTGGTGTTGTTCTTCTCGGCGGGGCTGGTCACCAGCAGCGGCGCCGCAGTGCCGCCCACCCTCGCGCCCGGGAGCCTCCTGGTGGCCGACGGTGCCGGCCAGGTGCTGGTCATCGCACCCGACGGGTCCACCTCCGTGCTGCCGATCGACGGTCTCGTGTCGCCCGCCGGCGTGTCGATCAACGGGGCGGGCGAGGTGGTCGTGAGCGACCAGTCCGCCGACCGTGTGGTCAAGCTGGCAGCCGACGGGACGCAGACCGACATCGGCACCGGCCTGGACAAGCCGCTGGAGGTCGATATCGACGATGCGGGAACGGTCCACATCGCCGACCAGGAGAACGCGCGGGTCCTCGAGGTCGCCCCGGACGGCACCCAGACCGTCCTCGGGGACGGGTTGTACCTCGAGCCGCACGGCCTCGCGGTCGATGCGTCTGGCAGCGTCTTCGCCTCCGAGCCCGAGTCGAGCAACATCTGGAAGTTCTCCTCGGGAGGGACGCAGCTCCTGTCGCCCTCCTTGTTCAAGCCGATGGGCCTGGCCGTCGACGGCTCGGGCAACCTCTTCATCGCCGACGAGTTCAACGACCGGGTGGTGAAGCTGGCGCCGAACGGCACCCAGACGACCGTGGTCGACACCCTCCTCCGTCCGACCGCCGTCGCGGTCGATCCGGCCGGCAACCTCTACGTCGTCACCTTCGACGGCGAGGTCGTGAAGGTCGAGCCGGACGACACGGAGACCGTGGTCGCGAGCGGACTAGGCAACCAGCTGGGCAGCGTCGCCTTCGTGGGCGACACCGTCCGCGCGCAGACCATCACCTTCACCGTGACGGAGCCGCCGACCACGGTGGCGGGCGACACGTTCACCGTCGAGGCCACGGGCGGCGGGTCCGGCAACCCGGTCTTGTTCTCCGGCGACCCGAGTTCGAGGACGTCTGCGAGGTGGAGAGCTCGGGGTACGTCCTTGCGACCGGCACGGGCCTGTGCCCGATTCGTGCGCCTCAGGCGGGCAACGAGCAGTACGCGCCGGCGGAGGGCGAGATGGTCGCCGCGATCCGCGGTCGCAGAACATGCAGGTCGAGATCAAGAACGCGCAGCCCACGGTCGGGGAGGTCGACCAGATCGCCGTGAGGGTCGGCCGCGACACCGATGCGTTCCCCGATTCTCAGTCACCGACCAGGACCCCATCCCTGGAGCTGACCCGTCCACCCGGGTCTGCAGGGTCGACGCAGCGGGCAACCTCTACAACCTCAGTCCGGGGGAGTGCGAGGTGACGGTCAAGGTGCCGGGGTCGAACAGGTACGCCGATGACCTGCAGCCACTCACGGGTGAGCATCGCCAAGCAGGCTGAGATCAATCTGAGTAGGTCATCGTTCACGTCGGCGGTCGGCGATCAGCTCACGTTGACGGCGTTGCCGGGAGGCTCGGGCGAGCCTGTCACCCACATCAGCAGGACACCATCCCAGTGCTCGGTGACGCAGGTTCGGCGAGGTCAGCGCTTCTGGAAAAGGGCGCGTGCGAGGTCCACCTCGTTCCAGGAAGGGAACGCCAAGTATTGGCCAGGTCAGGCCACTTACGTGATACCCGTGCGCGAGCCGCAGCTGGTGAATTTCACTTCTACCCGGCCTCGGTCTCCGGCTCCCGGCGTCCGGTACCTCGCTCAAGCAACGGGCGGTGGGTCCGGGAACCCCGTGACCTTTGCCGTCCCAAAGGGTGCTGGTGCCGGAGTGTGTTCCGTCTCGCGCACCGGGAGCGTGGCGCTCCTCCAGCCCGGCATCTGCCGGGTCGCCGCCCACCAGGACGGGGCCGATGGTTACCTGGCAGGTGACGCCCTCCAGGTGGTCAAGGTCTGGGAGAGATGAGGCGCGGTTCGGACGAAAAGCATCGTTCGGCGGTGGTTGAATCTCGCGAGCGGAGGATGTCGCTCGCTAGGAGCTGAGTTGCTCCGCATCGTCTGATCTCGGCGGTCTGCGTGGCCTCGACCTCGCTCGGCCAGCTCCACGGCGGGGGCGTAGCGGCCGGCCTCCTGCTGGGCGGCGGCCATCTGCACCGCGCCCTCGTGGTGGGCGAGCATCAGTTCGGAGCCACAGCGGCTCGAACTCGGCGCCGGAGGCCTCCTCCAGCTCGGTCATCTGCTCGGCGGACATCATCCCCGGCATGTCGCCGTGGTCGACCGCGATGACCGCCCTCGCCGCCGTGACCGGCGTTCGCGTGGTCGCGGGAGGTCTCCGGGATCGGCTCGTCCCACGACGTCGAGCCAGTCGGTCATCGTCTCGATCTCGGGGGCCTGCGCGCCGCGGATGTCCTCGGCGAGCGTCGCCACCTCGGGGGAGAGGTCGCGACCGAGGGTGAGGTCGACCATCGACAGCGCCTGCGCGTGGTGCTGGACCATCTCGCTGGCGAACCGCACGTCCGCGTCGTTGTGCTCGGTCGTCGAGACCGCGGTGGTGTCGGCCGAGGAACCCTCGCCGCAGCCGGCGACGCCCAGCGCGAGGACGAGGCCGAGCGCGAGGGCGCCGGCAGAGCGGCTGCGGGGGGGCATGGCCCCGAGGTTACGAGGGGGTCCCACGCCCGCGGGGTGGTCGTCCGGTCACCGCGGTGGCGGGACCGGGCCGTACTCCCGCAGCTCGCACTGCTCCACCCCCTGGCAGTCCTTGAGCTGGCCGTACCGGCGCTGGAGCTCGGCCAGCGTGGCCGCGTAGCGCGGGTCCTCCAGCCGGCCGGTGCGCGGGTTCAGGAGGTTGTTCTCCTCGAACGGGTCGGTCCCGCGGTCGAAGAGCCGGAACTCGCCCGCGAACGGGTCCGCCTCGTCGCCGCCGGGGTCGTAGGTCTCGCGCGGGGCCAGCAGGTCCGCGTTCGGGTACTCGACGTAGGTGTACCGGCTGGTCCGCACGCCCCGGAACTTCCACTCCTCGTCCTCCCAGCCCGCCTGGACCAGGGTCGTGTCGTTGCCCCCCGCGGAGCCGGCGAGGACGTCCTGGAGGGTCGTCCCGTCCGTGTGACCGCTGCGGCGCACCTCGTCCAGCACCCCGGCGTACTGCAGGAAGGTCGGCGCCAGGTCCACGATCGACGGCGTCAGCGGGAGCTCGACGCCCTCGGGCAGGCCCGGTCCGTGCGCCAGGAACGGGACCTGGAGGTTCTCCTGGTAGGAGAAGTTCTTGCCCACGAAGCCGTGCTCGCCCAGCTGGTAGCCGTTGTCCGAGACGTAGACGACGACGGTGTTCTCGAACTCGCCGGTGCGCATCAGCAGCCGGATCGTGGAGGCGTTGGCCTCGTCGATCGCCTGGAGCGACTCGACACGGGCCTGGAAGAACCGGTCGAACTCTGCCTCGCCGACCACGACCTCGGTGGGGGGCGCGAAGGAGGGGCTCGCCTTCGTCGGGGACTGGATGCCCTCGAAGGTGCCTTCGTGCCGCTTCGCCGGGATCGGCCGCCTCGGCGGGCCGTCCGCCTGCTTGCTGATGTGCGGGCCGACGTGCGAGGCCCAGATGAAGAACGGCTTCCTGCCGTCCGACCAGCGCCGCACCATGGCGTTGGTCTTGTCGCGCACCACGTCGGCCACGTAGGTGTCGGGGTAGCGCGTCTGCTTCCTGCCCTCCAGGAACTCGGTGCCGTAGTAGGAGTAGGTGCCGCGCAGGGTGGGGTTCCAGCGGGTGAAGCCGCGAGGACGCGGCGACGACGCCCGGTAGCCGTTCATCATCTTGCCGGTGAACCCGGTCCGGTAGCCGGCGTCGTGCAGCCACCGGCCGATCTGCTGGTTGCGGTTGCCGTTCCGCAGGAACGCCCGGTACCCACCCCACCGGCCGATGTTGTGGAGCACGCCGTTGTTGTGGCCGTACTCGCCGGTGAGGATCTCCGCACGGGCTGGGCAGCACAACGGGTGGGGGTTGATGCCGTCGGTGAAGTCGACGCCGTTCGCCGCGAGCAGGCGGTTGGTCTTCGGCATGTAGTCGAGCTCGAAGTCCGCCTGGTCGTCGGAGGTGATGAGCAGGATGTTCGGGCGCTCGTCCGGAGCGGCAGCGGCTGCGATCTGGACTGCGGCGGGAGCGGCCGACGCCGGCTCTGCCGGTGGTGCGACGAATCCGCCGCTCAGGCCCACCACGACGGCGACGAGGCCTGCGAGCACGGTGCGGGAGCGGCCGATCGGGGCCGGCGGGAGGCGACGGGGGTCGACGTGCACGGGGCGATGACTTCCTAGGAGGAGGGCGAGACGAGCCGGCGGGCGCGCTCGTCGACGATGCGCCAGCAGATGCTAAGGCCCGGCGCGTCGAAACCCGGAAGTCAGGACCCGAGGAGCTCCTGCATGGTCTCGATCTCGGCCGTCTGCGACGTGACCACCTCGCCGGCCAGGCCGACCGCGGGGGCGTAGCGGCCCTGCTCCTGCTCGGCCTCGGCCATGCTGATCGCACCCTCGTGGTGGGCGACCATCAGCTCCAGCCAGCGCTGCTCGAACTCGGCGGCGGATGCGTCCTCGAGCGCCGCCAGCTGGTCGGCCGACACCATCCCGGGCATCCCGGCCATCTCCGCGTCCTCGATCTCAGCACCCTCCTCGCCGCCGTGCCCGGCGTGGGCGTGGTCGCGGGAGGTCGCGGGGACCTCCTCGTCCCAGCCGACGAGCCAGTCGGTCATCGTCTCGATCTCCGGGGCCTGCGCCGCACGGATCTCCTCGGCCAGCGCCGCCACCTCGGGGTCGAGGTCGCGGCCCAGGGTCAGGTCGACCATCGAGAGCGCCTGGGCGTGGTGCTGGACCATCTCGGTCGCGAACTGCACGTCGGCCTCGTTGTGCTCGGTCGCCGACACCTCGGTGGACGCGTCGGCCGTCTCGTCGGAGCCGCACGAGGCGGTCGACGCGAGCGCACCGCCGAGCGCGAGGGCGCCGAGCAGCCGTCGGGCGCGGGCACGGGTCGGGGGAGCGGCACGCATGCCCCGACCGTACGCAGCGGGCGGTCGCGACGCGGGTGGGTCTTCGTCGGCTGGCTACCGTGGCAGCGTGAGCCACCACCTCTCCCAGCGCACCCGGCCCGGCGCCCCGGACTGGGTCAGCGCCGCGTTCTGGGTCGGCGCGTTCGTGGCCGTGCTCTACCTGCTCGAGGGCGTCGACCAGGTCGTGCTCGGGGAGGCGCTGGACTCCGAGGGGATCCGGCCGCGCACCGACGAGGGCCTGCTCGGCATCGCGTTCGCGCCGTTCCTGCACGCCGGGTGGGCGCACCTGGTCGCCAACACCGTGCCGACGCTCGTCCTCGGCTACCTCGTCCTCGCCTCCGGGGTCGGGCGCGGGCTGCTGGTGACGTTGGTGATCTGGGCGGTCAGCGGGATCGGGGTGTGGGTGTTCTCCCCGACGCTGTCGGTGACCGTCGGCGCCTCCGGGCTGATCTTCGGGTGGCTGGTCTACCTGCTGATCCGCGGCTTCTTCACCCGCTCGGCCTGGGAGATCATCCTCGGCCTGACGCTGTTCTTCCTCTACGGCGGCGTCCTGCTGGGCGTGCTGCCGGGTCAGCCCGGCATCTCGTGGCAGGCGCACCTGTTCGGCGCGATCGGCGGCGTGGTGGCCGCGATGTCGCTGGCCGAGCGCCGCGCGACGCCGCGCAGCGTCGAGTACTACGGGTGAGGCTGCTGCACGGCCCCGGGTCGCCCCGGGACCTCGCGCCCGACGACCTGCGCGACGAGCTCGCCCGGCTGTACGCCCGCCCCGACGACGCGGACCCGGACCGGCCCTGGGTGCGGGCCTGCATGATCTCCTCCCTCGACGGCGCCGCCGCGGGCCCCGACGGGCGCACCGGCAGCCTCAACGACGAGCCCGACCACGCCGTCTTCGGCGCCCTGCGCCGGCTCGCCGACGCCGTGCTGGTCGGCGCCGGGACGGTGCGCGACGAGGGCTACCGGCCCGGCCCGACGCCGCTCGTCGTGGTCAGCCGCCGCGGCGCCGTGCCCGACTCGCTGCGCGACGCCGAGCCGGGCAGCGTCGTCCTCGTCATGCCCGAGACCGCCCAGCACCGGCCGGAAGCCGAGCGCACGCTCGGCGCCGACCAGGTCTGGGCGCTCGGCCGGGTCGAGGTCGACCTGCGCGCGCTGCTCGACCGGATGGCCGGGCGGGGCTGGCGGGAGGTCACCTGCGAGGGCGGACCGAGCCTGCTGGCCGACCTGCTCGCCGCCGGTCTGGTCGACGAGGTCGCCGCGACCGTCGTCCCGCGGGTGATCGGCGGCGAGCGGCCGCGGATGCTCACCGGCGCCGACCTCGACGTCCCCCTCGAGCTGACCTCGCTGCTGGAGCAGGACGGCACGCTGCTCGGGCGGTGGCGGGTGCGCCGGGCGGGCTCGTGACCGACGGCTCTGCGACCGACCCGGTCGCCGCGGCGGTGCTGCTCCTCGCGCGCCACCTCGGCGACCACCTGGACCGCGCCGGCATGACCGACCACCGCGCCGAGCTCGACCGGCTCGGCGCGGGCGACGTCGTCCGGCCGGTCCGGGGGTCGGTCGCGCCGCTGCCGGTGCTGGCGCACCTGCCCCGCGCCGTCGAGGACGCCGGCCGGCTGCTCCCCGCCGCCACCGCCGACGCGCTCGCGTACGCCGCCGGTGCGGCCGCGTGGACGCAGACCGCTGCGTACGTCACCGACCCGCCGAGCCCCGGGTTCCTCGACGGCTACGCCCACGCCACGCTCGCCGGGCCACCGGACGGTGGGCCCGGCGGTCCCGGCACCACGCGGGCCGAGGACCGGGAGCCGCCGCCCGTCGCGCTCGGCCTCGTCCTCCTCGGCCCGGAGGCGGTCTACCCGCACCACGCGCACCCCGCCGACGAGGTCTACCTGCCGCTCACCCTCGCCCGGTGGTCGGCCGCGACCGCCGAGCCGCCCACCGAGCGCCCCGCGGGCGCGCTCCTGCACCACCGCCCCCACCAGCCCCACGCGATGACCACGGACGAGGGCCCGCTGCTCGCGCTCTACCTCTGGACCGGCGAGGTCACCCGGGCCGCGGAATGGGTCAGCAGGGGCACGGATGTGCCATCCTTGCTGCCGCCCGACCCCGCCGGCCCCGGGTAGCACCCCACCCGCCGGCGTCCGTACGACGACCGGGGACCCCACATGCCCGTGCCGACCCCCCGCCGCGCTGTCGCCGACCCCGCGACCGTGGCCCTCTTCGTCCACCTCGCGCGGATCGCCGCGTCGGCGGCGCCCCTCACCAGGGACGAGGACGCGCAGGTCCGCGGCGACCTGCAGCTGCTGCGCGAGGAGGGCGCGCGCGACGAGCCGCGGCGCGCGGTCGCGCTCGCGCTGGCCGACCTCGTGCTGGCGGGTCTCGACCGGGCGGCGCCGATCGGCAGCCTGATCACCCTCACCGAGGCCCGCGACGCCCTGGAGCGCGCTCACCCCGACCTGCACGTGGTCGCCGAGGGGCACCTCGACGACCTCGACGGCAGCGACGCCGCGGACCTGGACGACGCCGAGGACCAGGACGTCGGGTGACCCCCGCCCGCGGTGGTCGCCGGACCTCCGTACCGCGTCGGACGGACCTTCGGCCCGATCCGTGCGACACCGCCATGGGCCCGGTCGCGCGCGCCTAGGCTGCGCGCATGCCCCCCCGGCCCCCCCAGGCCACGACGCACCCCCAGCCACAGCGCCCGAACCGGCGCGGGACCCCACCCCGGTCCCTCACCGCGGCCACCGGACTGGTGCTGCTCGTGCTCGCCGCCTTCGCCGCCCTGCTCGCCGCCGACCCCGCACCCGGCGACCAGGACGTCATCACCGCGGTCGGGCTCTTCGTCGGGGGTCTGCTCTCCACGGTCAGCTGCTGGGTGCGGGCCAGCTGGTCGACCGGCCGGCGCCGCAGGGCCTGGCGGCTGTTCGCCGTCGCCGGATCGATCGCCGTCGTCGGCAACCTCGGCGTCGCGCTCGTCGGCGGCGTCGACCCCGTGGCGCAGCCCAGCCTGCTCAGCGACCTCTCCGTCGCGGTCGCGCTCGTGCTGGCCGTGGCCGGCGTCCTCTACTTCCCGGGTGCGTTCCAGCGTGGGCTCGACCTCGGCCTGCTGCTGCTCGACTCGGTCCTCATCGGCGGCGCCGTGCTGCTCACCGCCGGCGCCCTGGCCTGGTCGGACCTCGCCCCCACGGGGCCGCTGGACGAGGCCACCGAGGTCACGGCGCTGCTGGTGCCGCTACTGGACGTCGCCCTGGTGACCGTCGCGCTCGCGCTGTTCCGCCGCACGCGGGGCGCGGACCGCCGCGGGCTGGTGCTGGTCACCGCCGGCTTCGTCGTCTACGCCGTCACCGACCTCTTCTACGCCGTGCTCGTCGCCCGTGGCACCTTCGTCTTCGGCACCCCGGTCGACCTCGGCTGGCTGGTGGGCTACCTGATGCTGGCGCTGGCCGCGTGGTTCCCCTCCGCCCAGCCGGACCCCGACACCCCCGACGTCGCCTCGCCGCGCCACGAGGTCAGCAACACCGGGCTGGTCTTCGGCGCGCTGCTGGTCGCCGCCCTCACCCAGATGCTGGTCGAGACCTCGTACTTCTCGGGCATCCAGGCGCTGCTGTGGGCGGCGCTGGTGGTGACCGTCGGCGTGCGCCAGACGCTGGTGTCCCGTGACCACGCCCGGCTGCGCGGCGAGCTGGAGTGCCGGGTCTCCCAGCGCACCGCCGACCTGCGCCAGCTGGTCCGCGAGACCGAGGTGCTGGTGTCCTCGGTCGCCGACGGCATCTACGGCGTCGACCTCGAGGGCCGGATCACGTTCGTCAACCCCTCCGGCGCAGCGACCCTCGGCTACTCCGCCGAGCAGCTGCGCGGACGTCGGGCCCACGACTTCTTCCACGCCCCGCGCGAGGACGGCACGCCGTACCCGCTGCACTCCTGCTACGTCACCGAGGCCGTCCGCCAGCTCGCCGTGACCTCGAGCGAGGACGACGTCTACGTGCGCGCCGACGGGTCCACGCTGCCGGTCGAGATCACCGCCAGCCCGGTGCTCGGCGAGGACCGCCAGGTCACCGGCGGCGTCGTCGTCTTCCGCGACGCCACCGCCCGCCGCGAGGTGGAGCGGATGAAGAACGAGTTCCTCTCCGTGGTCAGCCACGAGCTGCGCACCCCGCTCACCTCGATCCGGGGAGCGCTGGAGCTGATGTCGGCCGGGGCGCTCGGCGAGCTGCCGGCCCCGGCGACCGGCATGGTCCGTCGCGCGCAGCAGAGCTCGGAGCGGCTGACCCGGATGATCAACGACATCCTCGACCTCGAGCGGCTCGAGTCCGGCGCGGTCGCCATCACGCTGACCGGCTGCCGCGCCGACGCGCTGCTGCGCGCCGCGGCGCGCGAGATGACCGGCCTGTCCCAGGCCGCCGGCGTCGCGGTGCTGGTCGAGGACACCGACCTGACCGTGCGCGCCGACTTCGACCGGGTGGTCCAGGCGCTGACCAACCTGGTCGGCAACGCGGTCAAGTTCTCCGACCCGGGCTCCCAGGTGGTGCTCTCCGCGGCGCCGGCGACCACGTCGGCGCCGGCCGCCCGGGGGAGCGGGCGCGGGCACCCGGCCCCGGTCGAGGGCGGGGTCGTGCTGCGCGTCGTCGACCAGGGCCGGGGCATCCCGCCCGAGCAGCTGGAGCGGGTCTTCGACCGCTTCGAGCAGGTCGACTCCTCCGACGTGCGCCAGCACGCCGGCAGCGGCCTCGGGCTGGCCATCTGCCGCGGGATCGTCGAGGCCCACGGCGGACGGATCTGGGCCGACAGCGAGGTCGGTGCGGGCACGACGATGTCGTTCACGCTGCCCGCCGACCTGCCGGTGCCCGACCCGCGGCCGTCGCCGCGCGGCCGGACCCCCCAGTCCGTCACCTGAGGCGTACCCCCCTCGGTATCGCTCCCGGGCGGCGGGGCAGAATCCCCGCATCCCCCAACCCCGGGGAGACCCGCCAGCGCCCTCACTCTCGGAGCCCCACCGTGCCCCCACCCACGGCCCCCCTGCCCGCGCGCGCCCCGGCCGGCCTCGCCCCGGTCCCGCTGCGCATCACCGTGCGCGCCGGCACCGGCGCCGGACCCACCCACATCGCCGCCTTCGACCACGCGCTGAGCCGCGCCGGCGCCGCCGACCACAACCTGCTCGCGCTGTCCTCGGTGGTGCCGCCGGGCAGCGACGTGGTCGTCGTCGACGAGCCGCGGGACGAACCGCCGCTCGGTGACTACGGCGACCGGCTCTACTGCGTCCTGGCCCGCGCCGACGCGGACCTGCCCGGCGCCTCGGCGTGGGCCGGTCTGGGCTGGGCGCAGGAGGAGGACGGGCGCGGCGTCTTCGTGGAGCACCACGGTGAGAGCCGGGAGGCGGTGCAGCGGCTGGTGCACGCCAGCCTCGACGCGATGCAGGCCCGCCGCGGCGCGACCTGGGTCGCGCGGGGGACGCTGGAGGCCGGGGTGCGCGTCGACCGCGAGCCGGCGTGCGCGGTCGTGCTCGCGGCGTACGAGACGGCGGGCTGGGGTCCTCGTGGCTGAGCAGGTGCTGGACGCGACCGACGCCGCGGCCCGGGCCGGCGTGCGGATCGCCGTCGAGCACGACCTCGACGACGCGGTGGCGCGGGACTACCTGGCGCTCTACCAGCGCACCTTCGCCGAGCTCGCGACCCGCGCGGTGGCCCGGCAGGTGCTGCACCCCGAGGAGTTCCTCGACGAGATGGCCGACCCGCGGGTGATGAAGTACGTCGCCCGCGACGCCGACGGCTCCGTGGTCGGGCTCTCCACGCTGACCAAGCACCTGGCGACGGTGCCGTGGATCAGCCCGGCCTGGTTCGCCCGCCGCTACCCCGAGCACACCGCGCGCGACGCGGTCTTCTACCTGGGCTTCACGCTGGTGGACACCAGCGTGCGGCGGGGGCGGGTGTTCCAGGCGATGCTGCACGCGGTGATCGACCGGGTGCTCGCCGAGCGAGGCGTCTGCGGCTGGGACGTCTGCGCCCACAACGACACGACGACCGGGTTCGCCGAGGGGATCGTGTCGATGCTGCGGGCCCGGGTGGACGTCACCGTGGGTCGCGTCGACACCCAGACCTACTTCACCGCCGACGTGCACGGCCCGCTCCCCGGTCCGGCCACGGGCGACCTCCGGGCGCGGTAGCGTCGAGGACGACGCGTCGGCCTCACGGGGCCGGGCTCCGCGCGTCCCCCATCCCGCTGCAGGAGGAGCCCGCGTGCGCACCGTGCTGGTGGTCGACGACGACGACGACGTCCGCGAGGTCACCATGATCTCGCTGGAGCACTTCGCCGGCTGGACGGTCATCTCCGCCTCGGGCGGGCTCGACGGCGTCCGGCTGGCCCGCGAGCACCACCCCGACGCCGTGCTGCTGGACCTGATGATGCCCGTCGTCGACGGCATCGCGACCTTCGAGATGCTGCGGGCCGACCCGTCGACCGCCGACATCCCGGTGGTGCTGCTCACCGCCAAGGCCCGCGTCGGCGCCCAGCCGTGGGACGACCTCCCGCTGGCCGGCGTGGTCTCGAAGCCGTTCAGCACCACCGGGCTGGCCGACGAGATCTCGCGGTTGCTCGGCTGGGCTGCCTGAGGTCATACCTCGACGGTCGGGTGGCCGTGCTCGAGGCAGGTCTCACCCGCCCGCGAGGTAGGCCACCACGTTGTCGACGAACTGCTCGTTCTCGCCCGGGAAGCGGCTGTCGTCGCTCCAGTTGGAGTCGGCGATGGTCACCACGCGCCCCTGGTCGAGCTTCATGTCGGAGCCCTGCCACACGGTGCCGCCCACGTAACCGTGGGCGACCAGCATCTGGTTGGCGGCCGGGACACCGGTGTAGTAGCCGAGGGCGTCGGTGAAGACGCTCGCGCCGGCGTGCGGGGAGTCGGCGATGCCGCCGATCGCGTCCGGGTTGAGCGGGTCGGACTGGCCCACGCACGGTTCGGTGCACGCGGTGACCACGCCCACGGGGTCGCGCAGCACCGAGTTGAGGAACGACTCGACGTCACGGTTGGTGGCGTCGCAGCAGCTGTGCTCGCTGTTCATGAACACCGACCCACCACGCAGCACGTAGTCCTTCAGCCCCTCGCGCAGGTCCGCGGGGTAGCCGGAGTAGGTGCCGAAGGCCCAGATCTGGTTGAAGTCGTCGGGATTGTCGGGCATCGCGGTGCCGGTCTCGACGTGGAACCCCTGATCCGTGAGGTAGCCGCCGATCACGCCGGCGTCGTTGCCCTCGGACTCGACGTCGACCAGGTAGATGTCGTTCGCGCCGGGCTTGTCGCAGTTCCGCCTGAAGTAGTAGGGACCGCCGTAGCTGCCCGTCGTCTTCAGACCCGGGATGTCGACCGCGACCTCCTTGGCGTAGCGCGGGATCCAGAAGCTAGCGACGACGTCGGCGTTCAGGCCCCAGCCCAGGTCGAGCTTCACGCAGGTGTCGCTGTCGGGGTCGTCCTCGCTCTGGACCCGCAGCACCGACGCCGAGGCGTCCAGCGCGGTCATGGTGCCGCGGACCCCGGCGATCGCCCCGGCGGGCCCGCCGGCAGCGCCGGGGCCGAAGATCAGCCGCCCCTCGAGCTTGAACCCGACCGATCCGACCAGCTTCGCCTGCGGCGTCAGCGCGTGCGCCTCCATCTGCACCCCGCCGTCGGCGTAGTTGTCCGCCGCGCCGAACTGCGTGTCGAACCAGAATCCCGCGTCGGCCTCGGCCCCGATGTTGCTGACCTCGACGGCTCCCGAGGTGTAGGCCGAGACCACCGGCTCGAAGGTCAGGTTCAGGGGGACCGGGATCGCGGTCACCTGCGTCGAGATCTTCTGGAACTGCAGCCCGCAGGACAGGGCGAGCTTGACCTTCGCGTACGCCGCGCCGCCCAGCTTGATGCCGAGGTTGCCCTGGATGTGCGCGCCCTTCGGGACGTCCGGCAGCCACGGGAGCTCCTTCCACAAGATGGTGCCGTGGAAGGAACCGTGCGGCTGGAAGGTCGGCTGCATGCCGAACGTGTTGCCGTTGCTCAGCTTCAAGCAGGACGGGACGGCTGCGGCCCGGCCGGCGGTGTCGGAGTCGCGGGGCATCGGTGCGAAGCGCGCGGCGCCCTCGACGACCTCGCCGGGGATGGGGTCGCTCTGGATCTGCGGCACGTCGATGTCGAGGTAGACGAACGCGTCGCCCAGGCTCGCGGGCGCCAGCTCCAGCACGCCGTCCGGTCGCACGTCCGTCACGCGACCGAGGAAGCCGTCGGGCAGCGCCGCGCTCGGGGGCAGGACCAGCACGGAGTCGATCGTCTGGGGGGAGCCCAGCTCCACGAGCAGCGAACCACTGGCGGCGGTAGCCGACTCCACCGCCTGCGGCGGCAGCGTCACCGTGTCATCGGCGGCGACGTACGTCGTCGACGGCTCGTCCGGCCCGGCGTCGCCAGGCGTGGAGACGGCCTCGGTGAGCGGACCGACCCAGCGCCCGCCGACCCGGCCGAACAGGGCGTAGGCGTAGGCCGTGGCGGGCTCGACCCCGTCGTCGGTGGCCGACCCGTCGGTGGTCGGCACCGCGACGCCGTCGCGCACCGACGTGGCCGGCACGGTGCCCGCGGTGCGCCGCAGCTGCACCGGGACGCCCGATGTCCACGTCAGCGCGACCGAGTCGGGCTGCAGGTCGGTGAGGGACAGACCCGTCGGTGCCGCGGTCACCCGGGTGTACCGGACCGCCACCTTGCTCGTGCCGCCGGCGGGGACGCGGACGACTCGGCGCGACGCGCGCCCGACGTACACCTGGTCGTCGTGGACCACCATCGGGGCCACCACGCGGTGCCGCCCGGCGCTGACGCCGACCGTGCGGCGCACCGCCGGGCGGGTGCCGTCGGTGGCGATGGACCTCGCGCTGCGACCCTTCAGCAGGACCGTGACCGGGACGCCGCGGGGCGCCCGGACCCGCATCGACACCCGACCGCGCTTGGCGGCTGCCGCCGGCGCGGGTGGAGCACCGGCTGCGGCCGCCGGCGCCGCGCCCGACGCGGCGCCCGCGAGCGAGCCGGACGAGCCGGCCACGAGCGTCGCGACAGCGAGTGCGAGCACGACCAGGACAGCGAACGAGCGCCTCACAGCGTTTCCTCCCGAGGAACGCGATCGGCCCCATGCGGATCGCCGGGGAAGTATGTTGCGGACGATCACACCGTGTCCATGGGCAGAAGGGCCTGAGTCGTGACCGCTGCGCACGGACCCGACACCGGTCGCGCCGCGTCCACCCCGCCGAGCGAGGTGCCGGGCTTCGCCGCAGCCGGCGCGGCCGGACTGCTTCCGGTCGTGCCCCGGCGTCCGCCGTCGCTCGTTCCCGGCCCGACGGCGCTGCACGCGCTGCACCGCTACCTCTGGCGCGCCGGCGGCCTCGCCGTCGCGTGGGCCGCGGGCCTCGCGCTGCTGTCGGCGTTCGACGGCGGGTGGGTGGTGGTGACCCGGCTGGGGTGGATGGCCGTGACCGTCGTCGGGTTCCTCGTCGTCGTCCGCCGGCTCTCGAGCGACGTCGGCGAGCCCTACCTGCGCGAGCTGGCCGCCGGGTACACGACCCTGAAGCTCGACTGGGGCACGCTGTGGAACGCGCGACCGGTGGGCCAGACCATCACCTACCGGCAGCGTTGGGACTACCGGGGGCTGTGGGTCCTCGACGGCGAAGGCCGGGTGCGTGAGGAGCCGCGCCCCGGCGCGGTGCCGCCGGGGTTCTACCCGTCACCGCACGACGAGCGCCTCGAGCTGTGGACGGGTGAGGTGTGGGCCGGGGTGTTCCGACCCACGACCGATCAGGCGTACCGGGACGGGGCCGTGCCGCCCGAGGGCCGGGACGGGCGGCGGATCACCGTGGAGTACGGCCGGTCCGCTCGTCCAGGGCGCCGCGACAGCCGGTGACGCCCTCGGGAGTGGGCCATCACACGCCCCGACCTGCCGGGGACGATGCGGATGATCCGCCGCGACTCCGATAACATCGACGCAGCGATGGCGGCCCCATCAGTTCTGCCACGGGCCGCGCCACACACGTCGTCCACCGAGCGCCGCGGACCGGCCCGCACCAGCGGGACGTGACTCCGCGCCGGGCAGGACACCCGCACTACTGAGAGCGAGACTGCGGCCGCGCGCGGCCGCAAGCCCCCCATGAGCACCACGTTCGCCGACTTCGGCATGCCCCAGCCCGTCCTCACCGCCCTGAACGACGCCGGCATCACCGAGCCGTTCCCGATCCAGTCCGCCACGCTGCCCGACAGCCTGGCCGGGCGCGACGTCCTCGGCCGCGGCCGCACCGGCTCGGGCAAGACCTACGCCTTCCTGCTGCCGCTGGTCTCCCGGCTGGCCGCCTCGCGCAGCCCGCGCCAGCCCAAGCGGCCCCGCGCGCTGATCCTCGCCCCGACCCGCGAGCTGGCCAGCCAGATCCACGAGGCGCTCGCGCCGCTGGCCCGCGCCACCGGGCTGAAGAGCACCACCGTCTTCGGCGGGGTCGGCGCGAACCCGCAGATCCAGGCGCTGCGCAACGGCGTCGACGTCGTCGTCGCCTGCCCCGGCCGGCTCGCCGACCACGTCCGCTCCGGTCACTGCGACCTCGGCGGGATCGAGATCACGATCCTCGACGAGGCCGACCACATGGCCGACCTGGGGTTCCTGCCCGAGGTCAAGCGGCTGCTGGACAAGACCCCCGAGCGCGGGCAGCGGATGCTGTTCTCGGCCACGCTCGACGGCGGCGTCGACGTGATCGTCAAGCGCTACCTGCACTCGCCGATCACGCACAGCGTCGACTCCGCGCAGTCGCCGGTGGCGAACATCGACCACCAGGTCCTGCACGTCGGCTCCGGCGACCGGCTCGCCGTGATCACCGACCTCGCCGCCGCGCCCGGCCGGACGATCATCTTCACCCGCACCAAGCACGGCGCGAAGCAGCTGACCAAGAAGCTCAACGCCGCCGGCGTGGCCAGCGTCGAGCTGCACGGCAACCTCTCCCAGGGCGCGCGCACCCGCAACCTCGAGGCGTTCTCCACCGGCAGCGCCTCGACGATGGTCGCCACCGACATCGCCGCTCGCGGCATCCACGTCGACGACGTGGCGCTGGTCGTGCACGCCGACCCGCCGGTCGAGCACAAGGCCTACCTGCACCGCTCGGGCCGCACCGCGCGTGCCGGCGCTGCCGGCACGGTCGTCACCGTGATGCTCGACAGCCAGGTCGGCGACGTGCGCCTGCTGACCCGCAAGGCCGGCATCAAGCCGACCCTGACGAAGGTGACGCCCGGCCACGGCATGCTCCGCGAGATCGCCCCCGGCGACCGCGAGTACGCCGCCGGGCCGGTCGTCCCGGTCTCCTCGCCCGAGCCCACCCCGTCGCGCGGCGGCGGTGGCGGTCGTCCCGGCTCGCGCTCCGGCGGTGGCGGCGGACGTCGCCGCTCCGGCGGTGGCGGTCAGGGCGGCTCCGGTGGCGGCCAGGGTCGCTCCGGCGGCCAGGGTGGCCAGGGTCGATCCGGTGGCGGGCAGGCCCGCGCCGGCGGCGGTGGACGTGGTCGTCCGGCCGGCGGCCGCGGCGCCTCGGGCGGCGGTCGCTCCGGCGGCCACAGCCCCGCGGGCTTCTCCTCCGGGCGCTGAGGGACGACTCGAGTCTCGAGGTCAGGCGGGGTCGAGGACACCCGCCTGCTCGAGCACCTCGAGCACCTCGGCCGCGATCAGCTCGTGACCGAGGTCGGTCGGCAGGACCTCCCGCACGCCGATGGCCTCCGGCTCCGACGCCGGTAGCCAGGGCTCCTCGAGCGGGTCGACGAACGTGACCCCGGCGGCCTCGGCCCCGGCGCGCGCGGCGGCACGCACCTCGGGCCCGCCGACCGGCGGGAACGCGGCCCCCCAGATCGGGCCGACCGCGACGACCGTGACGTCGGGCAGCTCCTCGGTGAGCAGGCTCAGCGTCCGCTCCACGGCGGCCTCGACCTCGGCGGGGTCGGCTGCGGCATCGGCGCGGCCACCCAGCACGACCACGGCGTCCTCGGGCCCGCCCGCGCCGGTCGCGGTCCACTCCTCGACGAGGTCGGCGGCACGGCTCTCGAAGGTGGCGGCGGGGTCGCCGGTCACGTAGCCGGTGCCGGTCTCGGCGTACGCCGTCGTCTCGACGTCGGCGCTGTCGGCGAGCACGGCCGGCCACGCGAGGTCGCCCTCGCCGCCCAGCGGGGAGCCCCCGGTGTAGCCGTCGCCCAGCACCGCGACCTGGACGGCCGGGTCGGCGTCCTCGGACTCCGACGGGGATGCCTCGGGGTCCTCACCCCCGCCCCGCCCCCCGCGGCCGCTCTCCTCGCTGTCGGAGCTGTCGGAGCTGTCGGAGCTGTCGGAGGCGACGTCGGCGGGCGCCGAGGCGTCCTCGGCGACGTCCGCCTCCGGCGGGTAGGTCAGGATCAGCCACCCGGAGAAGGCGATCACCGCGACCGCCAGGACGACCGCGAGGACGGCGACGGCAGGGTTGTCCCCGCCCGAGCGTCCCCCGCCTAGCCCCCGCACGCCGCGGAGCCTACCCACGACCTGTGGTCGGACACCGTGCCGCAGGCCGGGCGGAGGTCAGCCGACCCGGATCTTGGTCGCCTCGCTGACGTCGGAGTCGCCCAACGCGTTCGTGGCGTAGACCTTCACCTTGTGGCGTCCCTTGGCGAGCCCACGCACGACGAGCTTGTTCTTCGAGGGATCGACGGTCTCGGGCCGCTCGCCGCTCACGAGCACCGTGTACTGGGTGATCGCGGAGCCGTTGTCGGCAGCGGGCTTCCAGACGACGGTGGCCTTCGACCCCCGCACGGTGACGACCGGCTTGGCCATCTGGTCCGGCGTGGTGGCTGGGACGACCTCGTTCGAGGGGTTGCTCGCCGGGGAGTCGCCGACGGTGTTGGTGGCCTTGACGGTGAACCGGTAGGCGGTGCCGTTGGCGAGCCCGGTGACGGTGGTGGTGCGCTGGTCGCCGGTGACGGTCTTGGTGATGCCGCCGGGGGTGCTGGTGACGGTGTAGCCGGTGATCGGCGAGCCGCCGTCGTTGGCCGGCGCGGTCCAGGAGACCTGGGCCTGCTTGTCGCCGCCGGTGGCGGTGACGCTGGTGGGGGCGCCGGGTGCGGTGGCGGGGGCCTTCGGGGTGACCTCGTTCGAGGCAGCCGATGCAGCGGAGTCGCCGACGGTGTTGGTGGCCTTGACGCTGAACCGGTAGGCGGTGCCGTTGGCCAGCCCGGTGACGGTGGTCGGTGCGCTGGTCACCGGTGACGGTCTTGGTGATCCCGCCGGGGCTGCTGGTCACGGTGTAGCCGGTGATCGGGGAGCCGCCGTCGTTGGCCGGCGCGGTCCAGGAGACCTGGGCCTGCTTGTCGCCGCCGGTCGCGGTGACGCCGGTGGGGGCGCCGGGTGCGGTGGCGGGGGCCTTCGGGGTGACCTCGTTCGAGGCAGCCGATAGCAGCGGAGTCGCCGACGGTGTTGGTGGCCTTGACGCTGAACCGGTAGGCGGTGCCGTTGGCGAGCCCGGTGACGGTGGTGGTGCGCTGGTCGCCGGTGACGGTCTTGGTGATGCCGCCGGGGGAGCTGGTGATGGTGTAGCCGCTGATCGGCGCGCCGCCGTCGTTGGCCGGCGCGGTCCAGGAGACCTGGGCCTGCTTGTCGCCGCCGGTCGCGGTGACGCCGGTGGGGGCGTCCGGCGCGGTTGCCGGGAGCCTGTGACGTTCAGCTTGTCGGGGTGCGTCGGAAGGAGTCGCCACCGTTCCCGAGGACATCGCTGAGTCGGGTAGAGCCGTGCTGACCAGGTGACGCGGGTCCTGCTGCGGACGGTCTTGATCCGGGATCGGTCACGGTGACCGTTGGACCCGTCCTGGGCGGTGACCGGATGGACGCGTCGGTCACTCGGCTCGCCGAATCCGGCGCCTTGTATCGGTCGGTGTCGGAGGACAGGTTGAGGATCGCGCCGGTCGGGGCGCCGGTGGCGTCGGTGAGGCGGACCGAGACGGTGACGCTGCTTCTCGCCGTCGGTGACGTCGACGGACTTCGGGGTGAAGTCGAAGTCCGAGTCACCGGACCCGAGGTGTCGGTGGGTGCGTTGGTGACGTTCAGCTTGTCGGGGTGGGTGCGGAAGGAGTCGCCGCCGTTCCCGAGGACATCGCTGGTCGGGTAGAGCGTGACTGACCAGGTGCCTGCAGCGGCGGTGCTGGGGATCGTCACGGTCGACTCGTAGCGACCGTCCTGGGCGGTGCCGGAGACGCGGGTCATGCTGCCGAATCCGGCGCCTTGATCGGTGGTGTCGGAGGACAGGTTGAGGATCGGCGCCTGGGCGCCGGTGGCGTCGGTGAGGCGGACCGAGACGGTGACCTGCTTCTCGCCGTCGGTGACGTCGACGGACTTCGGGGTGAAGTCGAAGTCCGAGGTCACCGGACCGGAGGTGTCCGGGGCGGGCACGGTGAACGTCGACGTGGCCTGCGGGCCGGTCCCAGCGGCGTTGCGGGCCGCCACGGCGACGCTGTGCTCGCCGGTGCTGAAGGTCCCGTTGAAGTAGGCGCCGCGGGAGTCGGCCGGCAACGAGCCCGCGTAGGCGCCGTCGACGTAGAGCGCGTAGTCGAGGACGGGGCTTCCGCCGTCGCTCGCGGGCGGCTGCCAGTAGACCTCGGGGCGACCCGCTGCCCCGTTCCAGGTGCCGTAGACGCTCTGCGGTGCCGAAGGTGCGGCTATCGGCTGGTCGGCGGTGCGGAGCCGCAGCATCGTCGGCGCGCCGGCACCGCGCGCGTTGAGGGCGGTCACGGACACGTCGTACGACGTGCTCGGGGAGAGGCCGTCCAGGATCGACCTCGCGGACGTCGGCGCCGACGGTGGTGCGGGTCCCGGTGCCGGTGCTGATGGCGTACCCGGTGATCGGCGAGCCGCCGTCGTCGCCCGGTGCGGCCCAGCCGACGTGGAGACCGGTCGTGGAGGCAGGAGCGACCTCGGCGACCTGCGTCGGGCTGGCCGGCAGACCTGCCTGGTCCGCGTCGCAGCCGGGCGCGTCGACCTCGTACGCGCCGATGCTGCCGTAGCTGGTGTAGCCGTTCGAGGTGCCGCCGATCTGGTGACCGCTCCCGGAGCCCTCCACCTTCACGACGAACCGACCGTCCGTCGGCGCCGTCAGCGTGGCGTCCATGCCGTACGCCGACGTCGCGTCGACCGTGCCCGAAGCGGGATTCGCGACGGCCACCACGGTGCCGTCGGGGCTGAGCAGGCTCGCGCGCACGTCCAGGTTGGGCGTCAGGTACGCGCCGCGGACCGTGACGGTGCCGCCGGCGGTGCAGCGACCGAGCGAGAAGGCGTCGGCGTCACCGGCGGAGGTGATCCGGGCGGTGCCGCTGACGACTCCACCGGCCTCGTCGGCTCGCCGGGGCAGGTAGCCGGCGATGATGGCCAGGTCGTCCTGGCGGTTGTTCGCACCGTTGTACTCGCCCTTGCTGAACTGGGTGATCGGCCGGTCGTAGCCGACGCCCATGATCGGGGCCCAGCTGCCGTGACCGGTGTAGTACCCGGCGAAGGCGGTGCCGTCGTGCTCCAGGGCGAGGTTGTGGCCGACCTCGTGGCTGCGTCGCCTCGGCGATCGCCTTCGGTGAGTTGCCCAGACCCTGGGGGAAGACCCAGGCCGGCTGGAAGCTGCTCCCGTAGGCGTCGAACACGCCGAGGAAGGCGACACCGCCGCACCCCTGCTGGCAGATCGCCGACCAGGCGCCGGCGCTCGGCGAGATCAGCGCGCGCGTGCCGTAGCTGGCGTCGTCGGAGCTGGACCGCTCGAGGCCGGCGGGCCCGGGTCCTGGGTGGTGACGTCGACGTCGTAGGCGGCGTAGTCCTCGCTGACCATCGACCAGACCTGCTCGATGGCGGCGCGCTCGTAGGCGCTGAAGGCCGGCCCGTCCCCGGAGGGATCCCACCCGGGGTGAGCTCCTTCGGGCACACCGTAGTTCGAGTTCCAGTAGGTCCCGGTGACCTCGGCGCCGTCGAAGTCGAGGTAGATCGTCCTCGCTGCGCCGGGGTTGCTGTGCAGCGAGAAGGCCTCGGCGAACGCCGGCGCGGCGCCCGCGCCGACCACCGCGCGACCCGGCGGATCGTTCGAGAGCTCCGACGCGGTCGGCTCGACGTAGTGCAGGTGCCCGTCGGTCGCCAGGCGAGCCGTCTCGTCGGTCCGCAGCACCGTCTCGAGGCGGCGCGCCGAGAGGTCGTTGACCCGCGCGGCGACCGGCAGCAGCGTCCCCAGCTCGCGGACGGCAGCCGCCCCGCCGAGGGGCTCCTCGAGCAGGTCGGCCGCCGGTCCGGCGACGACCGAGGGGTCGGCTGGCGCGCCCGGCTCCGGCTCGGCTGCGGCGGTGGGTGAGGTGCCCGCGAGCGGCAGAGCTGCTGCGACGAGACCGACGACGGCGGCACGGACGGCCGTGCTGCGAACGAGCTTCATTTGTTCATTCCCCCATGAGTCGAACGGACCATAAGCGGCCCGCCGGTCAGGACTCGCATCGCACGGCGAAGTCAGGACCTGCGACCCTCCGAGCGCTTCCGACCGTGACCAGGGGCCCTGAATTCGCTAGGCCCTTCGTCCCGGTCCCGGAATGGATGGGACCGTCCAGCGGTTCACCGACCCGTGAAGCCCGACGACTCCCGCCGCATCTCGCTGCTGCTGGGGTTGCTGTTCGGGCTGGCCGGGATGGGGTCGTCGTCCGCCGCCGTGGCGCTGCCGCTGGTGGCCGCCGACCTCGACGTCAGCGTCGGCGTCGCCACCTGGACCATCAGCCTGTACGCGCTGATGCTCGCGGTCACCACGGCCGTCTACGGCCGGGTCTCGGACCTGGTCGGCATCCGCGTCCCGATGCTGATCGGCGTCGGGCTGATGGTCGGCGGTGCGCTCGCCGCCGCGGCCGCACCCACCTTCGAGGTGCTGCTGGCTGCGCGGCTCGTGCAGGGCGCCGGCGCGGCCGCCGTGCCGACGCTCGGCGTCGCCTCGCTGTCCGCGCGCTACGACGGCGCCGCCCGCGGGATGGCGCTGGGTCGGTTGGCCGGGGTCGCCGCCGCGGTGAGCTGCCTCGGCCCGCTGCTCGGCGGGGTCGTCGAGCAGGCCCTCGGCTGGCGCGCGGTGATGGCGCTGCCGGTGCTGGGCGCGCTCGTGCTGCCGTTCGTCTGGCACGCGTTGACCGGCGAGGGCAGCGGGGCGCGGCTCGACGTGCTGGGCGCGGTGCTGGTCGCCGGCACCGCGGGCGGGATGGTGCTGCTGGTGCAGTCGCCCTCGACCGGCTTGGTCGTCGCGCTCGTCGGCATCGCGATGATGGCGGTGGGGGTGCCCGCGGTCGCCCTGTGGGTCCGCCGCCGTCCCGACGGGTTCCTGCCGGTCGAGGTCGTGCGCAACGCCACCGTCGTGCGCAGCGCGGTGGCCGCCGCGGCGGTGCCGGCGGCCTGGTTCGCGCTGCTGGTCGGCGTACCGCCGGTGCTCGTCGGGGAGGGCTGGGAGGCCTGGCAGGTCGGCCTGCTCCTGGTGCCCAGCGCCGTCGTCGCGCTGGGCACGCCGCGGGTCGCCGGTCCGCTGATGGCGCGGATCGGGCCGCCGCGCTCCCTCGCCGTCGCCGGCGCGACCGCCTCCGTCGCCCTGCTGGTCGCCGCCGGCGGCCTCGGCCTCGTCGCTGCCGGCTACGCGCCCGTCGTGCTCGTCGTCGGCCTGGCCGTGGCGCTGGTGACGGTGGCCTTCGGCCTCGGCCAGCCCGCGCTGTCCGCCGCGGTGGGCGACGCCGTGCCGACCGCCGTCCGGGGCGTCGCCCTCGGCGTCGCCACGCTGCTGTTCCTGGTGGGCGGCAGCATCGGGTCCGCCGTCGTCGGCGGCCTCGGCGCCGTGCTCGGCATCCCGCTCAGCCTGGGGCTGCTCGCCCTGCTGCCCGTGCTCGGCCTGGTCGCGCTGCGGCCGGTGCTGCGGCGTACGCCGGCGCCCGTGACGCCCGTCGGCTGAGCGACCGGCGGTCGCTCGTGACCGACCGGGAGGTCGGTGGTGGCGACCCGCCGACCAGGGGTGTCGGTCGGACGGGGTAGGACTGGGGTCCTCACCTCACGAAGGAGACCCCGTTGTCCCGACGCCCCCTCCGCGCAGCAGCCCTCGCCGGGCTCACGCTCGCCCTGCTGGCCGGCCCCGCCCACCTCGCCTCGGGCGCCGACCCGTCCGACCCGGACGGCTCGTCGCGGAGCGCCGGCGGCCCGAGCGACCCGGACCCCGAGACGCCGGAGACCACCATCGAGTCCGGTCCCGACGGCATCGTGCTGCGGGGCCGGGCCGGCTTCGTGGCGGCGTCCTCGCTCCGGGACTCGACGTTCTCGTGCACGGTCGCGGGCGAGCCGGAGCCGTGCGCGGACGGCAGGCTGCGGCTGCGCGGCCTCGGCGCAGGGACCTACGAGATCGCCGTGGCCGCCACGTCGCCGCGCGGCGTGACCGACCCGACGCCGGCCACCCGCCGGATCACGGTGCCGGTCGACGACCGCGAGATGCGGCAGGCCAGCGGGCGGTGGCGCGAGCGCTCCGACGAGGGCGCCTTCCGCGGGACCGAGCGGGTCGCGGACGGGCGTCGGGACACGCTGCGCGTCGAGGTCCGGGCCGCGGAGAGCCTGGAGCTGATCGCCGGCCAGACCCCGCGCTCCGGCAAGGTCCGGGTCTACCTCGAGTCCGCGCTGCTGCGGGTCGTCGACCTCGCCGGGCCGCGGCGCGACGCGCAGCCGTTCTCGGTGACGCGCTTCGCGAACGCCGCCGACGGAGACATCCGCATCGTCGCCCGGGGCCGCAAGCCGGTACGCATCGACGGGCTGGCCGTGGTGGGGCTGCCGCCGGGCCGCTGAGGCCTAGTAGGCGGCGCCCGGGTTGAGGATGCCCTGCGGGTCCAGGGCGGCCTTGATCTTGTGGTTCAGCGCCAGCACGTCGTCGCCGAGGTAGGCGCCGAGCCAGGCCTTCTTCAGCCGGCCCACGCCGTGCTCGCCGGTGATGGTGCCGCCGAGGCCGATCGCGAGGTCCATCACCTCGCCGTAGGCCTGCTGGGCGCGGGCCGCCTGCTCGGTGTCGGTGGGGTCGAAGACGATCAGCGGGTGGGTGTTGCCGTCGCCGGCGTGGGCGATGACCGAGATCATCACCTCGCGGTTCGCCGCGATCTCGGCGATCCCGCGCACCAGCGCGCCCAGCTCGGGCAGCGGGACGCCGACGTCCTCGAGCAGCAGCGTGCCCTTCTGCTCCACGGCCGGGATCGCCATCCGTCGGGCGACGACGAACTGCTCGCCCTCCTCGGCGTCGTCGGTGGAGAAGGCCTCGGTGGCGCCGTTCTCCTCGCAGAGGCCGGTGATCTTCTCGATCTCCTCGGCGGCGTAGGTGATCGGCTCGTCGGACTGGATGACCAGCATCGCCTCGGCGTCGCGGTCCAGGCCCATCTTGGTGACGTCCTCGACGGCGTTGATGGACACCTTGTCCATGAACTCCAGCATCGAGGGGCGCATCGTGCGGGTGATCGCCAGCACCGTCGCGGTGGCGTCGTCGAGGGAGGAGAAGGTCGCCACCAGCGTGGCCGGCGGGCGCTGCTTGGGCACGAGGCGCAGCACGATCTCGGTGACGATCCCGAGCGTGCCCTCGCTGCCGACGAACAGCTGGGTCAGCGACAGCCCGGCGCTGTCCTTCAGGCGCGGCCCACCGAGGTTCATCACGGTGCCGTCGGCCATCACGACCGTGAGGCCGAGGACGTAGTCGCGGGTCACGCCGTACTTCACGCAGCACAGGCCGCCGGCGTTGGTGGCGATGTTGCCGCCGATCGAGCAGATCTCGTACGACGACGGGTCCGGCGGGTACCAGAGGTCGTGCTCCGGCGCACGCCTTCTTGACCTCGGCGTTGAGCAGGCCCGGCTGCACCACGCAGGTGCGGGTGACGGGGTCGACGTCGATGTCGCGCATCCGCTCGGTGGAGAGCACCAGGCAGCCGTCGAGCGCCGAGGCTCCGCCGGACAGGCCGGTGCCGGCGCCGCGGGGGATGACCGAGATGCCGTGCTCGGCGGCGAAGCGCACCGCCGCGACGACGTCCTCGGTGCAGGTGGCCCGGACGACGACCAGGGGCAGCCCGGCGTCGGGGTCCTTGGCCCAGTCCTGCCGGTAGCCGGCCATCGAGTCGGCCTCGGTGATCACCGCGCCCTCGGGGAGGGCCTGGATCAGCGGCGCGAGGTCCGGGCCGTCGGCGCGGGACTGCGTGGTGGGGTCGGCGGTCGTGGTGGACACGGGGTCACTCCCAGGAGACGAGGGCGGGCAGCAGCGTTCCACGATGCGGATTCCGTCAGGCGGAACGAGTGGTCACCGTCACTGTCCGCTGCGCAGACCTGCCGTGTCAACCGCGCCGGGGGGTGGCCGGCTGCCCGTCACGGGCGGCCGCGCGCCCTCCGCGCGGCCGTCGGTGCGGCCGTCGGTGCGCCCGTCGGTGAGGCGCTGCGCCGCCGCCCGCAGCGCCGGCACGGCGCGCTCGACGACGGCGTCGGTGACCCGGGTGAGCGGCCCGGAGACCGACACCGCCATGCCGACGCCCGACCCGGCCACCGGCACCGCCACGCACCGCACGCCGAGCTCCTGCTCCTCGCGGTCCTCGGCGTAGCCGCGCTCGCGCACGCCGGCCAGGGCGTCGCGCAGCGCCGGCAGGCTGGTCAGCGTGTGCTCGGTGCGCCGCGGCAGCCCCTCGCGGGCCACCGCCGCCACGGCCTCGTCGTCGAGGTGGGCCAGCATCGCCTTGCCGACACCGGTGCAGTGCAGGTCGACGCGATGACCGACCTGGGTGAACATCCGCATCGCGTAGCGTCCCGGCACCTGCGCGACGTACTCCGCGCGGGGGCCGGACAGGACGGCGAGGTTGGCGGTCTCGCCGAGGTCCTCGACCAGGTCGGTGAGCACCTCGCGTGCCACCTCGTCGAGCTGGGAGCCGGCCGTGCGCCCCAGCGGCACCAGCCGGAACCCCAGCGCGTAGCGGCGGTCGGGGCGCTGGCGCACGTACCCGCGCTCGACCAGCGTGCGCAGCAGCCGGTGCGCCGTGGCGGCCGGCACGCCCGCCGCCGCGGCCAGCTCGGCCAGCGCCAGGTGACCCTGCCCCGCCCCCGCGGCGCCGGCCGCCTCGAGGGCGGCGACGAGGTCGAGCGAGCGGTGCAGCGACTGCACGCCACCCGCGCCGGCGGTTGACACTGGTGGGACCTCCTGGAAACGTTCGTTGGGTCGTACCCACTGTTCCACATCGTGGAACGCGATGCCAGGATGGATCGCAGCACACCCGTCGTCGCAGGAGGCGCAGCCATGACCGAGCAGGTCGCCCACCAGGCAGGGGCCGTCGAGGTGGCGGGTCTCTCCGTCCACCCCGCCCTGCACCGCTTCGTGCGCGAGGAGGCGATCCCCGGCTCCGGCGTCGAGGAGGACGCCTTCTGGGACGGGCTCGCCTCGGCGCTCGCCGACCTCGGCCCCCGGCAGCGGGCGCTGCTGGCCACCCGCGACGAGCTGCAGCAGACCATCGACCAGTGGCACCGCGACCGCCCGGGGCGGGTCGGCGACGACGCGTACGCCGAGTACGAGGCGTTCCTGCGCGAGATCGGCTACCTGGTCGAGGAGCCCGAGGACGTCGACGTGGTCACCTCCGGCGTCGACCCCGAGGTCGCCAGCATGGCCGGGCCGCAGCTGGTCGTGCCGCTGCTGAACGCCCGCTTCGCGACCAATGCGGTCAACGCCCGCTGGGGCTCGCTCTACGACGCGCTCTACGGCTCCGACATCATCGGCACCGACGGCGGCAAGGAGCCGGGCAGCAGCTACAACCCGACGCGCGGCGCTGCCGTGGTCGAGCGCGCCAAGGCGTTCCTCGACGAGCACCTGCCGCTCGAGGGCGGCTCCCACGCCGACGCGACGTCGTACGCCGTGGACGACGAGGGCCTCGCGGTCACCGTCGGCGACCGGACGCTGCGCCTGGTCGACCCGGAGCAGCACGTCGGCCACCGCGGCGACGCGGCCGCTCCCGAGGCGGTCGTGCTGTGCCACCACAAGCTGCACGTCGAGGTGCAGGTCGACCGCGAGCACCCCATCGGTCGCGACGACGCAGCCGGGGTCAAGGACGTCGTGCTCGAGGCCGCCCTCAGCACGATCATGGACCTCGAGGACTCGGTGGCCGCCGTCGACGCCGACGACAAGGTCCTGGGCTACCGCAACTGGCTGCAGCTGATGCAGGGCACCCTCGCCGAGGAGGTCACCAAGGGTGACCAGACCTTCACCCGCGCGATGAACCCCGACCGCACGATGATCGGCCGCGACGGGCAGGAGAGCACGCTGACCGGCCGGTCGCTGCTGTTCATCCGCCAGGTCGGCCACCTGATGACCACCGACGCGGTGCTCGACGCCGAGGGCCGGCCCGCCCCGGAGGGGATCATCGACGCCTTCGTCACCGGGCTCGGCAGCTGCCACGACCTGCGCGGCGGTCCCACCGGCCCCGACGGGCGCCCGCGGCTGAGCAACTCGCGCGCCGGGTCGATGTACGCGGTGAAGCCGAAGATGCACGGCCCCGACGAGGTGCAGCTGACCTGCGACCTGTTCGACCGCGTCGAGGACGCCCTCGGCCTGCCGCGCCACACCGTCAAGGTCGGGATCATGGACGAGGAGCGCCGCACGTCGGCCAACCTCGCCGCCTGCCTGCGCGTGGCCCGCGAGCGGGTCGCGTTCATCAACACCGGCTTCCTCGACCGCACCGGCGACGAGATCCACACCGACATGCAGGCCGGGCCCGTGGTCCGCAAGGCCGCGATGAAGTCCGAGCCGTGGATCGCGGCGTACGAGGACGCGAACGTCGACACCGGCCTCGCCGCCGGGCTGCGCGGCCGCGCCCAGATCGGCAAGGGGATGTGGCCCGCGCCCGACGACCTCGCCGACATGCTCGAGCAGAAGGTCGGCCACCCCCGCGCCGGCGCGAACACCGCGTGGGTGCCCTCGCCGACCGCCGGCACCCTGCACGCGCTGCACTACCACCAGGTCGACGTGGCCGCGCGGCAGGAGGAGCTCGCCGGTGGCCGCCGGACGAGCCTGCGCCAGCTGCTCACCCTGCCCGTCGGCTCGCCCGAGGAGTGGTCCGAGGAGGACCGCCAGGCCGAGCTCGACAACAACACCCAGGGTGTCCTGGGCTACGTCGTGCGCTGGATCGACGCCGGGATCGGCTGCTCGAAGGTCCCCGACATCACCGGCACGGCCCTGATGGAGGACCGCGCCACGTGCCGGATCTCCTCGCAGCACGTGGCGAACTGGCTGCACCACGGCGTGGTCTCGACCGAGCAGGTCGAGGAGACGCTGCGCCGGATGGCCGCCGTCGTCGACGAGCAGAACGAGGGCACCCCCGGGTACGTGCCGATGGCGCCGTCCTTCGAGGGCCAGGCGTTCCTGGCCGCCCGCGAGCTGTGCCTGGAGGGCACCGGCCAGCCTTCCGGCTACACCGAGCCGGTGCTCCACCGCCGCCGCGCCGCGCGGAAGGCCGAGCTCGACCAGACCCAGTCGCACCCGACGGACGGAGCCACCGCATGACCCACCGCCACCTCGACCTCGAGACCGCCCGCACGATCGTCGCGGGCACCCGCGCAGCGGGCGCCGAGCAGGGCTTCAAGCCGTTGACCGTGGTCGTCCTCGACCCCGGCGGCCACGTGGTGGCCGTCGAGCGGGAGGACGGCTCCTCGATCGGCCGCTTCGACGTCGCCCGCGGCAAGGCCCACGGCGCGCTGGCGCTCGGGATGGGTTCGCGCTCGATCATGAACCGAGCCGAGCAGCAGGCCTACTTCGTCACCGCCGCCGGCGCCGCCATCGGCGGCTCGCTGGTGCCGGTGCCCGGTGGCGTGCTGGTGCGCGACGGCGACGGCGAGCTGATGGGCGCCGTCGGCGTCTCCGGCGACACCTCCGACAACGACGAGACCGCCGCCGTCGCCGGCATCGGCTCCGCCGGCCTCACCGCCCAGCCCGACTGACCCGCCGACACGTCCGCTACGAACAGCCGAAGCGTCCGTTACGAGCAGCCGAGTCGTCGGTTGTGAGCAAGCCCGTGGGCGGGCGCGGCGGCGTAGCGTTTTTCGTCCGCGCCCGGCTACGGGTGATGTGTCCGTAATAGACGTCTCGGCTGTTCGCTACGGACGTCTCGGCTGCTCGGAACGGGCGTCTCGGCGTGCGGTGAGCTGGGGCTAGCCGGACTTGCGGGCGCGGGCGGCGGTCTTGGCGCGCTCGTGCGCGTCCAGCACGACCTTGCGGATCCGGACCTGGTCGGGGGTGACCTCGACGCACTCGTCGTCGCGGCAGAACTCCAGGCACTGCTCCAGCGAGAGCTTGCGCGCCGGGATCAGCTTCTCGAAGTTGTCGGAGGTCGCGGACCGGATGTTGGTCTGCTGCTTCTCCTTGGTGATGTTGACGTCCATGTCGTCGGCGCGCGAGTTCTCGCCGACGATCATGCCCTCGTAGACCTCGGTGGTCGGCTCGAGGAACATCGTGCCGCGCTCCTGCAGGTTCGTCATCGCGTACGCCGTCGCGGCGCCCTTGCGGTCGGCGACCAGCGAGCCGTTCGTCCGCGAGCGGATCTCCCCGGCCCACGGCTCGTAGCCCTCGGAGATGCTGTGGGCGATGCCGGTGCCGCGGGTGTCGGTGAGGAACTCGGTGCGGAAGCCGATCAGGCCGCGCGCCGGGACGACGAACTCCATGCGCACCCAGCCGGTGCCGTGGTTGGTCATCCCCTCCATGCGGCCCTTGCGGGAGGCGAGCAGCTCGGTGATCGTGCCGAGGTACTCCTCGGGGGCGTCGATGGTCAGGCGCTCGAACGGCTCGTGCAGCTTGCCGTCGACCTCCTTGGTGACCACGATCGGCTTGCCGACGGTCAGCTCGAAGCCCTCGCGGCGCATCTGCTCGACCAGGATCGCCAGCGCCAGCTCGCCGCGGCCCTGGACCTCCCAGGCGTCCGGGCGCTCGGTGGGCAGGATCCGCAGCGAGACGTTGCCGACGAGCTCGGCGTCGAGGCGGTCCTTGACGAGGCGCGCGGTGACCTTGCCGCCCTTGGTGCGCCCGACGAGCGGGGAGGTGTTGGTGCCGATCGTCATCGAGATGGCGGGCTCGTCGACGTGGATCAGCGGCAGCGCGACCGGGTTCTCCGGGTCGGCGAGGGTCTCGCCGATCGTGATCTCGGGGATGCCCGCGACGGCGACGATGTCACCGGGCCCGGCCGCCTCGCCGGGCTTGCGCTCCAGGCCTTCGGTGACCAGCAGCTCGGTGACGCGGACGTTCTTGACCTCGCCGTTGCGGCGCATCCACGCCACGGTCTGGCCCTTGCGCAGCGTCCCCTGGTGGACGCGCAGCAGCGCGAGCCGCCCGAGGAACGGGGAGGCGTCGAGGTTCGTCACGTGGGCCTGGAGCGGTGCGCCCTCGACGTACGTCGGCGCCGGGATGGTGTCCAGGATGGTGCTGAACAGCGGCTCGAGGTCGGTCGCGTCGCCGGGCAGCGTGCCGTCGTCGGGCTGGGTCAGGCTGGCGACGCCGGCCTTGCCGGAGGCGTAGACGACCGGGAAGTCGAGGGCGTCCTGGGAGTGGGAGTCGTCGAGCAGGTCCATGAACAGCTCGTAGGTCTCGTCGACGACCTCGGCGATCCGCGCGTCGGGACGGTCGACCTTGTTCACGACCAGGACGACGGGCATGTCCGCGTTCAGCGCCTTGCGCAGCACGAAGCGGGTCTGCGGCAGCGGCCCCTCGGAGGCGTCGACCAGCAGCACGATCCCGTCGACCATGGACAGGCCGCGCTCGACCTCGCCGCCGAAGTCGGCGTGGCCGGGGGTGTCGATGATGTTGATGGTCATGCCCTGCGGCGCGGACGGGCCGGTGTAGTGGACCGCGGTGTTCTTGGCGAGGATCGTGATCCCCTTCTCCCGCTCGAGGTCGCCGGAGTCCATGACGCGGTCGGCGACGCTCTCGGCCTGATGGGCGCTGAACGCGCCGGCCTGCTTGAGCATGGCGTCGACCAGCGTGGTCTTGCCGTGGTCGACGTGCGCGACGATCGCGACGTTGCGCAGCGAGGCGGTCCGGGTCGCGGCGTCGGGGACGGCGGCGGCCGCTGCCTGCGCGGCGGCGGCCGCGGCGTCGGGGATCGCGCCGGGGGTCGCGCCGGGGGTCGCGCCGGTGGCGGCGTCGGTGGTCGACAGGGTCTCGGACATGGGGGAGCGGGTCTCTTCCGGTGGGGGAGCGGGCCGGACGGCCCCGGTGAGTCTAGGTGCGCCGGGCGGGTCCGCCCGCATCGGCGGTCCGCCGCGGGCGGCTCAGCCGGCCAGCGAGCCGCCGAAGATCTGCCAGGCCAGCGCGGACTTCGCGACCAGGCTGAGCACGAGGTACGCCTTCTCGCCGAACGCGTAGCTGCGCCACGGGCCGATGCCGCGGTACTGCAGCCACTGGTTGACCGCGAACGTGGAGAAGAAGACCAGCAGCGAGACGAAGATGCCGTAGACGAAGCCCGGCACCGTCTCGGCGGCCAGGATGTTCCACCCGATCGCGAGCCAGGGCGCCGTGCCGGCGACCGTGCCGAACCAGAACGGCAGCATCGTGGTGGTCGTGCGCCCGGGCGGGTTCTCGCGCTCCATCAGCCACCCGAAGAGGATCATCGAGACGTTGGCGCCGACGATGGCGATGACCGCGCTGATCCCGGTGACGCCGGCGTAGAAGGCGATCAGGACGATCATGATCGTCGCGCTGATGCGAGTACTCCGCCCACCGGAAGCGGTTGATGCCCGCGCGCAGATCCGTCTCGTACCGGCCGCGCGCGGCGGTGGCGGTCAACCCGTGGTCGAGGGCGGCGAGGAGCAGGAACGCCGCGATGGCCCACCCGATCCGGACGTCGACCAGGCCCTCGGGCGCCGCGGGTGCGGTGCCCGGCGGCCCGGTCGGCAGGGTCTCGGTCACCGTGATCACGAAGCCTGTCGCCAGGACCAGCACGGCGACGGCCTGCGCTGCGTGCAGCACGGTGAGGGCGAGGTTCCAGACCCGCAGCGAGCGCAGCGCGGCGTCGTCCACGCCGCTGGCAGGGGTCGCTCCCGTCCCCTCGTCGGTGGGGACGTCGGCCCGGTGGTCGGGGGTCATCGGCACTCCTGGTGCGGTGCGGGGTCGGGGTGTGGCGGCGTGCCGCGGCGCGCCTGGCGGTGCGTCGTCGCGGCCTAGTCTCGTCCCATGGTCACCTACGCCACCGCCGACCGCGTCACCCGGGACGAGCTGCTCGACTTCGTCCGCCCGCGGCACCGGATGACGCTGATCACCTCGCGCCGCGACGGTCGGCCGCAGGCGTCGCCGGTGACCGGCGGCGTCGACGCCGACGGGGCGGGTCGTCGTGGCGACCTATCCGCAGCGCGCGAAGGCCGCCAACCTGCGCCGCGACCCGGCGGTCAGCGTCGTCGTCCACTCCGAGGACTGGGACGGTCCCTACGTGCAGGTGCACGGGACGCGCCGAGGTCCTCGACATGCCCGACCCGGAGGCTGAAGACGGGTTGGTGGAGTACTTCCGCTGCATCGCCGGCGAGCACGACGACTGGGAGGAGTACCGCGCCGCGATGCGTCGGCAGGGCAAGTCGCTGCTGCGGATCACCGTGTCCGACTGGGGCCCGGTCGCCACCGGCGGCTTCCCGCCGGACCGGGCCTGACGCGGCGGGCCTGTTCGCAACGGACGGTTCGGCTGTTCGCAACGGACGGTTCGGCTGTTCGCAACGGACGGTTCGGCTGTTCGTAGCGGACGTCGGTCGGCTCAGCGGGAGACGGGGCCGTGGACGCGGCTGCGGACGCCGAAGCGGCGGCTGGGCCAGGCGGCGCGGGGGCCGAGCAGCGAGAGCATGGCCGGGACGACGAGCAGGCGGACCACGAAGATCTCCAGGAAGATCCCGAGGGCGACCGCGAACGCGAGCTGGTGGAACGGGCCGAGCGGCACCAGCGCGAGCAGGCCGAAGCTCGCGCCGAGGGCCAGGCCGGCGGTGACCACCGCGCTCACCGACGAGGGCAGGGCGTGGCGCAGCGCCGCCCGCATCGTGCGGCCCGGGGCGTCCTCCCAGACGTGGCCGACGGTGAAGATGTTGTAGTCGGAGCCGAAGGCCACCAGCAGCACGGCCGCCGCGAACGGCACGTAGAAGGTGAGCCCGAGGCCGGGGTCGAGGACGTCGAACAGCGCGCTGGTGATCCCGAGCGTCGCGCCGAGCGAGAGCAGGCTGGTGGCCAGCAGCAGCACCGAGGCCACCACGGCGCGCAGGAACAGCAGCAGCATCAGCAGGTTGGCCGCCACGGCGGTCAGCGCGATCCGCAGCAGGTCGGCCTCGGTCTGCGCGACCAGGAACGCCGCCGTCGCGCTGTCGCCGGCCAGCGCGACGGTGGCCCCGGCGAGCCCGGACTGGCGCATCAACCCCGGCAGGGTCCGCTGCACCAGCTCGGTGGTGCGCACGGCGTCGGCGCCGAGCGGGTCGCTGTCGAGGATCATCAGGTAGCGGGCCGCGTCGCCGCTGTCGGCCAGCAGCAGCTGGCGCTCGACGGGACCCGGCTGCGAGCCGGGGCCGAGCACGCCGGCCACCCCGGGCAGCGCGCCCAGGCCGGTGCCGAGCCGGCGCAGCGCCGCGTCCCGCCCGGCGACCCCGTCGCCCTCGACGACGATCTCGGTGGGGGAGAGGATCCCTTCCGCGAAGCCCTCCTGCGCCTCGACGGCCGCCTGCCGGATCGGGGCGTCCGGTGGCAGCGCGCCGATGAAGGAGACCCCGAGGTCCAGTCGGAGCACCAGCGTCGCGGCCAGCGCCAGACCGCCCAGGCAGGGCACCAGCACCAGCAGCGCGGCCCGGCGGGTGGCGGTCACCCGGTCGATCACCGCGCGCGGCCACTCGGGCGTGCGCACGGTCGCGAGCGCGGCCGCGCCCGAGGAGCCCTCCCGCTCCCGGGGGCGGCGGGAGGGCCAGAAGATCCGGTCGCCGGCGATCGCCATCATCGCCGGCACCAGGGTGACGGCCACGACGAGCCCGACGCTGACGGTGAAGGCCAGCGCCGGTCCGAGCGCGCGGAAGAACGGCGACCCGGCGTTGAGCAGCGTGGCCGTGCCGGCCGCGACCGCCAGGCCGGCCACGGCGACGATCGGACCCGAGCGCGCGATCGCGGCGGTCGTCGCGGCCCGCATCGCGCGGCGCACCTCGGCGGCGTCGGCCTCGCCGCGCACCAGCGCGGGTGACTGGTCGCGCAGGGAGGTGCAGAAGAAGATCACGTAGTCGGTGACCACGCCGAGCAGCAGCGCGACCACGACCGGTTCGAGCTCGTCGGGGCTCGCCAGGTCGAAGCGGTCGGAGAAGTACGCGGTCAGCCGCAGCGTCACCACGTAGGCGACCCCCGCCGTGACCAGCGCCAGCACCGGGGCGACCAGCGAGCGGAACGCCGCCCCCACGATCAGCACGATCGCCAGCAGCGTGAACCCCTCCACCATGGGCAGGGCGTCGCGGATGATCGAGCCCTGCAGCGAGCGGGCCGGCGCCGAGCCGGTGACACCGACGACCTGGTCGCGCTCGGAGAAGAACCGGTCGGCGTACCGCTCGGCGGCGCGGGTGCGGGCGCCCAGGGTGTTGTCGGGGCCGAAGAGCAGGTAGGTCAGCGAGGTGGTGTCGGACTCGTTCGACCCCGGGAACAGCCCGAGGGTGTTGGTCAGCGGCAGCGCCCCGAGGATCGGGTCGACGTCACCGGCGCGACCACGGTCGACGGCCACCGCGCGCACGACCGTGCGCGCCTGGAGGTAGGGGGAGATGCCGTCGGGGTCGCGCTGGACGACGACGGTGCGCGCGATGAGCGGGAACCCGAACAGCTCCACCGAGCGCAGCTCGGTCTGCACCGCGGGCGTGTCACCGGAGAGCAGGCCGTCGAGGCCGCCGCCCCCGGTGGTCTGCGCGGGCAGGAAGGACAGGCACGCCACGACCACGGCCACCCACGCGGCGATCACCAGCCACCGGGCGGCCACCAGCCCGCGGGCGAGCGCGCCGCTCACCCCGCCCGGCCGGGACGGGTCGGCCACGGATCAGTCCCCCGTCGGACCCGGGTCGCGGGAGCCGGCGCCCGCACCGGCCGACGCGCTCGCGGGACGCTTCCGCTTGATGCCCAGGCGCGCCAGCTCGGCGTCGGCGAGGGCGCGGTCGCTCTCGCGGTGGTCGGGGGAGGGGTCCAGCGCGGCGACGGTCGCGTACGGCAGCGAGGCGCGCGCCCGGTCGGCGAGGTAGCGCTCGAAGCCCGGGTCGTCGGCGTGCTCGTCGAGCTGGCGGCGGATCGAGGTCGTCTCGCGGCCGCGGCGCACCCGCAGCGGCAGGTAGAGGCCCAGGACGGGGGAGACGGGGATGCCGACGACCGCGATGCCGAGGACGACGCCGAGCTGGCGCAGCTGGCCCTTGACGACCTCGCCGCGCGAGGTGATGTCGACCGCGGACTCGGTGACCTCGCCGCCGATCTCGCCGGGTCGCTCGCCGATGACGGGGACGCCGGCGAGCTCCTGCAGGCCCTCGCCCACGGAGTCCAGGGTCCGCCCGGAGCTGGCGATCGTGTCGCCGACGTCGGCGGCCTGCCACAGCGTGACCCCGGTCCACACGCCCAGGGCGACCCAGAAGGCGACCCAGAACAGGACGACGCCGTCGAGCAGTCGCAACGTCTTGTGGTCGGCGGCTACCCGTATGGTCGAGGACACGGGCCCTGTCCTACCAGAGCCGACCGACACCCGGGCGCACCCGCTCGGGGCCGCCGCCGAAGGAGAGCACGCCGGATGACCGAGATCGAGGCCCACGAGAGCTGGTGGCAGCGGTGGGGCGTCCGGCTGCTGCCGGTGGCGACGTTCGTGGCGGGCCTGGTGCTGAGCGCGGTCGTGGTCTGGGCCGGTGGCGGGGACGCGCCGCTGCGGGCCGCCGAGCCGACGTCCGGGCCCAGCCCGTCCGAGGCCCCCGCCGAGAACGGCGACACCGTGGTGACCCTGCCCGGCGCCTGCGAGGACGCGGCGGAGAACATCACCGAGGCGACGCGGCTGATCGACGAGGTGGTCACCTCGGTGCGCGACTTCCAGCCCGACGAGCTGGTCTCCCAGCTCAACGACCTCGAGGACCTGGACGCCGAGACGCGGCCGCTGGCCGAGGAGTGCAGCACCGCGGTCGACGTGAGCGAGAGCGCCTCGCCGTCCGAGTCCGAGGCCCCCTGACCGCCCCGCCGACCCCGACCGGGACCGAGCGGCCGGCCGCGGCCGGCCGCGGGCTGCTGCTGGTCTGCCTGGCCGGGGTGGTGTGGGGCACGATCGGCCCGGCGGTGCAGCTCGCCGTGCGCGGCTCGGCGCTGTCGCCGCTGACGATCGGCGCGCTGCGCGCGCTCGTCGCGGTCGCGGTGCTGCTGGTCGTGGTGGCCGCGCTCGGACGGGTGCGGCACTGCGTCGCGGCGGCGCTCACGCAACGCCGCCGGGTGGTGGCCGTCGGCACGCTGACGGCGACCTTCCAGCTGCTGTTCTTCCTCGCGGTGGTGTGGGCGGGGGTCAGCGTGACGACCGTGGTCTGCCTCGGGTTCGCGCCGGTGCTGCTGCTGGTCGTCGCGAGCGTGCGCGACCGGCGGCTGCCGCGGCCCGGAGCGCTCGCGACCGTGGTCGTGGCGGTGGTCGGGCTGCTCCTGGTCGCCCTGGTCGGGGGTGGGGACGCCGTGGGCACCGACCCCGCGCTCGGCGTGCTGACCGCGCTCGCGGCGGGTGCGGCGTACGGCCTCTCCGCGGAGGTCGGCGGCCCGCTCTCCCAGCGCCTGGACACCCTCACCGTGACCTCCTCGACGATGACGGTGGCGGCGGTCGTGCTGGTGCCCGGCGGGCTGCTGCTGCCGCTGCTCCAGGGGCGGCCGGTGCTCACCGGCGACACCGGCACCTGGCTGCTCGTGGTCTACCTCGGCGTGGTGACGATGGCGGGCGCCTACGCGCTGCTGTTCGCCGGCCTGCGCACCACGCCCAGCGGCGCCGCGGTCGTGGCGACCCTGCTCGAGCCGGTCACCGCCGTGCTGATCGCGGTGCTGCTGCTCGGCGAGCGGCTCACGCCCGCCGGCCTGGTCGGCTCGGTGCTGATCCTGCTCGCGATCGCCTCGCTCGGTCGCCGCTCGACGGACGACCCCCCGCCGCAGTAGCCGAGACGTCCGCCACGAACAGCCGAGACGTCCGTCGCGAGCAGCCGAGTGGCCCGTGGCGAGCAGGGGCGGCGTCTCCTCAGGTCAGGGCGCGGTCCAGGGCGGCGGCCACGTGGAGGGTGGTGCAGGGGAACAGCGGCAGCTCGACGTCCGCCTGGCGCACCAGCAGCTCCAGCTCGGTGCAGCCGAGCACGACGCCGCCCGAGCCGGCGTCCCACAGCTCCTCGACGAGACCCACGACGGTGCGGCGGGACGAGTCCAGCACGCGTCCGTGCACCAGCTCGCCGTAGATGATCGCGTCGAGCTCCTCGTGGTGGTGCTCGGCCGGCACGTGCACGTGGAGCCCGTGCGAGGTCAGCCGGTCGAGGAAGAACGCCCGCGACATCGCCAGCGAGGTGCCGACGAACCCGACCTGCTCGACCCCCTGCTCGCGGCAGGCGTCGGCGACCACGTCGGCGAGGTGGAGCAGCGGGATGCCGACCGCGTCCTGCACCTGCTCGGCGACCCGGTGGAAGGTCGTGGTGCACAGCAGCAGCAGGTCGGCGCCGGCGCGCTCGACGCCCTGCGAGGCCCGGACCAGCACGTCGGCGACGTCGTCCCAGCGCTCGGCGCGCTGGAGCGCGTCGACCTCGGCGAAGTCGACCGAGGCCAGCACGGTGCGCGCGGAGGCGAGGCCGCCGAGGCGCTGCTGCGTACCGCGGTTGAGCGCCTCGTAGTAGACCGCGCTGCTCTCCCAGCTCATCCCGCCGATCAACCCGATGGTCTGCACGCGGCGCAGTCTGCCAGCCGGGGCCCGGGTGCTCGCAACGGACGGGTCGGGTGCTCGCGACGGACGGGTCGGCTGCTCGCGACGGACGCCTCGGCGGGTCAGGTGACGCGGTGGACCTTGTGCTGGGCGGCCTGGGCGCGGGGCTTGATGACCAGCTGGTCGACGTTGACGTGGGGCGGGCGGGTGATCATCCAGCCGATCGCGTCGGCGACGTCCTCGGCGGTCAGCGGCTCCGCGACGCCGGCGTAGACCGCGTCGGCCTTCTCCTGGTCGCCGCCGAACCGGTTGAGGCTGAACTCGTCGGTGCGCACCATCCCGGGCGCGATCTCGCAGACCCGCACCGGCTGGTCGAACAGCTCCAGGCGCAGCGTCTCGGAGACCACCTGGGTGCCGTGCTTCGCGGCGGTGTAGCCCGCGCCGCCCTCGTAGGCGATCCGGCCGGCGGTGGAGCCGACGTTGAGGATCGTCCCGGCGCCCGAGGCGACCAGCGCGGGCAGCAGCGCGCGGGTGACCTGCACCAGCCCGATCACGTTGACCTCGTACATCGCGCGCCACTCGTCGGTGTCGGCCTCGGCCACCGGGCCCATCCCGAGCGCCGCACCGGCGTTGTTGACCAGCACGTCGAGCCGTGGCCCGACCGCGTCGGCCAGCGAGGCGACCGACGCCGCGTCGGTGACGTCGCAGGTCACCGCGGTGCCGCCGATCTCCTCGGCGAGCGCCGCGACCCGCTCGGAGCGGCGCGCCGCGCACACCACCCGGAAGCCGGCGCCGGCCAGGACGCGCGCGGTGGCGGCGCCGATGCCGCTGCTGGCGCCGGTGACGACGGCGAGGGGCTGGGTCGGGGTGCTGGCGGGGTCGGCGGGGGAGCTCATGGCCCCCATCATGTCCGCTGCGGACCACCCGCAGCGGGGACGCGGGAACAACTGCCGCGGTCGCAGGGTTGGGCACCAGGAGCACAGGTCCGGCCAGCGGAGGCCAGCCAGCGGAGGTGAGCGCGACGTGAGGGCACCGGTACGCCGCGTGGCGATGGTCAGCCTGCACACCTCGCCGCTCGACCAGCCCGGCACCGGCGACGCCGGCGGGATGAACGTGTACGTCACCGAGCTCTCGCGCCGGCTCGCCCGGCAGGGCGTCGAGGTCGACATCTTCACCCGCGCCACCAGCTCGGCGCTCCCCGAGACCGTCGTCGCCGGACCCGGGGTCACCGTGCGCCACATCCACGCCGGACCGTTCGAGGGGCTCACCAAGCAGGAGCTCCCGGGCCAGCTGTGCGTCTTCGCCCGCGAGGTGCTGCGCGCCGAGGCCGCCCACCCCTCGGGCCACTACGACGCGGTGCACTCGCACTACTGGCTCTCCGGCCAGGTCGGGGCGCTGGCCCGCGACCGCTGGGGGGTCCCGCTGGTGCACACGATGCACACGATGGCGAAGGTCAAGAACGAGGCGCTCGCGACCGGCGACACCCCCGAGCCCGCCGCCCGCGTGATCGGCGAGGAGCAGGTCGTCGAGGCGGCCGACGCCCTGATCGCCAACACCGACCTCGAGGCCAAGCAGCTGATCAACCTCTACGACGCCGACCCCGGGCGGGTCGAGGTGATCTACCCCGGCGTCGACCTCGACACCTTCACCCCGCGCGACCCCGCCCGCGTCCGCGCGTCGCTGGGCCTGCCGACCGCGGCCACCGTGCTGCTCTTCGCCGGTCGGATCCAGCCGCTCAAGGGCCCCGACGTGCTGCTGCGCGCGGTCGCCGAGCTGCTGGCGCGCCGTCCCGGGCTGCGGTCCGGGCTGGTGGTGCCCGTGGTCGGCGGACCGTCGGGCAGCGGCCTGGACCGGCCGACGAGCCTGGTCCAGCTGGCGCGCGAGCTGGGTGTCGACGACGTGGTGCGGTTCGTCCCGCCGGTGGCGCAGCAGGAGCTGGCGCGCTGGTACGCCGCCGCGACGCTGGTCGCCGTCCCGTCCTACAACGAGTCCTTCGGGCTGGTCGCCGCCGAGGCGCAGGCCTGCGGCACGCCCGTGGTGGCCGCCGCCGTCGGCGGACTCACCACGGTCGTCCGCGACGGCGTGAGCGGGCTGCTCGTGGAGGGCCACGACGCCCACCGCTGGGCCGACTCCCTCGAGCGGCTGCTCGGCGACCCCGCGCTGCTGTCCTCGCTGGGCACCGGGGCGCTGGCCCAGGCCCGGGAGTTCTCCTGGGAGGCCACCGCGCAGCGCACGCTCGAGGTCTACGAGCAGGCGCGCGGGCTGATCCGGCAGTCGGTCGCGTGAGCGGCACCGACCCCGCGACCGGCGACGCGGCCGGCCCGGCGGAGCGCAGCCCGGAGCAGGAGCGGCGGGCGGCGGCGCTGCGGGCGTACCTCGACGCCAACGACCTGGAGCACACCGAGACGGCCGCCGGGGTGTTCTCCTTCGGGTTGCCGGGGGAGCGCAAGCTCCAGACGCCGGTGCGCCTCGACGTCGGCGTGCACGTGCTCGGCGTGCACGCGTTCGTGTGCCGCCGGCCCGACGAGGAGCACGAGCGGGTCTACCGGTGGCTGCTCCAGCGCAACCTGCGCACCTACGGCGCCGCGTTCGCCATCGACCACCTCGGCGACATCTACCTGGACGGGCGGCTGCCGCTGACGGTGCTCGACCCGGCCCCCTCCGACGCGGCGGGCGACCTGCCCGAGCTCGACCGGCTGCTCGGCGCGGTCCTGGCGACGTCGGACGGGTCGTTCAACGCCATCCTCGAGCTCGGCTTCGAGTCCTCGATCCGCAAGGAGTGGGAGTGGCGGCTGCTGCGCGGGGAGTCCACGGCGAACCTCGAGGCGTTCCGCGGCTGGCTCGAGACCGAGGACGACCGACCGGGCCGCTGACCGGCAGGGCGCTCAGGCCGTGGTCGTCCGGGCCGCGACGGGGTGCAGCGGTGCGACGTCGGGCAGGAAGACCTCCGGTGGCACCGGACGGCCGAGCAGGTAGCCCTGGCCGAACATCGCCCCGACCGCCTGCAGGTGGGAGGCCTGGACGGCGTCCTCGATCCCCTCGGCGACGACGGTGACCTGCGTGGTGTTGAGCAGCCCGAGCACGGTGCGGATCAGGTCGAAGTCGGTGGCCGAGGTGGCGATGTCGCACACCAGCGAGCGGTCGATCTTCACGGTGTCGACCGGCAGCCGGTGCAGCTGGGAGATCGAGGAGTAGCCGGTGCCGAAGTCGTCGATGCCGAGCCCGACGCCGAGCGCCCGGAGCCGGTACAGGGTGGTCAGCACGTGCTGGTCCTGGGTCAGCAGCGCGGTCTCGGTGATCTCGAGCAGCAGCCGCTCCGGCGCCACCCCGGCCCGCTCGAGCGCTGCGGCGACCCCCTCGACGTAGCCGGGGCGCTGCAGCTCCAGCGCCGAGACGTTGACGTGGGTGCGGTACGCCGGACCCAGGTGCCCCAGCCAGGCCGCGGTCTGCTCGAGCGCGAGGTCCAGCACGAGCCGTCCCAGGTCGTGGATCAGGCCGGAGCGCTCCGCGGCGGCGACCGCCTCGCAGGGCGGGACCGGGCCGCGCTGGGGGTGGTGCCAGCGCATCAGCGCCTCGGCGCTGACCAGGGTGCGGCTGCGCAGGTCGACGACGGGTTGGTAGGCCAGGGTGATCTGGGCGGGGTCCTCGTGCAGCGCGGTCGCCAGGTCGCCGACGAGGTCGAGCTCGCGACGGACGGCGAGGGCCTGCTGCGCGCGCAGCGCCCGGCCCGGCCCGCCGGCGCGGTCGTCGGGCTCGTCCTGCCAGCGCACGCAGCCGCGGTGGCGCCGACCGGCCTCGAAGAGCACCCCGCGCACCTCGCGCAGCGCCTGCCAGCCCTCGTCGTCGGGGCGGCAACGACGCAGCGCGACCGTGATCACCGGCCACACCCGTTCCCCGCCGATCCGGACGAACCCGCGCAGCTGCGCGGCGAGCGCCTCGGCCCGTGCGGTCGCCGACGTGCCCGGCTCGACCACGACGGCGGCGACCAGGCCGCCGAGCGGGGTGGCCTGGAGCACGTGGACGCCGGACGCCGCGCAGTCGAGGCGGCCGGCGACCGCGGAGCCCACCGCGGCGAGGCCGTCGTGGCCGAGGACGTCGGCGAGCTCGTCGGCGTTCGACACGCTCGCCGCGAGCAGCACCAGGTGGTGGCCCCGACCGAACGCGGACCGCGCCAGGGACTCCAGGCGGTCGCGCAGCGGCAGCCCCGTCGCGAGGCCGAGGTCGAGCGGGTCGAGATGGGTCATCGCACGCCCAGCTCGGCGCGCTCGAGCGCCCAGGGCATGCCCAGGCCGCGGATCACGTCGAGCAGCGCCCGCGGCGCCACGTGGCTGGAGAGGTAGGTCGCGCCGAGCCGGTGCAGCTCGGCGATGTCACCCTCGTCGGGGTCGCCGCCGGTCACCAGGACGGCGACCTGGCGCAGGCCCAGGTGGGAGCGCATGGTGCGCAGCACGTCGGCGGCGGTGCCCAGCGGGAGCCGCATCGACATCACCACGACCACGGGCAGCGGGGCGGGCTCGCGCTGCGCGAGGTCGCCCGCGCCGAGCAGGTAGGACGTGGCCTCGAAGCCGTCCTCGCAGGTCAGGACGGGGTTGGTCAGCCCGCCCGAGATGAAGTCGTCCCGGGTGCGGCGGGCCGCGGTGGCGTCGTAGCCGACCAGCAGGACCGGTGCGTGCATCGGGACTTCCTCCGGTGGCTGGGACGCTGGTGACGGGTCCGAGCACCCCCGCAACCCGGTAGGCAGAGTCAAACCCACCCGGGCCGGCCGCACCCCGGCAACGGCGAAACCCGGCCGCTGGTCCAGACCACCGGTTGACGGCTCAATCGGCGGCCGGTTCCGCGCTGCGTGCCGTGCGCCGCACGGCCGCTCCGACGTCGGTCCAGTGCCGCGACTGCCGGCCCAGCTCGGCGAGGTCGGCGGCCGGGCTCAGCCAGCGGCCCTGCAGCGTGTCCACGCCGAGCTCCTGGAGCCGCGAGACGGCCGCGGCGGTCTCGACGCCCTCGGCGACGACCTGGATGTCCAGGCCGTGAGCGGCGCTGACCATCCCGCGGACCTGCCGCTCGGTGGCGGGGTCGCCGAGCAGCCGGGCGATGATGTCGGGGTCGATCTTGATCTGGCGCACCGAGGGGAACGTCCACAGCGAGCGCAGCGAGGACGAGTCGCGGCCGAAGCCGTGGATGCTCACCCGGACCCCGGCGGCGTGCACCGACTCGAAGAGCGCCGCCACGTCGGGCGTGGGCCGGGTGGCCGCCTCGGTGATCTCCAGGACCAGCGTCGCGGGATCGCACCCGGCGTCCTCGACGCGGGCGATCAGGTCGGCGACCAGGCCGCGCGCGGCCATGTGGCGCGCCGAGACGTTGAGCGCCAGGTGGGCGCCGGGGGCGAGAGCGCGGAGCCCGGCGAGGTCGGCCAGCGCGCGGGTGACCACGGCGTCGGTCAGCGCGCCGAGCAGCCCGCTGCGCTCGGCCTGGGGCAGGAAGTGGCGGGGCAGCAGCAGGCCGAGGTCCGGGTGCTCCCAGCGCACCAGCGCCTCGTAGCCGGTGACCAGGCCGGTGACGGCGTCCAGCTGCGGCTGGTAGTGGACGTCGAGCTGCTGCGCGCCGATCGCCTCGCGCAGCTCGGCGATCAGGCGGGGGCCGGGGACGCCGGCCAGCACCGGGTCGGTCGGGTCGGCCGCGGAGGTGCGGGCGGCGTCGCCGCCGGCCCGCTTCGCGGCGTACATCGCCTGGTCGGCGGCGCGCAGCAGCTCCCCGACGGTGCTGCCGTCGCGGTCGAGCAGGGCGGTGCCGACCGAGGCGGTGACCGCCACGTCGAGCTCCTCGACGTGCAGCGGCTCGGCCACGGCGGCGACCACGCGGGCGGCCAGCTCGTCGGCGGCGTGCGGGGAGCCCAGCGGGCCGGTCAGCACGGCGAACTCGTCGCCGCCGAGGCGGACCAGGAGGTCCTGCGGTCCCACCACCGCGCCGAGCCGCCGGGCGACGGCGACCAGGACGGCGTCGCCCTCGTGGTGCCCGAGCAGGTCGTTGATCGACTTGAACCCGTCGAGGTCGAGCAGCAGCAGCGCCACCGGGCGGCCCGCAGCGCGGGCCGTCGCGACGGCCAGCGGACCGCGGTCGCGCAGCGCCCCGCGGTCGGGCAGGCCGGTCAGCGGGTCGTGACCGCGGGCGCCGAGGCGGCGCACCACGCCGCGCAGCCGGTCCCCGACCTCGCGCAGCCCGCTCACCGCGGGCTCGCGGAGCGGCCCGGTGCGGCGGCGGTGGGGCGCATGGTGGTCTCCGACGGGGCGCTGGTGGACGGGTGGCCCGGGCGGCGGGCTCGGGTGACGGGCTCGGGTGACGGCTCGGTGGGCTCATCCCGGTCTTCGGCCGACCGGGGCCGCCACTTGAGGTCCGGCGCCCGCGGTGTCCAGGGGTGTGGACGGTGGCGATGCGTCGAAGCGCCGGACGCCGGGCGGTCCGGCTGGCACGATCGAGGGGCGCGCCGTGGTCCCCCACCCCCGCGGGCGCCGCAGGAGGTTGACCGTGAACGACGAGACCGCCCCCGGTCCCGGCACCCTCGAGGTGGGCGAGGCGCCGCGCCTCGACGAGCTGACGCTGCCGCAGCTGCGGTCCTACCGGCAGCACCTGCGCGACGAGGAGGACCGCGCGTCCTACTGGCGGCGGGTGGTGCACGCCCGCCTGGACCTGCTGGGCGCGGTGGTCGACGCCGGGGACGGTCCCGCGGGCCCCGGCGGCACCGGCGTTTCCGGCGGCAGCGGGGGCAAGCAGGCCGCGGGCGCGGCCATCGGCCTGGACGACCTGGTCCGCGTGCTCGGCGACACCGGGTCCGGCGCGTCGCGCCGGGCGCTGCTGCGGGTGCGGGCCGCCGACCCGCTGCCGGAGCTGCCCGACCTCGCCGAGGTGTGGACGCTGCCGGCCTCGGCCGCCGAGGCCGGGGCGGTGCTGGAGCGGCTGCGGGCCGCGGAGCGGCAGCTCACGGCGTACCGCAGCGCGCTGTTCGGGCGCCTCGACGAGTCGACCGCGGCGCTGATCGCGCGCTACCGGGCGGACCCGACCGCGGCGCTGGCCGTCCTCGAGGGGGCGGGCCGGTGACCACGACCGAGGTGGCCGCGGTGTGGCGGGAGTACCAGGCCACGCGGGATCCCGAGATCCGCAACCAGCTGGTCCTGCAGTACTCGCCGCTGGTCAAGTACGTCGCCGGTCGCGTGCGCAGCGGGCTGCCGGCATCGGTGGAGTCCGCGGACCTGGTCTCGGAGGGGGTCTTCGGGCTGATGGACGCCATCGAGAAGTTCGACCCGGACCGGGGCTGGGAGTTCCAGACCTACGCCGTGCCGCGGATCCGCGGCGCCATCATCGACTCGATCCGCAGCGCCGACTGGGTGCCGCGCTCGGTGCGCAGCCGGCTGCGCGAGGTCGAGACCGCCCGGACCGCGCTCCACCAGGAGCTGGGGCGCGACCCGGAGGACGCCGAGCTCGCCGCCCGGATGGGGACCAGCGTGGCCGAGCTGCGCGAGCTGGTCGGCAAGCCGACGCAGATGGGCAGCGCCGGCGAGGACGAGATCGCCGAGCTCGGCGACGAGGGGCCGGGGCTGGAGGAGGCCTTCGAGGACGAGGGCACCCGCGACCTGCTGCGGCGCGCGGTGCGCACGCTGCCCGAGCGCGACCAGGTGGTGATCGCGCTGTACTTCTTCGAGGGGCTCACGCTGGCCGAGATCGGCCAGGTCCTCGAGGTCACCGAGTCGCGGGTCAGCCAGCTGCGCAGCCGGGCCACCAGGGCGTTGCGCGACCAGCTCAGCGCGGCGCTGTCGGGCTGAGCTCCCTCGCTGCGGGCGCGGGTGACCGCCGTCGCGACACGACCACCCCCACGAGCGTCAGCGCGCCACCCGCGTAGGCCAGCGGCGGCGGCGCCTCGCCGAGCAGCACGACACCCAGGACGATCGTGATCGGCGGGACGAGGTAGGTGCTGACACCGAGCCGGGAGGCGTCCATCCGGCCGAGCGCGTAGGCGTAGGTGGTGAAGGCCAGGGCGGTGGGGAAGACCCCGAGGTAGACCACCCACCACACCGAGGCGGTGGGAGCGGCCGCGACCTGCCGCACCAGCGCGCCGGTCCAGGGCAGGCAGACGACCGCGCCGATCGAGCACGCCAGCCAGGTCACCTGGAGGGCGGGCAGGCGGCGCACCAGCGGCTTCTGCAGGACCAGCGAGATCGCGTAGACCACGGCGGCGAGCAGCACGAGCAGGACGCCGAGCGGGTCGCGGTCGCCGGCGCGGGCGCTCGAGAGCGCGATCACCGCGACGCCGCCGAAGGCCAGCAGCAGCCCCGCGCCCAGCCACGCGGTGAACCGCTCACCGAGGAAGCCCGCGGCCAGCAGCGCGATGAGCACCGGTGAGACCTGGATCAGCATCGCGGCGGTGCCGGCATCGACGCGCAGCTCGCCCTCGTTCAGCGCGAGGTTGTAGACGCCGAACCAGAGCACGCCCACGGTCACCAGCGATGCCCACTCCCGACGTCCCGGGCGCGGCAGGCGGGCGCCGCCCCGGCCGTCGCCCTGGGCGCCGACCGGGCCGCGGCGACGGGTGAGGACGACGACCGCGCCGAGCGTGAGCGACCCGACGAGCAACCGGCCCAGCGACAGCGCGCCGGGGGAGAAGTCGGCGCCGAGGTGGCGGATCGCGACGAACGCCGAGGCCCACAGCAGCAGGGTGCACGCCACGGCCGCGACCGGCAGCCACGAGGGGGCGGGACGGCTCACGCCCGGAGCCTAGGTCCCGCCGACATGACCCTCCCCACCCGCCCGACATGACGGCCGAGACGTCCGCTACGAACAGCCGAGTCGTCACTTGCGGACACCCGAGCCGTCGGTTGCGGACAGACCGGTGTCCGCAACGGACGGGTGGACTGCTCGCAACGGACGTCTCGGCTGTGTGCGACGGACGTCTCGGCGTCAGGGGCGGAGGGCGGCGGCCTCGCGGGCGAGGGTCTCGACGCGGGCCCAGTCGCCGTCGCGCAGCGCGTCGGCGGGGGTGAGCCAGGAGCCGCCGACGCAGCCGACGTTCGGCAGCGCGAGGTACGCCGGCGCGCCGGCCGGCGTGATCCCGCCGGTCGGGCAGAACCGGGCGGCCGGCACCGGGCCGGAGACCGCCTTGAGCCAGGCGGTGCCCCCGGACGCCTCCGCGGGGAAGAGCTTCATCTCGCCCACCCCGGCCTCGAGGACGGTGAGCACCTCGGAGACCGAGGACGTGCCGGGCAGGAACGGCAGGCCGGTGCCGAGCATCGCGGCCAGCAGGCCCGGCGTGGCGCCGGGCGAGACCAGGAACTGCGCGCCGGCGCCGGCGGCGGCCTCGGCCTGGCCGGGCGTGCACACGGTGCCGACGCCGAGCAGGATCTCGGGGACCTCGTCGGCGACGGCGCGCACCGCCTCGAGCGCGGCCGGGGTGCGCAGCGTCAGCTCGATCACCGGCAGCCCGCCCGCGACCAGCGCCCGGGCCAGCGGCACGGCGTGCGCGGGGTCGTCGACGACGACCACGGGCACGACCGGGGCCACGTCGAGCAACGAGGGCAGGGACTCAGGCGTGCTCGGCAACGAGCACCTCCTCCGCGGGAGCGTCGGACCGGTCGTGGGACCGGTCGTGGGACGGGTCGTGGGACGGGTGGGACGCGGTGGCGACCGGCGCGAAGACGCTCGCGCCCTCGTCGGCCGGGCCGACGGTGGCGCGGAAGGCCGAGAACAGCTCGCGACCGGTGCCGGCCCACTCCTCGCCCTGGGGTGGGCGGCCGGTGGGCTCCCGGGCGTCCAGGTCGTCGTCGACGGTGATCGACAACGTCCCGGTGGAGGCGTCGAGGGTGACCAGGTCGCCGTCGCGCACCCGGGCGAGCGGTCCGCCCAGCGCGGCCTCGGGGGTGACGTGGATGGCGGCGGGCACCTTGCCCGACGCGCCCGACATCCGCCCGTCGGTGACCAGGGCGACCCGTTGCCCGCGGTCCTGGAGGACGCCGAGCGCCGGGGTGAGCTTGTGCAGCTCGGGCATGCCGTTGGACGCGGGGCCCTGGTAGCGCACCACCGCGACCAGGTCGCGCCCGTCGAGGCGGCCGGCCTCGAAGGCGGCGAGCAGGTCGTCCTGGTCGTCGAAGACCATCGCCGGGGCGCTGACCGAACGGTGCTCCTCGGCCACGGCGGAGACCTTGAGCACCGCCCGACCGAGCGGGCCGTCCAGCATCCGCAGGCCGCCGTCGGGGGCGAACGGGTCGTCCGCCGGCCGCAGCACCTCGTGGTCGAGGGAGGCCGTGGCCCCCTCCCGCCAGGTCAGCGTCCCGTCGGCGGCGAGCACCGGCTCGGTGGTGTAGCGGGCCAGGCCCCGACCGACGACGGTCGCGACGTCCTCGTGGAGCAACCCCGCGCCGAGCAGCGTGCGCACCAGGAAGCCGATGCCGCCGGCGGCGTGGAAGTGGTTCACGTCGGCCGAGCCGTTGGGGTACATCCGGCTCAGCAGGGGGACCACCGCCGACAGCGCGGCGAAGTCGTCCCAGGTCAGCGCGATGCCTGCGGCGCGGGCCACCGCGACGAGGTGCATGGTGTGGTTGGTCGACCCGCCGCTGGCCAGCAGCGCGACGCAGGCGTTGACGACCGCGCGCTCGTCGACCAGCTCGCCGATCGGGCAGGGCTCCTCGCCGGAGCGGACCGACCCCGGGCCCGAGACCGCGACGGCGCGGGCGGCCGCGGCGCGGGTCAGCGGCTCGCGCAGCGGCGAGTCGGGGTTGACGAAGGACGACCCCGGCAGGTGCAGCCCGAGCACCTCCATCAGCAGCTGGTTGGAGTTCGCGGTGCCGTAGAAGGTGCAGGTGCCGCGGGAGTGGTACGACGCCGCCTCGGCCTCGAGCAGCTCCTCGCGGCCGACCAGGCCCTCGGCGTAGCGCTGCCGCACGGCGGCCTTCTCCTTGTTGGGCAGCCCCGAGGTCATCGGTCCGGCGGGCACGAAGACGGTCGGCAGGTGGCCGAAGGCGAGCGCGCCGATCAGCAGCCCCGGCGTGATCTTGTCGCAGACCCCCAGCATCAGCGCCGCGTCGAACATGTCGTGGGACAGCGCGATCCCGGCCGACATCGCGATGACGTCGCGGCTGTACAGGGAGAGCTGCATGCCGGCGCGGCCCTGGGTGATGCCGTCGCACATCGCCGGCACCCCGCCGGCGACCTGGGCGATGCCGCCCGCGCGGATCACGGCCTCCTTGAGCACCGGCGGGTAGGTGCCGTAGGGCTGGTGGGCCGAGAGCATGTCGTTGTAGGAGGTCACCACGGCCACGTTGGGCTTGGTGCGCCCGCGCAGCCCGGTCTTCTCCCGCGGCTCGGCGGCCGCGAAGCCGTGGGCGAGGTTGGCGCAGCCGAGGCCGGCGCGCGCGGCCCCGTCGGCGGACCCGGCCGCGACGGCGGCGCGGACCCGGCGCAGGTACGCCGCGCGGGTCGCGGCGCTGCGGGCGACCAGCCGGTCGGTCACGTCGGCGACGACGGGGTGGACGTCGGGCAGGTCGAGCGCGGGGCGCGCGACGGGGCTGCCGGGGTGGGGGTGCTGGGTCATTCGATCTCCTGCCAGGAGCGGCCGTCGCGCTCGATCAGCGTGGCGGCGGCGGTGGGGCCGCTGGTCCCGGCGGGGTAGCGGCGGGGGCGGGCGGGGGAGGTGGCCCAGCGGTGCAGCACCGGCTCGGCCCAGGTCCAGGCGGCCTCGATCTCGTCGCGGCGCATGAACAGCGTGGGGTTGCCCTTGACGACGTCCATCAGCAGCCGCTCGTACGCGTCGGGCGCGCGCTGCTCGAAGGCGTCGGCGTAGGACAGGTCGAGCGAGACCGGGCGCAGCCGGTAGCCGCCGGGGCCCGGCTCCTTGGCCGTCATGTGCAGCCGCATGCCCTCGTCGGGCTGGACCTGGATGTGGAGGCGGTTGGCCTCGTCGCCACCCTCGCTGTGGGGGAACATGTGGTGCGGCGGGTGCTTGAAGACCACCACGATCTCGGAGGTGCGCCGCGGCATCCGCTTGCCGGTGCGCAGGTAGAACGGGACGCCTGCCCAGCGCCAGTTCTGGACCTCGGTGCGCAGCGCCACGAAGGTCTCGGTGCGGCTGCCGTCCTCGGGGGCGGCGGCGCCGAGGTCGTCGGCGTACGAGGCCACCGGCGCGCCCTCGACGAGCCCCTCGCCGTAGGTGCCGCGCACGGTGTCGCGGTCGACGTCGGCGGGGGTCATCGGCCTGAGCGCCTGGAGCACCTTGAGCTTCTCGTCGCGCACGGTCTCGCGGCCGATGTAGGTCGGCGGCTCCATCGCGACCAGGCACAGCAGCTGGAGCAGGTGGTTCTGGACCATGTCGCGCAGCGCGCCGGCACGGTCGTAGTACGCGCCGCGCTCGCCGACCCCGAGCGACTCGGCGACGGTGATCTGCACGTGGTCGACCCACCGGGAGTTCCACAGCGGCTCGAGGAAGGTGTTGGCGAACCGGGTGACCAGCAGGTTCTGGACGCTCTCCTTGCCCAGGTAGTGGTCGATGCGGAAGATCTGCTGCTCGGCGAAGACGCGGCCGACGGCGTCGTTGACCTCGCGCGAGGAGGCGAGGTCGTGGCCGATCGGCTTCTCCATCACCACCCGCGAGCGGTCGGTGACCAGGCCCACCTCGTCGAGCTGGTCGCAGACCAGGCCGAAGACGCTCGGCGCGACGGCGAGGTAGTAGACCGTCACGGCCTCCTCGGCGCGGGGGCGGTCCTTGAGCAGACCGTGCAGCAGGTGCCAGCCGGCGCGGTCGTCGAACTCCAGGCTGAGGTGGTGCACGCGGTCGAGCAGCCGGTCGACCGCACCGTCGTAGAGGTCGCTGGGCTCGACGTGGGTCGCGAGCGCCTCGCGGACCGCGGCGCGGTAGCCGTCGTCGTCGAGCCCGGCGCGCGAGACGCCGACGATGCGGGTGTCGGCGGGCAGGCCGCCCTCGAGCTCGCGGCGGTAGAGCGCGGGCAGCAGCTTGCGCAGCGCGAGGTCGCCGGTGCCGCCGAAGACGACGAAGTCGCAGACCTCGGGGGCGGTGGGGGGAGGGGTCTCTTGCATCCCTCCACGGTAGGCGTCTTAGGTCCGTCCGGCCAATCCCTTACGTCTCTATCGTGCAAAAGGTGCGTGACTAATGGGTGACGCGGTACTACTAGAGGGATGAACACCGACCTCGACCAGGACGCCCGCGCCGCGCTGCGGCGCCCGGGGGCGTCCGCCGGCGCGGCGCCGACCGGCGGCGCGACCGCCGGCGAGCTGCTGCGCCTGGTGCGGGAGGGACGGGCGACGACCCGGTCCGACCTCGGTCGGCTGACCGGCCTCTCCCGCACGGCCGTGACCTCCCGGCTGGCGGCGCTGGGCGCTGCCGGGCTGCTGCGCGCCGGGGAGGAGCTGGCCTCGACGGGTGGCCGTCCGCCCACCGGCCTCGCGCTGGACACCGGCGCCGGGGTGGTCCTGGCCGCGGCGGTCGGCCGCTCGCGCAGCCAGCTCGGGGTCTTCGACCTCGCCGCCCGCGAGCTGGCCTCGAGCTCGCGCGAGCACCCCGCCGGGACCGGCCCCGACGAGCTGATGCCCGCCGTGGCCGACGGGCTGCGCGACCTGGTCGCCGGGTTGGACCGGCCGCCGCGCCGGGTCCTGGGGATCGGGCTCAGCCTGCCCGGCACCGTCGACGGGGTGCGCGGCGCCAGCGTCGACTCCCCGGTGATGGCCGGCTGGGACGGGGTCGCGCTGGCGCCCTACCTGACAGGCGTGAGCGACGGGGTCACCGGCGGGCGGCCCGCGCCGCTGTTCCTGGTCAACGACGCCGATGCGCTGGCGCGCTCGGAGCGGATGGGCCGCACCGGCGCGCTGCAGGACGTGCTGGTGGTCAAGGCCTCCACCGGCCTCGGGCTCGGCATCATCGCCGGCGGGCAGGTGGTCACCGGCCACCTCGGCGCCGCCGGCGAGATCGGCCACTCGCGCCTCGACGCCGCGGCCGGGCTGACCTGCCGCTGCGGGGCGACCGGCTGCCTGGAGACCCTGGCCGGCGGCTGGGCGCTCGTCGCGCGGCTCTCCGAGCGGGGACACCGGCTCGACCACGTGCGCGAGGTGGTCGCGATGGCGCTGGCCGGCGACGGCGAGGCGCGTCACCTGCTGCGGGAGAGCGGGCGGCACCTCGGCGAGCTGCTCGCGGTCGCCGTCAACCTGCTGAACCCGCAGGCGGTCGTGCTCGGCGGCGACATGCCGGTGGCCTTCGACACCTACGCGGCGGGCGTCCGCGAGTCGCTCTACGCGCGCACGGCCGCCCTGGCCACCCGCGACCTGCAGATCCTGCCGGCGACCTACGGCGACCGCGCCGGCCTGGTCGGCTGCGCCGCCACGGTGCTCGACCACGCCCTCGCGCCCGCCGCGGTCGACGCCGCCCTCGCCCGCTGAGCCGACATGACGCCCGCGACCGGCCGACATGACGCTCGCGACGTGTCGAGAGGTCAGTCCCGGACCATCACCAGCACGTCGGGGCCCGCGTCGCCGGTCGCGGCGGACAGCCACGACGGTCGCAGCCGCAGCACCTCGCGCCAGCCCCGCGACCGGTACAGCGCCACCGCCCCGGGGTGGTGAGGGAGCACCTCGAGGCAGGGGTGCAGGCCGTCCTGGGCCGCCCGCGCCTCGGCGGCCGCGAGCAGCCGCGCCCCGATCCCGCGCCCGCGCAGCGCGGGATCGACGACCAGCGCCCCCAGCCACACCAGCCGGTCCGGGCGGCAGCCGTGCGCCGCGACGCAGGCGGCGTCGACCTCCGCCGCCCGCTCGCGCACGCGTCCGGCGCCGGTGAGGCAGACGTGCCCGACCGGACGCCCGTCGTGCTCGGCGGTCCAGGCCGCCACCGCGTCGTCGGCGTGCAGGAACTCCTCGACCGGCACCGGCAGCGGGTCCCGGAACGGGTAGCGGGATCCCGCCTGCTGGGCGAGCAGCACCTCCGCGAGCGCCGGTACGTCGTCGGGCCGGCGCGGGCGCACGAGGACCGGGCGCGGGTCCGGCCCGCCCGCGGCGGGCACGGTCACAGGTCGAGCTTGTAGCCCAGCCCGCGCACGGTGACCAGGAATCGCGGCTCGCCCGGGTCGGGCTCGAGCTTGGCGCGCAGCCGCTTGACGTGGACGTCGAGGGTCTTGGTGTCCCCGACGTAGTCCGAACCCCACACCCGGTCGATGAGCTGCCCGCGGGTCAGCACCCGTCCGGGGTTGCGCAGGAACATCTCGAGCAGCTCGAACTCCTTCAGCGGCAGGCGCAGCCCCTCGCCGCCGACGGTCACCACGTGGCGCTCGACGTCCATCCGGACCGGCCCGGCCTCCAGCGTGCCCGGGGCGGCCTCGGCCTCGCCGGACCCGCGGCGCAGCACCGCGCGGATCCGCGCCACCAGCTCGCGGGGGGAGTAGGGCTTGGTGACGTAGTCGTCGGCCCCCAGCTCCAGGCCCACGACCTTGTCGACCTCGTCGTCCTTCGCGCTGACCATGATCACCGGGACCGAGCTGGTCTGGCGGATGGTGCGGCACACCTCGGTGCCGGGGATCCCCGGCAGCATCAGGTCGAGCAGGACGACGTCGGCACCGTTGCGGTCGAACTCGGCCAGCGCGGCGTGGCCGTCGGCGGCGACCGCCACCTCGAAGCCCTCGCGGCGCAACATGTACGACAGCGCCTCGCTGTAGCTCTCCTCGTCCTCCACCACGAGCACGCGGGTCACGGGCGGTCCTCCTGGTCCTCGGTGGCACGCAGGCTGCTGCGGGCCAGCGGCAGCGTGAGGGTGAAGGTCGAGCCGTGGCCCTGCTCGGACCAGACCCGGACGTCCCCGCCGTGGGTGGCGGCGACGTGCTTGACGATCGACAGCCCCAGCCCGGTGCCTCCGGTGGAGCGGTGCCGCGCCGGGTCGACGCGGTAGAACCGCTCGAAGATCCGCTCGATCTCACCGGCGGGGATCCCGATGCCCTGGTCGACGACGGCCACCTCGAGGTCGTCCCCGGAGACCTTCGTGCTCACCAGCACGGTCGCGCCGGGCTCGGAGTACGTGACGGCGTTCGCGACCAGGTTGGCGACCGCGGCGGTGATCTGCTCCTCGTTGCCGTGGACCTTCAGCCCGACGGTGCCGCCGGCCACGACCGTGACCTGCCGGGCGGCGGCGTCGATCGCGCTGGTGTCGACCGCGGCGGCGACCACCTCGTCGACCGACACCGGGACCGGGCGGTCCAGCGGCTCGTCGCCCTGGAGCCGGGAGAGCTCGATGACCTGCTGCACGAGGCGGCCGAGCCGCTCGCCCTCGATGACCATCCGCTCGGCGAAGCGGCGCACCGCCTCCGGGTCGTCGGCGGCGTCGTGCATCGTCTCGGCGAGCAGCCGCATCGCGCCGACCGGCGTCTTCAGCTCGTGGCTGACGTTGGCCACGAAGTCGCGGCGCACCGCCTCGACGCGGCGCTCGCGGGTGCGGTCCTCCACCAGCGCCAGCACCAGCCGGTGACCCAGCGGCGCCACCCGCGCCGTCACGTGGTGCGGGGGCCCGCCGGGGCGCTCGACGACCAGCTCGGTCTCCCGGATCTGCCCGTCGCGACGGACCCGGGTGACCAGGTCGGCCAGGTCGTCGGAGCCGAGCGCCGTGCCGCGCACGAGGCCGAGGGCGTACGCCGGGGCGGAGGCCTTGACGACCAGGTCGGCGTCGTCGACCACGAGCGCGCTGCTGCGCAGCACCGAGAGCACCGCGGCGACACCGGGCGGCAGGACGGGTTCCGGCTGCGCGGGCCGGTCGCGCTGCTGGCGGTCGCTGACGTGCCAGGCCAGCACCGCGCCGCCGGCGACCAGCGCGCCGGACAGCGCGGCCAGGAAGGCCTGGGTCGTCGGGTCCACCCGGCCGATCGTAGTGCCGCCGGGCCCGGCGCCGGTCGCCGCGAGCGCCCGGGGGCGATTGTTCACCGGCCGTTCAGCCCGCGGTCCCGGGCCGTCACCCGCGGGTCCGGGGACGGACCTAGGCTCGGGGGTATGCGTGACGTCTTCCACGAGCAGCTCGACGCCATCTTCGCCGACCTCGCGAGCATCTGCCGCAGCGTCGAGGCCGCTGTCGGGCTGGCCACCCGCGCCCTGACCGAGGGCGACGCCGAGACCGCCGAGCAGGTGATCAGCGGTGACGCCGAGATCGACCGGGCCCGCGAGCGGGTCGAGGACTCCGCCTTCGACCTGCTCTCGCTGCAGCAGCCGGTCGCCGGTGACCTGCGCACCGTGGTCGCCGGTCTTCGCATGGTCAGCGAGCTGGAGCGGATGGGCGACCTGTCGGTCCACGTCGCCAAGATCGCGCGGCTGCGCGTGCCCGAGGTGGCCGTGCCCCGCGAGGTGCAGCCGACGATCAACAAGATGGCGATGACCGCCGAGGACATGGTCTCCCGGGTCGCGCGCATCATCGCGACCCGCGACGTGCAGGCGGCGATCGAGCTCGGTCGCGACGACGAGATCATGGACCGGCTGCGCCGGCAGAGCTTCGCCGAGCTGCTCTCGGACGACTGGTCCCACGGGGTCGAGGCTGCTGTGGACCTCGCCCTGCTCGGCCGCTACTACGAGCGCATCGCCGACCACGCGGTGTCGGTGGCCAACCGCGTCGTGTTCGTGGTCACCGGCGAGCGCCCGGGCGCCCGCAGCAGCGCCTGAGCCCCGGCCCGCCGGGTACGACGACCGGTCGACGCCGGGGGTCGCGGTCAGCGACCCTGGCTGGCGACCGCGGCCGCCGCGGCCTCCGCGGCGGCGGGGTCGAGGTACTCCCCGCCCGCCACGGTCGGCCGCAGGTCGTCGTCGAGGCGGTAGAGCAGCGGCTGCCCGGTAGGGATGTTCAGGCCGGCGATCTCGTCGTCGCCGACGCCGTCGAGGTGCTTGACCAGCGCCCGCAGGCTGTTGCCGTGCGCGGCGACGAGCACCACCTTGCCCGCCCGCAGGTCGGGCACGATCGCGTCCTCCCAGTAGGGCAGGAAGCGGACGATCACGTCGGCCAGGCACTCCGTGCGGGGCATGTCGTCGCCGAGGTCGGCGTACTGGGGCTGCCCGGCCTGCGAGTAGGTGTCGTCGGCGTCCTGCTCGGGCGGCGGGGTGTCGAAGGAGCGGCGCCACAGCATGAACTGCTCCTCGCCGTACTCCTCCAGCGTCTGCTTCTTGTCCTTGCCCTGGAGCGCGCCGTAGTGCCGCTCGTTGAGCCGCCAGGACCGGCGTACCGGGATCCAGTGGCGGTCGGCCTCGTCGAGGGCGAGGTGGGCGGTGCTGATCGCGCGTCGCAGCAGCGAGGTGTGCACGACGTCGGGCAGCAGGTCGGCCTCGACCAGCTTGCGCCCGCCCTCGACCGCCTCGCCGCGGCCCTTCTCGTTCAGCGGCACGTCGACCCAGCCGGTGAACAGGTTCTTGGCGTTCCACTCGCTCTCGCCGTGGCGGAGCAGGACCAGGGTGTGGGTCATCGGGTTCCTCTCGTGGGGGTCGCCGGGGTCGCCGCGGACGACGGGCCGGCGGGTGTCACTCCGCCTGGGTCTCCGGGACCGAGCAGTCGTAGACCGAGGCCTCGCCGACCTCGGCGTCGGCCTCGACGTCACCGGCGGCCTCGGGGTCGGCGGACTCCTCCGGGAGCTCGTCGGGCGCGGCCGCCTCGGGCTCCAGCGCGTCGGCGTCGGCCGAGCTGTCCAGGCCCTCCCACTGCCGGCACGGCGGCACGGTCGGCACGTCGAGCTCGACCGACGAACCGTCGCCGAAGGTGAAGGAGACCGGGACCACCTCGCCCGGAACGAAGTCGCCGGTGACGGTGATGCCGCCGTCCTCGGCGAGGACCGCGCGGTCGCGGGGCGGGATCTCGACCGGTTCGTAGGCGGGCACCTCGATCGGCGGCTCGCCGGCAGCGGCCACCTCGTCGACCGACGAGGCGGCCTCGGGGTCGCCGTTGACGAAGGTGACCACGAGGGTGCCCGAGCCCGGCTGGGCGGAGACGATCACGGCGCCCAGCACGTCGACGACCTCGGAGCGGTCGTCGGCGGTCATCGCGATCTGGTTGACCCGGTTGGTGGCGTAGTCGAAGCCGCAGCCGGTCACGGCCGTACCGGTGACCAGCAGCAGGCCCGCGACCGGGACGAGCCGGCGTGCGAGGGGAGATCGGCGAGACGTGCGGGTCATGGCAGCAGGCTCTCCTCGGTGCGCGGATCGTCGGGCGGGCCCGAGCCTAGCGCCCGCGCGCCGCACCCCAGCGGTGCCTCCACCGGCGTGCGCCGGCGGCTCAGCGGGCCAGCCCCGGGCCGGTGGCGACCAGGCCGAGCGCGGTGGTCAGCGCGAGCGCCGCGAGCACGCCGAGCGCGAGGACCCGGCTGGCGCCGATCCGCAGCGCCAGGCGCACCGGGAGCGTGCGCCAGCCCTCCTCGTGGTCGCGCACCAGGCCGGGGGCCGAGCGCACCAGGTGCAGCGCCACCCCGAGCAGGCCGGCGAGCACCGTGACGAGCACCGACGGCGCCGCGCCGAGGGCGTCGCCGCCCCACCCGCCGTAGGTCAGGTAGGCCGGGTAGAGCGCGAACGAGGCCGCCCAGGGCAGCCACGACCACACCCCGCGGCGCAGGACCACGTTGCCGAGCAGGGTCACCAGCAGCGCCGCCAGGTAGGACACCCCCGCGACCACGCCGGTGGCCACGGCCAGCGGGACCACGACCAGCAGCCCGCAGGCGACCGCGAACCAGACGGTGCCGGGGTCGAGCCGGTCGTCGGTCAGCGGTCGGCCGGGCTCGTGGCGGGCGTCGCGCCGCCGGTCGACGAGGTCGTGGTGCCAGCCGGCGACGGCCTGGCCGACCAGCGCCGTGGCGGCGACGACCGCCGCCTCGCGCGCCGCCCGTCCGGTCGCCAGGACGCCGACCCCGAGCAGCACGGCGACCAGGACGGCCTGGCGCGGGTGCGACGCGCGGACCAGCAGCACCGGCCACCACGCCCGCACGCCGGTCGGTCGACCGGCCGCGGGCGGGGGCCGCTCGGCGACCGCCGTCCCGCCGCCCGCGGGGACGTCCTGCCGGGCGTCCGGTCGGGCCTCCGACCGAGCGTCCGGTCGGGTCTCCGGTCGGGTCTCGGCCTGCTGGTCCCGGGCGGCCCCGTGGGCCCTCGATCGGCTGCTGCGTGCGGCCTCCCGCCGCTGCTTCCCCCTCATCCCCGCAGTATCACCCCCCGGCGGGCCGGGTGGGGTGCTCCGACATCCCCGGAGCCCGGCGCCACCACAGATCTTCGACGATGTCAAGGCCGCACAGGCCCCTGACCTGCACAAACGCGTAAATCACCCCGCGGGGGCCGTGGTAAAGTAGGGGTCCCTAGGAAGGGGTACATCACATATGACATTCACTGTCGGCGAAACGGTCGTCTACCCGAACCACGGCGCAGCGGTCATCGAGGACATCGAGACCCGGACGATCAAGGGCGAGGACCGGGAGTACCTCGTGCTCCGGATCGTCGCCCAGCAGGACCTGGTGGTCCGGGTGCCGTCCTGCAACCTCGACCTGGTCGGGGTCCGCGACGTGGTCGACAAGGACGGGCTGGAGCGGGTCTTCGACGTGCTCCGCGCCGAGCACGTCGAGGAGCCGACCAACTGGTCGCGCCGCTACAAGGCGAACCTCGAGAAGCTGCACAGCGGCGACGTGATGAAGGTGGCCGAGGTCGTCCGCGACCTGTGGCGCCGCGAGCGCGACCGCGGGCTGTCCGCGGGCGAGAAGCGGATGCTGGCCAAGGCCCGCCAGATCCTGGTCTCCGAGCTCGCGCTGGCCGAGTCCACGAACGAGGACAAGGCCGAGACGCTGCTCGACGAGGTCCTCGCCGGCTGATCCGCCGCTCCTCGTCGGGACCCCCGTGACCACCCGGTCACGGGGGTCCTGCCGTCACCGGGGCCGCGCGGTGCCGGGGCGCCCTACCCTGCTGCCATGACCGGAGCCCCGCCCCCCGTCGCGCCCCCCGAGCACCCGCTCGGGCCGGACCCCGCGCCGTGGGACGAGGACGTCGCCCCGGACCCGCTGCCCGCGCTCGGCGCGGTGGCCGACGAGGGCCGGGGGTCGCTGCCCTACGCGCTGCTGCACGGCGAGGGCCTGGTGGCCTGCGCCGCGTGGGCGATGGGGGAGGCCGGCGTGCGGCTGGTCGACCTCGGGACGCCGTGGTCGGCGGTGGTCGAGGCCGAGGAACCCTTCGTGCTGCACGACAGCCTGTGCCCGATGACGCCACCGGCGTTCGTGGCCGCCTGCGTCCGGGCGGCGCTGGACGCCGACCGCGTCGTGGTCGGCGTCCAGGCCGTGACCGACACGGTCAAGCAGGTCGGGGCCGGGCCGGGCGGGGACGCCTCGTCCCCCGGCGAGGTCGGCAATACCGTGGACCGCGACGGCGTGTGGGCGGTGACCTCCCCGCTCGTGCTCCCGCCCCGCGTGGTGCGTGCGCTGGCCGCCGATCCGCGGGTCGACCGCGCCGGGCTCGCAGCGCTGTCGCCCGAGCTCGACCTGGCCGCGCTGGTCTCCGCGCTCGCGGGCGACCACGACGTGCTCACGCGGGAGGCGCCGGCCGAGGCGCGCCGCGTCCACGACACCGACGACCTGGAGGTCCTGGCCGCACTCACCGACCCGGGTCGCGGCTGAGCAGCCGCTCGGCGAGCGCGAGGTCGCCGGGGTAGGTCACCTTCAGGTTGCGCGGGGACCCGGGCACGGCCACCACGCTCACGCCGGCGCCGGCGTACCGCTCGAGGACGCCGGCGGTGTCGGTGGCGGCGAAGCCCTCGGCACGCGCGCGGGCGAAACCGTCGAGGAGCGGTCGGGCGCGGAAGGCCTGCGGCGTCTGCACCACCATCGTCGGGCCCGCCCGGCCGGCGAGGTCGGCACGGTCGACCAGGCCGGTGACGGCGACGCCCGGCACGGCGCCGCCGTGGGCGCGCGCGGCCCCGATCACCGCGGTGTACAGCGAGGCCGGGGCGAGCGGGCGCGCCCCGTCGTGGATCGCGATGACGTCCACCTCGCCGCTGCCGACCTCGGTCTCCAGCACCCGCAGCGCCGCCCACTCCGACTCGGGACGGGTGGCGCCGCCGGTCACCAGCGCGACCTCCCGCTCGCCGAGCTCGGGCGACAGCACGGCGGCGACGGCCTGCTCCTCGCCGGGGCGCGCGACCACCACCACGCGGGCCACGTCGGGCACGGTGAGCACGGTCCGCACGCTGCGGGCCAGGACGGCCACCCCGCCCAGCGGCAGCAGCACCTTGTTGCGTGCCGCTCCGACGCGGGTGCCGGCGCCGGCGGCGAGGACGACGACGGCGGCGGGCACGCGCCGGAGTCTAGGTCGACGCCCTGGGAGCGGGCGTGCCCGCGCGGGCACGTGTTTTCCGGGCCGTAACACGCCGTTACCGCGCCCGAACCCGAGCCGACCTAGGTTCGCGCCATGGCGGAGCGGGACGCCCGGGCGGTGGGGACGGCGGGCCAGGAGTGGCAGCCGGTCTGCCGGGTGGCCGAGCTGGAGCCCGAGCGCGGCGCGACCGCGCTGGTGCACGGGCAGGCGGTCGCGCTGTTCCGGGTCGGCGACGAGGTGCACGCGCTGGGCAACCACGACCCGTACGCCCACGCCTCGACGCTGGCCCGCGGGATCGTGGGGACCCGCGACGGCATCCCGTTCGTCGGCTCGCCGCGCCACCGGCACGCCTTCGACCTGCGCAGCGGCCGCTGCCTGGAGGACCCGCACGTCGGCGTGCCGGTCTTCGACGTGCGGGTGGTCGAGGGCGTGGTGCTCGTCGGCCACCGCCGGCCGGGCGTCGAGCAACCGGGCCGGCCCGCCTAGCCGGTCGGCGCCACGAGGGCCGTCGCGAGGGCGGCGACGCCCTCACCGCGCCCGGTCAGGCCGAGGCCGTCGGTGGTCGTGGCCGAGACGGTGACCGGGGCGCCGGCCGCTGCGGTCAGGGCTTCCTCGGCCGCCGCGCGTCGCGGGCCCAGCCGGGGGCGGTCGCCGACCACCTGGACGCTGACGTTGCCGATGGCGAAACCGGCGGCGCGGACCCGCGCGGCCGTCTCGGCCAGCAGCGCGGCGCCGGGGGCGCCGGCCCAGGCGGGGTCGCTGGTGCCGAACTGCGAGCCGAGGTCGCCGAGGCCGGCGGCCGCGAGCAGCGCGTCGCAGGCGGCGTGCGCCGCGACGTCGCCGTCGGAGTGCCCCGCGAGGCCGGCCGGCTCGTCCGGCCAGGCCAGGCCGGCCAGGTGCATCGGCACCCCGGCGACCAGCCGGTGGACGTCGAGACCGGTGCCGACGCGGGGCAGCGGCGGGAGGGTGGGCACCCGGTGATCATGCCCGAGCCATCATCGAGGGCATGACCACCTCCACCCGTGCCTGGTCCGTGGCGGGCCTCGTCGCGGGGCTCGCCGGCCTGGCGGCGAGCTACGTCGTCGCCACCCTGCTCGGCATCCGCGAGTCGCCGGTCGTCGCGGTGGCCGAGACCGTGGTCGTGCTGACACCGGGCGCGCTGGCCGAGGCCCTGATCCAGCTGGTGGGGCGCGCCGACAAGCCGCTGCTCATCGGCGGCGTCGTGCTGGTGGTGTCCGCGCTGCTGACCTGGGCGGGCCGGCTCGCCCGGCGACGCTGGTGGGCCGCCGTCGCGGTGATGGTCGTGCTGTCGGTGGTGGGCGGCGCCGCCGTCCTCGGACGACGGGGGACCGGCCTGGAGGACCTGGTGCCGGTGCTGGCCGGGCTGCTGGTCTGGCTGGGCGTGCTCCAGGTGCTCACCGACCCGCTGCGGCGCGCGGAGCCGCTCGCGGACGGCCCGCTGCCCGCTCCGACGCGGCGGACCTTCCTCATCGGCGCCGGTGCGGTGGCGGGCGTGAGCGTCGTCGCCGCAGCGGTCGGGCGCTTCGCCGGCCGCGGGCGTCGCGCGGTCGAGCAGAGCCGTGCGCTGCTGCGGCTGCCCGGCGTCAGCGAGCCGGACGTCCCGGCGTCGGTCGACCTCGACGTGACGGGCGCCCGACCGTGGCTGACGCCCACCGAGGACTTCTACCGGATCGACACCTCGCTCGCGCCACCGGCGATCGAGCCGAGCGGGTGGCGGTTGCGGCTGCACGGGATGGTCGAGCGCGAGCTCGACCTCGACCTCGACGACCTGCTCTCGAGGGAGCGGACCGAGGCCTGGGTGACGCTGAGCTGCGTGAGCAACGAGGTCGGCGGGCCGCTGGTCGGGAACGCCTGGTGGAGCGGGGTGCGCCTGGACGCGCTGCTCGAGGAGGCCGGCGTGCTGCCCGGCGCGGACGCGCTGCTGCAGACCTCCGACGACGGGTGGACCTGCGGGACGCCGTTGAGCGCGGTCACCGACGGCCGCGACGCGATGCTGGCCGTGGCGATGAACGGCCGCCCGCTGACCGTCGAGCACGGGTTCCCGGTGCGGACCCTCGTCCCGGGCCTCTACGGCTACGTCTCGGCGACCAAGTGGGTCGTCGACATCGAGGTCACCCGCTTCGCCGACGTCACGGCGTACTGGACCGAGCGGGGGTGGGGCGAGCGCGGGCCGGTGAAGACCGCCTCGCAGGTCGACGTGCCGCGGGCCGGGGCGTCGGTGCCGGCCGGCAGCGTGCGGGTGGCCGGGGTGGCCTGGGCCCCCGCGACCGGGGTCGACGTGGTCGAGGTGTCCGTCGACGGGGGTGCCTGGCAGCCGTGCCTGCTGGCGCCGGTCCCGGGCGAGGACTGCTGGGTGCCGTGGACCACGGAGGTCGAGCTCGACGCCGGGTCGCACGAGCTGCGGGTGCGGGCGACCGACGCGACCGGCGAGGCGCAGACCGGGGTGCGACGCGACGTGCTGCCCGACGGGGCGACCGGGTGGCACACCGTCGGGTTCACCGCGACCTGATCGTCTCGTCGGTCCGCCCGCTCACCAGCAGCGGTGGTCGGCGGCGGGCAGCGGGTGGTGGCGGTCGCGGACGACGTAGGCCAGGCCGCCCGACCGGGTCAGCCAGGCCCGCTCGAGCTGCGCCCGGTCGTAGGTGCGCCGCACCCCCGAGGCGTCGCGGGCCGCGGGGTCGTTGACGACCACGTCACCCGAGGCGTCGAAGCCGACGACGACCAGCAGGTGGCCCGCCGTGGCGCCGATCGGCGCCCCGGTCAGCTCGCCGGGACCGAACGTGATCGACACGACCACGGGGATCCCGGCGTCGACCAGGTCCTCGAGCTGCCTCGCGTCGCGCAACCGCGTCACGAACGCCTCGCCGCCGCGGCCGAGGCGGGTGGCGGCCCAGGCGGTGTTGAACGCCCAGTTGCCGGTGCCGCCGTAGCCGTGGTCGTAGGTGGCGCGGGCGGCCTCGTCGACCTGGGGAGCGGGGTGGCCCTCGGGCACCCACCCGGGACGGGCGCGGGGCAGGGCGTCGTAGTGGGCCAGCACCATGGCCGTCGAGGTGGGCGAGCACCACGCCTCACCGCCGCCGCCCCACTGCGGGTAGTGGCCCTCGTGGACCATCTGCGAGAAGCGAGGCACGTCCAGCACCCGCGCGCGGGCGCGCTTCGGGCGCGACGGCGCCGGGGTGCCGTCCGGGAGCCGGGTGGCGACCGCGCCGACGGCGTCGACGCGCGGCGAGGAGCGCTGCCCCTCGCGGCGGAACAGGGTCGTCCGCACCTGGTAGGCGGTCAGCCCACCGGGGGTGCTGACCGTCCAGGTGTCGGTGTCGACCCGGGCGAGGTCGTCGCCCTGGCCCGCCTCGGTGGTGCGGCGGACGTGGCGGTCGCCGGCCGCCCAGCGGGCCAGCAGGTCCCAGGACGAGCGTCGCCCGTCGGAGTGGCGGCCGCGCACGTGCACCTCGACCCAGCTGTCGCCGGGCGTCGCCGCCGACCACGACGGGATCAGGGAGGTCAGCGCGAAGCCGGGCTCGTGCCACGGCGAGACCCAGCTGCCGACGTCGTAGGTGCGCCCGGAGACGGTGCGGCGGTCCGGCTCCTCGGCGAGGCGCAGGCGGCCCTGCCGCAGCGCGAGCCCGCGCAGCCCGCCCTCGGCGAACGCCGCCCCGGTGTCCCACCGGTGGTAGGCGATCCGGCGTGGCGCGCCCGCCGCCGCAGCGGCGGCACGGGCGGCGGGAGCGGTCATCGGGACCATCATCGCGCCCGCCGCGGCGGCCAGCGCCGCCCGCCGCGCGACCACCACCCGCCCGGGCGCGGTGGTGCAGCCGGGGACGTCCTGGGAGGCGTCGGGGGACGGGGGGTCGGGGATCGGGCGCGCGGGCGACGTGACGGGGTGCGCGGGCGAGGTGGGGGGCACTCGCGACACCGTACGTCCCTCCAGCCGCTCCCGTCCCAGGAGTCACATCGCCGGTGGTGCCGGGGGGACCGCCGAGACGTCCGTTGCGAGCACCCGAGACGCCCGTTGCGAGCAGCCGAGACGTCTGTCGCGAGCAGCCTGGATCGCGCGGGTGCGGCCGTGGGCCGCGGCTCTCCTAGACTCGACGGGTGACCTTCCGCCTCTACGACACCGCCAGCCGCGAGGTGCGCGACTTCGTGCCCCTCGAGCCGGGACGGGCGGGGCTGTACCTGTGCGGGCTGACCGTCCAGTCCGAGCCGCACGTCGGCCACCTCCGCTCGGGGGTCGTCTTCGACGTGCTCCAGCGGTGGTTGACCCGGCGCGGCTACGAGGTCACCTTCATCCGCAACGTCACCGACATCGACGACAAGATCCTGGCGCGCGCCGAGGCCGAGGGCCGACCGTGGTTCGAGCTGGCCTCGACCGTCAAGCGGCAGCTCGATGCGGCGTACGCCGCGCTCAACGTCGCCCCGCCGACCTACGAGCCGAGCGCGACCGGGCACGTACCCGAGATGCTCGAGCTCGTCGAGCAGCTGGTCGACCGGGGGCACGCGTACGCCGCCGAGGACGGCTCCGGCGACGTCTACTTCGACGTGCGGTCGTGGCCGTCGTACGGCGAGCTGACCCGGCAGGGCATCGACGACATGGAGGCGGCGGCCGACGCCGATCCGCGCGGCAAGCGCGACCCGCGCGACTTCGCGTTGTGGAAGGGCAGCAAGGAGGGCGAGCCGGTGACCGCCTCGTGGCCGAGCCCGTGGGGCCGCGGCCGCCCGGGGTGGCACCTGGAGTGCTCCGCGATGGCCGGCAAGTACCTCGGTCCCGCGTTCGACGTGCACGGCGGCGGCGTCGACCTCCGCTTCCCCCACCACGAGAACGAGCAGGCGCAGTCGCGCGCGGCGGGCCGGCCGTTCGCGGCGTGCTGGATGCACAACGCCTGGATCACCACGGCCGGCGAGAAGATGGGCAAGTCGCTCGGCAACGCGCTGGTGGTCTCCTCGGTGCTGGAGCGGGTGCGCGGCATCGAGCTGCGGTTCTACATGGTCGCCAGCCACTACCGCTCGCACGTCGAGTTCGGCTTCGAGGCGTTGGACGAGGCGGCGGCGGGCTTCCGTCGCGTGGAGGGGTTCCTGGAACGCGTCGGGCTCGGGGCCGCTCGCGACGACACGCCGCCCGCGGACCTGCCGGCGGCGTTCGAGGCCGCCCTCGACGACGACCTCGGGACGCCGGCAGCGGTCGCCGTCCTCCACGAGACGGTCCGCGAGGGCAACCGGCTGCTCGACGCGGGCGAGCGGGTCGAGGCGCGGAGCCGCGGCGCCGCGGTGGTCGCCATGCTCGACGCGCTCGGGCTCGACCCGGCAGACCCGGCGTGGCGCGGCACGACGAGCGGGGCCGGTCGCCGTGAGGAGCAGCTGGAGGCGTCGCTGGACAGCCTGCTCGGTGCGCTGCTCGAGGAGCGCGCGGCTGCCCGCGCCGCGAAGGACTTCGCGACCGCCGACCGGATCCGCGACCGCGTCAAGGCGGCCGGCATCGAGGTCGAGGACACCCCCGACGGACCGAGATGGAGCCTGACCTGATGGCCGGCAACAGTCAGCGCAAGGGCGCGATCCGCAAGTCGAGCAAGGGGCCGACCGCGGGCTCCGGCGGGCGGGTGCGCCGGGGGCTCGAGGGCAAGGGGCCGACGCCGAAGGCGAAGGACCGGCCCTACCACAAGTCGTACGAGAAGCCTGCGGGCTCCGGCGGCGGCTCCGGCGCCGGCGGCGGGAAGGGCGGGTCGCGCGGTGGAGGCGGTCGCGGCGGGCAGCGCCGCAGCGGCGAGGCGGAGTGGGTCGCCGGACGCAACTCGGTCGTCGAGGCGCTGCGCGAGGGCGTCCCGGTGAACGCGGTGTACGTCGCCGACGGCGCCGAGCGGGACGGCCGGATGCGGGAGGCGTTCGCGCTCGCGGCGGAGACGGGGGTCTCGGTCCTGCAGACGACCCGCGGCGAGCTGGACCGGCTGACCTCCGGCGCGGTCCACCAGGGGCTGGCGGCGCGGATCCCGGCCTACGAGTACGCCCACCCCGACGACCTGCTCGCCCGGGCCGCCGACGCCGGCGAACCGCCGCTGGTGGTGGCGCTCGACTCGGTGACCGACCCGCGCAACCTCGGCGCGGTGGTGCGCAGCGCGGCCGGTTTCGGCGCGCACGGCGTCGTCGTGCCGGAGCGGCGTGCGGCCGGCATGACCGCCTCGGCCTGGAAGACCAGCGCCGGCGCCGCGGCGCGGATCCCGGTCGCGCAGACGGTCAACCTGGTGCGCCAGCTGAAGGCGTACCAGCAGGCCGGGTGCATGGTGGTCGGCCTCGCCGCGGACGGCGACGTCTCGCTGCCGGACCTCGACCTCGCCGATGGCCCGCTCGTGGTCGTCGTCGGCTCCGAGGGCGGCGGTCTGTCCCGGCTCGTGGCCGAGACCTGCGACCAGCTGGTCTCGATCCCGATGGCCGCGCGGCTGGAGTCCCTGAACGCCGGGGTCGCGGCCTCCGTCGCGCTCTACGAGATCGCCCGCCGCCGCGCCTGACGCCGAGACGTCCGCCGCGAACAGCCGAGACGTCCGTCGCGAGCAGCCCAGACGTCCGTCGCGAGCAAGCTAGGCCCGTCTGGGGTGCCGGCCGGACCCCTCACCGCGCGCCCACCGGCGGCGGTCCTCACCGGCTCGCGCCTCGTACGCCGCGCGGAGCTCGCCCACCCAGCGGCTGAGACCTGGTTCGACGAAGCCCCCTGCCCGGACGACCACCGTCAGCCAACCCTCACGACCCAGTGCGCCACGGCGGCCGGCGTCGTGCTCCTGCTGGTGCACGGGGCCGTGATGGTCTGCGCCGTCGTACTCAACGGCGATGCGCCGCCGCCGGTCGGCGAGGTCGAGCCGCACCCACCCCGCCCCCTCGGCCCAGGTCCACACCTGTGGCTCGAGCTCGTGGAACCCGTGGTCGCGCGCCGCGAGGCGGGTCCACGACTCGCGCACCGACTCCGCCCGCGCGTCGATGAGCGGCACGAGCTCGCGGTACTGAGTCACGCCCCGGCGGCGCGCGAACCGCTCGACGACGGACCGATGGTCAGCGACGTCCACGCCGTGGAGACGTGCGAAGGCATCGAGCACCGCCATCGCGTCGTAGCGGCCGCGCCGGCACGCGAGGTCAGCAGCGGTGCGGACCGGCGTGGTGAGCGGCACCCCGTGCACGGAGGTGACGTCCTCGGGAGGGACGGTCCGGCTGCACCCGTCGGTCCCGACGCGCCGGGTAGCGCGACGACCGGTGAGATCTGCGACCTCCAGCACAGGGGTGGAGGCCGAACCGTTCAGCGTGCCGACATCGACCCCGTGGAGCCACGCCGCGCACCGGTCGACCACGACCTGGCCGGGGCTGAGCACCAGCGCCGCGGCCTGCGCCCTCAGCAGCAGGGTGTCGTCCAGATCTGCTGCCACCCCCACACCGCGGAGCACCCGTCTCACCTCTCCCCGCGCGACCATCCGTCGCAGGGCGTAAGGCGCGACGCCGAGGCTCGGGTCGGTGAGCAGGAACGGGGTCGGCGGCAGCGTGATCACGCTGTTGTTGTGCCCACCCAGCGCCCGGCCGACACCAACGTGGACCAATCTGTGGAGAAGTGTGCTCGGAACCGACGGCTCGGGTGCTCGCAACAGACGTCTCGGCTGTGCGGGGCGGACGGGTCGGCGGTCAGGGCTGCGTCGGCTCGGCGGGGACGGCCGTGATGACCTCGTCCGGGCGGGTCGGCAGCTGGCTGTCGATGAAGTCGCGGGCGGTCTCGAAGATGTCGACCTCCCGGCCGGCCTGCTCCGAGAGGTACCACCGGTGCTCGAGGAGCTGGTGGAAGAGCTCGGGTGATTGCAGCTTGCCGCGACGGTCGGCCGGCACCATGGCCATCAGCGGCTCGTAGATGTCGGTGAGCCAGCGGTTCGCGACCAGGCTCCGGTCCTCGCGCCCGAGGTCGTGGAAGGCGGTGTACGCGGCAAGGTCGTTGAGCATGCGGCGGGCCTGGGCGTCCTCCGCCGCGAGCCCGGTCAGCGACTGGAGCTCGCGCGCGTGGTGGCCGAGCTCGACGACCCGGGGCTGGATCCGCACGGTGTCGCCGTCGAAGTCGGTGACGATGTCGAGCTCCTCGACGTCGAAGCCGAGCGCGTTCAGCCGCTCGATGCGCCGCTCGATGCGCCACATCTCCGCGGTGGAGAACTCCTCGGCGCCGGTCAGCTCCGCCCACAGCGCGTCGTAGCGCTCCCGCAGCAGGCCGACGACCTCGAGCGGCTCGAGCTCGCTCTCGACGGCCCCGCTGGCCTGCAGGTCGAGCAGCTCGGCGAAGACGTTCTCCGTCGCGACGGTCACGTCGTGCTCGCGCATCCCGGCCGACAGGTGCTCGCGCAGCTCCCCGGTCTCGGCGTCCACGAGGTAGGCCGCGAAGCCGCCGGCGTCGCGGCGGAAGAGCACGTTCGACAGCGACACGTCACCCCAGAAGAAGTCCGTCAGGTGCAACCGCACCAGCAGCACGACCAGCGCGTCGACCAGCGAGGGCAGGTTGTCGGCTCGCATGCCGTGCGCGAAGAGGCTGCGGTAGGGCAGCGAGAAGGCCAGGTGCTCGGTGATGAGCGCGGCGGGCAGCTCCTCCCCGTCCCCGTCGGTGCGTCCGGTCACCACGCCCTGCGGCGTCACCGCCGGCAGCCCGATCCGCTCGAGGTCACGCAGCAGCCGGTACTCGCGGAAGGCGATCGGCTCGACGGTCTCCTTCACGGCGTACGTCCGCCCGCGGAGGCGGACGATGCGCACCACGTGGCGGGACAACCCGCGGGGCAGCGGGACCACGTGCTCGTCGGTCCAGTCCTCGAGCGGCACGCTCCAGGGCAGGCCCACCACGGCCGGGTCCGGGCGGTGGGCCACGATGTGGAGCGCCATGCCGGCAGCCTAGGCCCGACGCGACGAGCGTGCTGCTCGCAGCGGACGCCTCGGCTGCTCGCAACGGACGCTTCGGCTGTTCGTAGCGGACGTCTCGGCGGGTCAGCCGAGGACGGTGCGGGTGCTGGCGGCGTTGACGGGGCGGAGGCGGCTGAAGGCGGACAGGTCGATCTTGTTGCCGGTGTGGGCGCCGACGTAGGTCACCGGGTCGGTGTCGTGGTCGTGGCCGTCCTCCACGGCGTCGACGATCGCGGCCAGGAAGCAGCCGGCGATGGGCGCGTTCTTGAACTGGTTGCCGCTGGTGCCCATCGCGACGTAGAAGCCGGGCGCGTCGGTGCGGTCGTAGATCGGCGTCCAGTCGTCGGCGACGTCGTAGACGCCGACCACCCCCGAGGGCCGGTTCGGCACGCCGAGGTCGGGCAGCCGGCGCGCGGCGCGGGTCACCTGGGCGTCGTACCGCTCGCGGCTCACGTGCTGGTCGACCGCGTCGACCGCCCCGGGGCCCTCGCACCACTCGAACGGGTCGCACTCGGGCTCGCTGCCGCCGATCACCCACGCGCCGGCGGGGCCGGGGCGCATGTAGGTGCCGAGGTCGAGGTCGAAGACGGCCGGCGCCGGGTCGGCGCGGGCGTCCCAGGCCTCGGGGCGGTGCACCTGGTGGACCTCCTGGCGCAGCGGCCGCACGCCCACGGTGAACTCCGCGCCGACACCCGCCACCGCGTTGAAGGCGCCGGACCACGGCCCGGCGGCGTTGACCACCACCGGCGCCTCGACGACCCGGCCGTCGGCCAGCGCCAGCCGCCAGACCTCGCCGACCCGGTCGCAGGCGACCACCTCGGCCTTGTACGCCGTCCGCGCGCCGTGGAGCCGCGCGGCGTGGGCGAGGTTGTCGGCGGCGAGGCGGGGGTCGTCCATGTAGCCCGCGTCGGGGGTGTAGATCGCGCCGAGCCGCGCGTCGGTGTCCTCCCAGAACGCGTCGTCGGTGACCGGCTTGTTCGGCCAGTACGCCCCGGTGTCCAGGTGGGGGAAGCGGGCGGCGAGCTCGTCGGCGTCGAGGTGCTCGAACGGCACCCCGGCCGCGCGCAGCAGCTCCCGGCTGTGCTCGGAGGGGACCGCCGGCACGTCGAGGTGCAGCATCCCGGTGCGGTGGAAGCGGGTCAGCGCGGGCGGGTCGTCGAGCGGCTCGAAGCCCGGCAGCCCGAGGTGGTCGGCCCAGGCCTCCCACATGAACTTCGCCTCCCACGACGTCGCGGTCGTGTCGTAGGTCGAGTACAGGAAGCGGATCACCGCGCTCGAGGCCGACGTCGAGCCGTGGCCCGGCCCGGCCGCCTTGTCGAGCACGAGCACGCCGCGCCCACCGCGGGCGAGCTCGAGGGCGACGGCGGAGCCGATCACGCCGGAGCCGACGACCACGGCGTCCGCCGTGAGGGAGGTCGCGCCGGTCGGGGACGAGGGGGGGCGGTCGGTCACGGGGGAGCCTCCTCAGGCGTCGACGACGATGTCGCCGTCGGGGGTGGAGCAGCAGGGCAGGAACTTGCCGGCGGCGACCTCGCGGGGGCGGATCCCGCCCTGGTGGTTCATCTCCACCTTCCCGGCCAGCAGCCCGGACTTGCAGCTGCCGCAGAGCCCGGCCCCGCAGGACGACGGCAGGACGACCCCGGCCTCGGCCGCCGCGGCGAGCACGGTCGTCCCGGGCGGGCAGGCGACCTCGCGCCCGCTGCGCCCGAACCGCACGGTCGCCGCCGGAGCAACGGCACCGGCACCAGCGCCAGCACCACCAGCACCACCAGGGGCGAGCGCAGGAGCCGGCGCGGCCAGCGCCGGCGCGCCGGCCTCGCCGAGCACGAAGCTCTCCTCGTGGCAGCGGTCGGGGTCGGCCCCCAGCCCGGCCAGCAGCGCCCGGGTGGCGCCCATGTAACCCGGCGGGCCGCAGCTGAACACCTCGCGATCGGCCAGGTCGGGGACGTGCGCGCGCAGCAGGTCGGCCGTCAGCCGTCCTCGCGGCCCCTGCCAGGAGGCGGAGCCCGGGGAGTCGTCCTCGCAGACCCACACCACCCGCAGCCCGGGGTGGTCGGCGGCGAGCGCGTCGAGCTCGCCGCGGCAGGCCAGGTCCGCCGGGGTGCGCGCGCTGTGGACCACGACGACGTCGTCGAGCTCGCCGAGGTCGGCGAGCGTGCGCACCGTCGACAGCGTCGGGGTGATGCCGCTGCCCGCGGAGAGCAGCAGGTACGCGTGGGCGGGGTGCGCGGCGATCGTGAACGCGCCGAGCGGGCCGCGGACCCCGAGCCGGTCGCCGACCTGGAGGCGGTCGTGCAGGTGGGGCGAGAGCGCCCCGCCCTCGATCCGCTTCACGGTGACGCTCAGCAGGTGGGGCCGGGTCGGCGGGGAGGAGATCGTGTAGCACCGCTCGACGGGCGCGCCGTCGACGTCGGCCACCAGCGTCACGAACTGCCCCGGCGCGAACGCGAACGCGCCGGGGACGGTGGGCTCGAGGACCAGCGTCACCACGTCGTGGGTCACCGCGACCCGGCGGCGCAGCACGACCTCCTGGTCCAGCTCGGCCTCGGGGGCCAGCAGGCCACGACCGACGACCTGCGGCAGGTCGGGGACCAGCCGCAGGGCGGGGGTGCCCGGTGAGGCCCAGTCCTCGTGGCGCAGCTCGCTCATCGCGCGGCCTCCTCACGGACGCGGGTGACGTACCAGGAGACGAAGGAGTCCACCTGGCGCTCGGACTCGGTGTAGGGGCCGGGCTCGTAGGCCGGGTCGGTGACCCCGCGCTGGGCGAGGGCGACGAACGCGGCGTCCTCCTCGTTGGTGTGGCGCCACACCGAGGTGAGCTCGTCGAGGTCGTAGTCGACGCCCTCGACGGCGTCCGGGGCGACCAGCCAGGTGGTGCGCACCAGCGTGCGGTCGACACCGACCGGGAACACCGCGAAGGTCACCGCGTGGTCGCCGGTCACGTGCAACCAGCAGTTGGGCTGGGTGTGCAGGCCGAGCCGGCCCATCCGGAACCCGTCGAGGTGCCCCAACGGCTTCTGGACGACGCGCGAGCCGTCGCGGGAGAAGGACTCCCCGGCCTGGTCCAGCGGCACCCGCTCGACGCGGAAGCCGAGCGGCCGGTCCACGAGGTCCTCGACCACCGGGAACGGCAGGCCCTGGGCGGCGCAGCGCTGGGAGAGCTCGGCGTCGGCCACCAGGAACCGCTCGTGCGAGGCGCGCAGCCGGTCCGGGACCTGGTGGTCCTCGAGCCCCCAGGTCTGGAAGTAGGTGGTCAGCAGCTCGGGGTGCCCGTCGCAGTGGTAGCACTCCCGGTTGTTCTCCATGGTGAGCTTCCAGTTGCCCTCCTCGACCAGGTCGACCTGGGCGGCGACCTTGGCGCCGGCGAGGCCGTGGGCGTCGAAGTACGGCGCGAGCACCTGCGCGACGTCGTCGACGTCGTCGGGCGGCTCGGCGGCCAGGCAGCAGAACAGCAGCCCGGCGACCTCGCGCAGGTGCACCGAGCGCAGCGAGAGGCACGCCGGGTCGATCCCGTCACCGAGCTGGGGGGCGTGGACCAGCCGACCGTCGGTGGCGTAGGTCCAGCGGTGGTAGCCGCAGACGATGTTGCCGACCGACCCGCGGCTCTCGGTCACCAGCCGCGCACCGCGGTGGCGGCACACGTTGTGGAAGGCGCGGACCTGCTCGTCGTCGTCGCGCAGCACCATCACCGAGGCGCCGCCGATGTCGATGCTGACGTAGTCACCCGGCTCGGGCACCTCGGCGGAGGTGCCGACGAAGATCCACTGCCGGCGCCAGACCAGCTCGAGGTCGACGTCGTGCAGCTCCGGATCGGTGTACGCCGCGCCGGGGAGGCTGTGGCCCGCCGGGCGGGCGTCGAGGGTGGCCAGCAGGCGCGCGCGGGCAGCGGCGCGGGCGGGGTCGAGGACGGGCGCGGTGCCGGCGGGCCGGGTGGGGGTGAGGGTCACGAGGGCCTCCAGAGGGGTGGGGAGGGTGGTCAGACGGTGGTGCACAGGCGCAGCGAGTCGTAGACGGCCGCGTGGATGTTGCGGCTGGCCACGGCGTCGCCGACGCGGAAGAGCGCGAACCGGCCGTCCGGATCGGTGACGACGTCCTGGGGGCGACCGGCCAGGAGCGCGTCGTGGTCGACCTCCCCGCGGTTGGTCGAGGCCGGGACGAGCTCGTGGTAGAGGTCGTCGTGGGGCAGGGTCCCGTGCTCGACGACGACGTGGTCCACCACGCGCTCGACCGGACGGTCGGGGGCGTAGTCGCTGGCGAGGACGGCGACGAGGCGGCCACCAGCCTCGGCGGGGACGTCGGGACGCGCCCGGCGCACGTCGACGAGGCGGCGGGCGACGGTCAGCGCGACCCCGTGCTCGGCGAACGCGCGGAGGTAGGCGGGGCTGTTCATCGACCCGACCGAGACGCCGACGGTGCGCTCGGGGGTGGCCAGCTCGACCTGCACCCCGAGCCGCGCGAGGTGCTCGGCTGCGTCCAGGGCCGGCTCGCCGCCGTGGTCGTCGTAGACCAGCACCCGCTGGCCGGGGCGGGGCCCGGTCGCGCCGAGACCTCCGAGGACGTCCCAGGTGTCGAGGACCAGGTCCTGCGCCGGGGCCGGCAGGAAGGACCGGTCCGGCAGGCCGCCGGTGGCGACCACGACGACGTCGGGCTCCTCGGCGAGGACGGTCGCGGCGTCGGCCCACACGCCGTAGCGGAACTCGACCCCGGAGTGCTTGGCCTCCGAGACCCGCCAGTCCACGACGCCGACGAGGTCGCGGCGCCGCAGCGTCGCCGAGGCCAGCAGCACCTGCCCGCCCGGACGGTCGGCGGCCTCGAGCAGCACCACCTGGTGGCCGCGCTCGCCGAGGACCCGCGCGGCCTCGAGCCCGGCGACGCCGGCGCCGACGACCACGGCCCGCTTGCGCCGGCCGACGGTCTCGGCGACGACGTGCGGCATGGTCGCCTCGCGCCCGGTGGCGGGGTTGTGCAGGCACTTGGCGTCGCCGGACTCGTAGATCGCGTCGAGGCAGTAGCTGGCCCCCACGCACGGCCGGACCCGGTCCTCCTCGCCGCGGGCGACCTTGGCGACGAGGTGGGGGTCGGCCATCTGGGGCCGGGTCATCCCGACCAGGTCGAGCAGGCCGTCGCGGATCGCGTGGCGGGCGGTGGCGACGTCACCGATCCGCGCGGCGTGCATCACCGGCAGGTCGACCATCGCGCGGCGGACCTGCCCGGCGAAGGCCAGGAACGGCGCGGAGGGCGTGCCCATGGACGGGATCGCGGCCGCCAGCCGGGCGTCGGACTCCAGGCCGCCCTTGATGACGGAGAGGAAGTCGATGCCGTGCTCGCGGTAGCGCTCGAGGACCGCCGTGGCCTCGGGCAGCCCGAGGCCGTCGGGCAGCTCCTCGTCCATGGCCATCCGCAGCCCGACCACGAAGTCGGGGCCGACCGCGGCGCGCACGGCCTCCAGGACCCGCATCGGGAAGACCAGGCGCGCCTCGGGGTCGCCGCCGAAGGCGTCGTCGCGGCGGTTGGTCGCGGGGGAGGCCCAGGCGTCGAAGAGGTGGGAGTAGGACTCGATCTCGATGCCGTCGAGGCCCGCGGCCCGGCAGCGCTGCGCGGCCTCGGCGTAGTGGCGCACGATCCGGTCGACGTCCCACGCCTCGGCCGCCTTGGGGAACGAGCGGTGCTGCGCCTCGCGCAGCGGTGAGGGGTAGACCAGCGGCAGCCAGTCGCCGGTGAAGCTGCTGGTGCGCCGTCCGAGGTGGGTGACCTGGCACATCACCGCGGCCCCGGCCTCGTGCACGTCGTCGGCCAGCCGGCGCAGCCACGGCACGACCTCGTCCTTGTAGAGCAGCATGTTGCCGAAGGCCGGGGGGCTGTCGGGGGAGACCACGGCGGAGCCGCCGATCATGGTGAGGCCGACGCCGCCGCGGGCCTTCTCCAGGTGGTAGAGCCGGTAGCGGTCCTTCGGCATCCCGTCCTCGGTGTACGCCGGCTCGTGCGAGGTGCTGACCACGCGGTTGCGGAGGTCGAGGTGGCGGAGCCGGTAGCCCCCGAGGAGCGGGTCGAGCTGCATGGCCCCAGCGTGCGGCAGGATGACCCTGTACGAAAAGCAAACGATTCTGGTGGGTACCGTACGGTTTCCCTGCACCATTTCACCGTCGTTGCGCCACCATTTCCGGGAGGGTCCGCGTCATGATCGACCAGCGTCTCCACGTGCTCCGGGTGGTCGCGGAGACCGGCACCATCCGCGCCGCGGCGTCACGGCTCGGTTACACCGCCTCGGCGATCTCCCAGCAGCTGCGGGCGCTCGCGCGCGAGCTCGGGGTGGTCCTGCTGGAGCACGAGGGCCGCGGCGTGCGCCTGACCCCGGCGGCCACGCTGCTGCTCGAACGCGGCGACGAGCTCATCGCGCACTGGGAGTCGATCCGCGGCGAGCTCCAGCGGACCACCGGCCAGGGGGTCGGTCGGCTGCGCCTCGCCGGGTTCTCCACCGCCGCGTCGGCGCTGCTGCCGGAGGTGGCGACCACGGTCGCCGAGAGCTTCCCCCGGTCCCGGGTGCAGATCGTCGAGGCCGACCCCACCGTCTGCGTCAGCCTGGTGCTGAGCGAGAACGCCGACCTCGCCGTCGTGGTCGGCTCGGTCGGGCTGCCGCCGTCCGGGGACCCGCGCTTCGAGCAGCAGCACCTGCTCGACGACCCGCTCGACCTGCTGGTGCCCAAGGGCCACCACCTCGCCGGCGGCGGACCGATCCCGTTGGCCGACGCGGCGGGCGAGCCGTGGATCATGGACCGGCCGGGCAGCGCCCACCACGGCCTGGTCTCGACAGCGTGCGCCGCGGCCGGCTTCACGCCGATGCAGGCCCACCAGGTGGTGGAGTGGGACACCGGTGCGGCGCTCGTCGCCGCCGGGTTCGGCGTCTCGATGGTGCCCCGCCTCGCCCGGATCCCGGGGGAGGAGGGGCTGGTGCGCGTGCCGCTGCGCGGCGACCCGCACCCCGTCCGCCACGTGCGCACCCTGGTGCGGGCCGGCACGTCCGGCCAGCCCGAGATCGCGCACGCGCTGACCGCGCTGGCCCGCGTGGCCGGAGAGGTGCAGGAGGGGCGGGCCCGCCGACTACAGTGACGCACCGGCCGCCGGGTCCGTCAGGACGCCGCCGCGACCGTGCCGGTGTAGCTCAGTAGGTAGAGCGCCTCTCTTGTAAAGAGGATGTCGCGGGTTCGACTCCTGTCACCGGCTCCGCGGTACGTACACCGACAGACAGAAGTCGCCGGGAGGCACCCCGCCCGCCACATCCGTGCAGGTCAGCGACCTGCGCAGGACGCGGCGTCGGACTTCTGTCCTTCCGGCTACGACCGGCGGCGCCAGCGGGCGCGGCCGGAGCGGTCCCGGAGCCGGCCGACGGGGGTCCAGCCGCCGCGCAGCCCCTCGCCGCCGGGTTGCGGTGCCAGCACGTTGCCGGGGTGGTCGGCGGTCGCGGGCCCGCGGAGCGCGGTGCGGTCGACGAGGGGGCCGACGAGGCGGTCGTAGACCGCGGGCGCCAGGCGGAAGCCGGCCACGGTGACGAGGTTCGCGGGGCCGACGTGGGTGATCCGGCGCGGCCGGTCCAGGGCCCGCACGCAGGCCGCGGCGACCCGCTCCGGCGCGACCACGGGCGGGGGCGCCGAGCCGGCGCTGCCGGCGTAGGTGCCGGCGAGGTGGTAGATCGGGGTGTCGACGGCGCCGGGCAGCACCAGGCTCACGTGCAGGTCGCGCTCGCGGCGGGTCTCGAGCTGGAGCGCGCGGACCAGGCCGAGCTGGCCCCACTTGGCGCTGCAGTAGGCGCCCATCGAGGGCACCGCGATCTCGGCGAGCAGCGAGCTGACCACCACCAGGTGACCACCGCCGTCGCGCCGCAGCACCGGCAGCACGGCCTGGGCGAGGTGGACGGTGCCGACCATGGCGGTGTCCACGACGGCGGCGAACACCTCCGCCGGGACCTGCTCGACCGTGCCGTAGGCCATCGCCTGGGCGGTGGTCACGACCGCGTCGAGCCGGCCGTGGCGCTCGAGGCAGGCGGCGACGGCGGCGTCGACCGAGGCGCGGTCGGCGAGGTCGACCACGATCCCGTCGGCGCCGAGGGAGGCGGCCACCTCGGCGACGCGGTCGGCGTCCCGCGCGGCGACGACGACGGCGTCCCCGCGCTCCACGAGCCGCTGCGCGGTCGCGAGCCCGATGCCGGAGGTCCCCCCGACCACCAGGACCACGCGGGGGCGGGCAGGGCCGGGGCGCTCGGGCATGGCGGTCACGCTAGTGGCGCGACCTCACCCCCCTGAGGTCGCGGGGGACGGGCAGGCTGGGCCCATGACGTCCCTCCCCAGGATCGCGGGGCTGCCCCTGCGGAGCCTGATCCCCGTGCCCGCCCTGCCCCGTCCCGTGCCCGCCGGCCAGGTGGTCGTGGTGACCGGGGCGTCCAGCGGGATCGGCCGCGCCACGGCGCTGGCCGCCGCCCGTCGGCGTCACCACGTGGTGCTGGCCGCGCGCCGGCGCGACGTGCTGGAGGAGGTCGCGCAGGAGTGCCGCGACGCGGGCGCGGCCTCCACCGTCGTCGTGCCGACGGACGTCGCCGACGACGAGCAGGTCGCGGCGCTGCTGCGCGCCGCGGGCGAGGTGCGCGGCCCGGTGGACGCGGTGCTGCACTGCGCCGGCGTGGTCACCTACGGCCGTGTCGAGCAGACGCGGGCCGAGGACTTCGACCAGGTGCTGGCCACCAACCTCTCCGGCACGGCGAACGTCGCCCGGCAGACCCTGCAGGTGATGCGCGAGCAGGAGCGCGGCACCCTGGTGCTCGTCGGCTCGCTGCTCGGCCACATCTCGGTGCCGGAGATGACGCCGTACGTCGTCTCGAAGTGGGGCGTGCGGGCGCTGGCGCGCCAGCTGCAGATCGAGAACCTGGACCTGCCGCACGTGCACGTCTGCCACGTCTCGCCCGGCAGCGTCGACACCCCGATCTACGCCAGCGCCCTGGACGCCGCGGGCGGGGTCAACGAGGCGCCGCCACCCACCGTCAGCCCGCAGCGGGTCGCGGAGATCGTGCTGCTGATGCTGACCTGGCCGCGACCCCAGGTGCAGACCGCGCTGAGCAACTACGGCCTGGTGCTCGGCTACAGCGCGGCGCCCTGGCTGTGGGACCGCGCCATCGGCCCGGCGTTCCGGGTGCTCTCCCGCAAGACCTGAGCCACCCCCGGACGCGGCTCCCGGGCGTCAGCGCAGCCGACGGACGGGGAACCGCTCCTCGCGGGCGGCGATCGCGTCCTGCGCCGCGACCAGCGCGATCTCGCGGGTGCCGGCGGCCACGGTGGCCTCCAGCACGGCGAAGACCGCCGTCGTGGTCAGCGAGAGCGCCCGCTCGGTGGACCCGGTGGTACGCAGGTGGGCCAGGTAGAGCGCCGCCGTGACGTCGCCGCAGCCGTTCGGCGCCACCGGCAGCAGCGGCGTCGTCACCGCCCACGCCCCCGCGTCGGAGACCGCGACCACGTCGAGGGTGCCCTCCTCGGTGGCGTCGTGCAGCACGCTGGTCACCAGCACCTCGCGCGGGCCGCGCTCGCGCACGGCGTCCGCCGCGGCCAGCACCTCCTCGAGCGTGCGGGTGGTGGTGCCGGCGAGGAAGTCCAGCTCGAAGTGGTTGGGCGTGACCACGTCGGCCGCCGGGACCACGGTGTCGCGCAGGAACTCGGGGATCCCGGGCTTGACGAACATCCCGCGGCCGACATCGCCCATCACCGGGTCGCAGCAGTAGACCGCCGCCGGGTTGGCGGCGCGCACCTTCGCCACGGCGTCGAGGACCACCTGGCCGACGGCGGGGTCGCCCTGGTAGCCCGACAGCACGGCGTCGGCCTCCCCGAGCACGCCGCGCTCCTCGATGCCGGTGATCACGTCGGCGACGTCGGCCGGGTCGAGCAGCGGGCCGCGCCAGGCGCCGTAGCCGGTGTGGTTGGAGAAGTGCACCGTCAGCACCGGCCAGACCTCGTGGCCGAGCCGCTGCAGCGGGAAGGTGGCCGCGGAGTTGCCGACGTGGCCGTAGGCGACCGAGGACTGGATCGACAGGATCTTCACGCAGCGGATCGTCCCGCCCGGCGGCGGTGGCCGCAAACCCGGGTCAGTCGTCGGGGATGCGCCAGTCGACCGGCGCCCCGCCCTGCTCGGCCAGCAGCGCGTCGACCCGGCTGAACGGCCGGGACCCGAAGAACCCCTTGGCCGCCGAGAGCGGCGACGGGTGCGGCGAGGTCACGCACGGCACCGGGTCCAGCCACGGCTCGAGCGCCTGCGCGTCGCGGCCCCAGAGCACCGCGGCCAACGGGCCGCCCCTCGCGGCGAGCGCGGCGATGGCGCGCCCGGTCACCTCCTCCCACCCCTGCCCGCGGTGGGACGCCGGCTGGCCGGGCCGCACGGTCAGCGCGCGGTTGAGCAGCATCACCCCCTGGTCGGCCCACGCGGTGAGGTCGCCGTGCGCGGGCGGGTCGACGCCGAGGTCGTCGCGCAGCTCCCGGTAGATGTTGACCAGGCTGCGAGGCAGCGGTCGCACGTGGCGCTCGACGGCGAAGCTGAGGCCGATCGGGTGCCCCGGGGTGGGGTAGGGGTCCTGGCCCACGACCAGCACGCGGACGTCGGCCAGCGGGCGCTGGAAGGCGCGGAACACCGCCTCCCCCGCCGGCAGGTAGGGCCGGCCGGCGGCGAGCTCGTCGCGCAGGAAGCGCCCCATCGCCGCGATGGTGTCGTCGACGGGGGCGAGGGCCGCCGCCCAGTCCTCGGCCACCAGGCCCTGGTCGACGAGCCCCGCGAGGGCGCTCACGGAGCCGGTCTCACGTCGCGAGGGCCCGGGACCCGCCCGAGCCGTAGCGGCGGCGGGGGCTGGTGCCGATCGAGGTGGGGTCGCCCGCCGGGGGGTCCGGCGGGGCGGAGGCGTGCTGGTCGAGCCACTCGCCGAGGGCGGGCCACGTGGTCCACCGGGCGGCACGGCCGGTGAGGAGCCCGAGGTGGCCGCCGGGGACGACCTCGAGGCGGGCGTCCGGGCTCGCGGCGAGCAGCGGGAGCGCGGCGCGCACGGCGGGCAGCGGGGCGATCCGGTCATCGGCTCCCGCGACGACCAGCACCGGCACGGCGACGTCGGCCAGCGCGAGGGTGCGGTCCGGGGTGGCGTAGGCGCCCTCCTCGAAGCCGGTGCCGCCGAGCAGGCGGTGGTAGACCTGGCCGTAGGTCCGGCCGGGGTAGGCGTCCATCCGGTCGCGGAAGCGCTCCACCGCCTGCACCTGCGCCCAGAACTCCCCGTCGTCGACCCGCATCGCGAGCGCCAGCGGACGGGTCACCAGCCGCTGGAAGACGGGCAGGCCGATCGCCCAGGACGCCAACGGCGGCGTCCCGCCGAGCGCGCGGTAGCCGCGGCGCAGCAGGCCGCCGCCCTCGGTGAGGTCGATGAGCGGGCGCTGCGGGGCCATCATCGGCACCTGCGCGACGTCGACGGGCGTGCCGAGGGCGGCGACCGAGGCGATCGGCAGGTCCGCGTCGGCCGCGGCCAGCATCGCCAGGGCGCCGCCGATGCTCCAGCCGACGAGGTGCACCGGACGGTCCCCGGCGTCGGCGGACACCTCGCGGATCGCGCGCGGCAGGACCTCCTCCAGCCACGGGACCAGGCTCAGCGAGCGGTCCCGGAAGGCGACCTCGCCGTACTCCACGAGGTAGGTGGGGTGGCCCCGGCCGACGAGGTGCTCGGCCACCGAGCAGCCGCGGCGCAGGTCGTAGCACAGCGCGGGCGCGGCGAGCGGAGCGACCAGCAGCACCGGGTCGCCCTCGGTGTGGGCCGCACCCGGGCGGTAGCGGTGGACGACGTGGCGCCCGCCCTCGTCGACGGTGGTGCGCGGCAGCGGACGCAGGTCGGCGACCCCGCCGCGGAGCACCCGTCGGCCCAGGGTCCCCGCCGCGGACACCAGCTGATCGGGCTTGGGCACCAGGTCCATGGAGGGAGACGGTAGCCGAGCAGCACCGGCCCGGGGTGGCAGCGCCGGGGCCGAGCGGGTAGACACCGGGGATGGGCAACGGGGCACGGGCGGTGGCGGGCGCGCTGACGGCGATCGGGGCGGTCGCGGCCCACGACCTGGTGCAGCGCCGCCACGCCGTGCTGCGCAACTACCCGGTCGTCGGGCACGCCCGCTACCTGCTGGAGACGCTCGGCCCCGAGCTGCGCCAGTACATCGTCGCCTCGAACGACGAGGAGCGACCGTTCAGCCGGGACCAGCGCCGCTTCGTCTACACCTCGGCGAAGCGGGAGAGCTCCGCGATCGGCTTCGGCACCGACAACGACGTCGAGCACACCGTCGGCTACCCGGTGGTCAAGCACCGGACCTTCCCCGACCCGCCCGTGGGGGCGGTGCCGGAGGGGGGCGACCACGGCCCCCCGCTGCCGTCGGCGAAGGTGCTGGGCGGTCCGCGCGGGCGCCGGCACGCGTTCCGGCCGGCCTCGGTGGTCAACATCTCGGGGATGAGCTTCGGCTCGCTGTCCGGCCCCGCGCTGGAGGCGATGAACCGCGGGGCGCTGGCGGCCGGCTGCCTCCACAACACCGGCGAGGGCGGGCTCTCGCGGCACCACCAGCACGGCGCCGAGCTGGTCCTCCAGATCGGTACCGGCTACTTCGGCTGCCGCGACGAGCAGGGCCGCCTCGACCTCGACCAGCTGGCGGACCTGGTGGCGGCCAACCCGGTGCGGGCCGTCGAGCTGAAGATCTCGCAGGGCGCCAAGCCCGGGCTGGGCGGGTTGCTGCCCGGGGCCAAGGTGACCCGCGAGATCGCCGAGGCCCGCGGCATCGAGGTCGGCGAGACCTGCTCCTCGCCGTCGCGCCACTCCGCCTTCGACGGCGTCGACTCGATGCTGGACCTGGTCGAGACGATCGCCGAGCGCACCGGTCTGCCGGTCGGGATCAAGTCGGCCGTCGGCGACCTGGGCTTCTGGGACGACCTGGTCGCGGCGATGGCCGACGGCCAGCGGGGCGTGGACTTCGTGACCGTCGACGGCGGGGAGGGCGGGACCGGGGCGGCGCCGCTGCTGTTCTCCGACACCGTGGCCTACCCGTTCCGGCTCGGTTTCGCCGAGGTCCGGCGCCGCTTCGACGCCGCCGGGCTGGCCGACCGCGTCGCCTTCATCGGCTCGGGCAAGCTGGGGATCCCCGAGAACGCCCTGGTCGCCTTCGGTCTCGGGGTCGACCTGATCAACGTCGGCCGCGAGGCGATGCTCGCGGTCGGGTGCATCCAGGCCCAGAAGTGCCACACCGACCGCTGCCCGACCGGGGTCGCCACCCAGAAGGTCCGCTACACCCGCGGCCTGGACCCCGACCTGAAGAGCGAGCGGGTCGCCAACTACCTGGGTTCGCTGCGCGAGGACCTGCTGCGGGTCTCCCACGCGGTCGGGGTGCCGCACCCGGGGCTGATCACGCCGGGCGACATCGACCTCCTCGACGGCGACCGCCGCAAGATCGGCCTCGGCGAGCTCTACGGGTACGCCGAGGGCGGCGGCCGGCTGGGCGACGACCTCGCGGCCGGGCTGCGGGAGCTGATGGACCAGGCCTGACGGGGCGGGCTGACGGGGCGGCCTGACGGGGCGGGCTGACGGACCGGGTTGGTCAGTCCGGGGGGCGGACGTCCTTCTCGTGGGGTCCGTCGACGTCGGAGAGCATGTGCATGAACTCCTCCGCCCAGGCCTTCACGTCGTGGGCGAGGATGGTCTTGCGCATCGCCCGCATCCGGCGCCGCAGGTCGCGGTCGTCGGCCTCGTAGGCCTCCATCAGGGCGTCCTTGACGCCGTTGATGTCGTGCGGGTTGACCAGCCACGCCTGCCGCAGCTCCGCCGCGGCGCCGGCGAACTCCGAGAGCACCAGCGCGCCGTCGTCGCCGACGCGGCACGCGACGTACTCCTTGGCGACGAGGTTCATCCCGTCGCGGTAGGGCGTGACCACCATGACGTCGGCGGCGCGGTAGAGCGCGGCCATCTCCTCGCGCGGGAAGGAGGAGTGCAGGTAGCTGATCACCGGCCGCCCGATGCGCCCGAGGTCGCCGTTGATGCGGCCGACGAAGCGGTCGATCTCGTCGCGCAGGATGCGGTACTGCTCGACCTGCTCGCGCGAGGGCACGGCCACCTGGACGAACACCGCGTCCTCGACGTCGAGGTGGCCGTCGCGGACCAGCTCGCTGAACGCGCGCAACCGGGCGACGATGCCCTTGGTGTAGTCGAGGCGGTCGATGCCCAGGAAGATCTTGCGGGGGTTGCCGAGGTCCTCGCGGATCTCCTGCGCGCGCTTCTCGACCTCCGGGGCCCCCGCGAGGTCCTCGAAGCCCTGGGCGTCGATGGAGATCGGGAACGCCTCCGCGCGCACGGTGCGCCCGTCGGGGAGGTAGACGGTGTCGCGGTGGGTCTTGTGCCCGACCCGCTGGCGGACGAGGCGCACGAAGTTCTGCGCGCCCCCGGGCAGCTGGAAGCCGAGCAGGTCGGCGCCCAGGAGGCCCTCGAGGATCTGGCGGCGCCACGGGAGCTGCTGGAAGAGCTCGCCGGGCGGGAAGGGGATGTGCAGGTAGAAGCCGATGCGCAGGTCCGGGCGGAGGTCGCGCAGCATCTGCGGCACCAGCTGGAGCTGGTAGTCGTGGACCCAGACCGTGGCCCCCTCCGCCGCCTGCTCGGCGGCCTTCTCCGCGAACCGCCGGTTGACCGAGACGTAGACGTCCCACCACTCGCGGTGGAACTCCGGCTTGGCGACGACGTCGTGGTAGAGCGGCCACAGGCAGGCGTTGGAGAAGCCCTCGTAGAAGCCCTCGATCTCCTCCGCGGTCATGCTCAGCGGGACCAGGTTCATCCCGTCGTCCTCGAACGGCTCGAGGTCCTGGTCGGTGCCGCCCGGCCAGCCGATCCAGGTGCCGTCGTTGGCGCGCATCACCGGCTCGATGGCGGTCACGAGACCGCCGGGGGACTTGTGCCAGGAGGTGGTGCCGTCGTCGTTGCGGACGCGGTCGACGGGCAGGCGGTTGGCGACGATGACGAGGTCCGAGCTCACTGCGCCACCCTAGGACACCGATCGGTACCCCCCCTGCCCTCGCCGGGGTGGTCAGGCCTCGGGCAGGTCCCCGTCGTAGGTGACGCCGACCTGGCGGCGCACGTCGTCGAGCAGCCGCATCAGGGACCTGGTCTGCGCGTGCGGCACCAGGGGGCTCTCGAGGAGCCCGGCCCGCAGGCAGCGGGCGACCTCCGCGGCCTCGTTGCCGTAGCCGCGACCGAGCAGCGTCCCCTCGGGCTCGACCTGCTCGGCGGCGCCGGCCACGGCGGACCCGTCCCGGCCCACCGGCGTGAAGACGGCGCCGTCGGGGTGGTGGAAGGAGCCGAGCAGCTCGACGCGGCCGCGGTCGGTGGCCAGCGCCGCCGAGCGGTCCGACCAGGAGGTGATCGAGGCGGTCGAGGTGGCCAGCGCGCCGCCGGCGTGCCGGGTGACGACGGCGACGTCGAGGTCGATGCCGGTGGTGCTGCGGTCGGCCAGGGCGGTGACCTCCTCGGCCTCGCCCAGGAGCAGGTGGGCCAGCGTCAGCGGGTAGATCCCCATGTCCAGCAGCGACCCGGCGCCGAGCGCCGGGTCGAGCAGCCGGTCGCCGGGGTCCGCCTCGACGCGGAAGCCCAGCTCGGCCCGCAGGTGGCGCGGCGCGCCGAAGCGCCCGCTGCGCACGGCGGTGACCAGCCCGCGCACGACGGGGTGGCAGGCGGTCCACATCGCCTCCATCAGGAACAGTCCCTGCTCGGTCGCGTGCCCGACCATCTCCTCCCAGTCCGCGGCCCGCAGCGCGACCGGCTTCTCGACCAGGACGTGCTTGCCGGCCCCGAGGGCCAGCCGGACGTGCTCGAGGTGGGCGGAGTGGGGGGAGGCGACGTAGACGACGTCGACGGCCGGATCGGCGACGAGCTCCTCGTACGAGCCGTGGGCGCGGGCGGCCTCCTGCCCCTCCCGCCCCCGGCGGGCCGCGTCCGGGGCGGCGGGGTCGGCCGCCGTCGCGTGCAGGCGCACGAGGTCCTCGGCGCGCGCGAGGGAGCGGGACCCGACGGCCGCCAGTCGGGCGTCCCCGACGTGGGCGAGGTCCTCGACGAAGGAGCGGGCGATCCTGCCGGGCGCGAGGACGCCCCAGCCGATCGGGCGGTCGGGATCCGGGAGGTCGGGGGTCACCCGCGGGACGCTAGGGCACGCGGTGGCGTCGCGGCTCGCCCACGTGCGGCGTTGCGAATGACATCGGTGTGGTTCGGTGCCTAGAGTGGGCCGCGCAGCACCGACGAGGAGTGGAGAGCACCACGATGGACGCTCAGCGCGACACCGGGCCCGAGGCCGGCGACGGCCCGGCAGCGGCCGGGCTCAGCAGCCGTGACCAGGCCGTCCTGGAGTTCGAGCGCCAGTGGTGGAAGTACGCCGGCGCCAAGGAGACCGCGGTCCGCGAGCAGTTCGACATGAGCTCGACCCGCTACTACCAGGTGCTCAACGCCCTCATCGACCGTCCCGAGGCGCTCGCGTCCGACCCGCTGCTGGTCCGGCGGCTGCGCCGGCTGCGCTCGCAGCGGCAGCGCCAGCGCTCGGCCCGCCGCCTCGGCTTCGAGGTCTGAGCCCGTGGCCCCCCGCTCCGCCCCGTCCGCGCGCGCGGCCCGCACGCGCTCCGAGCGCGGGGTGGCGCTGCCCTCGCCGGTGGTGCTGCTGAGCATCGTCGCGGTCGCCATGGCCGCCATCGCCTTCCTCGCCACCCAGGGCGCCCCGCCCGCCGAGCGCGAGGTGGCGATCGTCGCCCGCGACGCCGCGTCGTCCGGCGAGGCCGCGCCGGAGCCGGAGCCGCGCACCCCCAGCGCCGCTCCCGAGAAGGAGGAGAAGGCGCCGCCGCCGGTCAAGCGCGACGAGACCTTCGTCGTGGTCTTCAACAACTCCGGGATCACCGGGCTGGCGGGCCAGGTCGGCGGCACCGTCGCCGACGCCGGCTGGCAGGTCGTCGGCACCGACAACTGGTACGGCTCGGTCCCCGAGTCGACCGTGTACTTCCCTGCGCAGCTGAAGCGGGCCGGCAAGCAGCTGGCCCTCGACCTCGGCGTCGGCCGGGTGCTGCCCGCCGTCGAGGGCATGGGAGAGGACCGGCTGACGCTGATCCTCACCGGCCCGCTCGCCTGAGGGCCGGTCGCAGGGTCCCGGCGGGTCCGGGGTGCGGCGCCCGCGGCGACGGCCTTCGTGGTTGGCTTGCACCCGTGGAGTTCACCACCGCCCTGGCCGCGCAGCGCTGGTCCGCGTTCGTCGGGTTGCTGCCGCGGGCCGTGGTCGGCCTCGACTTCGACGGCACGCTGTCGCCGATCGTGGAGGACCCCGAGTCCGCCCACATCCACCCGGACGCTGGTGAGGTGCTCGTCGAGCTCGCCGAGGAGGTGCTCGCCGTCGCGGTGATCACCGGCCGCCCCGCGCAGCAGGTGATCGACCTGGGCGGGCTGGAGGCGGTGGGGCGGGCCTTCGCGGAGCGTGGCAAGGAGCTGCTGGTCTTCGGCCAGTACGGCCACGAGACGTGGAGCTCGGCCCGTCCGGAGGTCGACAGCCCGCCCCCGCCGGAGGGCCTCGCGGCGTTCGAGGAGGAGCTGCCCGACGTCCTCAACCGCCTCGACGCCGCTGAGGCGTGGGTGGAGGACAAGGGGCTCGCGGTCGCCGTGCACACGCGCCGGCTCCCGGACAGCCGGGAGGCGTTCGACCGGCTGCTCCCCGAGCTGAGGCGCCTCGCCGACGAGCACGAGCTCACGGTCGAGCCGGGTCGCAACGTGATCGAGGTCCGCTCGCCGGGGGCGCACAAGGGGCAGGCGGTGGAGCGCCTCGTGGAGGAGCTGGCCCCCGCCGCGTTCCTCTTCGGCGGCGACGACCTGGGCGATCTCGAGGCCTTCGAGGCGCTCGGTCGCCTCGCGGACGAGGGGTTGCCGACGGTGCGGGTCTGCTCCGCCTCGGACGAGGAGAGCGCGCTCGTGGAGCAGGCCGACGTGGTCGTGCACGGCCCCGACGGGATGATGGACCTGCTGCGACGCATCACGGCCGATGCCGCCACCCGTCCCGCCGGCTGACCTGTCGACCGGCGGCTGACGCCAGCGCTCAGCCGACGAGGGTGGGCCGCGCCTCGACGACCTCGAGCGGCTCGGGGGCGCCGGTGACCGTGACCGTGCCCGGGACGGGCTGCCACGGGCCGCCGCCGACGCGGTAGTCGGCGGCGTACGTGGTGTCGACGCGGGCCTGGACCGTGGCCGCGGTCAGGTACCGGTGGGTGACGTCCAGGTCCGGGTAGGGCGTGCCCGGTGTCGTGGTGGTCGTGGTGGTGCCGTCGCCGAAGTCCCAGGTGTAGGCGGCGGCGCTGATCCGCAGCGTGACGGGCTGGCCGAGCAGGGTCAGGGTCCGGGTGAAGCCGGCCGGGTCGGTGAGCACGTTGGTCTCGAAGTTGACCAGGGTGCGGCCACCGGGAGGCTGGACCTGCAGGCGCGGTGCGGGCAGGGGCACCTGTCGCAGGGCGGTGCTGACGAGCTGCGCGGTGATCCGCGGCGCGGGTGGCGCGGCCGGGCCGGGGGCCGGCGCGGCGACGGGTGCCGCGGGGTCCGCCGGCGGCGCCGGCGGGAGCGGGGCGCAGATGTCGGCAGGGTTCGCCCCGAGCGAGGTCGGCACCGCCCGGCACTCCCAGGGGGTGGCCATCGGGAACGACCCGGCCGGTGGGGCCGCTAGGAGGGGGACGGTGTCGGCTCGCCGGACGGTTCGCGGCGACACCTGATGTCTGAGCTATCGGGGATCGGCGCGTTGAGAGCGCTCGGTGGCGTCGACGGTGCGACCGCCGACTCGGTACATGTCACCGAAAGATTACGGACTCCGTCTGGGACTCGTCGTGCAACGCCTGCGTGTGCACATCCAGAGGCGATCGATCTGCGTGAGCCATACGCCAGGCGCGACGATCGCTACGCGAGCGCTGTCGCCACGAGAACGCCTGCTCATCGCTGCAACACCACGATGCGCTGACGGTCCAACCGTCGCCGTCTGCTTCCTCAGGTCGAACGAAGGTCCCGTATCGACTCCGGATAGACTCACGGGTGGCGCGCCTCTCGGCGCTGATCGTGGTGCCGCCAGCTGCTGCGAACGCGCGACGTCGACGACGCGCTCGGCCTGACGGCAATGTTTGCTCAGCACGGTCCATCCGGGCGTGTCGATAGGCGCCGCCAGCCTCGTAGATATCAGCGTCGATCCCGTCGATCGAACGCATCGCAGCAGTCCACCGCACAGAAGCGCTGCAACGCCTCATCTCTGACGTGTCGCCGTCCTGGAGGGCCGCGTTGCGGGCCTCCACCCAGGCGCGGACGGTCTCCTCGCGGGTCAACGGCTCGGTCGGGTTGGTGCTGGGCGAGGTACTGGGCGAGGTGCTGGGCGAGGGGCTGGGGGTGGGGTCGGCGAAGCGGGGCTCGGGGTCGCCACCGCCGCAACCGGCGAGCACGAGGGTCAGCGCCAGCGCCGCCGCCAGGTTCGCGAGTCGTTCCACGTGCGTCCTCCCGAGTCGCTCGGCAGGCTAACCCGCAGCGGCGGGCCGCGCCCAGGCTCGCCGGCTGATCTGTGGACAGACGCAGATCCAACGCGTGATCGCTAGTGTGATCGAATCGTTATCTGCATCGTCGGTGAGAACTCCTCTGAACTGTGGATACAGCCCGACCCCTGTCGGTGGTCGCTGTCAGAATGGGGGCATGGCCAAGGACGAGGACACCCTGACGCGGCACCCCGTGCCGGCGGGTGTCCGCGCGCTGCGGGCACCAGGTCGCCGAGGTCGCCGACCGTGCTGGTGGACCGGTCGTTGTCGCTCGACGCGGCCGCACCCGGGACGCGCTCGTCGCGATCGCTGCTGCGGAGGCACGGCTCGCCTCGCTGCGACTCGCGGTCGCCGCGCACGCCGACGTGGTGAAGGTCGGCGCGGACTCCGGGGCGACGTCGACCGGGGTGTGGTGGGCGGTCGCGACGCGGCAGAACCGCCGCGCCGCGGCCGGGCAGGTAAGCTGGCCAACGCGCTCGAGTCCCGGTGGCACCGCGTCCGGACCGCGCTCGCGGACGCGCAGATGAGCGCCGAGCAGGCCCGGGTGGTCGTCCGGGCGCTCGAGGACCTCCCCGAGGACCTCGACGCCGAGATGGTCGCCTCGGCCGAGGAGACGTTGGTCGGCCTGGCGCTGGTCCACGACCCCGACGCCCTACGGCTGCTCGGGAAGCGGATCCTGTCCGTGGTCGCGCCGGAGGTCGGGGAGGAGGAGGACCGCAAGAAGGTCGAGGCCGAGGAGAAGCGGGCCCGAGAACGTCAGCGGTTGACGCTGTCCTTCGACGGCCACGGTGCTGCCCACGGCCGGTTCACCCTCCCGATGCTGGAGGGACGGATGCTGGAGAAGATCCTCCTCGCGTTCGCCGCCCCCGGCCACGTCAACGCCACCGGTGGCGCCGGGTCCTGGCTGGCCGGGCGACCCTCGGCGCAGAAGATGGGTGCCGCGTTCGCGGAGATGATCCTGACCTACCCCACCGACCGCGCCCCTCGCGCCGGCGGCGTCTCGGCGAACCTCGTGATCACCGCCGACCACGAGGACCTCGTCACCGGCGTCGGCCTGGCCACCCTCGAGACCGGCGAGGTCGTCTCGATCAACCGGCTGCGCCAGCTGGCCTGCGAAGCCGGGCTCATGCCCGCCGTCCTCGGCACCAAGTCCCAGGTCCTCGACCTCGGCCGCACCGCCCGCTTCCACACCGAACCCCAACGCATCGCCATCGCCCTGCGCGACGGCGGCTGCACCGCCGAAGGCTGCGACTGGCCACCGGGCATGTGCCAGGTCCACCACGACACCCCCTGGTCCGAAGGCGGACCCACCAACGTCGAGGACGCCCGCCTGCTGTGTCCCTGCCACCACGCCCGCGTCCACGACCCCGACTACGAGGTCACCGTCCTGCCGAACGGCAAGCTCCGATTCCACCGGCGGACGTGAGCCAACGCCCGTCCGGATGTCGATACGCGATGACGCATCGTGAGACGGATGGCGGTAGTGTCGACCTCAGCTCATCCAGAGGGACCGAGGGTACGGCCCGGTGAAGTCCCGGCAACCGCCACGAACCTCCGCCCTGCGCACCGTCCGAACCCGGACGTGTCGCAGCCGGACGTGGAAACGGTGCTAATTCCGTCCTGGCGCGAGGTCCGCACCGGGGAAGATGAGAAGGAGGATTCTCATGAGCGCCCTGACCGCAGAGAAGACCGGGGTCCCGGACCCCGACGCCGCCGCCGAGACGCCCGCCGGGCTCCGCGAGGGGGCCTTCGGCAACGCCACCGCCCTGAGCTGTCGCGAGTGCGGCCACCAGGTCGCCCTCGGCCCGCACTACGCCTGTCCGGAGTGCTTCGGCCCGCTGGAGGTCACCTACGACTTCCCGACCACCCTGACCCGTGCCGAGATCGAGGCCGGGCCGCGCAACATCTGGCGCTACAAGGCGCTGCTCCCGGTGCCGACCGACATCGAGCAGAGCCCCAACACCGAGCCCGGCTTCACCCGGCTGCTCGAAGCAGGCAACCTCGCCCGCGAGCTCGGCATGCGCCGGCTGTGGGTGAAGGACGACTCGACCAACCCGACGAACTCCTTCAAGGACCGCGTCGTCGCGTGCGCGCTCAGCGCCGCCCGCGAGTTCCACGCCAAGGTGTTCGCCTGCCCGTCCACCGGCAACCTCGCCAACGCCGTCGCCGCCGCCGGCGCCCGCGCCGGCATCAAGACCGTGGTCTTCATCCCCAGCAACCTCGAGAAGCCCAAGCAGGTCAACTCCGCGGTGTACACCGAGCAGCTGGTCGCGGTCGACGGCAACTACGACGACGTCAACCGGCTCGCCTCCGAGATCGCGGGGGAGGAGGACGGCTGGGCGTTCGTCAACGTCAACGTCCGCCCGTTCTACGCCGAGGGCTCCAAGACCCTCGGCTACGAGATCGCCGAGCAGCTCGGCTGGCGGCTGCCCGACCAGGTCGTCATCCCGGTCGCGTCCGGCTCCCAGCTGACCAAGGTGCACAAGGCGTTCGGCGAGCTGGTCCGCCTCGGCCTGGTCGAGGACAAGCCGGTGAAGATCTTCGGCGCGCAGGCCACCGGCTGCTCCCCGGTCTCGACCGCGTTCCGCGACGGCGTCGACGCGATCCGCCCGGTCAAGCCGGACACGATCGCCAAGAGCCTGGCGATCGGCAACCCCGCCGACGGCATCTACGTCCTCGACGTGTGCCGCACCACCGGCGGCGCGGTCGCGGACGTCAGCGACGAGGAGGTCCGCGAGGGGATCCTGCTGCTGGCCCGCACCGAGGGGATCTTCACCGAGACCGCCGGCGGCACCACCGTGGGCGTGCTGAAGAAGCTCGTCGAGAGCGGGCAGCTCGACCCCGACCTCGAGACCGTCGTCATCAACACCGGCATGGGGCTCAAGACCCTCGACGCCGTGGCCGACCACGTCGGACCCGCGGCGACCATCGCCCCGACGTACGCCGCCTTCACCGCCACCGGCCTGGCCGAGCCGGCCTGACCGCCAATCAGCGAGGAGAACCGAAGTGAGCGTGTCCGTCCGCGTCCCCACCATCCTGCGCAGCTACACCGCCGGCGAGGCCCAGGTCGAGGCCCAGGGCGACACGCTCGCCGCGGTGCTGGAGGACCTCGACGCCCGCTACAGCGGCATCCGGGGCCGGATCCTGGACGACGACGGCAAGCTGCGCCGCTTCGTCAACGTCTACGTCGGCAACGACGACGTGCGCTTCCTCGACGACCTGGCCACACCGACGCCGGACGGCACCCAGGTCTCGGTGATCCCGGCCGTCGCCGGCGGCTGATCCGCACCGCGGGACGGACGCCGGCAGGAACGCCGGACGCCGGCGGTGCCGCGCACTACGGTGCGCCCGTGACCACCCGCGCCCTCCTCGCTGCCCTGGCGTCCTGCTCCGCGCTGCTGCTCGGCCCCGCCCCGGCGGCGACCGCCGGGCCGCCGGACTGCCAGCCCGAGGTCAGCACGGACTGCGACTGGTTCGAGATCTCCGCCCACCCCATGCAGCGGGTGGTCGAGCGCGGCCACCGCTCGGTGATCTACGTCGGCGGCATGCCGACCTGGACGAAGGTCGCGGAGGGCGACGTGGCCACCCTGCGCGTGACGGCGATCGCGGAGGACGGGACCACGCGGAGCCGCTCGCGGCTCGTCGCCCCGAACGCCCCGAACGCCCGGATCCGGACCCGCCACCTCCGGGTGCTCGGGACCCACGAGCTCCAGGTGGTCTTCACGCCGGCCCCCGGCTCCGGCGCGTACGCCTCCGTGGACACGACCGAGGTCCGGGTCCGCCCGCGCGACTGAGCCCGGGCGGACGTTTGCACTCGGCCCCCCCGAGTGCTAAACATTTCATTGGCACTCTCATCATGAGACTGCCAAGCCGAAGCGGTGCCAGCTGAGGCTCGGGCACCGGCGAGAAAGGGTTCGCCGGAGCGTCCGGGTCGTCCGTCGCGGGCAGCCCACCGATCGGTCCCACCAGCTCCGAACGTGAGGAAACGCAGGAGTTATGCCCAAGCTGATTGCATTCGACGAGGAGGCCCGGCGCGGCCTCGAGCGTGGCATGAACACGCTCGCCGACGCCGTGAAGGTCACCCTCGGGCCCAAGGGCCGCAACGTCGTCCTCGAGAAGAAGTGGGGCGCCCCCACGATCACCAACGACGGTGTGAGCATCGCCAAGGAGATCGAGCTCGAGGACCCCTACGAGAAGATCGGCGCCGAGCTGGTCAAGGAGGTCGCCAAGAAGACCGACGACGTCGCCGGTGACGGCACGACGACGGCGACCGTCCTGGCCCAGGCGATGGTGCGCGAGGGTCTGCGCAACGTCGCGGCCGGCGCGAACCCGATGGGTCTCAAGCGCGGCATCGAGGCCGCCGTCTCCGCCGTCTCCGAGAAGCTGCTCTCGATGGCGACCGAGATCGAGACCAAGGAGCAGATCGCCGCCACCGCGTCGATCTCCGCCGCCGACCCGACCGTCGGCGAGATCATCGCCGAGGCGATGGACAAGGTCGGCAAGGAAGGCGTCATCACCGTCGAGGAGTCGAACACCTTCGGGCTCGACCTCGAGCTCACCGAGGGGATGCGCTTCGACAAGGGCTACATCTCGGCGTACTTCGTGACCGACACCGAGCGCATGGAGACCGTGCTCGAGGACCCCTACGTCCTCATCGCGAACCAGAAGGTCTCCAGCGTCAAGGACCTGCTGCCGATCCTCGAGAAGGTCATGCAGTCCGGCAAGCCGCTGCTGATCCTCTCCGAGGACGTCGACGGCGAGGCGCTCTCGACCCTGGTCGTCAACAAGATCCGCGGCACCTTCAAGTCCGTGGCCGTCAAGGCCCCGGGCTTCGGCGACCGCCGCAAGGCCATGCTCCAGGACATCGCGATCCTGACCGGCGGCCAGGTCATCTCCGAGGAGGTCGGCCTCAAGCTGGAGTCGACCGGCCTCGAGCTGCTCGGCCAGGCCCGCAAGGTCGTCATCACCAAGGACGAGACCACCATCGTCGAGGGTGCCGGTGACCAGGACCAGATCGCCGGTCGGGTCAACCAGATCCGTGCCGAGATCGAGAACTCCGACTCCGACTACGACCGCGAGAAGCTGCAGGAGCGGCTGGCCAAGCTGGCCGGCGGCGTCGCGGTGATCAAGGTCGGCGCGGCCACCGAGGTCGAGCTCAAGGAGCGCAAGCACCGCATCGAGGACGCCGTCCGCAACGCGAAGGCGGCTGTCGAGGAGGGCATCGTCGCCGGCGGTGGCGTGGCGCTCGTCCAGGCCGCGGCCGAGGCGTTCGCCAAGCTCGAGCTCGAGGGCGACGAGGCCACCGGGGCGCAGATCGTGCGCTACGCGACCGAGGCGCCGCTCAAGCAGATCGCGATCAACGCCGGCCTCGAGGGCGGCGTCGTGGCGGAGAAGGTGCGCAACCTGGAGGCCGGTCACGGTCTCAACGCGGCCACCGGCGACTACGTCGACATGCTCTCCGAGGGCATCATCGACCCCGCCAAGGTGACCCGGTCCGCGCTGCAGAACGCCGCCTCGATCGCGGCGCTCTTCCTCACCACCGAGGCCGTCGTGGCCGACAAGCCGGAGAAGGCCGCCCCGATGGGCGACCCGTCCGGCGGCATGGGCGGCATGGACTTCTGACGCCCCGCCGGGTCCGCCCGGCACGCACGACCGGCACGACCAGCAGCACCCACCGGCCCGTCCGAGCACCGCTCGGGCGGGCCGGTGCGCGTCCCGGACCGGTCACGCACGGCCGGCAGCCGGTTCACCAGGAGTACGCCGGCGGACCCTGCCCGTCCTGCGGCTGCCCGGTCGAGGGCCCCCTGCCGGCGCCCGGGCTGGTGCCGTCGAGGCGGTCCTCGCGGCGCTGCCGCCGCTGCTGCCCGTCCTCGTTGCGCTGGGCGAGCTGCTCGCGCTGCGCCGCTGCCTCGCCCCCGGCCCCCTGCTCGCCCTGCCCGCCCTGGTCACCCGAGGACCCGGCCGAGCCGGGGTCCTGCTGCTCCTCGCCGTCCTCGCCCTCGGCGTCGTCCCGCGCGCGCTGGTCGGCGGCGAGCCGCTCGCGCAGCGCCTCGTCGACCTCGCCCGCCCGGGCCGCCTGGTCCGCGGTGCGGGGCGGGGCGGTGTCCTCGGGGTCCAGGCAGGGTGCCACCGCGTCCGCGCCCGCCGACCAGGACGCCCGTGCGGCCGCCCGGCGCCGCTCCCGACCGGCCTCGTCGAGGTCGGGGCGTGCAGCGGCTGCGGCCGCCCGGTCGCCGGCGGCGGCGTGGGCCAGCGCCAGGTCGGTGCGCACCCGGCACTCGTGGGCGGCCGGGACCAGCGCCAGGGCGTCGGTGAGCGCGCCGACGGCGCCGCTCGGGTCGTCGTCCAGCAGCCGCGCCACGCCCTCGTCGTGGGGCGCGACCCACGGCTCGATCAGGTTCAGCGTCCGGTTCGACGCGAACGCGGTCACCGCCCGGCCCGGGTCGCCGTCGCTGATCGCGGTCCGCCCCTGGCGGTCGTGGTGGAGCACGACGCCGACCTCGACGGCGAGGGCGAGGGCGGTCAGCAGCGGCAGCAGGCCGGCGAGCAGCAGCCGGCGGCGCCAGCGCTCGCGCGGACCGCGGGGGGTGCGCGCGCTCACGGTCCCGCCCCCGCCCGGCGCGCGGCCCGGCCCAGCCGGCCCTCGTGGCCGGCCTCGAGCCAGCGCCGCCACCCGAGCCGCAGCTCGAGCAGCGCGAGCAGGAGCACGAGCAGCCCCCACGCCCAGGCGACCTGGCGGCCCGGCGACGGCGGCGCCAGGTCGGCGTACGCCGCGCCACGCAGCCGCTCCGCCGCGGCGTCGAGGGTGGGGTCGGCGTCGGAGCCGGTGCGCGGCCGGAAGCCACCCCCGAGCTGGTCGGCGACCCGGGCCAGCGCCGCGTCGTCGCGGCGCGACAGCGCCGGCGCGCCGGTGGCGGGGTCGGTGACCAGCCCACCGTCGGGCAGCGGCATCCGCCCGCCGTCAGCCGTGCCGTAGCCGAGCACCAGGGCGGCGTCGACCCCGCGCGCCAGCACCGCCCACGACCCGGCCGGCCCGGGGGCGGTGTCCTCGCCGTCGGTGAGCACGACCAGCACCTGCCGGACGTCCTCGTCCCCGGGCGGGGCACCCGTCGCCGTGCCGCCCGGCGGCCGCGCGCGGAGCAGCCCGCCGAGCAGCGGCACGGGCCGGGCCAGCGCCGAGCCGACCCCGGTCGTCGGGGCCTCCGCCGACAGCGCCGCGAGCTCGTCGTCGAGGGCCTCCCGGTCGGTGGTGGGCGGCAGCTCCACCTCGGCCCTGGCGCCGAAGGCGACCACGGAGAACCGCGCCGTCGGCAGCGCGTCGGCCAGCCGGAGCACGTCGGCGCGGGCCGCCGCCAGGCGCGAGCCCGCCGGGTCGTCGGTCGCGGTCATCGAGGTGGTGCGGTCGACCGCGACCACCACCTCCAGCGCCGGCAGCGCGCGGTCCTCCGGCGCCGCGACGTCGCCCACGCCCAGGGCAGCGGCCACCAGCGCCCCCACCAGCACGAGGCGGCGGACCCCGACCCCCAGCAGGACCAGCGCACCGACCAACCCGCCGGCCACGCCCGCGCGGCTCACCGGGCCGCCCCGCGCCCGCGGGCCCGCAGCCGGTCGGCGACCGCGAGGGCGCCGCCGACGACCCAGGCCAGCAGCAGCACGACCACCCCGGCGGCCGCGACCAGGACGCCCCACGCGGGGTCGTCGCGGCGCACCGCGCGCGCCGGCTCCTGCACCCGGGCCCGCTCGAGGGCGTCGATGCGCTCGACGATCTGCTCGGTCGCCCCGTCCTCACCGGCGAGCGCGAGCAGGCCGCCGGTACGCCGCGCGGCGGCCGCGAGCTCGGTCCGCGCAGCCGCGCGACGCTCCTCGGCGAGGTCGGGGGCGCCGATGCCGTAGACGAGCACGTCACGCCGGGCCGCGTACGACGCCGCCTCGGGGAGGGGGTAGACGCCGTCGCCCAGGGGGTCGTTGTCGGAGGAGAGCACGACCGCGCGGGCGCGCTCCTCGTCGGGCCGGTCGAAGCGCTGGGCGCAGGAGACCAGCCCGTCGCCGATCAGCGACGCGCGCGGGTCGGGCAGCTGCACCCCGGCGAAGTACTGCTCGTCGCCGCGGCGGAAGGCGCGCTCGGCGACGGCGAGCTGGTCGAGCACGTAGTCGCGGTCCTCGGTGAGCGGGAAGACCGTGACCGCCGCGCCGCTCCACAGGGTCAGCCCGACCCGGTCGCCCGCCAGCCCCTCGACGACCTCGCGGACGGCGCGGACGACGGCCACGTTGTCGTCGTCCATCGAGGCCGACGCGTCGAGGCAGAGCACGATGTCGCGGCTGCGCTGCTCGGCCTGCTCGGTGCCGACGACCTGCGGGCGGGCCACGACGACGGCCGCGCCGGCGACGGTCACCAGGGCGCCGAGCGCGAGCAGGCCGCCGAGCAGGCGGCGCCGTCGCACGACGACGCGGTGGCGCGGCAGCACGCGGAGGCGGTCCAGGTGGGCGGCGAGCAGCGGTTCGCCGCGCCCTGGTGCGCGCCGCCGCCGCACCCGCCAGCCCCACCACGCCAGCAGCACCGCCACCAGCACCGCGACCGCGACCAGGACCGCGGGGTGCAGCAGCGAGTCCGGGCGCCGGGGGTCCAGCAGACCCGACAGGTCTGCCCCTCCGGCCAGGTCGGTCAGGTCGCTCGGTCAGGTCCACGTCGCCACCAGGTCCCGGGCCCGGGCGAGGGCGTCGTCGAACCGGTCCTCGGCGACCCGGTCCTCGGGGGCGAACTCGGGCGGGTAGACCTCCGCCAGCAGGTCGGCGAGCGCGGGCGGGCCGTCGCGTCGCACGTCGGCCAGGGTCATCGTCCGCACGGGCCGTCCCGAGACGGTCGCGACGTAGCCGCGGACGGTGTCGCTGACCTGCTGGTGCCCGCCGCGGGGGGTGGTCCGCCCGGCCGCGACCTCGGCGCCGACGGTCTCCAGCCGGGTCAGCGCCGCGCGGCGGGCGGAGACCACCGTGCGGGCCGAGGGTGCCGTTCGGGGGGCGCGGCGGCGGGTGGCCCACAGCACGACGGCGTAGTAGGCGACGACCAGGGCGACGGCGGCCACGGCCAGCGGCGCCCAGAGGTCGGCGTAGCCGACCGGGGTCGCGGGGGCCAGGTCAGTGAGGAACACATCAGCGGCGGCGAGCACGGCGGTGCCTCTCCAGGAGCCGGAGCACGGCCCGGACCGCGTCGTCGGGGTGCTCGACCCGCTCGTGCACGGCGCCGGCCGCGGCGACCGCGTCGGCGAGCCCCCGGCGGCGGGCGGCGGTGGCCGCCTCGTGCTCGCGGCGCAGCAGCGGGTCGCGACCGACCCACGCCGGCAGCGGGCCGGCGGCCGCGAGGTCCCGGACGGGGGCGCCCAGTCGGCGGTCGGTGGGGTCGAGGTCGCCGATGCCGGCCACCACGACCTCGTGCTGCGCGACGAGCCGGCGCAGCGCGGCGGTCAGCGCCGGCCCGTCGGTCACGTCCTGCTCGTCGCAGACCAGCAGCAGCACCGTGCGGCGCCGGACGGTGCGGGTGACGTGGCTCAGGAGGCCGAGCAGGTCGGTGGGCGCGGCGTCGGGGGTGGTGGCGTCGTGCGCGGCTCGCAGGCACCGCTCGAGGTGCACCTCGCCGCCGGCCGGGCGCAGCACGTGGTGGCCGTCCGCGTCGCCGTGGGCGAGGGCGACCGCGTCGCCGTGACGCACGGCGAGCCAGCCGACGGTGCCCGCGACCAGCGCGGCGAGGTCCCGCTTCGAGGTCGCCCCCGCGACCGTGCCGGCGGGACCGGCGCGGTGGTGGGCGGCCATGTCGCGGCCGCTCGGCACCACCAGCAGCGCGGTGTGGCGTCGGTCCGCGACGTAGCGCTTGACCAGCAGCTCACCGCTGCGCGCCGAGGCCTTCGGCTCCAGGTCCTTGGGGTCGTCGCCGCGCACGTAGGGCCGGAGGTCGGCGAGCTCGATGCCGCGACCGGTGTGGACCGCGGCGTACTCGCCCTGGAGCAGGCCGCGCACCTTCCGGTGCACGGGCAGGGCGAGGCGGGCCTGGACCCGCGGCACGAGGGCGGCCACGGCGCGTCAGGGGGTGGGGACGGCGGCGACGACGGCGTCGACGACGGTCTCGGGGCGGACCCGGTCGGCCACGGCCTCGAAGCTGAGGTGGACCCGGTGGCGCAGCACCCCGTGGGCGAGCTGGCGCACGTCCTCGGGCACGACGTAGTGGCGCCCGTGCAGCACGGCGAGGGCACGGGCGACCTGGAAGAAGGCGATCGAGGCGCGCGGGCTGGCGCCGACCTCGACGTACTGGCCCAGGTCGCGGCCGACCACCCGGCCCACGTCGCGGGTGGCGCCGACGAGGTCGACGATGTAGCGCCGCACGGCGGGGTCGACGTAGACGCGGTCGACGAGCGCCTGCAGGCCCTCCACCTGGGCCGGCGTCACCACCGGGTCGATGGGGGTCGTGGCGCGCCCGAGGGTGCCGTCATCGACGCGGTCGAGGACGGCGAGCTCCTCGTCGGCGCTGGGGTAGTCCAGGACCTCGTGGAGCAGGAACCGGTCCAGCTGGGCCTGCGGCAGGACGTAGGTGCCCTCCTCCTCGAGCGGGTTCTGGGTCGCGAGGACGAGGAACGGGCGCGGCAGCGGGTGGACCTCGCCGGCGATCGAGGTCTGCCGCTCCTGCATCGCCTCCAGCATCGCCGACTGCGTCTTCGCGCTGGCGCGGTTGATCTCGTCGAGCAGCACGACGTGGGCGTGCACGGGGCCCAGCTGGGTCTCGAAGGTGTGGTGGCGGGGGTCGTAGACCTGGGTGCCGACGATGTCGCTGGGCAGCAGGTCGGGCGTGCACTGGATCCGGTTCCACGAGGCCCCGACGGCCTCGGCGAGCGTGGAGGAGGCCAGCGTCTTCGCGAGGCCCGGGACGCTCTCGACCAGCACGTGGCCCTCGGCCATCAGCGCGACCAGCAGCGCCGTGCGCAACCGGTCCTGGCCGACCACCCGGCTGGCGAAGGCGTCCGAGACCCGGCCGAGCAGGTCGGCGGCGCGGCGGAGGTCGTCCGGCGTCAGCGGGGCACGGTCCCCGGCGGGACCGGCGTGCGTCCCGGTGGCGGGCGCGGGGGTGGTGCCGAGCGACATCGGGGCCGGGCTCCTCGCTGGCGGGGACGGGTGGGCTGCTGGGCGTGCGGGTTGCGGGCGGGCAGTGGCGCGTGCGCCCATTGTGCGGCCTCGCGCCAGCCGGGTCCCGCACGACCGGCCGACATGACGCCCGCGACCGGCCGACATGACGCCCGCCACGCGGATCCGGTGTGCCAGGGTGGCGCGGTGTCCCGGGACCGCGGCTCGCCGGCGCACTCCGCCGACGAGGCGTCGTTCGAGGAGCGGGTCGGGCCCGCGATCGAGCCCGTCCGCCGCTACCTCGCGCGGCGCACCGACCCCGACACCGCCGAGGACGTCCTCGCGGAGACGCTGCTGGTCTGCTGGCGCCGCCGGGCCGACCTGCCCGGCGCGCCGGCGGAGGTGCTGCCGTGGGCGTACGCCGTCGCCGCGCGCTGCCTGGCCAACGCCGGGCGGTCCGCGCGCCGGCGGGACCGGCTCTCCGCGCGCCTCGCGGCCGTGGACCCCCCCGGCGCCGCCGCTGCGACCCCCGCCGCGCCGGACCCCCGCGCCGAGCTGGTGGCCGCCGCGCTCGACGCCCTGCCCGCGACCGACGCCGAGGTGCTGCGGCTCTGGGCGTGGGAGGGGCTCGAGCCGCGCGACCTGGCGCCCGTCCTGGGCACCACCGCCGGCGCTGCCGCCTCCAGGCTGTCGCGGGCCCGCGCCCACCTGCGGGCGGCCCTGACCCCGGCGGCGCGACAGGATCGCGGGGGAGCCGGACATGAGCAGGGGACGGAAGGGGACCCGTGACCGACGAGGACGAGGAGCTGCGGACGCTGCTGCGTGCCGCCGACCCGGCGCAGGACCTGCCGCCCCTGCGCGGTGAGCAGCGCGACCGCGCGCTGCGGGAGGCCACGGCAGCGCGACGTCGCAGCCCGCTGGTGCTCCTGGCCGCTGCCGCCGCCGCGCTGGTGGTCGGCGCGGGCGTGGTCACCGGGGTCGTCCTCGCGACCGGCCCCGACCGGGCCGGGGAGACGGCCGGCGGGACGGCCGTGGGGTCGGCGACCGATGCTCCTGCCGGCCCCGGGTCCGCCACCGGGTCCGCCACCGGGGAGCCGGGAGGGACCGCGGAGCCCGGGGTCCGGCTGTCGGTCCCCGACCAGGCCGGGACCGCGCGCTGCATGGTGCCCTCCGCCGCCGTGCTCGACAACCAGGACGTGGCCTTCGCGGGGACGGTCACGGCGGTGGACGACGACACCGTGACCCTCGAGGTGACCCGGTGGTTCCGGGGGCCGGGGGCCGCGGAGGTCGAGGTGGCCGCGGTCGAGCCCGAGCTGCGGAGGCTGCTGCTCGCGCCGGAGTTCGTCGAGGGGCGGGACTACCTCGTGTCGGCGGACGACCGCACCGTGTCGCTGTGCGGTTTCACCGGCGAGGACGCGCCCGGGCTGCGCCGCCTGTACGCCGACGCGTTCGGGTGAGCGGCGCGTGAGCGTCGTCGGGGCTCCTCCTCGCGGCGGGCGCGGGGACCCGGATGGGCCGGCCGAAGGCGCTGGTGCGCGACGCGGCCGGCCGGCCCTGGCTCCACCACGCGGTCGGCGTGCTGCGCGCGGGCGGCTGCGAGGAGGTGCTGGTGGTGCTCGGTGCCCGCGCCGACGAGGCGCGGCTGCTGGTGCCGGACGGCGCCCGGGTGGTGGTCGCGGCCGACTGGGCCACGGGTCTCTCGGCCTCGTTGCGGACGGGGCTGGCCGCGCTGACGACGGCGTCCGCACCGGCGGCGACCCCGGTCGACGCCGCGCTGGTGCTGCTCGTCGACCTGCCCGACCTGGTCCCGGGCGTGGTGGGGCGGCTGCTGCCGGAGGCGGGCGCGGCCTCGCTCGCGCGCGCCGCGTACGCCGGCCGGCCCGGTCATCCCGTGCTGATCGGTCGCGACCACTGGCCCGGCGTCCTGGGGGTGGCGGTCGGCGACGAGGGGGCACGGCCCTACCTGCGCGCGCACGCCGGCGACGTGCGGCTGGTCGAGTGCGGCGACCTCGCGACCGGTGTCGACCAGGACGTCCCCGGCCCGTCCGGTGGCTGACGACCCGGGGGCCGCGCTGCGGCTGCAGCCGCTCGCCCGGGCCCGGATCGCCGGGCTGGGCGAGGTCGGCACGCGGTGGGCGGTCGGGCTGCCGGCGCTCCTCGACGACCTGGAGCAGCGGTGGGACCTGCGCATCGGGCGCCGCTCGCTCCCGGGAGGCAGCAACGGGATCGTGCTGCCGGCGACGACCACCGACGGGGCCGACCGGGTCGTCAAGGTCGCGGCGCCGGACGTCGACCTCGGTCGGCAGGCCGCGGTGCTGCGCGCCGCCGGCGGTCGCGGCCACGTGCGGCTGCACGCCCACGACCCGGACCGGCGGGCCCTGCTGCTGGACCGGCTCGGCCGGTCCCTGGCGCAGGCGCCCGGCCCGGTCGAGGACGCGCTGGACGTCGTCGCCGCCACGCTGCAGGAGGCGTGGGACGCGGTGCCGGTCCACGGGCCGGGCCCGGGGGCGCCAGCGGGGGGACCCGCTCAGGCCCACCGGGTCACCGACCGGCTCGAGCGCCTCGCGGGAAGGCTGCGGGAGGTGGCGGCGGGTCCGGGGACCGACCTCCCCGACCTCCCCGACCTCCCGGTGCTGGTGGAGCGCGCGCGAGCCTGCGCCGCCCGGCGGGCGGCGTCCCGCGAGGACGAGGCGGACGTCGTCTGCCACGGGGACGCCCACCCCGCGAACCTGCTGCGCGCCCCGGGCTCGGCCACGGGCTGGCTCCTCGTCGACGCGGAGGGCCCGCGCGCCCCCGCGTCGTACGACGTCGGCGTGGTGCTGCGCGACTGGTCGTCCCACCTCCAGGACCCGGCCACGGCGCCGGGGCTGCTGCGACGCTGGTGCGCGCGGGCGGCCGCGGCGACCGGCACGGACCCGGTCGCGGTGGCCGAGTGGGCCTTCGCCGAGCGGGTCGTGACGGGGCTCCACCTGGTGGACATCGGTGCGCCCCGGGTGGGGCGACCCCTGCTCGCCGCAGCAGCGGCCCTGGTCGCCGGCGGCGGTCCCGGTGCGGCGGCAGGTGTGGCAGCGATCACCTGAGCGGGTGGGACCCCACCTGCCTACGGTCGCAGGACCCCACCGACCAGGAGCCCGCATGCCCGTCCCGCCCCGCACCGACCCCGCCGACCACCCCCAGCGCCGCGGGGCGGGCGCGGTCGCCGTCGCCGCGCCGGCGGAGCCGGGCCGGCCGGCCATCGTCGTGACCGCGCTGCTCGCCGCGCTGGCGCTCCTGCTGCCGCTCGGGCTCGCCCCCGACGCGGACGCCGCGCCGCGCGAGGGCCGGGGCGACCGCGGGCCCGCCTTCCCGCGCCAGCTCGCGCTGCCCGAGGGCTTCGCGCCGGAGGGCATCGCGATCGGCACCCGCCCGGTCGCCTACCTCGGTGACCGCGACGAGGGCGACGTGCTGCGGCTCGACCTCCGCACCGGCCGCAGCCGGGTCGTCTCCGAGGGCCCCGGCACCCCGTCGCTGGGGCTCGACCACGAGCGCCGGCAGGGTCGCGACCGGCTCTGGGTGGCCGGCGGCACGGCCGGGGACGCGCGCCTGGTGGCGCCCCGCAGCGGCCGGGTGCTCGACCGCTTCGCCTTCGGCGCCGACCCGACCTTCGTCAACGACGTCGTGGTGACCGGCGGCTCGGCGTGGTTCACCGACAGCCTCCAGCCCCAGCTCTACCGCGTCGACGCCGACCAGGGCGCCAGCGGTGGCCGCGCCGTGGAGACGCTGGCGCTGACGGGGGAGTGGGAGCAGACCGAGGGGCTCAACGCCAACGGCATCGCCCCGACCCCGGACGGCAGCGCGCTGCTCGTGGTCCAGTCCTCGACCGGCTACCTGTTCCGCGTCGACCCCGCCACCGGCGTCGCGACCCGCGTCGACCTCGGCGACACCCTGCTGACCAACGGCGACGGCCTGCTGGTCGAGGGGCGTGTCCTGTACGCCGTCCAGAACCGGCTGGACCAGGTCGCCGTGGTCCGGCTCGCCCGCGACGGCTCCCGCGGCACGCTGCGCGACACGCTGACGGCCCCGGGCTTCGACGTGCCGACCACCGTCGCCCGGTTCGGCAACGGCCTGTACCTGCCCAACGCACGCTTCAGCAGCCCGGACGCCACGGACTTCTCCGTCACCCGGGTCGGGCGCCGCTGACGGGTGCGGCTCCGCCGCGCCTGCCCGTCGTGGTCAGGCGCGGCGGATCCGGATCGCGCCCCGCGCGGTGGACGGGTCGACGACCCGGCCGCCCTGCGTGATCTCGACCTCGCCGGCGGCGACGAGGCGACGTGCGGCGCGGCGCGCGGGCTCCATCAGCTCGCGCCAGCCGTCCCCGTCCTCGTCGCCGTCCCCGTCCCCGTCGTGCACCGCGCGGGCAGCCTCGGAGGGGCAGATCGTCTTCCCCCGGCCGCGTGCGGCGAGCAGGTCGCGGATCGACTCCTCCAGCGCGCGGTCGGTGTCGGTGACGCCGTGCCTGCGGCAGGCCGCCGAGCAGTAGCGGACCTGGTCCCAGTCCCGCTCCCACTTCCTGCGCCACTCGATCCGGCGCCCGCACGACGCGCAGGTCTTCGGCTCGGGGGTGCTCACCGGGCCAGTCTGCCCGCGGCGGACCAACCGGGCACCAACAGGGCGGGACCTACCGTGGGCACCATGGAGACCCTCGCGTCGGCCGCGGACCTCTCGCCGGCAACGGTGGCGCAGCGGCTCGGCGCGACCGGCTACCTCGCCGACGACCAGCTCGCCACGGTGGCGTTCCTCGCCGTGCGGATGCAGCGGCCGCTGCTGCTCGAGGGGGAGCCGGGCACCGGCAAGACCGCGTTGGCGGAGGCGCTCGCGGAGAGCTTCGGGCTGCCGCTGGTGCGGCTGCAGTGCTACGAGGGGATCGACGCCACGCAGGCGCTCTACGACTGGGACTTCCCCCGCCAGATCCTGCACCTGCGCGCGCTGGAGGCGACCGGTGGCGCCGAGGTGGAGGAGGCCGAGAAGAGCCTGTACGACGAGCGGTTCCTGCTCGCGCGCCCGATCCTCGCCGCGCTCCAGCGCAGCCCGGCGGTGCTGCTGGTCGACGAGGTCGACCGCGCTGACGACGAGTTCGAGGCGTTCCTGCTGGAGGTGCTGTCCACGTACCGGGTCTCCATCCCCGAGCTCGGGACGGTCGCCGCGGCCGAGCCCCCGCTGGTCGTGCTCACCTCCAACCGCACCCGCGAGCTGCACGACGCGCTCAAGCGCCGCTGCCTCTACCACTGGATCGACCACCCCGGCCTCGAGCGCGAGGTGCAGATCGTCCGCTCCCGCGCCCCCGAGATCGGCCACGCCCTGGCCCGCCAGGTGGTCTCGGTCGTGCAGCAGCTGCGCGGTCGCGAGGACCTGGAGAAGCCGCCGGGGGTGGCCGAGACCCTGGACTGGGCCCGCGCGCTGGCGCACCTCGGCGCGACGGAGCTCGACCTCGAGACCTCCGCGGCGACGCTGGGGGCGCTGGTGAAGTACCGCGAGGACGCCGACAAGGTCCGCCACGCGCTCGACCAGGTCCTGCGCGCGTGACGGTCTCGATCAGCGCCGGCCCGCTGGGCCACGGACCCGACGAGGTGCTGCTCGCGTTCGCCACCGCGCTGCGCGCCGCCGGGGTGCCGGTGACCTCCGACCGGTCGCAGACCTTCCTGGCCGCCACCGCCGCGGTCGGGCTCGACGACGCCGCCGCGACCTGGGCCGCCGGCCGGGCCACCCTGTGCGGCTCCCCGGACGACCTGACCCGCTACGACCAGGTCTTCGAGGCCTTCTTCGACCACCGCGCCGGCCTGCCCCGCACCCGGCCCGCCGCGCCCCCCTCCCAGCCGGTGCCGACGACGCTGCCCCTCGACGACCGCGAGGGCGACGGCGAGGGGGACCGGGACGACGACGTGGTGCGCGCCCGCGCGAGCGCGGCGGAGGTGCTGCGGCACCGCGACGTGGCGACCCTCGACGCGGCCGAGCGCGGCCGGCTGACGGCGCTGCTGGGCGCGCTCGACGCGCGGCCCCCGCGGCGGCGCACCGCGCGGCACCAGCGCTGGCACCGCGGCCGGGTCGACGCGTCCCGCACGCTGCGCTCCAGCCTGCGCCGGCTCGGCGAGCCCGGGCAGATCGCCTACCGCCGCCCGGCGACCCGTCCGCGGCGGGTGGTGCTCCTGGTCGACGTGTCCGGCTCGATGAGCGGCTACGCCGACGCCCTGCTCCGGCTCGCGCACCGGATCACCACGACCTGCCGCGACCGGGGCGGCCGGGTCGAGACCTTCACCGTCGGCACCCGGCTGACCCACCTCACCCGGGCGATGCGGCTGCGCGACCCCGAGCGCGCGCTGGTGGCCGCCGGCGAGGCCGTGCCCGACTGGTCCGGCGGCACCCGCCTCGGGGAGACGCTGAAGGTGTTCGTCGACCGCTGGGGACGGCGGGGCCTGGCCCGCGGAGCCGTCGTGGTCGTGCTCAGCGACGGCTGGGAGCGCGGCGACTGCCGGCTGCTGGGCGAGCAGGTCCGGCGGCTCTCGCGGGTCGCCCACCGCGTGGTGTGGGTCAACCCGCACCGCGGCAAGGCCGGCTACGAGCCGGTGCAGGCCGGGGTGCTGGCCGTGCTGCCGCACGTCGACGACTTCCTCGCCGGGCACTCGCTGGCGACGTTCTCCGACCTCGTGGAGGTGCTGGCCCGTGCGTGAGGTGCTGCCCGAGCTGCTGGCGTGGTGGGAGGCCGGGGAGACCGTCGGGGTGGGCACCGTGGTGGCCACCTTCCGCTCCGCCCCGCGGCCGCCGGGTGCCTCGATGCTGGTCGGACCGGACGACACCGCCGTGGGCTCGGTCTCCGGCGGGTGCGTCGAGGGGGCGGTCTACGAGCTGGCCGGCAGCGTGGTGGCCTCCGGCGAGCCCGTGCTCGAGCGGTACGGCGTCTCCGACGACGACGCCTTCGCGGTGGGCCTGACCTGCGGCGGCATCCTGGACGTGTTCGTCGAGCGGGTCAGCCGCGAGACCTTCCCCGAGCTCGGCGCGGTCGCCGCGGACGTCGAGGCGGGTCGGCCGGTCGCCGTCGCCACCGTGATCGACCACCCGGACCCCGCCCGGGTCGGCCGCCGCGTCGTGGTCCGCCCGGACGAGGACGTCCACGCGGGGCTCGGCTCGGCGCGCGCGGACGACGCCGTCCGCGACGACGTGCTCGGCCTGCTCGCCGCCGGCACGAACGCCACCCTCACCTACGGCCCCGACGGCGAGCGGCGCGGCGAGGGGATGCGGGTCTTCGTGTGGGCCTTCGCGCCCAAGCCGCGGATGCTCGTCTTCGGCGCCATCGACTTCGCCGCCGCCGTCGCCCGGGTCGGGGCGTTCCTCGGCTACCACGTCACCGTCTGCGACGCCCGTCCGGTCTTCGCCACCCGCAGCCGGTTCTCCCACGCCGACGAGGTCGTCGTCGACTGGCCGCACCGCTACCTCGCCGCCGAGCAGGAGGCCGGCCGCGTGGACCGGCGCACCGTGATCACCGTGCTCACCCACGACCCGAAGTTCGACGTCCCGCTGCTCGAGGTCGCGCTCCGCCTGCCCGAGGTCGCCTACGTCGGCGCGATGGGGTCGCGGCGCACCCACGACGACCGCCTGGACCGGCTGCGCGAGGTCGGGCTGACCGCGCCGGAGCTGGCGCGGCTGTCCAGCCCGATCGGGCTCGACCTGGGTGCCCGGACGCCGGAGGAGACGGCCATCAGCATCGCCGCGGAGATCGTGGCCGCGCACTGGGGCGGTACCGGCGACCGCCTCGCCGACCGCGACGGCAGGATCCACCACTGACGCTCCATGGACCCGGTCCCGGTGCGCCCGGGACCGGGGGCCCTTGGCCGCCGCGGTCGCCCCGGCGTAGCGTGAGCCCGACCTCGGGGGGAGGGGACAGATCGCGATGACTCGGGCCGGCACCACCTCTCCCGCCGACGTGCGAGCGGTCTCCGCGCGCGTCCCCGAGCGCCAGCCCCCGCCGGCGGACCCCGTCGACGACCCGCTGGGGGCGCTGCCGCCGGGAGTGGTGAAGTTCCACGCCCCCGAGCTGGTGATCGGCCCCGGCTCCCTCGCCGAGGCCGGCTACGCCGCCGCGCGCCTGGGCGCGCGGCGCCCGTTCGTGGTCACGGATCCCGGCCTGCTCGAGACGCGCTGGGTCGCCGAGCTGATGGGCCACCTGCGCGAGGCCGGCCTGGAGCCCGTGCTCTGGCACGGCGTGACCCCCAACCCCAAGGACCACGAGATCCGCGCCGGCCACGAGCACTACGCCGCGCACGGCGCGGACGTGGTGCTCGCCGTCGGCGGCGGCTCGGCCATCGACGCCGCCAAGGGCGTCGCGCTGATGCAGGGCAACGGCGGCGACATCCTCGACTACGTCGGCATCGACCGCGCCACGCGGCCGATCCCCCCGCTGGTGATGATCCCGACGACGTCGGGAACCGGCTCGGACGTCTCGCAGTTCTGCATCGTCACCGACACCACGCGCTCGGTGAAGGTCAGCATCGTGGGGCGCGCGCTCGTCCCCGACATCTCGATCACCGACCCCCGGCTGCTGACGACGATGCCGCCCGACCTCGCGGCCGCGACGGGGCTCGACGCGCTGACGCACGCGGTCGAGGCCTACGTGTCGCTGGCCCACCACCCGCTCGCCGACGGGCACGCGCTGAGCGCGGTGTCGCTGATCTGCCGCTCCCTGCGGGCCACCATGACCGACCCCACGGCCCTGGAGCCCCGCGCGCGGATGGCCCAGGGCAGCCTCGAGGCCGGCCTGGCCTTCACCAACGCGATCCTCGGTGCCGCGCACGCGATGAGCCACCAGGTCGGCGGCCTGCTCGACGCGCCCCACGGCGTCATCAACGGGGTGCTGCTGCCCCACGTGATCCGGTTCAACGCCCGCGCCGCCCCGTCGCGCTTCCACGCGCTCGCGGCCCAGGCCGGGCTGAGCGTCGAGGGCCGGGCGCCGGAGGAGGCGGCCGAGGAGCTCGCCGTCCACGTGCGCCGGCTTGCCGACGACGTCGGCGTGCCGCGCGGCCTGCGCTCGCTCGGCGTCACCGAGGCCGACCTCGCCCGGCTCTCGCGGACGACCCTGGACGACGCGTGCCTGACGACCAACCCGCGCCCGGCGGACGCCGACGACGTCGAGGCGCTGTTCCGGGCGGCCCTGTGAACGACCCGCCGGTGCGGGAGGACCCGGTGCTGGGCCCGCCGCGCCCCGACCTCGCCGCGCTCACCGGTGTCCGCTCGGGGAAGGGCTCCTACTACCGCGCCCTGCTCCGCTCCGACGAGCGGCTGCAGGAGGCGGTCCGGGCGATGGACGCCATCTCCCGTGGCCTGGTCCGCACCGACCAGGGCCCGCGCGGCCTGCTCGAGCAGGTCGTCCGGGCCGTCGCCGCCCACCTCGCGGCCGAGTGGGTGGTGCTGGCGCTCGCCGACGACGAGCTGCCCCGGGCGCGGCCGCGCTTCGTCGCGCTGGACCCGGCCGGGACCCCGCTGGTGCAGGAGACCCGACTGCCGCCGTCGATCCGCGCCAGGCTCGCCGTCCTGCGCGACAGCGAGGCGTGGGTGCGGACCGGCGACCTGCCACCCCCCGAGGCCGGGTGGCTGCGCGTGCCGATGGTCCTCGAGGGCCGGGTCGTCGGCGCGGTGACCGCCCGGCACGGCTGGTCCGTGCCGCCCGAGGAGGACGACCTGCCGGTGCTCCGGATCCTGGCCAACCAGGCCGCGGTCGCCCTGCACACCTCCGAGCAGTACCAGTCCGGTCTCGCCCTCCACCGGCGCGCCCAGCGGCTCTACGACGAGGCGCAGGTCCAGGCGCGGGACCTCGAGGTGCGCACCGAGCAGCTGCGCCGCGTCGAGCAGCGGCTCCAGGTGGCCCACCAGCGCGAGATCGTCGACGCCGAGCGCCACCGCATCGCGCGCGAGCTGCACGACAGCGTCACCCAGTACGTCCTCTCCGCCGGCATGGCGCTCGAGGTCGCGCGCGGCGAGCTCGCCTCCCGGGCCGGCACCGCGCCCACGGCGCTCGCGTCGGTCACGACCGCCAAGCAGCTGGCCGCCCAGGCGGTCGAGCAGCTGCGGCGGGCGATCTACGCGCTCGGGCAGTCCGAGCGGCGCACCGTCTCGACGCTGCCCGAGCTGCTGGCCGAGGTCGCCGAGCACCACCGCGGCGCGGTGCGGGTCGACGTCCGCGTCCTGGGGGTCGAGCAGGAGCTGCCCCCCGACGCCGGCCACGAGCTGGCCCGCGTGGTGGCGGAGGCGCTGTTCAACACCGCGGCCCACGCCCACGCGACCCGCGCGACGGTCCGGCTCCGCTACGGCGAGGACGAGCTGCGGATCACCGTCGCCGACGACGGGCAGGGCGACCCGGCGGAGCTGCGCCGGGTGCTCCGCGCGCACCGCACCGACCTGAGCGGCCGCCACCGCGGCCTGGCCAACATGGAGAGCCGGGTCGCCGACCTCGGTGGCCGCACGACGTTCCGGCGCGCCCGCCTCGGCGGCGTCCAGGTCGAGCTGCGGGTACCGCTGCCGATCGTGCTACCGCCGTCTGCCGGGGTCATCTCGGGGCTGATGGAGCGGGCCCCCGGAGCCAGCCGGGTGCCCGAGCGGGAGCCCGCCCGGTGAGCGGGCCGGTGAGCGGGCCGGGTGATGGGCCGGTGGGCGGGGCCGGCCGCGGTCAGCCCGGAGGCGCGCCGCGCCCGGTGCGGCTGATGCTGGTCGACGACCACGCCATCGTGCGCCAGGGCCTGCGCTCGGTGCTGGAGCGCGAGCCGGACCTCGAGGTCGTCGCCGAGGCCTCGTCGGCGGCCGAGGCCGTCGTGGTCGTCCGCCGGGCCCGACCCCAGATCGTCCTGCTCGACCTCAAGCTGTCCGTGTCCTCCGACACCGAGGGCCTCGACCTGTGCCGGACCCTCGTCGCCGAGCACCCCGCGCTGCGGGTCCTCGTGCTGACCACCTTCCTCGACGAGCAGCTGGTGCTGACCGCGATCCGGCTCGGCGCCCGTGGCTACGTCGTCAAGGACGTCGACACCACGGCGCTGGTGCGTGCGATCCGCGACGTCGCCCGGGGCGGCAGCGCCTTCGACCCGCGCACGGCCGCCGCCGTCGTGCGGGGGCTCAGCGCGCCCGCCCCCGCGGCCCCGGCCACCCCGTTGACCACGCGCGAGACCGAGGTGCTGGCGCTCCTGGCGCGCGGTCGGTCCAACGCCGAGATCGGCGGCGCGCTGTTCATCTCCGAGACCACCGCGAAGTTCCACGTCGGCAACATCCTGCGCAAGCTCGGCGTCTCGCGACGCGCGGAGGCGGTCTACGAGGCGAGCAAGCTCGGGGTGATCTGACCCGCCCACCGGTCGGGGGACCGGGCGGGGCACGGGCGACGGGAGGCCCGGGGGGAGGGGTGGTACCGGCAGGCCCGACATTGGGGGACGTCGGGCCTGCCGAGCCCGTGGGCCCGCCGCTACGTACCGGGGTGCACCGGTTTCCTCCGGGGGAGAGGGTGCGGCGGGCTCGTGCCAACCGTAGGACGGGGCGGACCGGCCGGGGAAGCGCTGCGGGCCGAAACGGTCCGCAGGGGCAGGGTCGACCTCTCCGGACGGGCAGGTACGAGGTCCCGGCCCGGCCGGCACGACGTGAGGGCGGTCACAACCCCGGTGCTAGGTTCGCCTCGTCATCCACGCGCGCGTGGTCCGGCGACGGAGGACCGATGGAGCACGACGACCTGCACTCCCGCAAGCTCCGGACGCTGCAGGCGTGGACGTCCTTCGTGGAGCACGGTGAGGCCGCCTCCGCGGTGGTGCGCCCCGAGATCCTCTCCAGCTGGACCCGCTCGGTCGCCGCGATCCCGACCGACGTCTCCGCCGCCCCGATGGCCGACGAGTCCGAGACCGCCTCGCTGTGGCAGGACTCCCCGCTGCAGGCCGCCGTCGCCGGGGTCGAGGCCGAGCTCCGGCGCACCGCCGAGGACGGCGACCTGGTGCTCGCCGTCACCGATGCCGAGACCCGCATCCTGTGGACCTACGGCGGTCGGGTGATGCGGCGCAAGGCGGAGACCGTCAACTTCGCGCCGGGTGCCCGGTGGGACGACCAGTCGGTCGGCACCAACGCGCTCGACCTGGCGAACCGGCTGGCCACGCCGTCGATGGTCTTCAGCGCCGAGCACTACGCCCCGATCGTGCACAACTGGGTGTGCTGGGCCGCGCCGGTCTTCGACCCGCACAGCGGCCGCCAGATCGGCGTGATCGACCTGTCGACGACCTGGGACCGCAGCCACCCCATCGGTCTGGCCACCGCCCGGGTGATGGCCCGGCTGATCGAGTCCGCGCTGCCCCGCTCCAGCAACCAGCCGACCTCCTTGGACGGGCTCGCCGGTGAGGAGGCCGCCGGGGCCGGCGACGACCTGGACGCCCAACCGGGCCTGGTGATGCGGCTGCTGGGCACCGCCGAGGTGCGCCACGACGGCCAGCGGCTGCTGCTCAACCGCCGGCAGACCGAGATCCTCGCGCTGCTCGCGCTGCACCCCGCCGGCCTCTCGCTCGACCAGCTGCACGCGCTGGTCTACGGCGACCAGGCGGTCACCCTGTCCACGCTGAAGGCGGAGGTCTCCCACCTGCGCGCCGCGCTCGGCGGCCAGCTGGCCTCGCGTCCCTACCGGCTCACGATGCCGGCGACCACCGACGTCGACCGGGTCCTCGACCTGCTGCGGGCCGGGCAGGTCGCGCGGGCGGTGCGCGCCTACGGCGGCGACCTGCTCCCCGGGACCAACAGCCCCGCGCTCAGCGAGCTCGCCGACTACGTCGCGGTGGCGGTGCGCGAGGCGCTGCTGGTCGACCCCGACCCCGGCGCGGTGCTGCGCTACGCCGACCTGGCGCCCTACGACGTCGAGGTCGTCGAGCGCGCGCTGGCGGCGCTCGGCGATCGCCACCACCCGGCCAAGCCGCTGCTCAAGGGCAAGCTGGCCGCGGCCTCCCGCTGACCGGCCCCGGGCCGCCGGCCGGCCGGGCTGCTCCAACCATCGGCCAACCACCGCCGCCTAGCGTCCGCGGGAGACCCACGTCACACGTCCCGCCCACGCCACGAACGCCACGCAAGCCACGTAAGGGAGCGACACGGCCATGGCCAAGATCAGCCTCACCGTCGACGGAGCGAAGGTCTCCGACGACGTCGAACCCCGGATGCTGCTCGTGCAGTACCTGCGCGAGAAGCTCGGCAAGACCGGCACCGTCGTCGGCTGCGACACGAGCAACTGCGGCGCGTGCACCATCCACCTCGACGGCACGTCGGTGAAGTCGTGCAACGTGCTGGCCGTGCAGGCGGACGGCTCGGAGGTCACCACCATCGAGGGCCTCGCCACCGACGGCGCGCTGCACCCGGTCCAGGAGGCGTTCCGCGAGTGCCACGGCCTCCAGTGCGGCTACTGCACGCCGGGGATGATCATGCAGAGCGTCGCCCTGCTCGAGGAGAACGCGAACCCCTCCGAGGAGGAGATCCGCCTCGGCCTCGAGGGCAACCTGTGCCGTTGCACCGGCTACCAGAACATCGTCAAGGCCGTGCAGCACGCGGCCGGTTCCAGCAGCGCCGGTGCCTCCACGGCCGGCGCCGTCGCCGAGGAGGCCGACGCGTGACCACCACCCAGGACCGCCCCACCACCACCCCCGAGATCGGGCAGGAGCGGCGCCGCAAGGAGGACCAGCGGTTGATCACCGGCCGCACCCGCTGGACCGACAACATCGTGCTGCCGGGGATGCTGCACCTGGCGATGGTCCGCAGCCCGTTCGCCCACGCGCGGATCACCTCCATCGACAAGACCGAGGCCGAGAACGCCCCCAACGTCGTCAGCGTGCTGACCGGCGCCGACCTCGGCGAGAGCCAGGGCGTGCTGATCAACGCCTGGGCGATCACCCCCGACCAGGTCACCCCGACCCACGTGCCGATGCCGGCCGACCGGGTCACCTTCGCCGGCGAGATCGTCGCCGTCGTGGTGGCCCGCACCCAGGCCGAGGCGCGCGACGCCGCCGAGCTCGTCGACGTGGAGTACGAGCAGCTGCCCGCCGCGATCGACCTCAAGGAGGCGGCCGCGGACACCGTCCTGGCCCACCCCGACCTCGGCACCAACAAGTCGGCGTTCTGGCGCTTCGACTCAGCGGAGGCCGGCACCGGCGGCGACGTCGACGAGGCGATCGCCACCGCGCGCGAGGACGGCGTGGTCATCGAGCGGGAGTACCGCCAGCAGCGGCTGATCCCGGCCTTCATGGAGCCGCGCAGCACCGTGGTCGACCCGACCGGGGAGCAGATCACGATGTGGTCGGCCACCCAGGTCCCGCACATCCTCCGGTTCGCGCTGGCCGCGACCACCGGGGTCTCGGAGTCCAAGATCCGCGTCATCGCCCCCGACGTCGGCGGCGGGTTCGGCGGCAAGCTCCAGACCACGCCCGAGGAGTGGCTGACCTTCGCCATCGCCAACCGGCTCGGCAAGCCGGTCAAGTTCACCGAGACCCGCTCGGAGAGCCTGATGACCGGCCACCACGGCCGCGACCAGTGGCAGAAGCTGACCCTCGCCGCGACCAAGGACGGCACCGTCACCGGGCTGAAGGTCGAGCTGCTCGCCGACCTCGGCTCCTACGTGTCCCTGGTGGGCGGCGGGGTGCCGGTGCTCGGCGCGTTCATGTTCAACGCGATCTACAAGTTCCCCGCCTACCAGTTCAACTGCCAGACGGTGCTGACCAACAAGACCTGGACCGACGCCTACCGCGGCGCCGGGCGGCCCGAGGCGACGTACGCGATCGAGCGGCTGATGAGCGAGCTGGCCGCCGAGCTCGGCGTCGACCCGCTGGAGCTGCGCGAGAAGAACTGGATCAAGCACGAGGAGTTCCCGTTCACCACGGTGGCGGGCCTGGAGTACGACACCGGCAACTACGAGATCGCCACCGCCAAGGCGCGGGAGATGTTCGGCTACGACGAGCTGCGCGCCGAGCAGCAGCGCCGCCGCGACGCCGGCGACCCGGTGCAGCTGGGCATCGGCATCTCCACCTTCACCGAGATGTGCGGGCTGGCCCCCTCGCGGGTGCTCGGTCAGCTCAACTACGGCGCCGGCGGCTGGGAGCACGCGAGCGTGCGGATGCTGGCCACCGGCAAGGTGGAGGTCGTCACCGGCGCCTCGGCCCACGGCCAGGGCCACGAGACGGCGTTCAGCCAGATCGTCGCCGACCGGCTCGGCGTCGCCTTCGACGACGTCGAGGTCCTCCACGGCGACACCCAGATCGCGCACAAGGGCCTCGACACCTACGGCTCGCGGTCGCTGGTCGTGGGCGGCGAGGCGCTGGTCAAGGCCGCCGACAAGGTCGTCGAGAAGGCGCGGCCCGTCGCCGCGCACCTGCTCGAGGCCTCGGTCGACGACCTGGAGTTCACCGGCGGCCGGTTCACCGTGCGCGGCACCGACCAGGGCGTGGCGATCGGCGAGGTGGCCGCGGCCGTCTTCTCCGCCCACGACTACCCCGAGGGCATGGAGCCCTCGCTGGACTCCGAGGCCACCTACGACCCGGTGAACTTCAACTACCCCCACGGCACGCACCTGTGCGCCATGGAGGTCGACACCGAGACCGGCGCGGTGAAGATGCGCAAGTACGTCTGCGTCGACGACATCGGGACCATCATCAACCCGCTCATCGTCTCGGGGCAGGTGCACGGCGGGCTGGTGCAGGGCATCGCGCAGGCGCTGTGGGAGGAGGCGGTCTACGACGACGCCGGGACGCTGGTCTCCGGCTCGTTCGTCGACTACCTGCTGCCGACGGCGGCCGACACGATGAACTACGAGATCGACCACACCACGACCCCGTCCATCACCAACACGCTCGGCACCAAGGGCGTGGGCGAGGCCGGCACCATCGCCTCGACCCCGGCCGTGGTCGGCGCCGTCGTCGACGCCGTGCGGCACCTCGGCGTGGACGACATCGTCATGCCGTGCACGCCCGAGCGGGTCTGGAAGGCGATCCACGACGTCGACGCCGGCGGCGCGGACCCGACCGAGGGAGCGGCCGCGCCGCACTTCGACCCCGCCACCGGCATGGAGGGCACCACCGACCGCACCACTGGAGGGACGCAGGCATGATCCCCGCACCGTTCGACTACCTGGCCCCGACCACCGTCGAGGACGCCGTCGCAGCCCTGTCCGAGCACGGGGACGAGGCGAAGATCCTGGCCGGCGGGCAGAGCCTGCTGCCGGTGCTCCGGATGCGGCTCAACGCCCCCGAGATGGTCATCGACCTCGGCAAGATCGAGGCCATCCGCGGCGTGCGCGACGACGGCGACGCGATCGTCGTCGGCGCGATGACCCCCCACTCGGTCGTCGGCTCGGACCCGTTGGTCGCCGAGCACGCCGGCCTCGTCAGCCGGGCCGTCGAGCACCTCGCCGACGCCCAGATCCGGCACCGGGGGACCTTCGGCGGCGCGCTCGCGCACGCCGACCCCGCCGGCGACCTGGGCGCGCCGACGCTGGCGCTGGGCGCGGAGTTCGTCATCGCCGGCCCCGGCGGCACCCGCACGGTGGCCGCCGACGACTTCTTCGTCGACCTCTTCGAGACCGCGATCGGCGAGGACGAGATCCTCACCGAGGTCCGGATCCCCAAGCACACCGGCTGGGGCGCGCACTACGAGAAGTTCGTCCGGGTGGCCCACCAGTGGCCGATCGTCGCGGTCGCCGCGGCGGTCCGCGTCGAGGGCGGCACCATCGCCGAGGCACGCGTCGGACTGACCAACATGGGCTCCACCCCGCTGCGCGCCCGTGGCGTCGAGGAGGCCCTGGTCGGCGTCGAGGCCACCGAGGACGCCGTGCGCGAGGCGGCGTCGCGGGCCACGGAGGGCACCAACCCGCCCTCGGACCTCAACGGCGAGGCGTCGTACCGCCGGCACCTGGCCGAGGTGCTCACGCGCCGGGCCGTGGTCAGCGCGGCGGGAGGCTGAGCGCTCGATGGACCTGTCCCACCGGTTCACCGTCCCGACCGGCGTGGCCGAGACCTGGTCGCACTTCCAGGACCTCGGCGCGCTGGCCGAGTGCTTCCCGGGGGCGACGATCGGCGAGTACGACGAGCAGAGCTTCTCCGGCCAGGTGAAGGTCAAGCTCGGGCCGATCGCGCTGCTCTACACCGGCAGCGGGACCTTCGTGGAGAAGGACGACGCGGCGCACCGCTTCGTCGTCGACGCCAAGGGCAAGGACAAGCGCGGCAACGGCACGGCCGGGGCGAAGGTCACCCTGTCGATGACCGACGCCGGCGGCGCCACCGACGTCGAGGTGCTCACCGACCTCGCCATCACGGGCAAGCCCGCGCAGTTCGGCCGCGGGGTCATGCAGGACGTCTCCGACAAGCTGCTCGGGCAGTTCGTCAGCTGCCTGGAGCAGCGGCTGGGCGAGGGCGCACCGCCGGGCGACGAGGCCCCGCCCGATCCGCCCGCCGTACCGGTCTCCCCGGCCGCGACGTCGGCCCCGGCGGCCGCGGACCCGGGTGCGCCGTCCTCCGCCGCCGCCGATGCACCGGCACCGGCACCGGTCCCGGCGACCCCGCGGCCGGCCCCGGCGGCCGACGACGACGCCCTCGACCTGGGCGCCACCGTGATCCCGGTGCTGCTGCGCTCCTACGGCCCGCAGGCGGCGGTCGTCCTGGTCGTGGCCGTGCTGGCCTACCTGCTGGGCCGCCGGCGGGCGTGAGCCCACCGGGCGGGCCGCCCTAGGCGTCCTGCTCGGAGCGGTCGCCGGCCCACAGCGTGTGGAAGGTGCCCTCGCGGTCCGCGCGCCGGTAGGTGTGGGCGCCGAAGTGGTCGCGCAGGCCCTGGATCAGCGCCGCCGGGAGCCGGTCACGCCGCAGGGCGTCGAAGTAGGCCAGCGAGGACGCGAACGCGGGGGCGGGCACGCCCGAGCGGGCGGCGACCGCGACGACCTCGCGCCAGGCCGCCAGGCCCTCGCCGACCGCGTCGGCGAAGTAGGGGTCGACCAGCAGGCTCGCCAGGTCCGGCGAGCCGTCGTAGGCCTCGCGGATCCGGTCCAGGAAGCGCGCCCGGATGATGCAGCCGCCGCGCCAGATGGTGGCCATGGCGCCGAGGTCGACGTCCCAGCCGAACTCCTCGCTGCCGGCGCGGATCTGGTCGAAGCCCTGCGCGTAGGCCACCACCTTGGAGGCGTAGAGCGCGGCGCGGACCTGCTCCACGAAGGCGTCCCGGTCCACCTCGACGTCGGCGAGGTCGGAGCCGAACGTGTCCCGGGCGGCCGCGCGCTGGTCGGTGTGGCCGGAGATGCTGCGGGCGAAGGTGGCCTCGGCGATCCCGGTCACGGGCACGCCGAGCTCGAGGGCGTTCTGCACCGTCCACCGGCCGGTCCCCTTCTGCTCGGCCGCGTCGAGGACGACGTCGACGAACGGTCGGTCGGTCCCGGCGTCGGTGTGGGCCAGGACGTCCGCGGTGATCTCGATCAGGAACGACTCGAGGTCGCCCTCGTTCCAGCGGCCGAAGACCTCGGCGACCTCGGCGGGGGAGAGGCCGGCGACCGATCGGAGCAGGTCGTAGCTCTCCGCGATCAGCTGCATGTCGGCGTACTCGATGCCGTTGTGCACCATCTTGACGAAGTGCCCGGCGGCGCCGGGACCGACGTGGGTCGTGCACGGCTCCCCGTCGACCTCGGCGGCGATCGAGGTGAGCACCGGGCGCAGCCGCTCCCAGGCGTGCGCGGAGCCACCGGGCATGATCGAGGGCCCGTTCAGCGCGCCCTCCTCGCCGCCGGAGACCCCCATCCCGACGAAGTGGAGGTCCCGCTCGGCCAGCGCGGCCTCGCGGCGCACGGTGTCGTCGTAGTGGGCGTTGCCGGCGTCGACGACGATGTCGTCGGGGTCCAGCAGCGGCACCAGCTCGTCGATGACCGCGTCGGTGGCGGCGCCGGCCTTGACCATCACCACGATCGCGCGGGGCCGCTCGATCGCCGCGACCAGCTCCTCGAGGCTCTCGGCGCGCACGAAGTCGCCCTCGTCACCGAACTCCTCGACCAGGCTCGTCATCTTCTCGGTGCTGCGGTTGTGCACGGCGATGGTGTGACCGCGCCGCGCGATGTTGCGCGCGAGGTTGCGCCCCATCACCGCCAGGCCGGTCAGCCCGATGGTGGCGCGGGCGTCCGTACCGGTCGTCGTCTCGTCGGTCTGCGTCATGCCACCCACCCAACTCCGGTGCCGCGGCCACGTCCAACCCCGAGGGGTGGGCGCACCACCCGCCGACCCGTCCGTTGCGAACACCCCACCCGTCCGTTGCGAACACCCGACCCGTCCGTCATGAACACCCGACCCGTCCGCAACGGACGTCTCGGGTGTGCGGGACAGACGTCTCGGCGGCTCAGAAGACGTTGAGGGGACGGAACTGGACCGAGACCCGGGGCCCCGCGCCGGCGACCTTCGGCACGGCGTGCTCCCAGGTGCGCTGGCAGGACCCGCCCATCACCACGAGGTCGCCGTGGCCCATCGTGACCGAGCGCGACGAGCCGCCGCCCCGGGGTCGCAGCGCGAGCCGGCGCGGGTCGCCCACGGAGACGATGGCGACCATCGTGTCGTGCGTGCTGCCGCGGCCGATGGTGTCGCCGTGCCAGGCGACCGAGTCGCGCCCGTCGCGGTAGTAGCAGCACCCGGCGGTGCGGAACGGCTCGCCCAGCTCGTCGGCGTAGTAGGTGCTGAGCGCGTCGCGCGCCGCGGTCAGGGCGGGGTGGGGCAGGTCCTCACCGATCATGTAGGTGTGCAGCAGCCGCGGCACCTCGACCAGCCGGTCGTACATCTGGCGGCGCTCGGCGCGCCACGGGACCTCGCGGACGAGCGTCGCGAGGACGTCGTCGGCGAGCGGGAGCCAGCCGCGCCGCACGTCGAGCCACGCGCCCCGGTCCAGCGCCAGGCGCTCCACGTCGTCGAGCACCAGCCCCCCGAGGACGTCGGTCCCCGGCCCGGCGGGCCGCTCCCCGGGCGTCCCACCAGCGGCGTCGTCGGCGAAGAGGGTGGCCTGGAAGTCCATGCCGGGATGCTACCCGAGGATCGAACAGGTGTTCGGTCGGCCGGGTGGTGCGGCGTGGCGCCCGGCACAGCCGTCCAGCCCACTGGACCGCCCGCGGCGCCCGGGGAGCCGGGTGGACCCCCTCCCACCTGCACCGATGACCGGCCACCGGGTTCGCTACCCCGGTGCGGGCTTGCGCAGTTTGCCGGACGCCGGGCGCCGAGCCGTCCTAGGGTACGCACTGTGAGCGAGACGACGACCGAGCAGCGCGCCGACGCCCGGACCCTCAAGCACGTCCAGGTCCGCGAGTACGTGCGCGACCTCGTCGCGGGCGCGGCGCCAGGATCCGCGGCCCCGTCGGAGCGCGAGCTGGTCGCGCGGTTCGGCGTCGCCCGGATGACGGTCCGCCAGGCGCTCGACACCCTGGTCAGCGAGGGCGTGCTCGAGCGGATCCCCGGGCGCGGCACCTTCGTGGCCCGCCCCCAGCGCAACCGCGGCCGCATCACCGGCTTCACCGAGGACCTGCGCCGCCGTGGCGTCCTCGCCGAGTCGCAGACCCTGCTCGCCCGCCGCGAGCACGCCGGCCCGGGCGTGGCCCGCGCGCTCGGGGTGACCGAGGGCGACGCCGTGATCCACTGGCGCCGGCTGCGCCGCGGCGACGGCACGCCGGTCTGCCTCGAGGACGCCTACCTGACCGAGATCCTGCTGCCCGGCTTCCTGCAGTCGGGGATGCCCACCAGCCTCTACGCCGACCTCGAGGCCCGTGGCCTGCGCCCGACCTGGGCGGAGGACTCGATCACCGCCGACGTCGCGAACGCCGACGAGGCGCAGCTGCTCGAGGTCGAGCCCGGCACCGTCGTCCTGCGCCACTCCCGGCGCGCGGTCGCCGGCCACCAGGTGGTCGAGGTCTCGCGCAGCGTCTACCGCGGCGACCGGTTCACGCTCTGGCAGCAGATCTGCGGCTGACCCCGCCCGTCCCGCCCGTCCCGTCCGGCCGGCCGGTCCGGTCCCGTCAGGGGCGCCAGGACCCCAGCGTGCCGAGCGCGGCCGCGACGGTGCCCGTCTCCTCGCAGACCCAGTGCGGGTCCGGTCCGCCGAGGTCGGGCTGGATGTGGAGCGCGTGCTCGGGCAGGTCCTCGCAGCCCAGGCACAGCGGCCAGCGCCCGACGTTGTCGAGCAGGGCGTCCTGGACGTCCTGGGCGACCAGCCCGGCGACGTAGACGGCCCCCGCGGGCCACTGGTCGGCCCACCAGGTGCGCGACGAGCAGGCGTCCTCGAGCGCCGACACGGCCCACGGTGTCGCCTGCCGCCGGGCCTCGAGGTCGGCCAGCACCCGGCCCCGCGCCGCCAGGATCATCGAGACGTCCATCCCCCCAGTCTGCGACGGGCACCAAGCGCCGGTCGCCGGCGGCCCGACGTCCGTGCCCAGAACACCTAGGCTCGGCGCATGAGCGAGCCCAGCGCGTCCCCGAGCGCGCCGCGGCCGCTCCTCGACGTCACGGTCACCCACGCCCGGGACCTGGCCGGCTGCGTCGCGGGGGGCGCCGACCGCCTGTTCGTGGTCGCCGCCGGCGACGCCCACGCGGTCTCGCCGGAGCCGGCGCTGGTCTCGGCGGCGGTGCGCTCCGGCCTGCCGGTGCGGGCGCTGCTGCGCTCGGAGGGCGGCGCGGGCCCGTGGGCCGCCGACGAGGGCGCGCTGGCCCGGCTGGCCGGGCTCGGCGGCGAGTACGCCGCCCTCGGCGTCGAGGGTGTCGTGCTCGGCTTCCTCGACCACGACCTCGAGGTGGACGAGGCGGCCTGCCGAGCGCTGCTCGGAGCGCTGCCCGCGCTGCCGTGGACGTTCGGCCGGGCGATCGACCACGCCCTGGACACCGACCGGTCCTGGGGGCGCGTCGTCGCGCTGCCCGGGGTGGACGCCGTGCGCTCCGGCGGGTCGCCGCGCGGCCTGGAGCAGGGCCACGACGACCTGCTCGCGCTGGTCCGCCGCTCCCCGCAGGTGGCCCGGCTGGTGCTCCCCGCCGGGGGCCTCGTCGCCGAGCAGGTGCCGTGGTTCCGGCGGGCCGGCGTCGACCGGTTCCACGTCGGCACGCAGGTCCGTCCCGGCGCGACGTGGCGCTCCTACGTGGACGCCGACTACGTGCGCTCCTGGCGGCTGCTGCTCGACGGCGGGGCCGGGCGGTGATCCTGATCGACCCGCCGCTGGTGGAGTGGCGCGACCGGCGGTGGTCGCACCTGGCCTCCGACACCTCCTACGAGGAGCTGCACGCCTTCGCCCGCGACCTCGGCATCCCCGATCGCGGCTTCGACCGCGACCACTACGACGTACCCGCGGAGTGGTACGACGACGTCGTCGCCCGGGGCGCGACGCCGGTGTCCTCGCGCGAGCTCGTCGCCCGGCTGGTCGCGGCCGGGCTGCGGCGGCGCAAGCCCCCGCCCGGTTGACCCCGACGCGTCGGCGGGCTCAGACCTGCTGCAGCGCGCCGGACCGGAGCCGCTCGAGCTCCGTGGTGACGTTGGCGCGGGCAGTGGTCTCCCACCGCGCCACGGCCCGGGCGGTGTGGAAGAGCCGCGGCTTGGCCAGGAGGTCCTCGAGCACCGCCGCGCGGCCGAGCGCGAACGCGTCGTCGTCGACGTGGGCGTACTCGCGGCGCACCGCCGCGACGTACTCGGCGTAGCGCACGGGGTCGGCGGCCAGGATCGCCAGGTCGGCGTCCGAGAGGGCGCACCCGGCGGCGTCGTCGTCCTCGGGGTGGTGGGTCTCGGTGAGCCGCACCAGGCGGGCGACCTCGGTGACGACGGCGTCCTCGACCAGGCCGGGGAGGGCCTCCTCGGCCCAGGTGGCCGAGCGCTCCTCGGCGTCGCGCTCGCCGTCGTAGACGCCGTCGTGGAACCACGCCGCGAGACGGACCGGCACCGGGTCGACCGAGGCGCCGGGGCCGGCCAGCTCGTCGAGCCGCGCGAGCACCTCGCCGAGGTGGCGCAGGTCGTGGTAGTCGCGCTGGGCGTCGGAGTACGCCGCGACGAGGGCCTCGCGCAGCTCCTCCGAGGCCGGGTCCGGGTGCCCGGCCAGGGGCCAGGGCAGGGTCACGGGTTGGTGCGGTTCGGGCATCGGCTCATTCAAGCAGGCTCGGCCTCGGTCCCGGTCGCCGGCGGGGACATCGCCCAGCGGATCGTCCCCGTGGCCAGCGAGCCCAGCGCCCGGACCGCGGTGCGCTCGGTGACCGGCAGGTGCGGCAGCCGCAGCGGCCGTCGCGTCCAGCCCGGCATCAGCCCCACCCCGGCGGCCGTCAGCACGGCGTAGGGCGCCCGGGCGGCGAGCGGCAGCGGGGGGCGCAGCAGCAGGTAGCGCACGGCCTCGCGCGCCTCCGGGGTGCCGCGCAGCTCGGGTCGGAAGGCGGCCATCCGCTCGCCGAGCCCGGCCTCCGTCGTGGGCGGGTCGACGACCCCGAGCCGGCTCGCCACCTCGCCGACCTGCGCGACGTAGGTGTCGCGCTGCGCCTGGTCGAGCGTGGTGGCGCCGTAGACGGTGAACGCGCGCAGGAAGCTCTCGACCTCGGCGAGGTGCACCCACTCCAGCAGGTGCGGGTCGGAGGCCGCGTACGGCGTGCCGTCGGGCATCTCGCCGGTCACCCGCCGGTGGATCGCCCGCACGACGTCGACCGAGCGCTGCGCGTCGGCGGCGGTGCCGAAGGTGGTCACGGCCAGGAAGTGGCTGGTGCGCGCCAGCCGTCCCCACATGTCGCCGCGGAACCCGGAGTGGTCCGAGACCGCCTTCATCGCGGCCGGGTGCAGGGTCTGCAGGAGCACCGCGCGCAGGCCGCCGACGAACATCGCGGCGTCGGCGTGCACCACCGAGATCGGGTCGTCGGGGGCGAACCAGCGCTCGCCCTCGGTGCCGTGGATCCGCTCGCGGTGCTCCGGGCCGTCGGGTCCCGCCACGCGCGCGAAGATCGCCTCGCCGAGCCTGCTGCGCACCGACTGCATCACACCCTCGGACGCTACCTGCGCACCGTCGGTGGACCTGACCCGAAAGGGCGGGGCCGGGGGTGCCCGGCCCGGTCGGTCAGGCGGGCGGCGCGTCCATCGTGCGCAGCAGCAGCGTGTGCGGCATCGCGCGGAGCGCCTCGACGGTGCCCGCGTCGAGCGCCTCGGCGACGTCGGTGACCACGTAGCCCTGCTCGCCGCGGGTCGCCAGCGACTGGACCAGGATGTTGACCCCGGCGGCGGCCAGCGCCTGGTTGACCTCCGCGAGGACGCCGGGGACGTTGTGGTGCAGCAGCGTGACCCGGTGGGTGCCGGGCTCCGGCGCCGTCCCGGCCTCGGGGAGGTTCACCGACAGCGCCGTCGAGCCGTGGCGGCCGTAGCCGACGAGCTTGCCGGCGACGAAGTGGCCGATCTCCTCCTGGGCCTCCTGCGTGGACCCGCCGACGTGCGGGGTGAGCACGACGTTGTCGAGGCCGCGCAGCGGGGACTCGAAGGGGTCGCCCTGGGCCTTGGGCTCGATCGGGAAGACGTCCATCGCCGCGCCGGCGATGTGTCCGGAGAGGATCCGCTCGCGCAGCGCCTCGGTGTCGACCAGCATCCCCCGGGAGGCGTTGATGAACAGCGAGCGCGGCTTCATCTGGTCGAACAGCTCGGGGCCGAACAGCCCCGCGTTGCCGGGTCGCCCGTCGACGTGGAGCGAGACGACGTCGGCCTCGGCCAGCAGCGCCTCCAGGCTCGGCATCCGGCGGGCGTTGCCGTGGGCGAGCCGGTCGGCGATGTCGTGGTAGACCACGCGCAGCCCCAGCGCCTCCGCGACGACGGAGAGCTGGGAGCCGATGTTGCCGTAGCCGACGATGCCGAGCGTCCGGCCGCGGACCTCGTGGCTGCCGGCCGCCGACTTGTCCCAGATCCCGTCGTGCATCCGACCGGTCTTCTCGGGCAGCCGGCGCGCCAGCATGATGATCTCGGCGATCACCAGCTCCACCACGCTGCGGGTGTTGGAGTGCGGCGCGTTGAAGACCGCGACCCGGTGCGCGGTGGCGGCCGGCAGGTCGACCTGGTTGGTGCCGATGCAGAAGCAGCCGACGGCCGTCAGGTCGGGGGCGTTGGCGAAGACCTTCTCGCCGAGGTGGGTGTTGGAGCGGATCCCGAGCAGGGAGACCCCGGGCAGGACCCCCGCCAGCTCGTCCTCGCTCATCGAGGCCGTGCGGAGCTCGACCTCGTAGCCGGCCTCCTCGAGGCGGGCCACGGCGGCCGGGTGGATGTTCTCGAGCAGCAGCGCCTTCACGGGTCCCACGCTAGGCGGTGCGCCGGGCGTCGACCGATTCGCGACGCCATCCGGACCCGCGACCGGACCTCAGGCCGGCAGGTCCTCCGCGTCGACGATGCGGTAGGCGTAGCCCTGCTCGGCGAGGAAGCGCTGCCGGTTCTGGGCGAAGTCGGCGTCGACGGTGTCGCGGGCGACGACGGCGTAGAACCGGGCGGTGCGACCGTCGGCCTTGGGCCGCATCAGCCGACCCAGCCGCTGCGCCTCCTCCTGGCGGGAGCCGAAGGAGCCGGAGACCTGGACCGCGACCTCGGCCGAGGGCAGGTCGACGGAGAAGTTGGCGACCTTGCTCACCACGAGCAGGTCGATCTCGCCGGAGCGGAACGCCTCGAAGAGGCGTTGGCGCTCGCGCACCGTGGTGTCGCCCTTGATGACCGGCGCGTCGAGCTGCTCGGCGAGCTCGTCGAGCTGCTCGAGGTACTGCCCGATGACCAGCGTGGGCTGGCCGCGGTGGCGGTCCACCAGCTCGCGGACCACGCCGTTCTTGCGCGGCGTGCACGCCGCGAGCCGGTAGCGCTCCTCCGGCTCGGCCGTGGCGTAGGTCAGCCGCTCGTGCTCGGGCAGCGTCACCCGCACCTCGACGCAGTCGGCCGGGGCGATCCACCCCTGCGCCTCGATGTCCTTCCACGGGGCGTCGTAGCGCTTCGGGCCGATCAGGCTGAACACGTCGCCCTCGCGGCCGTCCTCGCGCACCAGCGTGGCGGTGAGCCCGATCCGCCGGCGGGCCTGGAGGTCGGCGGTCATCCGGAAGATCGGAGCGGGCAGCAGGTGCACCTCGTCGTAGACGATCAGGCCCCAGTCGCGGGCGTCGAGCAGCTCGAGGTGGGGGTAGACGCCCTTCCGTCGCATCGTCAGCACCTGGTAGGTCGCGATGGTGACCGGGCGCACCTCCTTGACCGCGCCGGAGTACTCGCCGATCTCGTCGGCGGTCAGGCTGGTGCGTCGGATGAGCTCGTCCTTCCACTGCCGCGCGGAGACGGTGTTGGTGACCAGGATCAGCGTGGTCGCCTGCGCCCGGGCCATCGCCGCGGCGCCGACCAGGGTCTTCCCGGCGCCGCACGGCAGCACCACGACACCCGAGCCGCCGTGCCAGAAGGAGTCCGCGGCGTCGCGCTGGTAGCCGCGCAGCTGCCACGCGGTCTCGTCGAGGGCGATCGCGTGCGCCTCCCCGTCGACGTAGCCGGCGTAGTCCTCGGCCGGCCAGCCGAGCTTGAGCAGCGCCTGCTTGAGGTTGCCGCGCTCCGAGGCGTGCACCGCGACGGTGTCCTGGTCGAGCCTGGCGCCGAGCAGGCCCCGGACCTTCTTGGCGCGCAGCACCTCCTCGAGGACCGGCCGGTCGGTCGTGGACATGACCAGGCCGTGGGTGGGGTGCTTCTCGAGCCGGAGGCGCCCGTAGCGCGCCATCGTCTCGGCGACGTCGACGAGCAGGCTGTGCGGCACGCTGTAGCGGCTGTGCTCGAGCAGGGTGTCGACCACCTGCTCCGCGTCGTGGCCGGCGGCCCGCGCGTTCCACAGCCCGAGCGGTGTCAACCGGTAGGTGTGGACGTGCTCGGGGGAGCGCTCGAGCTCGGCGAACGGTGCGATCGCCTTGCGGCACTCGGCCGCCCGCTCGTGGTCGACCTCGAGGAGCAGGGTCTTGTCCGACTGGACGATGAGGGGGCCGTCGTTCACCCCGGGATCCTACGGACCCCGCGCGGGTGGGGGTGCGGCCAGGCTCGACCGACCCGCTCAGCCGCCGACCGGACGCACGTCGTGGATCCGGTGCACCGCGAACGAGCGGACGTCGTCGGCGCGCTCGTCGTGGGCCACGAGCGTGCCGCCCTCGACCGAGCGCGGCTCGACCAGCCGGTCGGAGCGGCTGCCGTGGTTGTCGACGTAGGAGATCAGCACCGACGTGCCGGTCTCGACGGCCTCGCGCAGCGCGCTGAGCGCGCCGGAGGGGGTCAGCGCCGGCCCCCGCGCGCCACCTCCTGCGCCGGCGGTGGCCTCCCGGGCCCGGCCCGCCCGGTCGCCGGAGCGGACGGCGCCGACCACCGCGACCGCGGCGGCCTCCTGGCGCGCCGCTCGCACGGCCCCGCTGCGCTCGCGGGGCGTGCGGGCGCGGACCAGGTCGGGGCGGGTGACCTGGACGGTGCCGTCGGCGGCCTCCACGACGGGTGCCGCCCCCAGCTCGCGCAGCCGGGGCAGCAGCACGTCGAGCGGGGTGTCGCTGACGACCACCGTCGGCGCGATCCGCCGCAGGCCGAGCGTGCCCGCGCGGGGGTGGTGGACCAGCTCGGTGAGCGCGGTCTCGTCGTCGGAGCGCAGGAACGCCTCGGCGTGCCCGATCCGCACCGTGCCGTAGGTGCGCACGGTGTCGTCGACGAGGTAGGTCAGCGGCTGCGGGACCGCCGTCCGCGACACCTCGCCGAGGAACGCGTGCACCTCGGCCGCCGACCAGCCGACGTCCAGCGCGCGACGCACCGAGCCGGGCGTGAACCGGTAGGTCGTCGCGCCGCCTCGCGACTCGACGTCGGCGAGCAGCTGCAGCCGGCGGGCGAGCGAGGACTCCAGCGGTCCGGGCGCGACCGCGGTCAGGTCGGCCTGCACCAGCACGTGGTCGACCGGCTCCGGGAGCAGGCCGGCCAGGCCGGGCTCGGGGTCACCGCCCCCGACCAGGGTCGCGGCGTACGTCGCGAGGCCGCCGAGCGCGACCAGCCCGAGCGACGCGGCCTCGGTGAGCGCGTCGGCGACCTCCTGGTCGCGGGCCGCGGGACGCCGCGGCCGGTGCCAGCGCAACCGAGCGACGACCGAGGCCACGCCGGTGCCCGCGGCGAGCACCTCGTCGGGTCCGAGCGCACCGAGCACCTCCAGCGCGTGCCCGCGCGACTCGGCCGCCGTGCGGGTGGTCAGCCCGGGAGCGAGCGCGTTGCGCGGCTTGTCGCCCTCGTCGCGGGTGCCGACCAGCGCCGGTGCCCGCGGCGTGGCCAGCCAGGCCCGCACGAGCTCGTCCCACCGGGCCGCTGTCGTCCGGGTCAGCCAGGCGTCGTAGCCGTCGGTGGGGACCCACCGCCCGCCGCCGTCGTCGCCCGCGCGCTGGGCCAGCAGGCCCGCCGCGGAGGCGACCTCGACCAGCAGCGCCGCCACCGGCTCCTCGACGTGGAGCAGGCGAGCGGTCGACCGCAGCTCGCGCACGCCCAGGCCCCCGCTGCGCAGCGCCGGCGCGGGGGCGGTCCCCCAGTGGTCGAGCAGCAGCTCCACCCGGCGGACGGCCTCGAACGCCGCGCCGGCCGCCGTGCGGTCGACCAGCGCGGTCGCGCGGGTGGCGGTCGCCAGGGCGGGGACGGCGTCCACCGGCTCGCGGGTGGTCCGACCGCCGCGCAGCGCGAGACCGACCTGGCCGGGGAGCACCACCGCGGCCCCGCCCCGCGGCACCAGCAGCCGGCGGGCGAGCAGGTCCTCCGCCGGGGTGGCGGCCTCGGCCGGGGTGACGCGCAGCCGGGACGAGCCGACCGTGGCCTGGCCACCGGAGGCCTCGACGTGGTCGAGCAGCGCCCGGGCCGGGGTGGGGAGCCCGGCCAGCAGGCCCGCCACCTCCTCGACCGCCGGGCCCTCCGGCGACCACGGCTGCAACCCGGAGCCGGCAGCGCCGTCCGGGGCGAGGGCGAGCCCCTCGGCGACGCCGCTCAGGGCCCGCAGGCCGGTCGGGCTCCACCAGGCCAGCGCGAGGTCGACCACCCGGTCCAGGGCGGCCGAGGCCGCATCGGCGTCGGCGTGCACCACGGCGACGACCTGCTCGCGCGTGGCCGGCCCGATCACGACGACGGCGTCCAGCACCGACAGCTCGAGCCGGTCGAGCCGGTCCAGCGCCCGGAGCAGCGAGACCCGTACCGTGGCCCTCGACGCCAGCTGACCGAAGTCGTGAGGAGCCGGGGTGGCCAGATCAGGACGCGCGACCAGCAGGCGCGCCAGTCGTCCGTCGTCCCAGCGGCGCAGCTGGTCGGCCAGGGAGCGGTACCCCTCGGCGTCGGTCGCGGTGGCCATCGGAGCAACGCTACCGACCGATCCGGGTGGGGGCCCGCGGTGAGCACGCCGGACGGGACGCCGGCCGCAGCGGCGCCGCGGCTGCGCCACGGGCAGGTCACCGACGTGGGGCTGGTCCGCGAGGCCAACGAGGACGCCCTGCTGGCCGCGCCGCCGGTCTTCGTCGTCGCCGACGGGATGGGCGGCCACGACGGGGGCGAGGTGGCCAGCGCGCTCGCGGTCGAGGCGCTGGCGCCGCTGGCGCAGCGCACCTGGTCGGACCCGGGCGAGGCCGCCGAGGCCGTGGACGCCGCCCTGCGGGAGGCCCAGCAGCGGGTCGCCGACTACGACGCGCAGCAGCGCGAGGCGGGGGCGGCCCGGTTCGCCTCGGGGACCACGGTGGTCGCCGCGGTGCTCGTGGAGCACGAGGGGGCGCCGGCCTGGCTGGTGAGCAACCTCGGCGACTCCCGCGGGTACGGCTTCGACGGGCGGTCGCTGGCGCCCCTGACCAGCGACCACTCCCTGGTCCGCGAGATGCTCGACGCGGGCACGATCTCGGCCGAGGAGGCGCGCGTCCACGCCGAGCGGCACGTCGTCACCCGCGCGCTCGGCGCGTCCGGCGACGTCGCCGCCGACCACGTCGTCGTGCCGGTGGCGCTCGGCGCCCCGGCTGCTGCTGTGCTCCGACGGCGTCACCGACCTCGTCGACGACCAGGGCGTCGCGCGCGTGCTGGCCGACGAGCCGGACCCGCAGGCCGCTGCCGACGCGCTCGTGGCGGCCGCGCTGCGGGCGGGCGGCGTCGACAACGCCACCGCGGTGGTCGTCGACGCCTCGACGGGGTGAGACGTCAGCGGGCGGCGGCGTCGGCCGCCGGCACGTCCTCGAAGGCCTCGGGGCGACCGATGAACCGGGCATTGCCCACCGGCCAGGCCAGCGCGAAGACCTTGCCGACCACGAGGTCGTCGGAGACGTAGGCGTCGGACTCGTCGCAGTCGCCGCCGCCGCGCGTGCACAGCCGCACGGAGGAGTCGGCGGAGGCGCTGCGGTTGTCGCCCATCACGAACAGGGAGCCCTCGGGCACCGGTCCGGCCTCCCACTCGCAGCTGCCGCCGGCGGGCATCGGACCGTCGCACTGGCGCTGCGGGGCGAGGAACTCCGACTCGTCGACGGCGACGCCGTTGATCTCCAGGCGGCCCTGCTCGTCGCAGCACTCGATGACGTCGCCCTCCACGCCGACGACCCGCTTCACCAGGTGGCCGCCGGTCGGGTAGAGCCCGATCGTCGACAGCGCGCGGGTGACGACCGACGGCTCGCCGGCGTCCTCGCCGGGCCCGAGCCAGTCGCCCGGGTCCTCGAAGACCACGACGTCGCCGCGCTCGGGGCCGCCGGTCCAGTAGGAGGGCTTCTGGACCAGGATCCGGTCGTTGACGACCAGGCCGGGCCGCATCGAGGACGACGGGATGTAGAAGGCCTGGACGAAGAAGGTCTTGATCACCAGCGCGAGCACCACCGCCACGACCAGCAGGACCAGGGTCTCGGCCCACAACGGCGTCCTGCGGCGGGTGCGGGTGGTCACGCGGGGACCCTACGTCACGGGAGCGCGGCGTCCGGGCCGTTCCGGCGCACCCCTGCGGCGCTCCCGGTCCGGGCGTACCGTGGCCGCCGATGACCCAGGTCTGGTACGTCTCCTACGGCTCGAACATGTCCGCCGAACGGCTCGCCTGCTACCTCGAGGGCGGCTGCCCGCCCGGCGGGACGAAGGCCAATCCCGGCGCCCGCGACCGCACCCTGCCGACCCGCTCGATCCCGGTCGACCTGCCCGGCACCCTCTACTTCGCGGGCGACTCCCGGCAGTGGGGAGGCGGCGTGGCCTTCTACGACCACGACACCCCGGGGTGGACCGCCGCCCGTGGCTACCTGGTGACCCGCGAGCAGCTCGCCGACATCGCCGCGCAGGAGATGTACCGCGTGCCCGTCGAGGGCGACCCGCTCGAGGAGGTGCTGCTCGAGCCGCTGCGAGACGGCCGGCACACCGTCGGCCCCGGCCACTACGAGACGCTGGTCGAGGTGGGTCGGCACGAGGGCCTGCCGATGATCACCTTCACCTCCCCCCACGGCGCGACCGCCGTGCCCGCACGTGCCTCCCGGACCCGCCTACCGCGAGACCCTCGCGCTCGGCATCCGCGAGAGCCGGGGGTGGGACGAGGAGCGCGTGCAGGCCTACCTCGACGGCGTGGTCCCCGAGGCCGACGGCGAGGTCGCCTCCTGAGGCAGCCGCCCGCCGTGTTCCGTCGGGAGCCCCGTAGCCGGAAGGACAGAAGTGCTCACCCGTCGCGGTGACACCCTGCTGACCTGCGACTACGCGGAGCGGCTGCCTGTCCGGCCGACTTCTGTCCTTCTGGCTACGGCCGCCTCGACGACGGCTCGCACGTACCGGGGGTCGTGCATCACGTCCTCCCAGCTGAAGCGCAGCACCACCCACCCCGCCACGACGAAGGCGTTGTAGCGACGCGCGTCGCGCGCGAGCTGGGCGCGGCCGCCGTGCCAGGTGAACGAGTCGGCCTCCAGCACGATCCGCAGGTCCACGTCGACGAGGTCGGGCCGGCCGAGGAAGTGCGGGTCGTGGACGGCCACCTGCGGGTGGACGGTCAGACCTGGCACGTCCGCGATCGCCCGCAGGACCGACTCGAAGGGGTTGGCCGCCAGCGGGGAGGCTCCGGCCGCCACCCGACGGACCGCCGCGGCACCGGCCCCCCGGGCGTCCCGCGCCAGCGCTGCCAACCGCTCCGGGCGGTACCCCTCGCGCAGGGCGGAGTCGGCCACGGCGAGGGCCTCGTCGTGCGGCAGGTTGCGCAGGCAGTCGAGCAGCGTGCGGTCCTGGCTGGTCGCCGAGCCCTCGTGGTCGTCGGGGTGCAGGTCCGCGAAGTGCAGGAGGGCGCCCGGGCCGGGCCGGAGCCGCCGGCCCCTGGGCAGCGTCACCTCGGGCCGGTCCGGGACCGTCTTGACCGCCCAGCCGTGGTGGAGCGCCGCCGAGCGCCAGGACAGCACGCCGCCGAGCCGGTGGGCGACGGCGACGGCCTCGTCGACCGACCGGAGCGCGTAGCGGCCACGGGCCAGCGCGACCACCTCACCGCCGGCCAGCGCCCGGTCGACCTCGGCCCGGCCGAGGGGCCCGACCAGCTGCGCCCGCGTGGCGACACCCCCGAGGCGGGTCAGCAGGTCGAGGGCGTCGGTCACCGGCCGAGGATCCCGCGCGCAGCGGTCGGCCGCACCCGCCCGTCCACAGGGCTCACCCCCGGGGCCGCCGTCCGCGGCGTCACCGGCCCCGGCCGGTGGCGCCGGGAGCACCAGCCGACCTAGGTTCGGACGATGGAGTCCTACGCCGCCGGCGAGACCGACCCGCCCCTGCTCGAGGAGACGATCGGTGCCAACCTGCGGCGCACCGTGGCCGCCCACCCCGAGCGGGAGGCGCTGGTCGAGGTCGCGACCGGTCGGCGGTGGACGTGGACCGAGCTGCTCCGCGACGTCGACGACGTGGCGCGCGGGCTGCTGGCCGCGGGCGTGGAGAAGGGCGACCGGGTCGGCATCTGGGCGCCGAACTGCGCCGAGTGGACGCTGGTCCAGTACGCCACCGCGTCGGTCGGCGCCGTGCTGGTCAACGTCAACCCGGCCTACCGGACCCACGAGCTGTCCTTCGCGCTGAACCAGAGCGGGGTCTCGCTGCTGCTCGCGGCGAGCGGCTTCCGGGACAGCGACTACCGGGCGATGGTCGACGAGGTCGCCGGGGACTGCGCGCTGCTCCGGCGCACCGTCTACGTCGACACCGACGACTGGGCCGACCTCGTCGCCGGGGGCCGGGACGTCGACGACGCCGCGCTCGCCGAGCGCGCAGGCGCGCTCGCGCCGGACGAGCCGATCAACATCCAGTACACCTCCGGCACGACCGGGTACCCCAAGGGCGCGACGCTGTCGCCACCGCAACATCCTCAACAACGGCTACCTCACCACCGAGCTGATCGGGTTCACCGAGGAGGACCGGTTGTGCATCCCGGTGCCCTTCTACCACTGCTTCGGGATGGTGATGGGCAACCTCGGCTGCACCAGCCACGGCGCCACGATGGTCATCCCGGCGCCGGGGTTCGACCCGGCCGACCACGCTGCGCGCGGTCGAGGAGGAGCGCTGCACCGCGCTCTACGGCGTGCCGACGATGTTCATCGCGATGCAGCACGCCCCGGAGTTCGCCGGCACCGACCTGTCCTCGCTGCGCACCGGCATCATGGCCGGCTCGATCTGCCCGGTCGAGGTGATGAAGCGCTGCATCGAGGAGATGCACATGGCCGAGGTCGCGATCGCCTACGGGATGACCGAGACCTCGCCGGTCTCCTGCCAGACCCGCACCGACGACGACCTGGAGCGGCGCACCGCCACCATCGGCCGGGTGCACCCGCACGTCGAGATCCGGGTCGTCGACCCGGACTCCGGCGAGGTCCTGGAGCGGGGCCGGACGGGGGAGCTGTGCACCCGCGGCTACTCGGTGATGCTGGGCTACTGGGACGACGACGAGCGCACCCGCGAGGCCGTCGACGCCGACGGCTGGATGCACACCGGCGACCTGGCGGTGATGCGGGAGGACGGCTACTGCACGATCGTCGGCCGGAGCAAGGACATGGTCATCCGCGGCGGGGAGAACATCTACCCGCGCGAGGTCGAGGAGTTCCTGCTCACCCACCCCGACGTCGAGGACGTCCAGGTCGTCGGCGTCCCCGACGAGCGGTACGGCGAGGAGCTGTGCGCGTGGGTCCGGATGCAGGCGGGCCGGGACCCGCTGGACGCCGCGGCCGTGCGCGCGTTCTGCGAGGGCCGTCTCTCCCGGTTCAAGATCCCGCGCCACGTCCTCGTGGTGGAGGAGTTCCCGATGACGGTGACCGGCAAGGTGCGCAAGGTGGCGATGCGCGAGGAGTCCGCGCGGCTGCTCGGCCGGGGCTAACGGGCCCGCCCCCGCGGGGGCTTGGCGGCCTGGAGCAGGACCACGTCGTCGTCGACCGCGTCGACGGTCGCCTCCCGCAGGTCGGCGCGCCCGAGCGCGTCCACGGCGCGCGCGACCTCGGCGCCGTCGGCGGGGACGGTGGCCAGGAGCAGGCCGTGCGGCCGGAGCCCGGCGCGCACCATCCGGGCCAGCCGGACCGGGTCCGGGGTGCGGGCGAGGACGCCCGGCGCCCAGGCGACGTCGTAGGCCTCGAACGGCAGCGTCGCCTGCTCGAGGTCCGCCTGCTCGTGGTGCACCCGCGCCGCGACGTCCCCTCCCGCGAGGCGGGCGGCCACCCGCGCCCGGTCGAGCAGGTCGGGGTCGAGGTCGAGCGCGAGCACGGACGCAGCGCCCCAGCCCACCGCCCGGCGGGCGAGGGCGCCGTCGCCGCAGGCCAGGTCGACCACGTCCGCGCCCGGACGCGACGCCAGCGCCTCGCCCAGCGGGTGGGGACGCGCCCGGGTCACCGGACGACGACGACCGGGACCCGGGACCGGCTGCCGTCCCCGCCGCGCCAGACGACGAAGCCGTCGTCCACGCCCGCGGGACCGCCGCCGGTGCTGCGGACCGTGAACCCGCTCCGCTCGCCGGGCCCGAGCCGCACCGCGAGCGGGCGGACCTGGACGCCCCCCTCGAAGCCGCGCGCCGAGGAGGAGAAGTAGAGGGCGTCGTCCGCGGTGTTGCGGATCGTGCGCGCGGCGGTCCGCTCCCGGCCGGCGAGCAGCACGGACGGGGTGTTCGCGCCACCCGGGTCGCCCGCGGCGCCGTCCAGGGTGCGGCGCAGGTCGGCGGCCGGTTGGGGGAGGTCCAGGCGCGCCGCGGCGGCGCGGTCGGCGTCGACCCGGCCCGCCCCGGCGACCAGCACGCCCTCCCGCACCGGCCGGGCGGTGGTGACCAGCGCCGAGCGGACGGTGGCGGCGTCCCAGGCCGGTCGGCGGGCCCGGACGGTGGCAGCGGTGCCGGCGGCCCAGGCCGTGGCGGCCGAGGTGCCCGCCGCGACGTCCCAGCCGGCGCCCCCGCCGCGGCCCTCGAGCCCTGGCGGCACGGCACCGAGCAGACCGGCCGCGGGCGCGACGACGTCCGGCTTGACCACGCCGGCGGCCGGCGTACCGGGGGCGGACGGGGCGAGCCGCCCCGCGGGACGGTCCCGGCGGGCCGGTCGCAGGCCGACCCGCGCGTCCGGGTCGCGGCGCAGCGCGCGCAGCAACGCCCGACCGTCGTCGGCGGCGAGGTGGACCGTGGGCACGTCGTGGAAGTCGGCGTAGGTGGCGCGCCCCGACCGGTTCACCAGGACCATCCCGACCCCGTCGGCCAGCGCCACGGCCGCGGACTTGTCGACCCGGCCGACGAGCCCGCGCTCGCAGACGACGACCCGTCCCGACACCGCGGCGGCGTCCAGGGAGCCCGGTGCGCAGGCGCCCGCGCGGGACGGGGCGGCGTCCGGCGTCGCCGCCAGCGACCCGGTCGTGGCGGGTGCGGGCGGCAGCGGGGTGCGCGCCGCGCCGGCCCCGCGCCAGGCCGGCCCGCCCGCGACCTCGACCACCCCCGTCGGCTGCCGGCCGCGGCCACCGCCGACCGTCGTCACCCACGGCACGTCGTACGCCGCCGCGGCGCCGGGGTCGTTGCCGGCAGCCGCGAGCACCACCACGTCGGCCTCGGTCGCCCCGAGCAGCGCCCGCTCGAGCACGTCGACGCGGCCGGCGCTGCCGGCGGGGTCGGTCCCGCCGGCCACCGACAGCCCGAGCACGTCGACGTCGTCGGCCACGGCGCGGTCGACGGCGGTCACCAGGTCGGCGGTCGCGCAGCCGTCGTCGCCGGGGTCGGGGGCGCTCCAGCACGCCTTGTAGACGGCCAGGCGGGCGTCGGGGGCCTGACCGCCGGTGGCGGTCGCGCGCCTGCCCGGGACCCGCACCGGGACGCCGGCGTTGCCGGCCGCGATCGAGGCGACCTGGGTGCCGTGACCGTCGTCGTCCAGGGGGGAGAGGCTGCTGCCCGAGCGCAACCGGTCGCGGCCGAAGCCGGCCACGAACCACCGCGCCGCCACGAGCTTGCCGCCGCAGTCCACGCCCTCCCAGGCCCCGCGGCAGCCGGCGGCAGGTCGCGGGGCAGGGCCGAGCGAGCGCAGGGCGGCGAAGGAGGCCGAGCGCGGGTCGATCCCGGAGTCGACCACCCCGACGACGGTGCCGCGCCCGCCCGTGGCCGGTCCGGTCGCCGATGGCGCCGGGGCCGGTGGGGCCGTGGCCGTGCGCGTCGGCGCACCGGCCAGCCGCCGCACCTCGTCGGGCTCGACCAGGACGACGCGGTCGTCGGCGGCCAGCGCGCGGGCCTGGTCGGGGTCGAGCCGCACGGCGACCCCGCTCAGCGCGGTCGTCCAGCGGTAGACGACCGGGGGCGACCCGGCCGCAGCCAGCACGGCGTCCTGGCGGCGCAGCAGCTCGGCGCGACGACCCGGGCGCTGCTCGCGCGGGACGGACGCCGTCCCCGACCCCCGCAGCGCGACCAGGTGCAGGGCCGCCGGGCCGGCCGGGGCGGCTGCCGCCGGCTCGGGCGGTCCGCCGACGGCGGCAGAAGCGGGCAGCAGGGTGGGCCCGGTGAGCAGGCCGGCGAGCAGACCGGTGAGCAGAGCGGTCAGCAGCGTCGCGGTCCTGCCCGCCAGCGCCACCCCGCTCCTCCTGCCCGTCACGCTCCACCCGCCCACCGGTGGGCCGGGTCGTCCATTGTGTCCCACCAGCCCCAGGCGCGCAGCAGATGGCCTAGGCTCGGCCGTCGCCCGGGTCCGCGGGCGCACGGGTGGGGATGACGCGCAGGGGGGAGTCGGCCGTGCCGACTGGCAAGGTGAAGTGGTTCGACGTCGAGAAGGGCTTCGGCTTCCTCTCCCAGCCCGAGGGGCCGGACGTCTACGTCCGCTCCGAGGCGCTGCCCGACGGTGTGACGGAGCTGAAGGCCGGCACCCGCGTCGAGTTCGGGATCGCCCAGGGCCGCCGCGGGGACCAGGCGCTGCAGGTCCGGGTGCTGGACAGCCCCGCCTCGGTGTCGCGCAACCAGTCCGCGGCCAAGCGCCGCCGGCCGGCGGAGATGGTGCCGATCGTCGAGGACCTGATCCGCCTGCTCGACGACGTGGGTGAGTCCTACCGCCACGAGCGGCACCCCGACGCCCGCACCGCTGGGCCCACCGCCAAGCTGCTGCGCGCGCTCGCCGACCAGCTCGAGCACTAGCCGGGCCGACCTCAGGCGCTGCTGGGCGCCGGGCGGTGCTCCGGGTGATCGGGTCGCGAGGTCAGCACGAAGAGGGTCCAGGCGAGCAGGGCCGCGAACGCCACGCCGAGCCCCAGGCGGGGGATCAGCGGCAGCGCGATGCCCACGAAGCCGCCGACCACCCACGCCAGCTGGAGGGTGGTGTCGCTGCGCGCGAACGCGCTGGCCTGCACCCGGGTGGGGACGGCCTCCTGGATGGTGGCGTCGAGCGAGACCTTGCCGAGCGACTGGGCGAGACCGGCCACCAGCCCGATCGCGAACAGGGTGACCACGCCGTAGAGCGCGGCTCCGAGCAGCGCGACCGCGGCGTCGGCGACCAGGGCGACCACGACCATGGTGGCGGGGTCGATGCGACGGGCCAGGGAGGCGATCAGGATGCCCAGCCCGTTGCCGAGGCCGGCGCCGGCCACGACCAGGCCGAGCAGCAGCTCGGGCCGCTCCTCCCACCCGGCGATCGGGTTCTCGCGCAGCAGGAAGGCCATGAACATGATGAGGAACCCCGAGAGCCACCGCGGGCCGCAGTTGGCCCGCAGGGCGAAGGCCACGCTGGCGGGGATCCGGTTGCCGCGCCGCGACCGTGCCGGCCCCTCCGCGGCCGCAGGCGCGGGACCGGGCTCCGACCCGGGTCCGGGCCCGGGTCCGGGGTGGTCGGGGTCGCCCGGGTCGAGCGGCCCCCCGCCGTAGTCCGCCGGCACGACCTGCAGGGGAACCGTCGGCTCGGCCGCCGCCCGGCTCCGTCCGTCGGGCTCGTCACCGGCCCCGTCACTCGGGCTCGTCCGCAGGCTCGTCGTCGGGTCGCTCGCGCAGCGTCATCGCGCGCTCGCCCTCGGAGGAGTCGACCTGGCCCGGCAGCAGCACCGCGAGCACCGTGGCCACCACGAAGAGCACGAAGCCGTAGCGCAGCGCCCACTGCGAGCCGGCCGTGGCGGCGAGCACGGCCAGCGGCGCCGAGACGAAGGCGCCGACCATCCCGGACAGCGAGACCCGGCCGTTGGCCTTCACCAGGCTCAGCGACGCCGGCAGCAGCCGCGGCACCGCCGCCGCCCGCGTGACGCCGTACGCCTTCGAGGCGACCAGCACCCCGAGGGCGGCGGGGAACAGCAGCGCCGTGCTCGCGCTCGTGCCGACCGCGCCGGCGAGGACCCAGCACAGGAACGCCCGCAGGGCCATCGTCGTGCCGATCGCCCAGCGGCGGCCGTGGCTGAACCGGTCGAGGAACGGGCCGATGAGCGGTGCGACGATGGCGAAGGGCAGCATCGTGAGGCCGAGGAACAGCGCCACCTGACCTCGGGCCTCGCCGGTCGGGACCTGGAAGAACAACGTCCCGGCGAGGGCGATGGCGACCGCTGCGTCGCCGGCGGTGCTGAAGGCGTGCATCTCGATCAGCCGGGAGAGCCCGGACTGGTCGGCGCCCTCCGCGCGGGCGGCCCGTCGGGCCTGGAGCACGGTGAACCGGCCGGCGCGACCGGTCACCCGGGCGGCCCCGCTCACCCCGCGGCCGACCCCCCGCCCGGTCACCTTGGCGCCGGAGCCGAGGCGGGTGCCGACGTCGTGCGCGACGTCGCGCGCCCGGGCGCCGCGGCCGGGCCGGTCCGGGCCGCTGCCGTCCGCGCTCATGGCCCCATCCTGCCCGGGAGCACCGACCGCCGACCCCCGCACCCCGACCCCCCTGGTGGTCCGGCGTGGCGCGATCCGTCAGACTCGGCGCCGTGAGGACCGCGACGCGACGCCAGCCCGACGCGACCGTGGCGAGCGCTGTCGACCTCGCCCGCGAGGCGCTGGTCGCCGAGGTGCCCGCCGTCGACGTCGGCGATCACCTCGGGGCCGACACCGAGGGTGACCGGCTGGTCACCCACCGCTTCGCCTGCACCCGCCGGGGCTACCTGGGCTGGTACTGGTCGGTGACCGTGGTGCGCGCGTCGCGGCAGAAGCGGGTCACCGTCGACGAGGTCGTGCTGGTGCCCGGCGACGAGGCCATCGTGGCCCCCGCCTGGGTCCCCTACCGCGAGCGGCTGCGTCCCGGCGACCTCTCCGCCGGCGACCTGCTGCCCGTCGAGGACGACGACGCCCGGCTGGTGCCGACCTACTCCTACGGCGACGACCCCCTCGACGACGACGACCGGGCGCAGGTGCGCCGGGTGGCCGGCGACCTCGGCCTCGGCCGGGTGCGCACGCTCTCGGTCGAGGGTCGCGACGTCGCCGCGCAGCGGTGGTACGACGGCGAGGCCGGCCCGGACTCGGCGATCGCCCAGCAGGCCCCTCACCCGTGCTCGTCGTGCGGCTTCCTGGTGCGGCTCGCGGGGCCCCTCTCGGCGCTGTTCGGCGCCTGCGCCAACGGCGACGCCAACGACGACGGTCGCGTCGTCTCGCTGGACCACGGCTGCGGTGCGCACTCCGAGGTCCGCCTCGGCAAGCGTCACGAGGCGCTGCCGCTGCCCGAGCACGTCCTCGACACCCTCGTCGACGACGTCGAGGTCTTCTAGCCCGTCCCGCCGGGCCCGTCCGCGGCGGCGAGCAGCAGCACGACGTAGTCCGCCGCGGGCGGGTGGAGCTCGTAGGAGCCGAAGCGCGCCTCGACGCGCAGGCCCGCCGCGGCCGCGTCGGCGGTCAGCTCCTCGGGTGGGTAGTCGCGGCTGGTGGTCGGCCCGTCGACCGGGTGGTAGCCGACCAGCACCCGCCCCCCGGGCGCCAGCAGGCCGCGCAGCCGGGTGAGGACCGCGACCTCGGTGTCCTCGGCGAGGAACACCACGACGTTGCCGACCGCCACGACCAGGTCGAAGGCCGTCGGCGCCCCGAGCGCGGCCAGGGCGGTGGCGTCGACGTCGAGGGCGTCGAGGGCGGCGATGCGCAGCCCGGGGTAGGTGGCCCGCGCCTGCGCGACCAGCCGAGGGTCGGGCTCGACGGCCGTGACGTCGTGCCCGCGGGCCAGCAGCGCCGCCGCGACCCGACCCATCCCCGCCCCGACGTCGAGCACCCGCGCCGCGCGCGGGCACAGCGCGTCGGCGAGGCGCGCCTCGCCGTCGACGTCCTCGCCGGACCGGACCAGCTCCGCGAACCGCTCGGCGTACCCGCCGTCGTCCGACCCCGAGCGGGCCCACCGGGTCGGCGGGGCGGTCACGGCAGCGGGTCGACGGGGGGCTCGGGCGCGACCGCGGTCGCGCCCGCGGCGGCGTCGCGCTCGGCCTGACGGGTGCGGCGCAGCGTGCGGTGGCGGCGGCAGTACTCGAGCCCGAGGAAGCCGAGGCCCACCCCGGCCAGGCAGGTCCACAGCCACCAGAGGCGCCCGGACGCCTCGAGCCGGCCGTAGAAGGGCAGCAGCGCGACGAACCCGAGGAGGAACAGCCCGATGCCGACCTCGACGGTGCGCACGCCGTCGACGTCGAGCGGCTCCACGTCGGCCACGAGGTAGGTGCGGCGGCCGAGCTCGTGGGCCATCGGCTGGTCGTCGCGCAGCTCCACGCCGGTCACGCTAGCCGAAACCTGCTGGTCACCGGTGCGAGACCCGGCTCTGGCACCCTGCTGCCGTGACGCAGACCCCCACCACCTCCGCACGAACGACCACCCTCGACCGCTTCTTCTCGATCACCGCCCGCGGCTCCACCCTCGGGCGCGAGCTGCGCGGCGGCGTCGTGACGTTCGTGACGATGGCCTACATCGTCGTGCTGAACCCGCTGATCCTCGGCTTCGCCCCGGACGCCGACGGGCAGTTCCTCGGCGGGGGGGCCGAGCCGAACCTGCCCGCGATCGCCGCCGGTACCGCCCTGGTCGCCGGGGTGATGAGCATCCTGATGGGCGCGGTGGCCAACTACCCGCTGGCGCTGGCGACCGGCCTGGGCCTGAACGCGTTCGTCGCGGTGGCGATCGCGAGCCAGATGACCTGGGCCGACGCGATGGGCCTGGTCGTGATCGAGGGCCTGCTGATCCTGGTGCTGGTGCTGACCGGCTTCCGCGCCGCGGTCTTCCGCGCCGTCCCGGCCCAGCTGAAGGTGGCGATCTCGGTCGGGATCGGGCTGTTCATCGCGCTGATCGGCTTCGTCGACGCGGGCTTCGTCTCCCGGATCCCCGACGCCGCCCAGACCACCGTCCCGGTGCAGCTCGGCGCCGGCGGCCAGCTCCAGGGGTGGCCGGTCACCGTGTTCGCGATCGGCCTGGTGCTGGTCGTGGCGCTGTGGGTGCGCCGGGTGCGCGGCGCGATCCTGATCGCGATCGCCGCCGCCACCGTGCTGGCGGTCGTCGTCGAGGCCGCGCTCGGGCTCGGGTCGGCGGTGGAGAACGGACCGGGCGGCTGGATCCTGACCGTCCCCGGCCTCCCGGACTCGTTCGGTGCCCTGGCCTCGCTGCCGGACTTCGGCACCCTGGGTCAGTTCAACCTGCTCGGGTCCTTCGACCGGGTCGGCGTGGTGGCCGCGCTGCTGCTGGTCTTCAGCCTGATGCTGGCCGACTTCTTCGACACCCTCGGGACGATGACGGCGATCGGCGCCGAGGCGGACCTGCTCGACGCCGACGGCACCCCGCCGCGCACCCAGCGGATCCTGGTCGTGGACTCCGTCGCCGCGGTCGCGGGCGGCGCCGCCGGCGTCTCGTCCAACACCAGCTACATCGAGTCCGCCGCCGGTGTCGGCGAGGGCGCCCGCACCGGTCTGGCCTCGGTGGTCACCGGCGCGCTGTTCCTGCTCACCGTCTTCCTGTCCCCGCTGGTCGCGATCATCCCGTCCGAGGCCGCCGTCCCCGCGCTCGTCCTCGTCGGGTTCTTGATGATGCAGCAGGTCGCCGACATCACCTGGTCGGACCCCGAGATCGCGATCCCCGCGTTCCTGACCATCGTGCTGATGCCCTTCACCTACTCGATCAGCGTCGGCATCGGCGCCGGCTTCGTGGCCTACGCCCTGATCAAGCTCGTGGTCGGCAAGCCGCGCGAGATCCACCCGCTGATGGGCCTGGTCGCCGTGCTGTTCCTGGTCTACTTCGCCCTCGACCCCCTCACCTCCCTGCTCACCTGACCGCCGAGACGTCCGCTACGAACAGCCGAGACGTCCGTCACGAACAGCCGACCCGCCCGTTGCGGCGGCCCGAGGTCACGATCCCTGGCACCGCGGGACCCCGTCCTCGATCGCGACGACCCACCTCGGAGCCGTGGGGTACGCGGCGCACCGCGCCGCCAAGGACGACGTCCCGGCCCCGGTCGCCCCCTCCGCGACGGCTCCCGGCTGGACCGGGGGTACGGCGACCTCGGCCGCGCCGAGTCGCCCCCCACCCGAGCGCACGTGGCCTCGGCTGTCCGCAACCGGCATCGCGGCTCGCGGCTCGCGGCCGGCTCGCGGCTGACGGTTCGGGTGTTCGTGACGGACGGCTCGGGTGTTCGCAGCGGACGTCTCGGCGGGAATGCTGAGCGAGGGAAACGACGTGTGCCCTCGACATGCCGACCGCTGCTGCCCGTCCCGCCCCGACGCCCGACGCCCGACGCCGGGCGGGAACATGCGGTGGGGCAACGGGGTTGCGCCGGTACATGCGTACCGATCCCCGCCCGCGGTGAGCCCCACGTTCCGCTCGCTGGCCCACCCGAACTACCGGTGGTACGCCGCGGGGAACCTGGTCTCCAACACCGGCACCTGGATGCAGCGGGTCGCCCAGGACTGGTTGGTGCTGCTGCTGGCCACCAACGGGTCCGCGGCGATCGGGATCACGACGGGCCTGCAGTTCCTGCCGTTCCTGCTGCTCTCGCCGTTCGCCGGGCTGGTGGCCGACCGCGTGCCGAAGCGGCGCCTCCTCCAGCTGACGAACGTGGGCATGGCGCTGCCGGCGGTCGCGCTGGGGCTGCTGGCGGTCACCGGGCTGGTCGAGCTCTGGCACGTCTACGTGCTGGCGTTCCTGCTCGGGGTGGCCTCCGCGTTCGACGCCCCGGCGCGTCAGTCGTTCGTCTCCGAGATCGTCGACGCCGACGACCTCGCCAACGCGGTGGGCCTGAACTCCGCCGGCTTCAACGTCGCCCGGCTGGTCGGGCCGGCCGTCGCCGGTCTCTCGATCGCGCTGCTCGGCTCCGGGGTCGCTGCGACCGGCTGGGTGATCCTCGCCAACGCGCTGACCTACGCCGCGCCGGTCTGGTGCCTGGCCGCGATGGACCCCCGGCTGCTCCACGTCGCAGCGCCGGTGGGCCGCGGTCCGGGGCAGATCCGCGAGGCGGTCGCCTACGTCCGGGGACGCCCGGACCTGCTGCTGGTCATGGGCGTGGTGCTGTTCGCGGGCGCGTTCGGGCTGAACTTCCAGATGACCTCGGCGCTGATGGCCACCCAGGTCTTCGACCGGGGCCCCGCCGAGTTCGGCCTGCTCGGCACCTTCCTCGCGGTCGGCTCGCTCGGCGGTGCCCTCCTCGCCGCGGGGCGGGTGCGCGTCTCCCACCGCCTGGTCGTCGGGGCCGCGCTGACCTTCGGCGCGATCGAGGTCGTCGCCGGCCTGTCCCCGACCTACTGGACCTACGCGGCGCTGTGCCCGCTGATCGGCCTCACCGCGCTGACCATGATGACCAGCGCCAACAGCTTCGTGCAGCTCCACACCGACGCCGGCATGCGCGGCCGGGTGATGGCGCTGTACCTGATGATCTTCATCGGTTCGACGCCGATCGGAGCGCCCCTCGTCGGGTGGATCGGCGAGGTGCTCGGCGCCCGGTGGACCCTGCTCGGCGGGGGAGCGGCCACGATCGTCGGCGTGCTCGCGACGACCGCGGCCCACCGCCTCCACCAGCGCCGGACGGCGGCCCGCACCGACGCCCCGGACCCCGCCGACGCCGCGTTTTGACCCGCCCCGGAGCGCCCGGTAGCCTCATTTCTCGTGTCTGGTCACGCCAGACCGTCGCGCGCGCCCCCAAGGTCCCACCGCAGATCTCGACGAGGCCGGCCGTGACCGGCCCCTCGGGGCCGGGCGCGCGACCCGAGGCACACCGCAGCACACGCAGTACCGCCGTGCCCGGCAGATCGCCGGGCCGTGATCGAGTGACGAGGAAAGGGAACCACCAGGTGCCCACCATCAACCAGCTGGTCCGCAAGGGTCGTGCCGACAAGGTGTCGAAGAACAAGACGCCGGCCCTCCAGGGATCGCCGCAGCGCCGAGGCGTCTGCACCCGCGTCTACACCACCACCCCGAAGAAGCCGAACTCCGCCCTGCGCAAGGTCGCCCGCGTGCGCCTGTCCAGCGGCGTCGAGGTCACGGCCTACATCCCCGGGGTCGGTCACAACCTCCAGGAGCACTCGATCGTGCTCGTCCGCGGCGGCCGGGTGAAGGACCTCCCCGGCGTCCGCTACAAGATCATCCGCGGCTCGCTGGACACCCAGGGCGTGAAGAACCGCAAGCAGGCCCGCAGCCGCTACGGCGCCAAGAAGGAGAAGAGCTGACATGCCGCGCAAGGGCCCCGCACCGAAGCGTCCGATCGACATCGACCCCGTCTACGGCTCCCAGCTGGTCAGCCAGCTGGTCTCCAAGGTGCTCATCGACGGCAAGAAGCAGGTCGCGCAGCGCATCGTCTACACCGCCCTCGAGGGCTGCCGCGAGAAGAACGGCACCGACCCGGTGATCACGCTCAAGCGCGCGCTGGACAACGTCAAGCCCGCCATCGAGGTCAAGTCCCGCCGCGTCGGCGGGGCGACCTACCAGGTCCCGATCGAGGTCAAGGGCACGCGCGGCACGACGCTCGCGCTGCGCTGGCTGGTCGGGTACGCCCAGGCCCGCCGCGAGAAGACGATGTCGGACCGGCTGATGAACGAGATCCTCGACGCCTCGAACGGCCTCGGTGCCGCGGTGAAGAAGCGCGAGGACACCCACAAGATGGCCGACTCCAACAAGGCGTTCGCCCACTACCGCTGGTGACCCGCGGCCGCCGGCCCGCGACCCGGGCCGGCCGGCCCCCAGCACCCCCCGCACCCGACACGAAGGAAGCGTGAGCCCCAGTGGCTGTCGACATCACCACGGACCTGAAGGTCGTCCGCAACATCGGGATCATGGCGCACATCGACGCCGGCAAGACCACGACGACCGAGCGGATCCTGTTCTACACCGGCATCTCCTACAAGATCGGTGAGGTCCACGACGGTGCGGCCGTCATGGACTGGATGGAGCAGGAGCAGGAGCGCGGCATCACCATCACCTCCGCCGCGACCACCTGCTGGTGGAAGGACCACCAGATCAACATCATCGACACCCCGGGTCACGTGGACTTCACCGCCGAGGTCGAGCGCTCCCTGCGCGTGCTCGACGGCGCGGTCGCGGTCTTCGACGGCGTCGCGGGGGTCGAGCCGCAGACGATGACCGTGTGGCGCCAGGCCAACAAGTACTCGGTGCCGCGGATGTGCTTCGTCAACAAGCTGGACCGCACCGGGGCGGACTTCTTCCGCTGCGTCGACATGATGGTCGACCGGCTGAACTCCACCCCGCTGGTGCTGCAGCTGCCGATCGGCGCCGAGTCCGACTTCATCGGCCTGGTCGACCTCGTCGGGATGCGCGCGCTCACCTGGCGCGGCGAGACCACGATGGGTGAGGACTACACCGTCGAGGAGATCCCCGCCGAGCTGGCCGAGCAGGCCGCGGAGTACCGCGAGAAGCTGCTCGAGACGCTCTCCGACGCCGACGACGCGATCATGGAGAAGTTCCTCGACGAGGGCGAGTTCACCGTCGCCGAGCTCGAGGCCGCCATCCGGCGCGCCACCCTGGCCGACAAGGTCAACCCCGTGCTGTGCGGCACCGCGTTCAAGAACAAGGGCGTGCAGCCCCTGCTCGACGCCGTCGTGAAGTTCCTGCCGTCCCCGATCGACGTCGAGGGCATCGTGGGCCACGCCGTGAACGACGAGGAGAAGGAGATCGTCCGCAAGCCCTCGGACGACGCCCCCTTCGCCGGGCTGGCCTACAAGATCGCCTCCGACCCGCACCTGGGCAAGCTGATCTACGTCCGGGTCTACTCGGGCAAGCTCGAGGCCGGTTCGACCGTGGTCAACTCGGTCAACGGCCGCAAGGAGCGGATCGGCAAGGTCTACCAGATGCACGCGAACAAGCGTGAGGAGATCGCGTCGGTCGGCGCCGGCCAGATCGTGGCCGTGATGGGCCTCAAGGACACCAAGACCGGGCACACCCTCAGCGACCCGCAGAACCAGGTGATCCTGGAGTCGATGACCTTCCCGGCCCCGGTGATCGAGGTCGCCATCGAGCCGAAGACGAAGAGCGACCAGGAGAAGCTGGGCATGGCGATCCAGCGGCTCTCCGACGAGGACCCGACCTTCACGGTCAAGGCCGACGAGGAGACCGGGCAGACGATCATCGCCGGCATGGGCGAGCTCCACCTGGAGATCCTCGTCGACCGGATGAAGCGCGAGTTCCGCGTCGAGGCCACGGTCGGCAAGCCCCAGGTCGCCTACCGCGAGACCCTGCGCCGCGAGGTCACCAAGCACTCCTACACCCACAAGAAGCAGACCGGTGGGTCCGGGCAGTTCGCGAAGGTGGTCATCTCCCTCGGCCCCAACATCGACCCCGAGACCGGGACCGGCGCCGGCTACGAGTTCGCCAACAACGTCTCCGGCGGCCGCGTGCCGAAGGAGTACATCCCCTCGGTGGACCAGGGCGGCCAGGAGGCCATGGAGTTCGGCGTGCTCGCCGGCTACCCGATGGTCGACGTCAGGTTCACCCTCGAGGACGGCGCCTACCACGACGTCGACTCCTCCGAGCTCGCCTTCAAGATCGCCGGCAACCAGGCGTTCAAGGAGGCCGCGCGGATGGCCAAGCCGGTGCTCCTCGAGCCGATGTTCGCGGTGGAGGTGATCACGCCGGAGAGCTTCCTCGGCACGGTCATCGGTGACATCAACAGCCGCCGCGGGCAGATCCAGGCGCAGGAGGAGCGGCACGGTGACATGGTCATCTCCGCCCTCGTGCCGCTCTCCGAGATGTTCGGGTACGTTGGCGACCTGCGGTCCAAGACCTCGGGCCAGGCGTCGTACTCGATGGAGTTCGACTCGTACGCCGAGGTTCCCACGAACGTCGCCGACGAGATCATCAAGAAGGTGCGCGGCGAGTAGCGTCCGCGTCCCTCGGCACCAGCAAGCACCCACGAGCCAGTCAACAGACACACCCAGGAGGAGCCACCAGTGGCGAAGGCGAAGTTCGAGCGGAACAAGCCGCACATCAACATCGGCACCATCGGTCACATCGACCACGGCAAGACGACGCTGACGGCGGCGATCTCGAAGGTGCTGCACGACAAGGACCCGGTGGGCAACCCCAACACCGAGGCCTTCGACATGATCGACAAGGCCCCCGAGGAGCGCCAGCGCGGGATCACGATCTCGATCGCGCACATCGAGTACCAGACCGAGGGCCGCCACTACGCCCACGTCGACTGCCCCGGTCACGCCGACTACATCAAGAACATGATCACCGGCGCGGCCCAGATGGACGGTGCGATCCTCGTGGTCGCCGCCACCGACGGTCCGATGCCCCAGACCCGCGAGCACGTGCTGCTCGCGCGCCAGGTCGGCGTGCCCGCCCTGGTGGTCGCGCTGAACAAGTGCGACATGGTCGACGACGAGGAGCTCATCGAGCTCGTCGAGATGGAGGTGCGCGAGCTCCTCTCCGAGTACGAGTTCGACGGCGACGACATCCCGGTCGTCCAGGTCGCGGCGTTCCCGGCGCTCAACGGCGACGAGAAGTGGGGCCAGTCCGTCCTCGACCTGATGCAGGCCGTCGACGACTACATCCCCACCCCCGAGCGCGACACCGAGAAGCCCTTCCTGATGCCGGTCGAGGACGTCTTCACGATCACCGGTCGCGGCACGGTCATCACCGGCCGCATCGAGCGTGGCATCGTCAAGGTCAACGAGGAGGTCGAGATCGTCGGCATCCGCGAGAAGTCGCAGAAGTCGACCGTCACCGGCGTCGAGATGTTCCGCAAGCTGCTCGACGAGGGCCAGGCCGGCGAGAACGTCGGGCTGCTGCTGCGCGGGACCAAGCGCGAGGACGTCGAGCGCGGCATGGTCGTCGTCAAGCCCGGCACCACCACCCCGCACACCAACTTCGACGCGAGCGTCTACATCCTGTCGAAGGAGGAGGGTGGCCGCCACACGCCGTTCTTCAACAACTACCGCCCGCAGTTCTACTTCCGCACCACGGACGTGACCGGCGTCGTGACCCTCCCCGAGGGCACCGAGATGGTGATGCCCGGTGACAACACCGAGATGACCGTCGAGCTGATCCAGCCGATCGCCATGGACGAGGGCCTGCGCTTCGCGATCCGTGAGGGTGGCCGCACCGTCGGTGCCGGCCGCGTCACCAAGATCACCAAGTGACGCACCGCGCGACCTAGTCGCACCTGCACCACCACGAGAGGCCTCGCCCGTCGGGCGGGGCCTCTCGTCGTCCGCGCTCAGGCGATGGCGTCGACCTCGAAGCCGCGCAGGAACAACGCCCCCTCCACCCGGTCGCGCTCGCGGTCCCGCTGGTCACCGGGTCCCAGGACGCCCAGCAGGTGGGGCACCTCGAGCGCGTCCGCGCAGTCGCCGAGCACCCGCTCGTAGGCGTGGCGCACCGCCTCCACCTTGCAGAACGACGTGCCCGGTGGCAGGGTCCGCCACCGTCGGCCACGGCGGCGGGCCTCCGCTGCGAGCACCTCCAGCGGCGGGCGCGCGGGTTGGGGGCGCAGCCGACCCGGGCGACCCAGGCGCCGCAGCCGGCCCGGGCGCGACCCGGCAGCGCGCTCGCCGCCCGTACCGACGCCCACGACCGACCTCCCGCCTCGTGCTGCGAACCTAGGCCGGGGGCCCCGCCCCTTCAAGACCCGTCCGACCGGAGGCCCCGTGACCCGCCCCGACACCCACCGCGACCCCCACCACGACACCCGCCACGACACCCGCCACGACGCCCTCCCTCCCCACCACCGCCTCACCGAGGACGGTCGGCGGGTGCGCGAGGTGCTCAGCTACTCGCGGCGCGGCAACCGGTTCACCCCTCGCCAGCGCGCCTCCTGGGAGGCCCACCACGAGGGCTGGGTGCTCAGCGAGGAGCAGGTCGTCGCGGAGGGTCTCGACTGGTCCGCCGCGTTCGGTCGGGACGCGCCCCGGGTGGTCGAGATCGGCTCCGGCGTGGGCGAGGCGACCGCCGTCCTCGCGGCCGCCCGGCCCGACCACGACGTCCTGGCCCTGGAGGTGTGGCGACCCGGCGTGGCCGACACCCTGTGGCGGCTCGCCGAGTCCGGCGCCGACCACGTGCGGCTGTGCACCCTCGACGCCGCCTGGACGCTGGAGCACCGCGTCGCGGCCCGGAGCCTGACCGAGGTCTGGACCTTCTTCCCCGACCCCTGGCCCAAGACCCGGCACCACAAGCGCCGGTTGGTCGACCCCGGCTTCGCCCGCCTGGTCGCCTCCCGCCTGCGGCCGGGCGGCACCTGGCGCCTGGCCACCGACTGGGCGGACTACGCGACCCGGATGCAGGAGGTGCTGGCCGCCGAGCCCGGCCTCGCCGGGGGACGGGTGCCGCGCTGGGGGGACCGGCCGGTGACCCGGTTCGAGCGCAAGGGCATCGAGGCCGGACGGGAGATCGTCGACCTCGCCTACACCGCGCGCTGACCGGCGAGCCGCTCGCGCAGCGCGGCCTCGCGCGCCAGGCGTGCCTGGTCGCGCTCGCGACGGGCCGCCACCACCGCCGCCAGCAGCTCCTCGGCCGGGGCCGCGGCGGGAGGTGGGGGCGCCACCAGCGGGGCCACCTGGGCCCACAGCCCGGCTCCGACACCTCGCCGGGCGGCCGGGTCGAGGGTGCCCTGGCGGCCGAGGTACTGCCGCACCGCCAGCGCGAGGCCGGGCGGCAGGGCGCCGATGTCGGCCGAGCGGGCCCAGGCGGCCAGGCCCGGCGGCATCGGTGGCGGCGGCGGCAGCGCCAGCCGGAACCGGTCGCGGACGACGTACGTGCCGGCCACGAGGTCGCCCAGGCGGCGGCCGCGCCGGTCGACCAGGGCCGCCAGGAACGCGGGGGCCCCGGCGAGCACGTAGATCTCGACCACCCCGACCAGGGCCCGCACGAAGGCGTGCTGGAAGGACACCGGACCGGCGTCGTCGCGGACGGCGCGCAGCCCCAGCGCCAGCTTGCCCAGCGACCGACCCCGGGTGAGCGTCTCCACCGTCGTGGGGAACACCAGCAGGACGGTGATCAGGGTGCCCAGGAAGGCGACGGCGAGCAGCGCGTCGTCGGTGCGGAGCGCCGCGACCGTGAAGACGAAGACCGCCACCAGGAGCAGGACCACGGCGACCGCGAGGTCGATGACGCCGGAGAGGATGCGCGAGCCCAGCCCTGCCGCCGGGAGGTCGAGGGCCACGGCCTCGCCCGTGACCAGGTCGTCGGCGGTGAGGGTGGCGGCCTCGCGCGGCGCCGCCGGCCCGGGCAGGTGGGACATCGGACCTAGGCTAGCCGCGTGGACCTCGACGCGTACGTGCTCACGCACGCGGCGCAGTGGCAGCGGCTCGAGGAGCTCACCCGCACCCGTCACCTCGACGGTGCGCGTGCCGACGAGCTCGTCGAGTCCTACCAGCGGGTGGCCACGCACCTGTCCGTGGTGCGCACCCAGGCCCCCGACCCGCAGGTCGTGGCCTACCTGTCCGCGCTGCTCGCCCGGGCCCGTACCCGCGCCACCGGCACCCGCACCGGCACGTGGCGCTCGGTCGGCGGGTTCGTCACCGAGCGCTTCCCCGCCGCGCTGTACCGGTTGCGCTGGTGGTGGCTGGGCTGCCTCGCCGCCAACGTGGTGGTCACCGCGGTGATGGTGCTGTGGCTGCTGGCCCACCCCGACGTCGAGCAGTCCCTGCTGGGCCCGGCGGAGATCGAGGCGCTCGTCGAGGAGGACTTCGAGGGCTACTACAGCCAGTACGCAGCCACCAGCTTCGCCGCCCAGGTCTGGGTCAACAACGCGTGGGTGACCGCGCTGTGCCTGGCGCTCGGCGTGCTCGGCGTGCCGGTGGTCTGGCTGCTGTTCACCAACATGGCCAACCTGGCGGTCATCGGCTCGATCATGACCCGCAACGACGCCGGCCTGCAGTTCTGGGGGCTGCTGCTGCCGCACGGGCTGCTCGAGCTCACGGCGGTCTTCGTCGCCGGCGGCGTCGGGCTGCGGTTGTTCTGGTCGTGGATCGAGCCGGGGGACGTCCCCCGGGCCCGGGCCCTGGCGCGCGAGGGACGCACCGCCGGGACGGTGGCGCTCGGCCTGGTCGGCGTGCTGCTGGTCAGCGGGCTGATCGAGGCGTTCGTGACGCCGTCCGACCTGCCGACGTGGGCGCGGCTGGCGATCGGGGTGCTCGCCGAGGCGGTCTTCGCGGCCTACGTCCTGGTCCTCGGGCGTCGTGCCGTCCGCGGCGGGCACACCGGCGACCTGGGCGCCGACCTGCTCGAGGACACGGCGGCCGCGCGTGGGTGAGCCGGCCGCAGCGGGCCCCGGGCCCGCCGTCGAGGTCCGCGACCTCGTCAAGCGCTACCCCAAGCGACCCAGCAACGCCGTCGACGGGCTGGGCTTCACCGTCGCCCCCGGCGAGATCTTCGGGCTGCTCGGGCCGAACGGCGCCGGCAAGACCACGACGATCGGCATCCTGACCACCCGCGTCGCGCTGACGTCCGGCTACGCGGCGGTGGCCGGCGTCGACGTGGCCGCGGACCCGGTGCGGGCCCGCACCACGCTGTCGGTCGTGCCGCAACGACCCAACCTCGACCGCTCGCTCAACGCGCGCCAGAACCTGACCTTCCACGCCGCCTACCACGGCGTCGGCCGCGCCGAGCGGGGCCGGCGGGCCGACGAGCTCCTCGAGCGGATGGGGCTGGGCGACCGCGGTCGCGACAAGGTCGACCAGTACTCGGGCGGCATGGCGCAGCGGCTGCTGATCGCGCGCGCGCTGATGCACCGTCCGCAGGTGCTGTTCCTCGACGAGCCGAGCACGGGCCTCGACCCGCAGGCCCGGCTCTTCGTGTGGGACCAGATCCGCGAGCTGCGCGCCGCCGGGACGACCGTCGTGGTGACCACCCACGACATGGACGAGGCGGCCGAGATCAGCGACCGGGTCGGGATCATGGACCACGGCACGCTGCTGGCCCTGGACACCCCGGCGGCGCTGACCCGCTCGCTGCCGGGGGACTCGACGGTCGACCTGGTGATCGGCGACGGGGCCGGGGGACCCCGGGAGCCGTGGCGCGAGGCGCTGGCCCGGGTGGCCGGCGTGCGACGCAGCGAGGACCTCGCGACCGACGAGCGGGGCGAGGGCGACGCCCGCGTCCGCCTCTACGTCGACGTGCCGGCCGCCTCCGTGCTCGGGGCGGCCGCGGAGGCGGTCGACCGCGCCGGCGGGCGGCTGCTGTCGGTGGCGCTGGGCGAGCCGACCCTCGAGGACGTCTTCATCTCGCTGACCGGGCGGGACCTGCGGTGAGCGCGCCGGGACCGCGACCCCGGCGACGCCCGCACCCTCGGTGCGCTCGGCGTTCCTCGGGCTGCTCGCCCGCGACCTGTTCGTCACCGGCCGCGAGCTCGGCAGCTTCCTCGCGCAGGTGCTGCTCCAGCCGCTGTTCCTGCTCTTCGTGTTCGGGAAGGTCCTCGGCGACCTCGGCTACGTCCGGGGCGACTTCGAGCTGGTGCTGCTGCCCGGGGTGATCGCGTTCACGGGCTTCCTGACCTCGCTGCAGAACACCGCGCTGCCGCTGGTCATCGACTTCTCGTTCACCAAGGAGATCGAGGACCGGCTGCTGGCTCCGCTGCCGACCTCGCTGGTCGCGGTGGAGAAGATCGTCTTCGCGACGATGCGCGGGCTGGTCGCCGCGGCGGCGATGTTCCCGCTGGGGTGGTGGATCCTGGGCGGGGTGCCGATCACGTGGGGGGCGGTGCCGCTGGTCGTGGTCGGCCTGGTGGTCGGCTCGGTGGTCGGGGCGTCCCTCGGGCTCGTGCTCGGCACGCTGGTGACGGCCTCGAAGATCAACGTCGTGTTCGCGGTGGTGCTGACCCCGCTGCTGTTCACCGGCTCGACGCAGTTCCCGTGGTCGCAGCTCGACGGGCTGCGCTGGTTCCAGGTCGTGTGCGCGCTGAACCCGCTGACCTACGTCAGCGAGCTGGTCCGCGGGCAGATGGTCCCCGAGGTGGAGTCGATCCCCGCCTGGGTCTGCCTGCTCGCCTCGCTGGGCTTCCTCGCGTTGTTCGGCGCGGTCGGGATCCGCGGGTTCCGGCGCCGCGCGATCGACTGAGCCGCGCTCACAGCAGCCCGCGCGCCTTGAGGTCCAGGTAGTGGTCGGCGAGGGCGGGCGGGAGCTGCTCGGCGGGCGCGTCGACGACGTCGACCCCGAGCCGGGTGAGCAGGTCACGGGTGCGACGACGGCGCAGCAGCTCCTGCTCGGCGGCGGCCGCGCCGTAGACCTCGCCGACGTCGTCGCGGCGCCGCGCCATCCGCTCCAGCTCCGGGTCGCGCACCGAGGCGACGACGACGCGGTGGTGCGCGGTCAGCACCGGCAGCACCGGCAGCAGCCCCTGCTCGACCGCGGCGGGCTCGAGGGGGGTCAGCAGCACCACCAGGGCCCGCTGGCGCCCCAGCGCGGAGACGCCGCCGGCGAGCGCCTGCCAGTCCGCCTCGACCAGCACCGGCTCGAGGTCGGCCAGCGCGTCCTGCAGCCGCGCCACGACGTCGCGGCTGCCGGCCGAGCGCAGCCTGGAGCGCAGCCGTCGGTCGCCGGCGACCAGGTCGACGCGGTCCCCGGCGCGCGCCGCCAGCGCGGCGAGCAGCAGCGCGGCGTCCATCGCGGAGTCCAGCCGGGGGACGTCGTCGACGCGTCCGGCGGAGGTCCGCGAGGTGTCGAGCACCAGGACGACGCGACGGTCCCGCTCCGGCTGCCAGGTGCGCACCACGACGGTGCGGGTCCGGGCGCTGGAGCGCCAGTCGATCGAGCGGACGTCGTCGCCGCGCACGTACTCGCGCAGCGAGTCGAACTCGGTGCCCTGGCCCCGTACCCGGACCGCTGCGCGCCCGTCGAGCTCACGCAGCCGCGCCAGGCGCGCCGGGAGGTGGCGGCGCGAGGCGAACGGCGGCAGCGAGCGCACCCGCCCGGGCACGTCCAGCGTGCGCTGCCGCGCGGCGAGCCCGAGCGGACCCCGGGAGCGCACCGTCAGCCCCACCGCCCGCAGGTCGCCGCGACGCGTCGGGCGCAGCGGGGTGCGCAGCCGCAGCCGGCCCCCGGGCACGAGGTCGACGCGGTGGCGGTCCTCACCGGCGCCCGCGCTCGGTGTCCAGGCGTCGCGCACCACGAGCCGGAGCCGCCGGCCCGCCGGCAGAGCGCGTCCGGACGTGCCGGGGTGGTGGGCCAGCACCTCGGTCGCGGTCGCGTCGCCGAGCCGCACCGGCGCGAGCGGGGCCCGGGTGAAGGTGGCGGTCGCCGGCGCGGGGGCCAGCAGGAGGTCCAGGGCGCAGGCGAGCGCGACGCCGAGCAGCCACGCGCCGCCGTGCTGCCCTCGGGGCGCAGCAGCAGCGGCACCAGCCCCAGCAGCACGACGAGGGGGACCCGTCCGGTCAGCGCCACCGGGCGACTACCGCGGCACCGGGACGGAGCCGAGCGCGGAGGCGAGCACGGCGCCGACGTCGACCCCCTCGAGCTCGGCTTCCGGCCGTAGCGCCAGGCGGTGCACGAGGGTGGCGTGCGCCAGCGCCTTGACGTCGTCCGGGGTGACGTAGCCGCGTCCGGTCAGCCAGGCCCACGCCCGCGCCGCGCGCAGCAGCGCGGTCGCCCCGCGGGGGCTCACCCCGAGGCCCAGCGAGGGGGAGCGGCGGGTCGCGCGCGCCACGTCGACGACGTACGCCACCACCTCCGGGGCGACCTGGACGTGCCGCACCGCCTCCTGACCGGCGAGCAGGTCCGCGGCGCCCGCGACCGGGCGCACGCCGGCCGCGGCGACGTCGCGGGGGTCGAAGCCGGCCGCGTGCCGGGTGAGGATCTCCCGCTCGTCGTCGCGCCCGGGGATCGGCAGCACCACCTTGAGCAGGAACCGGTCCAGCTGGGCCTCGGGCAGCGGGTAGGTGCCCTCGTGCTCGACGGGGTTCTGGGTCGCCGCCACGAGGAACGGCCGGGGGAGCGGGTGCGTGACGCCGTCGACGGAGACCTGCCCCTCCTCCATCGCCTCCAGCAGGGCCGCCTGGGTCTTCGGCGGCGTGCGGTTGATCTCGTCGGCGAGGAGCAGGTGGGTGAAGACCGGGCCCTCGCGGAAGCTGAGCCCGCCCCGGCCGGGGTCGATGACCATCGACCCCGTGATGTCGCCGGGCATGAGGTCGGGGGTGAACTGCACCCGGCGGGTGCCCACCGACAGGCTCGCGGCCAGCGCCCGCACCAGCAGCGTCTTCGCGGTGCCGGGCACGCCCTCGAGCAGCACGTGCCCGCCGCACAGCAGCGCCACCAGCAGGCCCGAGACCGCGGCCTCCTGACCCACCACCGCCTTCGCCACCTCGCCCCGGACGGCGGCCAGCCGTTCGCGGGCGTCCGGGTGGGCGGGTGCGGGCGGGTCCTCGGGGACGGGGGTCGGGTCGGTCACGGGTGTCGCACCTCTCGGTCGAGCCGGTCCAGCTCCTGGGCCAGCGTGGTCAGGTCGTGGTCGGTGGCCGGGGCCGGCCCGTCGTCGGCGAGCAGCGCGGCGACGCCGGCGGGATCGCGGCCGGCCGCGGCCGCCGCCGCGGCCACCAGCGGTGCCGGTCCGCCGACGGGCCCGAGGCCCAGCCGGCGGGACAACCGACCCCGCGCCGCCGTCCGCAGCGCGGCCGCGGCGTGGCCGCGGTCGCCCGCGCGCCGGTAGAGGCCGCCGCGGCTGCGGGTGGTCTCGACGGCCCGCACGACCACCGGCAGCGGCTCCACGGCGAGCCGGCCGAGCCGGCGGCCACGCCACAGCGCGAGGGCCAGCACGGCCGCCGCGGTCAGCCACAGGCCCGGGACGAGCCAGTCGGGCAGCAGCGCGGAGACCGGGAGGGCGTCCGAGGCGGAGAGGTCGGCGGGGTCGGGGACGTACCAGACCACCCGGTCGCCCCCGCCGAGCAGCCGCAGGGCGAGGGCGGCGTTGTCGGCGCGCAGCACCTGGTCGTTGGTCAGCGCCCCCGCCGCCCCCAGGACGACCTCCGCCCCGCCGCCGACCAGGAGGTACCCGCCGCCGGCCGGGAAGCAGCCGGGGGCGTCGTAGGCGGTCGGCCGGTCGACGTCGACGACCAGGCCCTCCAGGCGGTCGGCCAGCCCGTCCGGCAGGCCGGCCCCCGCCGCGCAGGCCGCGGCGACGCCGCCGCGGGGCCGCGCCACCCGCGCAGGCGGTGTGCCCAGGACGTCGACGGCGACCGGCCCCGGCTCCAGGAGCACCACGAGCCCCGAGGTCGCGTGCTGGCGGAGCCGCTCGGCCGTGCTGGCCCCGAGCGCGCCGGTGGGCGAGACCACCACGGTGGTGCCGGTCCCGACAGGGCTGGCCTCCAGGGCGCCGGCGCCACGGGCGACCTCGACCTCAACCCCCTGCTCGTCCAGCACCGCGACGAGGGCGGCGGTGCCGTCGCGCCCCGGGTTGGCGGGGTCGAGCCGGTCGGCGGTCTCCGGGTCCCCGGCGGCCAGCGCGACGACGGCCACCGCACCGACGACGAGGGCGGCCCCGCCGAGCAGCAGCGCGAGGCGGTGCGGCCCGCGCCACCGGAGCGCCGGCGCGGGCGCCTGCGCCGGCGTGCTCACGAGGCGCTCACCGCGCCGGCGCCGCAGGTCGGTCCCCGGCGGTGCGCAGGTGGTCGTCGAGCCCGAGCACGTCGCGCACCTGGTCGGCACCGGCCGGCAGGGCGCCGTAGAGCACGTCGTCGAACAGGCCGGCAGCCGCGAGGAGGCGGGCCCGGGTCGTCGCACCGGTCTCTCCGGTCGTGCCGGGCAGCGCGTCGGCCAACGTCGTCGCCACCTCGCGCGCGGTCGCGCCGGGGTCGTCGGGGAGCCGGTCCGCCTCGACCTGGCGCCGCGCCAGGGCCCGGTACGCCGCGATCGCAGCCTCCTCGCAGCGCCCCTGCGCCAGCAGCCGCTCCGCCTCGGCGCGCAGCTGCGCTGCCGGCGTCACGGCGGCCCCGAGCACGGCGCCGCCGCCGGCCCGCACGCGGCCGGTCCGGCGGGCGCGCGAGCCGAGGAGCCCCAGCGCGACGAGGAGCAGGACCAGCAGCGAGGCCGCTACCAGCGCCGAGACGGCCGGGGTGTCGCGCGCCGCCGACAGCCCGCCCTCCAGGGTGCGGCGCAGCCAGTCCACGACCGCACCGATCGGGTCGTCCTCGCGGTAGCGCGGGTCCAGCAGCTCGCGCCGCAGCAGGGAGCGGCCCTCCTCGGGCGAGGGGTCCAGGGGCACGGCGCGCAGCACGCCTCAGGCCCCGGTGATCCCGGCGCGCGCGAGCAGCGTCACGTCGTACGCCTCCTTGCGCATCCGCTGGTCGAGGTACTGCAGCGTGGTGACCGCGGCGCTGAACGGCGAGGTGACGGCCGTGGTCACCACCGTGCTCAGCGCCTGGGCGACCACCAGGACCAGCGCCGCCCGCTCGGGCGCCAGGAAGGCCCCCAGCTGCCCGAGCAGGCCCAGCGGGAGGCCGAGCACGGCGGCGGCCACGGCGGCCACCAGGCCGGCCAGCAACGCGATGCCGAGCAGCCGCCAGAGCTGGCCGGCGCTGAGGCGCCACGCCCGGCGCAGCGCCCCGAGCACGCCGACCGGCTCGAGCATCAGCGCGGGGGTCGACAGCAGGGCGACCCTCACCCACAGCAGCACCGCCACGACCAGGAGGACGAGACCGCTGACGACGCCGTAGAGGACCGCGGCGCCGGTCGACCCGAACGCGACGACGGCAGCCACCGACCCGATCCACAGACCGGTCAGGAGCACGAAGGCCAGGCCCAGCAGCAGGACCAGTCCGACCAACCGCCAGCGCTTGCCGCGCGTCAGCGCCCAGGCCTCGCGCAGCCCGATGCGACGCCCCGTGGCCGCCTCGTGGGTCACGTGGGCCACGATCCCGGTCACCAGCAGCATCCCCAGCTGCAGGAGCACCGAACCGGCCACCAGGGCCGCGATCGAGCCCACGGCACCGGTCAGCTCGTCGGCGGACGGCGGTGTGGTCGCCGTCGGGTCCAGCAGCGGGCGCCCGCCGAGGGAGAGCGCCGCCGACACGGCGACGGGCAGGGCCATCGCGACGGCGGCGACCAGCAGCGCCGCCCCGACGGTGGCGCGCGGGTTGAACCGGATGATGCGGAAGGCGCCGTCGAACATGTCGCCCAGGTGCAGGGGTCGCAGCGCGACCGCCCCGGGCTTGTGGACCGCCCGCGCCCCCGGGTACGGCGGCTGCGGGTACGGCTGCGGGTACGGCTGCGGCTGCGACCCCGGCGGCACCGGCGGGGGGGACCCCGGGGGAGGGAAGGGACCCTGCTCGGACAACGAGGCCTCCGGGGCGCGTCGGCGGACGTCCCCGCGGTCGGTCCCGCGAGGTGCCGCGATCCTCGCAGGTGGCCCCGCGCCGCCGGGCCCGGACCCGGGATCGTGGCGACCCGGGACGGGGGTCGCTCACGACTCGATTTGGCCCCCGTCGGGGGATCTGCCACGATGGACCGGTTGCCACGGCGGGGACCGCCGCGGCGCTGCACACCTTGACTCCTGAATCGCGTCTCCCGACGTGGGCGTTCCGCGCCCCACGTCACGTGGTCGGTGCCTGGCGTGTGCCGGCGTCGCCCGGAGACCCGATCAGGCCGACACGAACCCGTCGGCCGCCACCAGGACGACAGCCCCGGGCCCCGGTCCGTCGCGTGAACCAGGCGCGACACGCCCGACCTCGGGGGTCGGAGCGGTGGAGGGCAGCGGGGGGACCGACTCAAGCCGGAGGACGTCCCGACCGAGCACAGGCACGAGCGAGTGAGAAGGACGAGAGAGACCTATGGCGGGACAGAAGATCCGCATCAGGCTCAAGGCCTATGACCACGAGGTGATCGACACCTCGGCGCGCAAGATCGTGGACACGGTGACCCGCACGGGCGCCCAGGTCGCCGGCCCCGTGCCGCTGCCGACCGAGAAGAACGTGTACTGCGTCATCCGCTCGCCCCACAAGTACAAGGACTCGCGCGAGCACTTCGAGATGCGCACCCACAAGCGGCTGATCGACATCATCGACCCCACCCCGAAGACCGTCGACTCGCTGATGCGGCTCGACCTCCCGGCGGGCGTCGACATCGAGATCAAGCTCTGAGTTCGAGGACAGCGACATGACTATCGAGCGCAACGTCAAGGGACTGCTGGGCACCAAGCTCGGCATGACCCAGGTCTGGGACGAGGACAACCGGATCGTGCCGGTGACCGTGGTCACCGCGTCGACCAACGTCGTCACCCAGGTGCGGGGTCCCGAGAGCGACGGCTACAACGCCATCCAGGTCGGCTTCGGCGAGATCGAGGGCCGCAAGGTGACCAAGCCGCAGGCCGGTCACTTCGAGCGCGCCGGCACCACCGCCCGCCGCCACCTGGTCGAGATCCGCACCGCGGACGCGTCCGCCTACACCCTGGGCCAGGAGCTCGGCGTGGACACCTTCGCCCCGGGCGAGGTCGTCGACGTCACCGGCACCAGCAAGGGCAAGGGCTTCGCCGGTGTCATGAAGCGCCACGGCTTCCACGGCGTCGGTGCCTCCCACGGCGCGCACCGCAACCACCGCAAGCCCGGCTCGATCGGCGCCTGCGCCACCCCGGGCCGCGTCTTCAAGGGCGTGCGGATGGCCGGCCGGATGGGTAGCGACACCGTCACCACCCAGAACCTGACCGTCCACGCGGTCGACGCCGAGAAGGGGCTGATCCTGCTCCGCGGCGCCGTCCCCGGGCCCCGCGGCGGACTGCTCGTCCTCCGCTCGGCCGCCAAGTCCACCCAGGAGGCCTGACATGGCTGTGAAGACCCTCGAGGTCGACCTGCCGGCGGAGATCTTCGACGCGAAGGTCAACGTCGCGCTGATCCACCAGGTCGTCGTGGCCCAGCAGGCCGCGGCCCGCCAGGGCACCCACGCCACCAAGACCCGCGGCGAGGTCCGCGGCGGTGGCGCGAAGCCCTACCGCCAGAAGGGCACCGGTCGCGCCCGCCAGGGCTCGATCCGCGCCCCCCAGTTCGCCGGCGGTGGCACGGTGCACGGCCCCCAGCCGCGCTCCTACGACCAGCGCACGCCCAAGAAGATGAAGGCCGCCGCGCTGCGCGGTGCGCTCTCGGACCGGGCGCGCGACGGTCGGGTGCACGTGGTGGAGTCCCTGGTCACCGGGGAGACCCCCTCGACCCGCACCGCGCTGGGCGCGCTGCGCGAGATCAGCACCCGCACCCACCTCCTCGTCGTGCTCGAGCGCGGTGACGAGCTGACCTGGCGCTCGCTGCGCAACGCCCCCGAGGTCCACCTGCTGCGCGCCGACCAGCTCAACACCTACGACGTGCTCCTCAGCGACGACGTGATCTTCACCCAGGGCGCCTACGAGGCGTTCGTCGCCGCTGCGAGCCGGACCGCGACCACGACCGAGGAGGCCACCTCGTGAGCACCCTGCACAAGGACCACCGCGACGTGCTGATCGCCCCCGTGGTCTCGGAGAAGAGCTACAGCCTCCTGGACGCGAACAAGTACACGTTCCTGGTGCGCCCGGACTCCAACAAGACCGAGATCAAGATCGCCGTCGAGAAGATCTTCGACGTCAAGGTCACCTCGGTCAACACGCTCAACCGCACCGGGAAGTCGCGGCGCACGCGCTACGGCGTGGGCAAGCGCAAGGACACCAAGCGCGCCATCGTCAGCCTCGCCGAGGGCCACCGCATCGACATCTTCGGGGGTCCGGTCTCCTGACCGGGCGCTGCGGGCACTGAGAAGGACATCCACCATGGCTATCCGCAAGTACAAGCCGACCACCCCGGGCCGTCGCGGCTCGTCGGTCGCCGACTTCGTCGAGGTCACCCGGACCACGCCGGAGAAGTCGTTGACCCGGCCGCTGCCCAAGAAGGGCGGCCGCAACAACCAGGGCCGGATCACCACCCGGCACCAGGGCGGCGGCCACAAGCGCGCCTACCGGATCATCGACTTCCGTCGCTACGACAAGGACGGCGTCCCGGCGAAGGTCGCCCACATCGAGTACGACCCGAACCGCACCGCGCGGATCGCGCTGCTGCACTACGCCGACGGCGAGAAGCGCTACATCGTGGCGCCGCGCGACCTCGGCCAGGGCGGTCGCGTGGAGTCGGGTCCCAACGCCGACATCAAGCCGGGCAACAACCTGCCGCTGCGCAACATCCCCGTCGGCACCACGATCCACTGCGTGGAGCTGCGGCCCGGCGGCGGCGCGAAGATCGCCCGTTCCGCCGGCATCAGCGCCCAGCTCGTGGCCCGCGAGGGCTCGCGGGCCACGCTGCGGATGCCCTCGGGGGAGATGCGCTTCGTCGACGTGCGCTGCCGCGCCACCGTCGGTGAGGTCGGCAACGCCGAGCAGTCCAACATCAGCTGGGGCAAGGCCGGCCGGATGCGCTGGAAGGGCAAGCGCCCGACCGTGCGCGGTGTCGTGATGAACCCCGTCGACCACCCGCACGGCGGCGGCGAGGGGAAGACCTCCGGTGGCCGCCACCCGGTGTCGCCGTGGGGCAAGCCCGAGGGCCGCACCCGCAAGCGCAAGAGCAGCGACGCCCAGATCATCCGCCGCCGCAAGACCGGCAAGAAGCGCTGAGTAGGGAAGAAGACAGATGCCTCGCAGCCTGAAGAAGGGCCCCTTCGTCGACGACCACCTGATCAAGAAGGTGGACGCCGAGAACGACAAGGGCAGCCACAACGTGATCAAGACGTGGTCGCGCCGCTCGATGATCGTGCCGACCATGATCGGTCACACGATCGCGGTGCACGACGGGCGCAAGCACGTCCCCGTCTTCGTGACCGACTCCATGGTCGGCCACAAGCTGGGCGAGTTCGCCCCGACCCGCACCTACCGCGGGCACGCCAAGGACGACCGGAAGGGCCGCCGCCGCTGACGCGGCGCGACCCCGACGAGACTGGAGACAACGAGCCATGAGCGTTACCGAGCGCCGGCGCAGCAGCGCCCGCCGCGACTCGCTGCTCGGCGACCAGCCGGGCGCGTTCGCGTCCGCGCGCTTCACCGGCATCGCCCCGATGAAGGCCCGCCGGGTCGTCGACCTGGTCCGCGGCCTGCCCGTCGACGAGGCGCTGGCCGTGCTGCGGTTCGCCCCGCAGGCGGCTGCCGAGACGGTCCGCAAGGTGCTGGAGAGCGCGATCGCCAACGCCGAGACCACCGAGGGCCTGGCCACCGACGACCTGGTGGTCTCGGTCTGCCAGGTCGACGAGGGCCCGACCATGAAGCGCTGGCGCCCCCGGGCCCAGGGCCGGGCGACGCGGATCAACAAGCGCACCAGCCACATCACCCTCGCGGTGCAGCCGGCCCAGGCCGTCGCTGCCACCCGGGGCGCCAAGAAGGGACGGACGGCCTGATGGGCCAGAAGATCAACCCGAACGGCTTCCGCCTCGGCATCTCCACCGACCACAAGTCGCGGTGGTACGCCGACAAGCTGTACAAGTCCTACGTCGGCGAGGACGTCGCGATCCGCAAGCTGCTCTCCAAGGGCATGGACCGCGCCGGTATCGCCAAGGTCGAGATCGAGCGCACCCGCGACCGGGTCCGCGTCGACATCCACACCGCCCGGCCGGGCATCGTGATCGGCCGCCGCGGCGCGGAGGCCGACCGGATCCGCGGTGAGCTGGAGAAGCTGACCGGCAAGCAGGTGCAGCTGAACATCCTCGAGGTCAAGGGCCCCGAGATCGAGGCCCAGCTCGTGGCGCAGGGCGTCGCCGAGCAGCTCGCCGGCCGCGTGCAGTTCCGCCGCGCGATGCGCAAGGCGATGCAGACCGCGATGCGCTCGGGTGCCCAGGGCATCCGGGTCCAGTGCTCGGGCCGCCTCAACGGCGCCGAGATGTCGCGCACCGAGTTCTACCGCGAGGGACGCGTCCCGCTGCACACGCTGCGCGCCGACATCGACTACGGCTTCTACGAGGCCAAGACCACCTTCGGCCGGATCGGCGTGAAGGTCTGGATCTACAAGGGCGAGGTCGCGGGCTCCCGCGCCGAGCGGCAGGCCCAGGCCGCCGCCCGTGCCGGTGTGCCCGGCCGTGGCGGTGCCCGTGGCGGTGCCCGTGCCGGCGAGCGTGGCGGCGAGCGCCCCACCCGCAGCACCCGCGCCGACCGGCCGACCCGCTCGGACCGTGCCGACGAGACCCCGGCCGCCGAGCCGGCCGCGGCCCCCGCCGGGGCCCCGGCCGCCGAGACCCCCGGAACGGAGGGCTGAGCCGTGTTGATGCCCCGTCGCGTCAAGCACCGCAAGCAGCACCACCCCAGGCGGACCGGTGCGGCCAAGGGCGGTACCCGCCTGAACTTCGGCGACTTCGGGATCCAGGCCGTCGAGGGTCACTACGTGACCAACCGCCAGATCGAGTCGGCCCGTATCGCCATGACCCGCCACATCAAGCGTGGCGGCAAGGTGTGGATCAACATCTACCCCGACCGCCCGCTGACCAAGAAGCCCGCCGAGACCCGGATGGGCTCCGGCAAGGGCTCCCCCGAGTGGTGGGTCGCCAACGTCAAGCCCGGGCGGGTCATGTTCGAGCTGTCCGGGGTCAGCGAGGAGGTGGCTCGCGAGGCGATGCGCCGCGCGATCCACAAGCTGCCCATGAAGTGCCGTTTCATCACCCGAGAGGCCGGTGAGTTCTGATGAGCCAGGGGACCAGGGCCCACGAGCTCGACGAGCTGAACGACGTCGACCTCGAGGCGCGGTTGCGCGAGGCCAAGGAGGAGCTGTTCAACCTCCGCTTCCAGGCGGCCACCGGCCAGCTGGAGAGCCACGGCCGGCTGCGCACGGTCAAGAAGGACATCGCCCGGATCTACACCGTGGTCCGCGAGCGCGAGCTCGGGATCCGCACCACGCCGAGCACCGACGAGGAAGAGGCCAGCGCATGAGCGACCAGACCACCGAGCAGGCCGCGGTCCAGCGCAGCACCCGCAAGGTGCGGGTCGGTCTCGTCGTGTCCGACAAGATGGACAAGACCGTCGTCGTCGCCGTGGAGGACCGCGTCAAGCACGCGCTCTACGGCAAGGTCCTGCGCCAGACCTCGCGCCTGAAGGCCCACGACGAGACCAACGACTGCCGCACCGGCGACCGGGTCCAGATCATGGAGACCCGCCCGCTCTCGGCCACCAAGCGCTGGCGCGTCGTGAGCGTGCTCGAGCGCGCCAAGTAGGAAACCCAGCCGTTCGGCCAGGCTCGTCGTCCCACGGGGGACGAGAACCGGTCCGACAACCAGGAGATATCGATGATCCAGCAGGAGTCGCGGCTCAAGGTCGCCGACAACACGGGTGCCAAGGAGATCCTCTGCATCCGCGTTCTCGGCGGCTCCGGGCGCCGCTACGCCGGAATCGGCGACGTCGTCGTCGCCACCGTCAAGGACGCCATCCCCGGTGGCAACGTCAAGAAGGGCGACGTCGTGAAGGCGGTCGTCGTGCGCACCGTCAAGGAGCGCCGCCGCCCCGACGGGTCCTACATCCGCTTCGACGAGAACGCCGCGGTGATCCTGAAGGCCGACGGGGAGCCGCGAGGCACCCGCATCTTCGGTCCCGTCGGCCGCGAGCTGCGCGACAAGCGCTTCATGCGCATCGTCTCGCTCGCCCCGGAGGTGCTCTGAGCATGGCCAAGAAGCCGACCATCAAGAAGGGCGACACCGTCAAGGTGATCGCCGGCAAGGACAAGGGCGCCGAAGGACGCGTCATCTCGGTGCTGCGCGAGCAGGACCGGGTGATCGTCGAGGGCGTGAACCGCGTCAAGAAGCACACGAAGGTCGTCAACGCCGGCGGTCGTGCCGGCACCACCGGCGGGATCATCACCGCCGAGGCGCCGATCCACGTGTCGAACGTGATGCTCGTCGAGGGTGACGGCGTGACCCGCGTGGGCCACCGTCGCGACGAGGTGACCAAGCGCCGTCCCGACGGCTCGACCTACACCGGCCACCGCAGCGTGCGCATCTCGCGCCGGACCGGGGAGGAGATCTGATGTCCACGACCGAGACCGAGTCCGCACCGGAGACCTCCGCCAAGGTCCCGCCGCGGCTGCGCACCCGCTACCGCGAGGAGATCCTCCCCGCGCTGCAGCAGGAGTTCGCGATCGGCAACGTCATGCAGGTGCCCGGCCTGACCAAGATCGTGGTCAACATGGGTGTCGGCGAGGCCGCCCGCGACGCGAAGCTGATCGAGGGCGCCGTGCGCGACCTGACCGCCATCACCGGGCAGAAGCCGGCCGTGACGCGTTCGCGCAAGTCGATCGCTCAGTTCAAGCTGCGCGAGGGGATGCCGATCGGCACCCACGTGACGCTGCGCGGCGACCGGATGTGGGAGTTCCTGGACCGGCTGCTCTCGCTGGCCCTGCCCCGCATCCGCGACTTCCGGGGCCTCTCGCCCAAGCAGTTCGACGGTCGCGGCAACTACACCTTCGGGCTGACCGAGCAGGTCATGTTCCACGAGATCGACCAGGACAGGATCGACCGGTCCCGCGGCATGGACATCACCGTGGTGACCACTGCGACGACCGACGACCAGGGACGCTCGCTGCTCAAGCAGCTGGGCTTCCCGTTCGCCGAGCGCTGAGGAGACGGACGAGATGGCGAAGACTTCACTGAGGGTCAAGGCGGCCCGCAAGCCCAAGTACGCGGTCCGCGGCTACACCCGCTGCCAGCGGTGCGGCCGCCCCAAGGCCGTGTTCCGCAAGTTCGGCCTGTGCCGGATCTGCCTGCGCGAGATGGCGCACCGCGGCGAGCTCCCCGGGGTCACCAAGTCCTCCTGGTGACCTCCCACCCCGAACTAGACACCGTCGCAGGTCGGGCCCCGAGCGTGCTCGGGCCCGAAACCACACGAGAAAGGGCCTTCCGGCCATGACGATGACCGACCCGATCGCAGACATGCTCACGCGTCTGCGCAACGCCAACCAGGCTTACCACGACGACGTGGTGATGCCGTACAGCAAGCTCAAGGCCGGCGTGGCCGAGATCCTGCGCCAGGAGGGCTACATCGCCTCCTTCGAGGTGGCCGAGCCCGCCGAGGGCGAGGTCGGCAAGACGCTGACCGTCACCCTCAAGTACGGCCGCCACCGCGAGCGTGCGCTCGCCGGCGTCCGCCGCATCAGCAAGCCCGGGCTGCGCGTGTACGCGAAGTCCACCGGGCTGCCCAAGGTGCTCGGCGGCCTGGGGGTGGCGATCATCTCCACCAGCCAGGGCCTGCTCACCGACCGCCAGGCGAACCAGAAGGGCGTGGGCGGCGAAGTCCTCGCCTACGTCTGGTGACCCGGACCCACGAGACGAAGAGGAGAGGACAAGCATGTCGCGCATCGGCAAGCTCCCCGTCACGGTCCCGTCCGGCGTGGAGGTCTCGATCGACGAGCGCCGGGTGACGGTCACGGGCCCCAAGGGGACCCTGACCCACCACGTGGCCGCACCGATCACCGTCGAGCGGGGTGAGGGCGTCCTGGACGTCCGCCGCCCCGACGACGAGCGGGAGAGCAGGTCGCTCCACGGCCTGACCCGCACCCTGGTCAACAACATGGTCGTCGGCGTGACCGACGGCTACGAGAAGAAGCTCGAGATCGTCGGCGTGGGCTACCGGGTCCTCTCCAAGGGCCCGACCCAGCTGGAGTTCCAGCTCGGCTACTCCCACTCGATCACCTTCGACGCCCCCGAGGGCATCACGTTCTCGGTCGACGGCCCCACCCGGCTCGGCGTCGCGGGCATCGACAAGCAGCTCGTCGGCGAGACCGCGGCCAAGATCCGCAAGCTGCGCAAGCCCGAGCCCTACAAGGGCAAGGGTGTCCGGTACGCCGGCGAGCAGGTCCGCCGCAAGGTCGGAAAGGCTGGTAAGTGACATGGCCATCGCGCTGAAGCAGAGCAAGCACGGTGCCGCGCGCACCAAGGCCCGGCTGCGTCGCCAGGTCCGGGGGCGCAAGCGCATCTCCGGCACCGCCGAGCGGCCCCGCCTGGTGGTGACGCGCTCCTCGCGGCACATCACCGTCCAGGTCGTCGACGACCAGGTCGGCCGCACGCTGGTCTCGGCCTCCACGATGGAGACCGACCTGCGCGGCCTCGACGGCGACAAGACCGCCAAGGCCCGGCGCGTGGGGGAGCTCGTCGCCGAGCGGGCCCGCACCGAGGGCGTCGACGCCGTCGTCTTCGACCGGGCGGGCAACAAGTACCACGGTCGCGTCGCGGCCCTCGCCGACGGTGCCCGCGAGGGCGGGCTGTCGTTCTGATGGCCACGTCACCCCGGCCCAGCGGCACGCAGTCCCGCCGCACCAGCCCTACCTGCCCCACACGCAAGGAAGAGGAAGTCTCATGAGCGGACCCCAGCGCGGACAGCGCGCCGGCGGTGAGCGCGGCGGCCGTGGTCGTGACGGCGGTCGCGGCCAGGGTGCTGAGAAGAGCCAGTACATCGAGCGCGTCGTCGCCATCAACCGCGTCGCCAAGGTCGTCAAGGGCGGTCGGCGCTTCAGCTTCACCGCCCTGGTGATCGTCGGCGACGGCGACGGCATGGTCGGCGTCGGCTACGGCAAGGCCAAGGAGGTGCCCGCGGCGATCGCCAAGGGCGTGGAGGAGGCGAAGAAGAACTTCTTCCCCGTCCCCCGCATCCAGGGCACCATCCCGCACCCCGTCCAGGGCGAGAAGGCCGCCGGCGTGGTCCTGCTGCGTCCGGCCGCTCCCGGTACCGGGGTGATCGCCGGTGGTCCGGTGCGCGCCGTGCTCGAGTGCGCCGGGATCCACGACGTCCTCTCGAAGTCGCTGGGTTCCTCGAACCAGATCAACATCGTGCACGCCACGGTGGCGGCGCTGCGGCTGCTCGAGATGCCCGAGACCGTGGCCGCGCGCCGCGGCAAGCGGGTCGAGGACGTCGCGCCGGCCGCGCTGCTGCGCGCCGAGCACGAGGTGCCGGCCGGAGTGTCCGAGGAGGTGACCCACTGATGGGTCAGCTGCGCGTTCGTCAGGACCGCTCGTCGATCGGCTGCCACGCCAACCAGCGCCACACGCTGCGCTCGCTGGGCCTGAAGCGGATCGGCGACGTGGTCGTCAAGGAGGACCGTCCGGAGTTCCGGGGCATGGTGAACACCGTGCGCCACCTCGTGACGGTCGAGGAGATCGAGGGAGGCAACTGAGATGACGCTCAAGCTCCACCACCTGCGTCCCGCTCCTGGGTCCAAGACCGCCAGGACCCGCGTCGGCCGAGGCGAGGCCTCGAAGGGCAAGACCGCCGGTCGCGGCACCAAGGGCACCAAGGCCCGCAACCAGGTCCCGGCCGCCTTCGAGGGCGGTCAGATGCCGATCCACATGCGGCTGCCGAAGCTCAAGGGCTTCAAGAACCCGTTCAAGGTCGAGTTCCAGGTCGTCAACCTCGACCGCATCGAGGGGTTGTTCCCCGACGGCGGCGAGGTCACCGTCGACCAGCTGGTCGCCCGCGGTGCCGTCCGCAAGGGTCAGCCGGTCAAGGTGCTCGGCCAGGGCTCCATCGGCGTGCCGGTCACCGTCACGGCGCACGCCTTCTCGGCCTCGGCCAAGGAGAAGATCGAGGGCGCGGGCGGTTCGGCCACCACGCTCTGATCACCACCCACGCACCACCCGGGCCGGGCCCGGCGGCCACCGCCGCCGGGCCCGGTTGCGTACCGGCCGGCCGCGTCCGGAGGCCCCGGACGCGCCCACCCGGGCTGTTAGGCTCACCGCGGGTCGCCCGCTGGCGGAGCAGACCCACCTTGCCTGAGGAAAGAGGACCTTCGTGCTCAGCGCGTTCCTGAACGCCTTCCGGACGCCGGACCTGCGGCGCAAGCTGCTGTTCGTCCTGATGGTCGTGGTCGTCTTCCGCGCGGGCTCCCAGATCCCGGCGCCCGGGGTGAACGTCGCCAACGTCCAGGCCTGCCTCGGCGACCCGACGAACAACCAGGGCGTCTACAACCTGATCAACCTGTTCTCGGGCGGCGCGCTGCTGCAGCTGACGATCTTCGCGCTGGGGATCATGCCCTACATCACCGCGAGCATCATCCTGCAGCTGCTGGTGGTGGTGATCCCGCGCCTGGAGGCCCTGAAGAAGGAGGGCCAGGCCGGGCAGACCAAGATCACCCAGTACACGCGCTACCTCACCCTCGGCCTGGCGCTGCTCCAGGCGACCGGCATCGTGGCGCTGGCCCGGTCGGGCAACCTGATCAACTGCGACCGCCCGCTGCTGCACGACGACGGCACCGGGACCTTCCTGGTCATGGTGATCACGATGACGGCCGGGACCGCGGTGATCATGTGGCTCGGCGAGCTGATCACCGATCGCGGCGTGGGCAACGGGATGTCCATCCTGATCTTCTGCCAGGTGGTGGCCACCTTCCCCTCCGCGCTGTGGCAGGTGCGCATCAGCCAGGGCTGGTGGGTCTTCGCGCTGGTCCTGGGCGTCGGGCTGCTCGTGGTGGCGGCGGTCATCTTCGTCGAGCAGGCCCAGCGCCGGATCCCCGTCCAGTACGCGCGGCGGATGGTCGGGCGCAAGATGTTCGGCGGCTCCTCGACCTACATCCCGCTGAAGGTCAACCAGGCCGGCATCATCCCGGTCATCTTCGCCAGCTCGCTGCTCTACCTGCCCGCGATGGCGGTGCAGTTCAACCAGACCAGCGACTCCGCCTGGGTCAGCTTCCTGGCGCGGTACTTCGAGACCGGCGCGCACCCGATCTACATGATCACCTTCTTCGCGCTGATCGTCTTCTTCACCTACTTCTACGTGTCGATCACCTTCAACCCGACCGAGGTGGCCGACAACATGAAGAAGTACGGCGGCTTCATCCCCGGGATCCGGGCGGGCAAGCCGACCGAGGACTACCTGTCCTACGTCCTGTCCCGGATCACGCTGCCGGGAGCGCTCTACCTGGGTCTGATCGCCCTGATCCCGCTGATCGCGCTGGTGCTCATCGGGGCCGACCAGAACTTCCCCTTCGGCGGCACCTCGATCCTGATCATGGTCGGCGTGGCGCTGGACACGGTGAAGCAGATCGAGAGCCAGCTCCAGCAGCGCAACTACGAAGGGTTCCTGCGGTCATGAGGTTGGTGCTGATGGGTCCCCCCGGGGCCGGCAAGGGCACCCAGGCCACGCGCCTGGCCGAGGAGCTGGGGGTGCCGGCGATCTCGACCGGCGACATCTTCCGCAGCAACGTCGCCGACGGCACCGAGCTGGGCCAGCAGGCGCAGCGCTACATGGACGCCGGGGACTACGTGCCCGACGAGGTCACCAACGCGATGGTCCGCGACCGGCTCGCCGAGGCGGACGCCGAGCAGGGGTTCCTGCTCGACGGCTACCCGCGCACCCTGGCCCAGGTCACCGAGCTGGACGGCATGCTGCGCGAGCACCACCGGAGCCTCGACGCCGCCGCCGTGCTGGCCGTGGACACCGAGGAGCTCGTCGCCCGCCTGGTCAAGCGCGCCGAGACCGAGGGCCGCAGCGACGACACCGAGGACGTCATCCGGCGCCGGCAGCAGGTCTACGGCGAGCAGACCGCCCCGCTGATCGAGGTGTACCGCGAGCGCGGGGTGCTGGTCGAGGTCGACGGCATGGGCGAGGTCGAGAGCGTCACCGGACGGCTGATCGACGCGCTGCGCCCCCGCGGGGCCTGAGCGGGCAGGCCGGCCCGGTGGCCCTGTTCGGTCGCGGCCTGGAGGTGAAGACCCCCGAGCAGGTCGACCTGATGCGTCGCGCCGGCCTCGTGGTCGGCGAGACGCTCGCGCTGCTGCGCGATCAGGTGCGCCCGGGGATGACCACCGCCGACCTCGACGCCCTGGCCGAGGACAGCATCCGCTCGCGGGGAGCGACGCCCTCGTTCCTGGGCTACCAGGGCTTCCCCGCCTCGATCTGCGTCTCCGTCGACGACGAGGTGGTCCACGGGATCCCCGGACCGCGGGTGCTCGCCGAGGGCGACCTGGTCAGCATCGACTGCGGCGCGATCGTCGAGGGATGGCACGGCGACGCCGCCACCACCATCGCCCTCGGCGACGTCCCGCACCGGGTGCAGGAGCTGATGCGGGTCACCGAGGAGGCGATGTGGCGCGGGATCGCCGCGGCCGCCCCCGGGGGCCGGGTCTCCGACATCTCCCACGCCGTCGAGCAGCACGTCCGCGGCCAGGGGGAGTACGGCATCGTCGCGGACTACACCGGGCACGGCATCGGCTCGGCGATGCACCTGCCCCCCGACGTGCCCAACCTCGGGCGGCCCGGACGCGGTCCGCGCCTGGTCGAGGGCCTGGCGCTGGCGGTGGAGCCGATGGTCACCCTCGGGACGCCGCGCACCGACGTGCTCGCCGACGACTGGACGGTGGTGACCGCCGACGGGTCGTGGGCCGCCCACCACGAGCACACCTTCGTGCTGACCGAGCGCGGCACCTGGGTCCTCACCGCGCTCGACGGGGGTGAGGCGGCGCTGGGCGCGCTCGGCGTCACCTTCGGCGGCCGGTAGCCTGCTCCCGGGTCCCACCGCCGGTCGGGCCGTGCCGCCCGCCCCGCACCGCCCCGCACCGCCTCGGAGGAACCCGCGTTGGAGATCCACCCCTGGGTCTGGGTGACGACCGTCGTCGTCACCTCGGCCGTCCTGCTCTTCGACGTGGTCGTCGTCGGCCGGCGCCCGCACGAGCCCAGCCTGCGCGAGTGCGCCCGGGCGCTGGCCTTCTTCGTCGGCGCCGCCGTGCTCTTCGGCATCGGGATCACCGTGACCTCCGGCGGCGACTACGGGGCGCAGTTCTTCGCCGGCTGGCTCACCGAGTACTCGCTGTCGGTGGACAACCTGTTCGTGTTCATCATCATCATGGCCAAGCTCTCGGTGCCGCGGCAGTACCAGCAGACGGCGCTGCTGGTGGGCATCGTGATCGCGCTGGTCCTGCGCGGCATCTTCATCGCCGTCGGCGCCGCTGCCATCAGCGCGTTCAGCTGGGTCTTCTACCTCTTCGGCTTCTTCCTGATCTACACCGCGGTCAAGCTGGTGCTCGAGCACGAGTCCGACGACGAGGACGAGTTCTCCGAGCCCCGGCTGGTGGCGTGGGCGCGGCGCCACCTGCCGCTGAGCGGCACCTGGGACGGGGTCAAGGTGCTGAGCCGCGAGAACGGCGCACGGGTGCTGACCCCGATGTTCGTCGTGGTGCTCACCCTCGGCATGACCGACCTGCTGTTCGCCCTCGACTCGATCCCCGCGATCTACGGGCTGACCGACGAGCCGTTCATCGTCTTCACCGCCAACGTCTTCGCCCTGATGGGTCTGCGCCAGCTCTACTTCCTCATCGGCGACCTGCTGAAGCGGCTGGTCTACCTCTCGATCGGGCTCTCGGTGCTGCTCGCCTTCATCGGCGTCAAGCTGGTCCTCGAGGCGCTGCACGAGAACGAGCTGCCGTTCATCAACGGCGGCGAGCACGTGGAGTGGGCGCCCGAGGTCCCGATCTGGCTCTCGCTGACGGTCATCCTCGGCATCCTGACCGTCACGACGGTGGCGAGCCTCGCCAAGGACAAGGCGGACCAGCGCCGCCGCGCCCGCGTCTGACCCACCGGCGCCCCGGGTCGAGGACGTGGCGGGGAACACCGCCGTGCCCGCCGCCGTTGACCCGGCGATGACCGAGCCAGCCCTGCCCACCCTGTCCGTGCTCGACCTGGTGCCGGTGCGCGGCGACCAGACCACCGGCGACGCGCTCGCCGCCGCCCGAGGTCTGGCCGCGGTCGCGGACCGGAGCGGCTACCACCGCTACTGGGTGGCCGAGCACCACAACATGCCGGCGGTCGCCGCGACCAACCCCCCGGTCGTGGTGGCGATGCTGGCCGCGGCCACCTCGCGGATCCGGGTCGGCTCGGGCGGGGTGATGCTGCCCAACCACGCGCCGCTGGTCGTCGCCGAGCAGTTCGCGCTGCTCGAGGCCGCCCACCCCGGGCGGATCGACCTGGGCATCGGCCGGGCGCCCGGCACCGACCCGGTCACGGCGTACGCGCTGCGGCACGGCGCCGGCGGGGTCGGCGACGACGCCGTCTCCCGCTTCCCCGACTTCGTCGACGACGTCCGCGCGCTGATGTCGCCCGACGGCGTCGGGGTCGCGGTGGCCGGCCGGTCCTCGGTGCTGCGGGCCACCCCGCGCGCGGTGGCCGTGCCGCCGGTGTGGCTGCTCGGCTCGTCTGACTACTCGGCCCGCCTGGCCGCCGAGCGCGGGCTGCCCTACGTCTTCGCCCACCACTTCTCCGGTCAGGGGACGGCCGAGGCGCTGGCGCTCTACCGGGAGGGCTTCCGGCCCGACCCGGCCGCGACCGGGGCGGACCGCCGGCCCCGGACCTTCCTGACCCTCAACGTCTCCGTGGCGCCGAGCGCGGCGGAGGCCGAGGCGCGGGCGCTGCCGCAGCTGCTGGCGATGCTCGCGCTGCGCACCGGCGCCCCGCTGCGCCCGCAGCTGCTGGTCGAGGAGGCCGAGAAGGAGGTGGCCGCGCTGCCGCCGGCCCACGCCGACCTGGTCGCGGCGATGCGCCGCCGGTGGGTCGTGGGCACGCCCGAGCAGGCCCGTGAGGGCGTCGCGGCGCTCGCCGCGTCGTTCGGCGTCGACGAGGTGATGGTGCACCCGGTGACCGGTGAGCACGTCGGCGCGGACCCGGCCGCCTCGCCCGCCCGCGAGGAGGCGCTCCGGCTGCTGGCCCCCGCCGGGGTCTGAGCGCCGGAGCGGGACGGCCGGCGCCGTGGTGCCGGTCACTACCGTGAGGGCATGGCCCGCCCGTCCGACGTGATCGAGGACGCCACCGTCCTCGACGGGCCCCGCGTCGACGTGGCGGCGCGCATCGGCTGGCTGCTCCGGATGGCCCGGGCGGGCCGCGGTGTCTCGTTGCGCCGGCTCAGCGCCGCGATGGCCGACCTCGACCACCCGGTCTCGGTGCCGGCGCTGAGCGTCGCCGAGCGCACCGGTGCCCGCGACGGCGGGGTGATCGACCGCTACGAGGAGGTGCTCGGCCTGGTCGAGGGCCAGCTGCGGGCGCCGGTCGACGTGCTGTGCCGCAGCTTCGAGTACGCCCCCCTGGACCGCTCCCGGGCCGAGCAGGACCCCGCGCGGCTGGACACCGTCGACGCGGCGTTCGCGCCGGTGCTGGACGGTGTCGCGACGGGCGGGCAGTGGCTGCGCTGGGCGCGCGTGGTGCGGCGCGGTGGCGGCGCGACCGTGCCCACGGTGGTCATGGCGCCGGTGCTCGCGCGGCTGGTCGAGGAGCTGGTGCGATCGGTCGGCCCGGCCTACACCGCGCGCTACGAGGCCGTCGCGCAGCTGCGCTCCGGGCCCTACGTCGACCTGGTCGAGGACGTCGCGCGCGACCTGGTGGCGGGGGAGGGGCCCGGGCCGGCCACGATCAACGCGTTCTCGGCGCTCGCCGAGCAGCCCAGCCGCCGGTTCCTGGCGTGGTGCGCCTCCCTGCTCGAGCACCCCGCGCCGTGGGCGGTCGCCGGGGGGTGCGCCGCGCTGGAGGGGATGCGCGGCGTCGGGGGCGGTCTCGACGACGCGGACTGGGAGGTGGTGGTCGACCCGCTCGTGCGCGCGCCCGCCACCTACGCCGGGGGTCCGCTCGGCGCCCGGCTGGCGACCCTGGTGCGGCTGCTGCCGCCCGAGGTGCGGCGCGGGGTGCTGGCCCGGCTCGAGGGTCCGCTGACGCCGGTCGAGGAGCCGCGGTCGTGGGAGAGCGGCGTGGCCAACCGCCAGCTGAGCGTCTGCGCCCGGCTGGCGGCCGACGCGTGCGAGCGGCTCGACCTCGAGCAGCAGCCGCTGCTGGCCCGGCTCCTCTTCGAGCTCGTCTACGACTTCCGCAGCGTCCGGGTCACCACGTCGTCGCTGCTGCTGATGGCCACCCCGTTCGTCGAGCACCTCGTGCCGGCGCTGCTCGACCTCGTCGACTCCCCGCCCGACGACCACACGGCCCGCGGGGCGCTGCGCGCCGTCCACGGCCTCCAGGTGCCCACGACCAGCGACCGCGTGGCCGACTGGCTCGACCGGGTGGCGCCGTGGCACGACCCCCGCGCGCTCTCGGTCGCCGGCAACGCCGGGGTGCCGGTGCCCGACGGCCACCGCCGCGTCGCGGCCGCGGGACCCGACGCGCTGACCCTGGTGGAGAGCCTCGGGATGGCCGGGCACCCCGACCTCCGGGCCGTCGCGGGCGACCCGCACCTGGCCCCCGACGTCCGCGGGGCCGCCCGGTGGTGGCTGCGCACGGGGGGCCGGGTCGTCGCGTAGGCTCGGCTGGACGCGGGGGCCGCTCCGCCCCTCACCGGATTCGTCTTTCCCGACCCTTTCGGCCTAGACTCGCGTGTCGGCCCAACGTGGGTCTGCGTCCTGGCGCCTCGCGGCAGCCCGTGACCACCTCGTCCTGCTGCTCGCAGCAGTGCTCGCTGGTGTGCGCGGGTCCGAGCACGGGACGCGGCCGCACGAGGTCCGCCGGCCCCCGCGTGGCACCTGCCGCGGACGGTGGCCGGGAGGTTCCCGGGCTGATGGTGGACACCGACGTCGAGACGAAGATTGTGAGGACATGCCGAAGAAAGAAGGCGTGATCGAGATCGAGGGCACCGTCGTGGAGGCCCTGCCGAATGCCATGTTCCGCGTCGAGCTGAGCAACGGGCACAAGGTTCTCGCCCACATCAGCGGCAAGATGCGCCAGCACTACATCCGGATCCTCCCCGAGGACCGCGTGGTGGTGGAGCTCTCGCCGTACGACCTCACCCGGGGTCGGATCGTCTACCGGTACAAGTAACCCGCCGCACACCAAGAGAGGGCCGCCATGAAGGTCCAGCCCAGCGTCAAGCGCATCTGTGACAAGTGCCAGGTGATCCGTCGCCACGGCCGTGTCATGGTCATCTGCTCCAACCCGCGTCACAAGCAGCGCCAGGGCTGACCCCTCCGGGGTCACCCGGCACGACCCGCACACCGCAGCACCTGCAGCACCGCACAACTGAACACACCACAACGTGACCGCTACGTCGCGGGGCCACCGGCCCGGCGACCGACCACCTCCGGAGCATCGGCCGGAGCCCGGACCCACCCGCCCGGGACGCGCCACGACCGACACCGGTGCGGACAACCGAAGGGATCGCCAGACATGGCACGCCTCGTCGGAGTCGACCTCCCGCGCGAGAAGCGCATCGAGATCGCTCTCACCTACATCTACGGCATCGGCCGTACCTCCGCCCAGCACCTCCTCGCCGTGACCGGGGTCAGCCCCGACACGCGCGTGCACGAGCTGGGCGACGACGAGCTGGTCAAGCTCCGCGACGCGATCGAGGCCAACTTCAAGATCGAGGGCGACCTCCGTCGAGAGGTCCAGGCCGACATCCGCCGCAAGATCGAGATCGGCAGCTACCAGGGCCGCCGCCACCGCCAGGGCCTGCCCGTGCGCGGGCAGCGGACCAAGACCAACGCGCGCACCCGCAAGGGTCCCAAGCGCACGGTCGCGGGCAAGAAGAAGGCCCGCTGAGCCCCGGGCCTCCGGCCCACCCGACCTCACCGACCAGCTAGTCCCAGGAGAGAAGGCACATGCCCCCCAAGGCACGCGCGACCGGCGCCAAGAAGGTGCGCCGCAAGGAGAAGAAGAACGTCGCTCAGGGCGAGGCCCACATCAAGAGCACGTTCAACAACACGATCGTGACCATCACCGACCCCACCGGGGCGGTGATCTCGTGGGCCTCGGCCGGCACCGTCGGCTTCAAGGGCTCGCGCAAGTCCACGCCGTACGCCGCGCAGATGGCCGCGGAGGCCGCCGGCCGCCGCGCGCAGGAGCACGGCATGAAGAAGATCGACGTCTTCGTCAAGGGCCCGGGCTCGGGTCGCGAGACCGCGATCCGGTCCCTGGGTGCGATCGGCCTCGAGGTCGGCACCATCCAGGACGTCACCCCCACCCCGCACAACGGCTGCCGCCCGCCCAAGCGCCGGCGCGTCTGACCCCGAGAAGGCAAGGAGAGCTCCCATGGCCCGCTACACCGGACCCATGACCCGCAAGTCGCGCCGCCTCGGTGTCGACCTGGTCGGCGGCGACGCCGCCTACGAGAAGCGCCCCTACCCGCCCGGCATGCACGGCCGCGCGCGGATCAAGGAGAGCGAGTACCGCACGCAGCTGCAGGAGAAGCAGAAGGCCCGCTTCACCTACGGCGTCCTGGAGCGCCAGTTCGTCAACTACTACGACGAGGCCTCGCGCCGCCAGGGCAAGACCGGCGACAACCTGCTCCAGATGCTGGAGTGCCGCCTGGACAACGTGGTCTACCGCGCCGGCTTCGCGCGCACCCGCCGCCACGCCCGCCAGCTCGTGGTCCACGGCCACTTCCTGGTCAACGGCCACAAGGTCGACATCCCCTCGTTCCAGGTCTCCGAGCACGACATCATCGACGTGCGCGAGAAGTCGCTGGAGATGACGCCGTTCATCGTGGCGCGCGAGACCCACGGCGAGCGGGTCGTCCCGGCGTGGCTCGAGGTCCTGTCCTCGCGGATGCGCGTGCTCGTGCACGCGCGGCCGGTCCGGGCGCAGATCGACGTCCCGGTCCAGGAGCAGCTGATCGTCGAGTTCTACTCCAAGAAGTAACCGGTCGGGGGCTCCGCCCCCGACTGCCCCCGCCGGCGGTCACCGAGGCGGGGTCCACGTCCTTCACGTCGCCACCCCTTTGAAACATCTGGGTCCCTCATATAGCGGTCGGGCCCGGAAAGGACACCACCAGTGCTCATCGCACAGCGCCCCACCCTGTCGGAAGAGTCCGTCGACGAGTTCCGCTCGCGGTTCGTCATCGAGCCGCTCGAGCCCGGCTTCGGCTACACCCTCGGCAACAGCCTGCGTCGCACGCTGCTCTCCTCCATCCCCGGTGCCTCGATCACCAGCATCAAGGTCGACACCGTCCTCCACGAGTTCTCCACGATCGAGGGGGTCAAGGAGGACGTCACCGAGATGATCCTCAACCTCAAGGGCCTCGTCGTCTCCTCCGAGCACGACGAGCCGGTCACCATGTACCTGCGCAAGTCGGGTGCGGGCGACGTCACCGCCGCCGACATCGCGCCGCCGGCCGGCGTCGAGGTGCACAACCCCGACCTGCGCATCGCCACGCTGTCCGACAAGGGCAAGCTGGAGATGGAGCTGGTCGTCGAGCGCGGCCGCGGCTACGTCTCGGCGGTCCAGAACAAGGGCGCCGACAACGAGATCGGCCGGATGCCGGTCGACTCGATCTACAGCCCCGTGCTGAAGGTGACCTACAAGGTCGAGGCCACCCGTGTCGAGCAGCGCACCGACTTCGACAAGCTGGTCATCGACGTCGAGACCAAGCCCTCGATCCTGCCCCGCGACGCCATCGCGTCGGCCGGCAAGACCCTCGTCGAGCTGTTCGGGCTGGCCCGCGAGCTCAACGTCGAGGCCGAGGGCATCGACATCGGCCCGTCGCCGGTCGACGAGCAGCTGGCCGCGGACCTGGCGCTGCCGGTCGAGGACCTGCAGCTGACCGTGCGTTCCTACAACTGCCTCAAGCGCGAGGGCATCCACACCGTGGGTGAGCTCATCAGCCGCTCGGAGCAGGACCTGCTCGACATCCGCAACTTCGGCGCGAAGTCCATCGACGAGGTGAAGGCCAAGCTCGTCGAGATGGGTCTCTCGCTCAAGGACAGCGCGCCCGGGTTCGACCCGGCGACCGCCCTCGCGGCGTACGACGACGACGACGACGCGTTCGTCGAGGACGAGCAGTACTGAGCCCCGACCGGGGGCCTCGGCCCCCGGCCCGGCACCGACGCACCACCCACGACACCCACTACCCGGGTACCTGACACGGCCCGGGAGGATCGAGACGAGACATGCCTACCCCCAAGAAGGGTGCCCGCTTCGGCGGCAGCCCGGCCCACCAGCGGCTGATCATGTCCAACTTGGCGACCGCGCTGTTCGAGCACGGCCGGATCACGACCACCGAGGCCAAGGCGCGCCACCTGCGCCCGTACGCCGAGAAGCTGATCACCAAGGCCAAGAAGGCGCACCTCGGCGAGGCCGCCCTGCACAACCGTCGCGAGGTCCTCAAGACCATCCACGACAAGGGCGTGGTGCACACGCTGTTCACCGAGATCGCGCCGACCTTCGCCGAGCGCCCGGGTGGGTACACCCGCATCACGAAGATCGGTCCCCGCAAGGGCGACAACGCGCCGATGGCCGTGATCGAGCTCGTCACCGAGGACTACAGCCCGACGCCGCGTGCGTCCTCGGGCGCCGGGCGCTCGTCGTCCGCCGCTCCCGCCGCTGCGCCGGCGGCGGACGCGCCGGCCGCGGATGCGCCGACGGAGATGACCGAGGAGACCGCCCCGGACAGCACGGTCGCGGAATCCGAGGAGCCGGCCGGCGACGGCCCGGCCTCCGAGGAGGGCACCGCCGGGGACGAGACCCCCGCTGCGGACGAGGACGAGGCCCCGAAGGCCTGATCCTCGAGCAGCACCGTCGCAGGCCCCGTCATCCCCCGGTGACGGGGCCTGCGTCGTGCTGGGCCGCGACGGGTGGTCGGGCCCGCCCGACCGTGCTCGGCGAGGATGGACCATGCTCACCCTCGAGGACGTCATCCCCCCGTTCGCGCTCCGGATCTCCTGCGGTCCCGTGGAGCTCGCGGTCCTGCGCGACGACGACCTCCCGGAGCTCGTCGAGCTCGTCCGGGGCCGTGCAGTGCGAGTCCGGCTACGTCGTGGGCAACCTCGCCTCGGCGGCGGTCAGCCACGAGGTCGGGTACCGGGACGACGGACGCCGGCGGATCGTGCAGCGCACGAAGCAGGGCAAGGTCGGCGTCGACGAGCAGCGCGTGACGGTCACCCCGGAGGAGCTCCTACGTCCGCAGGACGAGGTTGCGGTCGAGGGTGCGGAGGGGCTGCGCAGGTTCTTCGGGATCGACCGGGGGGCGGCATGACGAGAGGCCCCGTCGGCGCGAGCTGACGGGGCCTTCGTGTCGTCGTGGCAGGGGGACGCGCGGTCAGAAGGGTGCGGGGTCGTCCCGCACGGGTGGATCGTCGCCCACTGCTGGTGGGCCGGCCCGGCGATCCAGCGGCAGCGGCGGCAGGGGTGGCGCCTTCCGCCACCGCGGTGGCGGTGACTGCTCGGGCAGCGGCGGCGGGTCCGCCGTCCGCGGCGGCGCGTCGAGGGCGTGGGTCCCGACGTGGCTGCGCAGGTAGCGCAACCCGTCGGGACTGGTCCACAGGTAGAGCCCGGGGGTCAGCACGACGTAGGACCAGCGGAGGAACGTCTTGCACCGGTGGTGCCGGCGGCAGGCGGGAGCCTGGTTCTCGGTGGCGGTCGGCCCTTCCGGGTAGGGGATGGCGTGCTCGTGGTCGCAGCGCACGGCGGGCCGCGTGCAGAAGGGGAACACGCAGGTGCGGTCGCGCAGCTCGGTCTGCTCACGGAGCCGGTCGGAGGCCTCGTAGGACTCGCAGTGGATGCGCTCCGCGAGGTCGAGGACCGGTCGCACCGTGATCGTCGCGGCCGTGCCGCACCAGTCGCGCACCGCCTGGACCAGCATCGAGCCGTGGACGCCGTGCCGGTCGTCGAGGCGTCCGCGCTGGTCCTCCGCGGTGTCGCCGACCAGCCCGGCGGAGCCGGAGACGGCGGCGTCGGAGAGGTGCACGTACAGGTCGACCGCACGTCCCGCCGGCCGGTGACCGCTGTCGGTGGCGCCGCCGTCGTCTGCCCGGTGCTCGTCCGCGACGCCGGTCAGCGTGCTCTGTCCGCGGGCGAGGTCACCCAGCGCCAGGGACCGCCGCACCGGGAGCGGCGCGGTGCAGCCGAGGGCGGCCAGGTCGCCGGCCCTGTCGGCCAGCGCCCGGTCGAGGTCGAGCGCGTCGGGCAGGTCGAGGCCGGCCCGCAGCTGGACCACCCCGGTCTCGGACGGGTGCTCGAGATCGAGGTGGGCGTGCCGCTCCTCGGCCGCCGCCCGGCGCTTCTGCTCGGCGGCCTCGGCGTCGAAGCGGGCCAGGGCGTCGTCGATCACCCGCTCCAGCTGAGCGAGGGAGACGGAGTGGGCGAATCCGGCGACGTGGGTGTCGACGTGGGACGCGCCGTCCTCGCACAGGGTGACGGTGCGCGCCGCGACCCGCATGGCACGCCACACCGGGCAGCCGCCGGCGGTCACGCGCGCCCAGAGCCGCGGCAGCCGGTAGCGGAGCTCGAGCGCGCCGGCCACGTAGGTCGAGCCGGCCGCGGTGGACATCCCGAGGGCGGCTGCGTACTCGACGACCGCGGACTCGCGCACGAACGGGCAGCCGGGACCGCCCAGCGACAGCCCGTGCTCGCCGTACCCGGCCAGCCACATCGCCTGGTCCTCGTCGACCCGGTGGGCCGCGCACCACTCGATGGTGGTGCGGAGCAGCTCCACCTCGGCGGCGTCGCGCGAGGCGCGCGCACCCCTGGCTGAGGTGAGGAGCTCCCGGCGGGTGGACATGGGTCCACCATACTAGAACACGTGTTCGAGCCGCAACCCGGTGAACCTGTGGACGCCGGGCCGCGTCGCTCCAGCGCTGTCTACATGGTCGCGCCCGACACGGCTTCCAAGAGGTCCGGTCATCACCGACGGCGACAACACCAACGACAAGGTCACCATCACCGACCTAGACGGCGAAGTCCTCATCGAGCACAAACGACCCGCACCAGGCATCACCTGCGTCGGCAACGGTCGCCCCCGCGGCCCACAGCCCACCAACCTCGTCGTCACCGAAGTCCTGAGACACCGACTGTCTCCGAAGTCCTGATGCAGAACTGTCACCGATGACCTGGACATCGCGAGGTCTGTGGATGGGGCCAAGGCTGCAGCGGTGGCAGTCCCAGCCCTATCGGCCCTGATGAGCGACCTGCGATCTCGCACTGGCCTCGAAGCACGCCTCGTGGCGTGGTGCGTCGGGTGCTCGGCGCAGCGCGTCGGGTCATCGAAGTCCTGCCACACCACCACCACCGATGAGTCGACGAGAGATGCCACCGGTGTCTCGAGACATCACGGGGGCCGGTGTGGAGATCCACGTAGGGACCTGGTCGGCTAGGTTCGGCGACCGGACCCCGCCACCCGCACGAAGGAGAGTCGTGAGCTCGAAGGACCGGCTCGTCGAGAACTCGACGACGTATCAGCAAGGCAATCCTGTGACGAGCAAGATCCAGCTCGTCTCGAACATCCTCGGTGCTGCTCTGTTCTTGGTGTTCGCCGCGATTCTCCTCGCCAATGGTCAGGTCATCGGCGGCATCGTCATGCTGGTGATCGCCGGCGTGGCCTTCGGTGCGGTCTACATCATCAGGCTCGGTCGTAGACGGAGCTGACGAACGGTCCGTCCGGGGCTCGGCACCGACGCACCACACGACCTCCAGGCGAGTGATCGCGCCCGATCGCACGTGGGCGCTCGAGCCTCTCGCTGCCTCGCAGCGGAGCTGCTCACCCCGCCGGCGGCAACGGCCGGCGACGCCCACCGAGCCGGGTGCCGCCCAGGTCGGCGCGCTGCCCGGCGTCCCAGCCGTCGCGCCCGCCGCTGCCGGACAGCTGTCGGCCCCGGCCGGGACGCGTGTGCGGGTACGCGCGGTCGGCGGCGGCGCGCACCGCGACGCCCCGGTCGGCGAGGACCAGCGCCGTCGAGGTGCCGGCGGCGTCAGCACGACCGTCGGCCGCGCGCACCGCCTCCTCCTCGGCGCGCGCCAGCCGTTGGGAGACGGCCGCGGTGAAACCGGCGAGCCAGCTGCGCCGGAACGCCGCCGGGTGGTCCCACGACGGCACCGGCGTCGCCTGGAGCCGCGTCGAGGCCTGCAGCAGCAGGCTGGTGAACAGCAGCTCGCTGCGCTCGAGGTCGCTGCGGTGACCGAAGACGTGCAGCGTCCACCGCGTGCCCTCGGGCCCCCGCGCGCGGATCCGGACCACCTGGCAGCGCAGCCGCAGCGCGACCGCGCCGAGCAGGTCGGCCTTGTCGGCGGCGTAGGGCGCGTCGAGCGGGATCCGCCGGTCCTCGACCGGGTCACGCCCCGGGTCGTCCGCCGCCAGCAGCGCCGCGTCGATGCCGTAGGCGGCCACCAGCGCCGCCGCCTTCGCGGTGTAGGTCTCCGCCTCGGCCACCGTCGCCGCCGGGTCCTCCGCCTTGGCCAGCAGCTTGCGCACCTTCGCCAGCACCGCGTCGCGCGGCCCGCCCCGCTCCTCCATCAAGCCCCTCCCACCGCTCGCCGGTCCCTCCCGGTCGAGGATGGACCAGGCCGCCGACGTCGCGCCGGCACCCTCCACAACCCCCACCGCGGGCGGGGGAGCGCGGTCACCAGCACGCGTCGAGCAGCCGGCCCGCCTCGGCGCGGGTCAGCCCGCCGCGACGGGCCGCGGCGGCGTACCGCTCCGCCTCGGCCCGGACCTCCGCGCCGACGCCCGCGGAGGCCACGAACGTGCCGCGGCGCCCCTCCGTGACCACGACCCCGTCGGCCTCCAGCTCGCGGTAGACGCGGGCGACGGTGCCCGCCGACAGACCGAGCTCGGCCGCCAGCCCGCGCACCGTCGGCAACCGCTCCCCGGCCGGCAGCACGCCGGCGTCGACGCGCCCCGCGATCTGCGCCCGCAGCTGCTCGAAGGGAGGCTCCGGCAGGGACGGGTCGACGCTCAGCGGGTCCACGACGGGCGAGGCTAGCCGGGACGGAGCCGGCCCCGGGGTGGTAGACCCTCCCCATGGACCGCGCCGCCCCCGCCCTCGTCGTCGGCGAGGCCCTCGTCGACGCCTTCGTCGCCCCCGACGGCACCCGCCGCGAGCTGCCCGGCGGCAGCGCGGCGAACGTCGCCGTCGCCCTCGCCCGGCTCGGCCGCCCGGTCCGCTTCGCCACGGCCTACGCCGACGACGACCGCGGCCGCGCCCTGGCCGACCACCTCGCCGCCTCCGGCGTCCTCCTCGCCGGCGACCCGCACGTCCTGGCGCGCACCTCGGTCGCCGAGGCGACCCTGGTCGAGGACGGCTCGGCCACCTACGAGTTCGACCTGGAGTGGCGCCTCGGCCCGGTGCCCGACGTCGGCCCCCGGGCGGTCCACGTCTGCTCGATCGGGGCCGTCCTCGACCCCGGCTGCGACGACGTGGTGGCGCTGCTGGAGCAGCAGCGGGGCTCCGGCGCCCTGGTGACCTACGACGTCAACGTCCGCCCCAGCATCACCGGCACCGGCCCCGACCTGGTCGCCCGCGTCGAGCGCGTGGCTGCGCTGGTCGACGTGGTGAAGGCCAGCGACGAGGACCTCCTGGCGCTCTGGCCCGACCTCGACGAGGCCGGCGCCGCGCAGCGGCTGCTCTCGCTCGGCCCCACCGGCGTCGCGGTCACCCGCGGCTCGTCCGGCGCCGCGTGGCACACCACCGACGGCGTCATCGAGGTCCCGTCGGTCCCGGTGCAGGTCGCCGACACCATCGGCGCCGGCGACACCTTCTCGGCGGGGATCCTGGACGCGCTGTGGGACGACCCGTCGCGCGAGCGTCGCGAGGTCCTCGCCCACGCCGCCCGGCTCGCCGCCGTCACCGTCTCCCGCCCGGGCGCCGACCCGCCCTGGGCCCGCGAGCTCGACGGGGCGTGAGGCAGGCCCGGCAGGACCGGCGGCTCAGCCCCGGTCCTCGCCGCCGCGCGCGAGCCAGGCGTGCACCAGCGGGACGACCGAGGCGCCCTCGCCGGTCGCCGCCGCGACCCGCTTGATCGACCCGGCGCGGATGTCGCCGGCCGCGAAGACGCCCGGCGCGGTCGTCGCGAGCGCGACCGGCGGCACGTCGTCGACCCACTGCTCCCGCGGCACCTCCCGCCCGGTCAGGACGAAGCCCCGCTCGTCACGGGCGACCGCCGCCGGCAGCCACTCGCAGTGGGGCTCCGCCCCCAGCAGCAGGAACAACCCGCCCGCGGCGACCGTCTCCTGCTCACCGCCCCGGAGGTCCTCCAGGACCAGCCACTGCAGCCGCTCGCGCCCACCGCCGTCGACGACGCGGGTCCGGCTGCGCACGGTGATGCGGGGGTGGTCCTCGATCTCCCGGACCAGGTACGACGACATCGTCGAGGCCAGCCCGTCGCGGCGCACCAGCACCGTCACCGAGCGGGCGAACCGGGCGAGGTGCACCGCGGCCTGACCCGCGGAGTTGCCGCCGCCGACGACGTAGACGTCCTGGTCGGTCATCTCGCGCGCAGCGGTGAGGGCGGCGCCGTACCAGACGCCGTAGCCGACCAGCTCCTCGATCGGCTCGACCCGCAGCTTGCGGTAGCTGACGCCGTTCGCGATCAGCACCGTGCGGGCGCGCACCTCTCCCTGGTCGGTGCACAGCACGTGCGGGTCCCGGCCGCTGCCCGGGCGCAGGTCGTCGACCTGCCACCCGGTCAGGAAGCGCGCCCCGAACCGCAGCGCCTGGCTGCGCGCGCGCTGGGCCAGGCGCATCCCCGACACCCCGCGCGGGAAGCCCAGGTAGTTGCGGATCATCGAGGACGTGCCGGCCTGCCCGCCGACCGCCTCGGACTCCAGCACCACGGTGGTCAACCCCTCGGAGGTCGCGTACACGGCCGCTGCGAGCCCGGCAGGGCCCGCCCCCACCACCGCCAGGTCGACCACGTCCGCCAGGTCCTCCGCGGAGGCGCGCCCGAACACCGACCGCGCCACGTCGCGCACCGAGGTGGCCGCGACCGCCGGGCCGCGCATCGGCAGCACCCACGGGTAGGGCGGGTCGTCGGGCAGGTCCGCCGACGCCGCCACGGCGGCCGCGCTCCCGGGCTCGTGCACGCGGTGGGGCAGCCCCATCCGGTCCAGGAAGTCGCGGATCGCCAGGACCAGCGCGTCGACCTCCGGGGTGACGATCCCGATCGACTCCACCTCGGGGGTCAGCTGCGTCGAGCCCCAGTCGGAGAGCAGCTCGCTGACGGCGTGGTGGAACTCCTCGTCGCGCGGGCCCTGCGGCATCAGCAGGTAGGCGTCGAAGGTGCCGCCGGCCAGGCCCGGCCTCAGGTCGTCGGCGTCCTCCAGGAACCAGTCGACGTGGGCGACGACCACGCGGCGGGCCGTCGGCGCCACCGTCCGCCAGGCGCGGAAGGCGGTGAGCACCGCGCTGTCCGGCAGCCGGGAGTCGCTGAGGAACGCCGCCACCTGCCCGCCCAGGGCCCGGACCCGCTCCGCGACGTCGAGCGCCTCCGCGCACGAGGTCGCGGTGTGCAGCTCGTAGTCGGGCTCGTAGCGGGCCAGCCCGGCGCGCAGCTCGGGGAGGTGCTGGTCGGAGACCAGCACGAGCGAGGGAGTGGTCACGGCCCGAGCGTAGGTCGCGCCGCTCTAGGCTGGCGTCCGTGCGGCTGCGCCTGGACCTCGCCTACGACGGCGCCGACTTCCACGGTTGGGCCGCGCAGCCGTCCCTGCGCACGGTGCAGGGCGAGCTGACCGCGGCGCTCGCCACCGCGCTCCGCACCGGGCCGGCCGACGCGGTCGCCCTGGTGTGCGCCGGTCGCACCGACGCGGGCGTGCACGCCCGCGGGCAGGTCTGCCACGCCGATGTCGACCGGGCGGCGGTCGCGCGCGCGACCGCCGGCGGCGCTCCCCACCTGGCGCGCCGGCTGAACGGGATCCTGCCGCCCGACGTGCGGGTGCGTGCCGTGCGGGAGGCGCCGGAGGGCTTCGACGCCCGGTTCTCCGCGCTGTGGCGCCGCTACCGCTACCGGCTCGCCGACCGCCCCGGCAGCCTGGACCCCCTGCGCCGCGGGTGGGTCGCCACCGCGGGCCGCCCCCTGGACGACGTGGCGATGCACGAGGCGGCCCAGGCCCTGGTCGGACGCCACGACTTCGCGGCGTTCTGCAAGCGGCGCGAGGGCGCCACCACGATCCGCACCCTGCTCGACCTGGACGTCGGGCGCGGCCCGGACGGCGTGGTGGAGGTCGGTGTGCGGGCCGACGCCTTCTGCCACGCGATGGTCCGCTCGCTGGTCGGCTGCCTCGTGGCGGTGGGGGAGGGGCGCCGGGCCCCGGGGTGGCCGGCCGAGCGGCTCGCGGCCCGCCGCCGCGACCCCGCCGTCACCGTCGCCCCCGCCCGCGGCCTGGTGCTCGAGGAGGTGGCCTACCCGGCCGACGACCAGCTCTCGGCGCGCGCCGAGCGCACCCGCGCCCGCCGCCAGGACCACGAGGTGGGTGCGCCGTGACCGACGAGCACTACTTCACCGCCGACCCGGCGGCGCCCTTCACCCGCGCTCCGGTGCGCGCCGCGGTCTGGGACCACGACCTCGACCTGGTCTCCGGGTCCGGTGTCTTCGCGCGCGGCCGGGTCGACACCGGCACCGGCGTGCTGTTCCGCGAGACCGCACCCCCGGTGGGCTGCCGCCACGTGCTCGACCTCGGCTGCGGGTACGGCGTGGTCGCGGCCGCGCTCGCGACCGCGGTGCCCGACCTGCGGGTGGACGCGGTCGACGTCAACGAGCGGGCGTTGGCGCTGACCCGCGAGAACGCCGCCGCGCTCGGGCTGGCCGACCGGGTGCGCGCGCTGACCCCGGCCGCCGCGCTGGCCGAGCGCGAGACCTACGACGAGATCTGGTCGAACCCGCCGATCCGCGTCGGCAAGGCGGCGCTGCACGACCTGCTGCTCACCTGGCTGCCCCGCCTCGCCCCCGACGGCCGGGCGGTGATGGTGGTCGGCCGCAACCTCGGCGCCGACTCCCTCCAGCGCTGGCTGGGCGAGCAGGGGTGGCCCACGACCCGGCTCGCCAGCGCCAAGGGGTTCCGCGTCCTGGAGACCCGCCGGTCCCGGTCGTGACCGCGCGGCCGGACCTGCCGCCCCTGGACCTGCTCGTGGCGGCCTCGGACGCGGGCCTGCACCCGTGGGTGCACGCCCACGTGCCGGAGGCCGTCCGCCGTGCGGCCCTGACCGACGAGCTGGGCTCCGTGCTCCGCAGGGCGCAGGACCTCGAGCACGCCAGGGCGTACGCCGAGGCGGCGCCGCAGTCGGGCGAGCCGCCCGAGGCGTACCTGGACCGCTGGCTGACCCTCCCCGACGGCGCCCACGTCCTCGCGGGTCCCCGCTACCTGGGCCGGGACCCGGACCTCCCGTTCGTCGGGGTGCCAGCGGCTGACCGGCCGCTGCGACCGGACGACCGGGCGGGCCTGGTCGCGGTGGCGAGGACCGCGTTCGCGGCGTTCCGCCCCGGGTTCGTGATGGTGACGACGGCCGACCCCGTCGACGCGTGGCCGGGCGCGGGCTCGGAGCTGCGCCAGGTCGTCGGCCTCCTCGGCGGGCTGCGCGCGCGGGACACCCCGCCGGGCCTCGCCACCCGGCCCCGCGCGGACACCGCCTGCTACGACCGGTACCGGGCGATCCACGAGGCCCACGTCGCGGCCGACCCGCGGCACGGCCGCCACACGCGCTGCGAGGACGAGGAGGACCTGGCCCGGCTCGCGGCGGCGGGGCTGCTCCACGACGTTCTCGTCGACGGCAGCTGGGCCGGCCTCCTCGCCGCGGAGCCCGACGGCCGCCGCGGCGTCCGGGGTGCGACGGTCGTCGAGCTGCTCCTGGAGCCGACGCACCGGGGCCGGGGCCTGGGCCGGCACCTGAGCGCGTTGCTGGCCCGGGCGCTGCCGCTCCCCGACGAGGAGTGCCTGCTCGGCACGATCCACGCCGACAACACCCCGGCCTACCGCGCCGCCCTCGCCGCGGGCCGCCACGACGTGGGTGGCGAGGTGCGCCTGGCGCTGTGACGCCGTCGGGGACGGGCACGCCCCGTGGCCCACGCCCGGTCAGGGGACCAGCGGCCTCCGCAGCAGGTCCGCCGCCAGCGCGGGGTCGCCCGCCACGACCACGATCCGCGGGTCGTCGGGCGGCACCCGCTGCCACAGCGCGAGCAGCAGCACGTCGGCCGGTCCGGCCAGCACCACGTCGGCAGGCAGGTCGGGGTCGCGGGGGTCCTCGGCCCCGGCACCGGCCAGCCGCCACCCGTCGCCGTCCTCGTCCTCGTCGGGCAGCAGCCGCAGCGCGGCCGGGAGCGGGTCGCACCGCTCGCGCCGGACCTGGCGGGGGAAGAACACCCCCACCACCTCGTCGAGTCCGTCGAGGGCCAGCACGGGGTCGTCGCTGACCGTCGTCGGGGGTCCGGCGCGCTGCGCGGCGCGGACGTCCCAGGTGTGCAGCGCGGTCTCGTGGACCATCCGGCGCCACCAGAACGCCGTCGTGCGCGGGGGCGGCCCGAAGCCCCACGCCGGGTCGTCGGGACCCGCACCACGCAGCGCCGCCAGCAGCTCCGCGCCGCAGCCGGCGCTCCGGTCGACGAGGGCGTCGCGCTCCCGCGCATCCGTCGGCGCGGGGTCCGACGTCGACGGCGACGGGGGCGCGTCGGGGTCGGCGGCGCGCACCGCGGCCGCGGCCCAGCGGTGGATCGTGCCGACGTGCTCGGCCAGCTCCACCACCCGCCAGCCGGGGCAGGCCGCGACGTCGGCGCCGAGGTCGGCCCGGCGCAGCGTCGAGGTGAGGTCGTCGAGGGCCGCGGGCAGCAGCCGTGCGTGCGCCTCGGTGCCGAGCACCGGGGCGGGGGAGCCGACCACGTCCGCCTCAGCCGGCGCCGACGAGCAGCAGCGTGCCGCCGAAGACGACCCCGGTGATCAGCAGCACCACGAAGGTGTAGCCGAGGATGTCGCGCACCCGCAGCCCCGCCACGGCCAGCAGCGGGACCGCCCAGAACGGCTGGATCATGTTGGTCCACTGGTCGCCGTAGGCGATCGCCATGATCACCACCGGCTGGGCCACGTCGAGCTGCTCGGCCGCGGTGGCGAAGATCGGCGCCTGCAGCGCGAACTGGCCGCCGCCGGAAGGCACGAACACGTTGAGCAGACCGGCGGCGAGGAAGGCGAACAGCCCGAGCGTGCCCGACGACGCGGCACCGACGATCTTGTCGCTGAGCAGCTCGGCCAGGCCGCTGCTGGCCATCATCGCCGCGATGCCGGCGTAGAGCGGGTACTGCAGCAGCACCTCGGTCACCGTCCGACCGCCCCGTGCGACCAGCGCCGCCAGCTGGCGGGCGTTGCCGACCAGCAGCAGCACCAGGCACAGGAACGACCAGTTGACGATGTCGAGGGTCAGCAGGAAGCCGTTCGCCTGGTAGTAGAGGACCAGGTAGAGCCCGAGCAGCACGCCCATGGTCAGGGTGACCACGCGCGAGGTCTCGATCCGGTCCGCCGGGGAGCCCGACTCCTGCGGGGAGGCGTCCTCCTCGTCCTCGGCGACCGCCAGCGCGTCGACGGGGGCCTCGCGGACCTCCTCGTCGGGGCCGGGGGCCATCAGCGGCACCGCGACGGCCAGCACGATCAGCGTCACCGCGATCGCCGCGAGGTTCCACCAGGCGAAGATCGTCTCGGAGACCGGGACGACGTCCATCCCGAGCGTCGTCGCGTAGACCCCCGACTCGGTGGCCGCGTTGAGGGGCCCGGAGCCGGAGTAGCCCATGTGCCAGACCACGAAGCCGGCGTAGGCCGCCGCGACCAGCAGCGGGTAGTGCAGCGGGGTCCCGCGGTCGCGGAACCTGCGCGCCACCTCGACCGCGACCACGCCACCGACGATCAGCCCGAGCCCGAAGCTGAGCAGCGAGGCCAGACCCGCCACGACGGTGACGAAGGCGTACGCCGAGCGCGGGCCGCGCGGCACCCCGGCCACGACGGCGAGCAACCGTCGCACCGGCGGCAGGTTGGCCAGCGTGTAGCCCAGCAGCAGCACCAGGGCCACCTGGGTCATGAAGGCCAGCAGGTCGATCAGACCGCCGCCCCACGCGAGGGTGAGCTCGCGCGGGCCGGTGTCGGTCAGCAGCAGCGCGAGCGCCGCGACGACGACGGTGAGGGCGACCGCGAAGACGAAGGCGCCGGGGAGCCACCGTTCGACGAAGCGACTGGCAGGGGCAGCGATCCGTCTCAGCACGGGCCCACCCCACCGTCCCCGGCGCCCGAGGTCAAGGCCTCCGCGGCTCAGCCCTCCTCGGGCGGGATGCCGCCCTCCGGCGGGGTGTCGTCGGCCGCGCCGGCCGACTCCTCCTCGATCGGCGCGTCACCGAGGTCGGTGACCAGGACGGGGGTCAGCGGCTCGGTGCGGGCGCCCTTGATCTCCACGACCCGCACCCCGGAGATGCCGAGGTGGTTGTCCTCGGAGAACCGGAAGGGCGCGAGCGGCGGTCCGCCGAGCTCCCCGCCGACCTCCTCGACGGTCTCGACGAGGCCGTCGCGGGTCAGGTCGGGTCCGGTGGCCTGCAGCGCCTGGACGAAGGCGTAGGCCTGGCTCATGCCGTAGATGCGGTAGTTGGTCAGCTCGCCCTCGCCGCCCTGCTCCTCCCAGACCTTCTCCCACAGCTGGACCCACGGGTCCTCGGGGTTGTCCGTGCCGGGGATGTACTCCGAGGTCAGCACCCCGTCGAGGGCGCCGCCACCGTCGACGGCCCCTTCCGAGAACTCCGAGAGCAAGGAGCCCACCAGGGTCGGGTCGGAGCCGACGTTGGAGTAGTACCAGTCCGGGTCGTAGCCCAGCTGGAGGGCGGTGAGCTGGCTCAGCGCCGTGTAGGAGGGCACGTTGAACCCGAGCACCAGGTCGGCGCCGGCGGCCTGGAGGGCCGAGACCTGCGGCCCGACGTCGGTGTTGCCCGAGGTGTAGCGCACGGTCTCGACGATCTGGTCGTCGATGAACTGGCGCACCCCGGCCTCGCCGTCGCGGCCGAAGTCGTCGTCCTGGAGGAACAGCCCGACCTTGGCGTTCGGCATGTTCTCGGCGACGTACTGGCCGATGATCTTGCCCTCGATCTCGTAGTCGGGCTGCCAGCCGAACGTGTACGGCTTCGCCTCGACGTCGTCGCCCCAGGCCAGCGCCCCGGAGGAGACGAACAGGTCGGGGACCTGCTCCTGGTTCAGGAAGTCCACCACCGCGGTGTGGGTGGGCGTGCCCAGGCCGCCCATCATCGCGAAGATCTCGTCGTCGAGCACCAGCTGGTCGGTCACCCGGCTGGTGTTCGAGGGGTTGTAGGCGTCGTCCTCGACGAGGTACTCGATCTGGCGGCCGTGGATCCCGCCGGCCTCGTTGACGTAGTCGAAGTAGGCCTTGGCCCCGGTCGGGATCTCGCTGTAGCCGGGGGCCGCCACGCCGGTCAGCGGGAAGTGCGCGCCGACGCGGACCGAGTCCTCGGTGACGCCGACGTCCGAGGCGCCGCCCTCCTCGGTCGAGGACTCGCGGTCCGAGCCCGCGCCGCAGGAGGCGAGGGCGAGGGTGGCCGCGGTGGCCGCGGCGGTGAGGCCGCCGAGCCGCAGGCCCCGCCCTCCCCGCGGTCGCCGTGGGTCGAGGTAGGTCATGGCCGGTCTCCCTTGGTGGTGGTGGTCGGGTGGGGGTCGGGGGTCGCGGGTGTCGCACGATCGGCGCGCCCGGCGGCTCGTCCCGCCCGCCAGCGCAGCAGCGAGCCGACGAGGCCGGCGGGGGCGAAGAGGATCACGACGATCATCACGGTGCCGTAGACCAGCGGCGCCAGCTCGGCGGCCGTGATGGCGTCGAGGCCCTGGGCGGTGCCGACGTCGGTGGCCACCCGCACGGTGAAGACGAGGACGACGCCGCCGATCAGGGCGCCGGAGAGGGTGCCGAGCCCGCCGAGCACGACCGCGGTGAGCAGGCCCAGGCTGAGGGTCAGGTCGAACGCGGTGGGGGCGGCCAGCCGGATCTGGATCGCCATCAGCGCGCCCGCGAGGCCGGCGACGGCGGCGCTGACGGTGAACGCCGAGACCCGGGCCCGCGCCAGGTTGATCCCGGCGAGCTCGGCGGAGACCTCGTCGTCGCGGACGGCCGCCCACTGCCGACCGACGCGGCCGCGGATCAGGTTGGCGAGCCCGAAGAACACCACGACGAGCAGGAACCAGCCGAGGATGGCGTAGTACTGGCTCGTGCTCGGCTCGCTGCCGGTGAGGAAGAAGGCCGTGTCGAGGAACCACACCGGCACGTCGGGAGTGGTCACGCGCAGGCCCTGCTCGCCGCCCAGCAGGTCCGTGTACTGCCGGGCGATGCCGGGCAGGGCGATCGCCAGGGTCAGCGTGGCGCCGGCCAGGTACGGCCCGTGCAGCCGCGCTGCGGCGATCCCGACGAGGACGCCGACCAGCAGCGCCACGACGAGCGCCGAGAGCAGCACCACCGGCAGCGGCAGCGCGTTCTCGGGGTCCTCCAGCAGCAGCGCCGTGGTGTAGGCGCCGATCGCCATGAAGGCGCCGTGGCCCAGCGAGATCTGCCCGTTGATGCCGGTCAGCACGGTCAGGCCGCCGGCGGCCAGGGCGATGTAGGCCAGCTCGGTCAGCTGGCGGTTGCGGAAGTCGTCCAGGCTCATCAGGACCACGACGGCGACCAGCAGGCCACCACGGCGAGAGTGGCGTGGCGCACGAGGGTGTGCGCGCCAGGCACGCGAGATCGGCAGCTGCCACGTCGACCCCCTCAGACCCGCCGCGCCTGGGCCTGCGAGAACAGGCCCGGCCGGACGGAGGGTGAGCACCAGCATCAGGATCACCAGCGCCGCGAGGGGCACGACCTGGGAGCCGACGTACCCGCTGACCAGCGAGCAGCGAGAGACCGAGCAGCAGACCTGCCCACGACCGCACCGGCCGGGCTGTCGAGGCCGCCGAGCACGGCGGCGACGAAGCCGAAGACGACGACCGGGTCCATGTAGCCGGGGTGGACCAGCCCGCCGCTGCCGATCAGCAGGCCCGACAGCGAGCCGACCACCGCGGCGAGCGCCCAGCCGAGGGTCAGCATCCAGCCGACGCGGACGCCGAGCAGCCGGGCCACCTCCTGGTTGAACGCGGCGGCGCGCATCTTCAGGCCGAGGTCGGTGAAGCGGAACAGCGCGACCAGCAGCACCATCGTGACCACCACGGCGCCGATGGTGAACAGCCCCGAGGGGGTCAGCCCGATCGTGGTCCCGCCGACCTCGAGGCCGCGGACGCCGAAGGGTGCGGGGAAGCTGCGGAACTGGCTGGAGAAGACGATCGCCGCCAGCGCGTGCAGCGCGACGAACAACCCGAGGGTGAGGATGACCGGGTTGATCTGCGAGCTCTGGTCGACCCGCCGGATCAGCAGCACCTCGACGACCGCGCCGAGGACCAGGCCGGCCAGCAGGGCGACCAGGCCCGCGGCCCAGTAGGACCACCCGGCGTCGATCAGGTCGAGGGCCAGCAGCGTGGTGATCATCGCCATCGGCGCCTGGGCGAAGTTCACGACCCTGGTGGAGCGCCAGATCAGCACGAGCGCCAACGCGAAGGCGGCGTAGACCGCGCCGAGCGTGAGCCCGCTCAGGAGTGTGTTGAGCAGCTGCATCGGACCTCCTAGAAGCCGAGGTAGGCGTGTCGGAGCTGGTCGTCGGCGGCCAGCGTGGCGGCGTCCTCGTCGGCCACGACCTCGCCGAGGTTGAGCACCACGCCGTGGTCGGCGATGGCCAGCGCGCTGCGCGCGTTCTGCTCCACGAGCAGCACCGCGAGCCCCTCGTCGGCGACCAGCCGGCGCAGCAGCGCGAAGATCTGGGCCACGATCCGCGGGGCCAGGCCCAGGGACGGCTCGTCGAGCAGGAGCATCCGCGGGCGCGCCATCATCGCCCGGCCGACGACGAGCATCTGCCGCTCGCCGCCGGAGAGCACGTGCGCGGTCGCGCCGCGACGCTCGCCGAGGACCGGGAACAGCGCGAAGATCCGGCCCAGGTCGTCCTCGCCGACGCGACCGCCGCGTCCCAGCCCGCCGAGGCGGAGGTTCTCCTCGACCGTGAGCTCGGTGATCACCCCGCGGCCCTCGGGCACGTGGGAGAGGCCGAGGGCCGGCATCCGCTCCGGGGCGGTGCCGACGAGGTCGGTGCCCTCGAAGGTGGCCGACCCGGCGGTGGGACGGATCAGGCCGGAGACGGTGCGCAGCAGGGTGGTCTTGCCGGCGCCGTTGGCGCCCAGCACCGCGGTGATCGCGCCCTCGCGGGCGGTGAAGGTCACCTCCCGCAGGGCGCGGACGGGTCCGTAGGCGGCCGAGAGGTCACGCAGCTCGAGCACCTCAGCCCTCCGTCCGGCTGTCGGCGTCGTCGTCGGCGGGCACGTCGTCACCGAGGTACGCCGCCACCACGGCGGGGTCCTCCTGCACCTCGGCCGGGCTGCCGTCGGCGATCACCTTGCCGAAGTCGAGGACGGTGATCCGGTCGCAGACCTTCATCACCAGGTCCATGTGGTGCTCGACCAGCATCACCGCCATGTCGTCGCCCAGCCCGCCGATCAGGGCGGCGAGCTCGTCCATCTCCTCGCTGGAGAGCCCGCTCGCCGGCTCGTCGAGCAGCAGCAGGGAGGGCTCGGCGACCAGCGCCCGGGCGAGCGCGACCCGCTTGCGCAGCGCGTAGGGCAGGCTCGGGGGGAACCGGCCGGCGTGCTCGGCGATCCGCAGCCGCTCGAGGACCGTCATCGACCGCTCGCGGAGACGGGCCTCGTCGCGGGTCGCGGAGGGCAGCGCGAGCAGGGTGCCCAGGAAGCCCGAGCGGGCGTGGCGGTCGGCGCCGGTCATCACGTTGTCGAGCACGCTGAGCTTGTCGAAGAGGCCGAGGCCCTGCAGCGTGCGGGCCATGCCCAGGGCCGGCAGCCGGTGGGGCCGGAGCCGCGCCACGGTCTCCCCGCGACGCACGACCTCCCCCTCGTCGGGGCGGATGAAGCCGCACGCGACGTTGAACAGCGTGGTCTTGCCCGCGCCGTTCGGGCCGATCACGCCGTGCACGGTGTGCTCGGCGACGCGCAGCCCGGCGCCGTCGAGCGCGGTGACCCCGCCGAACCGGACGGTGACCCCGCGCAGCTCGAGCGCGGCCGCTGCCGGGTCCCCGGGGCGTGCCCCGGGGCGCTCCGGGCTGGGGGCGGCCTGGTCGGCTGCCGGCATCCGCGTCCTCCGGGGTGTGGGGGTGCCAGTCGGCGGGAGTCGGTGTGACAGACACCACCTTGGTGACCCCGCACAGAATCCGCATCGGGCGCAGCGCACAACTTTGGCTGGTCCGGCCGGCCTGATCGCCGACTCTCCCTAGGCACAGTTGTGCGCGGAGTGCGATCGTGCCTACGTGCGTCCCGACCAGCCCGTCGACGGGGCCGTGGCGGTGCCCGCCCGGCGCCGGCGCGTCGAGCACGCCTGGGAGCGGCTGGTCGACCGGTCCGACGCGATCGCCGACGGCATCACGCTGACCCTCTTCGAGCGCGACAACGACATCTACCAGCGCTTCGGTCCCGAGCTGCGGGTCGACGTGCGGCAGAGCACCCGGGAGCACATCGGGCGCGGGCTCGCGGTCCTGGCGGGGGACCGGGCGCTGATGGCCTCGGCGCAGGAGACCTGGCGCGAGACCGGGCGCCGGCGCGCCCGCCAGGGCGTCCCGCTGGAGCTGGTGATCAACGCCTACATCACCGGCGCGCGGATGCTCTGGGAGGCGTTGGTGGCCGACGCGCCCGGGACGTCCGCGGGCGACGTCGACGCGGACCTGCTGATCCGCGCCGGGAGGGCGGTGTGGACGAACCTGGACCTGCAGAACGGCGTGCTGATCGAGGCCTACCACCGGGAGGCGGCCCGGCTGCAGCGCCAGGACCTGCAGCGCCAGCAGCTGGTCCTCGACGGGCTGCTGGAGGGACGGGGCGCCGACCCCGACTTCGCCCGCGACGCGCGCGCCGCGCTCGGGCTGGGCGCCGAGGACCCGGTGGCCTGCGTGGTGGTCCTCGCCGAGGACCCACCGGCCGATGCCCTGGTACCGGTCGAGGACCGGCTGGACCGGCTCGGCGTCCGCGCGTTCTGGCACCTGCGCGGCGGGGTCTTCCTCGGGCTCCTGGCCGGACCGCTGCCCACCGAGCCCGAGCTGGCCGAGGTGCTCGCCGCGGCCGAGGCCGGGCGGGTGGGGCTGGCCCGCTGCGTCGGCGGTGTCGCCGGCTTCGCCACCGCGTTCCAGCTGGCCAGCCGGGCGGCCGAGACCCTGCCACGGGACGCGCGGGGCGTGGTCCCGGTCAGCGGCGCGCTGCCCGAGGTGCTGCTGGCCGGCAGCCCCCAGGTCGTCCCGCTGCTGCTGGCCGAGACGCTGGGTCCGCTGCTGGCCCAGCCCGACCCGCAGCGCCGCACGCTGCTGGAGACGCTCGCCGCCCTGCTCCGCCACGACGGCTCGCCGACCCACGCCGCCGAGGACCTCTACTGCCACCGCAACACCGTCATCTACCGGTTGCGCCAGATCGAGACCCTCACCGGCCGCACCCTCGCCGACCCCCGCGACAAGCTCCTGCTCTCCCTCGCCCTCCTCGCGCAGCGGGCGGCGGGGAGCTGAGGAATCCCCGGCTGACCGGGGATCCATGAACTTGTCGGCCATTGCAAACCCCGACAAGTTCGGAAGTCCCCGGCCGGCCGGGGAAACCGCGGCGGGTCAGACGAAGGCGCTGACGCCGGTCTCGGCGCGGCCGATCAGGAGCTTCTGGATCTGGCTGGTGCCTTCGTAGAGCGTCATCACGCGGGCGTCGCGCAGGTACTTCGACGGGGGGTACTCGTCGACGTAGCCGGCACCGCCGTGGACCTGGATGGCGAGGTTGGCGGCCCGGACGGCGGCCTCGGACGCGTACAGCTTCGCCTTGGACGCCGCGGTGCGGAACGGCTCGCCCCGGTCGACCAGGTCGGCGCAGCGCCACACCAGCAGCCGGGCGGCGTCGGCGTCGAGGGAGATGTCGGCGATCATGTCCTGGACCATCTGGAAGCCGGCGATCTGCCGCCCGAACTGGGTGCGGCTGGTGGCGTACTCCACCGCCGACTCCAGGCAGCCCTGGACGATGCCCACGCAGCCGGCGGCCACGGCCAGCCGGCCCTTGTCGAGCGTCGACATCGCGATGGTGAAGCCCTGCCCCTCCTCGCCCAGCATCGCCGAGGACGGGACGCGCACGTCGTCGAGGAACAGCTCGGCGGTGGCCTGGCCGCGCAGCCCGAGCTTGCCCTTGATCTCGCGCGCCTCGAAGCCCGGGGCGTCGGTGGGGACCAGGAACGCCGAGACCCCCTTCGGACCGTCGCCGCCGGTGCGGGCGAAGACCAGGGCGACGTCGGCCCAGGTGCCGTTGGTGATGTAGAGCTTCTGGCCGGTGATCAGCCAGTCGTCGCCGTCGCGCCGCGCGCGCGAGGTCAGGTTGCCGGCGTCGGAGCCGGTCCCGGGCTCGGTCAGCCCGAAGCAGCCCAGCCGCGCGGCCGTGGCCAGCTGCGGCAGCCACTCCGCCTTCTGCTCGTCGCTGCCGAAGAACAGGATGGACTTGCCGACCAGCCCGGAGGAGACCGACACGATCCCGCGCAGGGCGGAGTCGGCGCGACCGAGCTCCTCCATGGCCAGGGCGTAGGTCACGTAGTCGCCGCCGAGCCCGCCGTGCTCCTCGGGGATGGTCAACCCGAAGAAGCCGATCTCGGCCATCTTCGGCACGATGTCGAGGTCGACGGCCTCGCGCCGGTCCCACTCGATGCGGTGGGGGACCGCCTCCTTGTCGAGGAACTCCCGCGCCAGGTCGCGGAAGCTCTGCTGCTCGTCGGTCAGGCTGAGGTCCATGGGGGTGATCCTCCCGGCTCGGGGTGGGGCGGCGGTAGGTCCAGGAGGGCGGTCAGGTCGTCGCGGTGCGCGCGCGGGCGGTCCCAGCACGAGCGAGCCGGCCCGGGCCCGCTTGAGGTGCAGGTGGCAGGGGTGCTCCCAGGTCATCGCGATCCCGCCGTGCAGCTGGACCGCCTCCTCGGTGGCGTGGACGGCCACCTCGGAGCACCACGCCTTCGCGACCGCGGTGGAGATCGCGACCTCCGGGTCGTCGGGTGCCAGCACCGCCCGCGCCGCGGCGGCGTGACGGGCCGCGGCGGTCGCCGAGCCGACCTCGCCGTGGAGGTCGGCCAACCGGTGCTTGAGCGCCTGGTAGCCGCCCACCACGCGACCGAACTGCCGCCGCTCGCCGAGGTGGGCGACCGTCGCCGACAGCGCCCAGGCGGCGGTACCGGCCAGCGCCGAGGCGGCGAGCGCGCTGCCCGCGCCCAGACCGCGGCCGACCGCGGCAGGCGCGTCCCCGGGCAGCAGCGTCGCGTCGGCCCGGTCGAGCCGCACGTCGGCCAGCGGGGAGGTCATGTCCAGCGAGACGACCGGGTCGACCCGCACCCCGGCGGCGTCCGTGCGGACGGCCGCCACGCCGGGACCGCCGGGGGTGGTCACCGGCACCAGCAGCAGGTCGGCGGGTGCGCCCCCGACCACGCCCGGCACCGCGCGCACGCTCCCGGCGACGGTGCCGTCGCCGGCCACCTCGAGCGGGACCACGTCCGCGGCGCGGTGGGTGGTCGCCGGCACCAGCAGCGCCGCCACGGCCCCCTCCGCGAGCTCCGCGAGCAGCCCCTCGTCGCCGGCCAGCGCGACCAGCGTGGCGGTGGCGACGACGGCCGAGGAGAGGTACGGGACGGGTGCGGCGTGCCGGGCCAGCACGTCCAGCACGGCGGCCGCCTCCCGCGGGCCCGCCCCGGCGCCACCGTGCTCGTCGGGCACCAGCAGCGCCGGCAGACCCAGGTCGACGAGGGCGGGCCACAGCGATGCGGCGAGCGAGTCGTCACCGTCGTACGCCGCGACGACGCGGCCGGGCGGGCAGCGCTGCGCCAGCAGCGACCCGAGCGTGGCGCGGAGGTCGTCCTCGACGTCGTCGGGCAGCAGGTCGAGGTCGCCGCGGGGGGACGCGCTCACCGGGGGAGGTCCTTCCAGGCGACGTCCTTGTCGACGCGGTGCTCGCCCGGCAGGCCGAGGACGCGCTCCGCGACGATGTTGCGCAGGATCTCCGAGGTGCCGCCCTCGATCGAGTTGCCCTTCGCGCGCAGGTACCGGTAGCCGGCGTCGTGGCCGGTCATGTCGACCTCCTCGGGCCGGCGCAGCGTCCAGTCCTCGTAGCGCAGCCCGTCCTCGCCGAGCAGCTCGACCTCGAGCGACGACAGCCGCTGGGCGAGCGAGGCGAAGCCGAGCTTCATCGACGAGCCCTCCGGGCCCGGGGCGCCGACGGCGAGCTGCTGGCCGAGCCGGACCCCGGTGAGCCGCAGGGCCTCGGCCTCCACCCACAGCCGCAGCAGCCGCTGGTGGGTGTCGTGGGTGCGCCGCTCCGGGTGCTCGCGCCAGGCGCGGGCGACCACCCCCAGCATGCCGGCCTCCCGCGCGGCGCCGCTCCCGATCGCGACCCGCTCGCTCATCAGCGTCGCCCCGGCCACCGCCCAGCCCTCGCCGACCCCGCCGAGCCGGTCGGCGTCGTCGACCACCGCGTCGGTGAGGAAGACCTCGTTGAACTCCGCCTCCCCGGTCAGCTGACGCAGCGGCCGGACGTCGACGCCCGGCTGGTCCATGTCGAGCACGAAGTAGGTCAGGCCGCGGTGCTTGGGGAGGTCGGGGTCGGTGCGGGCGAGCAGCAGCGCCCGGTCGGCGAGGTGCGCCGAGGAGGTCCACACCTTCTGCCCGGTGACCCGCCAGCTGCCGTCGGCCGCGTCCTGGACCGCGCGCGTCGCGACGCCGGCGAGGTCGGAGCCGGCCCCCGGCTCGGAGAACAGCTGGCACCACACCTCGCGCCCGGTCCACAGCGGGCGGAGGAACCGCTCCTGCTGCTCGGGGGTGCCGAACGCGAGCAGGGTCGGCGCGGCCATGCCGAGGCCGATCCCGTTGCGGCGCGGCCGGTTGTCGGGGGCGCCCGCGGCGGCGAGGAGGTCGTCGACCACGGCCTGCAGGGCGCGCGGCAGGCCGAGGCCGCCCCGGCCCTCGGCCACGTGCACCCAGGCCAGACCGGCGTCCCACCGGGCGTCGAGGAACGCGTCCCGGTCGGTGGTCGTCGGGTCGTGAGCCGCGAGCAGCGCCTCCACCCGCGCCACCAGGTCGGCGCGGGCGTCCGCCGCCGGATCCGCGGGATCGGCGGGGTTCACCCCCGGCCCGCCACCTGGCGCTTGATCTCGGCCTTGGCGAGGCTGTTGCGGTGCACCTCGTCGGGGCCGTCGGCGAACCGCAGGGTGCGGATGCCGGCCAGCTGCTCGGCGAGCGGGAAGTCCTGGGAGAGCCCGCCGGCGCCGTGGGCCTGGATCGCCTTGTCGACGATCCACTGCACGGTCGCCGGGGTGGCGATCTTGATCGCCTGGATCTCGGAGTGGGCGCCCCGGTTGCCGACGGTGTCCATCAGCCAGGCCGTCTTGAGCACGAGCAGCCGCAGCTGCTCGACGCGCACCCGGGCCTCGGCGATCCACTCCCGGATCACGCCCTGCTCGGAGAGCTTGCGACCGAACGCCTGCCGCTCGTCGACCCGGCGGCACATCAGCGTGATCGCCCGCTCGGCGACCCCGATGGAGCGCATGCAGTGGTGGATCCGGCCCGGGCCGAGGCGGGCCTGCGCGATCGCGAAGCCCTCGCCCTCGCTGCCGACGAGGTTCGAGACGGGGACGCGGACGTCCTCGAAGCGCAGCTCGGCGTGGCCCCCGTGGTGGTGGTCGTCGTAGCCGAGCACGTGCATCGGGCGCACGACCGTGACGCCGGGGGTGTCCCGCGGGACCAGCAGCTGGCTCTGCTGGCGGTGCCGTGCTGCGTCCGGGTCGGTCTTGCCCATCACGATCAGCAGCTCGCAGTCGGGGTTCATCGCCCCGGTGATCCACCACTTCCGGCCGTTGACGACGTACTCGTCGCCGTCGCGCACGATCGAGGTGGCGATGTTGGTGGCGTCGGAGGACGCGACGTCCGGCTCGGTCATCGCGAACGCCGAGCGGATCCCGCCGTCGAGCAGCGGTCGCAGCCAGCGCTCCTGCTGCTCGGGGGTGCCGAACATCGCCAGCACCTCCATGTTGCCCGTGTCGGGAGCGGCGCAGTTGATCGCGGCAGGGGCGAGGAGGCCGTGGTGCCCGGTGATCTCCGCGAGCGGCGCGTACTGGAGGTTGGTCAGCCCGGCGCCGAGGTCACCGTGCTCGCGGGGCAGGAACAGGTTCCACAGCCCGCGGGAGCGGGCCTCCTCCCGGAGCTCGCCCAGCACGGGTGCCCGCGACCAGGCCCAGCGGTCCTCGGAGCCCTCGAGCTGCGCGTCGAAGGTCTCCTCGGCGGGCGCGACGCGGGACTCCACGAAGTCCCACAGCTCGTCCTGCAGGTCGCGGGTGGTGGCGTCGAGCTCGAAGTCCATGCGGTGGTCCCTCTCGGTGGTGGGTGGGTCGGGTCAGGCCAGCGAGCGCGTGGCGTCGAGGCCGGCGGCGAGCAGCGGCTCGACGGCGTCGCCGACGCCCTCGAAACCGTCGCCGACGGTCTGGCCCTGCTGGTGGCGGTAGGTGATGCCCTCGAGGATCGCCGCGAGCTTGAAGTAGGCGAGACCGAGGTGGAAGTCGAGGGCGTCGAGGTCGGGCCCGCCGGCGGCCGCGTAGCGCTCGAGCTGCCGCTCGGGGGAGGGGTAGCCGGGGGCGAGGCTGGCGTCGGCGACCGCCTGCCCGCCGGTGGTCTCGGCGAGCCGGTCGTAGACCTGGAGCAGCGCGACGTCGGTGAGCGGGTCGCCGAGCGTGGCCATCTCCCAGTCGACGACGGCCAGCACCTCGGACCCGCGGCGGTCGGGGTCGGCGAGCAGGTTGTCCAGCCGGTAGTCGCCGTGGACGATCCCGGCCCTGGCGCCCTCGGCGTCGCCGGCGGGCACGTGGTCGGCGAGCCGCGCGACCAGGGTCTCGGCGTCGGGCAGCGGTCGGGTCGCCGACCCCTCCAGCTGCCCGGCCCAGCGCCGCACCTGGCGCTGCAGGAAGCCGGCGGGACGGCCGAGGTCGTCGAGCCCGACGGCCGCCGGGTCGACCTGGTGCAGCGCTGCGAGCACGTCGAGCATCGCGTCCCCGAGCCGGCCGGTCGGTTCCGGACCCAGCTCGCGGAGCTGGTCGGCGGAGCGGAACGGCGTGCCCCGCACCATCTCCATGACGTAGAACTCCGCGCCGATGACCTCGGTGTCGCGGCACATCGCGTAGGTCGTGGGGACCGGCACGTCGGTGCCGGCCAGCGCGCTCATCACGGTGTGCTCGCGACCCATGTCGTGGGCCGTGGCCTGCACGTGCCCCAGCGGCGGGCGGCGCACCACGCGGGTGGTGGTGCCGTCGCTGACCTCGTAGGTCAGGTTGGACTTCCCGCCGGCCAGGAACCGCCCGCGCAGGTCGGGCCCGAGGTCGCCGGGACGCTGCGCGTCGTACCAGCGGTGGAACGCCGCGAGGTCGAGGCCCTGCGGGTCCCCGGTCTGCTCGGTCTGCTCGGTCTGCTCGGTGTGCTCGGTCTGCTCGTCGGTCATGTCCCTCCCAGGGCACGGGCCTGCAGCCGGCGCATGCCGGACAGCCAGCGGTCGGTGTCGGTGGCGCGCGCGGCGTAGTAGTCCGCGACCCGCGGGTGCGGCAGGACCAGGAAGCGGTCGTCGGCCAGCGAGTCGACCCAGGCCTGGGCGACCGCTCCCGGCGCCAGCGCCTCGTCGTGCGAGAGCAGCGCCTGGAGCGGTCCGGACTGCTCCAGCATCCGGGTGGAGACGCCCTGCGGGCAGATCGCCTGCACGGTCACGCCGCGGTCGCCGTAGGTGATCGAGAGCCACTCGGCGAAGGCGACGGCGGCGTGCTTGGTGACCGAGTACGGCGCGCTGCCGATCATCGAGAGCAGCCCGGCGGCCGAGGCGGTGACGACCAGCCGGCCGCCGCCCGTGGCCAGCCACCGCGGGACCAGGGCGCGGGCGGTGCGCACGTGGGCCATCACGTTCACGTCGTGGACCTGCGCCCAGACCTCCTCGGGGGTCTCCAGCCCGGTCCCGCTCAGCCCGCCACCGGCGGCGGCCCCGTCGATCCCGGCGTTCGCGAACCAGACCTCGATGCCGCCGAGCGCCTCCTCGGCGGCCCCGACCAGCGCCGTCACGCCCTCCGGGGAGGCGCAGTCGCCCGGGACGGCCGTGCCGCCGACAGCGGCGGCGATCTCGTGGCAGGCGTCGACGTCCAGGTCGTTGACCACCACGCGGGCGCCCTCGGCGGCGGCGCGGGCGGCCAGCGCCCGGCCGATGCCGCGACCGGCGCCGGTGACCACGACCCCGCGGCCCTCGAGCACCTCCGCGGCGCGGTCGCTCGACCCGGGCATCAGTGGCCGCCCGTCAGGCTCACGCCGCCGTCGAGGACCAGGCAGCGACCGGTGACCCAGGAGGCGTCGTCGGAGAGCAGGAACGCCACGGCGGCGGCGACGTCCTCGGGCTCGCCGAGGCGTCCCAGCGGGTAGCCGGCGCTGACCTCGGCCTCGCGTCCCTCGTAGAGCGCGGTGGCGAACCGGGTGCGGACGACCGCCGGGGCGACGGCGTTGACCCGGGTGCGGGGGCCGAGCTCGACGGCGAGGTCCTCGGTGAGGTGGATCAGCAGCGCCTTGGTGGCGCCGTACCAGGCGATGCCGGGAGCGGGGCGCACCCCGGCGAGCGAGGCCACGTTCACCACGGCCCCGCCGCGCTCGCCCATCCCGGCCCGGTGGCACTCCTGGACCCAGCCGAGGGCGGCGACGGTGTTGACGTCGACGGTCTTGCGGGCCGCGTCGAGGTCGAGGTCGAGCAGCGGGCCGTAGGTCGGGTTGATGCCGGTGTTGTTGACCAGCAGGTCGACGCCGCCGAAGGCCGCCACGGTCGCGGCGACGGCCTCCCGCCGGTGGGCGGCGTCGCCGGCGTTGCCGACCGCGGCGAGCACCCGGTCCTCGCCGTGCTCGGCCGCGAGCGACCGCACCGCCTCGTGCAGCGCGTCGGCGCCGCGGGCGGTCGAGGGTGACCCGCGCGCCCTCGGCGAGCAGCCGGCGCGCGACGGCGAACCCGATGCCGCGGCTGCCGCCCGTGACGATGGCGACCTTGCCGTCCAGCCCCTGCATGCGCGACCTCCGTTGCCGTGTGACCAAGCGCTTGCTTACTCTGGTGGCGTGGCCGCGCCGCGTCAACCCGCCCCCCGGGCCGCCGACGCCCGGGCCCGGCTGCTCGGGGCCGCGGTCGACGCCTTCGCCGCGCGCGGCTTCCACGGCACCACCACCCGCGACATCGCGGCGGCGGCGGGGATGTCCCCGGCGGCGCTCTACGTGCACCACCGCTCCAAGGAGGAGCTGCTCTACGAGATCTCGCTCGCCGGTCACCGCCGGACCCTCGAGGTCGTCGAGCAGGCGCTCGCCGGCGGCGGGGACGCGCGGGAGCGGCTGGGCGCGGGTCACCGCGGACTTCGTGCGCCACCACGCGCGCGCACACACCACGGCGCGGATCCTCAACTACGAGCTGCGGCGCCCTGGCCCCCGAGCACCGGGCCGAGGTCGACCGCCTGCGCCACGCCATCAGCGACCGCGTGGTCGGGGTGATCGAGGAGGGCCTCGCCGCCGGGCTGCTCGCGCCGGGCGAGCCCCGGATGACCGCGGCGGCGCTGCTGTCGCTGGGCATCGACCTCGCGCGGTGGTACGACGAGGAGGGTGGCTGGGGCCCCGACGAGCTCGCCGCGCACTACCGCGGCCTGGTGCTGCGCATGGTCGGCGCGGGCTAGCCGTCTCATCGCCGCCGCCGGCCGCCCCGGCTGCGGGCGATGCGGGGGCTGGGTGCACCTGCGAGCATCGGGGGCGTGACGAGACTCTCGCTGAACCCGGTGGACACGATCTGGTGGCGCGCCGACCGCGCGGCCAACCTGATGGTGATCGAGGCCCTGGTCCGCCTCGACGGGCCCGTGGACCGCGACCGGCTCGCCGACCTCCTCCGACGCCGGGTGGTCGACCGGTACCCGGTCTTCGCGCGGCGGGCGCAGGCCCACCGGTTCCCCGGGGCGCGGCCGCGCTGGGTGCCGGTGCCCGGGTTCCGCGTCGAGGACCACCTGCGTCACGTGGTGCTGCCGGACGCCGACGACGCCGCGCTCCAGGAGTACGTGGCCGGCTTCCTCGGCGTCCCGCTGGACCCCGCCCGGCCGCTCTGGGAGATCCACGTCGTCGAGGGCCACCCCGCCGGCGCGGTCCTCTACGCGCGGCTCCACCACGCGATGGCCGACGGGATCGCGCTGACCCGGGTGCTGCTCTCGATCACCGACGAGCAGCCCGACGCCGACCCGGCGGACGCGCCCGGGGCCGCTCCTGGTGCGGCCGGGGCCGGCACGGGCCGGGGAACCCTCCCCGCGGCGGTCCGCGACGCCGGACGCGTGCTGCCCTCGGTGCTGCCCGCCGTCCTGCCCGCCGTGCTGCGCACGGTCCCCGTCCTGGCCAAGCTGCTGCTGACCCGGACGCCGCCGTCGGCGCTCGACGCAGGCCCGGGCGGCACCACCCCGGCCAAGCGGGTGGTGTGGTCGCGCGCCGTGCCGCTGGGCGAGGTCAAGGACCTCGCCCGCCGCACCGGCACGACCGTGAACGACGTGCTGCTGTGCGCCCTGGCCGGCGCCCTCGAGCGCTACCAGGCCCGCCACGGGGCCGCGCCCGTGGACCTGACCACCATGGTCCCGGTCAACCTCCGCCCGCTCGACCGGCCGCTGCCGGCCCGGCTGGGCAACCGGTTCGCCGTGGTCCTGCTGCGGCTGCCCTCCGGTCCCCGCGGCGCGCTGGACCGGCTGGCGGAGACCCGGCGGCGGATGGACACGATCAAGGCGTCGCCGGAGCCGGTGGTGACCTTCGCGCTGCTGCACCTGATCGGCTCGGCCGGCACCCGGCTGGGCGGCGCACTGGTGCGGTTCTTCGGGCGGAAGGCCGTCGGCGTGACCACCAACGTGCCCGGCCCGCGCGAGCCCCGCTACCTCGCCGGGACCCGGATCACCTCGCTGCTCGGCTGGGTGCCCGGCACCGGCGACCAGACCCTCGGGACGTGCATCTTCAGCTACGCCGGCTCGGTGCTGGTCGGCTTCAAGACCGACGCGGTCGCCGTGCCGGATCCCGAGGAGGTCCTCGCGGGCTTCCACGCCGAGCTCGACGCCCTGATGGACGCCGCCGGGGTGCCACGGGACCCGGACGCGCGCGACCGACGGGCGGACGCCGCCCCGGCGCTGGTCGGCCTGCCGTGACGGGCCGCGACGTCACCTTCCCGGGTGCGGACGACGTCCGCCTGGCCGGCCGGCTCGACCTGCCCGACGGCCCGGTGCGGGCCACCGCGCTGTTCGCGCACTGCTTCACCTGCAGCCACCGCTCCCACGCCGCAGCGCGGGTGAGCCGGGCGCTGGCGGCTCGCGGCGTCGCGGTGCTGCGCTTCGACTTCACCGGGCTCGGCTCCTCGGGCGGCGACTTCGCCGCGACCACGTTCTCCGGCAACGTCGCCGACCTGCTCGCGGCCGCCGCGTGGCTCGAGGACGAGCTGGCCCCGGTCGGTCTCCTGGTCGGCCACTCGCTGGGCGGCGCCGCCGTCCTCGCCGCGGCCGGCGACCTGCCGGCGGTACGTGCGGTGGTCACCATCGGCGCGCCGGCCGAGCCGGCCCACGTCACCCGCAACATCGAGGGCCTCGACGCCGCGGCGGAGGACCCCGGCGACGAGCCGCTCGAGGTCTCGGTCGGCGGCAGGCCGTTCCGGCTCCGACGCCGGTTCCTCGAGGACCTCTCCGAGCAGCGCCAGGCCGAGCGGATCGCGGCGCTGCGTCGCCCGCTGCTGGTGCTGCACTCCCCGGTCGACGCGGTGGTGGCCGTCGACGAGGCCCGGCGCATCTACGAGGCCGCCCGGCACCCCAAGTCGTTCGTGTCCCTCGACGACGCGGACCACCTGCTCGACGAGCTCGCCGACGCCGAGTACGCCGCCGACGTCATCGCCGCCTGGTCCTCGCGGTTCCTGCCCGAGGAGGTCGTCGAGCCCGAGGACCTGGGTGACGTGGAGCCGGTCCAGGACGGCGTGGCCGTCGAGGAGCTCGCCGTCGCCGTGGAGGGCGAGGGCTACGCCAACGCCGCGGTGGCGGGCGCCCACCGCTGGCTGGTCGACGAGCCCGCCTCGATCGGCGGCGGCGACGCCGGGCCGAACCCCTACGACCTGCTGCTGACGGCCCTGGGCGCGTGCACCTCGATCACGCTGCGGATGTACGCGCGCCGCCAGGGCTGGGACCTCGGCGCCACCCGCGTCGAGCTGCACCACTCGCGCATCCACGCCCGCGACTGCGAGGAGTGCGAGGCCACCAGCGGCACCCTCGACGAGGTGCACCGCACGCTCCACCTCGACCCCTCGCTGGGCCGGGAGCAGCGCGACCGGCTGGTCGAGATCGCCGACCGGTGCCCGGTGCACCGCACGCTGGTCGGCGAGGTCCGCGTGGTGACCGCGCTCGGGTAGCCGCGCCCAGCGCCCCGGCGCCCGGCCGGTCAGCGCAGCGGGTCGATGCCCTCGTGGTCGCCCACCCGCGCGACGAGGTCGCCCAGGTGGTCGGTGCCGTCGCCGAGCAGGTGGTCCAGCGCGGTGAGGCGGGCGACGTGGTTGCCCACGGCGTACTCCGCGGTGACGCCGATGCCGCCGTGCAGCTGGATCGCCTCCTGCCCGATGTGCCGCGAGGCCCGCGAGACCTGGAGAGCGGCGCGGCGCGACGCGTCGGCGGCGGCCGCCGGGTCGCCGCTCATCAGCACCATCGTCGCCCAGTGCACCATCGAGCTCGCGAGCTCGAGCGAGACGTACATGTCCGCGGCGCGGAAGGTCAGCGCCTGGAAGGTGTTGAGGGTGACCCCGAACTGCTTGCGGCTCTTGAGGTAGTCGGTGGTCAGCGAGAGCGCCGTCTGCATCGAGCCCAGCGCCTCGTTGGCCGCGACGACCCGGCCGACGTCGAGGATGGTGGCCAGCGTGGCCGTCCGGTCGGCGGGGTCGCCCAGCACGGTCGCCGGCGTCGCCTCGAAGGTGACCCTCGCGGCGCGGCCGCCGTCGTAGGTGCGGTACGAGGTCCGCTCGAGCCCGGGGGACTCGCCGTCGACGAGGAAGAGGCCGGTGCCGCCGTCGTCGGGCAGCGCGGCCGTGACCACGAGGGTCCCGGCCCGCGCGCCCTGGACGACCGGCTCCTTGACCCCGGAGAGCGTCCAGGCGTCGCCGTCCCGGGCGGCGGTCACGCGTGGCCGTCGCGGCCCAGCGGGAGCCGGGCTCGTCGTGGGCGAGCGCGAGCAGCAGCTCGCCGGCCGCGACCCGGCCGAGGAGGTCCTGGCGCTGGTCGGTGGTGCCCGCGGCCGAGACCAGGCCGCCCGCCAGCACCACGCAGGTCAGGAACGGCTCCGGGGCGATCACGCGCCCCAGCTCCTGGGCGACGATGCCGATCTCGACCGGGCCGGCGCCGACGCCGCCGTCGTCCTCGGCGTAGGGCAGCCCGAGCAGGCCCATCTCGGCCATCCGCTGCCACTGGTCCTCGTCGAAGCCCGGGTCCTCGTTGACGGTCCGCCGCCGCTGCTCGTGGTCGGAGTAGGCCTTGCCGGCCAGCCCGCGCACGGCATCGCGCAGCGCTTCCTGCTCGTCGTCGTAGGTGAAGTCCATGTGTCCGCTCCTCCTCAGAGCCCGAGGATGGTCTTGGCGATGATCTGCCGCTGGACCTCGTTGGAGCCGCCGTAGATGGAGGCCTTGCGGAGGTTGAGGTAGTGCGGCGTGGAGCGGCGCGTCCACTCGGGCAGGTCGGTGCCCCCACCCTCGTCGGCACCGGCGCCCGAGGCGAGCGACGCGGGACCGGCCAGGTCGACGACCAGCTCGCTGACCGCCTGCTGGAGCTCGGTGCCCTTCAGCTTGAGCACCGAGCTCGCCGGGTGGGGCTCGCCGCCCTCGGAGTGGGCGACCACGCGCAGCGCGGTCAGCTCCAGCGCGAGCAGCTCGTTCTCGAGCTCGGCCACCCGCGCGGCGACCAGCGGGTCGCCGAGGCGGTCGGCGGCGAGCTCCTTGGCCTGGGCGAGGGTGCGCTTCGTCGCGCCGACGGGGGCGACCCCGACCCGCTCGTTGCCGAGCAGGAACTTCGCGATGCCCCACCCCGCGTCGACCTCGCCGACCAGGTTCTCCCCGGGCACGCGCACGTCGGAGAACCAGATCTCGTTGACCTCGTGGCCGCCGTCGATCAGCTCGATCGGGCGGACCTCCACCCCGGGGGTGGTCATGTCGATGAGCAGCATCGAGATCCCGGCCTGCTTCTTGACGTCCGGGTTGGTGCGCACCAGCGTGAAGATCCAGTCGCCGTGCTGGCCGAGCGTGGTCCAGGTCTTCTGCCCGTTGACCACCCAGTCGTCGCCGTCGCGCACCGCGGTGGTGCGCAGGCTCGCCAGGTCGGAGCCGGCGTCGGGCTCGGAGAAGCCCTGGCTCCACCAGATGTCGATGTTGGCGGTGGCGGGCAGGAAGCGCTCCTTCTGCTCCTGGCTGCCGAACTGCGCGATCACCGGGCCGATCATCGAGGCGTTGAAGGCCAGCGGCGCCGGCACGAACGCCCGCTGCATCTCCTCGTTCCACAGGTGGCGGCGCAGGTCGCTCCAGCCGCGGCCGCCCCACTCCTCGGGCCAGTGGGGGACGGCGAGCCCCGCCGCGTTGAGCACCTGCTGGCTCTCGACGATCTGCTCCTTGGTGAGCTCGCGGCCCGCCCGGACGGCGTCACGCAGCTCCTCGGGGACCTTCGTGGTGAAGAAGTCGCGCATCTCCTCGCGGAACGCGCGGTCCTCCTCGGACAGCTCGAGCTGCATCGCTCGCCTCCTGGTCAGGGGTCGGGGCCGGCGGGTGCGTGGGCGCATCGCGGGGCGGCCGCCCCCATCATGGCGCGGGGGTGTACGCGCCGGTAACCCCGGTGGGCCCCGGGGGTCTCAGAGAGCGCCGCGGACGACGTCGACGACCTGTGTGACCGCCAGCCACGCGAAGACCACCGCGACCAGCACCAGCGCGACGTTGGAGTGCGCCTTGTTGCGCCACTCGGCGGGCACGCGGTCGGTGTTGAGCAGCCAGAGCAGCGTGACGGCCAGGAACGGCATGAAGAACGCGCCGAGCACGCCGTAGGCGAGGATGAGGTAGACCGGCTCGCCGAGGAACAGCAGCGCCATCGGCGGCAGCGTCAGCCACAGCACGTAGGCGGTGTACCAGCGGCCGCCGAGGCGGTACGCGGGAGCGTCGGGGTCGCCGCCCGAGACGTGGCCGACGAAGTCGGCGAACATCAGGCTGACCCCGTTCCAGACGCCGATCAGCGACGACATCGCCGCGGCCCAGAACCCGACCAGGAACACCGTGCCGGCCGCGTCGCCGTACCGGTCCCCGAGGACGTCGGCGAGGTCCAGCAGGCCCTCGTCGCCGGAGCTGACCGCGATGCCGGCCGAGTAGAGCAGCTCGGCGCCGACGATCAGCGTCGAGACCACGAAGATGCCGGTGACGGTGTAGGCCACCGCGTTGTCGATGCGCATCACGCGCATGTAGCGAGGGCTGTGCCAGCCCTTCTCGCGCAGCCAGTAGCCGTAGGCCGCCAGCGTGATGGTGCCGCCGACGCCACCGGCCACCCCGAGCACGTAGAGCAGCCCGCCGTCCGGGATGGTGGGCACCAGCCCGCCCGCCATGTCCGGCAGGTTCGGCACGGTCAGCGCCGCCGCGCCGAGCATCGAGACGAACATCAGCAGCACCAGTGCGCCGCACACCTTCTCGAACAGCCCGTAGCGGCCCAGCAGCACCAGCCCGGCGCCGAGGAGGCCGGAGACGACGCCCCACCACGCGACCGGGAGGACCGGGAGCAGCGAGTACAGCGCCAGTCCGGTGCCCGCCATCGCCGCGGAGCCGTAGACGAAGCCCCAGATCACGATGTACGGCCCGAAGTACCAGTGGGTCCAGCGCCCCAGGCTGCTCCACCCCTCGTAGATGGTGGTGCGGGTGGCCAGGCTCCAGCGGCCCGCCCCCTCGACGAGGACCACCTTGAGCAGGCAGCCGGCCACGGCGGTCCAGAGCAGCGCGTAGCCGTAGCGGCTCCCGGCCAGCAGGGTGGCCACCAGGTCGGCGCCGCCGACGCCGGTGGCCGCGACCACCAGGCCGGGGCCGATCAGGCGCCAGCGCGGCTCGGGCCCGCCGTCGTCGCGGTCGGTGCTGACGGGCGGGGAGGGCGAGGACGGTCCGCTCACGGGGCCTCCGAGTGGCCGGGGTGTCTGCGCGGGGCGCGTGGTCACCGTCACGCTAGCGAAGGAAACGGACCTGCGCGGCGGGCGGCGGTCGGGGAGGATGGGCGCGTGGGACACGTCGACGTCGCGGGGGTGCGCTACGAGCTGCCCGACGGGCGGGTCCTCCTCGACGACGTCGCGTTCCGGGTCGGCGACGGCGCCAAGGTCGCACTGGTCGGCGCGAACGGTGCGGGCAAGACCACCCTGCTGCGCATCGTCGCCGGCGACCTCGAGCCGCACGCCGGCTCCGTCACCCGCTCCGGCGGCCTGGGCGTGATGCACCAGATGGTCGCGGCGGGGCTCACCGCCCCCGACGGTGGCGAGCCGACGGTGGCCGACCTGCTGCTCTCGGTCTCACCGCCCCGGGTCCGCGCGGCGGCGGCCGACGTCGACCGCTGCGAGCGGGCGCTGATGGAGGTCGACGACGAGCCGACCCAGCTGCGCTACGCCGCCGCGCTGGCCGACTACGCCGACGCCGGCGGGTACGACGTGGAGGTGACCTGGGACGTCTGCACGGTGCGCGCCCTCGGCGTCCCCTTCGACCGGGCCCGCCACCGGAGCCTCGCGACCCTGTCCGGCGGCGAGCAGAAGCGGCTCGTGCTCGAGCACCTGCTCGCGGGTCCCGACGAGGTGCTGCTGCTCGACGAGCCCGACAACTTCCTCGACGTCCCCGGGAAGACCTGGCTGGAGGAGCGGCTCCGGGCCACGCCGAAGACCGTGCTCTACGTCAGCCACGACCGGGAGCTGCTGGCCAACACCGCGACCCGCGTGGTCACCGTCGAGCTGGGCGCGGCGGGGGGCACGACGTGGACCCACCCGGACGGCTTCGCCTCCTACCACGAGGCGCGCCGCGACCGGTTCCTCCGCTTCGAGGAGCTGCGCCGCCGCTGGGACGAGGAGCACGCCAAGCTGGTGGCGCTGGTGCTGCGCTACCGGATCAAGGCGGAGTACAACGACGGTCTCGCCTCGCAGTACCGCGCCGCGCAGACCCGGCTGCGCAAGTTCGAGGAGGCCGGGCCACCCACCGAGCAACCGCGCGAGCAGCAGGTGACCATGCGGCTGACCGGCGGACGCACCGGCAAGCGGGCCGTGGTGTGCGAGCGGCTCGGCCTGACGGGGCTGATGCGGCCCTTCGACCTGGAGGTCTGGTACGGCGAGCGGGTCGCCGTGCTGGGCTCGAACGGCTCCGGCAAGTCCCACCTGCTGCGGCTGCTCGCCGCCGGCGGCACGGACCCCGACGTGGAGCACCGCCCGGTCGGGGACCGGGTCGTGGAGCCGGTCACCCACACCGGCCGCGTCCGGCTCGGCGCCCGGGTGCGCCCCGGGTGGTTCGTGCAGACCCACGACCACCCCGAGCTGGTCGGCCGGACGCTGCTGGAGGTGCTGCACCGCGGCGAGGCGGGTGCCGACGGCCGGGGACGGGCCGGGATGGGCCGCGAGCAGGCCGCCCGGGTGCTGGACCGCTACGAGCTGGCCCACGCCGGCGAGCAGCGCTTCGAGCAGCTCTCGGGCGGTCAGCAGGCCCGGTTCCAGATCCTGCTCCTCGAGCTCTCGGGCGCCACCCTGCTGCTGCTCGACGAGCCCACCGACAACCTCGACGTGCAGTCCGCCGAGGCGCTCGAGGCCGGGTTGGCGGCGTTCGAGGGCACGGTGCTCGCCGTGACCCACGACCGGTGGTTCGCGCGGGGCTTCGACCGGTTCCTGGTGCTCCGCGCCGACGGCGAGGTGCACGAGACCCCCGCCCCGGTGTGGGACGAGGGTCGCGTGGTCCGCCCGCGGTGAGGCCCGGGGCCCCGGACGGGCTCAGCCGGCGTCGGCGTCCGAGCCGAGGGTCAGCCCGGTGGTCTGCTCCTCGCCGTCGCGGACGAAGGTCACCTCGACCTCGTCGCCCGGTCGGTAGCTGCGCACGGTGGTGATCAGCGAGTCCGGGTCGGTGATCACCGTGTCGTCGACGCGCGTGACGACGTCGCCGGGCGCCAGCCCGGCGTCGGCGGCGGCCGAGCCGTCGCTGACCTCGCTGACCTGGGCGCCGTTGGCCGGCAGGCCGCTCTCGTCGGTCACGTCCTGGACCGGTCCGATCGAGACGCCGAGCAGCGCGTGGGTGGGGGTCTCGCCGGCCCGGATCTGCTCCACGATCGGCAGCACGTCGTCGATCGGGATGGCGAACCCGAGGCCGATGGAGCCGACCGAGCCGCCGCTGGTGCCGCTGGTGGCGGTGCGGATCGAGGAGTTGATGCCGATGACCCGGCCCTGCGAGTCCACCAGCGGGCCGCCGCTGTTGCCGGGGTTGATGGCCGCGTCGGTCTGGATCGCGGGGTAGGCGGTGACGTTGCCCTCCTCGTCCCGCCCGACGTCGACCGGGCGGCCGACCGCGCTGACGATGCCGGTGGTGACGGTGGCGTCGAGCCCGAACGGCGACCCGATCGCCACGACGTCCTCGCCGACCTCGAGCTCCTCGGAGCTGCCGATCGAGGCCGGCGTCAGGCCCTCGACACCCTCGGTCTGCACCACGGCGATGTCGGTGAGCGGGTCCAGGCCGACGATCTCGGCGGGGGCGCTCGAGCCGTCGTCGAAGGAGACGCGGATCGAGCCGCCGTCGGCGGCCAGCTCGGCGACGTGGTTGTTGGTGAGGATCTGGCCGTCGGAGGAGATGACGACGCCGGAGCCCGAGCCGCTGCTGCCGCCACCGGTCACGTCGAGCTTGACCACCGAGGGGAGGACGGCCTCGGCCACCTTCGCGACCTCGGTCCGGGGGGCGTCCTCGGAGCCCTCGACGACCTGGGAGGTCGAGACGGTGCCGACGTCGGCCGCGCCGCCGCCGGCCGGCTCGTCCTCGAACCAGGTCGACCAGGCGGCCGCGCCGCCGAGGCCGGCGGCCCCGCCGACGACGAGGGCGGTCACCGCGACGGCGGCCACCAGGGCGCCGGTGCGGGGCCCGCGGCGGGTCGTGCCGGCCGCCGGGGACGCACCGGCCGGCGCAGCGGCGTGCTCGGGCGGCATGGGAGGCAGGGTGCGCGTGGGCTCGGGGGAGCCGAGCACCTCGCGGGTCGGCTCGTGGTCGGCGGCGTCGGGGCGGGGGGAGGTCGGGTCGGACATGGCTCCACTGTGCGCCGTGGGCCTGAGGGGTTGCTGAGACGTCCCTGGGACCGGGACGAGAATCCGCGGCGCCCGGGTCCTCGGAGCCGGCGGCCTTGCCGCCTGGTGTGGGCGCGGTCACACTCGGCTGCCATGGACGCACCCGAGCCGCGCCACGTCGACGACCGCCTCGCCCACTGGGCGGCGACCACGCCCGACGCCGACGCGATGGCCTACCGGGGGCGGTCCTGGACCTGGGCGCAGTGGGAGGACCGCGTGCGTCGGGCGGCCGGCGCGCTGCGCGACCTCGGCGTGGGCCGCGGCGACGTGGTGGCGTTCCTCGACAAGAACCACCCGGCGTGCGTCGAGCTCTCGCTCGCCGCGGCCTCGCTGGGTGCGGCGAACGCGATCGTGAACTGGCGGCTCGCCGGGGCGGAGGTCGACCACACGCTCAACGACTGCGGTGCGCGGGTGGTGGTCGTCGGCAGCGAGCTGCGCGGGCTCGTCGAGGAGATGCGCGACCGCCTGCCGCGCGTCGAGCACGTCGTCGAGGTGACCCCCGACGGCGCGGCGGACGACGGGTGGGAGGCGTTGCTCGCCGGTGCCGAGCGGGTCGGCCGCGACCCCGGGGTGGAGCCGGACGACGTCTGCCTGGTGCTCTACTCGTCGGGGACGACGGGCCGGCCCAAGGGCGTCATGCTGACCCAGGCCAACATGGTCGCCCACACCGTCAACGCCCACGACGGCTGGTCGTTCCGGCCGGGCGAGCGGTCGATGGTCGCGATGCCGCTGTTCCACGTCGGCGGGTCCTCCTACGTGCTGTTCGGCATCCACGACGGCGTCCCGTCCGTGATGACCCGGGAGCCGGACGCCGACTCCCTCGCCGGGGCGATCCTGGCCGGGGCGACCGCGACCTTCCTCGTGCCGGCGGTGCTCGCGCAGGTGCTGCGGTCGGGACCCGAGGCGGTGGCGCTGTTCGGCCGCCTCACGACCTACACCTACGGCGCCGCGCCGATGCCGCTGCCGCTGCTGCGGGAGGCCGCCGCGGCCTGGCCGGACACCGACTTCATCCAGGTCTACGGGCTCACCGAGGTCGCCGGCGTGGCCACCCACCTGATGCCGGAGGAGCACCGCGAGGCGCTCGCGGGCGGCCGCGAGGACGTCCTGGTCTCGGCGGGCCGACCGGTGCCCGGTGTCGAGGTGCGGGTGGTGGACCCCGAGACGCTGGACGACGTCGCCACCGGCGGGCCGGGCGAGCTGTGGTTGCGCACGCCACAGCTGATGAAGGGCTTCCTGGGCCGCCCGGAGGAGACCGCCGCGGTGGTCACCGACGACGGGTGGTTCCGCACCGGCGACCTCGGCCGGGTCGACGCCGCCGGCTACGTCTTCGTCGAGGACCGTCTGAAGGACATGATCATCTCGGGCGGGGAGAACGTGTACGGCCCCGAGGTCGAGCGGGTGCTGGCCGAGCACCCGGCCGTGGCCGAGGTCGCGGTGTTCGGGGTGCCCGACGAGCGGTGGGGCGAGTCGGTGAAGGCGGTGGTGGCGCTGCACCCGGGCGCGGCCGCCGACGGGGCCGACGAGGCCGCGCTGGTGGCGCACTGCCGCGCGTCGCTGGCCCGCTACAAGTGCCCGGCGTCGGTCGACGTCGTCGACGCGCTGCCGCGCAACCCGACCGGGAAGATCCTCAAGCGGGACCTCCGCGCGCCCTACTGGGTCGGGCGCGGCCGCGCCGTCGTCTGAGCGCCGCAGGGCACCCGCACGGGGGACGGGCGCGCCGCCGCCCGGTGACAGGGTGGTGGACATGACCGAGACCCCCACCTCCCCGTCCTCGACCGCGCCAGCGGCTCCCGTCGTCGTGGTCACCGGCGCCAACGGCCTGGTCGGCTCGCGCACCTGCGCTGCGCTGCTGGAGCGCGGCGCGACCGTCCGCGCCGTCGTCCGCCGCCCCGGGACGGCCCCGTCCGGCACCGAGGAGCACGTCGGCGACCCCGGCGACGAGGTGGTCGCCACCGACGTGGTGCAGGGGGCCGACGCCGTGGTCACGACCGTCCACCCGATGGGCAGCGACCTGGCCACCCAGCGCTCGGTGGCGGTCGAGGGGACCCCGGCCCTGGCCCGCGCGGCGGCCGACGCCGGGGTGGCCCGCCTGGTGCACGTGTCGACCGCCGCGGTCTACGACCGCTCGCCCGGCGTCGGCGACGTCGACGAGTCCTCCCCGCTGGTCGGCGCGGACGCCGGCGACTACCCGGTCACCAAGCGGGAGACCGACGAGGCGCTGGCCGCCGTCGACGGCCTCACCCGCGTGCTGCTGCGGCCCCCGGCGATCCTCGGGGGCGGCGAGAGCTCGATCTGGAACACGCTGCGCCCGGCGTCGGTGCGCGACGACCCGGCGGCCCGCGAGGCCGACCCCCGCAAGAGCTTCGCGTGGGTCCACGTCGACGACCTGGCCCGGCTGGCAGCGGACGTCGCCACCGGCCGCGTCGCGGAGGCCGACGACCCGGCGCGCGGACCGGTGGCCGGCGGCTGCACGCCGGTCAACGTCGCCGCCGGTCCGGCCACCTGGCGCGACTACCTCGGCGCGGTCGCCGCGGCCGTCGGCGTGGAGCCGACCTGGGTCGAGGGCGAGGAGTGGACCGGGCGGGTCCTGGCCGACCGGGCGCGCGGCTGGGGCTGGACCCCCGAGATCGACCTCGACACCGCGCTGGCCGAGGTCCGCGCCGGCCTCGCCGACGTCAGGGGCTGAGCAGCCCCCGCCCGCGCAGCGCGGCCGCCAGCGCGTCCGCGCCGGTGAAGACCACGCCGTCGAGACCGGCCGCGACGCCCGCTGCCACGTTGTCCACGCGGTCGTCGACGAGGAGCAGGCCGTCCAGGGGGCGGCCGATCCGCGCGCGCAGCACCCCGAAGACGGCCGGGTCGGGCTTGGCCACCCCCTCGGTGCCGGAGACGACGACGTCCTCGAGCAGCCCGAGCACCTCGAACCGGGCGGGGGCGTGCGGCCACAGCTCGTGGCTCCAGTTGGTCAGCCCCCACTGCGGCACCCCCCGCTCGTGGAGGGCGCGCACCAGCGCGGAGGTGCCGGGGACCTCGCCGCGCAGCGAGAGCGCGAAGTGGTCGCGGTAGGCCGTCGCGTGCGGCAGCCAGCGCGGGTGGTCGCGGGCCACCGCCGCCAGGGCGTCCTCCCAGCGCTGCCCGGAGTCGGGGCCGTGGTTGAAGGCCCGGAAGTCCAGGTCGTCGGCGCCCAGGAAGGCCCGCGCCTCCGCCTCGCCGACCCCTGCCGCGACGGCGGGCAGCGGGTCCCAGTCGACCAGCACGTTGCCGAGGTCCCAGACCACCCCGGCGGGGCTCACAGGAACGCGACCGGGTCGAACTCGTCGATCGGGATGACGCGCAGCCGGGGCAGGCGGGTCGTGAACGCCGCGACGTCGTCCTCGAGGTCGAAGACCTCCAGCCCCTGCGGCACCAGCGAGACGAAGTGGTGGTTGCGGAACTCGGTGAAGCCGACCAGCCCGACCCGCCGCCCCGGCGTGGCGAGCAGGGTGGCGACGTGGTCGTGGAAGTCGCCGTCGTTGCTGACCAGCACCACGTCGGCCTCGCGCCGGGCCAGCTCCTCGAGGGTGCGCAGGATCGCGATGTCGACGACCTTCTGGCCCGGGGCGCCCTGGAGCGGCACCGGTCGGTAGTGCAGGGCGGTCAACGCCTGCACGAAGGCCATCGGCAGCTCGGAGTTGACCGCGAGGAAGAACAACCCCTGCGGCTCGCACTCCCACCGCCGGCCGACGAAGTCCAGCAGCCGCTCCCAGCGCGGCCGCTCGGCGGGCTGCGGGCGCCGCCCCAGGATCGAGTTGCCCAGGGTGGCGTCGATGTTCTCGCCGTCGACGAGGACGTACGTCGGCCCGCTCACCGCCGGCCCGTCAGCGCCAGCGCTCCGCGGCGGGGACGAAGTCCAGGCCCCGGTCACCGGTGTAGATCTGCTTGGGCCGCGCGATCTTCTGCTCCTTGTCCTGCACCAGCTCGAGCCACTGCGCCAGCCAGCCGGGCGTCCGCCCGATCGCGAAGAGCACGGTGAACATCTCGGGGGGGAACTGGAAGGCCTCGTAGATCAGCCCGGAGTAGAAGTCGACGTTCGGGTAGAGCTTGCGCTGCACGAAGTACTCGTCCTCGAGCGCGATCTTCTCCAGCTCCAGCGCGATCTCCAGCAGCGGGTTGACCCCGGTGACCTCGAAGACGTCGTCGGCGGCCTTCTTGATGATCCGCGCGCGGGGGTCGTAGTTCTTGTAGACCCGGTGGCCGAAGCCCATCAGCCGCTCGTTGCCGTCCTTCACGCCCTTGATGAAGTCGGGGATGTTCTCCTTCGACCCGATCCGGCGCAGCATCCGCATCACGGCCTCGTTGGCACCGCCGTGCAGCGGCCCGTAGAGCGCCGCGACACCGGCGGCGACCGCGGAGTAGGGGTCGACCTGCGAGGAGCCGACCGAGCGCACCGCGTTGGCCGAGCAGTTCTGCTCGTGGTCCGCGTGGAGGATGAACAGCACGTCGAGGGCGCGCACCAGCCGCTCGTCGGGCTCGAAGGTCTTCTCGCTCATCTTGAACAGCATCGAGAGGAAGTTCGCGGTGTAGGACAGCTCGTTGTCGGGGTAGACGAACGGCTTGCCCTGCGCGTGGCGGAACGACCAGGCCCCGAGCGTGGGCATCTTCGCGATCATCCGCACGATCTGCATGTGCCGGTTGTCGGCGTCGTGGATGTCGCGGGCGTCGGGGTAGAACGTCGACAGCGCGCCGACCGAGGCCATCAGCATGCCCATCGGGTGGGCGTCGTAGCGGAAGCCCTCCATGAACGTCTTGATGTTCTCGTGCACGAAGGTGTGGTAGGTGATCTCGTGCTCCCAGGCGTCGAACTGCGCCTTGTCGGGCAGCGAGCCGTGGTTGAGCAGGTAGGCCACCTCGAGGAAGTTCGAGCCCTCCGCGAGCTGCTCGATGGGGTAGCCGCGGTACTCCAGGATCCCCTGGTCGCCGTCGATGTAGGTGACCGCCGAGCGGCACGACGCGGTGTTGGTGAACCCCGGGTCGTAGACGGCGAGGCCCGGCTCGTCCTCGGCCGCCTTGATCTTCCCGAGGTCGGCTGCGCGCACGGCGCCGTCGGCGATCGGGACGTCGTACTCCTGCCCGGTGCGGTTGTCGCGTACGGTGAGAGAGTCAGTCACGCGCCCAACCTAGACCGCGCCGCGCGAGCGGCGCCAACAGGTCGGGGCCGTTTTGACCCGCGCGTGAGGCCCGCCGTACCATCGCTGGTCGCGGGTCAGGGCCTCGAGCTGTTGCGAGCCGGCCGCGCGACGACTCCCCGGTGCACCTGCACCGACCGGCACCGAGCGGGTCCCGACCCGCCGGTCCTGCTCGACCGACACCGACCAGAAGGCTCTATCACCGTGCGTACGTTCAGCCCGAAGCCCGCTGACATCCAGCGTGAGTGGCACGTCATCGACGCCGAGGACGTGGTCCTCGGCCGTCTCGCCGTGGAGGCCGCCACCCTGCTGCGCGGCAAGCACAAGCCGATCTACGCCCCCCACGTCGACACCGGTGACTTCGTCATCGTCGTCAACGCCGAGAAGGTCGCGCTGACCGGCGACAAGGCCACCAAGAAGATGGTCTACCGCCACTCCGGCTACCCCGGCGGCCTCTCGGCCACCCCGATCGGCGAGCTGCTGGCCAAGGACGCCCGCAAGGCCGTCGAGAACGCGGTGTGGGGGATGCTGCCGAAGAACAAGCTCGGCCGCGCCATGATCGGCAAGCTCAAGGTCTACGCGGGCCCCACCCACCCGCACGAGGCCCAGCGGGCCACGCCCCACGAGATCCGCCAGATCTCCCAGTGACCGACGCGGTCGCCGCACCGCGCCCCACCCGATCGACGTACGTACCCCGATGCACCAGTGAGGAACACCGTGGCTGACACCACCGAGGTCGAGGAGACCTACCAGGCCGACGAGCGAGGCGTGGCCTACAGCTCCGAGACCGTCCCCGGCGCCGAGGCCTCGGACCGCCCGGCGACCATCGCCCCCGCCGCGGCCACCGGCCGCCGCAAGGAGGCCGTCGCCCGTGTGCGGATCGTGCCCGGCAGCGGCCAGTGGACCGTCAACGGTCGGACGCTGGACTCCTACTTCCCCAACAAGCTGCACCAGCAGGTCGTCAACGAGCCGTTCGCCGCGACCCGGCTCGAGGGCCGCTTCGACGTCGTGGCCCGCATCCACGGCGGCGGCATCACCGGCCAGGCCGGCGCGCTGCGCCTGGGCGTGGCCCGCGCGCTGAACGCCGTGGACCTCGACGCCAACCGCGCGGAGCTGAAGAAGGCCGGGCTGCTGACCCGCGACTCCCGCGCCATCGAGCGCAAGAAGGCCGGTCTGAAGAAGGCCCGCAAGGCGCCCCAGTTCAGCAAGCGCTGAGCCCCGCGCCGATCGTGGCCGCCGGACGGCTCTTCGGCACCGACGGCGTCCGCGGGCTGGCCAACGGGCCGCTCACCGCCGACCTCGCCCTCGCGCTGGGCAGCGCGGCGGCACGCGTCCTGGTCGACCACGGCTCGTACGCCGGTGCCCGCCCGCTGGCCGTCGTCGGGCGCGACACCCGCGTGTCCGGGCAGTTCCTCGAGCACGCGATCGTCGCCGGGCTGGCCTCGGCCGGCGTCGACGTGCTGCGGCTGCGGGTGCTCCCGACCCCCGGGGTCGCCCACCTCACCGACGCGCTCGGTGCCGACCTCGGCGTGGTCATCAGCGCCTCGCACAACCCGATGCCCGACAACGGAATCAAGCTGCTCTCCCGCGGTGGGCGCAAGCTCGACGACGCGCTGGAGCGCGAGATCGAGGGACAGCTCGGGCGGGAGTGGGAGCGCCCCACGGGTGCCGACGTCGGGCGGGTGACGCCGTACGGGCCCGCGGTCGAGGAGTACGCCGCGCACCTCGTGCGCACCGTCGACCGCCCGCTGGCGGGTCTCACCGTCGTCCTCGACTGCGCGCACGGCGCCGCCCACGAGGTCGGTCCACGGGTGCTGACCGACTCCGGCGCGACCGTCGTCGCCATCGGCGACCAGCCCGACGGCACGAACATCAACGACGGCTACGGCTCGACCCACCTCGACCGGCTGCGCGCCGCGGTGGTCGAGCACGGCGCGGATGCCGGCTTCGCCGTCGACGGCGACGCCGACCGCTGCCTGGCCGTGGACCACACCGGCGCGGTCGTGGACGGCGACCAGGTGATGGCGGTGCTCGCCGTCGGCCTGCACGAGGTCGGCCGGCTCGCCCGCGGGACCGTCGTGGCGACCGTGATGAGCAACCTCGGCTTCGTCCAGGCGATGACCGGGGCCGGCATCGACGTGCTGCGCACCGCGGTCGGCGACCGCTACGTGCTCGAGGCGATGCACGCCGGCGGCTACAACCTCGGTGGCGAGCAGTCGGGCCACGTCATCCTCAGCGACCACGCCACCACCGGCGACGGCCTGCTCACCGCCCTGCAGGTGCTGGCCCGGATGGCCTCCACCGGCCGGACGCTGGCCGACCTGGCCGCGGTGATGACCCGCCTCCCGCAGGTGCTGGTCAACGTGCGCGGGGTCGACCAGACCCGCTGCGACGACCCCGTGCTGCTCGAGGCGGTCGCCGCCGAGGAGGACGCCCTGGCCGGCAGCGGCCGGGTGCTGCTGCGGCCCTCGGGCACCGAGCCGGTGGTGCGGGTGATGGTCGAGGCGCCCGCGCAGGAGCACGCCGACGCCGTCGCCGCCCGGCTCGCCGACGTCGTCCGCGAGCGCCTGGCCACCTGAGCCCCGGACGCGGTCCCGCCCCGTCCGAGATGCGGACACCTCGGGAAGCACACCGGTTGCGGGCGGGTTGGCGTCCCCATGACCGACACCCCCGAGAAGATCGTCTACACCGCCCGTGCCACCGTCACCGGCGGTCGTGCCGGCCACGCGGTGACCGACGACGGAGTCCTGGACCTCGACCTCACCGCGCCGAAGGAGACCGGCGGCCCCGGCACCGGCACGAACCCCGAGCAGCTCTTCGCCGTCGGCTACGGTGCCTGCTTCCAGGGCGCGCTCGGCCTGGTGGCCAAGAAGGAGGGCGTCGACGCCTCCGGCTCGCAGCTCGAGATCGCCGTGGGCTTCGGTCCCGAGGGTGAGTCCTTCGCCGTCACCGCGGACATCACCGCGACGATCCCGGGCGTCGACGACGAGACCGCGCAGCGCCTCGTCGAGGCCGCCCACCAGGTGTGCCCCTACTCCAAGGCCACCCGCGGCAACGTCCCCGTGACCGTCACCGGCAAGGGCGCCTGAGCCACCCGACCGCCCTGCGGGGCGCCGAGGACCCGGTGGAGGCCGTCCTCGCCGACGACCAGGATCGTCCGGCGTGGACGGCCTTCGCGTCGAGGTGGTGGACCGCGCCGACGACGGGGCCCTGCACGCCTGGTGGGCGGTGGGCCGCGAGTGCGCCCGCGGTCGCGAGGTCGGACGGCTCGGCTGCTGCGGAGCGCTCAGACCTTGCGCAGGCGGACGTAGCGCACCGAGTGGTCGCGGTCCTTGCGCAGCACCAGGGTCGCGCGCGACCTGGTCGGCAGGATGTTCTCGACCAGGTTGGGGCCGTTGATCGTGTCCCAGATCCGCTCGGCCTCGCGGACGGCCTCGCCGTGGGAGAGCGCGCCGTACTTGGCGAAGTAGGAGCCCGGGTCGCGGAACGCCGTCTCCCGCAGCCGCAGGAACCGGGAGACGTACCAGTCGCGGATCTTGTCGCGGCCGGCGTCGACGTAGACGGAGAAGTCGAAGAAGTCGCTGACCGCCAGGCTGGTGCGCCCGTCGTCGCGGGTCCGGGCCGGCTGGAGGACGTTGAGGCCCTCGATGATGACGATGTCGGGCCGCTTGACGACGACCTTCTCGTCCGGGACCACGTCGTAGACCAGGTGGGAGTAGGTCGGCGCCTCCACCTCGTCCTTGCCGGACTTGATGTCGACGACGAAGCGCAGCAGCGCGCGGCGGTCGTAGGACTCCGGGAAGCCCTTGCGCTGCAGCAGCCCGCGGCGCTCCAGCTCGGCGTTGGGGTAGAGGAAGCCGTCGGTGGTCACCAGCGCGACGTTGGGGTGCTCGGGCCAGTGGGCCAGCATCTGCTGCAGCACCCGCGCGGTGGTCGACTTGCCGACCGCCACCGACCCCGCCAGCCCGATCACGAACGGCGTGCGCGGCGGGGTCGGCTGGTGCAGGAACGCCTCGGTGTCGCGGTGCAGGTCGCCGGCGGACTCGACGTAGAGGCTGAGCAGGCGCGACAGCGGCAGGTAGACGTCCTGGACCTCGCGCAGGTCCAGCGCCTCGCCGAGCCCGCGCAGGCTGGCGATCTCGTCCTCGGTCAGCGGGGCCTCGACCTGGGGGGTCAGGGAGGCCCAGGTCTCACGCTCGAGCTCGAGGTACGGCGAGGGCTCGCGGCCGGTGGGCTCCTCGACCGGGGGGACCCCGCCTGCGGACATGGCCGCGATTCTTGCAGCCACCCGCCGGCCGGGCCGCGTGGGGCGGACGGGCGCGCCCGCCGCCGTCGGTAGAGTCGGGCCCCATGTGCGGGATCGTGGGCTACGTGGGCGCCAAGTCGGCCGAGGCCGTCGTCGTGGAGGGCCTGCGCCGGCTGGAGTACCGCGGCTACGACTCCGCCGGGGTCGGCGCTGGTCCACGACGGCACGATCACCGCCGACAAGAAGGCCGGCAAGCTGGCCAACCTCGAGAAGTCGCTGGCCGAGCACCCCCTCCCGGGTGCGACGACCGGGATCGGCCACACCCGCTGGGCCACCCACGGCGCCGCCGACCGACGCGAACGCCCACCCCCACCTCGGCGAGCTGCGCCGGGTGGCGCTGGTGCACAACGGGATCATCGAGAACTTCGACGCGCTGCGCGCCCGCATCGAGGCCGACGGCCACGTCCTGCTGTCCGAGACCGACACCGAGATCGCGGCCCACCTCCTCGAGCTCCAGGTGCGCACCGGGGTGGGGCTGACCGAGGCGATGCAGCGGGTCTGCCAGCGGCTCGAGGGCGCCTTCACCCTGGTCGCGGTCGACGCCGAGCAGCCCGACCGGGTGGTCGCCGCGCGCCGCAGCTCGCCGCTGGTCGTCGGGATGGGGGAGGGCGAGAACTTCGTCGGCTCCGACGTGGCGGCGTTCATCGAGCACACCCGCGAGGCCCTCGAGCTGGGCCAGGACACGGTCGTGACCATCACCGCGGACGCCGTCGAGGTCACCGACTTCCGGGGCCGGCCGCAGGAGGGTCGGCCCTACCACGTCGACTGGGACCTCTCCGCGGCCGAGAAGGACGGCCACGACTGGTTCATGCGCAAGGAGATCTTCGAGCAGCCGCGCGCCGTGGCCGACTCGCTGCTGGGACGCCGCTCCCGCGACGGGGCAGCTGCAGCTGGACGAGATGCGCCTGGCCGACCAGGAGATCCGCGACATCGACAAGATCATCATCATCGCCGCCGGCACCAGCTTCTACGCGGGCCTGGTGGCCAAGTACGCCATCGAGCACTGGTGCCGGGTGCCCGTCGAGGTCGAGCTCTCCAGCGAGTTCCGCTACCGCGACCCGATCCTCGACTACTCCACGCTCGTGGTCGCGATCAGCCAGTCCGGGGAGACCGCCGACACGCTCCAGGCCATCCGTCACGCGCGCACCCAGCGCTCGAAGGTGCTCGCGATCTGCAACACCAACGGCTCCACCATCCCGCGCGAGTCCGACGCGGTGATCTACACCCACGCCGGGCCCGAGATCGGCGTCGCCTCGACCAAGGGCTTCCTGACCCAGCTGGTGGCCTGCTACCTGCTCGCGCTCTACGTCGCCCAGGTCAAGGGCACCCGCTTCGGTGACGAGATCGAGGAGGTGGTGCGCCAGCTCGAGGCCGTCCCGGCCCAGATCGAGGAGCTGCTGGGTCGCGCCGACGAGGTCTACGCGCTGGCCCACGAGCACGTCGGGGCGACGTCGGTGCTGTTCCTGGGCCGCCACGCGGGCTACCCCGTGGCGCTGGAGGGCGCGCTGAAGCTCAAGGAGCTGGCCTACCTGCACGCCGAGGGCTTCGCGGCCGGCGAGCTCAAGCACGGGCCGATCGCGCTGATCACCGAGGGGCTGCCGGTGATGTGCGTCGTGCCGCCCCGCGGTCGCGACCAGCTGCACGGCAAGATGCTCTCCGGCGTGCAGGAGATCCGGGCGCGGGGCGCCCACACCATCTGCCTGGCCGAGGACGGTGACGAGGCGATCGCGCGCTACGCCGACCGGCTCGTCCGGCTGCCGAAGGTGCCGGTGCTGCTGCAGCCGCTGGTCGCGACCGTGCCGCTGCAGCTGTTCGCCTGCGAGCTCGCCACCGCGCTCGGCCACGACGTCGACCAGCCGCGCAACCTGGCCAAGTCCGTCACGGTCGAGTAGGACCTCCTCGACGTGGCCGTGCTCGGCGTCGGGATCGACGTGTGCGACATCGACCGGTTCGCCGCGACGCTCGCGCGCACCCCCGGCCTGCGCACGCGCCTGTTCACCCCGGCCGAGGCCGAGCGGAGCCCGGCGTCGCTGGCCGCGCGCTTCGCGGCGAAGGAGGCGCTGGCCAAGGCGCTCGGGGCCCCGCTGGGCCTGGCCTGGCACGACGCCGAGGTGGTCTCCGAGGACTCCGGTCGGCCGCGGTTCGACGTCCGCGGCTCCGTGGCCGCGCGGTGCGAGGACCTCGGCGTCGCCTCCGTCCACGTCTCCCTCTCCCACGACGCCGGCATCGCCTCCGCCGTGGTGGTCCTGGAGAGCTGACCCCCTGCGGAATCCCCGGCCGGCCGGGGACTTTCGAGCTTGTCGGGGTTTGCAAGGGCCGACAAGCTCGTGATTCCCCCGACAAGTCGCGGGGTCGCGGCCCAGCGGCCCCAGCAGCCGGACCCCGCGCGCGGCCCCGGCTCGCTGGCTAGCGTGGACGCATGAGGCGGGCGCACACGGTGGAGCAGGTCCGGGATGCCGAGGGGACGCTGCTCGCACGGCTGCCCGAGGGCGCGCTGATGCAGCGGGCGGCCGCCGGGCTGGCGCACGCGGTGCTGGACCTGCTCGCCGGGCCCGACGGCGACCAGCCCACGTACGGCCGCCGGGTGCTGCTGCTGGTCGGGGGCGGCGACAACGGGGGCGACGCGCTGTGGGCCGGCGCCCGGCTCGCCGCGCGCGGGTGCGCCGTCGAGGCGGTGCTGCTCTCGGACCACCCGCACGCCGCCGGCCTGGCGGCGTTCCGCGCCGCCGGCGGACGCTGCCCGGACCCCGCCGTCACGCACCGGCCGGACGTCCTCCTCGACGGGGTGGTCGGGATCGGCGGGCGGCCCGGGCTGCGCGAGGACGCCCGCGCCGCCCTCGAGCGCCACCCCGGCGTGCCGGTGGTCGCCGTGGACGTGCCGTCGGGGGTCGACGTGGACACCGGTGAGCTCGACGGTCCCCACGTCCGGGCCGCGCTGACCGTCACCTTCGGCACGCACAAGCCCTGCCACCTGCTCGACCCCGCGGCCCAGGCCTGCGGGGCGGTCCACCTCGTCGATCTCGGCCTCGACCTCCCGGCGCCGGCGGTCGAGGCCCTCCAGCCCGCCGACGTCGCCGCGCTGCTGCCCGCGCCGGGGCCCGACGACCAGAAGTACTCGCGCGGCGTGGTCGGCGTGCGCGCCGGGTCCGCCACCTACCCCGGTGCGGGTCTGCTCAGCGTCGCCGGCGCAGCGACCGGTCTGGCCGGGATGGTGCGCTACGTCGGTGACGACGCCGTGGCCGACCGGGTCCGCCAGGCCCACCCGGAGGTCGTCGGGGCCGGCCGGGTGCAGGCCTGGGTGGTCGGCTCGGGCAGCGGGGAGGGGGCGGCGGCCTCGCTGGCCGAGGCGCTCGCCGACGACGTCCCGCTGGTCGTCGACGCCGACGCGCTCGCGGCGCTGGAGGCTCCCGCGCCGCCGCACGCCGTGCTCACCCCGCACGCCGGCGAGCTGGCGCGGATGCTGGGCGTCGACCGCGACGCCGTCGAGGCCCGACCGCTGGCCCACGTCCGGCTCGCCGTCGAGCGCTACGGGTGCACGGTGCTCCTCAAGGGCCGGCGCACGCTGGTGGCCACGCCGGACCGGCCGGTGCGGGTCACCACCACCGGCACGCCCTGGCTGGCCACGGCCGGCGCGGGCGACGTCCTCGGCGGTCTGGTCGGCGCGCTCCTGGCGGCCGGGCTCGACGGTCACGACGCCGCCTCGCTCGGCAGCTGGCTGCACGGCGCCGCCGCGACCGCGGCCTCCCGCGGGGGTCCGTTGACGGCGACCGCCGTCGCCGGCGAGCTGCCACGCACCGTCCGCGGCGTGCTGACCGGCCCCGGTGCGCGCGGCGGGGCCGGCGCGGCGTCCCGGGGTGCACCCCCCGCACCCTGACGACGGTGGAAGGATGGGCGGTCATGAGCCCGGGCCCCGACGACCCCGCCACGCCCCCGCGCGCCGAGATCGTCGTCGACCTGGCCGCCGTGCGCCACAACGTCCGGGTGCTGCGGGAGGTGGCGGGGGTGCCGCTGATCGCGGTCGTCAAGGCGGACGGCTACGGCCACGGGCTGGTCCCGGTCGCCCGTGCCGCCCGCGAGGCCGGCGCCGAGTGGCTGGCCACGGCCACGCCCGAGGAGGCGCTCGCGCTGCGCGCCGCCGGGGACGACGGCCCGCTGCTGTGCTGGCTCAGCGCGCCGGGAGACGACCTCGCCCCGGCGGTCGCCGCCGGGATCGACGTGAGCGCCTACGACGCGGCGCGGCTCGACGAGCTCGCCGGCGCGGTCGCCCGGGTCGGCGCCGACGCCCCACCCGCCCGGGTGCACCTCAAGGTCGACACCGGCCTCAGCCGCGGTGGCGCCGCGGAGGCCGACTGGGACGCCCTGTTCGCCCGCGCCCGCGCCGGCGAGGTCGACGGCAGCTGGCGGGTCGTCGGCGTGTGGTCGCACTTCGCCTGCGCCGACGAGCCCGACCACCCCGCCAACGACGCCCAGCAGGCCGGTTTCGAGCGCGCGCTCGCCGCCGCCGCCGCGGCCGGCCTCCGCCCCGGGCTGCGCCACCTCGCCAACTCCGCGGCGACGCTGACCCGGCCCGCTGCCCGCTACGACGCGGTGCGCTGCGGGCTCGCCGTGTACGGGCTGGACCCGGCCCCGGGAACGCCGCACGGCACGGACCTGCGACCCGCGATGACCGCCCGCGCCCGGATCGCGCTGCTCAAGCAGGTGCACCCGGGGGACGGCGTGTCCTACGGCCACACCTGGGTCGCGGACCACCCGACCACGCTCGGCCTGGTCCCCACCGGCTACGCCGAGGGGGTGCCGCGCCACGCCGCGGAGGGAGTCACGGGGCCCGCGGCCGAGGTCGCCGTCCGCGGGCAGCGCCGCCCCCTGCGCGGACGGGTCTGCATGGACCAGGTGATGGTCGACCTCGGACCGGGCACGCCCGTCACCGCGGGCGAGGAGGTCGTCCTGTTCGGACCTCCCGGGCAGGGGCGCCCGACCGCGCAGGAGTGGGCGGAGGCCTGCGCGACCATCAGCTACGAGATCGTGACCCGGCTCGGCGGGCGGATGGTCCGCCGACACGTCGACTCCGACGTCCCGGACGCCCCGGACGGGGGAGCCCGGTGAGCCGCGCACGGGTGGTCGGCGCCGTGGCCGGCGGGGTCGGCCTCGCCGCCGTCGGCGCGGCCTTCGGCGTCGCCCGCCAGGCGCGGGTGATCGGCCGGCGGGGGACCCGGGCCGAGGACTCCTCGCCGCTGGCCGGGCCCGAGGACGGCCCCCACCCCGGCGACGAGCACGCCGGGCCGCACGAGGTGCCGGCCGTCGGCCCCGACGGCACACCCACCTTCGGCCGGCTGCGCTCCACGCCCACGACGGTGGTCGCGGACGACGGCGTCCCGCTCCACGTCGAGGTCGACGAGCTGCCCGACGGCGCCGGGCCCGGCCCGGGCGCCCCGACGGTGGTCTTCGTCCACGGCTACTGCCTCCAGCTCGACTGCTGGCACTTCCAGCGGGCGGCCTACCGCGGGCGGGTCCGCACGGTCTTCTACGACCAGCGCTCCCACGGCCGCTCGGGTCGGTCGTCGCGCGAGCGCGCCACGATCGACCAGCTCGGCCGCGACCTCCGCCGGGTGCTCGACGCGGTCGTCCCGGACGGGCCCGTGGTGCTCGTCGGTCACTCCATGGGCGGGATGAGCATCGTCGCGATGATCGCGGAGCACCCCGACCTGCTGCGCGACCGCGTGGTCGGCGTCGGCCTGGTCTCCACGACCGCGGGCGGCCTCGACCCCGGCCGGATCCTGCTGCCGCTCGTGCCGGCGCGGCTCTCCGGCGAGCTCACCGGCACGGCGGTGAGCACGCTCCGGCGCGGCCACCGCGCCGTCGACTCGGTGCGTCGTCTCGGCAAGGTGGTCGCGAGGGTCGGCACCGACGTGCTGGCCTTCGGCGGCGCGGTCCCGGCCTCGTACGTCGACTTCGCCGACCGGATGCTCTCGGCCACCCCGTTCGAGGTGGTCAGCGACTTCTTCCCCAGCTTCCGCGCGCTCGACAAGTTCGGCACCGTCGGCGTGCTCGGGCGGGTCCCGACCGTGGTCGTGTGCGGCACCGCCGACCGGCTGACCTCGATCGGGCACAGCCGCAAGCTGCACGCGCGGATCCCCGGGTCCCGGCTGGTCGAGGTGGACGGCGCCGGTCACCTCGTGCTGCTGGAGCGCCACGCCGAGGTGACCGCGGCCGTCGACGACCTGCTCGTCCTGGCCGGGCGGCGGATCGCGTCGTGAGCACGGCTCCGCCGGCGCCCGCGGCGGACCCCGGCCCGGCCGGGGGGACCGACGTGTCGACCGAGGTCGTCGGCCCGGACCAGGCGGCCGTCGTGCTCGCCGTCGTCCGTGCCGCCTTCGCGGACCGACCCGCCCTCGACCCGCCCGCGGACGCCCTCGGTGAGACCCTCGACACGATCGAGGCGCGGCTGCGCGGCCTGGGCGGGCGCGGTGGCATCGTGGCGCGGCTCGGGGGCGAGCCGGTCGGGGCGCTCCTGCTCGACCCCGACCACGAGGGCATCGTGTGGCTGCGCCGCTTCGGGGTGGTCCCCGGGGTCCAGGGCCGGGGGGTGGCCGGGGCGCTGGTGCGGGCCGCGGGCGAGGCCGCTGCCGGACGCCGCGGGCTGGGCGTCTTCGCGCGCGAGGAGCTCCCCGCCACGGTCGCGTTCTGGGCCCGCCAGGGCTTCGCCGAGATCGACCGGCACCCGCCCTACGTGGAGATGGTGCGCCCGCTGCCGCAGGTCTACGACGCCGCGACCGCCGACGACCTGCGCGCCGTCGGCCGGGTCCTCGCCGCCCGGCTCGGGCCCGGCGACCTGGTCGTGCTCTCCGGGGGGCTCGGTGCCGGCAAGACGACGTTCACCCAGGGCGTCGGGGAGGGCCTCGGCGTCCGCGGCGCCGTCACCTCGCCCACCTTCGTCATCTCCCGCGTCCACCCCCCCGTGGGCGACGGGCCGCCGCTGGTCCACGTCGACGCCTACCGGCTCGGCGGGCTGGCCGAGCTCGACGACCTCGACCTCGACACCGACCTCGACGAGGCGGTCACCGTGGTCGAGTGGGGCGCCGGCCTGGCCGAGCACCTCACGGAGTCCCGCCTCGAGATCGCCATCGAGCGGTCCGGGACGCGGCCCCCCGACGGCGGGGGGGACGGCGCGGAGCCGGAGGTCGACCCGCGGGTGGTGCGCGTGCAGGGTGTCGGACCGCGCTGGACGGTGCTGGCACGCCTCCCGCTCCAGCCACCGGCCCCCGCCCGTCCGGTCGGACCGCGGTCGGCTCGGTAGCCTGCCGGTCGTGCTGCTCGCCCTGGACACCGCGACCCCGCTGGTGACGGTGGCCCTCCACGACGGCGCCGACGTCGTCGCCGAGCTGGCCGGCGAGGAGCGGCTGCGCCACGGCGAGCAGCTCGCCCCGCTCGTCGACCGGGTGCTGCGCGAGGCGGGGGCCGAGCGGTTCGACGTCACCGCCGTGGCGGTCGGCGTCGGACCCGGGCCCTACACCGGGCTGCGGGTCGGCCTGGTCACCGCACGGACCCTCGGCTGGGTGCTCGAGGTGCCCGTCTACGGCGTGTGCACCCTCGACGTCGTGGCCGTCGAGGCCGCCGCGTCGGCCGGGGGGGTGCCGGGCGGGTTCGTGGTGGCCACCGACGCCCGGCGCAAGGAGGTCTACCTCGCGGCGTACGACGAGGTCGGCACCCGCCTCGGCCGGCCCCGTCGTCGACCGCCCCGCCGAGGTCGCCACGACGACCCCGGTGGTCGGCGAGGGGCCGCTGCTCCACCCCGAGCACTTCCCGAACGCCCTCGCTCCCGCGCGCCCCTCCGCGGGGTGGTTGGCCGTCACCGTGGTCGAGGAGCGCGCGGAGCTGCTCGACCCGGAGCCGCTCTACCTGCGGCGCCCCGACGCCGCCGCGCCGGGCCCCCGCAAGCCGGTGTCGTGACCGGCCCCGCCGTCCGGGTCCGGCGCGCCGCGGCCGGCGACGCCGCGGCGGTGACGGACCTCGAGGAGACCTGCCTCGGCCACGACGCGTGGTCCGCCGGCCTGCTCGCCGAGGTCGTCGCCGGGGAGGTCCCGACGGTGCACGCGCTGGTCGCCGAGGCCGGGGGTGCCGTGGTCGGCTACGCCGCCGGCAGCCTCGTCGCGGACGTCGCCGAGCTGCAGCGGCTCGCCGTCCTCCCCGGGCACCGCCGCCGCGGCACGGCCGGGCTGCTGCTCGACAGGCTGCTCGCGCTCGCCCGCGACGCCGGGGCCGTCCGGTTGCTGCTCGAGGTGCGCGAGGACAACACCGGCGCCCTCGGGTTCTACGCCGCCGCCGGGTTCGCCGAGGTCGGCCGTCGCCCGCGGTACTACCGCGACGGCGAGGCCGCCGTCGTGCTGGAGCGGATCGTCCCCGCCGCCGACGCGGTGTGAGGCCGCCCCGCCGGGCTGGCACGATGGCCGCGTGCCCGCCCGTCCCGACCTCCCGACCGAGGACGGACCGCTCGTCCTCGGGATCGAGACCTCCTGCGACGAGACCGGGGTCGGTGTGGTCCGCGGCCGGACGCTGCTCGCGGACGTCGTGGCCAGCAGCGTCGAGGAGCACGCCCGCTTCGGCGGGGTGGTGCCCGAGGTCGCCAGCCGGGCGCACCTCGAGGCGATGGTGCCGACCCTGGAGCGCGCCTGCGAGACCGCCGGCGTGCGACCCGGCGACGTCGATGCGGTCGCCGTCACGAGCGGGCCGGGGCTGGCCGGGGCGCTGCTGGTCGGCGTCGCCGCCGCGAAGGCCCTCGGCCTCGCGCTCGGCAAGCCGCTGTCCACGGGGTCAACCACCTCGCCGCGCACGTCGCCGTCGACCAGCTCGAGCACGGCCCGCTCCCCGAGCCGTGCCTGGCGCTGCTCGTCAGCGGCGGTCACTCCAGCCTGCTGCTGGTCGAGGACGTCACCGGCGGCCGTCGAGCCGCTGGGCGCGACCATCGACGACGCGGCCGGCGAGGCCTTCGACAAGGTCGCCCGGGTGCTCGGGCTGCCCTTCCCGGGCGGCCCGCACATCGACCGGATCGCCCGGGAGGACGGTCAGGTGACCCTCGACTTCCCGCGCGGGCTCACCGGTCGCCGCGACCTCGAGCGGCACCGCTTCGACTTCTCCTTCTCCGGCCTCAAGACCGCGGTCGCGCGCTGGGTCGAGGCCCGCGAGCGCAGCGGTGAGCCGGTGCCGGTCGCCGACGTCGCGGCGAGCTTCCAGGAGGCCGTCTGCGACGTGCTGGTGCGCAAGGCCCTCGACGCCGCCGCACACCGGGGCGTCGAGGACCTCCTGATCGGCGGCGGGGTCGCGGCCAACTCGCGGCTGCGCGCGATGGTCCAGGAACGGGCCGCTGCGCAGGGGGTCCGGGTGCGGGTGCCGCGGCCGGGCCTGTGCACCGACAACGGTGCGATGGTCGCCGCGCTGGGCGCCGAGACCGTGTCCCGCGGGCGGGCGCCGTCCGCGCTCGACCTGCCGGCCGACTCGCAGCCTGCCGGTCACCACCGTCCTGGTCTGAGGCGTCCCGGACCGGGCAGCGGGGCAGCACCTAGGCTGGCGCCGACTCGCCGTCGATCGCACGGCGTGCCGACGACAGGAGCACGGATGCACCAGGTGCAGGGCGTCATCGCCCGCGGCAAGGGCCAGCCGGTCGAGCTGACCACCATCAACGTCCCCGACCCCGGACCGGGCGAGGCGCTGGTGCAGGTCCAGGCCTGCGGGGTGTGCCACACCGACCTGCACTACCGCGAGGGCGGGATCAACGACGACTTCCCGTTCCTGCTCGGCCACGAGGCCGCCGGCGTGGTCGAGTCGGTCGGCGAGGGCGTGACCGAGGTGGCTCCGGGCGACTTCGTCGTCCTCAACTGGCGGGCGGTGTGCGGCGAGTGCCGGGCCTGCAAGCGCGGCGAGCCGCAGTACTGCTTCGCCACGCACAACGCCACCCAGAAGATGACGCTGCGAGCCGACGGCACCGAGCTCTCCCCGGCGCTGGGCATCGGCGCCTTCGCCGAGAAGACCCTCGTCGCCGCCGGCCAGTGCACCAAGGTCGACCCAGTCCGCCCGCCCGGCCGCCGTCGGCCTGCTCGGCTGCGGCGTGATGGCCGGCATCGGCGCGGCCATCAACACCGGCGCCGTGACCCGCGGGCGGTCCGTCGCGGTGATCGGCTGCGGCGGGGTCGGCGTCGCCGCCGTCGCCGGCTCGGTGCTGGCCGGTGCGTGCCCGGTCATCGCCGTCGACATCGACCCCAAGAAGCTCGAGACCGCGACCCGGATGGGCGCCACCCACACCGTCGACTCGTCGAAGGTCGACCCGGTCGAGGAGATCAAGCGGATCTGCGCGGAGACCTACCGGCGGCGCCGAGGGCGCCGACGTGGTCGTCGAGGCCGTGGGCCGGCCGGAGACCTGGAAGCAGGCGTTCTACGCCCGCGACCTGGCCGGCACCGTCGTGCTGGTCGGCGTCCCGACGCCCGACATGAGCATCCCCGACCTCCCGCTCATCGACGTCTTCGGCCGCGGCGGCGCGCTGAAGTCCAGCTGGTACGGCGACTGCCTGCCCAGCCGCGACTTCCCGATGCTCGTCGACCTCTACCAGCAGGGCCGGCTCGACCTCGACGCGTTCGTGACCGAGGAGATCGGCATCGGCGACGTCGAGGCCGCGTTCGACAAGATGCACGGCGGCGACGTCCTGCGCTCGGTCGTGATCCTCTGATGAGCGGCGCGCCTGCGGGTCGACCACGCCGTCTCGTCCGGCACCTTCTCCCTCGACGGCGAGACCCACGAGGTCGACAACAACCTCTGGGTGGTCGGCGACGACGACGAGTGCGTGGTGATCGACGCCCCCCACAGCGTCGAGGACATCGTGGCGCTGGTCGCCGGTCGCACGGTCCGGGCGATCGTGCTGACCCACGCCCACGACGACCACTGCCGGGTCGCGCCCGCGCTGCGCGAGCGGGTCGGCGCGCCGATGCTGCCTGCACCCCGACGACCGGCCGCTGTGGGAGCTCACCCACGGCGACGCCGGACGACCCCGACGCCTACCTGTGGGACGTCGACCTCGCCGACGGCACGGTGCTCGAGGTCGCCGGGCACCAGCTCGAGGTGCTGCACACGCCCGGCCACTCGCCGGGGGCCGTGTGCCTGCACGCCCCCGACCTCGGCTGCGTCTTCACCGGCGACACCCTCTTCGCCGGTGGACCCGGCGCGACCGGCCGCTCCTATCAGCGACGCCGGCGTCATCGTGGCGTCGATCCGCGCCCGGCTGTTCGCGCTGCCCGACGAGACCGTGGTGCACACCGGCCACGGCGACGACACCACGATCGGGGCGGAGCGGGCGGCGTCCGCCGACTGGTGACGAGCCTCCCGGGTCGGGCGGGAGTAGTGTCGGAGGCCGATCACAGGGGGAGTGGTGGCGTGGCGTCGGCGTGAGCGCGGGGAGCCCGACCCGGACCGTGAGCAGGCGCTGCGGTCCGAGTACTGGGCCGCGCTGACCACCGCCGACCGGCACCGCGCCCTCGGCGGCCGTGCGCGCGCTGCACGACGGCGGGCTCGGGGCCGGTCACCTGGTCGAGGATCTGGTCGTCCCTGCTCAGCAGCGCATCGGCGAGCTGTGGCTGGCAGGGCGGTGGAGCATCGCCCAGGAGCACGCCGCCACTGCCGTCAACGAGGGACTGGTGCACTGGTTGTACTCCGCGACGCCCCGCCCGCCCGACGACGCGCCGCTCGTGGTCGTGTCCTGCGTCCCCGGCGAGCGGCACGCGCTCCCGGCCCTCGTGGTGGCCGAGGGGATGACCCTGGCCGGGCTGCGCGTGCACTACGCCGGAGCCGATCCCGAGCCCACGGACCTGCTGCGCCAGGTCGCGGCGCTCGGGCCGCTCGCGGTGCTGCTCAGCGCCTCGCTGAACCCGACCCTGGCCCGCGCCGAGGCCCTGGTCGGCGGCATCCGGGCGCTGGGGGTGCCGGTCGTGCTCGGCGGACGCGCGTTGGCCGGTCACCCGCAGCGGGCCGTCACGCTCGGTGCGACGGCGCACGCCGGTGACGTCCCGGCCGCGCTGCGGGTGCTGGCCGGGCTGCCGGCGCGGTCGGCTGCGCCCGCGCCCGGACCGGTGCGACCGGCGGAGGACGAGGGCTGGTGGATCGTCGACCACGCCCGCGAGGTCGTCCCGATGGTGCTCCGCGCGGTGTCCGCCCGCCGGGTGCGCTCGTGGTCGGGGTCGGTCGCCCCGGCCCCGGAGGTCGGGCTCGAGGGGCTGGCGGGGCACGTCGGGCACCTCCTCGGCAGCCTCGCCGCCGCTCTCGTCACCGACGACGAGACGATCCTGGTCGAGACCCGGGACTGGCTGGCCCGCCTGCTGCGCGCCCGCGGCGCCGACGACGAGCTGGTCGCGGAGCTGTGGTCGGCCGTGGCGCGCCCGCTGCGCAGCCGGCCGCTGGCCCGGGTCGATGCTGGAGCGGACCGCCCCGGGAAGGTCCTAGACGGGCTCGACCAGGAGCGCCGCACCCCGACCGGCCACCCGCGTCAGCACGATGGTGGCCGGGGTCGACCCGGTGAGCCGCAGCCGCTTGCGCAGCTCCTCGGGCACGACCTCGACGCCGCGCTTCTTGATCGTCAGCGCGCCGACGTCGCGCTCGCGCAGCGCCGCGCGCAGCGGCTTCTCGCGGAAGGGCAGCCGGGCTCGAGCACCCGGTAGCAGCGGGCGAACGGGCTGCGGACGGAGTGGTCGGAGGTGACGTAGGCCAGGTGGGGGTCCACCCGCGCCGCCTGCACGGCCGCGGCGACCGCGGTGACCAGGCCGGCGCGGATCACCGCGCCGTCCGGCTCGTAGAGGAACGCGCGGACGTCGCCGAGGTCGTCGGCGACGGGGTCCTCGTCGGTGAGGGTGGCCAGACCGCTCCGGTCGATCACGGTCGCGCGCCGGCGGGCGGTGGCCAGCCCGCCGGCCCACAGCGCGACCTCCTTGACCTCGCCGTCGTCGCTGACCCACTCCGCCTCCACGCCCGCGGGGACGCGGTCGTGGGGCAGGCCCGGGGCGGCCTTGACGCAGGCGTCGCGGGTCAGCAGCCCCTCGACGAAGGACCACGGCGGGGTCCAGTCGTCGACCCGGAAGCTGCGCCCGCGCCCGGTCCGGCGGGCGGGGTCGGCGAAGGCGACGTCGAACGGGGTGAGGTCGAGCGTGGTGGCGTCGGCGACGGCCACCGCGCCGGGCAGGCCGAGGGCGGCGAGGTTGGCCTCGGCGACGCGCGGCGCGCAGCGGGTCGAGGTCGACCCCGACGCGGTGAGCCCGGCCCGGGCGGCGGCGACCAGGTCGCCGCCGATCCCGCACCCGAGGTCGACCAGCGAGCTGCGCCGTACGCCGCGAGCCGCGCCGCCCGGTGGGTGGCGACCGCGCCCGGGTGGCCTGCTCGAGGCCGTCGCGGGTGAACCACATCGCCGCGGCGTCGGCGCCGAGCTTGGCGACGGCCGCCCGTCGCAGGTCGACCTGGGTGCGGGCGGCGGCGACCCGGTCCGGGGTGCGCTCGCCGGCAGCGCACCGGGGTCGACGGCGTCCTCCTCGCAGGCGGCGAGCACCGCGGTGCCCTGGCTCGCCGAGCAGCCAGCGCGAACGTGTCGAGGTCCACGTCGTCATCCTGGCAGGCGGGACACGGCGGGGGGCCGCTGGCACTCGCTCTGGGCGAGTGCTAGTTTCTGACTGGCACTCTCCCCGTGAGGGTGCCAGCGCAGGCGACCGGGCCCGACCCCCGCGACGGCGAGCCCCGACCCTGCCCCGACGTGCACCACCACCCAGTCAGCAACCACTCAGCAACCAGTGGAGAAAATGGAGGTCGACATCGTGTCGGTCAACATCAAGCCCCTCGAGGACCGCATCGTGGTCAAGCCGCTCGACGCGGAGCAGACCACCGCCTCGGGTCTCGTCATCCCCGACACCGCCAAGGAGAAGCCCCAGGAGGGCGAGGTCCTGGCGCTCGGCCCCGGTCGTGTCGACGACAACGGCAACCGGGTCCCGCTCGACGTCGCCGTGGGCGACAAGGTCATCTACAGCAAGTACGGCGGCACCGAGGTCAAGTACGCCGGCGAGGAGTACCTGATCCTCTCGGCCCGTGACGTCCTGGCCGTCGTCGGCAGCTGATCCACCCCCGGGTCGTGCACCCGCCGACGTGCTCCGGCACGACGGCGGGGCACGGCCCGGAGCCGTCTCCCGACGTCCTGTCACCCAGCACGCCACTGCACGTCCCAGCACAAGGAGAGCCATGCCCAAGATCCTGGAGTTCGACGAGCACGCCCGGCGCGCGCTCGAGCGGGGCGTCGACGCCCTCGCCAACGCCGTCAAGGTGACCCTCGGCCCCAAGGGCCGCTACGTCGTCCTCGACAAGAAGTGGGGTGCCCCCACGATCACCAACGACGGGGTCACCGTCGCCCGGGAGATCGAGCTCGACGACCCGTTCGAGAACCTCGGCGCCCAGCTGACCAAGGAGGTGGCCACCAAGACCAACGACATCGCCGGTGACGGCACCACCACCGCGACGGTCCTGGCCCAGGCGATGGTCCACGAGGGCCTGCGCGCGGTCGCCGCCGGTGCCAACCCGATGGGCCTCAAGCGGGGCATGGACCTCGCCACCGCCGCCGTCGGCGACGCCCTGCGCGACGCCGCCCGCGAGGTCGAGACCAAGGAGGACATGGCCTCGGTCGCCACGATCTCCAGCCGCGACTCCCACATCGGCGAGCTGCTCGCCGAGGCCTTCGACAAGGTCGGCAAGGACGGCGTGATCACGGTCGAGGAGTCCAACACCATGGGCACCGACCTGGAGTTCACCGAGGGGATGCAGTTCGACAAGGGCTACATCTCGCAGTACTTCGTCACCGACCAGGAGCGCATGGAGGCCGTCCTCGACGACCCCTACATCCTGCTCCACCAGGGCAAGATCTCCTCGGTCTCCGACCTGCTGCCCCTGCTGGAGAAGGTCATCGCGGCCGGCAAGCCGCTGTTCATCCTCGCCGAGGACGTCGAGGGCGAGGCGCTCTCGACCCTGGTCGTGAACAAGATCCGCGGCACCTTCAACGCGGTCGCGGTCAAGAGCCCGGCCTTCGGTGACCGCCGCAAGGCGATGATGCAGGACATCGCGACCCTCACCGGCGCGCAGGTCGTCGCCCCCGAGGTCGGGCTCAAGCTCGACCAGGTCGGCCTCGAGGTGCTCGGCTCCGCCCGCCGCGTCGTGGTCACCAAGGACGACACCACGATCGTCGACGGTGGCGGCGACGCCGCCGAGGTCGACGCCCGGGTCAACCAGATCAAGGCGGAGATCGAGAACACCGACTCCGACTGGGACCGCGAGAAGCTGCAGGAGCGCCTGGCCAAGCTGGCCGGGGGCGTCTGCGTGATCCGCGTCGGCGCCGCCACCGAGGTGGAGCTGAAGGAGAAGAAGCACCGCATCGAGGACGCCGTCTCCGCGACGCGCGCCGCGATCGAGGAGGGCATCGTCGCCGGCGGCGGCTCCGCCCTCATCCACGCGGTCTCCGCGCTCGAGGGCGACCTCGGCCTGACCGGCGACGAGGCGGTGGGCGTGCGCATCGTGCGCAAGGCCGCCGACGAGCCGCTGCGCTGGATCGCCGAGAACGGTGGCGACAACGGCTACGTCATCACCACCAAGGTCCGCGAGCTCGGCGTCGGCAACGGCTACAACGCCGCGACCGGCGAGTACGGCGACCTGGTCGCCCAGGGCGTCCTGGACCCGGTCAAGGTGACCCGCTCCGCGCTGGTCAACGCCACCTCGATCGCCGGCATGCTGCTGACGACCGAGACCCTGGTCGTCGACAAGCCCGAGGAGGAGGACGCGCCCGCGGCCGGTCACGGCCACGGCCACGGTCACTGAGCCGCGCTCCTCGTAGCACCTCGCACCGGCCCGTCGCGCTCAGCGCGGCGGGCCGGTGTCACGTCCCGGTGAGCACCCGCAGCACCGCGCGGGCGTAGGCCGCGACCGGGGAGACGTCGACGTGGCGCTGCGGCCCGTCGCCGCCGTGCACGACGACGGCGTAGCCGGGCTGGTCACCGTCGAGACGCTCGAGCGCGACGAACCGGTCGCCGAGGACCTCCCGCAGCTGGTCCTCGCGGGGCAGCCACACGGCGTCGTCGGCATCGACGCTGTCCAGGGCCCACTCGGTGGTGCCGTTGAAGGCCAGCAGCCGGGACCCGCCGGGCACGTCGAGCACCTCGACGACCATGTCGGCGAGGTGGAACACCTCCTCGTCGAGGTCGCGGTCGGGCACGGCGAACGCGTCGCCGGCGGCGGGGGACCACACCAGGCCCGCGTCACGCAGCCGGCGGGCGAGCTCGAGGGGGACCACGCGCCCAGTCTGGCGCGGGTGGCCTAGCGTGGCGCCCGTGGGAACCGGGGCCGGCGAGGGTGGGGACGCCGAGGTGGTGGTGGTCCACACGGATGGCGCGTGCGTGCCGAACCCCGGACCCGGCGGGTGGGGGGCGCTGCTCCAGGTCGGTCGCCACGAGCTCGAGCTGTGCGGCGGGGAGGCCGGCACCACGACCAACAACCGGATGGAGCTGACCGCGCCGATCATGGCGCTGGAGGCGCTGACCCGGCGGGTGTCGGTGCACGTGCACACCGACAGCACCTACGTCCGCAACGGGATCACGAAGTGGGCCGCGGGCTGGGAGCGCAACGGTTGGCTGACCTCGGCCAAGGAGCCGGTGAAGAACCGCGACCTGTGGCAGCGGCTGCGCGAGTGCGAGCAGCGCCACGACGTGCGGTGGTCCTGGGTGAAGGGCCACGCCGGCAACGAGGGCAACGAGCGGGCCGACCGGCTCGCCGCCCGGGGGCTGCGCGAGGCGGTCTCCGCCGCGGTGGAGGGCGCCGCCACCGACGTGTCGTCGGCGTAACAGCGCCGACCCGGCTCGGCAACCTCGGGCGGGCATCGTGGCGCCCATGCTGTGGCGCGTGCGGACGAACCTGCCGGACCGACCGGGCACGCTGGCGGGCCTGGCACGCACCTGCGGCGAGGCGGGGGTCGACATCCGCCGGATCCAGGTGCTGCCGGGGACGCGGACCGGCGCGGTCGGACCGGTGACCGACGAGCTGGTGCTCGAGGCGCCGGGACGGCTCGACGAGGCGGCGGTCGCCGACCTGGTGCGGCGGGCCGGGGGCGCCGACGTGCTGGCGGTCCCGTGCTCGGTCGCGGCGCTGGACGACCAGCCCACCCGCTACGTCGAGGCGGCGCGCTCCGTGCTGGCGCAGCCCGCGTCGTTCCCGGAGGTGCTGGCCCGGCTCTTCGACGCCGACACCGAGGTGGGCGACGGTCCGGCCGACGTGCTCGAGCTGCGGGTGGCCGACGTGCGGGTGCAGGTGCGGCGGCCGGCCCCGTTCACCGTCACCGAGCGGGAGCGTGGTCTGGCGATGGCGGCGCTGGTCAGCGACGTGCTGGGTCGCGAGCGGGCCGCGGTGGGGCCCGCCCGGCGGCTGGGGGCGGGGATGCAGGTCGCCTACGCCGTGGACGGCGCGACCGTCCGGGCGAGCGTCGGCGGGCAGGTGGTGGGGGAGGCGCGGCTGCTGCCGGTGGCCGCGGACGACCCCGCCGCACGGCACGCGGACCTGGTCGTCGACGTGTCCTGGCAGCGGCGCGGGATCGGGACCCGCCTGCTCGGCGACACCTGCCGGTTGGCGCGTCGGCTGGGCGGCGAGGAGCTGGTGGTGCGCACGCGGGCGGACAACCAGGCGGTGATGCCGATGGTGCTCTCGGCGGGCATGCGTGGGCGGATCCGGATGTCCGGGGACGAGCTGACGGTGCGGATCCCGCTGCGTGACGTCCGCCCGCTGGCGGGCTGACCCGCGGCGCCTAGGATGACCGCGTGGAGGAGCTCCCGGAGAAGTTCGCGGCCCTGGGCCTGACCTACGACGACGTCCTGCTGCTGCCCGGGCACTCCGACCTCGCGCCCGCGGACATCGACACCTCCTCGCGGCTGACGCGGGGGATCACGCTGAAGGTGCCGCTGGTCAGCGCCGCGATGGACACCGTGACCGAGTCGCGGATGGCGATCGCGATGGCCCGCGAGGGCGGCCTGGGCGTGCTGCACCGCAACCTCTCGATCGAGGACCAGGCCTACCAGGTCGACCTGGTGAAGCGGACGCAGACGGGGATCATCTCCAACCCGGTCACGATCGGGCCGGACGCGACCCTGGAGCAGCTGGACCAGCGGTGCGGTGAGTACCGCGTCTCGGGGTTGCCGGTGGTGGACACCGAGCAGCGGCTGCTGGGCATCATCACCAACCGCGACCTGCGCTTCACCCCGGTCGCGGAGTGGTCGACGACGAAGGTCGACGAGGTGATGACGCCGATGCCGCTGGTCACCGGACCGGTGGGGATCGGGCGCGACGAGGCGACGCTGCTGCTGCGGCGGCACAAGCGCGAGCGGTTGCCGCTGGTCGACGAGCAGGGCCGGCTGGCGGGCCTGATCACGGTCAAGGACTTCGTGAAGTCCGAGCAGCACCCGCTGGCCTCGAACGACGCGCACGGCCGGCTGATGGTCGGCGCCGCGATCGGCTACTTCGGCGACGCCTGGCTGCGGGCGACGACCCTCGTCGAGGCCGGGGTCGACGTGCTGGTCGCGGACACCGCGCACGGCGACGTGCGGCTGCTGCTGGACATGGTCGCCCGGCTCAAGCGCGACCCGGCGACCCGGGACGTCCAGGTCATCGGTGGCAACGTCGCCACCCGCTCGGGCGCGCAGGCGTTCGTCGACGCCGGCGCCGACGCGGTCAAGGTCGGGGTCGGCCCGGGCTCGATCTGCACGACCCGCGTGGTCACGGGCGTGGGCGTCCCCCAGGTCACCGCCGTCCACGAGGCGTCCCTCGCCGCCCGACCGGCCGGCGTGCCGGTCATCGCCGACGGCGGCATGAAGCACTCCGGCGAGATCGCCAAGGCCCTCGTCGCCGGGGCCGACGCGGTCATGGTCGGCTCCCTGCTGGCCGGCTGCGAGGAGTCGCCGGGCGACCTGGTCTTCGTCAACGGCAAGCAGTTCAAGTCCTACCGCGGGATGGGCTCGCTCGGTGCGATGTCGAGCCGCAGCAAGAAGTCGTACTCCAAGGACCGGTACTTCCAGGCCGAGGTCGCCAGCGACGACAAGATCGTGCCTGAGGGCATCGAGGGCCAGGTCGCCTACCGCGGTCCCCTCTCCGCCGTCGCCCACCAGCTGACCGGTGGCCTGACCCAGTCGATGTTCTACGTCGGCGCCCGCACCGTCCCCGAGCTGCAGGACAAGGGTCGGTTCGTCCGGATCACCCAGGCCTCGCTCCAGGAGAGCCACCCCCACGGCGTCCAGATGACCGTCGAGGCCCCCAACTACGCCGGACGCTGACTGACGCCGGCCGGTCGGAACGCTGACCCCGGGCGCACGAGTACCGCCGGTGCGGTGCAGGCGCCGAGGTCAGCCCTCCCGGCGCACGCCTGTGCTCCGGATACGTGTCGTTGGGGACCAAACGACAACGTTTCTGCGGCCCGGACGTGTCGTTCGTGACCAATCGGCGCTCCCCCGTGACCACAGGGCAGGAGGACCCCGAGGGCTCGTCCGGACGCACGCATACCGCCGGGGCGCGTGGCTGTCCGGCGGTACGGGTGCTGGCTGAGGTAGCAGCGGTGCTCGCGGCGGTCAGAAGGGTGGCGGGTCCGGGTCCGAGGCTGGCCCTGCGGGTGCGGCCCGGCGGGCGCGTTCGGCTGCGGGTGGGTCGATGTGTCGGGGGAGGGGTCGCCAGCGGGGTGGTGGCGCGGTCTCGGGCAGCGGGTCGGGTGGTGGGCCGCTCTGCTGGGGTGGGTCGAGCTGGTGGGTGCCGGCGTGGGAGCGGAGGTAGCGCAGGCCGGTGGGGCTGGTCCAGAGGTAGAGGCCGGGGGTGAGGACGGTGTAGGTCCAGCTCATGAAGGTCTTGGCGCGGTGGTGGCGTCGGCACAGCGGGGCCTGGTTGTGGGTCGCGGTGGGTCCGAGGGGCCAGGGGACGGGGTGCTCGTCGTCGCAGTCGGTGGCGGGGCGGGTGCAGTGGGGGAAGGTGCAGGTCCGGTCCCGCTGGTGGGTCTGGGTGGAGAGGCGGTCGGAGGCCTCGTAGGACTCGCAGTGGATGGCTTCGGCGAGGTCGAGGACGGGGCGGACGGTGATCGTCGCGGCTGATCCGCACCAGTCGCGGACCGCGGCGACGGGCACCGAGCCGAGGACGCCGGCGCCCTCGAGCCGTCCGCGCTGGTCCTCGCCGGCGTTGGGACCGGCGGTCCCGCCGCACCAGCAGCCGCCGGTCGCGACGGCGGCCGCGGAGAGGTGGACCGACAGGTCGACCGGCCCGGCCCGGCGCGCGTGCGCTGCTGGTGGCGCGCGTGCGCCCGCCGCGGTGCCGTCGCGGTCCTCGGCGGGATCGGCGGGGTCGGGGAGCTCCTGCTGGCCGAGGTGGTCGCGGGCGAGGTCACCCAGCGCCTGGGAGCGGCGCACGTCGAGGGAGTCCTCGCAGCCCAACCGGCCCAACGCGGCGGCGCGGGCGGCGAGGGCGGCGTCGAGGTCGAGGGCGTCGGGCAGGTCCAACCCGCCGCGCAGCTCGACCACTCCCGGACTCGTTGGCGTGGGCCAGGTCCAGGTCGACGCGGCGCCCCTCGGCGTCGGCCTTCCGCTTGGCGTCGGCGGCCTCCGGGTCGAAGCGGGCCAGGGCGTCCTCGACGACCCGGTCCAGCTGCGCCCCCGAGATGCCGTGCGCGAACGGCGCCACGCACGCATCGACCCAGTCCGCGCCGTCCTCGCACAACGACATCGACGCGGCCGCGACCCGGCGGGCCCGCCACACCGGGCAGCCGCCGGCGACCAGCCGCTCCCACAACCGCGGGAGCCGGTAGCGGACCTCGAGGACCTCCGCGACGTAGGACGACCCGGCGGCCGTCGACATCCCCAGCACCGCGGCGTAGTCGATGACCGCCGACTCCGCCACCACCGGGCACCCCGGACCCCCCAACGACAGACCCCGGTCCCCGAACCCGGCCGCGGCCCAGATCGCGTCCTCGGGGTCCACCCGGTGCGCGGTGCAGTACTCCACCGTCGCCACCGCCAACGCCACCTCGGCCGCGTCGCGGGTCGCGCGCGCGGCCCGGGCGGGAGCGAGGAGATCGGCGACGGTGGACATGCATCGATCATACTAGAACACGTGTTCGAGCGCCAGGCGGCGGAGGCTCGGGTGTGGACGGACCGGCGGCGGACCCGCCCCCGCAGCGGCCTCACCGCTGAGCGGGCGCCGCGAGGGGTGCCTCTACGCTGACCCGGTGACCGAGATCCAGATCGGGCAGGCCAAGCGAGCACGGCGGGCCTACGCCTTCGACGACATCGCGATCGTGCCGTCCCGGCGTACGCGCGACCCGGAGGAGGTCTCGGTCGACTGGCAGATCGACGCCTACCGGTTCGACATCCCCGTCCTGGCCGCGCCGATGGACTCGGTGATGTCGCCGGCCACCGCGATCGCGCTGGGCCGCTTCGGCGGGTTGGGCGTCCTCAACCTCGAGGGCCTGTGGACCCGTTACGAGGACCCCGAGCCGCTCCTGGAGGAGGTGGCCGGGCTCCGCGGCGCCGAGGCCACCCGCCGGATGCAGGAGATCTACGCCGAGCCGGTCGTCCCCGAGCTGATCACCCAACGCCTCCGCGAGGTGCGGGAGGCCGGCGTGACCGTGGCCGGCTCGTTGTCCCCGCAGCGCACCCAGGAGCTCTCCAAGGTCGTCGTCGACGCCGGCGTCGACATGTTCGTCATCCGCGGGACCACGGTCAGCGCCGAGCACGTGTCCAGCCAGTCGGAGCCGTTGAACCTCAAGGAGTTCATCTACGAGCTCGACGTCCCGGTCGTCGTCGGCGGGTGCGCGACCCACCAGGCGGCGCTGCACCTGATGCGCACCGGCGCGGCCGGCGTCCTCGTCGGCTTCGGCGGGGGTGCCGCCCACACCACGCGCACCGTGCTCGGCCTGGCCGTGCCGATGGCGAGCGCGGTCGCCGACGTGGCCGCGGCCCGGCGCGACTACCTCGACGAGTCCGGCGGGCGCTACGTCCACGTGATCGCCGACGGGTCGATCGGCAAGTCCGGCGACGTCGCCAAGGCGGTGGCCTGCGGCGCCGACGCGGTGATGGTCGGTTCGCCCTTCGCGCGGGCCACCGACGCGCCCGGCCGCGGCTTCCACTGGGGAGCCGAGGCCCACCACGACGAGCTGCCCCGCGGCCAGCGGGTCGAGCTCGAGCAGGTCGGCACCCTCGAGGAGATCCTGTTCGGGCCCTCGCGGGTCGCCGACGGCACGATGAACCTGATCGGCGCCCTACGCCGGTCGATGGCCACCACCGGCTACACCGACCTCAAGGAGTTCCAGCGCGTCGAGGTGGTGGCCACGTGAGCGCCCCGACCCGGCCCCGCGTGGTCGTCCTCGACGTCAACGAGACGCTCTCCGACCTCGCCCCCCTCCGCGCCCGCTTCACCGACCTCGGCGCCGACGAGGGACTGGCGGCGACCTGGTTCGCCTCGGTGCTGCGCGAGGGGATGGCGCTCGCCGCCGCCGGCCAGCAGGCCGCCTTCGCCGACATCGGGCGCGACGTCCTCGCCACGCTGCTGCCGCTCGACCTGTCCCAGGAGCGCCGCGACGAGGCCGCCGACCACGTCATCGAGGGCTTCATGGCGCTGGACGTGCACCCGGACGTCCCGGACGGCCTGCGCGCCCTGCGCGACCTCGAGGTGCGGGTCGCGACGCTCAGCAACGGCTCCGCCGCGGTCGCCGAGGGCCTCCTGGAGCGCGCCGGGGTCGCCGACCTCGTCGAGGCCACCCTCACCGTGGCCGACGCCGGGGTCTGGAAGCCGGCCCCGGCGGCGTACGCCCACGCGGTCTCCTGGTCCGGCGTGCCGGCGGCCGGCCACCTGCTCGTGGCCGTGCACCCCTGGGACGTCCACGGCGCGCAGCAGGCCGGCTGGTCCGGCGCCTGGATCGACCGCGACGGCCGCACGCCCTACCCGCGCTACCTCGACGAGCCGACCCTGCGGGCCCGCGACCTCGTCGATCTCGCGGTGCGCCTCGCCGACCTCCCCGCCCCTCCCGCCGGGTCCGCCGGGGGCGGCTGAGCCCGTGAGCCGCGTGGCCACGATCGAGGCGGTCGCGGTCTGCGTGCCGCTGCGCGAACCGTTCGTCACCGCCGTCCGGCGGACGACCGCGGTCGACGCGGTGGTGGTCCGGGTGCGCGACGACGACGGGGCGACCGGCTGGGGCGAGGCCCCGCAGGCGTGGCGGATCACCGGCGACTCGCTGGCCGGCACCACCGCCTGCGTCGAGGGCCCGGTGCGCGACGCGCTGCTCGGCCTCCCCGCCGACCCGCGCGACGCCTGGCCCCGGCTGGCCGGCTGCGCGGTCGGCAACGCGGGTGCGAAGTCGGCCGTGGACACCGCGCTGCACGACCTCGCCGCCCGGCGCGCGGGCCTCCCGCTCGCCGACCACCTCGCCCGCACCGCCGGTCGCGCGCCGTCGTCGTCGCGACGGGTCCCGACCGACGTCACCCTGGCCGCCGGCGACGCCCCGGCGCTGGCCGCCGCGGCCGCCGCCCGCGTCGCCGAGGGCTTCACGGTGCTCAAGGTCAAGGTCGGCACCGGCGCCGGCGGCGCGCTCCAGGACGTCGACCGCGTGCGCGCGGTGCGGGACGCGGTCGGCGCCGACGTCGAGCTGCGCCTCGACGCCAACCAGGGCTGGGACGCGCCCACCGCCGTGCGCGTGGTCCGCGCGCTCGAGGACGCCGGGCTCGGCGTCACCCTCGTCGAGCAGCCGGTACCGGCGCGCGACCACCTCGCCCTGGCCCACGTCCGCGCCCACGTGGGCACCCCGGTGATGGCCGACGAGGCGGTGCGCGACCTCGACGACCTCGTCGACCTGCTCCGGCTCGACGCCTGCGACGCCGTCAACGTCAAGCTCGCCAAGTGCGGCGGGCCGACCCCCGCCCTCGAGCTGCTCGAGGTGGCCCGGCGCCACGGGCTGGGCACCATGGTCGGGTCGATGATGGAGACCCACCTGGGCGTGGGCGCGGCCGCGGCGCTGGTCGCAGCGGTCGGCGCGACCTGGGGGGCCGACCTGGACGCCGCCTGGTGGGCGGTCCGCACGCCCTACGCCGGCGGACCGGCCTACGACGGCACCGACCTGGTGCTCCCCGACACCCCCGGCCTCGGCGTCGAGGGCCTGCTGGGGCCCGGGCTGGGAGGATCGTGACCATGGCGACCGCCGCGCGCACCCTGGCCCCGGTGCGCCTCGCGCCCGACCCCGGCTCGGAGCAGGTGACCCAGCTGATGCCGGGCGAGCCGGTCGGCGTGGTCGGGTCCGACCACGGGTGGGTACGGGTGGTCGCCCCGTGGCAGCCGTCCTCGCTGGACCCGGCCGGGTACCCCGGCTGGGTGCGCGCGGACGACCTCCGCGAGACCGACGCGGAGGCCCGCTTCCCGCAGCCCCCCGACCAGGGGGCCAGTGGCGAGGACCTGGTGGCGGCCGCCGCGGCCCACCTCGGCACGCCGTACCAGTGGGGCGGGCTGAGCGGGGACGGGCTCGACTGCTCGGGGCTCGTCCACGGGGTCTGCCGCGCGGCCGGTCTGCGCGTGCCGCGCGACGCCGCCGACCAGGCCGCCGCGCTCCCCCCGGTCGACCTCGACGAGGTGCTCGTCGGCGACCTCTACTTCTTCGCCCGGCCCGGCCACCGGGTGCACCACGTCGGCCTCGTCGCGGCCCCGGCCCCCGCTCGACGGATGCTGCACGCCCCCGACAGCGGGCCGGTCCGCCGGGTGCTCGAGGAGGACCTGCCGCCGGGACGGCTGCGCACCCTGGTCTCTGCGGCCCGGCTGGTCGGGTGAGCGGCGGGGTGAGGGCGGGGTGAGGGTCGCCGCGGGTCAGGTCGTCTCCCGCCCCGGGGACCTCGCGGGGAACGTGGCGACGGCCGTCCGGTTGGTCGCGCGCGCCGGTGACGCCGGCGCTGCGCTGCTGGTGCTGCCCGAGGCCGCCCTGTGCGGGTACGACGAGCACCTCTTCGCCCGGGGCGGGTTCCCCGAGGCTGCTGCGCTGGTCGGCGGCGACCCGGCCGGTGGCTGGCTCGACCCGCTGCGCGAGGCCGTCACCACCGCGGGGCTGGTGGTCCTGGTGGCGCACCCGGTGCGCCGACCGGTCGGCGACGTCATCACGATGCTCGAGCTGCGACCCGACGGCGGCCTGCGCTGCGACTACGACAAGCAGCATCCCGACGACGACGAGCGGGCCTGGTTCGTCCCCGGCGACGGCGACCGGCAGGTGCTGCTCGACGTGAACGGCGCGGCGGTGGCGCCCGCGATCTGCTCCGACGCCGGCGAGCCGGGCCACGCGCCGGCGGCCGCGGCCGCCGGCGCCGTGGTCTACGCCCTCAGCGCAGCCTGGTTCGCGGGCTCCGAGCGGCGGCGCGACCGCACCCTCGCCCGGTGCGCCGCCGCCGGGATGGCCGTGGTCCACGCGGGGGCGACCGGCCCGAGCGCCGGACGGCGCGGCACGCGGAGCACCGTCGGCGGCTCCGCCGTGGTCGACCCCGGTGGCGTGGTGGCACGGCTGGGGGAGGAGGAGGGTCTCGTGGTCGGCGACGTCGCGGTCCCCGACCCGTCCCCGACCGGGCGACGGGGGCCCTCCCGCCCCGCTTGACACATCGGGGCGGTGTGTCCAGCGCCACGTCGGTTACCGAAGGGTAGAAACGCGAGTGACACCCTGCGTACTCTCGGTGCATGAACGGCCACGGCACGTCCCCGACCTCCGGCGACCCGACCGTCGACGGCCCCCACGACCCGGAGCACGACCCGACCGCGGTCTACGCGCTGGAGCCGGACTACACCGAGGCGCTGACCCGGCGGGTGCTGTCCACGACGGGCCGGAGCGTCCCGGTGCACTCCCCGCTGACGGGTGCGCCGCTCGCCCACGTCCCGCAGTCCTCCGAGGCCGACGTCGAGGAGGCGTTCCGCCGGGCCCGGTCGGCGCAGGAGCAGTGGGCGCGCACCTCGCTCGAGCACCGCGCCGCCGCGCTGCTGCGGCTCCACGACCTCGTGCTCGACCGCCAGGAGGAGATCCTCGACCTGGTCGTCCTCGAGTCCGGCAAGGCCCGCAAGGACGCCTTCGACGAGCCCCTGCACGTCGCGCTGACCGCGCGCTACTACGCCCGCACCGCCCGCACCCACCTGCGACCTCGCCGCGTGCGCGGCGTCGTGCCGGGACTGACCCGGGTCGAGGTGGACCACCTGCCGAAGGGCGTCGTGGGCGTCGTCTCGCCCTGGAACTACCCCTTCACCCTCGCGCTCAGCGACGGGCTCGCGGCGCTGCTGGCCGGCAACGCCGTGGTGGCCAAGCCGGACTCGCAGACCGTGCTCACCGCGCTGCTCGGTGTCGAGCTGCTCGAGCAGGCCGGCTTCCCGCGCGACCTGTGGCAGGTCGTGGCGGGCCCGGGCGGCGAGATCGGCACGGCCGTCGTCGACCGCGCCGACCACGTCTGCTTCACCGGCTCGACGGCGACCGGCCGCACCGTCGCCCGCCGCTGCGCCGAGCGCCTCGTCGGCTGCTCGCTCGAGCTCGGCGGCAAGAACCCGATGCTGGTGCTGCGCGACGCCGATCTCGAGCGCAGCGCCGAGGGCGCCGTGCGGGCCAGCTTCTCCAACGCGGGCCAGCTGTGCGTGTCGATGGAGCGCATCTACGTCTCCGACCAGGTCTACGACCGGTTCGTGGAGCGCTTCGTCGCCCGCACCCGGGCGATGACCCTCGGTGCCACGCTCGACTGGGGCAACGACATGGGCTCGCTGATCTCCGCCGACCAGCTCGCGACGGTCGTCTCGCACGTCGAGGACGCCGTGGCGAAGGGCGCGCGGGTGCTCACCGGCGGCCGGGCGCGCCCCGACCTCGGCCCGTACGTGTTCGAGCCGACCGTGCTCGAGGGCGTCACGCCGGAGATGACGTGCTTCGGCGACGAGACGTTCGGCCCCGTGGTGGCGCTGTACCGCTTCCACGACGAGGCCGACGCCGTGGCGCGCGCCAACGCCGGCGGCTACGGGCTCAACGCCTCGATCTACAGCCAGGACGGCGCCCGGGCCCGGGCGCTGGCCCGGCAGGTGCGCTGCGGCACGGTCAACGTCAACGAGGCCTTCGCCGCGACGTTCGCCTCGATCGAGGCGCCGATGGGCGGCATGCGGCTCTCCGGCGTCGGCCGCCGCCAGGGTGCCGAGGGCGTGCACCGCTTCACCGAGACCCAGTCGGTCGCCACGCAGCGGCTGCTGCGGCTGGCGCCCCAGCTGGGGCTCTCCGACGAGGCGTACGCCCGGGTGATGACGGCCAACCTGCGCCTGCTGAACCGCCTGAGGAGGCCGTGATGGAGCCCGTGACGGACACCCGACCGTCCGACCCGCCCGAGGACCTCGACTACGACGTGCTCGTCGTCGGCTCCGGCTTCGGCGGCGCCGTGACCGCGCTGCGGCTGACCGAGAAGGGCTACCGGGTCGGCGTGCTCGAGGCGGGGCCGCGGTTCGCCGACGAGGACTTCGCGGAGACCTCCTGGGAGGTCTCGAAGTACCTCTTCCGCCCCGAGATCGGCTGCTACGGCATCCAGCGCATCGACGCCCTGCGCGACTGCATGATCGTCTCGGGCGCCGGCGTGGGCGGTGGCTCGCTGGTCTACGCCAACACCCTCTACCAGCCCCCGCAGCCGTTCTTCGACGACCCGCAGTGGCGCCACATCACCGACTGGCGGGCCGAGCTCGAGCCGTTCTACGACCAGGCCCGCCGGATGCTCGGCGTGGTGGACAACCCGCTGCGGACCCCGGCCGACGAGGTGATGGAGAAGGTCGCCGGCGAGATGGGCGTCGCCGAGACCTTCCACCCGACCCCGGTCGGCGTGCTGTTCGCCGGGCCCGACCAGGAGGCCGGCCAGGACGTCGGCGACCCGTACTTCGGCGGCGCGGGCCCGAACCGGACGACCTGCATCGGCTGCGGGTCGTGCATGAGCGGCTGCCGCCACAACGCGAAGAACACGCTGGTCAAGAACTACCTGCACCTCGCCGAGCAGCACGGCGCGCGGGTGATGGCGCTGACCACGGTGACCCGGGTCGCGCCGCGCGGGTCCGGCGGCTACGACGTCGACGTGCGGTTCACCAAGGCGAAGCTGCCCGGCAAGGGCTCGCGCCGCACCCTCACCGCGGGCCAGGTCGTGCTGGCGGCCTCGGCGCTGGGCACCCAGCGGCTGCTGCACCGGATGCGCGACGAGGGGCACCTGCCGCGCGTCTCGTCACGCCTCGGCCAGCTCTCGCGCACCAACTCCGAGTCGATCCTCGGCGCCATCGCCCCCGACACCTCGGTCGACTACAGCCAGGGCATCGCGATCACCTCGAGCTTCCACCCCGACGCCGACACCCACGTCGAGCCCTGCCGCTACGGGCCGGGCAGCAACTTCATGTCGCTGCTCCAGACCGTGCTGACCGACGGCGACGGGCCGGTGCCGCGGTGGCGCACCTGGCTGGCCGAGCTGTGGCGCAACCGCGGCAAGCTGCACGACCTCTACGACCTGCGCCACTGGTCCGAGCGCACGATCATCGCGCTGGTGATGCAGAGCCTGGACAACTCGATCACCACCTACACCCGGCGCGTGCCCGGCACGCGGCTGCGCTACCTGACCTCCAAGCAGGGTCACGGCGTGCCCAACCCGACCTGGATCCCGGCGGGCAACACCGCCGTCCGGCTGATGGCCGAGGCGATGGGCGGGATGGCGGGCGGCTCGATCGGCGAGCCGTTCAACCGGCCGCTGACCGCCCACTTCCTCGGTGGCTGCGCGATCGGGGACTCCCCGGAGACCGGTGTGGTCGACCCCTACCAGCGGCTCTACGGCCATCCCGGGATCCACGTCGCCGACGGGTCGGCGATCACGGCCAACCTGGGCGTGAACCCGTCGCTGACGATCACGGCGCAGGCCGAGCGGGCGATGTCGCTGTGGCCCAACCGGGGCGAGCAGGACCCGCGCCCGCCGCTGGGCGCCGCGTACACCCGGCTGGACCCGGTGGCCCCGCGCCGGCCCGCGGTGCCGCCCGACGCGCCGGCGGCGCTCCGGCTGCCGATCGTCGGGGTCTCCTGACCTGTCGGACGGGGCGTTCCGCACCGGTCTGGACCAGCAAGGACGCTCCGCGCGACCCGGCGTGACCCGGGTCGGGACGCCTCGTTGGAGGCAGTGACCCCGCGCCGAGGCTCCCTCCCTCGACCGGCGCGGGGCACCCGGCGTCCGCGCGGTGCCGGGACACGCAGGGCCCGGCCACCTCCCTCCCTCGGCCGGGCCCTGCTTCGTCCCCGGACGGCCCGGGCCGGTCGGGGGTCGGTAGCATGAGCCGCCCTCGACCGCGCACCCGAAAGGCCCCTGGATGACGCAGGCGACCGACCACGACCTGGTGCTGGTGGTGGACTACGGCGCCCAGTACGCCCAGCTCATCGCCCGGCGCGTGCGGGAGGCGCGGGTCTACTCCGAGATCGTCCCGCACACGACGCCGGTGGAGGAGATCCTGGCCCGGGGGCCGAAGGCGGTCATCCTGTCCGGCGGTCCGTCCTCGGTCTACGACCCGGGCGCCCCGCAGCTGGACGCGGCGATGGTCGACGGCCGGGTGCCGGTGTTCGGGATCTGCTACGGCTTCATGGCGATGGCCGCGGCGCTCGGCGGCACGGTCTCGCGCACCGGGCAGCGGGAGTACGGCCGGACGCAGGTCACGGTGCTGGAGCCCGGGACGCTGCTCGAGGGCGTGCCGGACGAGCTGGTGTCGTGGATGTCGCACGGCGACGAGGTGACCGTCGCCCCGCCGGGCTTCACCGTCAACGCGCGCTCACCGCGCGCCACGGTCGCGGCCTTCGAGGACGTCGACCGTCGCATCGCCGGTGTCCAGTGGCACCCCGAGGTGCTGCACTCCGAGCACGGCCAGGCCGTCCTGGAGCACTTCCTGCACGACATCGCCGGCTGCCGGCCCACCTGGACGATGGTCAACATCGTCGAGGAGCAGGTCGAGGCCGTGCGCGACCAGATCGGCGAACGCGGCCGGGCGATCTGCGGGCTGTCCGGGGGCGTGGACTCCGCGGTCGCCGCGGCGCTGGTGCAGCGGGCCATCGGCGACCGGCTGACCTGCGTCTACGTCGACCACGGGCTGATGCGGCAGGGCGAGACCGAGCAGATCGAGCGCGACTTCGTCGCCGCCACCGGCGCCGACCTCGTCGTCGTCGACGCCGAGGAGCGGTTCCTCACCGCGCTGGCCGGGGTCAGCGACCCGGAGGAGAAGCGGCGGGTCATCGGTCGGGAGTTCATCCGGGTCTTCGAGGCGGCCGAGGCCGACGTCCTCGCGGACGCCGTCACCGGGGAGGACGCGGACACCGTCGCGTTCCTGGTGCAGGGCACGCTCTACCCCGACGTCGTCGAGTCCGGCGGTGGCGCGGGCGCGTCGACGATCAAGAGCCACCACAACGTGGGTGGGTTGCCCGACGACCTGCGCTTCGAGCTGGTCGAGCCGCTGCGGACGCTGTTCAAGGACGAGGTGCGCCTGGTGGGCGAGCAGCTCGGCCTGCCGGCCGACCTGGTCTGGCGCCACCCGTTCCCCGGGCCGGGCCTGGGCATCCGGATCGTCGGCGAGGTGACCAAGGACCGGCTCGAGGTGCTGCGCGCCGCCGACGCGATAGCGCGCGAGGAGCTGACCGCGGCCGGGCTCGACCGCGACATCTGGCAGTTCCCGGTCGTGCTGCTCGCCGACGTGCGCTCGGTGGGCGTGCAGGGCGACGGCCGCACGTACGGGCACCCGGTCGTGCTGCGCCCCGTGACCAGCGAGGACGCGATGACCGCGGACTGGGCGCGGCTGCCCCACGACGTGCTGGAGCGGATCTCGACGCGCATCACCAACGAGGTCGACGAGGTCAACCGGGTGACGCTGGACATCACCAGCAAGCCGCCGGGCACCATCGAGTGGGAGTGAGCCGGGCATGGGGTTCCTGGACCGGTTCCGTGGTGGCGACAGGCTCGCGTTGAGCCTCGCGGTGAGTCCCGCCGAGGTCGCGCCCGGCGGTGGGGTGGTCGTGCGGTTCGAGGCGTCGGGCGAGCCCGACCCCCAGGCCCGGGCCATCCGCGTCTGCCTCGAGGGCACCGCGAGCTACCTGGTGCAGGTGAGCCGCACCCACGGCGAGGCCGACCGCGGCGACACCTCCAGGACCGAGGAGTGGCGCTCCTACCAGCTGCACGAGGAGGAGCGGGAGCTCCCGGCGCAGGTGGGACCCGGTGAGGTCACCTTCACGCTCCCTCCCGACGCCCTGCCGAGCTCGGCGGGCGCCGTGGCGTGGACCGTCTCGGCCCGGGTCGACCGCAAGGGGCTCGACAAGGTCGAGCGGGAGACGCTCGACGTGCGCCACGGTGCCGAGGGGTTGCCGAGCACGCGGAGCCCCGAGCAGCACGAGGACGGGCTGACGCTCGACGACGTCCCCGTCGCGGTGCGCGCCGGCGACACGCTGGGCGGCCACCTCACGATCAGCCCGCGCCGGGACGTCGGCGTCACGGCCGTCCGGATCCGCCTGCACCGCAGGGTCACCTACACCGCTGCGCCGCAGACCGACGGCAGCATCTACGGCGACGAGGGGCTGCTGTCGACGTTCACCTTCGTCGGGAGCGGCCGGATCACGCGCGACACGAAGGTCGCCGAGGTCGACCTCGCCGGCAAGCGCGACTTCGTCGCCGGCTCGATCGAGCGGCTGCCGTTCTCGGTCGACGTGCCCGCCACCGCCGGCCCGACCACGGCCCACCGGTACGCCCGCGTCGAGTGGCGCGTCGAGGCCGTCCTGGACCGGCGCCTGCGCGACGACCTCGCCGTCACCGCGCCGGTCGTCGTCCGCTGACGATCAGTCGCCGTCGTGTGCGTCGGCGGTCGCCTGCAGGGCCTCGGCGAGCGCAGGGACCTCCTCGGCCAGCCGGGACAGGTCCTCGTTGGTGAAGTGCACGACCTCGAGCTCGGTGGTGGAGACCACGGCCGCGGTGCGCAGCCGCTTCTGGAGCACCCCGATCTCGCCGACCACGTCGCCGGCACCGACCGTCGCCACGGTCTCGCCCTTGACCCGGATGTCGGCCTCGCCGGAGAGGATCACGTAGGCCTTGTCGGCGGGCGTGGTCTCGGCCATCAGCGACCACTGCGCGGGCAGGTGCACCAGGCGCCCGGCCTTGGCGACCTTCTTGAGGTCGCGGTCGGAGAGGTCGGAGAACCGGGGGACCCGGGTCAGTCGGGAAGCGACGTTGGGTTCGGCCATGGCCGGATCCTAGACCGACCCGGCAGGTGCCGGTGGGAGATCTGCCGCACACGGCACTGGTCGTCGAACACGTGTTCTAGTATGATCGATGCATGTCCAACCGGCGCTGATCTCCTCGCTCCCGCCCGGGCAGCGCGTGCGACCCGCGACGCCGGCCGAGGTGGCGTTGGCGGTGGCGACGGTGGAGTACTGCGCCGCGCACCGGGTGGACCCGGAGGACGCGATCTGGGCGGCGGCGGGGTTCGGGGACCGGGGTCTGTCGTTGGGGGGTCCGGGGTGCCCGGTGATCGCGGAGTCGGCGGTCATCGACTACGCCGCGGTGCTGGGGATGTCGACGGCGGCCGGGTCGGCCTACGTCGCGGAGGTCCTCGAGGTCCGCTACCGCCTCCCGCGGTTGTGGGAGCGGCTGGTCGCCGGTGGCTGCCCGGTGTGGCGGGCGCGTCGGGTCGCGGCGGCGTCGATGTCGTTGTGCGAGGACGGCGCGGACTGGGTCGACGCGTGCGTCGCGCCGTTCGCGCACGGCATCTCGGGGGCGCAGCTGGACCGGGTCGTCGAGGACGCGTTGGCCCGCTTCGACCCGGCCGCGGCGGCCGAGAAGCGCAAGGCCGCGGCCGAGGACCGCCACGTCAGCCTCGACCTCGCCCACGCCAACGACACGGGGGTGGTCGAGCTGCGCGGCGGGCTGGACCTGCCCGACGCCCTCGACCTCGACGCCGCCCTCGCCGCCCGCGCCGCCGTCTTGGGTCGGCTGGGCTGCGAGGACTCCCTCGACGTGCGCCGCTCCCAGGCGCTGGGTGAGCTCGCCCGCGACCACCTCGGCCAGCAGGAGCCTCCCCGACCCCGCCGACGAGCCCACCAGGACGACCGAAGCGCAGCGCGGGCCGGCTGCGCCGGGCGCGGCCGGGCGGTGGACCTGTCGGTCCACCTGTCCGCGGCCGCCGTCGCGACCGGCGGCTGCTGGTGCGGCGGGACCGCCGGTCCCAACGCCGGCGAGGACCAGCGCGGGCGGGTCGAGGGCGCCGGCGTCCTGGGCTCGGTACCCGTCGCCGCGGTCCGCGACTGGTGCGGATCAGCCGCGACGATCACCGTCCGCCCGGTCCTCGACCTCGCCGAGGCCATCCACTGCGAGTCCTACGAGGCCTCCGACCGCCTCTCCACCCAGACCCACCAGCGGGACCGGACCTGCACCTTCCCCCACTGCACCCGCCCCGCCACCGACTGCGACGACGAGCACCCCGTCCCCTGGCCGCTGGGTCCCACCGCGTCGCACAACCAGGCCCCGCTGTGTCGACGCCACCACCGCGCCAAGACCTTCATGAGCTGGACCTACACCGTCCTCACCCCCGGCCTCTACCTCTGGACGCAGCCCCACCGGCCTGCGCTACCTCCGCTCCCACGCCGGCACCCACCAGCTCGACCCACCCACCGACCCCGGCCCACCACCCGACCCGCTCCCCGAGACCGCGCCACCACCCCGCTGGCGACCCCTCCCCACACGGATCGACCCACCCGCAGCCGAACGCGCCCGCCGGCTCCCACCCGCTGAGCCCGTGACGGATCCAGACCCGCCACCCTTCTGACGCACCCGCGCGGCACCGCGTAGCACGACGCACCACCCGTACCGCCGGACAGCCACGCGCCCCGGCGGTACGGGTGCGTCCGGGTGATGCCCGAGGGGTCGCTCCGCCCGGTGGTCGCGGGGGGCGCCGAATGGTCACGAACGACACGTCCGGGCCGCGAAACGTTGTCGTTTGGTCCCCAACGACACAAATCCGGAGCACAGGCGTGCGCCGGGAGGGCCGGCCCGGTGCCCGCAGGGCACCGCGACAGGACCGGGTCAGATCTGCTCGTCGCCCTCCTCGGGCACGACGTGCACGGCGGCCTCCTCGGCGCCGGCGGCGGCGCCGTCGATGCCCGCGTCGCGACCGACCAGTCCCGGCTCGACGTCCTCGGCCGCGCCCTGGTCGGGGTCGACCAGGCGGCCGGCGCGCTCGTCGCCCACCTCGCTGCGGTCGCCGCCCGCCTCGATGTCGGCGGGGTCCTCGGCGGCGGCTGCCGCGTAGGGGTCCTCCTCCGGCACCTCCTGCTCGAAGCGCTCCTCCATCGACTCGCCCTCGAGGACCTCCGCGGTGGTCGTGCCGTGCCGCATGTTGCCGGAGAGCTTCTCCGGCGGGGAGTAGCCGCGGTCGAGCTCGTCCTCGACGTCCTGCTCCGCACCCGCGAGGGCGTCCTCGCGGGAGAGCTGGTCCTCGGCGTAGATGTCTCCGTCTTGGCTCATGACCCTCACCGTACGGCGACCCGGCGCCACCCGCCCGGGTGCCTGGAACGCCCGGGGGTTGACTTAAGTACGAGTGTCGTACTTAATGAGCGTGTGACGCTCGTCATGGGGATCGACTCCTCCACCCAGTCCACCAAGGCCGTCCTGGTCGACGCCGCCGACGGGCGCGTCGTGGACAGCCGCACCGCGCCCCACCCCACCGGGACCGAGGTGGACCCCGGTGCCTGGCTCGCCGCGGTCGACGCCGCCACCGCGGGGCTGCTCGAGCGCGCCGACGCCGTCTCGGTGGGCGGCCAGCAGCACGGCATGGTGGCCCTCGACGACGCCGGCGCCCCGGTGCGCGACGCGCTGCTGTGGAACGACACCCGCTCCGCCGGCGCCGCGGCCGACCTGGTCGCCGAGATGGGCGGGCCGCAGGCGTGCGCCGAGGCCGTCGGCAGCGTCCTGGTCGCCTCCTTCACCGCCACCAAGCTGCGCTGGCTGCGCGACCACGAGCCCGCCGCCGCGGCCCGGGTCGCCCGCGTCCTGCTGCCCCACGACCACGTCTCCGCCCACCTCGCCGAGCCCGGCACCGAGCCGTTCACCGATCGCGGCGACGCCTCCGGCACCGGCTACTTCGCCACCGCCCGCGGCACCTGGCGCCCCGACCTCGCCGCCGCCGCGCTCGGCCGCGACGTGGCGCTGCCCCGCCTGGTCGCGCCGGGCGCGGTCGCCGCCACCACCCGCAACGGCGTCCCCCTCGCCGGCGGCACCGGCGACAACATGGCCGCCGCCCTCGGCATGGGCCTGCAGCCCGGTGACGTCCTGGTCTCCATCGGCACCTCCGGCGTCGCCTCCTGCGTCAGCACCGACCCGGTCGCCGACGGCACCGGCACGGTCACCGGCTTCGCCGACGCGGCCGGCGGCTACCTGCCGATGGTCACCACCCTGAACGCCGCCCGGGTCCTGGACCTGCAGGCCGCCTGGCTCGGCGTCGACCACGACGGTCTCGCCGCCCTCGCCCTGGACTCGACCCCCGGCGCCGGGGGAGTGGTGCTCTCGCCGTACTACGCCGGGGAGCGCAGCCCCGACCGCCCCCGCGCCACCGGCACCTGGGCCGGACTCCACGAGGGCACCACCCGTGCCGACCTCGCCCGCGCCGCCGTCGAGGCGCTGCTGTGCGCCCTCGCCGACGCCGTCGACCGCCTGGTCGCCGAGACCGGGCGCGAGCCCGAGCGGCTCCTCGTCGTGGGCGGCGCGACCCGCAGCGCCGCCGTCCAGCGCCTCGCCCCCGCCGTGCTCGGCCGCCCCGTGCTGCTGCCCCCGCCGGGGGAGTACGTCGCCCTCGGCGCCGCCCGCCAGGCGGCCTGGGCGCTCGCCGGCGGCGACGCACCGCCCACCTGGGACCCCGGCGCGACCACCACCCTCACCGCCTCCGACGCGGAGCGGGCCGACGGCGCCGCCGTGCGCGCCGCCTACGCCGACCTGCGCGACCGCACCCAGCCCTGGTCCTGACCCACCCAGCGCTGGTCCTGACCCACCCGCCCGATCCCACCCGCACCGACCGAGAGGCCCCGACATGACCCTCCCCACCCCGTCCCCCGAGGACCGCTTCTCCTTCGGCCTGTGGACCGTCGGCTGGCAGGGCCGCGACCCGTTCGGCGAGGCCACCCGCGCCCCGATGGACCCCGTGCACGCGCTGGAGCGCCTCGCCGAGCTCGGTGCCTACGGCGTGAACTTCCACGACGACGACCTCATCCCGTTCGGCAGCGACGACGACGAGCGCGAGCGGATCCTCGACCGCTTCCGCACCGGCCTCGCCGAGACCGGCCTCGTCGTCACCACCGCCACCACCAACCTGTTCACCCACCCGGTGTTCAAGGACGGCGGGTTCACCTCGAACGACCGGGCGGTGCGCCGCTTCGCGCTGCGCAAGGTGATGCGCAACGTCGACCTCGCCGCCGAGCTCGGCGCGAAGGTCTACGTCTGCTGGGGCGGCCGGGAGGGCGCCGAGTACGGCGCCTCCAAGGACGTCGGCGTCGCGCTCGACCGCTACAAGGAGGGCTTCGACCTCCTCGGCGACTACGTCACCGAGCAGGGCTACGACCTGCGCTTCGCCATCGAGCCCAAGCCGAACGAGCCCCGCGGCGACATCCTGCTCCCGACCGTCGGTCACGCGCTGGCCTTCATCGAGCGGCTGGAGCGGCCCGAGCTCGTCGGGGTCAACCCGGAGATCGGCCACGAGGAGATGGCCGGCGTCAGCGCGGCCGCCGGCTACGCGCAGGCGCTGTGGTCCGACAAGCTCTTCCACATCGACCTCAACGGCCAGAACGGGCCGAAGTTCGACCAGGACCTCCGGTTCGGGGCCGGCAACGTCCGGGGCGCGTTCTGGGTCGTCGACACGCTGCTCACCGGCGGCTACGACGGGCCGGTCCACTTCGACTTCAAGCCCGCCCGCACCGAGGACGAGGACGGCGTGTGGGCCTCCGCCGCGGCCTGCATGACCAACTACCTGGTGCTGCGCGACAAGGTCCGCGCCTTCCGTGCCGACCCCGACGTCACCGCCGCGCTGGAGGCCGCCCGGGTCCCCGAGCTCGCCGTCCCCAGCCTCGGCGAGGGCGAGACCTGGCGCGACCTGCGGGCCGAGGCCGACCCCGACGTCGAGGCGCTGGCCGCGCGCGGGATGGCCTTCGAGCAGCTCGACCAGCTGGCGCTGGAGCACCTCTACGGCGTCCGCGGCTGAGCGCGTGACCCCCGGCGTCCCCGGCGCGGGGAGCACGTCCGAGGGGGTGCGCCGCGCCAACACCTCCCTGGTGCTGCGCAGCCTGCGCGACCACGGACCGGCGACCCGGTCGGGGCTCGCCTCGCGCACCGGGTTGTCGAAGGCGACCGTCGGGGTGATCGTCGGCGGCCTCGAGGACGCCGGGGCCGTCGCGCCCGCCGACGCCGGGGACGCGAGCGCGGACGCCGCCGGGCCGCCCGCGCGCGGTCGCCCCGGTCGGCCGGTCGCCCTGGCGGGTGCCGACCAGCTCGGGCTGGGCCTCGAGCTGAACGTCGACTACGTCGCGGCCTCGGTGGTGGACCTCGCCGGTCGCGAGCGGCTCAGCACCACCCGGCCGGTGCCGGCCGGCCGCGGCCTGGACCAGCTCGCCGACCTCGTCGCGGAGGTGGCCGGGACGCTCGACCGCGCCGGCGGTGGCCGCGTCGTGGGCGCCACCGTGGCGCTGCCGGGCCTGGTGCGCGGCGACGAGCGCACCGTCGCCTGGACGCCCAACCTCGACCTGCCGGCGGGCGAGCCGGTGCGCACGGTCGAGGAGGCCCTGGCCGGTCGGGTGCCGGTGCGGGTCGGCAACGACGCCGACTGCGCCGCACGCGCCGAGGCACGCCACGGCGCCGCGCAGCGGGTCAGCCACGCCCTCTACCTGACCGGGACCGTCGGCATCGGGGCCGGGATCCTCGAGAACGGTCGACCGCTGCGCGGCGGTGCCGGCTTCGCCGGCGAGGTCGGCCACCTGCCGCTGGCCGGGGAGCAGGCGCGCTGCGGCTGCGGCCGGACCGGTTGCTGGGAGGCCGCCGTCGGCCTGCTGCCGATGCTCGCCGCCGTCGGCATGGCCGAGCGGGAGACCCCGCTCGCCTCGGCCGAGGCGGTCGCCGCCCGGGCCCGGGTGGACCCCGGGGTGCGCCTCGGGCTGGCGCGCGTCGGGCACGACCTCGGCGTCGGGCTGGCGGTGCTGACCAACGTGCTGGACCCGGAGGTCGTCGTCCTCGGCGGCTACTTCGCCGTCCTCGGCGACCACGTGCTCGACCCGGCCCGCCGGGCCCTCGACGGCCTCCTCGCCTCGCCGGCCCAGGTGCGGCCCGAGCTGCGTCCCAGCCGGCTCGGGATCGCCGCCGCCGCCCTCGGTGCCGCGGAGCGCTCGCTCGAGCCGCTGTTCAACGGCGAGCTCTCCCTGCTCCCGTGAGCCTGCGACCCGCAGCACCGCGGGCCGGGTGGGCGCTCAGCCGGCCAGCCGTCCCGCCGCGTCGAGCAGGGAGGACTGCAGCCCGGCGACCGGGTCCGCGAGCAGCGGCTCCAGGGCCATCTCCGCCGCCCCGAGCAGCACGGCGTCCGCCCCGAGCGCGGGCGGCGCGAGGGTGACCGACTCCAGCGGGGCCGGCAGCGCCGCCGCCAGGCCGCCGGCGATGTCGGTCGGGACGAGCCGGTGCAGGGCGCGGAAGTAGCCACCCAGCACCACGACCCGGGGGTTGAGGACGTTGACGATCCCGGCGAGGCCCTGGCCGAGCTGCCGCCCGATCCGGTGCAGCGCGGGTGGCGGCACGTCGTAGCCGTCGAGCACGTCGCCCAGCGACGGCACCGCCGCCGGCGAGTGGCCCAGCGCCTCGGCGATCGCGTGCGCCCCCACCTCGGTCTCCCAGCAGCCGCGGTTGCCGCAGTGGCACGGCCGTCCGCCGGGGTTCAGCACGAGGTGCCCGACCTCGCCGGCGTAGCCGCCGGCGCCGTCCAGGCGCCGGCCGCCGGCGATCACACCGGCACCCACGCCGACGTTGCCGGAGACGAAGACCAGGTCGTCGATGCCCACGCCGACACCGCGTCCGTGCTCGGCCAGCGCGCCGAGGTCGGCGTCGTTGGCCAGCGACATCGGGACGTCGACGCCGAGGGCGGCCAGGATCATCGACCCGGGCGAGACGTCGACCCACCCGAGGTTCGGCGCGAGCCGGACGAGGCCGTCGCTGCGCCGGACCAGGCCCGGCACGCTCATCCCGATCCCCACCAGCGGCGCGCCGGCCGGGGCGTCGCGCACCGCCTCGCGCACCAGCGCGGCGATCCCGGCGCCGACCTGCCAGGCCTCCGCCGCCGGGTCGACGGTGCCGCGCACCCGGCGGTGCACCAGCCCGCCGAGGCCGACCCGTGCGGCCACCACCTGGTCGACCCCGAGGTCGACCGCGACCACGTAGGGCCCGCTCGCGGCCAGCGCGACCCGCGGCGAGGGCCGGCCCGCCCCCTGGCGACCCGCGACCGGGGCGGTGGTCACCATGGTGAGCCCGAGGGAGGTCAGCTCCGCGACGAGCCCGCCGATCGTGCTGCGGTTGAGCCCCATCGCCGCGGTCAGCTCGGCGCGGGACGTCGGACCACCGAGGTGGACCTGGCGGAGCATGGTGGCGAGGTTGTGCCGGCGCACGCCCTCCTGGTTCGTGCCCGTGCCGGTCCGCCGGGGGGCGCCCACCTCCGGCCTAGATGCCCGCGGCGGAGCGCCGGCGACGCGAGATCGCGTCGACGCTCGCGGCGATCAGGAGCACGCCACCGGTCACCAGGAAGTTGATGTAGGCGGCCTGGTTCAGCAGGCCCAGGCCGTTGGCGATGGTCGCGATCACGACGCCGCCGATCACCGCGTCCAGGGCGCGGCCCTTGCCGCCGAACAGGCTGGTGCCGCCGATCACGGCCGCGCCGACGGCGTAGAGCAGGACGTTCCCGCCACCGGAGGAGGTGGAGACCTTGCCGGTGTACGAGGACTGCACGATCCCGCTGATCGCCGCCATCGAGGAGCAGATGACGAAGGCGTAGACCCGCATCCGGAGCACGTTGATGCCGGCGCGGCGGGCGGCCTCGGCGTTGCCGCCGACCGCGTAGAGGTGCCGGCCGAAGGTGGTGCGGTTCAGCACGAAGCTCCACAGGATCAGCAGCACGACCACGACCGGCAGGACGTAGGGGATGCCGGCGATCGGGAAGTTCGGGTTCAGGCTGCGGTCGATGCTGAGCACGGCGGTGATCCCGAGGACGACGGCGGCCACGACGCCGATCTTGATCAGCATCACGCTCGTGGGGTCGTGCTGCAGGTCGTTGGCGACCTGACGGCGCTGGCGCAGCACGGTCCCGGCGGCGAAGGCCACGGTGAGCAGCACCGCGGCCACCCAGCCGCCGGCGACCGGGACGTTGTCGATGGTCAGGCCGCGGATGACCGGGTCGTCGACGCGGATCGAGCCGCCGTCACCGATCATGCGCAGGATGACGCCCTGGAGGCCGAGGAAGAAGGCCAGGGTCACCACGAAGGAGGGGATGCCGAGCCGCGACACGAGCGCGCCGATGACCAGGCCGATGACGGCGCCGGTGACGATCGCGCCGACCACGCCCAGGTACCAGGGGAAGCCCTGCTCGACGATGAACAGCGCGCTCACCGTGGCGGCGACCCCGCCCGCGACGCCGGCGGACAGGTCGATCTCGCCGAGCAGGAGGACGAAGACCAGGCCCATCGCCAGCAGGCAGATCGGCCCGGCCTGGGCGACCAGGTTGGCCATGTTGAGCAGGGAGAAGAACCGGTCGCTGGCCAGGCCGAAGACGACCAGCAGGACGACGAGGCCCAGGATGGCGGGCAGCGAGCCCATGTCTCCGCCGCGCAGGCGCCCGACGTAGTCGTCGATCGAGTCGCGCAGCGTGCCGCCGGTGCGGTTGTCGCCGGCGAAGTCGCTGGCGGCCACCTTGCCGTCGCCGCTGCCGCCGCCCTCGGGTGAGGTGCGCGGGGTGGTGGGTGTGGTGCTCATCGGTACGGCCTCTCGGGGTCGGCGGTCAGACGGTGGCGGTGGCGGGGTTGTCGCTGATGCCCAGCGACCCGCTCCGGCCGGCGGTGATCAGCTCGACCACCTGGCCGTGGTTGACGTCCCCGGTCGGGACGTCCGCGGCCACGCGGCCCAGGTAGAGCGCGGTGATCCGGTCGGCGACCTCGAAGACGTCGCCCATGTTGTGCGAGATCAGCACCACGCCCAGGCCGCGGTCGGCGAGGCGCCGGACCAGGTCGAGGACCTGGCGGGTCTGGGCCACGCCGAGGGCGGCGGTCGGCTCGTCGAGCAGCACGATCCGGGAGTTCCAGAGCACGGCCTTGGCGATGGCCACGGTCTGGCGCTGGCCGCCCGACAGGCTGGCCACCGACTGGCGCACCGACTTCACGGTGCGCACCGAGAGCGAGGCCAGGGTCTCGCGGGCCCGGGACTCCATCTCGGTCTCGTCGAGCACGAGCCCCTTGCGGGTCTCGCGGCCCAGGAACATGTTCTCGACGATGTCGAGGTTGTCGCACAGCGCGAGGTCCTGGTAGACGACCTCGACGCCGAGCTCGGCGACGTCGCGGGGCCCGTGGACCTCCACCTGCTTGCCGTCGTAGACGTAGTCGCCGCTGTCCCGGCCGTAGATGCCGGCGATCACCTTGACCAGGGTCGACTTGCCGGCCCCGTTGTCGCCGACGAGGGCGGTGACCTGCCCGGGGTAGACCGAGAAGTCCACGTCGTGGAGGACGTGGGCGTTGCCGAAGCTCTTGTTGACCCCGCGCAGCTGCAGGAGTGGATCGGTCGACATGGCGGTTCCTCCGAGGTGCGGGCGTGGGATGAGCATCGGGCGGTGCGTCGGCTGGTGTCGGGGGCGTGGTCTCGCGGTCGGCGTGGCCGACCGCGAGACCCACCCTCGGACCTCAGCTGAGCCGCAGGTGGCGGTCAGCGTGCGGGGTCGGTCAGGAGATGCCGTTCTCCTCGCACAGCTGGGCGAACTCGCCCGCGCACACGTCCTCGACGGTCTGGCCACCGTCGTCGATGACGTCCTGGACGTTGTCGGCGGTGATGGCGACCGGGTCGAGCAGGATCGAGGGCACCTCGCGGCCACCGTCGACGTCCTCGGTGGTGCCGTTGGTCTCGGCCTCCTCGCCCTTGGCCAGGGCGATGGCGACCTCGGCGAGGGCGTTGGCCTCCTCCGTGGCGGACTTGTAGACCGTCATGCACTGGGTGCCGGCGAGGATGTTCTGCAGGCCCTCGACCGTGGCGTCCTGGCCGGTGACCGGGACCTCCCCGGCCGCGCCGTTCTTCTCCAGGATGGAGATGGCGGAGCCGCCGAGACCGTCGTTGGCGGCGTAGACGCCCTGCACGTCGCCGTCGGCCTGGGTGTAGAGCTGCTCGAAGATCGTCACGGCCTGGTCGTTGTCCCAGTCCGGGACGGCCTGCTCGCCGACCTCGGTGTAGGTGCCGACCTCGTCGAGCACGCTGTGGGCGCCCTCGGAGAACAGGGTGGCGTTGTTGTCGGTGGGGGAGCCGTTGAGGTAGAGGATGTTGGCCTCCTCCTCGCCCAGGCAGTCCGCGAGGCCCTGGCCCTGCAGCTCACCGACCTTGGTGTTGTCGAACGACACGTAGTAGTTGGCCGAGCCACCGAGGGTGAGCCGGTCGTAGTCGATGGTCTGGACGCCCTGGGTGGCGGCCTTCTCCTGGATCGCGGCACCCGAGTCCGAGTCGAGGTTCACGATGGCCAGGACGGTCACGCCGTCGGCGATCATGCCGTCGGCGATCTGGGCCATCCGGTCCGCGTCGCCCTGGGCGTTCTGGATGTCGGCGTCGACGCCGGCCTCGTCGAAGGCGGCCTCGAGCGCCGGGCGGTCCGCGGACTCCCAGCGGACCGAGGACTTCGTGTCGGGCAGGATCACGCCGACCTTGCCGGTCTCGGCGCCACCCTCCGACGCCGTCTCGCTCCCCGAGTCGCCGCCGCACGCGCTGAGCGCGAGCGCCAGCCCGCCGCCCGCCACCATGGCCACACCCTTGTTCCACTGCACGTGGACCGCCTCCTCGCGGATCGTCGTCCCACCCTCCAGGGTGGACGTCTTTTGTTGTCTGACACAACATAAGAGCGTGGTGGGCGTCACGTCCATAGAGCACAAGGTCCCGTTCATCGGACAGACCCCCGCACCTCGTCACGCCAGGTCGCCCCGGGAGGCCCGCGCATTGGTTGGCGCGGACAACAAATGCGCCGACGGAGTCGGTGGACGGGGCTCAGCGCAGCGCGTACGTGGTGGTGCGCTCGCGCACCGGCCGCCCGATGCCGCGGCCGATCGCCTCCAGCTCACCGACGGTCTTCGCCGAGCCGTGCTCGGAGCCGGCCATCCGGCTGATCGTCTCCTCCATCAGCGTGCCGCCGACGTCGTCGGCCCCGGCGCGCAGCATCGCGCGGGTGCCCTCCACGCCGAGCTTGACCCACGAGGTCTGCACGTGGTCGACGCGTCCGTGCAGCAGGATCCTGGCCAGCGCGTGCACGGCGAGGTCGTCGCGGTGGGTGGGCCCGGGGCGGGCCACCCCGGCGAGGTAGAGCGGGGCCGAGGTGTGCACGAACGGCAGCGGCACGAACTCGGTGAATCCGGTGGCCCCGACCTCGCGCGCCGCGTCCTGGACCCCGCAGAGCACCCGCAGGTGGGCGACCCAGTGGCGGGGGTGGTCGACGTGGCCGTACATCATCGTCGAGGTGGTCGGCAGGCCCACGCGGTGCGCGGTGCTGATGACCTCGACCCAGGTGCGGGTGGGGAGCTTGCCCTTGGTCAGCACCCAGCGCACCTCGTCGTCGAGGATCTCCGCGGCCGTCCCGGGCAGCGAGCCGAGCCCGGACTCGCGGGCCTTGATCAGGAAGTCCTCGACCGACAGACCGGTCCGCGCCGTGCCGTTGACGACCTCCATCGGGCTGAAGGCGTGCACGTGCAGCTCCGGCACCCGCCGCCGCACGGCGGCCGCGAGGTCGAAGTACGCCGAGGCGGGCAGCTCGGGGTCGATGCCGCCCTGCATGCAGACCTCGGTCGCGCCGAGCCGGGCGGCCTCCTCGGCGCGGTCGGCGACCTCCTCCAGGGACAGCGAGTAGGCGTCCGCGTCGGTGCGCCGCTGCGCGAAGGCGCAGAACCGGCAGCCGACGTAGCAGACGTTGGTGAAGTTGATGTTCCGGTTCACCACGTAGGTCACCGTGTCGCCGACGGTCTCCCGCCGCAGGTCGTCGGCCAGCCGGACCACCTGGTCCAGCAGGTCGCCCTCGGCGGTGATCAGGGTCAGCGCGTGCGCGTCGGCGAGCCCGCCGGGGTCGCGCTCCGCCGCCCGGAGCGCCTCGCGGCCCTCGGCGTGCAGCACGGCGGGGGTGCCGGTGCGGGCGGCGTCCGCGCGCACCGCGTCCCAGTCGCCGTAGACCTCCTCGAAGTCCGAGCGCCGGTCGTCGGTGCGTCCCTCGGTGTCGACCGCGGCGTGCAGGTCGGTGCGGCCCGTCCCGCCCAGCCCGCCGTCGGGCTCCTGCCAGGGCAGCCCCCGCGGCCGGACGCCCGGCCGGGCCAGGCCGTCCTCGTCGGCGAGCGCCGCGACGTGCCCGGCCACCCGGGGGTCGAGCCACGGCTCACCGCGTCGCAGCGCCCCGAGGACGTGCTCGGGGTGGACGGTCAGCCGGGCGCGCAGCGTGAACCCGGCGTCGGCGCTGATCCGCCGCAGGTGGTCCAGGCCGGGCCAGGGACGCTCGGGGTTCACGTGGTCGGGCGTGAGCGGCGACACGCCGCCCCAGTCGTCCACCCCGGCGGCGAGCAGCGCCCGCACCTCGGGCGCGGGGCCGTCGTGGTCGACGAGGTTGGGCGGCGCCTGCACCCGGGCCCGGGGCCCGAGCACCAGCCGGGTGACCGCGACGGCGGCGAGGTGCTCGTCGAGGTCGAGGTCGTCGCACGTGGCGCATCGCGGTGCCGGGCTTGGCGCGGAAGTTCTGCACGATCACCTCCTGCACGGAGCCGTAAGCCCGCGAGACCCGGCGCAGCGCGAAGATCGTCCCGGCCCGCTCGGCCAGGGTCTCGCCGATGCCGACGAGCAGGCCCGTGGTGAAGGGGACCGAGAGCCGGCCCGCGTCCTCGAGCACGCGCAGCCGGACCGCGGGGTCCTTGTCGGGGGACCCGTGGTGGGCCTCGCCCCGGGTCTCGAACAGCCGGCGCGACGTGGTCTCCAGCATCATCCCGAGCGAGGGGGCGACCGGCTTGAGCCGGTTCATCTCCTCCCAGGACATCACGCCGGGGTTGAGGTGGGGCAGGAGTCCGGTCTCCTCGAGCACCCGCACCGCCATCGCCCGGACGTAGGCCAGCGTGCTGTCGTAGCCCTGCTCGTCGAGCCACGCCCGCGCGCGCGGCCAGCGCTCCTCCGGCCGGTCGCCGAGGGTGAACAGCGCCTCCAGGCAGCCCACCGCGGCGCCGGCCCGGGCGAGGTCGAGGATCTCGTCGGGGGAGAGGAACACGGGTTCCCCGACCCGGTCCAGGTGACCGGGGGAGGTGGCGAACGTGCAGTAGTGGCACTTGTCGCGGCACAGCCGGGTGACCGGCACGAACACCTTGGGCGAGTACGTGACCACACCGGGACGGCCCGCCGCGACGAGGCCGGCGTCGCGCACGGCACCCGCCGCCCGGCACAGCCGAGCCAGGTCCTCCCCGGTGGTGGCCAGCAGGACCGCGGCCTCGGCGGGGTCGAGCGCGGCGCCGCGCTCGGCCCGGGCGAGCGCGCGCCGGACCTGCTGGGGGTGGGTCGCGGCTCCACGGTCGGCTCGCTCATCGCCGCCCACGCTAGCGGGCGTCTCAGGCGCGGTGGGCCCCGCCGGCGGGAGCGGCGCCGGGCCGCTCGGCCCGCGCCAGGCGGCCGGGCCACCAGGTGAGCGGCCCGAGCAGGTGGCAGACCGCGGGGACCAGCAGGGAGCGGACGACCAGCGTGTCGAGCAGCACGCCGAAGGCGACGACGAAGGCGATCTGCGCGAGGAACAGGATCGGCACGACACCGAGCGCCGCGAAGGTCGCGGCGAGCACGACGCCGGCGGAGGTGATCACGCCGCCCGTGACCCGCAGCCCGCGTCCGATCCCGTCCCGGGTGCCGTGGCGCAGCGCCTCCTCCCGCACCCTGGTCATCAGGAAGATCGAGTAGTCGATGCCGAGCGCGACCAGGAACACGAAGCCGATGAGCAGCACGGTCGGGTCGCTCGAGGCGAAGCCGAGCAGGTGCTCGAAGACCAGGGCCGCGACGCCGACCGTGGCCCCGAAGGAGAGCAGGTTGGCCAGCACGAGCACGGTCGCGGCGACCAGCGAGCGCAGGAGGAGCGCGAGGACGACGAAGATCACCAGCAGGATGGCGGGGATCACCACGGCACGGTCGCGCGCGGTGGTCTCGCGGGTGTCGAGCTGGATCGCGGTCGCACCACCGACCAGCACCTCCCCGTCGACACCGTTCGCGGGATCGGCCAGCTGGTCGCGCAGGCGCTCGACCGTGTCGCCGGCGGCCCCGGACTCGGCCGCGTCGGCGAGGGTCGCGAGCACGACCCCCCGTCCGTCGACGACCAGCGGCTCGGTCGGGTCGACGGGGGAGACCGGGAGCACCAGCACCGAGGGTCGCCCCCGTGGTGGGTCCGGGGCGATGCCCTCGGCGCCGCGCAGCAGGTCGGCGATGGTGGTGAGCTCCGCGGCGGGCGCGACGACCTGCACCGGGCTCGCGACGTCGGCGTCGAAGTGCTCCTCCAGCACCGCCTGGGCGGTCACCGACTCCTCCTCGGTCAGCAGCACCTCGGTCTGCGGGATCGGGTCCTCCTCCAGCGTCGGCACGAACGCCGCGGCGCCGCCGAGGACCACGACGCAGGCGATGGCGACCAGCCCGGCCCGCCGCCCGACCAGCGAGGCGACCCGCGCCCACAGCCCCGAGTCCTGGGGGTGCTCGGAGCCGGTGTGCGGCGTGGCCGGCCAGAAGGCGCGGCGGCCCAGGAGCACGAGCGCCGCGGGCAGCAGCGTCAGCGAGCTGAGCATCGCCCCCGCGATGCCCAGGGCTCCCACCGGGCCGAGGCCGGCGAGGTTGGACAGGTCGGAGAGCAGCAGGCACAGCAGACCCAGGATCACGGTGCCGCCCGACGCCACGATCGGCTCCCAGGTGGCGCGCATCGCGACCCGCATCGCGTCGTGCGGCGAGGGGTGGTCGCGCAGCTCCTCGCGGAACCGCGCGACCAGGAGCAACGAGTAGTCGGTGGCCGCGCCGATGGCGAGGATGAACAGGATGCCCTGGCTCTGGCCGTTGAGGTCGATCACGTCCGCGGTGGCGAGGGCGTAGACCACCGCCGAGGCGACGCCGAGACCGAGCACGGCCGAGACCAGGACGACGAACGGGAGCACCGGGGACCGGTAGACCACCACGAGGATGACCAGCACCACGGCGAGCGCCACCAGCAGCAGCAGGCCGTCGATGGCACCGAAGGCGTCGACGAAGTCGGCCAGGACGCCGCCCTGGCCGCCCACCAGGACGCGCAGCCCGTCGGGCGGGTCGTCGAGCTCGGCGCGCAGGTCCGCGACCGCGACGACGATCGCGTCGCCGTCCTCGACCGCGAGGTCCACGACCAGCTGGCCCGCCTCGCCGTCGTCGCTGGCCTGGAGCTGGCCGACACCGTCGTCGGCGACGCCCGGGACCTCCTGGAGCGCGGGCCGCAGCCGCTCGACCGCGCGCCGGTCGGCAGGACGCAGCCCGCCCTCGCGCTCGACGACGACGGTGACCGGCAGGGTCTGCTCGTCGGTGAACGCCGCCAGCGCCTCGAGGGCGTCGGTGGACTCCGCGCTGTCGGGCAGGAAGCCGGCGTTGTCGTTCTCCTGGACCGAGGCGAGCTGGCCGGCGAACGAGCCGAGCGGGCCCCCGACCAGCACCCAGAGCGCGAGCACGACGACGGGCAGCACCCAGCGGCGGCGTCGGGGGCCCGCGGTGCCCGAGGTGCTCATGGGGTGATCCTGACGCATCACCAGGGGTGGGGCGCGGAGGTCAGAGGCCGAGGCTGCGGCCGATGATCTCCTTCTGGATCTCGGTCGTGCCGCCGTAGATGGTCTGGATCCGGCTGTCGAGGTAGGCCTTGGCGATCGGTTGCTCGCTCATGTAGCCGTAGCCGCCGTGGAGCTGGACGCCCTGGTCGACGACCTTCTTCTGCAGCTCGGTGGTCCACCACTTGGCCATCGAGGCCAAGGAGGTGTCGACGGTCCCGGCGTTGAGCCGGGCGACGCAGTCGTCGACGAAGACCCGCGCGACGTGGACCTCGGTGGCCATCTCGGCGAGCACGAACCGGTTGTGCTGGAAGCGCCCGATCGGCCGTCCGAACGCCTCGCGCTCCCGGGCGTAGGTCAGGCACAGCTCGAGCACGTGCTCGCACGCCGCGACCGCCATCGCCGCGATCGAGATGCGTTCCTGGGGCAGGTTCTCCATCAGGTGCACGAACCCGCCGCCCTCGACCCCGAGCAGGTTCTCGCGGGGCACCTCGACGTCGTCGAAGAACAGCTCGGCGGTGTCCTGGGCCTTGAGGCCGATCTTGTCGAGGTTGCGCCCGCGCTCGAAGCCGGGCATGCCCCGCTCGACGACGAGCAGGCTGATCCCCCGGTGACCGGCGTCCGCGTCGGTGCGGGCCACGACCACGACGACGTCGGAGAGGATCCCGTTGGAGATGAACGTCTTCGAGCCGTTGAGCACGAAGTGGTCGCCCTTGTCGACCGCGGTGGTGCGGATGCCCTGCAGGTCCGAGCCGGCGCCGGGCTCGGTCATCGCGATCGCGCTGACCAGCTCGCCCGCGACGAGGCCCGGCAGCCAGCGCCGCTTCTGCTCGGGGGTGCCCAGCTGGCTGATGTACGGGACGATGATGTCGGTGTGGACGCCGAAGCCGAGGCCGCTGGTGCCGGCGCGCGCCAGCTCCTCGCTCAGCACGACGTTGTAGCGGAAGTCGCGGATCCCGGCGCCGCCGTGCTCCTCGTCGACGTCGAAGCACAGCAGCCCCTGCTCGCCCGCGCGCCGCCAGACCTCCCGGCTGACCTGGCCCTCGCGCTCCCACCGGGCGTGGTGCGGGACGGCCTCCCGCTCGAGGAAGGCGCGGGCGACCGCGCGGAAGTCCTCGTGCTCCTGCTCGTAGGTCGACGCGGGCGTCGGGGTCGCGGGCATCGGGGCTCCTGGGGTCGGCGGGTCCGCCCTCACTGTGACAGCGGAGGTGTCACGGTTCAACCCGCCGTGGCGCCCTGGGTCGGCGTCAGGAGACCCACTCCTTGACCTGGGCGATCGTCGCGGCCGGGTCGGGGGTGGCGGGGGAGACCTGGAGGTTGGTCACGCCCGCCTCGCGGAACGCCGCGATCCGCTCGCGGACCCAGGAGGCCGGGCCGACCAGGTTGCCGGCCTCGAGCCAGGCGCGCGGGACGAGGGACTCCGCCTCCTTCTTGCGGCCGTCGAGGTAGGCGTCCTGGATCGCGACGGCCTCCTGCTCGAAGCCGTACTGGCAGGCGAGGTCGAAGTAGAAGTTCTTGCCGCGCGCGCCCATCCCCCCGACGTAGAGCGCGTAGGTCGGTCGCACGAGGTCGAGGAGGTCCTGCACGTCGTCGCCGATCGCGACCATGCCGCCCGCGCTCACCTGGAGCGGGCCCAGCTCGGCGGGCCGCTTCGCGGCCCCCTCGGCCAGCGGGGCGCCCCACACCTCCTGGGCCTTCTCCGGCAGGAACAGGAACGGCAGCCAGCCGTCGGCGACCTCGGCGGTCATCGCCACGTTGCGCTCCCCGAGCGCGGCGATCCACAGCGGTACGTCGGCCCGCTCGGGGGTGGTCAGCAGCTTCAGCGGCTTGCCGAGGCCGAGCCCCTGGTCGGCCGGCAGCGGCAGGGTGAAGCTGCGACCGGTGTGGCGCAGCGGCTCGCGGCGCAGGCCCATCCGCAGGATCTCCACCACCTCGCGGGTGCGGCCGAGGGGACGCTCGTAGGGCATCCCGTGGAAGCCCTCGACGACCTGCGGGCCGGACGCGCCGAGCCCGATCACCGCGCGGCCGCCGGACACGTTGTCCAAGCCGGCCGCGGTCTGCAGCAGCGCGCCGGGCGTGCGGGAGTAGACGTTGAGGATGCCGGCGCCGATCTCGACGGTCTCGGTGCGGGCGGCGAGGTAGCCCATCAGGGTCGGCGCGTCGAAGCCGTAGGGCTCGGCGACCCACACCGTGTCCAGGCCGGCCCGCTCCAGGCCGGCGACCCGGTCGGCGGCCTCGCGAGGGTTGCCGGAGTAGACCAGGGGGGTCGAGAGCTTCACGGGTGCCTCCTCGGCGGTCGGGACCCGGCCGCGGCGGGCGGGCTCAGTCCTCGAACATCCTGAGTGCGGAGCCGAGGGCCTCGGCGAGCGAGGCGGCGTACTCGGTGGTCAGGTGGTCACGGTCACGGTAGGTCAGCGTGCCCCCGACCACCACCGGGCAGTCGCCCTCGAAGCACAGCCACGGCGTGGGGTCGACGACGCCGACACCGTTCGCCTCGGCCACGTCCACGGCGACGCTGCCCAGGTAGCGGGACCGCTCCTCCGGCGTGAACGTGCACTCCTCGAGGGAGTCGGTGGCCGACAGGCACGTCCCCGGGTCGTCGCCCGACTTCGGCACGTCGCGCAGCAGCACCACGCGCTCGGCGGCGGCACCGAGCTCGGCGAAGAGCTCGTCGTAGCCGCCGGCGATCAGCGGCTCCACGTCGGCGATCTCGGTGTAGCGGGTGCCGCCGTCGAAGACGCCGTTGACCGGGGGTGAGGAGGCGACCACGACGAGGTCCGGGTCGAGCAGCCGGACCTGCTCCATGGTCCAGTCGTGGAAGTCGTCGCACTCGGTGAACGGCGTGGTCTCCTCCACGGGGGCCACGGTGACGTGGGCCGCGGGGCACTGGGACTTCACCAGGTAGTAGGCCTGCCAGCCGGCGTTGGTGGTGATCAGGTCGAAGGCGGGGATCCAGGCCCGGGCGTGGGAGTCGCCGATGACCACGACGGTCCGCTCGCCGGTCGGGTCGCCGCGCAGGCACAGGTCGCGCGAGGCCTCGCGGTAGTCGCAGGTGCCGACGTCGGCCACCGACTCGCGCAGCAGGTAGAGGTCGGGGTCCAGGTCGCTGGGCACCGCGACGTCGCGCCGCGCGGCCTCCACCGAGGCCTGGACCAGCGCCTCGGTCCGCTCGCTGCTGGTGCCGGAGGCCTCCACGGTGATCGGCGGGTTGTCGCCGGTCTCCCGGGTCTGCGCCCCCGTCCAGGACCACGCGGCGAAGCAGGTGGAGAGGACGAGCGCCACGCTGGCCGGGTAGAGCACCACGCCGCGACGCACCCCGAGCCCGGCGGCCAGCCGGCCGGTGCGGAACGGTGTCTCGACGAGGTGGTAGGTGACCGCCGAGAGGGCGACGGTGGCCGCCAGGCTGGTGAGCGCCTCGACGGCGACCAGCGGACGGCCGAGGACCAGCTCGGGCAGCACCAGCGCCGGCCAGTGCCACAGGTAGAGCGAGTAGGACCAGTCGCCGATGGTGCGCATGGGGGCGTTGTCGAGCACCAGGTCCGTGACCGGGCGGGCCCGGCCGGCCCCGGCGAGCAGGACCGCCGCCGTGCCGAGCACCGGCAGCGCGGCGGCGTAGCCGGGGAAGACGGTCTGCGCGTCGTAGAGCACGCAGGCCGCCAGCACCGCGGCCAGCCCGGCGACGGCGAGGACCGAGGCGGAGGTGCGGCCGAGCCGGTGGGTGACGCGGGCGGTGACCAGGGCTGCCAGGGCACCCACCCCGAGCTCCCAGGCGCGGGTCAGCGTGGAGAAGTAGGCGGACGCCGGCTCCTCGCCGGTGTGGAGGACCGACCACGTCAGCGAGGCCAGCGTGAGCACCACCAGCATCGCCGCGATCGCCGCGCGCGGCAGCGGCCGACCGGGACGCAGCCCGCCGGCCGACCCCCGCACCCCGCGCACGAGCCGCACCACGCCGAGGCAGGCCAGCAGCAGCAGCGGCCACACGACGTAGAACTGCTCCTCCACGGCCAGCGACCAGTAGTGCTGGAGCGGGGAGGCGCCGAAGCCCTGGGCGAAGTAGTAGACGTCCTGCTGGGCGAAGTTGACGTTGGCCAGGAAGAGCCCGGCCCAGAGCGCGTCGACGACCGCCGAGCGGGCGTCGAGCAGCGGCAGCACGACGAGGGCGGCGAGCACGGTCACCACCGTCACCACGGTGGCGGCGGGCAGGATGCGGCGGGCCCGGCGGGCCCAGAACCGGGTCAGCGAGATGCCGCGACCCGCGGTGACCTCGCGGTAGAGCAGGCCGGAGATCAGGTAGCCCGAGATCACGAAGAAGACGTCGACGCCGACGAACCCGCCCGGCAGGTAGGGCAGACCGGCGTGGGCGACGATGACCGTCAGGACCGCCACCGCGCGCAGTCCCTGGACATCGCCGCGACCCGTCTGCACGCCCCCTGTCACCGCTGCTCCGTCCGTGCCCGTCCGTCCTGCGCAGGATACCAACCCGACCCGCCCCGCGACCCCGGAGCGCGCGGACCCGTCCCGCCGGCTGGAAGCGGCCCCGGGCCGGTGGTCAGCCGGCGAGGTCCTGGACCACCTCGGCGCCCGGCAGGTCCGCCAGGGCGCGCCCGGGCAGCAGCAGCTTGGAGCGACGCAGACCCGAGCCGACGACCGCGACCCCGACGTCGACGACCCGGGCGTCGACCAGGAGCCGCCACGCGGCCGGCACCCCGACCGGGGTGATCCCGCCGTGCTCCATGCCGGACTCGCCGACGGCGCGCTCCATCGGGTGGAACGAGGCCTTCCGGACGTCGAGCAGCCGCCGCACGACCCGGTTGACGTCGGCCCGCGTGTCCGCGCGGACCAGGCACGCCGCGACCCGCTCCTCGCCCGCCCGGGTGCCCGAGACCACCACGCAGTTGACGCCGGCGGCGAGCGGGACGTCGTAGGCCCGGCTCATGGCGGCGGTGTCGGCGAGGTCGGGGTCGATGGCCGCGACGGACACCTGCGACGCACCCACCCAGTCGTGGAGGGCCGCCGCGACGGGCGGCGCGAGCAGGTCGGGGCGGCCCAGGGCCGGCTCGGTCGTCAGGGTCCCCAGGGCCGGCGTGGTCACCGCGCCATCGTGCCGCAGCGCGCGCACGTCGCCCTACGATGCCGCCATGGAGACCCTCCGGCTGGTGCTGCTCCTCCTCCACCTGCTGGGCTGGGCCGCCCTGCTCGGCGGGCTGCTCGTGCAGGCGCGCCGGCCGCGCAAGAGCGTCGACGCCGTGATGCGCGACGGCGTGGGCACGGCGTTCGTGACCGGGCTGCTCCTGGTGGGGGTGCTCGAGGCCGGCGACGGAGCGGTCGACCACGTGAAGGTGGGGGTCAAGTTCGGCATCGGCGCGGTCCTGGTCGTGCTGGTGATGGCGAACGCCCGCAAGGACGAGGTCCCCCGGGGCCTCTGGGCGGGGCTGCTGGCGCTGAGCGTGGTCAACGTCGGCGTCGCGGTCCTCTGGTCCCCGGTCCACGTGGCCTGAGCCCCACCCCGCGGGGCCGGGACGGTCGGCGCGGCCACCTAGGCTGGGGACGAGATGAGCACCCCGTTCCCCGGCCTCGCGCTGCCCGGCCTCGACGCCCCGGACGCCGGTGCGCCCGCGCGGCGGTCCCGGCGCGAGGAGCTCCTCGCCGGGCTGAACCCGCCGCAGCGCGAGGCCGTGGTCCACGCCGGCGCGCCGCTGCTCGTGGTGGCGGGCGCCGGATCGGGCAAGACCAGGGTGCTGACCCGGCGGATCGCCTGGCTGATCTCCGAGCGCGGCGCCCACCCGGGCTCGGTGCTGGCGATCACCTTCACCAACAAGGCCGCGGCGGAGATGAAGCAGCGCGTGGAGGACCTCGTGGGTCGCCGGGCGCGGGTGATGTGGGTCTCCACCTTCCACTCCGCCTGCGTGCGCATCCTGCGCAAGGAGATCGACCGGATCGGGATCAAGTCGAGCTTCTCGATCTACGACGCGCAGGACCAGAAGCGGCTGGTCGCCCTGGTCTGCAAGGACCTCGACCTCGACCCCAAGCGCCACCAGCCCGGTGCGGTGCTGCACTGGATCAGCAACCACAAGAACGAGCTGCGCGACCCCGAGCAGGTCACGGCGGACGCCCGCAACCACCTCGAGGAGCGCTACGCCGCGGCGTACGCGCTCTACCAGCGCCGGCTCCGCCAGGCCAACGCGCTCGACTTCGACGACCTGATCATGACCACGGTGCACCTGCTCCAGACCTTCCCGGAGGTCAAGGAGACCTACCGACGCCGGTTCCGCCACGTGCTGGTCGACGAGTACCAGGACACCAACCACGCGCAGTACTCCCTGGTGCAGCAGCTCTGCTCGGACCCGCTCGAGGAGCCGCTGACCGGCGCCTCCGCGGAGGGCGGGGACGAGCGGGTCGCGCCGGCGGAGCTGATGGTGGTCGGCGACGCCGACCAGTCGATCTACGCCTTCCGGGGCGCCGACATCCGCAACATCATGGACTTCGAGCAGGACTTCCCCTCCGCCCGGACCATCCTGCTCGAGCAGAACTACCGCTCGAGCCAGACCATCCTCACCGCGGCCAACGGCGTCATCGGCCACAACCAGGGCCGGACGCCGAAGCGGTTGTGGTCCGAGGCGGGTGACGGCGAGCGGATCGTCGGCTACGTCGCCGACGACGAGCACGACGAGGCGCGCTTCGTCTCCGACGAGATCGACGTGCTCGTCGACGCCGGGCGACGTCCGGGCGACGTCGCGGTCTTCTACCGGACCAACAGCCAGTCCCGGGTCTTCGAGGAGATCTTCATCCGCACCGGTCAGCCGTACCGGGTGGTGGGCGGGGTCCGCTTCTACGAGCGGCGCGAGGTCCGCGACGCCCTGGCCTACCTCCGCGTGCTCGCCAACGCCGACGACCAGGTCTCGCTGCGCCGGATCCTCAACACCCCGCGGCGGGGTATCGGTGACCGTGCCGTGGCGTGCGTGCAGTCGTTGGCCGACCGGGACGGGCTGACCTTCTGGGAGGGCCTGCGCCGCGCCGGGGACGCGCCGGGGCTCGCGAGCCGGTCGCTGTCGAGCATCCGCTCCTTCGTGGCGATGATCGAGGAGCTGCAGTCGATGGTCGCGGCGGGTGAGCGCGCCGACGTCGTCCTCGAGAGCGTGCTCGCCCGGTCGGGCTACCTCGCCGAGCTGGAGGCCTCCGACGACCCCCAGGACGAGACCCGGGTGGAGAACCTCGGCGAGCTGGTCGCGGTCGCGCGCGAGTTCTCCGACGACCCGGTCGCAGGCCCCTCCGCCGACCCGGCCGACGTGGACGCCGACCTCGTCGCGCCGGGGCTCGTCGACTTCCTCGAGCGGGTCGCCCTCGTGGCCGACGCCGACCAGATCCCCGACGCCCCGGGCGACGCCGAGGGTGCGGCGGCGGCCGCCGCGGCGGCGTCCGACGGGATGGTCACGCTGATGACGCTGCACACGGCCAAGGGGCTGGAGTTCCCGGTCGTGTTCCTGACCGGGATGGAGGACGGCGTCTTCCCGCACGCCCGCTCGCTGGGTGACCGGCCCGAGCTGGAGGAGGAGCGGCGGCTGGCCTACGTCGGGGTCACCCGGGCCGAGGAGCGGCTGTACCTCTCGCGCGCCCTGGTGCGCTCCTCGTGGGGCGCGCCGGCCCACAACCCGGCCTCGCGGTTCCTCGACGAGCTGCCCGTCGACCTCGTGGACTGGCGCCGCACCGAGGCCGCGCAGACGCGGTGGTCCCGACCCGACCACGCCTCGGGCTCACCGGCCCGGATGGGACGCCCCACCGCCGCCGGGCGCCGCAACTTCTCCTCCGCCGCCGCCCGGGCCGACGCGGCCTCGAAGGCCAAGCCCGCGCGGGAGGTGCCGTCGCTCAGCCCGGGCGACCGCGTCGTGCACGACTCGTTCGGGATGGGCACCGTCGTCGCGGTGGAGGGGTCCGGCGACCGGTCGGTGGCCTCGATCGACTTCGGTTCCGAGGGCGTCAAGCGGCTGCTGCTGCGCTACGCCCCGGTCGAGAGGCTCTGAGGTCCGACCGTCCGGCCGGCGCCGATCAGGGCGTCAGGCCGTGGACCTGCAGCGCGGAGTACGGGTCCACCGGGTCCCCGCCGCCGGGTCGGACCTCGAGGTGCAGGTGCGGGCCGGTGACGTTGCCGGTGGAGCCGACGGTGCCGATGGACTGACCGCTGGAGACCGTGTCGCCGACGTTGACGTCGATCGTCGTCTGGTGGCAGTACCAGACCTCGGTGCCGTCGTCGTGGGTCACCACGGTCTTGTTGCCGTAGGCGCCGTCGTAGCCGGTCGAGGTCACCGTCCCGTTGGCCACCGAGAGGATCGGCGTACCGGTGTCGGCGGCGAAGTCCAGACCGGTGTGGTAGGTCGCCCACAGCCCGTAGTCACCGAACTCGGCGGTCAGCCGGTAGCCGGCGAGCGGCAGCGACCACTCGTTCAGCGCGAGCTTCTCGGCCTGCTGCTCGGCCTGGGCGGCGAACTCCGCGAGCGCGGCGTTGCGCTCCTCCGCCTGGCGCTCGGCGGCGGCGACGAGCTTGCGTCCCGACGCGGCGGCCAGGGCCTGGCGGCTCGAGTCCCGGCTGACCGTGGCGGCGCCGCGGCCGAGCACGTCCACCGAGCCGCTGCCGGTGCTCCCGCCGAGCGCCGAGGGCGCGTGCACGCCGCGCGTGGTCTCGCCACCGGCCGCGGTGAGCCGCACCTGCTCGGGGGTGGCCGAGCTGGCCGCCCCGCCGAAGGCGACCGCGAGCGCGGCGACACCGACCAGGACCGGCCGGGGCCGCAGGGCACGCACGGCGGGGTGGGTGCCGCGCGAGCCGCGGGGGGCGCGACGTCGACCGCCGACGACCACGGGGGAGGGCGTGGCGGCGTCGAGGGTCGCCGCCACCGTCGAGGGAGCGGCGTCCGTCGGGGGCAGGGCCGTGCGACCCGCGACCCGCCGACCCGCGTACGGGGTCGCCGGGACGGCTGCGGTGTCGGCGGGGGCCGACGGGCCGCGCCGCGGCGCGCGCCGCTGACCTCGGTGGTCACCCATCGATGCAAGTCCCTCGGGTCGGGGGAAGGTGGTCGTGCCCCGAGGGGGCCGCTGAGGGCGGCACCACGCGGGGGGCGTCGAAGAACCATAACGGAGAGGTCACGACGAACCCAACTCGGAGTGCACCGGGCCCACGTGACCTGCCACACCCGCGCGGGGGCCCGCGCGCCGCACCGCGCGATGTGACTAGGGTGCCCGGGACACCCGGCTCCAACGCGCCTGCGCGCGGGCCGGCCCGGACCCGAGCGAGGACTGGTGGACCAGTGGACCTGATGGAGTACCAGGCGAAGCAGCTCTTCGCCAAGCACGCGGTCGCGGTGACCGAGGGCGTCGTGGCGGCCACGCCGGAGGAGGCCCGGGCAGCCGCCGAGGAGCTCGGCGTCGTGGTGGTCAAGGCGCAGGTGAAGGCCGGCGGTCGCGGCAAGGCCGGTGGCGTCAAGCTGGCGAAGACCCCCGACGAGGCCGAGCAGCACGCGCGGGACATCCTCGGGATGGAGATCAAGGGGCTGACCGTGCACCGCGTGCTGGTGGCGCCCGGCGCGAGCATCGTCGAGGAGTACTACTTCTCCTTCCTGCTCGACCGGTCGAACCGCCGCTACCTGTGCATCGCCAGCGTCGAGGGGGGCGTGGAGATCGAGGAGGTCGCGCGGACCAACCCCGACGCGGTCAAGCAGATCCCGATCGACCCGGGCACCGGGGTGGACGAGGCCAAGGCCCGCGAGATCGTGGCCGAGACCGGCTTCCCCGAGGAGCTGGTCGACCAGGCGGTCGAGATGGTCCGGTCGCTGTGGACGGTCTTCGTCGAGGAGGACGCGACGCTCGTCGAGGTCAACCCGCTCGCACGGCTCGAGGGCGACGTCCTCGAGGCGTTGGACGGCAAGGTCTCCCTCGACGACAACGCCGACTTCCGCCACGAGGACCACGCGTCCTTCGAGGACAAGGAGGCCGCCGACCCGCTGGAGGCCAAGGCGAAGGCCAAGGGCCTCAACTACGTCAAGCTCGACGGCGCCGTGGGGATCATCGGCAACGGCGCCGGGCTGGTCATGTCGACCCTCGACGTCGTCGCCTACGCCGGCGAGGCGCACGGCTCGGTCAAGCCGGCCAACTTCCTCGACATCGGCGGTGGCGCCTCCGCAGAGGTGATGGCCGACGGGCTCGACGTCATCCTCAACGACCCGCAGGTCAAGAGCGTGTTCGTGAACGTCTTCGGCGGCATCACCTCCTGCGACGCGGTCGCGAACGGCATCGTCGGCGCGCTGGACATCCTCGGCGACGAGGCCAGCAAGCCGCTGGTGGTGCGCCTGGACGGCAACAACGTCGAGGAGGGCCGGCGGATCCTCGAGGAGAAGGACCACCCGCTGGTGACCCTGGTCGACACGATGGACGGCGCGGCCGACAAGGCCGCCGAGCTGGCGAACGCCTGAGCGCGGCGAGACGAGAACGAGGAGCACCAGATGTCCATCTACCTGAGCAAGGACAGCAAGGTCGTCGTCCAGGGGATCACCGGCGGTGAGGGCACCAAGCACACCCGGCTGATGCTGCGCTGCGGCACCCAGGTGGTCGGCGGGGTCAACGCCCGCAAGGCCGGCACGACCGTGAGCCACCAGGACGCCGACGGCAACGACGTCGAGCTGCCGGTCTTCGGCGGCGTCGCGGAGGCGATGAAGGAGACCGGCGCCGACACCTCGGTCGTCTTCGTGCCGCCGGCGTTCACCAAGGACGCGTGCATCGAGGCGATCGAGGCCGGGATCGGCCTGCTGGTGGTGATCACCGAGGGCGTCCCGGTGCAGGACACCGCGGAGGTGTGGGCGCGGCTCGAGGGCAGCGGCACACGGATGATCGGCCCGAACTGCCCGGGGATCATCACCCCCGGCGAGGCGCTGGCCGGCATCACCCCCGCGACGATCGCGGGCAAGGGCCCGATCGGCCTGGTCAGCAAGTCCGGCACGCTGACCTACCAGATGATGTTCGAGCTGCGGGACTTCGGCTTCTCCAGCGCGATCGGCATCGGCGGCGACCCGATCGTCGGGACCACCCACATCGACGCCCTGAAGGCCTTCGAGGAGGACCCCGAGACCGAGGCGATCGTGATGATCGGCGAGATCGGCGGGGACGCCGAGGAGCGTGCGGCCGACTACATCAAGGAGCACGTGACGAAGCCGGTCGTCGGGTACGTCGCCGGCTTCACCGCCCCCGAGGGCAAGACCATGGGCCACGCCGGCGCCATCGTCTCCGGCTCCGCGGGCACCGCCTCGGCCAAGAAGGAGGCCCTCGAGGCCGCCGGCGTCAAGGTCGGCAAGACCCCCTCCGAGACCGCGCAGCTGATGCGGGAGATCCTCCAGGCCCGCTGACCCCGAGGTGACGCCCCCGACCCGTCGAGGTTCCGCTCGCGGCGGGTCGAGGGGTCAGGAACCGTGGGCGTCGGGGTCGCGCCAGGTGCGCTCGAAGGGGAGCCGCCAGGTGAACGGCGCGATCAGCTGGTGGATCTGGTTGGGTCCGTAGGAGTCCGGCTGGTAGGGCCGCACCACCGGTGGGTTCTCCAGCAGCGGCGCGGAGACCTCCCAGAGCCGCTCGATGCCCTGCGCCGAGTTGAACAGCGTCCGGTCGCCGCGGGCGGCGTCGTAGATCAGCCGCTCGTAGGCCTCCAGGATCGAGCCGGCCCACCCGGTGTCGTTCATCGCGAACTGCATCGAGAGCTTGTCCAGCTTCATCCCCGGGCCCGGGCGCTTGCCGTAGAAGGACAGCGACATCTTGGCGCGGTCGGCGAGGTCGAAGGTCAGGTGGTCGGGGCCGTGGTCGCCGAGCCCCGAGCGCTCGGGGAACATGGAGCGGGGTGGCTCCTTGAAGGCGATCGAGATGATCCGGGCGCCCTCGGCCATCCGCTTGCCGGTGCGCAGGTAGAACGGCACCCCGGCCCACCGCCAGTTGTCGATGTAGCACTTCAGCGCGATGAACGTCTCGGTCCCGGAGTCGGGCCGGACGCCCTCGACGTCGCGGTAGCCGACGTACTGGCCGCGGACGACGTCCTGCGGCTCGATCGGCAGCATCGAGCGGAACACCTTCACCTTCTCCTCGGTGATCGCCTCGGGCTCGAGCGCGCTCGGGGGCTCCATGGCCGTGAACGCCATCACCTGGAACAGGTGGGTCACCACCATGTCGCGGTAGGCGCCCGTGGCCTCGTAGAAGGAGCCGCGCTGCTCGAGGCCGAGGGCCTCCGGGACGTCGATCTGCACGTGGTCGATGTGGTGGCGGTGCCAGATCGGCTCGAACAGGCCGTTGCCGAACCGGAAGGCCAGGATGTTCTGGGCGGCCTCCTTGCCCAGGAAGTGGTCGATGCGGAAGATCTGCTCCTCGCGGAACACCTCGTGCAGCGCGGCGTTCAGCTCCTGCGCGGAGGCCAGGTCGGTGCCGAACGGCTTCTCCATCACGATCCTGCTGTCCTCGACGAGGTCGGCCTCGGCCAGCTGGTGCACGACCGTCAGGGCGGCGCTCGGGGGCACGCTGAGGTAGTGCAGCCGCACGGCGTCGACGGTCCAACCCGACTCGGCCTCCTCCACCGCGCTGCGCAACCCTGACGGGCCGGCGTCCCCGGGGGCCCAGTGGAGCAGCTTGGAGAACTCCTCCCACCCCTCGACGTCGCCGTCGTCGCCGCTGAACTCCACCACGGCGTCGTGGGCGACCTCGACGAAGGACTCGCGGTCGTGCTCGTCGAGGGAGGTGCCGACCACGCGGAGGTCGGGCAGCAGACCGGTCTGGAAGAGGTGGAGCAGCCCGGGCAGCAGCTTGCGGCGGGCGAGGTCGCCGGTGGCGCCGAACAGGACGACGGTCGTCGGGTACTGGGCCATGGGCCCCACCCTGCCGCCTCGGCGGGCCGGGCGAGAAGGGCCGGGGGTGACGGTCTGGTCACGACCGCGTGAACGCGGGGTCAGGAGCGGCCGGGCCGACCGCGGTCCCCGTCCTCGTCGCCGGCCTGGTTCCCGCCGCCGCGCCCACCGCCGGACGGGTCGGTGCGCTGCGGCAGCTCCGCGAGCCGCTCGAGGGCCCGCTCGGCCAGGTCGACGAAGGCCCCGTCGCGCATGGTCACGCCGGGGGCGGGGACGAACCCGACCTGGGCGACGCTGGTGCCCTGGCGCAGCACGGCCATGAAGAAGCGCAACGAGCGCCGGTCGGAGACCTCGGTCGTCAGCTGCCACGCGTCGAGGCTCTGGTCACCGGTCGCGCTGCCGGCGACGCGGGCGACCTCGGTCCCGAGGTCGTCGTCGGAGCAGCCGCCCAACCGGTCGCGGACCTGCTGCACGAAGGCCCGCGCCTGCGTCGTCGGCAGGCTGCCCATCGTCTCGGTCAGCCCGAACTCGGCCGGCAGATCGGCCCCGGGCACCAGGAAGCTCCGGGTGAGTCCCTGCTGCCAGGTCGCCCCCTCGAAGGACCCGGCGAACGACGCCCGGTCGCAGCCGGTCGCCGCGGGGTTGGTGCGGGCCTGCACCGGCTCGGTTCCCACCCACGGGTCCTCCACGCGCGACACCGGCGGCAGGTCGACCTCGGAGATCAACGCCGGGACCTCCCCGACGGCGGGGGGCGGGACGTCGCGCAGGGACGGGTCGCCCGCGCAGGGACCGGCCCCGGCCACGTCGCAGGCCGCGTCGACGGCGGTCGCCTGGAGCCGGGCGAGCGCCGCCTGGTCCGGCGGTGCCTCGCCGGCGTACGTCGTCGAGGTCGCCGTCACCACGCGCCCGGTCCGCGCGACCTGGACCACGCTGGTGGTCACCGGCGCCTCCCACCCGCGCAGGACGAGCTGGTGCGCCTCGTCGCCGATCCCGGCGATCGTGCGGCTGGCGAGGAGCTGGGTCCGGGCGTCCGTGCACCCACCGACCCACCCGACGACCGAGCGCACCGCGGCACGGGCCGCGGCCCGGTCGCCCGCGACCTCCGTGACCTGCACGGCGCGTGGCCGGACCGGCGCCTGCTGCTTCGCGGCCCGGAACTGCCGCACCAGGGCGGCCTCGCCCCCGGGGTCGAGGTAGCGCTCGGGCTGGCACGGCAGCACCAGCCCGTTCCCCTCGCTGTTGTCGCTGGTCCCGGCCGTGCTCCACCCCAGACCGGGCAGGCGCCGGCCGACCTGCTCGGCGGTCAGCAGCGTGCTGGTCGGCAGCAGCTCGGCGGGCTCGCCGCCGTCCGCGGGTGCGGGAGCGTCCTGCGGCCCGTCGGCGTCCGCCTCGCCGGCGAGCGGGACGCCGTCGACGGCGCGGGCCAGGCTGGGTCGCAGGCCGGCGTCGTCGCTGACGAACACACCGGTGCCGGCCAGCAGCGCCAGCACCCCGAGCACGCCGGCCAGGGTGTGCGTCCGGCGCCGGGTGGTCCCGGACCGGCGCACGATGGTGGCGCGGGGCCAGCCGACGTCCGCCAGCGGCCCCGCGAGCGGCTCCAGCGTGGTGATCACGGCCGCGGCGGGCACGTCGCGGGCGAGCGCGAAGCGGGTCGTGGCGGTCTGCAGCTGCGCCTCGGCGGTCTCCTGGGCCAGCCCGGCCTCGCGGGCGAGCGCCGGCAGCGACACGGTGGCGAGGTGGGCCAGGACCAGGACCCGGCGCTGGGTGCCGCTGAGCGAGGCGAGCGCGTCGAGCGTCGCGCGGACGCCCTCGTCGACGTCCTTGTCCCGGTGCCAGGGGCGCGCCCCGTGACGTCGCTGGGCGCGGCCCCACGCCATCTCGCGGACCACGGCCTCGGGGTCCTCGGCGCGCTCCACGGAGGACCAGTGGTGCGCCGCGGCGACGAACGCGTCGCGCACGGCACGGCGGGCCGTGGCCCGGTCGCCGGTGAGGGCGTAGGTCTGGAGCAGCAGCCGGTCGCGGACCTCGCGGTAGAAGTCGTCGAAGGAGGGTCCGGTCATGGCCGTGCCACGGTACGCGGGCGGCCCGGGCCCGCCCAAGCGACCGGACCCGCTGAGGGGGGTGACGCCCCGCACGCCGCCGGTCGGCGTGCCTGCGGCGGGCGGCGGCACCCCGGGGCGACGATGGGCCGACCATGACCTCGCTGCTGCCCCCCGGGGCCCGCCCGGTGCAGGCCCGCCCGCCGGCCCGGTCGACCCCGCCGCCGGCGCCCCCCCGGCCCCTGGCCGCGGTGGCCGCGCTGGGAGGGCTCGTCGCCGCGCTCGGCCCGCTGGTGGTCTGCCTCGGAGCGGGCGTGGTCGGGTGGTTCGCCTCCGACGCGGGGGTCCACGGCGCACCCCGCGACGGGTTGCGGGTGGCGGCCGTCGGCTGGCTGACGGCGCACCGGTCGGGGGTGCGGGTCGAGGGCGTCGAGGTCACCGCGGTGCCGCTCGGGCTGACCCTGCTGTGCGTGCTGGTGCTGGCGCGGCTCTCCGTCCGGGTGGGGGAGGCCCTCTCGGGCCACGGACCCGACGCGGACCGGATCAGCGACGGGGAGCGGGACTGGACCGTGCCCGGCGCGACCGTCGTGCTGACCGCCTCCTACGCAGCGGTGCTCGCGGCGACCCACGCGCTCGCCACCACCCCCACCACGGGCGCCTCGCTGGCGGCGGCCCTGGCGTGGACCGTGCTGCTCGGCGTGGTCGTCGTGCTGCCCGCAGTCGCGATCGGCTCGGGGCGGGCCGCGATCTGGTGGAGCGCGGTGCCCGCGGTGCTGCGCGACGTGCTCGACGTCGCCCGGCGCGTGCTCCGCGCCTGGCTGCTCGCCTCGCTGGCGCTCGTCGTGGTCGCCCTCGTGATCGACCTCGGCACCGCCGCGAACGTGCTGGCCCAGCTGCACACCTCGGTCGGGGAGGCGCTGCTGGTCAGCGCGCTGTGCCTGCTGCTGCTGCCCAACGCCGTCCTGCTGGGCGGGGCCTACCTGCTCGGTCCCGGGTTCGCCGTGGGCGCCGGCAGCGTGGTCTCGCCGACGACGGTGGTGCTCGGACCGGTGCCGATGGTGCCGCTGCTGGCGGCGCTGCCCGACGGCGGGCAACCGCCCGCGTGGTGGTCGTGGGCCGTCCTCGCGCCCGCCGTCCTCGCCGCCGTCGTCGCGTTCCGCTCCCGGCGCGGGCGTGCGCCCGTCCGCTGGGACGCCGCCGCGGTCGCCGGCGCCGGCGGCGGGGTGGCGGCCGGGCTGGCGGCGGCGCTGCTGGTCGCCCTCGCGGGCGGGTCGGTCGGGCCGGGACGCATGCAGCAGGTCGGCGCCGGGACCCTGGACGTGCTGGTGCACGCCGTGACGTCCTTCGGGATCGGCGCGCTGGTCGGCGCGCTCGGCGCCGTCGCCTGGGCGTGGTGGTCGGCGCGGGGCGACGCCACGGACGCCCCTGGTGCCGCCGACCCGACCCCCTAGGATCCGCCGGGTGCCCACCCCCGCCCGTCTGGTCGTCCTGGTCTCGGGCGCCGGCACGAACCTGCAGGCCCTGCTGGACGCCTGTGCGGAGCCCGCGTACGGCGCCACCGTGGTCGCCGTCGGCGCGGACCGCGACGGCATCGAGGGCCTCGACAGGGCGGCCAGGGCCGGCGTGCCGACGTTCGTGCGACGGGTGCGCGACCACGCGACCCGCGAGGACTGGGACGCCGCGATGACCGAGGCCTGCCGCGAGCACCGCCCCGACCTGGTGGTCTCCGCCGGGTTCATGAAGCTCGCCGGCGCCGCGTTCCTCGCCGAGTTCGCGGGTCGCTACCTCAACACCCACCCGGCACTGCTGCCGGCGTTCCCCGGGATGCACGGCGCGCGCGACGCGCTCGAGCACGGGGTGAAGGTCGCCGGGGCCACCTTGTTCGTGGTCGACCCCGGCGTCGACACGGGCCCGATCGTGGCCCAGAGCGTGGTGGCCGTCGAGGACGACGACACCGAGGAGACCCTGCACGAGCGGATCAAGGTGGCGGAGCGGGCGATGCTCGTCGAGCAGGTCGGCCGGATGGCCCGCGAGGGGTACGTCGTGACCGGGCGACGGGTCCGCCTCGGCCGCTGAGCGGCCCCACCCGCGCGCCCGCGGGCCCTGGCATGCTGTGCCTGCCCGCCGCCCGGACCACCCGCAGGAGCCCGCCGTGCCCGAGACCGCCGACGAGACCGCCGACGAGATCGCCGACCAGATCGAGGCGCGCCTCGCCGAGGGCTCGAGCCTGCGGGTCCCGCTGCGCCGGGCCCTGGTCTCGGTGCACGACAAGACCGGCCTCGAGCGCCTGGCGCGGGGGCTGCACGAGGCCGGCGTCGCCGTCGTCTCGACCGGCGGCTCGGCCGCGCTCATCGAGGCGCTCGGCGTCCCGGTGACCCGGGTCGAGGAGCTGACCGGCTTCCCCGAGTGCCTGGACGGGCGGGTCAAGACCCTGCACCCGCGCGTGCACGCGGGGCTGCTGGCGGACCGGCGGCTGCCCGACCACGTCGCCCAGCTCGCCGAGCTCGAGGTCGAGCCGTTCGACCTCGTCGTGTGCAACCTCTACCCCTTCGCCGCCACGGTCGCGTCCGGGGCGGGCGTGGACGAGTGCGTCGAGCAGATCGACATCGGCGGACCGTCGATGGTGCGCGCCGCGGCCAAGAACCACCCGTCCGTCGCCGTGGTGACCAGCCCCGACCGCTACGACGACGTGCTGGCGGCGGTCGGCGCGGGCGGGTTCACCCTCGCCGAGCGGCAGCGGCTGGCGGCCGAGGCGTTCGTGCACACCGCCAGCTACGACGTCGCGGTGGCCTCGTGGATGGGCAACGTCGTGGCCGACACCTCCGACGGCCAGGGCTTCCCCGCCTGGGTCGGTGCGACCTGGGAGCGGGCCGCGGTGCTGCGCTACGGCGAGAACCCCCACCAGGCGGCGGCGCTCTACCGCAACGGCCACGGACCGGGTGGGCTGGCCGGCGCCGAGCAGCTGCACGGCAAGGAGATGTCCTACAACAACTACGTCGACACCGACGCCGCCCGCCGGGCGGCCGCCGACTTCACCGAGCCGGCCGTGGCGATCATCAAGCACGCCAACCCCTGCGGCATCGCGGTCGGGTCGGACGTGGCCGAGGCCCACCGGCGCGCCCACGCGTGCGACCCCGTCTCCGCGTTCGGGGGCGTCGTCGCGGCCAACCGCCCGGTCAGCCTCGCGATGGCCGAGCAGGTCGCCGAGGTGTTCACCGAGGTGGTCGTCGCCCCGGGCTACGAGGAGGGCGCGCTGGAGGTGCTGACCCGCAAGAAGAACGTGCGCGTGCTGGTCTGCGAGGTGCCGACCGGGTCCGGGGAGACCGAGATCCGCCCGATCAGCGGCGGGCTGCTGCTCCAGCAGCGCGACCACGTCGACGCCGTCCTCGACGGCGGCGCCGGTGGCGACGACCCCACGACCTGGGTGCTGGCCGCGGGCGACCCGGTCGGGGACGACGTGCTCGCCGACCTGGCGTTCGCCTGGCGCGCGTGCCGCGCGGTGAAGTCGAACGCGATCCTGCTCGCGCGCGACGGCGCATCGGTGGGCGTGGGCATGGGCCAGGTCAACCGGGTCGACTCCTGCCGCCTGGCGGTGGAGCGCGCCGGTGACCGCGCCGCCGGCTCGGTGGCGGCCTCCGACGCCTTCTTCCCCTTCGAGGACGGGCCGCAGGTCCTCCTCGACGCCGGCGTCCGCGCGATCGTGCAGCCCGGGGGGTCGGTGCGCGACGAGCTGACCGTCGAGGCGTGCCGCCGCGCAGGGGTGACGATGTACCTCACCGGGACCCGGCACTTCTTCCACTGATCCACCGACCTCAGCGACCGAGCCCCAGGGGGACCCCGTGACCCGATTCTTCGACGACCCCGCCAGCACCGTCGCGCAGATGCTCGAGGCGTTGGCGCGGACCCGTCCGCTGCTGGTCAGCGAGGCCGGGGCGGGCGTCACCGCCGTCGTCCGTGCCGACCGCGACCCCGACCGGGTCGCCGTGGTCTCGGGCGGCGGCTCGGGCCACGAGCCGTCGCACGCCGGCCTCGTCGGTGAGGGGCTGCTGACCGCGGCCGTCTGCGGCGACTTCTTCGCCTCGCCCTCGGTCGAGGCGGTGCTCACCGTGGTCCGCGAGGTCACCGGTCCCGCCGGCTGCCTGCTGGTGGTCAAGAACTACACCGGCGACCGGCTCAACTTCGGCCTCGCCGCCGAGCGCGCCCGGGCCGAGGGGCTCGCCGTCGAGGTCGTGGTCGTCGCCGACGACGTGGCCCTGCCCGACAACCCCCAGCCGCGCGGTCTCGCCGGGACCGTGCTGGTGCACAAGGTGGCCTGCCACCACGCCCGCCGCGGGGACGACCTCGCGACCGTGGCCGGCGCCGCGCGCGACGTCGCGGGAGCGGTGGCGACGCTGAGCCTGGCGCTGTCGTCGGCGCTGCTGCCCGGCCAGGACGGAGAGCGGCGCAGCGCCGAGCTCGGGCTGGGCATCCACAACGAGCCGGGCGCGCGGGACGTCGCGCCGTCGACCGCCGCGGAGGCCGTCGACCTCGTGCTCGGGGCGCTGCTCCCGGTGGTCGACGAGCGCCACGGCGCGGACACGCCGCTCGTCGCCCTGCTCAACGACGCCGGGGGCTGCACCACCCAGGAGCTCGCCGTGCTGACCGCCGACCTGCTGCGCGCCACGGGCGACCGGGTCCGGCTGCTGGTCGGGCCGGCGCCGGTGATGACCTCCGTCGACATGCACGGCTTCTCGCTGACCCTGCTGCCGTGGGACGAGTCGCTGGCCGAGGCGCTCAGCGAGCCCGTCGGGCTGGTGGACTGGCCGCTGGTGAGCGTGCCCGGGGAGCCCGCGGCGTACGCCGTGCAGCGCTCGCAGGAGCCCCGGTGGGGGGCCGGCGGGAACGACGCGACGGTGGCCGACGGGCTGCGCGCGGCGGCCGAGGCGCTGGTCGGGGCGAAGGGCCGGCTCGACGACCTGGACGCCCGCGTCGGGGACGGCGACGCCGGCACGACCGTCGCCCGGGGCGCGACCGCGCTGCTCGAGGCCCTCGACCAGGACCGGCTCTCGACCGCCGACCCGGCCGCGCTGTGCCGGGAGGTCGCGTCGCTGGTCGAGGGCTCGATGGGCGGGTCGTCGGGGGTGGTCCTCTCGATCCTGCTCACCGCGACCGCCGGTGCGCTCGAGGACGGCGCGGACGTCGCCGGGGCGCTGCGGGCCGGGTTGGACCGGGTGCGCCTGCACGGCGACGCCGAGGTCGGCGGCCGCACCATGGTCGACGCCCTGTCCCCGGCCGTCGATGCCCTCGACGAGGGGCTCCCTGCCGCCGCCGGCGCCGCCCGCTCCGGCGCCGACGGCACGGCGGCGGTGACGAGCACCGGCGTCGGACGCTCCAGCTACCTGCGGGCCGAGGTCCTCGACGGCGTCGTGGACCCGGGAGCCGAGGCGGTCGCGCTCGCGCTCGAGGCGTGGGCGGGGGACGACCGGGCCTGAGCCCCCCGTGGCCGCCGCCGGGCGGGTGGCAGACTCCCGCCCGTGACTGCGCAGAAGCTCGACGGCTCCGCCACCCTGCGGGCGATCAAGGCCGAGCTGGCCGAGCGGGTCGGCGCGCTGCGCTCGGCCGGCGTGCGCCCCGGTCTCGGCACCGTCCTGGTCGGTGACGACCCCGGCTCGCACTGGTACGTCGGCGCCAAGCACAAGGACTGCGCCGAGATCGGCATCGAGTCGCTGCGCGTCGACCTGCCGGCGAGCGCCACCCAGGCCGAGGTCGAGTCCGAGATCGACCGGCTGAACGCCGACCCGGCCTGCACCGGCTTCCTGGTCCAGCAACCGACCGGCCTGGACGAGTACGCCCTGCTCTCGCGCGTGGACCCCGACAAGGACGTCGACGGCCTCCACCCGGTCAGCCTCGGGCGGCTGGTGCTGGGGGAGCGGGGCTCGCTGCCGTGCACCCCGGTCGGGGTGATCGAGCTCCTCCGGCGCCACGGGGTCCCGCTGGCGGGCGCCGAGGTGTGCGTCGTGGGGCGCGGGCTGACCGTCGGCCGCCCGCTGGGGCTGCTGCTGACGCGTCGCAGCGAGAACGCGACCGTCACCCTGTGCCACACCGGCACCCGCGACCTGGCCCACCACGTGCGCCAGGCCGACGTCGTGGTCGCGGCCGCCGGCGTCCCGGGCATCATCGACGCCGCCATGGTCAAGCCGGGTGCCGCGGTGCTCGACGTCGGCGTGTCCCGGGTCGACGGCGCCATCGCCGGCGACGTCGCCCCCGACGTGTGGGACGTCGCCGGCTGGGTCTCGCCCAACCCCGGCGGCGTCGGCCCGATGACCCGCGCGATGCTGCTGAGCAACGTCGTCGAGCTCGCCGAGCGCGCGCTGCGCGCCGGGGCCGGCGCGGGGCCGGGCGGCCGGTGAGCGAGGGACCCCCCGAGGAGCGGCGCCACCCCTCCACCATCGGGGGCGCGGTCTACCTGGTGGTGCTGGCCACGGTCGGCATCGGCCTCGCGCTGACCCTCTCGGACTGGCGGCTCGGGGTGAAGGTGGTCGCCGGGGCGCTCGCGGGCGCCGCGACGGGACGGCTCGTGCTGCCCCGCCGCGACGCCGGCATGCTCGCGGTCCGCCACCGGTTGGTCGACGTCGGCCTGCTGGTCGGCGTCGCCGCCGCGCTGTGGCTGCTCTCCGAGACCATCCCGAACCAACCCGGCACCTGACCCCGCGGCGCTCCGCTGTAACGCCGAGTTACTTTGCCTGGTGCGACGTCGCGACGCCGCACCGGGCGGAGTAACTCGGCGTTACAGCGAAGGCGGGCGCTCAGACCAGCCCGAGCCCGGTGACGGTGTCGCGCTCCTCGGCGAGCTCGGCCGTGGAGGCGTCGATGCGCCCGCGGGAGAACTCGTCGATCTCGAGGCCCTGGACGATCTCCCAGTCGCCGTCACGGGTGGTGACGGGGAAGGAGCAGACCAGGCCCTCGGGCACGTCGTAGGAGCCGTCCGAGGCCACGGCCATCGAGACCCAGTCGCCCTCGGCCGACCCGTGCAGCCAGTCGCGGGCGGCGTCGACGGTCGCGGACGCGGCGGACGCCGCCGAGGACGAGCCACGGGCGTCGATGATCGCCGCGCCGCGCTTGGCGACGGTCGGGATGAAGGTGTCCTCGATCCAGGACTGGTCGTCCACGACCTCGGCGGCGTTGCGGCCGCCGACCTCGGCGTGGAACAGGTCGGGGTACTGCGTCGCGGAGTGGTTGCCCCAGATCGTCATCTTCGTGATCTCGGTGACCGGCGACCCGGTGCGGGCCGCGAGCTGCGCGATCGCGCGGTTGTGGTCCAACCGGGTCAGCGCCGAGAAGCGCGACTGCGGGATGTCGGGGGCGTTCGACATCGCGATCAGCGCGTTGGTGTTGGCCGGGTTGCCGGTGACACCGACCCGGACGTCGTCGGCGGCGACCGCGTTGAGCGCCTTGCCCTGCGTGGTGAAGATCGCGCCGTTCGCCTCGAGCAGGTCGCCGCGCTCCATGCCCGGCCCGCGCGGCCGCGCTCCCACCAGGAGCGCCAGGTTGACGCCGTCGAAGACCTTCTCGGCGTCGTCGCCGATCTCGACCCCGGCCAGCGTCGGGAACGCGCAGTCGTCGAGCTCCATCACGACGCCCTCGAGCGCCTTGAGCGCCGGGGTGATCTCGAGCAGCCGGAGCTCGACCGGACGGTCGCCGAGGGCGCCGCTCGCGAGGCGGAACAGCAGGCTGTAGCCGATCTGACCGGCGGCGCCGGTGACGGCGACCTTGAGCGGGGTCGAGCTCACGGGGACTCCTTCGTCGGGTGGTCGAGGCCTGCACGACGCTATAGCAGCGTCGCGCGCTGTCCTACCCTCCTCCCATGACCACCCCGGAGCCCGGCGATCCCCGGACGCTCCGGATCTCCGATGCCGACCGCCACCGCGTCGCCGAGGTGCTGCGCGAGGCCGCGGGAGAGGGGCGCCTCGACATCGACGAGCTCGAGGAGCGGTTGGAGGGGGCCTGGGCCGCGCGGACCTACGGCGACCTGGTGCCGCTGACCGCGGACCTGCCCGGCCACCGCGACCTGGCGCCGCCGGCCGTAGCGCCGGCCCGGCGGGCGTCGCCGGCGACGCCGGCGCACCGGGAGGTGCCGGTCCCCGAGCACGCGCCCCGCCACGACCGGTCGTTGGCGGTGCTGAGCGAGACCCGGCGCGACGGGGTGTGGGTGGTCGAGCCGGAGCACGTCGCGACCACCGTGATGGGCTCGGTCGTGCTCGACCTGCGCGAGGCCCACCTGGTGGCACCGGTCACCCGGATCGAGGCGAACGCGGTGATGGGCAGCGTCGAGGTGATCGTGGACGTCGGCACGGACGTGCGCGTGGACGGGACCGGGGTGATGGGCACGTTCGCCCAGACCCGACGCTCGCTGCCGCTGGAGCCGCCCGACGACGGTTCGCCGGCTCCCTTGGTGGTGGTGACCGGTTTCGCGCTGATGGGGTCCGTCGAGGTCAAGCGCAAGGGCCCGCGCCGCCGCCTGCTCGACCGGCGCCGGTCCGGGTGAGCCCCGGGAGGCCGTGCGGGTGCCCGGGGTGACCCGGGCTGGTGCCCACCCCGCGCGGCTGGAAGGCTGAGCGGGACCGTCCGAGTCGCCCCACGAGCAGGAGCCGCCGCACCATGGCCGAGAAGACCGCCACGATCGTCTACACCCACACCGACGAGGCGCCGCTGCTGGCGACCTACTCGTTCCTGCCGATCGTCGAGGCGTACGCCGCGCAGGCCGACGTCGAGGTCGAGACCCGCGACATCTCCCTGGCCGGTCGGATCCTGGCGCAGTTCCCCGACCGCCTCGGCGAGGACCAGCGGGTCGAGGACGCGCTCGCCGAGCTCGGTGAGCTGGCCACCAAGCCCGAGGCCAACATCATCAAGCTGCCCAACATCTCCGCCTCGCTCCCGCAGCTGAAGGCCGCGATCAAGGAGCTCCAGGACCAGGGCTACGACCTGCCCGCCTACCCCGACAGCCCCGGCAGCGACGAGGAGCGCGACGCCCGCGCCCGCTACGACACCGTCAAGGGCTCCGCGGTCAACCCGGTGCTGCGCGAGGGCAACTCGGACCGCCGCGCGCCCGCCGCCGTCAAGGGCTACGCCAAGAAGTACCCGCACCGCATGGGTGCCTGGAGCCCGGAGTCGCGGACCGACGTCGCGACGATGGGCCACGACGACTTCCGCAGCAACGAGAAGTCGGTGGTGATGGACGACGCCGACACCCTCTCGATCGTGCACACCGCGACCGACGGCACCGAGACCGTGCTCAAGGACGACGTCGCGGTCGAGGCCGGCGAGGTCGTCGACGCGACCTTCATGAACGTCGCCGCGCTGCGCCGCTTCCTCGCCGAGCAGATCGCGCGCGCCAAGGCCGAGGACGTCCTGTTCTCGATCCACCTCAAGGCCACGATGATGAAGGTCTCCGACCCGATCCTGTTCGGCCACGCCGTCCAGGCCTTCTTCCCGACCCTCTTCGAGCAGTACGGCGAGCAGCTCGCCGCCGCGGGCATCTCGCCCGACAACGGCCTCGGCGCGCTGCTGAACGCCGTCGAGGACCTGCCCGACGGGGCGGCGATCAAGGCCGCGGTCGAGCAGGGCCTCGCCGACGGTCCGCGGCTGGCGATGGTCGACGACCGCAAGGGCATCACCAACCTCCACGTCCCCTCCGACGTCATCATCGACGCCTCGATGCCGGCGATGATCCGCACCTCGGGCCACATGTGGGGCCCCGACGGCGAGGAGCACGACTGCCTCGCGGTGATCCCGGACTCCTCCTACGCCGGGGTCTACCAGACCGTCATCGACGACTGCCGCGCCAACGGTGCCCTCGACCCGGCCACGATGGGCTCGGTGCCCAACGTCGGGCTGATGGCCAGGGCGGCCGAGGAGTACGGCTCGCACGACAAGACCTTCCAGGTCCCCGCCGCCGGCACGGTCCGCGTCGTCACCTCGACCGGTCGAGACGCTGATGGAGCACACCGTCGAGCCCGGCGACGTCTGGCGGGCCTGCCAGACCAAGGACGACCCGATCCGCGACTGGGTCAAGCTCGCCGTGACCCGCGCCCGCGCCACCGGGTCCCCGGCCATCTTCTGGCTCGACGAGACCCGCGCCCACGACGCCAACCTGATCGCGAAGGTGGAGCAGTACCTGCCCGAGCACGACACCGACGGGCTGACCCTGGAGATCATGGAGCCCGCCGAGGCCACGGCGTACTCGTTGGAGCGGATCCGGCGCGGCGAGGACACCATCTCGGTGACCGGGAACGTGCTGCGCGACTACAACACCGACCTGTTCCCGATCCTCGAGGTCGGCACGTCGGCCAAGATGCTCTCGATCGTGCCGCTGATGAACGGCGGCGGGCTGTTCGAGACCGGTGCCGGCGGGTCGGCGCCCAAGCACGTCCAGCAGCTCATCGAGGAGAACCACCTGCGCTGGGACAGCCTGGGGGAGTTCTTCGCGCTCGCGGCGTCCTTCGAGCACCTCGCCGGGTACGCCGACAACCCGCGCGCCCAGGTCCTCGCCGACACCCTCGACGCGGCCACCGCGACCTTCCTGGAGGAGGACCGCTCGCCGAGCCGGAAGGTCGGTGAGCTCGACAACCGTGGCTCGCACTTCTACCTGGCGCTGTACTGGGCCCAGGAGCTGGCGGGACAGGACGACGACGCGGCGCTGGCCGAGACGTTCGGGCCGCTGGCGCGCACCCTGGCCGAGCAGGAGTCGACCATCGTCGAGGAGCTGGCCGAGGCGCAGGGCAGCCCGGTCGACATCGGCGGCTACTTCCGGCCCGACGGCGAGAAGGCGGACGCCGTGATGCGCCCCTCGCGGACGCTGAACGACGCCCTCGCGTCGCTCTGAGCGCCCGCGCGGTGGTGCCAGGTCACACCGCGGCGCGGAACAACCGACCCCTCCCCGGTCGTTCCGGCCTGTCGTGACCTCCACCACCGCCGCCCCGGCCCAGCCGGGCGTGCCCGGCTCCCCGGCGCTGCCCAGCCGATTCCCGAGGCTGGCGCTGCTCGCCCTGGCGCTGGGCGGGTTCACCATCGGCACCACCGAGTTCATGACGATGGGGCTGCTGCCCGAGGTGGCCGCCGGCGTCGGGGTGTCGTTGCCGACGGCGGGCCACCTGATCTCGGCGTACGCCCTGGGGGTGGTGGTCGGTGCGCCGCTGATCGCGGTGCTCGGCGCCCGCGCACCCCGCCGGCGCCTGCTGCTGTGGCTGATGGCGGCGTACGCGGCCGCCAACCTGCTCTCCGCCCTCTCGGTCGGCGTCGAGCTGCTGCTGGTCGCGCGGTTCCTCGACGGGCTGCCGCACGGGGCCTACTTCGGCGTGGCCAGCCTCGTCGCCGCCGACCTGGCCGCGCCGGGGCGCGCGGGACGCGCCGTGGCGCAGGTGATGCTCGGGCTCTCCGTCGCCAACGTCGTCGGTGTCCCGGCCGCCACCTGGCTGGGGCAGACCCTCGGTTGGCGCGCCGGCTTCGTGACCGCCACGGTGCTGGCGGTGGCGACCGTGGCGGCGGTGGCCGCGCTGGTGCCGGCCCGCCCGGGGGACCCGGATGCGCGGTGGCGTCGCGAGCTCGCCGCGCTGCGTGAGCCGCAGGTGCTGCTGGCCCTGCTGGTCGGCGCGGCCGGCTTCGGCGGGATGTTCGCGGTCTACACCTACATCTCGCCCGTCACCACGGACGTGGCGGGGCTGGCCAGCGGTGCGGTGCCGCTGGTGATCCTGGCGCTGGGCCTGGGCATGGTGGTCGGGACGCTCGTCGCCGGTCGGATGGCCGACTGGTCGGTGCCGGGGTCGCTGCTGGTCGGCGGGGTCGGGATGACGCTCTCGATGCTGCTGTTCTACGTCGCCGCGCCCTACGGCTGGGCGATCGCCCCGGCCGCGTTCCTGGTGACCACGCTCGGGTCGGTGCTCGTGGTGAACCTCCAGCTGCGGCTGATGCGGGTGGCCGGCGACGCCCAGACCCTGGGTGCCGCGATGAACCACGCGGCGCTGAACGTCGCGAACGCGCTCGGCGCCTGGGTCGGCGGCGCCGTGATCAGCGCCGGGTTCGGGTTGCGCGCCCCCGCTCTCGCCGGTGTCGCGCTGTCGGTGGTCGGGCTCGTGGTGCTGGCGTTCGCGCTGAGGAGCGAGGACCGCGGTGACCGCGTCGACGACCCTGCCGGGTCGCTCCCCCGCACGGGCGCTTGAACCCGACCCCCTCCGACTGGTCGGGTGGGGGGATGAGTGACACCTCGATCTCCGCCAGCCGCACCATCGACGCGTCCACGAAGGACGTCTTCCGCGTGCTCTCCGACCCCCACCGCCACGTCGAGCTCGACGGCTCCGGCTTCGTGCGCAGCCTCGAGCGGGGCGACCGCATCGAGAAGTCCGGCCAGCAGTTCCGGATGAACATGGCAGGCCCCCACATGGGTGGGGAGTACCAGACCGACAACGTCGTCACCGGCTTCGACGAGAACCACCTCCTCGCCTGGCAGACCGCGCCCGCCTCGCAGGAGCCCCCGGGCTGGGAGTGGGTCTGGGAGCTCACCTCGACCGGCTCGGACAGCACCGAGGTCACCGTCACCTACGACTGGTCGAAGGTGACCGACACCGCCCTGCTGGAGAAGCTGTCCTTCCCGCTGGTGCCCCAGGAGGCGCTGGAGACCTCGCTGGGCAACCTCGCCGCGGCGGTCCGTCAGGCCTGACCGCCGCCCGACACCCGGGCCGCCTGGCCGGCCAGCCACTCCTCGGCGACCACGTCGAGGAGCACCTGGTCGGCCGGGCCCGTCCGCAGCCGCGCGCCACGGCGCGCGACGCCGTACACCGCGAGCCCGTTCGCCTCCAGCACCTGCCGCGACGCCGCGTTGCCGTCCGCGGCGAACCCGACCACGCGCCCCACGCGCAGCGCGCCGAAGGCCCACCGCAGGGCCAGGCCGACCGCCTCGGTGGTCACTCCCCGGCGCCGGGTGTCCGGGTGGGCCCAGTAGCCCACCTCCGCCTCCCCCGGCACGTCCAGCTGGAGCGCCACGGAGCCGAGCAGGACGTCGGTCGACGGGTCGGCGACAGCCCAGACCAGGCGCCGGCCCGCGGCGTGCCCCTCCTCCGCGGCGAGCAGGTAGGCACGTGCCTCCGCCTCGTCGTAGGGCGCGGGCAGGGTTCCCAACCAGTGCTGCGTCCGCTCGTCGGCGCACGCCTCCACCACCCGCGGCACGTCACGCGGGGCCAGCGGGCGCAGCCGCGACCGCTCCCCGTGCAGCACCGGCGGGACCAGCCAGGTGGTGGGAGGCTCCCGGGGGTCGTCGTGCAGCAGGGTCCCGACCCACGCGTCGTGCCGCTCGCCCCGCTGGGTCACCCACCGCCGGACGGTGCCCTCGACCCGGAAGCCGACCTTCCACGCGAGCCGGCGCGAGGCCCAGTTGCCGCGGTGGGCGCGCCAGAGCACCGTGCGCACCCCGGCCTCCTCGAAGCCCCACGCCAGCAGCAGCCGCAGCGCGCGCTCCATCACCGTGCGGCCCTCGACGACCACGCCGCGCACCCGCGGGTGCGAGCCGTACGCGATCTCGGCCACCCCGGCCTCCCGGTCGTCCGGGCGCAGCTCGACCACGCCGGCGTAGGAGCCCTCGTGCTCGACCACGAACCCCCACGAGGCGCCGTCGCGCCACATCCCCGGCAGCAGCTCGCCGACGAAGTGCCGCGCCTGCTCCAGCGAGACCGGCAGCGGCACCGAGGTCCACCGCTGGTAGTCCTCGTCCTGCGTCGACGCGTGCGACGCAGGGGCGTCGTCGGGGTGCGGGGCGCGCAGGGTCACGTGCCCGTCGGTCAGGGTCGGCGGCGACGCTGGCAGGTCCACCGCACGACCCTCTCAGGCCCCCCGCGGGGCGCGCGAAGGGGTTTCGCGACAATGGTGCGATGAGCGAGTCGACCCCCGCCCCGCCCCCCGACGCCCGACCTCGGGTCCTCTCGGGCATCCAGCCGACCGCCGACTCCTTCCACCTGGGCAACTACCTCGGCGCCCTGCGGCAGTGGGTCTCGCTGCAGGAGGAGCACCGCCCGTTCTTCTTCGTCGCCGACCTGCACGCGATCACCGCGGGCCACGACCCCGCACTGCTGAGGGAGCGGACCCGGCGCGCCGCCGCCCAGCTGCTGGCGATGGGCGTCGACCCGGACCGGTCCGCGGTCTTCGTGCAGAGCCAGGTGCCCGAGCACGCCCAGCTCTCCTGGGTCCTGCAGTGCCTGACCGGGTTCGGCGAGGCGCGCCGGATGACCCAGTTCAAGGACAAGTCGGCCAAGCAGGGGGAGGGCGCCGCGTCGGTCGGGCTGTTCGCCTACCCGGTGCTCCAGGCCGCGGACATCCTGCTCTACCGACCGCACTACGTGCCGGTGGGTGAGGACCAGCGCCAGCACCTCGAGCTGACCCGTGACCTGGCCCAGCGGTTCAACACCCGCTTCGCGAGGACCTTCCGGCTGCCCGAGCCGTACATCCTCGAGGCGACGGCCAAGATCCACGACCTCCAGGACCCGACCGCGAAGATGTCGAAGTCCGCCTCCTCGCCCGCCGGGATCATCGACCTGCTCGACGACCCCCGCACGAGCGCCAAGAAGATCCGCTCGGCGGTCACCGACTCGGGCAGCGAGGTCCGCTACGACCCCGCGACGAAGCCGGGGGTCTCCCACCTGCTGTCCCTCCTCGCCACGCTGACCGGCGAGGCCGTGCCCGACCTCGAGCAGCGTTACGCCGGCCGCGGCTACGGCGACCTCAAGAAGGACCTCGCCGAGGCCGTCGTCGACCTCGCCACGCCGTTCCGGGACCGCACCCTGGCGCTGCTGGAGGACCGCGACCACCTGGACGCGGTGCTCGCCCGGGGCGCCGCGGAGGCGCGGGAGGTGGCCGCGGGCACCCTCGCCGACGTCTACGAGCAGGTGGGTTTCCTCCCCGGCGGGGGACCCTCGTGAGCACGGCCGGAGGGGTGCGGACCCGCCATCGGGAGGGGCCGGGGCGCCGGTCCGGGCCGCTAGGGTCGGGCACGATGCGGACCATCGGCGTGGCACTGGCCATCCCGGAGCCCTGGGCCTCCGAGCTCCAGGACTACCGGACGGCCCTCGGCGACCCCACCGCGACGATGATCCCCACCCACGTCACGCTGCTGCCGCCGGCGGCGGTCGACGGCGGCGACCTGCCGAAGGTCGAGGCGCACCTGGCCGAGGCGGCTGCCGAGGTCGAGCCGTTCGAGGTCCACCTGCGCGGCACCGACACCTTCCGGCCGGTCTCCCCGGTCGTCTACGTCTCGGTGGTCCGCGGCGGGGGGTCCTGCGCGCGCCTCGCCGAGGCGGTGCGGCGCGGACCGCTGGCCTGCGACCTCGACTTCCCCTACCACCCGCACGTCACGGTCGCCCACCACCTGGACGAGGCGACCATGGACCGGGCGCAGGCCGACCTGGCCGGCTTCGAGTGCCGCTTCGAGGTCGACGGCTTCCACCTCTACGCCCACGACGACGACCGCGGCTGGCAGCCCGCCCGGGGCTTCGGGCTGGGCAGCTCCTGATGGCCTCCGTCGTCGACCGCGCCAAGGACGGTGTCGCCACGGTGCGGCGCGAGCGCCCGCTCGTGGACCACCTGGTGCGGATGATCCAGCACTACGGCAGCGTCAAGGGCAACCTCCACGCCGGCGCGATCACCTACTTCGCCTTCCTGTCCTTCTTCCCGCTGCTGGCGCTGACCTTCTTCGCCGTCGGCCTGGTCTCCGAGGTCTACCCCGAGGCCGACACCCAGGTGCGCGACGCGATCCAGGGGGTCTTCCCCGGCCTGCTCGGCAACGGTGAGGGGGAGCTGTCGCTGGACACCGTGCGCGGCTTCAGCGGCCTGGCCGGGGTGATCGGTCTGGTCGGGGTGCTCTACACCGGGCTCGGCTTCATCCAGGTGCTCCGCGAGGCGCTGACCTACGTCTTCGAGCAGCCCCAGTCGACGGCCTCCTTCCCCGTGCAGAAGCTCCGCGACCTGGTGGCGATGGCGAGCATCGGCGGCACCCTGCTGGTCAGCGTGGCCCTCGGCGGGGTGATCTCGCGGCTCTCCGCCGTCCTGCTCGACCTGGTCGGGCTCGACGACGACCTCGCCTGGCTGCTGGCCGGGCTCGCGCTGCTGGTCGGCTTCACCGTCAACGCGCTGCTGTTCTTCCTGATGTTCCGCCGGCTGGCGAAGGCGAAGGCGCCCGCACGGTCGCTGCTGCACGGCGCGCTGCTCTCCGCCGTCGGCTTCGAGGTGCTCAAGCAGTTCGCCAGCACGCTGCTGGCCGGGACCAAGGAGCAGCCGGCCTTCCAGGCCTTCGGCATCGCGCTGATCCTGGTGATCTGGATCAACTACTTCGCGCGGCTCACGATCTTCGGCGCGGCATTCAGCCACACCAGCACCGAGGCGATGGCGCTGCGCACGAGCGACGCCGACCCGGTCCAGGGGCCGCAGTCGCCCGGCCCGGCGCAGTGGCGATCGATCGCCGCCGACGAGCCCCGCTCCGCGCTGCGCCGCCTCGGGGCGCCGTTCCTGGCCGGCGGCGCCGCGATGCTGGCGCTGGTGGCGGCGGTGCGCCGGAGCGTGCGGTGAGGTTCGAGCGCCGCCACGCCGTGCTGCTGCTCGCGGTCGCGGCCTGGAACGTCGTCACCTTCGGCCAGTTCGCCCGGACCCTCTACCGCGCGTACGCCGCGGGGGAGGAGCGGGCGCCGGGCTACTGGGTCGCCCACAGCGTGCTCGTCGTGGTCAACGTCGCCATCGCGGTCGCGCTCGGAACCCTCGGCCTGAAGGCCTGGCGCCGAGCCCGCTGACGCGCGTGGCCCGGTGGGGTCGGGAACCCGGTGGTTCAGTGGCCGTTGCGGATCGCGGTGCGCAGGTCCTTGTTCAGCTGCGAGATCACGTCGAGCGGGATCTCCTTCGGGCACGCGGCGGTGCACTGACCGATGTTGGTGCAGCCGCCGAAGCCCTCGGCGTCGTGCTGGGCGACCATGCTGACCACGCGGGTGTCGCGCTCGGGCTGCCCCTGCGGCAGCCGCCCCAGGTGGGTGATCTTGGCGCCGACGAACAACGAGGCCGACCCGTTCGGGCAGGCCGCCACGCACGCGCCGCAACCGATGCAGGTCGCGACGTTGAACGCCTTGACCGCGTCGTCGCGCGGCACCGGGGTGGCGTGGGCGTCGGGGGCCGCGCCGGTGTTGACCGAGACGTAGCCGCCCGAGGCGATGATCCGGTCGAAGGCGGACCGGTCGACGACCAGGTCCTTGACCACCGGGAACGCCTCAGCGCGCCACGGCTCGACGTGGATGGTCTGGCCGTCCTTGAACGAGCGCATGTGGAGCTGGCAGGTCGTCGTGACCTCGGGTCCGTGCGCCTCGCCGTCGATCATCAGGTCGCAGGACCCGCAGATGCCCTCGCGGCAGTCGTGGTCGAAGGCGATCGGGTCCTCGCCCTTCTCGTTCAACCGCTCGTTGAGGAGGTCGAGCATCTCCAGGAAGCTCATGTCCTCGGAGATCTCGTCGACCTCGTAGGTGTGCATGGCGCCGGTCGCCGCGGCGTTGGCCTGGCGCCAGATCTTGAGGGTGAGGTTCACTTGTAGCTCCGCTGCTTCATCTCGATGGCGGTGTAGATCAGGTCCTCCTTGTGCAGCACCGGCTGGCCGTCCTCGCCGCCGAACTCCCAGGCCGCCACGTAGGCGAACTCGTCGTCGTGGCGCAGCGCCTCGCCCTCCTCGGTCTGCGACTCGGCACGGAAGTGCCCGCCGCAGGACTCCCGCCGGTTGAGGGCGTCGATGCACATCAGCTCACCGAGCTCGATGAAGTCGGCCACCCGGCCGGCCTTCTCCAGGCTCTGGTTCAGCGTGTCCGCGGAGCCGAGCACCCGCAGGTCGCTCCAGAACTCGCGCTTCAGCTCGCGGATCATGTCGATCGCCTTGCGCAGCCCCTCCTCGGAGCGCTCCATGCCGCAGAACTCCCACATGATCTGGCCCAGCTCGCGGTGGAAGGAGTCCACCGAGCGGGAGCCGTCGATCGAGAGGAACCGCTCGATGCGCTCCTCCACCGACGTGCGCGCGGCGACGACCTCCGGGTGGTTCTCGTCGACCGGCTCGAACGGGCCGTCGGCGAGGTACTCGCGGATGGTGTTCGGCAGCACGAAGTAGCCGTCGGACAGGCCCTGCATCAGCGCCGAGGCGCCGAGCCGGTTGGCGCCGTGGTCGGAGAAGTTGGCCTCGCCGGTGACGAAGAGGCCGGGGATGTTGGACTGCAGGTCGTAGTCGACCCACAGCCCGCCCATCACGTAGTGCACGGCCGGGTAGATGCGCATCGGCACCTCGTAGGGGTTCTCCCCGGTGATGCGCTGGTACATGTCGAAGAGGTTGCCGTACTTCTCCTCGACGCCGTCGCGCCCGTAGCGCTCGATCGCGTCGGCGAAGTCGAGGTAGACCCCGCGGCGGAAGTCGCCGACCAGGGGACCGACGCCGCGGCCCTCGTCGCAGACGTTCTTGGCCTGGCGGGAGGCGATGTCGCGGGGGACCAGGTTCCCGAAGGCGGGGTAGATCCGCTCCAGGTAGTAGTCGCGGTCGTCCTCGGCGATCTCGCGCGGGTCCTTGTCGCAGTCGTCCTTGGACTTGGGGACCCAGATCCGGCCGTCGTTGCGCAGCGACTCCGACATCAGCGTCAGCTTGGACTGGTGCTCGCCGGAGACCGGGATGCAGGTGGGGTGGATCTGGGTGTAGCAGGGGTTGGCCATGTAGGCGCCCTTGCGGTGGGCGCGCCAGGTGGCGGTGACGTTGCAGCCCATGGCGTTGGTGGAGAGGAAGAAGACGTTGCCGTACCCACCCGAGGCGAGCACCACCACGTCGGCGAGGTGGGTCTCGATCTCGCCGGTGGCCAGGTCGCGGGCGATCACGCCACGCGCCTTGCCGTCGACGACGACGATCTCGAGGACGTCGTGGCGGTTGAACGGGGTCACGGTCCCGGCGGCGACCTGGCGCTCCAGCGCCTGGTAGGCGCCGATCAGCAGCTGCTGGCCGGTCTGGCCACGGGCGTAGAAGGTGCGCGAGACCTGCACGCCGCCGAAGGAGCGGTTGTCGAGCAGGCCGCCGTACTCGCGGGCGAACGGGACGCCCTGGGCGACGCACTGGTCGATGATGTTGGCGCTGACCTCGGCCAGCCGGTAGACGTTCGACTCGCGCGAGCGGTAGTCACCGCCCTTGACGGTGTCGTAGAAGAGCCGGAAGACGGAGTCGCCGTCCTCCTTGTAGTTCTTGGCCGCGTTGATCCCGCCCTGGGCCGCGATCGAGTGCGCCCGTCGCGGTGAGTCCTGGTAGCAGAACGTCTTGACGTTGTAGCCGGCCTCGCCCATGGTCGCGGCGGCCGAGCCGCCGGCCAGCCCGGTGCCGACGATGATCACGTCGAGCTTGCGCCGGTTGGCCGGGTTCACCAACCGGTTCGAGAAGACCGCGGTGGTCCACCGCTCCGAGATCGGGCCGGTCGGCGCCTTCGTGTCGACGATCTTCTCGCCGGGCACGTAGTAGCCGTGGGCGTCGTCGGACTGCTGCTCGGCGGGCTCGTTGAGGGCCGTGGTGCCGATGCTGTCGGTGCTGACCATGTCGCGGGCTCCCTGTCTGGGACGGCTGGCTGCGGGCGGTGCGGGCGGTGCGGCGGGCGGTGCGGGCGCTACTCGACGATGCCGAGCAGCACCGCGAGCGGGAGGATCGAGTAACCACCGGCGACGACGACCGCCACGACCCAGCCGGCCGTCCGGGCGCGCAGGCGGGCCGAGGTGGAACCGGTGAAGCCGAGGGTCTGCATCGAGCTGAACGTGCCGTGGTGCAGGTGCAGCCCCAGCGCCGCCATGGCCAGCAGGTAGATGATCGTCATCCACCAGACGCCGAAGGTGTCGACCATCAGCGCGTAGGGGTTGTTGGTCTCGCCGCCGGCCGGGTTGACCTTGACGATGCTGAAGTTCAGCAGGTGCCAGACGAGGAAGACCAGGATGGTCAGGCCACCCCAGCGCATGGTCCGCGAGGAGAACGACGAGCCGGTCTGACGCTTGACGGCGTACGGCACCGGGCGGGCCCGCCGGGCGCGCCGCCACAGCACCATGGTCGCGGTGACGTGGACGACGAGCGAGGCGATCAGGACCAGGCGGATGATCCAGAGCGCACCGCTGTAGGGCAGGATCGGCTCGCCCAGCTCACGCAGGTGCTCGGAGTACTCGTTGTAGGCCACCTCGCCGCTGAAGGCCTTGAGGTTGCCGTACATGTGAGCGACGTTGAAGGCGATGAAGATCAGGCCGCTGACGGCCACCGTGATCTTCAGCGCGATGCTCGAGCGCGAACCACGGGCGCTCCGGACCAGCGGTCGCGTTGTCGTTGCCACGCTCCCCAAGGTACCCCGCAGGACTCGCCCGGGCAGGGGAGGGTGGCCGTTGTCACCCGGCCCGCGACGCGGTGCGCGGCGCTCGTGCCCGCGGGTGCTCGACGCCCCCGGCGAGCGGCAGCAGGTGCGAGCCGAGGAGCTCGTCGACGGCGTCGGTCCAGGTGCGGTGCCGCACCAGCTCCCGGCCGCGCAGCCCGAGCGCGGCGCGGCGGGGGTCGCGCGCCAGCGCATCGACCGCGCCGACCAGCCCACGGGGGTCGAGCGGGTCGTGCAGGAGCCCGCTGGTCCCGTGACGCACCACCTCGGGTGCGGCGCCCGCGGCGGGCGCCACGACCGGCACCCCGCTGGCGGCGGCCTCGCGGAGCACGTGGGCGCAGGTCTGGTGGGTGCCCGGGTGCACCAGGACGTCCAGGGAGGGCAGCACCACGGAGAGGTCGCCGGTCTGGAGCGCGCCGAGGAGGCGTGCGCCCGGCAACCGGTCGGCCAGCCGACGACGCTCGGGCCCGTCGCCGACCAGCACCACCCGGACGCCCGCGAGCCCGGCGAGGGCCTCCAGGCGCCGCACGCCGTGGTGGCGGTGGAGCGCGCCGACGTAGCCGACGACGACCCGGTCGTCATCCCCGTCACCCCCGCCGGCGGGCCGGCGGGACCAGCCGGCGTGCAGCCACCGGTCGCGCAGGGCGGGCGTGAACGCGACCGGGTCGACCCCCGGGGTCCACACCGGCACGTCGAGGTCCAGGTCGGTGAGGCGCTCGTGCATCCACCGGCTGGTGACCACGACCCGCGTGGCGCGCCGCGCCACGGTCCGCCGCCAGTGGTCCGGGGAGGTGTGGACGAGCGGCGAGTGCTCGACCACCAGGGTCGGCAGGCCGTGGGAGCGGGCGTGGTCGAGCGCCTTCCCGCCCAGCCGTCGCGGGGAGGTGAGGTGGACGACGTCCGGGTCGAAGGCGTCCAGCGCAGCGCGGACCTGGGGCCCGGTGCGGCGCGAGTCGTCGACGCGGTGGACCCGGACGCCGCGGTAGGTGGCCAGGCCCGGCGCGGGCGCGACCACGAGCACCTCGTGACCGAGGTCGACCAACCGGTCCACGGTGGCCCGGACCGTGGTGGTGGTCCCGTCGACGGCGGGGTAGAAGGTCTCGGTCACGACGGCGACGCGCGTGGTGGTCACGCGGTGAGCCTGCCGGGACCGGTCGACCGGTCCGCCGACCCCGGGTGACGGGCGGGTGAACGTCCCGCGTCCGGCCGAGCGGCCGGCGAGGGCGACGATCGCGGCCCCGGCGCCGACCCGGGGGTCGCGAACCTCACAGCCGATGGTCGCGGCAGCGGCCGCGTCCTAAGGTGCCCCCCATGACCGGGGAGGTGGGCGCCGGCGGCGCCGGCAGCGCTGAGGGTGCGGTGCGAGGGCGGGCTGGACGACCCCAGCGACCTGGAGCCCGAGCAGGGGAGCCTCGCGCTGGTCGACCCGGCCGACGACCACACCAGGCAGGACTGGGAGGCGGCCGCGGCGGCCGTCCTGCGCAAGGCCCGCCGGCTCGGCGAGGAGGACCCGGACGCGCAGGTCTGGGAGGTGCTGACGAACCGGACGCTCGACGGGGTCCCCGTCCCCCCGCTCGGCACGCCCGAGGACCTGGTTCGGCTGCGCTCGGCGGGTCGCCCGGCGCGGACCGGTGCCTGGGACGTGCGGGCCCACGCCCGCCTGGCCGGCACCGATGCCCGGTCGGTCAACGAGCACCTCCTGGCCGACCTCGAGGGCGGCGTCACGTCGCTGTGGCTCGAGGTCGACGCGGACGCCGACCTGGCCACCCTGCTCGACGGCGTCCTGCTCGACCTCGCCCCGGTCGTCCTGGAGGCGCCACCCGCCGCGGGCGCGCCGACCGCCCTGGCCCGGGCGTTCCTCGACCACGCCGGCGACCGCGACCTCGCCCCGGGCACCAACCTCGGGGCGCCGGGCACCGCCGCCGACGACGACCTCGTCGCGGTGGCCGCGCTGGCCCGCGACCGGGGCCTGCTCGGGGTCGTGGTCGACGGGACGCGGGTGCACGACCGGGGCGCGACCGACGTGCTCGAGCTGGCCGCGGCCGTCCAGCAGGGCGCCCGCGTGCTGCGCACCCTGACCGCGTCCGGGATGGGCGTCGACGAGGCGGCCGCGCTCGTCGAGGTCCGCCTCGCCGTCACCGACGAGCAGCTGCCCTCGCTGGCCAAGCTGCGCGCGGCCCGCCGGCTCTGGGCCCGGGTCCTCGGTCTCAGCGGTGCCGGGCGGGCGACCGTCGCGGCGCAACGCCAGCACGCCGTCACCAGCCGACCGATGATGAGCCGCTACGACCCCTACACCAACCTGCTGCGCACCACCGTCGCCGCGTTCGCCGCCGGGGTCGGTGGGGCCGACGCGGTGACCGTGCTCCCCTTCGACAGCCCGCTGGGGCGGCCCGAGGCGCTCGGGCGCCGGCTCGCGCGCAACACCAGCGCGCTGCTGGTCAGCGAGAGCCACGTCGCCCGGGTCGTCGACCCCGCCGGTGGCGCCTACGCCGTCGAGCGCCTCACCGACGACCTCGCCCACGCCGCCTGGGAGGTCCTCGGCCGGCTCGACGAGGGCGCCGACCTGGACGCGCTGGTCGACGCCCGCGCGACCGAGCGCGACGAGCAGGTGGCGACCCGGCGCCGCCCGATCACCGGGCTCACCGAGTTCCCCGCGCCGCAGGAGGAGCTGCCGCCGCGCGAGCCCGACGGGGCCTGGGACGGGGTCCGCCCCTGGGGGCGCTCCTTCGAGGCGCTGCGCGACGACCCGCCCGGCGGGCGGGTCTTCCTGGCCACGCTCGGCCCGGTCGCGGCCCACACCGCCCGGGCCACGTTCGCGACCAACCTGCTCGCCGCCGGCGGCATCGCGGTCGACCCGGCGGGACCGACGGAGGGGGTCGACGACCTGCTCGCGACCTACGACGGGCAGCCGGTGGCCTGCCTGGCCGGCGCCGACGAGGCGTACGCCGAGTGGGGCGGGCAGGCCGCCGCGGCGCTGCGCGAGGCCGGTGCGCGACGCGTGGTGGTCGCCGGCCGCCCCGTGGAGTGGGCCGACGACGCCGCTGCCACCGGTGGGGACGCGCTCGCGTTCCTGACCCGCACCAGGGAGGACCTGTCATGAGCGTCCCGGAGTCCTTCGCCCACCTGCCGCTGGTGGACCCAGGCGACCCCGACGACCCGGGCGCCGACCCCGGCGCCGACCCGGGGGCCGCGCCCGCCGGGCAGGAGCCGTGGACGGCGCCGGAGGGGATCGCGGTCCACCCGCGCTACACCGCCGCCGACCTCGAGGGCCTCGACGGCCTCGACACGTGGCCGGGGCTCACCCCGTTCCTGCGCGGCCCCTACCCCACGATGTACACGACCCAGGCCTGGACCGTGCGGCAGTACGCCGGGTTCTCCACGGCGGAGGAGTCCAACGCCTTCTACCGCCGCAACCTCGCGGCCGGCCAGAAGGGGCTCTCGGTCGCCTTCGACCTCGCCACCCACCGCGGCTACGACTCCGACCACCCCCGGGTGCGCGGCGACGTCGGCATGGCCGGGGTCGCGATCGACTCCCTGTACGACACCCGCACCCTGTTCGAGGGCATCCCGCTGGACCAGATGTCGGTCTCGATGACCATGAACGGCGCGGTGCTGCCGGTGATGGCGCTCTACATCGCCGCCGCGGAGGAGCAGGGCGTCCGGCCCGAGCAGCTCGCCGGGACCATCCAGAACGACATCCTCAAGGAGTTCATGGTCCGCAACACCTACATCTACCCGCCGGCGCCGAGCATGCGGATCATCTCCGACATCTTCCGCTACACCGCGGAGCGGATGCCCCGGTTCAACTCCATCTCCATCTCCGGCTACCACATCCAGGAGGCCGGGGCCACCAACGACCTCGAGCTCGCCTACACCCTCGCCGACGGGGTCGAGTACCTGCGCGCCGGCCTCGACGCGGGGCTGGACATCGACCGGTTCGCGCCGCGGCTGTCGTTCTTCTGGGCGGTCGGGATGAACTTCTTCATGGAGGTCGCCAAGCTGCGCGCGGCCCGGGCGCTGTGGGCCCGCCTGGTGCGGCCGTTCGAGCCGCAGGACCCCAAGTCGCTGAGCCTGCGCACCCACTGCCAGACCTCGGGCTGGAGCCTGACCGCGCAGGACGTCTTCAACAACGTCGGGCGCACCTGCATCGAGGCGATGGCCGCCACGCAGGGCCACACCCAGTCGCTGCACACCAACGCCCTGGACGAGGCGATCGCCCTGCCCAGCGACTTCTCCGCGCGGATCGCGCGCAACACCCAGCTGCTGCTGCAGCAGGAGACCGGCACCACCGGGGTGATCGACCCGTGGGCCGGCTCCTACTACGTCGAGCGGCTCACCCACGACCTGGCCGAGCGGGCCTGGGCCCACATCACCGAGGCGGAGCAGGCCGGGGGGATGGCCGCGGCCATCGAGCAGGGCATCCCGAAGATGCGCATCGAGGAGGCAGCGGCCCGCACCCAGGCCCGCATCGACTCCGGGCGCCAGCAGGTGATCGGCGTCAACACCTACCGCCAGGCCACCGAGGACCGGCTCGACGTGCTCAGGGTGGACAACGACGACGTGTACCGCCAGCAGGTGGCCGGGCTCGAGCGGCTGCGCGCCGAGCGCGACGACGACCGGGTGCGGCGCAGCCTCGAGGCGTTGACCGGGGCAGCCGAGCGCGGCGCGGGGGACGACGACGGCAACCTGCTCGGGCTCGCCGTGGACGCCGCGCGCTCGCTCGCCACGGTCGGTGAGATCTCGGAGGCGCTCGAGAAGGTCTACGGCCGCCACCGCGCGGTGATCCGTACCATCTCGGGGGTGTACCGCGACGAGTCGTCCGGCGGCGACGGGGACGGGTCGCTGGTCCAGCAGGTGGTCGACGCCACCGAGGAGTTCGAGGAGGCCGAGGGTCGCCGGCCCCGGATCCTGGTCGCCAAGATGGGTCAGGACGGCCACGACCGCGGCCAGAAGGTCGTCGTCTCCGCCTTCGCCGACATGGGCTTCGACGTCGACGTGGGGCCGCTGTTCTCCACCCCGGAGGAGGTCGCCCAGCAGGCCGTCGACGCGGACGTGCACATCGTCGGCGTCTCGTCGCTGGCCGCCGGCCACCTCGCGCTGGTGCCGGCGCTGAAGGAGGCGCTGGCCGAGCAGGGCCGGCCCGACGTGATGATCGTGATCGGTGGGGTGGTGCCGCCCGACGACGTCCCCCGGCTGACCGAGATGGGCGCCGCCGCGGTGTTCCTGCCGGGCACGGTCATCGCCGAGTCGGCGCTCGACCTGCTCGCCCGGCTGCGCGAGCAGCTCGGCCACTGACCGTGGCGGACGCGGGCAGCCCGGCACCGGGCCGCGTGGGCGTCCCGGAGCTCGTCGAGGGCGTGCTGGCCGGCCGTCGCGCCTCGGTCTCCCGCGCGATCACCCTGGTCGAGTCGTCGCGCCCGGCCCACCGGGAGCTGGCGCGGGAGCTGATGACGGCGCTGACCGACCGTGACGGCGCCGGGGTCTCCAGCCCGGCGGTGCGCGTCGGTGTCTCGGGCGTCCCGGGGGTCGGCAAGTCCACCTTCATCGAGTCCCTCGGGGCGCGGCTCACGGGGGAGGGCCACCGGGTGGGCGTGCTCGCGGTCGACCCCTCCAGCATGCGCACCGGGGGGTCGGTGCTCGGCGACAAGACGCGGATGCCCCGGCTGGCCGCCGACCCCGCGGCGTACGTGCGTCCCTCGCCGGCCGCCGGCACGCTGGGCGGCGTCGCCCGGGCGACGGTCCAGGCGATGGCCGTGCTCGAGGCGGCCGCCTTCGACGTGGTGCTGGTCGAGACCGTCGGCGTCGGCCAGTCGGAGGTGACCGTCGCCGGCATGGTCGACACCTTCCTCTTCCTGACCCTGGCCCGCACCGGTGACCAGCTGCAGGGCATGAAGAAGGGGATCCTGGAGATCGTCGACGTCGTCGCGGTCAACAAGGCCGACGGCGACCGGGAGGGCGAGGCGCGGGTCGCCGCCCGGGAGCTCGGCGGCGCGCTGCGGCTGGTCCGCGGCCACGGGGAGTGGGCGCCGCCCGTCGTCACCTGCTCGGGCCTGCACGACGTCGGCGTGGCGGACCTGTGGCGCCGGGTGCACGACCACCGCGACCACCTCGGCGTCTCCGGGCTGGCAACCAAGCGGGCGGGGCAGCAGCTCGACTTCACCTGGGCGCTGGTGCGCGACGAGCTCGACCAGCGGTTGCGGCGCTCGCCGGGCGTGCGGGCGGTCCGCGAGGAGGTGCGCGCCGAGGTGCTCGACGGATCGCTGCCGGCCACGGTCGCCGCCGACCGGATCCTGGCCGCCTACGACGAGGGCGCCCCGCGGTGACGGCCCGTCGCGCGTGGCTGTCGTGGAGCAGCGGCAAGGACGCCGCCACGGCGCTGGCGGTCGTGCGCGAGGACCCGGCCCACGACCTGGAGGTCGTCGGGCTGCTGACCACGCTCGACGAGGCCACCGACCGGGTGGCGGTCCACGGGGTGCCGCGAGCGCTGCTGCAGGCCCAGGCCGACGCGCTCGGCCTGCCGCTGCACGCCGTGGCCCTGCCGTGGCCCGCGAGCAACGCCGTCTACGAGGAGCGCGTGGGCGCCGCGCTGGTCGCCGCCCGGTTGGACGGTGTGGACGCCCTCGTCCTCGGCGACCTGCACCTCGCCGACGTGCGGGCCTACCGGGAGCAGCAGCTGGCCGGGACCGGCCTGGAGGCGGTGTTCCCGCTGTGGGGCAGGCCCACCGACGTGCTGGCGCGCGAGCAGGTCGGCCGGCTGCGGGCCGTGGTCTGCTGCGTCGACCCCTCCCGGCTCGACGCGTCCGTCGCGGGCCGGGCGTACGACGGCGCGCTGCTCGACGAGCTCCCGGCCGGGGTCGACCCGTGCGGGGAGAACGGCGAGCTGCACACGTTCGTGACCGACGCCCCGGGCTTCGCCCACCCGGTCGCCGTCCGCGTCACCGGCCGCGAGACCCGCGACGGCCTCGTCGTCGCCACCCTGACCCCGGCGCCGCCCCCGCTGTAACGCCGAGTTACCCGCTCTGGCAGCGCGGCGCGGCGCGGCGGAGGATCATGTAACTCGGCGTTACAGCTGGGCGGGCGGACGCGGGAGGGGTCAGGTGGTGAGGACCATGCGGAACCGGGCGTCGCCGTCCATCATCCGCTGGTAGGCCGCGGCCGCCTCCTCGAGCGGGACGGTCTCGACGCGGGCCTCGACCCCCGCGAGCTCGGTGAACCGCAGGGTGTCCTCGGAGTCGGCCGCCGACCCGGACGCGGAGCCGCGCACCGAGCCGTTGGTGCCGATCAGGGCGGCGGCCGGCACCGGGATCGGCTGCTCGGCCGCGCCCAGCACGACCACCTCGCCCCCGACACCGAGCCCGCCCAGCGTCGCGGCGACGGCGTCGCCGTTGGTGACCGTGGAGAGGATCACCCGGGCGCCACCCAGCGCGGCCAGCGCCTCGCCGGGGTCGGTCGCCGTCGAGTCGACGTAGTGGTGGGCGCCCAGCGAGAGCGCGAGCTCCTCCTTCTCGGTGCCGCGGGCGATGGCGACCACCCGGAAGCCCATCTTCGCGGCGTACTGGACGCCGAGGTGGCCGAGCCCGCCGACGCCGAGCACGGCGACGGTGTCACCCGCGACCGCGCCGGTCTTGCGGAGCCCGTTGTACGTCGTCACGCCGGCGCACAGCAGCGGCGCGGCCTGCTCGGGGGTGAGCCCGTCCGGCATCGCGACCAGGGCGGAGGCGCGCACCAGCACGTAGTCGGCGTAGCCGCCGTCCATGGTGACGCCGGGGATGCCCATGTCGGTGCAGGAGATCAGGTCACCGGCCCGGCACGGTGCGCACTGGCCGCAGCCACCGCCGTACCAGCCCACCCCGACGCGCTGGCCCTCGCTCCAGGCGGTGACGCCCTCGCCGAGCGCGGCGACGCGGCCGGCCACCTCGTGGCCCGGCACCACCGGGAAGGTGACGCCGGGGTAGACGCCCTCCTTCGCGAACATGTCGGAGTGGCAGACGCCGCAGGCGTCGACGGCCACCAGCGCCTCGCCCGGTCCGGGGCTCGGGACCGGCCGCTCCTGCAGCTCCAGGGGCCCGCCGGCCTCGCTCACGACCACGGCTCTCATCGTCTCGCCCATGCCGACGACGCTAGACCCGCGCCCGGCGCGACGACCACCCCGGCGGGCGGGCGGCGGTAGGATGGGCAGCCCATGCCGCTCCCCGCCGATCCCGTCCCCCCGGCCCCGCCCGCCCGGCTCGCCCGCCTGGTGCAGGACGTCGTCGGCAAGTACGACGAGGAGCTGCGCGACCTGCGTCGCGACCTGCACGCCCATCCCGAGCTCTCCCGCGCCGAGACCCGGACCACCGCGCTGGTGGCCGACCGGCTGGCCGCGACCGGGTGGCAGGTGCGGACGCTGCGCAGCACCGGCCTGCTGGCCGACCTCGACCCCGCCGACCCCGACGAGCTGGGTGCCGGCACCGGGCCGGTCGTGGCGCTGCGCGCCGACATGGACGCGCTCCCGCTCCAGGACCTGACGACCGACCCCTGGGCCAGCACCGTCCCGGGCGTCGCCCACGCCTGCGGCCACGACGTGCACACGGTCGCCCTGCTGGGCGCCGCGCTCGCCCTCGACGAGGTCCGCGCGCGCGGGCTGCTGCCGGGGCGGGTGCGGCTGCTGTTCCAGCCCGCCGAGGAGGTGATGCCCGGTGGGGCGCTCGACCTCGTCGCGCAGGGCGCGCTGGAGGACGTCGAGCAGGCCTTCGCCCTGCACTGCGACCCCGCCGTCGACCTCGGCCAGGTCGGTCTCCGCCTCGGCCCGCTCACGAGCGCGGCCGACAAGCTGGAGGTGGTGCTGGAGGGGCCCGGGGGGCACACCTCGCGCCCGCACCTGACCGGCGACCTCGTCTTCGCGCTGGCCAAGGTCACCAGCGAGCTGCCGGCCGTGCTCTCGAGGCGGATGGACCCCCGCTCGGGGGTCAGCGTGGTCTGGGGCATGGTCGCCGCCGGCTCGGCGCCCAACGTCATCCCCGACCGCGGCCGCGTCGCGGGCACGGTCCGGATCCTCGACGCGGAGTCGTGGAGCGAGTGCGAGCAGGTCGTCCGCGACGCGGTGCGCGACATCGTCGCGCCCTACGGCGTGACGGCGCGGGTCGACTACCTGCGCGGCGTCCCGCCCGTGGTCAACGACCCGCGGGCCAACCACGTGCTCTCGGCGGCGGTCTCGGACGTGCTCGGCGACGAGGGCCGGGTGGTCGCCGAGCAGTCCATGGGCGGCGAGGACTTCGGGTGGTACCTCGACGAGGTGCCCGGCGCGATGGCGCGGCTCGGCACCCGCACCCCCGGAGGACCCAGCTACGACCTCCACCAGGGCAACCTGCGCGTCGACGAGCGCGCCGTCGGCGTCGGCGCCCGGCTGATGGCGCAGGCGGCGCTGCGGGCACACACCGACCACGCCGACCCGGCCGACCCCGCGCCCCCCGCGGCCCCCGCGGCCCCCGCGGCCCCCAGGGACCCCGCAGCCGGCAGCGCCTGAGCACGTGGCGCCCGCCTGGTCGCGGGCACGCGCGGGTCCCACCTCGGTAACGATCCGCGCGCGGGGTCGGACCCCGGGCCTCCCACCCTTTAGGGTCCTGACCGGGTGTCCCACCGGGGACGCCGACCCACAGCACCGAGGAGGCGTCTTGCGACGCAGCAGCACCACGCTGGCAGCACTGTTCTCCGCCAGCATCCTGGCCCTGTCCGCCTGCGGCGGCGGCGACGAGACCGCGAGCGACGAGGAGTCGGGCTCGGGCGGCTCCGAGGCGGCCTCCGACGTCCGCGTCGGCCTGGCCTACGACGTCGGCGGTCGCGGCGACCAGTCGTTCAACGACTCCGCCGCGGCGGGCCTGGACCGCGCGATCGAGGAGTTCGGCTTCGAGTCGCAGGAGTCGGCCGCCGAGGACGGCGAGGCCGAGTCCGCGCGCGAGGAGCGGCTGCGCACCTTCGTGGAGGCCGGCTTCGACCCGGTCGTCGCGGTCGGTTTCGCCTACGCCCCCGCCGTGGCGAAGGTCGCCGAGGAGTACCCCGAGGCCCACTTCGCGATCATCGACGACGAGACCATCGAGCTCGACAACGTCGCCGACCTGGTCTTCGCCGAGGAGCAGGGCTCCTTCCTGGTCGGTGCGGCCGCCGCGCTGAAGACCGAGACCGACAACGTCGGGTTCGTCGGCGGCGTCGAGACCCCGCTGATCCAGAAGTTCGAGGCCGGCTACATCGCCGGTGCCGAGGCGGTCAACCCCGACGTCGAGGTGCAGACCACCTACCTGACGCAGGCGCCCGACTTCTCCGGCTTCGCCGACCCGGCGCGCGGCAAGACCGCGGCCCAGGGCATGTACGACAACGGTGCCGACATCGTCTACCACGCGGCCGGCGGTTCCGGCGGTGGCGTGTTCGAGGCGGCCTCCGAGTCGGACGCGTCGGCGATCGGCGTGGACTCCGACCAGTACGAGACGGCCGACCCGTCCGTGCAGGACGTGATCCTGACCTCGATGCTCAAGAACGTCGACGTGGCGGTCTACGAGTACCTCGCGGCCGTGGCGGAGGACGAGTTCCCCTCCGGCGTCACCCGCTACGACCTCGAGGTCGACGGCGTCGGCTACTCCACCTCCGGTGGCGGGGTCGACGACATCACCGACCAGCTCGAGGACTACAAGCAGCAGATCATCGACGGGGACATCGAGGTCCCGACGGCGCCCTGACCGGGTCGTCCTCCCCACCGACCGGGGCCGTGGGTGCGCGCCGCGCACCCACGGCCCCGCGCCGGTTGTAGCCTCGACGGGTCGCGCCCGAGCCGCCCCTGAAGGTCGCCCCTGAAGGTCGTCCCCGCCCGTCCCCGCAGGAGGTCCCGCCGCCGTGTCCCAGACGCCCACCGCCGAGGCGCCGGCCGACGAGCGGGCCCCGCTCGCCGTCCGCCTGCGCGGGATCGGCAAGCGGTTCCCCGGCGTGGTGGCCAACGACGAGGTCGACATCGACGTGCGCCGCGGCACGATCCACGCGGTCGTCGGCGAGAACGGCGCCGGCAAGTCGACGCTGATGAAGATCCTCTACGGCGTCCAACCACCCGACTCCGGGACGATCGAGATCGACGGCGAGCGGGTGCGCCTGTCCTCCCCGGCCGACGCCATCAGGGCCGGGGTCGGCATGGTCTTCCAGCACTTCATGCTCGCCGACAACCTGACCGTGCTCGAGAACGTGGTCCTGGGTGCCGAGCGGAGCCACGGGATCGGGCGCCGCGCCCGCGCCGAGGTGCAGCGGATCTCCGACGCGTACGGCCTCGGGGTCGACCCGGACGTCCTGGTCGAGCAGCTCGGCGTCGGCTCGCGCCAGCGGATCGAGATCCTCAAGGTGCTCTACCGCGGTGCCCGCACGATCATCCTCGACGAGCCCACCGCGGTCCTGGTGCCGCAGGAGGTCGAGGAGCTGTTCGGCAACCTGCGCGAGCTGCGCAAGGAGGGGATCTCGGTCCTCTTCATCTCCCACAAGCTCGACGAGGTCCTCGCCGTCGCCGACGAGATCACCGTGATCCGGCGCGGGACGACGGTGCGCACCGTGACCCCGGCGGAGGTGACCTCGCGCGAGCTCGCCGAGCTGATGGTGGGCTCCGAGCTGCCCTCGCCGGGCATCTCCGACACCCCGCCCTCGGCGCGCGTCCAGCTCGCCGTCTCCGGGCTGGGCCTGGTCGAGGGCGGCCGGCGGTTGCTCGACGACGTGGGCTTCGAGATCCACCGCGGCGAGATCCTCGGCATCGCCGGGGTCGAGGGCAACGGGCAGGCCGAGCTGGTCGAGGCGCTGATGGGGATGCGGCCCGCCGCCACCGGCTCGGTCGTGCTCAGCGACCAGGACCTCACGGCGATGTCCACCCTGCGCCGGCGTGAGGCGGGCATCGGCTACATCCCCGAGGACCGGCACCGCCACGGGCTGCTCCTGGACTCCCCGCTGTGGGAGAACCGCGTGCTCGGTCACCAGTCGCGGCCGCCGAGCGCCGCGGGGCGGCTGATCAGCCGCGCCGCCGCACGGCAGGACACCCAGCGCATCGTCGAGTCCTACGACGTCCGCACACCCGGTGTGGACGTCCCCGCCCGCGCGCTGTCCGGCGGCAACCAGCAGAAGCTGATCGTCGGACGCGAGATGAGCGGCGACCCGATCCTGCTGATCGCCGCCCACCCGACCCGCGGCGTCGACGTGGGCGCCCAGGCCGCGATCTGGGCCCACATCCGCGACGCCCGCCGCGACGGGCTCGCGGTGCTCCTGATCTCCGCCGACCTCGACGAGCTGATCGGCCTCTCGGACCGCATCGAGGTCATCCTGCGCGGTGCCCTCGTCGGCAGCTTCGACCCCGGGGAGGTCACCCCCGAGCAGCTCGGCTCGGCGATGACCGGTGCGGGGAGCGCCGCGTGAACCGCGTGCTGCGCCTGGTGCTCGGGCTGCTCGCCCCCGCCCTCGCCCTCGTGGTCGCCTTCGCCATCACCAGCCTGGTGCTGATCAGCGCCGGCGACCCGGTCGCCGACGTGTGGGCCGAGATCCTGCAGGTGCCCGAGACCCGCAACCTGGCCAACATCGTCAACCAGGGCTGCGTGCTGTTCCTCTCCGGCCTCGCGGTCGCGGTCGCCTTCCGGATGAACCTGTTCAACATCGGGGTCGACGGCCAGTACCGGATCGCGGCCTTCGTGGCTGCGGTCGTCGCGGGGGAGGCCTGGCTGCCCGGCTACCTCAACACCGCGCTCGCGATCGTCTGCGCGATGGCCGTCGGCGCCCTGTGGGCCGGCATCGCCGGGCTGCTGCGCGCCACGCGCGGCGTGAGCGAGGTGATCTCGACGATCATGCTCAACTTCATCTCCACCAGCGTGGTCGCCTACCTGCTGCGCAAGGCCGCCGTCCGCGAGGAGGGCAGCAACACCATCGGGACCAAGGAGGTGCCCGAGGGCAGCCGGATCGGCGACATCCCGATCGCGGGCGCCGACGCGGGGCCCGGGACGGCGGTCTACGGGTTCGTGGTCATCGCCGCGCTGGCCGGGCTGGCGTACTGGTTCGTGCTGAACCGCACCCGCTTCGGCTTCGACCTGCGCGCCACCGGTCAGTCGACGACCGCGGCCGTGGCCAGCGGCATCGACGTGCGCAAGATGATCGTGGTGGCGATGATGCTCTCCGGCGCGCTGGCCGGCCTGGTCGGGCTGCCGATCCTGCTCGGGGAGGCCTACACCTACGGCTCGACGTTCCAGTCCGGGCTCGGCTTCGCCGGCATCGCGATCGCGCTGCTCGGGCGCAACAACCCCCTCGGCATCGCGCTGGCCGCGCTGCTGTTCGCCTTCCTCGAGGAGCAGTCCAACCCGCTGCAGATCCTGGTCGGCGTCTCCCCGGAGATCGTGGCGATCACGCAGGGCGTGATCGTGCTCGCCGTGGTGATCTCCTACGAGGTGGTGCGCCGCGTCCTGGACCGCCGCGAGCAGACCCGGGTGGCACGGGCCGAGCGCCGCCCCGAGGAGGTCGCCGCGTGAGCGCCGTCGAGGACCGCGCGGCGGGGGAGCGGGACCGCGGCCGGTCCCGCCGTCGTGGGCTGGGGCCGGTCTCGTGGTGGGCGCTCGGGCTGCTGGCCGGCCTCTGCCTGCTCTCGCTGATCGAGCGGCTGACCGGGGCCGACGACCTCACCTCGGCCGGCACCGTCGGGGCCACGCTGATCGCGACGATGCCGATCATGCTCGCCGCCCTCGGCGGGCTCTGGGCGGAGCGGGCCGGCGTGGTGAACATCGGCCTGGAGGGGATGATGATCCTCGGCACCTTCGGTGCCGGCTTCTTCGCCTTCCAGTACGGCCCGTGGGCCGGCATCCTCGGCTCGATCGCGATGGGTGCGGTCGGCGGCCTGGTGCACGCGCTCGCCACGGTGGTCTTCGGCGTCGACCACATCATCTCCGGCGTCGCCGTCAACATCATCGCCCTCGGCGTCGTGCAGTACCTCGCCGCGCTCGCGTTCACCGGGGTGCCCGGTGGCGGTCCCACCCAGTCCCCGAAGGTCGGCGACGTCCCCACGGTGACCGTGCCCGGGCTGGGCGACGCGCTCGGCCGCGTCGAGGACGACGACCTGTTCCTGGTCTCCGAGCTGGCCGCGATCGCGCGCGCCCTGGTCACGAACCTCTCCGTGCTCGTGCTGATCGCGCTGGTGCTCGTCGTCGGGAGCTACGTCGTGCTGTGGCGCACGGCGTTCGGGCTCCGGCTGCGCTCCTGCGGGGAGAGCCCGGCCGCCGCGGAGTCGCTCGGGGTCGCGGTGCTGCGCTACAAGTTCGTCGCCGTGCTCATCTCCGGCGGGCTGGCCGGCCTCGCCGGGGGCTTCCTGGCGATGGTCGCCTCGTCGAACTACCGCGAGGGCCAGACCGGCGGCCGCGGCTACATCGGCCTGGCCGCGATGATCTTCGGCAACTGGCGTCCCGGCGGGCTGCTGGCCGGCTCCGGGCTGTTCGGGTACACCGAGACCCTGGGCCTGCGCCAGGGCGGCACGTCGGTGCGCGCGCTGCTGCTGGTGGCCTCGCTGCTCGCGATCGCGTTCGCCGTGTGGCAGGTCCGCCGCGCCCGCTTCACCACCGCCGTCGTCGTGCTGGCCGCGGGGCTGGGCGCCGGCGCGGTCTACCTCTCGATCGACCAGGTGCCCGGTGACTTCACCCGGATGACGCCCTACGTGATCACGCTGCTCGTGCTCGCCTTCGCCAGCCAGCGGCTGCGGATGCCCGCCGCCGACGGCCAGATCTACCGTCGGGGCAGCGCGGGGTGAGCGAGCCGCTGGAGTTCGACTGGGACGCGCTGCGCGCCGAGGCGCGGGAGGCGATGACCCACGCCTACGCCCCCTACTCCGGCTACCGGGTCGGGGCGGCCGCCCTGGTCGGCGACGGCCGGGTGGTGAGCGGCTGCAACGTCGAGAACGCCGCGTACGGCGTCGCGCTGTGCGCCGAGTGCGGCCTGGTCAGCGACCTGCACCGCGGCGGCGGCGGGCGGCTCACCCACTTCGTGTGCGTCGACGCGCACGGTGCGGTGATCATGCCGTGCGGCCGGTGCCGCCAGCTGCTCTCGGAGAACGGCGGGCCGGGCCTGCTGCTGCTGACCGTCTCCGGCGTGCGCCGGATGGACGAGGTGCTGCCGGATGCCTTCGGTCCCGACGACCTCGGCTGACCTGGCCGACCCGGCCTTCGTCGACGACCCGTACCCGACGCTGGCCCGGCTGCGGCGCGCCGGACCTGTGGTGCGCCACGAGCCCAGCGGTCGGTGGCTCGTGCTCGACCACGCCGGCGTCGCGCGCGGCCTGCGCGAGCGCCGGCTCGGCCGGGTCTGGCGCGACCGGGAGCCGGCCGCCGCGCTGGCGCCGTTCAACCTGCTCCACCGCCACCAGATGATGGAGAACGAGCCACCCGAGCACACCCGGCTGCGGCGCCCCGTGGCCGGGGCGTTCAACCGCGGGCACGTGGAGCGGCTGCGACCGCGCGTGCGTGCGCTGGCCGGGACGCTGCTCGACGCGGTCGACCCCGCCGGCTTCGACGTGCTCGCCGACTACGCCGAACCGCTGCCGGTGCTGGTGGTCGCCGAGCTGCTCGGGGTGCCGACCTCGCACGCGGGCGACCTCCGGGCGTGGTCGCAGGCGATCGTGCGGATGTACGAGAGCGATCCGGGGCCGGCGGTGGTCGAGGCCGCCGTCGGAGCCGCCGCGGCGATCGCCGCGCTGGTCGCCGACCTCGCGGACCTGCGCCGACGCCGTCCCGAGGCAGACCTGGTCAGCGACCTCGTCGCCACCGGGCTCTCCCGCGAGGAGGTGGTCGCCTCCGCGGTGCTGCTGCTGAACGCCGGTCACGAGGCCTCGGTCAACGTGTTCGGCAACGGGCTGGTGGCCCTTCTCCGGGCCGGCCACCGGCTGCCGGGGCGGGACGCGGCGCCGGTGGCGGTCGAGGAGATGCTCCGCTTCGACGCGGCGCTCCAGCTCTTCGAGCGCACGGCCACCGCGGAGGTCCCGCTGGGCGACGGCCTGGTCGCCGCGCCGGGCGACACCGTGGCGCTGCTGCTGGGCGCCGCGAACCGGGACCCGGCGGTCTTCGACGACCCCGACCGGTTCGACCCCGCGCGCGACCCGAACCCGCACGTGTCCTTCGGCGCCGGGGTGCACTTCTGCCTCGGGGCCCCGCTGGCGCGCGTGGAGCTCGCGGAGTCCCTGGCGCTGCTCGCCGACCGGTTCCCGGGCCTCGAGCAGGCCGGCCGGCCCGCGCGGCGCCCGACGTTCGTGCTGCGGGGGTACGAGCGGGTCCCGGTCCGCGCCGGCGCTAGGGTCCTCCGGTGAGCGAGCACGACGCGGTCGAGGTCATCACCACCAAGCGCGACGGGGGCCGGCTCACCCGCAGCCAGGTGGACTGGGTCGTCGACGCCTACACCCGCGGCGACGTGGCCGACGAGCAGATGGCGGCGCTCGCGATGGCGATCCTGCTCAACGGGATGGAGCGCGAGGAGGTCGCGGCCTGGACCGCCGCGATGATCGCCTCCGGCGAGCGGCTGGACTTCTCGGGGCTGTCCCGGCCCACCGCCGACAAGCACTCGACGGGCGGGGTGGGCGACAAGATCACGCTGCCGCTCGCCCCGCTGGTCGCCGCCTGCGGCGTGGCCGTGCCGCAGCTCTCCGGCCGCGGCCTGGGCCACACCGGCGGCACGCTCGACAAGCTGGAGTCGATCCCCGGCTGGCGGGCGGCGCTCTCGACCCGGGACATGATGCGCCAGCTCGAGGAGGTGGGTGCCGTCGTGTGCGCGGCCGGGGACGGGCTGGCGCCGGCCGACAAGAAGCTGTACGCGCTGCGCGACGTCACCGGCACCGTCGAGGCCATCCCGCTGATCGCGTCGTCGATCATGAGCAAGAAGATCGCCGAGGGGACCGGGTCGCTGGTGCTCGACGTCAAGGTCGGCACCGGCGCGTTCATGAAGGACCTGGCGCGGGCCCGCGAGCTGGCCGAGGCGATGGTCGTCCTCGGGACCGACGCCGGGGTCACCACGGTGGCCCTGCTGACCGACATGAGCACCCCGCTGGGACGCACCGCCGGCAACGCGATCGAGGTCGAGGAGGCCGTGGAGGTCCTCGCCGGCGGCGGGCCGGAGGACGTGGTCGAGCTGACCCTGGCCCTGGCCCGGGAGATGCTGGCGGGCGCGGGACGCAGCGACGTCGACCCCGCGGACCGGCTGGCGGACGGCTCCGCGATGGACGCCTGGCGCGCGATGGTCGCGGCCCAGGGGGGCGACCCCGGCGCGCCGCTGCCGACCGCGCGCGAGCAGCACGTCGTCACCGCGCCGGCGGACGGCGTCCTGACCCGCCTCGACGCGCTCGGCGTCGGGACGGCGGCCTGGCGGCTCGGCGCCGGCCGGGCGCGCAAGGAGGACCCGGTGCAGGCGGGCGCGGGAGTGCGCTGGCACGCCCGGCCCGGCGACGAGGTCCGCGCGGGCGAGCCGCTGCTGACCCTGCTCACCGACGAGCCGGCCCGGTTCGCCCGCGCGTTGGCCGCGCTGGACGGCGCCTACGAGGTGGCCGCCGCGGGTACGACGGTCGACCGGGCGCCGCTGGTGCTCGACCGGGTCGGCTGAGCGGCGTGGCCACCTCCGCGCGGCAGTGGGTCGCGAGCCGGCCCGGTGGCCCGGAGGTGCTCTCGCTCGTCGAGGTCGCCGTGCCCGACCCCGGTCCGGGTGAGGTGACGATCCGCGTCCGCGCGGCCGGGGTCAACCCCGCCGACCACAAGCACGTCGCCCGCGGCCGGCCCGCGGACTTCCCCCGCCCGGTCGGCTACGAGGTCGCCGGCGTGCTCGCCGCGGTCGGACCCGGCACGTCCATCGCCACCGGGGGCGGCGCCGTGGGCGACGGGGTCGTGGCGTTCCGCGTCCTCGGCGGGTGGGCCGACGCGATCACCGTGCCGGCGCGCGACGTGCTGGCCAAGCCGCCCGGGCTCGGCTGGGCCGAGGCGGCCAACGTGCTGCTCGCCGGCACCACCGCGGCCGAGCTGCTGCACGTCGCCGGCTGCACCGCGGGCGAGACGGTGCTGGTGCACGGGGCGTCCGGGGCGGTGGGCGTCAGCCTGCTCCAGCAGGCAGCCGCGATCGGCGTCCGCGTCGTCGGCACCGCCTCGCCCGCCCGGTTCGCCGAGGTGGAGCGCTTCGGCGGCGTCCCCGTGGCCCACGGCGCCGGCCTCGCGGACCGGGTCCGGGCGGTGGCCCGGGGTGGTGTCGCGGCCGCGCTGGACTGCGTCGGCACCGACGAGGCGGTGGAGACCTCGCTCGCGCTGGTCGCCGACCGCGACCGCGTCGTCACGATCGCGGCCCAGCACCGCGCGGAGGCCGACGGCATCCGCGCGCTCGCGGGGGCGGTGCCGGCCAGCCAGGCGTTCCGCGACGCCCGCCGCGCGGACCTGCTGGCGAGGGCCGGCGACGGGCGGCTGGTGGTCCCGGTGGCCGCGACGTTCGCGCTGGCCGACGCGCTCGAGGCGGTCGAGGTGCTCCGAGGAGGCCACCCCGGCGGCAAGCTGGCGCTGCTGGCCTGACGCGGGCCCGGCGCCGCCGGGCGCTCAGCCCTCGAGCAGCAGGACGACGGACTCGGCGACGCAGGCGGGCTTCTCCTCGTCCTCGATCTCGATGGTGTGCTTGATCGTGCACTGCTTGCCGGTGGGCAGGTCGGTGACCTCGCCCATCGTGACGTGGGCGCGGATCCGACGCCCGACCCGGACCGGGTTGGGGAAGCGCACCTTGTTGACGCCGTAGTTCAGCTTGGCGCCGGGGGTGTCGAAGGTGAAGACCTGGCTGCCCAGCCACGGCAGCAGGGACAGGGTGAGGTAGCCGTGGGCGATGGTGCCGCCGAAGGGCCCCCCGGCGGCCCGGTCGGCGTCGACGTGGATCCACTGGTGGTCGCCGGTGGCGTCGGCGAAGGTGTCGACCCGGTCCTGCTCGATCGCCACCCAGTCGCTGGTGCCGAGCTCCTCGCCGGTGGCGGCCGCGACCTCGTCGAACGACGTGAACGTGCGCATCTGCTGGTCCCTCCCGGCGGCCGGTCGGACGGGTGCCCGTGTGGTGGATGGGGTTGGATGGGGATGTGACCGCCTTGCCCGCCGAACCTAGCGAAGGTCCGCCGCCCGCTCCCACCCCCGACGAGGTCCGCCGGGCCCCCAAGGTGCTGCTGCACGACCACCTGGACGGCGGGCTGCGCCCCGCGACCGTCGCGGAGCTGGCCGCCGACGCGGGCCACGAGCTCCCCGTGACGGGTGCGGTCGAGGACCCCGACGCCCTGGGCCGGTGGTTCCGCGAGTCGGCCGACTCCGGCTCCCTGGAGCGCTACCTGGAGACGTTCGCCCACACCGTGGCGGTCATGCAGACCCCGGAGGCGTTGACCCGGGTCGCCCGCGAGTGCGTGGAGGACCTCGCTGCCGACGGCGTGGTCTACGCCGAGGTGCGCTACGCCCCCGAGCAGCACGTGGAGGCGGGGCTGCAGCTCGACGACGTCGTCGCGGCCGTCCAGCGCGGCTTCGACGAGGGCGTCGGCGCGGTCGCTGCGGCGGGGGGTCGGGTGGTCGTCCGGCAGCTGCTGACCGCGATGCGCCACCAGGCGCGCTCGATGGAGATCGCCGAGCTCGCGGTGGCCTGGCGCGACCGGGGCGTCGCCGGGTTCGACATCGCGGGGGCCGAGGCCGGCTTCCCGCCGACCCGCCACCTCGACGCCTTCGAGTACCTCCAGCGCGAGAGCTCGCACTTCACCATCCACGCCGGGGAGGCCTTCGGGCTGCCGTCGATCTGGGAGGCGATCCAGTGGTGCGGCGCCGACCGGCTCGGCCACGGCGTGCGGATCGTCGACGACGTCGAGGTCGGTGGCTCGCCGGCCGACGGCGTGCGGCTGGGCCGGCTCGCGGCGTACGTGCGCGACACCCGGATCCCGCTCGAGCTGTGCCCGTCGTCGAACGTGCAGACCGGCGCCGCCCGCTCGATCGCCGAGCACCCGATCGGGCTGCTGGCCGACCTGCGGTTCCGGGTCACCGTCAACACCGACAACCGGCTGATGAGCGGCACGTCGATGAGCGGCGAGATGCTGGCGCTGGTCGACGCGTTCGGCTGGGGCCTGGCCGACCTGCGCTGGGTGACGATCAACGCGATGAAGTCGGCCTTCCTGCCCTTCGACCAGCGCCTCGAGCTGATCGACGACGTCGTCAAACCGGGGTACGCGGCGCTGGGCTGCTAGTCACCCGGACGCTGCTCGACCACGCACCACAGCACCGGCCACCCGGTCGCCAGCACCTCCGGCAGCGGCCGCACCGCGGCCGCGAGCCGGGTCGTAGACGACGGCCGATGCCGGGTCGCCGGTCGTGGCGACCGCGAGGAGCACGTGGCGCGGCAGCAGCGTGCTGCCGACGTAGACGGCCGCGGGGTGGTCCCCGTGGGCCGCGACCGAGGCGACGTCCGGGCGCCAGCGGGTGGTCCAGCTGCCGCCGCGGCGGGCGGCCAGCCGCCGCGCCACGGCCCACGGCGGGGTGCCGAGCGCGCGCGGCCACGGCACGGACGCGGCACCCTGGTCGCGGAGCCCGGTGACCTCCGCGTGGGTGCGCAGGACGTCGGCGCGCCAGCGTGCCGGGTCCGCCCGCAGCGCCGCGGCGTACGCCGGGTCGGCCAGGGCGTCCGCGGCGACGAGGCTGGCCGCGCCGCACGAGCGCGCGTCGGGCTGCACCAGCCCGGTCAGCACGGTCTGCGGGGACGGCTCGTCCGACGGCACGGGTCCTCCTCCCACCGCGGTGCTCCCCGCACGGGGGAGCCGTTGCTGGCTAGTCTCTCGCGATGGACGTCATCGAGCACGTGCCGACGCGGGACCAGTACGTCTACACCTTCGGCGGCGCCGCCCCGGTGATGCGGGTCGCGCCCGGGACGGTCCTGCGGCTGTGGTCGGACGACGCCTTCGGCGGGGCGCTGCGCAGCGTCGACGACATCTCGAGCGCCAAGGTCGACCTGCGCTTCGTCAACCCCCAGACCGGGCCCTTCCACGTCGAGGGCGCCGAGCCGGGCGACACGCTGGTGCTGCACCTCGTGGACCTCGAGCCCGCCCGCGACTGGGCCGCGTCCGCCGCCATCCCGTTCTTCGGCGGGATGACGAGCACCGACCGCACGGTCAGCCTGCAGCCGGCGCTGCCCGACACGACCTGGATCTACGAGCTCGACCGCGACCGCCGCACGGTGGCCTTCGCCGCCCGGCACAGCGACCACCGCGTCGAGCTGCCGCTGGAGCCCATGCTCGGCACCGTCGGCGTGGCCCCCGCCGGCGGGGAGGTGCGCTCCTCCCTCGTCCCCGACCGCTTCGGCGGGAACATGGACACCCCCGAGATGAAGGTCGGCTCGACGGTCTTCCTCGGCGTGAACGTCGAGGGCGCCCTGTTCTCCCTGGGCGACGGTCACTACCGACAGGGCGAGGGCGAGGCGTGCGGGACCGCCGTCGAGGGCGCCATGACCAGCACCGTGATCGTCGAGCTCCTCAAGGGCGGCGCGCCGCCCTGGCCCCGCATCGAGACCGACACCGAGATCATGTCGATCGGCTCGAGCCGACCGATGGAGGACTCCTGGCGCATCGGCAACGCCGACCTCGTCGGGTGGGTCGGCGAGCTCAGCGGCCTCCACCCCATGGACGCCTACCAGCTGCTGTCCCAGGTCACCCGGGTCCCGGTCGCCAATGTCGTCGACGCCAACTACAGCGTGGCGGTGAAGGCCGAGAAGGCGCTGCTCCCGCCCCTCGAGGTCTACCGCGGCATCCACGCCGAGCTGCGTGCGAGGGCCCGCGCGCTCGGCGCCCGCTGACCCGTCCCAGCCCCGTCCCAGCCCCGTCCCAGCCCCGTCCCCCCCTCCAGCGGAAGGCACCCCATGGATCTCAGGCTCAGCGACGCGAACGTCCTGGTCACCGGCGGCAGCCGGGGCATCGGCCGGGCGATCGTCGAGGCGTTCCTCGACGAGGGCGCCCGGGTCGCGTTCTGCGCCCGGGACGCCGGACAGGTCCAGGACGTCGAGGCCGCGCTCGCGCCCCGGGGCACGGCGCACGGCACCGCCGTCGACGTCGCCGACGGGGCTGCGCTGGCGGCCTGGGTGGAGTCCTCGGCGCAGCGGCTCGGGGGCGTCGACGCGGTGGTGGCGAACGTCAGTGCCCTGGCCATCCCCGACACCGAGGAGAACTGGGAGGCCAGCCTCACGGTGGACCTGATGCACACCGTGCGGCTGGTCCGCGCGGCGATGCCGCACCTCGAGCAGAGCGCGCGCGCCTCCGTCACCGCGATCTCCAGCGTCTCCGGGCGGGAGTCCGACTTCGCGTCGGGGCCCTACGGGACCGCGAAGACCGCCATCGTCGGCTACGTGCACGGCCTGGCCGGCCAGCTCGCCGCGAAGGGGATCCGGGCGAACACCGTCTCGCCCGGCAACACCTACTTCGAGGGCGGCGTGTGGTCCGGCATCGAGACCGGCGACCCGGACCTGTACCGCACCGCGATGGCCCTCAACCCCACCGGTGCCATGGGCACGCCGCAGGAGGTCGCCGACACGGTCGTCTTCCTCGCCAGCCCCCGTGCGGCCCGCGTCAGCGGGACCAACCTCGTCGTGGACGGCGCGCTGACCCGCGGCATCCAGCTCTGAGGCGGACGTCACCCGGCGGGGGCGACGAGGACCGTCCGGAGCCGGTGCAGCGCCTGGTCGCCGGTGAGCGGCTCGCACCCCGCGGCGACCGCCCGGGCGACGACGTGCGGCTGGGCCCGCAGCAGCGCGAGCCCGCGGCGCAGCAGGACCCCCGGCGGCTTGCGGTGCTCGCGCAGGTCGCGCTGGAGCCGGCGGACGAAGGTGAGCAGCGGGTGCTGGGTCACGCAGTACGCAGCGGCGAGCAGGTCCCGCTCGCGGCAGGCCGCGACCACCTCGGGAGCGAAGATGCCCTCGGCGACGAGCAGCGGCGACCCACCGAGGTCGAGCAGGCGCGTCCCGGTGCTGGCGCTGGTCGCGAGGTCGTAGACCGGGACCTCGCTGCGGCCGGTGGCGCACAGCCGCTCGAGCGCGGCCATGGCGGCCGCGTGGTCCCACGACGCGGGGTCGTCCCAGTCGACCAGCCCGGCGTCCGCCCCCGTCCGCACCAGCGGCAGGCCCGGCTCGCCCGCCTCGCGGTAGAAGTCGTCGAGGTGCAGCACCGGGAGCCCGCTGCGCCGCGCCACGCGGGACTTCCCGGCCCCTGACGGCCCGGCCAGCACGACGACCCCTGCCCGGGGCCCGGCGCCCACGCTCAGGTCCCGACCGGGTGCCAGACCGTCTTGGTCTCGAGGAAGGTCGTCATCCGCTGCAGCCCCGGATCGGCGGCGAGGTCCTCCGGCGCGTCGGTCGGGGCAGGGCGACGGACCCGCTTGAGGTTCTCCGCGGCCAGCACCTCGAGCTCGACCGCGAGCCCCGCGTCGTCGACGCCGGTGAGGTCCAGGCCGTCGACGTCGAGGTGCGAGGCCAGCCAGGGGGTGAGCTCGGCCCGGTGGCCGGTGAGCACGTTGACCACCCCGCCCGGGAGGTCGGCGGTGGCCATCACCTCCGACAGCGTGATCGCCGGCAGCGGGTGCTCCTCGCTGGCGACCACCACGCAGGTGCTCCCCGTCGTGATCACCGGTGCGACCACGCTGACCAGGCCGAGCAGCGGCGAGGCCGGCGCCACGACGGCCACCACCCCGGTCGGCTCCGGCGTCGAGAGGTTGAAGAACGGTCCCGCGACCGGGTTGGCGCCGCCGACGACCTGCGCGAGCTTGTCGGCCCACCCGGCGTACCAGACCAGCCTGTCCACGGCCTGGTCGACGTCGCCGCGGGCCCGGCCTCGCCGAGATCCCCTGCGCCTCGCGCAGCTCGCGCTCCAGCTGGTCCCGCCGGCTCTCCAGCACCTCGGCGACGCGGTAGACGACCTGACCGCGGTTGTAGGGCGTGCGCGCCGACCAACCGGCGAAGGCCCCGCGGGCGGCGACCACGGCGTCGCGCGCATCCTTGCGCGAGGCCAGGGCGGCGTTGGCGACGAAGCGACCCCTGGCGTCCTGCACCACGTAGGAGCGCCCGGACTCCGAGCGCGGGAACGCGCCACCGACGTAGAGCTTGTAGGTCTTGCGGACGTCGACGCGGGTCTGGTCGCGGCTCATCGGGTCTCCTGCTGCAGGTACGCCGCGAGCCCGTGGCGGCCACCCTCGCGGCCGTACCCGGACTCCTGGTAACCGCCGAACGGCGAGGTGGGGTCGAACTTGTTGAAGGTGTTGGCCCACACCACGCCGGCGCGGAGCCGCTCGGCCGTCCACAGGATGCGCGAGCCCTTCTCGGTCCACACGCCCGCCGAGAGACCGTAGGGCGTGTTGTTGGCCTTCTCCACCGCCTCGGCCGGGGTCCGGAAGGTCAGCACCGAGAGCACCGGCCCGAAGATCTCCTCGCGGGCGATCCGGTGCGCCTGCGTGACGCCGGTGAAGATCGTGGGACGGAACCAGTAGCCGTGGGCGGGCAGGTCGCAGTCGGGCGCCCAGCGCTCGGCGCCCTCGGCCTCGCCGACCTGGGCCAGCTCGGTGATGCGGGCCAGCTGCTCCGGGGAGTTGATGGCCCCGACGTCGGTGTTCTTGTCCAGCGGGTCGCCGACGCGCAGCGTGCGCATGCGCGCCCGGAGCTTGTCGAGGACCTCCTCGGCCACCGACTCCTGGACCAGCAGCCTCGAGCCGGCGCAGCAGACGTGGCCCTGGTTGAAGAAGATGCCGTTGACGGTGCCCTCGACGGCCTGGTCGAGCGCGGCGTCCTCGAAGACGATGTTGGCGGCCTTGCCACCCAGCTCGAGGGTGACCCGCTTGCGGCTGCCGGCCACGGCCCGGGCGATCTGCCGCCCGACGTCGGTGGACCCGGTGAAGGCGACCTTGTCGACGTCGTCGTGGGCGACCACGAGCCGCCCGGTCTCCCCGGCGCCGGTCAGCACGTTGACCACGCCGGGGGGCAGGTCGGCCTGCTGGCAGATCTCGGCGAACAGCAGCGCGGTCAGCGGGGTGGTCTCGGCCGGCTTGAGCACGACGGTGTTGCCGCACGCCAGGGCCGGCGCGACCTTCCAGGCCAGCATCATCAGCGGGAAGTTCCAGGGGATCACCTGGCCCGCGACACCGACGGGGGTGGTGCCGTACCCGGCGTGCTCGAGCTTGTCGGCCCAGCCGGCGTAGTAGAAGAACCAGGCCGCCACCATCGGCACGTCGACGTCGCGGGACTCGCGGATCGGCTTGCCGTTGTCGAGGGTCTCGAGCACGGCGAGCTCGCGGCTGCGCTCCTGGAGGATCCGGGCGATCCGGAACAGGTACTTGGCCCGGTCCCGCCCGCTCATCGGCCCCCAGACCTTGTCCTGGGCGCGCCGGGCGGCACGGACGGCGCGGTCGACGTCGGAGGCGTCGGCGTGCGCCACCTCGGCGAGGGTCTCCTCGGTCGCGGGGTTGGTCGTCTTGAACGCGGGGCCGTGGCCGTCGACGAACTCGCCGCCCACGAACAGCCCGTAGGACGGCCGCAGGTCGACGACCGCGGTCGACTCCGGCGCCGGGGCGTACTCGAACAGGTCGCTCATCGCAGGCTCCCGCCTCAGTCCAGGGTCACGTGGTCGGGTCCGGCGTAGTGGCCGGTGCGCAGCTTGTGGCGCTGCAGCAGGACGTCGTTGAGCAGCGACGAGGCGCCGAAGCGGAACCAGTCCGGGTCGAGCCAGTCGGGCCCCGCGACCTCGTTGACGGTGACGAGGTAGCGGATCGCGTCCTTGCTGGTGCGGATGCCGCCGGCGGGCTTGACGCCCACCATCCGGCCGGTGGCGGCGCGGTAGTCGCGCACCGCCTCGAGCATCACCAGCGTCACCGGCAGCGTGGCGGCGGGCTGGACCTTGCCGGTCGAGGTCTTGATGAAGTCGGCGCCGGCCATCATCGCCAGCCAGCTCGCACGGCGCACGTTGTCGTAGGTCGCCAGCTCGCCGGTCTCGAGGATGACCTTGAGGTGGGCCGCGGTGCCGTCCGGGCGCCGGCACGCCTCGCGGACCGCGACCACCTCGTCGTGCACGCCGAGGTAGCGACCGGTGAGGAACGCCCCGCGGTCGATGACCATGTCGATCTCGTCGGCGCCGTCGCCGACCGCGTCGGCGACGTCGGCGAGCTTGACCGCGCGCGCCGCCCGACCCGACGGGAAGGCGGTGGCGACGGAGGCGACCTTGACGCCGGTCCCGGCGAGGGCCTGCTTCGCGGTGGCCACGAGGTCGGGGTAGACGCAGACCGCGGCCGCCGCGGGGCACGAGGCGTCGGTGGGGTCCGGGCGCGCGGCCTTCGCCGCGAGCGCGCGGACCTTGCCCGGGGTGTCCTGCCCCTCGAGGGTGGTGAGGTCGACCATCCGCACCACGAGGTCGAGCGCGCGCGCCTTGGCGGTGGTCTTGATCGACCGGGTCGAGAGCCCGGCCGCGCGGGCCTCCGCGCCGACCTGGTCGACTCCCGGCAACCCGTGCAGGAAGCGTCGCAGGGAGGCCTCGGAGCCGGCCACGCCCAGCGGGTCGACGACCCCCGGGGCCGGTCCGGTGGGGCCGCCCGCGTCGGTCGGCGCCGCGACGGCGTGGGGGAGGGCAGGCATGGGAGCCAGCATAGGGTTGCCGCCGTGCCCGACCGCGACGAGGACTTCCGGCCGACCAGCGGCCGGGTGGTGGGGTCCCTCGGGCTGGCGGTCCTGGTCGGCCTGGGCGGCGCGGACCTCCTCCGCGGTCCGCTCGGCGGCGTGGTCGCGCTCCCCGGCTGGGCGTGGCCGCTGCTCGTCCTGCTCGCCACGCTGGTCTGGGCGGCCGTGCTGCGCCCGCGGGTCTGGGTGGGCCAGGGCGACCTCGTGCTGCGCACCATGCTCGAGACGGTGCGCGTCCCGCTGGCGGCGGTCGAGTCGCTCGCGGTGCGCCAGGTGCTGGTGGTCGCGGCGGGCGGTCGGCGCTACGCCTGCCCCGCCCTGGGGCAGACCCGCCGCACCCTGGTGCGCGCCCAGCGACCCGGGTCGGCGGGCGGCGCGGGTGGCGGTGGGGGCATCGGCGCGCTGTTCGGCGTCCGGTCCTGGGGCTCCGGCGACCCGGCACCGGACGACCAGGTGGCCGCACGCGCGCACGAGCGGGCGCTCGGCGTCGACTACCCGCGCTACGTCGAGTCCCGGCTGGTCGACCTCACCCAGCGCGCCCGGCTGGAGGCCCGGGTGCGGCCCGGCTCGGCCGAGCAGGCCGACCTCGCCGCCGGCGTGCGCCGCCAGCCCGCCTGGCCCGAGATCGCGCTCCTGGCGGTGAGTGCGCTCGCGCTCGTCGTGCTGCTCCTGGGCTGAGCCGCGGCGGGCCGGCCCGGGCGGTCAGCCGTCCAGGCGCAGCCGGAGGTCGGCGCCGAGGGCGTCGAGGCGGGTGGCCGCGGCGACGCGGGCGGCCGCGACCGCGTCGGTGCGCGCCTCGCCCGCGGGGGCGTCCTCGACGGGGACGACGACCTCCAGGTACGCCTTCACCTTCGGCTCGGTGCCCGAGGGTCGGACCACGACGGTGGCGCCGCCGGCGAGCCGGTAGCGCAGCCCCTCGGTCGGCGGCAGCCCGTCGACCCCGGCGGCGAGGTCGTCGACGCCCTGGACGGCGAGCCCGCCGAGCTCGGTGGGCGGGTCGTCGCGCAGCGCGGCGACCAGCGGCGCGACGCCGGCCGGGTCGGCCAGGCGTACCGAGACCTGGTCGGTGGCGTGGAGCCCGTGGCGGGCGGCGAGGTCGTCGAGGACGTCGAGGAGGGTGCGGCCCTCCGCCTTGCACGCGGCTGCGAGCTCGCACAGCAGCAGCAGCGCCGAGACGCCGTCCTTGTCCCGCACGTGCGCCGGGTCGCAGCAGTAGCCCAGCGCCTCCTCGTAGCCGAAGACCAGCCCGTCGGCACGGGCGATCCACTTGAAGCCGGTGAGGGTGCGCACGTGGGGGTCGCCGTGCGCCTCGGCCATCCGGCCGAGCAGCGTCGAGGAGACGATCGAGGTCGCCCACGTCCCGTGGTGGCCGCGTCGCATCAGGTGGTGGGCGAGCAGCGCGCCGATCTCGTCCCCGCGCAGCAGCCGCCACCCGGTCCCGCCCGGCACCGCGGCGGCGCAGCGGTCGGCGTCGGGGTCGTTGGCCACCACCAGGTCGGCGCCGGTGCGCTCGGCCAGCTCGACCGCGGCGTCCATCGCCCCCGGCTCCTCGGGGTTCGGGAAGGCGACGGTCGGGAAGTCGGGGTCGGGGTGCTCCTGGGAGGCGACCACCCGGGGGGCGGCGAAGCCGGCGGTCTCGAGGACCTGCGCGACCGGGACCCCGCCGACGCCGTGCAGCGGGGTGTGCACCACGGCCAGGTCGCGGGGGCCGTCACCGGCCAGCCCGGCCACGGTGTCGAGGTAGCGGTCGACGACGTCCTCGTCCAGGACCCGCCAGCCGTCGCCGCGCGGGACCTCGCCCACCGGCCCGGCCGCGGTGCCGTCGGCGATCCGCTGCGCGATCTGCTCGTCCGCCGGCGCGACGACCTGGCTGCCGTCGCCGAGGTAGACCTTGTAGCCGTTGTCCTGCGGCGGGTTGTGGCTCGCGGTCACCATCACGCCGGCGGCGCAGCCGAGCTCGCGCACGGCGTAGGCGAGGACCGGGGTGGGTAGCGGGCGGGGCAGCACGAGCGCCGCCAGCCCTGCCCCGGCCAGGACCTCGGCGGTGTCGCGGGCGAAGACCTCGGAGCCGTGCCGGGCGTCGTACCCGACCACCACGCGCAGCCGCGCGCGGCTGCCCGTGGCGGCGGCGTCCGCCAGCAGGTGGGCGGCGAGGCCTGCGGCGGCGCGGGTGACCACCACCCGGTTCATCCGGTTCGGTCCGGGTCCGAGCTCGCCGCGCAGACCGGCGGTGCCGAACTGCAGCGTGCCGGCGAAGCGGTCCGCCAGGGTGGCGAGCGCCGCCGGCGCGTCACCGGCGGCGACCGCGGCCACCTCCTCCTCGAGCCGGGCCCGCGTGGTCGGGTCGGGGTCGGCGGCCGCCCAGTCCCGGGCGCGGTCGAGCAGCCGGTCGACGTCGTGCGGGTCCATCGGAGCCATCGCAGCACCGTAGTCGGCGGCCGGGTCCAGGATGAGGGGCATGCCGGACCCCGCCCCGCCGCCGCCGACGTCCCCGACGTCGCCGACCTCGCTGCCGCCACCCGACCGGGCGGGGGCGGCGGGCGCGGCGGTGCCCGACCTGGTCCGCGGGGCCGCGGAGCTGGTCGGCCGCGACGAGGTGGTCCGGCGGTGCCGGGCGCTGCTGGCCGGCGACCCGCGCGAGGAGCACCTCGACCTGCTGCCGTGGTTGACGGGGCACGCGTGGGCCGAGGGCGACGCCGTGCGCGACCCCGAGCGGTGGCGTGACCACTGGGTGCGGCACTGGGGCGCCCGGGGCCTGCTCCACGTCTGGGACGACGTCGCCTCGGCGGACGTGGTCGCCGGGCTCGGGGACGAGCACTGGCGGCCGGCCGAGACCTGCCTGCGCGTGGCGGCCCGCCACGACGTCGCCGGGGCGGGCCCCGCGGCGGCCGGGCTCGCGGGCGCACGGCCTGCCGCGGGTGCGTGCGGCCGCCGCACGGGCGCTCGCGGTGGTCGGCGACGTCGAGCACGCCCCGGTGCTCGACGCGCTGCTGGAGGACCCCGACGCCTCGGTCCGCCGCGCCGCGGACCGGTCGTGGCCGGTGCTCGCGGCGAGGCTGGACCTGGCCGGTCGGCTCAGCCGTCCGCCGTGACCGCGCGCTCCTCGTCGGTGAGGTCGGACTCGTCGCCGTCGTCCTGGAACTCGCCGGCGTCCTCGTCGAAGTCGCGCTGGGTGTTGTCGACCTGGGCGTTGTTCGGCCGGTTCTCCGGGTCGAGCCGCTCCTCGCGCTCCTGCTCGATCTGCTCGATCTCGTCGTCGGAGGGCATGGCGTCGGGGGCGCGGCGCTCCCCCTCGCCCTCGGGCTCCTCGGTGCCGGCCCCGGTGTCCTCGGTGGTGTCCTCGGTGTTCCTCGGTGTCCTCGGTCTGCTCGTCGCTCATGAGGTCAGCCTGCCAGCCCGCGTGACCCCGGTCACCCCTTCCGGGCGGGAAGGCCTCAGCGGTCGATGGAGCTCATGTCGGCGTACCGGTCCCCGACCACTGCCTCGCGCGGCACGGCGTCGGTGAGCGCCGTGACGTCCTCGGCGGAGAGGTGGACGTCGGCCGCGGCGACGTTCTCCTCCAGGTAGGCGATCCGTCGGGTGCCCGGGATCGGGACCACGTCGTCGCCCTGCGCGAGGACCCAGGCGAGCGCCAGCTGACCGGGGGTGCAGCCGAGCCGGTCGGCGATCGTCCGGACCTCCCCGACCAGGCGCAGGTTGGCGCGCAGGCCCTCGCCGTTGAGGCGGGGGAACCGCTCCGAGAGGCGGGTGTCGCCCTCCTCCAGGTCGGCCTCGCTGGTGATCGCGCCGGTCAGGATCCCGCGGCCGAGGGGGGAGTAGGGCACCAGACCGATCCCGAGCTCGCGCAGCAGCGGCAGGATCTCGTCCTCGAGGTCGCGGGTGAACAGCGAGTACTCCGTCTGCAGCGCGGTGATCGGGTGGGTGGCGTGCGCACGGCGGATCGTGGCGGGGGAGGCCTCGGACAGCCCGAGGTGGCGGACCTTGCCGGCCTCGACCAGCCCGCCCATCGCGCCGACGGTCTCCTCGATGGGGACCTCGGGGTCGACCCGGTGCTGGTAGTAGAGGTCGAGGTGGTCGACACGGAGCCGCTCGAGCGAGGCGTCGCAGGCGCGCCGGACGTACTCGGGGCGGCCGTTGATGCCGAGCCGGGTGCCGTCGGGCAGCCGCTCGTTGCCGAACTTCGTGGCCAGCTGGACCTCGTCGCGGCGCCCGGCGATCGCGCGGCCCACCAGCTGCTCGTTGGTGAACGGGCCGTACATGTCGGCGGTGTCGAGGAAGGTGACACCGAGGTCGAGGGCCCGCTGCAGGGTGCGGGTGGCGGTCGACTCGTCGGAGGAGCCGTAGAACTCCGACATCCCCATGCAGCCCAGCCCCATCACCGGGACGGTCAGCGAGGAGGTGGTGCCGAGGGTGCGCTGGGAGAGGGTCATGGCGCCAGGCAACCAGACCTGCTCAGATCCGGGGCACCACCCGCGAGAGCAGGTCGCCCATCCGCGTCGCGGCGGCGCGGCCGGCCGCGAGCACCTCGGCGTGGTCGAGCGGCTCGCCGGTGATCCCCGCCGCGGCGTTCGTGACCAGGCTGATCCCCAGCACCTCCAGGCCGGCCGCGCGCGCGGCGATGGCCTCGAGAGCCGTGGACATGCCGACGAGGTCGGCGCCCAGGGTGCGCGCCATGCGGACCTCGGCCGGGGTCTCGTAGTGCGGCCCGGGGAACTGCGCGTACACACCCTCGTCCAGCCCGGGTTCGACCTCGCGGCACAGCGCGCGCAGCCGGGGCGAGTACAGGTCGGTGAGGTCGACGAAGGTCGCACCCTCGAGCGGGCTGGTCGCGGTCAGGTTCAGGTGGTCGCTGATCAGCACCGGGGTGCCGGGTGCCCACTCCTCACGCAACCCGCCGCACCCGTTGGTCAGCACGACCGCCCGGCAGCCCGCAGCGGCGGCGGTGCGGACGCCGTGCGCCACCGCGGCGACGCCGCGACCCTCGTAGTAGTGGGTGCGCGAGAGGAAGACCAGCAGCCGGCGGTCGCCCTGCCGCACCGACCGGACCTTCCCGGAGTGCCCCTGCACCGCGGCGGCGCCGAAGTGCGGCAGGTCGGTGACGTCGACCTCGGCCACCGTCTCGCCCAGCGCGTCGACCGCCGGCAACCACCCCGACCCCAGCACCAGCGCCACGTCGTGCCGCTCCACCCCGGTCAGCCGCGCCAGCTCCCGCGCCGCCTCCCCCGCCCGCTCCCCGCTCTCCACCACGGCCGGGACTGTACTGAGCGTCGCCCCCGGCGCGGAATCCCCGGCCGGCCGGGGACTTCGGAGGTTGTCGGCCTTTGCAAACGCCGACAACCTCGAATACTGGCCGACAAGTACACGGACGCATCGGGTACGCGGAGGTCTGTCCACAGGCCGGCACTGCCCTGCTGGCGGGGACGTCGCCACCGGGCCATCGTCGTCGCATGACCGTCACACCGGACGAGGACCCACGCCGCAGCCCGATCATGCTGCGGCGCGAGCTGATCGATGCCGGCTGGACGGACCACATGCTGGCGCGGGCGGTCAGCGGCGGGGAGCTCGCCCGCCCCCGTCACGGCGCCTACGTCTCGGGCCCGGCGTGGCGGTCGCTGGACCCTGCGGGACACCACGAGCTGACGGCACGCGCCGTCCTGGCCTCCTCGCGCACCCCGCTCGTCGCCAGCCATGTCACCTCCGCGACGCTCCACGGATCACCGGACTGGGGGCTGGACCGCTCGGACGTCCACGTCACGCGGCGGGACGGTCGGGCCGGCCGGTCCGAGGCCGGCGTGCGCCAGCACCGGGGGCGGCTGGGCGGGGATGACGAGACCCTGGTTCGCGGGATCGCGACGACCGGCGCCACCCGCGCCGCCCTCGAGCTGACCACCATCCTGGACCTCGAGCCGTCGCTGGTGCAGGTCAACGACCTGCTCCACCGCGGTCTCACGACACCACGCCTGCTGGCCGAGCGGTACGAGCGCGACATGGAGCACTGGCCGAACTCGATGCGGACGGACCTGGTCCTCCGTCTGGCCGAGCCACGGTGCGAATCGGTCGCGGAGTCCAGGTTCCTGGTGCTGGCCTGGCGCGAGCACCTGCCGGCGCCGGTGCCCCAGCTGGAGGTCGTGGACGGGCGAGGTGTGGTGCGCGCGCGGGTCGACTTCGCCTGGCCCGAGCGGCGCCTCTTCCTCGAGATCGACGGGCGCGCCAAGTACGAGAGCCTGTTGCGGCCGGGGCAGAGCGTCACCGACGCCGTGCTGCGTGAGAAGGCGCGTGAGGACCTCATCCGCCGGCTGACCGGGTGGCGGTGCTTGCGGCTGGTGTGGGCGGACCTCGAGCACCCGGAGCGCACCGCCCGGCTCGTGCGTTCCGAGCTGTTCCGGCTGGACGGTGCGGCCTGACCGACCGCACTGGTCCGTCGATCTTCGAGGTTGTCGGCCTTTGCAAACCCCGACAAGTTCGAAAGTCCCCGGCCGGCCGGGGAAACCAACGGCGCTAGAGCCCCGTGGAGCGGCAGGGGCGGCGGCGGAGGGCGGCGACGTAGTCGTCGGGGGCGGAGGCGGCCTCGGCGGCGTCGGCGAGGACGCCGAGGTAGGAGGCGCCGGGCAGGCCTCCCTCGAAGGCGTCGAGGACGTAGGTCCAGGCCACCTCCTCGCCGGTCATCGTGGCGACCCGGACCCTGGTCTTGCGGTAGAGCCCGGCGTCGGCGGCCTCCCAGGAGTCGAGGTGGGACTCGTCCTCGCGGGTGACGTCGTAGAGCGCGACGAAGACCCGCTCGAAGGTGTCCTGGACCAGCGTCGCCAGCGAGCCGTCCCAGCCGTGCTCCTCGCCGCCGAAGGTCAGCCGCCACCCCTCGAGCCAACCGGTGGTGCGCAGGGGGGAGTGGGGGGCGCGCTCGCTCATCCGCGACGGGTCCAGGTTGGTCCCGTACGCCGCGTAGAGGGTCACCCGCCGAAGGCTAGCCATCCCCGGCCCCCGGGCGCCGAGGGACGCCCGCGACGCTGCCGGGGACGGTGGTTAGGCTGGGCGGGTGAGCGACCAGCAGACCCACTTCGACGTCCTCGTCCTCGGCGCCGGTCCCGGCGGCTACGTCGCCGCCATCCGCGCGGCCCAGCTCGGCAAGACCGCGGCCGTCATCGAGGAGAAGTACTGGGGCGGGGTGTGCCTCAACGTCGGCTGCATCCCCTCCAAGGCGCTGCTGCGCAACGCCGAGATCGCGCACATCATCACCAAGGAGAAGAAGACCTTCGGGATCTCCGGTGAGGCGACCATGGACTTCGCCACCACCCACCAGCGCAGCCGCAGCGTCGCCGAGGCCAGCGCCAAGGGCGTGCACTACCTGATGAAGAAGAACAAGATCCAGGAGATCCACGGCTGGGGGACGCTCACCGGCGAGGTCGACGGCAAGCAGGGCGTCGAGGTCACCGACGCCGACGGCAACGCGACGACCTACACCTGCGAGGACCTGGTCGTCGCCACCGGCGCGCAGACCCGGCTGGTGCCCGGCACCGAGCTCTCCGAGCGCGTGGTGACCTACGAGGAGCAGATCCTCACCGAGGAGCTGCCCGGCTCGATCGTGATCGCCGGCTCCGGCGCCATCGGCGTCGAGTTCGCCTACGTGATGGCCAACTTCGGCGTCGACGTGACGATCGTGGAGTTCCTCGACCGGATGGTGCCCACCGAGGACCCCGACATCTCCAAGGAGCTGCTCAAGCAGTACAAGAAGCTCGGCGTCACGGTGATGCTGCAGACCAAGGTCGAGTCGATCGACGACTCCGGCGAGAAGGTGACCGTCACCGTCAGCAAGGACGGCGAGGAGCAGACCCTCGAGACCGACAAGGTGCTCCAGGCGATCGGCTTCGCCCCCCGCGTGGAGGGCTACGGCCTGGACAAGGTCGGCGTCGACATGACCGACCGCGGCGCGATCGCCGTCGACGCCCGGGGCCGCACCAACGTCGAGCACGTCTGGGCGATCGGCGACGTCACCGGCAAGCTGATGCTCGCCCACACCGCCGAGGCGATGGGCGTCGTGTGCGCCGAGACGATCGCCGGGGCGGAGACCATCGAGATCGACTTCGACATGATCCCGCGGGCCACCTTCTGCCAGCCCCAGATCGCCTCCTTCGGCTACTCCGAGGAGCAGGCCAAGGAGAAGGGCTACGACGTCAAGGTCTCCCAGTTCCCGTTCTCGGCCAACGGCAAGGCGCGCGGCATGGCCGAGGGCGTCGGCTTCGTCAAGATCGTCGCGGACGCCGAGCACCACGAGATCGTCGGTGCGCACCTGATCGGGCCCGAGGTCACCGAGCTGCTGCCGGCGCTCACGCTCGCGCAGAAGTGGGACCTCACCGCCGACGAGGTGGCGCGCAACGTCTTCGCGCACCCCACCCTCTCGGAGGCGATGAAGGAGGCCGTCGAGGGGATCGCCGGCCACATGATCAACCTCTGAGGAGCCAGCGGATGCCCGCGACCAAGCGCGACGACGTCGTCATCCTCGGCGGCGGACCGGGCGGGTACGAGGCCGCGCTCGTCGCCGCCCAGCTCGGCGCCCGGGTCACCGTGGTCGACTCCGACGGTCTCGGCGGGTCGGCGGTGGTCACCGACTGCGTGCCCAGCAAGACCCTGATCGCGACCTCCGAGCTGATGTCGGAGATGGACGGCGCCGCCGAGCTCGGGGTCAACTTCCACGACCAGGAGGGCGACGCGGCCACCGGGATCCGCGTCGACCTGGCGCGGGTCAACGAGCGGGTCAAGCGGCTGGCGGCCGACCAGTCCCAGGACATCGCGCAGCGGCTGGACAAGGAGGGCGTGGAGGTCGTCACCGGTCACGGCCACCTCGACGGCCCCGGTCGGGTGGTGGTGGGCGACCGCGCCCTCGACGCCGACGCCGTGCTCGTCGCCACCGGTGCCGCGCCACGTACGCTGCCGACCGCGCAGCCCGACGGCGAGCGGATCCTGACCTGGGAGCAGGTCTACGACCTCACCGAGCTGCCGACCGAGCTGGTCGTCGTCGGGTCCGGCGTCACCGGCGCGGAGTTCGCCAGCGCCTACCTCTCCCTCGGCGTCCCCGTCACCCTGGTCTCCTCCCGCGACCGGGTGCTGCCCGGCGAGGACGCCGACGCGGCCGGCGTCCTCGAGGACGTGCTGACGCGGCGCGGGATGACGGTGCTCTCGCGATCGCGGATGGAGTCGGTGACCCGTGACGGCGACACGGTCACCGTCACCCTGACCGACGGACGGAGCGTCGAGGCGTCCCACTGCGTGCTCGCGCTCGGCTCGGTGCCGAAGACCGACGGCATCGGCTTGGAGGAGTCCGGCGTGGAGCGCGACGACGGTGGCTTCGTCACCGTCGACCGGGTCTCGCGGACCACCGCGCGGGGCGTGTACGCCGCGGGCGACTGCACCGGCGTGCTGATGCTGGCCTCGGTGGCCGCCATGCAGGGACGGATCGCGATGTGGCACTTCCTCGGTGACGCCGTGCAGCCGCTGGACCTCCGCCAGGTCTCCTCCAACGTCTTCACCGCACCGGAGATCGCGACCGTCGGGTGCTCGCAGCAGGCCGTCGACTCCGGCGAGATGCTCGCCGAGACCGTGATGCTGCCGCTGGGCGGCAACCCCCGGGCGAAGATGCAGAACGTCCGGGACGGGTTCGTGAAGCTGATGTGCCGCCCCGGCACGGGCATCGTGGTGGGCGGGGTGGTCGTCGGGCCCCGGGCCAGCGAGCTCATCCACCCGGTCTCGATCGCGGTCGCGCAACGGCTGACCGCCGACCAGCTGGCGCAGGCGTTCACCGTCTACCCCTCGATGAGCGGCTCGATCGCCGAGGCCGCCCGCCGGTTGCACCACGTCTGAGCCGGCTGCGGGCCGTCGCGGGACCTATGCTCCCCGGGTGCGACGATCCTCGGGCAGGTTGCTGACCCTCCTCACCGCCGTCGGGCTCGGCCTGCTGCTGGCCGTCGGCCCGGCCGGTGCGACGACCCCGCGCCCCGACCACGACCTGGTCGGACCGGTCGAGCGGGCCGACCCTGGCCCCGGCGTGTCGCCGGCCCGGCAGCAGGTCGGCGGATCGGTGACGTTGAAGGGCCGAGGCAACGGCCACGGTCGCGGGTTGTCCCAGTACGGCGCCAAGGGCGCGGCGCAGGACGGCTGGTCGTACCGGCGGATCACCGGCTTCTACTACCCGGGCACCACCTGGGACACCGCCCGCGGTCGGATGCAGGTGCTGATCACCGCCGACACCAGCCCGGACCTGGTGGTCCAGGACCGGGAGGGGCTGCGGGCCCGCTCGGTCGGTGGGTCGTGGGTGCCGGCGCACCAGCAGCGCCCCGGGGCCACCCAGTGGCGGATCAGCGCCGACGGACGCGAGCGCAGCGTGCTGTCCTCCCGCTCCGGGGACGGCGCCTGGCGCACGCTGCGCCGCTTCGACGGCGAGGCCGAGCTCTCCGCCGGGAGGGCGCCGCTGCGCCTGGTCACCCCCGCCGGCACCACGGCGTACGCCGGGACGCTGCGCTCGGTGCTCCCGCCCGCCGCCCAGGACGACCCCCGCGACACCGTGAACGTCGTCCCGATGGAGACCTACCTGCGCGGCGTGGTGCCGCGCGAGGTGCCGGCGTCGTGGCCCGTGCACGCCGTGCGTGCGCAGGCGGTGGCCGCACGCAGCTACGCCGCCTACGAGCGCGCCCACCCCCGCAACGTGCACTACCAGGTGCTCGACACCGCGGGGTCGCAGGTCTACGGCGGGGTCGCCGCCCAGCACCCCGACAGCGACGCGGCGGTGCGCGCCACGCGGGGCGAGGTCCGCTTCGCAGACGGGCGTCCCGCGTTCACCCAGTTCTCGGCCAGCAACGGTGGCTGGACGGCGCGCGGGTCCTTCTCCTACCTGCCGGCCCGCCGTGACCGCAACGAGCAGGGCTCCGGCAACCCCTACGCCACCTGGCGTCGCAGCGTGTCCCACGCCGCGATCGAGTCGGCCTGGCCGGGCGTCGGGCGGTTCTCCGACCTCGACCTGCTGGACCGGGACGGGCACGGGCAGTGGGACGGCCGCGTCGGCCGGGTCCGGATCTCCGGCAGCGGCGGCTCGACCACGGTCAGCGGCGAGACCTTCCGGCTGACCCTGGGCCTGCCCTCCACCTGGTTCACCCGGGCCTGAGCGCGGGCCTCAGGCCAGGACCAGCACGAGGTCTCCGCCCTCGACGGCCTGGGTGGCGCCGATGGCGACCCGCTCGACGGTGCCGGCGACGGGCGCGGTGATCGCGGCCTCCATCTTCATCGCCTCGATGGTCGCGACCGTCTCGCCCACGGCGACCGTCGCGCCCTGCTCGACGCCGACGGTGACCACCCCCTGGAACGGGGCGGCGACGTGGCCCGGCCGCGCCGGGTCGGCCTTCTCGGCGGCGGTCACCTCGGAGGAGACGCTGCGGTCGCGCACGCTGACCGGTCGCAGCTGGCCGTTGACGGTGGCCATCACGGTGCGGAGCCCGCGCTCGTCGGGCTCGCTGATCGCCTGGAGACCCAGCAGCAGGGTGACGCCCTCCTCCAGCTCGACGACGTGCTCCTCGCCGTGCCGCAGGCCGTAGAGGTACTCCGAGGTCGGCAGCACCGAGACGTCGCCGTAGCGGCGACGGGCCTCCAGGAAGTCCTCGTACGGACCGGGGAACAGCAGCGAGCTGAGCGTGCCGGGACGGTCGGCGGCCAACCCCGCCCGCTGCTCGTCGGTCAGGGTGGTCGTCGGCGGCTTGACGGTGCGCCCCGCCAGGGCCCGGGTCCGGAACGGCTCGGGCCAGCCGCCCGGCGGGTCGCCGAGGTCGCCGGAGAGGAACCCGACCACCGAGTCCGGGACGTCGTAGGAGCCCGGGTCCTCGGCGAACGCGGCGGGGTCGGCCCCGACCGCGACCAGGTGGAGCGCGAGGTCGCCGACGACCTTCGAGGACGGGGTCACCTTGACCACGTTGCCGAGGATGTCGTCGGCGGCGGCGTACATGTCCTCGACCTGCTCGAACTTCTCGCCCAGGCCGAGCGCGACGGCCTGCTGGCGCAGGTTCGAGAGCTGCCCGCCGGGGATCTCGTGGCGGTAGACCCGGCCGGTGGGGGCGACCAGGCCGGACTCGAACGGGGCGTAGAGCCGGCGGGTGGCCTCCCAGTAGGGCTCCATCGCGTTGACCGCGGCCAGCGAGAGGCCCGTCTCGCGCTCCGTGGTGTCGGTGGCCGCGACCAGCGCGGAGAGCGGCGGTTGGGAGGTGGTCCCGGCCATCGCCGAGCAGGCGGCGTCGACCGCGTCGACGCCCGCGTCGATGGCAGCCAGCAGCGTGGCCAGCTGGCCGCCGGTGGTGTCGTGGGTGTGCAGGTGCACGGGGAGGTCGAAGCGCTCCCGCAGGGCGGTGACGAGGGTGCGGGCGGCGGGCGCGCGCAGCAGGCCGGCCATGTCCTTGATCGCCAGCACGTGCGCACCGGCGGCCACGATCCGCTCGGCCAGCCGCAGGTAGTAGTCGAGGGTGTAGAGCCGCTCGGCAGGGTCCGACAGGTCGCCGGTGTAGCACAGCGCCACCTCGGCCACCGTCGTGCCGGTCGCGCGCACCGCGTCGATCGCCGGGCGCATCTGGTCGACGTCGTTGAGGGCGTCGAAGATCCGGAAGACGTCGATCCCGGTCGCGGCAGCCTCCTGGACGAACGCGTCGGTGACGTCGGTCGGGTAGGGGGTGTAGCCGACGGTGTTGCGTCCGCGCAGCAGCATCTGCAGCGCGACGTTGGGGACCGCGAGGCGCAGCGCGGCCAGCCGCTCCCACGGGTCCTCGCCGAGGAAGCGCAACGCCACGTCGTAGGTCGCACCGCCCCACGCCTCCACCGACCACAGCTGGGAGGTGGTGCGTGCGACGTGGCCCGCGACGCCGACGAGGTCGCGGGTGCGGACCCGGGTCGCGAGCAGCGACTGGTGGGCGTCGCGGAAGGTGGTGTCGGTGACCGCGACCGCCTGCTGCGCGCGCAGCCGACGGGCCACCTCCTCGGGCCCGACCCGCAGCAGGAGCTGACGCGTGCCGTCGGGCGCCGGGACGGCGGGGTCCAGCGGCGGCAGCTTGGTCGAGGGGACCACGGTGACCGGCGCCGGACCGTGCGGCTGGTTGACGGTCACGTCCGCGAGGTAGTGCAGCAGCCGCGTGCCGCGGTCGCCCGAGGAGCGGGCCTCGAACAGGTGGGGGTGGGTCTCGATGAACGAGGTCGTCACCCGGCCCTCGCGGAAGTCGGGGTCGGCCAGCAGCGCCTGGAGGAAGGCGATGTTGGTGGAGACGCCGCGGATGCGGAACTCGGCGACCGCGCGCCGGGCCTTCGCCACCGCGATGTCGAAGGTCCGCCCGCGGCAGGTCAGCTTGGTGAGCATCGAGTCGAAGTGGGCCGAGACCACGGCGCCGGTGTAGGTGGTGCCGCCGTCGACGCGCACCCCGCCGCCGCCGGGGGAGCGGTAGGTGGTGATCACCCCGGTGTCGGGTCGGAAGTCGTTGGCCGGGTCCTCGGTGGTGATCCGGCACTGGAGGGCGGCGCCCCGCAGCTGCACGGTCTCCTGGCTCAGGCCGAGGTCGGCCAGCGACTCGCCGGAGGCGATCCGCAGCTGGGACTGCACGAGGTCGACGTCGGTGACCTCCTCGGTCACGGTGTGCTCGACCTGGATGCGGGGGTTCATCTCGATGAAGTGGTAGCGGCCGCCGGGGTCGAGCAGGAACTCCACGGTGCCGGCGTTGCGGTACCCGATCTCGCGGGCGAAGCGCACCGCGTCGTCGCACATCCGCTCCCGCAGCTCCGGGGGGAGGTGCGGTGCCGGCGCGATCTCGACGACCTTCTGGTGGCGGCGCTGCACCGAGCAGTCCCGCTCGAAGAGGTGCATCACCCCGCCCCGGCCGTCGGCCAGGACCTGGACCTCGATGTGGCGGGGCTCGACGACGGCCTGCTCGACGAAGACGGTCGGGTCGCCGAAGGCACCCTCGCCCTCGCGCATGCACGCCTCGACGGCGTCGCGCAGCCGCGCCGGGTCCTCGACGCGCCGCATGCCCCGACCGCCGCCGCCGGCGACGGCCTTGACGAACAGCGGGAACGGCAGCTCCCGGGCCGCCTCGACCAGCTCGTCGACGTCGGTGGACGGCGCCACCCCGGCCAGCGTCGGCACGCCCGCCGCCCTCGCCGCGGCGATCGCCCGGGCCTTGTTGCCGGTCAGCGCGAGGACGTCGGCGGTCGGGCCGACGAAGGTGATGCCGGCGTCGGCGCAGGCCTCGGCCAGGGCGGGGTTCTCCGAGAGGAAGCCGTAGCCGGGGTAGACCGCGTCGGCGCCGCACCGCACGGCGACGTCGACGATGCCGTGCGGGTCGAGGTAGGCCCGGACCGGGTGGCCGGGCTCCCCGATCTCGTAGGCCTCGTCGGCCTTGAGCCGGTGCTCGGAGCCCCGGTCCTCGTGCGGGAAGACCGCCACCGTGCGGGCGCCGAGCTCGTAGGCCGCCCGGAAGGCGCGGATCGCGATCTCGCCGCGGTTGGCCACCAGCACCTTCGAGAACATGGCCGGAGGCTATCGAGGTGCGGCGACGACGCCCTCCGACGTCCGGCTGCCGGCCCCGTCCGTCCCGTCCGCACCGTCCGTCCCGTCCCGCAGGAACTGCCCGACCACGGCGGGGAGCACGTCGAGCGCGAGGGCGACGGCGCGTCCCTCGGGCACGTCCAGCACCGTGACGGCCTGCGGACCGCCGGCCGTGGTGGCGGCGAGGGTGGTCAACCCGGCCCGGCGCTGCCACCAGGTGGCGCGGAGGTTCCAGCCGATGACGTGCTCGTCGGCGAGCACGTCGCGACGCCGCACGACGCTGCCCGAGCGGGCCACCAGGTGGCCGTCGACGTGGGCGTGCCCGAGGGTGCGGGCCCGGTCCGCGGCGAGCAGGGCGGCCACGCCGAGCGGTACGACCGCGACGACGAGCAGCCACGGCGGGAGGTCGAGCAGCAGCGCGGTCGCCGCCGCGGCGCACGCGAGGACCACGGCCGGCAGCAGCGCGCGCACCCAGCGGCGGCGGGTCGCCGCCGCACCGTGGCGTCGCAGCGGCGCGGCGACGGCCGCGCGGGCACCGAGGACGGCGCCCGCCACCTCGGCGGCGACGTCCGCCGGCGCGGGCGGCACGAGCAGCGAGCCACCGGCCTGGGACCCGCCGAGACCCGTGACCACCGCGGTGAGACGGGCACCGCCGGCCGCCCGGAGGGACAGCGGCTCGTGCAGGCGGACGCCCGCGAGCCGCTCGTCGTCGATGCTCGTCTCGCGGGTCGTCACGAGCCCGCGTCGCAGCTGCCAGGCGCCACCGGTGTGGCGCAGCGTGAACCCCCAGTTCGTGGTCAGGTAGCCGCCGACCGCGAGCGCCGCGGTCAGCAGCAGCGCCGCGCCGAGCACGACGGCGACGAGCACCGCGCCCGGGAGCGCGGCGTCCGCGGGGACGCGGGCGGGATCGGTGGTCGGCAGCCCGAGCTCGGAGGAGGAGAGCAGCTGCGCCCCGGCGCCCAGGATCCCGGCCAGCACCACGACGCCGGTGCTGGTCAGCGGCGCGTAGCGGGCCCACCGGGGGTCCAGCACCAGCACCGGCGGCGCCGGCGCCGCGCCGGGCTCGGCTGGGACGTGCGGGGCCGCGCCGGGCTCGGCCGGGGCGTGCGGGGCCGTGCCGGGGTCGGTGCCCGCGTCGACGCCGGGGTCGGGGGCGGTCACGGAGGCGCGGAGCAGGTCGTCGCGCAGCCGGCGGGCACCGGCGGTGCGCAGCCCGTCGAGCTCGAGCTGCTGGTCGTCGGCGTTGGTGCCGGTCCCGACGCGGACCGTGGACAGGTCCAGCGTGCGGTGGATCAGGCTGGCGCTGAGGTCGACGGTGCGCACCCGCTCCAGCCGCGCGGACCGGCTGCGACGGACGACCAGGCCGCTGCGCACCTCGACCCGTCCGTCAGCGATCCGGAACCGGGTGGTCAGGTAGCGCAGCAGCCCGATCACGATCGGCACCACGACGCCGAGCAGCTGCCAGGGCGGTCCGTCGCCGCCCGACGAACCGGCGATGCCGAGCAGGACCAGTGCGGGCAGGAAGCGCAGCACCTCCCGGACCGGGTGGACCAGCAGCATCCGGGGGTCGAGCCGGTACCAGGTCGGGTCCGCGGCGGGACCGGACGCGCTCACGTCGCGTCGCCCCCGGCGGCGTCGGCTCGCGCGGTGAGGTCCTCGGCGAGCCGTTGCGCCAGGGCGCGGTCCAGGCCGGCGACGGAGAGGGCGCCGGCCGCGGAGGCGGTGGTCACGGTGACCGTCGCGAGGCCGAAGAGCCGGCTCAGGCCGCTCTCGGTGTAGTCGACGGTCTGGATCCGCGACATCGGCGCGATCCGTCGCTCGCGTGCCCACCAGCCGACCTGCGTGTAGACCGCGCTGCCGGTGACCTCCCAGCGGTGGACGGCGTAGCGCCACCGGGGGACGACCACCGTCCAGGCCAGGCCGGCGAGGACGGCGAGCGCCACCCACCACCAGCGGAGGTCGACCCACCCGGTGAGCAGGACCACCGCCGCGGCGATCCCGAGCAGGACGAGCACCTCGAGGCCCTCCGCGAGCGTCCACATCCAGCGGGCACGGGGGTCGACGCGCTCGCGCGGCTCTCGGAGTTCGGGCACGTGTCGGAGCCTAGGCGGACCGCCCCGGTGAGCAGGGCGCGCGACTCAGCCGGTGACCTCGCAGACCACCTCGCCGTTGCCGACCGTGGCGCCGACCTCGACCTGCAGGCCGCTGACGGTGCCGGCCTTGTGCGACTTGAGCGGCTGCTCCATCTTCATCGCCTCGATGACGACGATGGTCGCGCCCTCCTCGACCTCGTCGCCCTCGGCGACGACGACCTTGACCACCGTGCCCTGCATCGGGCTGGTCACGGCGTCGCCGGAGACGGCCGCACCAGACTTCTTCCCCGCCGAGCGGCGCGGCTTGCGCGAGCCGCCGCCGCCGCTACCGCCGCCGCTACCGCCACCGAGACCGGCCGGGACGACGACCTCGATCCGCCTCCCGCCGACCTCGACCACCAACGACTGGCGCTCGCCCGCCTCGGCGCCCTCGGCGGCGTCGCCGCCGTAGGGCTCGAGGGTGTTGTCGAAGTCGGTCTCGATCCACGTGGTGTAGACCTCGAAGGAGCCCTCGCCGTCGGGCGTCGAGGCGCCGACGTAGGCCGGGTCCCGCACGACGGCGCGGTGGAACGGGATGACCGTGGGCATGCCGTCGACCTCGAACTCGGCGAGCGCGCGGCGCGAGCGCTCCAGGGCCTGGAGCCGGTCGCGGCCGGTCACGACCAGCTTGGCGATCAGGGAGTCGAACGCGCCCGGCACCGTCTCGCCGTTCTCGTAGCCGCCGTCGAGGCGCACGCCCGGGCCCTGCGGGGGGCTCCAGGCCGAGAGCGTGCCGGGGGCCGGCATGAAGCCGCGACCACCGTCCTCGGCGTTGATGCGGAACTCGATGGAGTGGCCCCGGACCTCCGGGTCGTCGTAGCCGAGCTCCTCGCCGGCGGCGATCCGGAACATCTCACGGACGAGGTCGATGCCGGTGACCTCCTCGGAGACGCAGTGCTCCACCTGCAGCCGGGTGTTGACCTCGAGGAAGGAGACCGTGCCGTCCTGGCCGATCAGGAACTCGCAGGTGCCGGCGCCGACGTAGCCGGCCTCGCGCAGGATCGCCTTGGAGGACTCGTAGAGCCGCTCGACCTGGTCGTCGGTGAGGAACGGCGCGGGCGCCTCCTCGACCAGCTTCTGGTGGCGGCGCTGCAGCGAGCAGTCGCGGGTCGAGACGACCACGACGTTGCCGTGCTGGTCGGCGAGGCACTGGGTCTCGACGTGGCGGGGCCGGTCCAGGAACTTCTCCACGAAGCACTCGCCGCGCCCGAAGGCGGAGGTGGCCTCCCGGACGGCCGACTCGAAGGCGTCGGCGACCTCGGACTCCTCGCGGGCGACCTTCAGGCCGCGCCCGCCGCCGCCGAAGGCGGCCTTGATGGCGATCGGCAGGCCGTGCTCGGCCGCGAAGTCGACGGCCTCCTGGGCGTTCTCGAGCGGGTCCTTGGTGCCGGGGGCCAGCGGCGCACCGACGCGCTCCGCGATGTGGCGGGCGCGCACCTTGTCGCCGAGGTTCTCGATCGCCTCGGGGGGCGGGCCGATCCACACCAGGTCGGCGTCGATCACCGCGCGGGCGAAGTCGGCGTTCTCGGCCAGGAAGCCGTAACCGGGGTGCACCGCGTCGGCGCCGGACTCGCGGGCGACCGCCACGATCTTCTCGATGTCGAGGTAGGTCTCGGCCGGTGTCGCCCCGCCCAGCGCGTGCGCCTCGTCGGCGAGGCGCACGAAGACCGCGTCGCGGTCGGGGTCGGCGTAGACGGCGACGCTGCCGATGCCGGCGTCGCGGCAGGCGCGCACCACCCGGACCGCGATCTCCCCGCGGTTGGCGACGAGGACCTTCTGCAGGGGACGGGTCGTGGGCACGCGGGGCTCCTGGACGGTCGGGGTCGTCGGCGTCGGGCAGCGTATCGCTGCCGGTCGCTCCCGCCGCACCGGTCCGGCGGTCCGCCCGCCACACCCCCACGATCCACCGCGGGGGTGAGGCAGGTCACCCCGGGGCCTTTGCTACACAAGTGCCTCCCCTGCCTGGAGGTCCCCGTTGGTCCCCTCGTTCCTCGCCCGTGAACGCATCGTCGCCGGCCCGGGCTACAGCCGATGGCTGATCCCGCCCGCCGCGCTGGCGGTCCACCTGTGCATCGGCCAGGTGTACGCCACCTCGGTGTACAAGAGCGCGCTGGTGGAGCACTTCGACTCCACGCTGACCGCCGTCGGCTTCGTGTTCTCGCTGGCGATCGTGGTGCTGGGGCTCTCCGCGGCGCTCTTCGGGACCTGGGTGGACCGCAACGGGCCCCGGGCGGCGATGTTCGTGGCCGCGCTGTTCTGGTCCGCGGGCTTCCTGGTCTCCGCGGTGGGCATCGCGGCCGACCAGCTGTGGATCGTCTACCTCGGGTACGGCGTGCTCGGCGGCATCGGGCTGGGCATCGGCTACATCTCGCCGGTCTCCACCCTGATCAAGTGGTTCCCGGACCGCCCGGGCCTGGCCACCGGCATGGCGATCATGGGCTTCGGCGGCGGAGCGCTCGTCGCCAGCCCGCTCAGCGGACGCCTGCTGTCGCTCTACGACGCCGGCTACCCCGAGGAGACCGCCAGCGGCAGCGCCGTCACCGCGCTGTTCCTCACCCTCGGTGTGGTCTACCTGGTGTTCATGATGTTCGGCGCGCTCATCGTGCGCGTGCCGGCCGACGACTGGGAGCCCGAGGGCTACGACCCGTCCGAGAAGAAGTCCAGCTCGATGGTCACCACGGCGAGCGTCTCCGCCAACAGCGCGATCAAGACCCCGCAGTTCTGGCTGCTGTGGACGGTGCTGTTCTGCAACGTCACCGCGGGGATCGGCATCCTGGAGCAGGCAGCGCCGATGATCACCGACTTCTTCCGCGAGGGCGGTACGTCCTCGGTCGCGACCGCGGCCGCGGCGGGCTTCGTCGGGGTGCTCTCGATCGCCAACATGGCCGGGCGCTTCGTGTGGTCCTCGACCTCCGACGTCGTGGGCCGCAAGCCGATCTACATGGTCTACCTCGGGGTCGGGGTCGCGCTCTACCTCACCCTCGCCCTGGCCGGGTCGACGTCCACCTTCCTCTTCGTGGCGCTCGCCGCGATCATCATCTCCTTCTACGGCGGCGGGTTCGCCACCGTCCCGGCCTACCTGCGCGACCTGTTCGGCACCTACCAGGTCGGCGCCATCCACGGCCGGCTGCTGACCGCGTGGGCGGCCGCGGGGGTCGCGGGGCCGCTCATCGTCAACGCCTTCCTGGACGCGCAGGGCACCCCCGGCGAGCTGGTCGCCGGTGACTACCGGCCCGCGCTGCTGACCATGGTCGGCGTCCTGGCGGTCGGCTTCGTGGCGAACCTGATGATCAAGCCGGTCGCGGAGAAGTTCCACGAGCCGGAGCGTGAGGGCACCACCGAGAAGGAAGGGGCGTCCGCATGAACGCGCGCATCGCCGGGGCCTGGGCCCTCGTCGGGATCCCGCTGGCCTACGGCATCGTCGAGACGGTCCGCCGGGCAGCGACGCTGTTCACGGGCTGACCTGCGTCGGTTAACGAACGCTAACCACCGCGGCTAGGATGGGGCGATGAGCACCCCGTTCCAGCTGTCGCGAGAGCACGAGGAGTTCCGGCACAGCGTCCGGGAGTTCGCCGAGGACCGGATCGCCCCGCACGCGGCGCAGTGGGACCGCGACCACCACTTCCCGGTCGACGTCGTCCGGGAGATGGGCGGGCTCGGCCTGTTCGGTCTCACCGCCCCCGAGGAGTACGGCGGGGCCGGCGAGGACGGCGACTTCACCAGCCTGTGCGTGGCCATCGAGGAGCTCGGTCGCGTCGACCAGTCGATGGGGATCACGCTGCAGGCCGGGGTGGGTCTGGGCATCAGCCCGGTCCTGACCTACGGCACCACGGAGCAGAAGCAGCGGTGGCTGCCCGACCTGGTCGCGGGCGAGCGGCTCGCCGGCTTCGGGCTCACCGAGCCGGGGGCCGGCTCCGACGCCGGCGCGACGCGCACCCGGGCCGAGCTGGTGGGCGAGGAGTGGGTGGTCAACGGCGCGAAGCAGTTCATCACCAACTCCGGCTCCGAGATCACGAGCCTGGTCACGGTCACCGCCCGCACCGGGGAGCGTGCGGACGGGCGCCCCGAGCTCAGCGCGATCCTGGTGCCGTCCGGGACGCCCGGGTTCACCGTCGAGAAGGCCTACGACAAGCTCGGCTGGCACGCCTCGGACACCCACCCGCTGTCCTTCGAGGACGCGCGGGTTCCCGCCGACCACCTGCTCGGCGAGCGGGGCCGTGGGTACGCGCAGTTCCTCGCCACCCTCGACGACGGGCGCGTGGCGATCTCCGCGCTGGCCACGGGGTGCATCCAGGCCTGCCTGGAGGCGTGCGTCACCTACGCGGGCGAGCGGCAGACCTTCGGCGGCCCGATCGGGCGCAAGCAGGGCGTGGCGTTCCAGGTGGCCGACCTCGAGGTGATGGTGCAGGCGAGCCGGCTGCTGACCTACCGCGCGGCCGCGCTCAAGGACGCGCTGGACGCCGGACGGGCCGGTGCGGTGGCCGAGTTCAAGCAGGCGGCCGCGGCGGCGAAGCTCTACAGCACCGAGTCCGCGGTGACCGCCACCCGGATCGCGACCCAGGTCTTCGGCGGCTACGGCTTCATGGAGGAGTACCCCGTGGCCCGGTTCTACCGGGACGCGAAGGTGCTCGAGATCGGCGAGGGCACCTCGGAGGTGCAGCGGATGCTGCTGGCGCGGGGCCTCGGCCTGCCGGTCGAGTAGTCCCGCTCGTCACGCTGACGGCGGTCGGTCCTGCGCGGCCGGCTCCACGGGCTCCGCCGGCTCGGTCGGTCGCGGCACGCCCTCGAGGGTCTCGGGAGCGCGCAACCAGGGCAGCAGCGCCAGCAGGCTGACCAGGGCCGTCGTCGCGAACGCGGGGCCGTAGCCGAACCGGTCGGCCACGAGGCCGACCAGCACGGGGCCCGCGATGGCCCCGGCGTCCTGGGACATCTGGAACGTCGAGAGCACCGTGCCGCCGCTGCGGTCGTTGCCGACGACGTCGGCGACCGCCGCCTGCTGGCCCGGGTTCAGCAGGCCGCCGCCGACGCCGGAGAGCCCCGAGAGGACCAGCAGCACCACCAGGTCGCCGGACAGCCCGATCAGCCCGAGACCGAGCGCGGTCACCGCCAGCCCACCGATCACGAGCGGCTTGCGGCCGACGCCGTCGGCGATCCGGCCGGCGACCTGGAGGGTGGCCGCGGTGCCGGCGGCGGCGAGCGCCAGGCAGACCCCCGCCACCCAGGTCTCGTCGTGCACGGCGACCGCGAACTGGGGGAGGACGGCCACCCGCACCCCGAAGTTGCACCAGCCGTTGGCGAACGCCGAGCCGAGCGCGGCGCGGTAGGTGGGGTGCCCGAGCGCCTCGCGCAGCAGCATCGGGGGCCGCGGCACCGCGTCGACCGGGGGCTGGAGCCGGGCGCCGCTGAGCCGCAGGGCGACCACGGCGGCAGCGACGACGAGCGCGACGGCGTAGGCGACGAAGGGCAGCCGCAGGCCGAACGAGGCGAGCGCACCGCCGAGGACCGGTCCGAGCATGCCGCCGACCAGGAACGAGCTGGCGTACGCGGACGACACCCGCCCTCGCATCGTGGGCGGGGCCAGCCGCACCAGCAGGGCCATCGCCGAGACGGTGAACATCGTGGAGCCGATGCCGCCGAGGCCGCGCAGCACGAGCAGCTGGACGTAGGACTGCGCGAAGGCGGTGGCCAGGGAGGAGGCGGCGACGACGAGCAGGCCGGTGAGGTAGACGGGTCGTTCGCCGAGCCGCGTCACCAGCGCGCCGCCGGCGGGGGCGAAGACGAGGCGGAACAGCGCGAAGACGGACACCACGAAGGCTGCGGCGGCCACGCCGACGTCGAAGCTGCGGGCGTAGGCCGGAAGGACGGGGGAGACCAGCCCGAAGCCGATCGCGATGACGAAGGCGGAGCCGATCAGCACCCTCAGCTCGCCGGGGATGGTGGGGCGGTCGGCGGCCCCGGCAGCGGGTGCCCGGCGGCGGACCCTCACCGGGCCCAGAGCCCGGTCCAGGAGTGCCCGAGCTCGCGCACCAGGGTGCGCAGCAGCGGCAGGCTGACGCCGACCACGGTGTGGTGGTCGCCCTCGACGCCGGTGACGAACGCGCCGCCCAGGCCGTCGACGGTGAAGGCGCCGGCGACCTGGAGCGGCTCACCGGTGGCCACGTAGGCGGCGACCTCGTCGTCGGTGACGTCGGCGAAGTGGACGACGGTCGCCGCGCCCCGGGTCACCTCCCGGCCGGTGGCGGTGTCGCGCAGGCAGTGCCCGGAGTGGAGGACCCCGCTGCGGCCGCGCATCGCGCGCCACCGGGCGACGGCGTCGTCGGCGTCGGCCGGCTTGCCCAGCGCGACGCCGTCGAGCTCGAGGACGGAGTCGCAGCCGAGCACCAGGGCGCCGCCGGGCACGGCGTCCGGGCCGGACCGGTCGGCGACGGCGGCGCACTTGAGCGCGGCCAGCGCCGGGGCGAGGTCGGCGGGCGGCAGGCCGTCGAGCACGGACTCGTCGACGCCGGAGACGACCACCTGCGGGTCGAGCCCGGCGGCGCGCAGCGTGGCCAGCCGCGCGGGCGAGGCCGAGGCCAGCACGAACGGGGGAGCGGGTGCGGGGGGACCCGCGGTCACGGGACCCGGACCTCGGCGACCGAGCGGAGCGCGGGGCGGTCGTGGTCGCCGTCGCGCACCTCGCCGGTGGCCCACCACATCCGCAGCCCGTCGCCGGTCACCTCGAGCGTGGCGAGGTTGTTGTCGAACCAGGGACCGCGGGCGAGCCGCCAGCGCAGCGGGGCGTCGGGCACCTTCGCCGAGCGGGCGACGACGTGCCCGAGGGGACCGGCCACGCCGTAGGAGGCGACGGCGGTGGCGAAGCGCCACTTCCGGGGCAGCGGGTTGCGGATCGGCGAGCAGACGGCCTGGAGGACGCGGCTCTGCAGCGGCGGGCTGTCGCGGGCCTCGCGTCGGGTCGGACGGGCCTCGGAGACGTAGCTGTGGTGGACGTCGCCGGAGAGGAAGGTGACGGTGCGCGGGGCCCGGCCGCGCTGCCCGCGGGCGACCTCGAGGGTCATCCGGGCCACGCGGAGGAAGGCGTCCTGGAAGGCGGCCCAGTGCTCGAGGTCGACGCCCTGGCGGAGCCGCTCGCCGAGCCGGGCGCCCCGCGGACCCCACCCGCCGTCGGCGAGCGCCTCGTTGAAGGCCTCGACGTAGTGCAGGCCGGGGGCGAGCAGGAACGGCAGCGACGTGCCGACCAGCAGGTGGTCGACGTCGCCGCGCATCTGGTCGTCGAGCCAGCGCATCTCGGGCTCGTCGAGCAGGCTGCGGTGGTCGGGGTCCAGGACGCGGGCGGCGCGGGAGTCGATCACGACGAGGCGGGCCTGGGTGCCGTACTGGCGGACGTAGCTCCAGCGGTAGCAGGTGGGGTCCTGGTCGGCGCGGTCGGCGAACGCGTCCAGCTCGGCGGAGATGTCGAGCTCGCCCTCGCCGCCCCGCTCGGCGTGGTCGGCGACGAGGCGCCACACCTGGTCCTCGGCGCGCTCGGCGGGGGTGAGGTTGCCCAGGTGCTGGTAGACCCAGTACGACGCGAGACCGCCGACGATGCGGTCGTGCCACCAGTCGGTCTGCTCCATCGCGTCCTTCCAGGCGCGCGAGGTGTTCCAGTCGTCGCGGATGTCGTGGTCGTCGAAGATCATCGCCGAGGGCACCGTGGAGAGCAGCCAGCGGTTCGCCGGGTCGGTCCAGGCGAGCCGGTAGAGGTGGGCGTACTCCTCGTAGTCCTTCAGCTCGGTCCAGGGGGCCTGGGCGATGTCGCGGCGGGCGGAGATGAACTCCTCCATCGGCGCCGTGGTCTCGTCGGCGTAGACCTGGTCGCCCAGGAACAGCACCAGGTCCGGCCAGCGGGCCCTGCCCGGGTCCGGATCGTCACCCGTGGTGGGGTCGGTGACGCCGGCCATCCGCAGGGCGTACGCACGCAGCGCGTCGACCCCGTGCAGGTCGTTGCCGTCGGCGTCGTGGCCGACCGCGGTGCGGCAGGAGCCGAACGCGAGCCGCAGCGGCTTCTCGTGGTCGAGCGTGGTCACCAGCGACGGCGGGTACGGCGAGGCCGGGTGCGGCCACACCCGCTCCGGGCCGTCACCGTCGTCGACGTCGACGCTGTAGGGGTGCTTCGCGCCCGTGGCCAGGCCCTCGAGCGTCACCAGCGCGTAGTGGTGGCCGTGGACCGCGAACGTGCGCGCGGACGCGGTGTGCTCCTCGGCGGTGACGGTCACGGTGGCCGCCCGCTCGGTCTCCACCCAGATCGTCGCGGTGCTCTCGTCGACGTGCCGCAGCAGGGGGCCGAGGACGAGGTCCGACATGTCCGCCACCCTGGCACAGCGCCCGCGAGCGGGTGGTCACCCGGTGCGACCGGTCGGTGGTCGGTGGTCGGCGGGTGGACGTCGAGGTCACCGGCAGCTACGGCTGGGCATGGTCCCGGTGACCCTCCGCGTCGGCGGCACGACGGCGACCACCGCGCTGTGGCCCGAGGACGGCGGGTACGTCGTCCCGCTGAAGGACGCGGTGCGCCGGGCGGAGTCGGTGGCCCTGGGCGACATCGCCACCGTGGTGCTCCGCGTCGACGTGTGAGGCGGGAGCGCCCGCCGCCGTGACGCGCCGGTACCGCCGGGGCGCGTGGCTGTCCGGCGGTACGGGTGCTGTCTGGGCTGTGTCGGTGGTGCGATCGGTCAGAAGGGCGGCGGGTCGGGATCCGAGGCTGGCTCAGCGGGTGCGGCCCGGCGGGCGCGGTCGGCTGCGGGTGGGTCGATGTGTCGGGGGAGGGGTCGCCAGCGGGGTGGTGGCGCTGTCTCGGGCAGCGGGTCGGGTGGTGGGCCGCTCTGCTGGGGTGGGTCGAGGTCGTGGGTGCCGGCGTGGGAGCGCAGGTAGCGCAGCCCGGTGGGGCTGGTCCAGAGGTACAGCCCGGGGGTCAGCACCTCATAGGTCCAGCGCATGAAGGTCTTGGCGCGGTGGTGGCGTCGGCACAGCGGGGCCTGGTTGTGCGACGCGGTGGGACCCAGCGGCCAGGGGACGGGGTGCTCGTCGTCGCAGTCGGTGGCGGGGCGGGTGCAGTGGGGGAAGGTGCAGGTCCGGTCCCGAAGCGCGGTCTGGGTGGAGAGGCGGTCGGAGGCCTCGTAGGACTCGCAGTGGATGGCTTCGGCGAGGTCGAGGACGGGGCGGACGGTGATCGTCGCGGCGGATCGCGCACCAGTCGCGGACGGCGGCGACGGGCACCGAGCCGAGGACGCCGGCGCCCTCGAGCCGTCCGCGCTGGTCCTCGCCGGCGTCGGGACCGGCGGTCCCGCCGCACCAGCAGCCGCCGGTCGCGACGGCGGCCGCGGACAGGTGGACCGACAGGTCGACCGCCCGGCCCGCAGCCCGGCCCGCAGCCCGGCCCGGCGGGCGTGCGCTCGTGGCGGCGGTCCCACTCCTGGCGGGCTCGTCGTCAGCGTCGGGGAGGGTCGTCCTGGCCGAGGTGGTCGCGGGCCAGGTCACCCAGCGCCAGGGAGCGGCGCACGTCGAGGGAGTCCTCGCAGCCCAGCCGGCCCAGCACAGCGGCGCGGGCGGCGAGGGCGGCGTCGAGGTCGAGGGCGTCGGGCAGGTCCAGGCCGCCGCGCAGCTCGACGATCCCGGACTCGTTGGCGTGGGCCAGGTCGAGGCTCGACGTGGCGCTCCTCGGCGTCGGCCTTCCGCTTCTCGGCCGCCTCCGGGTCGAAGCGGGCCAACGCGTCATCGACGACCCGGTCCAGCTGCGCCCCCGAGATGCCGTGCGCGAACGGCGCCACGCACGCATCGACCCAGTCCGCGCCGTCCTCGCACAACGACATCGACGCCGCCGCCACCCGGCGGGCGCGCCACACCGGGCAGCCGCCGGCGACCAGCCGCTCCCACAACCGCGGGAGGCGGTAGCGGACCTCGAGGACCTCCGCGACGTAGGACGACCCGGCGGCCGTCGACATCCCCAGCACCGCGGCGTAGTCGATGACCGCCGACTCCGCGACCACCGGGCACCCCGGACCCCCCAGCGACAGGCCCCGGTCCCCGAACCCGGCCGCGGCCCAGATCGCGTCCTCGGGGTCCACCCGGTGCGCGACGCAGTACTCCACCGTCGCCACCGCCAACGCCACCTCGGCGGCGTCGCGGGTCGCGCGCGCTGCCCGGGCGGGAGCGAGGAGATCGGCGACGATGGACATGGGTCGATCATACTAGAACACGTGTTCGAACGCTACCCGATCGAGGCGATGGCTGGGGAGGGATCAGCGGCTCGATCGGCCTCAGCCGGGCAGCCCGCTGGCCCGCCACCCGCCGGGCCCGTGGGCGAGCGGTCGCCGGTGCTGTCGGCGTGGCGCGGACCACACGGGAGCGGGCCGTGGGGCAGGCGCGTCCCCACCGCCGAGCGAGGCCAGCACCGCCACGAGTGCAGCCAGCTCCTCCGGGGTCGGGTCGCCGCGCACGACTCGCAGGAACGGCAGCGCGTCCGGGGTCGCGGCCACGGGTCCGTCCTCCGACGGTGCCTCGTCGTCGGTCACAGCGGGATGTTCCCGTGCTTCTTCGGCGGCAGCGTCTCGCGCTTGGTGCGCAGCAGGCGCAACGCCCGGACCACCTCGCCCCGGGTCTCGTGGGGCTGGATGACGGCGTCGACGTAGCCGCGCTCGGCGGCGACGTAGGGGTTCGCCAGCGTCGTCTCGTAGTCGTCGATCAGCTCCGCCCGCCGGGCGTCGACGTCGCCGCCCTCCTTCTCCACCTTCGCCAGCTGCTTGCGGTACAGGATGTTCGCGGCCCCCTGGGCCCCCATCACCGCGATCTGCGCGGTCGGCCACGCGACGTTCATGTCGGCGCCGAGGTGCTTGGAGCCCATCACGTCGTAGGCGCCGCCGTAGGCCTTGCGCGTGATGACGGTGACCAGCGGGACGGTGGCCTCGGCGTAGGCGTAGATCAGCTTCGCGCCGCGTCGGATGATGCCGTTCCACTCCTGGTCGGTGCCGGGCAGGAAGCCGGGGACGTCGACGAAGGTCAGCACGGGGACGTTGAAGGCGTCGCAGGTCCGCACGAACCGCGCCGCCTTCTCGCTGGCGTCGATGTCGAGCGTGCCCGCGAGCTGGGAGGGGTTGTTCGCGACGACCCCGACCGAGCGGCCCTCCACCCGCCCGAAGCCGACCACGAGGTTGGGCGCGAACAGCTCCTGGACCTCCAGGAACTCCTCGCCGTCGAGCACCGCGGTGATCACCTCGCGCATGTCGTACGGCTGGTTCGGCGAGTCCGGGATCAGCGCGTCCAGGCTGCGGTCGAGCTCGGTGAGCTCGAGCCCGCCGGCGTCGACCTCGTCCTCGGAGTAGACCGGCGCCTCGTCGAGGTTGTTCTGCGGCAGGTACGACAGCAGCGCCTTGACGTACTCCAGCGCGTCCTCCTCGTCCGAGCCCATGTAGTGGGCGTTGCCCGAGCGCGTGTTGTGGGTGCGCGCGCCGCCGAGCTCCTCCATCGTCACGTCCTCGCCGGTCACCGTCTTGATGACGTCCGGACCGGTGATGAACATGTTCGAGGTGCCGTCGACCATGACCGTGAAGTCGGTGACGGCGGGGGAGTAGACGTGGCCCCCGGCGCAGGAGCCCATGATCAGGCTGATCTGGGGGATGACGCCCGAGGCGTGCACGTTGCGCCGGAAGATCTCGCCGTACAGGCCGAGGGAGACCACGCCCTCCTGGATGCGCGCCCCGGCGCCCTCGTTGATGCCGACGATCGGGCAACCGGTCTTGACCGCGAGGTCCATCACCTTGGTGATCTTCTCGCCGTAGACCTCGCCGAGCGATCCGCCGAAGACGGTGAAGTCCTGGGAGAACACGCACACCTGGCGTCCGTCGACCGTGCCGTAGCCGGTCACCACCCCGTCGCCGTAGGGCCGGTTCTTCTCCAGCCCGAACGCCGTCGAGCGGTGCCGCGCCAGCTCGTCGAGCTCCACGAAGCTGCCCTCGTCGAAGAGCTGCTCGATCCGCTCGCGGGCGGTCTGGCGGCCCTTCGCGTGCTGCTTCTCGACCGCCTTGGCCGACCCGGCGTGGACCGCCTCGTCGAGGCGTCGGTCCAGGTCGGCGATCTTGCCGGCGGTGGTGTGGATGTCGAGGTCCTCGGGGACGTCGGTGCCTTCTCCGGGCTGGGCGCTCACGCTCGCGGACCTCCTGGGCTGTCGGGTGCGGGTCGGCCGGCGGTGGGGACCGGTGCCGGTGCTGCGTCAATCTAGACCCGTGAGCCCCCTGCCGCGCCCGCGCCCGCCGCTCGACCTGCCCGCCGCCCGACGGGCGCTGGGCCCGCTCGGGGTCGACCTCGAGGCGGTCGACGAGACCGCGTCGACCAACCTGCTCGCCTCGGAGCGGGCACGCGCCGGCGCGCCCGCCGGGCTGCTCGTCGTGGCCGAGCACCAGCACGCCGGGCGCGGGCGTCTCGACCGGGGCTGGGCCGCCCCGCCCGGCACGGCGGTGCTGCTCAGCCTGCTGCTGCGCCCCGACGCACCGCCCGCCGACTGGCCCTGGCTCCCGCTGCTCGCGGGGCAGGCGGTCGCCGCCGCGCTGTCCGCGCACGGCGTCGCGGCCGGTCTGAAGTGGCCCAACGACGTGCTCCTGGACGAGCGCAAGCTCGCCGGGATCCTCGTCGAGCGGGTCGAGACCCCGCAGGGTCCGGCGGCGGTGGTCGGGGTCGGGCTCAACGCCTCGACGACCGTCGAGGAGCTGCCGGTCCCCACCGCGACCTCGGTCGCCCTGGCCACCGGTGGCACCGTCGACCGCACCGCGCTCCTGGTCGACGTGGTGGCCGCGCTGCTCGCGGCGCACGACGACTGGTCCGCCCCCGGCGGCCGCGCGCGGCTGCGGGCGGCGTACGCGGCCGCGTGCGTCACCGTCGGCCGCCAGGTCCGGGTCGCGCTGCCCGCCGAGGAGGAGCTGCTCGGGCTCGCCGTGGGCGTGGACCCGCACGGCCGGCTCGTGGTCCGCACCGACACCGGCCGGGAGGTGGCCGTCTCCGCCGGCGACGTCGTGCACGTCCGGCCCCGCCCGCCCGCGCGGGCTCCTGGTCCGGGGCCCGCCTGAGAGACTGCGAGCGTGCCTCCCGACGCGTCACCGCCCGCGACGGGGTCCGCCGAGCCCGCGGACGACGGGCTGCCCGCCCCCGACGCGTCCGTGGAGGGCGCGGTGCTGCGCGAGGAGCCGGAGTACGACGCGCAGTCGCTGGCCGAGCGGCTCGGCGTCCCCGAGCAGCACGTGCGGCGGATCTGGCGTGCCCTGGGCCTGCCCGACCACGGCGACGCGCTCGCGTACACGGCGTCGGACGCGCAGGCGCTGGCCGACCTGATGCGCCTGGTCGACGGCGAGCTGGTCGACCTGGACCTGGCGGTGGGGACCACCCGCGCGGTCGGCCAGACCATGGCGCGGTTGGCCGACTGGGAGGTCGGCGCACTGGTGCACCGGGTCGAGCAGCTGCAGGCCCGCGGCGGCGGCGTCTCCGCCGGCGCGGCCACCGACGCCGCCCGCGCGGTGGACCGGCTCCGCGAGCCGTTCGAGGCGCTGCTGGTCTACGCGTGGCGTCGCCACCTCGCGGCCGCGGTGGGGCGGATCGAGGCGCTCGGGGCGAACGAGGAGGACCTGCACACCACCGAGGTGACGGTCGGGTTCGCCGACATCGTCAGCTTCACCGCGCTGTCGAACCAGATCACCCGCGACGAGGTCGGCGACCTGATCGAGCGCTTCGAGTCGCGCTGCGCCGACGTCGTCTCGCTCCAGCAGGGCCGGGTGATCAAGAGCATCGGCGACTCGGTGCTGTTCGTGAACGCCGACCCCGTGCGGGCGCTGGAGACCGCCGAGGGGATCATCAACAAGGTCGGCCGCGACCCTCGGATGCCCGACGTCCGGGTCGGGCTGGCGAGCGGCTCGGTCGTGCTCCGCCTCGGCGACGTCTTCGGCCCGCCGGTCAACCTGGCCTCCCGCCTGACCACCGTGGCGCGCCGCAACCGGATCATCGTCGACGCCGAGACCGCCCAGCGGCTCCCCGCGGCCGACTTCGAGACCCGCCGCCTCCCGGCCCGCCCGGTGCGCGGGTTCGGCGTGCTGGAGCCGCTGGCCGTCCGGCGCCGCTGAGCGGCGACCGGGGGTGTCCTAGGGTTTGCCGGTGCCCGCGCCCGCGCCCGTCCTCGCCGTCGTCGGCGGCGGTCAGCTCGCCCGGATGATGGCCCAGCCGGCGATCGCCCTCGGGCTGCCGCTGCGGCTGCTCGCGGAGGCGGAGGGCGTCAGCGCTGCCCAGGTGATCCCGGACCAGCGCGTCGGCGACCACCGCTCGCTGGAGGACCTGCGCGCGGTGACGGCCGGCTGCGCGGCGGTGACCTTCGACCACGAGCACGTGCCGACCGCGCACCTGCACGCGCTGGTCGCCGACGGCCTCGCGGTGCGGCCGGGGCCGGACGCGCTGGTCCACGCCCAGGACAAGGCGGTGATGCGCGCGCGGCTGACGGCCATGGGGGTGCCCAGCCCGCGCCACCTGCTGCTCGGCGAGGACGCCGGCCCGGCCGACGTCGAGGCCTTCGGGTTCCCGTGCGTGCTCAAGACCACCCGTGGCGGGTACGACGGCAAGGGGGTGTGGGTGGTCCGCTCGCCCGCCGACTGCGAGGCGCCGCTGGCTGCCGCCCGCGAGAGCGGCGTGGCGCTGCTGGCCGAGGAGCTCGTGGACTTCCGCCGCGAGCTCTCCGCGCTCGTGGCGCGGGCCCCGAGCGGCCAGGCCGCGGCGTACCCGGTCGTGCAGTCCACCCAGCGCGACGGCATCTGCCACGAGGTGGTGGCCCCCGCGCCCGACCTCGACCCCGACCTGGCCGCGCACGCCCAGCAGGTCGCGCTGCGGGTGGCCGGCGAGCTCGACGTCACCGGCATCCTGGCCGTCGAGCTGTTCGAGACCCGCGACGGGCGGATCCTGGTCAACGAGCTGGCGATGCGCCCGCACAACACCGGGCACTGGACCCAGGACGGCGCGGTGACCTCGCAGTTCGAGAACCACCTCCGCGCGGTGATGGACCTGCCGCTCGGCTCGCCGGTGGCGCGCGAGCGCTGGACGGTGATGGTCAACATCCTCGGCGGCCCCGAGCGCGGGGGCGAGCCGGTGGGCCGGCTGTGGGACGGCTACCCGCACGCGCTGGCCCGTGACCCGCGGCTGCGGGTGCACCTCTACGGCAAGGACCTGCGGCCGGGCCGCAAGGTCGGCCACGTCAACGCCTACGGCGACGACCTCGAGGACTGCCTGGAGCGCGCGCGGCACGCCGCCGCGTGGTTCCGCGGCGACCTCGGCGACGAGAGCGAGTGAGATGACCGCGACGCAGGACGCCGGGACCGGCGCCGGGCCGGCCCGGGTCGGGATCGTGATGGGCTCGGACTCCGACTGGCCGGTGATGCGCGAGGCCGCCGACGCGCTCGACGAGCTCGGCGTCGCGCACGAGGCCGACGTGGTCTCGGCGCACCGGATGCCCGACGAGATGCTCGCCTGGGGGCGCGAGGCCGCCGGACGCGGGCTCTCGGTGGTGATCGCCGGCGCCGGCGGTGCCGCTCACCTGCCGGGCATGCTGGCCGCGGTCACGCCGCTGCCGGTCATCGGCGTGCCGGTGCCGCTGCGCCACCTCGACGGCCTGGACTCGCTGCTCTCGATCGTCCAGATGCCGGCCGGGGTGCCGGTGGCCACGGTCTCGATCGGCGGCGCCCGCAACGCCGGTCTGCTCGCCGTGCGGATCCTGGCTGCCACCGACCCGACGCTGCGCCAGCGGATGGTCGACTTCCAGGACGGGCTCCGCGCGAGCGCGCAGGCGAAGGGCGAGGCGGTGCGGGGCAGCGTCCGGGGTGGTCGTGGCGGTCCGCGCGCCGGCTTCTGAGCGCACCCGGGCCACCAGCGCCGGCGGTCGGGGTACGACGGCGCGGCTGGTCGGGCTCGACGTCGCGCGGTGCCTGGCCCTGCTCGGCATGGTCGCCACCCACGTGCTGCCCGCGCAGGACCCCGACGGGACGCTGACCACCTCGCAGTGGCTGGCCGGCGGCCGCGCGTCCGCGCTGTTCGCGGTGCTGCTCGGGGTCTCGATGGCCCTGGTCACCGGCGGGGCGCGACCTCACCACGGGGGTCGGCTGGCGCGCGACGCGGCCGGGCTCGCCGTGCGGGCGGTGCTGGTGGCGGCGCTCGGGCTGCTGCTCGGCATGCTCGACACCGGGATCGCCGTGGTGCTGACCTACTACGGGGTGGTGTTCCTGCTGGCGCTGCCGTTCCTGGCGCTGCGCGCCCGGGCGCTGCTCCTGCTCGCACCGGCGTGGGCGGTCCTCGCGCCGGTGGTCTCGCAGCTGGTGAGGCCGCAGCTGCCGCTGCGGGGCTTCGACAGCCCGAACCCGGAACAGCTCGCGGAGCCGGGGCGGCTGCTCGGCGAGCTGCTGCTGACCGGCTACTACCCGGCGTTCCCCTGGGTCGCCTACGCGCTGCTGGGGATGGGGCTGGGGCGCCTCGACCTGCGCTCCACCGGCACTGCGACCAGGCTGGCCGTCACCGGGCTCGGTGTCGCGGTCGGCGCCACCGTCGTGTCCTGGGTGCTCAGCGCTGCCGCGGGCTTCCGGGGCCCCGACCTGCGGGCGATCGAGGTCGGCATGTTCGGGCAGACTCCCACCGACGAGTGGCGCTGGCTGCTGGTGGTCGCCCCCCACAGCACGACGCCGTTCGACCTGCTCCAGACCGGCGGCAGCGCCGCGCTGGTCATCGGGTCGTGCCTCGTGGCGGTCGCCGCCGCCGGGCGGCTCGGCGGCTGGGCCCAGCGGGTCGTCGCCGTCGTGTTCGGGGCCGGCACGGCCACGCTGAGCCTGTACTCGCTGCACGTGGTGATGCGCACCGACGAGGTGTGGCCTGCCGAGCAGGCCGACAGCTTCCGGTGGCACGTGCTCGTGCTGGTGTGGGCCGGCGCGCTGCTGGTCGCCCTCGGCCGCCGGGGACCGCTGGAGTGGCTGGTCGGCCTGCTGCCGCGGCGGGTGGCGGGTCGCTAGGACCCGGGGCCGCCTCGAGCGCCTGCGCTCAGGCGGCGGCGCGGCCCGGGGTCAGCCGCGCGACCGCGCGGCTGAGCCGGCTCGGGCGCGCCGCGGGGAAGAACAGGTGCAGCTGGTCGGTGCGGCCCTCGCGGTCGGCGATCAGCAGCACGACGTCGCGGTCGTACGACGCGGCGAGCTCGTCGACGCGGTCGGTCCGGCCGTCCTCGACGGCCTCGTTGATCGCGCGGGCGTAGTAGTCGTGCAGCGCGTCCACCTCCTCGACGAGACGGCGGGCGGGGGCCGGGGCGGTGGTCGTGGTCATGCCTCTAGTCGTGACGCGATGCTTGGATCGATCCAAGACTCGCGCACGGTGAGGTCGCCCACAGCGGTGCCGGACCGGCGCTCAGCCGGTGCGGCGCCACTCGATCGCGGGGCAGGTGTCCATCACCATCGGCACGCCCGCGGCGGTGGTGCGCGCGAAGGCTCCCGCGTCGACGACGCCGAGCTGGAACCACACCCCGCGGGCGCCCACGGTGACCGCCTCGTCGGCGAACCGCCCGGCGGACCCGGAGCGTCGGAACACGTCGACCACGTCGACCGGGAACGGCACGTCGGCGAGGGTGGCGTACCCCTGCTCGCCCAGCACCGTCGGGGCGTCCGGGTGGATCGGCACGATCCGCTTGCCGCGCTGCTGCAGCAGCGCCGCGATCGAGTACGCGGTGCGCGAGGGGTCGCCGGACAAGCCGACGACCGCCCAGGTGGCGCAGTCGTCGAGCATCAGCCGCACCGCTGTGGCGTCCTGCCACGCCCCGGGTCCGGTGCCGGGGCCGGCGGTCGTCGTAGGCATGCGGCGAACCTAGCAACGGTGCGGTGCCGCTCCGGGCGCTCACCCGCCGCGCAGCGGGTCCCGCGCGACGTAGACGGTGCACGACGAGACGCCGCCGGTGATCTCGTTGTCGAAGTCGACCCGCTCGGCGCCGACCGCACCGAAGACCGCGCCGAACCGCGCCACCACCCGCTCGTCGGGCAGGTCGTCGGACCACAGCGCCAGCACACCGGCGTCCGTGAGCGAGTCCGCGGCCGCCCGCAACCCGGGTTCGGAGTAGAAGTCGCCGTGGGCGGGGTCGAGCAGGTGCTCGGGCGAGTGGTCGATGTCGACCAGCAGCGCGTCCCACGGCCCGCCGAGCGCCCGACGGCGGACGAGCCCGAAGAAGTCGGCCTCGCGCAGCTCGCAGCGGGGGTCGGCGGCCAGGCCCGCGGTCTCCGGCACCAGGTCGCGACGGTGCCAGTCGATGACGGCCCCGGTCAGCTCGACCACGACGAGCTCGCGGACGCGGTCGTCGCGCAGGGCCTCGTGGGCGGTGAAGCCGAGCCCGAGGCCGGCCACGAGGACCCTCAGGTCGTCGCCGGGGGCAGCGGCCAGCCCGAGCGTCGCCAGCGCGACCTCGGTCGCCGTGAACTGGCTCGTCATCAAGAACTCGTCCCCGAGGCGCACCTCGTGGACCCACCGCCGCGTCACCCGGTCCCAGCGCCGGCGCAGGCTGATCTCGCCGGCAGGGGTCTGGGCGAAGTCGAGCTCCTCGTAGGGCAGCGGGGGCATGCCGCAGTCAAGCAGCCCGGTCGGTCGCGCCCTGCGGCCGCCGAGCGCCACGTCCGCCCACGTCGCCGCCGGCACGGCGGAGGCGGCGGTCGGGAGCAGGACCGGGTGGTGCACGGCGAGCCGGGGCAGGTCGCGGCCCACCGCCCGTCGTGCCATCGGTTACCGATCAGTAGGATCCGAGCATGGGTGACTTCCCGATGTACGGGCTCTCCGAGGAGCACCAGGCGATCCGCGAGGCGGTCCGCGCGCTGTGCGCGGACAAGGTGGCGCCGTTCGCCGCCGCGGTCGACGAGGAGGCGCGGTACCCCCAGGAGGCGGCCGACGCCCTGCAGGCCGCGGACTTCCACGCGCCGCACGTCCCGGAGGAGTACGGCGGTGCCGGTGCGGACGCGCTGGCGACCTGCCTCGTCATCGAGGAGGTCGCGCGTGTCGACGTCTCGGCCTCGCTGATCCCCGCGGTGAACAAGCTGGGCTCGCTGCCGGTGCAGCTCGACGGCAGCGAGGAGCTCAAGCAGCGCTACCTGACCCGGCTGGCGGCGGGCGAGGGCGGGTTCTCCTACTGCCTCTCCGAGCCGGAGGCCGGCTCGGACGCGGCCTCGATGCGCACCCGCGCCGTGCGCGACGGCGACGACTGGGTGCTCGACGGCGTGAAGCGGTGGATCACCAACGCCGGGGTCTCGGAGTTCTACACGGTGCTGGCCGTCACCGACCCCGAGCAGGGGGCGCGGGGGATCAGCGCGTTCGTGGTGGAGAAGGGGGACGAGGGCGTCTCCTTCGGTGCGCCCGAGAAGAAGCTCGGCATCAAGGGGTCCCCGACCCGGGAGGTCTACCTGGACCGGGTGCGGGTCCCCGGCGACCGGTTGGTCGGCACCCCGGGCACAGGCTTCGACCTGGCGATGCGCACCCTCGACCACACCCGGGTCACCATCGCCGCCCAGGCCGTCGGCGTCGCGCAGGGCGCGCTCGACCACGCCCTGGACTACGCCAAGCAGCGCCAGCAGTTCGGGAAGCCGATCGCGGACTTCCAGGGCCTGCAGTTCCTGCTCGCCGACATGGGCATGAAGGTCGAGGCGGCGCGCCAGATGACCTACGCCGCCGCCGGTCGCTCGGAGCGGGACGATCCCGGTCTCACCTTCTTCGGTGCCGCGGCCAAGTGCTTCGCCTCCGACGTGGCCATGCAGGTCACGACCGACGCCGTCCAGGTGCTCGGGGGCTACGGCTACACCCGCGACTACCCGCTCGAGCGGATGATGCGCGACGCCAAGATCACCCAGATCTACGAGGGCACCAACCAGGTGCAGCGCATCGTGATGGCGCGCCAGCTGCTCGCCGGGGTCGCAGTCCCAGCCCTGAGCGGGAAGGACCCCGGCCTCGCCGTGGTTGGGTCGGACATGCGCATCTTCTTCACGGGGGGCAGCGGCAAGGCCGGCCGGCACGTCGCTCCCTTCCTCGCCGACCAGGGTCACCAGGTGACCAACGCCGACCTCGTCCCCCTCGGGCACCCCGACGTCGCCGACCTGCGGGTCGACCTGACCGACGCTGGCGAGACCTACTCCGCGATGGCCGGGCTGGCACGCGCCGAGGAGCTCGAGCTCGCCGAGCCGCCGTCGTACGACGCGGTGGTGCACTTCGCGGCGGTCCCGGCGATCCTGCTCGCGGCGGACGAGAAGACCTACGCGACGAACGTCCTCAGCACGTACCACGTGCTGGAGGCGGCGACGCGGCTCGGTGTGCCGAAGGTGATCTTCGCGAGCTCCGAGACCACCTACGGCATCTGCTTCGCCCAGGGCGAGCGGCGACCGCAGTACGTCCCGGTCGACGAGGAGCACCCGACGGTGCCGGAGGACTCCTACGCGATGTCGAAGGTGGCCAACGAGGTCACCGCCCGCTCGTTCCACGCCCGTACCGGCACGGACATCTACGGGCTGCGGATCAACAACGTCATCGAGCCCCACGAGTACGCCGAGATGTTCCCCGCCTTCCTGGCCGACCCCGCGCTGCGCCGGCGCAACGTGTTCGCCTACATCGACACCCGCGACCTGGGTCAGATGGTGGAGCGCTGCCTGCAGACCGACGGGCTGGGCTACGAGGTCTTCAACGTCGCGAACGCCGACATGTCGGTCGCCGCGACCACCGACGAGGTCCGCGAGCGGTTCTACGAGGGCGTCGAGCTGCGCCGCGAGATGGGTCGCGACGAGACGTTCTACTCCATCGACAAGGCCCGCGACCTGCTCGGCTACGCGCCGCAGCACTCGTGGCGCGAGGTGCTCGACGACCCCCGCCCGGGCTGAGCAGGTCCTCGCCGGCCACGGATCCGGCGGCCTCGTGACAGGGTGCCGATGGTGCTAGTACTATTAGCACCATGCTCTGGACCGTCGACCACGCCTCGCAGGAGCGCCTGCAGGACCAGGTGGCTGCGTCGGTGGTGCGGGGGCTGCGCACCGGAGAGCTCTCGGTCGGTGAGCAGCTGCCTCCTGCGGCCGAGCTGGCCACGGCGCTGTCGGTGGACCGCAACACGGTCCTGGCCGCCTACCGGCAGCTCCGGGACGACGGTGTCCTCGAGTTCCGCCGCGGCCGGGCAGCCCGGATCACCGCGACCGCCGGGGCCGGTGAGCCCACCCAGGTCCGCGAGGCCGTGCGGGCCGTCGTGGACCTCGCCCGTCGGCACGGGTTGGACACCTCGGACGTCATCACCTTCGTCAAGGAGCTCTCATGAACGCGACCGTGTACACCGGGCGGGCGACCAACTGGACCAGCGTGGTCATCACCGCGCTGCTGGTCCTCCCGCTCATCGGACTGGCCACGACGGACGGCCGGCTGGGCGGCACGGGCGTCGCGGTGGCCGTGCTGGTCCTCCTCGGCATCCTGGCGGAGGTGGTCACGGCCTCCGACGTCCGCGCCTCGTGCGGCTCGCAGGGGCTGACCGTCCGCTGGGGGGTCCTCGGCTGGCCGCGGGCGACGTACCCGCTCGCCGACATCGAGCAGGTGTCGGTCGTCGACGTCCCCTGGTGGGCCGTGAGCTACGGGTTCTGGTGGGTGCCCGGACGGACCGCCTGCACCGTGCGACGTGGCCCGGCGCTGCGGCTCCGGTTGCGCAACGGCCGCACGGTCACCACGACGGTGCCCGACCCGGACGCGGCGCTGGCCGCGCTGCGTGGCGCCGGAGCGCTCGTGTGACCAGCCGGGTGGCACCGGTCGCCGCGTGAGCGGTCACCCGGCGAGCAGGAGGACGGCGCCCACCACGGCCGGCAGCGTGCCGAGCGCGAGCCAGGGCGTCAGCAGCGGGCGACGGTGGATGGCGAGGCCGGCGGCGACCGCGACGACGCCGAACGCGCCGGCGATCACGACCAGACCGACCCGTTGCACCACGAGGTCCGGAGCGACGAACGCGGCGCTGAGCAGCAGACCGGCCGCCAGGTGCAGGATCGTGGTCACCGCGAGCACGGACATCACCCACGTCTGCACCCGGGTGATGCTGGCCGACTCGGGGCGGTCCAACCGGGGCGCGGCCGGGTCCATCAGGTGACGGCGACGCGGCGGCGGCCGTGAACCCGGCGGCCGGGTGGGCAGGGACACCTGGTCAGCCGCCGGCCGGCGGCTCGGGGTCGCCGTGGCGCTCGAGGTCGGTGGTGTCGAGCGCGCCGAGCGCGCCGATGAGCTGCTCCAGCGCGGGAGCCGGGAGGGCGCCCGGCTGGGAGAAGACCAGCTTGCCGTCCTTGAAGGCCATCAGCGTCGGGATCGAGGTGATCCGGGCCGCCGCGGCGAGCTCCTGCTGGGCCTCGGTGTCGACCTTGCCGAAGACGATGCCCGGGTGCGACTGCGAGGCCTGCTCGTAGACCGGCGCGAACTGCCGGCACGGGCCGCACCACGACGCCCAGAAGTCGACGAGCACCATGTCGTGCTCGGTCACGGTCTGCTCGAAGGTCGAGGCCTCCAGGTCGATGGTGCTCATGCGGGCTCCTCCTGCGAGGGACGGCTGCGGTCGGGCGTGCCGCGCAGTGGCTGCGCGACGTCGTACCCGGCCCAACGGAGGCCGGCCCGTCGACATTCCGCCCGGGCACGGTGGTCGTCATCGTGGACCCGGAGGGCGACGAGTCCTGCATCCCGCGGGGCGACCACGAGCACCCTGCCGACGACGAGTCGGCCTAGTCGAAGATCCGTGGCAGGTCGGTGGCGCTGCCGGTGAAGCGCGGCGCGCGCTTCTCCCGGAACGCGGCGACGCCTTCCTTGCCGTCGGCGATCGAGGAGTAGTACATGGCCAGCGAGTCCGACAGGTGCGCCTCGAGCGGGTCCGCGGCGGCGCTGTTGCGGTAGAGCAGCCGCTTGGCCAGGCCGAGGGCGACGGGGGAGCGGTCGACGACGAAGGAGCGAGCCAGCTCCTGCGCGGCCGGCAGCAGCGCGTCCGGCTCGTGGAGCGAGCGGACGAGCCCGCCCGCGTGCGCCTGCTCCGCGGTGAGCACGTCCGCGGAGTAGACCCACTCCAGGGCCTGCTGGAGCCCGACCAGCCGGGGCAGGAACCAGCTGGACGCCGCCTCCGGCACGATGCCGAGACGACCGAAGACGAAGCCGATCCGCGCGCTGGTCGAGGCCAGGCGCAGGTCCATCGCGAGCGTCATCGTCGCGCCGATGCCCACCGCGGCCCCGTTGATCGCGGCGATCACGGGCTTGGGCAGGGCGTGCACAGCGAGGGTCACGCGGCCACCGGTGTCGCGGACGCCGTCGTGGTACGGAGGCTCGGCCAGGTGCGCCCGCAGGCCCTCCGGCGTCGGCCCGACGGACTCGTCGAGGCCGAAGACGTTGCCCTCGGCCGACAGGTCCATGCCGGCGCAGAACGCCCTCCCGGCGCCGGTGACCACCACGGCTCGCACCGCGTCGTCGCGGGCGTCGACGGTGAAGTACCGCTCCAGCTCGCGCGCCATCGTCACGGTGAACGAGTTCATCGCGTCGGGCCGGTCCAGGGTCACCGTCGCCACGCCCGCGTCGTCGGTCTCGACCCGCAGGGTCTCGTACGGCTGTGCGCTCACTGCGCTCCTCGACTCACTGCGGGACTCCTCCGGTCGGGCTGCAGAGCTCCTCGGTGATGCTCTCCGTGTCGTCCTCGATGATCGCCTCGAACATCTGCGGCGCGCGGTCGGGGTCCCAGTTGACGGCCAGGTCGGCGATCGGGACGCCGCAGGTCAAGCCGCCGTCACCGTCGACGTTGGTCATCGCGCTGGCCCACATCGCGGCCCGTACGGGACCCATCCCCTCCCCGACGGCGACCGACTGCGCGCCGGCGGTGTTGAGCCGCCAGTAGCGCCACGGGTTCAGCACCGTCCAGGGCGAGATCGCGGCGGACCCGATGGCGGAGACCACCTCGCGCTGCCGGCGGGCGCGGTCGATGTCGCCCAGGGCCGAGACCTTGCGCGAGCGGGCGTAGCCGAGCGCGGTGGGCCCGTCGGCCTCCTGGCAGCCCTTCTCCACGTCGAGCTTGGCCAGCGGGTCCGTCATCGCCTCGCGCGGGCAGATCTCGACGCCGCCGACGGCGTCGACGAGGTCGACGAAGCCACCGAACCCGATCTCGACGTAGTGGTCGATGCGGATCCCGGTCTCGTTCTCCACGGTCTGCGTCAGCAGCTCGGGGCCGCCGAGGGCGAACGCCGCGTTGATCTTCGTGGTGCCGGCGCCGGGGACCTCGACGATGGAGTCCCGCGGGATCGACATCAGCAGGTTCGGGCCCGAACCGGTGTGGAGCACCAGGATGCTGTCGGTGCGCTCGCCCTGGGCGTCACCGGTGCCCAGCAGCCGCCGCTCCTCCTCGGTGAGGTCGCCGCGCGAGTCGCTGCCGACCATCAGGTACGTCGTGCCGGGCTGCTCGTCGGGGCGGCCCCCGTCGCCGGGTTCGAAGTCGACCTCGTCGACCTGGGACCACGCGTAGATCGGCACGGCGACCAGGAACACGATCCAGGCGAGCACGAGCAGCAGCAGGTGCCGCGGTCGGGGGCGCCACCGGCGCTTCGCCGGCGCCCGACCGGCGGGCCCGGCCGGGGCGGGTGCCGGCCGCACCGGACCACCGGGGCCCCCGGGCCCCCCGGGGCGCGGTTGCTGCGGGATCACCCGGGTCCGGTCGTCGGCCGGCGGCCGGCCACCCGGTCGGGGCTGCTGCGGGACGGCGCGGGTCGCGTCGGGGTCCGCCGGCGGGCGGTCGCCGTAGATCCACCCGAAGTCGGACCCCTCCTCGGAGCCGCCACGGGGACCTGGCGGGGGTGGGCGCTCGGGCATGCGGGCGACGCTACCGCGCCGACCACCCCCGGCCCCGGCTCGGCGCGTCGGGACGGCTGGGACGCGAGTGACTGGTGATACTGCGGAGGTGCTGTCTTCCCCCAGTACGGTCCGCCCGACCGCGCGGCCGGTCCGACCGCGGTCGACCGCCGAGGAGCGGGCCGCCCGCGTGCGGTTCCGCCGTGCCCTGTCGCTGATGGTGATGACCCTGGTCGTCCCCGGGTCCGCCCAGCTGCTCGCGGGCAGCCGCCGGCTCGGGCTGGTGGCCTTCCGCACCTGGCTGGTGGTCGTCGCCGTGCTGGTCGCCACCGTGGTCGCGGTGCTCGCCGACCACGGGTTGGCGATCACCCTCGCCGCGGACCAGCGGGTGCTCCTCGCCGTCCGGGTGGCGCTGATGGTGCTCGCGGTGCTCTGGGCCGTGCTGATGGTCGACGCCTGGCGGCTCGGCCAGCCGCTCACCCTGGGGATGGGCCACCGCCGCGCCGTCGTGGGCGTGAACGGGGTGCTGTGCCTGGGCGTCTCCGCCACCCTGCTCTCCGGCGCCCACCTGGTGGGCGTGCAGCGCGAGTTCATCGGCACCATGTTCGGCGACGGCATCGCCACCGCCGCCACGGACGGGCGCTACAACGTGCTGCTGCTCGGGGGCGACTCGGGCGCCGGCCGGGTCGGCCTGCGCCCCGACTCGCTCACGGTGGCCTCGATCGACGCGGCGACCGGTCGCACCGTGCTGGTCTCCCTGCCCCGCAACATGCAGGACTTCCCGTTCCGCGAGGGCAGCGTGATGGACGAGCAGTTCCCCGACGGGTTCGCCGCTGACGACTACCTCAACGGGGTCTCCACCTGGGCCGAGGACAACCCCGAGCTGTTCAAGCGCTCCGACCATCCGGGCGTCGACGCGACCGTGATGGCTGTCGAGGGCATCACCGGGCTCGACGTGAACTACTGGGCGATGGTCGAACCTGGAAGGCTTCCGCGAGCTGGTCGACGCGGTCGGTGGGGTGACCCTCACCGTCCGGCAGCCGATCCCCGTCGGCGGCCTCGGCGACGACGTGGTGCGGGAGATCCCCACCGGCACGCGGCGGCTGAACGGCATGGACACCCTCTGGTACGCCCGGGCCCGGGAGGGCTCCGACGACTACTCCCGGATGGCCCGGCAGAAGTGCGTGATGGTCGCGATGCTCGACCAGCTGAGCCCGCAGACGGTGGTCCGCAACTTCTCCGCCATCGCCACGGCCTCGGCCGAGCTGGTCTCCACCGACCTGCCGGCCTCCGAGCTCGACACCTTCGTCTCCCTGGCGCTGAAGGCCAAGGACGAGAAGGTCTCGACGCTCTCGCTCGTCCCGCCGCTGGTGAACACCGCCGACCCCGACATCGCCGCGATCCGCGACAAGGTCGCCGCGACCGTCGCCCGTTCCGCCGACCCGCCGGCGCCGTCCGCCGGCACCGGCGGGCGCCGCAAGGCGCCGACCGCGGTCACCGGCGGCTCGGTCGGCAGCCTCGCCGACGGGTACGCCGCCAACCAGGCCCAGGACCTGGACGCCGCCTGCTGACCCTCCCGGCGCCCGGGCTCAGTCCAGGGCGCCGGCGTGCAGCGCGCCGGCGACCTCGCGCCAGCTGACCTCGTCGGCGGCGCTGACCAGCGCCCCGCCGTCCGCGAACCGGTGGGGTCGGGTCGGGTCGTAGGGCGAGCCGTCGGCCAGCCCGAGGCGCCCGCCGGCCTCGCTGAGCAGCAGCGACCCGGGGGCGTGGTCCCACGGCAGCGCGTCGGCGTACAGCAGGACGTCGGTGTCGCCGGCCACCAGGTGCGGGTAGTCGACGCCGCAGCACACCCAGGTCAGGCCCAGCGGCGGCATGCCCGCCACCGGGCGGCCGAGCCACCGGCGCCGGGACGTCGCGCCCCGCCAGGCCGCCGGCGCGACCCCCGGGGCCGTCCGGGTGAGGCGTTCGGCACCGCGCCAGGCGCCCGCGCCGAGCTCGGCGACGTAGGCCGCCTCGTGCTGCGGCTGCCAGATCCAGCTGCGCACGACCCGGCCACGCCGCAGCTCGGCCACCATCACGGCGTGGTCGGGGGAGCCCTGGACGAAGTTCTTGGTGCCGTCGACCGGGTCGACGGTGAAGGCGTGCTCGGCGCCGGTGTAGCGCGCCATGACCGAGGGGTCCTCGGCGTAGGCCTCCTCGCCCAGGACGACCGCCCCGGGGTGGGCTGCCGACAGGGCCGCGGTGAGCTCGACCTCGGCCTCCCGGTCGGCCACGGTGACCAGGTCTCCGGGGTTCTTCTCGTCCACCTCGCCCTCGCCGAGGCTGCGGAAGCGGGGGGTGATCACCCGCGCGGCGACGTCCTGGACCAGCTCGAGCACGGCGTCGGTGTCCACGGCCGCCAGGCTAGGCGCTCGCCGGACCGGGCCCCGCCCGGCCGTTAGGGTGGCGGCCGTGCGGGTGACGGCGGTGGTGGTGACCTTCGACCGCCTCCCGCTGCTGCAGCGGCTGGTCGCCCGGCTGCGCGAGGTGCCCGGGCTCGACGAGGTGCTCGTGGTGGACAACGCCTCGGCCGACGGCACCGGCGCCTGGCTCGCCGACCGGACCGACGTGCTGGCCCGGACCCTGCCGGACAACCGGGGCGGCGCCGGCGGGTTCCACGAGGGGCTGCGCTGGGCCGTCGACCGCGGCGCCGACCTGGTCTGGCTGATGGACGACGACGGGATGCCCGAGCCCGGCTGCCTGGAGCGGCTGCTCGCCGAGGACGACCTGGACCTGTGGGGGCCGCTGGTGGTCGACGAGGCCGACCCCGACCGCCTGGTCTTCCCGATCCGGCTGCCCGGCGGCACCCGGGCCGTGCGCCGGCTCGCCGACGTGGCGGCGGCCGGCGGGCCGCGCGGCCGGATCGAGGGGATCGTGATCCCGTTCAACGGCGTCCTGGTCACCCGCGACCTGGTCGAGCGGATCGGCTACCCGCGCTCGGAGTACTTCATCTGGGGTGACGACCACGAGTACCGGCTGCGCGCCGAGGCCGCGGGCGCCCGGATCGCCACCGTGGTCGACGCGCGGGTCCACCACCCGAGCGTCGGGGACCTCGGCACGCCGATGATGTTCGGGCGCACCACCTACAACCACAGCCCGAGCGACCTCAAGGCCTACTGCATGGCGCGCAACAACACCCTGAACCTGCGCGAGTACCGCGGGTGGGTCCACGTGGCGATGTTCTGGGCCAAGACGGTGTGGTTCTACCTGCTGACCCGGCCCGAGCCGGGCCGGGTCGTCCTGAGCGCCCGTGCCGCGGCGGCCGGCCTGCGCGGCGACTTCACCGGCCACCGGCGGTACCTGCGTGGCTGAGCCCGCCGAGGTGGCGACCGAGACCGTGGCGGTCGTCGTGGTCACCTTCAACCGCGCCGACCTGCTGGTCGGCATGCTCGAGGGGCTGCGCGCCCAGGAGCGGCGCCCGGACGCCGTCCTGGTGGTCGACAACGCCAGCACCGACCACACCGCCGCGGTGCTCGCCGAGGCCGCCGGGCGCGAGGACCTCCCGCTCGAGGTGGTCACCAGCGCCACCAACGTGGGGGGCGCCGGCGGGTTCCACGCCGGGCTGCGTGCGGCGTACGAGCGCGGCTTCGACCGGTTCTGGCTGATGGACGACGACGTCGTGCCCGGACCGGTCGTGCCTGCGGGTGCTGATGGAGGCCGACGAGGACTGCCTGATGGCGGTGCGGGAGGACCGCTCCGGCCGGCTCTGCGAGAAGGCGGCGGTCCGCTTCGACCTGCGCGACCCCCGCGCGCTGAAGCCGAAGACGGCCATGGTCGAGACGACCTACGGCACGCGGGCGGCGATGCCCGAGCGGGTGGAGCTGGAGAACGTCGCCTTCGAGGGGTTCATGGTGCGCCGGGGCGTGGTGGAGCGCATCGGCCTGCCCGACCCCTCCTACTTCATCTTCTACGACGACGTCGACTACGCCCTGCGCGCCCGACGGGCGGGCCACCGCATCTGGGCGCTGCGCGACGCCGTGCTGGTGCGCCAGCTCGACTTCGACCAGCAGCACGACCTGGCGGGGTGGAAGGGCTACTACATGTACCGCAACCTGTTCGTGGTCCACCTTCGCTACGGCGAGAACGCCGCGGTGCGGGCCAAGCCGTGGCTGGTCGCGGCCGGCGTGGTGGCGCTCAGCCCGTTGCGCGGCGGACGCGCCGAGGCCGGCAACGTGCTCCGCGCGCTGCGCGACGCGCGCCGGATGCGACGGCTCCCGCCGTCGTCCGTAGACTGACCCACCGTGCCAGCCCCTGATCACGCCGCCCCCGACCGCGCCCCCGACCTCGTCGTGGTGGGCTCCGGCTTCTTCGGCCTCACCGTCGCCGAGCGCTGCGCTACCCAGCTCGACCTGAAGGTGCTCGTGCTCGACCGCCGCGACCACCTCGGCGGCAACGCCTACTCGGCCAAGGACCCGGAGACCGGGATCGAGGTGCACCAGTACGGCGCGCACCTCTTCCACACCTCCAACGAACGGGTCTGGGAGTACGTCAACCGCTTCACGTCGTTCACGAACTACCAGCACCGGGTCTTCGGCCAGTACCAGGGCCAGGTCTACTCGCTGCCGATGAACCTGGGGCTGATCAACCAGTTCTTCGAGCGCAGCCACACGCCCGAGGAGGCGCGCGCGCTGATCGCCGAGCAGGCCAGCGAGATCGACACGGCCGAGGCGTCGAACCTCGAGGAGAAGGCGATCAGCCTGGTCGGGCGCCCGCTGTACGAGGCGTTCATCAAGGGCTACACCGCCAAGCAGTGGCAGACCGACCCCACGAAGCTCTCCGCCGAGATCATCACCCGCCTCCCGGTGCGCTACACCTTCGACAACCGGTGGTTCAACGACACCCACGAGGGGCTGCCGGTCGACGGCTACACCGCCTGGCTGGAGCGGATGGCCGACCACCCCAACATCGAGGTCCGGCTGGAGACCGACTGGTTCGACGTCGCGGAGGAGTACCGTGGTCACGTGCCGGTCGTCTACACCGGCCCGCTCGACGAGTACTTCGACCACCGCGAGGGCCGGTTGTCCTGGCGTACCGTGGACCTGGAGTCCGAGGTCAAGGACGTGCACGACTTCCAGGGCTGCGCGGTGATGAACTACAACGACCAGGACGTGCCGTGGACCCGGATCCACGAGTTCCGGCACTTCCACCCCGAGCGCACCTACATCCAGGGCAAGACCGTCATCGTCCACGAGTACAGCCGCTTCGCCGAGGACGACGACGAGCCCTACTACCCGATCAACACCGCCGAGGACCGCGCCAAGGTCCGCGCGTACCGCGAGCTGGCCAAGCAGGAGCCGATGGTGCTCTTCGGCGGCCGCCTCGGCACCTACCAGTACCTCGACATGCACATGGCCATCGGGTCGGCGCTGTCGATGTTCGACAACAAGCTCGAGCCCTACTTCTCCCGTGGAGAGGCGTGGGCGAGCGGAGGAGTGGACGAGTGAGCGTCACCGACACCACCGTCGGCAGCACCGCCGGCACGAACCAGGCGACCACCGGCGCCGGTGCGCCGACCGTGCGCCGGATGATCCAGCAGCAGGTCCTGCCCGACGGCTCCGACAGCGACGTCATCGCGCTGTACGTCGACACCGAGCCCGCGGTCGTCGAGGTCGACGCCGACGAGGGCGGGATGTCGCGTCGGATGCGCGACGCGGTCTCGGCCGCGCTGGGCAGCTCGAGCAGCGCCGGCAGCGGCCTGCACCCCGACCAGATCCGCTCGCGGCGCTGCGTGCTGGTCGGCTCCGGCGACAAGCTGTCGTTCGGGACCTACTTCAACGCCTTCCCGGCCAGCTACTGGCGCCGCTGGACCGTCGTCGACAACGTGACCCTCGACGTGACGGTCCGCGGCCCGGGGGCGACGGTGATCCTCTACAAGTCGATGGCCAACGGCCGGACCCAGCGCGTCGACGCCGCCTCCACCAGCGGTGCGGAGGCCGAGACCTTCAGCTGGGACCTCACGCTCAAGCCGTTCGTCGACGGCGGCTGGTACTGGTACGACGTCGTCGCGGGCGACGCGGACGTGCTGGTCGAGGACGCGCAGTGGTCGGCGGAGGTGCCCGCGGAGCGCGCCGAGCACGGCACCGTCGACATCGCGATCACCACCATGAACCGGCCCGACTTCTGCGCCAAGCTGCTCGGCCAGATCGGGGACGACGCGACCCTGCGGCCCTACCTCGACGAGGTCCTGGTCATGGAGCAGGGCAAGGACAAGGTCGTGGACTCCCCGGAGTTCCCCGCCGCCCAGGAGGCGCTCGGCCAGACCCTGCGGGTCATCGAGCAGGGCAACCTCGGCGGTTCGGGCGGCTACGCCCGCGGTCAGCTCGAGTCGGTGCGCAAGGGCACGGCGACGTACCTGATGTGCATGGACGACGACGTGATCTGCGAGCCCGAGGGCATCATCCGCGCCGTCGTGTTCGCCGACCTCGCGCGCCGTCCCACCCTGGTCGGCGGCCACATGTTCAGCCTGTACGCACGGTCCCGGCTCCACAGCTGGGGCGAGGTCGTCCAGCCGTGGCGGTTCTGGTGGCAGTCCGCCGCCGGTGTCCACAGCGACTGGGACCTCTCCGCGCGCAACCTGCGCTCGGCCCGCTGGCTCCACAAGCGCGTCGACGTGGACTACAACGGCTGGTTCATGTGCCTGATCCCGCGGGTCGTGCTGGAGGAGATCGGGCTCTCGCTGCCGGTCTTCATCAAGTGGGACGACTCCGAGTACGGGCTGCGCGCCAAGGCGGCGGGCTACCCCACGGTCTCCTTCCCCGGCGCCGCCGTCTGGCACGTGCCGTGGACCGACAAGAACGACGCGCTGGACTGGCAGGCCTACTTCCACCAGCGCAACCGGTTCGTCGCCGCGCTGCTGCACTCGCCGTACCCGGGTGGCGGGCGGATGGTGCAGGAGAGCTTCAACCACCAGGTCAAGCACCTGGTCTCGATGCAGTACTCCACCGTGGAGATCCGCCACCAGGCGCTGCTGGACCTCCTCGAGGGGCCCGAGGCGCTGCACCGGACGCTGCCGACGCGGCTGCCCGAGATCCGGCAGATGGTGCAGAAGCACCCCGACGCCCGCCTGGTCACCGACCGCGACGACCTGCCGGACGTCAAGCGCAAGAAGCCACCGCGCAAGGGGCGGGACGACGTCGGCCACCTGGGCCCGCGACAGGTCACGATGCGGGCGCTGCGCTCGCCGGTGCGGCAGTTCTCCAAGCCCCGTGAGCTGTCCCGGCGCTACGCCGAGGCCGAGATCATGGCGATGGACGCCCAGTGGTTCCGGTTGACCCGGTACGACTCCGCGGTGGTCTCGATGCCTGACGGCACGAGCGCGGCGTTCTACCAGCGCGACCCGGAGGTCTTCCGCGACCTGTTCGCCAAGACCGTGGAGATGCACCTGCGGCTGCGTCGCGAGTGGCCGCGCCTGGCGCGGCAGTACCGCGCCGCGCTCGGCGAGATCACCTCGCCGGAGGCCTGGGAGCGCACGTTCGCGCCGTGGACCGACCCGCCGGCCGGGGCTGATGACTGACGTCGAGTCGCCGGCGTCGCCGGCGCCCGGCGACGGCGAGGGCGGGCCGGGGGGCGCGCGGCCGACGGTGGTGCGCGTCGTCGACGCGCCGCTGGCGCCGCCGTCGAGCACCACCGGGCTGGTCGAGGTCTTCCGGCGCCGCTACCTGCTCAAGCTGCTCGTGCAGCGGGAGATCAGTGCCCGCTACCAGGGCTCGTTCCTGGGGCTGATCTGGAGCTACATCAACCCGCTCTCGCAGTTCCTCATCTACTACTTCGTGATGCAGATCGTCATCGGTCGCGGCCGCACCGAGAACTTCGCGGTCCACGTCTTCTGCGGGCTGATCATCGTCCACTTCTTCGTGGAGACCTTCAACGCCGGCACCCGCTCGATCGTGCGCAACAAGGCGCTGGTCCAGAAGATGGCGCTGCCGCGCGAGATGTTCCCGGTCGCCTCGATGCTGGTCTCGCTGTTCCACGTCATCCCGCAGGTGATCATCCTCTTCATCGTCGCGCTGCTCTACGGCTGGCGGCCCGACGCCGGTGGTGCGGGGGCGGTCGCGCTCGCGCTCGGCATCGTGATGATCCTCGGCACCGGCCTGGCGTTGCTGTTCGCGACGGCGAACGTGTTCTTCCGCGACGTCGCGAGCATGGTCAGCATCCTGTCGAACTTCACCCGCTTCGGCGTCCCGATGATCTACCCGTACACGCTGGTCCCCGAGCGCTTCGGCAGCCTCTCGGAGTACTACCTGTGGAACCCGACCGCGGACGCGGTGCTGCTGGTCCAACGCGCGTTCTGGGTGGGCACCACCTCCGACCCGGAGGAGTTCGCCCGCACCGAGCTGCCGCCGGACCTGTTCGAGCGCGGCTTCATCGCGCTCGGGGTGAGCGTCGTCGTGCTGGTCCTCGCGCAGCGGGTCTTCAGCTGGCTCGAGCCGCGGATCCCGGAGCGCCTGTGAGCGCCGCAGGTTCGTCCCAGGAGTCGATCCGGGTCGACCACGTCACCAAGGACTTCACGCTGCGCTACCACCGCACCTTCAAGGAGGTGACGGTGGCGATGGCCCGGCGCCAGCAGATCAAGGACACCTTCCAGGCCATCCAGGACGTCTCCTTCAGCGTCGAGCAGGGGGAGTCCATCGGGTTGATGGGTCTCAACGGCTCCGGCAAGAGCACGCTGCTGAAGATGATCATCGGCGTGATGCGCCCCGACCGGGGCGAGGTGCTCACCCGGGGCCGGATCTCCGGGCTGATCGCGACCGGGGCGGGCTTCCACCCCCAGCTGACCGGCCGGGAGAACATCTTCCTCAACGCGGCGGTCCTGGGCATGACCGAGCAGGAGACGAAGGCCAAGTTCGACGACATCGTCGAGTTCGCCGACGTGGGCCGCTTCCTGGAGACCCCGGTCGGGACCTACTCCTCGGGCATGATGTCCCGCCTGGGGTTCTCGGTGGCCGTCCACGTCGACTGCGACATCTTCCTCGCCGACGAGGTGCTGGCCGTGGGGGACCGGCCGTTCAAGAAGAAGTGCCTGGAGCGGATGCAGGAGATCCGGCACAGCGGGCGCACCATGTTCTACGTCAGCCACTCCACGGGCTCGGTGCGCAAGATGTGCGACCGGGTGCTGGTGCTGGAGAAGGGCCGCCTCGGCTTCGACGGGCCGGTCGACGAGGGCATCAAGTACCTCCACTACGACGACGCGACCTCCGACGACCTCGACGACGAGATCGGCGCCGACATCTGAGGATCGTTCGCGACCGCCCGGCGTGTCGACTGGAAATTACAGCGTTGTAGTTACTCAGATCCTCTACCGCCCTCGTGTGACGCGTGTGAAAGTTGCAGCCTCGTGTGACTCTTCCCCCGCACAAAGGCGCTCTCGATGTCCCTTCCCCCCGCCCGTACGCGGGCCGGTCTCGTCACGGCCTGCCAGCAGCTGCTGACGTTCGGCGTGGTGGTGGCCGTGCTGACGCCGGCCGCCGGCGTGCTCAGCCTCGACGTGGTGCGCGACGACCCGGCGGCCCCCACCGCCGGCGCCGTCCTCGGCACCACCTCGCCGCGCCCCGACCCCGCCACGCGGTCCGACCGGCCCGCCCGGCCCGCGACGGTGCCCGAGGGCACCGTCGACGCCGAGCTGACCGACCACCAGCTGACCGCGCCGCCCAGCGCTCGCGTCGCGCCGGACCGGCTGGAGGCGCGCGCCACCACGGACGACGGGTCGACGACCGTCCGCAGCGAGCCGCTGCCGGTCGAGGACTTCGGCACCGTCGGTGTCACCTGGGCGCCGCAGGAGGACCTCGAGCACGACGCGGTCGACGTCCGCACCCGCGAGGACGGCGGGGCGTGGTCGGGGTGGACCGAGGCCGAGGTCGACGACGACCACGCGCCGGACCCCGGCAGCGTGGAGGCGACCCGCACCCGCCCCGGCACCGACGCGGTGGTGGTGGGCGAGGTCGACGCCGTGCAGGTGCGGGTCACCAGCGACGACGCCCCGGCCGACCTGGTCGCGGCCGTGGTCGAGCCCGGCGCGCCGGTCGGCACCGACCGGGCGCGTCCGGAGATCGACGCCGGCGCCACCAGCACCGACAGCGGCAGCGACAGCGGCGTGGAGCCGGCGCTCGAGCTGGCGGCCGCGGCCGGCGCGCCCCGGCCGGAGATCTTCTCGCGGGCCCAGTGGGGAGCCGACGAGCGGCTGCGCAGCGGCTCGCCGTCCTACGGCTCGGTCCGCGCCGGCTTCGTGCACCACACCGTGAACGCCAACGACTACACGCGCGAGCAGGTTCCGGGCATCCTGCGGTCGATCTACGCCTACCACACCCGCTCGCGCGGCTGGAGCGACGTCGGGTACAACTTCCTGGTCGACAAGTTCGGCCGGATCTGGGAGGGCCGCTACGGGGGGGTCACCCGCGCCGTGGTCGGCGCCCACACCCTGGGCTACAACGAGTACTCGTTCGCCATGTCCGCGATCGGGAACTTCGACGTGGTCCAGCCGCCGCAGGCCGTCGTGGACGCCTACGCCGCGCTGCTCGCCTGGAAGCTCGGCATCCACGGCGTCGACGCCGGGTCGATGCGCCAGCAGGTCGGCTCCCGGTCCTTCCCGGCGATCAGCGGGCACCGCGACGCGGGTTCGACGGCGTGCCCGGGCCGCTACCTCTACGCCCGGCTGGGCGACATCCGGCGGGGCGCCGACGCGCTCCAGGAGGGGCCGTCCCAACCCGACCCCGAGCCCGAGCCGGAGCCCGAGCCCGAGCCGGCCCCGCTGGACTCCGACCTCGTCGGCAGCCCCTACCCCGACCTCGTGGTGCGCCGCGCGGCCGACCAGCAGGCCGTCGTGGTCCCGACCGCCGGTCTGACCTCCTTCGGTCCCGGCGACCGCGTGGCGGGTGACTGGTCCGCGTGGCGCGAGCTGAGCCTGAGCCGCGACCTCACCGGCGACGGTCGCGCCGACCTGCTCGCCCGCGACGACGACGGGCGCACCGCCGTCGCGGCCCGCGAGGGCGCCGGCAGCTTCGCACCGCCGGTGCCGGCCGCGAGCGGCCCCGGTGCCGAGCACGACCTCGTGGTCGCCGTCGGGGACGCCGACGGCGACGGGGTCGGCGACGTCGTGGCCCGCAAGGCCGGCACGAGCCGGCTGGTCGCCTTCCGGGGCGACGGCGGCGGCGGCTTCGACGCGGAGCGCCTGGGGCTGGGCTGGGCCCGCTACGACCGCGTGGTCGCCGCCGGGGACCTGACCGGCGACGGCGACCCGGACCTGCTCGGCCGGGACGCCGACGGTGGTGCGTGGCTGCGCGCCGGCTCGACCGGCCAGGACTACGCAGCGCCGGTCGTCGTGGACGTGGCCTGGAACGACGACGAGACGTGGGACGAGGCCGACGTGGTGGCCGGCGCCGGCGACCTGACCCGCGACGGCGTCGACGACCTCGTCGTGCGCCGTGCGGACGGTGCCAGCGTGGTCGTGCCCGGACGCACGGACGGCACCCTCGGTCGGGGCGTGGGCCGGGTGGCCCGGATCGGCAGCGGGGCGGGGCTGACCGGCGGCCTCCAGGTGGGCGGGTCCCCGCGACCCGACCTGCTCGTCCGCCGGGGGGCCCGGCTGGTGTGGCTGGTCAACGAGGGGACGACCGAGACGCTGCCGCCGGTGGACACCGGGGTCGACCTCTCCGGGGCCGCGCTGGTCGTCAACGCCGGCGACTGGGACGGCGACGGCGAGGGCGACCTGATCACCCGCACGCGCGGCGCGCTCGCGCTGCACCGCGGCGACGGCACCGGCCGGTTCGCGGCGCCGGTCGTGCTCGGCGGCGGCTTCGGCCGGGTCCGGGCCCTGCAGGCCGTTGGCGACGTCACCGGCGACGGCCGGGCCGACCTCACCGGGCGCCGCCGCGGTGAGCTGCGGGTCTACCCCGGCGACGGCGCGGACGGCGTCGGGGCCGGGCAGGCCGCCGAGCTCGACGACCCGCGCGACCTGGTCGAGCCGGGCGCGTACGAGTCGCTGGTGCAGGTCAGCGACCTGCGCCGCGGCCGCGTGCCCGACCTGGTCGGCACCGACGGCGACGGTCTGCTGTGGCTGCTCCCGGTCACCCGGGGCGGCGTCGGCGAGCCCCGCCTGCTGGCGGAGGGGACCGAGGTGGCGGGCCCGCTCGGGTAGGGGGCGTCAGGTCGGGCGGTCGCGGGCGTCAGGTCGACACGTCGCGAGCGTCAGGTCGGCGCGAAGCGGTCGGTGACCCGCTCCTCGGCGCCGGTCGCCGCGACCCGGTCCGGGTCGGGGTGGGCCACGAGGACCACCGACCCCCCCGTGGCGAGGGGGGTGGTGAAGGAGGTCATGCCTGGTGGGGAAGCCGGGTTGACCTCCGAGAGCAGGCGGCCGCCGCCGGGGACGACGTCCCCGGCGGCGGCCGACCGCCACAACCGGCCGTGGGTGACCAGCCCGGCGCCGAGGTCCGCGGCCGGGTCGTCGGCGCCGGGCGGGTCCACGGGGGAGAAGGCGTCCGGCTGCCCCCAGACCTCCACGCCGACGTCGTGCACCCCGGCCGGCAGCGGGTCGGCGAAGCGGACCCCGAGCGGCAGCAGGGAGCAGGCCAGCACGGGCACGTCGGCGGCGTGCGGCGCCCAGCGCGCCAGTCCCCCCGGGCCGCAGACCACGGCGTCCGGCAGGTCGCCGGCGGCGGGGTCCGGCACCACCACCAGCCCGACGGTCCACGCGGCACCGAGCACCACCGGGCCGAGCCAGTGCGTCGGCAGGTCCAGCCCGAGCCGGTCGCCCCGCTCGAGACCGTGCTCGTCCGCGAGCAACGAGGCGGTCTTGGCCACCCAGTTGGCGTACGTCGTCACCGACAGCTCGACCCGCTCGCCGGTGGCGTGGTCGTAGAAGGTCACCAGCGGGCGGCCCGGGTCCTCGCGCAGCGCCGCCGCGAGGGCCTCGGCGAAGGTGCGGGGGGCGCGGGGCGGGACGGGCGGCACCCGCCCCACCCTAGGGTGACGCCATGTCTTCCGAGCCGTCACCCGAGGCGACCGAGCAGCCGCTGGCGGACCTGTGGGCGGTCGTGCCCGCCGGCGGGGCGGGGACCCGGTTGTGGCCGCTGTCGCGCCGCCACGAGCCGAAGTTCCTCCGCGACCTGACCGGGTCGGGTCGCTCGCTGCTCCAGGGCACCCGCGACCGCCTCGCCCCGCTGGTCGAGGACCGCTTCCTCGTGGTCACGGGTGCGGCCCACCGCGACGCGGTGGCCGCCCAGCTGGAGGGGCTCGCGGACCGGGCCGTCGTCGCCGAGCCGTCGCCCCGGGACTCCATGGCTGCCGTCGGGCTGGCCGCCGCGCTGCTCGAGCGGCGCGACCCGGACGCGGTGATGGGCTCGTTCGCGGCCGACCACGTCATCGACGACGAGCCGGCGTTCCGGGAGGCGGTGCGCGCGGCGGTCGACGTCGCCCGGGACGGGCGGCTCGTCACCGTGGGCGTCGAGCCGACGTCGCCCGCGACCGGGTTCGGCTACCTGCGCGTCGGCGAGCCGCTGGCCGACCACCCCGGCGCCTTCCACGTCGAGGCGTTCGTCGAGAAGCCCTCGGCCGAGGTGGCGCAGCGCTACCTCGACGAGGGGCGGCACCGGTGGAACGCCGGCATGTTCGTGGTCCGACCCGGGGTGCTGCTCGACCTGCTCGCCCGCTGGCACCCCGGCTTCGCCCGGGACCTGCGCGCGCTCGCCGCGGGCGACGAGGCCGGGCTCGGGGAGCGCGTGGCCGCCGGCTGGGACGCGCTGCCGCGGATCGCCCTGGACCACGCCGTCGCCGAGCCGGCGGCGGACGCGGGCGAGGTCGCCACCGTGCCGGCCCGGTTCGGGTGGGACGACGTGGGCGACTTCGACTCGCTGGCCACGCTGCTCGCGGCCGGGGCTCCTGCGGAGCGGCTGCACGTGCTCGGCGACCCCGCCCTGACGCTCGCGGTGGACGCCACGGGCCTCGCCGTCCCCGGCTCCGGCCGCCTGGTGGCGGTGGTCGGCCTCGACGACGTCGTCGTCGTCGACACCCCGGACGCGGTGCTGGTGACCACCCGTCAGCGCGCGCAGGAGGTCAAGGCGGCGGTGGCGCGGCTGCAGGCGGACGGCCGCGGCGAGCTGACCTGACCCGGTCCGGCGCCCGCCCGGACCGACCGGACCGACCGGACCGACCGGACATCGCGGGGTCCGGGTCACATGCCGTTGGGCTCCGGCGAGTCGAAGTAGGGGTACTCCTCCATGAAGGACGACAGCGCCTCGCCGGAGAACTCCTCGCAGTACTGCCAGACCCCGCGCTGGTCGGCGACCTCGGTGTTGCCCTCGCCGCCGGCCGACCAGTGGGTGAACGCGACGTGCTGGCCGTCGGGGAACGCGGCTCCGTCGTCCTCGGTCCACGGGACGGCCTTGAACTTGTAGCGGTAGTTGTCGGTGCCCGGGAACTTGTCGGCGACCGCGCGGAGCTCGGTCATCGCCTCGTCGTCGTCGGCGACGGTCTCGTCGTACCAGACGAAGGTGTAGCCGTGCTCCTGGTTGTGCACGAGGGTGCGCAGGTCCGGACGGTCCTCGGAGGTGTAGAGCTTGCGGTCCATGGTGTCCGGGGTGTCGTAGTGGGCCCCGAAGGCGGGCGGGTCCTCCTCGTAGAGGACCGGGGTGCCCTCGGCGACGTGCTCCTGGTTGCCGGTGGCCTTCTTCGTCTCGACCTCCTGGCAGGACGACGCGGGAGCGCCGAGCGAGGCCAGCGCGGTGTCGTCGTACTGACGCAGCTCCCACCAGCTCACCACCGGGCGGTACGCCGCCGCGCCGATGATGACGAGCGCGACCGCGACGCAGACGACCACGATCGCCAGGCCCTGGCGGCGGTCCGCCGAGCGCTGCTTGCGGGTCAGCGCCTCGATGGTCGCCCTGCGGTCGGCCTTCTGGTCCTTGGTGGGCTTGGCCACGGCGAGCGGTACCTCCGGGGTGGTGGGGGGCGAGGCGGAGCGGGGGCGGGACGAGCGCCCGACGGGACGGTCCTCGCCGGATCCGCGGCCGAGTCTACGGACCCGTCGGTGGGGCGACGGGTCGCGGTCGCAGCCGGTGTGCGCCGGGCGCCCCCGCCGGCCCCGCCTCCCAGCCGTGGGCGAACGCGACCGCCGCCGCTCCGGCCGCGGGGCCGGGCCCGGCGGTCACCACCTCCAGCCGGTCCGGCCCGTCCGGATCGAGCAGGGTCACCGTCAGCGCCTCGTCGCCCAGGGCGGCGCGCAGCGCGTCGCGGAGCTCCTCCGCGCTCGCCGGGGAGCCGAAGGGGGCGGCGTCGCCGACAGCGCCCCGCACCGCGCGGACCACGGCCTCCCGCGAGCCCCAGCCGAACAGGTCGCCGCCCTCGGGACGCACCAGGGCCCGCGCGCCCGGACCGTGGCGGCCGGCCGGCAGCACCAGGTCACCGCGGCCGCGGACCACCGCGACCGGCCGCGCCGACAGCTTGCCCTGCGCCAGCTCCGCCGCCCCGGCGAGCTCGTCGGCGACGGCCGGGGCGGTCACCGCCAGCTCGTTGCCGTGCGCGTCGCGGCGCCCCGCGTGGTCGTCCACGACGACCAACCCGGCGGCGCCGACGGCGATGTCGGTCTGCCCCTCGCGCCAGGCGCGGCCGGCGGTGTCGGTGACCACCACGGCGACGTTGCGCCCGGTGCGCTCCCCGACCTGCTCGCGCAGCCGGCGGGCGCTCGCGTCGGGGTCGACCGGCAGCAGCACCACCGTCCCGGGTCCGACGTTCGAGGTGTCGATCCCCGCCGCCGCCAGGACCAGCCCGTGGCGGGTCCGCACGATCCGGGTCGGACCCCTGCGGGCCACGACGCGGTCGGTCTCGGCGGCGAGGTGGTCGTCGCGGGCCCCCGGGACGACCCGGCCCTCGGCCTTGGCGACGACCTTGCTGGTGACCACCAGGACGTCGCCGTCCTCGAGGTCCACCCGGTCCAGCACCAGGGCCGCCAGGTCGTCACCGTCGCGGACCTCGGGGAGGCCGGCCGGCGCCCGGACCACCACGGTCGCCCCGACCGGGGAGCGCGGGCCGGTCACGGTGTCGCGGAGGCGGGTGCGGAGGCGGCTGTGGAGGCGGCCAGGTCGAGGGCCGCGCGCGCCATCGCGGCGGTCGCGGGGAGGTCGGTCATCATCAGCGGGACGGCGCGTGCCCGGAGCCCGGCCTCCTCCAGCGGTGCGACGGCGTCGGCGTCGCGCCCGTCGACGAGCCAGCCGTCGAGGACGCCGCCGCGCGCCCGGGCGCCGTAGTGGCGCCCGACGCCGAGCGCGGAGACCTCGACGCCGATCGCACCGAGCAGCTGGCGGGCCATCCCGCGCACGTGGTCGCCGCCGACCACGGGGGAGAGGCCGACGACCGGGGCGGGAGTGGCGCGCAGCGCCTCCCGCACGCCGGGGACGCCGAGGACCGTCCCGACCGAGACCACCGGGTTGGACGGCGGCACCAGCACGACGTCGGCGCCCGTGATCGCGTCGAGCACGCCGGGAGCGGGGGCGGCCGCCGCCAGCCCGACCACGACCACCTGCTCGGCCGGCACGGCCGCGCGGAGCCGGATCCAGTACTCCTGGAAGTGCACCGCGCGCCGCCCGCTGGGGGCGTCCGGGTCCGCGACCACGACGTGGGTCTCGACCCTGTCGTCGCTCATCGGCAGCAGCCGCACCCCCGGCCGCCAGCGGCGGCACAGCGCCTCGGTCACCTGCGAGAGCGGGTAGCCGGCCTCGAGCATCTGGGTGCGCACCAGGTGGGTGGCGACGTCGCGGTCCCCGAGGCCGAACCAGGTGGGCTCGACGCCGTAGGCCGCGAGCTCCTCGCCGACCCGCCAGGACTCGTCACGACGACCCCAGCCCCGCTCGGCGTCGATGCCGTCGCCGAGGGTGTACATCACGGTGTCGAGGTCGGGGCACACCTTGAGCCCGTGGACCCACAGGTCGTCGGCGGTGTTGGTGACCACCGTGACCTCGGCGTCGGGCAGCAGGTGGCGCAACCCCTGCAGGAAGCGGGCCCCGCCGATGCCGCCGGAGAGGACGGTGATCCTACGCATGTTCCTACTGTGCCGGGTGGGTTCGCGCCATAGCAGATCCGGGCTTGACTTCCCGTGCACGACAGGCATGTAATTCCCACAGTGTCGTTCGGGTGCGGACGGGCGGCGCGGGTCGAGCACCAGGGTCGCCGCAGGGTCGAAGCAGGGTCGCAGCAGGCCAGGTCGCAGCAGCAGGGTCGGAACCGGAGCAGCAGGGTCGAAAGGGCGTGTACCGATGAGAGAGCTATTCCTCCTCGAACCCGAGATCGACGCCGAGGGGTGGCAGGAGCGCGCGCTGTGCGCGCAGACCGACCCCGAGGCGTTCTTCCCCGAGAAGGGGGGGTCCACGCGGGAGGCGAAGAAGGTGTGCCTGTCCTGCGACGTGCGCACGGAGTGCCTCGAGGCCGCCCTGCTCAACGACGAGCGCTTCGGCATCTGGGGCGGGCTGTCCGAGCGCGAGCGGCGCAAGCTGAAGAAGCGCGCCGTCTAGCGGCGCACCACGCCCGGCGGGGCGAACGCACTCGGGGACCCCGGCCGGGCGGCCGGGGTCGCGCTCATTTGTAGGGTGGACGACCGTGCCAGCGTCCGTGTCCGTCCCCACCCCGTCCGGCGCTCCGGCGCCCGGTCGAGCGGACCTCCCGTCCGACGCGCCGGGCACCGTCGGCGTGGTGCTGGTCAGCCACGACGGCGAGCGGTGGCTGCCCACCGTGCTCGAGGGGCTCGCCGCCCAGCAGGGCGTGACCCGGGTGGTCGTCGTGGACACCGGGAGCCGCGACACCAGCGCCACCCTGGCCGAGACGGCGCTCGGGGGACCCGGGCCCGGCGGCGAGGTGGTCCGGTCCACCGGGCGCACCTCGTTCCCGGAGGCCGTCCGCGCCGGTCTGGACCGGTCGGCCGCCCTCGGTGAGCCCACCGAGTGGATCTGGCTGCTGCACGACGACTCCACCCCGGCCCCCGGGGCGCTGGCCGCCCTGCTCGCGGCCGCGGCCGAGCACCCCGGCGCCGACGTCCTCGGGCCGAAGCTGCGCGAGTGGCCCTCGCTGCGGCGGTTGCTCGAGGTCGGGGTCACCATCACCGGGACCGGTCAGCGGGAGACGGGGCTGGAGCGCGGCGAGTACGACCAGGGCCAGCACGACGGGGTGCGCGAGGTGCTGGCGGTCAACACGGCCGGGATGCTGGTGCGGCGCACGCTGCTGGAGGACCTCGGCGGCCTCGACCCGGCGCTGCCGGTCTTCGGCAACGACCTCGACTGGGGCTGGCGGGTCGCCGCCGCCGGCCGGACCACCCTCGTCGTGCCCCGGGCGGTGGTCTTCCACGCCGAGGCGGCCCACCGGGGGGCGCGGCGGACGTCGCTGACCGGGCGCCACACCCACTACCAGGAGCGCCGCGCCGCGCTCTACACGCTGCTGGCCAACGCGCCCGCCCGGCTGCTGCCGCTGATGGTGGTGCGGCTGGTGCTCGGCACGCTGCTGCGGATGGTGGGCCTGCTGCTGGTCCGCGCGGTCGGGGAGGCGCTCGACGACCTCGCGGCCCTGGTCTCGGTGCTGTCCTCGCCCGGCGACCTGCGCGCCGCCCGCCGCGCCCGTGCCGTCGCCCGCGGCGGGCCGCCGGACGAGGACCGGGTGCGCCGCCTCCGGGCGCCGTTCTGGCTGCCCTACCGGCACGGGCTCGACCTGCTCGGGGACCTCGTCGCCGCGGTGACCGACCAGGCCGCCGACGTGGCCGAGCGGCGGCGCGCCGCCGCGGCCGAGCGCGACCCCTCCTCGCTGGCCGCGCGGCGCCCCGGCCCGGAGGAGGACGACGAGGCGCTGGCCGACGACGGCGTGCTGGTCCGGCTGCTGACCAACCCGATCGCGCTCCTGCTGGTCGTCGTGGTGGTCGGCCTGCTGGTCGCCGCCCGGGCCGCCCTCGGGTCCGTCAGCGGGGGCGCGCTGTCACCCGCCCCGGAGTCGGTCGGGGCGTGGTGGGGGCTGCACCTGGGTGGGTACCTGCCCCTCGGCCCCGGCACGCCCGTCCCCGCGCCGGCCTACGTGCTGCCGATGGCGCTGCTGGGCAGCCTGGTCGCACCCGGCGGCGCGCTGTCGCTGGTGCTGCTCGGGTCCGGCCCGCTCGCGCTGTGGGGGGCGTGGCGGCTGCTGCGGGTCGTGGGACGGCTGGCGAGCCCGCGCGGCGCCTCGCGCTGGCTGCTGCTGGCGGGGTCCACCGCGTACGCGCTGGTGCCGCTGACCAGCGGCGCGTGGGGCGAGGGGAGGCTCGGCCCGGTCGTCGCGGCCGTGCTGCTGCCCTGGACCGCCCACGCGTGCCTCGGGTTCGCCGACCCGGAGGTGGACCGGCGGTGGCGGGCCGCCTGGCGGGCCGGCCTGCTCCTCGCGCTGACCACCGCCTTCGCCCCCACGGCCTGGTTGCTCGCGCTGCTCCTCGTCGGTCTGGCCCTGGCCGCCGCCCTGGCGCTCGCGCCGGCCGCCGCCCGGGACCGGTCGGCCTGGGGGCCGCCGCTGACCGCGCTGGCCACGGTGCCGCTGCTGCTCGTCCCCTGGTGGCTGCCCCTGCTGACCACCGGAGCCGCCACCGGCCTGCTGCTCGAGGCGGGCGCCCCGCTGGTCGGGGCCGGCTCGTTCCCGGACGGCGTGGGCCTCGTGCTGGGCCGGCTCGGCGAGGCCGGCACCCTCGGCGCCCCGGCGTGGCTCGGCGGCGCGCTGCTGGTCCTGGCGCTGGTCGCGCTGCTGCCGCACCGCAGCCGGGTCGGGGTGCTCGCCTGCTGGCTGGTGGCGCTGGTGGCCGGCGTCACGGCCCTGCTCCTGGCCGCGCTGCCGATCACCGCGGGAGGGGCCGTCGTCGCGCCCGGCCTCGGGGTGCTCGTCGTGGTCTGGCAGGGCTGCCTGGTCACCGCCGCCGTCCTCGGCGCGCAGGGGCTGCTCGAGGGCGGGCTCCTCGAGCGGTCACCCGGGTCCCGGTCCCGCGCGCTGGTGGCCCTGGTCGCCGTCGCGGCGGCGAGCGTGCCGGTCGGGGGGCTGGCGTGGGCCGTGGTCGAGGGCGGCGACCGCCTCGTCGACCGCCCGGCGACCGACGTCCCGGCCTACATGCTCCAGCGGGCGCAGACCGCGCCCGAGCGCGGCGTCCTGGTCGTCCGCGGCTCGGTCGAGCGGGGGCTGGACTACACCGTCGTCCGCGGGGACGGCGTGACCACGGGGGAGGACGAGGTGCTCGCGCTCGCCGCCGAGGACGAGGACCTGACCGCGGCGGTCGCCGCGCTGACCAGCACGCCGTCGCCGGCCGCCGTCGACGGGCTCGCCGCCGCCGGCGTCGAGCACGTCGTGCTCCCCGGTCCCGTCGACGGTCGCGTGGCCTCCCGGTTGGACGCGACCAGCGGCCTGGAGCAGGCCAGCGCCGAGGACCGCAGCACCCGCGCCTGGCGGGTCCAGGTCGACCCGGACCCGGCCGCGGTGGCAGGGGACGCCGGGTGGTGGCGTCCCGTGCTGCTCGTGCTGCAGGGCGTCGCCGTCCTGGTGGTGCTGGTCCTCGCGGCGCCGACCACCCGGCCCGCACGCCGGCCCGCCCGCCGGCCCGCGCGCCGGTCCGCGGCTCCGGAGGCGGACCGGTGAGCGGGCGGCGCAGCAGCGCGGGTCCGGCCGCGAGGCGTCCCGACGTCACGACCGTGCTCGCGGTGCTGGTCCCGCTGCTCGCCGTGGCCGCGTTCCTGATGGTGCGGGTCGACCCCGCGGACGAGACCGCGCGCCCGCCCGACCGGGTCCCGCTGACCCGGCTCACGCTGACCTGCCCCGGCGTGGACGCACCACCCCTGGTCGCGACCGGCGGGGAGGTCGCGGGCGAGGCGGTGGTGCGCCGCGGGGCGACCGAGGTCGACGTGCCTCTCCGCCCCGGCCGGGTCGCGACCGCCGGCACCGTGCCCGGTGCCGGCGCGGACCTCCCGGCCGAGGTCGCCGCGATCGGCGACGTCGCCCCCGGCCTGACCGCGGCGCGGTACCCGACCGGCGGCCCGCCGGGAGCGCCCGAGTGCCGGGAGCCACGCCCCGACCAGTGGTTCACCGGGGTCGGCGCCTCCGCGCGGCGGGGGTCGGTGCTGGAGCTGACCAACCCCGACGCCGGACCCGCCGTGGTCGACGTCGTGGTGCACGGCCCGGGCGGGGTCGTCGACGCGCCGTCGCTGCGCGGCCTCGCCGTCCCGGGGGAGGGCTCGGTGCAGCTCGACCTCGCCGCCGAGGTGCCGCGACGGGGGTCGCTGGCCCTGCACCTGACCACCACCCGGGGTCGGGTCGGCGCCGCCGTCGTCGACCGCTTCGACGACCTCGGTGCAGGTCCGTCCGGCGAGGAGTGGGCCGGGTCGCAGGCGCGTCCGTCGACCGAGGTGCTGCTGCTCGGCCTGCCCGGCGCCGACGAGGACGGCGTGCGGCGCGAGCTGGTGCTGGCCAACACCGCCGGCGACCAGACCCGGGTCGCGCTGTCGGTGCTGACCCCGGACACCGCGTTCGCGCCCGAGGGGTCACCCGAGGTGGTGCTCGACGCCGACGCGACGGCAGCGGTCGACCTGTCCGGCGTGCTGACCGACCAGGTCCTGGAGGACGCGGTCGGGCTGCGGGTCGAGGCCAGCGGTCCGGTGACGGCGGCCCTGCGCACGGTCGTCGACGGCGACCTGGCGCGCACCGACGCCGCCGAACCGGTGGAGGCGGGCACCAGCACGGTCCTGCTGCCCGAGGGCGCCACCCGCCTGGTCGTGACCGGCGCCGGGGGTGCGGACGCCGACCCGGTCGAGGGGGCGGTGCGGGCGACCGCGCGCGGCGCCGACGGGCGTCGGGTGGGACCGCGGTCCGGTCTGTCCGGGGAGCTGGCGCGCGACCGCGCCGCCGTGCTGGACCTGCCCGTCGGCACCCGGCGCCTGGACCTGCGGCTCCCCGACGGCCCGGTCGCCGGCGCGGTGGTCGTCCGTGGTCCCGACGGCGCCGGCGGTGCCGCCGTCGTCCGGCTGGTGGAGCCGCCCACCACGGGGCTGGTCGGCGACGTGCGCCCCGGGCTGCCCGGGGCCACCGCGGGACCGGGGGACTAGTACGGCTCGTCGGGGCGGTACCCGGGATCGACCTGCTCCGGGTCGAGCCCCAGCACCGCCGCCACCTGCTCGACGAGCACCGTGTGCACGAGCGCGTGCAGGTCCTCCCGCGAGGACGCGCGGTGCTCCAGGGGCCGCCGGAACAGCACGATCCGGGTGGGGGTGGGCCCGGCACCGCTGACCAGCGCGGAGAGCGGCACCCGCGGGACGTCGGGCCCGGGGTCGTCCGCCGCGACCAGCGGGACGTCCTCGACGACGTACTCCAGCAGACCCAGCCGCTCGTGCCAGCGCTCGTCGATCCCGGCGACCACCGCCAGCACGAGCGCGTCGAACCGCTCGGCCCGGGTCGGGGTCTCCTGCCGACCCGGCACCCGCGGCAGCACCGCGGGTCCCCGGGGACCTCGGCCGCGACGGTCCCGCGACGACGACCGGCGCCGGGGGCCCCCGGCGGCCGCGTCGGATCCGGCCGGGTCGGGGGCGTGCGCCACCGGGCGAGCCTAGTCGGCCGAGCCCGGGCCGGCCGGTACGGTCGGCCCGTGAGCCTGGCCCGTCGCTGTTCGCGCACCCCCTGCGGGCGGCGCGCGGTGGCGACGCTGACCTACGTCTACGCCGACCAGACCGCGGTCCTCGGCCCGCTGGCGACCTACGCCGAGCCGCACGCCTACGACCTGTGCGAGGAGCACGGGCGCCGGCTCTCGGCGCCCCGCGGCTGGGAGGTGCTGAGGCTCGCGACGGACCCCCGCGACCTCGGCCCCACCGATGACGACCTCCTGGCGCTCGCCGACGCCGTCCGCGAGGCCGCACGCCCTCCCGTGCCCGCCCCGGCCGCGCCCGGGCACCCGTCCACCGGCGTGCGCCGCGGCCACCTCCGGGCGCTGACCAGCGAGTAGGACCCCCGCGCGGCGCGGCTAGGGTGCCGCCATGTCCTCGCCGTCCTCGTCGCCGGACCCCGTGCCCTCCCCCGTCCCGGGCGAGCTGCCCGTCGCGGCGGACGTCGTGGCCCGGCTGGCCGCGGTGTTCAAGGCCTACGACGTGCGCGGCACCGTCCCCGACCAGCTGGACGAGGACCTCGCGCGCGTGGTGGGCCGCGCCTTCGCGCACGTGGTCCAGGCGCCCCGGATCGCGGTCGGCTACGACATGCGGGCGAGCTCGCCGGGGATGGCGGGCGCCTTCGCCGACGGGGCGGCCGGCGCCGGGGTCGACGTCACGATGATCGGTCTCGCCTCGACCGACCAGCTCTACTTCGCCTCGGGGCACCTCGGGCTGCCGGGGGCCATGTTCACCGCCAGCCACAACCCCTCGCAGTACAACGGGATCAAGATGTGCCGCGCGCACGCCGTCCCCCTCGGTCGCGACACGGGCCTCTCCGAGGTGCGCGACCTCGCGGCCGCCGGTGGCGGCCCGCGCGCGTCGACGCCGGGGTCGATCTCCTCCCACGACGTCCTCGAGGCCTACGCCGCCCACCTGCTCGCGCTCGCGCCGGTGTCGGGACGGCGCCTGAAGGTCGTCGTCGACGCCGGCAACGGGATGGCCGGCCACACCGCACCGGCCGTGTTCGGCCGGCTCGGCGGCGAGCACGTCGAGGTGGTTCCCCTGTACTTCGAGCTCGACGGCACCTTCCCGAACCACGAGGCCAACCCGATCGAGCCGGAGAACCTGCGGGACCTCCAGGCGGCGGTGCTCGCCGAGGGCGCGGACGTCGGGCTCGCCTTCGACGGCGACGCCGACCGCTGCTTCCTGGTCGACGAGCGGGGCGCGCTGGTGCCACCGTCCACGCTGACCGCGCTGATCGCCGAGCGGGAGCTCGCCAAGCACCCGGGCGCGACCGTGATCCACAACCTCATCACCAGCCGCGCGGTGCCCGAGCTGGTCACCGAGCTCGGGGGGACCCCCGTCCGGACGCGCGTCGGCCACTCCTTCATCAAGGCCACGATGGCCGAGACCGACGCCGTCTTCGGCGGGGAGCACAGCGGGCACTTCTACTTCCGCGAGTTCTGGCGCGCCGACTCGGGGATGCTCGCCGCGCTGCACGCGCTCGGCGCGCTGGCCGCCGAGCAGCGACCGCTCTCGGCGCTGCTGGCGCGCTACGAGCGCTACCGGCTCTCCGGCGAGGTCAACTCGACGGTGGCGGACCCGACGGCGGTCACCACGCTGCTCGAGCGCACCTGGGGCAGCCGCCCCGGCGCCAGCACCGACCACCTGGACGGACTGACCGTCAGCCACGAGGACTGGAGCTTCAACGTCCGGTCCTCGAACACCGAGCCGCTGCTGCGGCTCAACGTCGAGGGGAAGGACGAGCAGACCATGACCACCGTGCGCGACGAGGTGCTGGCCGTGATCCGGGGCGCGGCGTGACCGAGGAGGCCGGACGGGCCGGCGTCAGCATCGACCCCGAGCTGCTGGAGGTGGTGGTCTGCCCCGACTGCCGCTCGACCCTGCGCGTCGAGGACGCTCCCGGGGACCGGGGGGCGGACCCCGCGGTGGAGCTGGTCTGCCAGGGCTGCGGGCTGGCCTACCCCGTCCGCGACCACGTGCCGGTGCTGCTGGTCGACGAGGCCGTCCGGCGGTGACCTGGTTCGACGAGTCCCGGCTCGAGGACCCGACGGCGCTCGCGTCGGTCGACCCGCGGTTGCGGTTCCTGGCCGAGTCGGGCGCGCGCGTGCGGCGCGACGCCGGGGAGGTGGCCGCCGCCCTGGCGGGGAGCGGGGGGAGGGCGGCAGCCCGCGCGCGTGGGACAGCCGACCGCGCGCCGTCATCGCCGCGGGCCCGGACTCCCGGCTGCTGCGCGCGGTCCTGGAGACGGCCTGCCCGGTGCCTTTCGTCGCCTGGCCGAACCCCGCGCTGCCCGGCTGGGCCGGGGCGCTGGACCTCGTCGTCGTGCTGGCTCCGGTCGGCGCCGACGCCGGGACGGCCTCGGCGGTGGCCGAGGCCGCCCGGCGCGGCTGCCAGGTCGTGGTGGCGGGCCCGCCGCACTCCCTGGTGGCCCAGCACGCCGCCGGCCGCGACTGCACCGTGCTGCCGTGCACCACCCACGACCAGCTCGCCGCCGCGGTGGTGGCGCTGGACTTCCTCAGCCGGCTCGGCCTCGGTCCGGAGGCCGACCCGGAGACCGTCTCCGGCGCGCTCGACGACGTCGCCCGTGCCTGCTCGCCGCACCGCGACCTCACCGTGAACCCGGCGAAGGCGCTCGCGATCGCGCTGGCCGACACCACGCCGCTGCTCTGGGGCGGCTCGGTGCTGGCGCTGCGCGCCGCGCGCCGGGTGGCGGAGTCCATCCGTCGCACCAGCGGTCGCGCCGCCCTGGCCGGTGACGTCGACGTGATCTGGCCGGTGCTCGCGGCCGCCCGGCCGCGGGACCTCTTCGACGACCCGGTGGCCGACGGCGCCGGGCCGACCCGCCCCGCGCTCGTCGTGCTCGACGACGGCGCCGACGACCCGGTGGGGCGCGAGCAGCGCGACCGCCTGGTGGCCACCGCCGAGGAGCGCCGGCTGCGCGTGGAGCACCTGCGCTCCGACGCGCAGGGCGACGTCGCGCGCTACGCCTCGCTGCTGCTCAGCGGCACCTACGCGAGCGAGTACCTCGCGCTCGGGCTCGTCGAGGACTGATGGACGGCGGCCGGTGGACCCGCCCGACCCGGGGGGTGAACGCGAGGATTCGGTGCCGGGGGAGGGGTCGTCCTAACCTCGGGAATCCGCCGTCCTGACACCGTTCCGGCGCCACCCGCGCCGACAGAGGAGCACTCCCGTGGACTTCAAGGTCGCCGACCTCTCCCTGGCCGACTACGGCCGCACCGAGATCACCCTCGCCGAGCACGAGATGCCCGGGCTGATGGCCATGCGCCAGCGCTACGGCGCCGACAAGCCGCTCGCCGGTGCGCGCGTCGCCGGGTCGCTGCACATGACGATCCAGACCGCGGTCCTCATCGAGACCCTGGTCGACCTGGGCGCCGAGGTCCGCTGGGCCTCGTGCAACATCTTCTCCACCCAGGACCACGCCGCCGCGGCCGTCGTCGTGGGCCGCGAGGGGACCCCCGAGCAGCCGGCCGGCGTCCCGGTCTTCGCCTGGAAGGGCGAGAGCCTGGAGGAGTACTGGTGGTGCACCCAGCAGATCCTCGACTGGGGCACCGTGGACGGCGAGCAGGTCTTCGCGAACATGATCCTGGACGACGGCGGTGACGCCACGATGCTGGTCCACCTCGGGGTCGAGGCCGAGAAGAAGGGCGAGGCGCCCTCGCTCGACTCCGCCAAGAGCACCGAGCAGCGCATCGTCTTCGAGGTGCTGCAGGCCAGCCTGGCCCGGTCCAAGGACCGCTGGACCAGCGTCGCCGGCGAGATCCGCGGCGTGACCGAGGAGACCACGACCGGCGTGCACCGTCTCTACGAGATGATGCGCGAGGGCTCGCTGCTCTTCCCGGCGATCAACGTCAACGACTCCGTCACCAAGTCCAAGTTCGACAACAAGTACGGCTGCCGCCACTCCCTCATCGACGGGATCAACCGTGCCACCGACGTCCTCATCGGCGGCAAGGTCGCCGTGGTCTGCGGCTACGGCGACGTCGGCAAGGGCAGCGCCGAGTCGCTGCGCGGCCAGGGTGCTCGCGTCGTGGTGACCGAGATCGACCCGATCTGCGCCCTGCAGGCCGCCATGGACGGCTACCAGGTGACCACGCTCGACGACGTGATCGGCCAGGCCGACATCATCGTCACCGCCACGGGCAACCGCGACGTGGTCACGGTCGAGCAGATGAAGCAGATGAAGCACCAGGCGATCATCGCCAACATCGGTCACTTCGACAACGAGATCGACATGGCCGGCCTCGAGGCCGACGGCGTGGCCTCGCGCAAGACCGTCAAGCCGCAGGTCGACGTCTGGACCTTCCCGGAGACGTCGAAGTCGATCATCGTGCTGTCCGAGGGTCGCCTGATGAACCTGGGCAACGCCACCGGCCACCCCTCGTTCGTGATGTCGAACTCCTTCACCAACCAGGTCCTGGCGCAGGTCGAGATCTTCACCAAGCCGCAGGACTACCCGGTCGGCGTCTACGTGCTGCCCAAGCACCTCGACGAGGAGGTGGCGCGGCTCCACCTCGGCGCCCTCGGCGTCAAGCTGACGACCCTCAGCGACGACCAGGCCGCCTACCTCGGGATCCCCGCCTCGGGCCCCTACAAGTCCGACGAGTACCGCTACTGAGGGCCCGTCCGGGTACCGCCGCCAGGCGACGTCCCGGACGGTCCCACAGCCCCGGCCCCGGCGTGGGCGCTCCCCAGGGACGCGCCCGCACCGGGGCCGCGCTGGTTGCGATGCGGCAGGATGGGGGCCATGAGTGCCGCGCCCGACCTCGACCCCCAGGGTGGCGCGTCCCCGTCGCCCCGGGGACGGGTCCTGGTGGTCGACGACGACGCCGCCCTCGCCGAGATGCTCACGATCGTGCTGCGCCAGGAAGGCTTCGACAGCCGGATGTGCACCCGTGGTGACCTGGCGCTGGGGGAGTTCCGCGACTACCGGCCCGACGTGGTGCTGCTCGACCTGATGCTCCCGGGCCGCGACGGCATCGACGTGTGCAAGGAGATCCGCGCCGAGTCCGGCGTCCCCATCGTGATGCTGACCGCCAAGGGCGACACCGTCGACGTCGTGGTGGGCCTGGAGTCCGGCGCCGACGACTACGTCGTCAAGCCGTTCAAGCCCAAGGAGCTGGTGGCCCGGATCCGCGCCCGCGTGCGGCGCAGCGACGGGCCGGCCGTCGAGGCGCTGTCCGTGGGCGACCTGGAGATCGACGTGGCCGGCCACGCGGTGACCCGGGCCGGTGTGCCGGTCAACCTGACGCCCCTGGAGTTCGACCTGCTGGTGTGCCTGGCCCGCAAGCCCTGGCAGGTCTTCAGCCGCGAGGTGCTGCTCGAGCAGGTCTGGGGCTACCGCCACGCCGCCGACACCCGCCTGGTCAACGTGCACGTGCAGCGGCTGCGCTCCAAGGTCGAGCACGACCCCGAGAACCCCGAGGTGGTGCTGACGGTGCGGGGCGTGGGGTACAAGGCCGGCGGCTGAGGTGACGACCGCGCCGGTGGTCCGGGCCCGCGGGGCGGGCGGCCCGCGCCGGTGGCTGACCTTCTGGCGTCGCTCCCTCCAGGCGCGCGTCGTGGCCCAGACGGTGCTGCTCTCGGCGGTCGTCGTCGGTGTCGTCGGCTGGTTCCTGCTCCAGCAGACGCGCGACGGCCTGCTCGACGACCGCGTGGCCGCCGTGGTCGCCGAGGCGGGTGACGAGACGCAGGAGGCCGAGTCCCGGCTCGGCGCGGCCAGCGGCACCGAGAACAACTCCACGCGGCAGCAGCGCGAGCTCGCCGACCAGCTGATCAGCCGCGGCGAGACCCGGGACTTCGCGGTCGTCCTCGGCGGCCCCGTGGGCGGGCCGCCCCTGGCCGAGGGCGGGGCCGAGTACACCCCCGGGCTGGAGCTCGCCAGCGTCCCGACCTCGTTGGAGCAGCGCTTCTCCACCGTGGCGGGCGACGCGTGGACCTACTCCACGATCGCCACGCAGGACGAGGCGGGGGTCGCGCGCAGCGAGCCGGGCGTCGTGGTCGGCTCCCAGGTGCGGCTGCCGGCCGACGGGCAGGTCTACACCGTCTACTACCTGTTCCCCCTCAGCGAGCAGAGCGGGACCCTCGCCCTGGTCACCCGGGCGCTGCTGACCGCGGGCGCGCTGCTGATGGTGCTGGTCGCCGGCGTCACCTTCCTGGTGGCCCGGCAGGTGCTCACCCCGGTGCGGCTGGCCCGGCAGGTCGCCGAGCGGCTCGCGGCCGGGAGGCTCCAGGAGCGGCTGCGGGTGCGCGGCGAGGACGACCTCGCCAGGCTGGCCACGTCCTTCAACCAGATGGCCAGCAACCTGCAGGCGCAGATCCGCCAGCTCGAGGAGCTGAGCCGGGTCCAGCAGCGGTTCGTCGCCGACGTCTCCCACGAGCTGCGGACCCCGTTGACGACGGTCCGGATGGCCGGTGACCTGCTGCACGACGCCCGCGGCTCCTTCGAGCCGACCACCGCGCGCGCCGCCGAGCTCCTGCAGACCGAGCTCGACCGGTTCGAGACGCTGCTCGTCGACCTGCTCGAGATCAGCCGCTTCGACGCCGGTGCCGCGGTCCTCGAGGCCGAGGACGTCGACCTGGCGGACGTGGTCGACCGCGTCGTGGCAGCCACTGCCGGGGTGGCCGAGCAGCGCGGCGTCAGGGTCGCCGTGCGCGCCCGCCGGCGGCCGTGCCTGGCGGAGGCCGACTCCCGCCGCGTGGAGCGGATCCTGCGCAACCTCGTCTCCAACGCCGTCGACCACGCCGACCCCGACCGGCCCGGGGTCGGGGTGCTCGTCACCGTCGCCGCCGACCAGCACGGCGCCGCCGTGACCGTGCGCGACCACGGCGTCGGGCTGGCGCCGGGAGAGGCGGCGATGGTCTTCAGCCGGTTCTGGCGCGCCGACCCGGCCCGTGCCCGCACCAGCGGCGGCACGGGGCTCGGTCTGTCGATCGCGCTCGAGGACACGCGGCTGCACGGCGGCTGGCTGCAGGCCTGGGGCCGACCGGGCGAAGGGGCGCAGTTCCGGCTGACCCTGCCGCGCCGTGTCCACTCGCCGTTGCGCCGCAGCCCGCTGCCCCTCGTCCCCCACGACGCGGACCCGCTGCCCGGTGGTGCCCCGCTCGCCGAGGCGTCCTCGTGACCGGCCGGCCACGGTGCCGGGGTCCGGCCCGGGTGCTGGCGGCGCTGCTCCTGGTCCTGCTCACCTGCGGTTGCGTCACGCTCCCGCGCACCGGGCCGGTGGTCGAGACCGACGCCGGCGCCGGGAGCGAGGACGGTCGCGCGACCGCCATCGACCCGTTGCCGCCGCAGCCGGGCGCCTCGACCATCCAGGTCGCCCAGGGCTTCCTCGAGGCGATGACGGCGACCCCGATCCGCACCAGCGTCGCGCAGCAGTACCTCGCCGAGGACGCCCGCACGTCCTGGGAGCCCGACGCGGCCACCATCGTCTACGCCGACGCGCTGGCGCCGGTCGGCGTGCCCGGCGGGGCCCGGGTGAGCCTGACCGGCGCCGAGCGGCTCGACGCGCGGGGTGCGTGGGTGCGCGAGCTCGGGCCCCAGGACTCCACGCTGCGGCTGCGGATGGTGATGGAGGACGGCGAGTTCCGCATCGCCGACCCGCCCGACGCCCTGGTGGTGCCCGCGACCTGGTTCGAGCAGCGCTTCCGCGGGGTCTCGCTGTACTTCTTCGACCGCACCGCCGAGGTCCTCGTCCCCGAGTCCGTCTTCGTGCCCCGGGGCGAGCAGCTGGCCAGCAGCCTCGTGCAGGGCCTGCTCGCCGGGCCCTCAGGAGCCGCTCGCCAGGCCACCCGCTCCTTCCTGCCCGAGGGGCTGGGCCTGGGGCTCTCGGTGCCCGTGGACGCCGACGGGGTCGCCCAGGTGGAGCTCGCGGGCGAGGCGCCCGCCCGCTCGGCCGAGGTCGACGAGCTGATGCTGGCCCAGCTGGCGTGGACGCTGCGCCAGGACCCCGCGATCGCGGCGCTGCGGGTGACGATCGCGGACGAGCCGGTGGCCCTGCCGGGAGGGGCGAGCACCTACCCGGTCGGTGCCGGGGCCCGGTACGACCCGACCGGTGAGGGCGCCAGCAGCCTGCTGTACGGCCTGGACTCGCAGGGCTTGCTGGTCTCCGGCTCGTCCGGCGACCTCGCCGCGGTCTCGGGCCCGCTGGGTCAGCAGGACTTCGGCCTGCGCTCCGTGGCCGTCGACCTGCCCGGCGCCGTCGCCGCCGGCGTGGGCGGCGGCGGGACGTCGTTGCTGCTCGCGCCCGTGCGCGGCGACGAGGACGACCCCGACGGCGCTGCGGTCGACGAGGTCGTCTCCGGCGCGCAGGACCTCCTCACCCCCGGCTGGGACGTCGGCGGTCGGCTGTGGCTGGTCGACGCGACCGAGGACGGCGCGCGCGTGCTGCACCTGGACCGCCCGGGCCGCTCGCGCCCGCGCGAGGTGGACGTCCCGGGCATCACCGGCGAGGACGTCGTCGACGTGCTGGTCTCCCGCGACGCCACCCGGCTGGTGGCGGTGGTCCGCGGCCCCCGCACCGACAGCCTGCGCACCGCGCGCGTGGTGGTCGGCGACCAGGGCCGGGTCCGCGGCGCCGTCCGTGACACCAGCGTCGTCCCCGAGGGTGGCGGCTCGTTGCGCGTGCGGGACATGGCGTGGTCCTCGCCGACGTCCGTGTCGTTGCTCAGCGCGGTGCGCGAGGACCTCGCCGAGGTGCGCACCGTCTCGGTCGACGGTGCCCCCAGCGGGCTGTCCACGCTGTCCACGACGGTCCGCGGGCCGGTGCGCGCGCTGGCGGGCAGCCCCGTCCCGGAGGAGCCGACGCTCGGGGTCACCCGCACCCGCCTGGTCGACGTCTCGCTCGGCGGCGAGGTGCCCGTGCCCGACGTCCGGGTCGTCCGGCTCGGCTACGCGGGCTGACGCCGAGCAGGACCGAGCGGTGCCCGGAGGAACGCCGTCCCCGCTCGTGGGCGGGTTCGGGGACGGGCTCCTGGACCTCGTGGTCGGCTCGACCTGCCTGGGCTGCGGGACGCCCGGCCGCCCGTGGTGCCGGGTCTGCGCCGCCCTCCCGCCGGACCCGCCGTGGTGTGCCTGGCCCACCCCGGTGCCGCCCGGTCTGGCCCCGCCCTGGGTCGCGGCGCCCTACGCCGGCACGGTCCGTGCGCTGGTGCTGGCGCACAAGGAGAGGCGGGTGCTGACCCTGGCGGCGCCGCTCGGCGTGCTGCTCGCCGCCGCGGTGGGCGCAGCGCTGGCCCCGGCCGGGCGACCCGGCGGGGCCGACCCGCTGGTGCTCGTGCCGGTGCCCTCGCGCGCCGCCGGCGTGCGCGCCCGCGGGCACGACGCCACCGCCCGCACCACCCGGTCGGCCGCGTCGGTCCTGCGCGCCGGCGGGGACGTCGTGCTCGTCGCCCCGCTGCTGCGGCTGCGGCCCGGCGTGGTCGACCAGTCCGGGCTGGGTGCGGCCGCCCGTGCGGCCAACCTGGCCGGCTCGATGGCCTGCAGCAGCACCCGGCTACGTCGGCTCGGGCGGCACGCGCCACGCGCCCGGGTCGTGGTCTGCGACGACGTCCTCACCACCGGCGCCACCCTGCGGGAGGCCCAGCGCGCCCTCGAGGCCAGCGGGGTCGCCGTGACGGCCGGCGCCTGCGTCGCTGCGACCGTGCTGCGCCGAAAATGACGCCGGCCACCTACCGCACCCCGGGACGACGCACTAACGTCACGTCATGGAGTCCGCCCGGGTCCGTGGTTGCGTCGTCCCGACGCCCACCCGGGCGCCGGGGCGGCTAGCCGATGCCAGTCGCAGGCGAAACGGCCCACGTAAGACCCCGCGGGACCCGTCCCGCGCGGGTCGATCACGGTGCGGCTTAGAGGTAAGTCCTGCCCCGCGCCGCCGGTCAGACACCGGTGACCGCGGGAGACGGCCAGTAGTGGCGCCAGCGATGGCAGACGAGCCGCGAACGCCGCAGCAGGCGGTTGTGGGGACGAAGACCAGGTCGGCCGGGCGGGCTCCGCTCCACCACCGTCGGCACCGTCACGTGCCCAGCCCGCCGGTACCCCCGCCGGCGGGCGCCATCGAGTGCAGGAGGTCCCCATGGAGGTCGTCGTCACCGGACGGCACTGCGAGCTGAGCGATCGGTTCCGCAGCCACGCCGAGGAGAAGCTGGCCCGGCTGGAGAAGCACGACCATCGCATCATCCGGGTCCACGTCGAGGTGGACTGCGAGGCCAACCCCCGTCAGCACGACCGGAGCGCCCACGTCGAGCTGACCGCCTTCTCCAAGGGCCCGGTGATCCGCGCGGAGGCGGCCGCCGACCACGAGATGGGTGCGCTCGACCTCGCCCTGGACAAGATGGCCGAGCAGATGCGGCGGGCCGCGGACCGCCGTCGGGTCCACCGGGGGCGCCGGACGCCGGTCTCGGTCGGCCAGGCGCTCGCCGACGTCCCGCCGCTCGACGGCGACCTGCTCGACGCGATCGCGCAGGAGGACGGCTCGACCGATGCCGCCGAGCCGGTCGAGCGCCGGGTCGGACCGATCGAGGTCACCGGCGACGGGCCGCTGGTGGTCCGCGAGAAGACCCACCCCGCCAGCCCGATGACGCTCGACCAGGCGCTCTACGAGATGGAGCTCGTCGGGCACGACTTCTACCTGTTCCTCGACAAGGACTCCGAGCGGCCGGCGGTGGTCTACCGCCGGCGCGGGTACGACTACGGGGTGATCTCCCTGGACCTGGACGCCGGCGTGGGATGATGGGCGCGTGGCAGATCCCAGCCCGCCCCTCCCGGGTCCCTCGCCCTCCGCCGTGGCGGAGCCGGTGCGCGTCATCGTCGTCGACGACCAGGAGCTGTTCCGCCGCGGGCTGACCATGCTGCTGACCGCGGAGGACGGCCTCCAGGTGGTCGGCGAGGCCGGCGACGGCGAGCAGGGCACCGCCCTGGCGATCAGCACCGCGCCGGACGTGGTGCTCCTGGACGTCCGGATGCCGACGCGGTCCGGGATCGAGGCGTGCCGGGCGATCAAGGAGGCCGTGCCGACCACCAAGATCATCATGCTCACCGTCTCCGACGAGGAGAGCGACCTGTACGAGGCGGTCAAGAGCGGTGCGTCGGGCTACCTGCTCAAGGACTCCTCGATCGACGAGGTGGCCCAGGCGATCCGGGTCGTGGTGGAGGGGCAGTCGCTGATCAGCCCGTCGATGGCGGTCAAGCTGATCGACGAGTTCAAGCAGATGTCGCGACCCGAGCGGCAGACCGCGTCCAGCCTGCGGCTGACCGAGCGGGAGATGGAGGTGCTCCGGCTCGTGGCGCAGGGGCTGAACAACCGCGAGATCGCCCGGCGCCTGACGATCAGCGAGAACACCGTGAAGAACCACGTGCGCAACATCCTCGAGAAGCTCCAGCTGCACTCGCGGATGGAGGCGGTCATGTACGCCTTCCGCGAGAAGCTGCTCGAGCTCCCGACCTAGGGCGGCCGTTGCTCTCGCTCTCCACCCAGCAGGCGCGCCGCGTCGCGCTCGCCGCCCAGGGGTTCTGCGACCCACCCCACGCCAGGACGACGGCCCGCACCCTCGAGCGCGTCGTCGCCCGCACCGGCGTGCTCCAGGTGGACTCGGTCAACGTGCTCCAGCGCGCGCACTACCTGCCGGTCTACTCGCGCAGCGGCCCCTACGACGTCGGGTTGCTCCACCGGGCCGCCGAGGTCGCCCCGCGCCGACTGGTCGAGTACTGGGCCCACGTCCAGGCGCTGATGCCGGTCGACCTGTGGCCCGCGATGGCCCACCGCCGCGAGCGGTACCGCGCCCGGCGCGGGAAGTGGTCGCCGGTGGGCGAGGACGAGGAGCTCGAGCGCGTGCTGCTCGACGAGATCGGCGACCGCGGGGCGCTCACCGCGCGCCAGCTCGACGACGGGCTCCCGCGCAGCCGGGAGCACTGGGGGTGGAACTGGTCGCGGGCGCGTCGCCTCCTCGACCACCTCTTCACCACCGGCGACCTCGCGGTCGCCGGTCGCACCCGTGCCTTCGAGGTCCGCTACGACCTCCCGGAGCGGGTGCTGCCGCCCGAGGTGCTGGCCCGGCCGACGCCCCCGGTCGCCGAGCAGCACCTCGAGCTGGTCCGCCGCGCCGCGCGCTCCCACGGCGTGGCGACCCTGGGCTGCCTGCGGGACTACTACCGGATGCCGCACCTGGACCAGGTGCGGACGGCGGTCGCGACGCTCGTGGAGTCCGGCGAGCTGGAGCCGGTGCGGGTCGAGGGTTGGGACCGGCCCGCCTACCTGCACCGTGACGCCCGGCGACCGCGCCGCGTGGCCGCACGCACCCTGCTGAGCCCGTTCGACCCGGTGGTGTGGGAGCGGGAGCGGACCGAGCGGATCTTCGGCTTCCGCTACCGCATCGAGATCTACGTGCCGGCGGCCCGGCGCGTGCACGGCTACTACGTGCTCCCGTTCCTGCTCGGCGACGCCCTCGTGGCGCGGGTCGACCTCAAGGCCGATCGCACCGCGGGGGTGCTGCGGGTGCCGGCGGCGCACGCCGAGCCCGGCGCGCCGGCGGAGACGGCCGAGGAGCTCGCGGCCGAGCTGGTGCGGATGGCGACGTGGCTGGGTCTCGACGACGTCGTCGTCGGCGGCCGCGGAGATCTCGCCCCGGCGCTGGCGCACGCCGTCCACGGCACGACCGGGCCCGGGGTGCCGGCGTGACCGGCGCACCCGGGACCGCGACCCCGCGCCTGCCGGCACGAGCGGACGTGCAGGGCCTGCGCGCGCTCGCCGTCGGCCTCGTGGTGCTCGACCACGCGGGTCTCCCGCTGCTGCCTGGTGGGTTCGTCGGGGTGGACGTCTTCTTCGTGGTCTCCGGCTACCTGATCAGCTCGCTGCTGCTGCGGGAGATGACCACGACCGGGCGGGTGCGGATCGGGGCGTTCTACGCCCGGCGGGCGCGCCGCATCCTGCCGGCCGCGACCGTGGTGCTCGTCGCCGTGACCGTCCTCGCCACGCTCCGGCTCCCGCTGGGGCGCGCCGCCGAGGTCGGGGGCGACGTCGTCTGGTCCGCCCTCTTCCTCGGCAACGTGCGCTTCGCCCGGCTCGGCACGGACTACTTCGCCGAGGACCGGCCGCTGTCCCCGGTCCAGCACTTCTGGTCGCTGGCCGTGGAGGAGCAGTTCTACCTGGTGTGGCCGCTGGCCCTGGCGCTGACCGCGCTGCTGTCGTGGCGGCTGGTCAGCCGGGGCCGTCTGACGGGGGAGGGGCCCGCGGGCGCGGCAGGGTCGGCGGCGACACGAGCCGGCGCGGCGGCCCGGGCGCTGCCGGTGGTCACCGCGTCGGTGGCGCTGGCCTGGGTCGCCTCCCTGGCCTGGTCGGTGCGGTTGACGGCCGAGGAGCCGGCGGCGGCGTACTTCTCCACGCCCGCGCGGGCGTGGGAGCTGGCGACCGGCGCCCTGCTCGCCCTCGGCGCGGCCCGGCTCGCGCGGCTCCCGATGGCCCTGCGGCAGGGGCTCGCCGCGGCCGGCCTGGTCGCGGTGCTCGGCGCCGCCCTGGCCTACGGCCCGGCGACGCCGTTCCCCGGCTGGCAGGCCGCCCTGCCGGTGCTCGGCACCGCCGCGGTGCTCGCGGCCGGCGCCGACGGTCACGCCGTCGGGGCGGCGCGCCTGCTCACCCCGCGTCCGGTGACCGCCCTCGGTGACGTCTCCTACTCCTTCTACCTGTGGCACTGGCCGGTGCTGCTGCTCGGCGCCGGCGTCGCCGACCGTCTCCTCGGTCCGGCGGGTGCAGCGGCCCTGGTCCTGCTCGCGCTCGCGCTGTCGGTCGCCTCCTACCACCTCGTGGAGGCGCCGTTCCGGCGACCGGGCCCGCTGTGGCGGACGACGCCGCGGGCCCTCGTGCTGTGGCCGGTCGGGCTCGCGCTGGTGCTCGGCGCGGTCGGCCTCGGCGCGGTGCAGCGCGACCGCGTGGAGGACGCCCGCGCGGCGGCCGCCGCCGGCTTCGACCCCGGGTCGGTGCCGGCCGAGCTGCGCACCCCCCGCACCGGCGACCCGGTCCACGACGCGATCGCGGCGTCCCTCGACCGGGCCGCGGTGGGCGGTCCGCTGCCGTTCCCGGTGCGCAACGACCTCGAGGACCTCGACGCGGACCGACCCCAGTACCCGTCCCGGTGCTTCGCCGAGCGCACCCAGGAGTCCAGCGCGCTCTGCCCCCTCGGCGACACGGACGCCAGCACCACGGTCGTGCTGCTCGGCGACTCGCACGCCCACATGTGGCTCTCGGCGCTCGACGAGGTCGGGCAGGAGGCCGGGTTCGCGGTCGTGCCGGTGATCAAGTTCGGCTGCCCACCCTCGGACCTGCGGGTCCGCGAGGTCGACGTGGCCGGCGACCCCGAGTTCACCGCCTGCTACCGGTGGCGCGACTGGGCCCTGGACCAGGTCCGCGAGCTCGAGCCCGACACCGTCGTGATGAGCTCGCGTGCGCCCCCGCCCGGGGTCGTGGTCCCGCCCGGCACCACGCTGCCCCGGCTGTGGACCGACGCGGTGGCGGCGCGGGCCACCGAGCTCGCCACGCTGGCGCGGCGCGTGGTGGTCGCGGGCGACGTCAGCTACCTGCGTCGCGACCCGGCCGTGTGCCTGGGGACCGCGGGCAACACCATGGCCGACTGCACGGTGCCGGTGGACCCCGCCAGCCGGGCCTTCGTGACCGCGACCCGCCTCGGTGCCGAGCGCGCCGGCGTCGACTTCGCCGACCTGAACCGGCTGGTGTGCCTGGACGGGCGGTGCCCGATGGTCGTCGACCAGACGGTGACCTACCACGACGGGCAGCACGTGGGCGCGCTGTGGGCCGAGACGGTCGGCGACGCGCTCGCGGAGCGCCTCGGGCTGCCGCGCGCGCCGACCTGACCGCCGACCCGGTCCACGCCCGCCGCCCGGGTAGCATGAGGGGCGCCGTCGCTGCCCCCGTCGGTCCCCGAGCGAGGAGTCACCGCACCGTGCCCGTCATCATCGACAAGCTGCTCCGCCTCGGCGAGGGCAAGATCCTGCGACGCTTGGAGACGGTGGCCGCCGCGGTCAACGCCATCGAGGACGACTTCGTCGCGATGAGCGACACCGAGCTGCAGGGCATGACCGCCGAGCTGCGGGGCCGCTACGAGCAGGGCGAGGACCTCGACGCGCTGATGCCGGAGGCGTTCGCCACCGTGCGGGAGGCCGCGCGGCGGGTGCTCGGGCAGCGCCACTTCGACGTGCAGGTGATGGGCGGTGCGGCACTGCACCTCGGCAACATCGCGGAGATGAAGACCGGTGAGGGCAAGACGCTGGTCTCGACGCTCCCCGCCTACCTCAACGCGCTCACCGGGCAGGGCGTGCACGTGGTCACCGTCAACGACTACCTGGCCCGCTTCCAGTCCGAGATGATGGGCCGCGTCCACCACTTCCTCGGGCTCTCGGTGGGGGTCATCCTGCCCTCGATGCGACCGGCCGAGCGGCGCGAGGCCTACGCCTGCGACATCACCTACGGCACGAACAACGAGCTCGGCTTCGACTACCTGCGCGACAACATGGCGGGTTCGCTGGCCGAGTGCGTCCAGCGCGGCCACCACTTCGCCGTCGTCGACGAGGTCGACTCGATCCTCATCGACGAGGCGCGCACGCCGCTGATCATCTCGGGGCCCACCCAGGACGAGGTCAAGTGGTACGGCGAGTTCGCCAAGATCGTGCGACGCATGGAGCGCGACACCGACTACGAGGTCGACGAGAAGAAGCGCACCATCTCGGTGCTCGAGCCCGGCATCACGAAGGTCGAGGACCACCTCGGGATCGAGAACCTCTACGAGGCCGCGAACACCCCGCTGATCTCCTTCCTCAACAACGCCATCAAGGCGCGTGAGCTGTTCCGCAACGACAAGGAGTACGTCGTCATCGACGGCGAGGTGCTCATCGTCGACGAGCACACCGGCCGCATGCTCGCCGGGCGCCGCTACAACGACGGGTTGCACCAGGCCATCGAGGCCAAGGAGGGCGTCCGGGTCCGCGAGGAGTACCAGACGCTGGCCACCGTCACGCTGCAGAACTTCTTCCGGCTCTACGACAAGCTCTCCGGGATGACCGGCACGGCGCTGACCGAGGCCAGCGAGTTCGACAAGATCTACAAGCTCGGCGTGGTCCCGATCCCGACCAACAAGGAGATGGTCCGCCGCGACCAGCCCGACCTGGTCTACCGCACCGAGGACGCCAAGTACGAGGCCGTCGCCGACGACATCGAGGAGCGTCACCGCGCGGGGCAGCCGGTGCTGGTCGGCACGGTCTCGGTCGAGAAGTCCGAGCACCTCTCCACCCTGCTGACCAAGCGGGGCATCGCGCACAGCGTGCTGAACGCCAAGGTCCACGCCGACGAGGCCAAGATCGTCGCCCAGGCCGGGCACCGCGGCTCGGTCACGGTCGCGACCAACATGGCCGGGCGGGGCACCGACATCATGCTGGGCGGGTCGGTGGAGTTCCTGGCCGACGCCGAGCTGCGGGGCCGCGGGCTGGAGCCCGCCGGCGAGACCGCCGACGAGTACGAGGCCGCCTGGCCGGCCGCGCTGGAGCGGCTGCGCGAGCAGGTGGCCTCCGAGCACGACGAGGTGCGCGACCTGGGCGGGCTCTACGTGGTCGGCACCGAGCGCCACGAGTCCCGCCGCATCGACAACCAGCTGCGCGGTCGATCCGGCCGCCAGGGCGACCCCGGGGAGTCCCGCTTCTACCTCTCCCTCGAGGACGAGCTGATGCGGCTGTTCAAGTCCGAGTGGGTCGACCGCGTCCTGACGATGATGAAGATCCCCGACGACGTGCCGATCGAGAACAAGCGGGTCACCAGCGCGATCGCCAACGCCCAGGGCCAGGTCGAGTCGCAGAACTTCGAGTCCCGCAAGAACGTGCTCAAGTACGACGACGTGATGGACCGCCAGCGCCGGGTCATCTACGGCGAGCGGCGCGAGGTGCTCGAGGGCGCCGACCTCGCCGACCAGGTCCGCGGGTTCCTCGACGACGTCGTCGAGACCTCCGTGCGCGGCTCGCACCTCGACGTGGGTGAGGAGTGGGACCTCGAGCAGCTGTGGACCGACCTGGGCCAGGTGTGGCCGGTCGGGCTCACCGTCGAGGACCTGGAGCAGCGGCTCGGCTCCCGGGCGGACCTCGACACCGACGAGGTGGTCGAGGTGCTGCGCGCCGATGCGCGTGCGGCCTACGAGCAGCGCACCGCCGAGGTCGGCGAACCGGTGATGCGCGAGCTCGAGCGCCGGGTGCTGCTCTCGGTGCTCGACCGCAAGTGGCGCGAGCACCTCTACGAGATGGACTACCTGCGCGAGGGCATCTACCTGCGCGCCTACTCCCAGCGCGACCCGCTGGTCGAGTACCAGCGCGAGGGCTACGACATGTTCACCGCCATGATGGAGGGGATCAAGGAGGAGACCGTCGGCTTCCTGTTCAACCTCGAGGTCACCGTCGAGGAGGACGAGCACGACCACGAGGGCGAGGCCGAGGACGAGCCCGAGGTCGAGGAGCCGATGCGCCGCGAGGTGCCCACGATCCGCGCCAAGGGCCTGGAGCGACCCTCCCAGCCGTCCGGGCTCGCCTACTCCGCACCCAGCGAGGACGGCGAGGCCGAGGTCCACGCCGAGGCGGCCCTCGACGACGAGTACGCCGGGACCAGCCGCAACGCCCTGTGCCCCTGCGGCTCGGGCCGCAAGTTCAAGCGGTGCCACGGGGCCCCCGGGGGTCCCACCGGGCTCGTCGCCCGCGCCAACGGCTAGGAGAAGTCCAGCGCGGTGCAGACCCAGCGGTCGCGGCGCCGCTCGAACCGGGTCGCGACCGCCCGCGACCGCTCACCGTGCGCGACGTGGACGCCGGCCTCCACCACCCGGTCCGAGAGCACGCAGGTGCGCACGCTGAGCACCCGTGGCCGCACCGGCTGCACCCGTCCCGTGCCGGGGGTGTGACCGCCGGCACGGGCCACCAGCCAGGCGCGACGCTGGAGGTCGGCGTGGACGTGGCGGTCGCACCACCGCACCAGCTGGCTGGCCGGCCGGTCCCCGCCGACGATCTCGAGGGCGGCCTGCACCACGCGCCTCGCCCACGCCTCGACGGCCTGCGCAGGGTCGTCCTGCGCCAGCACCGGTGGCACCGGTGGCGGCTCACGGAACGGTTGCAGCGCGAGGGCGAGGGTCCCGTCGGTCGCCACGAGCGGGACGGGCACCCGCGGCGGGACGGGCAGCCGTAGCGGGAGGACGGCGTGGGACATGGCGGGTCTCCTCTGGTCGGGCACGGTGTCGGCGACGGCGTACGGGTCAGGTCGGTGGGGGCAGCCGGAGGCGCAGCCCCGGCAGGAGCAGGTCGGGGTCGGGACCGATCAGCGCCCCGTTCGCGGCGTGGATCGCTCGCCAGTGGACGGCGACGTCGGCGGCCGTGGGGTGCGGGTCGCCGGTGCGGCGCAGGTGCGTCTCGGCGATCCGCCAGAGCGAGTCGCCCGGGAGCACCCGGACCACGGCCGGCGCGGTCGGGCCTGCTGCGGGCGGTGCGAGTGCGCGCGCCGTCGGCGGCACGGGGGTCCCCGGCCCGGGAGCGGCCCCCGGCAGCCGGGTCGTACCGGCGACGCGGTCGGGCAGCGGCAACCCGTCCGGGCCGGTCGCGGGCAGGTCGCCGGTGGCGGCGGGGAGCGTGCCGGTGAGGGCGGTCGGGGCCGGCTCGACCCGTTCGCCGGAGGCGACGGAGGGGGCGACGGGGCCGGTCAGGAGAGTGGCTCCGCAGGCCGCCAGAACGACGCGGCGCCACCAGCGCGGGACGCCCGCGGGGTGCGGCGCTGCGGTCGAGGTGCCGGGCCGCGTCGCCGCCACGAGCCGGAGCGTCCCGACCCACCAGCACCCCGCGGCCGGGACCGCGGCGCCCGCGCACAGCCACACCAGGAGGTCGTCGAACCCGGTGCGGGCGACGGTGCCCGCCCGGAGCGCGCCCGTCGCCTCGGCCAGCGGCGCTCTGACCGCGAGCGCCAGGACGACCAGTGCCGCGGTCGAGACCAGGGCCACCGTCCCCCGGCGAGTCGACCCGCTCATCCATCTGCCCCAATACGTGTGTTTGTGCCTGGTTGCATCTAGTAGAGGTCACTAGGCGTGGTTGGTCAACCGCTCGTCCCCAGCGCCCGCGCTCTGGCAGGCTGCAGCGCGTGGGATGGGAGGAGCAGCTGCTCGACCTCTTCGAGGAGCTGGAGAGCCGCGCGGAGGTCGCGTTCGCGGCGGACCGCGTGCCGGAGATCGCCGACCGCAGCCGAGCGGAGTACCGCGCCGTCACCCTGGCCAGCAGGTTCATGGCCTCGGTGGGCGAGGAGGTCACGGTGCAGCTGGCGGGCCCCGGGCCGCTGACCGGTCGGGTGGAGCGGGTGGGTGGCGACTGGGTGCTGCTGCGCGCCGCCGGTCAGGACTGGGCGCTGCTGCTCGCCGCCGTGCGGGCCGTCAGCGGGCTGTCCCCCCGGTCGGTGCCGGAGGTGGCGTGGCCCCGCGTCGCCGCCCTGGGGCTCGGCTCGGCGCTGCGCCGGCTGGCCGAGGACGAGCAGCCCTGCGTGCTGCACCTGCGCGACGGCGGCCGGCGCGAGGGGACGCTGCTGCGCGTCGGCGCCGACTTCGTCGAGCTGGTCGAGGGCCCCGGCGACGGCGGACCGTCACGCCGCTGCGTCGTCCCGCTGGCGGGCCTCGCCGCTGCGCAGAGCCGGGACTGAGGCCGGGCCGGCCCGGCGTCGGTCAGGTGGCCTCGACGTCGAAGGGCGGGACCTCGCCCTCGCCCAGCGTGGTGCCGCGGGTGCGCGTGCGCCGCTCCTCCTCGTCGGCCTCCTCCATCGCCTCCATGATGTGGCGCCGGACGACCGCGCGGGGGTCGAGGTCGCGCAGCTCGAGGTCGGCGTACTCCGGCCCGAGCTCGGTGCGCAGCTCGTCGCGGGCGTTGTTGGCCAGCGAGCGGGCCTTGCGGGCCAGCGAGCCCGCCTGCTTGGCCAGGTCCGGGAGCTTGTCGGGCCCGAAGACGACGATCGCCACGAAGGCGATGACGACGAGCTCCAGGAACCCGGGCACGGGCTAGGCCCGGCCGGCGGGGGAGAGACCGAGCTGTCGCCCGGCCAGGCCGCGGCCGCGGCGGGCGAGGGCCTCGGCGACGCCGCGGAGCGCCACCGCGGCGGGGGAGGTCGGGTCGGCCTCGATCACCGGCTTGCCGACGTCGCCGCCCTCGCGCAGCGAGAGGTCCAGCGGCACGCGGCCGACCACCGGCACGTCGTAGCCGAAGCGGCTCGAGAGCGTCGCAGCGACCCGGTCCCCGCCGCCGGTCCCGAACACCTCGATGCGGTGGTCCTCCTCGGGCGAGCAGTGGGGGCAGGGCAGGTAGGACATGTTCTCGACGACGCCGACCACGCGCTGGTGCATCATCGAGGCCATCGTGCCGGCGCGCTCGGCCACCTCGGCGGCGGCCTCCTGGGGCGTGGTCACCACGAGCACCTCGGCCCCGGGGAGGTGCTGGCCCAGCGAGATGGCCACGTCGCCGGTGCCGGGGGGCAGGTCGAGCAGCAGCACGTCGAGGTCGCCCCAGTAGACGTCCGAGAGCATCTGGACCAGCGCACGGTCGAGCATCGGGCCGCGCCAGGCGACCACCTGGTCGCGGCGCGGCTTGAGCATCCCGATCGAGATCACCGAGACCCCGCTGGCCGTCGGCACCGGCATGATCAGGTCCTCGACCTGGGTCGGTCGGGAGTCGGCGATGCCGAGCATCGCCGGCACCGAGTGGCCGTACACGTCCGCGTCGACCACGCCCACCCGCTGACCCTGCGCGGCCAGCGCCAGCGCCAGGTTGACCGTCACCGAGGACTTGCCGACCCCGCCCTTGCCGCTGGCGATCGCGTAGACCTTGGTCAGCGAGCCCGGCTGCGCGAACGGGATCTCGCGCTGCGCCTGCCCGCCGCGCAGCGTCGCCTGCAGCTCCTCGCGCTGCTCGGAGGTCATCACGCCGAGCTCGAGGGCGACGCCCACCACGCCGTCGACCCGCTCGACGGCGAGGGTCACGTCGCGGTTGATGGTGTCCTTCATCGGGCACCCGGCCACCGTCAGCAGCACCCGGACCCGGGCGGTGCCGGCGTCGTCGACCACCACGGAGTCGACCATGCCGAGCTCGGTGATGGGACGCTTGATCTCGGGGTCGTTCACCGTGGCCAGCGCGGCGTGCACCCGGTCCAGCACGGTGCCGACGGCAGCCTGGTCGGGGTGGTCGGAGGAGGTGCTCATGATGCCCGAGTCTAGGCGGGGGCCCTCAGCGCCTGCCCGCCGGACCGTCGTCGTCGGCGTCACGGCCGCCGGACGCCCGGGCGCCGTCCGCGTCCTCGCGCGGGTCGCCGTACCGCTCGTCGATCTCGGCGAGCAGCGATCGCAGCTCCGAGCGCAGGAAGTCGCGGGTCGCGACCTCGCCCACCGACATCCGCAGCGAGGCCACCTCGCGTGCCAGGAACTCCATGTCGGCGTGGCCGCGGGCGTTGGCCTGCCGGTCCTGCTCGGCGATCACCTTGTCGCGGATCTCCTGGCGGTTCTGGGCGAGCAGGATCAGCGGCGCCGCGTAGGAGGCCTGCAGGCTGAGCATCAGGGTCAGGAAGATGAACGGGTAGTCGTCCCACCGCAGCGGCGCAGGGACCAGGAGGTTCCAGACGAGCCAGACCGCCACGAACATCGTCATGTAGAGCAGGAAGGTCGCGGTCCCCATGAAGCGCGCGAAGGACTCGGCGAAGACCCCGAACGTCTCGGAGTCGTAGGCCGGGCGACGCACCAGCGCGCGCCGCGTCGCGCGTGGCGTGTCCAACCGCTCGCGCAGCTCGCGCTCCGGGGGCCGGGGCGGACGCGACGAGCGCAGCGGCGCCCGTCCCGGCCGCGGCTCAACCACGGCCGGCCGCCCTCGTCGAGGAGGCCCCGGTGACCAGCCCCGGCCGACGGCCGGAGCGGGTCCCGCGGTCGCGCCAGTTCTCGGGCAGCAGGTGGTCGAGCAGGTCGTCGACGGTGACGACGCCGATCAGGTGACCGCCCTCGTCGGTGACCGGCGCGGCGACCAGGTTGTAGAAGGCCAGGTGGGCCGCGACCTCGTCGATCGAGGCCTCGGGGCGGACGTTCTCCAGGGTCTCGTCCATGGCGCCCGCCACCAGCGACGACGGCGGCTCGCGGAGCAGCCGCTGGATGTGCGCCACCCCCAGGAAGCGGCCGGTCGGCGTCTCCAGCGGCTGCCGGCACACGTAGACCGCGGCGGCCAGGCTCGGGGTGAGGTCGGGGTCGCGCACGAGCGCCAGCGCGTCCGCGACCGTGGCGTCGGGCCCGAGGATGACCGCCTCCGGCGTCATCATCGCGCCCGCGGTGTCCTCGACGTAGGACATCAGCCGACGGAGGTCCTCGGCCTCCTCGGGCTCCATCAGGTCCAGCAGCAGCTCGGCGGTCTCCGGCGGCAGCTCGTTGATGAGGTCCGCGGCGTCGTCGGGCGACATCTCCTCGAGGACGTCGGCGGCCCGCTCGGTGCCGAGCCGCTCGAGGATCTGTACCTGGTCCTCGTCGTCCATCTCCTCCAGGACGTCCGCGAGCCGTTCGTCGGTCAGCGCCGCCACCACCGCGGCCACGCGGTCCCGGGGCAGGTCGTGGAGCACCGAGGCCGCGTCCGCCGGACGCATCTCGTTCAGCGCGTGCAGCAGGTGGGTGGCGCCCTGGGCCTCGTCGCGCTCGGTCAGCCCCTCGACCTCGTCCCACGCCACGACGTGGGTCTGGCCCTTGCGGCGCAGCCCCTTGCCGGGTTCCTGGACCGCCACCCGCGAGAGCACCCAGTCGCGGTTGCGGGTCTGCTCCATCGCGACGTCGTAGACGGTCCCGACGACGCCGGTCGGGGAGATGGTCACCGTCCGGTCCAGCATCTGCCCGATCACCAGCGTCTCGGTGGAGCGCTGCTCGAAGCGGCGCATGTTGAGCAGTCCCGTGGTGTAGACCTGACCGCTGTCGATGTTGGTGACCCGCGTCATCGGCACGAAGATCCGGCGGCGGCCGAAGACCTCCGCGACCAGGCCCAGCACGCGCGGCTGGCTGACCTCCGAGCGCACGGCCACGACGAGGTCGCGCACCTTGCCGACCTGGTCGCCCTGGGGGTCGAAGATGGGCAGGCCGACGAGTCGGGCGGCGTAGACGCGGCTCGGGGTGCTGCTCACGGCCCGAGGCTAGCGCCCGGAGGTCCGCCGGAGGCGTACGCTGCGACGCATGCGCACGCGTCGCCGACCGCCGTCCCCGCGTGCGGTGGGCGCCGTCGTGGCCCTGCTCGCACCCTGCCTGCTCGCCGGCTGCGGCAGCGACGAACCGGAGCGGGCCGTGGACGACCCCGCCTCGTCCGCCTCGTCCCCGGCGGGGTCGCCGTCGTCGAGCCCGTCCGAGGACGGGCCGGGCGGCTCGTCGGACGCCGCGGTGCCGGAGGACGCGCCCGCCTGCGCGCAGGTGTGGGTCGAGGGGGCGACCCTGGCCCGGGGGTACGCCGGGTGCGTCGAGGACGGGGAGTACGTCGAGGCCGACCGGCTCGGGTGCTCGTCGGGCCAGCGGCTGGTCACCTACGACCGGTCCTACGGCGTGCTGGGCGGCGAGGTGCGCCAGGCCGAGGGGCCCCTGGAGGGCGATCGCGCCTACGTGGAGGCCGTCCGCTCCTGCCGCGGCTGAGCGCCGCGCCGCGCCGGTAGCGGTCCCGGGCGGATCGGGGCGTACGCTGATCGGGCCGCGGTACCCGCCGCCCGCGTCGGAGCGGGGCGGGACGCGTGCGCGGGCTCCGCCCGCCGCCACACCACCGATGATCGAGGGGACCATCGCATGACTAGGACGTTCACCAGGGCGCTCGCCCTGCTGCTGGCCACCACCGGGTTGATGGTGCCGGTGAGCACGGTCTCGTCGGCCTCGGCCACACCGGACAACTTCACCCCCAGCTCGGGGCCCACCTTCAACAGCGCGGTCGGCGGCTCCACCGCGCAGCGCAAGATCTTCCGCGAGATCATGCGGTCGGTGAACTCCACCCCGCGGGGCGCGAACATCAACATCTTCACGTGGAACTTCCTGACCAGCGAGGGCAAGGACGCCCTGCTGCGCGCCCAGCGGCGCGGGGTGCGGGTGCGGCTGCTGATGGACGACCAGAACGTGCGCAAGGTCGACAACCCGCCGTACCGCGCGCTGCGCGCGGGGCTGCGCCGCAACAACAGCGACTTCCCGGCCAAGCGCCGCAGCTGGGCCCGGGTCTGCGAGAAGACCTGCCGCGGCGGCGGCGGGGCCGCGCACTCGAAGTTCTACATGTTCTCCGAGGTCGGCAAGGCGAAGAAGGTCGTCATGCAGGGCTCGGCGAACTTCACCGTCGCCTCGACCACCAACCAGTGGAACGACAACTACACCCACCGGGGCAACGGCGAGGTCTGGGACTTCACGAACCGGATCTTCCAGCAGGCCGCCAAGGACCGCCGCGCCAAGAAGCCCTACGCCGACAAGTCGTTCGGCGGGTTCCGGCTGCTGATGTTCCCCAACACCGGCCGCAACGTGAAGGACCCGGTGATGCAGATGCTGAACCGGGTGCGCTGCCAGGGCGCGACCAACACCGCCAGCAACCGCACCCGGCTCCGGATCTTCCCCGACGTGATGCGCAACCCGCGCGGCAACGCGCTGGCCCGCAAGGTCAAGTCGCTGTGGAACAGCGGCTGCGACATCCGGGTCGGCTACACCGTGATGGGCATCGACACCGGCCGCATCCTGCGCGACGGGGGCGGGCGCGGACCGGTCCCGCTGCGCCACATGGTCCAGGACACCAACGGCGACGGGCAGTTCGACAACTACTTCCACATGAAGTCGATGTCGATCGTGGGCAACTACGGCGGCGACCGCTCGGGCCACGCGCTGCTCAACGGCTCGGCCAACTGGTCCGGCCTGGCGAAGGTCAGCGACGAGAACCTCGGCATCTACCGCAACAAGGGCCGGGTCAACCGCTACGAGGAGCACATGGACTACTGGTGGAACCGGTTCGGTGGTCGCGGGGCCCGGCTGGTGTTCGGCAGCGGCCGCGAGGCGGTCTACGAGGACGGCACCTCCGCACGCGCCGACGGCGGGCTCGACCCGTTCGCCCGCGTGCAGACGGACTGAGCCTGGTGCCGTCCGCCACCCGCGTCCGCGGGGTCGACGACGACGGGGTGCGGCTCCTCACCACGGGGGACCACCCGGTCGACGTCTGCCTCGACGGACGTCGGGTGTGGACGTTCTGGACGCTGCGCGACACCGAGGGCAGCGCCCGGGTGCTGCGCCGGGTCGCCTGGCCGGTACCGCTGGTCCGGCACCTCGACGGCCGCTCCCGGGTGGTGCTGCGCCACTCGGTGTCCGGGCGGGTCTACTTCGACCGCGAGCTGCGCCTGGGGTCCGGTGAGGGGCGGGTCGAGGTCCGCAACGCCCAGGGCGTCGAGCTCGGGATCGACAAGTCCGGCAAGCTGGTGCCGACCTTCGCCGGTCGGTCCCGCAGCGACATCGCCGGACTGGTGCAGGCCACCTCCGACGTGGTCGAGGCGCTCCAGCGGGCCGGCGTCGAGCCGTTCCTGGCCTACGGCACGCTGCTCGGGGCGGTCCGCGAGGGTGCCGTGCTCGGGCACGACTCCGACGCCGACCTCGGCTACGTCAGCACCCACCAGGTGCCGGTCGACGTCGTCCGGGAGTCCTTCCGGGTGCAGCGCGCGCTGGCCGCGGAGGGCTGGGACACCTCCCGCTACAGCGGGGCCGCCTTCAAGATCTCCGTCGTCGAGGCCGACGTCACCCGTGGCCTCGACGTCTTCGGCGGCTTCCTGGACCACGGCCGCCTGCACCTGATGGGCGAGATCGGCACGCCGTTCGAGGCATCCTGGCTGCGCCCGCTCGGGACCGCCACCCTCGAGGGTCGCGCGATGCCGGTCCCGGCCCACCCCGAACGGTTGCTCGAGGCGACCTACGGGCCGGGGTGGAAGGTCCCCGACCCCGCCTTCCAGTTCACCACCCCCGACCGGACGGTGCGCGAGCTCGAGGACTGGTTCCGCGGGACCCAGCCGGGGCTGCGCTACTGGGAGCGCCGAGCGCGCTTCCCGGCCGAGCGGGTCGTCCGCAAGCCCTCACCGCTGGCGCGTCGGGCCGCCGAGCTGGCCCACGAGCTCGACGCGGAGGTCCTCGACGTGGGTGCGGGCCGCGGCTCGGACAGCCTGTGGCTGGCCCGGCAGGGTCTCCGCGTCACCGCCTCGGACTACGTGCCGCGCGCCCTCGGGCACGCCGCCGACCGCGCGGCTGCCGAGGGGCTGCGGCTCGAGGTCCGCCACCTGAACCTGACCGAGCTGCGCTCGGTGCTGGCCGAGGGGACCCGCTTGGCCCACGACCCCCGGCCGCGGGTGGTGCTGGCGCGCCACGTGCTGGACGCGACCTCGGGCGTCGGTCGCGAGCACCTGGCGCGGCTGTGCTCGATGGCGCTGCGGCGGGGCGGCCGGCTGCTGGCCGACGTGTTCGTCGACCCCGAGGAGCGCGCCGAGTGGATGGTGGGCCGGGTCGACGTCGACCAGGTGGCTACGCTGCTGCGCGGTGCCGGGGCCAGGCACGTGGAGACCACGCGGCTGGCCCGCAAGGGGCGACCGACCGTGCGACTGGTGGGAGAGTGGGACGCGTGCAGCTGAGGTCGTTGGTGGGCCCGGGGGGCGAGGGCGACGCGGTGCGCCGGCTGGAGGAGCGGGTGGCCGCGCTCGAGGAGGACCTGGCCGCCGTGCGTCGCCACCACCTCCGCCTGGCGGAGCTGACCGACGTCGTCCAGGAGCTGCTGGTCCCGGCCGCCACCCGCGACGAGGCCGCCCTGGCCGAGGCCGTCGAGCGGTTCCGGACCTCGCTGTAGTGGTCGACCGCGTCGTCGTCCACCTCGGGCTCCCCAAGACGGCGACCTCCTACCTGCAGACGATCGTGTGGTCGCAGCGCGAGCAGCTGCGCGAGCGCGGCGTGCTGGTCCCCGGGACGGAGCGACGCGACCACCTGTGGGCCTCGCGCACCGTCCGCGAGGAGCCGGCGCACCGCCGCGCCCCCGAGCGTCACCGCACCGCCTGGCCACGGCTGGTCGAGGAGCTGGCGACCTCGCCGGTCCGGGGCACCGGGCTGGTCAGCCACGAGTTCTTCGCCGCGGCCTCCGCCGCGCAGGCGAGCCGGATGGTCGAGGCGCTCCCGGTCGAGGACGTCCACGTCGTCGTCACCGCCCGCGAGCCGCTCGGGCTCTTCGCCGCCAGCTGGCAGGAGCACCTCAAGAACGGGGCCACCACCCCGATGTCGCAGTACGCGCGCACGGTCTCCGAGAGCCCGTCGGCGATCTGGAACTGGCGCACCCTCGACCTGCGCCTCGTGCTCGAGCGCTGGGCGGCGGCGGTCCCGCCCGAGCGGACCCACGTGGTCGTCCTGGACCCCGGCGCCGACCGCGCCGACGTGTGGCACCGGTTCGGGGGCGTGCTCGGCCTGGACACCACCGGGATCGACGTGTCGGCGTCCTTCCCGAACACCTCGATGGGGGTCGCTGAGGCGGAGACCCTGCGCCGGGTCAACGGGTCGCTGGACGGCTTCGGCTCGGCCTTCGACCGCGGCGTGTGGATCCGCAGCTTCCTGGCCGACGACCGGTTGGTGCCGCGTGGCGGCGACCGGTTCTGGCCCGACCCCGACCAGGTCGCGGAGTGCCGCGAGCGGGGGCGGCGGCGGTGGGGCACCTCGCCGCCCACGCCTACGACGTCGTGGGGGACCCGTCCCACCTGCTGGTGCCCGAGGAGCTCGAGCCGCGCCGGCTGCCGTCGTCGGTGACCGATGCGGAGGTGGCGACGGTCGCGGTCGACCTCGCCGCGAGGTTGCTCGGGGACGTGCGGGCCGAGCGCCGCGCCCGGCGCGAGCCGCCCCCGGCGGGCCCGCCGGAGCCGGTGGGCGGCGTCCACCGGGTGCTTCGCGCCGTGCGGGCCCGCGCGCGGCGGCTCAGCGCGCCGCGCCGCCGGCGCGGCCGTGGCGCAGCAGGCCCCTGACACCGGACCGCCCCGCGCCGTCGTGGGCCGGCGTCGTCGCGGCCGCACCCCGCCGCTCCTCGACCAGGTAGGGGCGCTTGGGTCGGTCGCGGAGCTCCTCGACCCGGTCGGCCAGACCCGCGGCGGCCTCCGGAGGGAGCGGGCGCGGCGCCGCGCCCGCGGCCCCACCCGGCAGGGGGTCCACCTCGACCAGCAGCCCGAGGTCGGCGAGCAGGCCGACGTCGTCACGGGTCGTCCGGTCGTAGACGCGGCGCAGGTAGCGGGCGCGGACGTCGTCCGGCAGGTCCTTGCCCACCAGGGCGGCCAGCGCGCGCGCGACCGGCGCGCGGGAGGCCCGGTAGCGCGCCGGTCCGGCGTGCGCGAGCGCGGTCCACTTGCGCACGAACTCCGCTCCGGACACGGCGTCGTAGTGCAGCACGGCGAGCCGCTCGTCCTCGTGGCGCGGCACGCGCTCGCCGGTCGGCGCCAGGGCGTGGTGCAGGCTCAGCGCCAGGCCCGAGGCGGGCCGCACGGCGGACTTGCCCATCACGTGGCCGTGGAAGTACGCCTGGTTGGTCGGCTCCGCGACCGCGCCCAGCACCTGCAGCAGGGCGAGGTCGTCCTCGTCGAGCAGCCGCTTGAACCGGGTCGGTCGCGCCGCGGGCTCCGGCTCGCTGACCGCCTCGAGCGGCGGCAGCCACAGGGCGTCGCGGTCCGCTGGCACCGAGGCGACGGCGCCGGCGTCCACCCGGGCCACCTCGTCCCCGTCCAGGTGGACCAGCCACTGCGCCCACCCCAGCGGCTCGAGGGCGGCGCGCAACCAGTTCACGTTGACCTGCTGGCGGACGTTCAGGCTGCGCGGCCGGTCCCCGCCCCACCACGACCGTCCGGTCCGGAGGCAGGTGACGGCGGGGTGGGCGTCCAGCCAGGCAGCGACCTCGGGCTGCCCGGGGTCGCGCGGGGCGTCGAGGAAGACGACGAGGTGGTCGACCCCGGAGGAGTGGTTCGCCTCGACGAAGAAGCGGACGTTCTCCAGGGTGTCCTTGACCGTGGAGGCCGTCACCAGCATGCCGGCCACCCTAGTCGCGGCCGCCGCTCCCGGGCCCGTCACCGGGGTCCCGGGAGCCTGCGATAACTACAGATCTGTAGTTCACGTGAACCCGTTGTCTGTGACTGGTGGGGGTGTTGTGATGCGTGGGACGAGACCCGGACCGGGGTCCGCCCGAGCACGAGGAGCCCCCGCCCATGCCGTACCCCACGCCCCCCCGACCCTCGCGCGCCCCGCGCCCGCGCGGCCGGCTGCGCGCTGCGCTGGTCGCGTCGCTGGCGCTCGCGTTCCCGGTGGTCGCCCTCCCGGTCCTGGCCGGTCCCGCTGCCGTCGCGGCGCCCGGCCCCCGGCAGCCGGGGGCGGGGACCGATGCGGACGTGCTCGCCGTGCAGACCAACATGCCGATGCGGATGCCGTGGCAGCAGTTCCAGGCCGACCTGCGCCGCATCTTCGCGCTCGACCCCGACTTCATCACCTACAACGAGGTCTCGGGCCGCTACGACTCCGTCCTGGCGCCCGAGGGCTACGCGGTGCACCGCGACCGCACCGACCGGTACACCGGCGCGACCGCCGTGGCCTGGAACACCGACCGGTGGACCGAGGTGCGCTCGGGCACCACCCGGATCTCCAACGTCCGCAGGATCCCGCCCGGCTGGGACGGTCGTCTGGGGCTGCGCTACGCGAACTGGGTGACCCTGGAGTCCGCCACCGGTCGCCGCGTGTCCGTGGTGGCCGTGCACGTCGCCCCGGTCGTCCGGGGCCTGCCGGACCTGTTGCGGCCCTCGGTGACCCGGCTCGGCTCGCTGGCCGAGGAGCTCGCGCCGAGCGGGCCGGTCCTGGTCGGCGGCGACTTCAACGTGCACTACCGCAGCGGCCGCTACCCCCGCGACCTGCTCGACGCCGCCGGTCTGGAGGCGACCTACGACACCCTCGGCAGCTCCTTCCCGACCGGGAACCACTTCGGCTACACCATCGACTACCTGATGAACCGGGCGGAGGGGTTGCTCGCGGCGACGAGCCACCGGCCGATGAGGACCGGCTCGGACCACGACGCGGTCGTGGCCGGCTTCGACTGGCTCGAGGACCTGCCCGGGCAGACCACGGAGGCCCGCTCCGACCCGACGGGCGACGGGGCCGAGCGACGCCTGGCCGTCGTGACGCTGCTGCGCGCCATCACGGCGCAGGAGGCGGGCGACCGGCTCGACCTGGTCACCTCGGTGCTGCGCCTGCGACGGGTCTACGGTGCCCTGCGCGCCGCCGTCGGCCGCGGCGTCCAGGTGCACGTGACCACCCGGAGCAAGGAGCTGACCCCGCGCGAGCAGCGGCTCGCGGCCCTCGTCGGGTCGGGTCGCTCCGGCGACGCCGCCGGCAGCGTGCAGCAGTGCCGGTCCGAGTGCCTGAAGGCCTCACGGAGCCTGCCCCGCACCCTGCTGCTCGTCCGCGACGAGTCCGGTCGGGCGGTGCTGCGCACCGACCTGAACCGCAACCTCGACGAGGCCGCGGTGCAGCGACGCACCCGGGTCGTGACCCGGGTCGGCGCGGTCGGGCTCGCGGAGGGCGAGCGGCTGGTCGGCCTGGTGTCCTAGCGGGGCTGCGCCCCCGGGGCCGACCGGGCGGCGCCCTGGTGCTCGGACCCCGGTGTGCTGCGCGGCGCCCGGATGGCGTATCTGTGGGTCATGGCCGACCCGCAGCGCCTCTACCTCCACGTCGGGCTGCAGAAGACCGGGACCTCCTACCTCCAGGGGGTGCTGCGCGCCAACGCCGACGAGCTCGCGGCGCAGGGCCTCGACCTGGTGCCGCGCGACCTCGACGAGACCTTCGCGGTGATGCTGGTGGTCCGCGAGCGCCTCTCGCCGAGCCACCCGCCGCGTGCCGCCGGGGCGTTGGAGCGGTGGACCCGGTCGCTCGCCGGGGCGCCCGGTGACCGGGCGCTGCTCAGCCAGGAGTCCCTCGCCGCGACCTCCGAGGCCCAGGCGCGGCGCCTCCTCGCCGCGGCCGGCGACCGCGAGGTGCACGTCGTGGTGACCGTGCGCGACCTCGCCCGCGCCCTGCCCTCCTCGTGGCAGCAGGAGCTCAAGGCCGGCCGCTCGACGACCTACGGGCACTACCTGCACCGGCTGCAGCAGGCGCAGCGCCGGGGGGCCACGGGGCACCCGTGGATCCACCTCGATGCCGCCGCGGTCGTCGCGCGGTGGTCCTCCCTGCTGCCGGCGGACCGGGTCCACGTCGTCACCGTGCCACCCCCTGGTAGCGCCCCGACGCTGCTCCTCGAGCGGTTCTGCCGGGTGCTCGGGGTCGACGCCTCCCGCCTGGTGCCCCAGGAGAGCGCCGGCAACACCAGCCTCGGCCGCGCCCAGGCCGAGCTGCTGCGCCGGGTCAACGAGGTGCTGCCCGAGGAGGTGCACCGCCGCCGGGTCTACGGAGCGGTCGGCAAGCGCTTCCTCGCCGCCCAGGTGCTCGGGCCCCAGACCGGCACGTCCATCCGGGTGCCGGCCGGCCTGCGGGAGTGGTGCGAGGAGGTGGCGGCGGCGCAGGCCGCCTCGCTCGGGACCGCCGGGTGCCGGATCGAGGGCACCCTGGAGGACCTGCGCTGCCGCGAGGAGGCCTTCGAGCCACCGGGCCCCGACGCGACCGCGGACCCGGCCGAGCCGACCGAGACCGAGGTGTCGGAGGCCGCGGTGCTGGCGCTCGCCGAGGTGCTCCGCCGCCGGGCGGCCGACGGCCGACGGCCGCGCGCGCCGGCCGGTGGCGGCACGTCAGGGCGCCGGCGTCGGCTGCCGCGGCTGCGGCGCCGGAGCACCTAGGCTGGCGGCGACCGCACCGAGACGGGGGGACGCTGGTCGTGAGCGAGACCGAGCAGGCCCCGGGGGCCGGGGCGGGCCCGACCGACCCCGCCGACGGCGCGGCGCAGCGGCTGTTCTTCCACGTCGGGCTCCCCAAGAGCGGCTCCACCTACCTCCAGGGCGTGCTGAGCACCCACCGCACCGAGCTCCGCGAGCACGACCACGTCTACCCCTACGTCGGACGTGAGGGCATGTTCCACGCCGCGGTGGAGATGGCGGGGACGCCGTCGCGCTGGGGGCTGGACCCCGAGCGGGTCGAGGGCACCTTCGCGCACCTGCTGCGCCGGGGCCGCCGGCTCGGCGGGACCGTCGTGCTCAGCCACGAGATCTTCGGCGCCGCCGACCGGGACCAGGTGGCGCGGATGGGCGGGATGCTCACCGACTTCGACCTCCACGTCGTCGTGACCGCCCGGGACCTCGGCCGGAGCGTGACGGCGGCCTGGCAGGAGGAGGTCAAGAACGGTCGCAACCGCAGCTTCGCCGAGTTCAGCGACGGGCTGCTGCACCCGGACACCCTCGAGCCGGCGGCGGAGCGGACCTTCTGGCGCTCCCAGGACCTGCTCGGCGTGCTCGAGCGCTGGGGGCGGCTGGTGCCACCCGAGCGGATCCACGTCGTGCCCTGCCCTCCGCCCGGCGTGGCGCCCGGGCTGCTCTGGCAGCGGTTCGCCGAGGCGGTGGACCTGCCGGCCGGCGTCGTCGACCTCACCCAGGTACCGGTGCGCAACGAGTCGCTCGGCTCCGCGCAGGTCGCCCTGCTCCGACGGGTCCTGCACGCGGTGGGTGGACGGCTCGAGCAGCCGTGGCACTCCCGGGTGGCCAAGCGGTGGTTCGCGCAGACGCTGCTGAGCGCGGTGCCGGCGGCCAAGCCGGTCGCCCCGCCCGACCTCATCGAGCAGCTCGGCACGGTTGCGCGCTCGTGGGTCGAGCAGGTCCGCGCAGGTGGCTACCAGGTGCACGGGGACCTGGAGGACCTGCTGCCGACCGCCCCGTCGCCGGGGTCCCGGCACCCCGACGACGTCGGCGACGCCGAGCTCCTCGAGGGGCTGCCCGACGTCCTGGCCGAGATGCTGGTGCGGGTGCGCGAGCTGCAGGAGGAGCTGCTCGGTGCCCGGCAGGGGCAGCGGGACGTCGAGCAGGAGCGGGACCGGCTGAGCCTCAGGGTCGAGGACCTGGAGGCCGCCCTGGCGGCACCGCCCCCACCCCCGCCGCCGTCGGTGCCGCGGCGGGTCGCCGGCCGGCTCGCGCGCGCGCTCGGCCGCTCAGGACGCGCCGCGCCCGAGCCGGGAGACGACCCGGCGCGCTGAGCGCCGGGCGACCCGCCGGGCCCGGCGGGCCTGCTGGACGACCGGCCGCGAGCCCGTGCCGGACGCCGGTGACGGCCCGGTCGTGACGGGCCCGCGTGCCGTGCGGGTCGTCCTGCGCCGCTTCGCGCGTGCCCTGCGTGCTCGCCGCTTCTGCCGCTTCTCCTTCGCCAGGCGGCGGGCGTGCTTGTGGGCCAGCTCGGCCAGCACGACGCTCGCCGCCTCGGCCACCTCCGCGTCGGTCAGCGGCACGTGGTCCTCACCGGGGAGGACCGGGTGCACGAAGGCCTCCTCGTCGCCGTGGACCGCGCAGCCGACCTCGCGGGCGTGGTCGACCTGGCGCAGCGCCTCCGCCGAGGCCCAGCCCTCGAGGTCGCGCGGCAGCCGGATCCGGCGCCGGCCGCCCTCGCGGCGCATCATCGCCCCCACCGCGATCCACTTCCGCACGCTGTACTTGTAGCTGCCCCGGGGGTTGGGCAGCCGGTCCCCGAGGGCGAGGTTGACCCGTCGCAGCACCTCGGCGTCCTCAGGGGTGAGGGAGGGGTTGACCACGCGGTCGGGGACCTCCAGCAGCGCGGGGTCGATGCCCACCACCTCGGCGAACAGGCCGAACAGGTCCGGGCGCACCGACCGGTCCGAGGGGACCAGGAGCACGTGCACGGTGGCGGACCCCCCGGTCCGCCAGCGGTCGACGACATCGGCGACGTCCTGGCGCCGCCGGAACAACGCGGCCTCGGCGGCCGCCACCGACGTCGCCGACCCGGGGTCGCGGACCGCGGCGGCGTACTCGACGTAGTCACCGGTGTAGCGGGCCTTCACCCGCTGCTGCCACTCGCTGGGGATGGTCAGCGCCCACGACCGGGCGGTGACCACCACGTGCACGTCGTGCTCGGCGAGACCCTCCAGGACCAGCGTGGTGATCTCGACGGGCATCTCCGCCAGGGCCTCGAGCGTGATCAGGTGCCGGGGCTCGGCTGCTGCGGCGATCCGCGCCGACAGGGCGGCCACGGCCTCGCGGGCGGGCTGCTCGCCCTTCCCGGCCACCGCGTCCCGCAGCGGCTCGACGAGCTCGCGCAGCGTCGATCCGCGCCCGACGAGGGGCTGGGCGAGGCCGGCGTCGACCAGCGCCGCGACGTTGCGGCGCAGGCCCAGCTGGAGCACCGTCGTGCCGGACTTCCGGCACCCGACGTGCAGGAAGACGGTCTTGGGCTGGTCCATGGCGTGCATCCTCCCCGGGGCGCGTCCCGGGCGACAACCCGGCCGGCCGCGGTGAGGGTTGTCACACCGGCGGACCGTCCGCGGCGCACCCGCGCCGGTAGTCTGCGAGCACCTTTCGGAAGGGGAGCAGACATGGGCCGGTTGTGCCGCACGGACGGGCTGAGCGAGGACCAGCAGGACATCCTCGCGGCGGTCCGGCAGTTCACCGAGGAGCAGATCATCCCGGTGGCCGCCGAGCTCGAGCGCGCCGACGAGTACCCCGCCGAGATCGTCGAGGGCCTCAAGGAGCTCGGCGTCTTCGGCCTGATGATCCCCGAGGAGCACGGCGGTCTGGGCGAGTCGCTGCTGACCTACGCGCTGTGCGTCGAGGAGATCGCGCGGGGCTGGATGAGCGTCTCCGGCGTCATCAACACCCACTTCATCGTCGCCTACATGCTGATGCGGCACGGCACCGAGGAGCAGCAGCGCCGCTACCTCCCGCGGATGGCGACGGGTGAGGTGCGCGGCGCCTTCTCGATGTCCGAGCCTGGCCTGGGCTCCGACGTCTCGGCGATCCGGACCAAGGCGGTGCGCACCGACGAGGGCTACGAGATCACCGGTCAGAAGATGTGGCTGACCAACGGCGGCTCGGCCAACCTGGTCGCGGTCCTGACCCGCACCGACGAGGGCGAGGACTCCCCGCACCGCAACATGACGACGTTCCTGGTGGAGAAGGAGACCGGGTTCGGCGAGACCGCGCAGGGTGTCACCATCCCCGGCAAGATCGACAAGATGGGCTACAAGGGCGTCGACACGACCGAGATGGTCCTGGAGGGCCACCGGCTCGGTGCCGACCAGGTGCTCGGCGAGGCTCCCGGCCGCGGCTTCTACCAGATGATGGACGGCGTCGAGGTCGGCCGCGTCAACGTCGCGGCGCGCGCCTGCGGGATCGCGTTGCGGGCCTTCGAGCTCGGCATCGACTACGCCCAGCAGCGTGAGACCTTCGGCAAGCCGATCGCCCAGCACCAGGCGGTCCTCTTCCGCCTGGCCGAGATGGCCACCAAGGTCGAGACGGCGCACGCGATGATGGTCCGGGCCGCCCGGCTCAAGGACAGCGGCGAGCGCAACGACGTCGAGGCCGGGATGGCCAAGATGCTCGCCTCGGAGTACTGCAACGAGGTCGTCGAGGCGTCCTTCCGGATCCACGGCGGCTACGGCTACTCCAAGGAGTACGAGATCGAGCGCCTCTACCGCGAGTCGGCGTTCATGCTGATCGGGGAGGGCACCTCGGACATCCAGAAGATGGTCATCGGCCGGCGCATGCTCCAGGAGTACGCGCAGCGCTGACGCGGCGCGCAGACCGCGCAGACCGGCGCAGACCGGCGCAGACCGGGCCACACGTCCGACGGAGGGGGCAGGGACATGGCGGACCGCGTGGTCCTGCACATCGGCACCATGAAGTCAGGAACGACCTACCTCCAGGACGTCCTGCGGGGTGGCGGCCTGGAGGGCTCCGAGGCGTGGTTCGCGGCGTCGTTCGGCAAGCAGACCCGCGCCGTGCGCGCGCACGCCGACCAGCGCCCGGGACCCTGGCAGGCGCTGGTCGACGGGACGCGCGAGCGCGACGGGGTCGCGGTGTTCTCGCAGGAGTTCCTCAGCTTCGCCGGCCGGGCGCGGGTCGGTGAGGTGCTGGCCTCCTTCGGTGGCGTCCCGGTCGACGTGGTGCTCACGGTGCGCGACCAGCACCGGGCGGTCCCCGCCCAGTGGCAGAGCTTCACCCGGAACCGGGGCACGGACGACTGGGCGACCTACCTGCGTCGGTTGCAGCGCGGGGCGCGCACCCGCGGCGGGTCGAAGGCGCAGCGCTCGAAGGCGGTGCGCAGCTTCCGCCGCGCCCAGAACGTCAAGGGCATCGTCGCGCGGTGGCGCGGCCACCCCGGCCTGGCGTCGTTCACCGCCGTGGTCGTCCCTCCCCCCGGCTCGGAGCCGGCCGAGCTGTGGCGCCGGTTCTGCACCGCCACGGCGATCGACGCGGCCGGCGCGCCGCAGGCCGCACGTCGCTCCAACGAGTCCCTCGGCTACGCCTCGTGCGAGGCGCTGCGCCTGGTCAACGTCCACCTCGACGACCTGGACCACCGCCGCTACAAGAAGGCGCGCTCCTCGCTGGTGGATGCGCTGCTCCCGCTGCGGCCCGAGGAGGGGCGCCCGGGCCTGGACCGGGCGGGCGACCAGCTCGCCTGCCGGCTCAACCAGGACCTGCTGGACGCGCTCGGTCGCGAGGACGTGCGGCTGGTGGGCTCGGTCGACGAGCTGCCGACGACCCCGCGCGCGGACCTCCCCGAGGTCGTCGCCCCGCCCGACCGCGACGAGGTGCGTCGGGCGCTCGAGGCCGCCTGGGCGACCCGGAACCGGCGCACCGCACCGCCCGACGACCTCGACGAGGCCGTGGCCCGCCTGGCCCGCCGACTGGTCCGCAGGTACGGCCGGTGAGCGCCCCGCAGCCGGTGGTGACCCTCCACGTCGGCACCCCGAAGAGCGGCACCACGTCGCTGCAGAACATCCTGGCCCGCAACCGCGAGCGGTTGCGTCGGCACGGGTACCTCTACCCCGGGGAGAACGCCGGGCACTTCCTCGAGTCGCTCTCGCTGCGCGGGTCCGGCTTCCGCGGGCACTCCTTCCCGGCGGCCGAGGGCGCCTGGGACCGGGTGGTGGCCGACGTCCTCGCCCACGACGGGCCGGCGCTGCTCTCCCACGAGACGTTCGGCGGTGCCCGGCCCCGGGTGGTCGAGCAGGCCGTGCGGTCCTTCCCGGGCCGCACCGTCCGGGTGGTGATCACCTGCCGCGACCTCGGCCGACAGCTGCCGGCGGTCTGGCAGGAGGGTGTGAAGAACGGCGACACCGACAGCTACGCCGAGTTCCTGGCCACGGCCTTCGCGCAGCGCGACGGCGACCGGGCGGTCGCCGGGGCCTGGCGGGGCCAGGACCTGGCCTCGATGGCGTCGCGCTGGGCCCAGGGCGTGGGCGCCGAGAACGTCGTGCTGGTCACGGTGCCCCCGTCCGGGTCGGACCGCGACCTCCTCTGGCAGCGGTTCCGGTCCGCGACCGGGCTGCCGGAGGCGGACTACGCCGTGCCCCCGAAGGCGCGCAACGAGTCCCTGGGCACGGTCGAGACCGAGCTGCTGCGGCGTGTGGTCGCCCGGCTGCCCGAGGACCTGCCCCACCCCGTGTTCGCCCGCCAGGTCAAGCGCCGGCTGGCGCAGCGCCGGCTCGCGGGGGAGCGGGTCGGGGGGTCGCTGGGTGTGCCCGAGGACTACCGGGCCCGCACCGCGGAGGTCACCGAGGAGGTGGTCGCGGCGCTGCGCGCGGGGGGCTACCCCGTCGTCGGCGACCTGGAGGACCTGCGGGCGGCCCCGCCCGAGGGGACCGACCCCGGCCTGGTCGCCGACGCGGCGCTGCTCGATCGCGCCCTCGACCTCCTGGTGCCGCTCGTCCTGGGCGACCGGCCCGGCCCCGGGCCGGACGCGCGCACCGCCGGGGAGGCGGACCCGGCCGAGGACCACTAGGCCGTCGCGTCCGGGCCCGGGCTCAGGAGGTGGGGTGCTCGTCGTCGACCGCGGCCACCAGGTCCTGCCAGCGGTCCACGACCGTGTCGGCCTGGTAGGCCCGCGCCGACTCGAGCGCGGCGGCCCCGAGCCGGCGGCGCAGCTCCTCGTCGTCCATCAGCCGACGCAGCGCCGCGGTGAGCCCGGGGATGTCGCCCTGGGGGACGAGGACGCCGTTCGCGCCGTCCTGGATCAGCTGCCGCGGGCCCTCGGGGCAGTCGAAGGAGACCGGGGGGACGCCCTTGCTGAGCGCCTCCAGGAGCACCATCGGCAGACCCTCGTAGCGCGAGGACATCGCGTACACCGAGGACTCCGCCAGCTCGCGCTCGAGCTCGTGGGTCACCCCGCCGAGCAGGATCCGGTCGCCCACGCCGGCCGCGTCGACCTGCGCGCGGTGCTCGTCCCACCGGGTGCCGTCCCCGAAGATCCGCAGCTGCCAGTCGGGGTGGCTCGTGGCCAGCGGCACCCAGGCCTCGATCAGCCGCTCGAAGCCCTTCTGCCGGGTCATCCGTCCCGCGGCGATGACCACCTTGTTGCGCAGCGGGGCGGGCTCGCCGACCTCGAACGGGGTCGGGTTCGGGATCACCCCGGTGCGGACGTCGGTCGGGCCGAGGTAGTCCTGCCACCGCTCGAGGTCGGCGTCGGTGAGCGTGAGCAGCGCGTCGAGGGTCCGGGCGCCCCCGGCGCCGTGCACGAGGTCGCGCAGCGCCGCGCGCAGCGGCTCCGGCCGGGGCAGGAAGGACAGGTGCTCCTGGTGCAGCAGGATCGACCGCGGGTCGCTCCACCGGCTGGCGGCCACCGCGAACTCCGGGCGGGTGGTGACCACCACCCCCGGCGGGAGTGCGGCGAGCTGCTGCTCGAGCAGCAGGTCGACGTAGCCCGTGAACGTCCTGTGCGGCGCGGTGGCCAGGCCGGAGGGGTGCTGGTCGAGCTCGCGGTGGTGCGGGTCGGCGGTGGGGTCGCGCCGCGCCGCCGGGCGGGGGTGCTCCGGGTCGGCCGGGTCGTAGCGGTCCTGGAGCGGCACCAGCCGCACCGCGGGGTTGAGGTCCAGGGCCGGCTCGGCCGAGGACCGCGCCAGGGTGATCACGGTGACCTCGCAGCCGCGGTTCACCAGCACGTTGGCGGCGGTGAAGACGGTGCGGGCGATGCCGCCGGCCGCGTACGCCGACGGCACCAGGAAGGTCCAGCGGCGGGTGCGGTCGGAGGCATCGGCCGCCCGGGCCGCACGGGGGGCGGTCCCGGCGTCGCCGGGGCCCGTGTCCGGGTCCTCGTCCTCGTCGGTCCCGGGGCCCGCGGCGTCGTCACGGATGCGGGCCCGGAGCAGGCCGGCGGCGAGGTGGCGGCCGACCTCCACCAGCTCGGCGTCGGTCACGGTGCCCGGGTGGCGGGCACCGTCGCGGTCGGTGCCGCCGAGCAGGTCGTCGAGGTCGCCGGTGACCGGGCAGCCCAGCGCCCGCAGCGCCGTGACGGCGCGCTCGGCGCGGGCCTCCAGCGACGCGGCGAGGTCGGGGCCGACCCCGATCGGGTCGCCGGGCAGCCCCGCCAGCACGTCGCGGACCACCGCGACCCGCAGCCAGCGGGAGTGCCCCTTCCAGCTCGCGTCGACCTCGTCGACCTCGGCGCGCAGCGCGGGGCCGTAGTCCTGGAGCAGCCGCGCGGCCTGCACCGACAGCGACTCGTTGCCCGGGATCGGCCCCGAGCCCGGCACCGGGTCCGGCAGATCGGCCGGGACTGCCCCGGCGGGCACCCCCAGGCAGGTCGCGACGCGCTCCCACAGCACGCCGCGGTGGGCGGGTCGGGTGGGCAGCGTGACCAGGTGCACCCGCCCGGGGCCGACGAGGCCCGCCCAGCGGGTCGCCACGACGGCCGGGTCCAGGGCGTCCCAGGCCCACTTGGAGGAGCCTGCGGACAGGCTCTCGACGAAGGCGTCGAGGCCGTGCCCGCGCCCCACCTTCAGCGACTCCTGCCAGGCCGCCGGCACGAGGCGCACCGGCGAGCGCGTCGTGACCACGACCTCCACCCGCTCTCCTCCCAGCTGCTCGATCGCGGCCCGCAGGTGGTCGTCGGGAGCGCTGGACCACCACTCGTTGCTCAGCACGACGGTGCCCTCGTGGGCCTCGGCCTGCTCGCGGAACCGGTGCCAGGTGCGGGCCCGTCGAGCCGGTCCCTTCCCGCCGGGCAGGTGCAGCCCGTGGCGCACGGCCTGGGAGACCCGGTTCTGGTCGAACGCGGTCCGGCCGGGCACGAGCACGCCCTGCGCGAGGAGCTCGTCGCGGCGCTGCCACAGCAGGTCCTGCAGGTAGGTGGTGCCGGACTTGGGTGTGCCGACGTGCAGGAAGACGCGCTGCGCCAACGGAGTCCTCCTTGGTCGACGGCCCGGTCCGTCTAGGGTAAGGGGCGCCGTGCCGGCCCGGTCCGGCGCCGCGCCACGGACGTCCAGCCCCGACGGAAGGCACCCTGTGACCAGCACCCCCGAGGCCCCCCCGACGTCCGCGGCGGGCCCGGGCGCCGCCGCCCGCGTGGTGGTGGTCGCCGGCTCCGGGCGCAGCGGCACCAGCTCCATCGCCGGGGTGCTCAAGCTGGCCGGCGTGCGGGTCCCGCCACCCGAGGTCCCCGGCAACCGCAGCAACCCGCGCGGCTTCTTCGAGCCGAAGTGGGTCGTCGAGCTGCAGACCCGGCTGCTGCGCCGGGCCGGCGCGGTGCTGACCGACGCCCGCCCGGCCGCGTTCGACCTGACCGCGGAGGTCGCCGCGTCGGAGGAGGTGCGCGCCGGTGTCGAGGACTGGCTGCGCGAGCAGGTCGCCGCCGCTCCGGCGCTGGTGGTCAAGGACCCCCGCAACAGCTTCTTCCTGCCGCTGTGGCGCCGCGCCGCCGCGGACGTCGGCGCCGAGGTGTGCTTCCTGACGATGCTGCGCCACCCCGCCGAGGTCGTCGGCAGCAAGGACGCCTACTACAAGGCGCGCGGTGCCGGCGGGACGGTGCGCCACGCGCAGACCACCCGGGTCGCCAGCTGGCTCAACGTCGTGCTCTTCAGCGAGGTCATGACCCGGGACGCGCCCCGCACGTTCGTGCCCTACGGCGACCTGCTCGACGACTGGCGCGCCGTGCTGGGGCGGGTCGCGCGCGAGCTCGACCTGCCGCTGCTGGCCGGGGTCGGGGACGACGCCGCGGCCGAGATCGACGAGTTCGTCGACCCCGGCCTGCACCGCATCCGCACCGGGTGGGAGGAGATCGACTGCCCCGACGACGTCCGCGAGATGGCCGACGAGGCGTGGGAGGCGCTCGGTGTGCTCGCGGGCAGCGGCGGCTTCGACGCGGACGCGCAGGCCCGGCTCGACGCCGTGCGCGAGCGCTACGTGGCGGCCTACGCCGACGCCGAGGCGCTGGCCCAGTCCTCGGCCGAGGACGCGCGGCGCGCCGGGGCCCGCCAGGGGCGCAAGGCGGCCCAGAAGGACCGGGCGCCGTCGGCCGAGGCCGACCCGCCCGCCGCCCCCGGCCGGACGCCCGCGGGCGGGACGGGTGGACCGGTCCGCACGACCCGGGCGCGCGCCCGGTCGGCGGCGGGTCGCGCCCGCCGGCTGCTCGGGCGGGCGGCCCGCCGGGCCCGGTCCGCCGCCGGGCGTCAGGGCTGAGCGTCGGACCCGTCGGGGCGCTGGACGGCCCGCAGCTGCGTGCGCAGCGCGCGCAGCTCCTCGCGCTGCGCCTGGCTGCGCAGCAGCTGGGCGGCGAGCGCCCGGACCGCCACCTCGGCGACCTCCCGCTCCTCGACGTCGTCCGGTGACCGCCCGGGCGGGGGGTCCGCCCCGGGCACGAGGTCGGCGGGGTCGCCCACGACGTGCCAGGACCGCCGCGCGACCTCCTCGGACATCCGGGTGGCGTGCTCGACCGCCCAGCGGTGCATCGCGGGTGTCGTCGTGGGACGCACCCCGGGGCCGACGGAGGCGAGCACGCGCCGGGTGAACTGGCCCTTGAGGAAGCGCACCGTCCCCAGGTCGCGGCGGTCGGCGGGCAGCGCCTGCTGGAGCCGTCGACGGACCTCGGTCTCCACCACGCCCAGCGACTCGTTGCTGCGCTCGGCCTCGGCGTCCAGCCCGTCGACGTCGACGCCGGTCAGGGCGCACACCTGCTCCCACAACCACGACCTCGGCACGGCGCCGCGGGGTTGGACGACGAGGTGCACCCGGTCCCCCGGCAGGCCGGTCGACCAGCGGTCCAGGATCGCCGGGACGTCCTGGTGGGTCCAGAAGTAGCCGTCGGGCCCCTCGGCGTCCGCGCGGCGCCAGAACTCCTCGAGCGTGTCGGTGCCGCCCTCCTTGACCGCCTGCTGCCAGGCGGAGGGCAGCTGCCGGCCGAGGTCGCGCGCCGTGAGCAGGACGTGCACCTCCTCGGCGACGCCGCCCAGGTCGGCCAGCGCCCCGGCCGCCTGCGCGGGTGACGCGCCCGAGAACTGGTCCTGGGCCACGAGCGCGTCGTCCGGCGCGGCCGCGCAGCCGCGCAGCACCTGGTCCCACGCCGACCGCTCCTGCGGTCCCATCCGCTCCACGGCGTCGTCGCGGCCGCTGACCAGCGCCGCCGCGAAGAAGTGGGTGCCCTTGCCGGCGCCGGGCAGCAGGAGACCGCGCTCGAGGAGCTCGTCGCGGTGCCGCCACCACAGCGACCGCAGGTAGGAGGTGCCCGACTTCATGGTGCCCACGTGGAGGAACACCCGTCGCGCCATCAGGCGCTCCGCAGGTGCTGTCGGTGGTCGTCCATCGCGGGGTCGAGCCTAGTGGTGGTCGGGACGACCGGTGCGGCTCCCTCGGCCAGCGGTGCTCCGGGTCCTCGACGTCGGAGCGGGTACCCGCGTCCCACCACGGCCGTCGTCGAGGTAGGAGGCCCGGGTCCGGCCCCGCCGGTCGCGCGCCGGGTGGTGCGGGCAGCACTCGCCGTCGCGCACGCGCCGCCCCCGCCCGCCGTTGTCCCGCGCGGAGCGCGGCGCGTAGGTTGCCGGTGCCCGACCCGGGTGCACGACCGCGACCGCGGGGTCGCGGCGCCGGGGGTCGGTCAGGAGGTGCCCCCGGCCATGGCGACGACGGGCGACCAGAGCGGCGTGAGGCCCGAGCTGATGCAGGTCGGACCGGACAGCGTCAAGGTGCTCACCCCCGAGTCGCGGCAGGCGCTGCAGGAGCTGCGCCGGCACCGCCGCCTGTCCGGCTCGCTGTCCAGCCGCGCCTACAACCTGACCATCAGCCACGCCCGTCGCTTCGTCTGGTACCGCAACGCGAAGGTGGGCACGCGCTCGCTGCTCGGCTACTTCGAGGACTCCGAGATCGACCCGGCCATGATGGTCCTCTCGCACGCGGTCTACCCCGTGGCCGCCTTCGACGGCTACTTCAAGTTCGGTTTCGTGCGGCACCCGCTCGAGCGGTTCCTCTCCGCGTGGCGCGACAAGGTGGTGCGCAGCAACCACTTCCGGTTCGGTCCCGAGGAGCGGGAGCGGATGGGACGGCCCGAGGCGTTCGCGGACTGGGTGGCCGGCCAGGACGTCGACGACCTGCGCGTCACCGACCGCCACGTGGTGGCCCAGTCCCGGCTGCTCGACCTCGGTCACCTGGACTTCCTGGGTCGGATGGAGACCTTCGACCGCGACTTCGCCGAGGTGTGCGAGCGCATCGGGACGCCGGCCCGCGTGGTCGAGCGGCGCAACGCCACCGAGGCCCCCGACCCCGACGCGGAGCCGGTCCCGTCCGGGCTGCGCTCGGTCGTCGAGCAGGTCTACCGCCGCGACTACCAGATCTTCGGCTACTAGGCGGAGCCGCAGCCACTAGGCGGAGCCGCAGCGCCCGGTGACGCACACCACACCGCGCGGCCTCCCGCGGCGGCCCGGCGTCGGCCAGCATGGGCGCATGCAGTTCGGACGCACCTTCGAGGAGTTCGAGGTCGGCGCGACCTACCGCCACTGGCCGGGCAAGACGGTCACGGAGTACGACGACCACCTGTTCTGCCTGCTCACGATGAACCACCACCCGCTGCACCTCGACGCCCACTACGCGGAGGGGACCACGCAGTTCGGGCGCAACGTGGTGGTCGGCAACTACGTGTACTCGATCCTGCTCGGCATGTCCGTGCCGGACGTCTCCGGCAAGGCGATCGCCAACCTCGAGGTCGAGTCGCTGCGCCACGTCGCGCCGACCTTCCACGGCGACACCCTCTACGGCGAGACCACCGTGCTGGACAAGCGCGAGTCGGCCTCGCGGGACGACCGCGGTGTCGTGCACGTCGAGACGATCGGCTACAACCAGGACGGCACCGTGGTGTGCGTGTTCCGCCGCACGGTGATGGTGCCCAAGCAGGCCGCGCTCGACGAGCGGGGCGGTGAGCAGCCCGGTCGCCCGGTGCCGCGGCCGGACCGGAACTGGCCGGGCCACCCCGACCCGACCGGCTGACCTGCCTGACCGGGCACCGGGCCGACCGGGCCCGTTGCCGCACCGGCCGCGGGGTGGGAGCCTGCGGGCATGACGCGGTTGTGGCTGGTCCGGCACGGCGAGACCGAGTGGAGCCGCGACGGGCGGCACACCTCCACCACCGACCTGCCGCTGACCGGGCCGGGGGAGGAGACCGCGCGGGCGCTGGCGCCCCGCCTGTCGGGCGAGCGCTTCGAGCAGGTGCTGTGCTCGCCCCGCCGGCGCGCGCGCCGCACGGCCGAGCTCGCCGGCTTCGCCGAGGCGGAGACCGACGAGGACCTCGTGGAGTGGGACTACGGCGACTACGAGGGCGTCACCACCCTCGAGGTCCGCGAGAGCGTGCCGGGATGGACGGTCTGGACCCACCCCGTGCCCGGCGGCGAGGACGCCGGCAGCGTCGCGACCCGGCTCGACCGCGTCGTGGCGCGGGTGACGGCGGTCGACGGGGACGTCCTGGTCTTCGGGCACGGCCACGCGCTGCGCGCCCTGGCCGCGCGGTGGTTGGGCCTCCCGGTGCGCGAGGGACGGCTGCTGCGCCTGGACACCGCCACCGTCTCGCTGCTCGGCTACGAGCGCGAGCACCCGGCGGTGCTGCGGTGGAACGGGTAGCCCGACCGTGACCGGACCGGCCGGACCGTCGGACCCCCGCGGCCCCGACACGCCGGTGGGTGCCGACGCCCCGGGCTGCCCGCGCTGCCCGCGGCCGGTGGTGGGGGCGGGCCCCGGCCGGTGGCGCTGCGCCGAGCACGGGGAGGTGCCGCCGCTGCGCCGCCCCGACCAGCGCGGGTACGCCGCGTTCCTGGAGCACCTGCACGCGGCAGGCGACCACCCGACCGTGCTGCCGTGGCCCCTCGGACCCACCTGGACGCTGAGCGACCACGCCTGGGCCGGTGAGCCGGGATGCACGGTGGCCACGCTGACCTGCTGCTCGGGGGCGAGCGCCCTGGACGGCCCGGTCGACGTGATGGTCGTCGTCGAGGAGCCGGGCGTCGGGCTCGGTGCGCGCGTCGCCGGCGTCGGCGAGCACGCGCCGGGGGTGGAGCCCGGCGCGGGACCGCCGACCGCCCGGGTGCGCCTGGACCACCAGCAGGTGGCGCTCTGGGCGCTGTCGACCAGCGGGTCCGCCCCCGACCTCGACCGCTCGGTGCTGGTCGGGGAGGCCGGCGGGCGGTGGCTGTGGCTGGTGCTGCGCCCCGCGTCGGCCATCCTGCTGCTCCGCGAGGACTGGCTGCTGCGCGCCGCCGCCGACCTGGGCCCGGTGCTGGTCGAGATCCCCTTCGGGGGGCCCCGCCCGCCCTGGTGACCCGCCGAGGTGACGCTCGCGACCGGCCGAGGTGACGCTCGCGGCGTCTGGCCGACGTCCGTGCTCACAACACCTAGGCTCCCGGCGTGAGGATCGACCTGCACACCCACTCGGCCGTCAGCGACGGCACGGCCCCACCGGCCCAGCTGGTGCGTGAGGCGGCGGCAGCCGGGCTCGACGTGGTCGCCATCACCGACCACGACACCACCCACGGCTGGGACGAGGCCGCCGCGGCCGCCGCCGAGGTGGGGGTCGACCTGGTCCGGGGGATCGAGGTCTCCACCACGCACCGCGGCCGGGGGGTCCACCTGCTCGCGTACCTGCCCGACCCGGGCTGGCCGCCGCTGGCCGCGCTGCTGGGGCGGATCCGGGCCGGGCGCGACGAGCGGATCCCGACCATGCTGGAGCGCCTGAACGGCGCCGGGGTGGTGATCGGGCGCGGCGACCTGGACGACGGCGGCCCGCCGGCGGCGTCCATCGGGCGCCCGCACGTGGCCGACGCCCTGGTCCGGTTGGGCGCCGCGGTGGACCGCGACGACGCCTTCCGCCGGTTCCTGGCCCCCGGCCGCCCCGGGTACGTCGGCCACTGGGCCGCCCCGCTCGAGCAGGCCGTCCGCGTGGTCCAGGAGGCCGGCGGCGCCACCGTGGTGGCGCACCCGTGGGGCCGCCACGGCCCGGCCGGGCTCGACGAGGAGACCATCGCCGCACTCGCCGCGCAGGGGCTGACCGGGCTGGAGGTCGACCACCAGGACCACGACGGCCCCACCCGCGACCGGCTGCGTCGCATCGCCACGGACCTCGACCTGGTGGTGACCGGCTCCAGCGACCACCACGGCACCGGCAAGGTCGACCACGAGCTCGGCTGCCACACGACCGACGCGGCGCAGTACGCGCGCCTGCTCGAGCGTGCCGAGGCCGCCGCCGCGGCGTGCCGCGCCGCCGGCGGGTCACCCGTCGGCGTGGTCGGGGGCCGGGCGGGCGGCTGCTAGCGCCCCATCGACTGCAACCGCTGCAGCGCGCGCCGCGGCAGCACCCGGGTCAGCGCGACCGCCACCTTGTACTGCGGGCTCGGCACCGACAGCGCGCGGCCGCGGTCGTGGTCGGCGAGCGCGTCGGCGACCAACCGCCGGACGTCGAGCCACATCGGGCCGGTGCCGGGCCGCACGTCCATCCGCTCGTGGAACTCCGTGCGGACGAAGCCGGGGCACAGCGCGGTCACGGTCACGCCGCGGGGGGCGTACTCGACCGCGGCCCACGTGCTGAAGCTGGTGACCCAGGCCTTGGCGGCGGCGTAGGTGCCGCGCGGCAGGAACCCGGCGACGCTGGAGACGTTGAGGACACCCCCCGAACCCCGCTCGGTCATCGGGCCGAGCGCGGCGTGGGACAGACGCATCACCGCTGTCACCAGCACGTCGAGCATCGCCTGCTCCGCCTCCACGTCGTGCTCGAGGAAGCGGCCCCGCAGCCCGAAGCCGGCGTTGTTGACCAGCAGGTCGACCGGCCGCTCCGGGTCGGCCAGCCGGCGCTCGACCACGGCGAGCCGGTCGCGGTCGGCGAGGTCGGCGACCAGCACCTCCACCTCGACCCCGTGGTCGGCGCGCAGCCGCGTGGCGACGGACCCGAGCCGTTCGCCGTCGCGGGCCACGAGGACGAGGTCGTGGCCGCGCGCGGCGAGGGCACGGGCGAACTCGTGGCCGATGCCGGCCGTGGCGCCGGTGACCAGGGCGGTGGGACGGGGCCGGGTGGCGGGCGACATGCCGCGAGTCAAGCACCGTCCCGCCGCGGTCCGGGCACCCCGGTGCGGCATGATGGAGGCGATGACCACGACGCTCGCGATCGCCAACCAGAAGGGCGGGGTCGCCAAGACCACCTCGGTGGCCTCGATCGGCGCCGCGCTGGCCGAGCTGGGCGACTCCGTGCTGCTGGTCGACCTCGACCCGCAGGCGTGCCTGACCTTCTCCCTCGGGCTCGATCCCGAGGACCTCGAGCTGTCGGTGCACCACGTGCTCACCAAGGGCGTGCCCCCGACCGAGGTGGTGGTGGAGACCGAGGACGGCGTCCACCTGCTGCCGGCGACCATCGAGCTGGCCCGGGCGGAGGCCGACCTGCTGACGCGCACCGGACGCGAGCACGTCGTGCGGGGCGTGGTCGAGGACCTCGCCGCTGCCGGGCGCGCCTACGACTGGATCCTGCTGGACTGCCCCCCGTCGCTCGGGGTGCTCACGGTGGCCGCGCTCACCGCCGCCACCGGCGTGCTGGTGCCGCTGCAGTGCGAGACGCTCTCCCACCGCGGCGTGGGTCAGCTGCTGGACACCGTTCACGACGTGCGCCGCTTCACCAACCGCGACCTCGAGGTCTGGGGCGTGCTCCCGACGCTGTACGACGGTCGGACCAACCACGCCCGCACCGTGCTGGAGACCATCTCCGAGACCTACGGCCTGGCCGTGGTCGAGCCGCCGATCCCCAAGACGATCAAGTTCGCCGAGGCGCCCGCCGCCGGGCGCTCGATCCTCGCCACCAGCCGCACCAGCAAGGGCGCGAAGGCCTACCGGGAGGTGGCGGCGAACCTGCGCCGCCGGGTCCACGACGCCGACCCCGCGTCCGCCCGGGGGTCGGCGTGAGCCGTCACCGCGCGCCGGTCCGCCCCCGCTACGGGCGGATCACCGCCCTCGCCGCCTCGACCGCGGTGACCGCGGTCGCCGTGCTCGGCAGCACCGGTGTGCTCCCGGTCACCGAGGAGGGCGCCTCGGCAACCACCGCGACCACCGCGACCGACCCGGCCGCGGCCGTCGCGACGGAGCGCGAGAGCGAGCCCGGCCGTGGGTCGACGGGCCGCGGGTCGAGCAGCACGGACGGCCCGCGCGCCGACCTCGGAGCCGACCTCGGAGCCGACCTCGGAGCCGACGCCGGTGCCGACGACGCGGACCCGGTCGTGGCGCTGCCGAGCGGGTCCGGCACCGGCCGGCGGGTGGTCTTCAGCGAGTCCCGTCAGCGGGTCTGGCTGGTCGACGGAAGCGGCCCGGGCACGGTGGAGCGCACCTACCCGGTGTCCGGCAGCGTCTACGACAACCTCGACCCGGGCACCTACGCGGTCTACTCGCGCTCCGAGCAGGCGTACGGCATCGACGACTCGGGCACCATGCGCTGGTTCGTGCGGTTCACCGAGGGCGAGAACGCCGCCATCGGCTTCCACGACATCCCGATCGACGACGGCCGACCGGTGCAGGGCCCCGAGGACCTCGGTACCCCCACCTCGCACGGCTGCATCCGCCAGCGGACCGCCGATGCGAGGGCGCTGTGGGACTTCGCCCCGATCGGCACGCCGGTGGTCGTCACCGCCTGAGCGCCCGGCCTCGCCGGGCCGGGCGGGCCGGGGGACTAGGACCCGGTCGCGGCGGCTCCCTGGCCGCCCTCGCCGCCCTGGCCGCCGTCGGTGGGCCGGCGGCGACGCCGGCGCCGGTTCCGCGAGGCCGAGGACCCGTCGGGTCGCGCGGTGCCGGCGGGCGCGCTGGCGTCGGTGGCCGGACCGGCGGCGCCGGCCGACGAGGCGGTGGTGGGGGTGCTGCTCGACTCCGACCGGCCGCTGCGGGTGCGGCGACGGTCGCGGTCGCGCGAGGGCCGCTCGGAGCGCTCGCGCTGCGGGCGCTCGCGCGGCGGGGCCGGCGCCGGGTCCACGACCCGGCCGCGGGTGCCGGGAGCGACGCCCTGGTCGTGGAAGAGGTGCTCGGAGGTGGAGTAGGTCTCCGGCGGCGCCTCGAAGGGCAGGTCGAGGGCCTTGTTGATCATCTTCCACCGGTGCAGGTCGGCCCAGTCCACGAAGGTGATCGCGGTCCCGGTCGCGCCGGCGCGACCGGTCCGCCCGATCCGGTGCACGTAGGTCTTCTCGTCCTCGGGGCAGCTGTAGTTGACGACGTGGCTCACCCCGCGCACGTCGATGCCGCGCGCCGCCACGTCGGTCGCGACCAGGACCTTCAGCTTGTCCTCGCGGAAGCGGGTCATCGCCTTCTCGCGAGCGGCCTGCTGCATGTCGCCGTGCAACGCGCTCGAGGCGAAGCCGCGCTCGGCGAGGTCGTCGGCGACGCGCTGGGCGGCCCGCTTGGTGCGGGTGAAGACGATCATCTTGTCGGCGTCCTCCGCCTGGAGGACCCGGCCGAGGATCTCGGGCTTGTCGAGGTCGTGGACCTGGTAGATGAACTGGGCGGTCGCCGGGACGGTCTGGGCGTCGGCGGAGGACTCGGCCCGGATGTTCATCGGGTGACGCATGTGGGTGCGCGCCAGGGACACGATCGCCGAGGGCATGGTGGCGGAGAACAGCATCGTCTGCCGCGTCTCCGGGGTCAGCGACAACAGCCGCTCCACGTCGGGCAGGAACCCGAGGTCGAGCATCTCGTCGGCCTCGTCCAGGACGAGGGCGTGGACGTGGCCGAGGTCCAGCGCGCGCCGGTTGGCGAGGTCGATCAGGCGCCCCGGCGTGCCGACGACCACGTCGACGCCGGACTCCAGCGCGTCGAGCTGCGGCTCGTAGCCGACGCCGCCGTAGACGGTCAGCACCCGCAGACCGCGGTCCTTGCTCGCCAGGTCGAGGTCGGAGGAGACCTGCAGCGCGAGCTCGCGGGTGGGAGCCACGACCAGCGCCTGCGGCTTGCCCTGCGGCAGCTCGGCGTAGTCGGGGTCGCCGGGGGCGACGCTGCGCTGGAGGACGGGGATGCCGAAGGCCAGCGTCTTGCCGGTGCCGGTGCGCGCCTGGCCGATCAGGTCGGTGCCCATCAGGGCGATCGACAGCGTCATCTCCTGGATGGGGAACGGGGTCACGATGCCGCTGCGCTCGAGCGCGTCGGCGATCTCGGGGTGCACCCCGAGGTCTCGGAAGGTGGTCAAGGCACGTCGCTTTCGTCGGTGGCCGGTCCCTGGACCGGGTCCTTGGTGCGGCCGACCCGACGCCGACCGCGCACATCCTCGAGCGCCACCGGGTGCCCGGTCCGGGCCCGGCGCGAGCGCCGGGGGACGGCGTCGGCGGTGCGCTCGACGGCCCCAGCGTATCGCTAAGGTGCGCGCATGGCTGAATCTCCCGAGGCGGGCGCGGCCCCTGGGGAGCCCGACCTGCCGGTGGCCTTCGAGGACCCGGCCTACCGGGAGGCGGTCGTGGACCTGCTCGGGGTGATCGCCTACGCGGAGATCTCGGCCTTCGAGCGGCTCGCCGAGGACGCCAAGCTGGCGCCCTCGTTGCCGGACAAGGTCGCGCTCGCCGCGATGGCCGGCGGGGAGTTCGCGAAGGTGGCCCCCATCCACGAGCGGATCCGGGTGCTCGGCGGCGACCCGTTCGCCGCGATGAGCCCGTTCCAGGCGCCGGTGGAGCAGTTCCACCGCCACACCGCGCCCGCCGACTGGTTGGAGAGCCTGGTCAAGGCGTTCGTCGGCGACGGTCTCGCCAACGACTTCTACCGCGAGGTGGCGGCCTACCTGGACCCCGGCACCCGCGACCTGGTGGTCTCGTCGGTGGAGTCCGACGAGCACGCGGTCTTCGTCGTGGACCGGGTCCGTGCGGCGATCGCCGCCGACCCGACCGTCGGTGGCCGCCTGGCGCTGTGGGCCCGGCGGCTGATGGGCGAGGCGCTGATCCAGGCCCAGCGGGTGGCGGCCGAGCGCGACGCGCTGTCCGCGCTGCTGGCCGGCGGCGTGGACCGGCCGGGGCTCGACCTGGCCGCGCTCGGTCGGATGTTCGCCCGGCTCACCGAGCGGCACGCCGAGCGGATGGAGCGCCTCGGCCTCGACAGCTGAGGCGCCCGCCCGCCAGGGGTCCGGGGAGCCGGCCGGGTCAGCTGCGGAAGCCGACCGCCCCGATGCTGGAGCTGCCGATCTCGACGTAGGCCAACCGGCCCGCGGGCACCACGACCGTGCGGCCCTTGGTGTCGGTGAGGGTCAGCACGCCCTCGCTGGCGACCGCCTCGGCGACGGCCTGCTGGATCTGCTCGGGCGTCTCGCCGCTGTCGACGACGAGCTCGCGGGCGGCGTTCTGCACGCCGATCTTGACCTCCACGGTCGGTTCTCCTTCATCAGGGGGGTGGGTCGTGCGGGGCGCCGGAGCCCGGGCGAGCCCGGTCAGTGCTCGTCGGTCAGTGCTCGTCGGTCTTGGGGTAGCCGCGGATGCCGCGCCAGGCGAGGCCCGCGACCAGGGCTGCCGCCTCCTGCTGCTGCAGGCCGCCGGCCTCGGTCAGCCAGAACCGGGCGCTGACCTGAGCCATTCCCACCAGCGACACGGCCAGCAGGCGCGCGGCCTCCCCGGGCAGGCCGGTGTCGTCGCGGATCACCGCGGCGATCGCCTCCGCGCACTCGGCGGTGACGCGGTCCACCTGCTCGCGCACGGCCGGCTCGTTGGTCAGGTCGGACTCGAAGACCAGCCGGAACGCGCCGGCGTCGTGGGCGACGTAGGTGTAGAAGGCGTCGATGGCCGCGGCGACCCGCTGCTTGTTGTCCTGGGTGGAGGCCAGCGCCTCTCGGCACCCGCCGATGATCGCGTCGCAGGAGGCCTCCAGCAGCGCGAGGTAGAGGTCGAGCTTGCCGGGGAAGTGCTGGTAGAGCACGGGCTTGGAGACGCCGGCGCGGTCGGCGATGTCGTCCATCGCGGCTGCGTGGTAGCCCTGGGCGACGAACACCCCGAGCGCGGAGTCGAGGAGCTGGGCACGTCGCTCGCGGCGCGGCAGTCGTCCGCCGCGCGGACGGGTGTCCTCGACGCCGTGCTGCTCGGTGACCACGGGGACCCTCCGGGGACGTGGGGGCGACGTGCGAGGACGTCCTGGCTGCCGACGGGACCGGCGCCGGGGAGCCTACTCCGCGGCGGGGCCCGTCCCGGTCACCGAGGCGTCCCGCCGACCGGCCACCGGACGGGAACAGCCGGACCCGCGCGGGTGTTGGAGCCTGGTACCGACCCAGCCGACGACCCGAACGGAGCCAGCCGTGCCCTACGCCCCCCTGGTGGAACCCGCCGCCGAGCTCACCAACGACGAGGTCCGCCGCTACAGCCGCCACCTGATCATCCCCGACGTGGGGATGGCCGGGCAGAAGCGCCTGAAGAACGCCAAGGTGCTGGTCATCGGTGCCGGCGGCCTGGGGTCGCCCGCGCTGCTCTACCTCGCCGCCGCCGGGGTCGGCACGCTCGGGATCGCCGAGTTCGACGAGGTGGACGAGTCCAACCTGCAGCGCCAGATCATCCACACCCAGTCCGACATCGGGAAGTCCAAGGCGGTCTCCGCCAAGGAGTCGATCGCCGAGGCGAACCCCCACGTCGAGGTCGTGCTGCACGAGGAGCGGCTGGACAACGACAACGTCAAGGACGTCTTCACCGGCTACGACCTGATCGTCGACGGAACCGACAACTTCGCGACCCGGTACATGGTCAACGACGCCGCGTACCTCCTGGGCATCCCCTACGTGTGGGGGTCGATCTACCGCTTCGACGGGCAGGCCTCCGTCTTCGCGCCGTCGCTCTCCGACGACGCGCCGTGCTACCGCTGCCTCTACCCCGAGCCCCCGCCGCCGGGCATGGTGCCCAGCTGCGCCGAGGGCGGTGTGCTCGGTGTCCTGTGCGCGTCCATCGGATCCATCCAGGTCAACGAGGCCATCAAGCTGATCACCGGTGCCGGTGAGCCGGCCATCGGCCAGCTCGTCATCTACGACGCCCTGGAGCTCGAGTGGCGCAAGCTGCGGGTGCGCAAGGACCCCGGTTGCGCGCTGTGCGGGGAGAACCCGACCGTCACGGACCTGATCGACTACGACGCGTTCTGCGGCGCCATCTCCGAGGACGCAGCCGAGGCGGCCGCCGGGTCGACGATCTCGGTGGTCCAGCTGGAGCACATGCTCAAGGAGCGCGAGGAGGGCACGCGCGACTTCACCCTCGTCGACGTCCGCGAGCCCAACGAGTACGAGATCAACCGGATCCCGGGTTCCGTGCTGATCCCCAAGGGCGAGTTCCTCAACGGCAACGCCTTCGCCGAGCTGGGCCAGGACAAGCCGGTCGTGCTGCACTGCAAGTCCGGGGTCCGTTCCGCCGAGGCGCTGGCCGCGCTGAAGGGCGCCGGCTACGCCGACGCCGTCCACGTGGGTGGCGGTGTGGTGGCGTGGGTCAACCAGGTCGACCCCAGCCAGCCGTCGTACTGAGGCCGGCTGAGCCGCGAGCCCGGCTGAGCCCGATCCGCTGAGCCCGATCCGCCCGACGGGCCCCGTCCCGGCGTAACCAACCGGGGCGGGGCGCGTTGGTCGGGCATGACCCCGATCCGTCGCGCCCTGTCCACGCTGGCCGGCCTCGCAGCCGCCGGCGCCCTGGTGGCCACCGCCGCCCCTGCCCCCGCGGGCGCCGCCCCCACGGCGGGGTCGCGGTGGGCCCCGGCCGCGGACGCGACGATCCACCCCGGCGTGCAGATGTACACCGACGGTGCGCAGTGCACCGCCAACTTCGTCTTCACCGACCGCCGCGACCGGGTCTACCTCGGCTACGCCGCCCACTGCGCGGGGCTGGGCGAGGCGACCGACACCAACGGCTGCGAGGCGCGGTCGCTGCCGCTGGGCACGCGGGTCTCGTTCAACGAGGGCGGTTCGCTCGTCGACGGCGGCACCCGCGTCGGGCGCGGGCGGCTGGCGTACTCGTCCTGGCGCACGATGGACCGGATCGGGACCACCTCGACCAACCCGTGCGAGTACAACGACTTCGCGCTGGTCCGCCTCGACGCCGCCGACCGGGGGAAGGTGAACCCGAGCCTGCCGTTCTGGGGCGGTCCGACCGGGATCGACCGCGACGGCACCGCCGAGGGCGACCAGGTGTACTCCTACGGCAACAGCAGCATCCGCGGCGGCCTCGAGGTGCTCTCCCCGAAGACCGGCCTGTCCATCGGCGACGCCCCTGCCGACGGCGGCTGGTCGCACCCGCTCTACACACTGACGCCCGGCATCCCCGGCGACTCCGGCTCGGCCTTCCTCAGCGAGGACGGCCGCGCGATCGGCACGCTCTCCACCCTCGGTCTGGCGCCGCTGCCGGCCTCGAACAACATCGGCGACCTCGCCAGGGAGCTCCGCTTCGCCCAGCGCCACTCCGGCATCGCCGGCCTGCGGATGGTCCGGGGCACCGAGCCGTTCACCCCCTCGCCGGTCCCGGCTCCCTGACGGTGCGCGCGCTCGTCGGCCGGCGGGCCCCTGGGAGCACGGCTCGGTGACGCGCCACCCCGAGGACTACGTCGAGGCGGTGCTGCGCTGCGTGGAGGACGTGCCGCCGGGTCGGGTGACCACCTACGGCGCCGTCGCCGCGGCGGTGGGGCGGTTCGGCCCCCGCCGGGTGGGTTCGGTGCTCGCCGAGCACGGGGGAGGCGTGCCCTGGTGGCGCGTGGTGCGGGCCGACGGGTCGTTGCCGCCGAGCCACGACGCGCGGGCGCGGGCGGCGTACCGGGCCGAGGGCACGCCGCTGCGCGGCTCGGGACGGGTCGACCTCGCCGCGGCGTACGCCGAACCGGCGCCGGCGGACCTCCTCGCCGGTCCGGACGGTGACGGGGAGGACGGAGCAGGTCGGGCACACTGACCCCCGTGCTGTACACGGTGCTCCACTCGGTCGTGCCCCCGCTGGCCAAGGCGGTCTGGCGCCCCACCGTGCGCGGGCTGGAGAACGTCCCGCGCGAGGGCGGGGTGCTGCTGGCCAGCAACCACCGCAGCTTCGTCGACTCCGTCGTCATCCCCGTCGTGGTGCCGCGCGAGGTGGTCTTCCTCGCCAAGTCGGAGTACTTCACCGGCACCGGGGTGCGCGGCGCGGTGTCGCGGGCGTGGTTCTCGGGGCTGGGCATGCTGCCGGTGGACCGCGACGACACCGGCGCCGCGATGGCGAGCCTCGGCGTGGCGCGGGAGGTGCTCGAGCGCGGCGGCGCCTTCGGCATCTACCCGGAGGGGACCCGCTCGCGCGACGGCCGGCTCTACCGCGGCCGCACCGGGGCGGCCCACCTCGCCCTGGCCACGGGGGTGCCGATCGTGCCGGTCGGCCTGACGGGCACCGAACGCCTGCAGCCCGTCGGGGCCAGGCTGCCGCGCCTGGTGCCGATCACGGTCGAGTTCGGCGCCCCGATCGTGACCGCCGGCCGCGGCGAGGGCGTCCCGCTCGGGCGCGCCCGGCGCGAGCTCACGGACGAGGTGATGGACGCGATCGCCGCCCTGACGGGCCAGGAGCGTGCCGAGGTCTACAACGAGCGGGCCGCCGGGTCCCCCTGACCCCCGACCCCACGGACCGCCACCCGCTCCGGCGCGGGTGGCGGCGGGTCACGGGCGGCCGGCGTGGGGGACGTCGACCCGGACCGCGCGGAGCTCGGCCTCGTGGGTCGCCGAGCGTGCGTGCTCGTCGAAGTCCGGGGCGCAGCACAGGTAGAGCGTCCGGCCGTCCGCCCCACCGAGCATGCAGGCGAAGACGCCCGTGCCGGGGTGCACCTCGTCGAGCACCCGGCCGCCCTCGGCCACCCGCACCACCCGGCCGCCCAGGGCGTCGGCGGTCCACACCGCGCCCTCGGCGTCGAGGCAGCAGCCGTCCGGGGCGAGCACGCACTCGGCGATGGCCTCGCCGAGCGCCCGGCTCGTGGGCAGGCCGCCGAACGCGGCCCAGTCCCGCCGCGGGCCGAGCGAGCCGTCGGAGGCGATGTCGAAGGCCGAGATCCGGTTGCCCAGCGTCTCGTCCACGAGCAGCACGCCGTCGTCGGTGATCACGCTGCCGTTGGGGAAGTACAGGTCGCGCGCGACGACCTCGACGGTGCCGTCGGGATCGACCCGCAGCAGGTCGGCGGTGCCGAGGTCGGCGCCGCCCATCAGGTCGAACCCGAAGTTGCCCAGGTAGGCCCGTCCCTGCTCGTCGACCACCATGTCGTTGGGGTGGCCGGTCACGTGGCCCGACACGTCGGCGTGGGTCACCAGCGAGCCGTCCGCCTCGCGGCGCAGGACGCGACGGTCCTTCATCGAGACCACCAGCAGGCGGCCGTCCGGCAGCCAGCCCAGGCCCGAGGGCTGCGCCGGCACCTCCGCCTCGACCCGCAGGTCCCCGCCGTCCTCGGTGATCGAGAGCACCCGGTGGGTGTAGAAGTCGACCAGCCACAGCCGTCCCTCGTGCCAGCGCGGGCACTCGAGGAAGCTCATGCCGGTCAGGACGGTGGAGATCTCGTGGCTCATCCAGCCACGTTAGCGGTGCGCCACGGTCGCTGTCGGCGGCGCGTGGTCGGATGGAGCCGTGCCGACGACGACGCGCCCCGGGGCGGTGACCTACCGGGTGGCGCCGCCCCGCCCGCCGGCCCCGCCGGTCGAGCTCGACGAGCACCAGCGGCGCGTGGTCGACCACCCCGGCGGGCCGCTGCTGGTCCTGGCCGGCCCCGGCACCGGCAAGACCACCACCCTGGTGGAGGCGATCGTCGACCGGGTCGAGCGGCGCGGTGCCGACCCGGGCTCGGTGCTCGCGCTCACCTTCTCCCGCCAGGCCGCCGAGCAGCTGCGCGACCGGGTCACCGCCCGCCTCGGCCGGACCACCGCCACCGCCACTTCTGCGACCTTCCACTCCTTCGCCTACGGGCTCGTGCGCCGCTACGCCCCGGCCGAGCTGTACGCCGCGCCGCTGCGGCTGCTCTCCGCGCCGGAGGCCGACGTGGTGCTGCGCGAGCTGCTCGTGCGCACCCCGGAGTCGGTCGCCTGGCCGCCGGCGCTGGAGCGCGCCCTCACCACGCGCGGGTTCGCCCGCGAGGTGGGCGCGGTGCTGGCCCGCGCCCGCGAGAAGGGGCTGGACGGCCCGGCCCTGCACCGCCTCGGGGCCGACCACGGCGCGCCCGAGCTCGCCGCCGCGGGGCTGCTGCTGGACCAGTACCTGACGACCCTCGACTTCCTCGGTGCCACCGACTACGCCGACCTGATGCGCCGCGCGGCCCTGGAGGCCGCCGAGCACCGCGAGGAGCTGCGGGCGCAGCTGCGCCACGTCTTCGTCGACGAGTACCAGGACACGGACCCCGGCCAGGTCGCGCTGCTGCGTGAGCTCTCCGGCGACGGCCGCGACCTGGTCGTGGTCGGTGACCCGCACCAGTCGATCTACGCCTTCCGCGGGGCGGAGGTGCGCGGGCTGCTCGACTTCCCCGCGTCCTTCCCCCGAGCCGACGGCGCCCCGGCCGACGTGGTGGCGCTGCGCACCACGAGGCGCTTCGGACCGCGCGTGCTGGTCGCCGGGCAGCGGGTGGCCGCGCGGATCGGACTGCCCGGGAGCCTGCCGACCGAGGCGATGACGGCGTTCCGGCGACCGGTGTCCCAGGCGCCGCCCGCCCTCGGCGACGGTTCGGTGGACGTGCTCACCTTCGACTCCGAGCGCGCGGAGGCCGACCACCTCGCCGACCTGCTGCGACGGGCCCACCTGGAGGACGGTGTCGCCTGGGACGAGATGGCGGTGCTCGTGCGCTCGGGCCGTGCGTCGATCCCCCCGCTGCGGCGGGCGCTGGCGGGTGGGGGCGTCCCCGTCGAGGTCGCCAGCGACGAGCTGCCGCTGGTGCACGACCCGGCGGTGCTGCCGCTGCTCGACGCGCTGCGCGCCGCCGTCCACCTCGACCGCGACGACCCCCAGGACCCCGCCCACCTCGACGCCACCCGTGCCGAGGCGCTGCTGACCGGACCGCTCGGGGGGATGGACGCCGCCGCCGTGCGGCGGCTGGCCCGCCTGCTGCGCGGCCGCGAGCGGGTCCGCGCCCACGCGGAGGGTCGCGTGCCGTGCACCTCGCGGGCGCTGATGCGCGAGGTCGTCGTCACGCCCGGCTTCCTCGACGGGCTGGAGGGCCCCGACGTCGCCGCTGCGCGCGCGCTGCACGACCTGCTCCACGGGGCCCGCGGCGCCCTGGAGCACGGCGGAACGGCCGAGGAGGTGCTCTGGGCGCTGTGGTCCGGCACCGGCTGGCCCGCCCGCCTGCGGCGCTCCGCCGACCTCGGCGCCGGGGCGGCCCGCCGGGCGCACCGCGACCTCGATGCGGTCTGCGCGCTCTTCGAGCAGGCCGCCCGCGCCGAGGAGCAGCGCGACCACACCGGCGTCGAGGCCTTCCTGGAGGGTCTGCTGGCCCAGCAGATACCCGCGGGCACGCTCGCCGACCGCGGCGTGCGCGGCGCCGCCGTGCGACTGCTGACCGCGCACCGCGCCAAAGGTCAGGAGTGGCGGCTGGTGGTGGTCGCCCACGTCCAGCAGGAGGGGTGGCCCGACCTGCGCCGCCGGGCCACCCTGCTCCAGGCCGACCGGATCGGCGCCGGGACGCTGCTGCCACCGGTCTCGAACCGGACGCTCCTGGCCGAGGAGCGCCGGCTCTTCTACGTCGCCTGCACCCGCGCTCGTCAGCGCCTGGTGGTCACGGCGGTCCGCTCCGGCGACGACGACGGCGAGCAGCCCTCACCCTTCCTGGCCGAGCTCGGTCGCGAGGTCCGCCACCACACCGGTCGTCCGCCGCGGCCGCTGTCGATGACCGGCCTGGTGGGTGAGCTGCGGCGCACGCTGGCCGACCCCGGCGCGAGCCCGGCGCTGCGCGAGGCCGCGACCGAGCGGCTGGCCCGGTTGGCCGGCGAGACCCACGACGGCCGCCGGCTCGTCCCGGCCGCGGACCCCGCCACCTGGTGGGGAGAGGCGCGGCCGTCGGTCGCGGCCGGCCCGCTGCGCCCGGCGGAGCAGCCCGTCGGACTCTCGGCGAGCCTGCTCGACGCCCTCGCGGTCTGCCCGGCGCGGTGGTTCCTCGAGCGCGAGGCGGGCGGGGTCGCGGCGGCGCACCAGTCGGCCGGCACCGGGCAGGTGGTCCACGCCCTCGCCGAGCGGGTGGGCAGCGGCGAGCTCGATGCTCCCGACGACGCGGCGCTGGTCGACCTGCTGATGGTCCACGTCGACCGGGTCTGGGGCCGGCTGTCCTTCCGCACCCCCTGGTCCTCGGAACGGGAGCGGTCGCGGGTGCGCCAGGCCCTGGCGCGGTTCGTGGCCTGGCACCGGGCCGACCCGCGGACCCTGGTGGCCCAGGAGGAGCGCTTCGACGTCGACGTGGACCTCGGCCCGGACCTGGACCCGGACCTCGACCCGGACCTGGACCCGGACCTCGACCCGGACCTGGACGGGGGCGCCGACGGACGCGAGGAGCCCGTGCGGGTCCGCCTGACCGGCTACGCCGACCGGCTCGAGCTGGACGCGGACGGACGGCTGGTCGTGGTCGACCTGAAGACCGGGCAAGAACAAGCCGTCCGGCCCGGAGGTCGTCCGGCACCGCCAGCTGGCGCTCTACCAGTACGCCGTCGACGCCGGCGGCCTGCGCCACCACGACCGCGCCGCGCCGTCGGGCGGCGCGGAGCTGGTCCAGCTCGGTCTCACGGACGACGGACCGGACGCGACGGTGCAGCGACAGCCGGTGCACGCGCCCGACGGTCCCGAACGGGCCGCGCTGCGCGGGCAGCTGGCCGGTGCCGCCCGGCTGCTGCGCTCCGAGACCTTCCCCGCGACCCCCGGGCAGCACTGCCGCGACTGCGGCTTCGTGGCGATCTGCCCGGCGCGCAGCGCCGGCCCGGTGGTGCGGTGATGGTGCGCGAGGTCAGCCTGGAGACGCCCGAGGACCTGCGGCGGGCGATGGGCGCGGACCACGCGCCCAGCGACCAGCAGTGGGCCGTCATCAGCGCGCCCCTCTCCCCGGCCGTCGTCGTCGCCGGTGCCGGGTCGGGCAAGACGACCCTGATGGCCGCGCGCGTGGTCTACCTCGTGCTGACCGGGGCGGTGCGCCCCGAGGAGGTGCTGGGACTCACCTTCACCACGAAGGCGGCCGCCGAGCTGCGCTCGCGGATCACCGGTGCCCTGCTGCGGGCGGGAGCGCTCGAGGACCGGGCCTCGCCCACCCCCCTCGATGATGCCGACCCGGACGCGGACGAGGAGCCGGTGGGGGCGCTGGAGCCGACCGTGCTCACCTACAACGCCTACGCCGCACGGCTGCTGACCGAGCACGGGTTGCTGATCGGTCACGAGCCCGACACCCGGGTGATCACCGACGCCTCCCGCTACCAGCTCGGCGGCAGGGTGGTGGAACGGTTCCCCGGCGACGTCGTCCACCTCACCGACCACCCGCCGACCGCGATCCAGAACCTGCTCGCCCTCGACGGGGCGATGAGCGAGCACCTGGTCGCCGCCGACGACGTGCGCCGCGTCGACGCGGAGGCCCGCCACGGCTTCGTCCGCGCCCTGGCCGCCGAGGAGGCCGGCAAGGCCCGCAAGGGCCACCGGCAGGCCTGCCTCGATGCCATCTCCGCCATCGACCGGCGCGGCGAGCTCCTCGGCCTGGTCGCCGCCTACCGCCGGACCAAGGCCGAGCTGGGGCTGATGGACTTCTCCGACCAGATCGAGCTCGGCGCTCGCCTCGCGGCGGAGCGGCGGGAGGTGGGGGAGCGGGAGCGGCAGCGGTTCAGGGTCGTGCTGCTCGACGAGTACCAGGACACCTCGGTGGCCCAGGCGCTGATGCTGTCCCGGCTGTTCTCCGGTCCGGACGCCGCGTCGGGGCGCGGCCACGCCGTGACCGCGGTCGGCGACCCCAACCAGGCCATCTACGGCTGGCGCGGGGCCTCGGTGTCGAACATCCTCGGCTTCGGTCGCTCCTTCCCGCCCGCCGACCCCGCCGCCGGGGAGACGCCCCGCTACCCGCTGAGCGTGAACCGCCGCTCGGACCGGCTGGTGCTCGACGTGGCCAACGAGGTGGCGGCGCCGCTGATGGAGCGGCACGCCGAGGTCGAGCGGCTGGAGGCCGCGCCGAGCGCCGGCGTCGGCAGCGTCGGGCTGTGGGTGCACGAGACGCACGCCGCCGAGCTGGAGTGGCTGGTCGCCACCGTCCGCGGCGACCACGACCAGCCGTCCCCGCCCGGGGGGCGCGAGCGTCGCTGGTCCGACATCGGGGTGCTGGTGCGCGACAACAGCCACGCGGCCGAGGTCTTCGACGCGCTGGCCGGCGCCGAGGTGCCGGTGGAGATCGTGGGCCTCTCGGGGCTGCTGAGGCTGCCCGAGGTCGCCGAGGTCGTCGCCACCCTCCACCTGCTCCAGGACCTGACGCACAACCCGTCGCTGCTGACCCTGCTCACCGGTCCGCGCTGGGCGGTCGGACCCCGCGACCTGAGCCTGCTGCGCCGCCGCGCCGCCGAGCTGGCCGGTCCCACGGGCGCAGGGGGCGGTCCCGCCGCTCCGGGTGTGGACGACGCGCTCGTCGCCATCGCCGACGGCGTGGACCCGGCCGAGCTGGCCGCCCTCGGCGACGCGCTGGAGGACCCCGGTCCGGCGGCGTACTCGCCGGTCGCGCTGGAGCGGTTCTCCCGGCTCGCCGGCGAGCTCCGCGTGCTCCGGGGCCACGTGGGCGAGCCGCTGCTCGACCTGGTGCGGCGGATCATGGACGCCTCCGGCGTCGAGGTCGAGCTGGCCTCGGCGGTGAGCCCCGCGGCCGCCGGGCGCCGCGACAACCTCGACCTCTTCGTCAAGGCCGTCGCCGACTTCCGCGGCGTCGACGGCGACGTCACCCTGCCCGCGCTGCTGGCCTACCTGACCGCGGAGGAGGACGGTGCCGGGCTGGACCTGGCCACGCCGAGCGAGACCGACTCGGTCAAGCTGCTGACCGTCCACCGCGCCAAGGGCCTGGAGTGGTCGACGGTCTGCTGCGTGGGGATGTGCGAGTCCCGCTTCCCCTCCACGCGCTCGCGGACGCTCTGGACGTCCTCGCCGTCCGTGCTGCCCGCCCCGCTGCGCGGCGACGCGGCCGACCTGCCCCGGCTGCAGGGCTCCGACAAGGAGGCGCTGACCGCCTACCGTGCGGCCACGAGGGAGCACGAGGCCCTCGAGGAGCTGCGGTTGGCCTACGTCGCGCTGACCCGGGCCGAGCACCGCGAGGAGATCTCCTCCTACTGCTGGTCCGCCCGGACCACCCCGTTCGGGCCGTCGCCCTACCAGGGCGCCGTCCGCGACCTCCTCGCCGGCCGTGGGCTGCCCGTCGGCTCCTGGCGGGACAAGCCCGTGAAGGGGGAGGCCCACCCCTACGCCGCGGTCGACACCAGCGTGCCCTGGCCGGTGACCGGGGTCGGGCTCGAAGCGGCCCTGCGGCGCGAGGCCGCGCAGCGGGTCCGGGCGGCGATGGGCAGGGCGTCGGGGGAGGACCGCCCGGCGGTCCCTGGTCCGGGCGCGGCGCCCGACCCGGCGCCCGACCCGGCACCCGACCCGGACGTGGTCGAGGCCGCCCGGATCGGGGAGTGGGACCACGAGCTCGAGCGGCTGCTCGCCGAGGCCCGCGAGACCCGCGCCCCGGTGCGCCAGGTGCCGCTGCCGTCCTCGCTCTCGGCCACCGCCCTGGGCCGGCTGCGTGCCGACCCGGCGGCGTTCGCCCGGGACCTCGCGCGGCCGATGCCCCGCCGTCCCTCGCCATCGGCGCGGTTCGGGACGCGCTTCCACGCCTGGATCGAGACCCGGTTCGGCCAACAGCTGCTGCTCGACCCGGACGACCTGCCCGGTCGGGCCGATGCCGGGATCGAGGACGACGCCGAGCTCGCCGAGCTGGTCTCGGCCTTCGAGCAGGGCGAGTTCGCCGACCGCGAGCCGCTGGCCGTGGAGCCCTCCTTCGCCCTCGTGCTCGCGGGCCAGGTGGTGCGCGGCCGGATCGACGCCGTGTACGCCGACCTGGGGCCGGCCGGTGAGGTGGGCTACCTGCTGGTGGACTGGAAGACCAACCGGGCACCGACGGCCGACCCGCTCCAGCTCGCGGTCTACCGCCTGGCGTGGGCCGAGCTCCACGACGTGCCGCTCGACCGCGTGCGCGCGGCGTTCTACTACGTCCGGTCCGGTTCTCTCGTCGAGCCCGCCGACCTGCCCGGGCGGGAGGAGCTCGAGGAGGTCCTCTGGTCCGGGGGGTGACCGGGGTGCCCCGCCACGTGGCGGCGGACCCCGGCAGCGGCCGTCCGCCCCGCGCGGTTCGCCCCGATCGTGCTGGCCGAGGGGCCGTAGCCCACCAGCTGGACCCGGGGGTCGGCCACGACGGTGGTGCCGTCCAGGGCGATCCCACCGTGCTCGCTGCGCAGCCGCAGCGGTGCCAGGTGGGCGATCGCGGGGCGGAAGCCGGTGGCCCACAGCACCGCGTCGACCGGCTCGAGACCCCCGTCGGCCAGCCGGACACCGTCCGGCTCGAGCGCGACGAACACCGGCAGCCTCCGGTAGGCGCCGAGCCGCGCCGCCTGCTGCTCCTGGCCGCGCAGCGCGAGCCCGGTGACGCCGACGACGCTCGACGGGGGCAATCCCCGGCGCACCCGCTCCTCGACCAGCGCGACGGCGGCCCGGCCGACCTCGGCGGTGAAGGGTCCCTCGCGCCAGACCGGTTCGCGCCGGGTGAACCAGAGGGTGTCGGCGACCGTCGCGATCTCGCCGAGCAGCTGCACGGCGGACGCGCCGCCACCGACGACGGCGGTGCGCAGGCCGCGGAACGCCTCGCGCCCCGGGTAGTCCCGGGTGTGCCACTGCCGGCCGGTGAAGCTGGCTGCGCCGGGGTAGTGCGGCACGAACGGCGCCGTCCAGGTGCCGGAGGCGTTGACCAGGGTGCGCGTCGTCCACGACCGGGGCCCACCCGGCCCGTCGGCGCCGACCAGCAGCAGCGAGGGGTCGTCCGGGTGGTCCTCGACGCGGCGCACCCGCACCGGGCGGTGGACGGGGAGCCGCTGGTCGCGCTCGTAGGCCGCGAAGGTGGCCGGTACCACCTCGTTGGCCCGTCCCCGCCCGCCGTGGGGGTCCCGGGGCGGACCGGCGTCGGGCAGCGCGGCCACGCCGTGGACGTCGGCCATCCGCAACGAGTCCCAGCGGTGCTGCCAGGCCCCGCCCGGGGCCGTGTCGGCGTCCAGGACGACGTGGTCGACGCCGTGGCGGAGCAGGTGGTGCGACGCCGAGAGACCGGCCTGGCCGGCTCCCACCACCACCGCGTCGCGCACGTCCACGCCGGTGCAACACCGGCGCGGCCGGACGTAGTCCACCGGAGGTCGGCCGCCGGGGACCGATCAGCCGGGCTCGGCGCAGCCCGCCTCCAGGGCCACCTCGACCATGGCGGCGAAGGTCCGCTCCCGCTCGGCGGCGCTGGTCTGCTCGCCGGTGACGACGTGGTCGGAGACGGTGCACACGGCGAGCGCCCGGCGGCCGTGCCGGGCGGCGAGGGTGTAGAGCGCGCTCGCCTCCATCTCCACCGCCAGCACGCCGTGGTCCACCATGCGCGCGGTGAGCTCGGGGCGGGTGGGGTAGAACGAGTCGCCGCTGAGCACGAGCCCGACGTGCGAGGTCACGTCCGTCCGCGCCGCGGCCGCGTCCGCTGCGGCGCGCAGGAGGCCGAAGTCGGCCACCGGTGCGTAGTCGAGCCCCCCGAAGGTGACCCGGTTCATGCCGGAGTCGGTGCACGCTCCCGAGGCCAGCACGAGGTCGCGCACGCCCACGCGCTCGGTGAGGGCGCCGCAGGAACCGACGCGGACGACGGTCTGCACGTCCAGCTCGGCGAACAGCTCGTGGACGTAGATCGCCAGCGACGGCTGGCCCATGCCCGAGCCCTGCACGGAGACGGGGTGACCACGCCAGGAGCCGGTGTAGCCGAGCATGCCCCGGACCTCGTTGTAGCAGCGCGGCCGGTCCAGGAAGGTCTCCGCGATCCAGCGTGCGCGCAACGGGTCGCCCGGCATCAGCACCAGCGGGGCGACGTCCCCCGGGGAGGCGGCGAGGTGGGTGGTCACGCGCGGCAGGCTAGCCCGCGGGCGGGACCGGTCGGCCCAGCCCCGGCCCGACTAGCCTCGCGTCCGTGGAGCACGCCTACCAGCGGATGGCCGCCGACCCGCACGACCGCCTCGGCGTCCGCCGCCGCGACGACGCCTGGCTGGCCGCGCGCTGGGCCGAGCCCTCGACCAGGGTCCTGGTGGTCTCCGGCACCCACGTCCGACCCCGGGACGGCCGCCCGGTGTGGGTCGCACCGGGGGAGGCGCCCGACGGGCTCCGCGTCCTCGTGGGCGAGCGCGGTGGCACCACCTACGCCGCGGTCGTGACCTCCTCGCGCACCGCGCGCGAGGAGGAGGGGTGGGTGCCGCTGCGCGAGCTGCTCCCGGTGCTCGCCGGCGAGGCGGTCGACGAGGCCCCGATGGTCTTCCACGCGCTCGGGCTGGCCGAGTGGCACGCGGCCACCCGGTGGTGCCCGCGGTGCGGAGCCGCGCTGGAGCCCCGCTCCGCGGGTCACGAGCTGTCGTGCACCAGGTGCGGGCGCCGCCAGTTCCCGCGCACCGATCCCGCCGTCATCATGACCGTCACCGCGGGCGAGCCCGGCAGCCCCGACGAGCGCTGCCTGCTGGGGCACCAGGCGGTGTGGCCCGAGGGTCGCTACTCCACCCTCGCCGGCTTCTGCGAGCCGGGGGAGACGCTCGAGGACGCGGTGCGGCGCGAGGTGGCCGAGGAGACCGGGATCGCCGTGGGAGAGGTGACCTACGTCGGCAACCAGGCCTGGCCGCTGCCGGCCAGCCTGATGCTCGGCTTCGTCGCACGGGCCACGTCGACCGACATCGCCGTGGACGACGACGAGATCGAGGACGCCCGGTGGTTCACGCGGGAGGAGCTGCGGGCCGAGGCCGAGACCGGCCGGGTGGTGCTGCCCGGGCCGATCTCGATCAGCCGCGCGCTGATCGAGCAGTGGTACGGCGGGCCGCTGCCGGGGTCGTGGTGAGACCGGTCGGGTGGGACCGGCAGCGGCTCAGGACAGGCTGGCCAGCTTCTGCTTGACCTGCGCCACGGACGGGTTGGTCTGCGCCGATCCGTCGCTGTAGACCAGCGTCGGCACCGTCTGGTTGCCGCCGTTGACGCGCTCGACGAGCTGCGCGGCCTCCGGCTCCGCCTCGATGTCCACCACCTCGAACGCGATGCCCTCGCGGTCCAGCTGGCTCTTGAGCCGGTGGCAGTAGCCGCACCAGGGTGTGGAGTACATCGTGAAGGTGCTCATCGGGGGTGTCGCCTCCGCCGTCTAGGGTCCGTGGTGACTCGTGCTGACCGGGCTGACCCGGTCTCGTGGCAGAACCGTCGCCGGGTCGGTGTTGTTCCCCGAGGACCGGCTGGAGGACCCCGATGAGCCTGCTGGACGCCCTCGACCCCGAGCAGCGCCAGGTCGCCGAGACGCTGCGCGGGCCGGTGCGGGTGCTCGCCGGGGCCGGGACCGGCAAGACCCGGGCCATCACCCACCGGATCGCCCACGGGGTGGCCAGCGGCGTCTACGCCCCCTCCGAGGTCCTCGCCGTCACCTTCACCACGAGGGCCGCCGGGGAGATGCGGGGCCGGCTGCGGGGGCTCGGCGCGGGCGGGGTGCAGGCGCGCACGTTCCACTCGGCCGCGCTGCGCCAGCTGCGCTACTTCTGGCCGCACGTCCACGGCACGGAGCTGCCCCGCCTGGTCGACTCCAAGCTCGGCCTGGTCGCCACCGCCGCCCGCCGGCAGCGGTTGCGCCCCGACCAGGCGCTGCTGCGCGACCTGGCCGGCGAGGTGGAGTGGGCCAAGGTCAGCAACGTCCACCCCGACGACTACGCCCGCCTGGCTCCCGCGCGCCGACGGGTCGTCACCGGCGTCGACCCCGAGGGCGTCGCCCGGGTGCTGGCCGGCTACGAGGAGGTCAAGCGCGACCAGGGGCTGATGGACATGGAGGACGTCCTGCTGCTGACCGCCGGCCTGCTCGCCGACGACGAGCGGGTGGCCGCGCAGGTGCGCCGTCAGTACCGCTGGTTCGTCGTCGACGAGTTCCAGGACGTCTCCCCGCTCCAGTCGGCGCTGCTGGACCTGTGGCTCGGCGGCCGCGACGAGATCTGCGTGGTCGGCGACCCGGCGCAGACCATCTACTCCTTCGCCGGTGCCGACGCCACCTACCTGCGCGACTTCGTCCGCCGCCACCCCGGCGCCACCTCGGTGGAGCTGGTGCGCAACTACCGCTCGACGCCGCAGGTGGTGGCGGCGGCCAACGAGCTGCTGCGCGGCACGCCGAGCCGCAGCGTCGAGCTGCGCTCCCAGCAGCAGGCCGGCCCGGCCGTCCACTACGCCGGCAGCCCCGACGAGGTGGCGGAGGCCGAGCGCGTCGCTGCGCGGGTCGCCGCGCTGCGGGCCGAGGGCCGTCCGCTCTCCGAGGTCGCGGTGCTGTTCCGCATCAACGCCCAGTCCGAGGCCTACGAGGAGGCGCTGGCCGCGCAGGGCGTCTCCTACGTCGTGCGCGGGGCGGCCCGGTTCTTCGACCGCCCCGAGGTCCGCGAGGCGGTCACCCGGCTGCGCGGTGCGGCCCGCGGCGGCGAGGACGACGGCGGCCTCGTCGACCTGGTGCGGGCGACCCTGGCGGGCATGGGGTGGACGCCCGCGGCTCCGACGGCGCGCGGCCAGACCCGCGACCGGTGGGAGTCCTGGCAGGCCCTGGTCGACCAGGCGGCCACGCTGGTCGCCGAGGAGCAGGACGCCGACCTCGCGCTGTTCGTCGCCGAGCTCGACCGGCGCGCGGCCGAGCAGCACGCCCCGACGGCCGAGGGGGTCACCCTCGCCACCTTCCACGCGGCCAAGGGCCTGGAGTGGGACGTCGTCTTCTGCGTGGGCGTCCACGACGGCACCCTGCCGATCACCTACGCCGACACGCCCGAAGCCATCGAGGAGGAGCGCCGGCTGCTCTACGTCGGGATGACGCGCGCCCGCCGCGAGCTCGTCGTGTCCTGGGCCGCGGCCCGTCAGCCCGGCGGCCGAGGCCAGCGCCGCCCCTCCCGGTTCCTCGAGCCGCTGCTCCCCGCCGAGGCGGTCGCCCCCGCGGCGGGGGCGGGCCGGAAGCGACGCAAGGCGGTCACCTGCCGCACCTGCGGCACCCCCCTGGGCAGCGCCGCGGAGAAGAAGCGCGGCCGGTGCGCCGACTGCCCCGTGGCCTACGACGAGGAGCTCTACGAGCGGTTGCGGGCGTGGCGCCGGGAGCGGTCGGCGGCCGACGAGGTGCCGGCGTTCGTGGTCTTCACCGACGCCACGCTGGAGCTGATCGCCGAGCACCGCCCGGCGACCCCGCAGGCGCTGGCCTCGATCAGCGGCGTCGGGCCGGCGAAGATCGAGCGGTACGGCGACGACGTCCTGGGGCTCGTGGGCTGAGGGCGGTCCCGGCCCCTCGACGCGCCGGGATTTTAATCGGTTGCCGCCCCTGCGGGCCCGGCGCTACCGTTCACCGACCGCCTCGCACGAGGCGGAGCAGCCGCGCACGACGGGACCGACGATCCCCGCGCACGACCACCGGAGGAGGTGGACCCGATGATGACCGAGACCACCACCACGACCGCGACGCACGTCGCGCGCACCGGTGCCTGCGTCCGCGACGTCGCCGGCTACCCCACCCCGACCACGGGGACCCGCGCGCTCGCGCCCGTCCAGGACGTGACGACGGGACAGCTGCGCCCGCTCGACGGCGCCTTCGGTGCCTTCGGTGCCGCCCGTTCCATCGATGTCCCGGGGACCCCTGCCTGGAGCCCACCTGTCTGAGACCACCTCAGACCGGCACCCTCCAGGCCGCGGATCCCCACCGGGATCCGCGGCCTTCGTGCTTCCCGGACCCGGGCGCCCCTGCCCGACAGACCAGACCAGACCACCACCGAGGACACCCGAAGGAGGCGGCAGATGACCACCATCGCTCTCGAGCCCACGCTGGGCCTGCTCCACGAGCAGGCCGACGAGGCACCGTGCGACCGGCTGCCGTGCCGGGTCTACGACCCGGAGCTGTGGTTCGCGGAGTCCCCGCAGGACGTGGAGTGCGCCAAGGCGTTGTGCCAGGACTGCCCCGTCCGGGGGCTGTGCCTGGCCGGCGCGCTCGACCGGGCCGAGCCCTGGGGCGTCTGGGGAGGCGAGCTGTTCCTGCAGGGAGCGGTGATCCCCCGCAAGCGCCCCCGGGGGCGGCCGCGCAAGGACGCGATCGCCTAGGTCGACCCGGCCCAGGCACCACCACCCCGACCACCCCCACCACCCCGACACGATCAGGAGCACCACGATGGACCTCATGCACGAAGACCTGGCCCGCGCGCAGATGGCCGCGCGCCTGGGAGAGGCGCAGCAGCGACGCGCGGGTCACCAGGTGGCCCGAGCGCGCCGCCTGAGCCGCAAGGCCGAGCGGGCCGCGCAGCAGGCACGCCTCGCCCTCGCCCGCGCGCTGTAGGGCGCGACCCCACCGGGCCCGGGACGACCCTTCGTCCCGGGCCCGGCCCGGCGTAGCGTGGTCGTCGTGCCGCAGGACCGCGCGACCGAGCCCGTCCCCGCCGCGGGGGAGGGCGTCGTGACCTGCGACCGCTGCGGTCGCACCGAGGACGACCCGGCGACGCTGCTCGGCTGGTCCTCGGCGACCGAGCGCGGGCGGGTGCGGCGCTACTGCGGTCGCTGCTCGCGCACCCACCTGCGGGCGATGGAGGCCAAGCTCGACCCCGAGCACTGGTAGCGCTCAGGCCGGGCGCGACCCGGCGTCGACGTCCCACGCGCACCCGCAGTGCGGGTGGCGACCTCGGGCGGTGACCACGGGCGGCCCCGCCGCGCCCACCACGACCGTCGCCGACCAGGTGGTCGGCGCCTCACCCTCGGCGTAGCGGAGCACGTCGCGGGCGACCCAGGACAGCGCGAGCGCCCGCAGCGCGGGCTCCACCGGCGCCGGTTCCGACCGCTCCGCCTGCGCCAGGACCAGTCCGTGGCGGGGGTCGGCCTCCCCCTCGTGGGCGTCGACGCAGCGCAGGCAGGCCGTCGTCCCGGGCACCACGAGCGGACCGAGCCGGGGCAGGCCGGCCCGGGACCAGACCGGGAGGTGGGGGATCCCGGCGCGCAGCAGCGCGTCGAGCTCGTCCCGGACCACCTCGCCGGTCCGCAGCACCACCACCAGGTCGGCGGCGAGGTCCGCCCCGGGGTCCGCGGTCTGCTCGGCGTCGACCACGATCCCGACCCCGCCGCCGGCGAGCAACCGCTGGAGGTCCTCGCGCTGGTCGACCGGCCCGCGGACCGCGACGCGCAGCCGTGCCCGGTCCAGCAGCCGCCGGTGGGCGTCCGACCCCGCCCAGGCGGCCGCCGCCTCCCACGCCCCGGCGGGGCCGGGCCCCCCGCCGGACGCCGCGCCCCGGGCGGGCGGTCGCTGGACGACGAGGTCGGCGGCGACCAGCGACCGCCACGCCCGGGCTGTCGACGGCTCGTGGGACCCGCCGCCGGTCGGGGGAGGGGACCCGGTGCGGAGCAGGTCCAGCAGCGCCCTGACGTCCGGGTGGTCGCCCACCAGCGCGCGTGCGGGAGGCGCGAGGCCGACCTGCAGGGTGCGCCCGTCACGGCGCAGGACCGGGACCCCCGGCCGCAGCACCCACCGCGCCGGGGCCGGCGGGGGCGGCACGGGAGAGGGTCGGGGCATGCGCCGCAGCCTGGCACGCGCCGGGACCGGTGGAGCCCGGCGATCCACAGGTCGCCCGAGGACGCCGACGGCGCCGCCCCCGTGCGGGGACGGCGCCGTCGGGGCCGGCAGGCCGGTGGTCAGGCCTTGCCGAGGATCCGGTTCAGGTTGGTGCTGCAGACCGGGCACTGCGCCTTGGCCATGCGCGTGCCCTTGTCGTTGACCTTGACCTCGCCCTCCGCCTCGCGCTTCTCCTTGCACTTGACGCAGTAGAACTCGCCGCTCCAGGTCTCCGCCATGACGGCCTCCTTCGTCTCCGGTTCGGTCGTCGCGACGGGGAATTCCGCTCACGCCTGCCGACGGCCGCGCGGCGGGCGCCGCGGGCCGCCTGGCACCCTACGGCAACGAGACGACGACGGACGGGAGCAGGCGGATGGCGACGACGGCGGACCGGGTGGTGCCGGCGGCGGGGGAGCCGTACGACGGGGGACCGGTGCGGGCGCTGCGCCGCATCGCCTTCCTGCTCGAGCGGGCGCGCGAGGACACCTACAAGGTGAAGGCGTTCCGTGGCGCCGCGGCGGCCGTGCTGCCGCTCGCCGACGACGACCTGGCCCGCCGGGCGGAGGAGGGGACGCTGACCGACCTCCCGGGGGTCGGCGCGAGCTCGGCGACGGTCGTCGCCGAGGCCGTGCGGGGGGTGGTGCCCACCCGGCTGGCGCGCGCCGAGGAGGAGCACGGCGCCCCGCTCACCGACGGCGGGGCGACGCTGCGCGAGGCGCTGCGCGGGGACCTCCACTCGCACTCCGACTGGTCCGACGGGGGCTCACCGATCGAGGAGATGGCCTTCACCGCGCTCGAGCTCGGTCACGACTACCTGGTGCTCACCGACCACTCCCCACGGTTGAAGGTGGCCCGGGGCCTCAGCGCCGAGCGGCTCGCCCGCCAGCTCGACGTCGTCGCCGCCGTGAACGACCACCTCGCTGCCGGAGGCGGCGGCTTCACGCTGCTCACCGGCATCGAGGTCGACATCCTCGACGACGGCGGCCTCGACCAGACCGACACGATGCTCGCCCGGCTCGACCTGCGGGTCGCCAGCGTCCACTCGAAGCTCGGCATGGATCCCGACGCGATGACGCGGCGGATGGTGGCCGCCGTCCGGCACCCGCGCACGAACGTGCTCGGGCACTGCACCGGCCGCCTCGTCCAGGGCAACCGGGGCACCCGGGCGCCGTCCCGCTTCGACGCGGCGGCGGTCTTCGCCGCGTGCGCGCAGGAGGGGGTCGCGGTCGAGATCAACGCCCGGCCCGAGCGCCGGGACCCGCCGACCGCGCTGCTGGAGCAGGCCCGCGACGCCGGGTGCCTGTTCTCCATCGACAGCGACGCCCACGCGCCGGGCCAGCTGGACTTCCCGGTCCTGGGCTGCGAGCGCGCCGAGGCCGCCGGCATCGCTGCGGACCGGGTGGTCAACACCTGGCCGCGGGAGCGGCTGCTGGCGTGGGCCGGCGGATAGGTTCGGCGGCGTGAGCCCGCTCGCCGAGGACCCGCCGGTCGAGGTGCGCCGGTCGGCGCGCCGCCGACGCACGGTCTCGGCCCGGCGCGACGGCGACCGGATCGTCGTCTTCCTGCCCGCCGCGATGAGTCGTGCGCAGGAACAGCGCTGGGTGCGCGAGATGGTCGCGCGGGTCCGCCGGTCCGAGGAGCGGTCGCGGCTCTCGGACGACGACCTGGCCGAGCGTGCCCGTCGCCTCAGCGACCGGTACCTCGGCGGCCTCGCGGTGGCCGGCTCGGTGCGCTGGGTGGACAACCAGCAGGCCCGCTGGGGCTCGTGCACCCCCGGCGACCGCAGCATCCGGCTCTCCTCACGGTTGCGGGGGATGCCGGCGTGGGTCGTGGACTACGTCCTGGTCCACGAGCTGGCCCACCTGCTCGAGGCCGGCCACGACGCGCCCTTCTGGGCCTGGGTGGACCGGTACCCGCAGGCCGAGAAGGCCAAGGGCTACCTGCTCGGGTGGTCCGCGGCGGCCCGCCTGGAGCCACCCCCCGACGACGGCGACCCGGGCGACCCGGGCGACTGACCGCCCCGGTCCCGTACCCGGGCGAGGGCGAGGTCCAGCGGCACGCGGAGCTCGGCGGTGTCCGGCGGCAGCGCGCCGACCGGCCACCACCGCAGGTCCAGCGACTCCGCGCTCGCCGAGGCCGCGGCGGCCCGCGGGGCGACGGCGACGTACCGCACGTCGAGGTGGTGGACCGTCGAGACCTCCCCCGGTCCGCAGAACGGCACCGCGTGCTCGTCCAGCTCCACCGGGTCGGGGTCGAGGTGCGTCCCTGGTGCGAGCGCCAGCCCGGACTCCTCCCGGGCCTCGCGCAGCGCGGCACCGGCGAGCGTGCGGTCGCCCGGTTCGCAGTGGCCGCCCAGCTGGAACCAGCGCCCGGCGCGGGCGTGGAGCGTCAGCAGGACGTGCTCGTGGTCCGCCGAGAGCAGGATCGTGCTGGCGGTCAGGTGGTCGGGCCGGCAGCGCCGGTCCAGGCCGTCCGGGTGTGCGTGCAGGTGGTCGACGTAGCGGCGCCGCCGCTGCTCCTGCCCGGCGTCGGGGGCGACCCACGCGGTCAGCACCCCGAGCGCGTCCTGGTGGAGGCTCACCCGTCGTCGCGCGAGCCGTCCGGAGCGCCCTGGTCGCCCTCGCCGTCCTGGTCGTCCTGGTCGGCCGGCCCGTCGAGCAGCCGGCGGAGCTCGGCGTCGAAGTCGTCGCCCGAGAGGGACTCCGGCGCGGCGGCGTCCTCGCGGAAGCCGAGCGGGTCGTCGAGGTCGGCGGCCGTCGGCAGCAGGTCGGGGTGCGTCCAGACCCCGTCGCGGGCCTCGGGCCCCTGGCGGGTGCGCAACGAACCCCACAGCGTCGAGGCGTCGCGCAGCCGTCGGGGCCGCAGCTCCAGGCCCACCAGGGCGGCGAAGGTCTGCTCGGCGGGCCCGCCCGCGGCCCGCCGCCGGCGGACCGCCTCCTGCAGCCGCGCGGCCGACGGCATCCGGGCCTCGGTGGCCTGACCGACCACCTCGTCGACCCAGCCCTCGACCAGCGCCAGGGTGATCTCGAGCCGCTCGAGGGCGGCCTCCTGCTCCGGCGAGCGCGGCACGTCGAACAGGCCGCCCTCGACCAGGCGCTGGAGCGAGGCGGGGTCGGTCGGGTCGATCCCGCGCAGCTGCTCCTCCATCCGCTGCTGCATGCTCTCGGCGTTGACCTCGAGCCCTCGCGCGTAGTCGGTGACCGCGGCGACCACGTGGTCACGCAGCCACGACACGTTCGCGAACAGCCGTTGGTGCGCGGCCTCGCGCAGCGCCAGGTACAGCAGGACGTCGTCGGCGGTGACGTCGAGCCCCTCGGCGAACGCGGTCACGTTGCTGGTGACCAGCGCGGCCCGTCCCGGGCGACCCAGCGGCAGCCCGGTGTCGGAGACGCTGAGCACCTCGCCGGCCAGGGCGCCGAGGCCCGAGCCGACCTGCGTGGCGAGCATCGCGCCGACGGCCTTGCCGAGGAAGCCGAGCACCGGCCCGGCTGCGGCCCGGGCCTCCTCCGGCAGCGCACCGGCCAGACCGGAGGCGGAGCGCTCGGCGACCGGGTCGACCAGCACGCGCCAGCCGTCGAGGGTCTCCACGACCCACTCGGCGCGGCTCCACGCCACCGGTGCGGTCACGCCCGAGGGCAGGTCCGTGGTGGCGTCGAGCCAGTGGTCGGCCAGACGGAGCGCGTCGGCCACCGCGTCCTGCTCGCGCCGGGTCGGGGTGGGGTCGGGGGAGGACGCGACCTGCTTGCGCGCGAGGTCGGCGGCGACCTCCCAGTTGAGCGGGCCGTCGTAGGGCTGCATCAGCGCCTGGATCTGGCCCATGATCTGGTTCAGGTCCAACCCGCCGGGGCCGCCCAGACCCGCGAGCCCGCCCAACCCGCCCAACCCGCCCGGCCCGCCGGCGCCGCCGCCGAACGCGGAGAACAGCTGCTCGAAGGGGGTGCCCCGGAACGGGTTCTGCCCGTCCTCCGGGCCCTCGGCGGAGGGGTCGCGCGGGTCGTCGCTCATGCCCCCAACCTACGTCGTGGCACTAGGCTCGCGTCCGTGGCTCATCCTGCGGTCCGGCTCGTCGACGTGCGCGAGACCCCCCTCGTGGTGGACGAGGTCCTCACCGCCCTCGACGACGACGCGTCCGGCGGTCTGGCCCTGTTCGTGGGCCGCGTCCGCGACCACGACGGGGGCAAGGGGGTCGACGGGCTGGAGTACTCCGCGCACCCCTCCGCCCTGGACCGGCTGCGCGAGGTCTGCGACCGGGTCGCGGAGCGGCACCACGTGCACGGCGTCGCCGCCGTCCACCGCGTGGGGACGCTGGCCGTCGGCGACCTCGCGGTGGTGGTCGCCACCGCCTCCGCGCACCGCGGCACCGCCTTCGAGGCCTCCCGCGACCTCATCGACACGCTGAAGGACGAGGTGCCGATCTGGAAGCACCAGGCCTTCGACGACGGCAGCGAGGAGTGGGTCGGCTCCCCGTGAGGCGGGCGGGCCGGACCGGCGCCGGACGCGTCCTCAGACCAGGTAGAGGGTGATCGTGGTGCCGGGCGGCACCAGCTCGCCCTCGCCGGGGTCCATGCCCACGACGAAGCCGAGGCCGACGAAGGAGTCGTCGTTGGCGACCCGCACCTCGAAGCCGGCGGCCTCCAGGGTCTGCGTGGCGTCGTCGACGCCGGCGGCGATCACCCCGTCCGGGACGGCCACCAGCTCGGGTCCGCGCGAGACCACGAAGGACACGGTCCCGCCGGGCAGCAGCCGGCCCTCGGCGGGGTCCTGGGAGACGACGGCGCCCTCGGGCACCTCCTCGTCGTAGACCTCCGCGGACACGGTGGTCGCCAGGTCGCGGGTCTCGAGCGTGGCCACGGCCTCGTCGAGGTCGCGGCCCACCCAGTCGCCCACCCGGCGGGGCCGGGGGCCCCGGCTGACCACGAGGTCGACCGGCGAGCCGGGTCGCAGCGTCGTCCCGGCGGCGGGGCGGGTGCGCAGCACGGATCCCTCGGGTGCGGTGTCGGACCACCGCTCGACGGTGTCGTCGGGGTCCAGCCGGAGCGCGAGCAACCGGTCCTGGGCGGCGTCGGTCGACCGGCCGACGAGCGCCGGCACGTCGTAGCGCTCCCGTCCGCGGGAGACGACGGCCCCGACGGTGCCCCCGGGGAGGACCCGCGAGCCCGGTGGGGGGTCGGTGCTGATCACCCGGCCGGCGGGCACGGTCTCGGACCAGGCCTCGTCGACCACGTCGAGGCTGAGGTCGGCGGTGCCCAGGCGCTCCTCGGCGGCGGCGGGCGCGAGGCCGAGCACGGCCGGGGTCGCCGTGTAGCGCGCCCAGCCGAACCAGTAGCCGCCGGCGACGGCGGAGGCCACCAGGACGAGGACGAGGACGAGCGCGGTGCGCCGCCGACGCCCGTGCCTCCCGCGCGGCACGGGGCGGGAGGGGCGGGCGGGGCGGGGTCGAGGGGCGCGTCGGGGACGGCCGCTCGCTCGAGGACGACCGGCCGCGCGGGGGCGGCCGGCTGCTCGCCCGCGGCCGGGGGCGTGGGGCGCAGCTCGCGCGCGAGCTCGTCGTCGTCGACCCCCTCGGCGACCGCGAGGGCGACCCGGCGGACGTGGCGCAGCAGCACGTCGGCGTCGGCCGGCCGCTGGGCGCGGTCCCGCGCCGTCGCGCGGGCGACCAGCGCGTCGACGTGCGCGGGGATCCCCGGGACCCGCGCCGACGGGGCGGGCACGTCGGTGTGGACGTGCTGGTAGGCCACCTGGATCGGGCTGTCGCCGTCGTGCGGCTTGACCCCGGTGAGCATCTCGTAGAGCACGACTCCCGCGGCGTAGACGTCGGCGCGGGCGTCGGCGTGGCCCTCGACGACGAGCTCGGGCGCCAGGTACGAGACGGTGCCGATCAGGACGCCACGCGTGGCGTGGCGGGTGTCGGCGCTGACCGCGCGGGCCAGGCCGAAGTCGGCCACCTTGATCGTGCCGTCCTCGGCGATGAGCACGTTCTCGGGCTTGACGTCGCGGTGCACGACCCCGGCGCGGTGCGCCGCGGCCAGCGCGGAGAGGACGGGCTGGACCAGCGCCAGCGCCCGGCCCGGCGGCAGCGGCGCCTCGCGGGCGAGGAGGTCGCGCAGCGTCTCGCCGCGGACCATCTCCATGGCCAGGAACACCACGCCGTCGTCGTCTCCCTGGTCGTGGACCGCGACGACGTGGGGGTGGGAGAGCCGGGCCGCGGCTCTCGCCTCGCGGACGAACCGGGCGGCGACGTCGTCCTGGTCGTGGCCGTGGTCGGCCCCGCCCAGCAGCCCGGCGTGCACCACCTTGACCGCGACGGTGCGGTCCAGGCGCAGGTCGGTCGCCTCGTAGACGCTGGCCATGCCGCCGCGGGCGACCAGCGGGCCCACCCGGTAGCGCCCGTCGAGCAGCCGGCCCGGCAGCGGGTCGACCGGCTCGCCACCGCGGCGGCGCGGCCACGTCCGGTCGGGCTGGTCGGTCTGCACGGGGTGGACCCTCCTGGCGCCGGACGGGGAAGGGACCGGCCGCGGCCATCGTAGTGTCGGCCCGTGCGCCGCCCCGGCTCCGCGGCCGGTCCCGGCGTGGCGGCAGCCCGGTCGGGGTGGGACGATGCGGCCATGAGCGAGTCCCCCACCTCCCTCGCGGACGCGGACCTGGCGTCGCTCGTCGACGAGTGGCTCGACTGGCCCGAGGCCGCGCGACGCCTGGGCGTGACACCCGCCAAGGTGCGCACCATGGTCCGCGACCACGAGCTCGCGGCGGCGGTCCCCGCGCCCGGCGTGGGCCAACGGGTGCCGGCTGCCCTCATCGACGACGAGGGGCTCCCGGTCAAGGGCCTGCCGGGCCTGCTGACTGTCCTGCACGACGGCGGCTTCGACGACCGCGAGGCGATCGCCTGGCTCTACCTGGACGCCGCCCTTCCCGGCCGCCCGATCGACGCGCTCCGCGAGAACCGGGGCTCCGAGGTCAAGCGCCGCGCGCAGGCGTTGGCCTTCTAGCCGGCCCCCGCCGTGGTGATACCCGCGCCGCCGCGCCCCCCGGGGTGGCGGCCCAACCCGAGCGGCCTGCTCGCGCTGGTGGTCGTGCTCGCCGTCGTGGTCGGCGTCTGGTTCGTCAGCGGCGGCGACCCCGGGACGCCGACCGGTGCCGGCGACCGCCCTGGCGTCGAGACGGTCGAGGACCCGCCCGGTGGAGACGCCGGGGCCCGTCCGGCCGAGCCCGTCAGCGGCGAGGTGGACCCGGAGTCCGGGCTGCGTTGGGTCGCCCTCGACGAGCTGCCGCCGGAGGCCGCGGAGACCGTCGTCCTGATCGGGACCGGCGGTCCGTTCCCGGAGGACGAGGACGGCAGCACCTTCTTCAACCGCGAGGGCCTGCTGCCTCCCCGGCCCGACGGGTCCTACGCCGAGTACACCGTGCCGACACCGGGCTCCCCGGACCGCGGAGCCCGCCGGGTCGTCGCCGGCGGACCCGACGAGCTGTACTGGACCGCGGACCACTACGACTCCTTCGAGCGCATCGTCCCGTGACCGCGCTCGCCGACGTCCTCGGCGCCCGGGTGCCGCCCGGCGCCTACCGGTGGCCCGCCGCCTACGACGCCGAGCGGGTCTCCCGGGTCGTGGAGCGGGCCGGCGTCCGGCACGCGCACCTGCGCGGCGCCGGTCTGCGGGACCGCGCCGACCTGGTCGCCGCTCTCGGCCGCGCCCTCGACCTGACCGGGCTCCACGGGCACAACCTCGACGCGCTGGAGGAGCAGCTGCGCACGCGGCGCGGCCCGACGGTGGTGCAGTGGTCGGACTGGCAGCCGCTCGCGAGGTCCGCGCCGCAGGTGGTCCGGATCGCGCTGGACGTCCTGACCTCGGACCCGCGGGCCCCCACGTGGGTGCTGCTGCGGGGACCCGCCGCGTCGCCCGACCTCGGGGCCGCGGCGGGACTGCTGGGCTGACGGGCGGGGTGGCGCCTCAGCCGGCGCGGCGCGTGGCGGCGGTCGCGAGCGAGCGCAGCACGTGGCGGGCGCGCTCGTCGACGGCCGCGCGGTCCAGCGCCGCCAGCGACCGCTCGGTCAGGTCCGCGATCACCGCCTCGACCTGCGCGGCGGCGCCGGAGGCGGTGATCAGGTCCCGCAGCTCGGCCACCTCCTCCGCCGACATCGGGTGCCCCAGCGCGTCGTCGAGGCGTCGCCTCGCGGCCGGGGGCGAGGCGTCCAGGGCCAGCGCCACCAGCACGGTGCGCTTGCCCTCGACCAGGTCGTCCCCGGCAGGCTTGCCGGTGACGGCGGGATCGCCGAAGACGCCCAGCAGGTCGTCACGCAGCTGGAAGGCCTCCCCGAGCGGGAGCCCGTAGCGGCTGAGGTCCGCCAGCTGGCCCGGACCGGCGCCCGCCAGCGCCGCCCCGACGTGCAGCGGCCGCTCCACGGAGTACTTCGCCGACTTGTAGCGCAGCACCGTCATCGCCGCCTCGACGTCGGCGCGCCCGCGGGCCTGCACCGACACGTCCAGGAACTGGCCCGCGATCACCTCGCTGCGGCAGAGGTCGTAGACCCCGAGCCCACCGGCCACGCGGTCGGCCGCCAACCCGCACCGGCGCAGCAGCTCGTCGGCCCAGCTCAGCACGAGGTCGCCGAGCAGGATCGCCGCCGCCCGGCCGTACGCGGCCGGGTCGCCGCTCCACCGCGCCTCCTGGTGCCGGCCCTCGAAGACCCGGTGGGTGCTCGGGACCCCGCGCCGGGTGTCGGAGGCGTCGAGCACGTCGTCGTGGAGCAGCGCGCTGGCGTGCAGCAGCTCCAGCGACGCGCAGGCGCGCAGCAGCGCGGCCTCGTCGGTCGGTCCCGGCTCCGTGGCGAGGTGCCCCCACCAGCAGAACGCGGCCCGCAGCCGCTTGCCACCCCGCACGAAGCGTCGCGCGTGCGCGACCAGCGCCTCGGCGTCCGCGCCGAGCGGACGGAGCCGCTCGGCCTGCTCGTCCAGGAACGCGTCCAGCGCGGCCTGCACCCCGGCGCGGAGGTCGTCGCCGTCCCAGGCGCCGCCGGTCGCGGACGTGGTGTCGGGACGTCGCGGCTCGTTCATGCCCCGAGGCTAGGTGCGCGAGGATTGGGAGGCCCGACCGGCCCGCGCCTACGCTCCCGGCCATGTCGACCGAGCGCGGGCGCAGCATGGGGGAGCTCATCGCCGGGGGTGAGCGGTCCTACTCCTTCGAGTTCTTCCCGCCCAAGGACGAGGCGGGCGAGGCGCAGCTGTGGCGCGCCATCAGCGACCTGGAGCCCTACCGGCCCACGTTCGTCTCCGTCACCTACGGGGCCGGCGGGTCCAGCCGCGAATCGACGGTGCGCATCACCAGCCGCATCGCCCACGAGACCTCGATGACCCCGATCGCGCACCTGACCTGCGTCGGTCACACCCGTGCCGAGCTCCAGGACATCCTGGACAGCTACGCCGCCGCCGGTGTGCACCACGTGCTGGCGCTGCGCGGCGACCCGCGAGAGGGACCACGCGCGACCTGGACGCCCACCGAGGGCGGGCTCGACCACGCCGTCGAGCTGGTCGAGCTGGCGCGCTCGCGCGGCGACTTCCGGATCGGCGTCGCGGCGTTCCCCGAGCTGCACCCCTCCTCGGCGTCCCTGGACCACGACGCCGACGTGCTCGTCGCGAAGGCGCGGGCCGGCGCCGAGTGGGCGGTGACCCAGATGTTCTTCCGCGCCGCGGACTACGTCGGGCTCGTCGAGAGGGTCCGCGAGCGCGGCTGCGACATCCCGATCATGCCGGGCATCATGCCGATCCTGAACCTCGCCAACATCGAGAAGCAGGGCGAGCTGATCGGCACCACCGTCCCCACCGACCTCGTGGACCGGATCAGCGCCCACTCCGGTGACAAGGCGGCGATGCGCGCGGAGGGGATCGCGATGGCCGCCGAGCTGTGCCGCGACCTGCTCGACGCGGGTGCGCCCGGGCTGCACTTCTACACGCTGAACCGGTCGACGGCGACGCTCGAGATCTTCTCGGCGCTCGACGTGCGCGTCTGAGCCCTTCCTAGCCGGGGGGCTCGCCGAGGTCCTCGAGCACCGCCGTCGCCACCAGCGCGGCCGAGAGGCCGACCCACGGCACGCCGGAGCCCGGGGTGGCGTGGGCCCCGGCGACGTAGACCCCCGGCACCGGCGTGCGCGGTCCCGGCCGCCGACGTACCGTGCTGCGACCCTCCCAGCGCACCCCGAGCGGCGTCCCGCCCCACTCCTCGACGAGGTCCCGCGGTGAGCGGTCGCGTCGCTCGCGGACGTGCGGGCGGAGGTCGAGGCCGCGGCCGGCGAGGTCCTGGAGCGGGTCCGCGGCGCCGCTGCCCCGCGTGAGCACGGTGACCCGGTCGGCCGCGGCGGGGCGCAGCACGAGGACCGGGTCGCCGTGCAGCACCAGCTCGTGCTCGGGCAGCGGCAGCCCGTGGTCGGGCGTCAGGTCCACCTGCAGGGTGCGCGGCGGCAGGGCCGGGGTCGTCCGCCGCGCGAGCGCCGCCAGCGCAGGCAGCCGACGGGGGTCGACGGCGCACACCACGACGTCGGCGTCGAGGGTCCCCGCGCTGGTCGCCACCGCGACGGCGCGCCCGCCGCGCAGGACGACGTCCAGCGCGTCGGTGCGGGTGTGCACGGCCACCCCGCGGGTGGCGAGCCGGGCCGTCAGCGCTGCGACGAGCACGCCCGTACCGCCCACGACCGCCCACCCGCCGAAGCGTTGCTCGACCCAGGCCGCGACCCCCGCCCAGGCCGGCACGTCGCGCGGGTCGTGCCCGTCGAGGACGAAGGGGTGGGCGGCGACGTCGGCGAGCCGGTCGTCGCGCAGGTCGCGGCGCAGCCGCCGTCGCAGCGTCTCCCGCGAGTCCAGGACGGCCCGGGCCCGGGCCGAGGGGCCCTCCCGGGCGTCGGGGTCCCACGGGGTCTCCAGCCAGCCGCGGCGCAGCGCCTCCCACACGGGCGCGTAGGCCTCCACGTGCGCCGTCCACTGGTCCCCGAGGCCGGGGCCCAGTGCCTCCATCGCCCGGTGCTGCGCGAGCCGGGACCCACCGGGCAGCAGGACGCGGGTGCCGTCGACGAACCGGTGCTCGCGCAGCACCGCCAGCGGGACCAGGTCGACCTCGCGCTCCAGCGGACGGCCGGTCTTGCGGAAGAGGTCGCGCAGCACCGCCGGCAGCGCCGTCCAGGCGACCTCGCCCAGGGCGCCGCCGACGCCCGCGGCGCGCTCGACGAGGTCCACGTCGTGACCCCGCTTGGCCAGCCGCAGCGCGGTCGCGACGCCGCCCAGGCCACCGCCGACGACCACGACCCGCGCCATGCCCGGACCCTAGCCCGCGGGTGCGGGCCCCGCGGCGGGGCTCAGCCCACCTCGACCTCACGGGCGCCGGTCATCCGCAGCAGCTCGTCGGCGCTGGTCCGGTACACGGCGGCCGGGTGGCCGGCGGCGGCCCACACGTCGCGGTGACGGCGCAGCCAGGGGTCGAGGTACGTCGGCACCGGTGCCGGGTGGCCCAGGGGCGAGACCCCACCGATCACCTGCCCGGTCGCGGCCCTGACCAGCTCCGGCGTGGCCCGCCGCAGGCGGCCCGCCCCGATCCGCGGAGCGAGCGCCGCGGTGTCCACCCGGTGGGCGCCGGAGGTGAGCACGAGGACCGGTCCGTCGTCGGCCTCGAAGAGCAGGCTGTTCGCGATCGCCCCGACCTCGCAGCCGAGGGCGGCGGCGGCGAGCGCGGCGGTGTGGGCGCTGTCGGGCAGAATGACCACCTCACCGGTGCCGCCGCGCTCCCGGTGCACGTCCCGGAAGCGGGCGATGCCCGGGTGCTCGGCCTCCATGGACCCGATCCTAGGAGGGCCCGGCCGGTCGAGTCGACGCGATGTGGGGGACCAGGACGACGTGGTGGGACCGACGGGCACGACCGGCGGGGTGCCGGAGGTCGCGCGGCCGCGCTCGCTGACCTGGGTGGCGCGCGCGGTGTGGGCGCAGGTGGCGGTCGCGGTGGCGGTCACCGTGCTGGTCGTCCTCCGCCGCGACGAGCTGATGGCCGCGTGGTCGGCCGGTCACCCGCCGGACAGCACCATCCAACCGCTCTCGTTCGTCCCGGTCGCCGTGGTCTGCTGCGTGACCTTCGTCGGCTCCGTGCTGCTGATGCTCGCCTTCCTGCGCGCCGGCCACGGCTGGGCGCGGTGGTGCCTGGCCGCGGTCGTGGGGTTCGTCGTGCTGGCCACCGTCGCCGCGCTGCGCACCTCGCCCCCCGCCGCGTTCCTCGCGGTCTCGGTGGTCGCGCTCGTGGTCGACGCCGCGACGCTGGCGCTGCTCTGGCGCCCCTCGCTGTCGCGGTTCCTGCGTGCGGTCGCCGAGGCCGACCGCGAGCGTGCCCCGGCGCACCGCTGACGACGACCGGGACCGTCAGTACGCACCCGGCACGCACCCGGACGCACCCGCACCCGCACGCCCCACCCGTCGGGGCTTGACGGGGTGTCGGCGCGCCGGTGTAACCTCACGGTTGTTCGAACACGTGTTCGACGTCAGGAGGAGGCGGTGGGCATGCGCAGCGACACGACGACCCGGGGGACCCGGGACCTGGCGGGTCCGGTCGCGCTGCCGGCCACGACCCACTCCTACCTCGCCCGCGCCGCCGAGTCGCTGCGCGAGGCCGTCACCAGCGCCGACGTGCCGACCCGCTTCGCGTGCGCCCACGTGGCCGCGTTGCGGGCCGCGGCCGCGCTGATCTCGGCCCGGGCGCGCCCGGAGCCGGTCCGCGGCCGCCGGCAGAAGAACGCGTGGGTGCTGCTGGCCGAGCTGCGCCCCGACCTGGCGGAGTGGGCACGCTTCTTCGCCGCCGGTGCCGCGAAGCGCGCGGCGGCCGAGGCGGGCTCGGTCCGGGCGGTCACCGAGCGGGAGGCCGACGACCTGGTGCGCGACGCCGACCGCTTCCTCGCCGTGGTCGAGGAGTCGCTCGGGCTGCTGCCCCACGCCGGCCTGCCACCGACCCGGGCCGCCTGCCTGCCGGGGCCGGCCCGCCACGCGGGATGACCGCGGTCCCGGCCCGGTGCCGGCCGACCGCGCTGCCGCGGGCCCTAGGGTGGAGGCCATGCCGGCTGCCGAGCGCCCCAGCGAGCGCAGGAGCGCGATCCGCACCGCCGCCGTCTGGGACGACCTCGAGCCCGTGCTGGCCGGCGCCCCCCTCGACGTGGTCGACGTCGGCGGTGGCACCGGCGGTTCGGCGGTGGCGGTGGCCGCGCGGGGCCACCGGGTCACCGTCGTCGACCCCAGCCCCGACGCGCTCGCCTCGCTCGCTCGTCGGGCGCGGGAGCAGGGGGTCGAGGTCGCCTCGGTCCAGGGTGAGCTGGACACGATCGAGGAGGTCGTCGGACCGGACGGGGCCGACCTGGTCCTGTGCCACGGCGTGCTCGAGGTCGTGGCGGATCCGAGCGGGGCGCTGGCGGCGCTGCGCCGGGTGGTGCGCGACGGCGGTGCCCTCAGCCTGCTGGTCGCGCAGCGTCACGCCGCCGTCGTGGCCCGGGCGATGGCCGGCCACTTCGTGGCCGCCCGCGAGCTGCTCGTGGGCGACGGCGTCTCCTCGGGTGCGCGCCGGTTCGTCACCGACGAGCTCGACGGGCTCGTCGCTGCGGCCGGCTTCGGGCAGCGGCAGGTCCACGCCGTCCGCGTCTTCGCGGACCTGGTCCCCGGCTCCCTGCTCGACCTCGAACCGGGCGCCGGCGCCGCCCTGCTCGAGCTCGAGCGCGCAGTGGCGCAGCGACCGGAGTACCTGCCGCTCGCGACCCAGCTCCACCTGCTGGCCCGCTGACCCGGCGGAGCCGGCGACCGGTCCCGCCCGGGGGCTGGGCCGGTGAGGCCGGGTGACGAGGACCGGTCGACGCACTGCCCCCTGCTCCACGTCGACATGGACGCCTTCTACGCCTCGGTGATGCTGCGAGACCGGCCCGAGCTGCGGGACCGGCCGGTCTACGTGGGGGGCGGGCACCGCGGCGTCGTGCTCGCGGCGAACTACCCCGCTCGTGCCTACGGCATCCGCTCGGCGATGACCGGCGCCCGGGCGCGTCGGCTCTGCCCGGACGCGGTCGCGCTCGCGCCGGACCACCGCGCGTTCGCGACCGTCTCCGCCGCGGTGATGGAGACCTTCCGCGAGGTCACCCCGCTGGTGGAGTGCGTCTCCCTCGACGAGGCCTTCCTCGACGTCTCCGGCTCGGTGCGGCGGTCGGGGAGCCCGTTGCGGATCGCCGAGGCGCTGCGCGCGCGGATCGCCGACGAGCAGCGCATCACCTGCTCGGTCGGCGTGGCTCCGACGGTGTCGGTCGCCAAGCTGGCCAGCACCCGCGCGAAGCCCGACGGCGTGCTGGTCGTCCCGCCCGAGGAGGTGACGGCCTTCCTCCACCCGCGCGACGTCGGCGAGCTCTACGGCGTGGGGGAGAAGACCCGGGCCCGGTTGCGACGCCTCGGGCTCCGCACGGTCGGGGACCTGGCCCGCACCCCGCTGCCCGAGCTGCGCAGCAGCCTGGGCGACCACCTCGCCGCTCACCTGCACACGCTCGCCTGGGGCACCGACCGCCGTCACGTCCGCGCCCGCGACGCCCCGGCCTTCGGCGGGTCGGCGGCAGGCGGGTCCGTCCCGGCGCCGGACCGGTCCGTGGGCGCCCAGTCCACGTTCGGTCGCGACACCGCCGACCGCGTGGTGGTGCTGCGCGAGCTGCTGCGGCTGACCACGGGCGTGACCCGCCGGCTGCGCTCGGCCGGGGTCGTCGGACGTACGGTCGTGCTCACCGTGCGGACCTCCGACTTCACGACGACCACCCGGTCGCGCACGCTGGCCGAGGCCACCGACGGGACCCAGGAGGTCTTCGCCGCGGCGGTCTCGCTGCTCGACGCCCATCCAGCCGGGCGGTCGCGGCTGCGGCTGGTCGGCGTCCGGGTCGAGGGGCTCCGGCCGCGGGCGCAGGCCCACCACCAGCACGTCCTCGGCGAGCGCGACCGGGGGTGGGCCGAGGCGGACCGAGCGGTCGACCGCGCCACCCGCCGCTTCGGGTCCGCAGCCGTGCGTCCGGCCTCCCTGCTCGGGTGAGGACCAATTTCGGGCGGGTGCCTACCGTCGGTGCAGAGGCCTGCCTAGACTTCGACACACGCCCGGACCGCCCCGGGCACGACGGACCCCTGGAGGACCCGGTGCCGCTCTCGGAAGAGGAGCTGCGACTGCTCGAGCAGATGGAGCGCGCGCTCGTCGAGGAGGACCCGAAGTTCGCCTCGACCCTGCGGGGGACCTCGATGCGCCGGTCGGCCCGGCGCCGGGCGTTGCTCGCGGGGCTCATCTTCGTCGTCGGCATCGCCGTGCTGATGACCGGTGCGATCACCAGCCAGGTGGTCGTGGGGATCGTCGGCTTCGTGATCATGCTCGGCAGCGCCACCCTGGCGCTGACCGCGATGCGCGGCCAGCAGCAGGTCAGGGCGACGGCGACGGCCGAGCAGCCGGCCGCCGGCACCGGCGCGCCGAGCGGGTTCACCGTCGTCGAGGGCGGTCGGTCCACGAAGCCCCGCAAGCCGCGCGGTCGCGGTGGCCGCACCCCGCGTGCGGCGCGCGACTCCGGCTCCTTCATGGAGCGCATGGAGCAGCGCTGGCGCCGTCGGCGCGACACGAACGGGTTCTGAGCTCAGCCGAGCCGCTCCGCCACCGGAGCCGAGCCACCTGCCCGTTCGGCGGCCTGGTCCGCCGGCACCCGCGACCTCTCCCCGCGCCGCACCACCGAGCGCGGCCACCAGCGCGCCCGTCGCCGCCGGCGCCGCCCGACCTGCTGCTCGAGGTCGGCCACGCAGGTGCGCGCCGCCGCGCCCGCCGCCCCGCCGTCCGGGCTCGCGGTCCGTGCGTACCGGCTCCGCTCCACCTCGGCGACCAGCAGGTCCAGCGCCTCGTGGCTGGCGAGGCTCGGTGCCACCGCGTCGCGCACCTCGCGCGGGGACCGGCCCGGTGGCCACGGCAACCGGAGGTCGACGACGGTGTCGCGCAGCTCGGCCCAGGCCGCGTCCGGCCCACCCGCGAGCCGGGTGTCACGGCGGCGCCGGCGCACGAGCGCAGGCGTGAGTCCCGCGGCCAGGAGACCCAGGACGACCAACGGCGCCCCGAGGAGGACCCGGGGCGGCGCGCCGCCCGGCTCCGCGTCCGGCACCGCCGGGTCGGGCACGGGCGCGGTGTCCTCGCGCTGCTCCGCGCGGTCCAGCTCCGGGCCGGCGTCGCGCTCGGGGTCCGAGCGGGGCGCGTCGGGCAGGGCCTCGGCCTCCTCCTCCTGCGCCGTGTAGGCCGGCACGTCCGCCGCGCGCGCGGGGGGTGTGGGCTCGAAGCGGGTCCAACCGGCCCCCGGGAAGTAGAGCTCGGGCCAGGCGTGCAGGTCGCGGGCGCTGTACTCCCAGCGACCGTCGGGCAACCTGCGCGGCTCGAGGAACCCCACCGCCACCCGTGCCGGGATGCCGACCTCGCGCGCCATCACGGCCATGGCCGCGGCGAACTGCTCGCAGTAGCCCACCCGGCCCTCGGGTCCCGGGGTCAGGAAGCGGGCCAGCTCGTCGGTGCCGCTGCCGTCCTCGGAGCGCTCGAGCGAGTACTGGAAACCCCCGGTGCGCCGGAAGAAGTCCTGCAGCGCCACCGCGCGGTCGAAGTTGTTGGCCAACCCCGTCGTGACGTCGTCGGTCAGGCTGCTCACGACGGGCGGGAGACCGGCCGGCAGCTCGAGGAACCGGGAGTCCACCTCGCCGCGGGTCGCCGGTGCGTCGGCGAGGGCGGCCGCGTCGACCCGGGGCTCGATCGCGGTCATCTCGTAGGTGGTCCCGGCGGTGCTGAGGTCCTCGTCGGCAGCGATGAAGTCCATGGTGGCCGTGTCGTAGCGCCAGTCGCCGTCGGCGACGACGCGCGACGCGGGGGCCTGGGTGGGCAGCCAGGTCGAGCCGAAGTCGGAGGTGACCTCCACCTCGTAGGTGTAGGCATCGCGCGGCACCTGCGGGTCGAGCCCCTCGATGGGTGGCAGCGCGCCGTCGGCCACCTGGTTGGCGGGCACGCTCCGGTCGCCGGAGGTCCACTCCTGCTCGGTGAAGTTGGCCAGCACGGAGATCCGCAGGTAGTCCGGTCGGGGGTCCTCGGTGCGCACCCGCACCAGCGGGAAGTCGGCGCCCTGCTTGAGGTCGCGACGCAGGTCGACCATCGGGTTCTCGACGCTGATCTGGCCGTCCCCGCCGTCGCCGGACCCGGAGCCGAGCAGGTCGAGCTGCACGCCGGGCAGCGCCAGCGGCACCACGACCGCGAGGCCGAGGGCGCCGGCACCGAGCGCGGTCGCCCCGGCGGCGGCCGCGCCGGTGCGCACCCCGAGACCGCGGCCCGCCCCGTCCGCCCCGTCCGCCCCGTCTGCCCGGTCCGTCCCGTCGGCGCCCCGGCCCCACCGGGTCACCGTGTCCCCGGCGTCGAGGTGGAGCATCAGCAGGAAGCCGGCGGCGGCGGCGACGAACAGCCACCAGCTGGCGCCCTCGCCGAGGACGCTGACGGGCACGCTGTAGACGGCCAGCAGCGGGAGACCGGCGAGGGGGACGCGGCGCAGCGTCACGGCCAGCACGTCGACCAGCAGCAGGCACCCCAGCCCGCCCGCGATGAGCAGGGGGTGGATGCCCGGTGCCGACGACGGCACGGGTGCGGCGTAGGACACCGAGGTCCGGGCGGCCGCCTCGAAGGCGCCGACCAGCTGCTCGCCGGCCGCCCCGACCGGCAGCGGCGATCCGGTGAGCACGAGCGACGCGGCGGCGCCGCCGAGCAGGACCTGGCCGAGGACCACGACGACGCCGGGCAGCGCGAGGCGGCGCAGCGCCGCGCCCGACAGCGCGACGACCAGCGCGAGGCCCAGCAACGGGACCAGCGCGGCGGCCCAGGCCTCCGTGAAGCCCCGCCAGCCCAGCGTGGTGACCCAGACCGTCAGCGCCCCGACGAGGGCGAGCCGGACGCGTGCCGCCGGCGCGGCGCTCACCGGGCGCCGCCGGTGAGGGCCGGGTCCGGTCCGTTCGGCGCGGACCCCCCGGCCCGCCCGAGCCGCTCCCAGGCGGCGGGGAGCGGGTCGTCGGGTCCGATCCCGGCCACCCGCCAGCCCTGGTGGCGCAGCACCGGGACGGCCGAGGTGGCCGGGCCGCGCCTCCCGGACCACGCAGCGACGTCGAGGGCGAGGGCGAGCGCGAGGCCGTGCCGCCTCGCGTCGCGGAGGACAGCGGCGTCGGCCTCCGACAGGTGGCCGACCACGGCGACGGTCACCCCGCCGGTGTGGTCCGAGGCCCAGCCCGGGTCGAGGCGGGACGCGGGGTCGAGCCGCAGCACGGCCAACGCCTCGAGCAGGTGCCGGGCGTCGGGCGTGCCGTGCTGCCGCGCGGCCCGGGACGCGGGGTCCTCGCCCGCGGCGGTGACGAGCCGGACGGTGTAGCCGCGGCGCACCAGGTGGGTGGCCACCGACGCGGCGGCCTCGACCGCCCGCTCGAAGGACGACCCGGACCCGGCGCCGCGGTGGGCGACCACGCGGTTGTCCAGGAACACCGTCGCCCGGGACTGCCACGGCTGCTCCTCCCGGCGCACCATCAGCTCGCCGGTGCGGGCCGAGCTGCGCCAGTGCACCCGTCGCAGGTCGTCCCCGCGGCGGTAGGACCGGACCGTGACGTCCTCGGCCGAGCCGGTGGCGGCCGCGCGGAGCCGCTCGTCGCCGGACCCCGTCCACGCGCTGCCCAGCGGGACCGGCGACAGCTCCACGGTGCGGGGCACGACGGTCAGGGAGGCGGTGGTGTGGAACGCGCGGCCCAGCTCGACCAGGCCGAACGGGTCGGTCACCCGGACGGTCATCGGACCGACCTCGTAACGGCCGCGCAGGTCGGAGCGCACCTCGTAGTCGGCGTGCCGGCTCCAGCCGTGGCCGATGCCGTCGAGGACGAACCGGGGTCGCCGGCCGAGCCCGGAGGGCACCTGCTCCTCGAGCAGCAGCAGCCCGCTGGGGGTGCGCCCCTCGTTGGTGAGGGTCAGCGAGACCCGGGCGGGCTGGCCGGCGACCACCTGCGTCGGGGCCACCTCCCGCACCAGCGAGAGCCGGTAGCGGGTGCGCGCCAGCGTCAGCGAGGACAGCAGCGGGAGCGCCACGAGCAGCACCCCGACGCGGCTGAGCGGTCGCTGGTCCAGCAGCAGCGCGCACACCACGGCGGTCACGCCACCGGCGAGGAACGCGCGACCGCGCAGGGTGAGCCCAGCGAGGGCCTCACGCACCGGCGGGTCCCTGCGGCACCGGGACGGCGGTGACCAGGTCGGCGAGGACCCCCGCGGTGCTCCGCCCGCTCATGGCCGCGTCGACGCTGGGCAGCAGGCGGTGGGTCAGCACGGGCCCGGTCAGGGCGCGGACGTCGTCGGGCAGCACGTAGTCGCGGCCCCCGATCGCGGCCGCGGCCTTCGCGGCCCGGACCAGGTGCAGGGTGGCGCGGGGGGACGCCCCCAGCACGAGGTGCTCGCTGCGGCGCGTGGCTGCGGCCAGCGCGACCGCGTAGCGCTGCACGGGAGCGGACACGTGGACCGCGGCCACGACCTCGCACAGCTTGCGGATCTCCGCTGCGTCGGTGACGGCGTCGAGGTCCTCCAGCGGGGAGTGGCCGGCGTGCGAGCCGAGCATCGCGATCTCGGCTGCCTCCACCGGGTACCCCATGGAGACCCGGGCCATGAAGCGGTCGCGCTGCGCCTCGGGCAGCGAGTAGGTGCCCTCCATCTCCACCGGGTTCTGGGTGGCGATCACCATGAACGGCGCCTCGAGGCCGTAGGTGGTGTTGTCCACGGTGACCTGCCGCTCCTCCATGCACTCCAGCAGGGCGGACTGCGTCTTGGGGGAGGCGCGGTTGATCTCGTCGCCGACCACGATGTTGGCGAAGACGCCGCCCGGCCGGAACTCGAACTGCCGGGAGTCCTGGTTGAAGACCGAGACGCCCGTGACGTCGGAGGGCAGCAGGTCGGGGGTGAACTGGATCCGCCGCACGCTGCAGTCGATGCTGCGGGCGAGCGCCTTGCTCAGCATCGTCTTGCCCACCCCGGGCACGTCCTCGATCAGCAGGTGCCCCTCGGCGAGCAGGACGGTCAGGGCGGAACCCACCACGGCGGGCTTTCCCTCGATGACCCGCTCGATGTTGGCGCGCACCCGGCCCACCACGGCCGCGACGGTGGCCAGGTCCTCGGCGGCGGGCGGTCGAGGGGCGGCGGGGGAGCCGGTGGGGGGGCCAGAGGGGGAGCCGGTGAGGTCCACGCGAGGTCCTTCCGCTGGTGGTGACGCCGCTGGGCGGGGTGGTCGGAGCTGCGCGGGACGGCTGGTCCTGCAGCCCCAACCGTAGGACGTGCTGGCAACAGGGGTCCCGTCCCGCGGGTGCGGTGGTGGGGCGAGGTGGTTGACGGTGGGGGAAAGTGGAGTAAGGTGGAGCGAAGTGGAGGAAGAGGCCACGATCGTGGAGGGAACGGGGGCTGTCCATGCACTTCATGGGCACCTACACCCCGAAGCTCGACGAGAAGGGCCGGCTCTTCCTCCCCGCCAGGTTCAGGAACCGGCTCGCGGAGGGGCTCGTGGTGACGCAGGGGCAGGAGAAGTGCCTGGTGGTCTGGCCCCAAGACGTCTTCGACGTCGAGGCCGACCGCGTCTCGGCCCGCCCGATGACCAGCAAGTCCGCCCGCGCCTACACGCGGATGCTGTTCTCCAGCGGCACCGAGGGTGCGCTGGACAAGCAGGGCCGCATCGGCATCCCCACCCCGCTGCGCGAGTACGCCGCGCTGGACCGCGACGTGGTCGTCATCGGCGCCCGCGACCGGCTCGAGATCTGGAACCCCGAGCGCTGGCGGGACTACGAGGAGCAGGCCCTCCCCGACTACGTCGACCTGGACGAGGACGACGAGGACTGAGCGTCCCAGCGCCCCACCAGCGCCCCACCCGTGCACCACCGACCCCGTGACCGCCCACCCACCACCCACCACCCACGAACCGCAGGACCTGGTCTCTGGTCCGCCCCGGCCGTCCCGGGGCCCACCTGGGGCACCTTCCCCGGCTCCAGGCGCCCCCCGGGCCGCCGGGGCGGACGGGAGACCAGGACCCGCGGCTCCACCCGCTCCACCCGCCCCACCCGAGACGAGCAGCAGGGTCGACGCCATGAGCCGCACACGTGCCACACCGGCGCTGCCCGGACGGCGCCGGCGGTGCACTCCCGCCGGGTCCGGCACCAGGCGCGCGACGTCGTCGCGGTGATGGCCTTCTCCCTCGCGGCCTCCGTCGCCCTCGCCTCCGCCCTGCTCGCCCTCACCGTCCTGCTCACGCCGGGGCGCTGACCGCGGCCATGGCGACCGCTGCCCACGCCCCGGTCCTGCTGGACCGGGTCGTCGCCCTGCTCGCGCCCGCGCTGACCGGACCGGGCTCGGTGCTCGTGGACGCCACGCTCGGGCTCGGCGGGCACAGCGCGGCCGTCCTGGAGCGCTGCCCGGCGGCACGGGTCGTCGGCATCGACCGCGACGAGGAGGCCCTGCGGCGCGCCCGGGAGCGACTGGCTCCCCACGGTGACCGGTTCACCGGGGTGCACGCGGTCTTCGACGAGATCCCCCACGTGCTCGACTCCCTCGGCCTCGAGCACGCGGACGGCGTGCTGCTCGACCTCGGGGTGTCCTCCATGCAGCTCGACCTCCCCGAGCGGGGTTTCGCCTACGCCGTCGACGCCCCGCTCGACATGCGGATGGACCCCGGTGCGGGACCGACCGCGGCGGACGTCCTGAACACCTACGACGCCGGCGCCCTCACCCGGGTGCTGCGCGACTACGGCGAGGAGCGGTTCGCCCGGCGCATCGCCGCCGCGGTGGTGCGCCGCCGCGAGGAGCAGCCGTTCCGCACGTCGGCGGCCCTGGTGGAGCTGCTGTACCGCGAGATCCCCGCTCCCGCCCGTCGCACCGGGGGGCACCCCGCGAAGCGCACCTTCCAGGCGCTGCGGATGGAGGTCAACGACGAGCTCGGCACGCTGCGGCGGGTGCTGCCCGCGGCGATCGGGGCCCTCGGGGTCGGCGGGCGACTCGTCGTCGAGTCCTACCACTCCCTCGAGGACCGCCTGGTGAAGCGGGCGCTGACCGCCGTGACGACGCTCGACGTGCCCGACGACCTTCCCTTCGTGCCGGCCGGCGCCGAGCCCCCGCTGCGCCTGCTGACCCGCGGCGCGGAGCGCGCGGACCCGGCCGAGACCGGGACCAACCCGCGGGCGGCCTCGGTGCGGCTGCGCGCCGCCGAACGGGTCCACCCCGACCGACCCGACCACGCCCGCCGCCGCGACCAGGGAGCCGTCCGATGAGCAGTCCCGCAGCCCACGTCCGCCCGCAACCGGCCCGGGACCCGCGGCCGCGGCTGCCGCGGCTCGCCGGTGGGGCGGTCGAGCGGGCCCGGCTCCGGGTGGTGCCGCGCGCGCCCCGCCCGCCGGCCCGCGTCCCCTTCGTCGGGCTGGTGGCCCTCGTCCTCCTCACCGGCGTCGTCGGGCTGCTGCTGTTCAACACCTCGCTGCAGCAGGCCTCCTTCGCGGCGACCGCCCTGGAGTCGCAGGCCGGCACGCTGGACGCCCGCGAGCAGGCGCTGCGGATGGAGATCGCCGAGCGCCGCGACCCCCAGCGGATCGCCGAGCGGGCGCAGGCGATGGGCATGGTCATCCCGACCGTGCCGACGTTCCTGACCCTCGACGGCGAGGTCCGCGGCGAGCAGGTGGCGGCCGCCCCGACGGACCGGTTCGCCATCGAGCCCGCCCCGGCGACCAACCCCTACCTCGTCGCACCCCCCGCCGCACCTCGCACACCGCCCCGCACCGCACCCCGCACCACCCCGGGCGCGGACCAGACCGGCGCGACGCGCGCGGACGCGGACGGCGCGGCGGACCGGGCCGCACCCGCCCGAGGGGGTACGAACGACCAGCGGGGTGACCGGGACGGCCCCCGCCAGCGGGACGGGAGGTCGGCGCAGCGATGAGGAGGCAGGCCGGGCCGCGCCCCGGGAGCACCCGCGGGTCGACGACCTTCCGGCTCCGCGTCGGGTTCCTGCTCATCGCGCTCGTGCTCTCCGTGCTCGCCGGCCGCCTGGTCCAGCTGCAGGGCGTGGACCCCCGCTCGTACGCCGCGATGGCGGCTGCCGAGGGGACGGTCACCGTGACGCTCCCGGCGGCGCGCGGCGACATCCTGGACCGCACCGGCGAGCCGATCGCCGACTCGGTGGCCGGCCTGATGGTGATCGCCGACCCCGCCCTCACCGCCGCCCAGGCCCCCGCGCTGGCCACGCTGCTGGCGCGTCGCCTCGACCTCGACTACGTCGAGACCCTCGAGCGGCTGCGGGCGTCCGGGAGCCGGTTCCAGTACCTCGCCCGGCAGGTGCCCGCCGCGCAGGCCCGGCGCGTGGTCGACGAGGCCACCGAGGCGGGCTTCGCCGGGCTCACCACCCGTGACGACCCGATCCGCAGCTATCCGGCCCGCGACGTCGCGGCCAACGTCGTCGGCTTCCTCGGACGCCCCTCGGAGTCCGGGCGCGCGCGGCCGCTCGCCGGGCTGGAGAGCACCTTCGACCAGTGGCTCGCCGGGCAGGACGGCAGGGCGCGCTACCAGGTGGGCGACGGCAACCGGCTGCCCCTCGGCGACAGCACGGTCGAGGAGCCGGAGGACGGCCGCGACCTGACGACCACCCTCGACGGCTCCGTGCAGTGGTTCGCCCAGCGCGTGCTGCGCGACACCGTGCGTCGCGCCGGCGGGGAGTCCGGGGTCGCGGTGGTGATGGACACCCGCACCGGTGAGGTCCTGGCGCTCGCCGACCACCCCACCTACGACGCCGCGGACCCGCAGGCGACCGAGGACAGGTCGCTCTACCAGTCCCGGGCCGTCACCGACGTCTACGAGCCCGGCTCGGTCGAGAAGGTGCTGACGGTGTCCTCGCTGGTCGATGCCGGGAAGGTCACCAAGGAGACCCAGTTCCGCGTGCCCGGCGAGCTGCCCACCTCGGACACGGTCGTCCACGACTGGTTCGAGCACGGCCTGCTCCGGATGACGACCGCGGGCATCCTGGCCCGCTCCTCCAACATCGGGACCGTGCTCGCCTCGAGGCGGTTCGGCCACGGCCAGCTGCGCGGCTACCTCGAGGACTTCGGCTACACCCGCCCCACCGCGGTGGGGCTCCCCGGCGAGACCCGCGGCATGCTGCCCTCGCCCGAGGCGTGGACCGACGCGACCCAGGCCCGGGTCGCCTTCGGCCAGTCCCTCTCCGTCAGCGCGCTGCAGGTCACCGCCGCCGTCAACACGATCGCGAACGGTGGCGTGCGGGTCGACCCCTCCCTGGTCCGCGGGTCCGCGGTCGACGACGCCGGCCGCACCATCGGCAGCGACGGTGCGACCAGCCAGGTCGTGGTCAGCGAGGAGGCCGCGCGGCAGACCGGGCTGATGATGGAGCGGGTCCTGGACCCCGAGGCCGGGGTCGCCCCCAGCGCCGCCGTGCCGGGCTACCGGGTCGCCGGCAAGACCGGGACGGCGCAGCGGGTGGTCGACGGCGTGTACGACGGCTCCACGACGGTCTCCTTCGGCGGGTTCGCTCCGGCCGACGACCCGCGGCTGACGGTCTACGTGGCCGTGCACGACCCGCGGGCCGGCTCCGGCGGCGGGAGCACCGCGGGCCCGGCCTTCAGCCGGCTGATGGGCTTCGCGCTCCGTCACTACGGCGTCCCGCCGACCGGCACCCGGCCCTCGCGGGTGGCCACCGAGTGGTGAGGCCGGGCCCGGTCCGCGGCGGCGATAGCCTCGCCCGGTGACCGGTCACCCCCCCTCCCCGGTCGGCCCCCGCCCACGTCGGCCCGTGCCGCACCCGTTGTCCGAGGTGGCCGCGTGGGTGGCCGACCTCGGCGGACCGCTGGACCCGCGCAGCCGGGTCGGGCCCGGACCGCGAGCGGCGACCGTCAGCGGCCTGACCCTCAGCTCGCACCGCGTCGAGCCGGGCGACCTCTACGCGGCCCTGCCGGGCGCCCGGGCCCACGGGGCGACCTACGCCCCGGACGCCCTCGCCGCCGGGGCGGTCGCCGTGCTCACCGACCCCGCCGGCGCGGACCTCCTGGCCGGCGCCGCCGGCCCACCCGGGCACGGGGCACCGCCGCTGCTCGTGGTCCCCGACCCCCGCCGGCTGCTGGGACGCCTCGCCGCGCGGATCCACCGCGACCCCGCGGCCTCGCTGCGCGTGGTGGGGGTCACCGGCACGCAGGGCAAGACCACCACGACCCGGCTCCTGGAGTCGGCGCTGCAGGCGGCGGGGCGCCGGGCCGGCGTCGTCGGCACCGTCGGCACGCGCATCGACGGCGCGGACGTGAGCACCGCCCTGACCACGCCCGAGGCGCCGGACCTCCACGCGCTGTTCGCCGCGATGCGCGAGCAGGGGGTCACCGACTGCGCGATGGAGGTCTCCAGCCACGCGCTGGTGCTCGGCCGGGTCGACGGGGTCCGCTTCGACGTCGCCGTCTTCCTCAACCTCGGCCGCGACCACCTCGACTTCCACGCCGACCTCGAGGACTACTTCGACGCCAAGGCTGCGCTGTTCACCCCCGAGCGGGCCCGCCGGGCCCTGGTGTGCGTCGACGACGAGCACGGACGCCGTCTGGTCGACCTGTGCCGCGAGCGGGGGGTGCCGGTGCGCACGTTCTCCCCGACCGGGGGGGACGCCGACTGGCGCGCCGCGCAGGTCCGCCCGGGTGCCGCCGCGTCGGACTTCGTCCTGCACGGCCCCGACGGGCTCGCCGTCCCGGCCCGCGTGCCGATGCCCGGGCAGGTCAACGTGGGCAACGCCCTCGCGGCCCTGGCCGCCGCGGCGGAGGCCGGCCTCGACCCGCGCCCGCTCGCGGCCGTCCTGGGCACCACCGCCGGGGTGCCCGGCCGCTTCGAGCAGGTGGCCGACCCCGGCGGGCGGACCGTGCTGGTCGACTACGCCCACAAGCCCGACGCCCTCGCCGCCGCGCTGGCCACGCTGCGTCCCCTGGCCGCCGGGCGGTTGGTGCTGGTCGTCGGCGCCGGGGGCGACCGGGACCGCGGGAAGCGGCCGCTGATGGGTGCGACCGCCGGTCGGCTCGCGGACCTCGTCGTGGTCACCGACGACAACCCGCGCAGCGAGGACCCGGCCGGCATCCGCGCCGCCCTCGTCGAGGGCGCCCGCGGCACGCCCGCCGAGCTGGTCGAGGTCCCCGGCCGGCGCGACGCCCTGGCCGAGGCGGTGCGCCGCAGCGGCGCCGGCGACGTCGTGCTCGTCGCCGGCAAGGGCCACGAGACCGGGCAGGAGGTCGGCGGGGTGGTGCACCCCTTCGACGACCGGGTCGTCCTGCGCGAGCTCCTGGACCGGGCCGGGGGGCTCGCGTGATCGCGCTGCGGCTGGACGAGGTGGCCGTCGTGGTCGGCGGGCGCCTCGCGGACCCCGCCGACGCCGACGTCGTCGTCTCGGGCCCGGCCTACGTCGACTCGCGGGCGCCCGAGCCGGGCGGGCTCTTCGTCGCCCTCGCCGGCGAGCGGGTGGACGGCCACCGCTACGCCGGCGGGTCGCACGCCGTCCTCGGCAGCCGGGCCACCCCGGCGCCGACGGTCGTGGTCGACGACCCCGTCGTCGCGCTCGGTGTCCTCGCCCGGCACGTGCTCGGCGTCCTCGAGGTCCCGACGCTGGCGCTCACCGGCTCCCAGGGCAAGACCGGGACCAAGGACTACCTGGCGCACGTGCTCGCCCGACGGGGTCCCACCGTCGCGACCCGGGGCAACCTCAACAACGAGCTCGGGGTCCCGCTGACGGTGCTGCGCGCGGACGCCGCCACCGAGCACCTGGTGGTCGAGATGGGGGCCCGGGGGACCGGCCACATCGCCTACCTCTGCCGGGTGGCGCCCCCCGCCGTCGCGGCCGTGCTCAACGTCGGCACCGCGCACATCGGCGAGTTCGGCAGCACCGCGGCCATCGCCGCCGCGAAGGGCGAGATCGTCGAGGCGCTGCCGGCCGGCGGGACCGCGGTGCTCAACCAGCGCGACCCCCTGGTGCGCGCGATGCGGGACCGCACGTCCGCGGCCGTGCTGACCTTCGGCGGGCCCGGGGCCGACGTGGCCGGGGAGGACGTGACCCTCGACGACCTCGGCCGGCCCCGGTTCCGCCTCGTCCACGGCGGGGACGACCACCCCGTCGTCCTCACCCAGGTCGGGGCCCACCAGGTCGAGAACGCGACCGCGGCCGCCGCGATGGCGCTGGCGGTCGGCGTGCCGCTGGACGCGGTCGCCGACGCCCTCGGCACGGCCGGGGCCGCCTCGCGGTGGCGCATGGAGCTCACCGAGCGCGACGACGGCCTGGTGGTGCTCAACGACGCCTACAACGCCAACCCGGCCTCGGTGGTCGCGGCCCTCGACGCGCTGGCGGCGACGGGCGCCCGCACCCCCCGGCGGCTGGTGGCCGTCCTGGGGGAGATGCTCGAGCTCGGCGAGGGTGCGCGGCAGGCCCACCACGACGTGGGCCGCGCGGCCGCGGAGCGGGGGGTCGACGTCCTCCTCGCCGTCGGCGGACCGGCGGCCGAGCTCGCCGCGGGTGCCCGCGAGGTGGCCGGCTGGCGGGGCCGCGCCGTCGAGGTGGCGAGCCGCGACGACGCGGTCGCGTGGGTGGTGGAGAATGCGCGTGCCCGGGACGCCGTGCTCGTCAAGGCCTCCCGTGGCGCCGCGCTGGAGTCGGTCGCCGCCGCCCTGGTGGGACCCGGTGCGGCCGACCCGACCAGCCCGCCGTCCGGAGAGGGGCCCGACCCGATGAGCGCGCGATGAGAGCGATCCTGTTCGGCGGTGGCGTCGCCCTGCTGATCTCGCTGCTCGGCACCCGGGTGGCGATCCGGCTGCTGACGCGGCGCGGCTACGGCCAGGAGATCCGCGACGACGGTCCCACCACCCACCACACCAAGCGCGGCACCCCGACGATGGGCGGGGTGGTCATCATCCTGGCCGCGGTCGTCGGCTACTTCGTCGCCAAGCTGATCACCCTCGACGAGCCCTCCGCGTCGGCGCTGCTGCTGCTCTTCCTCTTCGTCGGGCTGGGCATGGTCGGGTTCCTGGACGACTGGATCAAGATCTCGAAGCAACGCAGCCTCGGGCTGCGCAGCAAGGCCAAGATGGTCGGGCTGACGCTGGTCGCGGTCGTCTTCGGGCTGCTGTCGCTCTCGAGCTGGCTCGAGGACGACTACGGACGCTCGCCCGCCTCGCACAAGGTCAGCTTCCTCCGCGACATCGACTGGCTGGCGCTGCCGACCGTGCTGGCGCTCGTGCTGATCTGGCTGATCGCGACCGGGTTCAGCAACGCCGTCAACCTCACCGACGGGCTGGACGGGCTGGCCACCGGCGCCAGCGTCATGGTCTTCGGCGCCTACACCCTGGTCAACATCTGGCAGAACAACCAGCTCTGCGAGACCAACCCGGGCTCGTTCTGCTACGACGTCCGCGACCCGCTGGACCTGGCGGTGGTGGCCGCGGCGATCACCGGGGCGTGCTTCGGCTTCTTGTGGTGGAACGCCTCACCGGCCGCGATCTTCATGGGCGACACCGGGTCGTTGGCGCTCGGCGGCGCCCTGGCCGGGCTCGCGATCCTGACGCGCACCGAGCTGCTCGCCGTCGTCCTCGGCGGGCTGTTCGTGATCGAGACGCTCTCCGTGATGCTCCAGGTGACCTGGTTCAAGGCCACCAAGCGCCTCACCGGTACCGGGCGCCGCGTCTTCCGCATCGCGCCGGTCCACCACCACTTCGAGATGCTGGGCTGGGAGCAGGTCACCGTCGTGATCCGGTTCTGGATCATCACCGGCCTGTTCGTCGCCACCGGGCTGGGCATCTTCTACGCCGAGTGGGTGGCCCGGCTGTGACCGCGCGGCGCGACCCGGCGGGGCTCGGCCGGCTGGACGCCTGGGACGGCGTCCGCGCGGTCGTCGCCGGCTTCGGCGTCTCGGGGTTCGCCGCGGCCGACAACCTGACCCACCTCGGCGCCGACGTGACGGCGCTGGACGAGACCGAGGGGGACCAGGAGCGCGCCGAGAAGGCCGAGCTGCTCGAGATCCTCGGCGCGCGGGTGCGGCTCGGGCAGGGCGTCACCGCCACCCTGCCCGACGACGTCGACCTCGTGGTCACCTCGCCCGGGTGGCGCCCGACCGCGCCGCTGCTGGCGCAGGCGCGGGCCCGGGGCATCCCGGTCTGGGGGGAGGTCGAGCTCGCCTGGCGGCTGCGCCACCCCGACCACGACACGCCGTGGCTGTGCGTGACCGGGACGAACGGCAAGACGACCACGGTGCAGATGCTCGACGCCGTGCTGCGCGCTGCGGGGTTGCGCAGCCTCGCCGTCGGCAACGTCGGCCTGCCCGTCGTCGAGGCGGTGATGGACCCGGAGCCGCACGACGTGCTGGCGGTCGAGCTGTCGAGCTTCCAGCTCCACTACACGCGCTCGGTGGGGGCGCAGGCCGCCGCCGTCCTCAACGTCGCGGAGGACCACCTCGACTGGTACGCCTCGATGGCCGACTACGCCGCGGACAAGGGCCGCATCTACCAGCACGTCGAACGGGCCTGCGTCTACAACACCGCGGACGCGGTGACCGAGCGGCTGGTCCGCGACGCCGACGTGGTCGAGGGGGCCCGGGCCGTGGGGTTCGGGCTCGGCATGCCCGGCGTCGGGATGCTCGGCCTGGTCGAGGACATCCTCGTCGACCGCGCCTTCATCCCCGAGCGGGCGACCAGCGCCGCGGAGCTGTGCACCGTCGCCGACCTGGCCTCCGACGCGCCGCACTACGTCGCCAACGCGCTGGCCGCGGCGGCGCTGGCCCGCGCCCACGGCGTGAGCCAGGCGGCCGTGCGCGACGGCCTGCGCGGCTTCGAGCCGGGGGGTCACCGGATCACCGAGGTGGCACGGCACCGGGGGGTGCGCTGGGTCGACGACTCGAAGGCCACGAACCCGCACGCCGCCGCGTCCTCGCTGGCCGCCTACGACCCCGTGGTCTGGGTCGCGGGCGGGCTGGCCAAGGGGGCGCGCTTCGAGGACCTGGTGCGCTCGGTGCGCGACCGGCTGCGGGGCGTGGTGCTGCTCGGTCGCGACCGCGCGGTGATCGGCGAGGCGCTGGCCCGACACGCTCCCGATGTGCGCGTCGTCGAGGTCGACGCCCGCGAGGATGGCCCCACGCGAGACGACGGTGGAGCGGACCTGATGAAGCGGGTCGTCGCCGCGGCGGCCGAGCTGGCCGTCCCCGGGGACACGGTGCTGCTGGCACCGGGATGCGCCTCGATGGACCAGTTCACCTCCTACGCCGCCCGCGGCGACGCCTTCGCCGCGGCGGTGCGGGAACGGGTCGCCGAGGAGAGCTAGACCACCCACCAGCCGGCCCGCCCGGGACCGACCAGCGCAGGAGCCCGCGATGACCACGGTGCACCCGGAACGACCGGCGCCGGCCGGGACCGGCTGGGCACGATCGGTCCGCGGCGCGCGCGAGGCGATGGACCGGCCGCTGACGACCTACTACGTGCTGATCGGTGCGGCGGCGCTGCTGCTGACCATCGGGCTGATCATGGTGCTGTCGGCCTCGAGCGTGCAGGCCTACGCCGAGACCGGTGACTCCTACGCGATCGTGCGCCGCCAGCTGCTGTGGGCCGCCGTCGGCCTGCCCCTCGCGTGGCTGGTCAGCCGGGTGCCGCACGGCCTGGTCCGGGGACTGGCCTACCCGGCCTTCTCCTTCTCGCTGGCGCTGCTGCTGCTGACCGCGTTCATCGGCGTCGACGTGAACGGCAACACCAACTGGCTCGCGGTCGGTCCGCTGCTGATCCAGCCCTCGGAGATCGCCAAGCTCTCCCTCGTGCTGTGGGCCGCGCACATCTACGCCAACAAGGAGCGACGGCTGGGCAGCCTGCACCAGGTGATGGTGCCGGTCGTGCCCGGGATGCTGCTGGCGACCGGCCTCGTGGTCGCGGGGCGCGACCTCGGCACGGCGATGGTGTTCTTCGCGATCCTGCTGGGGATGCTGTGGGTGGTGGGCGCCCCCGCCCGGTTCTTCGTGCTCTCGCTGTGCCTGGTCAGCGTCGCGGCGGGCGTCCTCGCCGCCACCAGCCCGGAGCGGCTGGCGCGGCTGACCACGTTCCTCGACCCGTTCCAGGACTACTACGACAGCGGGTGGCAGCCCGCCCACGGCCTGTACGCGATGTCCAGCGGGGGGTGGTTCGGCGAGGGGATCGGGGCCAGCCAGCAGAAGTGGGGCACCCTCAGCGCCGCCCACACCGACTTCGTCTTCGCGGTCCTGGGCGAGGAGCTCGGCCTCGTCGGCACGCTGCTCGTGGTGGGCCTGTTCCTCGCGCTGGCCTGGGCGGCCCTCGGCATCGCGCGGCGCACCGACGACCCGTTCGTGCGCTACGCCTCCTTCGGCATCGTGGTGTGGTTGCTGGGCCAGATGATCGTCAACGTCGGGATGGTGCTCGCCCTCCTGCCGGTGATCGGGATCCCCCTGCCGCTGGTCTCCTACGGCGGGTCGGGCCTGGTCCCGACGCTGGTCGCGCTGGGCCTGCTGGTGGGCTTCGCGCGGCGCGAGCCGGAGGCGGCCCGGGCGCTGGCGGACCGGCGGCGGCGTCCCGCCGGACGGGTCGTCCAGGGGTGAGCGCGCGGGTCCTCCTCGCCGGAGGTGGCACCGCGGGTCACACCTCGCCGCTGCTGGCCACGGCCGACGCGCTGGTCCGCCTCGACCCGGGCGTGGTGATCACCTGCCTGGGCACGCCGCGCGGCCTGGAGAACCAGGTGGTGCCCGCGGCCGGCTACCCCCTGGAGCTGGTGCCGCCGGTCCCGCTGCCACGGTCGCCCTCGGTGGACCTGCTGCGCGTACCGGGCCGGGTCCGCGCCGCCACCCGCGCCGCGGGTGAGGTGCTCGACCGGGTCCGCCCCGACGTGGTCGTCGGCTACGGCGGCTACGTCTCCGTGCCCGCCTACCTCGCCGCACGACGGCGCCGGGTGCCCGTCGTCGTCCACGAGCAGAACGCCGTGCCCGGCCTCGGCAACAAGGTCGGCGCCCGCTTCGCGCGCCGGGTGGTCACCAGCTTCCCCGACACCCCGCTGCGCGGCGCCGAGCACGTCGGCCTGCCGATCCGGCGGATGATCTCCACGCTCGACCGGACGTCGCTGCGCGCCGAGGCGCGGGCGGCGTTCGGGCTCGACCCGGACCTGCCGACGCTGGTGGTGACCGGCGGGTCGCAGGGTGCGCGCCGGCTCAACCAGGCCGTCTCCGGCGCCGCCGCGCTGCTCGGCCGCGCCGGCGTGCAGGTGCTCCACGTCGTGGGTCCGAAGGGCGAGGCGGACCCGGTCCGGGTCGAGGGCGGGCCGCCCTACGTCGTGGCGCACTACGTGGACCGGATGGACCACGCCCTCGCCGCGGCCGACCTGATGATCTGCCGCGCGGGCGCCAGCAGCGTCACCGAGGCGGCGGCCACCGGGGTGCCGGCGATCTTCGTGCCGCTGCCCCACGGCAACGGCGAGCAGCGCCGCAACGCCGAGCCGGTCGTCCGCGCCGGCGGGGCGCTGCTCGTCGAGGACGCCGACCTGACCCCGCAGTGGGTGGCCGCGACGGTGCCCGGACTGCTGCTCGACCCCGAGGTGCTGGCCGTGATGGGCCGCGCCGCCGCCGGGCTGATCCCGGCCGACGCCGACGACCGGCTCGCCGCGATCGTGCTGGAGGTCGCCGGCGCATGAGGCTGCCCGTGCCCGACCACGTCCCCGCCGCCGACGAGCTGGGCCGCGTCCACTTCGTCGGCGCCGGCGGTGCCGGGCTGTCCGCGATCGCCCGGGTGATGGCCCAGCGCGGTCTCGCGGTCAGCGGGAGCGACGACCAGGACACCCCCTTCCTGCCGGCGCTGCGCGAGGTCGGGGTGCGCCTGCACCACGGCTACGCCGCGGAGCACCTCGGCGGTGCCGACACCGTGGTGGTGACCACCGCCGCCCGGGAGGACAACCCGGAGGTGCTCGAGGCGCGGCGGCGGGGCCTGCGGCTGCTGCCGCGGTCGGCCGGGCTGGAGTCGGTGCTGCGGGGACGCCGGCTGCTCGCCGTGGCCGGCACGCACGGCAAGACGACGACCACGTCGCTGCTCACGGTGGCGCTGCTCGAGGCGGGTGCCGCGCCGTCCTACGCGGTCGGCGGCGTGCTCTCCGCGACCGGGCGCAACGCCGACGAGGGCGCCGGTCGTGACTTCGTGGCCGAGGCCGACGAGAGCGACGGCGCCTTCCTCGTCTACCACCCGTGGGCGGCGATCGTGACCAACGTCGCCGCCGACCACCTCGACCAGTGGGGCACCGAGGAGGCCTACGCGGCGGCGTTCGACGAGTTCGCCGACCGGGTCGCCCCGGACGGCTTCCTGGTGGCCTGCGTCGACGACGCGGGTGCCGCACGCCTCGCGACGCGCGCCGAGGCCCTCGGTCGCAGCGTGGTGCGGGTGGGGGAGGACCCCGCGGCGGAGGTCCGGGCCGTCGACCTCGCGCTGGCCGGCAGCCGGTCGGCGTTCACCGTCGTCGACGGCGGCCGCGAGCTCGGTCGGGTCGACCTGGCCATCCCCGGGCGGCACTACGTGGTCGACGCCCTGGCCGCGCTCGCCGTCGGGCTCCGCCTCGGGCACCCGTTCGCCGACCTCGCGCGCGGTCTCGGCTCCTTCACCGGGACGCAGCGGCGGATGGAGCCCAAGGGCGAGGCCGGCGGCGTCCGCGTCTACGACAGCTACGCCCACCACCCGGTCGAGATCGCCGCCGACCTGGAGGCGGCGCGGTCCGTCGCCGGCGACGGGCGGCTGGTCGTCGTCTTCCAACCCCACCTCGTCTCCCGCACCCGGCGGCTGGGCGCCGAGATGGGCGCGGCGCTCGGCGCCGCCGACGCGGTCGTGGTCCTCGACGTCTACCTCGCGCGCGAGGACGCGGACCCCGCGGTGACCGGGGCCGTGGTCGCCGACGCCGTGCCGCTGCCGTCGGGCTCGGTGCGCTTCGAGCCCGACCAGGAGCGCGCCGTCGAGGCCGCGGTCGGGGCGGTGGGCCCCGGCGACCTCGTGCTCACCCTCGGCGCCGGCGACGTGACCCGGCTCGGACCCGAGGTGCTGTCCCGGCTCGCCGGGCCTCCTCCCGGTGGCGGGGGTGCGGCGTGACCGACCTCGCCGACCGGGTCTCCCGACCGACCGCCACGGCGCGCCCGGGCGCGAGCGAGCGGAGCAGGCGGCGCTTCGTGCGCCGGCAGTGGCGACGCCGCTGGCACCTGTGGCGCTCGGTGCTCGCCGGCCTGGTCGTCGTCGGGCTCGCGGCCGGCGCGGTCTGGGCGGTCTGGTTCTCCTCCTGGCTGACCGTCTCGCGGGTGGAGGTGCGCGGGGTGGAGGTCCTGTCCGCGGCGGAGGTCGTCGAGGCCGCCGAGGTCCCGATGGGCGGACCGCTGGCCACCGCCGACCTGGAGGCGGCGCGGTTGCGGGTCGGCAGCCTCGCGCTGGTCCGGTCCGTCGAGGTGACGCGCTCGTGGCCGGACGCGGTGTCCGTCGAGGTGGTCGAGCGCTCACCGGTCGCGGTGGTGGCGGTCGGCGAGGAGCTGCGCGGCCTCGACGAGGAGGGCACGGTCCTCGCGCCGGTGCCGGCGGGAGCACCACCGCTCCCGCGCGTCGAGACCTCCCGGGCCGTCACGTCCGACGCCCTCGCCGAGGCTGCCGGGGTGGTGGCCTCGCTGCCCGACGACCTGGCCGGCGCGGTCGACCACGTCGAGGTCGACACGGTCGACCAGATCACGCTGGAGCTGCGCGCCGGTGGGGTGGTCCGGTGGGGGAGCGCGGAGCAGTCGGCCCAGAAGGCCGCGGTGCTGGCCGCCCTGCTCCGCCGGCCGGCCGCAGCGGAGTACGACGTGTCCGTGCCCGGGTTGCCGACCACCCGCGGCTGAGGCACCGCCGAAACGGCTCGGCGCGCCCGGCGTGTCGGCGGCACCGGACGGTCCTGGCTGCCTAGGGTCGTGGACACGACGAGGTTGACATAACGTTAACCCTCCACTTGAGGGTCAGGGTTGGTCGACGCACCGCTTCCCCGCTCTCGTCCGCACACCCGTCCCGCACCCAGCGACAAGCGAGCACGAGAGGTGGAGCCGCCGTGGCAGCTGCACAGAACTACCTGGCCATCATCAAGGTCGTGGGCATCGGCGGTGGCGGGGTCAACGCCGTCAACCGCATGATCGACGTCGGCCTCAAGGGGGTCGAGTTCATCGCCATCAACACCGACGCCCAGGCGCTGCTGATGAGCGACGCCGACGTCAAGCTCGACATCGGTCGCGAGCTGACCCGTGGCCTCGGTGCCGGAGCGAACCCCGAGGTCGGCGCCAAGGCCGCCGAGGACCACTCCGACGAGATCGAGGAGGTCATGAAGGGCGCCGACATGGTCTTCGTGACCGCCGGCGAGGGTGGTGGCACCGGCACCGGCGGCGCCCCGGTGGTCGCGCGGATCGCCCGCTCGCTCGGCGCCCTGACGATCGGGGTGGTGACCCGACCGTTCGCCTTCGAGGGGCGACGCCGTGCCAACTCCGCGGAGGAGGGCATCGCGGGCCTGCGCGAGGAGGTCGACACCCTCATCGTCATCCCCAACGACCGGCTGCTCTCGATCAGCGACCGCAACGTCTCGGTGCTCGACGCGTTCAAGCAGGCCGACCAGGTCCTGCTCCAGGGCGTGTCCGGCATCACCGACCTGATCACCACCCCGGGCCTGATCAACCTCGACTTCGCCGACGTCAAGTCGGTGATGGCCAACGCCGGGTCGGCGCTGATGGGCATCGGGTCGGCCCGGGGCGAGGACCGGTCGGTCGCCGCGGCCGAGATGGCGGTCTCCAGCCCGCTGCTCGAGGCCTCCATCGACGGTGCCTACGGCGTGCTGCTCTCGATCGCGGGCGGTTCCGACCTGGGGCTGTTCGAGATCAACGAGGCGGCGGCGCTGGTCGCCCAGTCCGCCCACCCCGACGCCAACATCATCTTCGGTGCCACCATCGACGACGCGCTCGGCGACGAGGTGCGGGTCACGGTGATCGCGGCCGGCTTCGACGGCGGCCAGCCGAAGCGCCGCGACGAGGGCACGGTGCTGCGCCGCGAGCCGCGCGCCCAGCAGCCTCCTGCCCAGGCCCCGGCCCAGCCCGGGACCCGGGCGCCCGCGGAGCCGGCCCGCGAGGCCGCGGTCGACCACCCGGAGCAGCCGGGCCAGGCCCCGCGGCGCCCGCAGCCGGTGGGCGCCGCCGCCCCGCGGGTGCTGCCGCCGTTGCCGGGCCAGCAGTCCGCCGACCGGTCCGCAGCGGCCCCGCGTCCGGCTCCGCGCCCGGTGCAGTTCGACGACGACGAGCTCGACGTCCCGGACTTCTTGAAGTAGGCGGTGTTCTGGTTCCGCGACACGGTCGGGGGCGACCTCCGGGTGGAGGTCGCCTTCACCGACGCCTCCCTCGACCTGCAGGGCCTCCGGCCCGGCTTCGCCGACGACCTCGGCCGGCTGGAGCGCGCGTGCGGTGTGCGCTTCGCCCGGCTGGACCAGGTCCACGGCCGTGACGTCGCGGTCGTCGACGCACCCGCCCCGGCCGCCGAGGCGGCGGTGCCGGTCGCGGACGCCCTGCTCACCGATGTCCGCGAGGTCGGGCTGATGGTCCGCGCTGCCGACTGCGTACCCGTGCTGGTGGCCGACACCGGGGCCGGTGTGGTGGCTGCGGCGCACGCGGGGCGCGAGGGGGTCCTCGGCGGGGTCGTGGCAGCGACGGTCGAGGCCGTCCGCGAGCGGGGCGGCACGGGGGACCTGACCGCCTGGGTCGGCCCCCACGTCTGCGGCCGGTGCTACGAGGTCCCCGCGCCGATGCGCGCAGCCGTCGTCGACGTCGAGCCCGACACCTGGGCCACGACGTCGTGGGGCACCCCGGCGCTCGACCTCGGGGCGGGGGTGGAGGCCCAGCTGCGGCGGGCCGGGGCCGAGGTGCGCCGCGTCCCCGGCTGCACGCTCGAGGACCCCGGGCTGCACTCCTACCGTCGCGACGGCGCCCGCTCGGGCCGGTCGGCGGGCCTGGTGTGGCTGCGGTGAGCCGCCACGACGACCTCGCCGCCGGGCTGGGCGCCGTGCGGGCGCGCGTCGACGCGGCCTGCCGCGTGGCCGGACGTGACCCCGCCGGGGTCGCGCTGACCGTGGTGACGAAGTTCTTCCCGGCCTCCGACGTCGGGTTGCTGGCCGGGCTCGGCGTCACCGACGTCGCGGAGAACCGCCACCAGGAGGCGTCGGTCAAGGCCGAGGAGTGCGCCGGGCTGGCGCTGCGCTGGCACATGGTGGGCGGCCTGCAGAGCAACAAGGCCGCTGCGGTCGCCGCGTGGGCCGACGTCGTGCAGTCCGTCGACCGCGTCAAGCTCGTCGGCGCGCTGGCACGGGGCGCCGAGCGTGCCGGGCGCACGCTGGACGTGCTCCTCCAGGTCTCCCTCGACGAGCCCGGGGCCGGCGATCGTGCCGGGGTCGACCCCGACGGGCTCGGGGCCCTGGCCGACGCCGTCGAGGCCGCGGAGGGCCTGCAGCTGCGCGGCCTGATGGCCGTCGCGCCCCTCGGCGCCGACCCGGCGCCGGCCTTCGACCGCCTCGCCGGGCTGCACGCCCGGTTGCGGCAGCAGCACCCGTCCGCCGAGGAGCTCTCGGCGGGCATGAGCGGGGACCTGGAGGCTGCCATCGCGGCGGGCGCGACACGCCTGCGCGTCGGGTCGGCGATCCTCGGTCCGAGGCCCCCGGTCGCGTAGTGTCCACACCACCTGGGAGCGCCGGGATCAGGCGCGACCGACGTAGCGGAAGGTTCATCGGATGAGCGCGATGCGCAGGATCGGCGAGTACCTCGGCCTGGTCGAGGACACCGGCCGGTACGACGACGGCTACGACCTCGACGAGCGGCGCACCGAGGAGACGGCGGCCGTCGCCGGTGGCCGTCCCGCCCGGGTCCGCGAGGCGCGCCCGGCCCCGGTCGCGGACCTGTCCGAGCGGCGCGGTCGGGGACCCGCGGTCGCCGCGGCCGGCACCGTCGCCGAGCTGTCGCGGATCACCACGCTGCACCCCCGCACCTACAACGAGGCGCGCACCGTCGGCGAGAACTTCCGCGAGGGCACGCCGGTCATCATGAACCTCTCGGAGATGGACGACGCCGACGCCAAGCGGCTGGTCGACTTCGCCGCCGGTTTGGTCTTTGCCACCCGTGGCAGCATCGAGCGCATCACCAACAAGGTGTTCCTGCTCTCCCCGCCCAATGTCTCGGTCGCCGCCGAGGACAAGCAGCGGATCGCCGAGGGCGGCTTCTTCAACCAGAGCTGAGGGCCCTGCGTGCAGATCGTCGGACAGGTCGTCGAGGCCGTCCTGTGGGTGTTCATCGCCTGCCTGTGGATCCGCTTCGTCGTCGACTGGGTGCAGGTGTTCGCCCGGTCGTGGTCGCCCAGCGGCCCGCTGCTGGTCGGGCTCGAAGTGGTCTACTCCACCACCGACCCACCGATCAAGGCGCTGCGCCGGGTCGTGCCGCCGCTGCGGCTGGGCAGCGTCGCGCTCGACCTCTCCTTCATCATCGTCCTCGTCGTCGCGCTGGTGCTGCAGTCGTTGAACCGCTCCCTGCTGCTGTCCTGAGCGACCTCGCCACCCTGGTCACACCAGCCTCACGGAGCCGCTATTGTTCGCGGGAGGTGCCCGCTACGCCCCGTGGCGGTGCCGACCGCGGGCCCCCGGGGGTCCCGACAAACGCAAGCTCCGAGAAACGAATTGGGTGAGGTCATGCCGCTGACGCCTGAGGACGTGAGCAACAAGCGCTTTACGCCTGTCCGGCTCCGCGAGGGCTACGACATGGGAGAGGTCGACCAGTTCCTGGACGAGGTCGAGGCCGAGCTGGCCCGGCTGACCCGGGAGAACGACGACCTCCGCGCGAAGCTCTCCTCGGCCCAGGGTGCCGAGACCGGCTCGTTCGAGCCGCCGACGCAGGCGTCACCCGCCGCGACCCCGCAGGCGGAGCCCGCTCCCGAGCCCGAGCCCGAGCCGGCCCCCGAGCCCCAGGTGGCGGCGCCGGCCGCGGCCCCTGCGGCGCCGGTGGAGACCATCCGGGTGGCGACCGTCGCGGACGCGTCCAACGCCGCTGCGCGGTTGCTCGAGATCGCCACGCGCAACGCCGACGAGCTGGTCGAGGAGGCCAAGAACGACGCCGACAAGATCGTCGGCGAGGCCCGTACCAAGGCCGAGCGCCTCGAGAGCGAGTCCCAGCAGAAGGCCGACCAGACGGAGTCCGAGGCCCGCTCCCGCGCGGAGATGCTCGACACCGAGACCGCCGAGCGTCGGACCCAGCTCTTCGGCGACCTCGAGAAGGAGCGCAACAAGCTCAACGCCGAGGTGGAGAACCTGCGCTCGTTCGAGCGCGAGTACCGCTCGCGGCTGCGCACCTACTTCGCCCAGCAGCTCGAGGCGCTCGACGGCAACGGCGAGACCCGGGCGCCCGGCGACGAGCAGGCCGCCCCGAAGCGGCTGCGCTCGATCCTCGGCGAGGACGAGGGCTGAGCGGACCCCGGACCGCGACCGCCAGCACCGGACCCCAGCACCGGAGGCCGACCCCGTCGGGGCCGGCCTCGGCGCGTCCGGGCCCGGGGTGCCGGCCACCAGGCCGGACCGGCTACCCTCCGTGCTGCCGAGCGGCGCCGTCGGGGTGTCGCCGACTCCGAGAGGGCGTGGTGACCATGGTCCGCGGCGCAACCAGGGCCGTCGCGGCGGCCGCGTCCGCCGCCCGCCGCGCGCTCGGCGGCGACCGGGCCGCCGAGGGCGAGCCGTCGCCGGCGCCGGTGGAGACGGTCGCGGCGGAGGAGCCCGCGGCCAGCAAGCCCACGGCGAAGAAGGCCGCGCCGCAGAAGACGGCGGCGAAGAAGGCGGCGGCGAAGAAGGCCGCCACGAAGAAGCCGCCACGAAGAAGACGGCCACGACAGAAGACGGCCGCGAAGAAGACCGCCGCGACGAAGAAGACGGCCGCGACGAAGAAGACCACCCCCACCAAGAAGACGGCCGCGACGAAGTCCACCGCCAGGAAGAAGGCCCCCGTGAACGACACCTCGGCCGCCGCGGCCGCCCAGCCGGCCCCGGCCGACTCCCTGGTGGTCGGTGAGGGGGAGGAGAACTGGACCCGCGCCGAGCTCGAGGACCTGGTCTCCGAGCTGCACCAGCAGCGCGACCACAGCCTGCAGATCGTGGAGGAGCAGACCACCGAGCTCTCGGGCCTGCTGCGCGACTCCGGCGACGGCGCCGGCCAGGACCAGGCCGACGTGGGTGCGCTGAGCTTCGAGCGCGACCACGAGCTGACCGTGCTCAACAGCGAGCGCGACAAGCTCGCCCAGATCGACCGGGCCCTCGGGCGCATCGAGGACGGCAGCTACGGCCGGTGCGAGTCCTGCGGGGAGCCGATCGGGAAGATGCGGTTGATGGCCTTCCCGCGTGCGACACTCTGCCTGCCATGCAAGCAGCGCGAGGAACGTCGCTGAGCGACGAGGACGGCGCTCGCGCCCCCTCCTCCGGCCGGGCCCCGAGACGCCGGCCCGCCGTCGCGCTGCTGCTGCTGCTGGCCACCACCTGGTACGCCGCCGACCAGGTGACCAAGGCGCTCGCGGTCGACCGGCTCTCGGACGGTGACGTCACCGTGTGGGAGGGCGTGCTCGACCTGACCCTGGTCCGCAACCCGGGAGCGGCGTTCAGCACGGGCACCCAGTACACGGTCGCGCTCAGCTGCTTCGCGATCGTGGCTGCCGTCGTGGTCGCCTGGATCTCCCGCCGGGTGGGGAGCCTGGTGTGGGCCACCGCGCTCGGGCTGCTGCTCGCCGGGGTGCTCGGCAACCTCACCGACCGGCTGCTGCGGGACCCGTCGCCGCTGCGGGGGCACGTGGTCGACTTCCTGCGGCTACCGAGCTGGCCGGTCTTCAACCTGGCGGACATCGCGATCAACGTCGCGGCCGGGCTGATCCTGCTCCAGGCGCTTCCGCAACGTCCGCGTCGACGGCCTGCCCGTCGACCCCGACCGGGCCGATCGGCGCGACGCCTCGTGAGCGAGGCCGACCACCGCAGCCTCGTCGTGCCCGACAGCCTCGAGGGCGAGCGGGTCGACGCCGCGATGGCCCGGCTGTTCGGGGTCTCGCGCAGCCGGGCCGCCGACCTGATCGGCCGCGGGCTGGTCGTCCTGGACGGGCCGGCGCGAGCAAGAGCGACCGGGTGCTGCCCGGCGCCGTCCTCGAGGTGACCCTGCCCGTCGACCGGGACCCCCTGCTGGTGGTGCCCGAGGTGGTCGACGGGATCGGGATCGTCCACGACGACGACGAGATCGTGGTGATCGACAAGCCGGTCGGGGTCGCGGTGCACCCCAGTCCGGGCTGGACCGGACCGACCGTGGTGGGGCACCTCGCCGGCGCCGGGTTCCGGATCGCCACCAGCGGCGCCTCCGAGCGCCAGGGCATCGTGCAGCGCCTCGACGTCGGCACCTCCGGGGTGATGGTGATCGCCAAGAGCGAGCGGGCCTACTCGGTGCTCAAGAACGCCTTCCGCGACCGGGTCGTCGACAAGACCTACCACGCGCTCGTGCAGGGGCACCCCGACCCGCTGGAGGGCACCGTCGACGCGCCGATCGGCCGGCACCCGGGTACCTCCGACCACCGGTTCGCCGTCGTCGCGGACGGCCGGGCCAGCGTGACCCACTACGAGACGCTGGAGGCGCACCGCTTCGCCAGCCTCCTCGAGGTGCACCTCGAGACGGGCCGGACCCACCAGATCCGGGTGCACATGGCGGCGCTGAAGCACCCGTGCGTGGGCGACCTGACCTACGGCGCCGACCCGACGCTGTCCACGCGGCTGGGGCTGCGACGGCAGTGGCTGCACGCCGTGCGGCTCGGCTTCGAGCACCCCGCGACCGGCGAGCAGGTCGAGTACGCCACCTCCTACCCCGAGGACCTCGAGCGCGCCCTCGCCGTGGTGCGCGAGGGCCTCTGAGCGGCGCCGTGACGGCGACGTGAGCGGCGACGTGGTGCTGCGTCCCGGCGACGCACGCGACCTCGCGGCGGCCGCGGAGGTCCTGCTGCGGGCGAGGCGTGCCGCCGTCCCGGCGATGCCGGCCCTGGTCCACCCCGACGACGACGTGCGCGCCCACCTCGTCGCGACCGACCTCGAGGAGCGCGACCTGTGGGTGGCCGAGGTGGACGGGACCGTCGTCGGCTACGCCCTGCTCACCGCCACCTGGCTCGACGACCTGTACGTGGACCCCGATCACCAGGGGCGGGGGATCGGTGGTGCCCTGCTCGGGCTGGTGAAGGCCGTGCGGCCCGGGGGACTCGGCCTGTGGGTCTTCGCCTGCAACGTGGCGGCCCGCCGGTTCTACCGCCGCCACGGCCTCGTCGAGCTCGGTGCGACGGACGGGTCCGGCAACGAGGAGCGGAGCCCGACGTCGAGCTGCGGTTCCCGGGCGCGCCGGTGGCGCCGGGACCGTCGACGGGTGCCGGTCGTCTAGGCTGACGGCCTTCCCCGGTGACCCCGTCCGGACCGGCGCCCGCGGCGCCGGGAGGGGTCGCCGCCGCACGCCCGATCAACCGCGGCACCGACCGGTGCCGCCCCGGTGAGGAGCACCACGCCACCCATGACGAGCGGATCCGGGGACTCCTTCGTCCACCTCCACGTCCACACCGAGTACTCCATGCTCGACGGGGCGGCCCGGCTCACCCAGCTCACCGAGCGGGCTGCCGCGCTCGACATGCCGGCGGTGGCGATGACCGACCACGGCAACGTGTTCGGGCCTACGAGTTCTACTCCAAGGCCAAGGCCGCAGGCGTCAAGCCGATCATCGGCATCGAGGCCTACGTCACCCCCGACGTGCACCGCACCGAGCGCAGGGGGTCAACCTGTACGACGGCGGCCCGGACGACGTCTCCAGCCCGGGGCGCCTACACCCACATGACCCTGCTCTCGGAGAGCACCGAGGGCATGCACAACCTGTTCCGGCTCACCTCGGCGCGTGGCAGCGAGGGGTTCTTCAAGCAGCCGCGGATGGACCGCGAGCTCCTGCGCCCGGCACGGCAAGGGCATCGATCGGCACCACCGGCTGCCCCTCGGGCGAGGTGCAGGTCCACCTGCGTTACGGCAACTACGAGGCAGCGCGCCGCAGCGCCGGCGACTACCAGGACATCCTCGGCCGCGACAACTACTTCCTCGAGCTGATGGACCACGGTCTCGACTCGAGAACCGGGTGCGCGACGGGCTGCTGCGCCTGGCCGAGGACCTGCAGATCCCGCTGCTGGCCACGAACGACTCCCACTACGTGATGCGCGAGGACGCGCCGTCGCAGGAGCACCTGCTGTGCATCAACTCCGGCTCGACGATGGACATCCCCGCCGGGGACGGGCCGGGGCAGCGCTTCGCGTTCAGCGGTGACGGCTACTACCTGAAGTCGGCCGAGGAGATGCGCGCCCTGTGGGCCGACAGGTACGGCCTGCGCGCCGCCTGCGACAACACGCTGCTGGTCGCGGAGCGGTGCGACGTGTCCTTCGCGGAGGGCAACGGCACCTACATGCCGCGCTTCCCCTGCCCGCCGGGAGAGGACGAGAGCTCGTGGCTGGTCAAGGAGGTCGAGCGGGGCCTCGCCGCCCGCTACCCGGGGGGGTCCCCGCCGCGGTCCGCACGCAGGCCGAGTTCGAGCTCGGCGTGATCACGCCAGATGGGCTTCCCCGGCTACTTCCTGGTCGTCGCGGACTTCATCAACTGGGCCAAGGACAACGGCATCCGGGTCGGTCCCGGGCGCGGCTCGGGCGCGGGCTCGATGGTGGCCTACGCGATGCGGATCACCGACCTCGACCCGTCGATGCACGGCCTGATCTTCGAGCGCTTCCTCAACCCCGACCGCGTCTCCATGCCCGACTTCGACATCGACTTCGACGAGCGCCGCCGCGGCGAGGTCATCCACTACGTCACCGAGAAGTACGGCGACGACCGGGTCACCTAGATCGTCACCTACGGCACCATCAAGGCCAAGCAGGCGGTCAAGGACTCCAGCCGGATCCTCGCCTACCCCTTCGCCATGGGCGAGCGCATCACCAAGGCGATGCCGGCCTCGGTGATGGGCAAGGACGTGCCGCTGACCAGGATCTTCGACCCCGAGCACGAGCGGTTCTCCGAGGGCGGTGAGTTCCGCTCCCTCTACGACGGCGACGGCGACGTGAAGAAGGTGGTCGACACCGCGATCGGCATCGAGGGGCTCAAGCGCCAGTGGGGGGTCCACGCGGCCGGGGTGATCATGTCCAGCGAGCCGCTGGCCGACGTGATCCCGATGCTGAAGCGGCCCGCGGACGGCGCGATCATCACCCAGTTCGACTACCCGACCTGCGAGACCCTCGGCCTGATCAAGATGGACTTCCTGGGGCTGCGCAACCTCACGGTCCTCGACGACGCGATCCGCAACATCGAGGCCAACCGCGGCGAGACCGTCGTCCTCGAGGACCTCCCGCTCACCGACCCCGCGACCTACGAGCTGCTCCAGCGCGGCGACACCCTCGGCGTCTTCCAGCTCGACGGCGGCCCGATGCGGGCGCTGCTGCGCAGCATGCGCCCCGACAGCTTCGAGGACATCTCCGCCGTCGGCGCGCTCTACCGGCCGGGTCCGATGGGGGCCGACTCCCACAACAAGTACGCCCGCCGCAAGAACGGCCGCGAGCCGGTGGAGGCGATCCACCCCGAGCTGGCCGAGCCGCTCGCCGACATCCTGGGGGAGACCTACGGCCTGATCGTCTACCAGGAGCAGGTGATGGCCATCGCGCAGAAGCTGGCCGGCTACAGCCTGGGCCAGGCCGACATCCTGCGGCGCGCGATGGGCAAGAAGAAGAAGGCCGAGCTCGACCAGCAGTACGCCGGCTTCTCGGCGGGGATGACGGAGCGCGGCTACTCGGGCGCCGCGGTCCTGAAGCTGTGGGAGATCCTGCTGCCGTTCTCCGACTACGCCTTCAACAAGGCGCACTCCGCGGCGTACGGCGTGGTGTCCTACTGGACCGCCTACCTCAAGGCGCACTACCCGGCCGAGTACATGGCCGCCCTGCTGACCTCGACGCAGTCGGACAAGGACAAGTCCGCGATCTACCTCAACGAGTGCCGCCGGATGAAGATCCAGGTGCTGCCGCCGGACGTCAACGAGTCGTCCCACGACTTCACGCCCGTCGGGAGCGACGTGCGCTTCGGGCTGACCGCCGTGCGCAACGTCGGCGCCCACGTGGTCGACGGCATCGTCGCGGCCCGGCAGGAGCAGGGACGGTTCGAGGACTTCGGCGACTTCCTCGACAAGGTGCCGCTGCACGTGTGCAACAAGCGGGTGATCGAGTCGCTGGTCAAGGCCGGCGCCTTCGACGAGATGAAGCACCGGCGCCGTGCGCTGGTCGCGGTGCACGAGGCCGCGGTGGACCAGCACGTCGACATCAAGCGCAACGAGGCCATCGGCCAGGACTCGCTGTTCGGGGGGCTCGAGGACGACGCGGGTGGCGGCTTCGGCGGATTCGGCGCCGGGGTCGCGCTGCCCGACATCGAGGAGTGGGACAAGACCACGCTGCTCGGCCACGAGCGCGACATGCTCGGCCTCTACGTCTCCGACCACCCGCTGCTCGGGCTCGAGCACGTCCTCTCCCGCAGCAGCGACTGCACCATCGGCCAGCTGGTGGTCGACGAGGACCGGGCGGACGGCTCGACGGTCACGGTCAGCGGGCTGGTGACCGCCGTCCAGCGCAAGATCACCAAGAAGGGCGACGCCTGGGCGATGGTCACGCTGGAGGACCTCGACGGCGCCATCGAGGTGCTGCTCTTCCCCAGCTCCTACCAGCTGGCCAGCCCGTACCTGGTCCAGGACGCGATCCTCACCGTCCGGGGGCGGCTCTCGCGCAGCAAGGACCAGCCCGAGCTGCACGGCCAGGACGTGAGCGTGCCCGACCTCGACCAGGGCTCGACGGGTCCCGTGGTGATCAGCCTGCCCTCGACGCGCTGCACCGGCCCGGTCGTCCAGCAGCTGCGCGACGTGCTGGGCACGCACCCCGGGCTGACCGAGGTGCGGCTGCGGCTGCTCACGCGCGAGGCGACGACCGTGATGCGGCTCGACGACGCGCTGCGGGTCAGCCCCAGCCCGGCGCTGTTCGCCGATCTCAAGCAGCTGCTCGGTCCCGGGTGCCTGACCGGGTGACGGCGCACGAGCACCCCGGCCGGACCCGCCGACCCGTGCCGCGGGTGCTGGCCGTGGTGCTGGCCTTCGTGGTCGGTGGCGCAGCCGCGGGCCTCGCGTGGGTGGAGGTGGTCTGGACCCCCGCGCGCGGCGTCGTGCAGGACGGCCGCTGGTTCCCCGCCGACGAGCGCGCCCTGGCCATGACGACCGGGGGCACCAGCACCTACGTCGCGGTGGCCGCGGTGACGGGCCTGCTGCTGGGCGTGCTCTCGGCGGTGCTGGCCGCTCGCCTGGAGCTGGTCGTGCTGGTGACGGTGCTGGTCGGCAGCGCCGCCGCGGCGTACCTGATGTGGCAGGTCGGGGTGTGGCTCGCGCCCCCGGACCCCGCGGCGGCGGCGGCGACGGCGGCGGACGGGACCCGCCTCCCCGGTGCGCTGGTCGTGACGGGTGCGACCCCGTTCCTGGCGCTGCCCGCCGGCGCGCTGGCCGGGCTGACGGGCGTCTTCCTCGCCTCCCCGGCGGCGGGGCGCGGATAGCCGCGGCCGGGGGTCCCGGAGCGCTACCCTGCGAGCAGCCCGGACCGCCGCCCGGCGGGGCCCGCTCGACCGATGCTGGAGGACCCGTGACCACGACCCCGCCGTCCGACCCGCCGACCGGCGGCGAGACCCTCGAGCAGGGCGGGGGCGAGCCCGTCGCGCGCGGCGGCCGCCCGGCCGGTGGGCGCCGGCTCGCGATCGCCGGGGTGGCCGGTGTCGCGGTGCTGGCCCTGGCCGGGGGTGGCGTCTGGGCGGCGCTGAGCTACTTCGGGACCGGCGACCAGCCGGCGCAGGCCCTGCCCGCGAGCACGCTGGCCTACCTCGCGGTCGACCTCGACCCGAGCGGTGAGCAGAAGCTCGAGGCGCTGCGCACGCTGGAGAAGTTCCCGGCGTTCACCGAGGAGACCGACATCGACTCCGAGGACGACCTGCGGCGCGTGGCCGGGGACGAGCTGATCGCGGAGTCCGGGTGCGACCTCGACTACGACGACGACGTCGCGCCGTGGCTCGGCAACCGGTTCGCCCTGGCCGCCGTCGACCTGGGCGAGGACTCGCCGTCGCCGGTCGGGGTGGCCCAGGTCAGCGATGCCGACGCCGCCGAGGAGGGGTTGGCCGCACTCGTGGAGTGCGGCGGCGACTCCGGCACCGGGTTCGTGGTCGAGGGTGACTGGGCGGTCGTCGCCGACAGCGAGGAGCTGGCGCAGCAGGCCGTCGACGAGGCTGCCGACGCCGCCCTGGTCGACGACGAGGCGTTCACCCGCTGGACCGACGAGGTCGGCGACCCGGGCGTGGTCTCCGGCTACCTGGCGCCCGACTTCGGCACGGTGCTCGCCGACCTGCAGGAGGAGCTCGTGGGCTCGCTCGGCGAGGACGGCGACGCCGCGGCCGCCGAGGACCTGTCGGCGGCGCTCGAGGGCTTCGAGGGCGCCGGGATGGCGGTGCGCTTCGCCGACGGCTCGCTGGAGGTCGAGGTCGCCTCGGCCGGCAGCGCGGTCGGCAGCGAGCGGCTCGCGGGCGACGCCGGCGCCGCCGCGATGTCCTCGCTGCCCGAGGGCACCGTGGCCGCCCTCGGGGTCGGCTTCGAGCCCGGGTGGGCGCAGGCCGCCCTGGACGCGCTGCAGGAGACGCGGCCGCTCGACGCGCAGTCGCTGGAGGAGCAGCTCGGGCTGTTCGAGGACGCGTTCGGGATCGTGATCCCCGAGGACCTGGAGTCGCTGCTCGGCGAGTCCGCGGTGCTCGCGCTCGGGCCCGACGCGAACCTGGAGGACCTGTCGGCGAGCGAGGACCTCTCCGGGCTGCCGGTGGCGCTGAAGGTGCTGGGCGACCCGGCGGCCGTCGAGGACGTGCTGGAGCGCGCGCGGGAGATCGACCCGGCCGCGGAGACCCTCCTGCAGAGCGAGACCGAGGGCGACGCGGTCGCCGTCGGCCCCAGCCCCGACTACCTCGCCGACGTCGTCGGCGAGGGGGGCCTGGGCTCCTCCGCGGTCTTCGAGGACGTGGTCCGCGAGGCCGACCGGGCCGGGTTGGTGCTCTTCGTCGACTTCGACGGCGTCGAGGACCTCGCCGCGGCGGCCACCGGGGACGACCCCACGGTGACCGAGAACCTGGCCCCCCTGGCCGGGCTCGGGTTCGCGGCGTGGAACGACGAGGGCACCGGGCACGCCGTGCTGCGGGTCACGACCGACTGAGCGGTGCCACCACCGCGGCGGTGACGCGGACCAGGTCGGCCGGTGCGAGCCCCACGTCGAGGCCGCGCCGGCCGGCCGAGACGTAGACCTGCTCGTGCGCCAGGGCGGTGGCGTCGACCACGGTGGGCAGCCGCCGGCGCTGGCCCAGCGGCGAGATCCCGCCCACGACGTAGCCGGTGGCGCGCTCCGCCGCTGCGGGGTCGGCCAGCCGCACCCGCGGCGAGCCGACCGCCCGGGCGAGCGCCTTCAGGTCCAGCCGACCCGACACCGGCAGCACCGCGACCACCAGCTCGCCGGTCGCCGTCTCGGCGACGAGGGTCTTCAGCACGCACGCCGGGTCGAGGCCGAGCGCGGCGGCCGCCTCGAGGCCGTAGGAGGCCGCGCGGGGGTCGTGCTCGTAGGGGTGCAGCGTGTGCTCGACGCCGGCGGCGCCCAGCGCGCGGGTGGCCGGGGTCGCCCCGCCGGGGCCGCGGGAGGTCCGACGGGCCACGGTGCCGGACCTAGTTCGGCGACCAGCGCGTCCGGGCCACGTCGGTGGCCGGGAGCGAGGGGATCACGTTCATCGCGCGCAGCTCGGCGCGCAGCAGGTCGGTGACCAGCGTCAGGCGGTCCGCGGCGTCCTCGGCCTCCAGCAGCGCCTGGCGCTCGGAGAGGGGCAGGGGGGCGCAGGCCGCGAGCGTCCACGACAGGTAGGTCGCGTCGCGCGGCAGGGTGCCGTCGTAGGGGTCGCTGCGGATCGCGGCCAGTGCCTCGCCGGTAGGCCGAGAACACCGCGCGCGCCCTGACCAGGAGGTCCTCACCGACGTCCGAGGGCCCCTCGGGGCGCTCCTCGACGTGCCCCACGGGGAAGGCGCCGGTGGTGTCGAGGTGGTGCAGCTCGAAGCGGTCCAAGCCGACGGCCACCACGTCGAAGGTGCCGTCGGGGTGCGACTCCACCTCGGTCAGCCGGACCCGGCAGCCGACCCGGAACAGCGACTGCGCACCGTGGTCGCCGACCTCGTAGCCCTCCCGGATCGCCACCGACCCGAACACGCGCTCGGTGGGGTCCTCCACCCGCAGCAGGTGGTGGACCAGCGCCCGGTAACGGTCCTCGAAGACGCTGAGCGGCACCCGCAGCCCGGGGAACAGCACCGAGCCGAGCGGGAACATCGGCAGCGTGGTGGGCACGCGGCGAACCTACCGCCCCACCCCCGGGCGGGCAGGCAGGTCCGAGGGGGCCGTCGCCGGTTCGGGCCACCCGCGCCGACGACCGTAGACTCGGGCGCATGATCCGCCGCATCGACCTGCGCAGCGCCGCCACCGGCCGCGCCGCCGGCGAGCCGTTCGACTACCGGACCGCCGTGCCGCGCGCCGACTTCGACGTCGAGGCGGCGGTGCCTGCCGTCCACGCGATCTGCGAGGGCGTCCGCACCGGCGGGCTCGAGGCGGTCCTGGACTACTGCGAGCGCTTCGACGGCGTCCGGCCCACGGACGTCCGCGTGCCGCCCGGGGCGACGCAGGCGGCCCTCGACGCGCTCGACCCGGCCGTCCGCGCCGGGCTCGAGGAGTCGATCCGCCGGCTGCGGATCACCTCCGAGGCCGAGCTGGAGCACGACGCGGTCACCGACCTGGGCCCGGGCGCCCGGGTCACCCACCGCAAGGTGCCGGTGAACCGGGTCGGCCTCTACGTGCCCGGGGGGATCGCCCCCCTGGTCTCCAGCGTGCTGATGAACGTCGTGCCCGCGCAGGTGGCCGGGGTCCGGTCGATCGCGCTGGCCTCGCCGCCGCAGAAGGACCACGGGGGTGGCGTGCACCCCACGATCCTCGCCGCCTGCGCGCTGCTCGGCGTCGACGAGGTCTACACCGTCGGCGGCGCCCAGGCGATCGCGATGTTCGCCTACGGCACCGGCCCGTGCGCGCGCGTCGACATGGTCACCGGCCCGGGCAACATCTACACCGTCACCGCCAAGCGGCTGCTCAAGGGCGTCGTGGGCATCGACTCCGAGGCCGGACCGACCGAGATCGGGATCCTGGCCGACGACACCGCCGACGCGGCGTACGTCGCCGCCGACCTGGTCAGCCAGGCCGAGCACGACCCGCTCGCCTCCGCCGTGCTGGTCACGCCCTCGGACCGTCTCGCCGACGAGGTGGCGGTCGAGCTGGACAAGCAGGTCTTCGCGACCCGCCACGTCGAGCGCGTCCGCACCGCGCTGACCGGGCCCCAGTCCGCGGTCGTGCTCGTCGACGACCTCGAGCAGGGCCTCGCCGTCGTCGACGCCCACGCGGCCGAGCACCTGGAGATCCACACCGAGGACGCCGCGGGCTGGGCCGCCCGGGTGACGAACGCGGGGGCGATCTTCGTCGGGCCGCACGCCCCGGTGTCGCTGGGCGACTACTGCGCCGGCTCCAACCACGTGCTGCCCACCGGCGGCTGCGCCTGCCACTCCTCGGGGTTGTCGGTGCGCGCCTTCACCCGGTCGGTGCACGTCGTGGACTACTCGCGCGACGCGCTGGCCGAGGTGGCCGACCACGTGGTCGCGCTGGCCGAGGCCGAGGACCTGCCGGGCCACGGCGCCGCGGTCCGCGTCCGGTTCGACCGGTAGCCGCGGTGTTCCCCCCGATCCGGGAGGAGCTGCGCGGCCTGGCGCCCTACGGCGCCCCGCAGCTCGACGTGCCCGTCGCCCTGAACACCAACGAGAACCCCTACCCGCCCTCGGCCGCCTGCGTCGACGACGTGGCGGCGGCGGTGCGTGAGGTCGCCTCGGGGCTGAACCGCTACCCCGACCGCGAGCACGTCGCGCTGCGCACGGCCCTCGCGGACTACCTCTCCCGCGACACCCGGCCCACCCGCGGCTTCGACGTCGCCGTGGAGCAGGTCTGGGCGGCCAACGGCTCCAACGAGGTGATGCTGCAGCTGCTGCAGGCCTTCGGCGGGCCGGGACGGCGTGCGCTCGGCTTCTCCCCGACGTACTCGATGTACCCGGAGTACGCGCGCAGCACCTCGACCACCTGGGTGCAGGCGCACCGGGCCCAGGACTTCACCCTCGACCTCGACGGGGCCGCGGCGACCATCGCCGAGGAGCGGCCGGCGGTGGTGCTGCTGCCGAGCCCGAACAACCCGACCGGCACCGCGCTGCCCCCCGAGGCGGTCGGGCCGGCTGTGCGAGGCGGCCGGCGACGGGCTGGTCGTGATCGACGAGGCCTACGCCGAGTTCCGCCGGGCCGGCACCCCGAGCGCGCTGGAGCTGCTGCCCGAGCACCGCAACCTGGTGGTCACGCGCACCCTGAGCAAGGCGTTCGCCCTGGCCGGGGGCCGGGTCGGCTACCTGGCCGCCGACCCCGCGGTCTGCGACGCCATCCGCGTCGTGCGGCTGCCCTACCACCTCTCCTCGGTGACGCAGGCCGTCGCGCTGGCCGCGCTGCGCCACGCCCCCGAGCTGCTCGGGCGCGGTCGACGACCTGCGCCGCGAGCGCGACGAGTGCGTCGCGTGGTTGCGGGGCGAGGGGCTCGAGGTGGCCGACAGCGACGCGAACTTCGTGCTGTTCGGCCGGTTCCCCGACCGCCACGCGGTGTGGGAGGGGCTGGTCGCCGAGGGCGTCCTGGTCCGCGAGACCGGCCCGGAGGGCTGGCTGCGGGTCTCGGTCGGCACCCCGGCGGAGATGGCAGCATTCAGGCAGGCACTGGTCAGGGTGCGCGAGCGCACCACCGAGGAGGCACCGGTATGAGCAGGACCGCACGCATCGAGCGGCAGACCAACGAGTCGAAGGTCGTCGTGGAGGTGGACCTGGACGGCTCGGGGCGTCACGACGTCAGCCACCGGGGTCGGCTTCTACGACCACATGCTGATCTCGTTCGCCCGCCACGCCCTCGTCGACCTGACCGTGCACAGCGACGGCGACACGCACATCGACGCCCACCACACCGTCGAGGACACCGCGATCGTGCTCGGCCAGGCGCTGCGCGAGGCGCTGGGCGACAAGCGCGGCATCCGCCGCTTCGGCGACGCCACCGTGCCGCTCGACGAGGCGCTGGTGCAGGCCGTCGTCGACGTCTCCGGTCGCCCGTACTGCGTGCACACGGGGGAGCCCGAGGGCCAGCAGTACGTCGCGCTCGGCGGCGGGGCCGGCGCCGTGCCGTACCTGGGCTCGCTGACCCAGCACGTCTTCGAGACGCTCGCCTTCCACGCCCACCTCGCGCTGCACGTGCGGGTGCTCGCCGGGCGCGAGCCGCACCACCTGGTGGAGACCCAGTTCAAGGCGTTCGCGCGCGCGTTCCGCGACGCGGTCGCCCTCGACCCGCGGGAGACGGGCGTGCCCTCGACCAAGGGCGCGCTCTGAGCGCCGCGACGCGCAGCGGCCAGCGTCCCGACGTCGTCGTCCTGGACTACGGCTCGGGCAACCTGCGCTCGGCGGTGCGGGCGGTGGAGCGGGCGGGGGCGGCGGTGACCCTCACCGCCGACCCGCAGCGCGCGCTGGACGCCGACGGCCTGGTCGTGCCCGGCGTCGGGGCGTTCGCGGCGTGCATGGCCGGGATCCGCGCCGTCCGCGGGGAGCGCGTGATCGGGCGCCGGCTGGCCGGCGGTCGACCGGTGCTCGGCATCTGCGTGGGCATGCAGGTGCTCTTCGAGCGCGGCATCGAGCACGGCGTCGAGACCGAGGGCTGCGACGAGTGGCCGGGCGTCGTGGAGCGGCTCCGCGCGCCGGTGGTGCCCCACATGGGCTGGAACACCGTCGAGGTCGACGGGTCCCAGGACGTCAGCAGCACGCTGTTCGCCGGTCTCGAGGACGAGCACTTCTACTTCGTGCACTCCTACGGCGTGCGCGACTGGACGCTGCGGACCAACGGCCGGACCCGGGAGCCCCTGGTCCACTGGGCCGAGCACGGCGGCGACCGGTTCGTCGCCGCGGTCGAGAACGGCCCGCTCTCGGCCACCCAGTTCCACCCCGAGAAGTCCGGCGACGCCGGCGCCGCCCTGCTCCGCAACTGGATCGGAAGCCTGTGACCGCCTACCTGCAGCTGCTGCCCGCCGTCGACATCACCGAGGGGCGCGCGGTCCAGCTCGCCCAGGGCGTCGCCGGCTCCGAGCGGGTGTACGGCGACCCGGTCGCCGCCGCGCGGCGCTGGCAGGACGCCGGCGCCGAGTGGCTGCACCTGGTCGACCTCGACGCCGCCTTCGGCCGCGGCAGCAACCGGGACCTGCAGGCCGAGATCGTCGGCGCGCTCGACATCGACGTGGAGATGAGCGGCGGGATCCGCGACGACGAGTCGCTGCGCCGCCGCCCTCGCGACCGGGTGCCGGCGGGTCAACATCGGCACCGCCGCGCTGGAGCAGCCGGAGTGGTGCGCGCGCGTCATCGCCGAGCACGGCGACCGGATCGCCGATCGGCCTCGACGTGCGCGGTCGCACCCTGGCCGCCCGCGGCTGGACCCGCGACGGGGGGACCTCTACGAGGTGCTCGCCCGCCTCGACGCCGAGGGCTGCGCAGCGCTACGTCGTCACCGACGTCGCCAAGGACGGCATGCTGCAGGGGCCGAACCTGGACCTGCTGCGCGAGGTCTGCGCGGTCACCGACCGTCCCGTCATCGCCTCCGGCGGGGTGACCGAGCTCGCCGACATCGAGGCGCTGATGGGCCTGGTCGACCTGGGCGTGGAGGGCGCGATCGCCGGCACCGCGCTCTACGAGGGCCGGTTCACCCTCGAGGACGCGCTGGCGCTGACCCGCGGCGGAGCCGGGGGAGGGGACCGATGAGCCTGGCGGTCCGGGTGATCCCGTGCCTCGACGTCGACGGCGGGCGGGTGGTCAAGGGCATCAACTTCGTCGACCTGCGCGACGCCGGCGACCCGGTCGAGCTGGCCCGCACCTACGACGCCGAGGGCGCCGACGAGCTGACCTTCCTCGACATCTCCGCCTCCCACGAGGGCCGGGCGACCACGATGGAGATCGTCTCGGCGACCGCCGAGCAGGTCTTCATCCCGCTGACGGTCGGCGGGGAGTGTCGTCGGTGGCCGACGTCGACCGCCTGCTGCGCGCGGGCGCCGACAAGGTGGCGGTCAACACCGCGGCCATCCGGCGTCCCGAGCTGGTCGCCGAGATCGCCGACCGGTTCGGCAACCAGGTCCTCGTGCTCTCGGTCGACGCCCGCCGCACGTCCGAGGGCCCCGGCGGTGCGGGCTCCGGCGGGTCCGGCTTCGACGTGACCACCCACGGTGGGCGGCGCTCGGCCGGCCTGGACGCGGTCGAGTGGGCGGCGCGGGCCAGCGAGCTCGGCGCGGGGGAGATCCTGCTCAACGCGATGGACGCCGACGGCACCCGGGACGGCTTCGACCTCGACCTGGTCGCCGCGGTGCGGCGCGAGGTCGAGCGTCCCGGTCATCGCCTCGGGCGGCGCGGGCCGCGCGCGAGCACTTCGCGCCCGCCGTCGACGCCGGCGCCGACGCGGTGCTCGCCGCGTCGGTCTTCCACTTCGGCACGCTGCGCGTCGGCGAGGTCAAGCAGGCGCTCGCCGACGCCGGCCACGTCGTGCGCCACGAGCGCGCCGCCGCGCCCCCGGTCCCGCCACGCTGAGCCGGTGACGCAAGGGGTTCAATCCCGCCGGGCGGTGACTTCGATTGGTGGCCCTTATCGCCCACTATGACGCGGCGAATTTCGGGCTTCGCCCATGCGGCCAAGCGGGATCATCGTCGGCGAGGTCCATGCCGTCGGCGCGCCATGTCGGCAACGCCCGGGCCAGAGAGGTGGGTGGCGCGGACGTCAAGGTCCCCAGCGACTCCCGTATGCCCCTCGGCCTCGAGAGCGATTCGTCCGACCCGCCCTGGCGCGCCGATGGGGCCTCCTGCAGCGCCTCCGCGGCTCGCCAGAGTCCGGTTTCCGTGCGTATTGCGAAATGGGCGAATAGCCTCTGACCTTGTGTCCGGGAACCCCCCTCCTTCGCTGCCTCCTGCGCTCGTGCAGACGCGGCCGGAAGAAGATTCGGGATCAGACACCGGCGGCTACTACGAGTATCAATACGGGTGGGTTGCCGCGATGGCTCTCGACATGACTGATGGGCGGTCGGGGCTCCAATGGATTCTTTGTGAGTGGCATACCGACTTCGTGCTCGGATGGGCGAATGACTTCGCGCCGGTCAGCGTCAAGCACCGAGAGTCCAATTCGGGCCGGTGGACGCTCGCAAAGTTGTTTAGTGACGGAGGCCTGCTCACCCTCTACAGGCGTTGGGATGCTCTCGGCAGGCCCTCGGAGTGCCGGTGGATCACCAACGGCGGGTTCGATAGCGACGCAGCCACCCTCGCGAAAGCCTGCGCCCACGGCGACCGCGCCTATCTCGAAGTCTGGGTACAGACCCACGGCTGGCGGTTCGACGGCGTCTCCGCCGCCGACGTCAACGGGTTCTTGCACTGCCTCCGCCTCGCGTTCGACGGCACACGCACGGCAGACCAAAGGATCGTGAACATAGAGAAGTGCTGCCGTCCGGCTCTCCTGCGGCACGGCCTTTCTGTTGCTACCAGGGCGGGCGATGCCTACGACGCGGTCGTGGGCCTGGCGCGTGTGGCGTCCCACGGGTTCACCGATGTGCAGCCGACGGCCTGGACGGCCGCCTCGCAAGGCGCACTCGACGACAGCGTCCTCCTCGCCGCCGAGGCTGACAGACGGTTGATCCGTTGCGACCCCGTGCGCAGCAAACTGCGGGATATCGCCGGACCGGCCTCGGCCGATCCGCCACCAGCGGCGCCGCGGACGACGACACTCATAAAGAAGCTCGACGCGGCCGCGTTGTTCCAACCGCTGAGTGGTCCGCCAGGCGGAGTCGCATGTCGTGGACAGCCTTTGAGGCCCAGTATGCGGAGCCGCTTCCGGACGGTGGGCGACAGTCGAACTTCGACGCACTGCGCGCGCACGTACTCGATGCAGCCACCGAAGCCCAACTGGAAGCCCAGGCATCTGCGACTCCGTATGGGAACCAGATGGTGGCGCTCCTGATGGCCAGCCTGAGATCGATGGCCGCGGACAGTCCGCCGGTGCTGGCGTAACCGCCAATCTCCTCATGGGACTCGTATATGACCTCACGGCTCAGTGTGAGGTCTGGTGGTCGCCGCGCTTCGACCTGGACGACGCCGAAGATGAGGGCGTGGAGGAAGAGGCGCCATGAGCAGGCGGAGCGTTGGGCTGGACGCCCACAGTGCACGCGTCCTGATCGTGTTGAGGCACTTCGGGCCAGCAGAAGATCAGCCGCTGGATGGCCTGACCAAGTTGGCGAAGTTGGACTTCTTGCTTCGTTACCCGGTCTTCACTGAACGGCTCCTGGCTGAAGCGGAACAAGTCCTGGGCGCTCGGAACGGAGCCCAATGCCAGCGAGGAACTCGCGGTGGAGAGTCGCATGATTCGCTACAAGTACGGCCCCTGGGACGACCGGTATTACCCAGTCCTGGGCACGCTCGCTGGTTTGGGGCTCATAGACGTTGCGAGGAACGGTCGATCATTCAAGTTGAGCCTCACCGAACACGGCCTTGATCTGGCCGACCAATTGGCTGCCGAAGAGGAGTGGACCACCACGGACATGCGTGCCGAGTTCCTCCGTCACGAATTCAACCTGAGCGGCTCGAAGTTGAAGAAGCTGATCTATACCGAGTTGCCGGACGTCGTGGATCGCCCGCTGCGGTCCCTGATCTAGGAGCGTTGTGGGTAAGCAACTGACGATCGAGCGCCTCGAGATTCGAACTGACACGCACACGAAGGTCTACGCGTTCCAGCCGGGCGTAAATGCGGTAACCGGGCCCATCGGTTGTGGCAAGAGCTCGATGCTCGAACTAATCAAGTACGGACTCGGCGGCACGGCACGAGTAATGCCAGCAGTGCGCGACCACGTACGCACCATCGTGTTGCGGGTGCGCGCGGGAGCGGAACATTGGGAGATTACGCGCGCGCTCCGTAGTCCCATCGTGCAGGTTTATGACATAACCACGCAGGAGTCGCGCGGTGAGTGGGCGGCTACGAATCGACAAAACATGCGGCGCATCGCGCCGGAACTCATGGAGGCTCTCGATTTGCCCAGCGACTGGCGCATCCCGCGCAGTCGTAAGAATCCCGGCGACGAGACCGTCCCAATCAGTTTCTGGGACGTCTACAAGTACCTGTACCTGGATCAGAACCGCATCGACTCAAGCGTTATAGGCCACGACGACACCAACCTGAACAACAAGCGCATCGCGGTGTTCGAACTCGCCTACGGCCTGGCCAGTCCGCGCACAGTCGAACTGCAGACCGAGACTGGGCGCCTGAAGGCGGAGGCCAAACGCCTTCGTGGTGCGGCCGCTTCGGTCGAGAAGTTCCTAGAGGACATAGGGGAGCCTCGTCAGATCGACCTCCCCGCCAGGCGCCGAGTCCTCGAAGAAGAACTTGCGCGGGCGCGTGAGGATCCTCACGGCAGCCAAGGGAGCGGCTAGCCGCGGCCTTCTCCCGCGGGCCGCGCTCGGTGCGGTTGCGAACGCTCGGACTCGCGTTCGACGATCTGACGGCGCAACGGGCTGGCCTTGAGGCGTCCGTTGAGGAGTCGCGAAGCGTGGTGGCGCAACTCGACCTGGAGGAACAGAAACTCAAGCGCGAGGCCAGTGCGGCGGTCAGCCTGTCCGGGACTGGAGTTTGTACGTTGCCCACGCTGCCTCCAATCTTTGAGTCCCGAACGTTTCGAAGTTGACGAGTGCGGGCTCTGCGGCCAACCGCAGGAGGTCGAAGAGGAGGCGAAGCCCAATGCAGCGCTGCTCAAGGTTGTCCGTGAGCAGCGGCGGGAAGCGCACGATATCATGGGCGCCGACGAAGAGCGCCTGCGCGAACTTGTGGCGGGAGCTGAAGTTGCCGAGCCGACCCTCTATGCCGAGGTAGCCCGACTGGGACACAGCAGCAATGCCACGGAGTCCCCCCTGTTCTCGGTCATTGAGGAAGCGGCGGCACAGGTCGCTGCTTGCGAGGGCGCGCTCAACCGCCTTGCTGAGGCCGAGGGTCGGTGGTCCAATCACGCGGGATTGGGCGAAACGGCGGGTGAGTTAGACAAGCGTGCGAAGCGGCTGGCTGCTGAGGCCGCCGAGCTGAACTCGAGCTCAGCCGGAACACAACTCGACTCAGCGAACTGTCCAACTTGTTCGACGAGATTCTTCAGAGTCTGCGCGACCCCTGGTTCGCTGAGGCCCACGTCGATTCAGAGACGTATCTTCCTATGGTCGACGGAGAGCCGTTCGACCTGCTGGCTGTGGGCGGCGGACGAAAGACCATCGTGAACCTCTCATACCATCTCGCTAATCTGTATATGTCTCTATCCGAAGGCGTCGAGATGTTGTTACCGACTCTTCTGATCATCGACAGCCCTCGAAAGAATGTTGGCGAAGGTGCGCTCGATCGGACAGTCGTGTCGAGCGATCTACTCACGCCTTCGGACACTCGAAGAGGCATCCGGCACAAAGTTCCAAATCATCTTCGCATGACAACGACCTACCGCGCGACGCGGCAACGTGGGTGAAGGCTCGCATCGAACTTGACTACGACGACCCGCTTGTCCCGGGAGTACTCCACCGCGGCGAGGAGGAGTCGTCTATGGGTGGAGACGATACTGAAGAACTGGAATGAGGGAATGACCTCTACGCCCGTACGGAGTCAAAGGCGCTATGCCGATTCGGTGCCGCGGAACCGACCGGGGGAGAGGCCCCCCCCCTCAGGAGGTCACGTCGGTGGACTTCGACGATCGCCTAGCGTCGAAGTCGCCATCGCTTGGCTCGCCGGGCTCTTCCTTCAGGCGTTCCCTGTCCACGCGGTACCGGTTCCTTAGGCGAGACCAGTCGAAGTCCTGAGAGCGCCCCACCGGCTCTCGTGTGACTGTGACAAGGCTTTGGCGCTCGGGGCCGAGTTCTCGCAGTGCCCGGGTCCACGTAGCGTCTGCGATTCCTATCGCACTGCCCCGTTCCTCGGGGGAATCCAGCAGGAGTCATGCTTGGTGCCGAGGCGGTCAAGGACGATGATGAGTGCCGCCAACGCTCGGCCGCTCAGGGCGACGATCCATCCATTGCGCCAGACATCTAGCGGCACTCTGACGTAGCGACTGCCTCCACGGTTGGGGCGAGAGTAGGCCTTCTTGGTGCCCATCGGGTCCAGCAGCCGTACGACATGCGGCCGACCGGGCGATCTAGTTAGCGATACGTACTTGTGATCGGCAAGCCAACTCAGGGCCGCCGTCACCTGGCGCGCCCCTTTGCCGTCCGGGTCAGGCAGCCCGAGTGCCTCGGCCCGAGACGAAGACGGCGTGTCTCTCACGCTGTGGTCTCTTCCGACAACGAGCAACGTCAACGTGACGTAGAGCTCGGCCGCACATCCGCGCCGCGGCCGGCCGCCCCGCCGAAGAGTTCTCCGAACCGAGGCGACCTGACGAACTCTTCACTGAACGGGACGCCTTCGTGTCGCCCGGATCGGTCGATGAGGTAGGCGAGTCGCTTGAGCGCCAACTTCCAGGTCAACTCGGCCTCGTGGAGGTCGGTCGCATCGGTCATTTCGTCACCTCGTGTCGCTTGCGGACGGGAAACCAGGCGTGGACGGGGTGACCGGGGTGATCGGGGTGCCAGGAGTGCTGTTCCTACTACTAGTCCGCTACCTCGGTCTATGTCGTCCGGTTGTTAGGGGTCCATCGTCCCGCGAGAAAGGGTTAATCGTCAAAAACCACGCCGCATCGCGTCCACTACAGTAGGTGTCTAGTCGTTTGACCTGCGGAAACTGGGTCTCTACCGTCAGTGATAGCCGCCTCGCTGTGATGTGGCGCTGGAGCAGACGGAGGTGCGGGAGTGGACATCCTTCCGAGTTCACTGCCCGCTGGGGGCTGGGACACCCCTCAGGGCCTGGCTGCGTTCTTGTTGGCGGCCGTGTTCGCCTTCGCGGTCGCCGGTTACGCCGTCGGCGCATTGGTGGGCGCCCGTCATCTGGCGCGGGCGGGAGAACCGTGTCCGAACGACGCGGGGTCATCGTCGTCGTCGCATTGGCCCCAGCGCCGTCCGCGGATAGCGTCACCGAGGCGAAGGAGTCCGCCTAGCGACGGGTCAGCGCTCACGGCGGAGGTTGTTCAGCGCTTCCTGAATACGGGTCTCCTCGCACACGCGGTCCTGCATTCTCGTGAACTTCACGTCGCCAGCGCGGATGGCAGGGAGTCGGCAAGGTGTGGTCCCGGACCTCCCGGACCACGGCCTCCCCTCCCGCAGGTCGTAGGCAGCCGCGAGCACTAACGGCGTCCTTCCGCCGCAATAGATGTACTGCTCAGGCGGCATGGACCACAGGGTGCCGGGTGAACTGGATGCCGACCCGCGGGCCCGACGGTTGCGGACACGATCGGGGTGACGAGCGAGTTCGGGTGGGGCGGGGTCTCGGGACCGGTGGCGGTGTCCGGTCGGGGTGGTGGTCTCGACGGTGTGGCGGCCGGTGTCGTCGGCGACGACGCGTTGGTCCCAGCCGTCGGCTTGCTTGACGTGGTTGCACTGCTCGCACAGCCCCTGGGCGTTGGCCTCGCTGGTCGCGTCAGCCGTTGCGGCTTGCGGTCCCGGCGGCAGGCGGGGCGTTGCACCACGATCTGCGGCGCAGGCCTTGAACACGGAACTCAAGGCAAGCGCGACTCCGTCGGTGACGAGCCGCTGCTTGATGGCCAGCGCGACCCGGTGGTCGGTCGGGTCGGCGGAGAGTCGGCGGACCCAGGCTGGAGCTCCTCGGTGGCGCGGGCGACGGGCGCCTGGACGATGTGGGTCAGTACGGGCCCCAACCGGGGATCGTGGCGGGCTGGTGGCCGACGTCGACCGGCTGCTGCGGGCCGGCGCCGACAAGGTGGCCGTGAACACCGCGGCCATCGGTCGTCCCGAGCTGGTAACTGAGATCGCCGACCGGTTCGGCAACCAGGTTCTCGTCCTCGCCGTCGACGCGAAACGGACTACCGACGGGCCTGGGGGCGCGGGCGGGTCCGGCTTCGGGGTGACCACCCACGGCGGGCGGCAGTCGGCGGGGCTCGACGCCGTCGCCTGGGCCGTGCAGTTTTGGCGGGCTCGGCGCAGGGAAGATCCTCCTCAACGCGATGGACTCTGACGGCACCCGCGACGGCTTCGACCTGGACCTGGTGGCCGCGGTGACCGCGGTGCGCCGTGAGGTCGGCGTCCCCGGCTATCACCCCGGGGCGGCGCGGGCCGAGCGGAGCACTTCGCGCCCGCCGTCGAAGCCGCCGCGACGCCGTGCTCGCCGCGTCGGTCTTCCACTTCGGCACCCTGGGGGTCGGCGAGGTCAAGCAGGCGCTTGCCGACACGGGTCACGTCGTCCGCCACGAGCGCGCCGGCCGCCCCCCGTCCCGCCCCGCCGACCCGGGTCGCCATAGGGAGCAGGGTCCGGAGCAGACGCCGAGGTCACGGTGTCTCCCTCGTTGCGCACGACGACGCACCGTCGTCGGCCGTCTCACGGTCTACCGCGCCGTCGTCCCTCGGGTCCCCCTGGCCGCTGAGGTACAACAGCGGTCATGACCCCCACCACGACGCCCTTCGGCCTCCTCGTCATCGGGACCGGACCCGCAGGCGTGCACGCGGCCGCGGCGTACCTCGAGGCCGGCGGCCCCGGTCCGGTCTGCCTCGTCTCGGCCGACCCGGACCGGCCCTACGAGCGACCGCCCCTGTCCAAGGACGTGCTGGCAGGCGAGCGGGTGGTCAGCGGGTCACCGATCCTCGACGACGACGCGGTCCTGGCGCAGGTCGACCTGCGGCTCGGCACGCACGTCGAGGCCCTGGACACCCAGCGGCGGCTGGTCAGGACCTCGGCGGGTCCGGAGCTGGCCTACGAGCGGCTGGTCGTCGCCACCGGGTCCGAGGCGAGCGCCCTGCCCGGGGTGGGTCCCGGTGCGCAGGTCTTCGGACTGCGCAGCCTCGAGCACGCGCGACGTCTGCTCGAGAAGCTGGACGGCGCACGCTCCGTGGTCGTCGTGGGCTCGGGCTTCATCGGTTGCGAGGCAGCGGCCTCGCTCGCCGTCCGCGGTCTGCGCACCACCCTGGTCACCCCCGAGCCGGCGCCCCAGGCGGCGCGACTCGGCGACTGGGCCGGCGCACGGATCGCTGGGTGGCTGGAAGGAGCCGGGGTGGTGCTACGACACGGGGTCGAGGTCGAGACCGTCGAGCAGCCGGCCACGGTGCGCCTCGACGACGGCTCCTCCCTCGAGGCCGACCTGGTCCTCGCCGCCGTCGGGGTCACCCAGTCCCGGACGTTCCTCTCCGAGTCCGGGCTGCTGATCGAGGACGATCACCTGGTCGTCGACGAGGAGCTGCGTACCAGCGACCCCTCCGTGTGGGCCGCTGGTGACGTGGCCCGGGCACGACACGCCGTCCTGGGTCGGCCGCTGAGCGTGGAGCACTGGGGCGACGCCATCACCATGGGCCGCCTGGCCGGCGGCAACGCCGCCGCCCACGGCGCAGCGGAGGCCCGGGAGACGGGCCGCTGGTCGGACCCGCCCGGGTTCTGGAGCGAGATAGGTGGGCACACGCTGAAGTACTCCGCGTGGGGAGACGGTTTCGACCAGACGGAGGTCGTCGAGCACGAGGGCGGCGGCTTCACGGTCTGGTACGCCGACGCCGGCGGCGAGCTGGTCGGGGTGCTCACCTACCAGTGCGACGAGGACTACGAACGCGGCGGCGAGCTGCTGGTACGCCGCTCGAGCCTGCACGAGGTACGTGGAGCTGTGGCGGCGGAGAAGTCCTCGTAACTCGCCGCGTGCCGGGGCCACGACACGCTCACGCTCCTCATCGGGCGACGGACTCCCGATCCCCACCTCAGCAGAGAAGGTCGCTCGAGCAGCGAGGTGCACGTCGTGCCTGATGAGCTGGACCTCGAAGTAGGTCGCGGATCCCGTCAGCGTGGCCAGCCGCTACTTGGTGGTGCGACCCCACCAGGTGCCTGTGGGGTCGGCGTAGAGGCGACGGACCTACGCCTGGGCACCGACACGGCGTCCACTCCCCACTGCCTGGGTGTCCGGCGTCTGAAGCCAGACTCTTGCGACGCGATCACGGACGCTGATCTGCTCGCGATACGAAGACAGAGGCTCCCCGCTCTCCCCCGTCAGGGGACGCCGTCGTGATCGACAGCGAGGCATGCGCCGAGGTGCGAGCCGGCATCGGAGCGTGGACATAGAGGCGTCCGGAGCCACGGGCATCGACCGCGACCGAACCGCTCTTGATCAGCCAGCACCAGGTGGCGGGTGATCTCGGTGTACTGGGCTCGGCACATCGCGAGCCGCAGTGGTCGGCGCTCGGCGCCCTCCCGTGCGCAAGACCCTCCGGGTCGGTGCCAGAAGCGTTTGTCGCCGCGATAGGTCAATCGCTCAAGCGGCGAGAGTCACGCCGTGCTGGATGAACTGGACGTCGACCCGCGGAGCCTGACGGTCGGGCACAGGCGGTCGCGCGGGCTCGGGTGGGGCGGGGGCTCGCGATCGGTGTCGGTGGCCGGTGGGGGTGGTGGTCTCGCACGGTGTGCCGTCCGGCTGGTCGTCGTGTCGGGGACGACGGTCTGGGTCCAGCCGGGGGCCTGTTTGGTGTGGTCGCAGGCCTCGCAGAGTCCTTGGGTGTTCTCGGCGGTGGTGGGACCACCCTGGGCGGCGGGGACGACGTGGTCGGAGTGGCGGGCGGGGGCGTCGCACCAGGGGGTGCGGCACAGGCCCTGGTCGCGCAGCGTCGAGGTAGGTCGCGAGGCCGTCGGTGGCGAGGCGTTGCTTGGTGCTCAGGGCGACGAGGTTGCCGCTGGGGTCGGTGTAGAGGCGGCGGACCCAGGCCTGCATGGCCTGGGTGGCGCGGGCGGCGAGCTCGCGGGCGATCTGGGCGGGTACGGGGCCGTGGCCGGGGATGGTGGCGGCGTCGTGGCCGGCACCGAACGCGGTCGTGTCGGACATGACCAGGTCCAGGCAGACCGGGACCACGGGTCCTTCGCCGGCGACGTCGGGCAGGCCGGTGAGGCGGGCGACCATGAGGTCGGCCATCAGCTGCCCGCGGCTGCGGGGGTCGCCGGCGCTGCGGAGCCGGTCGGCCTCCTTGCCCAGGGCGACGTGGGCGGAGATCGCGGGCGCCATCGGGAGCAGCCCGGTCAGGTAGGCCATGGCGTCGGGGGCGGGTCGGATGCTGACCCGGCGCTCGGTCTCGGCGCGGCGGTGGCGGCGCACGACGCTGGCGGGGTCGAGGGCGTAGCAGCGGCGGCGCAGCTCGCCGACCAGCCGGGCGGTGCCGAGTCCCTCGACCTTGCGGGGGCCGCCGTCGGGGCGGGGTGCGCACAGCTCCTCGTCGACGCGGCCGCGGTCCTCGCGCTCCAGGCAGCCGGTCTCCCGGGCCACCAGGACCGCGCGGTACTCGTTGAGCACCCCTTCGCGCAGCGCCTGGCGGGTGTGGGGCAGGTCGGTCGCGAGGTCCTTGGCGAACCCGAGCAGCACCTGCCCGCGGTGCGGGGACTCCGAGCGGGCGAGCGCGACCTGCGCACCCACGCCCCGGCCGCGACGCGCGGCCGCGACACCGGCGACGGCGTGCTGCTCACGCACCGAGGCGTCCAGGCCGACCGCGAGGTCGGCCTGCGCCGCGCACGCCGCCGACTTCAACCGCTCCAGCGCCGCGATCGCCTCCACCCGCACCGCGTCCGCGGCGACGTCGTGGTCACCCGGGTCCACGCGCCCCTCGACCAGCGTGGCGGTCAGGCCACGGAGGTCGTCGAGGAGCGGGGTCATGCATCTAGTGTAGTCGAACACGTGTTCGAACGCAAGCGGGAGGTCGCGTCGCTGTGTGGTCGAGACGCCAGCCCCCGGCGCCCGCTCGACCGCCGCTCTCGACCGCCGCGCTACAGCCCCAGGTCGGCCCGCCGGAGGGCGGCGACGGCGGGGTCCGGTCCCTCGTAGGTGACCTCGCGCAGCTCGGTGCGACCGAAGAGCATCAGCAGCAGCTCGCTGGGCCGGCCGGTAGCCACCGCGGCGCCGTCACCGCGCACGAGCACCGCGGAGCCGATCGCGTCCGAGCGCTCGACCCGCACCGGGACGCCGGCGGGGCGGGCGAGCCCGCGTCCGGACAGCCGCACGACACGCCACAGCAGGTCCTCCTCCGCACGGCCGAGGGCCCGCGGCGCCCACCCGGGCTGCGCGCGGCGCAGGTCCTCGTGGTGCACGAACATCTCGGCGGTGTTGACCAGCGCGTCGAGCGGCGCCAGCCCGAAGGGGACCGGCCACGGGTCGCGCACCCGCTCGACCAGCACCGGGAAGTCCGCGCGCCCCACGCGCTCGCTCGCCCGCTCCGTGACCGGGGCGAACCGCGGCACGACCAGCCCCAGGGCCGCGAGCGGGTGGCGCTCGCGGACCAGGAGGTGCACCACGAGGTCGCGGGCGGTCCAGTCGCCGCACAGCGTCGGCGCGTCGGAGCCCACCGTCAGGGCGGTGGCGCACAGCGCGTGCCGCTCCCGGCGGGCGAACGTCTCGGCGGTCAGCGGGGCGAGGAGGGACGGGGTGCGCACGGCCCGAGGTCTACCAGAGGCGGCCCGACCGGACGTCCAGCAGGTCGGGGCGTCACAGCGACGAGCGCAGCACCGTCCGGCCGCGGTCGTCGACGACGACCACCGCGTCGACGTCCTCGCGGAGCACCCCGGCCTGGAGGTTGCACGTCATCGGGTCCGGACCGGTGCCGACGAAGCGCCCGGCGGGGCGCAGCCGGCCCCGCTCGTCGCGGAACGCGGCGCGGTAGACCTCGCCCTCGGCGAAGCCGGCCGCCTCCATCCGCAGCTCGACCCCCCAGGTGTGGGGGACGACCCCGGCGGAGTCCACGGTGACCGGCAGGCTGCCGGCAGCCTCGAGCGCGATCGGCTCCAGCGGCACCGGTGCCGCCGTCGGCGGCTCCGGTGCGGTGGCGCGCCCCGCGAGACCCCCCACCACCACCCCGCCGCCGAGGACCACGGCAGCCGCGACGCCCAGCAGGACGCGGCGCCGCCGTCCTCGCCGGCCGGCGGCCCGGCGGTCGGCCAGCGACTCCGCGTGGCGCCGGGCGCCCTCCTCGGAGACGGCACGAGCGATGCGCGCACCCAGGTCGGCCGGGGGAGAAGCAGGCGCTGCGAACGTGTGCGCGTCGAGCGCGTCCAGCCACGGCACCACCGTCTCGATCTCGGCCAGCTCCTCGCGGCACGACCCGCAGCCGTCGAGGTGCGCCCGCAACCGGTCGAGGTCGGCCCCGTCGAGGTGCCTCAGGGCGAGGCCGCCGAGCAGCTCGCGCAGCTGCTGGTGGTCGTCGTCGTGGTCGGTCACGGGACCACCCCCATCTCGTCCATCGCCGAGCGCAGCGCCTTCAGACCGTAGAAGACCCGGCTGCGCAGGGTCCCGACCGGGATCCCCAGCTCGACGGCCACCTCGTCGTAGGGCCGCTCCTCGAGGTGGGTCCGCACGATCGCGACGCGGTGGTGCTCGGAGACGCGACGCAGCGCCTCCGCCACCACCCACTGCCCGACGACCTCCTCCGAGGGGTCCTCGACCGTCCCGGCGCTCTCCTGCACCGTCGGCGGGTCCAGCAGCCGCCGCTGCCACGGGCGCGCCTGCGACGCGCGGGCCGCGTCGATCATCGCGTTGCGCGCGATGCCGAAGAGCCACACCCGCAGCGAGGACAGCGTCGGGTCGTAGCGGTGCCCGGCGCGCCACGCCTTGAGGAAGGTCTCCTGCGTGACGTCCTGCGCCTGGCCGGGGTCGCCGAGCCCGCGCAGCAGGAAGCGGTAGATCTCGGCGCCGTGGAGCAGGTAGGCGGCGTGCACGGCCGCCTCGCTGCCGAACCCGGCCACCACGACCTCGTCGCCCCGCACCGACACCCGTTCCACCCGCTCCACCCCGCCACCTGCACCGTCCATCGCCGCCGCCTCTCCCGCGACGAGGACCGCCAGGGTCCCCGGCCGCCACCGGTGCGTACGGAGCCCGGCCCGCGCGCATTCACCCGTGGTTCGACGCCCCCACCCCCACGGATGGGTGATTCGGGTGAACGAAGTCACACCGGGCTCCGTAGGCATGATCGAGACGCCGTCCCCGGGGGTGCATGGGGTGCCCCCGGAGCTGGCGCAGCGCGACCACACCTGCACCACGAGACGGAAGAAGGACGTTCGATGAGCCCATCCCGGACCCGCAGGGTCCCCTCGCTCGCCGCAGCCGCGGTCGGGGCGCTCGCCCTGGCCGGACTGGCCGGCGTCACCACCCCCGCCGGCGCGACGGCGGCCGCACCCGGCGCCGCCGCGGCTGCGCCCGCCGCGGCCGCCGCGGCCCCGGAGGACCTGGACGCGTCCGGTCCGGCCCGCACCGTGAAGAACGAGAAGCAGCTGCGGCGTGCCGTGCTGCGAGCCAACCGCAACGCCGGGGTCGACCGGATCCGCCTCGGGGCCCGCATCTCCTTCGACCCGGACCGCCCCACCGAGGGCGGACCCCAGCGCGGCGACATCGACGTCACCGGCGACCTGGTGCTCCGCGGCTCGGGCCGCACCATCGACGCCGACGGTGTCGACCGGATCCTGGACATCCGGGACGGCGCGACGGTGCTCGCCAAGCGGGTCACCCTGCGCGACGGCCGGGCGCCCGACGGTGAGAGCGGCGGCGCCGTCCGCGTCGACGCCACCGGCGGTCTCGACCTCCGCTTCGGCGGCATCCTGGACAGCGTGGCCGAGGGGGCCGGCGCCTCGGGTGGCGCCATCGTCAACTCCGGCGGTCAGGTCCGGGTGCAGGACACCCGCCTGGTCGGCAACTCCGCCGAGCGCGCCGGTGGCGCGATCGAGGCCGCGGGTGGGTCCACCCAGGTCTCGACCTCGCGGCTCTCCTCCAACAGCACCGGCGGCGGCGCCGGCCCCGGCAACGGCGGCGCGATCCACCTCACCGGCATCGGCAACGTCGACGTGGTGCGCAGCCGGGTGGCCCGCAACACCGCGGCCGCCGAGGGCGGCGGCCTGTGGAACTCCGCCGAGGGCAGCTTCATGGTGAACAACACCATGCTGGTCCAGAACACCGCCAACGGCCCGGAGGCCACCAACGGCGGCGGGGCGCTCTACAACGACGGCGGCTCGATGACCGTCGACACCTCGACGCTGACCGACAACACCGCCCCCGGGACCTCCGGCTCCGGCGGCGGCCTCCTCTCCGTGGGGGGCGTCGTCAACGTCGTCGAGTCCAGCCTGAACGGCAACTCCGCCTCGCGTGCCGGTGGCGGCATCGAGGTCGCCGACGGGCGCGTCACCGTGCGCCGGTCCTCCCTCGAGGGCAACAGCACCGGCTCCGCGCCGGGCAACGGCGGCGGGCTGCACTCCACGGCCCCGACCTCCGAGGTGTTCGTGGCCCGCAGCACGGTGACCGGCAACACCGCGGCCTCCGAGGGCGGCGGGCTGTGGAACGGCGGCGAGATGACCGTCCGCGGCACCGAGCTGCTCGGCAACCTCGCGCAGGGTGCGGACGCCACCAACGGCGGCGGCGCGCTGTTCAACAACGCCGGCGCCACCATGACGGTCAACGGGTCGTTCGCCGAGCAGAACCAGGCGACCGGTGCGGCCGGCTCCGGCGGCGGCATCCTGAACGACCAGGGCACGCTCACGGTCACCCGCAGCGAGATCACCGGCAACGACGCCAAGCGCGCCGGTGGCGGCATCGAGGCCAACGTCGGTGACACGACGGTCTCCGCCTCGCTGCTCTCCGGCAACACCACGGGCGCCGCGCCCGGCAACGGTGGCGCCTTCCACCTCACCGGGGCCGGCACGGTCCTGGTCGAGACCTCCGAGGTCAGCCAGAACGAGGCGGCCAACGAGGGCGGCGGGCTCTGGAACTCCGCGGGCGGCACCTTCACCGTGCGCGCGAGCGACATCCTCGGCAACACCGCCAGCGGTGCCGAGTCCAACGCCGGCGGCGGCGGGCTCTACAACGACGGAGGTGCGCTGACCGTGGAGGACTCCACGATCGACGACAACTCCGCCGACGGCGCCTCCGGCTCCGGTGGCGGCGTGCTCAACGTCAACGGTGCGCTCGTCATGTCCGGCACCACGCTGGACGGCAACGACGCGGTCCGCGCCGGTGGCGGGATCGAGACCAACGCCGGGTCGGTGGACCTCGACGACGTCGACACCACCGACAACACCACCGGTGCGAACCCCGGCAACGGCGGTGGCCTGCACGTGACCGGCGCCGCGACCGTCGTGTGGGACACCGGCACGGTGACCGGCAACGACGCCGCCAACCAGGGCGGCGGCATCTGGAACAGCACGACCGGCATGATCACGGCCACGAACCTCGTGGTCGAGGGCAACACCGCCCCCGAGGGACCCAACGTCTACAACGACGGCGGCCCCTTCACGCTCAACGGTGCGGTCGTCCCGCCCACCTGAGCCGCACCCGCACCACCGCACCACGCACCAGCCCCGCCCCCGGCGACCCCTGCGGCCGCCGGGGGCGCGGCGCGTCCCGGGCCCCACCGCGCACCCGCGATACTGGCGTCGTGAGCTCCCTCGACCCCGCCGTGGCCGACCGCCTCGTCCCCACCGGACCGACCTCGCTCGGGCTGGTGCCCGTGGTGGTCCAGGAGCACGGGACCGGCGCCGTCCTCATGCTCGGCTGGATGGACCACGAGGCGCTGCGCCGCACCCTGGTCACCGGCCGGGCGACCTACTGGAGCCGCTCGCGCCAGGAGTACTGGGTCAAGGGCGAGACCTCGGGCCACACCCAGCACGTCCGCGAGGTCCGGCTGGACTGCGACGGCGACACCGTCCTGCTCACCGTCGACCAGGTCGGCCCCGCCTGCCACACCGGCGACCGCACCTGCTTCGACGCGGGGCTCGTCCCGCTCGGCGCCGACGGCCGCCCGTGACCGACCCGCCGGGTCCCGGCCGACGCACCTTCGCCCCGACCGTGCTCGCGGGCCTGGCCGGCGCCGGCCTCGCCGCCCTCGGCGGCACCCGTCCCTGGGCGGCGGTCCCCGACGACGGCACGGGACGTGCCGCGGGTGCGCTCGCCTCGTCCCAGGCGGCCGCGGGCAGCGGCCAGGAACCGCTCGCCGGGGCCCTCGCCCTCGTCGCGCTGGCCTGCTGGGGGGTGCTGCTGGTCGCCCGCGGGCGGGTCCGCCGCCTGCTGGCGGCGCTGGCCGCGCTGGCCGCCCTCGGCGTGCTGGCCACCGTCCTCGTCGGCGCGGGGCGGGTCCGCGCGGACGTCCGCGAGACCCTCGCCGGGCTCGGCGCGGGCACCGCCGCGGTGGGGTGGACCCCGTGGTTGTGGGTGAGCGGAGCGGGCGCCCTCGTCGCGCTGGCCGCCGCCGCGGTCGCGGTCCGTACCGCCGCCACCTGGCCGGCGCTCGGCCGCCGCTACGACGCCCCCGAGGCCGTGGCACCCGCCCCGGGCTCGACGGGCAACCTCGACCTGTGGCGCTCGCTGGACCGCGGCGACGACCCGACGGACCCGGCCGACCGGGCGGGTCCCGCCGGGGCTCCGCCCCCACCCCCCTAGGATGGAGGTGCCGCTCCCGAGCGGCCCCGACCCACGACCCCCACCGCACGAGGAGCCCCATGTCCGACGACAGCCACGGCAACACCCCGGCCGCCTGGACCGCCGTCGTGCTGGGACTGGTCGGCTTCGTCGTCGGGGGCGTCGGCCTGATGTTCTCCCCGATCAACATGGTCGTGTTCTGGGTCGGCGTCGCGATCGTCGGCCTCGCCGGGGTCGCCTTCCTGGTGATGGACAAGATGGGCATGCACAGCGGCCACTGAGCCGCCCCCCGTCCGTACGGCCCACCCGGTCCGCCTTCCCCGCCGTGGGAGGATCGAGGACGCCCCGCACCGCCCCACGACCGGAGGTCGACGACCGTCATGACCGTGCTCGACGACATCGTCGCCGGCGTCCGCGACGACCTCGCCAAGCGCCAGGCGGACCGCCCGGCCGGCGAGCTGCGCGCGGCCCTGGCCGACGTGGCGCCGCCGCTCGACGCGATGCCCCGGCTGCGCGAGGCGGGCTCCAGCGTGATCGCCGAGGTCAAGCGCCGCAGCCCCAGCAAGGGTGACCTCGCCGCGATCCCGGACCCCGCCGCCCTCGCGGCCGACTACGCCGCGGGCGGCGCTGCGGCGATCAGCGTCCTCACCGAGGAGCGGCGCTTCGGCGGCAGCCTGGCCGACCTGCGCGCGGTGCGAGCGGCCGTGGCCACCCCGCTGCTGCGCAAGGACTTCGTGGTCACCGAGTACCAGCTCCTGGAGGCCCGGGAGGCCGGCGCCGACCTGGTGCTGCTGATCGTGGCCGCGCTCGCCCCGGACGACCTCGTCCGCCTCCACGACCTGGCCCGCGAGCTCGGCCTGGGCGTCCTGGTCGAGGTCCACGACGAGGCCGAGGCGCAGCGCGCTCTCGACCTCGGGGCCGAGCTGATCGGCGTCAACGCGCGCGACCTGCGCACCCTCGAGGTCCACCCCGAGGTGTTCGGCCGGCTCGCCGCGCAGCTGCCGCAGGACCGGGTGCTCGTCGCCGAGTCCGGCGTGCGCGGTCCCGAGGACGCCCAGCGCTACACCGACGAGGGCGCGCGCGCCGTGCTCGTGGGCGAGGCGCTGGTCCGCGGCGGCTCCCCCCGCGAGGCCGTCGCCGCGATGACCGGGCTGCGCCCGCGCGCCGGCGCGCTGGGGGACCGGTCGTGACCGCCACCCCCCGCGCCGCGCCCCCCGCCACGTCGGCCTGGGACGCCGACACCGCCGGCTGGTTCGGCGGGCCGGAGGCGGGCTGGGGCGGCCGGTTCATGCCCGAGGCGCTGGTGGCCGCCCTCGACGAGCTCGACGCCGCCCGGCTCGAGGCCATGGCCGACCCGGCGTTCGTCGCCGAGTTCGAGGCCGTGCTCCGCGACTACGCGGGCATGCCGAGCCCGCTCTACGAGGCCCGCCGGCTCTCCGACCGGGTCGGCTGCCGCGTCCTGCTCAAGCGGGAGGACCTCAACCACACCGGCGCCCACAAGATCCGCAACGTGCTCGGCCAGGCGCTGCTGACCCGCCGGATGGGCAAGCACCGGGTGATCGCCGAGACCGGCGCCGGCCAGCACGGCGTCGCCAGCGCGACGGCGGCGGCCTACCTGGGGCTGGACTGCACCGTCTACATGGGCGCGGTCGACACCCGGCGGCAGGCCCTCAACGTCGCGCGGATGCACCTGCTCGGAGCGCGGGTGGTGCCGGTGGAGTCCGGCAGCGCCACGCTCAAGGACGCCATCAACGAGGCGATGCGCGACTGGGTGGCCAGCGTCGACCACACCGCCTACCTCTTCGGCACCGCGGCCGGGCCGCACCCGTTCCCGAGCATGGTCCGCGACTTCACCCGCGGCATCGGCGACGAGGCCCGCGCACAGTGCCTCGAGCGGTACGGCGTGCTGCCCGACGCGATCGCGGCCTGCGTCGGCGGCGGCTCGAACGCGATCGGGCTGTTCACCGCCTTCCTCGACGACGAGGACGTCGCCGTCCACGGCTTCGAGCCGGGCGGCGAGGGCGTGGAGACCCCGCGGCACGCGGCGACCATCCACGCCGGCGCCCGGGGCGTGCTGCACGGCGCCCGCACCTACGTGCTCCAGGACGAGGACGGGCAGACCGTCGAGTCGCACTCGATCTCGGCCGGGCTCGACTACCCCGGGGTCGGCCCGCAGCACGCCCACCTCGCCGCCACCGGTCGCGCCTCCTACGAGCCGGTCACCGACGCCGAGGCGATGGCGGCGATGGCGATGCTCAGCCGGACCGAGGGCATCATCCCGGCGATCGAGACCGCGCACGCGGTGGCCGGCGCCATGCGGGTGGCCGAGCGGCTCGCCGCCGAGCGGGGCCCGGACGCGATCGTCCTGATCAACCTCTCCGGTCGCGGCGACAAGGACATGGGCACCGCCGTCGACTACTTCGGGCTGGGCGACCCGGACCGGGTCACCGCCGAGCCGGTCGGCGCCGGCGCCGTCGACGCCCACGCGCCCGTCGCCCCGGGCGAGGGCAGCGGGGCGGGGGAGCAGCTGTGAGCGGCCCCGGGGGCGTGGCGGCGGCGTTCGCCGCGGCCCGCGCCGAGCAGCGCTCCGCCCTGGTGGGCTACCTGCCGGCCGGCTTCCCCGACGTCCCCGGTGGCGTCGAGGCGCTGCGCGCGATGGTCGAGGAGGGCTGTGACGTCATCGAGGTCGGGCTGCCCTACTCCGACCCGGTGATGGACGGACCGACCATCCAGGCGGCCGCCCAGCGTGCCCTCGAGCAGGGGGTCCGCACGGCCGACGTGCTGCGCACCGTGGAGGCCGTGGCCGCCACCGGGGTCCCCACCGTCGTGATGACCTACTGGAACCCCGTCGAGCGCTACGGCGTCGAGCGGTTCGCCGACGACCTGGCGGCCGCTGGCGGGTCCGGGCTGATCACGCCCGACCTGACCCCGGACGTCGCGCCGGAGTGGATCGCCGCCGCCGACGAGCGCGGCCTGGACAAGGTGTTCCTCGTCGCCCCGTCCTCGACCGACGAGCGGGTGGCGATGACCACCGCCGCCTGCCGGGGCTTCGTCTACGCCACCGCGGTGATGGGGGTGACCGGGGCGCGCACCACCACCAGCGACCTCGCGGCGCCGCTCGTGGCGCGCACGCGCGCGACCACCGACCTGCCCGTCGCGGTCGGCCTCGGCGTCGCCGACGGCGACCAGGCCGCGGAGGTCGCCTCCTACGCGGACGGCGTGATCGTCGGCTCGGCGTTCGTGCGCACCCTGCTCGAGCACCTCGACGACCGCGCCGCCGGTCTGGCCGCCCTCCGCGAGCTCACGGCCGACCTCGCCGACGGGGTGCGTCGTGGCTGAGCGACGAGGGGTCCACCGCGGGCTCACCGCCGTCCTGGCCGCCGTAGCGCTGGCCGCCGGCGCCTGCGGGTCGTCGGCCTCCGGCGACGACGCGGGCGACGCCTTCGCCGGCACCGTGCTGGGCTCGCCCTACGCGGTGGACCCGACGCCGCTGACGGCGACCGACGGCAGCGACTTCTCCCTCGCCTCCGACACCGAGGCGCGGCTGACCCTCGTGTTCTTCGGCTACACCCAGTGCCCCGACATCTGCGGGATCGTGATGGCCCAGCTCGCCTCGGCGGTCCAGCAGCTCGACGCGGAGGACCGCGAGCAGGTGCAGGTGGTCTACGTGACCACCGACCCGGCGCGGGACTCCCCGGGGGTGCTGCGCAGCTACCTCGACCGCCTCGACCCCTCCTTCGAGGGTCTCACCGGTGACCTGTCGGCGATCGAGCAGATCGGCGAGTCGGTCGCCGTGGGCTTCACCCGCGAGGACCGGTTGCCCAGCGGCGGTTACGAGGTCACCCACTCCACCCAGGTCCTGGCGCTCGACACGGGCGACGAGGTCCCGGTGCTGTGGGGCCAGGAGACCACCGCGTCGCAGTACGCCGCCGACGTCCACACCCTGCTCACCAGCTGAGCCCGTCCCGCCGGCAGCCGCCCGGCCGATCCAGGAGCGCCGCCGCGTGAGCCTCGCCAGCACCCTCAGCTCGCTGAGCACCGTCCCCGCCCTGCTGCCGCAGGCGATCCCGAGCCCGGACCAGGGCACCTGGTACCTCGGACCGCTGCCGCTGCGGGGCTACGCGCTGTGCATCATCGCGGGCATCCTCGCCGCGATCTGGATCGGCGAGCGACGGTGGGTGGCCCGTGGCGGCCGTCCCGGGGAGATCTCGGACCTCGCGGTGTGGGCGGTGCCGTTCGGGCTGGTCGGCGGCCGGGTCTACCACGTCCTCACCGACGCGGGCCGCTACTTCGGCGAGGGCGGCGACCCGTGGTCGGCCCTCTACGTCTGGCGGGGCGGGCTCGGCGTGTGGGGTGCCATCGCCCTCGGTGCGGTCGGCGTGGTCGTCGGCGCCCGGCGGCGGGGGATCAGGCTGCTGCCGGTGCTCGACGCGATGGCCCCCGGTGTCCTGGTCGCCCAGGCGATCGGGCGGTGGGGCAACTGGTTCAACCAGGAGCTGTACGGGCGTCCCACCACCCTGCCGTGGGGCCTCGAGATCGACCCGGTGCACTGGCCCGACGGCGCCGCCACCGAGCTGGGCCTGACCGCCGGCACGCTGTTCCACCCGACCTTCCTCTACGAGTCGTTGTGGAACCTCGCCGCGTTCGCGCTGGTGGTCTGGGCGGACCGGCGCTTCCGCCTCGGCCACGGGCGGGTCGTCGCGCTCTACGTGATGACCTACACCGTGGGCCGGGCCTGGATCGAGGCGCTGCGCATCGACGACGTGCAGCTCGACGACGTGCTCGGGCTGCGGCTGAACGTGTGGACCTCCCTCCTCCTGCTCGTGGCCGCCACCGCCTGGTTCGTCGTCGCCGGGCGGCGCCACCCCGGGCGCGAGGAGCCCTACCAGCCGGGCCACGCGCCGGCGGACGACCTCCCCGCGCCCGCCGACGACAGCTCCGCGCCCGCCGACGCCGAGCCGGACCCGGGGTCGCGTCCCAGCAGGCGTCGGCGGCCGGGGCCCGGCTGACCCGCGGTGATAATCTCGGCAGTCCCGCGTGGGCCAACGTCGTCCCGTGCGCCGGTGGACGCCACCTCGGTCATGACCAGCACGACTCGCTCGACGACGGGAGATCCTCCGGTGCCCTTCCCGCACGCCTTCCCGCCGCCCCAGGGGCTCTACGACCCGAGCCGTGAGCACGACGCCTGCGGCGTCGCGTTCGTGGCCACGCTGACCGGCCGCGCCGACCACGACATCGTCGCCAAGGCGCTGACCGCGCTGCGCAACCTCGACCACCGCGGCGCCGCCGGCGCCGAGCCCAACTCCGGCGACGGCGCCGGCATCCTGATGCAGGTGCCCGACGTGTTCCTGCGCGAGGTCGTCGCGGACCAGGGCGTGGAGCTCCCGCCGCCGTCGGCCTACGCCGTCGGGACCGCGTTCCTGCCCGGTGACGACGAGCACGTCCAGGCCACCGTGAGCCGCTTCGAGGAGATCGCGGCCGAGGAGGGTCTCGCGGTGCTGGCCTGGCGCGACGTGCCCACCGACCCCGCGATCCTCGGCGGCACCGCCCGCGGCGTGATGCCGACCTTCCGGCAGGTCTTCCTGGCCGGCGACGGCCAGCGGGTGACCGGCATGGCGCTCGAGCGGCTGGCCTTCTGCCTGCGCAAGCGCGCCGAGCACGAGACCGACGTCTACTTCCCGTCGCTGTCCTCGCGGACCCTGGCCTACAAGGGGATGCTGACCACCGACCAGCTGGACGGCTTCTACCCCGACCTGCGCGACGAGCGGGTCGCCTCGGCGCTCGCCGTGGTCCACTCCCGGTTCTCCACCAACACCTTCCCGTCGTGGCCGTTGTCGCACCCGTTCCGGTTCATCGCCCACAACGGCGAGATCAACACCGTGATGGGCAACCGCAACTGGATGCGCGCCCGCGAGGCGCTGCTGTCCTCCGACGTCATCCCCGGGGACCTGGAGCGGCTGTTCCCGGTGTGCACCACCGGCGCCTCGGACTCGGCGACCTTCGACGAGGTCCTCGAGCTGCTCCACATGGGGGGCCGCTCGCTGCCCCACGCGGTGCTGATGATGATCCCCGAGGCGTGGGAGAACCACGCCGAGATGGCCGAGGAGCAGCGCGACTTCTACGAGTTCCACTCCACGATGATGGAGCCCTGGGACGGCCCGGCCTGCGTGGTCTTCACCGACGGCACCCAGATCGGCGCGACGCTGGACCGCAACGGGCTGCGCCCCTCCCGCTACTGGGTCACCGACGACGGCCTGGTCGTCCTGGCCTCCGAGGTCGGCGTGCTCGACCTGGACCCGGCGACGGTGGTGCGCAAGGGCCGGCTCCAGCCGGGCCGGATGTTCCTGGTCGACACCGACGAGGGCCGGATCATCGAGGACGAGGAGATCAAGCACGACCTCGCTGCCGAGCACCCCTACGGCGAGTGGCTCCACGCCGGGCTGGTCCACCTCAAGGACGTCCCCGACCGCGAGCACGTCGTGCACACCCACGCCTCGGTCACCCGGCGCCAGCAGGTCTTCGGCTACACCGAGGAGCAGCTGCGGGTGCTGCTGACCCCGATGGCCAACACCGGCGCCGAACCGATCGGCTCGATGGGCACCGACACCCCGGTGGCGGCGATCTCGGCCAAGCCGAGGTTGGTCTTCGACTACTTCAGCCAGCTCTTCGCCCAGGTCACCAATCCGCCGCTGGACGCCATCCGCGAGGAGCTGGTCACCTCCCTGGCCGGCAGCATCGGCCCGGAGGCCAACCTGCTCGAGCCGCAGCCGGCGTCCTGCCGGCAGGTGGTGCTGCCCTTCCCGGTGATCGACAACGACGACCTCGCCAAGATCCGCCACATCAACCGCGACGGCGACATGCCCGGCTTCGTCACCCACGTCTCCCGCGGTCTGTACCCGGTCGAGGGGGGCGGGGAGGCGATGGCCGCGCGCATCGAGGAGATCTGCGCCGAGGTCAGCGAGGCGACCGCCGCCGGCGCCCGCGTGATCGTGCTCTCGGACCGCCACTCCACCGCCGAGCAGGCGCCGATCCCCTCGCTCCTGCTCACCGCTGCGGTGCACCACCACCTGGTGCGCGAGAAGACCCGCACCCAGGTGGGGATGATCGTCGAGGCCGGCGACGTGCGCGAGGTGCACCACGTCGCGCTGCTCGTGGGCTACGGCGCGGCCGCGGTCAACCCGTACCTGGCGATGGAGTCGGTCGAGGACCTCGCCCGCGAGGGCTACTACGTGCACGCCGACCCCGAGACCGCCGTGGCGAACCTGGTCAAGGCGCTGGGCAAGGGCGTGCTGAAGGTGATGTCCAAGATGGGCGTCTCGACGGTCGCCTCCTACACCGGCGCCCAGATCTTCGAGGCCCTCGGGCTGTCCCAGGAGCTGGTGGACCGCTACTTCACCGGCACCACCTCCAAGCTGGGCGGCGTCGGGCTCGACGTGATCGCCGAGGAGGTCGCGCTGCGCCACGCCGCGGCGTACCCCCGCGCCGGCATCGCCCCCGCCCACCGCGAGCTCGAGATCGGGGGGGAGTACCAGTGGCGGCGCGAGGGCGAGCCGCACCTGTTCGACCCCGAGACCGTCTTCCGGCTCCAGCACGCCACCCGCGCCGGGCGCTACGACGTGTTCAAGCAGTACACCTCCCGCGTCGACGAGCAGAGCGAGCGGCTGATGACGCTGCGCGGGATGTTCCGGTTCAAGGACGCCGCCGCAGCGGGTCGGCAGCCCGTGCCGATCGACGAGGTCGAGCCGGTCGAGTCGATCGTCAAGCGGTTCTCGACCGGGGCGATGTCCTACGGCTCGATCAGCGGCGAGGCCCACCAGACCCTGGCGATCGCGATGAACCGCCTCGGCGGCAAGTCGAACACCGGCGAGGGCGGCGAGGACAGCGACCGCCTGCACGACCCGGAGCGTCGCAGCGCGATCAAGCAGGTGGCCTCGGGCCGGTTCGGGGTGACCTCGGAGTACCTCACCAACGCCGACGACATCCAGATCAAGATGGCCCAGGGCGCCAAGCCGGGTGAGGGGGGCCAGCTCCCCGGCAACAAGGTCTACCCCTGGGTCGCCAAGACCCGGCACTCCACCCCCGGCGTGGGGCTGATCAGCCCGCCGCCGCACCACGACATCTACTCGATCGAGGACCTCGCCCAGCTCATCCACGACCTGAAGAACGCCAACCCGGACGCCCGGGTGCACGTGAAGCTGGTCGCCGAGGTGGGCGTCGGCACGGTCGCCGCGGGTGTCTCCAAGGCGCACGCCGACGTGGTGCTGATCTCCGGCCACGACGGCGGTACCGGCGCCGCGCCGCTCACCTCGCTCAAGCACGCCGGCGGGCCGTGGGAGCTCGGCCTGGCCGAGACCCAGCAGACGCTGCTGCTCAACGGCCTGCGCGACCGGATCGTGGTGCAGACCGACGGGCAGCTCAAGACCGGCCGCGACGTCGTCGTCGCGGCGCTGCTCGGCGCCGAGGAGTACGGCTTCGCGACCGCCCCGCTGGTGGTCTCGGGCTGCATCCTGATGCGGGTCTGCCACCTCGACACCTGCCCGGTGGGGGTGGCCACCCAGAACCCGGTGCTGCGCGAGCGCTTCACCGGCAAGGCCGAGTACGTCGTCAACTTCTTCACCTACGTCGCCGAGGAGGTCCGCGAGCTGCTCGCCGAGCTCGGCTTCCGCACCCTCGACGAGGCCGTCGGCCAGGTCGGGTCGCTCGACGTCGAGCAGGCGGTGGACCACTGGAAGGCCGCCGGCCTCGACCTGTCGCCGGTGCTCCACGAGCCCGACCTCGGCCACTTCGAGGACCAGGACCTGCGCCGGACCAAGGCCCAGGACCACGGCCTGGAGCACTCCCTCGACGTCACCGAGCTGCTGCCGCTGGCCGAGGACGCCCTCGAGCGGGGCGAGCCGGTGCGCGCCCAGCTCAGCATCCGCAACGTCCACCGCACGGTCGGCACGATCCTCGGCCACGAGGTGACCAAGCGCTACGGCGGCGACGGCCTGCCCGCCGGCACCATCGACCTGACCTTCACCGGCTCCGCCGGCCAGTCCTTCGGGGCGTTCCTGCCCTCCGGCATCACCCTGCGCCTGGAGGGTGACGCCAACGACTACGTCGGCAAGGGGCTCTCCGGCGGGCGGGTGGTGGTCCGCCCCGACCGCGCGGCGACCTTCGAGGCCCAGGACCAGGTGATCGCCGGCAACGTCATCGGCTACGGCGCGACGTCCGGGGAGGTCTTCGTCCGTGGCCAGGTGGGGGAGCGGTTCTGCGTGCGCAACTCCGGCGCGTGGGCCGTCACCGAGGGCGCGGGCGACCACGCCTGCGAGTACATGACCGGCGGCCGGGTCGCGATCCTCGGGCCGACCGGGCGCAACGTCGCCGCCGGGATGTCCGGCGGCGTCGCCTGGGTGCTGGACCTCGACGACCACCGCGTCAACAAGGAGCTCGTCGAGCTCGGACCGGTGACCGAGGAGGCCGCCGAGGAGCTGGAGCAGCTGGTGCGCACCCACCTCGAGGAGACCGGCTCGACGGTCGCCGAGGAGCTGCTCGCCGACTGGGAGACCTCGCTGACCCGGTTCACCGAGATCATGCCGAGCGACTTCCGGGTCGTCCTGGAGGCCAAGGCCAAGGCCGAGGCCGACGGGCTCGACGAGAAGGAGACCGCCCACGCGATGATGGAGGCGCTGCATGGCTGACCCCAAGGGCTTCTTGAAGCACGGCCGGGAGAACCCGCCCCGCCGCCCGGTCGAGGAGCGCGTGCACGACTGGTCCGAGGTCTACCCCGACGGGGTGGGCCGCGCGCTGCTGCCCATCATCAGCCCCCAGGCGGGGCGCTGCATGGACTGCGGGATCCCGTTCTGCCACCAGGGCTGCCCGCTGGGCAACCTGATCCCCGAGTGGAACGACCTGGTCTGGCGCGACGACTGGTCCGGCGCGATCGAGCGCCTCCACGCGACCAACAACTTCCCCGAGTTCACCGGGCGGCTCTGCCCCGCGCCGTGCGAGACCTCGTGCGTGCTGGGCATCAACCAGGACCCGGTGACGATCAAGAACGTCGAGGTCGCCATCATCGACCGCGCGTGGGAGTCGCACCTGGTGCGCCCGCAGCCGCCGGAGTGGCTCTCGGGACGCACCGTCGCGGTCGTCGGCTCGGGCCCCGCCGGGCTCGCCGCCGCCCAGCAGCTCACCCGCGCCGGTCACACCGTCGCCGTGCTCGAGCGGGCGGACCGGATCGGCGGGCTGCTGCGCTACGGCATCCCGGAGTTCAAGATGGAGAAGAAGCACCTCGACCGCCGCCTGGACCAGATGCGCCAGGAGGGCACCGTCTTCCGCACCGGCGTCGACGTCGGTCGGGACCTCTCGGTGGCCGCGCTGCGCGACCGCTACGACGCCGTGGTCATCGCGACCGGCTCGACGGTGCCGCGCGACCTCCAGGCCGAGGGCCGCGACCTCGGCGGCCTCCACCAGGCGATGGACTTCCTGCCGCAGGCCAACCGGGCCGCGCTCGGCCAGGAGGTCGAGGGCCAGGTCACCGCCGAGGGCAAGCACGTGGTCATCATCGGCGGCGGTGACACCGGGGCCGACTGCCTGGGCACCTCGACCCGCCAGGGCGCGGCGTCGATCACCCAGCTCGAGATCATGCCCGAGCCGCCCGGGTCCCGGCCGGCCGGTCAGCCCTGGCCGACCTACCCGATGACGTTCCGGGTCTCCTCGGCCCACGAGGAGGCCGGTGACCGGGTCTACGGCGTGTCCACCAAGGCGTTCCTCGGCGACGAGCAGGGCCAGGTGCGGGCCCTCCGCCTGGTCGAGGTGGAGTTCGCCGACGGCCGTCCGGTCGAGCGCGAGGGCAGCGAGCGCGAGATCCCGGCCGAGCTGGTGCTGTTCGCGATGGGGTTCACCGGCCCGGAGCGCGACGGCCTGGTCGACGACCTCGGCGTGGACCTGGACGAGCGCGGCAACGTGGTCCGCGACGACGCCTACGCCACGTCGGTGCCGGGGGTCTTCGTCGCCGGGGACGCCGGTCGCGGTCAGTCGTTGATCGTGTGGGCCATCGCCGAGGGCCGCGCTGCCGCGGCGGCCGTGGACACCCACCTCACCGGGACCACCACGCTGCCCTCGCCGATCCGCCCCACCGAGCGACCGCTCACCGCCTGAGCCACGCGCGAGCCCGGGTCCGGGGGGGTTCGTTTGAACGTTCCAAGCAGGTAGGGTCTCCGGGTGCGGAGAGCGAAGATCGTGTGCACCCTGGGTCCGGCGACGAGCGGCGAGCGGAGGATCCGCGAGCTCGTCTACGCGGGGATGGACGTCGCCCGGCTGAACATGAGCCACGGCAGCCACGCCGACCACGAGGAGTCCTACCGCCACGTGCGGGCCGCCTCGGACGCCAGCGGCCACGGCGTGGCGGTGCTGGCCGACCTGCAGGGGCCGAAGATCCGGCTCGGCACGTTCGACGACGGCCCGGTCGTGCTCCACCGCGGCAGGCCCTGGACCATCACGACCCGCGACGTGCCCGGTGACGACCAGGCGGCGAGCACGACGTACGCCGGCCTGCCGGGCGACGTGGCCGAGGGCGACCCCATCCTCATCGACGACGGTCGGGTGCGGCTGCGGGTGACCTCCGTCGAGGGCGACGACGTGCACTGCGACGTGCTGACCGGGGGGCGCGTGAGCAACCACAAGGGCATCAACCTGCCCGGCGTGGCCGTCTCGGTCCCCGCGCTGTCCGAGAAGGACGTGGAGGACCTCCGCTTCGCGCTGCACCTCGGGGTCGACTTCGTCGCGCTGTCGTTCGTCCGCGACGGCTCGGACGTCGACGACGTCCGAGCGGTGATGGAGGAGGAGGGCATCCACCTCCCGGTGATCGCCAAGATCGAGAAGCCGCAGGCGATCGAGCACCTCGACGACATCGTGACCGCCTTCGACGGCTTCATGGTCGCCCGCGGCGACCTCGGCGTGGAGTGCCCGCTGGAGGACGTGCCGTTCCTGCAGAAGCGCGTCATCGAGAAGGCGCGGGTCAACGCCAAGCCGGTCATCGTGGCGACCCAGATGCTCGAGTCGATGATCACCAGCCCGTCGCCGACCCGCGCGGAGGCCAGCGACGTCGCCAACGCCGTGCTCGACGGCGCCGACGCGGTCATGCTGTCCGGGGAGACCAGCGTGGGCGAGCACCCGGTCCACGTGGTGGAGACGATGGCGCGCATCGTGGCCGCCACCGAGTCCCACGCCCACGACCGCGACGAGCTGGGCGGGATCCAGGCGGTCGCCTGGGACCCGCACACCCGCGGTGGTGTGATCGCCAAGGCCGCCGAGGAGGTCGCGCAGCGGGTCGGTGCCACCTTCGTGGTGGCCTTCACCCAGAGCGGCGACTCGGCCCGGCGCTTCTCGCGGCTGCGCAGCAGCGTCCGGCTGCTCGCCTTCACCCCGGAGAACCGGGTCCGCTCCCAGCTGGCCCTGAGCTGGGGGACCGAGACCTTCCGCACCTCGTCGGTCGACCACACCGACGAGATGGTGCGCCAGGTCGACGAGCAGCTGCTGCGGATCGGTCGCGCCGTCGAGGGCGACATCGTGGTCATCATCGCCGGCAGCCCTCCCGGGATCCCCGGTTCGACCAACGCGCTGCGCATCCACCGGATGGGCGACGCGATCAACGAGCTCGCACCGGCCTACCGCCGGTCCTGACCGCTCCGGGAGGAGCGACCTGTGCCCCGGGTGGGACTCGAACCCACACTGGACGGTGTTTGAGACCGCTTCCTCTGCCGTTGGGATACCGGGGCCGCCGGCCAGGACCTTAGCCGACCACCGCGGGCTACCCTGCTCCCCGTGAGCAGCGACCCGACCTCCCTCGCAGCCCCCCGGGTCGTCGTGGCGGAGGACGAGACGCTGATCCGGATGGACCTCGCCGAGATGCTCGCCGAGGAGGGCTACGAGGTGGTCGGCGAGGCCGGCGACGGCGCCCGCGCGGTCGAGCTGGCCACCGAGCTGCGCCCGGACCTGGTCATCCTCGACGTGAAGATGCCGGTGCTCGACGGCATCGCCGCCGCCGAGCGGATCGCGGGCGCGCGGATCGCCCCGGTCGTGATCCTGACGGCCTTCTCGCAGCGCGAGCTCGTCGAGCGGGCCCGCGACGCCGGCGCGATGGCCTACCTGGTCAAGCCGTTCTCGCAGTCCGACCTGGTGCCGGCGATCGAGATGGCGCGCGCCCGCTACGCCGAGCTGGCCGCGCTGGAGACCGAGGTCGCCGACCTGGGCGAGCGGCTGGCGGCGCGCAAGGCCGTCGAGCGGGCCAAGGGCGTCCTGCAGCAGCAGCTCGGGCTGGCCGAGCCCGAGGCGTTCCGGTGGATCCAGCGCACGGCGATGGACCTGCGGCTCTCGATGCGGGAGGTGGCCGACGGCGTGGTCCGCCACGGTCCGGGCGTCGGCACCGGGCGCTGAGGACCGCCCGCGCCCTCCTCCTGCGGCACCGACGGGTCACAGTTCAGACACGGCTCGACGAACCGGGCCGATCGCTCTGGACGTGGCGTTGCACCGCACTACAGTTCCCCTCGCAGCGGTCCGGGACCGAGCCCGGAACCGCCTCGTCACCCAGGAGGCTTCATGACCCGCCCCACCCCCATCCGTCGCACCGCAGTCGCGGTGCTCGCCGTCGCGGGGCTCACGCTGAGCGCCTGCGGTGGCGACACCGAGTCCGAGCCGGCTCCCGCCGAGGGGTCCAGCGAGAGCGGCGGCGAGGAGGCCTCGGGCACCCAGCTCTACCTCGTCGACGGCAACACCGCGGACTACTCCGAGGACTTCGACCCCGGCACCCTGGTCGGCACCAAGGCGACGATCCCGGGCTCCGAGCTCAACGACGACTTCCGCGAGCGGCTGCTCGGCATCAACGACGGTCTCAAGGACTTCACCTACGGCGCCGAGTCCTACGACGCCACCATCGTCGCCGCGCTCGCCGCGATCGCCGCCGGCGCCGACTCGGGCAAGGCCATCGCCTCGGAGATGCAGGGCGTCACCGCCGAGGGCGAGGCGTGCACCGAGTTCCAGCAGTGCGCCGACCTGCTCGCCGACGGCACCGACATCGACTACGACGGCGTCTCGGGACCGATCGAGCTGAACTCCACCGGCAGCCCGTCGGCGGCGTCGATCGGCGTCTACGAGTACGGCGAGGACAACAACTACGCGCCGGTCGACTTCGTCTTCGGCGAGGTCCCCGACGTCGACTCCGTGAAGCCCAACCAGGAGGTGAGCGGCAGCGTCCCGACCGGGGACGGCACGCTCACCGTCGGCACGCTGCTGCCGCAGAGCGGCGACCTCGCCTTCCTCGGCCCCCCGGAGATCGCGGGCGTCGACCTCGCGGTGCAGGAGATCAACGAGGCCGGCGGCGTCAACGGCAACGACGTGGAGCAGGTGTCCGCCGACTCCGGTGACGGCACCCCGCTGATCGCCCCGTCGGAGACCGACAAGCTGCTGCGCGGCGGCTCCGACGTGATCATCGGCGCGGCGTCCTCCTCGGTGTCGCTGAGCGTCATCGACCGGATCACCGCCGCCGGGGTCGCCCAGATCTCGCCGGCCAACACCTCGACGGCGTTCGACACCTACGCCGACGCGGGCCTGTACTTCCGCACGGCGCCCTCGGACGTCCTGCAGGGTCAGGTGCTGGCCTCGACGCTGATCGAGGACGGCGCGCAGAACGTGGCGATCCTGGCCCGCCAGGACTCCTACGGCGAGGCGCTCGCGGAGAACCTCCGCGACTTCTACGAGCAGGCCGGCGGCACCGTGGTGTCCTACCAGCTCTACTCCCCGGAGGCGCCGAACTTCACCGCCGAGGTCCAGGCGCTCGCCGCCGAGGACCCCGACGCCATCGCGCTGATCGCCTTCGACGAGACGAAGAAGATCGTGCCCGAGCTGATCAAGTCGGGTGT
>CAWBNM010000003.1:0-1074381 GCA_963790175.1 uncultured Actinomycetota bacterium | reverse complement strand
AGCACTGCTCCCAGGGGACGTCGCCGTGGCCGGTGGAGACGAAGTCCCAGCCGCGGCGGGGGTCGGCCCAGGGCAGGTGGGAGCCCATCCGGCCGTTGCGGCCGTTGCCGACCTGCTTCTTCGCGTCCTTGCAGTCCACGTGGTAGATCCGGTCGCGGAAGTCCCAGAGGAACGCGACCGGGTCCAGGTCCTGCCACACGAAGTGGCTGGGGTCCCAGTTGAGCCGAAGGCCTCCCGGTGCCCGATGGCCTCCAGCGCCGCGACGGTCGTCCAGTAGTCGTAGGCGATCTCCGAGGGGTGCACCTCGTGGGCGAACCGGACGCCGGCGGCGTCGAACTCGTCGAGGATCGGGTTCCCGGTCGGCGAAGTCGGCGTAGCCGGCGGCGATCATCGACTCGGGCACCGGCGGGAACATCGCGACGGTCTTCCAGATCGAGGACCCGGTGAACCCCACGACGGTGTCGACGCCGAGCCCTGCGCGGCGCGCGCGGTGGCTTCATCTCCTCGGCGGCCCGCCGGCGCACGCCCTCGGGGTCACCGTCGCCCCACACCCGCGGGCACGATCGCGTGGTGCCGCTCGTCGATCGGGTCGTCGCACACGGCCTGGCCGTTGAGGTGGTTGGAGATGGCGAAGACCGACAGGCCGTGCTGCTCGAGCAGGTCGTTCTTGCCGCGACGTAGGCGTCGTCCTCGGTGGCCCGCCACGACGTCGAGGTGGTCGCCCCAGCAGGCGATCTCCAGGCCGTCGTAGCCCCACCCCGAGGCCAGCCGGCAGACCTCCGCGAAGGGCAGGTCGGCCCACTGGCCGGTGAACAGGGTGACGGGGCGGGGCATCAGGATCTCCTGCGAGGTGCGGGTGTGGAGGCTGCGCTCGACGGCGTCGAGCACCCGCTGACCTGCAGGCCGTCGGCGAAGGACGGCGTCGGGTCGCTGGCCGGTCGCCGATCGCGCTGACGCAGGTCGACGACCTGGTGGGTGAAGGCGTGCTCGTAGCCGAGGCCGTGCCCGGCGGCCACCAGGCGCCGACGTAGGGGTGCTCGGGCTCGGTGACCACGATCCGGCGGAAGCCGGCGGTCGCGGTCGGGCTCGGGGCCGTCGAAGAAGTGCAGGACGTTCATGTCCTCGAAGTCGAAGGCCAGGCTGCCCGCCGAGCCGTTGATCTCGATCCGGATCGCGTTCTTGCGGCCGAGGGCGAAGCGGGTGGCCTCGAAGATGGCCAGCGCCGCCGCCGGAGAACCGGGCCAGGAACACCGCGGCGTCGTCGACGGTGACCGTGCCCGTGCCCGCTCCGGCGGTGCCGCGACGCGACCGGCCGCCGGTGGGCAGCGGGCGCTCCTTGACGAACGTCTCCAGCGGCGCTGACCCCGGTGACGATCTCGCCGGTGATGTGCTGGGTCAGGTCGACGACGTGCGCGCCGATGTCGCCCAGCGCCCCGGAGCCGGCCTTGTCCTTCTCCAGCCGCCACGACATGCGGCGCCTGCGGGTCGGCGATCCAGTCCTGCAGGTACTGCGGCCCGCACGTGCCGCACTGTCGCCGAGCCGGCCCGTCGGCCACCAGCTGGCGGGCAGGCGCGATCGCCGGCACCCGCCGGTAGGTGAACCCGACCATCGCGCGGACGCCCGCGCTCGGCGGCCTCGCCGCGGCGGCGGTCATCGCCTCGGCCTCGGCGACGGTGTTGGCCAGCGGCTTCTCGCACAGCACGTGCTTGCCCGCCTCGAGCGCGGCGATCGCGATCTCGGCGTGGGTGTCACCCGGCGTGCAGATGTCGACCAGGTCGACGTCGTCGCGGTCGATCACCTCGCCGCCAGTCGGTCTCGGTGGCGGCCCAGCCCAGCCGCGGCGCGCGGCCTCGGCCGTCCGGTCGGCGTCGCGGCCGCACGAGCACGGCCAGCTCGCGGCCGCAGCGGTAGGTCGAAGAAGCGGGGGGCGGTGCGCCAGGCCTGCGAGTGGGCCGCGCCCATGAAGGCGTGGCCGATCATGCGCCACGCGTCCGGTAGCGGGAGGCTCATGCCGGTCCTCCGGGGACCGCGGTGCCGGGCGGGCCGCGCACCCCGGCGGGCTCAGGACTCGAACGCGCTGTCGATGTACTGGTCGACGTTGTCGGCGGTGACGACCGGGGCCGTAGAGCTGATCTGGCGGGGCACCTCGACCTCGACCAGGTCGACGAGCGCCTTGTCCTGGGCGAGCAGGCGGGCCAGCCGATGCCGTCGGCGGCCTGGCTGGCGCGGGTAGATGACGGTGGCCTTGCAGGACGCGAGTCGCCGGCCTGGATGCCGCGCATGGCGTTGGCCGAGCCGGCGCCGCCGACCATGAAGAACTCGTCGCGGCCGGCGTTCGTCGATCGCGGCCAGCACGCCGACGCCCTGGTCGTCGTCGTGGTTCCAGATGGCGTCGATCTGCGGCGCGGCCTGCAGCAGGTTCGCCGTGGCCTCCTCGCCGCCCTCGACGGTGAAGTCGCGCGGCGACGCGGTTGTCGACGTCGAGCCCGCAGTCGGCGAGCGCGTCGGCGAAGCCCTGGCTGCGGTCCTGGGTCAGCGGCAGCGAGTCGATGCCGGCGACCTCGGCGACGACGGCGTCGGGCTTGTCGCTGACGCTGGGAGCAGATGTACGTGCCCGGCCGAGACGCCCATGCCGTAGTTGTCGCCCAGGATCGTGACGCGGGCGGCGTCCGGGTCGTCGAACTCGCGGTCGACGTTGATGACCGGGATGCCGGCCTCCATGGCCTCGCAGCGCCACCGGGGTCATGCGCCGCGCCGTCGAAGGGCAGCAGCACGATCGCGTCGACGCCGTCGTTGATGAAGGTCTCGACCTGGCTGATCTGGGGGTTGACGTCGTTGGTGCCCTCGGCGACGAGCAGGTCGACGTCGTCGTAGCCTCGTCGGCCTCGCCGGGCGGCCTCGGTGATCGCGGCCATCCAGCCGTGGTCGGCGGCCGGGGCGGAGAAGCCGATGGTGACGGTGTCGCCGGTCTCGTCGTTGGAGCTGGCCGGCGTCGTGTGCCGCCGCTGCCGCCGGACCGGTCGGCCTCGGTGGTGTTGCCGGTGCAGGCGGTGCAGGCGCCGGCGACGGCGACGACCGGCGGACACAGGCGACGGTGCCGAGCGGCATGCGGTTGACGAGGGGCGCGGGGCATCGGGAGCTCCGCGGGAGGTAGGTCGCGGTGGTTGGTCTGGCGACGTGCGGGGACGCTCGCGGGCGGGCGGGCGTCAGGGAGCTGCCTGCTGCGACCGGCGGCGACGCCGCTGCTGCAGCAGGACGGCGACCACGATGATCACGCCCTTGGGCACGGCCTGGGCGGAGCTGGACAGGTTGTTGAGCGTGAAGACGTTGCTGAGCGTGGTGAAGATCAGCACGCCCGAGGACGGTGCCGACGATCGTGCCGCGGCCACCGATGAGCAGCGTGCCGCCGATGACGACCGCGGCGATGGCGTCGAGCTCGTAGAGCGTGCCGTGGGTCGAGCTGCCGGTCGTCGTCCGGGCCATCAGCATCACCGCGGCGATGCCGCAGCAGCACCCCGGAGCAGCACGTAGAGCAGCGACGGTGTGCCGCTGCACGTCGATGCCGGCCAGCCGCGCCGCCTCGGCGTTGCCGCCGACGGCGAACGTGCGCCGGCCGAAGGTGGTGCGGTTGAGCAGCACCCAGCCGGCCACCGAGACCAGCGCGAACATCCAGACCAGCATCGGGACGCCGAGCGACGTCGGCGGAGAAGAACGTCGGGAAGCCGGGTCCGTCGACGATCTGGGTGCGCCGGTTCGCGATGATCTCGGCCAGGCCGCGGGCGCGGCGAGCATCGCCAGGGTCGCGATGAAGGCGACGAGCTTCCCGTAGGCGATCACCACCCCGTTGACCAGCCCGCAGCCCCGCGCCGACCACGATCGCCGCCGCCGACCATGACGATCCAGTGCGTGTCGCGCGGCCATCGCCTGGGTGGCCAGCGTGGTGGCCCAGACCGAGGACAGCGCGACGAGCGCGCCGACCGACAGGTCGATGCCGCCGCCGATGATCACGAAGGTCATCCCGATGCTGACCACGCCGATGACGGCGGCCAGCCGCAGGATGGTCAGCACGTTGTCGAGTCGCGGCGAACCGGTCGCCGGCGGTCGACGATGCCGACGATGCACAGGAGCAGCAGCGCGACGACCAGGCCGAGGTTGCGGCCCGGCCCGGCGCGGGCCAGCGCGTGACCGGCCCGCCCGCCGGTCCGCGCCGGGGCCGCCGCCCGCGGTCGACGCGGTACGCCCCGGCGCGGTGGCTCCGGCGGGCGACGGCGTCGCTCGTGCCGCGGCCCGGCTCGGATGGTCTCGGTGTGGCCGCTCATGCGGGGTCCCTTCCATGACCAGGTCGAGGACCCGGGGCTCGTCGAGCGCGTCGGCCGCGGCCTCGTGGACGACGCGCCCTCGCCGGACGACCAGCACGCGGTCGGCCAGGCCGAGGACCTCCGGGATCTCGCTGGAGACCACGACGCACGGCGACGCCGCGGTCGGCCAGGGCGCGGACCAGCGCGTAGATCTCCGCGCGGGCGCCGACGTCGACGCCGCGGGTGGGCTCGTCCAGCAGCAGCACCCGGCAGTCGCGCAGCAGCCAGCGGGCCAGCACGACCTTCTGCTGGTTGCCGCCGGACAGCGTGCGGACCTCGCGGTCGACGTCGGTCGGGCGCACGTCCAGCGAGTCGGTCAGCTCCGCGGCGGGCGGCGCTCGGCGCGGCCGGCCAGGAAGCCGCCGCGGGCGAACCGGCCCAGGCTGGAGATCGTGATGTTGCGGTAGACGGCCTGGTCGAGCAGCAGCCCCTGGCTCTTGCGCTCCTCGGGGCCAGCCCGATCCCGGCGCGGACCGCGGCGGCCACCGACGCCGCGGCGCAGCCGCTCGCCGTCGACGCTGACGGTGCCGGTCGGGCGCGGCGGGCGCCGTAGACGGTCTCCAGGATCTCCGAGCGACCGGAGCCGACGAGACCGGCCAGGCCGACGATCTCCCCGGCGTGGACGGTGAAGTCGACGTCCGCGAAGTCGCCGGCCAGGCCGAGGTCGCGGACCTCGAGCACGCGGCGCCGCCGGTGGCCGCGGTCGGGCGTCGGTCCGGTCGCGGGAAGACGTACTCGATGGTGCGGCCGGTCATCAGCCCGATCAGCTCCGGGGTCGGCGTCTCGCCGGCGCCAGGCCGGTCGCGACGGTGGCGCCGTCCTTGAGCACGGTGATCCGGTCGCCGATCTCGCGGATCTCCTCGAGCCGGTGGGAGATGTAGACGACGGCGACGCCCTCGGCGGTGAGTTCGCGGATGACGCGGAACAGGTTCGCCACTCCGCCCTGGTCGAGCACGGCCGACGGCTCGTCGATGACGATCAGCCGGGTGTCGTGCGACAGCGCCCGGGCCATGCTGACCATCTGCTGCTCGGCCGGGGCGAGCGTCGCCGACCTGGCGGGTCGGCGCGATCTCGGGGTGGCCGAGCCGGGCGAGCAGCTCGCGGGTGCGACGCTGGCTGCGCGGCGCTGGGTGAAGCCGGCCCGCGCGTCCTCGTGGCCGAGGAAGACGTTGTCGGCGACGGTGAGGCCGGCGACCAGGTCGAGCTCCTGGTAGATGGTGGCGATCCCGAGGCGCATCGCCGCCGCGCGGCGTGGCCAGCGTGGTCTCGACCCCGTCGAGCGCGATGGTGCCGGCGTCGGGCCGGTGCGCCCCGGCCAGCACCTTGATCAGCGTCGACTTGCCGGCGCCGTTCTGGCCGAGCAGGCAGTGCACCTCACCGGTGCGGACGTCGAGGTCGACGCCGTCCAGCGCGCGGACGCCGGGGAACTTCTTGACGATGCCGGTCATCTGCAGCAGCGGCAGCCCCGCGTCCTGGCTGGTGCCCATCCGACCCCCCGTGTGTGACCGCCGTCACCGACGGTGACCGACGGCACAGACATTAGGCCGAGTGTCGTACTAAAGGCAAGCATTTTTCGTGCATGTTTCGCAGGTTGCTGGACAAAGCCAGGACGTGCTACCCGGCGGCGTACACCGACCCGCTGATCAGCCACGCCGACCCCACGACCCCGCCCACCGGTCCGAGCTCGCTGAGCACGATCGGCAGGTTGCCGGTGGCCAGCGGCAGCGACCGGCGGTAGGTGACGCTGCGGATCTCGGCCAGCAGCGCGTGACCGACGCCGGTGAGCCCCCCGCCGATCACCACCAGGCCGGGGTTGACGAACGAGACCAGGCTGGCCAGCACCTGCCCGACCCGCTGCCCGCTGCTCCGGATCAGCCGCAGCGCCTCCGGGTCGCCCCGGGTGGCGGCCAGGCCGACGTCGGCAGCGCTCAACGAGCCCTGCTCGGCGAGGATCTCCGCCAGCGCCGGGGAGCGGCCCGACCGGGCGGCGGCGAGGGCGTCGCGAGCGATCGCGGCTCCCCCGGCGAACGCCTCGAGGCACCCGGTGTTGCCGCAGGCGCAGACCGGTCCCGCGTCCTCGACGCGGATGTGGCCGATGTCGCCGGCGCAGCCGTCGACCCCGCGGTAGACCGACCCGGCCACGACCATCCCGCAGCCGATGCCGGTGCCGATCTTGACGAACAGGAAGTCGCGCGAGGAGCGGGCGACACCGGCGTGCTGCTCGCCCGCGGCGAGCACGTTGACGTCGTTGTCGAGCAGGGCCGGACAGCCCAGCGCGCGGCTCACGACGTCGCGGACGGGGTAGCCGTCCCAGCCGGGCATGATCGGCGGCGAGACCGAGACCCCGCGATCGAAGTCGACCGGGCCGGGGACCGCGATCCCGGCTCCGGCGGGGCGGTCGACCCCCACCTCCGCGAGCACCTCGCGGGCCAGGGCGACCGCGCTCTCCAGCACCGCCTCCGGCCCCTCGCGCACGTCCGAGGCGCACGAGCGCAGCGCCCGCACGGCGAGCCGGCCGTCGGTGACCCCGACCGTCATCCCGGTGGCGCCGATCGAGATCCCGACGAAGACCAGGTCCGGGTGCAGGTCGACCATGGTCGAGCGGCGACCGCCGCGGGAGGCGGCGGGCCCGGTCTCGTGGACCAGGCCGAGGTCCGCGAGCCGGCCGACCTCGAGCGCGACGGTCGTGCGGGAGACGTCGAGGACGTCGGCCAGCTGGGCCCGGGAGAGCGGCCCGTCGTCGCGCAGCGTGGTGAGCAGCCGGGCCTGGAGCGCGCTCTCGGCCCGTCCGGTCAACGGGTGCCGCGAGGCTCGCTCCTGCTCAGGCACGCGGCGATCCTGCCACGCGCCGGCCCGGCCGGGGCTGCTGCTGCCCGCCGCTGACCGCCGCTATCCGCCGGGGGCGGGCGCCACGGCGTACTCGGCCAGCTCGCCGGCCAGGCCGCCGTGGGCACGGCCGCTCAGCAGCGTGCCGTCGGGGGTGTGCTCGAGCTCGTCGATCTCGCCGTGCTGGTGGACCTTGTTGAGCAGGTCGCCCCGCTCGTAGGGCAGCAGCACCTCGAACTCCTCGGCGGGGTGCGGCAGCTCGGCCTCGACGGCGGTCCGGGCGGTCTCGATGCCCTCGCCGGTCTGCGCGCTGACCACGACGGCGTGGGGCTCGCGCTGCTGGAGCCGCGCGAGGACCATCGGGTCGGCCAGGTCGGCCTTGTTGATGACGACGAGCTCGGGGACGGTGTCGGCGCCGATCTCGGCGAACACCTCGCGCACCGCGCTCAGCTGGCCCTCGGGGTCGGGGTGCGAGCCGTCGACGACGTGGAGCACGAGGTCGGCGTCGGCGACCTCCTCCAGCGTCGAGCGGAACGCCTCCACCAGCTGGTGGGGCAGGTGGCGCACGAAGCCGACGGTGTCGCTCATGGTGTAGACGCGACCGTCCTCGGTGGTGGTGCGCCGCGTGGTCGGGTCCAGGGTCGCGAACAGCGAGTCGTCGACCAGCACGCCGGCGTCGGTGAGCCGGTTGAGCAGCGAGGACTTGCCGGCGTTGGTGTAGCCGGCGATGACCACGGCCGGGATCTGCCGGTCGGTGCGGCGGGCACGCTTGGTGTCGCGGGTGCCGCGCATCTCGGCGAGGTCGCGGCGGAGCTTGGCGATCTTGGTGTTGATCCGGCGCCGGTCGGTCTCGATCTTGGTCTCACCGGGCCCGCGGCCACCGATCCCGGCACCGCCGGCGACCCGGCCACCGGCCTGGCGGGACAGGTTGCCGCCCCAGCCGCGCAGCCGCTGCTTCATGTAGCTCAGCTGGGCCAGCTCGACCTGGGCCTGGCCCTCGCGGCTCTTGGCGTGCTGGGCGAAGATGTCGAGGATCAGCGCGGTCCGGTCGACGACCTTGACCTTGAGCCGGTCCTCGAGGTTGCGCAGCTGGCCGGGGGCCAGCTCGCCGTCGCAGACGACGGTGTCGGCGCCGGTGGCCGCGACGATCTCGGCGAGCCCCTCGACCTTGCCGCGCCCGACGTACGTCGCCGGGTCGGGGGTCTGCCGACGCTGGTAGATCGCGTCGAGCACCTCGGAGCCGGCCGTCTCGGCGAGCAGCGCGAGCTCGGCCATCGAGTTCTCGGCGTCCTCGACGCGACCGGAGGTCCAGACGCCGACCAGCACGACCCGCTCCAGCCGCAGCTGGCGGTACTCGACCTCGGTGATGTCCTCGAGCTCGGTGCGCAGCCCGGCGACGCGGCGCAGCTCGTGACGCTCGACGAGGTCGAGGTCGCCGGTCGAGTAGTCGGTCCGGCCGCCGGTGCGGTCCTGCCGGGCCGCGGCGGGCCGCTCGGCCGCGTCGTCGGCCGCGTCGTCCTGCGCGGTCGGGTCCTGGTCCTCCCAGGACTCGGTCGCGTCGAGCTCGGCGTCGAGGGTGAAGTCGTGTGCGTGCGTCATATACCTCCAGGCTAGTGCGGGAAGAACGTCCGCACGAGCGGGTTTACTCCCCGCTGCGACGCCTGCCGGGCGGGCTGCTGGGAGGATCGCCCCGTGCACCACGCCTCCCCCGACGGCGACGAGCTCGTCGGCCTGGTCCCCGCCGGGACCCGCCTGCTCGGCATCACCGGCGCGCCCGGGGCGGGCAAGTCGACCCTCGGGGCCTGGCTGGCGGCGCGCCTCGGTGCGGTGGTGGTGCCGATGGACGGCTTCCACTACGCCGACGTCGAGCTGCGCCGGCGCGGGCTGCTGGCGAGCAAGGGGGCGCCGGGGACCTTCGACGCCGAGGGGTACGCCGCGCTGCTCGCGCGGGTGCGCGGTCGTCGGGCCGGGGAGGCGCCGGTGGTGGCGCCGGCGTTCGAGCGCGACCTGGAGCAGCCGCTGGCGGGCGCGATCGCCGTGCCCGCGTCGGCCGGGGAGCCGACCGGGCTGGTGGTGACCGAGGGCAACTACCTGCTGCTGGCCGAGCCGCGGTGGACGGCGGTGCGCGCCCTGCTCGACGTGGTCTGGCACGTGGTCGTCGACGACGAGCTGCGACGCGAGCGGCTGCTGGCCCGCCACGTCGCCTCCGGCAAGACCGAGGAGGAGGCGCGGGCGTGGGTCGCCGCCGTCGACGACCCCAACGCGGTCCGGGTCGAGGCCGCGCGAGGACGCGCCGACCTGGTCCTCGACCTCACGGCGTGGGCGGGCGGTCCGCCTGCGACGCCTCGGTCCCCAGACGCACCCCGTGGCCGATGAGGCCGACCAGCACCAGGGCCGCCCCGACCAGGCCGACCACGTCGCCGAGGACCCCGAGCAGCAGCAGCGCGGCGCCGGGTTCCTGACCGCCCCCGCCGGGGTCCACGCCCAGGGCGGCGAGCCCGATCAGCGCCATCCCGACCCCCACCAGCACCGCGCCGGTCACCAGCAACGACCGCAGACGGTCCAGCGCAGCCACCCGCACCGACCCGCGGTCGGGGGCCGCGGCCGGCTCGGCCGCCGGCACCGCACCCGGGTCGCGCAGGGCGACGTCGTCCGAGCCGCAGACCACGCAGTGGAACATCCCCTCGCGCACCTCGTGGCCCCGGTCGCAGGCCCACACGCGCCCCTCGTCGCTCACCTCGGGGGCATCCGGATGCCGCCGTCGACGCGCACGACCTCGCCGTTCACGTACGGGTTGGCCAGGCACTCCACGATCATCGAGGCCAGCTCGTCGGGCGTGCCGAGCCGCTTCGGGAACAGCACCGACTCCCCCAGCCGCGCCTTGAACGCCTCGGCGTCCTCGCCCTCGCCGTAGATCGGGGTGTCGATCAGCCCGGGCGCGACGGTGGCCAGCCGGATCCCGACCGCGGCGAGGTCGCGCGCGACCGGCAGCGTCATCCCGACCACGCCGCCCTTCGAGGCGGAGTACGCCGCCTGCCCGATCTGGCCGTCGAACGCCGCGACGCTGGCGACGTTGACGATCGCGCCGCGGCAGCCGTCGGCGTCCGCGTCGTTGTGGCTCATCGCGGTCGCGGCCTGGCGCACCACGTCGAAGGTGCCGATGAGGTTGATCGCGACGACCTTGGTGAAGGCCTCCAGCGAGTGCGCCGACTCCAGGGTCTGGTCGCGGCCGACGGTGCGCTGGGCCCAGCCGATGCCGGCCGAGCTGACGACCGCGCGCAGCGGTGCGATCTCGGCGGCGGCGGTGACCGCGGCGCCGACCTGGTCGGGCTCGGTGACGTCGACGAGGGCGAACAGCCCGCCGATCTCCTGCGCCAGCGCCTCCCCCTTCTCGGCCTGGAGGTCGGCCACGACGACGGTGGCGCCGAGGCCGGCGAGGCGGCGGGCGGCGGCGGCGCCGATGCCGGAGGCGGCGCCGGTGACGAGGGCGGTCGAGCCGGTGAGGTCCATGCCGCGCACCCTAGGACGGGCTGCGCACCGGCTCGCTCAGAGGGCGGTCTCGCCGCGCGCGACGACCGCCGCGGGCCCGGTCATCCGCAGCCGGCCTTCGACGACCGCGATCGACAGCGTCCCGCCGGGCACGTCCACCCGGTACGCCGTCCCCTCCGGCGCCCCGTCGGCGGCCGCCGCGGCGGCCATCACCGCGCAGGCGCCGGTGCCGCAGGACCGGGTCTCACCGGAGCCGCGCTCGTGGACCCGCAGCGCGACGTGGTGGGGCCCGCGGCGCTCGACCAGCTCGACGTTGACGCCGCCCGGGTAGAGGGTCTCGTCGTAGGTGGGCGGTGCGAGCAGCGCGCCGGGCTCGGACAGCCCGTCGAGCGTCTCCTCGGCGGCGAGGAACGCCACGGCGTGGGGGTTGCCGAGGTCGACGTGCTCGGCGGGCCAGCGGCGGCCGGCGAGCGAGACCTCGGTCGCGCCGAGCAGCCGCGCCGGGCCCATGTCGACCGTGAGGCCGCCGTCGGGCTCGACGGTGACGGTCTTGACGCCGTCGCGGGTGTCGACCGGGATCGGCTGGGCGGCGTCGACGAGACCCTCCTGGAGCAGGTGGAGCGCGAAGACCCGGACCCCGTTGCCGCACATCTCGCTGACCGAGCCGTCGGCGTTGCGGTAGTCCATGAACCAGGCGTCGTCGCGGGTCGGCCCACCGTGGACCACGCGCAGCACGCCGTCCCCGCCGATGCCGGCCCGCCGGTCGCACAGCGCCCGCACCCGCGCCGCCCACGCGGCGTCGTCCAGCGACCCGTGGACGCTCCCGTCGTGGTCGGGCAGCAGCACGAAGTCGTTCTCGGTGCCGTGGCCCTTGAGGAAGGGGTACGCCGCGCCGCTCACGTGGCCACGGTAGCCGCGTCCAGGGCGGCGACCGCCTCGAGCGCGCGCTCGAGGCGGGCGGGGTCGTCGTGGTCGACCCAGGTGATCCGCGGGTCCTTGCGCCACCAGGCCAGCTGGCGGCGGGCGAACCGCCGGGTCGCGACGACGGTCCGCTCCAGGGCCTCGGCGCGGGTCAGCCCGCCGGCGAGGTGGGCGGCCGCCTCGCGGTAGCCGATCGCCCGGGACGCGGTGGGCCCCTGCGCCAGCCCCGCGTCGAGCAGCCGGGCGACCTCCTCGACCAGGCCGGCGTCGTACATGCCCGCGACGCGCGCGGCGATCCGGCGGTCGAGCTCGTCGCGGTCGACCCTCACCCCGACCTGGACCGTGCGGGGGTCGACGTGCTCGAGGGCCGGCAGCGTGGCGGTGAACGAGCGTCCGGTCAGCTCGCCGACCTCGAGGGCGCGCACCACGCGGCGGCCGTTGTCGGGCTGGATGCGACGCGGCGGCGGCGGGGTCGCGCCGGGCGAGCTCGGCGTGGAGCGCGGGCGCGCCGACCTCGAGCAGGCGGGCCTCCCAGCGCCCGCGGACGTCGGGGTCGGTGCCGGGGAACTCGAAGCGGTCCAGCACGGCGCGGGTGTAGAGCGCCGAGCCGCCCACCAGCACCGGGGTGGCGCCGCGGCCGCGGACCTCGGCGATCGTGGCGCGGGCCAGCGCCTGGAAGGTCGCGACGCTGGCCGCCTCGGTGACGTCCAGGAGGTCCAGCAGGTGGTGCGGGACGTCGCGCCGCCCGGTGGGCGCGAGCTTGGCCGTGCCGACGTCCATCCCGCGGTAGAGCTGCATCGCGTCGGTGTTGAGGACCTCCCCGCCCAGGCGCTCGGCGAGGTCGAGCGAGAGGCCCGTCTTGCCGGCGGCAGTGGGGCCGACGACGGCGACGACGGGGGGAGGGAGCATGTCGCTAGTGTGGCTGGCCCGGGCCCCGGAGGCGGGTGCTCGCAGCCACGAGGAGGCAGCCATGGGCTTCTTGGACAACGCGCGGAAGCGGCTCGGACGCGCCGTCGACCAGCACGGCGACAAGATCTCGCAGGGCATCGACCGCGCCGCGGCCGAGGCGGACAAGCGCACCGGCGGCAAGCACGGGTCGAAGATCACGAAGGCCAGCGCCCGCGCGAAGGACGCCCTCGAGCGGCTCGACGGCAAGGACGACGACGTACCGCCCGGCTCCGCGGGTCCCGGCACCGGTCCCAGCACGGGTCCCTCGGGCGCCGGCGGACCAGCCCGGTGAGCGGTCCCGGCGGCACCACCAGCGACCCGACGATCGACCCGGAGGACGGCGCGAAGACGACGCCGCAGACCGAGGCCGACGACGCCGGACCGGACGTCGCCTCCATGAGCACACCGCCCGGCGAGCACGGCAGCGAGCTGCCGGGCGACAACGAGGAGCAGCCCGCCGCGGCGCCCTCGCAGCAGGTCAACGCCGAGGAGTCCGAGGAGGGCGAGCCGTCCCAGTGACGGCGCACGTCGAGCCGAGCCTGCACGGGCGGTTCGTCGTCGTCCCGGCGGCGTACGTCTTCCTCCTCCGTGGCGAGGCCCCGACCGAGGTGCTGCTCCAGCTGCGGCGGGGCACCGGCTTCATGGACGGTCACTGGGCGGCCGCGGCGGCCGGTCACGTGGAGCGCGGCGAGACCGCGCCGGAGGCCGCGCGACGCGAGGCCCGCGAGGAGATCGGGGTCGAGGTCGGCGAGCTGACCTTCGTGACCGCGATGCAGCGCACCCGCGGCGGGGAGCCGATCGACGAGCGCATCGACTTCTTCTTCACCGCGCGGGAGTGGCGGGGCGAGCCCCGGCTGCAGGAGCCCGACAAGTCCGCTGGGCTGCGGTGGTGCGCGCTGGACCGGCTCGACGAGCTGCCGGACCCCGTGGTGCCGCACGAGCGGCAGGTCCTGGCTAGCCTGGACGACCCGCAGCCCTACTCGACGTTCGGGTTCGGAGCATCGACGCACGACCGAGGAGGAGAGCGATGAGCAGCCAGGAACCAGGCCCGCAGCCGGACGCCAGCATCGAGCCCGGCGAGCCGAACCCGGGCGGCGCGGACGCGGTGCACCGCGCCAGCGCCGACGGGGTGGAGAGCACCGACGCGATCCCGGCCGACCTCGACCCGGACAGCAACCCCGCCGTCGACGACGCGCTGCCCGAGGAGGCCCGGCAGGGCGAGGACACCGACACCAAGGCGAGCGCGAAGGACGCCGAGGACGAGTCCGGCGAGGGCGACGAGGACGGCATCGACCCCGAGACCGAGTCCCCCGCCTGACGCACAGCCCGGGTGCCCCGTGCTCCTGCGTAGCAAACGTCGTCCCTGGGTTCTCCGCACCGCGGAGCGGCGCGGGTCAGCCCGCTCGTCCGAGCCGATCACTACGCAGGAGCGCGGCGCGCCACAGGGTGGACCGCACCCAGGCGGCGTCGCCGAGCACCTGCTCGTAGGCGAACCGCAGCACCAGCCACCCCGCCACCGCCAGCTCGTCGTAGCGGCGGGCGTCGTGGGCGAGGGCGGCCCGGTGGCCGTGCCAGCCGAACGAGTCGGCCTCGACGACGATCCCGAGGGCGCGGTCGACGAGGTCGGGTCGGCCGAGGAAGACGCCAGCCGGACCACAGCTCCACCTGCGGCTGGACGTCGAGCAGCGGGACGTCGAGGGCGATCGCGCGCAACGCAGACTCGAAGGGCCCGGCCGCCAGCGGGGTGGCCGCCGCGGCGGTGCGGCGTGCTTGCACCGACCCCGGACCGCGCAACGCCCGGGCCATCCCGCTGAGGCGGACGGCGTCGAAGCCGTCGCGCAGGGCGGAGTCGGCCACCGCGAGCGCCTCGCCGAGCGGGAGCCGACGCAGGCAGTCGGCCAGGGTGCGTTCCGGCGTCGTGGTCGGGACGCCGGCGACCTCGACGACGTCGTCGGGGGCGAGCCAGGCGCGGTGGAGGGCGACGCCGCGGCGCGCGGTGGTCGCGACGCGGCGGTTCTGCGGCACCGTCACCTCGGGCCGGTCGGGGACGACGGCGACTCCCCAGCCGTGCTGCAGGGCGGCGCTGCGCCCGCAGAGCACCCCACCGCAGGCCAGGGCGGCCCGCGGCGCCGCGGCGACGCCGGGGAGGGCGTACCGGCCGCGCTCGACGCGGACGACCAGGCCCGCCTCGCACGCCCGGGACAGCTCGTCGCCCGTCACGCGGCCGCCGAGCCGGCTGCGGGTGGCGGTCCCACCGAGCTCCGCGAGCAGGTCCACGACGTCCACCCCGCCACCCTGGCCGAGCGGGTGGCCGCGCGCCCCGCGCCCTCCACAGGGCCGGGCGGCGGTCGTAGGGTCGGGGCATGGACGAGCAGCGCAAGGCCGGCGAGGACGAGCTGGTGGCCTCGAACCCCAACGCGAACGGGCCCGACCACGCGGCCGGGGAGATGGGCGTCAGCAGCGAGCGCGTCGGGTCGACCGGCCCCGGCCAGCACGCCACGGACGGTCGGCTCGACACCAGCGAGGGCCCGGCGCCGACCGACGGGGACACCCCCTCGGAGCTGACCCGCGACGTCCGGGAGGAGGGCGACGAGGTGCAGCCCGAGCCCCCGGCACCCCCGGTGGCCGGCTACAACTCGCGCGACCCCCGCTCGGACGACACCCCGTACCGCCCCGGCCCCTCCTACGAGCGCGAGGACTGACCTGCGCGACCCTTCCGATGTAACGCCGAGTTACTTGTTCTGGAGGACGGTCGCGACGCCGTGCCAGTCGGACTAACTCGGCGTTACAACGGTGCCGCAGCCGGGGGCGGGGGGCAGCGGGGCCGGGACACCGACCGCGGGCATGCCCAGGCCGACGCCCGCAGCACCCGCGCCGCCGGGGCCGACCGGTCGCCCCTGACGGGCCGCCCAGGCGTCACCGGACCGGGTACGCCGCACGCCGAGCAGCGGGCCGTCGGCGACGAGGTGGTGCGGGGCGGCACGGGTGACCTCGACGGTGACCGCGTCGCCGGGCCGCGGGGGCTCGGCGACCGGGTCCGGCGCGAAGTGCACCAGCCGGTTGTCCGGCGCGCGCCCGGTCAGCCGCGCGGTCGCGGCGTCCTTGCGCCCGCCGCCCTCGCTGACCATCAGCTCGACCCGCCGGCCGACGAGCCGCTGGTTCTCCTCCCACGCGATCCGGTCGACCTCGGCCGCCAGCCGCTGGTAGCGGTCCTTGACCACCTCCGGCGGCACCTGGTCGGGCAGGTCGGCGGCGGGCGTCCCGGGCCGCTTGGAGTACTGGAAGGTGTACGCGCCCGCGAACCGCGCGGCCCGCACCACCTCCAGCGTCGCCTCGAAGTCGTCCTCGGTCTCGCCGGGGAAGCCGACGATGATGTCGGTGGTGATCGCCGCGTCCGGGATCGCCGCGCGCACCCGCTCGATGATCCCGAGGTAGCGCGCCTGGCGGTACGAGCGCCGCATCGCGCGGAGCACCTTGTCGGAGCCGGACTGCAGCGGCATGTGCAGCTGCGGCATCACGTTCGGCGTCTCGGCCATCGCCGCGATCACGTCGTCGGTGAACTCCGCCGGGTGCGGGGAGGTGAAGCGCACCCGCTCCAGCCCCTCGACCTCGCCGCACGCCCGCAGCAGCCCCGAGAACGCCTGCCGGTCGCCGAACTCGACGCCGTAGGCGTTCACGTTCTGCCCGAGCAGGGTGATCTCGCCGACGCCCTCCGCGACCAGCGCCTCCACCTCGGCCAGCACGTCGCCGGGCCGGCGGTCGCGCTCCTTGCCGCGCAGGCTGGGCACGATGCAGAACGTGCAGGTGTTGTTGCAGCCGACCGAGACCGACACCCAGGCGGCGTACGCCGAGTCGCGCCGGGTGGGCAGGGTCGAGGGGAAGACCTCGAGCGACTCGGCGATCTCGACCTGCGCCTCCTCGGCGACCCGGGCCCGCTCCAGCAGCACCGGGAGGGCGCCCAGGTTGTGCGTGCCGAAGACGACGTCGACCCAGGGCGCCCGCTTCGTGATCGTGTCGCGGTCCTTCTGCGCCAGGCAGCCGCCGACGGCGATCTGCATGCCGGGCCGCGCGGCCTTGACCGGCGCGAGGTGGCCGAGGTTGCCGTAGAGCCGGTTGTCGGCGTTCTCGCGCACCGCGCAGGTGTTGAGCACGACCACGTCGGCCTGCTCGCCGGCCGGTGCGGCGGCGTACCCCGCCTCCTCCAGCAGCCCGGTCAGGCGCTCGGAGTCGTGGACGTTCATCTGGCACCCGTAGGTGGTCACCTGGTAGGTGCGCGGCAGGGTCTCGGGAGCGGTGGGGGCGGCGGTCATGGCCGCACCAGGGTACGGCCCGCCCGCGCCCCGCTCAGAAGCCGCCGAAGATCGTGCCGAGCGTGATCACCACGACCAGCGCCACGATCGGGATCGCGACGGCGACCACGAAGATGTCCTTGTAGGACTGCCGGTGGGTCAGCCCGCAGATCGCCAGGACGGTGACCACGGCGCCGTTGTGCGGCAGGGCGTCGAAGCCGCCCGCGGCGAGCACGGTGACCCGGTGCATCAGGTCCAGGCTGATCCCCTGCGTCTCGGCGATCCCGCGGAACTGCTCGCCGAGCGCCTGCAGCGCGATGCTCATGCCGCCGGACGCCGACCCGGTGATGCCGGCCAGCACGTTGACGGCGACGGCGAGGTTGAGCACCGGGTTGCCGGAGATGCCGAGCACGGCGTCGCGCACGATCCGGAACGCCGGCAGCGACGCGACCACGGCGCCGTAGCCGACCTCGGAGGCGGTGTTGAAGATCGGCAGGAAGGAGCCGAAGCTGCCCTCGTTGATGCTGGTCTTGCAGGTCGTCGAGCCGCGTCCAGTTCAGCGCGACCACGAGCAGGCAGGAGACGACCAGGGCGACCACGATCGCCCAGATCCCGCCGACGGTCTCCAGGTCGGTCGCGCCGTAGGCGTCCTCGGCCAGGTAGGAGGTGTCCAGCGCCGGGAACACCCAGGTCACCAGCACGTAGTTCAGCGCGATCACCACGATGATCGGGACGAACGCGACCAGGGCGCCGGGCCGCGGACGCGTGTCGGTGGCGGCGGTGCCGCCGTGGGTCGCGGTGGCGGTCGCGGTGCCCGCGCCCTCCCCGCTCGCCGACGCGCCGCCACCCGAGCCGCCCGCGGACCCGCCGGGCGCGTCGGCCGCGCCGTCGGTGCCCTTCGACCGGCCGGCCTCGCGGCGGGCGGACTCGTCGTCGAGGTAGCCCTCGCCGGCCGCCTGGAGCTTCTTCGAGCGGTGGGAGAGCCACCAGGTGCCGCCGCCGAACATGATCGCGGCGGCGATCAGGCCCAGGCCGGGCGCGGCGAACGCGTCGGTGCCGAAGAACGGCGCCGGGATGGCGTTCTGGATCTGCGGGGTCCCGGGCAGCGCGGTCATCGTGAACGTGAACGAGCCGAGGGCGATGGAGGCGGGGATCAGCCGCTTCGGGACGCCGGCCTCGCGGAACATCGCGGCCGCGATCGGGAAGATCGCGAAGGCCACGACGAACAGGGACACCCCGCCGTAGGTCAGCACGCCGCAGGCCAGCACGACCGCGAGGATCGACCGGCTCGCACCGAGCTTGTCGACGATGAAGTACGCGATCGCGCGCGCCGACCCGCTGTCGTCCATCAGCTTGCCGAACAGCGCACCGAGCAGGAACAGCGGGAAGTAGGTGATCAGGTAGTTGCCCAGCGCCGGCATGAACACCTGCGTGTACGTCGCGATCAGCGGCACGCCCCCGGCGAAGACCGTGGCGACCAGCGCCATGATCGGCGCCAGGAAGATCACGTTGACGCCGCGGTAGGCGAAGAAGATCAGCAGGGCGAGGGACAGGACGATGCCGATCAGGCCGATCATGGCGGGTCCTCTGCGGTGGAGGGTCAGGGCTGCGCCGCAGAGTAGACCCCCCGTGTTTCGGGTGGCCACCACGTCGTCCGGGCAGGGCCGCCCGGGTCACGAGCCGGTCACGTCTCGGCGCCACGCGCTCGTGAGCATGGCCCCCCAGGGGTGAGGGTGGCTAGGGTCCCGATCCATGACCGTGCAGCCGTCCGCCGACATCGAGGTCGGGACCGGAGAGCCTCTCGTCGTGCTCGAGAAGGTCAACAAGCACTTCGGGTCGCTGCACGTCCTCAAGGACATCGACCTGTCGATCACCCGCGGCGAGGTCGTCGTGGTGATCGGCCCGTCCGGCTCGGGGAAGTCGACGTTGTGCCGGGCCATCAACCGGCTCGAGACCATCGACGGCGGCTCGATCACCCTGGACCGGCAGCCGCTGCCGGCCGAGGGCAAGGAGCTCGCCGCGCTGCGCGCCGACGTCGGCATGGTCTTCCAGAGCTTCAACCTCTTCGCCCACAAGACGATCCTCGAGAACGTCACCCTCGGCCCGATCAAGGTGCGCGGGGTCAAGAAGGCCGATGCGGACAAGCGGGCGATGGAGCTGCTCGAGCGGGTCGGGATCGCCCACCAGGCCGAGAAGTACCCCGCCCAGCTCTCCGGCGGTCAGCAGCAGCGGGTCGCCATCGCCCGCGCGCTGGCCATGGACCCGAAGGTGATGCTCTTCGACGAGCCGACCTCGGCGCTGGACCCGGAGATGATCAAGGAGGTCCTCGACGTCATGGTCGAGCTCGCCGAGCAGGGCATGACGATGGTCGTGGTCACCCACGAGATGGGCTTCGCCCGCACCGCCGCCCACCGGGTGGTCTTCATGTCGGAGGGGGCGATCGCCGAGGAGGGCACCCCGGAGGAGTTCTTCACCAACCCGAGGACCGAGCGCGCCCAGGACTTCCTGAGCAAGATCCTCACGCACTGAACCGAGCACCCGCACCCGAAGGAGAACGCCCATGCGCATCCACCACCTCAAGGCCGCGGTCGCGGCCGTCGGCCTGGCCACCGCGCTCGCCGCCTGCGGCGAGGCGGGCAGCGAGACCTCCGGGGGCGACACCCCCGAGGTGGAGGTCGCCGACGACGCCGCCTCCGAGTTCGAGGACGGCACCCGGATGAAGGAGCTCGCCGAGGCCGGCGAGGTCACGATCGGCGTCAAGTACGACCAGCCCGGCCTGGGGTTCAAGGACGCCTCCACCGACATCCCGACCGGGTTCGACGTCGAGATCGCCAAGCTCCTCGCGGCCGACCTCGGCATCGACCCGGAGTCGGTCACCTGGGAGGAGACCATCTCCGACAACCGCGAGCCCTACCTGGAGCAGGGACGCGTCGACATGGTGCTCGCGACGTACTCGATCACCGACGACCGCCGCAAGATCGTCGGGCAGACCGGCCCGTACCTGGTCACGGGCCAGCAGGTGCTCGTGCCCGAGGACAGCGACATCGAGAGCATCGACGACCTCAAGGGCGAGGAGGTCTGCTCGGCCACCGGATCGACCTCGCTGGAGAACGTCGAGGCATCCGGCGCCCAGGGGGTCCCGGCGGAGACCTACAGCCAGTGCGCGGAGGACGTCGTCAACGGCACCGTCCCGGCGATGTCGACCGACGGCGCGATCCTGCTGGGCCTGGCCGCGCAGTACGACGGCGAGCTGAAGGTCGTCGGCGAGGAGTTCTCCGAGGAGCGGATCGGGGTCGGCTACCCGAAGGAGTACCCCGAGATGTGCCCCTGGATCAACGAGACCCTCGAGGAGGCCTACGAGAGCGGGGCCTGGGCCGACGCGTTCGAGGCCACCCTGTCCAGCGAGGGCGTCGAGACCCCCGAGCCCCCGGCCCTCGACGAGTGCCAGGAGTGACGACCACCTGCTGAGGCGTGGCCGGGGCGCGTGCGCCCCGGCCACGCACCACCGCCACCCCGATCGACCCACCCCCACCGACGGCAGGAGGCCGACCCCGTGGACGCCGTCCTGGACAACGCGGACACCGTCGCGATCGCGGTGACCTACACGCTGCTGCTGTTCGTGATGTCCGGGATCGCCTCGCTCGTCCTCGGCAGCCTGCTCGCCGCGCTCCGGGTGGGCCCGGTGGCGATCCTGCAGCGCGCCGTCGCGCTGTACGTGACGCTGGTGCGCAACACCCCGTTGCTGGTGGTGCTGATCTTCTTCCGGATCGCCGGCCCGAAGGTGGGGCTGCGCTTCGACTTCATCGACGTGCGCGTCGGCGACATCAACCTCAACAACGTCTTCACCGCGTGCGTGGTCGGCCTGACGATCTACACCTCCTCGTTCGTCTGCGAGGCGCTGCGCTCGGGCATCAACGCGGTGCCCGTCGGCCAGGCCGAGGCCGCGCGCTCGGTGGGGCTGACCTTCGGCGGCGCCATGCGCGAGGTGATCCTGCCGCAGGCCTTCCGCGCCGCGCTCCCCCCGCTGACCAGCGTCCAGATCGCGCTGCTGAAGAACACGACCGTCGCCGGCGCGGTCGGGGTCTTCGAGGCCTTCGCGCGGATGCGCAGCCTGACCAACGACGCGCCGAGCCAGCGGGCGGGGATCTTCCTGACCTTCGCCGTCATCTTCGTGCTCCTCGTCGGCCTGCTCTCGCTGGCCTCGAACGTGCTCGAGCGCCGGTGGCGGGTGGCCCGGTGAGCGCCCCCTCCGTCCTCTTCGACGCCCCCGGACCCCGGACCCGGGCGCGGCACCGCGCCTACACCGGGGTCGCCGTCGTGGGCCTCGTCGGCGCCCTCGCCTTCGTCGTGTGGCGCCTCGCCGACGCGGGCCAGCTGGAGTACCGGCTCTGGGAGCCGTTCGTGACGCCGAGGTACCTCACCGCGCTGCTCGTCGACGGGGTGCTGACCACCCTGTCCATGGCGGCGGCCGCCGTGGTCGGGGCGGTCGTCTTCGGGCTCGTCTTCGGGCTCGGGAAGCTCTCCGACCGCCGCTGGATCAGCATGCCGAGCTTCGTGGTCGTGGAGTTCTTCCGCGCGGTCCCCGTGCTGCTGCTGATGATCCTGATCTTCTTCAGCTACGGGATCACGCGCGGCGAGTCCGGGGCGTACTGGTCGGTGGTGGTGGCCCTGACCGCCTACAACGGCGCGGTGCTCGCCGAGGTGTTCCGGGCCGGCATCAACGCCGTGCCGAAGGGGCAGTCCGAGGCGGCGTACGCCCTCGGCCTGACCAAGGGGCAGGTCACCTGGATCGTGCAGCTGCCGCAGGCGGTCAAGATCATGCTGCCGGCACTGATCAGCCAGTGCGTGGTCGCGTTGAAGGACACCAGCCTCGGCTACGCGGTCGCCGCCCCCGGTCTGACCAACGTCGGCGAGGCGATCTACCAGCAGTTCCGCAACCAGGTGCCGACGGTGATCGTGCTGGCGGCGCTCTACATCGTGCTGAACCTGGTCCTCACCGCCCTGGCGACGGCGGTCCAGCGCAGGTTCGTCGGCGAGAAGGACGTCATCGACGTCGAGAGCATCGGCAACCGGCCCGGCGGCGCCGCCACCTGAGATCCGCGTGCTCAGGCCGTCGGCCGGTCGGTGACCCAGAGCCGGATGACGCCCTCGATCACCACGGTGCCGTCGTCGCGCGTCCCGTGGACCCGGACCGGGACGTCGGGGTCGTCGCCGGTCCACGCCGCGGGGTCGGCCTCGGCGACGCAGGTGACGTCGGTGGTGGCCTTCGCGGTGTAGGCGACCTCCATCCCCTTCGGGATCCAGCGTCGGTGCGCCGGCACGGCCGCCTCGGCGAGCGCCCCCATCGCGGCCTCCAGGCCGTTGCACAGCGCGATGGCGTGGAGCGTGCCGAGGTGGTTGTGCACCGCGCGCCGGTTCGGCACGACGAGCTCGACGCGGTCGGGTCCGACCTCGGTGAACCGTGGCCGGACCGTGCGGAAGTACGGCGCCTTCCGGGCGAAGCCCCAAGAGAACACGCGGGCGCCGGCGACGGGACCGACCACCGGCAGCGTCGTCGCGCGGCGCCACAGACCGAGGACCTGGTTCACGACCCTGACATTACCCGTCGGTAATGCCCGACCGCGGGGAGCTCAGCCGAGCGAGACCACCATCGCCTCGATGGCGGCGAGCCGCTCATCGTCCACGTCCTCCCCCGCCACCAGCCAGCGCCGCAGCTCGAGGGCCACCAGCGCGAACCCCGCGCGGTCCAGCGCCCCGCCGACCGCCTTGATCTGCTGCACGACGGCGGTCACCTCGCGACCGTCCTCGACCATCCGCAGCACGCCGTCCAGCTGGCCCTGCGCCCGGCGCAGGCGGTTGACGACGGCACGCACGTCGCTCGGCGGGGTGGCCGCGGTCGGGGTCGGCATCGGGGGCTCCTTCGGCTCGGTCCCGCCCCGGTGCGGGAGATCTCTCCGGCAGAACGACGGACACCCCCCGGGGTTACCGTCCCGCGGGACCGGTCTGGTCCTGCGGCGGGTCCGCCGCAGCGGACAACAGCTCGACGCGGTTGCCGTGACCGTCGCGCACGTGGAGGCGGAGGTGGCCGGGGAAGGTGTCGCGCTCCCGGTCGTCGACGTCGTAGCCGAGCCGGCGCAGGCGTGCGCCGGCGTCGCGCCATGCTCCCTCGTCGTCGAGCAGCAGGGCGGGGTGGGCCCGCTGCGGTGGGGCGCACGGGTCCTCCACGCCGACATGGACCTCGGCGCCGCCGGCCGAGGGACCCCCGGGCGCCCGGAACCACGCCCCACCGCGTCCGGCCAGCGCCGCGGGCTTCGCGACCTCGACCATGCCCAGTCCCTCGACCCAGAAGCGACGGGCCTCGTCCTCCCCGCCGGGCGGGCAGCCGACCTGCACGTGGTGCAGGCGCATCAGCGCGGCCCTCGGGGCGTGCGCGCGACCGCGAAGACGCGGCGGAAGGGCAGCAGCACGACCGGTTCGCCGTCGGGCCCGGGCACCGGCGGGTACGCCGCGGCCAGCCGACGCCCGAGCTCGGCCTCGAACCCGGGGCGCAGGTCGTCGGGGAGGGCCTCGACCGTCGGGCGCGCGCCGGTGCCGAGCACCCAGGACAGCACCGGGTCCTCACCGCGCAGGACGTGGGTGTAGGTGGTCTCCCACGCGTCGACCTCGCAGCCGAGCGCGGTCAGCGCGCCCCAGTAGGTCGCCGGGTCGTGGGCCGCCGGCCGGGCGACGCCCGCGGTGAACATCGCGTACGCCGGCTCTGCGGCCAGCGCGTCGCGCACGGTGTGGCTGGGCTGGTCGTGGTTCCCCGGCACCTGCAGCGCCAACCACCCGCCCGGCCGCACCTGCCCGACGAGCCGTGGCAGGAGGTCCAGGTGGCCCGGCACCCACTGCAGCGTGGCGTTGCTGACCACCACGTCGACCGGTCGGTCGGGCTCCCACCCGCGCAGATCCGCCTCGACGACCTCGACCCCGGCCGGCGCGTCGGCGCGAGCCCGGGCCACCATCGCCGGGTCGGCGTCGACGCCCACCACGCGGGCGCCCGGCCAGCGGCGGGCGAGCTGTGCGGTCAGGTGGCCCGGACCGCAGCCGAGGTCGACGACCTCGCGCGGGTCCTCGGCCGCCACGCGGGCGACCAGCTCGGCGAACGGCCGGGCGCGCTCGTCGGCGTGGGCGAGGTAGCGGTCGGGGTCCCAGGTGTGCACCACCCCATCGTCACCCGCCGTTATCTCGACGTCAAGATTCTCGACGTGTCGTAGGGTCGCGACGTGCGCGACGAGGTGGACGGTCTGGTCGAGGCGTGGGCCCGCGAGCGCGGCGACCTCGACCTCGCCCCGGTCGCGGTGTTCAGCCGGATCAGCCGGCTCTCCCGCCACCTCGACCTCGCCCGCCGCCGGGCGTTCGCCGAGCACGGGATCGAGTCCTGGGAGTTCGACGTGCTCGCGGCGCTGCGGCGCGCCGGCGAGCCCTACGAGCTCTCCCCCGGCCGGCTGCTGCGCGAGACGTTGGTGACCAGCGGGACGATGACCAACCGGGTCGACCGGCTGACCGCGCGGGGCCACGTCGAGCGGCAGCCGGACCCCGCCGACCGCCGGGGGGTGCTGGTGCGGCTGACGGCCGAGGGTCGCGCGGCCGTCGACGGCGCGTTCACCGCGTTGCTCGAGGCGGAACGGGCGCTGCTCGCGGACCTCGGCGACCGCGACCGCGACCGCCTGGCCGCCCTGCTGCGACGGTTGCTCGCCCCCTTCGACGCTCCTGCGTAGCAATCGCGAGCCCGGACAGCGGGCGCGCGACGCCCCGCGCCGCTGACCTGCAACGATGCGACCACCAGCCCGGGCCCGCCGCCGATTGCTACGCAGGAGCGCAGGCCACCCGGCCCGGCCGGGTGGCCCGGGGCGGTCAGCCCAGCGCCTCGGCCGTCTCCAGCCACTCCAGCTCGAGGTCGTCCTTCTCGGCGAGCACGGCGTGGAGCCGCTCGCTCGCCCCGGTCAGGCCCGCGTAGTCGCCCGGGTGGGCGTCGGCATGGGCCGCCAGCTCGCGCTCGAGCGTCGCCTGCTGCTCGGCCAGTCGCGCCAGGCGGCGCTCGATCCGGTCGAGGCTCTTGCGCGCGGCACGCTCCTCCGCGGACCCGGCCGAGGTGGAGGATCCCGAGGGCCCGGACGACGTGGACGCCGACGCCGACGGTGCGGAGGTCCCGCCCCCGGCAGCCGCGGCGTCCTCGGCGGCGCTGCGTCGCAGCTGCTCCGCGCGCCGCTCCAGGTACTCCTCGACGCCGCGCGGCAGCATCGAGATCGACCCGTCGCCGAGCAGCGCCCAGGTGGAGTCGGTGACCCGCTCGAGGAAGTACCGGTCGTGCGAGACGACGACGAGCGTGCCGGGCCAGCCGTCCAGGAAGTCCTCGACGACCTGGAGCGTCTCGATGTCCAGGTCGTTGGTCGGCTCGTCGAGCAGCAGCACGTTGGGCTCCCCCAGCAGCAGCCGCAGCAGCTGGAACCGCCGCCGCTCGCCACCGGACAGGTCCCCGACACGGGCGGTGAGCCGGTCCCCGGTGAAGCCGAACCGCTCCAGCATCGAGGTCGCGGTCACCTCGCCGTCCGCGGTGCGCGCGACCCGGGCGGTCGCCTCGACGACCTCCAGCACCCGGTCGTCGGGGGGCAGGTCGTCGAGGTGCTGGGTGAGGTGCTGCAGCGCGACGGTCCGCCCGCGACGCACCCGGCCGTGGTCCGGCGCGAGCTCGCCGGCGAGCAGCGAGAGCACCGAGGTCTTGCCGGCGCCGTTGACGCCGACCACCCCGACCCGGTCACCCGGACCGAGCCGCCAGGTGGCGCCCCGGAGCAGCCGGCGCTCGCCTCGGGCCAGGTCGACGTCCTCGACGTCGAGGACGTCCTTGCCGAGCCGCTGCGTCGCGAACCGCTGCAGCGCGAGGCTGTCGCGCGGCGGGGGCTCGTCCTCGATCAGCGCGGTCGCCGCGTCGATCCGGAACTGGGGCTTCGAGGTGCGCGCCGGCGGCCCGCGCCGCAGCCACGCCAGCTCCTTGCGCGCCAGGTTGGCCCGACGCGACTCGGCGGCCGCGGCCTGCCGCTCGCGCTCGGCCTTGGCGAGCACGAACGCCGCGTAGCCGCCCTCGTAGACGTCGACCGCGCCGTCGTGGACCTCCCACGTCCACTGGCACACGGCGTCGAGGAACCACCGGTCGTGGGTGACGACCACGAGCGCGGACCGGCGCCGGGCCAGGTGGTCGGCGAGCCACGCCACCGCCTCGACGTCGAGGTGGTTCGTCGGCTCGTCGAGGACGAGCAGGTCGTGGTCGTCCAGCAGCAGCGAGGCCAGCGCGCTGCGGCGGCGCTCCCCGCCGGAGAGCCCGGCGACGCCGCGGTCCAGGCCGATGCCGGCCAGCAGCACCTCGACCACCTCGCGGGTGCGGGGGTCGGCCGCCCACTCGTGGTCGGCGCGGCCGGCCAGCACCACCTCGCGGACCGTCGCGGCCTCGTCGAGGGCGTCACCCTGGGGCAGGTGCCCGACGAGCAGGCCGCGGCGGCGCGAGACCCGGCCGCCGTCCGGCGACTCCTGCCCGGTCATCACCTCGAGCAGCGTGGTCTTGCCGTCGCCGTTGCGACCCACGACCCCGATCCGCTCGCCGGCGAGCACTCCGAGGGAGACCCCGTCCAGGAGCGGACGCACCCCGTAGGACTTCTCGACGCGCTCGAGGTTCAGCAGGTTGTCGGCCGGGGTCACGCGTACTGCACCAGGTGGGTCCCGGCCACCGGCCCGTTGGCGACGAGGACCACCGGGTGGTCCGCGGCCAGCCGGCCGGCGACCTCGCGGGCGTGGTCGCCGGAGGTGCACAGGAACACGCAGGTGGGGCCGGATCCCGACAGCATCCCGCGCACGGCTCCGGCCGCGCGGCCCGCGGCGAGCACCTCGCCCAGCTCGGGCCGCAGGTCGAGGGCAGGGACCTCGAGGTCGTTGTGCATCGCCGGTCCGATCCGCGCCGGGTCGCCGTCGACGAGCGCCTCGAGCAGCGCGTCCGGAGGGGCCGGCTCGGCCGGCGCGTCCGGGCGGAGCCGGTCGAAGTGCCGGTAGACCTCGGCGGTCGGCAGGCCGGCGCGGGCCGGGACCACCACCCACCACCACGGCCCGACGACGTCGACCGGCTCGACGAGCTCACCGCGGCCGGTGCCGAGAGCGGTGCCGCCGACCAGCGAGAACGGGACGTCGCTGCCGAGCCGGGCGGCCATCGCCAGCAGGTCGTCGTCGTCGGTGCCGAGGCCCCAGAGGCGGTCCAGGGCGACCAGGGCGGCGGCCCCGTCGGCCGAGCCGCCGGCCATGCCGCCGGCCACCGGGATCTCCTTGCTGACGTGGACGTGGGCGGAGCGCCCGGCCATGCGGTCCCCGGCGCTCGCCGCGAGGAGCCGGGCCGCCCGGGCGACGATGTTGGTCTCGTCGCCGGGCACGAGCGCGGTGTCGATGTGGGCCGCGCCGCCGAGGGTCAGCCGCCACTGCTCGGCTGCGGTGACCACGAGGTCGTCGTAGAGACCGACGGCGTGGAAGACGGTCGCGAGCGGGTGGAAGCCGTCGGCGCGGGGGGCGCCGACGCCGAGGTGGAGGTTGATCTTGGCCGGCGCGCGCACCGTGATCGCGCCCTCGACGCGGCGAGGGACGTGGCGTGGACCGGGTCCGGTCACGAGGTGGCTCCCTGGCGGGTGGGGGGCGGGCCGGCGGACGGGGGACCGTCGGCGGTGGGTACGACGTCCTAAGCGTGGCAGCCGGGCAGGGACCGCAAGGGTGGGGACCGCCGGTCGCCCGCCGACCGTGGTCACGACCGGGGTCACGTCCGGGGTCACGTCCGGTCGCCGACGAGCAACCGCTCGGCGAGCGCTGCGAACGCCGCCACCTCGAGCTGCTCGCCGCGGGCCAGCGGGTCGATCCCGGCCCCGCGCAGCGCCGCCTCGAGGGCCTCGGCGTCGAGGCCCGCTGCGGCGGCGAGCGGGCGCAGCGCGCCGCGCAGCGCCTTGCGCCGGTGGGCGAAGGCGGCGTCGACGACGGCGAAGACCTGCGCGCGCGAGGCGCCGGTCGGCGGGGGGTCGCGCCGGGTCCAGGACACCAGCCCCGAGTCGACGTTGGGGGCGGGCCAGAAGACGGCCCGGCCCACGGACCCGGCGCGCCGGACGTCGGCGTACCAGGCGGCCTTGACCGACGGCACCCCGTACGACTTCGACCCGGGGCGGGCGGCGAGCCGGTCGGCGACCTCCGCCTGGACCATCACCAGCCCGCGCTCGAGCGACGGCAGCAGCGCCAGCAGGTGCAGCAGCACCGGCACCGAGACGTTGTAGGGCAGGTTGGCCACGAGCGCGGTGGGGGCCGGCCCGGGCAACGCCTCGACCCGCAGCGCGTCGGCGTGGACCACCTCCAGCCGGTCGGCGTGGCCGGGGGCCCGGTCGGCGACCGTGGCGGCCAGCAGCCCGGCGAGGCGGTCGTCGATCTCCAGGGCCACCACCCGACCGACCACGTCGAGCAGCGCGAGCGTCAGCGACCCGAGCCCCGGCCCGACCTCGACCACGACGTCGTCGGCGCCGACCCCGGCCTCGCGGACGATGCGCCGCACCGTGTTGGGGTCGATGACGAAGTTCTGCCCGCGCTGCTTGGTGGGCCGCAGGTCGAGCGCGTCCGCGAGCCGACGCACCTCCGCCGGGCCGAGGAGCCTCGGCCCGGCGGGGGGTGGGGTCATGCGCTGCAGGCTAGCCCCGCCGTTGCGGGGCCGACCGGGTGCTGACCGGGTGCTACTGGGGCAGGCCCAGCGAGGACGAGCAGGACGGCCAGGAGCCGTACCCGCCGGTCGCCGCCCGCAGCCGTTCGGCGACCGCGATCTGGGTCTCGCGGCTGTTGGCGCTGGGCAGGCCGGAGCCGCCGTACGCCTGCCAGGTCTGCAGGTTGAACTGGAGGCCGCCGTAGTAGCCGTTGCCGGTGTTGATGGCCCAGTTGCCGCCGGACTCGCACTGCGCGAGCTGGTCCCAGACGGTGCTGCCGCCGGCGAAGTTCGCCGCCGCGGGCTCCGGCTCCGGCTCCGGCTCGGGCGCCGGCTGCTTGGTGCCGACCGCGACGATGCCGTCCACCGGCTCGCGCACGACCGAGGACTCGACGACCTTGCGGGAGGCCTCCTCGCCGTTGCGGTAGACGACCTCGTAGGTGACGTCGCGGACACCGTCGCGCTCCCCGCGGACCGACTTCGTGCGGCCCTCGAGCATGGAGTCGTCCTCGCGCTGGACGGTGGAGGCCTCGATGGCCTGGGTCTTGTCGCGCTCCGTGGCCACGCGGACGTCGGTGAAGACGATCTTGTCGCCGTCCTCGACGCGCTTGCCGGGCTTCGGGGTGACCTCGTCGGTCTTGTCGACCTCGACCTCGAGCTCGTCGAGGACGTCGGAGACGCGCTCGACGGTCAGCTCCTGCTTCACCGGCTTCTTCCCGGCGACGGCCACCTTGACCTTCTTGGGCGTGACCACGCGCAACGTGGTGCCGTCGCGGCCGATCGTCGCGCCACGGCTCGTGGACAGGTCGGCGTCGCGGTAGTCGGTGCCGACCTGGTCCAGGGCCCCGGAGACCGACGTGGCGGTGACCCAGTGGGTCTCCTCCTCGCCGTCGACGACGAGGTCGAGCTGGCGGGCGTAGCGCACGGTGATCGCGTCGCCCTCCTCGATGCTCTCGTCGGCGGACGGGGCGACGACGTCGCGCTCCCCGACCTCGACGCCCTCGGCCTCGAGGACCTCGCCGACGGTGTCGGCCATCGCGGTGACCTCGCGCTGCTCGCCGTCGACGGAGAGGGCGACGGTCGTGCTCATCGAGGCGTAGGCCAGGGTCGTGCCGGTCACGGCCAGGACGACGAGGCCGACCAGGCCGCCGAGCAGCAGGCGGCTGCGCAGCAGCCGACCGAGGCGGCTCGGCGGGGCGGGGGTGGGGGTGGGCTGGGTGGGCTGGGTGCCGGAATCAGGCACGGCTCTCCCTAGGTGGGGGACACGGTCTGGTGACGGGCTCGGCGCACCCACCTCCGGCCGGACGAACGATCCCGGCACAGGGGCACCGGCATCCCGACGAGCGCTGCGGACCCGGACCGCAGGGCGTGGAGGCGCGATCGCAGGACCGGCCGTCGCCACCTACCCGAACACCCCAGGTCACGAATTGGCAAACACCGGGACCGGTCCGCGGACGGGGCGGGACCGCCGGGCACGCCCGGTCACCCCTGCTGACCAGCGACGGGAGCGGGAGTGTGAGCCCCATCTCCCACCCTCAGCCGGAGTCGCCCTCCCCGCCCTACCCGCCTCACCCCGCTTCACCACGGGCCCCCGAAGGCGACCTCGGTCGCGGCGTCGATCGCGGCGCAGAGCGTCTCGAGGTCCTCGCCGCGGGTCTCGGCCATCGCGCGCACCGTCAGCGGCACCAGGTAGGAGGCGTTCGGTCGGCCGCGGTGCGGCGTGGGGGTCAGGTACGGCGCGTCGGTCTCGACCAGCACCCGGTCGAGGGGCGCGACCACGAGTGCCTCGCGCACCTCGCGGGCGTTCTTGAAGGTGACCGTGCCGGAGAAGGAGAGGTGCGCGCCGAGGTCGAGGCAGCGGCGGGCGACGTCGGCGTCGCCGGAGAAGCAGTGCATCACCCAGCGCTCGGGCGGCCCCTCCTCGGTGACGACGCGCAGCACGTCCTCGTGGGCGTCGCGGTCGTGGACGACCAGCGTGCGGTCGAGCCGCTTGGCGAGGTCGACGTGCCAGCGGAAGCTGTCCTCCTGCGCGGCGCGGCCCTCCTCGCCGGTGCGGAAGAAGTCGAGGCCGGTCTCCCCCACCGCGCGCACCTTGTCGTGCGCGGTCGCGAGCCGCTCGATCTCGGCGAGCGCCTCGTCGAGCCGCCCCTCGGCGGCCAGCCGCGGCGCCTCGTTCGGGTGCAGCGCGACGCCCGCGACGAGCGCGTCGTGCGTGGCGGCGGCCTCGACCGCCCAGCGGGCGCCGGGCAGGTCGCAGCCGATCTGGACGATGCGGGGGACGCCCACCGCGGCAGCGGCCGCGATCGCGTCCGCGGTGGCCAGCCAGTCGCCGTCGGCGATGTCGAGGTGGCAGTGGTTGTCGACGACCGGGAGCGGGAGCGGCTCGGGCGCCGGCGGCCGCTCGCGCGCCCCCTCACCGGAGCGGGCGCGGGTGGGTCCGCTCACCGGACCCCGCCGACGCGGGCGAGCACGGCCTCGGCGGCCGCGGCGGGCGCCTGGGTCGGGATCCAGTGGGTGACACCGGTCAGGACGACCAGCTCGTAGTCGGCGCGCACGAAGTCGCCGCAGTGCTCGGCGCCCCACCGGTCGACGGCGGTGTCGCCGTCGCTCCACACGAAGGTGGTGGGCACCCGGACCCGCCGGGCACCCATCGCGCGGCGCGAGAGCGGCAGCGCGCGGTACCAGGCCAGCCCGCCGGGCAGCGCGCCGTCGTGGACGATCTCGCGGCGGAAGCGCGCGACCTCGGCGTGCGTCATCCCGGAGGCGGCGAGCAGCCGCTCCAGGCGCCCGCCCGGGCGCGCCAGCCGCTCGGGCAGCAGGGGCGTGGTGAAGACGGCCACGTACCAGGACCGCAGCAGCTGCCGCGAGCGCAGTCCCGCGCGCAGGAACGCCCCCGGGTGCGGCACGGAGAGCGCGGTCAGGGTGGTCACCAGGTCGGGCCGGTCGGCGGCGACGAGCCAGGCCACGACCGCGCCCCAGTCGTGGCCGACGAGGTGCAGGTCGCGGTCGTCGCCGACCCGGGCCCGCGCAGCCTCGAGGACCGCGACGGCGTCGTCGCGCAGCAGGTCGGCCCGGTAGTCGCGGCGCCGGCGCGGCCGGGCGCGGGGGCTGTAGCCGCGCTGGTCGACCGCGAGCGTGCGCAGCCCCGCGGCGTGCAGCCGGGGCGCCACCTCGGCCCACGACGTCGCGCGCTCGGGGAAGCCGTGCAGCAGCACCACGACGTCGCCGTCGACCGGCCCCTGGTCGTCGACGTCGAGGACGAGCCCGCCGCCGACGGCGACCTCGCCGAGCCGGCCCGACGTCGCGCTCACGGCGTACCCCCGGGCCCCTCGGCCGCGCGCACCCCGTGGGCCAGGTCGTAGACCTCCCGCTTGGGCACGCCTGCCAGGCGCGCCACCTCCGCCACCGCGTCCTTGCGCCTCATCCCGTCATCCTCGCGCACCCGCACCGCCGCCAGCAGCGAGGCCGGGTCGGAGGACACGTCCGGGACGGCCACCGCCCCCTCGACCACCACGGTGACCTCACCGCGGACGCCCTCGGCCGCCCAGTCGGCGAGCTCGGCGAGCGGCGCGCGCCGGACCTCCTCGTAGGTCTTGGTCAGCTCGCGGCAGACCGCCGCGCGCCGGTCGGCACCGAACGCGTCGGCCATCGCGCGCAGCGCCGCCTCCGTGCGGTGCGGGGCCTCGAAGAACACCATCGTCCGCTCCTCCGCGGCCAGCGCCGCGACCCGGCGGGCGCGCTCGCCGGCCTTGCGCGGCAGGAACCCCTCGAAGCAGAACCGGTCGACCGGCAGGCCCGAGACCGCGAGCGCCGTGAGCACGGCGCTCGGGCCCGGCACGGCGGTGACCCGCACGCCGGCCGCGACGGCGGCGGCGGTGAGCCGGTAGCCGGGGTCGGAGACGCTGGGCATGCCGGCGTCGGTCACCAGCAGCACCCGTTCGCCGGCCTCGAGCGCGGCCAGCAGGGAGGGCGTCCGGGCGGCCTCGTTGCCCTCGAAGTACGACACGACGCGACCGCGCACCTCGACGCCGAGGGCCGTGGTCAGCCGCCGCAACCGGCGGGTGTCCTCGGCCGCGACCACGTCCGCGGTGGCCAGCTCGGTGGCCAGCCGGGGCGGGGCGTCCTCGGAGCGACCGATCGGGGTGGCGGCGAGCACGAGCACGCCACCGGGCTGGTCCGCCGCGGCGGGCGTCGGCGGCTGGCTCATGGGCCGATCATGCCCGCCGATCGCAGCCGGCCGCGCGGCTGGCCGCCCGACGTAGAGTTCCCCGGCGTGACGACCGGGGGCACCACCGCGACCGCGGCGGTCCCCGCAGCGGCGCCGGCTCCGCCCGCCGAGGAGCCGGTCGCCGCTCAGCAGCGGCGGGAGAGCCGCTGGGTCGCCTGGGGCGCCCCGGTGCTCGTCTCGCTGCTCGCCCTCGTCCTGCGGCTGTGGGACCTCGGCAGGCCGGAGCGGCTGGCCTTCGACGAGACGTACTACGCCAAGGACGCCTGGTCGATGGCGAACCACGGCTACGTGCGCGGGTACGTCGACGACGCCGACGCGATGATCCTCGACGGGAGCACCACCGGGATCTGGACCGACGACCCGTCGATGATCGTGCACCCCGAGGTCGGCAAGTGGCTGATCGCGCTCGGCGAGTGGGCCGTGGGGATGGACCCGCTCGGCTGGCGGCTCCCGGCCGCCGTCGCCGGGTCGCTGATGGTCCTGGTGATGTGCCGCCTGGCGCGCCGGCTCACCGGCTCGACCCTGCTGGGCTGCCTGGCCGGCCTGCTGCTGATGCTCGACGGCGTCCACCTGGTGCTCTCGCGGCTGGCGCTGCTCGACATCTTCCTGGCGCTGTTCCTGCTCTGCGGGGTGGCCTGCCTGGTCGCGGACCGCGACGCCCACCGCGCGCGGCTGGTCCGCGCGACGGGCGGTCGGCCGGTCGAGGGTGGGTGGGGCCCGGTCCGCGCGCTGCTGTGGCGTCCGTGGTTGGTGACCGGCGGTGTCGCGTTCGGCCTGGCGCTGGGCACGAAGTGGACCGCGGCGTTCCCGCTGGCGGCGCTCGGGGTGCTGGTGTGGCTGTGGAGCGCCGGCGGGCGCCGGGCTGCGGGCGTGCGCCGGGCGCGGTTGCGCTCGGCCGTGGTCGACGGGCTGCCGGCCTTCGTCCAGCTGGTCGGCGTCGCGTTCGTCGTCTACGTCGCCTCGTGGACGGGGTGGTTGGTGCACGCCGCGGAGTACGAGGACGCGCTGTCGGCGACGCAGTACACCCGCTTCGTCGCCGAGCAGCCGTGCGTCGACGGGGAGACCGACCACCTCGAGGCCGAGCGCGGACGCTGGCCGACCGCGCGCGAGCCGGACGCGCAGGGTCCCGCCGAGGTGGTGCAGTCGCTGCGCTCGCTGTGGTCCTACCACCAGGACGTCTACACCTTCCACGCCCACTACCTGAGCTGCTCGGACCACACCTACGCCTCGACCCCGCTCGGCTGGCCGCTGCTGAACCGGCCGGTCGGGATCTCGGCCGAGAACGACATCCCGCCCGGCGAGCAGGGTTGCACCGCCGCCGCCGGCAGCGACTGCCTGCGCCAGGTGCTGCTGCTCGGGACGCCGACCATCTGGTGGGGCGGGCTGCTGGCGCTGCTCGGCGCGGCTGCGCTGTGGCTGGGTCGCCGCGACTGGCGCGGCCAGCTGGTCGTGGTCGGCGCGCTGGCGACCTGGCTGCCGTGGCTGGCCTACGCCGACCGGCCGATCTTCTCCTTCTACGCCGTCGCGATGCTGCCGTTCCTGGTGCTGGCGCTGACGCTGGTGGCCGGCTGGCTGGTCGGCCCCGCGGACGCGACCTCACGACGGCGGACGACGGGCGTGGTGGTGGCCGGGTCGTTCGTCGTCCTGACCGTGCTGAACGCCGCGTGGTTCTGGCCGGTGTGGACCGACGCCCTGCTCACCCGGTCGGAGTGGCTGGACCGGATGTGGTTCTTCCGCTGGATCTGAGCGGGTCCGGGCCGGGTCCTGGCGACCTCAGGCGTCGGTGCCCAGGCAGGTGTTGGCGAAGCGGAGCACGTCGCGGCCGTTGAAGTGGGAGTCGTCCTGGTGGCCGCCGTAGACGACGACCTCGCTGACCTCGGCCCCGGACTCCTGCAGGTCGGCGACGAACGGCTCGGCGTTGTCGCTGTAGTCGACCCAGGGGTCGTCGCGGGAGGCGATGACGCGGTAGCGGGTCTCGGTGGGCAGCGAGGTGACGTTCTCGATCGGGTCGCGGTCGCGCGGCACCCGTCCGTCGAAGGCCTGCCGGATGAACCGGTTGGCGCCGGGCACGGCGTCCATGTCGCTGAGCGAGATCGCCGGCCGGACGCCGTACCAGCACGGCGGCGGGTCGACGCCGTGGACCATCGCGTTGAGGGAGACCGCCGCTCCCATGGAGCCGGCCACGAAGACCGACGGGCGGAGCCCGGTGACCTCGCCGGCCCATTCGGTGAGCAGCTCGACGTCGGCGGTCGACTCGGGGTTGCCCCACGACTCGTCGTGGAAGTTCGAGGACGCCACCGCCCAGCCGTCGCGGCGCAGCGTGTCGAGGAACGGGTCGTCGACGCGGACGTCGACGTTGCCGCCCTGCCCGTGGAACCAGATCACCAGTCCCTTCGGCTCGATCCCCTCGCCGGGCAGCGAGAGCCGCACCGGCTGGCCCTCCAGCTCGCTGCGGATGCTCTCGCCGGGGATCTCGCCGGCCTCGCCCGGCGTCAGCGGCACCAGCGCCAGCGCGAGCAGCAGCGCGACGATCCCGGCCAGCACGAGCGCAGGCTTCCGGAGGTCCAAGGGCTCGTCCGTGCCCCCCGTGCCGTCGCTCACGGGACCAGTATCAGGGATGGGTGGGCGACGCGCGGCGTGTTCGCCGGACTCGGACGTCGGGTCCGTCCGGTCGGGCGTCCGGGCGGGCGTCCGGGCGGGCGGTCCGGCGGGTCACTCCGACCAGCACGGCGACGACGCCGAGGACCGTGAGGACGACGAGCAGCACCGGCGTCGTCCCGGTCGCCGTCCCGGGCTGCACCCGCGAGGCGACGACGAGGAGGGCGAGACCGGCTGCGACGAGCGACCACGGCGGTAGCGGCCTGGCCACGGGTCGCATCGGCGTGACGAGCGTGCGCTCGGGCCCACCCCGTGACGTCGTGGTAGCGCCACGCGTCGGCGTCGACCAGGTCGCGCCGCCAGCCGGGACCGCGCGGATCGCGGTCGGCGGGGCTGTCTCCACCCACGCGGGGACCCCGTCGGGTCGGCCCGCGGACCGCGGGAGGCTGACGACGACGGGGAGAGGCACCAGGCCGGGCCAGGCGCGGACGCGGCTCAGCGCGGGGCGACCGAGCCGGCCCCGGCGTGCCGCAGCGGGCGGCGGCTGAGCGCGGTGTCGGCGTTGAAGGCCCACAACAGGTAGGAGTCGGCGCGGCGCAGGGCGCGGCCGAGGCGGCCGGTGGTGAGGGCGGTCATGGCGGTTCCTCTCGACGACGGTCCGGGAGCCGGGCCGGCTTCCCGCGTCTAGTGTCCAGCGCGGGTTGGATCGATCCAAGAACTGAGCGCCATGATCCGGGTCACGGCTCGGCGGGTGGTCGGACTGGTGATCGGCCGGGTGGTCGACATGGACCAGGAGGCGGCGACGAAGGTGAGGCGGCCGTCCTCGCCGTCACCCCACCCGACGTTGACCGCGGACGCGGAGCACATCCGGGCGACGTACCCGCCGACGGGAGGGCGGCACCGTACTTGTCAGGGAGAATGCGAGCTTGTCGTGGTTTGCAGAGGCCGACAAGCTCAGAAGTCCCCGGCCGGCCGGGGATTCCGCGGGGGCGGGGCGGCGCAGCGAGGACGACCGACGCGTCAGCGCGGCGCGGTCCCCTGGCGAGGCGCGCAGCAGCGTGACGTGGGACCACGGCCGTGCCGGCCCGCGAGCGAGGTCGACGGTGCGGCAGCCGTCGACGACGAGCCCGGCGGCCACGACGAGGGCGCGGGGGTCGCGGGTGAGGCGGCACCCGCCGGCGACCCGCCGCTGCACGGGGTCCAGGCGGTGCTGCCAGCGCCGGGTCCGCCGAGCCGGGGCGAGGCCGTGCTCGAGCAGGTGCAGCCGCCCACCGGGGCGCAGCACCCGCCGCACCTCGGCCAGGGCGCGGGCCGGGTCGGGGACGGTGCACAGCGTGAACGTGCACAGCACCGCGTCGTACGACGCGTCGGCGGCGGCGAGGTCCTGCCCGTCGAGCCCCGTCCGGGTCACCAGCGCGCGGGCCGCCGCGCGCCGGGTCGCGGACCGCTCCCAGGCCAGGTCCGCCGGTTCGACCGCGTCCACCGCGGTCACGGCGGCGGGCAGGTGCGGCAGGTTCAGCCCGCTGCCGAACCCGAGCTCGAGCACCCGGCCCCCCAGGTCCTCCCCCAGGTCGCCCCCGACGTCGGCGCACAGGTCGGCGCACAGCTCGGCGCGCAGCGCACCGACCGGCGCGGCCGAGAGCGAGGCGTCGACCAGCCGGGGCACCACCCGCTCGGTCCACCGGCCCACGCCCGGATCCTGGCACGGCGCGGGACACCGACCACCCTAGGATCGTGCGGTGAGCGCCACGTTGGTCGCCAGGGCCCTGGCCGGGGGTCACGCCCACCGCACCCTGTTCGAGGGCCTCGACCTCGTCGTGGCGCCCGGGTGACGTGGTCGGCGTGGTCGGCGCCAACGGGGCCGGCAAGTCGACGCTGCTGCGGCTCCTCGCCGGTCTCGACGCGCCGCTCGCGGGAGCGGTCTCGCTGTCGCCCCCCGACGCCTTCGTGGGCCACCTCCCGCAGGAGCACGAGCGGCGACCCGGGGAGACCCTCGTGGGACACCTCGCGCGGCGCACCGGCGCCGCCGCGGCGACGGCGGCGATGGAGACCGCCGCCGCGGCCCTGGGCAGCGGGGAGCCCGGCGCGGACGACGCCTACGCCACCGCGCTCGACCGGTGGCTGGCCTCCGGGGCGGCCGACCTCGACGAGCGCGTCCCCGCCGTCCTCGGCGACCTGCGCCTGGACGTGGGGCCGGACGCGCTGATGACGTCGCTGTCCGGCGGCCAGGCCGCTCGTGCGGGGCTGGCCGCGCTGCTGCTGAGCCGCTTCGACCTGGTGCTCCTCGACGAGCCGACCAACGACCTCGACCTCGACGGCCTCGAACGGCTCGAGGCGCTGGTGCGCGGGTGGCGCAGCGGGGTGGTGCTGGTCTCCCACGACCGCGAGTTCCTCGCGCGCTGCGTGACCCGCGTCGTCGAGCTCGACCTCGCCCAGCGCCAGGTGCGCGTCTACGACGGCGGCTACGACGCCTACCTCGACGAGCGAGCGGTCGGTCGCCGGCACGCCCGCGCCGCCTACGAGCAGTACGCCGCCACCCGCGACGACCTCGTCGCCCGCGCGCGCACCCAGCGGGAGTGGAGCAGCCAGGGCGTGCGCAACGCGGCGCGCAAGGCCCCCGACAACGACAAGATCCGCCGCCGCGCGCAGACCGAGTCCTCGGAGAAGCAGGCGCAGAAGGTGCGCCAGATGGAGTCGCGGATCGCGCGGCTGGAGGAGGTCGAGGAGCCCCGCAAGGAGTGGGCGCTGCAGTTCTCGATCGCCCGGGCGCCGCGGTCCAGCGCCGTGGTCGCCACGCTCGACGGCGCCGTGGTGCGCCGTGGCGGGTTCACCCTCGGCCCGGTCTCCGTGCAGGTCGAGGCCGGCGACCGGATCGGCGTCACCGGGCCCAACGGCGCCGGCAAGACCACGCTGCTGCGGCTCCTGCTCGGTCGGCTCGCCCCCGACGAGGGCCGCGCCTCGCAGGGCCCGTCGCTGGCCGTCGGCGAGGTCGACCAGGCCCGCGAGCTGCTCGCCGGCGGCGGCACGCTCGCCGACGCGGTCGGGGCCGCCCTCCCCGACCTGTCCCCCGCCGAGGTGCGCACCCTGCTCGCGAAGTTCGGCCTGAAGGCCGACCAGGTCGGTGGTCCGGTCGACCGGCTCTCCCCCGGGGAGCGCACCCGCGCCGCGATGGCGCTGCTGCAGGGCCGCGCGGTCAACGTGCTGGTCCTCGACGAGCCCACCAACCACCTCGACCTCCCCGCCATCGAGCAGCTCGAGGCCGCGCTCGCCGCGTACGACGGCACCCTGCTCCTGGTCTCGCACGACCGCCGGCTGCTCGACCAGGTCCGTCTCGACCAGCGGTGGCGGGTCGAGAACGGCCAGGTCACGGCCGGGTGAGACCGCCCAGCGCCCGTTCCGAGCGACCGACGAGATACACCCTGAAGTATGAATCCGACCCGGTCACGACGCGCCTACGGTCGTCCGGACGGCCCGTTCCCCCACTCGTCGTCGACGGCGGTCCCCGGTCCCGGAACGACCGGGCCGGGGCCCCCGATCTCGTCGCTCAGGTCGTGCCCGGCCCTCCCGCGTCCGCCGGCACCGGCCAGACGTAGGGCAGGTCGTCCGGGACGTCGGGGAAGAACGGGCGGTAGTGCTCCGGGTCCTTGCGCACCAGCGCCGAGCGGTGGCTGCGGTGGAACGACTCGTCGCCGAGCCAGGCCGGCAACGCCCCCGCCCCGGCCAGCGCCGCCTGGCTGCGCACCTCCCCGACCCCGGCGGCGCCGAGGTCGGCCAGCAGCGTCGCGGCCACCGTGTCGGCGTGCCCCTGGGCGACCCAGGTCTCGCAGCAGGTCAGCGCGTACCGGCCCAGGGCCTCGAGGTGGCCGCGCCACATCCGCACCGCGGGGTGGTGGCGCCACCCGTAGTCGGGCACCACCAGACCGCGCAGCACCTGGAGGCACTCGGCGCGCTGCTTGCCGAGGCGCTTCGCGTCGAGGACCTGCGCCGACCGGGCGAAGTCGGGGTGGGGCAGGAACGTCTGCACGCCCCCGACGCTGCCGCGACCCACGGGGGTGCAGCCTCACCCGCCGGGGTCCACCCGCCAGGTCACCGGCTCGGCCGGCTGGTAGCAGCAGGTCGTGCCGAGCCGCACCGAGGAGCGCAGGTGCGCGGCGAGCCCGGGGTGGACCCGCTCGATCCGGCCGAGGCTGTCACGCACCCGCGCCCCGACGGTCTTCCGGGCCCGCTCCGCGTCGGCGCCCAGCCGGCGGGCTCGGCCGCCGAGCCCGGCCGCAGCCGCCAGCGCACCGAGCACCGCGGCCCGCTCCTCGGCCAGCGCCGCCGACCGCGCCGCGTCGCCGGCGACCTCGGCACGCTCGGCCTCCTCGGCCAGCCGGTCCAGGTGCGTGCGGTACTCGGCCCTCGCCCGGGCGTCCAGCACGGGGTCGGCCCCGGTCGGGACCACCTGGTCGGCCACCCCCAGCAGCAGGTGCACGTGCACCTCCCGACCCGCGCCGCGAGGATCCGCGCCAGGTCGCCCAGGCCCTTCGCGTCGGGCAGGTGGACGGTCCGGCCCTCGTGGGTCAGCGACCACCCGTCGGCCTCGTGGACGAACGCGCTGCCGGGCCGCTCCGCGAGCGCGTCGAGCGCGCGCCGGCTCAGCCGCGCCCAACCGCCGGCCCCGAGCCGCTGGTGCAGCCCGAGCGCCGCCTCGTGGTGGGCCCGGGCCGCGTCCGGTCGGCCGAGCGAGGCCGCCAGCGTCCCGAGGTGGTGGTCGACCGCCGCGTGGTACGCCGCGCAGCCACCGACGACCACGTGGGTGCCGGCGTGCGGCAGGAGCAGGTCGTAGGTCCACTGCCGCTGCTCGTCGGTGCCGACGGCCGCGAACACCACCGCCGCGACCGCCGCGACCTCGAGCCCGGTGGCCACCGGGACGTCGACGACGCTGAAGTCGCCGAGGGTCCCGCGGGCCTCCTCGGTCTCGCCGCGCACGGCGTGCGGCCACGCCCGGAGCAGCCGCAGCAGGGGCCACATCGGGTCCGCCTGGTCCGGCAGCGGGGCCGGGTCCGGCACGCCGAAGGCGGTCAGCGCGAACCGTTGCGTGGTGAAGGCGCCCAGCGCGTCCGGTTCGCCGATCCGGCGGCCCAGGTCGAAGGCCTGCTCCCCCAGCGCCGCGGCCTCGTGGGCGTCGCCGGCCAGCTGGGCGTAGGTCGCGCGCCGGGTCAGCGCGCCCCACCGTCCCCGGGCGTGCCCGAGCCCCTCCGCGAGCTCCACGTAGCCCCGCAGCTCCACGCGCCCGGCCGGGTCACCGAGCTCGAGCAGCGCGGTCGCGCGCAGCAGGTGGGCCTGCGCGACCCGCTCGGCGTCCCCGGCCCGCGCGGCCGCCGACGCCATCGCACCGGCGACGTCCAGGCGCTCGGCGGCAGTGCCCGGCGCCCAGACCGCGTCGTGCAGCGCCAGCTGGGCCGCCGCCTGCGCGGCGGGGTCGCCGGAGGTCTCGGCGAGCGCCACCGCGCTGCGTCGCCACGCCGACGAGGGCCGGGTCGCCAGGACCGAAGCGGCTGTGGCGCAGGGTGACCGCGGACGCCGCCGCGACGCGCGCGCGCAGCGCGACGTCGTCATGGCCCGCGAGGAGGTCCGCTGCCCCGCCCAGCAGGTCGAGCACCTCCGCGTACTGCTCGGCCGAGCGCTGCCCCAGCCCCTGCAGGACCAGCGCGCCCCGGGCCACGCGCGACCGGGTCACCGAGCCGGCGACCGAGCCCGACCGCCTCCCGCACCGGCTCGCGCGGCGACGCGTCCCCGCCGGCCCGCGCCCAGAGAACCGGCCAGCTCGAGCAGCACCTCCACGCGGCGTGGCTCGCTCTGACCGACCAGCGACGAGGCGCGTCTCGAGGTGGCGGCACGCCTCGTCGTGCGCGAGCCGTTCGGTGGCCTCGCGGGCCGCCCGCAGCGACCAGGCTGAGGGCGTCGTCCCCGGCGGCCCCGCCGGCCCGGAGCAGGTGGCCGGCGACCCGGCGGCACCGCCGGGCGCACCGTCGACCAGCAGCGCGGTGGCCAGGTCGCGGTGCAGCGCCTTCGGAGAGCCGTGCGGGCTGCGCCTCGAGGACGGCCTGGCGGTAGAGGTCGTGGGCGAACCGGGGCTCGTCGTCGAGGGACGACCACGCCGCTCGCGTGGGCCTCGGCCAGCAGGTCCCGGGCCGTCGCTCGCGTCCGGGGCGGCGCCGGCGGCGACCAGCAGGGACGGGTCGATCTCGCGCCCGGCGACCGCCGCGACGTCGAGCAGGCGCACGCAGTCGGTGGACAGCCGGGCCAGCCTGCGACGCACGGTCTCGACCACGCCCGCGGGCAGCCGTGCCGGCACCTGCCCCGGGCCGGTGGAGCGCACCAGCCGAGCCAGCTCGCGCACGAACAGCGGGTTCCCGCCGCTGCGCTCCCACACGCGTTCCACGACCCCCTCGGCCAGCGGCCCGCCGGGCATCGCGCCGACGAGCGAGGCGGCGTCGGCGAGGCCGAGCCCGCGCAGCGGGACGTCGCGCGCCCCCGACGCCAGCTCCCGCAGCCGGGGTGGCGCCTCGGTGTCCCGGTAGGCGCCGACCACCAGGAGCGGGTCGCCCGCGCAGGCGCGGGCGACGAAGGAGAGCAGGTCCAGCGAGGCCTCGTCGGCCCAGTGGAGGTCGTCCAGGACGACCAGCACAGGCTCGTCGCGGGCCAGCCGTGCGATCGCGGTCGCGACGGCGTCGAAGAGGCCGAACCGGTCGCCGCCGGCGGCGCGTCCGGCAGCGTCCACGACGTCGACGGCTCGACGGGCCGGCGCGGCGGGGACGGGGTCGAGCAGGCGGCCGGCCTCGCCCAGCTCCTCGCGCGACAGCCCCGCGGCGCGCAGCACCTGCACCCACGGCCAGTACGACGGGGCGCCGGCGTCCTCCCAGCAGAAGCCGCGGAGCACGCGGACACCCCCGTCGACCGGGCCGGCGGTCCCGACCAGCCACGCGAGCAGCGCGGACTTGCCGATACCGGGCTCGCCGCTGACGAGGACCAGGCCACCGACCCCGGCGCGCAGGTCCGCGAGCGAGCCCGCGAAGTCCGAGCGGGCCCGCTCGTGGCCGACCAGCCACCCCGACCCGGTCATGGGGGTCATCGTCCTCCGCTCAGGGCCGGAGCTCCAGCACCAGGTTCATGTCGGCCGGCACGTCCAGGCGGCGCACCGAGCCGAACCCGGCCTGCGCCGCGACGGCGCGGAGCGCCTGCTCCCCGGCCTGCGCCCCGAGGGGCTCCGAGGAGCCCGGGGTGCGCTGCGAGACCGCGTTGGGCGTGCAGGCCAGCGTCGAGACGGCGTAGAACATGCGGCCGCCGGGGTGGAAGTTCTCCTCCACGCGGTCGGAGCCGAGGGGCTCGAAGAGCAGCACCGCGCCGTCCACGGCGAGCACGGACCGGGCGCTGCGCAGCGCACCCAGCGGGTCGCCGATGTCGTGCAGGGAGTCGAAGAAGGTGATCAGGGCGTGGTCGCCGCCCGGCAGCGCGGTCGCCGGGGCCACCTCGAAGCGGACGTTGTCGAGCCCGCTCGCCGCCCCCGCCTCCCGGGCGCTCACCACCGACACGTCGTGGTAGTCGACGCCGGTGACCCGCGCGTGCGGGTGGGCGGCGGCGATGGTCATCGTCGGGTGGCCGTAGCCGCAGCCGACGTCGAGGACCGATCCGCCGGCCCGCAGCGCCGCGGGCACGCCCGGCAGCGCCTCGACCGCGGCGCCGATCAGGTCGGCCGGCAGCACGATCCGGCCGAACCCGTCGGTGGCGTGCCAGTGACCGGCGGTGCGCTCGTGCCAGCCGAAGCCCCGCCCCGCCGAGAAGGCGGCGGCGAAGTCGTCGAAGCAGGCGGTCATCGATCGCACGATCTCCACGGCCGACTCGACGAGCGGCCCGCCCGGGCCGTGGACGAACACGGCCTCGGCGGCGTCGCCGAGCGTGAAGGTGGCGTCCTCGGGGTGGTAGGTCAGGTAGCCCGCGGCGGCCTGGGAGCGCAACCACTCCCGCACCAGCGCCGGGTCGACGCTCACCCGGGCGGTCACCTCCTCGACGGTCGAGGGCCCGGCGCCGGCGAGGGCCTGCCACAGCCCGCTGCGGGTGCCGGCGGAGAACAGCAGCAGCTGCATCGCGCCGTTGAGGTCGGTGGTGATCCGCTCCATCTCGACCCCGATGGCGGCCTCGAACGTCTGCTCGTCGGCGGCCTCCGGCGTCCCGGTCACCTGCGGGGTCTCGGTCTCGTACGTCGTGGTGCTCATCGCTGGGTCCTCCCGGGTCGTGGTGCCGAGCCACGGTGGCTCTGCCCAGGAGGCGCTACCTCGCACCTAGCAGCCCGCGAGACCGGTCCTCGCCAGGAGATGCGGACCGCTCACAGCGCCCGCAGGATGTCCTCGACGCGCTCCTTGGCGTCGCCGAAGAGCATCGCGGTGTTGTCGCGGTAGAACAGCGGGTTCTGCACCCCGGCGTACCCCGCGGCCATCGACCGCTTGAAGACCACGACGTCGTCGGCCTCCCACACCGTCAGCACCGGCATCCCCGCGATGGGGCTGGTGGGGTCGTCCGCGGCCGCGGGGTTGACGGTGTCGTTGGCGCCGATCACCAGCACCACGGCGGTGTCGGCGAGGTCGTGGTTGATCTCGTCCATCTCCAGGACGATGTCGTAGGGCACCCGCGCCTCGGCGAGCAGCACGTTCATGTGGCCGGGTAGCCGGCCGGCCACGGGGTGGATGCCGAACCGCACCGTCACGCCCCGCTCGCGCAGCCGCCGGGTGAGCTCGGCGACGCCGTACTGCGCCTGCGCCACGGCCATCCCGTAGCCGGGAGCGATGACCACCGAGTCGGCGGCGGCGAGCAGCTCGGCGACCCCCTCGGCCGTGGTCTCGCGGTGGTCGCCGAGGTCCGCGTCCCCCGCCGGTCCCGCCTCGATGCCGAAGCCGCCCGCGATGACGGAGAGGAACGACCGGTTCATCGCGCGGCACATGATCCACGACAGGTAGGCACCGGAGGAGCCGACCAGCGCGCCGGTGATGATCAGCAGGTCGTTGCCGAGCAGGAACCCGGACGCGGCCGCGGCCCACCCGGAGTAGCTGTTCAGCATCGAGACGACGACGGGCATGTCACCGCCGCCGATCGAGGCCACCAGGTGCCAGCCCAGGGCGAGCGCGACCGCGGTGACGACCAGCAGCGGCCAGAGCCCCGGCTCGACGACGAACCACACGGTCAGCGCGGCGAAGGCGAGCAGGGCCCCGGCGTTGAGCAGGTTCTTGCCGGGCAGCACCAGCGGCGCGGAGCGGATCCGGGCGGAGAGCTTGAGGAAGGCGACGATCGAGCCGGTGAAGGTGACGGCGCCGATGAAGACCCCGATGACCACCTCGGCGGAGTGGATCCCGAGCAGGCCCTCCCGGCCGAGCAGCGCCGCCTCGGCGCCGCCGGGGTCGGCCTCGACCTGGAGGTAGCCGTTCCAGCCCACCAGCACCGCGGCCAGGCCGACGAAGGAGTGCAGCAGCGCGATCAGCTCGGGCATGCCGGTCATCTCGACGACCCGCGCCCGCCACAGCCCGATCGCGCCGCCGACGAGGGTGGCGCCGACGAGCAGCCCGAGCCCGAGCCCGTCCAGTCCGCGCTCGACCGCGAGGGCGACCGTCGCGACCAGGGCCACCGCCATCCCGGCGATGCCGAAGGTGTTGCCCACCTTCGCGGTCTCGTGGCGCGACAGCCCGGCCAGCGCGAGCACGAACAGCAGCGCCGCGACGACGTACGCCGCCTGGGCGGCCGACTCGATCGTCATGTCAGCTCCTCGAGAACATGCCGAGCATGCGGCGGGTCACGGCGAAACCGCCGACGACGTTGATGGAGGCCAGCAGGACCGCGACCGTGGCCAGCACGGTGACCAGCGCGCCGCTGCCCTCGCCGGGGTGGCCCAGCTGGAGCAGGGCGCCGACCACGATGATCCCGGAGACCGCGTTCGTCACCGACATCAGCGGCGTGTGCAGCGCGTGGTGGACCTTGCCGATCACGTAGTAGCCGATCACGATCGCGAGCGCGAAGACGGTCAGGTTGCCCAGCAGCGCGGGCGGGGCCAGCGCGGCGACGACGAAGAGGCCCGCGGCGGCGGCCGCGACCAGGCCGAGCCGCCGCCCGGCGCTCATCGGTTGCTTGACCGGGCTCGGCCCCGCCTCCTTGGGCGCGGCAGGCGGCGCCGCGGCGGAGACCGGGACCGGGGGCGGCGGCCAGGTCGAGCGGCCCTCGTGGACGACGGTGATCGAGCGCTGCACGACGTCGTCCAGGTCGAGCACCAGCACGCCGTCCTTGCCGGGGGTCAGCAACGTGAGGAGGTTGACCAGGTTGGTGCCGTAGAGCTGGGAGGCCTGGGCGGGCAGCCGCCCCGCGAGGTCGGTGTAGCCGAGGATGGTGACGCCGTTGGCGCTCACCACCTTCTCGCCGGCCACCGTGCCCTCGACGTTGCCGCCCTGGGCGGCGGCCATGTCGACCACGACGCTGCCCGGGGTCATCGAGGCGACCATCTCGGCGGTGATCAGCCGCGGCGCCGGACGGCCGGGGATCAGCGCGGTGGTGATGACGACGTCGGCCCCGGCGCACTGCTCGGCGTACAGCCGCGCCTCGCGGGCCTGGTAGGCCTCGTCCATCGCCTGGGCGTAGCCGGTGCCGGGTCCCCCGGCGGCTCCGGGGTCGCCGGCGTCCGGGTCCGCCTCGAGCACCGGCAGGTACTCCCCGCCGACCGAGCGGACCTGGTCGGCGACCTCCGGGCGCGGGTCGGTGGCGCGCACCACCGCGCCGAGCGAGCCGGCGGCGCCGATCGCGGCGAGCCCGGCGACGCCGGCGCCCGCGACGAGCACGGTGGCCGGCGGCACCTTCCCGGCGGCGGTCACCTGACCGGTGAAGGACCGGCCGAAGGCGTGCGCGGCCTCGACGACGGCGCGGTAGCCGGCGATGTTGGCCATCGAGGAGAGCACGTCCAGCGACTGGGCCCGGCTGATCCGCGGGACGGCGTCGAGGGCGAGCGCGGTCAGCGGGCGGCGGGCCAGGTCCTCGACCAGCTCGGGGTGCAGCGCGGGGGCCATGATCGCCACGACCGTGGCGCCCGGACGGAGCCGGTCCAGCTGCTGCGGCGACGGCGCGTTCACGCCGAGCACGACGTCGGCGTCGCACGCCGCCCCGACCGCGCCGCCGATCGTGGCGCCCGCCTCGGCGTACGCCGCGTCGGGGAACGACGACGCCGCGCCCGCACCGGGGTCCACGACCACGTCGTAGCCCAGCGACCGCAGCCGGCCGACCGTGGCGGGGGTCGCGGCCACCCGTGTCTCACCCGCGCGAGCCTCGCGCAGCACCCCGATCAGCATCCGAGCTCCTCGTCGTCGCGGTCCAGGTCGCCCGTGACCTCGTGGGTGACGATAGGGCGCCCACCCGGGGCGGGACGTACCGCCCGGCCGGGCCGCGCGCCGACACTACGGTGAACCGCATGACCGAGGGCGGGCCGAGCGACCTCGTGGCTGGGGTCGGTGTCCCCGTCGGTACCGCCGCCGCCCGGCTCGGGGTCACCAGCAGCACGCTGCGCAGCTGGGGCACCCGCTACGGCCTGGTCCCGTCGCTGCGGACGGCGGGCGGCCACCGCCGCTACTCCGCGGCCGACCTCGCGCTGCTCGACGAGGTGCGCGACGCGATCCGGGCGGGCGTGGCACCCGCCGTGGCCGCCCGGGAGGCGCTGCGCGGGGCCGATCCCCCCCGGGGTCCCGCCCCACCCGCGGTGCCGACCGGCGGCGGGTCGGACCGCCCGCGCCGGGGCGCCGGTCCCGGAGGTCGCGTCCTGGCCGTGCCGGGCGCGGACGCCACGACCCGCGGACTGGCGCGCACCGTCGGCCAGCTCGACCTCGCCGGCGCCGAGGAGGTCGTGCTGCGCGGGCTGCGTGATCGCGGGGCCATCGCCACGTGGGAGGAGCTGCTCAGACCCGTCCTGGTCGCGGTCGGCAAGCGGTGGGCCGAGCACGGGGACGGGATCGAGGTCGAGCACGTGCTGTCCGAGGCGACGATGGGGGCGTTGCGGCGGCGCCGCGGCGAGCTGCCGGCCGTGCCCGCCCGTCCCCCCGTGCTGCTCGCGGCCGCTCCCGGCGACCAGCACGTCCTCGCGCTGCACACCCTGGCGGTGGCGCTGCCGGAGCGGGACCTGCCGGTCCACCTCCTCGGGGCGCCGGTGCCCCTCGCGACGCTCGCCACGGTCGCGCGGCGCACCCGGCCCGGCGCCGTCTTCGTCAGCAGCACGATCGCCGGTGGGCTCGACCCGCACGAGCTCGTGGCCGCGGTGCCGCGCACCCGCCCACGCACGCCGGTGGTGGTGGGCGGTCACGGGTGGCCCCGTCTCCTGCCCGCCGGGCTGGAGCCGGCCCCGGACCTCGGGACGGCCGCCGACCTGCTCGTGCAGCTCCTGGGGTCGCGGCCGGACCGGTAGCGCCACGCCGCTGCGCCCGACGGCACCCGTTCGGACCCGTCGCGGACAGGGGTGAGAATGGGAGCAAACTTGTGCAAGTTGTCGATCTTCCTTTGGTGGACCTACCGTCACCCCGCTCGCAGACAACGCGTCTCCTGCCTACCCGGGGCGAGCAGGCCTCGCGACCTGGCGGTCGCGCCCATCATGAGGACGACCCATGACCAGGATCTCCGCAGCCGACACCAGCGCCATCGAGTCGCTGAGTGCAGGCCAGTACTCCACCGTCTACAACCTGCTCTCGCTCGCCATCGCGAGCCTGCTGTTCACCGCGTTGTTCCTCCTGCTGGCCCAGCGCCAGGTGGCACCGCGGTTCCGGATGGCGCTGATCATCTCGGCGACCGTGTGCGGCATCGCCGCGTACCACTACTTCCGCATCTTCGCGAACTTCCAGGAGAGCTACCCGGCCGGGGAGACCATCGAGTCGGCCCACGTGCTCTCCAACATCGAGTTCAACGAGGGCTACCGATACGTCGACTGGTTCCTGACGGTCCCGCTGCTGCTGGTGGAGACCGTGGCGGTGCTCGCGCTGACCCGCGCCGCCTCGCGGCGGCTCCTGGTGCGGCTGGTGCCGGCGGCCGCGCTGATGATCGCGCTCGGCTACCCCGGTGAGATCACCCTCGCGGTCGGGCCCCGCGTGCTGTGGGGCGTGCTGTCCACCCTCCCCTTCCTCTACCTGCTGTACGTGCTCTTCGTCGAGCTCGGCAAGGCGCTCGAGGGCCGCTCGGCGCAGACCCGGAAGCAGATCTCCAACCTGCGGTGGCTGCTCGTGGCGTCGTGGGGCGTCTACCCGATCGCCTACGCCTTCCCGCTGCTGGGCGGCTCCTTCTTCAGCGGCGCCGACGGCTTCGTCGCCAAGCAAGCCGGGTACTCCATCGCCGACATCATCGCCAAGGCCCTCTTCGGCATCTTGATCTACCGCCTGGCCCGGACCCAGAGCATCGAGATCGACCCGGTCGCCTACGGCGACGGCCACGACGCGGACGCCGCCGCTCGTCCCGACCTGGGCGAGCGCGCCGCGGCCGCCTGAGCAGCGACCACCGCGGGTCGGTACGCCGACCCGTGGTGGCGCTCAGCCCCGGTAGGGAATCTCGGTGCGCCAGCCCGCCTCGTCCTGGCGCGCGGCGGCCCACACCGCCTCGGCGACGCGGTCGGGGGTGAACGGCCCCTCGGCCGCCAGGGAGCCGTGCACGGTCACCGACACCGCGCGGACGCCGGCGGGCGCGAGCGCGGCGTCCAGGCTGAGGACCAGGTTGCGCACGCCCGCCTTCTGCACGCCCAGCGACGCCGCGCGGTGCCACGGCCGGTCGGCGGCCATGCTGCCGGTGACCGTCACCCGTCCGCCCGCCACCAGGAACGGGCGGACGGCCTGCACCGCGATGAGCAACCCGCCGACACCGAGCGCGACGTCCTCGAGCAGCTCGGCCACCGTCAGCTCGAGGGGGTCCTTCTCGCGGAACGCGCTGGGGTTGAAGTGGAGCACGTCGACCCGGCCGAACCGCTCGGCGAGGCCGCGGACCGCGGCGGTCGCCGCGCCGGTGTCGGTGAGGTCGGCGCGTGCGTGGTGAGCGGTCCCGCCCAGGCCGGTGACGTCCTCCGCGACCGCCTGCAGCGCGGCGGCGTCGCGACCGAGCAGCGCCACGTCGTGGCCGCCCCGGGCGAACCGCCGGGCGACCGACCCGCTCACCCCGGGGCCGGCGCCGACCACCACGAGCACCGGCCTCCCTGCTGCGGGCGCCTGCCCCCCGGCGCTCACGAGCCGTCGGCGGCGCGGAGGGCAGGGCTCTTGCGGAAGTCCCAGGACACGACCCGGTCGGGAGCGACGCGCAACCACGCGTGGCGCCCGTCGACGGGGAAGTCGTCGGTGCCGAAGTACTTGCGCGCGAACATCCGCTCGGGCTCCGCCAGCTCCGGGTCGGGCGTCTCGGTGCGCGGGACGTCGCCCACCACCGCGGCGGTGCCGGTCAGCTCCACCCCGCGCAGCTCGGTGTACTCCTCGCCCGCGTCGACGACGACGGCGACCCGCGGGTCGCGCTGCAGGTCGGCCCACCGCTGGCTGCGCGTCAGCGAGCTGAGCCACAGGTGACGGCCGTCCCAGACGAACCACAGCGGCACGACGTGCGGGCCGCCGTCCGCGCCGACGGTCGCGACCCGGCAGGTGCGCTCCTCGGCCAGGAAGGCGTCCAGCTCGGCGTCGTCCATCGCGATCCTGCGGCCCCGGCGCTGTTCCTGCACCCCGGCAACCTAGCCGCGCGGGCCGGTGCTCGTCACACGTCCGTGACGCGGATCCCGGCGTGCGCCTTGTAGCGGCGGTTGACGCTGATCAGGTTGGCGGTGAGGGCCTCGACCTGGTGGGCGTTGCGCAGCCGGCCGCCGTAGATCCCGCGCACCCCGGGGATCGTGCCGGCCAGGTCGCGCACCAGGTCGGTGGCGTCGCGGTCGTCGCCGAGGACGAGCACGTCGGTGTCGACCGAGGCCACCGCGTCGTCCTCCAGGGTCACCGCGCTGACGTGGTGGAAGGCCGCGACCACGGTGCTCGCCCCGAGGATGGCCTGCGCCTGCTGGGCGGCCGACCCCTCCTCGACGGGGAGCGCGTAGGCGCCCTGCTTGTCGAAGCCGAGCGGGTTGACGCAGTCGACGACGACCTTGCCGGCCAGCTGCGGCGCGAGGGCGGTGAGCAGCTCCGCGTGGCCGTCCCACGGCACGGCGACCACGACCACGTCGCCGGCGCCGGCCGCGCCGGCGTTGTCGGCGCCGGTGACCGCGCCCCCGACGGCGTCGGCCACCGTGGCGGCGACCTCAGCGGCGCGCTCGGCGCTGCGGCTGCCGATCACCACCGGCAGCCCGGCGGCGGCGAACCGCCGCGCCAGGCCCCGCCCCTGCGGGCCGGTGCCGCCGAGGACGGCGACGGTGGTGCCGGTCAGCGACGCGGGCAGGGTGCTCATCGACGTCCTCCTCGGTGGGGCGAGGGGCCGCCGGCCCCGGGGCGCACAGCGTCGCACGAGCCCCCGGGCCCGCTTCCTCAGGTCTCGAGCAGGAGGCCCTCCACCCGGGCGAGGGCGCGGGCGGCGTAGGGGTGCCAGAGCCGCGCCACGACCGGCATCGCCGGCCCGGCCGCCGCCGACGCCGGCTGGACGGTCCACCGCCAGGTGATCCGGGTGCCGCTGCCGACGGGTTCGAAGGTCCACTCGCCGTCGAGGGTGGTGATCAGCAGCCGCATCGGCCCGGTGACGTCGGTGAGGGTGTAGCCGAACCGGTGCGGTTCGTCGACCACGCTCAGGGTCTCGAGCATCGTGCCCCCGTCCGCGGTCACGATGGTCCGCTGCTGCCCGACGTCCCCCCAGGCGCCGACCTGACCGCGTACCTCGCGTACGGGCGGGAACGGCCCGTAGCGCCGTGCGAAGACCTGCGGCAGGGGCGCGGGCAGGACCCCGGCGAACGCGTCGTCCGGTGCGACCGGGACGGTGCGCGCCTGCTCGAGGCGGTAGGGGCGGACCATCGTCCGAACCTAGCGGCCGGGCGACTCGCCCGCGCCTCGTGCGTAGCAATCGGGCCGCGCGGCCGGTCGGCCGTGCTCCACCGCAGGTCGGCGCGTCGGCCTGCACGGCGGACGTCCGATTGCTACGCCCGCCGGGAGCGGCTCGTGCCGCGGTGGTGGGCCCGCCGTCCCGGGCGCCGCGCTCGGGGCATCCCGCCTGACCGGAAGGCGCAACGGTCCGTTGCCGGGGCTCCCGGTGTGGTCGTCACGATCGATCCATGCCTTGTCGCGCTACTGGCGGAAGGCTTCCCAGGAGTTGCTCATCCGTCGGCCCTGGCCCTCGGTGAACTCGTTGATGCACTCGTCGTCGGCGTAGTCCATGAAGTTCTGCACCGGGTCGGTGCCCGCGTCCGCGGGACAGCTGTCGCGTCCGAGCATCGTGCAGTCCCAGGCGGGTGCGGCCTCGGCCGGGGTGTCGGAGACGTAGTCGCCGGGCCCGTCGCAGGCTCCCTGGAACGGGTGGAAGAGACCGAGCCAGTGGCCGACCTCGTGGACGAGGGTGTCGCCCCGGTTGTAAGGAGCGACGTCTCCGCCCGGCATCGACTCGTCGAGGATGACGACCCCGTCCTGCGAGAGCCGGCCCTTCCCTTGCTGGGGGAACGTCGCGTAGCCGAGGAGGCCGCCGCCGAGGTCGACGACGTAGACGTTGAGGGTGGATGCGTCCCCTTCGCGCAACGCGGACTTCGCGGCCTTGGTCTCCTTGGAGCCGTACGCGAGCGAGGCCCACGCCTCGTTGACGGTGAACGTCGTGTGCTCGTAGTCGAAGCGGAACGGTGTGTCCGTGGATCCGGCGGAGGCGCCGGAGCCGGCGTAGGCGTCGTTGAGGACGTCCATCTGTGCGGCGATCATCGTGTTGTACCGGTCGATCTCGGCTCGGGTGAGCGGTTCGGCAGAGATCACGTGCACGACGGTGTCGATGGTCACGGATCCGGCGGCGAGCGTTCTGCGGACCTTGGGGTTGCCGAGCGCGGCGGCCCTGGCCGCGGAGATGGCGTTCGGTTCCTTCGCGGAGCCGTTCTTGCGCGTGCGAGCCGCGTCATGTCCCGCATGGTCGTCGACGCACGCGACGGCGCGGGCCGGTGCGGTAACCGGTCCCGCCGGCAGTGCGGGGCTCGTCGATCCGACCAAGGTCAGAGCTGCTGTCGTGAGGAGCGTCGCGGCGCCAGCGGCGAGACGGTGCAGGGAGGTGGTCGCCATGGGTTCCCCCGGTCGAGTGGGCCTCGGGACCCTCGGTTGTAGGGACAAGACCGTCGCACCGGATGAACGTGGTGTCCACCCCGGTACCAGGTACGACGGCGAGTGATGAGTGCCGGATCCTGACGCGGGACGATCGATCATCGGTCGGCCGATGGCAGATGATCCACCCACGGCAGCGCCGTGGCGGCCCGCGGTGCACCAGTCGTGCCGGGCATGGCCCCTGACGACGGTTTGGTGGAGCTGAGGGGATTCGAACCCCTGACCTTCTCATTGCGAACGAGACGCGCTACCAACTGCGCCACAGCCCCAGGTGCGCCTCTCGGCGCAGTGGCAGACGTTAGCACCCGGGCGGCGCCCGCCCCGAACCGGCCGGACCGGGTCGGTCGTCCTCAGGAGCCGGTGGCGCGGCGCTCGTCGGCGTCGCGGGTGCGGAGCCGGTCGGCGTCCTCGGCGACCCGGGCCTCGCGGGCCAGGGCGCTGTCGGACTCCGACGGCCCGGAGGTCCACACGCCGGTGGAGTCGAGGTCGATGGTGCGCACGGTGCGCTGCGCGGCGGGGGCCTTGGCGACGTAGGTCGGCAGGGTCACCGGGACCGGGTCCCAGACGCCGGACTCGACGGCCGAGCGGACCTGCGCGCTGGCGCCGGCGACCACCGCGGCGATCTGGTCGGTGGGGTCCTCGTCGTCCATCGGCGCGAGCGGGGCCGGCGGCTCGTAGTCACCGAAGAAGTCCTCGTCGCGCTCGCGGCGCTTGGCGATGCGGACCTCGCGGCGGGCGTCGCGCCGCGCGCCGCGGGCGTCGCGCTGCTGGGCCCGGCGCAGCTGCGCGTCGGCAGCCACCCCGCGCTCGCGGCGGACCATCAGCCGGCAGGCGGTGAGCCAGGCGACCACGAGCGCACCCGGGACCGCGGTCCAGGCCCAGCCGATCACCGACGTGGCGGCCAGCGTGATCACGACGGCGGCCACGCACCAGCAGCACCAGCAGGACGCGACGGCGGCGGCCCGCCGCGCGGGCGGCGGCCTGCCGACGTACGGCGGCGGGGACCTCGGGTGGTGTGACGGCGGGATGTGCGGCGTCCGGAACGGGGGTCATCGTCACCCGCTCCACGGTCTCCTTGGTGGTCACGGTGGTGGTCGCGGCCGGGCGTCCGGGGCTGACGACCAGCCGGCTCTCCCGGCTGCTGACCGCCTCGCGGCGCGCCAGGACCCGCATCGTGGCCGAGAACCGCTCCACCGAGCGGGCGCGTGCCGCCTCGTCGTGGTGGCGCACCGCCAGCGGGACGAGGTAGACGGCCCAGGCCACCGCGAGGGCGACGAAGATGAGAGCGCTCAGGTCCACGACCTGAGATTAGGAGCGGCGGCGCGGTACGGGGCGGATGTCAACCCGTGTGTCGTGCGATTGCTGCTGTGGCGGGTGGGTCTGGACCCGGCGGGCGCCCATCAGCCGGTGCTTGTCGGGGGGTCTGTGAGCTTGTCGGGCTTTGCAAACCCCCACAAGCTCGAAAGTCCCCGGCCGGCCGGGGAAACCACGGGCCCTATCCCTGCGACCGCTCGTAGCGGGTCAGCAGGCCCTCGGGGACGTCCTCGGCGGTGAGGGCGTAGAGGCGGTGGTCGCGCCAGTCGCCGTCGATGTGGAGGTAGCGGGGGGCGTAGCCGACCTCGGGGATCGCCAGCTTCTCGACCACCCGCAGCGAGTTGGAGTTCTCGGGCCGGATCGCCACCTCGACCCGGTGCAGCCGCAGCGGACCGAAGCAGTGGTCGACGACCATCGCGACCCCGCGCGGCATCACCCCGCGCCCGGCGAAGCGCTGGTCGAGCCAGTAGCCGATCGAGGCGAACTGCGCCGAGCCGCGCACCACGTTGTTGACCGTCACCTGCCCGCCGAACACGCCGTCGACGTCGACCGCGAACGGGAACGTCAGCCCCTGCCGGGCCTGGCCGTGCATCCGCCGCACCAGCGCCGGGTACGACGTCGGCCGGGTCGAGCCCCCCGGCGGCACGGTCGCGTCCCACCGGGACAGCCAGTCCACGTTGCGACGGCGGGCCTCCCGCCACTGCGTGGCGTCCGAGCGCGCCAGCGGTCGCAGCGCCACCTCCGGGTCGCGGCCCGAGGACAGCCGCACCGGCCACGACCGGCCGCGCACCAGCGGCGGCGACCCGCTCACGACGGACCCCCGTGGTCGCTCCCGACGACCTGCTCGGCGGCGTGCACGAGCACCGGACGCAGCACCGCGAGGCCGTCGCGCACCCCGCCGCGCGAGCCGGGCAGGTTGACGACCAGCGTCGAGCCGATGACGCCGGCGACGCCGCGGGACAGCATCGCGGTCGGCACGCCCGCCGCGGCGCCGTACGCCCGGATCGCCTCGGCGACCCCCGGCACCTCGTAGGACAGCAGCGCCCGGGTCACCTCCGGCGTGCGGTCGGTCGGGGTCAGGCCGGTGCCGCCGGTGGTGAGCACCACCCGCGCGCCGCCGTCGGCCGCGGCCCGGATCGCGGCGCCCACCGGGTCGCCGTCCGGCACCACCTGCGGCGGCCCCACCGCGAAGCCGAGCGCCTCCAGCGCGGCGACGATCAGGGGGCCGGTCTCGTCCTCGTAGACGCCTGCCGCGGCCCGGTTGGAGGCGACCACGACCACCGCGCGCAGCGACCCCCGCGGCTCCACGCGGCGCTCGATGCTCACCGCGACCAGTCCCCCGAGCGGCCGCCGCTCTTCGCCTCGACCCGCACGTCGGTGATCACCGCGGCCTTGTCGACCGCCTTGACCATGTCGACCACCGTCAGCGCCGCGACGGAGACCGCGGTCAGCGCCTCCATCTCCACCCCGGTGCGGTCGGTCGTGCGGACGGTCGCGGCGATCTCGACCGCGTCGTCGGCCACCTCGAGGTCGACGACGACGCCGGAGATCGCCAGCGGGTGGCACAGCGGGACCAGCGTCGGCGTCAGCTTGGCGCCCATGATCCCGGCGACCCGCGCGACGCCGAGCGCGTCGCCCTTGGGCACGCCCTCCCCGCGCAGCAGCGCGACCACCTCGGCGCTGACCAGCACCCGGCCGGACGCCCGGGCCGAGCGGCTGGTGACGGCCTTGTCGCCGACGTCGACCATCCGTGCGGAGCCGTGCTCGTCGACGTGGGTGAGCCGGGCCGCGTCCCCCTCGGCCGCGCTCACGACCCGTCCTCCACCAGGCTCAGCCGCACGACCTGCACCGCGGCCCCGGCCTCGAGCGAGGTGACGTCCTCGGGCACCACGATCAACGCGTCGGCGGCCGCGAGGTCGCCGACCAGGTGGGAGCCGGAGCCGCCGACCGGGGAGACGCTCAGCGCCACCCGCAGCCCGCCGTCGGCCTCGTCGTCGCCGGAGACCGTGCCGCGCAGGAACTGCCGCCGCCCCGGTGGCGAGCGGACCGGTTCGGTCAACGTGGCGGTCACGGTCGGCCGGCTCACCGGCGAGAGCCCCATCATCGTGCGCAGCGCCGGCCGCACGAACAGCTCGGTCGACAGGTACGACGACACCGGGTTGCCCGGCAGCGTGAAGACCGGCAGCCCGCCGACGTGGCCGAAGCCCTGCGGCTTGCCGGGCTGCATCGCCACCGGCCCGAACCACACCGTGCCGAGCGGGCGCAGCGCCGCCTTGACGACGTCGAAGTCACCCTGGCTGACGCCGCCGGAGGTGACCACGGCGTGCACGCCGCCGTCCGCACGCAGCCCGTCGAGCACGTCGAGGAACGCCCGCGGCTCGTCGCCGACGATGCCGACCCGGCGGGCGGTGGCGCCGGCCGCCTCGACCGCGGCCGCGAGCAGGTAGGAGTTGCCGTCGAAGATCGCGTCCTCGCCGAGGTCGGCGACCGGGGTGCCGGGCTCGCGCAGCTCGGCCCCGGTCGAGACCACCGCCACCACCGGACGCGGTCGCACCGGCACCGACGCGATCCCGCAGGAGGCCAGCAGGCCCAGGTGCCGGGGCCCCAGCCGGGTGCCGGCGGCGACGAGCAGGTCGCCCTCGCGGACGTCCTCGCCCGCGCCCCGCAGGTGGGCACCGACCGCCGGCGCGCGGGTGATGCGGACGGTCACCGCGCCGCGGTCGGTCCACTCGTAGGGCACCACCGCGTCCGCGCCCTCGGGTACCGGCGCCCCGGTCATGATCTTGACGACCTCGCCGGCCGGCACGACCCGCGTGGTGGCCTGACCTGCGCCGACCTCGCCGGCGACCCGGAGCTCGACCGGGGCGGCGTCGCTCGGTTCGCCGAGGTCGGCGGCGCGCACGGCGTAGCCGTCCATCGCGGAGTTGGTGAAGCGCGGCAGCCGCAGCCCGGCCACCTGGTCCTCGACGAGCACCAGCCCGTGGGCGTGGTCGAGCCCGACCGTGCGCGCCGGGAGCGGGCCCACCGCGTCGAGGATGCTCGCGAGGTGCTCCTCGACGCTGCGCGGGCCCGGGTCGGCCACGGGGTCAGCCACCCTCGGGGCCGGTGAGCACCTCGTCGGCCGCGACCCGCCGCCCGGTGCCGTCCTCGAGGTGGACGTCGCCGACCACGGAGACGCCCCGACCGAAGGTCCAGTCGCCCTCGATGCGCAGCGAGGAGGCCTTCCGCAGCGAGGGGGCTCCCTCGGGGAAGTGCTGGTCGAACTGCCCGACCAGCTTGTAGTGCTCGCCGTCGAGGTCGACGAAGGGGACCTCGGCGACCGGGTCGAGGACGAAGTCGCGGCCGATGTCGTAGACGTCGGAGCGCAGCACCAGCAGGTCGTTGGTGGTCTTGACCGGCACGAACCGCTCGCGGCCGACCTCGATCAGGCGGGCGCCCTCGAAGACCTCGATCGCGGCACCCATCGCGGTCTCGACCTGCACCACCTCGGGGCTGGACGGGTCGCCGGGGTCGACGGTCTTGACGTTGCGGATCAGCGGCAGCCCGAGGATGCCGTCGCGGGCGTCCAGGGCCTCCTTCATCGCGCGGACGTCGAACCACAGGTTGTTGGTCGAGCAGAACCGGTGGCGCTCGAGGTCGGCCAGCGCCTCGGCGTCCTCCTTCGGCGTCTGCGCCGACTCGCGCAGCACGATCCGCCCGTCGTGCTTGCGCGTGGCGAAGTGACCGCCCTTGCGGTCCGAGGGCGTGCGGCGCACGGCCTCGATCGCGAACGGCGCGCCGGTCTGCGCGAACCAGCCGGCCACGCGTGCGTCCGGCACGGCGCCGAGGTTGTCGGAGTTGGAGACGAAGACGTAGCGGTAGCCCTGCTCCAGCAGCGTCTCGAGCAGACCCCTCCCGCGCAGCGCGGTGTACAGGTCGCCGTGCCCGGGCGGGCACCACTCGAGGTCGGGGTCCTGCGGCCACGAGACCGGGCCGAGGTCCTTGACCAGCAGCTTGGGGACCTTGTTCTGCAGGAAGTCCAGGGGCAGGCCGTCGACCGGCAGGTCGTCGTAGCGCTGCAGCGCGGCGAGGGTGTCGCGGGTCGTGCGGAACGAGTCCATGAACATCAGCGGCAGCACGGCGTCGTACTCGCGGCGCAGGTGGAGCACCTGGCGGGCGATGATGTCGAGGAACGACAGCCCGCGCCGCACGCACAGCAGCGACTTGGCGCGGTCCATGCCCATCGACGTGCCGAGCCCGCCGTTGAGCTTGATCACGGCGGTGTGGCGCACCGCCTCGGAGGCGGTCTCGTCGTCGACGTCGACGTCGGCGAGGCGCTCCATGTCGACCGGCTCGATCGTCGACTCGGGGATCATCCCGGTCTCGCCGTGCTCGAGCAGGCGGAAGTAGTGCGCGAAGGTCTCGACCGCGACCTCGTCGACCCCGGCCTCGGCCATCTTGGCCAGGGCCTTCTTCAGTGCTGGGCTACCCATGCGGGTGATCGTAGGCTCGTCCGGTGGACGGTCCACAACCTCCTCCCCAACCGGATCCGGCAGCGCCCGCCCCGCGGTCGGTCGCGCCGGCCAAGACGGCGCTGCGCGACCAGCTCCTCGCCGCCCGTCGGCGGCGCCCGCCGGCCGAGGTCGCCGACGCGGCCAGGGCGCTCGCGGGGCACCTGCTCGCCCTCCCCGAGCTGCGCCGCGCCGCCACGGTGGCCGCCTACGTCGCCGTCGGCGGCGAGCCCGGGACGTCGGCGCTGCTGGCCGCGCTCCTGCAGCAGCGACGGCGGGTGCTGCTGCCGCTGGTGCAGCCCGACCTCGACCTGGACTGGGCCGTCCACGCCGGGGAGGGCAGCCTCTACCCCGCCGCCCGTGGGCTGCTGGAACCCACGGGCCCGCCGCTGGGGCGCGACGCGGTCGCGCAGGCCGACGTGGTGCTCGTGCCCGGCCTGGCGGTCGACGACGCCGGCCTCCGGCTGGGCCGCGGCGGCGGGTGCTACGACCGGGCGCTGGCGCGGGTCCCGGTGGGGACCCTCACCTGCGTGCTGCTCTACCCCGACGAGGTGGGCCGGGCCGTGCCGGCCGAGCCGCACGACCGGCCGGTCCGGGCCGCCGCCACCGCCGACGGCGTACGACGCTTCGGCTGACCTCCCCGGCGCGCCGGCCCAGGGCCGTCAGCCGGGCGCACGCAGCAGCAGCACGTCCTCGGCGGCCGCCTCGACGGCCTCGCGGCTGAACGGCCAGGCCAGCAGCTCCCCCGCCGACCACGCGGCGAGCTGGTCGACGTAGTGGGCGCTGGTGGGGTGGCCCGACACCCCGGCCAGGGAGACCCAGCCGGAGCGGTCCAGGTCGCCGAGGTCGACGACCATCCGCATCGACGGCGCGGTGGTGACCACCCACGGGCGGTCCGGGTCGCCGGCGTCCCAGTCGGTCGACTCCACCGCGGTCCCGGAACCGCCGGTCGGGGGCCCGGTCCGGTCGAGCAGGTCGCGGACGGTCCCGCTGCTCCACAGCGGCCCGGACGCCGCCTCCAGCCGCAGCAGGTGGGTGCGACCCCACTCCCAGTCCGCGGCGTCGTACGCGAGCCGCGCGGTCAGGTCGTCCCGCGCGTCCAGCAGGGCGCTGCGCAGCACGTCGTCGCGCTGCTCGATCACGTCGTCGGTGCGCAGGTCGTCCCACCACGGTGAGCCGGGCTCGTCCAGCAGCCGCGCGACCACCGCGACCCAGCGCGCCCCGCCGTCGGGCCGCAGCCCCGCGGGCAGCTCGTCGTGGAAGGTGCGCTCCAGCAGCGAGCGCCACACCGCGTTGAAGTACGCGGCGCCGGCGCTGCCCGGCGGTTGGTGGCCGTCCCAGCCGGCCAGCAGCCGCTGCCCCGCGGAGTCGTAGCCGGCCGGCAGGTCGACCTCGAGCAGCACCGGGACCAGCCGCGCGGCCAGCGGGTGCAGGTCGTCGCCCTGGAGGGCGGCGAGCTCCCCCGGCGACACCGCCCCGTCGCCGGCGAGGGCCGCGTCGAGCAGGCGCCGGATCCGCGCCGCCCGGTAGCCGGGGTCGGCGCCCGCGGCGAGCCGGTAGGGGTAGCCGGGGCGGGTCAGCGGCTGGTTGGCGGCGACCACGACCCCGTCGGCCGGGTCGAGGACGCTGGGCAGCCCCTCGGGCGGGACGGTGCGCCCGGTCCAGTCGGTCTCCGAGCGCCACCCGTCCACCGGGAGGGTGCCGTCGTTGCCGGACTTGCGCACCGGGACCGCGCCGGTCGCCTGGAAGCCGACGTGACCGGCGGTGTCGGCGTAGACCAGACCGAGCGCCGGCAGCGCGAACCGGGCCGCGGCCGCCTGGAAGGAGGCCCAGTCGGTGGCGCGGTCCAGCGCCAGGATCGCGTCGGCGGTGGTGGTCGGCTCCAGCCCCGTCCAGCGCACCGCCACGGCGTGGTCGACGGCGGGGTCGACGACGGGGTCGAGCCGCGACGCGACGTCGCCGACCGCGGCCACCGGCTCGGCGACGTCGGAGAGCAGCGGCCCGTGCCGCGTCGAGCGCACCTCGAGCTCGACGTCGGCGGCCCCGGCGACGCTGATCCGCTCCCGGCGCACCCGCAGCGGTCGCGCCTCGCCCTCGAAGCGGTAGGTCGCGTCCCCGACCCGCTCGACGAACAGGTCGGTGACGTCGGCGCGCAGGCCGGTCAGGCCCCAGGCGACGTCCGCGTTGTGCCCGACGACGACCCCCGGCACCCCCGGGAGGCTCGACCCGGCGACGTCGTAGGGGCAGGCCGGGCCGACCTCGGTGCAGTGCAGGCCGACCTGCATCCACACGCCGGGCAGGGTCGCGTCGAGGTGAGGGTCGTTGGCCAGCAGCGGCGCGCCCGTCGAGGACAGTCCGCCGGCGACCACCACGGCGTTGGAACCCCGGCCGTCGCCGCCCGCCACCCAGGAGGGCAGGGCGTCCAGCGAACGGGCGGTGCGGCGCAGCGCGGCGAGCCCCGGCTCGCCCCCACCCGGCGCGGTCCGCGGGGCGAGGAGCGGGCCGACGGGCGGTCGGAGCGGGTTGCGGGTGCCACCGCGCTCGGCGTCCTGCTCGAAGACCCCGTCGACGACCGCGCCCTGGTCGACCACGGGGGCGGCGACCGGCCGGCCGGGGTAGAGGTCGCCGACGACCGCCTCGCCGACCGCCGCCGTGGTCAGCGCGCGCTCCACCTCGGCGTCGAGGTCGCCGCCGATCTCCCAGGCGACCGTCTTGAGCCAGGCCAGGGAGTCGGTCTCGGTCCAGGGCTCGGGCTGCACGTCGGCGCCGTCCGGGCCGAGCAGGTCGAGCAGCGGGTACTCGACCGCCAGCTCGGTCGGCGACGCCTGGTCGAGGTAGGCGTTGACGCCCTCGGCGTAGGCCGCGAGCGCGGTGCGCGTCTCCGGCTCGACCAGGGCCAGCTCCTGACGGGCCACCCGCGCCCACCCCAGGGTCCTGGCCAGCCGGTCGCCGGGCACCGCGGCCGGCCCGAACAGCTCGGCCAACCGGCCCTCGGCGACGTGGCGGCGCACATCCATCTGGAAGAAGCGCTCGGAGGCGGTCAGCCACCCCTGGGCCCGCATCAGGTCCTCGGTGGTGTCCGCCCACACCTGGGGCACCCCGTGCTCGTCGCGGAGCACCTCGACGTCGCTGCCGAGCCCCGGCAGCGCGACCGCCCCGTCGGTAGGCGGCAGCGGTCGGCGCGCGATCGTGACCACGGTGACGACGCCGAGCACCAGCGCCAGGACCAGGCCGACGGCGACGTAGGAGGCCGACCGGGCCGGCCGGGGCCACGCCAGGAACGCCCGGCGGGCCCGGCGCAGCCGGCCGGGGGACGACGGCGCCGGCGCCGCGGGGGTCTGGTCGGCCATGGTGCGCCCCATTGTGCCGTGGCCCCCCTGCCGTAGGATTGGCAGTCGCGGGAGGAGAGTGCCAGCCGATCGGCTTGCCGGGTCCCGCGGCGAGACCTCCGCCGGCGAGGACGAAGGAGACCCCCCGTGCCGACCTACCAGTACGCGTGCACCGACTGCAGCCACCGCTTCGAGCAGGTGCAGAGCTTCTCCGACGACGCGCTCACCGAGTGCCCCCAGTGCCAGGGGCGGCTGCGCAAGCTCTTCAACGCCGTCGGCGTGGTCTTCAAGGGCTCCGGCTTCTACCGCAACGACAGCCGCGAGCCGGCGACGGCCGGCGCGGGCAAGGACGGCAAGGACGGCGCGAAGGACGGCGCGAAGGACGGCGGCGGGGACGCCACCAAGGCGGGCGCCAAGGACGGCGGCAAGGACGGCGGCAAGGACGCAGGCACGGGCGGCTCCGGGTCGGGCGCCGCTGCGTCGACTGGCAACGGCGCGGGTAAGAGCGGCGCGACCAAGGACGGCGCAGCGAAGGCCGGCTCCTCGACCGGCTCCAGCGCGAAGGCCGGCTGACGTCCACAGCCGGGCCCTCCGCGTCCGGCGCCCACCGCGGCTGACCCGCACCCGCCCGGGACAGGTGCGGGCGACCTAGGTTCGCCGCGTGCCCGTCTCGCCGACCCTCCCGCTGCGGCTGCGCGTGCGGCGGGCGGGTCGAGTGGCGCGGCGCGTGCTCCTGGCCCGCCGCCGCCTGCTGGCCGCGCTGGTCGCCGGGGTGGCCGTGCTGGCCGGGGTGCGGGCCGCGACCCCGCCGCCGCCCGCGACCGAGCCGGTGCTGGTGGCCGCCCGGGACCTCCCCCCGGGCGTCCCGCTGACGGCCGAGGACGTCGAGGTGCGAGACGTGCCGTCCGTGCTCCTGCCGGTCGGTGGCCCCGACCCGCCCGACGCGGCGGCCGTGCTGGGTCGCACGACCACCGGTCCGCTGGCCGCCGGCGAACCGGTCTCGGCCGGCCGCCTCCTCGGCGGGAGCCTTCTCGCGTCCACGACCGGGCGGGTGGTCCTGCCGCTGCGCCTGGCCGACGCCGGCTCCGCGGCGCTGCTGCGCCCCGGTGACCGGGTCGACCTGCTCGCCGCGGACCTCCAGGGCGGAGCGGCCGGGACCGCCGGGCTCGCGGGACCACCAGGGGTCGCGGCACCGCTGGCGCCGCAGGTGGACGTCGTGACCGTGCCGGCGGCGGGGGGTGACGACCTCGCGGCCGGGGCGGCGACGGGCGGGGCGCTGCCGGGCCGGCTGGTCGTGGTCGCGGTCGACCCGGCCGACGCGGGCGCGGTCGCGCAGGCCTCGGCCGCCGGTTTCGTGACATTCACCTGGAGCGCCCCCTAGCCTCGGGCCCGCCCCAGGCGCGACCCCCCGCGCCGCGACCGAGGAGCGACATGAGCGGCTTCAAGACCTTCATCCTGCGCGGGAGCCTGGTCGACCTCGCGGTCGCGGTGATCATCGGCACCTCGTTCGCAGCCGTCGTCACGACCTTCACGAACTGGCTGACCGGTCTCCTGCCGGAGAGCGTCAGCGAGTACTTCTCGAACGAGCTGAACTCGTTCGGCGCCTTCCTGAACGCGGTGATCGCGTTCCTGATCCTCGCCGCGGTCGTCTACTTCCTCGTGGTGGTGCCCTACACCCGGGCCAAGGAGCGGTACTTCCCCGCACCGCCGCCGGGCACGCCCGAGGAGATCGAGCTGCTCCGCCAGATCCGCGACTCCGTGGCCGGCACCGCCGCCCCCGGTACCGGCGGCGGGAGCCACGCGGGCACCCCCCAGGCCTAGACGGCCCCGACCGGGCCCGGGCCCCGCGACGCGGGTCGCTCAGCCGCCGTGGTGCGGCGGGACCTGCGCCCGCAACCAGGCGTCCGTGCCGGCCTCGTCCGGCCGGTCCGTCCGGTCGGGCTGGTCGTCACGGGTGGTCTCGGGCAGGACGTCGCCGAAGACGGCGTCGAGCCGGCGGCGTCGCTGGGCCGCGGACTCCGCCGCGACGGGCTCCGACCCCGACCGCTCAGGCACAGAGACCGGCGGCCTCGAGCTGGGCCTCGCGCTCGGGGTCGACCTTCGGGCTCGGGCCTCCCGAGGGGCCGGCCGAGCCCTCGTCGTCCGGTGACGCGGACGGGCTGCTGCCGTCGCCGGAGGTGCCCGGCACGCTGTCGGCGCTGATCACGGTGTCGTCCTCGAGCCGGCTCGTCAGCGGCTCGTCGGCGGCGACGCGGTCCCAGACGTCCTGCGCCTCGGGCGTCCACACCACGCGACCCTCGAAGCCGGGGCGGGTGTCGTACTCGAACGGCACGGTGTTGAACCGGATGTTGTCGAGACCGATCCCGCGGAAGCCGAGCCCGATCCGACCGATGTCGATGACGTTCGCCAGCCCCGGGTCGACGGTCAGCGACTGCGTGGCCGCGTTCAGGAACCCGACGAGCCGGTCCAGGCGGGCGAGCATGCCGCCGGAGACGACCTTGTTCGCCATCGCGGCCACGAACGCCTGCTGCCGCTTGATGCGCCCGATGTCGGACCCGTCGCCGAGGGTGTAGCGGGCCCGCACGTAGTTCAGGGCCTCGTAGCCGGAGATCTCCCGGGTGCCGGCCGGGATGTTGATGCCGTGCGCGGGGTCCTCGATGTCCTCGGGGATGCAGACCTCGACGCCGTCGATGGCGTCGACCATGTCGCGGAACCCACCGAAGTCGACGACGACGAAGTGGTCCACGAAGACGCCGGTGAGCTGCTCGAACTGCTGGACCGTGCACAGCGGGCCGCCGACGGTGAAGGCCTCGTTCCACATCACGTCCGCGGCGGGCGCGAGCTGGTCGCCACCGGCGGTGGTGCACTTGGGTCGGTCGACGATGGAGTCGCGCGGGATGCTGATGCCGTAGGCGTTCTCGCGGTCCGCCGAGAGGTGGAAGAGCAGCGTGGTGTCGGAGCGGGCGCCGCCCTCGGTCAGGCCGTCGATGTTGTTGCCCTCGCCGTCGCGGGTGTCGCTGCCCATCACCAGGATGTTCAGCGGCTCCTGCGGCACGTCGTCGATGGCCTTGTCCGGGCGGTCGGAGAGCATGTCGCCGGGGTCGAGGACCGTCAGGTTGTCGTTGAGGTGGCGGTAGAGGAACACCACCGAGAGGCCGGTGACCATCGCCACCGCCACCAGCGACGCGACCAGGACCTTGGCGACGGTGTGCCGGCGCGGCGTGTCTGCCCGGCGCCGCCCGTAGGGCGCGTCAGCGGGCGGGGCGTCGGTCATCGTCATCTCCGGGTGGTTCGGCGGGGCCCTCAGTGTCGCCGACGCCTGGTTGCCGGACAAATGTCGACCCGGACCAGCTCATCGGACGACGGTGGCGACCGGCACGGTGTGGTCGGTGATCCGGTCGATGCGGGGACCGTCGGCGTAGCGGAAGCCCGACCACCCCAGGGACCGCGACCCGAAGATCCAGTCGATGCGCATGCCCGACGGCGGACGGCACCTCCCGCGGCGCGCCCCGCCGCCGATCGGTGAGTCGAGGGCGGTCTCGCGCAGCACCGTGCAGAACACCGCTCGCCGGGAGTTCATGTCGCCGGTGAGCACGACCGGTGGACCGGTCCCCTGGAGGTCCTGGACGTTGCGGACCATCCGCTTCATCCCGACCCGTCGCTCGCGCCGGTCGCGCCGCTCCTGGCCCCCCTGGAGATGGACCGAGACCACCCACAGCCGCCGCCCGGTGTCGCGGTGCCGCAGCAGCACCATCGGCTGCTCGCGGGTGTTGCCGGCGTTGAAGGGGATCGTGAAGCGCTCCGCGCGCACCAGCGCCCACCGCTGGGTGCGCCACAGCACCGACTGCGCGGTCTGCGTGTCGGTCGAGCGCCCGCGCCGCGGCCACGAGCCCCACGTCCCGCCGCGGGTCAGCACCCGGACCTGGTCGCGCTGCGCCTCGCTCATCCCGACGATCTTGGTGCCCTCGTCGGCGAGGAACCGCTTGGCCATCCGCGCCCGCTTCACGCCCGACGCGTAGCCTCCCGGCCCGCGGGTGTGGTGGGAGCCGAGGATGTTGAACGAGGCCACCTTGACCGTCATCCGCTCCGCTGCCGCCGGGGACACGGCCGTCGCGCCGGCCGCGGCCGGGCCCATCAGGACGAGGGCCAGCCCGACCAGGGCGAGGACGACCGTCCGGCGGCGCCCCGGGGTGGGTCCGGCCGGCGGGGTGCAGGTGGCGGGCATGCGGGGTCCTGTCCGTCAGCGGAGCGTCGCGTACCAGGCGCCGGTCCGCCGCCCGGCGAGGACCGCACGCTCCCACGCGACCCCGGCGGCGAGCAGCACCGCCCCGGCGAGCCCGAGCGTCAGCCAGCCGGGGACGTAGGCGACGAGCGGTCCGCCCTGGGTCACGCCGACCACGACGAGGGCGATCGCGCCGGTGGTCGTCGGAGCCTTCCACCGCTGCCGGAGGCCGACCAGGAGGACGACGACGGCAGCGACGGTGCCGACCGCGAGGCGGAGCTCGTCCCCGCCGAGCCCGGCCAGCAGCGTCGGGCCGATCGCCACGGACAGGGCCGGACCCGCCGTGAGCGAGGTGGGGGCGGCGGGGTCGCGTCGACGCTGGACGAGCCCGATGAGCGCGAGCATCACCGCCAGCGGTCCGGTGTAGACCTCGACCGCGCCGACGTCGGCCTCGGAGGCCAGCAGCGCGGTGCCGGCGGAGATCAGCACGGAGCCCGCGTACGCCGCCGCGAGGCGACCCGGTGACGCCGCGTGGACGACCACGAGCACGCCGGCGGCGATGCTCACCGCCGGCGGTGCGTCCCGGCCCGCCGTCGGACGCCGCGAGGAGCGCGGTCGCGGTGTAGGCGGCACCGGCCAGCACGCAGCCGAGCTCGACGACGGACCAGAGCCGGTCCGCTCGGCCCTCGCCCCGGCGCGCGGCGTACGACGCCAGCGCCACGTCGGCGGCCAGGGCCGCCGTCATCGCCGCCGCCCAGACCGGCGCCGGGGCCTCGAGCAGCGCGCTCGCGACCGTGGCGTAGGCCGCCACGTGAGCGATCGCCACCGACCACCCGGAGCGCCGCACCGCGGCCGAGACCACGGCGGTCACGGCCCAGAGCAGAGCCGGCACCGCGGCGACGGCGAGGGTGCCGCCGCTCGCCGCCTGACCGGGGGGCGCGCCGGTCGCGAGGACCCGCCGCACCGCGTCCGCCCCGCTCTCCTCCCCCACCAGCCGCACCGCGAGGACCGCGGCGAGCAGCAGCGGCTGCACCACCTGGCCCAGCACCACCAGAGCGCGCAGCCACGGCTCCGCGCCCGGTCGCGCGACGCTGCCACGGCGCTCGGCCAGCAGGACCGCGACGACCGCGAGGGCGGTCGGGACCGCGAGCAGCACCAGCAGCCACCACGGCGCGTCGAGCAGCGGGACGCCGAGCACCAGCAGCGCTGCGCCGAGCGTGACGACCGGGAGCCCGGCGCGTGTCGAGTCCGCCAGCGTGACCGGCACCCGCCGGGAGGCCGCGACCGCGAGGCCGAGCGGGAGGAGCGCGAGCAGGGCGGCGGCCGCGTACCGCTGCGCGGTGGACGCCTCGAGGTCGTAGCCGAGCGAGAGCCCGAGCACCAGGAACAGCACCGCCGCGAGCGCGGCGCCGCAGAGCGCGACCACGGCGCTGGCGGGCAGCCGGGCGGGTCCCGGCGCTCGCGGACGGTCGGTCCTGCGGGCCACGGCGGCGACCGCGAGGTCCGCGAGGGCGACCAGACCGAACCCGGCGACGAGTGCCGCGCCCTCGACGGTGAGGGCGGCCAGCGCCGACCAGGGGACGAGGGTGGACGCGAGCGCGGCGGCGGGGCGGTAGACCACGACGCGGCGCAGCGGCTGCTCGTCGCGGGACCGTGGGACGACGCGGTCGAAGCCGAGCAGCAGCGCGCCGGCGAGCAGGGACGCCGCGACGCCGTACCGGGCTCCGGGGACGTCGTCCAGCCCGGCGAACCCGAGCCCGCGCGCGGCGGCGAGGTCGAGCAGGAGCAGGCCGGTGGCGATGACCGCCGCAGTCTCGGCGGCGGCCGGGAGCCGGCGCGTGGTCGCGACCGCCGACGCCGCGACGGCACCGGCGGTGAGCCCCAGCATGATCAGCGCCTGGCCGGCGAGCCCGACCACGATCCAGACCACGACCGCGAAGACGGAGACCGCGGACAGCAGCAGCAGGGCGCCGAGGCCGAGGAGCAGCTGCTGGCCCGAGACCGACGACCTCGGCCGCGGGCCCGCGGTCGCGTGCGCTGCGGCCGACTCCGCCGGGTACGGCTGGTAGGACGGGTCGGCCGAGGACGGCGGCTCGGTCGGGTCCGGTACGCCCGGCGCTGCGGAGAGCCGGGCGAGCAGCCGGTCGGCCTCGGCCTCGAGGCCGGCGATCTGCTGGTGGACCTGCCAGAGCCGGGCGGCGTCCGGCCCCGTCAGCCGGGTGCCGCACCGCGGGCAGGCGGTGACACCGACGACCAGGGTGGTCCGGCAGCCGGGGCAGGAGAAGGTCTCGGTCCCGACCACGCCCGCGCCTCCTCCGGTCGGCGGGACGCTCCCGGACGACCCCTCGATCATCGCGGACGATCCGGGGTCCCGGCGGGACCCCGAGCGGCGACTCGGCCACGCGCTGCCCGACCTGAGACGATGTGCGCCGTTCCGGTGTCCCCGCAGGGCACCGGACGGCCGGCCCCAGTAGCTCAGCGGATAGAGCAGCCGCCTCCTAAGCGAAAGGTCGCAGGTTCGACTCCTGCCTGGGGCACCACTGCACCTCTGCACCTGCATCTGCATCTGCCCGGCCCGGCCCGCCCGGCCCGCGAGACGTCACCCGCGACGGTCGCCCGGTCGGGTCGGAACCGCTGGGGACGGGCCCGGACGCTGCGACGCCGGGGCCGCGGCGACGATGATTCGAGCTCCGACCTTCCGGCGAAAAGGCACCAGGGGTTCCCTCCGGCCGTCTACCATCCCCTCGGCCGACCACCTCGGGGAGGACGCCCAGCACCAGTCACGCGCTCGAGAGGTAGCACCATGTCCACGTCCTCCTCCCCCTCCAGCCCCACGCTCCGGCGGGCTCGGCAGGCCCGGCTCGGTCTACCGATGATCGCCGCGGGCCTGGTCGTCTCCGCGTTGGCAGGCGCGTCCCACGGCGCGGCCCCCGGGCCCGCGGCCCAGGAGCCCGTCCTGGTCAGCGACCTCAACCTCGGCGAGGAGGGAAGCTCCCCGGGCTACGTCACCGAGGCAGGGGGTGTCACCTACTTCGCGGCGTACGACGACGACGCCGGCGCGGAGCTGTGGCGCACCGCCGGGACAGCCTCGACCACGACGCGCGTCGCCGACATCCTGCCGGGGGCTGCGTCGAGCTTCCCCTCTGCGCTGGTCGAGCTCGGTGGCAGGTTGTTGTTCGTCGCGGACGACGGCTCCGGCGACGAGCTGTGGCGGTCGGACGGCACAGCAGCAGGAACGAGGCGGGTCGCGGACATCAATCCCCGTGGTCCCGGACTCCGGTTCTCCGAGCTCGTCGCCGCAGGCGACCACGTCTACTTCAGGGCGAACGACGGCAGCAGCGGTGACGAGCTGTGGCGATCGGACGGCACAGCAGCAGGAACGGTGCGCGTGGCCGACATCGACCCCGGGGCCGGGTCGGGCTACCCGCGCCACATCGCCGAAGCCTCCGGCGTCGTCTACTTCTCCGCCGACGACGGCATCCACGGCATGGAGCTGTGGCGGACCGACGGCACCGCAGCCGGGACCCGGCTCGTCGCCGACCTGATGCCGGGCGAGGTGGGGAGCAACCCTGGCGAACCCGTGACGATGCGCGGTTCCCTGTACTTCGCCGCAACCACCGAAACAGATCGGACGCTGTGGAAGACCGACGGCACGGCAGCCGGCACCGTCCGCGTCACCGAGGTGGGAGAGCCCTCGACCCAGGGGATGGCACCTCCCGACGGGGTGTCGGACGTGACCGCCGTCGGGGATCAGATCTTCTTCATCGCCGAGACCGCGGACACCGAGGGTTCCAGCTACGGCCGTGAGCTGTGGCGCACGGACGGTACTGCCGCGGGCACGCTCTTCCTGGCGGACATCAACCAGGGGGTGTGCTCGAGCAACTCGTTCGCCCTGTCCAGCGTCGGCGACGCGCTGTTCCTGAGAGCGATCACGCTCGAGTCCGGTTTCGAGGTGTGGACCAGCGACGGCACCACCGGGGGCACCCACCTCGTCAAGGACATCATGCCGGGGCCGGAGGGCAGCACGCTCAACGGTGACTACACCGACCTCGACATCGCCGACGTGGACGGCACCGCCTACTTCCTCGCCACCGATGGCGTCCACGGCGAGGAGCTGTGGAGGTCGGACGGCACCTCGTCGGGGACCGAGCTCGTCGCCGATCTCCGGGCTGGCGCACCGAGCAGTCGGCCGAGCCAGCTGGCCGCCGTCGACGGCACGCTCTACTTCAGCGCTGACGACGGCGCTCGGGGTGGCGAGCTGTGGCGTGTCGGCCCGGGCGGAGGTCCCCCGGTCGACACCACGCCGCCGGAGACGACGATCACCTCCGGTCCGGCCGAGGGCACCACGACCGACGACAACACGCCGACCTTCAGCTTCGCCGCCGACGAGAGCGGCTCGACGTTCACGTGCTCGGTCGATGCCGGGGGATTCGCCGGGTGCGCCTCGCCGCTCACCCTCCCCGCTCTCGCCGATGGGGTGCACACCTTCAGGGTCCGTGCGATCGACCCTGCGGGGAACATCGATCCGACTCCCGCGTCCCGCAGCTTCACGGTCGCGGTCGGAGGCACGCCACCGGACGACACGACCGTGGACGGCACCGTCGTCCGGACCCCGGCCAAGGTGAGGATCGAGGGCGGCGCGCTCACCCTGGAGACGAAGGTCGCAGCCAGGCAGGAGCACGTCGACGTCGAGATCGCCGGAGCGGTCGCGGTGACTCGCCCTGGTAGGGAGGCCGTCCGGTTCGCGCTCACGACGTCCCGCGGCGGCGTCGGGGTGGGCTCGACGGACGTCTTCGCGCAGCAGCTCGAGGGCAAGCCGAGACAGGTCAAGAAGCTGGTGCGACGCGTCAAGAAGACGATCGCGCAGGGCGGCACGGCCGTCGCCGAGGTTCGCGTCGAGCTCCGCGACGCGGCGGGCAACGTGAAGGCGACGGAGCGGAAGGTGAAGATCGTCTGACCTGACCTGACCTGACCTGACCTGACCCGACCCGACCCGACCCAGGTCCAGGCAGGCGCGCGAACGAGACCATCCGGGGCTCGACGGTCCTCGTTCGTGCTCTGGCGCGGCCCGGGCACAGGCCGCCCAGGTCCTGGCAGGCCGCTAGCGACGTCGGCGGTGCAGCAGGTGCGGGGTGTGGACGGCCCGTTCTCGCGGCCCAGGTGCGGAAGACGGTCATCGACAGCCCTCGACGGGCCGTCCCGCTGCGACGGGTCGTGGTCGACCGGCGTTCCTCCCGGCAACGGCGTCTGCGGCAAATTCGGATCGCAGGGTCTGGGTGCGTGCTAATAATTCGCCGCAAGTCTCTCGGGGAGTCGCAAGATCGGAGAAGGGTGACGATGGACCGAGGGACCATGGGACGTCTCCTGACGTCCGCGGCGTTGGGCATGACAGGCCTGACGCTCGTTCCGGGGGTGGCCGGTGCGGCGCCCCAGCAGAACGACGACTTCGCCGGGGCTGCGCCCTTCCCGGCCTCCGGGGCCACCTACGTGGGCACCAACGTCGATGCCACGGCCGAGGCGGGCGAACCCAACCACGCGAGCTCGCCCTACGGCGAGGCCTTCCACTCGGTGTGGTGGACGTGGACCGCGGAGGCGGCCGGTGAGGCCACCATCTCCACCTGCGGCAGCGGCTTCAACACGCGGCTGGGTGTGTACGAGGGCAGCACGATCGCTTCCCTGACACCGGTCGCCTCGAACGAGGACTCCGACGGTCCCCACTGCCGCGACACGTTGTTCGCCGAGACGACGTTCACGGCGACGGCGGGCACGACGTACCGGATCGCGGTCGACACCTCCGGCGGCTACCCCGACGACGCCTCGGGTCCCCCGCAGGGAGACGTCCGGATCGCGCTGACGGCCCCGGCGGGAACCCCGGACCCGGACCCCGACCCCGGCACCAGCCCGGGCGTCGCGGTCACCGAGGCGCCGTACACCTTCCGCATGCCCCGGTTCAAGGTGAGGTGCTCGCAGGTCCGAGCAACGCGGGACGACGACTGCCCGGCCAAGGCGACCAACGTGCGGTTCGAGACGGTCGAGGACGTCCGCGCGTGGGTGGCGAGGCAGCGGTCCGGCGGGGCCGACATCACGCTCGTGGAGAGCGCCAAGCCGTCCAGCGCGATGGATGGAGCGGTCTCCAAGGCGCTGCGCAGCGAGGGCCGCGGAGGGGAGGTCCTCACCCAGAACCTCGCGGTGCGCAGGAAGGTGACCACCCTCTCCGGCTCCCCGGTGGTGCTGAAGGTGGGCTACTTCGACCCGGCGGTCGACGCGCAGATCGCCGCTGCGACCCTCGCCGCCCTCGACAAGGCGGCCAGGAAGAAGCCCGAGGTGAAGTCGAAGTGCGCCTGGATCGCCACCGACGCCTCTCCCGCGAAGGTCGAGGACGAGCTGCGCCGGCTGCTCGGCACCGGTCTGATGAGCCAGCAGCAGGTCGGCCAGGTGCTGAGGTCGTTCGGGTGCAGCTACGAGGTCTCCGAGTACTTCGACGCTCCTGGTGTGACGCAGGACTTCGTCCGCGGTGTCACCAACGTCAACCAGGAACGCGACCTGATCGAGATCAAGGTCGGCCTACCCGTGCGCCAGGACTTCCTGCTCACCGTGCGCGACGATCCTTCGGTGGCCGGGGTCGACACCCTGTCGATCGGCACCGACGGCCGGCTCACGGTCAGCGGTCAGGACAACGTGATCACGATCCAGGTGATGGAACGCGCGACCGGAGCCCTCATCCCGGGCGTCGACGTCACCTTCCTCAACTCCGGCGGCAAGGCTGCTACCCAGAAGACCGACGCGTCGGGTGAGACCACGTTCGAGGCAGGGATCGATCGCGCCGACCGCTACGCGATCATGGCGAAGTTCACCCGCGGCGGCGCGACGATGGCGGGCTACCGGTCCATCGACGCCGTCGAGCGCACGGGGTCGTTCGTCACCCTCGGCGGTCGGACCCTCACCCTGACCGACGGGACCTGGGTCGGCCAGGACTCCGAGTGGGAGCTGTTCCGCCGGATGCCGGCCGTCGCGGCCAACCTCGGCACCGGCATCAGCGCCACCCCCACGTCTGCTCCCCGCCTCTCGCAGGGGTCGGTGGCCAAGCCCACCGCCACCGGTCTGGTCGCCGGCCAGCACAACGGCGTGCACATCCCGGACGACAGCTCGTTCGTCGTCGGCGCGGAGCCCGGCCACGTGTACCTGGGCGGTGGGACGCCGTCCTCGGTGGCAGCCGAGCAGCGGACGGCCGCTGCTGCTGGCGCCTTCCCCAACCCGTTCGCTCCGATCGGTGACTTCCTGAACGGGATCGTCACCGGCCTCAAGCGTGCGTTCGAGCAGGGCTCCCGGGCGCCGGGGACCGTCGCCCAACGGGTTCCCGCGGCCCAGCAGGAGAACGTGAGGCGGACGGCCGAGATCCTGACGGCGAACGGCGCCTCCACGCCGCCGAGCGGGCTGATCTCCGACAAGGGCCTCGGGGTCAACGCCTGCCCCGCGCTCCTGCGTAGGAATCGGCGCCGGACCGGAGGTGTCGCAGCGCTGACCTGCGGCGATGCAACCGGATCCGGCCCGTTCGTCGCGATTGCTACGCAGGAGCGCGGGAGGCTCCTCCCGTAGGCAGCGGTCGGTGGACGCGGACGTCGGGCCAGGGGCTGACCTCCGGCGGGGCCGAGGCGGCCGGAGCGCCGGCGGTCAGTCCACGACCTCGAAGCTGATCCCGGCGCCCCGCAGCCGGGCGGTCAGGGCGGAGCCCATCGCCTGCGCGGTAGTGACGCAGCCGGCCGTCGGCGGGTTGTCGTCGAGTGCCAGGCACAGCGCCGACTCGGCGAGCATCGTCGAGGTCTCGCCGTAGCCGGGGTCGCCGCCGCTGACCCGGGTGTGCACCGTGCGGCCGTCGCCCTCCGCGACCAGGTCGACGGTGAACCAGGACCGGTCCCGTCGCGACTCGTCGGGGCCCTGGCCCTGCGCGAAGCGCTTGAGCAGCGCCCCTCGCACCGGCGGGACCTGCGCCGCGACGGCGAGCGCGGCGACCCCGGCCACGCCGCCGGCCGCGTACCGCAGCGTCTTCGTTCCGGCGTAGTGGCTGTAGCGGAACTCGGGGCCGTACGCCTCGAGCGCGGCGCCGCTGCGGGCCACCACGTGCGGGTCGATCGTCGGCATCGGCAGCAGCCACAGCCCCAGCACCGGGTCCCGGTGCGGCCGGCCGGTCACCACCCGCGACGTCCGTCCCGGGGTCGGCGGCTCGAGGCGGCGGCGGGCCTGCAACGCGTCCCGCGACTGGCGGGCGCGGGCGGCGGCGTCCATCACGGAGTGGAACGTCCCGCCGGAGAACATGCCGCTGGCCCGGACGACGCCGCGCATCGTCACCGGTCCCTCGGCGCGCAGCTGCTCGACGGTGAACAGGGCACCGAGGTCGTGGGGCACCGAGTCGAAGCCGCAGGCGTGCACGATCCGGGCCCCGCTGGCCTCGGCCGTGCGGTGGTGGGAGAGGTAGGTGCGGTCGGCGAACTCCGGCTCGCCGGTCAGGTCGACGTAGTCGGTGCCGGCCTCGGCGCAGGCCGCGACGAGCGGGTCGCCCCAGCGCCGGTAGGGACCGACCGTCGTGATCACGACGCGGGCGTCGCGGGCCACGTCGGCGAGCGAGGCCGGGTCCTCGACGTCGGCGTGCAGCAGCGGCAGGTCAGCCAGGGCGGGGTCGATCGCGGCCAGCCGCTCGCGCACGGCAGCCAGCCGCTGCTGGTTGCGGCCGGCGATGGCCCACCGCAGCCCGTCGGGACCGCTGCGGGCGAGGTACTCCGCGGTCAGGCCCCCGGTGAAGCCGGTCGCCCCGACCAGCACGACGTCGTAGGTGCGTCCACCGCTCTGCTCAGCCATGCCGCCATCGTCGCAGAGGGAACCGGGAGCGGCCCGCCCGCGTCCCACGCCCATGGACCGACAGCCCCGCCCCCGTCGCACCCCGCACCCGGCCCCCGCCGTCAGCCTGCTCGCCGTCGGCGCGCTGCTCGGCGCCGTCGCCACCGGAGCCGTCCTGGCGCGGGAGCCGTCCCCCACCCTGCCGGCGCCGGCGGGTCCGGGCGGGACGTCCACGGAGCCGATCGGGGACCCGGTGCCGGTCGGTTTCACCGGTGACCTGGCAGCCGGGTCCTGCACCGACCTGCTCGACCACTACGTCGACACCGGGCTGCCGCTCGTGGGACCGGCGGGCTGGGAGCCGCTCGCGGGCGACCTGCCACTGCCGCTCGCGATCGAGGACGGCGCCGGCGACGCGTTGGCCGCGCCGGCCGAGTCGTCGACGTCCTCCGCCGGCGCGTCCCGGTCCGGCGTCACCGCACCCGGCACGCCGGGGACGACCCGGTCCACGGCGAGCGCGACCGGTACGAACGTGCAGGAGGCCGGGGTCGACGAGCCCGACTCGGTCAAGACCGACGGCCGGCTGCTCGCGCGTGTCGAGGACGGCGAGCTGGTGCTCGCCGACGTCGCCGGCGACCGGGTCCGCGAGCTGTCGCGCACCGACCTGCTCGACCTCGAGGACCTCGGCGGCGCACCGGCCGCCCCCGGTCTGGAGCCCACCCCCGCCGCCGCGGCGGCGGCCGAGCTGCTCCTGGACGGCGACCGGCTGATGGTCCTGGTCGCCGGCTCCGGGGCGGGCACGACCGGGCTGACCACCCTGGACGTCGCCGATCCCGGCGAGCCCCGCGTGCTGGAGCAGACCACCTACGACGCGCAGCTGGTCGCGGCGACCCAGCACGGCGACGTCGTGCGGATCGTGCTCGGGGCCGGGCTGCCCGACCTCGACTTCGTCTCGCCCGGCGGGGACGTCGGCAGCGCCGAGGCGCTGCGCCGCAACCGCGAGCTGGTGCGGGGCTCGTCGGTCGAGGACTGGCTGCCCGAGCGCAGCGTCGGCGGCGGGGACCCGACCGTCTTCCTGGACTGCGCCGCGGTGGCGGTGCCCGACGACGACCTGCCCCTGGGCACGACCGCCGTGGTCGGCGAGCGCTTCGGCGGGCGCGCCGGCGCGGACGACGGCACCAGCGGGACCGGGCCGGGCTCGGCGCTGGGTGTCGCCGCCGACCTGCCGCTGTCCTACGCCAGCGCGGACCACCTCTACCTCGCCTCCGGCGGCCTGCGCTCGGGTTGGGTCGACCCGGTCTGCCTGGGGCTGTGCCGCACCGTCGACCCCGGGCTGCCCGACGGCACCACGCACGTGCACGGCTTCGCCCTCGACGGGGTCGCGGCCTCCTACGTCGGCGCGGCCGAGGTCGACGGACACCTGGCGGATCGGTGGTCGATGGACGAGCACGACGGCGTCCTCCGGCTCGCGGTCGAGGCGACCGCCGAGACCGCGGACGCGACGTCCGTGGTGACCCTCGAGCCGCGGGACGGCGAGCTGGTCGAGGTCGGCCGTCTCGACGGGCTCGGGCGCGGCGAGGACCTGACCTCGGTGCGCTGGTTCGACGACCTGGCCGTGCTGGTGACCTTCCGGCGCATCGACCCGCTGCACACCGTCGACCTGAGCGACCCGACCACGCCCACCGAGCTCGGCGAGCTCGAGGTGCCCGGGTTCTCCTCCTACCTGCACCCCCTCGGGTCCCAGCGGCTCCTCGGCGTCGGCGAGGGACCGGGCTGCCCGCCGGGCGCGCGATGCGCCGGTGGGTGGGGAGCGCAGGCGGGGCTCTTCGACGTCACCGACCTCACCGACGTGCGTCAGCTGGACGTCGTGGGCTTCGGGCCCGGCAGCCGCGCCGCCGTCGCCGAGGACCCGCGCCAGCTCACCTGGCTCCCCGGCCGGCGCACGGTGCTCACCGTCGTGGTGCGCGGGTGGCGCAGCCCGGCGGCCCACGTCGCCACCCTGGAGCTGGGCGGTGGTCGGCTGCGCAGCAGCCTGCAGCGCGTCGAGCGCGGAGCCGGCGTGGAGAGGGTCCGCACCGTGCCGCTGCCCGACGAGCGGGTCGTCCTGGTCACCGGTGACGACGCCCGCTTCCTCGACCTCACCGCCGGGTGAGGGTCAGGTGGGTGACGCCGCTGGGACCCGTGACCGCCTCGATGTCGTAGCCCTCCTCGAGCGCCTCGAGACCGTCCCAGAGCCGCACCCCGCGACCGAGCACGATCGGCACCTGGACCAGGTGCACGTGGTCGACGAGACCGGCCGCGATGAAGTCGCGGGCCACCGTCGGGCCGCCGCCGATGCGCACGTCCCGCCCCGCCGCCGCCTGACGCGCGACGTCGAGCGCCTCGGCCGGCGACGCGTCCAGGAAGTGGAACGTGGTCCCGCCCTCCATCTCGATGGGGGCCCGGGGGCGGTGGGTCAGCACGAAGGTCGGCGTGCGGAACGGCGGGGTCGGGCCCCACCACCCCGTCCACCCCGCGTCGTCCTGCCAACCCGGGGGGCCGAACTTGCCCGCGCCCATGATCTCGGCGCCGATGCCCGGCTCGTGCTGCTGGGCGAAGGCGTCGTCGACCCCGGCGGTCCCGCCCTCGCGGCCCACGATCGGGGCACCGAACCGGGTCGCGAACGCCCACTCGTGCAACCGGTGCCCGGCGTGGCCGAACGGGGCGTCGGACGAGAGCCCCTCGCCGGTGGCGAACCCGTCCAGCGACAGGGCGAGGTTGTGGATGCGGACCCGTGGCACGGCGTGCTCCTCCTGCTCGGCTGCTTCTCGGGTACCGACGGCGGCCGACGCCGGGACTCATCGGTCGACGAGCCACGAGCCTCCCGTCGAGCCGACCGTCGCGCCGGACCCCGGCGTAACCTGGCCGCATGTGCCGCAACATCCGCCCGCTCCACAACTTCGCGCCGCCGGCCACCGACGACGAGGTCGACGCGGCGGCGCTGCAGTACGTGCGCAAGGTCAGCGGCACCTCCCAGCCCTCCCGGGCCAACCAGGCAGCGGTCGAGCACGCCGCCGCCGAGGTCGCCCGGGCCACCCGGCGGCTGCTCGAGGAGCTGGTCACCAGCGCTCCCCCGAAGGACCGCGAGGTCGAGGCGGAGAAGGCGCGCGCCCGCGCGGCGCTGCGCTACGCCCGGTGAACCCACCCCCGGCCCCCGCCCCGGGGGTCCGCCCGCGCCACGCGGCCGCCCGGCCCGACCCCGGTCCGGGGCGCCGCAGCACCGACCCCGCCGACGTGGTCCGCGCCCTCGACCTGCTCCGTGACCGGTCGCTGGTGGTGCTGACCGGCGCCGGGCTGTCCACGGACTCCGGCATCCCCGACTACCGCGGCCCCGGGGCGCCGTCGCGGACCCCGATGACCTACCAGGAGTTCGTCTCCGGCCGCACCGCCCAGCAGCGCTACTGGGCGCGCAGCCACCTCGGCTGGGGACGGATGCGTGGCGCGGAGCCGAACGCCGGGCACCGGGCCGCGGCCGCGCTCGACCCCGCGCTGCTGATCACCCAGAACGTCGACGGGCTCCACGAGCAGGCCGGGTCCCGCCGGCTGGTCGCGCTGCACGGCCGGATCGCCGAGGTGGTCTGCCTGGGCTGCCGCGAGGTCACCGCCCGCGCCGCGCTGCACGAACGGATGCAGGCGCTCAACCCCGGCTGGGTCGAGCGGGTCCTCGCCGGGCGCGGCCCGGTCGAGAGCCGGCCCGACGGTGACGTCGACCTCGACGAGACGACGGGGTTCGTCGTCCCGGCGTGCCTCGCCTGCGGCGGCGTGCTGAAGCCCGACGTGGTGTTCTTCGGCGAGAACGTGCCGACGCCGCGGGTCCGGCGCTGCTTCGACGCCGTCGACGCGCTGGCCGACGGGGGCGGCGCGCTGCTGGTGGTCGGGTCCAGCCTGACGGTGATGAGCGGCCTGCGGTTCGTGCGCCGTGCGGCGAAGGCCGGGACCCCGGTGGTGATCGCCAACCGGGGGCCGACCCGCGGCGACGCCCACGCGACGTACGCGGTGGAGACGGGTTGCTCGGAGGTCCTGGCCGCGCTGGTGGCCGAGCGCTCGGCCGCCCGGTCCGCGTGATCCCGGTCCCACCCGGTGGCGTCGCCGCACGGCGCGGAATAAGGTTGCCATAGTCAACCTTCATCCTCCCGTGAGACGAGACGACGTGACCCAGCAGGACCCGGCCCGCTCCCCCGGGCCGCCCCTCCCGGCGGCGCCGGTGGCGCCGGGGCGCCGGTGGCCGAGCAGGGGCGGATGACGCACCGCGAGGTGCTCGAGGCGATGAGCGGGCTGCTGCTCGCGATGTTCGTGGCGATGGTCTCGAGCACGGTCGTGACCAACGCGCTGCCGCGGATCGTCACGGACCTGGAGGGCACCCAGACCGGCTACACGTGGGTCGTCGTGGCCACCCTGCTGACCATGACGGCGACGACGCCGATCTGGGGCAAGCTGGCGGACCTCTACAGCAAGAAGCTGCTGGTGCAGTCGGCGCTGGTCGTCTTCACCGCCGGCTCGCTGCTCGCCGCCGCCGCACCCTCGATGGAGGTCCTGATCGGGGCCCGCGCGATCCAGGGGCTCGGCGTCGGCGGCCTGACCGCGCTCGTCCAGGTCGTCATCGCCTCGCTGGTCAGCCCGCGTGAGCGCGGCCGGTACTCCGGCTACATCGGCGCGGTCTTCGCGCTGGCGACCGTCTCGGGACCGCTGATCGGCGGCGTCATCGTCGACAGCCCGCTGGGCTGGCGCGGCTGCTTCTTCGTACCCATCCCGATCGCCGCGCTGGCCCTGGTCGTCCTGCAGCGCCGGCTCCACCTGCCGGTCACCACCCGGCCGGTCACCATCGACTGGTGGGGGGCGGTGCTCGTCGTCGGTGGCGTCAGCCTGCTGCTGGCCTGGGTCTCCCTGGCCGGCACGCTGTTCGGCTGGGTCTCGGCGCCGAGCGCGCTGCTGGTCCTCGCCGGCGTGCTGGTGGTCGTCGCCGCCGTCCGCGTCGAGGCCCGCGCGGTCGACCCCGTCGTGCCGCTGCGCCTGTTCCGCGACCGGACGACCGTGCTCGCCACCGTGGCCTCGGCGATGATCGGCGTGGCGATGTTCGGCTCCACGGTCTACCTCAGCCAGTACTTCCAGCTGGCCCGCGGCATGAGTCCCACCGAGGCCGGGCTGATGTCGGTCGCGATGGTCGGCGGGCTGCTGGTCTCGAGCATCGTCAGCGGCCGGGTGATCACCCGGACCGGGTCCTGGAAGCGCTACCTGGTCGGTGGCGCGGCCCTCACCACGGTCGGGTTCGCGCTGCTCGCCACGATCGACGCCACCACGTCGCTGTGGGTGGTCGGCGGGTTCATGGCGCTGGTCGGCCTCGGCATCGGCGCGACCATGCAGAACCTCGTCCTGGCGGTGCAGAACAACACCGCGCAGTCCGACCTCGGCGCCGCCAGCGCGACGGTCGCGTTCTTCCGCAGCATGGGCGGCGCCGCCGGCGTCTCGGCGCTGGGCGCGCTGCTCAGCCACCAGGTGGCGGAGTCGATGAGCGCCGGGCTGGCCCGGCTCGGCATCGCGCCGGGCGCGGCCCTCGGCTCGACGATCCCCGACCCCGCCACCCTGCCCGCGCCGGTGCGGGCGCTGTACGAGCAGGCCTTCGGCGACGCGACCGGCCACCTGTTCCTCGTCGCCGCGCCCTTCGCCCTCGTCGCGCTGCTGTGCATCCTCGCGATCGAGGAGGTCCCGCTGCGCACCACCCTGGACGACGACGGCGCCCCCGTCGCGACCACCGTGGCCGCCGGCGACGAGCGCGCCGAGGCCGTGGCCGGCGAGGCGCCCCGGTGAGCGGGTCGGGCGGGTCCGGCGGGCGCGCCGAGAGCACCCGCACGCTGGAGCGCGAGCTCGGGACGCTGATCCGGCGGCTCAAGCGCGTGGTCGCCGAGCGCGCCCGCGCCATCCACCCCGACCTCCAGCCGGCGGCGTACTGGATCCTGACCCACCTCCACCAGCACGGCGCCGCGCGCGCCGCATCGGTGGCGGAGGGCCTCGAGCTGGACAAGGGGGCCGTCAGCCGGCACGTGCAGCACCTGCTCGACCTCGGCCTCGTCGAGCGCACGCCCGACCCCGACGACGGCCGCGCGACCCTGCTCTCGCTCAGCGCCGAGGCGGCCGCCCGGCTCGCCGACGTCGACGAGCACCGACGGAAGTGGTTCGACGAGGCCCTCGGGACCTGGGACGAGGACGAGCTGGCCGGCTTCGTGGCCCAGCTGACCCGCTACAACCGCACCATCGACGACGCCCGGGCGCGCCGCGACGCCTGACGGAGCACGTCCGTCAGGCGCGCAGCCACACCGCGGTGTGCGGGGGCAGCGACCGCGCGCCGTGCTCGTCCTCCGGGTCGGCCAACGGGCCGCTGCTGAGCAGCAGCTCGCCCGCGGGCAGCGGCACGGCAGCGGCGCCCGCGTTCAGGAGCACGACGAGGTCGCCGCGCTCGAGCCGCAGCAGGTCACCCTCGACGTCGACCGCGACGGCGACCGGCAGGTCGCGCGCGTGCTCGCGGCGGGCGGCCAGCGCCGCCTGGTAGAAGGCCAGCGTCGAGGCGGGGTCCCCCTGCTGCGCCTCGACGGTCACGGCCGCCCAGTCCGCCGGCTGCGGCAGCCACGGCTGGCCGTCGCCCGGCCCGAAGCCGTACGGCGGCGCGGCGCCCGACCACGGCAGCGGCACCCGGCAGCCGTCGCGGCCGACCTCGCCGGTGGTCTCGCGCTGCCGCAGGTACGCCGGGTCCTGGCGGTGCTCCTCGGGCACGTCGACCTGCTCCAGCCCCAGCTCCTCGCCCTGGTAGAGGTAGGCCGAGCCGGGCAGCGCCAGCATCGCGAGCGTGCCGGCCCGGGCCCGGGCGAGGCCGACCTCGCCACCGCCGTAGCGCGTGGGGTGGCGCACCACGTCGTGGTTGCTCAGCACCCAGGTGGGCAGCGCGCCGACGTGGCCGACCGCCTCCATCGACCCGGTGACGACGTCGGCGAAGGCGCGCGCGCTCCACGGGGCCAGCAGCCAGGCGAAGTTGAAGGCCTGGCTCATCTCGTCGGGGCGCACGAACGCCGCCATCGACTCCGGGGTCTGCGTCCACGCCTCGGCGACCGTCATCCGGTCGCCGTCGTAGCCGGCCAGCACGTCGTGCCAGCGGCGGTAGACGTCGTGGACCTCGGGCTGGTCCCACATCGGCTCGTCGCGCAGCGTCCGCTCCACCATCGACCCGCCCCCGGAGGAGGCCACGCCGGCGGAGTCAGCGGAGTCCATGCTCACGCTGCCCGGCTCGCCGCCCTCGGGGACGACCTGGTCGCGCAGCGACTCCTCCTTGACCAGCCCGTGGGCGACGTCGACGCGGAACCCGTCGACCCCGCGGTCGAGCCAGAACCGGAGCACCTCGACGAACATGTCGCCGACCTCGGGGTTGCGCCAGTCGAGGTCGGGCTGGGTGTCGTCGAACAGGTGCAGGTACCACTGGCCGGGGCGGCCGTCGGCCTCGGTGACGCGGGTCCAGGCCCGGCCGCCGAAGACGGAGCTCCAGTTGTTGGGCGGCTCGGAGCCGTCCGGGCCGCGTCCGTCGCGGAACAGGTAGCGCGCCCGCTCCGGGCTGCCCGGCGCGGCGGCGAGCGCCTGCTGGAACCAGGCGTGCTGGTCGGAGGTGTGGTTGGGGACCAGGTCGACGATCACCCGCAACCCCAGCCGGTGGGCGCTCGCGATCAGCGCGTCGGCGTCGTCGAGGGTCCCGAACAGCGGGTCGACGTCGTGGTAGTCGGCGACGTCGTAGCCGTGGTCGCGCTGCGGCGAGCGGTAGAACGGCGACAGCCACACCGCGTCCACGCCCAGGTCGCGCAGGTGGGGCAGCCCCGCGGTGATGCCCGGGAGGTCACCCACGCCGTCGCCGTCGCCGTCCGCGAAGCTGCGCGGGTAGACCTGGTAGACCACCGCGTGCTGCCACCAGCGCGACTCGGTTGGATCGTTCAAAGCGGGCATGCGCCGAGCCTACGGGTCCGGGGCGGGGTCACCCGAAGGCGGCCGGGTCGACGGCGATCCAGACCTGCTCGGCGGCGCCGACGAGGTCACCGTCGGCGGTGCGCAGGGTGGTCGCGGTGAAGGTCTTGCGCCCGTCCTCGCCGCGGGCGACGCCTACCACGACGTGCTCGACGCCGGGGGCGGGCAGCGCCACCACGCGCGCCGTCATCCGCCCGAGCACCATCAGCCGCTCCTCGAGGTCCCCGGCCCACGCGCCGGCGCAGTCCAGCGCGGCCCAGGCCTCGGCGTACGCCGCGCGCGGGTCGTGGCCGGCGGCGGGCGTCCACGTCGCGGCGACCCTCACCCGGCCCTCGTCGTCGTCGGCGACCCGGCCGGGGAAGATCCGCAGGCCGTCGTCGGCGGTGCGGTCGGTGCCGCACACGAAGCAGCCCGGGAAGGGGTGGGAGCGCAGCCCGGCGTAGCGCTCGCGAGCGGCGCGCGCCTCCTCGGTCGGCACCGGCGCGAGCGCCTCGGGTGGCTCCGCGGCGGCCTGGGCCAGCAGCACCGGCGCGTCGGCGGGCCCGAGCCGGGCCCCGTCGTCCCCGAGGTCGAGCGGCAGCGGCTCGTCGAGCGGCGGTGGCCGTCGCAGCGTCACCGTGACGGCAGCGCCGGGCGCCGCCCCCGCGTGCTCGAGCAGCCGGGCGACGACCGCGCCGGCCGTCCAGCCGCCGTTGCCGGAGGACGGCGGTCCGTGGAAGTGCCGGGGGACGACGAGCTCCTGGCCCGCGGCGGTCACTTCTTGATCCGCTCGTAGCGGTCGAGGGCCTCCTGGCGCTCCTGCTTGTGGTCGACCATCGGGGCCGGGTAGCCGACCCGGTCGCGGGTCTCCTGGTCCGGCTCGTGCGGGTCGGGCACACCGTCGGCGTCGCGCAGCTCCTCGACCCACCGGCGGACGTAGGCGCCCTCGGGGTCGAACTTCTTGCCCTGCGTGGTGGGGTTGAAGACCCGGAAGAACGGCGACGCGTCGGTGCCGCTGCCGGCGACCCACTGCCAGCCGTGGTTGTTGGAGGCGAGGTCGCCGTCGACCAGCCAGTGCAGGAAGTGGCGGGCGCCGTGCTGCCACTCCACGTGCAGGTCCTTGACCAGGAAGCTCGCGGTGATCATCCGCAGCCGGTTGTGCATCCAGCCGGTCGCGCGCAGCTGGCGCATGCCGGCGTCCACGATCGGGAAGCCGGTGCGGCCCTCCTGCCAGGCGGTGAGCTGGTCGCCGGGCTCGTCGTAGGGCAGCTGCGCGAACGCGGGCTTGTAGTACTCCCGCGCCGAGTCGGGACGCTGGAAGAGGACGTCGGCGTAGAACTCCCGCCACGCGAGCTCGTTGCGGTAGGTCGACACGCCCTTCCCGCGGCGGCCCTTCAGGTCGGCCAGGAGCGTGCGCGGGTGCACCTCGCCGTACTTGAGGTGGCGCGACATCCGCGAGGTGCCCTCGACCGCCGGGCTGTCGCGGTTGCCGTCGTAGTCGGCGACGCGGTCGAGGAAGTCCGCCCAGCGTCCCCCGGGCGGCGTCCTCCCCGGCCGGGGGGAGGTCGAGCCCGGCAGGCAGCGACGGGCTCGGGGATGTCGGTCGGTGCCCTCGTCGAGCTCGACCCAGCTGGTGCCGGTGGGCGCCTCGACGGGGTCGCGCCAGCCGTGGTCGGCCCAGGCGCGGGAGAACGGCGTGAACACCTTGTACGGCTCGCCCGAGCCGTTGAGGACGCGCCCCGGGGCGACGGCGTACGGCGAGCCGGTGCGCACCAGCGCGATCCCGGCCTCGTCGAGCGCCTGCTCGACGCGCTCGTCGCGCTCGCGGCCGTACGGGCCGTAGTCGGCGGCGACGTGCACCTCGTCGGCCCCGACCGCCTCCGCCGCCCGCACGACCCGGCGCACGGGGTCGCCGCGCACGACCGACAGCGACGCCTGCCGCTGCCGCAGGGAGGCGTCCAGGGAGCGCAGGGAGTCGGTGAGGTAGCGCTGGCGGGACGGTCCTGCCGGGCCCCACAGGTGGGGGTCGAGGACGAACAGCGGCAGCACCGAGCCGTCCTCGGCAGCGCGGACGAGGGCGGGGTTGTCGGCCAGCCGCAGGTCGCGGCGGAACCACATCACGGCGGTCATCCCGGCTCACTGTGCCAGCGCCGCCGGGGGCGGCTCCACACCCGGGCGGCCCCGTCGTGCCGATGGTCCACACTGGGGAGGTGAGCGACCTCATCGACACCACCGAGATGTATCTGCGGACCATCTACGAGCTCGACGAGGAGGGCATCGTCCCGCTGCGCGCCCGGATCGCCGAGCGGCTCCACCAGAGCGGCCCGACGGTCTCCCAGACGGTGGCGCGGATGGAGCGCGACGGCCTGCTCACCATCGAGGGCGACCGCCACCTCGAGCTCACCGAGGAGGGTCGCCGGCTGGCGACCCGGGTGATGCGCAAGCACCGGCTCGCCGAGCGGCTGCTCACCGACGTGATCGGCCTGGAGTGGGAGCACGTCCACGAGGAGGCGTGCCGCTGGGAGCACGTGATGTCGGAGACCGTCGAGCGGCGGCTGCTGGAGCTGCTCGACCACCCCACCGAGTCGCCGTACGGCAACCCGATCCCGGGCCTCGACGAGCTCGGCCACGTGCACGTCGGCGAGCAGTTCATGACCGGTGTCGAGGCGCTCTCCGCCGTGGCCGCGGGCGACGAGTCGCGGGTGCTGGTGCGACGGATCTCCGAGGAGATGCAGAAGGACGAGGTCCTGATGAGCGCGCTGCGCCGGGCCGGTGCGTTGCCGGACAAGACCGTCACCGTGATCACCACCACCGCCGGGGTGCTGGTGGGCTCGGGCGGCGAGACCGCCGAGATCGTGCCCGAGGCGGCCGACCACATCTTCGTCAAGCGGCTCTGACCTCGGGCGGCGCCGTCGCGCGACGGGCGCTCCGCGGGAGCGATCTCCGGGCCCGGACGTGGAACGGCCCGCAGGTGTGGGGCACGCGGTCCCTGGTGGGATCCGGTGCCGCCGCCTCCGGTGGACGTGATCTGTCCGGAGCACCTGCGGGCCGGGTGGCTGCGGTGGATTCGCCAGCAGCCGTGCCGGTCGTGGGACCGGCGGGGTTGCTGGGCTGCTAGCGGGCAGCCACCTCACGCGTCCTAGAAGAATGCATTCTCCGGACCACCTCCTTTCCCGTGTGCGATCACGGTAGGTCGGGCGGGGTCGGCGTTCAAGAGATTTCTGCGCACCGGCCGCTGGCGGCCCGCCCTGGTTTCCCCGGCCGGCCGGGGACTTCCAAGGTTGTCGCGGTTTGCAAAGGCCGACAAGCTCGCAATTGCCCCGCCCAGTCCCCACAAAACGGCCGCGGCGCCGGGTCGGCCGGGGACTTCCACCGCCACCGCGGACGCGCAACACCCACGTCACCTCGGCCCGCCACACTGACCCCCATGAGCACCTCGCAGCCGACGCTGAGCACCGAGCAGATGATCGCCGCCGACCGGCGGGACCCCGACGCCGGGACGTTCGCGGGCGGGGTGTCCTCCGACGAGCAGCACGCCGCGCTGCGGGCCTCGGTGCGCCAGCTGGGCCGGCTGCTCGGCGAGGCGCTGACCCGCCACGAGGGGCCGGAGCTGCTCGAGCTGGTCGAGCGGGTGCGGGCGCTGAGCCGCGAGCCCGACGACGGGGCGCTGCACGCGCTGCTCGGGGAGACCGACGACGCGACGGCGATCGTGCTGGCCCGGGCCTTCACGGCGTACTTCCAGCTGGTCAACGTCACCGAGCAGCTGCACCGCTGGCAGGAGCTGACCTCCCGCGAGACCGGGCCGCTGGCCGCGGCGGTCGGGCGGATCGGCGAGGCGATCGAGGACGGCAGCGTCGACCGCGACCTGGTGGTCGACGTGCTGGGCCGCCTGGAGTACCGCCCGGTCTTCACCGCCCACCCCACCGAGGCCAGCCGCCGCTCGGTGCTCGGGCTGCTGCGCAAGATCGCCGAGGAGACCTACGCCGCGGAGGACCCCCGCGGGCGCCCCGCGGAGCGCAACCGCGGCGAGCGGCGGCTGGCCGAGCTCGTCGACCTGCTCTGGCAGACCGACGAGCTGCGCATCGAGCGGCCGGAGCCCGCCGACGAGGCGCGCACGCTGATCTACTACCTGCGCTCCCTGGCCACCGACGTCGTCCCCGATCTGCTCGAGGAGCTCGACCGCTGCCTGGGCACGATCGACGTCGCCCTGCCCCCGACGGCGCGACCGCTGCGGTTCGGCACCTGGGCCGGCGGCGACCGCGACGGCAACCCCAACGTCACCCCGGCGGTCACCCTCGACGTGCTGGGCCTCCAGCACGACTCCGGGCTGCGCGAGCTGGTCCACGCCGTCGAGGAGCTGCTCACCGAGCTGGCCTCCTCGACCCGCGTGGTCTCGATGAGCGACGAGCTGCGCGCCAGCCTGGAGGCCGACGCCGAGGCGCTGCCGATCACCTACTCGACCGTCAAGCGCCTCAACGCCGAGGAGCCCTACCGGCTCAAGCTGAGCTTCGTGCGGGTCCGGCTGCTGCGCACCCGCGACCGGCTGGCCGAGGGTCGTCCGCACGAGCCGGGCCGCGACTACCTCACCCTCGACGAGCTGCTGGCCGACCTGTGCCTGGTGCGCGACTCCATGCTCGCCGACGGCGACCGGCTCACCGCCGACGGCGGCGTGCTGCGCCTGATCCGCACCGCGACCGCGGTCGGGCTGGGCCTGGCCACGCTGGACGTGCGCGAGCACAGCGAGCGCCACCACGCGGCGCTCGAGGTCCTCGTCGACCGGCTCGGCGAGCAGCCCGGGCCGTACGCCGACCTCGACCGACCGGCGCGGACCCGCCTGCTCTCCGCGGAGCTGGCCGGGCGTCGGCCGCTGGTCGGGGCCGGGACCACTCCCGGTACCGGCGTCCGCGAGGACCCCGACGGCCCGGTCGAGCACGCCCTCGGGCTGATGGAGGCGATCCGCGACGCGCTGGACACCTTCGGGCCCGACGTCGTCGAGACCTACATCGTCTCGATGACCCACGACGTCGACGACCTGCTGGCCGTGGTCGTGCTGGCCCGCGAGGCCGGCCTGGTCGACGTCGGCGCCGAGGACCGGCCGGCCACGGCGCGGATCGGCTTCGCGCCGCTGTTCGAGACCGTCGCCGAGCTGGAGGCGGCCGGACCGCTGGTCGAGGCGCTGCTCGCCGACCCGGCGTACCGCCGCGTGGTGGCCGCGCGCGGCGACGTGCAGGAGATCATGCTCGGCTACTCCGACTCCTCCAAGGACGCCGGCATCGCCGCCTCGCAGTGGCAGATCCACCGCGCGCAGCGGGCGCTGCGCGACGTCGGCCGCGAGCACGGCGTGGTGCTGCGGCTCTTCCACGGCCGCGGCGGCTCGGTGGGGCGCGGCGGCGGGCCGACCGGCGAGGCGATCCTCTCCCAGCCCTACGGCAGCCTCGACGGACCGATCAAGATCACCGAGCAGGGCGAGGTGATCAGCGACAAGTACACCCTGCCCCAGCTCGGCCGGGAGAACCTCGAGCAGGCGCTCGCCGCCGTGCTCGAGGCCTCGGTGCTGCACCGCACCTCGCTGCTGCCCACGGACGTCCTCGAGGGCTGGAACGCGACGATGGACCGGGTCGCGGCCGCCGGCCAGGAGGCGTACCGGGCCCTGGTCCGCGACCCGGGGCTGGTGCCGTTCTTCGTCACCGCCACCCCGGTCGACGAGCTCGGCAAGATGAACATCGGCTCGCGCCCGGCCAAGCGTCCGGGCGGCGCCGGCGGTCTCGACGACCTGCGCGCGATCCCCTGGGTCTTCGGCTGGACGCAGTCGCGGATCATCCTGCCCGGCTGGTACGGCGTCGGCTCCGGCCTGGCCGCGGCGCGCGAGGACGGTCGCGGCGAGACGCTGCGCGAGATGTACGGCTCGTGGGCCTTCTTCCGCACCTTCGTCTCCAACGTGCAGATGACGCTGGCGAAGACCGACCTCGACATCGCCGCGCGCTACGTGCGCTCGCTGGTGCCCGAGGACGCCGTCGGCCTGTTCGACCTCATCCGCGACGAGCACGAGCGCACCGTCGAGCAGGTGCTCCGGGTGACCGGCCAGGACTCGCTGCTGGAGGGTGCCCCGACGCTGCGCCGCACGCTCGAGATGCGCGACGCCTACCTCGCGCCGCTGCACGCCCTCCAGGTCTCGCTGCTGGCCGCGGCTGCGCGCCGCCGAGGAGGACGGCGACGACCCCCACCCCGACCTGCAGCGCGCGCTGCTGCTGACCATCAACGGCATCGCCGCCGGGCTGCGCAACACCGGCTGACAGCCCGCCGAGGTGACGCTCCCGGACAGCCGAGGTGACGGGGCGGTCAGCCCCAGACCTCGTCGGCCACCTCGACGACGAGGCGCAGCTTCGCCTGCTCCTGCTCCAGGCTCAGCTCGTTGCCCTCGACGGTCGAGGAGAACCCGCACTGGGGCGAGAGGCACAGCTGGTCGAGCGGGACGTACGCCGAGGCCTCCTCGATGCGACGCTTGAGCGCGTCCTTGTCCTCCAGCTCGCCCCGCTTGGTGGTGACCAGCCCGAGCACCACCTGCTTGCCGGGCGGCACGAACCGCAGCGGCTCGAACCCGCCCGACCGCTCGTCGTCGTACTCGAGGAAGAAGCCGTCGACGTCGAGGCCGCCGAACAGCGCCTCCGCGACGAAGTCGTAGCCACCCTCGGCCGCCCAGGACGAGCGGTAGTTGCCGCGGCAGAGGTGCGTCGTCACGCGCAGGCCCTCGGGCCGGTCCGCGATCGCGGCGTTGAGCGTGCGCACGTAGCGCTCGTGCTGGTGCTCGGCGTCGCCGCCCTGCGCGGCGAGCTGCTCGCGCTGCGCCGGGTCGTTGAGGTAGGCCAGGCTCGTGTCGTCGAGCTGGAGGTAGGTGCAGCCCAGGTCGGCGACCGCCCGCAGCTGGGCGGCGTACGCCGCGGCGAGGTCGTCCCAGAACGCCTCGAGGTCGGGGTAGACGCGCTCGTCGATCGCCGCGCGCCCGCCGCGGTAGTGGACCATGTTGGGCGAGGGGATGGTCAGCTTCGGCGTCATCCCCGGCGCGAGCTCGGCAGCGGTGTCGCGCAGGTAGGTGACGTGGTCGGCGAAGACCGGTTCGCCGAGCCGCACCCGGTCGTGCACGGCCAGCGCGGCCGACGAGAAGTCCACGTCGCCGCCGGCGTTCTCGAAGTGCACCTCGAGCACCTCGTCGGTCGGCGAGACGCCCTCGAGCCGGTAGAGGAAGTCCATGTGCCACGACGTGCGTCGCAGCTCGCCGTCGGTCACTGTCTGCAGCCCGGCGTCGCGCTGGAGGGCGACGACCTCGGCGATCGGCGACGTCCTCCGCCGCACGCAGCCCGTCGTCGTCGAGCGCGCCCGCGGCGTGCCGCTGCCGCGCGTCGAGCAGCGCCGGTGGGCGCAGGAGGCTGCCGACGTGGTCGGCGCGGAACGGCGGGTGCTGGCGGTCGGCGCTCATCCCCCGACCGTAGGCACCGCAGGGCCGAATGGGCACCGCCCCCCGGGCGGGCAGGATGGCGGTCATGCACTTCGACCCCGACGACCCCGACGTGGCCACCTACCCGCTGCTGAACAGCATCGTGGTGCCGCGGCCGATCGCGTGGGTGGTGACCCGGTCCGCCGACGGCGTCGGCAACCTGGCCCCCCACTCGTTCTTCACCGTCGCGTGCGTGGACCCGCCGCTGGTCTCGATCACCTCGGTCGGCGCGAAGGACACGCTGCGCAACGTGCAGGAGACCGGCGAGCTGACGATCAGCCTGGCCAACCGTCCGCTGCTGGAGGCGGTCAACGCCACCAGCGCGCCCTACGACGCCGACGTCGACGAGGCGCAGGCGCAGGACCTGGAGATGGCCCCGAGCACGGCGGTCTCGGTGCCGCGGGTGGCGGCGTCGCCGGCGGCGCTGGAGTGCACGCTGCACGCCGTCCACGAGCTCGGGAACTCCTGGCTGATCCTGGCCCGCGTCGTGGGGGTGCACGTCGACGACGCCGTGCTGGTCGACGGCCACCCCGAGTTCGCCCTGATGGAGCCGCTCTCGCGGCTGGGTCGCAACGAGTGGGGGCTGCCCCCCGAGGTCGTCGCGATCGACCGCCCGCGGCGGGCCCCGGAGCGGTAGCCGCTCAGGGCGCGAGGCGGTACGTCGACCAGCCGATCCCGTCACGCTCGTAGACCAGGCGGTCGTGCAACCGGCTCGGGCGCCCCTGCCAGAGCTCGACGCGCTCGGGGGTGACGACGTAGCCGCCCCACCCCTCGGGCGCCGGCACGTCCTCGCCGAAGCGCTCCGCCGCGGCGGCGTAGGAGTCCTCCAGCTCGGCGCGGCCGCTGATCCGCGTCGACTGCGGCGAGGCCCACGCCCCCAGGCGGGAGCCGCGCGGACGGGAGGCGAAGTAGGCCTCGACGTCGGGGCGCGGCAGCCGGGCCGCCGGCCCCTCGACCCGGACCTGGCGCTCCAGCCCGTGCCAGACGAACAGCAGCGCCGCGTGCGGGACGGCGGCGAGCTCGGCGCCCTTGCGGGAGGTGTGGTGGGTGAAGAAGACGAACCCCTGGTCCGAGACCGACTTCAGCAGCACCACGCGCGAGGCGGGACGACCCTCGGCGGAGACGGTCGAGACGACCATCGCGTTCGGCTCGGGCTCGCCGTGGGCGACGGCGTCGTCGTACCACCGCTCGAACATCGCCACCGGGTCGGGCAGCAGGTCGGCCTCGTCGAGCCCGGCGCGGGCGTACTCCTCGCGGGCCGAGGACAGGTCACGACTCATGCCCGGCACGCTAGCGCCGGGTGGGGTGGGGCATGATGCCGGGCGACAGCGCGTCACCGACGGAGGAGCCGACCCCATGGCCGAGGTACACCACGGGCTCGAGGGCGTCGTCGCCTTCGAGACCGAGATCGCGGAGCCCGACAAGGAGGGCTCGGCGCTGCGCTACCGCGGCGTCGACATCGAGGAGATCGTCGGGCGCGTCCCGTTCGAGAACGTGTGGGGCCTGCTCATCGACGGCGCCTACACCCCCGGCCTGGCCCCCGCCGAGCCCTACAACCTCCCGGTCCACACCGGCGACGTCCGCGTCGACGTGCAGGCCGCGGTCGCGATGCTGGCGCCGGCCTTCGGCTTCGGCCAGACCTACGACATCTCCGACGAGCAGGCCCGCGAGGACATCGGCCGGCTCGCGGTGATGGTGCTCTCCTACGCCGCGCAGTCCGCCCGCGGGCTGCGCCAGCCCGTCGTCCCGCAGCACGAGGTCGACGAGGGCCGCACCCTCGCCGAGAAGTTCCTGATCCGCTGGAAGGGCGAGGCCGACCCCAAGCACGCCCACGCCATCGACGCGTACTGGTCCAGCGCCGCCGAGCACGGCATGAACGCCTCCACCTTCACCGCCCGCGTGATCACCTCGACCGGCGCCGACGTCGCCGCGGCGTTCTCCGGGGCGATCGGCGCGATGAGCGGTCCGCTGCACGGCGGGGCCCCCTCCCGCGTGCTCGGCATGATCGAGGCGGTCGAGGAGTCCGGTGACGCCGAGGCCTACGTCAAGGGCCTGCTCGACCGCGGCGACCGGCTGATGGGCTTCGGCCACCGCGTCTACCGCGCCGAGGACCCGCGCGCCCGGGTGCTGCGCCGCACCGCCAAGGAGCTCGACGCCCCGCGCTACGAGGTCGCCGAGGCCCTGGAGAAGGCGGCGCTGGCCGAGCTGCGCGAGCGCCGGCCGGACCGCGTGCTCGAGACCAACGTGGAGTTCTGGGCCGCGATCGTCCTGGACTACGCCGAGGTGCCGCCGCCGATGTTCACCTCGATGTTCACCTGCGCGCGCACCGGTGGCTGGTCGGCGCACATCCTCGAGCAGAAGCGCACCGGTCGGCTGATCCGCCCGTCGGCGGTCTACACCGGCCCGGGCGAGCGCCCGGCCTCCGACATCGAGGGCTGGGACGCCGCCTGGGGCGAGTGAGCCGCGGGGGTCCGCGGCGCGGACCGCGCGAGCCTCAGCGGAAGACCTGGTCGGTGTAGGAGAACGCACCCAGCGCGTGGTCGGCGCGGAAGTGCTCGTGGTCGGCGCGCACCCGGTCGGCCGCCTCCTCGGCGGAGGCGACCACGTCGTCGACGAACAGGTCCTCGGGCCCGATCGCGGCGAGCACGTCGGGCTCGATGTCGTGGTCGACCAGCCCGGCCTCGTCGGAGAGGGCGTGGGACTGGGCGAGCGACGCGCCGCAGATCCGGGCGTACTTCTTCCAGCCCTTCGTCGACAGGTCGTCGAGGTCGATGTCGTCGCGGTACGGCGCCCGCTCGCGCACCATGAAGCTCAGCCCGTCCATCTCGACCGCGCCGTAGAACCGGTCGCCGCGCACCAGGTGGACGCCCTGGGCGTGGGTGATCCGCTCGGCGTTGCCGTCGACCTCGAACTCCGAGGGCGGCGCCAGCCCCGCCAGCGCGGAGCGGCGGGCCTGCTTGAACTCCAGCAGCAGGTCGTCGGTGCCGTCGGCGAGCGGTCCCTCGACCATCAGGTAGTAGCGCGGCAGCCCGAGGGAGGCGGTGCCCTGGCCGAGCCGCTGGCAGACGTCCTTGACCCGCATCCGGCCGGCCCGCTCCGGCACCTCGATGGCGTTGTCGCGCACGAACCGGTCCAGCGCGGCCTGGAACTCCTCGATCCGGCCGCTGACCGGCACGTGCTCGTCGTCGGCGCGGAAGCCGCGGCGGTACTCGTCGTGGTACTTGCGCTCCAGCCAGGCCGACCGGTCCTCGTGGGCGCCCTCGATGAGCTTGCGGATCAGCTTCGGCGCGTTGTCCTCCCGCACCTGCCCCTGCTGCTCGGTGGCCTCGGAGGCGTAGCGGCGCATCGCCTCGACGTAGCCGCGCACGAACGCCTCGGCGATCGCGCGCTGCTTGCCGCGGCCGTGGTCGCCCTCGGTCTGCGCGGCGATCATGAAGCCGACCGCGCCGCGCTTGAGGTCCCAGGTGAAGGGCGCGTAGAACGCCTCGTCGAAGTCGTTGACCCCGAAGATCGGCACGTCGTCGGCGCTCGGCATCACGCCGAAGTTCTCGGGGTGCACGTCGCCGAGGGTCAGCACCGTCGGCATCCACGCGTCCTCGCCCGCGATGTCGCGGTAGAACAGCAGGCAGGTGCCGCGGAAGAACGAGTAGAGCGAGGCGTCGAGCTTGTCGAACTTGGCCTGCGCGTCGTCGCTGCGGTCGGCGATGCGGGTCTCGTGGTCCTCGCGGATGGTCTGGCGCACGTGCCGGCGCCGCTCGACGCCCTGCAGCAGCGGCGGCAGCATCACCATCTCGCCCGCAGCCCGCCGGTGGGCGAGGTCGCGGAACGCCTCCACGCGCGACCCGTGCCGCACCCCGACCTGCTCGGGCGCGGAGGGCACCCCCTGCCGGGCGGCGACCAGCGCGTCGACCAGCTCGGCCTTGCTCATCGACGAGCGTCCGGTCACCTGCTCGTCCCGGGCGCGGTCCATCAGCTCGGCACGGGTCAACCCGCGCAGGTCCTCGGCGTCCGGCCGCTCGCTGCTCATGACCCCTGTCTACCGGCCGGGGCGGACAGCCATCACATCCGGGCGGTGAACCAGCTGGTCGCGCCCCGCCCGCCGTCCCGGGTCAGGGAGACGTGCAGGTGGTCGCGGTGGCGCAGCGTCGCGGAGCACCGCTGCCGCGACGGGCAGCCCGACGACAGGTAGGGCTCGGGCTCGAACCGGTCCCACGCCGACCACATCGTGTCGTTCCAGATCACGTACATCACGCCCATCCGGCGCGCCCAGGCGTCGGTGTTGCCGGCGTCGTCGGTGGCGCGGATCCGGCGCAGGAACCGCGCGGCCCGGCGCCGGTCGGCCTTCTCGGTGGCGTCCAGGGTCCAGTCGAACGCCCGGCCCTCCTCGTGCTCGGAGGTGCTGGCCGAGCAGGCGCGCCCCACCCCGCCGAACGTGCCGCCGTAGCGGTCGACCAGCCACTCGCCGAGGAACACGGCGCCGCGCTTCGGCTCCGGCCGGCACTCGGTGCCGGGCTGGTAGGAGGCGTAGTCCTCGATCCCGCGGGACCCGGCGGCGCCGGACACGGGCGCGAGGCCCAGGACGAGCGCGGCGGCGACCAGCACGGCGAGGAGCAGGTGGCGCGCGGCAGCGACGGGGGGTGAGGGGGGCACCCCGGCAGGGTAGGCACGCTGCGCCGGCCGCGTCCGGGCTTCAGGCGATCCGCGGGCCGGCGGGCTCGAGCAGCTTCCCGAAGCAGCAGGACAGCCCGTCACCGGCGTAGTGGCCGAAGTCGGGCACGGGCACGTAGCCGCACGCGCGGTAGAGCGCGATCGCCTCGGGCTGGCGCAACCCGGTCTCCAGCACCATCGCCCGGGCGCCGTACGCCGCCGCGTCGGCCTCCAGCGCGGCGAGCACGGTGCGCGCGTGGCCGGCGCGCTGCGCCCGGGGCGCGACGTACATCCGCTTGATCTCGGCGGTCTCGGTGACGCCGAGCGCGGCGACCTCGACCCGGCGCCAGGCGCCGGTGGCCACCGCGTCCGTGGTGCCGTCCGGTCGCTCGAGGTGGCCGACGAAGAAGCTGCCGGTCGGCGGGTCGAACATCAACGGGTCCAGCGGGGTCTCGTCGTGGCTGCCGTAGCGCTCGAGGTAGACCTCCTGGACCTCGGCGACCAGGCGCACCGCGTCGTGGTGGCCGTAGCCGACGCGGACGAGGCGGAGCGGCTGCCTCGGGGCCCGGGCGGGGGCCTGGGAGGGGGCCTGGGCGGGGGCCTGGGCGGGCGTCGGGACGGGCGGGAGCACGGTGGAAGGATAGGAGCCGTGACCGACGGCCTGCGCATCCCCGCCGACCTCCTCCCGGCCGACGGCCGCTTCGGCTCCGGGCCCTCGAAGGTCCCCGCGGGCCACCTCGACGCGCTGGCCTCGGCGGGCGCGGCGCTGATGGGCACCTCGCACCGCCAGCCGCCGGTGCGCGCCCTGGTCGGGCGGGTCGCAGGAGCAGCTGGCCGCGCTGTTCTCGCTGCCCGACGGGCTGGCAGGTGGTGCTGGGCAACGGCGGGTCCACGACCTTCTGGGACGTCGCCACCCACGGCCTGGTCCGCGAGCGCAGCCAGCACCTGGTCTACGGCGAGTTCACGGCGAAGTTCGCGCAGGCCGCGGCCGCCGCTCCCTGGCTCGCCGCGCCGAGCCTCGTCGAGGGCCCTCCCGGCACGGTCGTCGCCGCGCGCCCCGAGCCCGGGGTCGACGCCTACGCGTGGGCGCACAACGAGACCTCGACCGGGGCGATGGCGCCGGTGGTGCGGCCGGCGGGCACCCGCGCCGAGGAGGCGCTCGTGCTGATCGACGCGACGTCGGCGGCCGGCGGGCTGCCGGTCGACCTGACCGCCTGCGACGTCTACTACTTCGCGCCGCAGAAGGGGCTCGCCTCCGACGGCGGGCTGTGGCTGGCGCTGCTGTCGCCCGCCGCCCTGGAGCGGGTCGCGGAGATCGCGGCCACCGACCGCCACGTCCCGGCCTCGCTCGACCTGGCCACGGCGGTCGAGCAGTCCGCCAAGCAGCAGACCCACAACACCCCGGCCGTCGCGACGCTGTTCCTGGTCGCCGAGCAGCTCGCGTGGATGCTCGACGCCGGGGGCCTGCCCGCGATGGTCGCGCGGACGACCCGCTCCTCGGGCGCGCTCTACGGCTGGGCCGAGGCGTCGTCGTACGCGACCCCGTTCGTCGCCGATCCCGCCCACCGCTCCCTCGTGGTCGGCACGGTCGACCTCGACGCCTCAGTGGACGCCGCCCGGGTCTCGGCGGTGCTGCGCGCCAACGGCGTGGTCGACACCGAGCCGTACCGCAAGCTCGGCCGCAACCAGCTGCGGGTCGCGATGTTCCCCGCGGTCGACCCCGACGACGTCCTGGCCCTCACCCGCTGCGTCGACCACGTCGTCGAGCGGCTCTAGCAGCACCGGGCGCCGCAGCTCCCCGGCAGCCGCGGACGTCGGGCGCCGAGCTCCTGCTTGTCAGGGAGAGTTCGAGCTTGTCGGCCGTTGCAAGGGCCGACAACCTCAGAAGTCCCCGGCCGGCCGGGGAAACCGCGGCGCGGCGCTGGCCCCGACGGCGCGGCGCAGCAGGTCGGCCGTGCCGGCGTCGAAGGCCACCAGCCGCGCCTCGACCACGCCCGTTCCTGCGCCGTCAGCGTCCCGCAGCGCCTCCACGGCCGCCGCGGCCGCGTCCTCGCGTGGCCAGCCGTAGACCCCGGCCGAGACCAGCGGGAAGGCCATCGTCCGCGCGCCGAGGGCGTCCGCCACCTCGACCGCGCGGCGGTAGCAGGACAGCAGCAGGCCCCGGTCGGTCTGCCCCGCGCGGTGGTTCGGGCCGACCACGTGGACGACCCAGCGCGCCGGCATCAGCCCGGCGGTCGTCCACCCGGCGTCGCCGGTGGCCAGCCCGTCGGGGAAGCGGCGCACGCAGTCCGCCAGCACCTCCGGCCCGCCGGCCCGGTGGATGGCGCCGTCCACCCCGCCGCCGCCGCGCATCGCCCGGTTGGCGGCGTTGACCACCGCGTCGACCACCTGGGCGGTGACGTCGCCCTGGACCACGGTGATCTCCACCGCCTACCCCCGCCACCCGGGGCGGTCGGCCGTGCCCGCGCCCGCCACCCGCAGCCCGGCGCGGCGCAGCACCACGTGCAGGACGCCGACCTGGGCCACGGCGTACGCGCCGACCGGCAGGAACGCCCACCCGACGCGGTGCCCGACGACCAGCCACAGCGCCAGCGTCGCCAGCGCGGACGTGGCGACCGCGAGCGCGACGTGCAGCGCCCGCCGGTGCCCGACCAGCCACCGGTCCGCGCGGGTCGGCGGCAGCGGTGCCCAGGACCCGCTCACGACGCGTCCTGGCGCCGGATCAGCGCCAGCGTGGCGCGCTCCAGCGCGGCCTGCCGCTCGTCGGGGCTGTCGTGGCGGGCCTGGGTCGTGGTGGCGATGGTGCGGCCCTCCTCGTAGGCGTCGACCACGCGGGGGTCGACGTAGGAGGAGCGTGCCAGCGTCGGGGTGTTGCCGAGGAACTCCGAGACCTCCTTCATCGCCCCCGAGACCGCACGCTTGCGCGAGGCCCCCGTCCGGCCCGGCTCGGGGCTCTCGGCCAGCGCCGCGGCCGCGAGCACCGTCGCGTGCCAGGTGCGGAAGTCCTTCGCGGTGGCCTGCATCCCGGTGCTCTCGCGGACGTAGTCGTTGACCAGCGTCGGCAGGATCGAGCGCCACGACCGGCCCTGCTTGTAGGCCAGCAGCGACGGGTCGTCGCTGCTGCGGCGCCGGCGCATGGTCTCGACCGCGTCGACCACGGTCGCGTCGTCGATCTCGATGCGGTGGTCGACGCCGGACTTGCCGGTGAAGGTGAAGACCAGCCGGTCCTGCTGGCGGCGCACGTGGCGCCGCTCGAGGGTGGTCAGGCCGAAGCTGCCGTGCGTGTCGGCGTAGACGTCGTTGCCGATCCGGAAGTAGCCGAGGTCGAGCAACCGCACCGCGACCGCGCACGAGCGCTCCAGGGGCATCCCCTCCCGACCGAGGTCGGCGACCACGGACTGCCGGGCCTCGACCAGGGAGGCGCCGAACTCGAGCATCCGGTCGAACTTCTCCGCGTCGCGCCTCGCCCGCCAGTCGGGGTGGTACAGGTACTGACGACGGCCGGCGTCGTCCGTGCCGACGGCCTGGAGGTGCCCGTCGTCGTGCGGGGTGATCCACACCTCGCGCCACGCCGGCGGGATCACCAGCTGCTTGACCCGCAGCACGTCCTCGCCGCCGAGCCGGTGGCCGTGCTGGTCGTAGTAGGCGAACCCGGACCCGGCGCGACGGCGGGTCCACCCGGGCTGGTCGGGAGAGGTGCGGCGCAGGCGTGGCATGGCGGGGACACCGTAGGCGGGCCGGTCGGGGCCGCAGACCACCCGCCGGAGTGGTTCAGCGGGGTCGCAGCGAGCGCAGCAGGACCAGCACGACGCCGACCAGGACCACGCCCCCGAGCACCCAGGGCCCGATCCCGGGCGCGCCGCCGTCCCGGTCGCCGACCACGGGCGCGTCGATCGCGCCGGGCGGGGAGACCACCGCGTCGCCGGTGGGCGCGGCCCCCGGGTCGGGGGTCCCGCCGGGCGGCGGCGCGACCGCGTCGGCGAGCGCGCGCGGCAGCGTCACCTCGAGCACCTCGCTGCCCGACCCCTCGCTGGAGACCAGCACCCGGAACCGGCCGTCGTCGTCCTGGACCGCGATCCCCTCCCCCTGCTCCTGCTCCGGCAGCTCGAAGGAGCCGACGTCGTCGAGCCCGGGCCAGGAGTAGACCGTCGCCGTGCCGTAGTCGCGCAGCACCAGGTGCCTGCCGTCGGGGAAGAACGCGCCGTCGGTGACCAGTCCCGGCACCGGTGCCAGCGCGCGCAGCCGCACCGGCTCGACGGGGGCGGGGGCGCCGACGGAGGGCGGCACCGCGTCCGGCGGCACCTCGTGGAGGGTCCCGCCGAGCACCTCCTTGGTGGCGACCAGCACGCGGCCGGACACCGGGTCGACCAAGAGCGCCTCGGCGTCGCGCGGGCCCTCCGGGTAGACCAACCGGACGGCGGCGGCGGGATCGACCTGCCGCTCCCCCGGGCCGGCCGGGACCCGCAGCAGCGAGACGCTCGACCGCTCGCGGGCGTTGTCGCCGATGTCGCCGACCAGGACGTCGCCCTCCAGCGGCGCCAGCGCCTCGACGTCGGTCGCCTCGCCCCAGGCGGTCGTGCCGACCGTGCGGCCCCCGCGGTCGACGGTGAAGACCCGCCCGACGTCACCGGAGTCGTTGACGGTCACCAGCAGGCCGTCCGGGCGGGCCACCAGACCGCTGGACTCGACGATCGCCGGGTCCTCGAACCGGGTGACGACCTGGCGGTCGGTCGCCGGCGCCGCCGCCACCACGGCGCCGACGGCGAAGGGCGCGGCCACCAGGACCGGCAGCAGCCGGGTCCAGGGGGTCCAACGGGTCCGGCGGGCGGTCACGAACGGCTCAGCCGGGCCTCGAGCCGGACCGTCGCGGTGACCACCACCGCACCGAGCAGCGCGAGCAGCACCGGCACCAGCACCGGGTCGTACGGCGCGGTCATCGACCCCACGCCCTCCTCGGCGCCGGACCCGCCCTGCCAGGGCCAGAGCGCGCGAAGCGAGCCGACCATCAGCCCGGCCATCGCGAGCAGCGTCACCCGGCGGCGGTGCTCCAGCAGCCAGCCGAGCAGCTGGACGAAGGTGGCGAGCCCGGCGACGGCGCCCAGCGCGAAGGCGCCGATGTAGACGAGGTCCCGATCGGCGACCGCGGACAGGGTCGTGCCGTAGAGACCGACCGCGAGCAGGAAGAAGGAGCCGGAGACGCCGGGCACGACCAGTGCGCAGATCGCGACCGCGGCGGCGAGGGCGACGACCGGGAGCGCCGGGTCCTCGACCTCGCGGCCACCGGCGAGGCCGACCAGCAGGAACGCCACGACCGCGGCGCCGAGGACCACCAGCACGTCGCGGGCGTCGCCCCGGGCGCCGGCCTCGCGGGCCATCCGCAGCGGCACGGCGAGGCTGGCCACCACGAGGCCGAGGAACAGCCCGCGGGCCTGCTCGGGGTGGTCGGAGACGAAGCCCTCCATCGCTCCCGCGACGGTGAGCACGGCGGTGGCCATGCCGACCAGCACCGGCGCGACGACCCACCAGTCGGCCCGTCCGAGCTCCGCGCGCGCGGACGCGACCCGGTCGGGCCCGCGGACCAGCCGCGTCGCGCCGCCGACCACGTGGGAGGCCGAGCCGATCAGCCGGTCGTAGACCCCGGTCACCAGGGCGACCGTGCCGCCGGAGACGCCCGGGACCAGCTCGGCCATCCCGATCAGGAAGCCGCGCAGCAGGTTCGCGACGGCCCCCACCGGTCCGGTGACCGTCGAGGGGCTCTCAACCACGGGGGTCCTCCTGGGGGGTGCGGCCGAGCAGGGTGCCGAGCCGCGGCTCCAGGCCCCACGCGCCGACGAGGTCGGCGTACTCCTGCGCCGGGCCGGTGTCGTCGGCGCGCGGGCCCGTCGCGGTGCGGGTGGCGCGCAGCAGCGAGTTGCGCGGGGTGTGCTCGCTGCCGACGAACTCGACCACGTCGACGCGGTAGCCCTCCAGCCGCAGCAGGGAGGCCCGCAACCCGTCGGTCAGCGTGTCGGCGAGGCGCTCGCGCAGGATGCCGTCGCGCGTCAGCGCGGCGTACGGCGCCGGGGCCGGGGCGCGGCGCAGCTGCGCGGCCACGTCGTGGTGGCAGCAGGGGGCGGCGAGCACGACGTCCGCCGCCCACCCCACGGCCCGCGCGAGGGCGTCGTCGGTGGCGGTGTCGCAGGCGTGCAGCGCCAGGACCACCTCGGGGGCCGGGTCGAGCACCACCTCGTCGATGGTGCCCACGACGAACTCCGCGCGGCCGGCGCCCAGCGCGTCCCCGAGCCCGGCGGCGACCTCGCGGTTGTGGGCGCGGGACTGCTCCTTGACGTCGACGCCGGTGACCACGACCGGCAGCCCGCGCACGCCGCCGAGCCAGCGCAGCGCGGCGAAGGTCAGGTAGGCGTTGCCGCAGCCGAGGTCGACGACACGCAGCGGGTCCTCGGAGGTGGGACGGCGCAGGTGGCCCTTGTCGAGCGCGCCGGCGACCTCGGCGTCGAGCAGCCGCAGGAACTCCTCGACCTGGCGCAGCTTGGCCGCCCGGCCGGCCCGTGCCCGACCGCCGGGGCCGGTGAGGCCGAGCGCGACGAGGACGGGGTCGTCGTCGGGCAGCAGCCGCTCCCGGTCGCGGTCGTGGGCGCGGTCGACCTCGACGGGGCTGTCCCGGGTGGCGGAGTGCAGCTGCGCCTGCCCCTTCTTGGTCACGCGCAGCTGGTGGGTCCCGGTGGTGGTCTCGACGTGCCAGGCCCCGAACGGCAGCGCGGCGAGGTCGCTCACCGCGGCGCGCGCGTCGTCACCCGCCGCGTGGTTGGTGGTGCGGGCCTGCGTCCCGTCGTGGGTGACGACCTGGAGCCGACGGCCGGCGCGGAGGTCGACCCAGCGCAGCTCCACGCGCCGGTGCGGCGGCGGCTCCTGCCCGCGGCGCCGGCCGGAGACGACCGCGCGCACCAGCGCGTCGGGGTCCAGGACGAGGTCGGCCAGCCGGTCCAGGGCCTCCACGAGCGGCTCGGGCACTCAGAGCCTCCCCAGCACCGCGGAGACGACCACGACCAGCAGCAGCCCGGCCAGCGCGAGCGGGATCACCAGTCGCCGGTGACGGGGGTTCACCGGGCGCTCCGGCCCTGCGCCAGCAGCTCCGCGAGGTGCAGCGCACGGACCTGCTCGAGGTCGTCCAGCTGGACCCGGCAGGACAACCCGTCGGCCAGCAGGACCTGGTCGCCGCGGGCGCGGACGGCGGGCAGCAGGTGGGTCTCGGCCACGGCGACCGAGACGTCGTAGTGCCCCTTCTCCATCCCGAAGTTGCCGGCCAGCCCGCAGCAGCCGGGGACCTCGGTGACCCGGGCGCCGCAGCGCTCGAGCAGCGCCCGGTCGGGGGCGAAGCCGAGGATCGAGGCGTGGTGGCAGTGCGGCTGCACCAGCACCTCCACCCCGGTCAGGTCGGGCGGGGTCCACCGGCCGCGGTCGGCGAGGTCGGTGAGCAGCTCGGCCAGCGTGCGCACCCCCTGCGCCACGGCGGTGGCCTCGGGCGAGTCCACCAGCTCCACGGCGTCCGAGCGGAGCGTGGCCAGGCAGGACGGCTCGAGGCCGACGACCGGCACGCCCGAGCCGACGTACGCCGCGAGCGTGCCGACCGTGCGCCCCACGATGCGGCGCGCCCGGTCGAGCTGCCCGGTCGTCACCCAGGTCAGCCCGCAGCAGGCCGCCTCGGGGATCACCTCGGCGCGCAACCCGGCCGCGCGCAGCAGCGCCAGCGCGGCTTCGCCGGTGTGCGGGGAGAGGTGGTCGGTGAAGGAGTCCGCCCAGACCCACACGTCGGGGGTGCCCGTGCGGCCCGGGGCCTCGCGGGCGCGTCGCCGCAGGCTGCGGCGCGCGACCTCGGGCAGCGAGCGGCGCGGGTCGACGCCCGCGGCGGCGGTGGCGAGGCGGGCGGTCGGTCGCCAGCGGGCGGCCCGGTTCAGCGCCGGCGCGGCCGGCCCGACCCGGTCGATCAGGCCCAACCAGGTCGGCAACCGCCCCAGCGTGTAGTGCGTCAGCGGGCGGCGGCGCCCCCGGTAGGTCTGGTGGAGCACCTCGGACTTGTAGGTGGCCATGTCCACCCCGGTCGGGCAGTCCGAGGCGCAGCCCTTGCACGACAGGCACAGGTCCAGCGCCTGGTGCAGCGCCGGGTCGGCCAGACCCGCGACGGTGCCGCCCGGCCCGGCGTCCAGCGCCTCCTGCAGCGCGCGCGCCCGGCCGCGGGTGCCGTCCTTCTCCTCCCGGGTCGCCTGCCACGAGGGGCACATCACACCCGAGGACGAGGCGGCGACGCACTTGCCGACGCCGGTGCACCGGTGGGCGGCCGCGGCGAGGTCGCCCCCGTCGTGGAGCAGCCGCAGGCCCGGGTTGATCCTCGCGCGCGGTCGGGCGGGGCGCAGGTCGGCCTCGGCGGGGGCGGGGTCGACCAGCACGCCGGGATTGAGCAGCCCGTCGGGGTCGCAGGCGCGCTTGACGGCGGCGAACAGCTCCAGGCTGCGGTCGTCGTACATCAGCGGGAGCAGCGAGGACCGGGCGCGCCCGTCGCCGTGCTCGCCGGAGAGCGAGCCGCCGTAGCGGGCGAGGGCGGTGGCGCTGGCCTCGAGGAACTCGCGGAACGACCGCCCGCCGTCCTCGAACCGGAAGTCGATGCGCACGTGCACGCAGCCGTCGCCGAAGTGGCCGTACGGCACGCCGTCGAGGTCGTGGGCGCGGAGCAGGTCGTCGAAGTCGCGCAGCCACGCGCCGAGGTGCTCGGGCGGGACCGCGGCATCCTCCCAACCGGCGTGGGCCGGTCGGGTGAGGCTGCGGGCCGCGAGCCCGGCGCCGTCCTCGCGGATCCGCCACAGCGCAGCCGCCTCGCGGGGGTCGGTGACCAGCCGGTCGCCGAGCGCGCCGGCCTCGGCGCGCAGGGCGGCGACGAGGTCGGCGGCACCCTCCCCCGCGACCTCGGCGAACAGCCAGCCCGCCCCCGCCGGGAGCTCGGGGACGCGCCCCTGGGTGCGGTCGACGAGCTCGACGATGCGGGAGTCGATGCCCTCGCAGGCCACCAGCCGCGCGCGGTCGTGGGGCGTGCCCGCGCCGCGCTCCGCGCCCCGGGCCAGCAGCGCCGGCACGGCGTCGGCGGCCTCGGCCATCGAGGCGTAGCCGAGCACCAGCAGCAGCCGTTCCGGGTGGTCGCGGACCAGCCGCACGGTGGCGCCGCGCACCAGCGCCAACGTGCCCTCGGACCCGGTGACCAGGCGGTCCAACCGGCGGCCGTTCTCCGGCAGCAGCTGCTCGAGCGCGTAGCCGGAGACCTGGCGGCTGAACCGGGCGAACCGCTGGCGGACGTGGCCGAGGTCGTCGTCCACGACCGCGGCGAGCCGGCGCTCGACGGCGCTGCCACCGGGCTCGCCGTCGTGCACCCGGACGCGCTCGCCGGTGCCGGTGAGCAGGTCGAGGCCGACCACGTTGTCGGAGGTCCGGCCGTAGCCGAGGGCCCGCGAGCCGCAGGCGTTGTTGCCGATCATCCCGCCCACCGTGCAGCGGGTGTGCGTGGAGGGGTCCGGCCCGAAGCGCAGGCCGTGGTCGTGGGCGCGGGCCTGGAGCCGGGCGTGGACGACCCCGGGCTCGACGGTCGCGGTGCGGGCCTCGGGGTCCAGGTCGAGGATCCGCGTCAGGTGCCGCGCGGTGTCGACCACGATGCCGGGGCCGACCGCGTTGCCGGCGATCGACGTGCCGGCGCCGCGCATCGTCAGCGGCACCCCGGTCTCGCGGGCGGCGTCGAGCGCCGCGTCGATCTCGTCGACGTGGCGGGGCCGCACCACGACCCGGGGGACGACGCGGTAGAGCGAGGCGTCGGTCGAGTACATGCCGCGCGTCAGCGCGGTGTCGTCGACGTCGGTGAGCCCGCGACCGCGCAGCGCGGCGACCACGTCGACCGCCGCCCCGGTGGCAGCGCGGTCGGCGCCGCCGTCCGCGGCGGGGTCGACCGCGCGGTCGGCCAGCGTCACCAGTGCTCCATCGAGGCACGCACGACCCCGGCGAGGTCGTCGGCGGTGACCTCCCGCGGCGCGGTGGCCAGCAGCCGCTGCTGCTGCAGGGCGCCCTCGACCAGCGGCTCGACGTCGTGCTCGTCGTAGCCGACGGCCGCCAGCCCGTTGGGGATCCCGATGTCGCGCATCAGCCGGGTCAGCACGCCGGGCAGCGTGCCGGGGCCGGCGTCGTCGGCGGCGAGGTCCGGCTCCAGCAGCCGGGCGGCGCGCAGGTGCCGCTCCGGGTCGCCGTCGAAGGTGAACCGGAACGCCTCCGGCGCGGTGAGCGCCACCGCCATCCCGTGGGGCACGATCGGCTCGTCCTGCGGGTAGCCCTCCGGCCGGTAGTCACGCACCCGACCGGCGATCGGGTAGGCGCAGGCGTGGGGCACGTGCACCCCGGCGTTGCCGAACCCGAGACCGGCGAAGGTGGCCGCCATCGCCATCCGCCCCCGGGCGTCGGCGTCGTCGCCGTCGTGGACGGCGCTGCGGAACGCACCGGCGAGCAGCCCCATCGCGCGCTCGGACCACAGGTCGGCGATCGGGTTGGCACCGCAGTAGGGCACCCGCTGCTCGGGCCGCTTGGCCTCGAAGTCGGCGTACCAGCGAGCCGTCCAGCTCTCCAGGGCGTGGCACAGGATGTCCATCCCGGCCGCTGCCGTCACCATCGTGGGCTGGGAGGCGGTCAGGTCGGGGTCGACCACGGCGGCCGTGGGACGCAGCGCCGGGTGGCTGATGCCCGTCTTGACGTGCAGCGAGAGGACGTCGAGCACGCAGATGGTGGTGCTCTCGGCACCGGTGCCGGTGGTGGTCGGCACGGCGACCAGCGGCAGCAGCCGCTCGGTCGGCGCCTGCGCCTTCCCGACCGGGGCGTTGACGTAGTCCATCAGCTCGCCGGGGTTGGTGGTGAGCAGGTTGACCGCCTTGGCGGTGTCGATGCTCGACCCGCCGCCGACGGCGACGATCGCGTCGAAGGGGCCGGCGTCCCGGCCGAACCCGACCGCCTCCTCGAGGGACGCGTCGGTGGGCTCGACCCGCGCCCGGTCGAAGACGACGACCTCGATACCGGTGGCGCGCACCTGCTCGGCGATCCGCTCCGGGTGGCCGGTGGCGGCGACGCCCGGGTCGGTGACCAGCAGCACCCGCCGCGCGGCGTACGCCCGCAGGTCGTGCCCGATCTCGGCGGAGGCGCCGGGGCCGAACTTCAGCGCGGGCGCGGCGTAGGTGAAGACGGTCTCGCTCACCGGGCCAACCTACCCACCGACCGGGCCCCGGCCGAGGGCGCGCAGCGCGACCCGCACCACGTCGAGCACCGGGCGGCCGGACGCCGGGTCGGCGAGCTCGGTCAGCGGCACCCAGGCGGCGTCCTCGGTGGTGCCGCCGACCTCGGTGACCCGGGGATCCGCACCCGGGTCGGGGGTGGTCGCGGCCAGCAGCAGGTGCACGCCGTGGAAGTCCTCGTCGCGCCCGGAGGGGGCGGTGCCGCGCAGGTGCACGTCGTCGACGTCGAGCACCTCGCCGACCGTGACGTCCAGGCCGGTCTCCTCGCGCACCTCGCGCCGCAGTGCCGCTCGCGGCGCCTCGCCGTGGTCCACCCCGCCCCCGGGCAGCGTCCACGAGCCGGCGTGGAAGCCGCGGCTGCCGATCAGGGTGAGCAGCAGCGCGGGCTCCGGTCGCTCGCGCGTCACCACGGCGTACGCCGCGAGCCGCTGCACGCGCGCGGGGCCGTGGTCGGCCAGCGCCTCCCGCACCAGCGCGGTCGTGGGCAGGCTGCCGTCGAGCACCGCGGCCACCGGGTGCCAGGCGGCGTCGACCGTCGAGCCGTCGACCTCGAGCACCCGCGGCGCCGGCGCGTCCTTGGCCACCCAGCCCTCGTAGACCAGGCGCACGCCGTGGGCGTCGTGCACGGCCCCGTCCCAGACCCGGTCCGGCTGGTGCCAGGAGTAGGTGCGCGCGACCGGCCCCACCACGACGGCCAGGCCGGTCTCCTCGCGCACCTCGCGCACCACGGCGTCGCGGGGGTCCTCGCCGTGGTCGACCCCGCCCCCCGGGAGGGTCCACAGCTCCGTGGGGCTGACCCGCGGCGCGAGCCTGGCCAGCAGCAGCCGGTCGTCCCGGACCACGACGGCGTAGGCGCCCCACCGCTGCCATCGGCGCGGCCCGGGCACCGGCCCGGTCACGGCCCGGTCACAGGCCGGGGCCCCACGTCGGGGCGACGGCCGATCCCGGCATCACGTCGCCGGCCAGGGAGGTGGCCCGGTCGACCGCGCCGCCACCGAGGTGCGCGGGGTGCCACGGTGCGTCCTCGCCGGGCAGCGGTCGGTGCTCGGGCAGCCGCTGCAGCGCCTCGAGGCCCTCCTGGAGCCGCTCACCCAACGCCCGGGTGGTCGCGGTCAGGTCGGCGTCCGCCGGCACGTGCAGCGGCCGGCCGACCCGCACGTCGACGAGCCGGCCGCGCTGGGGCGTCGGCCTCGGGAACGGGTCCTCGGCGCTGCGGCGCTGCGGCCACAACCGCTGCCCGCCCCACACGCTGACCGGCAGCAGCGGGGCGCCCGTCTCGCGGGCCAGCGCGACGGCGCCGGGCATCAGCGCCCGCACCACGTAGGCCGAGGAGATCCCGGCCTCGGGGAAGGCGCAGACCACCTCCCCGCCGCGCAGGTGCCGCCGCGCCGCGAGGTACGCCGCCGCCGGGGCCTCGCGGTCGACCGGCACGTGACCCATGACGTCCATCGCCCGGCCCACGGCCCGGTTGGACCAGATGTCGTGCCGGCACAGGAAGCGCACCCGCCGGCGGGCCGGCAGCAGCGCCCGGCCGACGAACACGAAGTCCGGGAACGAGACGTGGTTGCTGGCCAGCACCACCGGTCCGGTGGCCGGCAGGTGCCCGGCGCCGCTGCCGCGGACGGTCAGGTCGAGCCCGCGCAGCAGCGCGTGGCCGAGCCCGACGGTGGTGGCGTAGACGGGCTCGCGCCGGCGCCCTCCCCGTGAGGCCGGCGCCCGGGTCACGTGAAGGGAGGCCGGTGGTCGAGCGCGAGCGAGCGGCGACCGGCCCAGCGCCACACCCGGGCGGCGCGGTCCCGGTCCTCGTCGGTGACCAGGTTCCCCATCCACCGCAGCGCGAGGGTCATCAGCAGGTCCGAGCGCATCCCGGCCGGGCCGAGAGCAGGCAGCAGCCGCGGGACCGTGACCAGTCCGGCGAGCCGGCGGGCCACCGAGAACGCCTCGCCGTACTGCTGGCGCAGCACCACCGGCCAGGATCGCGACAGGTCGCCGTCGCGACCCTCGGTGACCAGCTCGGCGACCAGCCGGCCGGTCTCGAGGCCGTAGTCGATGCCCTCGCCGTTGAGCGGGTTGACGCACCCGGCGGCGTCCCCGATCAGCGCCCAGTTGCGCCCGGCGACCCCGGACACCGCGCCGCCCATGGGCAGCAGCGCGCTGGTCGGGGCGCGCAGCCCACCGGAGAGGCCGAACTCCTCGCGTCGCTGGTCGGCGTAGTGCTGCATCAGCGGCTTGAGCGCGATGCCGGCCGGCCGCTTGGCGGTGGCGAGGGTGCCGACGCCGACGTTGACCTCGCCGCCCTCCCCCCCGAGCGGGAAGATCCAGCCGTAGCCGGACAGGATCTCGTCCTCGGTGCCCCGCAGCTCGAGGTGGGAGGAGATCCACGGGTCGTCGCTGCGGGTGGAGGTGACGTAGGCGCGGCCGGCCACGCCGTAGACCGTCTCGCGGTGCCACTGCCGACCCAGCGCGCGCCCCAGCGGCGACCGGACGCCGTCGGCGACCACGAGCCGCCTGCAGGCCACCTCGCGGGTCTCGCCGGCGCTGCTGCGGAAGACCACGTGCGTGACGCGGTCCCCGTCGCGGCGCGCATCGACGGCGCGCACCCCGTCGACCGCGCGGGCACCGGCCTTGATCGCGGTGGTGCGCAGGTGGTCGTCGAGCTCGGTGCGCGGCACGGCGCTGCCCCAGTCCGGCAGCGTCCCGCCGGGCCAGGGCAGGTGCAGGACCTGCCCGAAGCCGTGCGCGCGCAGCCCGCGGCTGGTGACGCGCGCCCGCAGCCAGTCCTCGAGGCCGAGGCGGGCGAGCTCGTGCACGGCGCGGGGGGTCAGGCCGTCGCCGCAGCTCTTGTCGCGGGGGAAGACCGCCGCGTCGGCGAGCAGGACGTCGGCCCCACCCTGGGCGGCCCAGGCCGCCGCGGCCGACCCAGCGGGACCGGCGCCGACCACGAGCACGTCGGTCTGCGCGGGGAGGTCCACGACCCCAGTCTCGCAAACCGCCCCACACCCCCGGGCGGGAGCGTCAGGTCGACCGGGCGGGGGCGTCAGGTCGACCGGGCGGGGGCGTCACCTCGGCACGGCGCCGGCGTCATGTCGTGCCGGCGGGCCCGCTTGTGGGCGTACATGTCCCGGTCGGCCTCGTCGAGCAGCCAGTCGGTCGCGCCGACCGGCGGGACGTCGGAGGGCAGCCAGGTCGCGCAGCCCACGCTGACGCCGACGGCCAGCGCGCGGTCGGCGACGCGGTGCGGGTCGTCGCCGGCGGCGAGGATCCGGGCGCGCACGTCCCGGGCGACCTCCTCGTCGGCCCCGGGGAGCAGGACGGCGAACTCGTCGCCGCCGAGGCGGGCGACCACGTCCTGGGGACGCACCTGGGCCCGCAGCCGACGGGCGACCTCGACGAGCACCCCGTCGCCGGCGCCGTGGCCGTAGGTGTCGTTGACGCCCTTGAAGTCGTCGACGTCGCAGTAGACCAGCGAGACCGCGGCGCCGCCCCCCGCAGCGGTCCCGCCGGGTCCCTCGTCGCCGTCGCGTCGCCGCACGGCGTCGTCGACGGCCCGCAGCAGCACGCGCCGGGTGGACAGCCCGGTCAGCACGTCCTGCTCGGCGGCCCGGCGGATCCGCTCGGTGCTCTCCACCCGCGCGAGGGCCTGCCCCGCGACGGCTGCCAGGGTGGCCAGGGAGTCCGAGTCGCCCTCGGCGTACGGCTGACCGCCGGCACGCCGGCGCGCGACCAGCCACAGCGGGCCGGTGCCGTGGCGGATCGTGACCCCGAGGTCGCCCGGGCCCGGGGGCCCGTCGAGCACCACGTCGGCGTGCAGGGAGCGCGCCGCGGCGGTGGTCACGGCGTCGAGGATCTGCTCCGGGCGCTCGGCGCTCTGGCAGGCCTCGGCGGCGCGGTAGAGCGCGGTGCTCCGCTCCTGCTCGGTGGAGGCCAGGGTGCCCACGCGCGCGGCGTGCAGCAGCGCCCAGACGACCGGCAGCAGCAGCACCAGCGACCACGGGTTGTGCAGGGTCATCAGGGCCGCGAAGACCGCCGAGCAGAGCACGCCCACCGCGGTGGCCGAGGCGAGCAGCGCGTTGACGTCCTCGAGCACCTCGCGGACCCGGACCCCCTCGCCGAGCGCCACGTGGGCGGCGGTGACCAGGAGGTCGGCGGCGACGTAGACGACGGCGGCCGCGCCGACGCCCACGAGGTCCCGCACCCCGACCGAGCCGGCGCCGAGCTCGCGCAGCGCCGCGGCCGGCAGGTCCCAGCGCAGCACGACCGTGGTGAGCAGGAAGCAGCCACCGGCGACGGCGGCCAGCGTGACGTTGAAGACCCGCACCCCGCTGTGCTCGGAGCGTCGGGACTCGCTGATCGCGACGCCGAGCAACCAGGCCAGCACGGTCCAGCCGCCCACCGCCAGCAGCGCGCCCGTTCCCTCCTGCGGGGTGCAGGCGCGGTCCCGGCAGAGGTCGTCCAGCCGCGACCCCAGCCCGGCCCACAGCACGAAGGCGAGCACGGCGGCGTCGAAGGCGACCCTCACCGCGCCGCCGAAGCGGGCCAGCGACAACGCGTGCGAGGCGGCCCACGCCGTGGTCGGCACCCCCGCCAGCAGCAGCACCCACCACGGCACGACGCCGGCGACCCCGGTCCCGAGCACCTCGCGGCCCTCGGGCCGCAGCACCAGGGAGAGGAGACCGCCGACGGTCAGCACCGCAGCCGCGACGAGCACGCCGTCGAGCAGGCGCGGGCGCGCGGCCGACCACCAGGTGGGCGGCACGGGCCCGACGTCCGGCACGGCGATCGCCACGGCTGCCCCCTCGTCGAGGTCGGTCGGCGACGTCCCGGTGGACACCGTCCACCGACAACGTCGCCCCCCGGGGCGTCCGACTTGAGCGCCGACCAGACCAGCGCGGGCCCGGCCGGACCCGGACGCACCACCGGCCCGCCAGGAGCGACCTGGCGGGCCGGTGGTGCGATCGCTGCGCCCGCCGCTCGCGCGACGGGCGCCGACTCAGCTCTGGTAGGACCCGAAGTCGAAGTCGTCCAGGGCGACGGCCTGGCCGTTGCCCCCGAACTCGTAGTCGTAGCTGTCGTAGCCGGTCACGGAGTACGCCGCGGCGCGCGCCTCCTCGGTCGGCTCGACCCGGACGCTGCGGTAGCGCTCGAGGCCGGTGCCGGCCGGGATCAGCTTGCCGATGATCACGTTCTCCTTGAGCCCGCGCAACGAGTCGGAGCGACCGTGGATCGCCGCGTCCGTCAGCACCCGGGTGGTCTCCTGGAAGGAGGCCGCCGAGAGCCAGGACTCGGTGGCCAGCGAGGCCTTGGTGATCCCCATCAGGACCGGGCGCCCCGAGGCCGGCTTGCCGCCCTCGGAGACCACGCGACGGTTCTCCTCCTCGAAGATCACCCGGTCGGTGAGGTCCGAGGGGAGCAGGTTGGTGTCGCCGGACTCGATGACCGTGACCCGGCGCAGCATCTGCCGGACGATGATCTCGATGTGCTTGTCGTGGATCGACACGCCCTGCGAGCGGTAGACCTGCTGGACCTCGTGCACCAGGTGCTCCTGGGCCTTGCGCACCCCGAGGATCCGCAGCATGTCCTGCGGGTCGGGCGTGCCGAGGATGATCATCTGACCGACCTCGATGTGGTCGCCGTCGGCGACCAGCAGGCGGGAGCGCTTGGAGACCGGGTACTCCTGGACCTCCGAGCCGTCGTCGGGGGTGACCAGGACCTTGCGGGTCTTGTCGGTCTCCTCGATCTCGACGCGCCCGGCGGCCTCCGCGATCGGCGAGCGACCCTTGGGCGAGCGGGCCTCGAAGAGCTCGACCACGCGGGGCAGGCCCTGCGTGATGTCCTCCGCCGAGGCGACGCCGCCGGTGTGGAAGGTGCGCATCGTCAGCTGCGTACCGGGCTCACCGATCGACTGGGCGGCGATGATGCCGACCGCCTCGCCGATGTCGACGAGCTTGCCGGTGGCCAGCGAGCGGCCGTAGCACTTCGCGCAGGTACCGGTCTTGGCGTCGCAGGTCAGCACGGAGCGGACCTTGACCTCCTCGATGCCGGCACCGACGAGCTCACCGATCTTGACGTCGCCGAGGTCGCCGCCCGCCTCGACCAGCACGTCGCCGGTCTCGGGGTGGGTGACCTCGGTCGCCGCCGACCGGGCGTACGCCGCGGTCTCGGCGTTCTCGTGCTTGACCACGGAGCCGTCGTCGAGGCGCTCCCCGATCCGCTTGGGCAGGCCGCGCTCGGTACCGCAGTCGTCCTCGCGGATGATCACGTCCTGGGAGACGTCGACCAGGCGGCGGGTCAGGTAGCCCGAGTCGGCCGTGCGCAGCGCCGTGTCGGCCATGCCCTTGCGGGCGCCGTGGGTGGAGATGAAGTACTCCAGCACGGAGAGGCCCTCGCGGAAGTTCGCCTTGATCGGCCGCGGGATGATCTCGCCCTTGGGGTTGGCCACCAGGCCGCGCATCGCGCCGACCTGACGGATCTGGTTCATGTTCCCCGACGCGCCCGAGTCGACCATCATGAAGATCGGGTTGGTCTTGTCGTAGGCGTTCTCCATCGCCTCGCCGACCTTGCGGGAGGCCTCGGTCCAGATCTCGATGAGCTCCTGGCGGCGCTCGTCGTCGGTGACCAGGCCGCGCTCGTACTGCTTCTGCACCTTGGCGGCGTCGGCCTCGAAGGACTCGAGGATCTCGGCCTTGTCGGCCGGCTGGGTGACGTCGTCGATGGAGACGGTGACCCCGGACTGGGTGGCCCAGGTGAAGCCGGCCTCCTTCAGCGCGTCGAGCGACGCGGCGACCTCGACCTTGGAGTAGCGCTCGGCGAGGTCGTTGACGATCGCGCCCAGGGCCTTCTTGCCCACCTCGTAGTTCACGAAGGGGTAGTCGGCGGGCAGGGTGTCGTTGAACAGCGCCCGGCCCAGCGTGGTCTCCAGGGTGGCGGACCGGGTGACGTCCGGGTCGGCCCCCGTCTCGAGCGGCGGCACGATGTCGTCGAAGCGGATCCGCACCGCGCTCTGCAGGCTGATCTCCCCGGCGTCGAAGGCCATGATCGCCTCGGCGGGGCTCGAGAACGCCCGCCCCTCGCCCGGCTCGCCACCACGCTCGGTGGTGAGGAAGAACAGGCCGATGATCATGTCCTGGGTCGGCATGGTCACCGGTCGCCCGTCCGAGGGCTTGAGGATGTTGTTCGTCGAGAGCATCAGGATCCGGGCCTCGGCCTGGGCCTCGGCCGACAGCGGCAGGTGCACCGCCATCTGGTCGCCGTCGAAGTCGGCGTTGAACGCGGTGCAGACCAGCGGGTGGATCTGGATGGCCTTGCCCTCGATCAGCTGCGGCTCGAAGGCCTGGATGCCGAGGCGGTGCAGCGTGGGCGCCCGGTTCAGCAGCACCGGGTGCTCGGTGATGACCTCCTCGAGCACGTCCCAGACGACCGGGCGCGAGCGCTCGACCATCCGCTTGGCGGACTTGATGTTCTGGGCGTGGGAGAGGTCCACCAGCCGCTTCATCACGAACGGCTTGAAGAGCTCGAGGGCCATCTGCTTGGGCAGACCGCACTGGTGCAGCTTCAGCTGCGGGCCGGAGACGATGACCGAGCGGCCCGAGTAGTCCACGCGCTTGCCGAGCAGGTTCTGGCGGAACCGGCCCTGCTTGCCCTTGAGCATGTCGGAGAGCGACTTCAGCGGCCGGTTGCCCGGGCCGGTGACCGGACGCCCGCGGCGACCGTTGTCGAAGAGCGAGTCGACGGCCTCCTGCAGCATCCGCTTCTCGTTGTTGACGATGATCTCGGGTGCGCCGAGGTCCAGGAGCCGCTTGAGCCGGTTGTTGCGGTTGATCACGCGGCGGTACAGGTCGTTGAGGTCCGAGGTCGCGAACCGGCCGCCGTCGAGCTGCACCATCGGGCGCAGGTCCGGCGGGATCACCGGGACCGCGTCGAGGACCATGCCCTGCGGCTGGTTGCCGGTCTTGCGGAACGCGTCGACCACCTTGAGCCGCTTGAGCGCCCGCACCTTGCGCTGGCCCTTGCCGTTGGCGATGGTGTCGCGCAGCGACTCCACCTCGGCCTCGATGTCGAAGCCCTGGAGCCGCTTCTGGATGGCGGTGGCCCCCATGTGGCCCTCGAAGTACTTGCCGAACCAGTTCTTCATCTCGCGGTAGAGCATCTCGTCGCCCATCAGGTCCTGGACCTTGAGGCTCTTGAAGGTGCTCCACACCTCGTCGAGGCGGGCGAGCTCGTTGTCCGAGCGCTTGCGCAGCTGCGCCATCTCGCGCTCCGCGCCGTCCTTGACCTTGCGGCGCTGGTCGGCCTTGGCGCCCTCGGCCTCCAGCGCGGCGAGGTCCTCCTCGAGCTTGCGGGCACGGTCCTCGACCATGCCGTCGCGGCGCTTCTCGAGCCGCTCCCGCTCCAGGCCGACCTTGCCCTCGAGGTCGGAGAGGTCGCGGTGGCGCGCGTCGTCGTCGACGGAGGTGATCATGTAGGCCGCGAAGTAGATGACCTTCTCCAGGTCCTTCGGGGCGAGGTCGAGCAGGTAGCCGAGCCGGCTGGGGACGCCCTTGAAGTACCAGATGTGGGTCACCGGCGCGGCGAGCTCGATGTGGCCCATCCGCTCGCGGCGGACCTTGGAGCGGGTGACCTCGACACCGCAGCGCTCGCAGATGATGCCCTTGAAACGCACCCGCTTGTACTTGCCGCAGTAGCACTCCCAGTCCCGGGTGGGACCGAAGATCTTCTCGCAGAACAGACCGTCGCGCTCGGGCTTGAGCGTGCGGTAGTTGATGGTCTCGGGCTTCTTGACCTCACCGTGGCTCCAGCCGCGGATGTCCTCCGCGGTGGCGAGGCCGATCTGGAGCTGGTCGAAGAAGTTCACGTCGAGCACGATGGCTGCAACCCTTCAGTTGTTCTCGAAAATGACTGGGTGGGGGGCGGCGAGTCGCGGACGCTGCGCCGCGCTCCCGGTCCGCAGGACCGGCGCTTCGGGCGCCGCCGGTCACACCTCTTCGACCGTGTTGGGCTCGCGGCGGGAGAGGTCGATGCCGAGCTCCTCGGCCGCGCGGAAGACGTCGTCCTCCGCGTCGCGCATCTCGATGGCGGAGCCGTCCTGGGACAGCACCTCCACGTTGAGGCAGAGCGACTGCATCTCCTTGACCAGCACCTTGAACGACTCCGGGATGCCCGAGTCCGGGATGTTCTCGCCCTTGACGATGGCCTCGTACACCTTCACGCGGCCGGGCACGTCGTCGGACTTGATCGTCAGCAGCTCCTGCAGGGCGTAGGCGGCGCCGTACGCCTCCATCGCCCAGACCTCCATCTCGCCGAACCGCTGGCCGCCGAACTGGGCCTTACCGCCCAGGGGCTGCTGCGTGATCATCGAGTAGGGGCCGGTGGAGCGCGCGTGGATCTTGTCGTCGACGAGGTGGTGGAGCTTGAGGATGTACATGTAGCCCACCGACACCGGGTCGGCGAACGGCTCACCGGAGCGGCCGTCGAACAGGTTGGCCTTCCCGGTCTCGTCGATCATCCGGTTGCCGTCGCGGTTCAGCGTCGTCGAGCCGAGCAGGCCGGTGATCTCGTCCTCGCGGGCGCCGTCGAAGACCGGCGTGGCGACCTTGGAGTCGGCCGGGGCCTTCTCCATGTCGATCGACATCAGCCGCTGCTTCCAGGCGCTGTCGTCGGGGTCCCCGGAGAGGTTGAGGTCCCACCCCTGCTTGGCCAGCCAGCCTAGGTGGAGCTCGAGGATCTGGCCGACGTTCATCCGGCGCGGGACGCCGAGCGGGTTGAGCACCACGTCGACCGGGCTGCCGTCCTCCATGAACGGCATGTCCTCGACCGGCAGGATCTTGGCGATGACGCCCTTGTTGCCGTGGCGCCCGGCGAGCTTGTCGCCGACCGAGATCTTGCGCTTCTGGGCGACGTAGACGCGCACCAGCTGGTTGACCCCGGGCGGTAGCTCGTCGCCCTCCTCGCGGTCGAAGACCCGCACGCCGATGACGGTGCCGGACTCGCCGTGGGGGACCTTCATCGAGGTGTCGCGCACCTCGCGCGCCTTCTCGCCGAAGATCGCGCGCAGCAGCCGCTCCTCGGGGGTCAGCTCGGTCTCGCCCTTGGGCGTGACCTTGCCGACCAGGATGTCGCCGGTCGTGACCTCGGCGCCGATGCGGATGATGCCGCGCTCGTCGAGGTCGGCCAGGCCCTCCTCGGAGACGTTCGGGATGTCCCGGGTGATCTCCTCGGGGCCGAGCTTGGTGTCGCGGGCGTCGACCTCGTGCTCCTCGATGTGGATCGAGGTGAGGACGTCCTCCTGCACCAGGCGCTGGGAGAGGATGATCGCGTCCTCGTAGTTGTGGCCCTGCCACGGCATGAACGCCACGAGCAGGTTGGTGCCCAGCGCCATCTCGGCGTCGTCGGTGCACGGGCCGTCGGCCACGGGCGCGCCGACCTCGAGCCGGTCGCCCTCGGCCACCAGGGGACGCTGGTTGATGCAGGTGCCCTGGTTGGACCGGCGGAACTTCGCCAGCCGGTAGCTGGAGTAGGTGCCGTCGTCGTTGAGGGTCTCGACCAGGTCGGCCGAGACCTCCTTGACCACGCCCGCCTTGGTCGCGGTGACCACGTCACCCGCGTCGACCGCGGCGCGGTACTCGATGCCGGTGCCGACCATCGGGGAGTCGCTGCGGATCAGCGGGACGGCCTGGCGCTGCATGTTGGCGCCCATCAGCGCGCGGTTGGCGTCGTCGTGCTCCAGGAACGGGATCAGCGCGGTCGCGACCGAGACCATCTGGCGCGGCGAGACGTCCATGTAGTCGACCTCGCCGGCCAGCAGCTCGGAGACCTCGCCGTCGCGCTGGCGGACCAGCACGCGCTCGCCGGTGAAGACGCCCTGCTCGTCGATGCCGGCATTGGCCTGGGCGATGACGAAGTGGTCCTCGTCGTCGGCGGTCAGGTAGTCGACCTGGTCGGTGACCCGCCCGTCGACGACCTTGCGGTACGGGGTCTCGACGAAGCCGAAGGGGTTGATCCGGCCGAAGGAGGCCAGCGACCCGATCAGGCCGATGTTCGGGCCCTCCGGGGTCTCGATCGGGCACATCCGGCCGTAGTGGCTGTGGTGGACGTCGCGGACCTCCATGCCCGCGCGGTCGCGGGAGAGACCGCCGGGGCCCAGCGCCGAGAGCCGGCGCTTGTGGGTCAGCCCCGCGATCGGGTTGGTCTGGTCCATGAACTGGCTCAGCTGGGAGGTCCCGAAGAACTCCTTCAGCGCCGCCACGACGGGGCGGATGTTGATCAGCGACTGCGGCGTGATCGCCTCGACGTCCTGGGTCGTCATCCGCTCGCGGACGACGCGCTCCATGCGGGCCAGGCCGGTGCGCAGCTGGTTCTGGATCAGCTCACCGACCGTGCGCATCCGGCGGTTGCCGAAGTGGTCGATGTCGTCGGAGGCGATCTCCCAGCCGGCACCCTGCGGCGCCTCGACCTCGGTGCGGCCGTCGTGCAGCGCCACGATGTAGCGGATCGTGTTGACGATGTCGCTGATCGTGAGCGTCTGCTGGTCGAAGGCCTCGACCAGGCCGAGCTTCTTGTTGATCTTGTACCGACCGACCTTGGCCAGGTCGTAGCGCTTGGGGTTGAAGTAGTAGTTCTTCAGCAGCGTCAGGGCGGCCTCGCGGGTGGGCGGTTCGCCCGGGCGGAGCTTGCGGTAGATGTCGAGCAGCGCGTCGTCGGGACCCTGGGTGTGGTCCTTCTCCTCGGTGAGCACGATGGACTCGAACCCGCGCAGCTCGGTCATCACCGCCTCGTAGTCGTACTCCTCGCCGGTGTCCTCCGCGACGGCCTGGAGGGCCTTGAGGAGCACGGTGACGTTCTGCTTGCGCTTGCGGTCCAGGCGGACGCCGACCAGGTCGCGCTTGTCGATCTCGAACTCGAGCCAGGCGCCGCGCGAGGGGATGAGCCGCGAGGTGTAGACGTCCTTGTCGGAGGTCTTGTCGGCGTTGCGCTCGAAGTAGACGCCGGGGCTGCGCACCAGCTGCGAGACGACGACCCGCTCGGTGCCGTTGATGACGAAGGTGCCCTTGCCGGTCATCAGCGGGAAGTCGCCCATGAAGACGGTCTGGCCCTTGATCTCACCGGTGTCGTTGTTGGTGAACTCCGCGGAGACGTAGAGCGGGGCGGAGTAGGTGAAGTCCTTCTCCTTGCACTCGTCCACGGTGTACTTGGGGTCGTAGAAGACCGGGTTCTCGAACGAGAGCGACATCGTCTCGGAGAAGTCCTCGATCGGGGAGATCTCCTCGAAGATCTCCTGCAGACCCGACTTGCGGGAGGAGTCCTGGCCCTCCGCCAGGCGCTGCTCGACCCGCGCGTCCCACGCCTCGTTGCCGATCAGCCAGTCGAAGCTGTCGGTCTGCAGGGCGAGGAGCTGGGGGAGCTCGAGCGGCTCGTCGATCTTCGCGAACGAGATCCGACGGGGGTGGGCGGAACCAGAGGTGCTGCGCGCGGCCAAGAGGAGTCCTTCGAGAGGTTCGTCGGTTGGCGGCGCCGGCCCACCACATCACCGGTCAACCGGACAGAGCGGCGAGCATCTGAGGGCAGGCGCAAGGCGCCACGTTACAGCACTCCGGGGCGCAGGACAACCAGCGACCGGCCCTCGACGGGGCTGCGTGGCCCTGATGATGCTCCCGCCCGCCGACGAGGTCAAGCACCGTCCCCCGCGCGGGACGGCTCAGGTGGGCGGGGGCGTGGTCCGCAGGCCGTCGACGCGCCACTCCTCGCCCTGGCGGACCATCGTGACCGTGACCTGGTCGCGGTAGACCACCGGCTCGCTGACCTGCTTGTTCGTGGTCGGACGGTTGACGAACAGGAGCACCTCGACCCGCTCCGGCGCCGTGCGCACCACCGACGAGGCGATCACCTCCGCGCGCACCACGGCCTCGGTGCGCGGCGCGTTGTCGGCGATGACCTCGAAGAGCTGGTCGTAGTCCTCGGCGTAGTCCTCGGTCAGGTAGCCCCGCGCCGCGTCGGCGTCCTCCTCGAGCGAGCGGTAGTCGTAGGAGAGCACCGGCACGGCGGCCTGCTCGGCGGCCCCCTGGGCCCGCGCGACCTCGCCGGGGTCGACGTGCGGGCGGGTCCAGACCACGACCGCCAGGACGACCAGCGCGGTGGCCAGCACCCCGAGCACGGCGAGCAGCCAGACCGGCACCCGGCCCAGCCGGCCGCGCCCCCGCGCGGCGGGCTCCCCGACCACCGTCGTGCCCGTCGCGGTGCCGTGGTCGACGGCGGGCTCGGCCTGGGGCTCGGGCTCGGGCTCGGGCTCGGGCTCCAGCGAGGCGTCGTACGCGGCCCGGCGCCGCGGGTCCAGCAGGACCTCGGCGGCCTCGTTGGCCGAGCGGAACCGCCGGTCGGAGGGGTCGAGGTCGGCGATCGCCGCCCGCCACGCGGCCCGCACGTCCGCTGCCGGGGCGTCCCGCTCGACCCCGAGCACGTCGTACCAGGTGGGGGTCATCGCCGGCCTCCCCCGCCGCCCGGCGAGGGCTGCCCCTCGGGCAGCTCGGGCAGCGGCTCCGGGGCGGCGGTGTCCTCCCCGGTCACCGGCACGAAGTCGTCGACGAGCCACTCGCCGCCGGTGCGCACCAGGGACACCTCGACCCGGAACGGCGCCGGCTCGTCCTGGACCCGGGCGTCGTCGGCGCGGCGGTCGGGGTCGGGGTAGCTGTTGACGAAGGAGCCGGCGACCAGCACCCGGGCGGAGTCGGCGTCCAGCGAGCTCACCCCGGTGGCGAGCACCTCGGCGGTGCGGGCCAGGCCGGCCGCGGCGACGGTCTGCTCGGCGGCCACCACGCCCTCCTCGAAGGAGGCCGCGAACTTCGGCGTGATCAGCTCCTCGACGCCCTCCCGGTACTCCGGCATCTGCCCGTCGTCCCCGAGCAGGTCCGGGCCGTAGCTGTTCAGGCGCAGCATGAACTGCCGACCCTGGCTCATCACCACGTCGCGCTCGTCCTGGACGGGGTCCTCCCCCGTGACGAGGGCACCTGCGCGCTCGGTGAACGAGCCGTCGACGGCCTCGGTCCGGTCGGCGTAGGCGAGCACCAGGACCACCACGGCCAGCACGGTGGCCAGCACCAGCCCCGCGAGCGCGACGACGCGCCAGCGGGGGGTGGGCTCGGCGGTCTGCTGGGTCCCGGTCACTCCCGACCCGCGGCCAGGGGCTGGAGGTACAACCACTTCCACGAGTCCTCTCCCAGGGTGCGGGGGGCCACGCTACCGGGGGTGCGCGCGGCGGCCTGGCGGGCCGCCTCGGCCCCCCAGGTGACCTCCTGGGAGCGCGGGTCGAAGCTCGCCACGACGTCGTCCTCGTCGTAGGACGCGGGCGCGCGGGGAGCCGGGGCGTTCTGCGCGCCGCGGGCGTTGCTGACCGTCGGGGGCTCGGCGCACCGGGCCTGGGTGTTCATCGGCTTGTCCGAGCGCTGCTGCGGGGTGCGGGTGTCGGTGCTCTGGTAGCCGTTCCGGCACACCGGGTTGTCGGTCATGATCATCCCGAAGTGGGCGTCCATCAGCCCCGTCTCGGGCGTGCGGGCCACCACGGTCAGGCCGCCCTCCACGACGTAGGGGTAGATGACCAGGATCTGCCGGATGCCGTCGAGGTGGGCGGTGACGACCTCGCCGGTGGTGACCAGCCGGCTGAGCAGCTGACCCAGCGGGACCCGGTTGTCCTCGATCAGCCCGCGCAGCTGCGTCGCGGTCGGGCCGCCCTCGTCGATGACGCCCCGGATGTCGCCGTCGGCGCGCACCACGGCGTCGCTGAAGACGGCGAGCTCGGAGGAGAAGGTGCGGATGGCGCTGTCGGAGGCGACCTGGCCCTTGAGCACCACGTTGCTGTTGCGGAGCAGGTCCTGCGTGGTGGCGAAGTTGGCGTCCGCCTCCTCGATGAACGAGCCGCCGGAGTCGATGATCCGCTGGAGGTCCGGTCCGGTGCCGGCGAACGCGGCCCCGAGCTCGAGGACGGTCGTGCGCAGCGCGGGACGGTCGACCGAGCCGACGGTCAGCGCGATGTTCTCCAGCAGCACCTCGGTCGGCAGCGGGGTCACGGTCTCGGGCGTGTCGATCTCCGCCCCGTCCTCGAGGTAGGGCCCGTCGTCGGACTGCGGCTGGAGCTCGACGTACTGCTCGCCGACCGCCGACCGGTTGCCGACCACGGCCATGGAGTCGACCGGGATGTCGTCGTAGTCGTTCTCGATCGACAGGTTGGCGTCGACCCCGTCCTCGACGAGCTCGAGCGAGCTGACCTTGCCGATGCCGACGCCGCGGTAGGTGACCTCGGCCCCGGTGAAGGAGCCCCCGGACTCGGCGAGGTGCGCGGTCACGGTGTAGCTGCTGTCGTAGAAGAGCCGGTCGAGCCGGGCGTAGCGGGCGCCCACGAAGGACACCCCGACCAGCGTGATGATCGCGAAGACCAGCAGCTGCAGCTTGGTGCGACGGGTGATCATCGCGTCACCATCCCGGGGACGAGGAGCGTGGTCAGGGCGGGGTCGTAGCTGTCGAGCAGCTGGCCCAGCGTCGGGCCGCCGCCACCGGCCGGGGCGGTGGGCCCGAAGGCGGCGCGGTTGCCGCCGCCGAGCAGGCCGCCGCCACCGCCGCCACCGAGGAGGCCGCCGCCTCCACCGCCGCCGTTCCCGCCGCCGCCGTTCCTGCCGCCGCCGTTCCCGCCGCCGCCACCGCCGCCCCCGCCGCCGAGGGGACCGCCGTTCCCGAGGGGACCACCGTTCCCGAGGGGACCGCCGTTCCCGAGGGGACCGCCGCCGTTCCCGCCGCCTCCGTTCCCGCCGCCGCCGAGCAGACCGCCGCCGCCGCCGCCGAGCAGGCCGTCGAGGAAGTCCTGGAGCTGGTCGGTGGGCAGCAGGTCGCCGGCCTCGGTGCAGAAGGGCAGGGCCACACCGGCGGTGTCCTCGACCGCGGCGCAGAGGTCCTCGAGCAGGCCCGAGCAGGCCTCCAGCAGGGGCTGGCCGTTGAAGCACTGCTGGACCGCGTCGTTCAGGATGTCGCAGACCCCCTCGGGGTCGAGCTGCTTCAGCGCCTTCCTGAGCGCCTTCTTCAGCGGCAGGTCCGGCGTCTGCTCGAAGACCTGGTCGAGGGCCGTCCCGAGCTGGTCGAGCTGCTCGGTCTCGTTGCCGACGATGTTGCAGGGCAGGCCGGGCACGTCGACCGAGCCGTCCAGCGGGTCGCTGAGGTCGACCTCGAGCCGCACCGAGAGGTTCGTGTAGTCGCCCATGTGCAGGTTGCGCGCCACCTGGGGGTCGCGGCCGACGACCTCGTCGACGAACGGGTAGGTCAGGAAGACGTTGAACGCGTCGACGAAGTCGCTGCCCGAGTTCGCGAGCTGGGTGAGCACGGGGTCGAGCTGCTGGAGCGCCTCGATCGTCACGCCCTTGGAGCGGCGGATCACCGAGACCCCGATGTCCTCGAGCTGGTCCAGCGCGCCGAGCATCCGGACGAGGTCGTCGCGCTGCCGGTCGATGGAGTCCAGGGCGCTCGGCAGCTGCTCGAGGGCGCGGTCGATGCTGGGCTGCTGCTCGCGCACCGCCAGGGACAGGTCGTTGAGCTCCTCGATCGCGTCGACCACCTGGGCCTTGTCCTCGTCGAGGGTGCCCATGAAGGTGTCCACCTGCTGCAGCAGGTCCCGCGTGGTGTCCTCGCGACCCTCCAGCGCCTTGTTCAGCTCGACGGTGATCGTGTTCAGCTGGGCGACCCCGCCGCCGTTGAGCACCAGGCTCAGCGCGCCCAGCACCTCCTCGACCTCGGGGTTGCGCCCGGTGCGCGCGACCGGGATCTCGTCGCCGTCGGCCAGCTGCTGCTGGCTGGCGCCGTCAGCGGGGGCGGCGAGCTCGACGAACTTCTCGCCCAGCAGGCTGGTCTGGCGGATCTCGGCCACCGCGTTGTCCGGCAGCACGACGTCGCCGCGGATCTCGAGGTCGACCTCGGCGTCGAAGCCGTCGAGACGGATGTCGAGGACCTTCCCCACGTCGACGTCATCGACCTTCACCGTGGACTTGGGCACGAGGTCCAGCACGTCGTTGAAGTAGACGGTGACCTCGATCGGGTCGTCGCCGGTGTCGGCACCGCCGGGCAGCGGGAGCTCGTAGACGTCGAAGTCGACGCTGCCGCACCCGGTGACCAGCAGCGAGCCGGCGAGGGTCAGCGCCAGGGTCCGCAGGATCCTCATCGTCCCTCCTCCACGAGTCCACCGAGGCTGGTGTCGAACTGCTGGCCGTAGGACGTGCCGGTGCCGGCGCCCCGGACCGGGCCGCCGGGCACGCCGCCCGGCGCGGACCTGGGGAGCCCCTGCTCCCCCAGCAGCGTGTCGATCGCGTCGCAGGCGCGCCCGCTCGGGTCGTTGGTGTTCACCAACGCGCACAGGAACAGGGCGGGGTCGCCCTCGATCTGCTCGGGCAGCATCCCGATGTTGGCGTTGGTGTCGAGGGTGCCGGCCTGCGGGTTGTAGGTCAGCGCCAGGTTGTTCAGCGCCAGCGGTGCGGCGCTGAGGACCTCGTCGATCGCGGCGCGCCGCTTGACCAGCACCCGGGCGAACCGGTTCAGCGAGGAGATGTCCTCGGTGAGGATGTCCCGGTTGTCGCGCACGAAGCGGCCCACCTGGGTCAGCGCGGTGGACAGGTTGCCCAGCGCGGCGCGCAGCTCCTGCCGCTCACCGGCGAGCACGGTGGAGACCTGGGCGAGCGACTGGTTGAAGTCGCGCACCGTCTGGTCGTTGTCGGCCAGCGTCTCCAGGAAGGCGTTCAGCTCGGCGCTCGCGCCGAACAGCTCCTCCTTGTTGTCGTCCAGGGTGGCCGTCAGCGTGCTGAAGTCGCGGATCGTCTGGTTGAACGACTCCCCCTGGCCGGAGAAGTTGTCCGCGGTGACCTCGAGCAGGTCGCTGAGCGCGCCGTTGGCGTTGGCGCCCTTGGGCCCGACCGCCTTCGAGATGTCGTTGATGCTGGCGTAGATCTGGTCCAGCTCCAGCGGCACCGAGGTGCGGTCCAGACCGAGGTCGGCTCCGTCGGGCAGGGTCTCGTCGCTGCTGCCCTCGCGTCCCCACGGCGGGGTGATCTGCACGAACCGGTCGCCCACGATCGAGGGCGCCACGATCACCGCGGTCGCGTCGGAGGGGATCTTCACCGAGGACTCGTAGCTCATCTCGACCCGCACCGCGGTGCCCTCGGGCGTGACGGTGTCCACGGTCCCGACCGGGACGCCGAGGACCCGCACGTCGCTGCCCTCGTAGACCGAGATCGTGCGCGGGAACAGCGCGGAGACCGTCTTGCGGTCGTCTCCGTCGAGCATCACCATCGCGCCCGCGGCGACCAGGCCGAGGGCCACGAGGGGGCCGACCAGCTTCTTCAGGACGTCCATCAGCCACCGTCCCCGACGGGAAGGCCGTTGCTCAGGTCGGGCACCGGGGGGATGTTCTGGATGTAGGTGTCGAACCAGGGTCCGCTGCCGAGGGTGTTGGCGAAGACCCGGTAGAAGGGGGCCATCAACCGCAGGCTGTTGTCGATGTTGTCCTCGTTCTTGTTCAGCACGTCGAGGACCTCCTTGACCTGGCGCAGCGCCGGCTCGAGGTCGGCCCGGCTCTGCCGGACCAGGGCGGTCAGCTCGCGGGAGAGCGTGGAGGTGGAGACCAGCAGCGCGTGGATCTGCTCGCGGCGGGCCACCAGCGCCTGGAAGAGCACGTCGGCGTCCTCCATCAGCGCGATGATGTCCTCGTCGCGGTCGTCCAGCACGGTGGAGAACCGGTCCAGGTTGACCAGCAGGGAACGGATCTGCTCGTCGCGCGAGGCGATGTTCCGCGAGAGCCGGGAGACGCCGTCGAGGGCGCGTCGGAACTCGTCGGGGGTGTTCCGGCTCAGGTCGGCCAGGGTGGTCAGCGACTCCGCCAACGGCTCGGTCTCGATGTCACCGGTGGTCTCCGCCAGGCCCTCGAAGGCCTCCACCACGTCGTAGGGCGAGGTGGTCCGCTCCATCGGGATCTGCGCGTCCTCCTCGAGCTGTCCGTCGCCGGACGGCTCGAGGGCGAGGAAGACGTCGCCGAGCAGGGTCTTCACCTTGATCGCGGCGCCGGTGTCGGCGCCGAAGGTCGAGTCGGTCTTGACGGTGAAGGTGGCGATCACCTGGCCGTCCTCGATGACCATCTCGTCGACCTGGCCCACGCGGACGCCGGCGATGCGGACCTCGTCGCCGGGCTCGAGGCCGCCGGCCTCGGAGAAGGCGGCCTGGTAGGTGTCGCCGCCACCGATGATCGGCAGGTCCTGGGCGCGGAAGCCCGCCACCAGCAGGCCGAGGATGACGACGATGCTGATCGCCCCGATGATCACGGGGTTGCGCTCGCGGAAGGGGACGCTCACCCGAGATCACACCTCTCCGCGTTGGTCGAGTAGTCCAGCGGCAGCGACTCCGGCAGCGACGGGACCCCGGGGATGCCGCCGACCGGCAGCTCCGGCAGCAGCACGCGGCCCTTGAACTCGCAGAGGTAGAAGTTGAACCACGAACCGTAGATCGCGGTGCGGCCCACCTTGGTGAGCTTGATCGGCAGCACCTGCAGCGCCCGGTCGAGCTCGGCCTTGTTGGCGTTGATGTTGCCCGAGAGCCGGCGCAGCTCCTTGATGTCGCGCACCAGCGGCGGGCGGATCCCCTCCGCCAGGCCCGCGGTCTCCACCGAGAGCCTGGAGATGTCGTCCAGCGAGCCGAGGATGGCCTGCCGGTCGTCCTTCAGCCCGCCGACCAGGCGGCGGAAGCTGAGGATCAGCTCGCTGAGCTGCTCGTCGCGATCGGCGATGTGGTCCAGGACGTAGTCGAGGTTGTCCAGCAGGTCGCCGATGACCTGGTCGCGGTCGGCGAGGGTCCGGGTCAGGGACGCGGTGCTGCCCAGCAGGCTCTCCAGCGTGCCGCCCTCGCCCTGGAAGGTCTGCACGATCTCGTAGGAGAGCTGGTTGACGTCCTCGGGGGTCAGCGCCTTGAACAGCGGCTTGAAGCCGTTGAAGAGCAGCGTCAGGTCGAGCGCGGGCTTGGTCCGCGAGACCGGGATGGTGGCGCCGGGATCGAGCTCCTCGTCGTCGCCGATCTCCTCGGTCAGCGCGATGTAGCGCTGCCCGACCAGGTTGCGGTAGCGGACGGTCGCGAAGGTCCGCCCGGTCATCGGGACGTCGGTGGAGACGTCGAAGGAGACCAGTGCCTGGTCCTGCTCGACGATCTCGATGCCGCTCACCGAGCCGACCTTGACCCCGGCGACGCGGACGTCGTCGCCCTTGACCACGCCGGTGGCGTCGGTGAAGACGGCCTTGAAGTCCTCACGCTCGCCGAAGGAGATGTTGCCGATCAGGATCACCAGCAGGCCGGTGGCCAGGCTGGTGACCACCACGAAGACCACCAACCGGACGAGGTCCTTGCTGGTCTTGGCGTCGAGCAGCTTCATCGCAGCCCCACCTCCGCGCCGCGGGCCATCGGCCCCACCAGCAGCGGACCGAGGTCCGGGACGTCACCGGTCGGCACGCCCATGCCGGGTGCGAGCAGGCCCTTGAGCACGTCGGTCTCCTCGCGGCTGCCGACGAAGCCCATGCCGTCGCGCAGGTAGTAGCCGGTGGCCGCCCGGCTGGTCCCCTTGCCGGTGGGCTCGTCGATGCCGTCGTCGAAGTTGGGGGTGTTCTGGAACGGGTTCTGCTGCGTGCCGGGCGGGTTCGGCAGGTTCAGGCAGGTGGGCGGGCTCTCCTCGCCGAACCGGGGCTGGTCCTGCGCGGTGTAGCCGCGCGGCTGGTTGGGCAGCGTCTCCAGGACGATGTGGAGGGTGAAGCCGCGGAACGCCTCGGCCTGGCCGACGCCGGCGTTGACGATGCCACCGAGCAGGCAGGGGAACTCCGGGGAGTAGCGCGCGAGCACGCGCAGCTGCTGGGCCCCGAGGTCGGGGGCGCGCACCAGGTTGTCGGCGTTGTCGCCCAGGAACGTCCGGGTGGTGTCGGAGAAGCCGGCGACGTCGTTGAACAGCGCCTGCAGCCGGTCCTCGCGCTCCTCGAGCGTGCCGGTCGTGACCACGGTGTTGTCGAGCACCGTGCCGAGCTCGGGCAGCACCGCCTCGTAGATCTCCGAGGTGCGCGCGGTGAGCCGTAGGTCGTCGATGAACAGCGGCAGCTCGGGGTTGATCTTGCCCAGGTAGGCCTCGGTGACCTCGATGTTCTCGCCGAGCTGGTCGCCGCGGCCCTCCAGCGCCGTGGACAGCGCGTTCAGCGTCATGTTCAGCTCGGCGGGCTGCACGGTGCGCAGCAGCGGGTAGAGGTTGTTCAGCACGGCCTCGACCTCGGTCGCGACCGCGGTCTGCTCGATGGTCACCTCGGAGCTGATCGGCTCGTCGGCCGGCTCGGGCGGCACCACCAGGGAGACGTACTTCTCGCCGAAGAGCGTCTTCGGCAGGATCGCGCCGGTCACGTTGGCCGGGATGATGTCGAGCTGGTCGGGGTAGATCCCGAGGGTGACCTCGGCGCCCTCGGCCTCGGGCTCGAAGGCGAGCACCTCGCCGACGATCACGCCGCGGATCTTGACGTCACCGCGCTCGGGCAGCTGCAGACCGAGCTTGGAGGTCTTCAGCGCGACCTCCTCGTAGGCCACGAACTGCTTGGAGAAGATCGCGTAGGTCAGGTAGACCGAGGCCAACAGCATCACCAGGAAGGCGACGCCGAGCGTCTTGTGCATGGCGAGCAGCTTCATCGCGTCACCCCGCCAGTCTCACGGTCGTGGTGGTGCCCCAGATGGCCATCGAGAGCAGCAGGTCGATCACGTTGATGGCCACGATGCTGGTACGCACCGCACGGCCCACGGCGACGCCCACGCCCGCAGGACCGCCGCCCGCGGTGTAGCCGTGGTAGCAGTGGATCAGGATCACCACGACCGCGAAGACCAGCACCTTGCCGAAGGACCACAGCACGTCGCCGGGTGGCAGGAACTGGTTGAAGTAGTGGTCGTAGGTGCCGGCGCTCTGCCCGTAGAACTGCGTCACCGTGAGCCGGGTCGCGAAGTAGGACGAGAGCAGGCCCACCACGTAGAGCGGGATGACCGCGATCAACCCACCGACGATCCGGGTGGCGACCAGGAACGGCATCGAGGGGATCGCCATCACCTCGAGGGCGTCGACCTCCTCGGAGATCCGCATGGCGCCGAGCTGGGCGGTGAAGCCGCAGCCCACGGTCGCGGCCAGGGCGATCCCGGCGACCAGCGGGGCGATCTCCCGGGTGTTGAAGTAGGCCGAGACGAAGCCGGCGAAGGGCGCGGTGCCGATCTGGTCCAGCGCGGCGTACCCGGACAGCCCCACCTGGGCGCCGGTGAAGAAGGTCAGCGCGACGATGACGCCGACCGTGCCGCCGATCACCGCCAGGGCGCCCGAGCCGAGGGTCACCTCGGCCAGGATCCGCAGGATCTCCTTGGGGTAGCGCTTGACCGACCGCGGCGCGGCAGCGATGGCGCGCAGGTAGAAGGCGAGCTGCTCGCCCATCGTGTCCAGCGAGGACAGCGGTCGCTGGTAGACGCCCTTGATCCCGGCCACCGGCTCAGCCCGTCTTCGGTGGGACGACTTGGAGGTAGATCGCGCTGATCACGAAGTTCACGATGAACAGCAGGATGAAGGTGATCACGACCGACTCGTTCACGGCGTCGCCGACGCCCTTGGGCCCGCCGCCGGCGTTCATGCCCTTGTAGGCGGCCACGATCGCCGCGATCAACCCGAAGATCAGTGCCTTGATCAGGCCCACCCAGAGGTCGGGCAGCTGCGCGAGCGCGGTGAAGCTGGCGATGTAGGCACCGGGGGTGCCGCCCTGGAGCCCGACGTTGAAGACGTAGCCACCGGCCACGCCCACGACGCTGACCATGCCGTTGAGGAACACCGCCACGAGCATGCAGCCGAGCACGCGCGGGACCACGAGGCGCTGGATCGGGTCGATCCCGAGCACCATCATCGCGTCGAGCTCCTCGCGGATCTTGCGCGCGCCCAGGTCGGCGGCGATGGCGGAGCCGCCCGCCCCCGCGATCAGCAGCGCCGTCGCGATCGGCGCCGCCTGCTGCACCACCGCCAGCACCGAGGCGGAGCCGGTGAAGGACTGGGCGCCGAACTGCCGGATCAGCCCGCCCACCTGCAGCGCGATGACCGCGCCGAACGGGATGGCCACCAGCGCGGTCGGCACGATCGTCACCGACGCCACGAACCAGGCCTGCTGCAGGAACTCCCGGGTCTGGAAGGGCCGCTTGAACAGGTTGCGGCCGACGTCGAGGGCGAAGGCGAACAGCGTGCCGGCAGCCCCGACGGGCTTGAGGATGCGGGCGCTGGTGAGCGAGGACATCAGGTCGCCATGCTGATGTTGTCCTGGAAGGAGCCCTCGGGCGGGGTGATGCCGTGCTCCTCGCACCACGAGCCCGGGTCGCGCTGGCTGCGGCGAGGGATGCCGTTGGAGGGCTCGAGCTGCATCGGGATCGGCGGCAGCGGGGGCAGGTCCTGACCGGACTCGGCGGCGAGCTCGTCGGCGTCCTTCTCCTCCGACATGCCGATCGGGCCGACCTTCTGGGCGTTCAGGAACTGGCGGACCACCGGCTCCTCGGAGGAGAGCAGCATCTCGCGCGGGCCGAACATGGCCAGGTGCTTGTGGTAGAGCAGGCCGATGTTGTCGGGCACCGTGCGGGCGGTGTTGATGTCGTGGGTGACGATCAGGAACGTGGCGTCGATCTGGGCGTTGAGGTCGACGATGAGCTGGTTCAGGAACGACGTGCGGACGGGGTCCAGCCCGGAGTCGGGCTCGTCGAAGAGCACGATCTCGGGGTCGAGGACGAGCGCGCGCGCCAAGCCGGCGCGCTTGCGCATGCCGCCGGAGATCTCACCGGGCAGCTTGTCCTCGGTGCCGAGCAGCCCGACGAGGTCGAGCTTCTCCATCACGACCTCGCGCACCTCGGACTCGGACTTGCGGGTGTGCTCGCGCAGCGGGAACGCGATGTTGTCGTAGAGGTTCATCGAGCCGAACATCGCGCCGTCCTGGAACAGCACGCCGAACAGCTTGCGGATCTCGTAGAGCTCCTTCTCCGGGCAGGAGGCGATGTCGGTGCCCTCGATCACCACCGAGCCGTTGTCGGGCTTGAGCAGCCCGATCAGGCACTTCAGGAACACCGACTTGCCGGTTCCGGACGGTCCGAGCATCACGCAGATCTCGCCCGCGGGGATGGTCAGGGTGACGTCGCCCCAGATGAGCTGCTTGCCGAACGACTTCGTCAGGTGCTCGACCTTGATCTCCACGCCCACGCGTGCGCCTCCCTCGTTCCGTGTCCCCATCAACGCGCCGGGCTGCCGAGCACGCGCCCCATGTCACCGACCAGTAACAACGGTGGTGTCGCCGAGAGGTTACGCGCTGGCCACGTGCGCGTCACGCATTCGGTCGGGTCCGGTGCACACTCGTGACCGCGAGCGGCCCCGAGCGGGACGCAGCACGGGGCGGGCACCCGTGAGGGTGCCCGCCCCGTGGCGTGCGGTTCAGCGCGTCGTCACTTGACCGTGACGGAGGCCCCGGCGGCCTCGAGCTGCTCCTTGGCCTTCTCTGCGGCCTCCTTGGTGACCTTCTCGAGGATCTCCTTGGGGGCGCTCTCGACGAGGTCCTTGGCCTCCTTCAGGCCGAGGGAGGTCAGGGCGCGCACCTCCTTGATCACGTTGATCTTCTTCTCGCCGGCGGCCTCGAGGACGACGTCGAACTCGTCCTGCTCGACGGCCTCCTCGGCGCCCGCGCCACCACCGGCGGCGGGGGCGGCGGCGACGGCGACCGGCGCGGCGGCGGTGACGCCGAAGGTGTCCTCGAACTGCTTGACGAACTCGGACAGCTCGATCAGCGTCATCTCCTTGAACGCGTCGAGCAGCTCGTCGGTGCTGAGCTTCGCCATGGTGGCGGTTCCTTCCAGTCGGTGGCCCGCGCCGTTCGGAGCGGGCCGGGGTGTGTTCTCAGGTGGTGTGCCGGGGCCGTCAGGCCTCGGCGGACTCGCTCTCGGCGGGGGCCTCGGTCGCCTCGGGGGCGACCTCGGTGCCAGCACCACCTGCGAGGATCGAGGGGTCCTCCGCAGCCTTGGCCTGGAGCGCTCCCGCGACGCGGGCGGCCTGGCTGAGGGGGGCCTGGAACAGGGCCGCGGCGTTGGTGAGCGAGGCGAGCATCGCCCCGGCCATCTTGCCGAGCAGCACCTCGCGCGACTCCAGGTCGGCCAGCTTGGCGACCTCGGAGGCGTCCAGCGCCGCACCGTCCAGGTAGCCGCCCTTGATGATCAGGGCGGGGTGGGCCTTGGCGAAGTCACGCAGGCCCTTGGCGGCCTCGACCACGTCGCCGTTGATGAAGGCGATGGCGGTGGGGCCGACGAGCAGCTCGTCGAACCCGGCCACGCCGGCCTCGGCGGCGGCGATCTTGGTCAGCGTGTTCTTGACCACGGCGTAGGAGGCGTCCTCACCCAGGGCGCGCCGCAGGTCCTGCAGCTCCTTGACGGTGAGACCGCGGTAGTCGGTCAGGACAGCGCCGGCGGACTCGTTGAACGAATCGACGATCTCCGCCACGGCTGCCTGCTTGTCTGGCCGCGCCATGGTTCTCCTTCCGGTGGCGACCGCCGTCAGGACCCGGGACGCACGAACGCCCCGAGCGCAGGCTCGGGGCGTCGAAGGCTCCGTACCCTGCGCTGGACGCCCGCGCTAGCGGGGCCTTCGGTCCTGCCACGGGGGCACGACGACCGGCGGTCTCTGGTTACTCCGCAGGAGCCTACGGCGCCTGCGCCCGCGCAGCCAAATCGGCCGCCCCCGCGGAATCCCCGGCCGGCCGGGGACTTCTGAGGTTGTCGGGGTTTGCAAGGGCCGACAACCTCGAAATTTCCGCGACAGGTCCGGTCCCGCCGGACCGCGGTACGCACGGCGACGGCCCGGCCCCCACGCAGGGGGACCGGGCCGTCGTGCGGCGCGAGGGGGCGTCAGGCGGTGGCGTCGTCCTCGACCGCGACGTTGCGGGTGCGGTTCGGGTCGATCTGGACGCCGGGGCCCATCGTCGTCGACAGCGTGATCTTCCGGACGTAGCGGCCCTTGGAGCTGGACGGCTTGAGCCGCAGCACCTCCTCGAGCGCGGCCGCGTAGTTCTCGGCCAGCTTGGCCTCGTCGAAGGAGGCCTTGCCGATGATGAAGTGCAGGTTGGCGTGCCGGTCGACGCGGAACTCGATCTTGCCGCCCTTGATGTCGGTCACGGCCTTGGCCGGGTCCGGGGTGACGGTGCCGGTCTTCGGGTTCGGCATCAGCCCGCGGGGGCCGAGCACGCGACCCAGCCGGCCGACCTTGCCCATCATGTCCGGGGTGGCGACCACGGCGTCGAAGTCGAGGTAGCCGCCGGCCACCTTCTCGATCAGCTCGTCGGCGCCGACCTCGTCGGCGCCCGCCTCGCGAGCGGCCTCCGCCTTGTCACCGGAGGCGAAGACCAGCACCTTGGCGGTCTTGCCCGTGCCGTGGGGCAGGTTGACGGTGCCGCGCACCATCTGGTCGGCCTTGCGGGGGTCGACGCCGAGACGCATCACGACGTCGACGGTCTCGTCGAACTTCTTGCGGCTCGCCGCCTTGGCGATCGAGATCGCCTTGAGCGGGGCGTGGACCTCGGCCTGGTCGTAGGACTCGGCCGCGGCCCGGTAGCTCTTGCTGCGCTGCATGTCTGGCTCTTCTCTTCTCGGTCGCGACGCTGCTGGCGTCGCTGGTGTCGCTGGTGTCCAGGTGTGGTCGGCGGGCCAGCGCGGCCCTGCCACGGGTGCGGGACGCCTCAGTCGGTGGTGACGCCCATCGAGCGGGCGGTGCCCTCGACGATCCTCATGGCGGCGTCGATGTCGGTCGCGTTGAGGTCGGGCAGCTTGGTCTGCGCGATCTCGCGGACCTGGTCCTTGGTCAGCTTGCCGACCTTCTCCTTGTGCGGGACGCCCGAGCCGCTCTTGAGGCCCGCGGCCTTCTTGATCAGCTCGGCGGCCGGCGGCGTCTTCGTGACGAAGGTGAAGGAACGGTCCTCGAAGATCGTGATCTCCACCGGGATCACGTTCCCGCGCATGGACTCCGTCTGGGCGTTGTAGGCCTTGCAGAACTCCATGATGTTGACGCCGTGGGGGCCCAGCGCCGTGCCGACCGGCGGCGCCGGCGTGGCCGCCCCGGCCTGCAGCTGCACCTTGACCAGGGCAGCGATCTTCTTCTTCGGAGGCATGGTTCTTCCTCTTTCTCTCTCGTGGTCGTCCGAGGACGTGCGTCCTCTGCCACTGGGGGTGTGCGAGCGCCCGGGGTGCCGGGCGCGGGGCCTCAGACCTTCTGGATCTGGCTGAAGCTCAGCTCGACCGGGGTCTCCCGGCCGAAGATCTCGACGAGCGCCTTGACCCGCTGGGACTCGGCGTTGATCTCGGTGATGGTCGCGTGCAGCGTGGCGAACGGCCCGTCGACGACCATCACGGAGTCGTCGACGTCGAAGTCGGCGACCTCGACCGGGCGGGAGGCCTGCTTGCTGCCGCCGCGACCCTTCTCGCCGCCGCCGGCGGCGGCCGCCTGCGCCTCGGCGTTGGCCACCACGGCGGGAGCCAGCATCGACTCGACCTCGCTCATGCTCAGCGGCACCGGCTGGTGGCTGTGACCCACGAAGCCGGTCACCGACGGCGTGTGCCGCACGGCGGCCCAGGACTCGTCGGTGAGGTCCATGCGCACCAGCACGTAGCCGGGCAGGACCGTGCGCTTGACCATCTTGCGCTGGCCGTTCTTGATCTCCGCGACCTCCTCGGTGGGGACCACGATCTCGTGGATGTAGTCCTCCATGTTCAGCGAGATGATCCGGTTCTCGAGGTTCTGCCGGACGCGGTTCTCCATGCCCGAGTAGGTGTGCACGACGAACCAGTCGCCGGGCTTGGCCCAGAGCTCGCGGCGGAACTCCTCGAGGGGGTCCACCTCGGCCGGCTCCTCCGGCTCCTCCTCCATCGTCGGGGCCGGGTCGGCACCCGCGGGCTCGACGACGTCGCCCGGGATCTCGACGGTCTCGACGAGGCCCTCGCCGCTGGTGTCCGTGAGGGCGTGGTCCTCGACCTGCTCCTCGACGTCCTGGTGCTCCGACACTCGCTGCTCCATCATCGCTGTTGGGTTGGGGGGCCGGGCCGGCCCGTCCTGGTCCGGCGGCGGCCGGCTCGGCCTGCTGGTGCCTACTGCGAGGCGTTACCGGTGAAGACCGCGAAGGCCAGCCGGCCGAAGCCGAGGTCCAGCGCGGAGATCAGCGCCATCATCACGATGACGAAGGTCATCACCACGAAGAAGTAGGTGACCAGCTGGTCCTGGGTGGGCCACACCACCTTGCGCAGCTCGGCGACGACCTGGCGGTAGAAGGTGACCAGGCCGGTCCGGCGCGGCTCGTCGTCGGACGGTCCGCCGCCGCGCGACCCGTGCACGGTGCTGCTGTCCGCCACGTCCTCCACCTTTCCTCGTCCGGCCGATCGGCCGGCACGTCGGCCGGCGAGGTCCGCCGGTCCGGTCTGCAGGGCACGAGGGACTTGAACCCCCAACCTTCGGTTTTGGAGACCGATGCTCTGCCAGTTGAGCTAGTGCCCTCCGTGGCGGTCCGGACCCCGCACGCGCCGGTCCACCGTCGCAGGAGTCTACGGGCGCGGTGGGGCCCCGTCCAAACGGGAGACGGGCGCGCGCCACCCCTACGATGACGGGCATGACCTCCTCCGACGCCGCCAACCCCCGCGACCGCCGGGTCTCCCGACGCGTGGGCGCCATCGCCGAGTCCGCGACGCTGAAGGTCGACTCCCAGGCCAAGGCGCTCAAGGCGGAGGGCCGGCCGGTGGTCGGTTTCGGCGCCGGCGAGCCCGACTTCCCCACCCCGTCGTACGTCGTGGACGCCGCCGTCGAGGCCTGCCGCGACCCGCGCAACCACCGCTACTCCCCCGCGGGCGGCCTGCCGGAGCTGAAGAAGGCGATCGTGGCGAAGACCCGGCGCGACAGCGGCCTCGAGGTCGAGCCGGCGCAGGTGCTGGTCACCAACGGCGGCAAGCAGGCCATCTACGAGGCGTTCGCCGCGATGCTCGACCCGGGCGACGAGGTGATCGTGCCCGCGCCCTACTGGACGACCTACCCCGAGTCGATCGGCCTCGCCGGTGGCGTCGCGGTCGAGGTGCTCGCCGACGAGACGCAGGACTACAAGGTCACCGTCGAGCAGCTCGAGGCGGCGCGCACCGAGCGCACGAAGGTGCTGCTCTTCGTCTCCCCGTCGAACCCGACCGGCGCGGTGTACACCTCCGAGGAGATCCGTGCGATCGGCGCCTGGGCCGTCGAGCACGACCTGTGGGTGCTCACCGACGAGATCTACGAGCACCTCGTCTACGACGGCGCCGACACCGGTTCGCTGCCGGTGCTGTGCCCGGACCTGGTCGACCGCTGCGTGGTCGTCAACGGGGTCGCGAAGACCTACGCGATGACCGGCTGGCGGGTCGGTTGGATGATCGGCCCCGCGGACGTGGTCAAGGCGGCCACCAACCTGCAGTCCCACGCCACGAGCAACGTCGCCAACGTCTCGCAGCGCGCCGCGGTCGCGGCGCTGGAGGGCGACCTGTCGGCCGTCGAGGAGATGAAGGCGGCCTTCGACCGGCGCCGCCGGACGATCGTCGAGATGCTCGGCTCCATCGACGGCGTCGTGTGCCCCACCCCGCTGGGCGCCTTCTACGCCTACCCGTCGGTCAAGGGCCTGCTCGGGCGCGAGCACGGCGGGCGCCGGGTCGAGACCTCCGCCGAGCTGGCCGAGTACATCCTCGAGCAGGCGGAGGTGGCCGTGGTCCCCGGCGAGGCGTTCGGCTCACCGGGCTACCTGCGGCTCTCCTACGCGCTCGGCGACGACGACCTCGTCGAGGGCGTCGGCCGGCTCCAGAAGCTCTTCGGCTGAGTTGGCGCGCGACCTGCGGGCGCTGCCCAAGGCGCACCTCCACCTGCACTTCACCGGCTCGATGCGGCACGCCACGCTGCTCGAGCTCGCCGAGCGCGAGGAGCTGGTGCTGCCGGACTCGCTGGTCTCGGGGTGGCCGCCGCGGTTGAGCGCGGCCGACGAGAAGGGCTGGTTCCGCTTCCAGCGGCTCTACGACGTGGCCCGCTCGGTGCTGCGCACCGAGGACGACGTCCGCCGGCTGCTGCGCGAGGCGGCCGAGGACGACGCCGCCGACGGCGGCGGGTGGCTGGAGATCCAGGTCGACCCGAGCGGGTACGCGGCGCGGTTCGGGGGCATCACCGCCTTCACCGAGCTGGTGCTCGACGGCGCCCGCGACGCCGCCGAGCGCACCGGGGTGGGGGTGGCGGTGGTGGTGGCGGCCAACCGCACCCGCCACCCGCTCGACGCGCGCACGCTGGCCCGGCTGGCCGCGCAGTACGCGGGCCGCGGGGTGGTCGGCTTCGGCCTCTCCAACGACGAGCGGCGGGGCACCACCACCGACTTCGCCCCCGCGTTCGCGATCGCCGAGCGCGCCGGGTTGGCGCTGGTGCCCCACGGCGGCGAGCTGCGCGGCGCCGAGCACGTGCGCACCTGCCTCGACGTGCTGCACCCGACCCGGATGGGCCACGGCGTCCGTTCCGCCGAGGACCCGGACCTGCTGGCCCGCCTCGTGGAGCGCGGGGTGGCCCTCGAGGTGTGCCCGGGCTCCAACGTCTCCCTCGGGGTCTACTCCGACCTGACCTCGGTGCCGCTGCCCGCGCTGCTCGAGGCCGGGGCGACGGTGGCGCTGGGCGCCGACGACCCGCTGCTGTTCGGGTCGCGGCTGGCCGCGCAGTACGCCACCATGCGCGCCGCCCACGACCTGGACGACGGCGTGCTCGCCGAGCTGGCGCGGATGTCGGTGCGCGCGAGCGCCGCGCCGGACGACGTCCGGCACCGCCTGCTGGCCGGGGTCGACGCCTGGCTGGCGGCTCCTGCCGACCGCTAGAGCGAGCAGCCGACCAGCACCGGCTCGTTGACCAGCCGGATGCCGAAGGCCGCCTCGACGCCGTCGCGGACCTCGCGCGCCAGCCGCAGCAGGTCCGCGGTGGTCGCGCCACCGCGGTTCGTCAGCGCCAGGGTGTGCTTGGTGGACACCCGCGCCGGGCCGTCGCCGTGACCGCGCTCGAAGCCGGCGTGCTGGATCAGCCAGGCGGCGCTGGTCTTGGCCAGGCCGTCCCCCGCGGGCCACGCCGGGGCGCCCTCGGGCACCCGGTCGGCGGCGACGACGGGGTTGGTGAAGAACGAGCCGGCGCTCCACGAGTCGTGGTCCTCGGCGTCCAGGACCATGCCCTTGCCGCGCCGCAGCGCGAGCACCGCCTCGCGCACCGCGCCGAGCGGGGCGCGCTGCCCGGGCTCGACGCCGAGGGAGCGGGCGAGCTCGCCGTACCGCACCGGCGCGCCCAGGCCGCCGAGGGCGAGCTGGAAGTCCACCGAGAGCACGACGTACCGGCCGGGCTCGGACTTGAAGCGCGAGTCGCGGTAGGAGAAGCCGCACTCGGCGTTGGCGAAGGAGCGCACGCGAGCCTCGACCCGGTCCCAGGTGCGCACCAGGCTGATCGTCTGGCTCACCTCCTGGCCGTAGGCGCCGACGTTCTGCACCGGCGTGGCGCCCACCGACCCCGGGATGCCCGAGAGCGCCTCGAGGCCGACCCAGCCGCGCTCGACGGCGTGGGCGACCAGGTCGTCCCAGTCCTCGCCGGCCGCGACGCGGACGACCACGCCCCCGCAGGTCGGGTCGTCGCCGTCGTGGTCGGGGCGGACGCCGCGGGTGAGCACGCGCACCACCCGGCCGTCGAACCCCTCGTCGGCCACCACGAGGTTGCTGCCACCGCCGACCACCAGCACCGGGCGGCCCTGGTCGTCACCCTCGCGGACGGCGGCGACCAGCTGCTTCCTCGGAGGTGGCCCCGACGATCTCGGCGGCGGGACCGCCGAGGCGCAGGGTGGTGAGGTCGGCCAACCGGGGAGCGGCGTCCTCAGCCGGCACGGACGACCGCCCGCGGCGCACCCAGCACCTTGGTGCCGCCGCAGGTGACCTCCAGGGACAGCGTGGTCAGCCCGTCCTCGACCTTCTTGACGCTGCCACCGACGACCACCTCGACCCCGGTGTCGTCGTCCGGGACCACGACCGGGGAGGTGAACTTGGCGCCGAGCTCGACGACCTCGGCGCCGTCGGTCCAGTCGGCGACCGCCCGGGCGGCCAGGGCGAGGGTGACCATGCCGTGGGCGATGACGCCGGGCAGGCCGACCGTCGTGGCGACGCGGTCGGACCAGTGGATGGGGTTGCGGTCACCGCTGGCGCCGGCGTAGCGGACCAGGTCCGCGCGGGTGACCGCGTACGAGCGCGGCTCGAGGGCGTCGCCGGGGCTCACCGGTCACCCTCCTCTGCGTCGGCCTCTGCGTCGGCCGCGTCGGCCGGGGCGCGGTGGACGAGGGTCGCGCTGGTCGCGCAGACCACGTCGCCGTCGGCGTCGGTGACCTCGCTGGTGGTGCCGATCAGGTCGTTGCCGCTGATCGTGCGCAGCGACGCGACGGTCAGGCTCGCGGTGAGCACGTCACCGGCGACGACGGGGCGCCGGTAGCTGAACCGCTGGTCGCCGTGGACGATGCGGGACAGGTCGACCCCGACCTCGTCGAGGAAGGCCTGCATCGCCTCGAAGGCGAGCACGATCGGGAAGGTGGCCGGCGCCGGGCCGCCGTCCCAGGGCTGACCGACGGCCGCCGCGAACTCGCGCACGCGCTCGTCGCTGACCGCGTAGGGACGCGTCGGTGGGAAGGTCCGGCCGACCAGCGCGTCGTCGACGGGCACGGAGGGGTCCCCGGGCTCAGCGGGTCTCGCGGTGCGCCTGGTGCTGGCGGCAGCGCGGGCAGAACTTCGCCATCTCCATGCGGTCGGGGTTGTTGCGCCGGTTCTTCTTGGTGATGTAGTTCCGCTCCTTGCACACCGTGCAGGCGAGCGTGATCTTGGGGCGGACGTCGGAGGTCTTGCTGGCCACGGGAGAGTCCTTCGGGTCGGTGCGCTGCGGGTGCTGACTGGTAGCGGGGGCGGGACTCGAACCCGCGACACCACGATTATGAGCCGTGTGCTCTAACCACCTGAGCTACCCCGCCACGTCGGGGCAGGAGACCCCACCAGCGTAACGCGGCGCGGAACCCCCACCCAGAGCCCCTTTACGGAATCGAACCGTAGACCTTCTCCTTACCATGGAGACGCTCTGCCGACTGAGCTAAAGGGGCAACGACGCAGAACCATACACAGCGCTCCGGCGCAGGTGAAATCGCCTCGGACGGCCGGTTCAGGAGCGGTCGCTGACGCCCCGGCGGTGGCACCCGAGCAGGTGCGTGTCGACCAGCCCGAGGGCCTCCATCAGGGCGTGCACGGTGGTCGGTCCGACGAAGGCGAACCCGCGCCGCTTCAGCTCGCGCGCCAGCGCCGAGGAGGTCGCGGAGGTGGTCGGCACCTCGTCGACGGTCCGCGGTCGCGGCTGCTCCGCGGGGGCGGTCGAGCCGATCAGCCCCGCCAGCCCGCCCGGGACGTCGTCGTCCGCGCGCAGCGCCACCGTCGCCCTGGCGTTGCCGATGGTCGCCAGGACCTTCGCCCGGTTGCGCACGATCGCAGCGTCCGCCATCAGCCGGGCGACGTCGGCGTCGCCGAACCCGGCCACCGCCTCCGGGTCGAAGCCGGCGAAGGCGTCGCGGAAGGCGGGCCGCTTGCGCAGGATCGTCGCCCAGGACAGCCCGGACTGGAACGCCTCGAGGCTGAGCCGCTCGAAGTACGCCGCCTCACCCTCCACGCCCACGCCCCACTCGGTGTCGTGGTAGTCGCGCATCAGGCCCGGGCCGGACGCCCAGGGGCAGCGCGGGACGCCGTCCTCGCCGGTGACCGGACCCCCCGCGGGCTCGCCCACGCCCGTCAGGACCGCTCGCGCAGCCGGACCCGCGGCATCGGCGGCGCCGGGATCGGCGGGCGGTCGCTGACCACGCCGAAGCGGCCGTCACGCTGGTGGCCGTCGGAGAGCTGGTCCTGCCAGGCGTCGCGGGCGGCGACGACCTCCTCGTGGGTGCGGCCCACGAAGTTCCACCACATCACGACCGGCTCCCCGAACGGCGGCCCGCCGAGCAGCAGGACCCGGGCCGGACCGGCCTCCCCTGCCGCCAGCACGAGGCGGTCGCGGCCCGGCGCGACGTAGCCGAGCTCGTGGGCGGCGAGCGCGTCGTCGCCGAGGCGGACCGCGCCGCTGTCGACCAGGACCCCGTGCTCGTGGGTGGGGTCGACCTCGACCTCCAGCACCGCGCCGGCGTCGAGCACCAGCTCGGCCCCCAGCAGCGGCGTCGCGGTGGCGACCGGGGAGGTGACGCCCAGCAGCGAGCCGAGGAAGACCGAGGCGTGCCAGCCCGGGCCGGTCACCGGGTCGGGGACGTGGTGGTCGAACGCGGCGGGGCCGTCGCGGGCGTCCTGGGGCAGCGCGACCCACAGCTGCGCCCCGTGCAGGACCGTGGTGCCGGGCAGCGAGATCTCGGAGTGGCTGACCCCGTGGCCGGCGGTCATCAGGTTGAGCTCGCCCGGCCGGACGGTGACGTGCGTGCCGAGGCTGTCGCGGTGCTCGACCTCCCCCGAGAACAGCCAGCTGACCGTGGCCAGGCCGGTGTGCGGGTGGGGGGCGACGACCATGCCGCCGGTCTCGGCGACGTCGTCCGGGCCGTAGTGGTCGGCGAAGCACCACGCGCCGATGAGCGAGCGGCCGCGCTGCGGCAGGGTGCGGCGCACCGTCATGGCGCGCGGACCACCCAGGGGGACCTCACGGGGTGCGAGGACCTCCACCCCGGCGCGATCGGGCCCGGGGCGGCACTCCACCTCGTCCGGGTCGCGCTCGGGGTTGCTCACCGGACCGGGCTCAGGCCAGCTGGTCCGGGTCGTCGGTGCGCATCGTGCCGGTCCCCTGCTCGTCCGAGCCCTGGACCGTGCGGCTGCCCAGCACGTAACCCGGGCGCTCCAGGCGGAGGATGACCGCCTTGGAGACCGGGGTGTTGGAGCCGACCGCCGTCGAGTCCAGGGGCACCAGCGGGTTCGTCTCGGGGTAGTACGCCGCGGCGCACCCCCGGGGCTGGTCGTAGGAGACGACCCGGAAGTCGCGCGCGACCCGCTCCTCGGGCTGGCCGTCGCCGTCGGGGTCGGTCCACTCCCCCACCAGGTCGACCATGTCGCCGTCGGCCAGCTCGAGCGCGGTGATGTCGTCGGGGTGGACGAAGACCACCCGGCGACCGTTGCTCACACCGCGGTAGCGGTCGTCGAGGCCGTAGATCGTGGTGTTGAACTGGTCGTGGGAGCGCAGGGTCTGCAGCAGCAGCCGGCCCTGGGGGACCTCGAGCACCTCCACGGGGGTGCAGCTCAGGACCGCCTTGCCCGACTCGGTCTCGAACGTGCGGCTGTCGCGCGGCGGGTGCGGCAGGACGAAGCCGCCGGGCACGTCGACCTTCTCGTCGTAGGCCGCGCACCCGGGCACGACGCGCGCGATGGACCGGCGGATCTCGGCGTAGTCCGAGCGCCACGCGGCCCACGGGACGCGGGCCAGGGCCTGCCCGGCGGGCGAGTCGGGCGCGGCGGCCTGGACCGCCTCGGCCAGCCCGCACACGACGTGGACCTCCGAGCGCAGGTGCGGTGACGCCGGCTCCAGCGGCCCCTTCGAGGCGTGCACGGCCGACATGGAGTCCTCGACGGTGACCCGCTGCTCGGTGCCGCCGGTCAGGTCCTTCTCCGAACGCCCCAACGGCGGCAGCAGCAGCGTCTCGCGGCCGAAGGTCACGTGGCTGTGGTTGAGCTTGGTGGCGACGTTGACGACGGTGCGCACCTTGCGCATCGCGGCCGCGGTCACCTCGGTGTCGGGGGCCGCGGAGACGAAGTTGCCCCCCATGGAGAGGAAGAAGTCGACGGTGCCGTCGCGCATCGCGCGGATCGCCTGGACCGTGTCGTGGCCGTGCTCGCGCGGTGGGGCGAAGCCGAACTCCCCCTCGATGGCGTCGAGGAAGTGGTCGGGCAGCCGCTCCCAGACCCCCATCGTCCGGTCGCCCTGCACGTTGCTGTGGCCGCGGACCGGGCACAGGCCCGCCCCGGGACGGCCGATGTTGCCCTGGAGGAGCGCGACGTTGACGATCTCCTTGATCGTCGCCACCGAGTTGTGGTGCTGGGTGATGCCCATCGCCCAGCAGGTGATGGTCGCGGGGGAGTCGCGGAACATCTCCGCGGCCTCGGTGACCTGGGCGCGCGAGAGGCCCGTGGACGCCTCGACCTTGGCCCAGTCGAGGTCCTGCACGTGGTCGACGTACTGCTCGAACCCCTGGGTGTAGCGCTCCAGGAACCCGCGGTCGACCGCGCCCCACTCCACGAGCAGCGAACCGATGGCCTGGAACAGCGCCAGGTCGCCGTTGATCCGCACCGGCAGGTGCAGGTCCGAGAGCCCGGTGCCGTTGGCCAGCCAGCCCTTGACCTTCTGGGGGTTCTTGAAGCGGACCAGCCCGGCCTCCTCGAGCGGGTTCACCGAGATGATCTTCGCGCCGCGCCCCTTGGCCTCCTCGAGCGCCGAGAGCATCCGCGGGTGGTTGGTGCCGGGGTTCTGCCCGACCACCACGATCAGCTTGGCCAGGTGGATGTCCTCCAGGCTCACCGAGCCCTTGCCGATGCCGATGGTCTCGACCAGCGCCGACCCGCTGGACTCGTGGCACATGTTCGAGCAGTCGGGCAGGTTGTTGGTGCCGAGCGCGCGGACGAAGAGCTGGTAGGCGTAGGCGGCCTCGTTGGAGACCTTGCCCGAGGTGTAGAAGACCGCACGGTCCGGCGAGCCGAGCCCGGTGAGCCGCTCGGCCATCAGGGCGTTGGCGTCCTCCCAGCTGATCGGCTCGTAGTGGGTGCCGCCCTCGCGCACGACCATCGGCTCGGTGATGCGGCCCTGCTGGCCCAGCCAGAACTCCGTGCGTCCGGCGAGGTCGGCCAGCGAGTGCTCGGCGAAGAACGCGCGGTCGACGCGGCGCTTGGTGGCCTCCTCGGTGACCGCCTTCGCGCCGTTCTCGCAGAACTCGGCGGTGTGCCGGTGGCCGGCGTCGGGGTCCGGCCAGGCGCAGCCCTGGCAGTCGAAGCCGTCCACCTGGTTCAGCTTCAGCAGGCTCTTCGCCGTGCGCACCGGGCCCATCTGCTCCATGGCACGCTTCATGCTGACCGCCACGGCGGTCGGGCCCGCGGCGTGGTGGTGGGGCTGGTCGACGTCCAGCTCGGACTCGTCGATGTCGGTCTTGGGGGCTGGTCGCACGAGGCTCACCCGGTGATTATCCACCCGGTCGGATGAGACCACGCTCACCCCCGGGGGACGACTCCGCCCACCACGCCGTACGGCGTCACCTGGTCGATCGCGGTGCCGTTGCCGACGGCGGCGCGGTCGTTCTGAGCAAGGGGGCGGGGCGCACACGGCGGGGTGTCACCCGGGACCTCAGCCCTGTCGACGACCGCCCGCCCAGGACCACGCGTAGTCGGGGTCCTCCACGGCCAGACCGCCCTCGCCCAGCTCCAACGGGGCGAAGGTGTCCACCATGACCGCCGACTCGTGGAACTCCTCGGCCCCGAGCGAGGCCTCGATGGCCTCGGGCTGCGGGCCGTGGGGGAAACCGCCGGGGTGCAGCGAGATCGAGCCGAGCCCGATCCCCGAGCCCTTGCGCGCCTCGTAGTCGCCGGCGACGTAGAACATCACCTCGTCGGAGTCGACGTTGGAGTGGTAGTAGGGCACCGGCACGGCCAGCGGGTGGTAGTCGACCTTGCGGGGCAGGAAGTTGCAGACCACGAAGTTCCAGCCCTCCAGGACCTGGTGGACCGGCGGGGGCTGGTGGACCTTGCCGGTGATCGGCATGAAGTCCTCGACGTTGAGCGTCCAGGGGTAGAGGCAGCCGTCCCAGCCGACGACGTCGAAGGGGTGGGTCGCCAGCGTGTGGCGGGTGCCGACGATCCCGGCCGAGGTGCGGTGCTTGACCAGGACGTCCACGGGCGCCTCGGCCTCGGACCCCTCGACGAGCAGGGGGGCGGTCGGACCGTGCTGGTCCCGCTCGCAGTACGGCGCGTGCTCGAGCAGCTGCCCGTAGCGGGACAGGTAGCGCTTCGGCGGGGCGACGTGCCCGGTCGCCTCGATCGCGTACAGGCTGCTCGGCTCGGCCGGGAGCCAGCGGTGGGTGGTGGCGCGCGGCACGACGACGTAGTCGCCGGCGCGGTAGGGCACCACGCCGAACACGGTCTCCACCACGCCGGACCCGGCCTCCACGAAGACCACCTCGTCACCGATCGCGTCGCGGTAGAGCGGGCTCGGATCGGTGCCGGTCACCACGTAGGCCAGCCGCACGTCGGCGTTGCCGAGGACCAGGCGCCGGCCGGTGACCGGGTCGGCGCCGCCGTCGGCGGCGAGGTCGTGGAGCCGCAGGTGGCGCGGCTTGAGCGGGTGGTTGGGGGTGCGGGCCTGCTCCGGTGGCTCCCAGGGCTCGCTGGCGAGGATCGCCGACGGGACGCCGCGGTGGTAGAGCAGCGAGGAGTCGGAGGAGAAGCCCTCCTCCCCCATCAGCTCCTCGCGGTAGAGCCGCCGGTCCTCGCGCGAGGTGTCGCGGTGCTGGGTGTGCCGGTGGCGCGGGACGTCGCCCACGCGGGAGTAGTAGGGCATCGTCGCCTCCTCGCCGGTCCCGTCGGGCGGGGGCCGGGCCCGTTAGGTTACCGAGGTGCTTCCGCAGACCTGGTGGACCGAGCTCCTCGACGTGGTCCCGGACGGACCCGACCCGCACGACGACCCGCACGGGGTGGTGTCCTCCCGCGTGGTCGCCGACACGGACCTGCCCGGCGCGGCCCCGGACGGGCCGCCGCTGACCGTCGAGGTCAGCGGGGGCGCGGGTCAGCTCGCCGGCCCCGCCGCGCTCGCCGAGCGACGCGGGCTTCCGCTGCGGGCGCTCCGGGTCGACCTGCGCGACCCGGCGGACCTGCGCGGCAACGCCCGTCGCGTGGTCGCCGCCGTCGACGCGGCGCGCGAGCAGGGGGTGCTCGCCGAGGACGTCGTGGTCGCGGTCGGGCTCCCCGACGCGGAGCCGGGGCCCGACTGGGAGGCCGCGGTCGACGAGGTGGCGGCGCGCGAGCTCGCGGTCGCGCTGCCCACCGCCGGCGCCGACCCGCTGCGGGTCGCGGCGTGGCTGACCGCCGTGCTCGACCGCGAGACCCCGATCACCGCGCTCGGCGGGGACCCCGTGTGCCTGGTCGGCGCGGTCCGCCGCTCCTTCGACGGCGGCGGGGCGGCGGAGGTCGCCGCGTGCCTGACCGGGCCGGCGACCAGGGCGCTGACCGGGCTGGACGACACCGCGCTGGTCGGGGTGCGGCGCTGGCTGCTCGGCGTCCGGACCGGGCCCGACGGGCCACGCGACCTGGCGGCGACCCTCGGCGCGCTCGGGGCCCTCGGGGCCCCGTGAGCGACGCGACGGGTTTCGGGCCCGACCACCTCCCGTACGGCGTGTTCTCGCCGGCCGGTGGCGCGCCACGCGTCGGGGTCCGGCTGCACGACAGCGTGGTCGACCTGGCCGCGGCCACCGGGCTCGCCGAGCTGGCCGCACCGAGCCTGGACCCGCTGCTGGCCCTCGGGCCCGCCGGGTGGGCCCGGGTGCGGGAGGCGGCGGCGGCCGTGGCGGCCGACCCGGCAGCGCCGGCCCACGCCCTCGCCGCGGTGCGGCTGCACCACCCCTTCACGGTCGGGGACTACGTCGACTTCTACGCCTCCGAGCACCACGCCAGGAACGCCGCCGCCGTGCTGCGGCCCGACGACCCGTCGCTCCCGCCGGCGTGGCGGCACCTGCCGATCGGCTACCACGGGCGGGCGCAGACCGTGGTGCCCAGCGGGACCCCGGTGCGGCGACCGGTGGGGCAGGGACGGCCGCCCTCGGACGGCGACGGCACGCCGGCGTTCGGTCCCTCACGGCGCCTGGACCTCGAGGCCGAGCTCGGCTTCGTGGTCGGGGTGGGCAGCGCGATGGGCGACCGGGTCGCAGTGGACGCCTTCGCCGACCACGTCTTCGGCGTGGTCGGCGTCAACGACTGGTCGGCCCGCGACCTGCAGGGCTGGGAGATGGCGCCGCTCGGACCCTTCCTCGGCAAGTCCTTCGCCACGTCGATCTCGGCGTGGGTGACGCCGCTGGCGGCGCTGGACGCCGCGTGGTGCGACCTGCCCGGGCAGGACCCCGTCCCGCTCCCCTACCTGCGGCACGCCGACGGCTCCACGCCGCGGGGGCTCGACGTCGAGGTCGAGGTCGAGGTCGACGGCGAGGTCGTCGCGCGCCCGCCGTACGCCGCGATGTACTGGGCGCCGTCGCAGATGCTGGCCCACCTGACCGTCGGGGGCGCGTCGGTGCGCACCGGGGACCTGTTCGCCTCCGGGACGATCTCGGGCCCGCGCCCGGACCAGCTCGGGTCGCTGCTGGAGATGGCGCCGCACGGGCGCGGCTTCCTCGAGGACGGCCAGGAGGTCGTGCTGCGCTACGCCGCGCCGGGCACCGCCGGCGGCCGGATCAGCCTCGGCGAGGTGCGGGGCCGGGTGCTGGCGGCCCTGCCGCTGGGAGCCGCTCAACCCATCCCCTCGACGTAGATCCCGTGGGTACGCCGCGCTCCTGCGTAGCAATCGGCGGCGGGCCACCCCACCCGTGCACATCGGTGCAGGTCAGCGGGTCGGGTGCCCGCGGCGGAGCAGGATTGCTACGCAGGAGTGCGGGCGACGGTGCCGCTGGCACCCGGTCAGCCCATGCCCTCCACGTAGATCCCGTTGCCAGGGCCGAGCGGGACGTCGAGCTGCACGAAGACCAGCAGCACGATCGCCCAGGAGACCCAGAACGGGACGACGAAGGGCAGCATCCGCGCGATCAGCGTGCCCAGGCCCGCCTGCGGCTCGTAGCGGCGCACGAAGGTCAGCAGCACGATCATGTAGGGGTTCAGCGGCGTGATGATCTGGGTCGCCGAGTCGCCGATGCGGAAGGCCGCCTGGACGAAGGCCGGCTCGTAGCCCAGCAGCCCGAACAGCGGCACGAAGACCGCGGCCATCAGGGTCCACATCGACGACCCCGAGATGATGAACAGGTTCAGCACCGAGCACAGCAGCATGAACCCGACGATCACCAGCAGCCCGGTCAGGCCGATCGACTCCAGGGCGTCCGCGCCGACCACGGCGAGCGCCGACCCGACGCCGGACCAGTCGAAGAGGGCGATGAACTGCCCGAGCACGAAGGCCAGCACCAGGAAGGGCGTCATGTCGCGCAGCGCCCCTCCCATCATCGCGGGCACCTCGCCGAAGCCGCTCACCGTCCCCGCGACCCGGCCGTAGACGTAGCCGCCCACCGCGAAGTAGGCGAAGACCACGAACACGATCGAGTCCAGCAGGGGCGAGGCCGGCAGGAAGCCGCCTTCCTCGTTGCGCCACGGCGACCCGGGCACCAGCACGGCGACCAGGATCACCGCGGTCAGCACCAGCAGGGCCACCACCGCGGCGCGCAGGCCGCGGCGCTCGGCGGCCTCGAGGGTGGTGCTGCCGGCGTCGGGGTGGGCGTCGGCGTGCCCCTCGCCCTGCTCGTCGTCGGCGTCCTCGTGCTCCTGCGTGGGTACGCCCTGGCGGACCAGGCGCGGCTCCAGGACGCGGTCGATGACCAGGCCGCAGACCAGCGCGAGGACGACGGCGGAGACGGCGTTGAAGAAGTAGTTCGACAGCGGGTTGACCGGGTCGGCGGCCTGCTCGAGGGCCGGCACGGTCGGCAGCACGGCGTTGGTGATGCCCGCGAAGAGCGCGTCGAGCGAGGTGGGCACGATCGAGGTGGAGTAGCCGGCCCCGGCCGCGGCGAAGCCGCCGAGCAAGCCCGCCATCGGGTGCCGCCCGGCGGCCGCGAAGGCGATGGCGGCCAGCGGCGGGACGACGACGAAGATCGAGTCCGACATCACCGAGCCGACGACGCCGAGGAAACCGACGGCGTAGGGGAGCGCCCACCGGGGGGCGGCGCCCATCGTGGAGCGGATGCCGGCGGCCAGGAAGCCGGTCTTCTCGGCGATCCCGATGGCGAGCAGGATCGTCACCACGGTGACCAGGGGCGGGAAGCCGATGAAGTTCGCGCCCAGGTTGCTGGTGAACCAGGCCAGGCCCTCGCCGGTGAACAGCCCCCGGACCTCGATCGGCTCGTCGGCGCCCGGGACCTCGACCGAGGCGCCCCCCAGCGCGAGGCCGGTGGAGACCACGCCGAGGACCAGGAAGAGGATCCCGAACAGGTTGAAGGGCTGGGGCAGCCGGTTGCCGGCCCGCTCCACGCCGGTGAGGAAGCGGTCGCCGAGGCTGGTCCCGGCGGAGGTGTCGCTGGCCATGTCTCTCCCGGGGGTCGGTCGCGGGCGTGCTAGTCGAAGTACCGGGCGACGTCGACCGCGCCACCGGCCTCGTCGAACTCGGTGCGGACGGCCGCGGCGAGGTCGTCGTCGACGAGGAGGTCGAGCGCGGTGCAGGCCAAGCCGTACGCGCCGTCGACCGCGGCCCGCTCGGCCTCGGGAGAGGCGGAGGCGACGGCGAACTCCGGGGTGTGCAGGGCGGTCTCGAGGTCGGCGACGCGGACCAGCGGGTGGATGCCGGGCACCCGGTAGCTGACGTTGCCGAAGTCCGTGGAGGCCGCGAGCGTCTCGGGGACGACGCCGAGCGGGTGCGGCTGCCGGCCGCGCGTCTGCTGGGAGAGCGCCCACCGGGCCGTGAGCGCCTGGTTGGTGCGCACCGGGAGGGAGGCGGGGTGGGGGTCCCACTCGACCTCGACGGCGACGCCGGCCATCAGCGCGGCGCCGCTGAGCACGTCCTCGACGCGGCGGGAGAGGTCCTGGAGCGTCTCGGGGTGCGGCGAGCGGACGTAGAGGTCGAGCCGGGCGGTGGCGGGGATGACCGAGGGACGGGTGCCGCCCTCGCTGATCACGGCGTGCACCCGGTCGACGGGGGGTACCTGCTGCCGCAGCACGCCGATCCCCTGGTAGGCCAACGAGGCGGCGTCCAGGGCGTTGCGGCCCAGGAACGGCTGCGCGGAGGCGTGCGCCGAGACGCCGGTGTAGGTCGCCGTGGCCACCCGGCGACCCAGCCAGACCTGGTCGGCGACGTCGGCGCCGTAGGGGTGGCACATGATCGCCGCGTCCACGCCGTCGAACGCCCCGGCGCGGGCGAGGTGCTCCTTCCCGGTGTGACCCTCCTCGGCGGGGGTGCCGAGGAGCACCACCCGCCCCTCGACCTCCGGGTGGTCCTCCAGGACGCGGCGCAGCGCCACTGCGGCGCCGACCGCGGTCGCGGCGATGACGTTGTGGCCGCACGCGTGCCCGAGGTCGGGTAGCGCGTCGTACTCGGCGAGGACGGCGACAGTGCGGTGCCGCACGGGATCGAAGCCGGGGCTGGTCACCTCGGCGCGGACCGCCGTCGCCAGGCCGTGCACGCCGACCGCCGCAGCCAGGCCGTGGCGGCGCAGGAGACCGGCGACGGCGTCGGCCGCGTGGTGCTCCTCGTAGGCCGTCTCGGGGTGCCCGTGCAGGTCGTGGACCAGGGCCCGCAGGTCGGCCGCGACGGTCTCGACCGCCTCGTCGGCGGACTCGTGCAGCGCCGCGGGGGCCCCGGCGTGCGGCGAGGTGAGCGGCTCGCTCGTCGCCGCGCGGCGCGCCGTCTGCGCCTCGAGCACGTCGAGGTAGGCCGTCGAGGGCGTGGGGGGTGGCGGGGCGGCGTCGGACCGGTGGGTCCCGAGGTGGTGGTCCGGCACCCGCGCCAACCTAGGGAGCAGGAGGTGCGTGCGCAACGGGTCGTCGTGCTCGTGGGCACGTCGCGCTCGCTCGTGCCAGGGGGCAGCCTCCCCGGGCGGGACGGTGGCTCCTCAGCGCAGGACGACCGTCCGCTGCCCGTTGAGCAGCACCCGCCCCTCCGCGTGCCAGCGCACCGCGCGGGCCAGGGCCTGGCACTCGACGTCGCGGCCCACCGCGACCAGCTGCTGCGGCGACATCGCGTGGTCGACCCGGGCCACCTCCTGCTCGATGATCGGCCCCTCGTCGAGGTCGGCGGTCACGTAGTGCGCGGTGGCGCCGACGAGCTTGACGCCCCGGTCGTGGGCCTGGTGGTAGGGCCGCGCACCCTTGAAGCTCGGCAGCATCGAGTGGTGGATGTTGATCATCCGCCCCTCGAGCCGGCGGCACAGCTCGTCGCCGAGGACCTGCATGTAGCGCGCCAGCACCACCAGGTCGACCTCGTGGCCGGCCACCAGCTCCAGCAGCCGGGCCTCGGCCTCCGGCTTCGTGGCCGCCGTGACCGGCACGTGGTGGAAGTCGACGCCGTAGTTGGCGGCGAGCCGCTCGAAGGTGGTGTGGTTCGAGACGATCGCGACCACCTCGACGGGCAGCGCGCCCACCGAGGCCCGGAAGAGCAGGTCGTTCAGGCAGTGCCCGGCGCTGCTGACCAGGATCATCACCCGGGGCCGCGCGGCCGCGTCGACGAGCTCCCAGGTCATCGCGAACTCCTCCGCGACGGGTACGACGCGCTCGCGCAGCTCCTCGAGGCCCAGGCCCTCCGGCGCCGAGAACTGCACCCGCAGGAAGAACGAGCGGGTGTCGGGGTCGCCGTACTGCTGGCTCTGCTCGATGTTGCAGCCCGCGCCGGCGAGCAGCCCGGCCACGGCGGCGACGATGCCCGGGCGGTCCGGGCAGGAGAGGCGCCAGACGTGCTCGCCGCTCAAGCCCGCCGTCCCTGGCCGGGGACGAGGTGGTGCTGGTGGCAGGTGCAGGATTCGAACCTACGTAGTCGATGACGGCTGATTTACAGTCAGCTCCCTTTGGCCGCTCGGGCAACCTGCCGGGCGTCGGGCCCGCTTGGCCGCCCGACGACGAGAAGGGACAATAGCGCAGCCCGACCGACGCCCGAAAACCAGCCAGACCGAGACAGAGGAGCACCCTCCCGTGGCCGACTCGTCCTTCGACATCGTCAGCAAGCTCGACCGCCAGGAGGTGGACAACGCGCTCGGCCAGACCGCCAAGGAGGTCGCGACCCGCTACGACTTCAAGGGCACCGGCGCGACCATCGCGTGGCAGGGCGAGCAGGCGATCGAGATCACGGCGTCGGCCGACGACCGGGCCTCCGCCGTGCTCGACGTCTTCAAGGGCAAGCTGGTCAAGCGGGGGGTCAGCCTCAAGGTGCTCGACGCTGGCGACCCCCGCCCGTCCGGCCAGCAGTCGAAGATCGCCGTCGCGCTCAAGGAGGGGATCTCCTCCGAGGACGCCAAGAAGGTCTCGAAGCTGATCCGCGACGAGGGCCCGAAGGGCGTCAAGGCCCAGATCCAGGGCGACGAGCTGCGGGTCTCCTCGAAGAAGCGCGACGACCTCCAAGCGGTGCAGCAGCTCGTCAAGGACCAGGACTACGACTTCGCGGTGCAGTTCACCAACTACCGCTGACCGGCCCGCGCGGGGCGGGCCCGACGCGCCCGCGGCACCCCGCCGACCCGCCGCTCGCGCAGCACCCACACCGGGTTGGTGAAGGCCACCAGGTCCCCGGCCCCGGTGCGGGCCTCCACGCGCAGGTACCGGCTGCCGGGGGTGCGCACCTCGACCTCCGCGACGCCGCCGACGACGGTCAGCGGGCGGCGCGAGGTCCCGGCCCGGGCCCCGTCGCGTCCCGTCGGGTCGGCAGGCCCGACGACCAGCACCAGGGAGACCCCCTCCGGCAGGTCGGGGGCGGTCACCGCGACCCGGGCCCGCCGCGCGCCCACCACCGCGACCGACCCGGTCGCCGCCAGCAAGCCGCCGGCGCTCACCTCGAGGCCGAGGGTGCCGGACCAGCGGACGGGGTCCCACACGAAGGCACGGCCGGCGCGCAGCGCGTCGAGCAGGTGCGGCTCCGAGGTCGACCCCGCCCACACCGAGGTCACCCACCGCTGGTCGTCGGCGCGCCAGTCCACGCCGTGGTGGTCGTCGTTGGTGCCGGTGGCGGTGACCAGGACGACGTTGCGCGCAGCCGCGTCGAAGGCCCGGAGCGCGCTCTCGGTCGCTCCGGGTCCGGTACCGACCTCGACCGCGTCGGCCCCGAGCGCGCGGGTGCGCACCAGCAGGTCGGCGAGCCCGGCCTCCCCGCCGGCATCGCCGAGCGGGTGGTTCAGCGCGACCAGGCTGCCGTGCGACTGCATCTCCCGCACCATCCGCCGCGTGGCCCGCTCCGAGGTGTCCTTGAGGGGTTGCCCGACGTCGCCGTAGTCGGGCAGCGTCAGGTCGCCGCCGTAGGCGTTGAGGTGGCGCACCAGCGAGATCTCCGACCCCTGGTGCTGCACCACGCCGGGGAACTCGGCGGCATAGGCCGCCATCACCTCGCGCTGGAGCGCCAGCGGTTCGCGCACCCCGGTCCGGCCCCGCTCGAAGCGCAACCGGTCGAAGCGCACCGCCGCGGCGGCGCCGTCGCGCGAGCGCGCCCCGACCTGGAGCCGGAACAGACCGGCGTCCGCGCTGACCAGGTCGGGCCACAGCCGGGCGACGTCGCCCTCGAGGTCGAGCGCGAGCCGCTGCCTCTCCCCCGCCACCGACGGCAGGCCGACCACGCCGGTCAGGCCGTCGTCCTCGAGCCGGAGCCCGCCGTCGTCGCCGACGCGGTACTCCACGACGTAGGTCCCTGCCGGCCGACCACCCGTCGCTGGTCGGTACGACGACACCACCCGCACGACGCCCTCGACCCCGCCCTCGATCCCGGCGCCGGGCGCCCCCGCGGCGACCGGCTCCACCAGCACGTCGATGGTGAGCACCGTCGCCGCGAGCGTGCGGGTGTAGGTGGTGTTCCACGCCTCGCCCTCGCGCAGCAGCGCGGCGGAGGCACCGGGCGCCGAGCCCGACGTGACGGCCACCCGCATCGCGCTGCCCGTCTCGTCCGGGGCCAGGGCCTCGACGAAGGTCGTCGCCCCCGAGACCGGCTCGCCCTCGCGGACCTCGACCCACCGCCACGGCGTGCCGTCCTCCGGCTCGTCGAGCCCGTCGAAGCGCACCGCGTCGCGGTACCCGGTCGCCGAGAGCCGGAAGTCGTGGTCGGTCCACCACACCACGTCGACCCCGAGGTCCGTGGCCTGCTGGAGCTGCGCCTGCATGGACGCCATCCCCTCGCTGAAGGAGGCGTGGACGTGCATCGCCATCCCGACCGCCCGGAGCCGCGGCCCGGCGGCATCGGCCCTTCCTGCGGCGGAGACCGCGGCGGGCACGGCGACGGCGCCCATGACGAGGCCGCGCCGACCGACCGCGGGCGGGACGACCGCCGGCTCAGGCACGGCGGGCACCGGGGATCCCCGCGTCGGGCTCGCCCTTGAGCACCCAGACCGGGTTGGCGAACGCAGCGAGCCGGCCGTCGGCCGTGCGGACCTCGACCCGCAGGTAGCAGCTCTGGGAGGTGTCGGCGTACAGCTCGGCCACCCCGTTGCGCACCGTCATCCGCTGCCGCACCAGGGTGGAGGGGACGCCCTCGGCGCCGCGCAGGTCCACCGCCCCGCGCACCAGGGTGACGACCGTGCCGGCCGGCAGCCCGGGCACGAACGCCTGCACACGCGAGCGCTTGGCGGAGTGGACGACGACCTTGCCCATGCCGACCGCGCCCAGCACCCGCACGTCGAGGGTCCCGCGCCAGGTGACGGGGTCGTGGAACCACGCGCGACCGGCCCGCAGCGCGGCGAAGAGGTCCGCCTCCCGCGTCGATCCCGCCCACACCGAGGTCAGCCACCGCTGCGACGCACCACGCCAGTCGCGCCCGTCGTGGTCGTCGCCGGTGCCGGTGGCAGTGACGAACACCGCGTTGCGGGCCGCGGCGTCGAAGCCCGCCACGGTCGCGTCGAGCGCCTCCTTGCTGCCGACCTCGACCAGATCGGCACCCAGGGCGCGCGTGGAGACCAGCAACGCGGACAGCGTGGCGGCGTCCCCCGCCTCCTCCAGCGGGTGGTTGAAGGCGACGAGGCTGCCGTGGGCCTGCATCCGGGAGACCATCGCCAGGGCGGCCTCGACGGAGGTGTCCTTCACGGGCTTGGCGATCGGACCGTAGTCGGGCAGCGTCAGGTCGCCGCCGAAGGCGTTGAGGTGGCGCACCAGCGAGATCTCCGAGCCCTGGTGCTGGGTGACGCCGGGGAACAGCGCGGCGTAGCCGGCCATCAGCTCGCGCTGGAGCTCGAGCGGCTCGTGACCGTCGACCCGTCCGCGGTCGAGCCGCAGCCGGTCCACGACCGCGGCCGCCGGTGCGCCGCCGCGGGCGCGGACGCCGACCTGGAGCCGGTAGAGGCCCGAGTCGGCCGCCAGGAGGTCGGGCCAGAGGAGGGCGACGTCGGCCTCGAGGTCGCGGTCCAGCCGGACCGGCGAGCCGGGCTCGGCCGCCACCGCGACCACCCCGAGGAGGCCGTCCTGCTCCAACCAGGTTCCCGGGCCGCTCGCCGCCCCGCCGACCCGGTACTCCAGCGCGTAGGTCCCGGCCGGCCTGCCGGCCGTCGCCGGGCGGTAGGAGGAGAGCACCCGGACCACCGCCTCGCCGGGATCACCGGCCTCCTCGACCGCGGGCTCGAGCAGCACGTCGAGCTCCAGGCGGGTCGCGGCCAGGACCCGGGTGGTGGTGCTGTTCCAAGCCTGGCCCTCCCGCAGCAGCGTCGCCGGCTGGTCGGTCCCGGACCGCACGGCGAGCCGCATCGCCCGCCCCGGTTCCTCCGCCCCCGCGGGTGCGTCGACGAACGTCGTGGCGGCCTCGTCCGGGGACCCCTCGCGGCGCTCGACCCACGTCCAGGACGACCCGTCGACGGGCTCGTCGAGCCCCTCGAACGCCACGGCCCGGCGGTAGCCGAGGGCCTGCAGCCGGAAGTCGTGGTCGGTCCACCACAGCACGTCGACGCCGAGGTCCGCGGCCTGCCGGAGCTGGGCGAGCATGCTCGCGCGGCCCTCGCTGAACGAGGAGTGGACGTGCATGGCCATGCTCCAGGCACGCGTCGGTGGGCCCACCCCCGCGGTCGGTGCAGCGGACGCACGCGCCCCCGGACCCCCCGTGGCGACCGTCCCCGCCGCGGCCGCGGCGCCCAGACCCAGCACGCCCCGCCTGCTCCACCCTGCCCGTCCAGCGGACACCGGCTGCTCCCCGTCCATCCCCGGAGGCTAGGCGCGGCGGGCCACCCGTGGGCGACGTTCCGGCGTCCGGAGCGTGACCGATCACGCACCGAGACCGGCGGTTCACCCCTCGGACGCGGGCTATCGTGAAGTGGACATCCGCCCGCCCAGCGGGCACCGGCGAGGAACAGGACAGCAGTGACCGAGGTCAAGCAGCTCGACAGGGTCATCATCCGGTTCGCCGGCGACTCCGGCGACGGCATGCAGCTCACCGGGGACCGGTTCACCCAGGAGTCGGCCGCCTTCGGCAACGACCTGGTGACCCTGCCCAACTTCCCCGCCGAGATCCGCGCCCCCCAGGGCACGCTCCCGGGTGTCTCGTCGTTCCAGGTGCACTTCGCCGACCACGACATCCTCACCCCCGGCGACGCCCCGGACGTGCTGGTGGCGATGAACCCCGCCGCGCTGAAGGCCAACCTGCCGGACCTGCCGCGCGGCGCGACGGTCATCGTCGACACCCACGACTTCACCGCGCGCAACCTGGCCAAGGCCGGGTACGCCGCGAACCCGCTGGACGGCCTCGAGGAGCCCGGCAACGAGCTGGCCGAGTTCACCGTGCAGACCGTGGACCTCACCGGGATGACGATCGGCGCGGTCAAGGAGTTCGGGCTCTCCCGCAAGGACGCCTCGCGCGCGAAGAACATGTTCGCCCTCGGGCTGCTGTCCTGGATGTACGGCCGCCCCACCGAGCACACCGAGAGCTTCCTGCAGCGCCGCTTCGCGCGCGTCCCCGCGATCCGGGACGCCAACCTCACCGCGTTCAAGGCGGGCTGGAACTTCGGCGAGACCACCGAGTCCTTCGTCGTGCGCTACGAGGTCAAGCCGGCGCCGATGCCCGCCGGCACCTACCGCAACATCACCGGCAACCTGGCGCTGTCCTACGGCCTCGTCGCCGCGGGTGTGCAGTCCGGGCTGCCGGTGTTCCTCGGGTCCTACCCGATCACCCCGGCCAGCGACGTGCTCCACGAGCTGAGCAAGCACAAGGCGTTCGGCGTGACCACCTTCCAGGCCGAGGACGAGATCGCCGGGATCGGCGCCGCGATCGGCGCGGCCTTCTCCGGCTCGCTGGGCGTGACCACGACCTCCGGGCCCGGTCTGGCGCTGAAGTCGGAGTCGATCGGGCTCGCCGTGATGACCGAGCTGCCGCTGCTGGTCATCGACGTGCAGCGTGGCGGGCCCTCGACCGGGCTGCCCACCAAGACCGAGCAGGCCGACCTGCTCCAGGCGATGTTCGGCCGCAACGGCGAGGCGCCGGTGCCCGTGGTCGCGCCGCAGTCGCCGGGCGACTGCTTCGACGCCGCCCTGGAGGCAGCGCGCATCGCCGTCACCTACCGCACGCCCGTGCTGCTGCTCTCCGACGGCTACCTGGCCAACGGCTCCGAGCCGTGGCGGGTCCCCGAGGTCGAGGACCTCCCGGTGATCGACCCGGCGTTCGCGACGGGGCCGAACCACACCACGACCGACGCGAAGGGCGAGCAGCACGACGACTTCTGGCCCTACGTGCGCGACGAGGAGACCCTGGCACGACCGTGGGCGGTGCCCGGCACCGCCGGCCTCGAGCACCGCATCGGCGGGCTGGAGAAGGGCGCGGGTCACGGCAACATCTCCTACGACCCCGCCAACCACGACCTGATGGTGCGCACCCGCCAGGCCAAGATCGACGCGGTCGCCGACTCGCTGCCGCCGCTCCAGGTCGACGACCCGTCGGGCGAGGCCAAGGTGCTGGTGATCGGCTGGGGCTCGACCTACGGCCCGATCGGCGCCGGCGTCCGGCGGGTCCGCCGCGACGGCCACCACGTGGCCCAGGTGCACCTGCGTCACCTCAACCCGTTCCCGAAGGACCTCGGCGAGGTCCTGCACCGCTACGACAAGGTGCTGGTCCCCGAGATGAACCTCGGCCAGCTCCGCACGCTGCTGCGCGCCCGCTACCTCGTCGACGCCCGCGGCTACAACCACGTGCGGGGGCTGCCGCTGAAGGCCGCCGAGCTCGCCCAGGCGATCGGTGAGATGGTCGCCGAGGCCGAGGGCGTACCGGTCGAGGAGCTCGACCTCACCTCCGCCACCTCGAAGGAGGTCCACCAGTGACCACCACCGACCTGCCCGCCCCGGGACTGCGCTCGGGCACCGACGGCGTCCCGGAGCTCTCCCCCGACGCGCCGGCGCAGACCGGCAAGGAGTTCACCTCCGACCAGGAGGTGCGCTGGTGCCCCGGTTGCGGTGACTACGCCGTGCTGAAGGCCGTCCAGTCCTTCCTGCCCGACCTCGGGCTGCGCCGGGAGAACATCGTCTTCGTCTCGGGCATCGGGTGCTCCAGCCGGTTCCCGTACTACCTCGACACCTACGGCATGCACTCGATCCACGGCCGGGCGCCAGCGATCGCGACCGGCATCGCCACCAGCCGCGAGGACCTGTCGGTCTGGGTCGTCACCGGCGACGGTGACGCGCTCTCGATCGGCGGCAACCACCTCGTCCACGCGCTGCGCCGCAACGTCAACATGACGATCCTGCTGTTCAACAACCGGATCTACGGCCTCACCAAGGGCCAGTACTCCCCCACCTCCGAGGCCGGCAAGGTCACCAAGTCCACGCCGATGGGCTCGGTGGACCACCCGTTCAACCCGGTCTCGCTGGCGCTCGGCGCCGAGGCGACCTTCGTGGCGCGGACCATCGACTCCGACCGCAAGCACCTCACCGAGGTGCTCGCCGCGGCCGCCGCGCACCGCGGCACCAGCCTGGTCGAGATCTACCAGAACTGCCCGATCTTCAACGACGGGGCGTTCGACGAGATCAAGGACCGCGACACCAAGGCCGACGCGATCATCCCGCTGGTGCAGGGCGAGCCGATCCGGTTCGGCGCGGCCGGCGGACGCGGCCTGGCCCGCGACCCGGAGTCCGGCGGCGTGCGCGTGGTCGACGTCGAGGAGGTCGGCGAGGACGCCCTGCTGGTCCACGACGCCACCCGCGACGACCCGTCGACGGCGTTCGCGATCAGCCGGCTCACCGACGCGGGCTACCTGCGGCAGAGCCCGATCGGGATCTTCCGCCAGGTCGACCGCCCGACCTACGACGACCAGACCCGCGCCCAGCTGGGCAGCGCGGCCGCTGCCGCGCCCGGCGAGCCGACCGACCGGTTGGCCGCGCTGATCGGCGGCGGCGACACCTGGACCGTCGTCTGAGCGCGCCGGCGCGCAACCGGCACCGCGACGGGCTCCTGCTCGGCGTCGCCGCCTACGGGCTCTGGGGCGCCTTCCCGCTGTACTTCCCGCTGCTGCGCCCCGGCGGCCCGGTGGAGATCCTCGCGCACCGGATGGTGTGGTCGATGCTCACGATGCTGGTCATCGTGGTCGCGCTGCGCCAGCGCCACGCGCTGCTCGCGGTCGCCGCCGACCCGCGCACCCGGCGCCTGCTGCTGGTCGCCGCGGCGACGATCACCCTGAACTGGGCGGTCTTCATCTACGGGGTCAACTCCGGCCGGGTCGTCGAGACCTCGCTGGGCTACTTCGTCAACCCGCTGGTCACCGTCCTCATCGGCGTCCTGCTGCTGCGCGAGCGGCTGCGCCGCGGGCAGTGGGCGGCGCTCGCGCTCGGCGGCGTCGCCGTCGCCGTGCTCACCTGGGACTACGGCCGCCCACCCTGGGTGGCCCTCGCCCTCGCGCTCTCCTTCGGCACCTACGGCCTGGCCAAGAAGCGCGCCGACGTCGGCGCCGCGGTCAGCCTGGCCTTCGAGACCGCCGCGGTGGCGCCGTTCGCGCTGGCCTACCTGGTCTTCCTGGGAGCCAGCGGCACCGGCAGCTTCACCACCGAGGGCGTCGGCCACGCGCTGCTGCTCGTCTCCGCCGGCCTGGTCACCGCCGTGCCGCTGCTCTGCTTCTCCGGCGCCGCCACGCGGATCCCGATGGTCAACCTCGGCCTGCTGCAGTACCTCACCCCGGTGCTGCAGTTCCTGATCGGCGTGCTCGTCGTCGGCGAGGCGATGCCCACCGGACGGTGGGTGGGCTTCGCGATCGTCTGGGCCGCCCTCGTGCTGTTCACCGCCGAGAGCCTGCGCCACCGGCACCGCCAGCTGCGTCGCCAGACGGTCCCCGTCCCGGCCTGAGCCGCCGGGATCGCCGCGGGTCAGCTGCCGCGGGTGGCGACCACGTCGGCGAACGCCTCGAGCGCGCTGCGGACCGGGCCGGCGGGCAGCACCCCGAGCAGCGCCTTGGCCTCCTCGGTACGGGTCACCACGTACTCGCGCGCCCGGCCCAGCGCCGGGTGGACCCGCAGCAGGCCGAGCGCCTCGGCGATCGCCGCGTCGTCGTCCAGGCTGCCGCGCAGCAGCTCGTGGAGCCGGGCGTCGGCGGGGTCCTCGGAGGCCAGCGCCATCAGCACCGGCAGCGTCGGCACGCCCTCGCGCAGGTCGGTGCCGGGCGTCTTGCCCGACTCGCCGGACTCGGCGGCGACGTCGAGGATGTCGTCGGAGAGCTGGAAGGCCGACCCGACGATCTCGCCGTAGGCGGCCAGCGCCTCCTCGACCTCCGGCGTGGCGCCGGCGAACCGGGCGCCGTAGCGCGCCGACGTGGCGATCAACGACCCGGTCTTGCCGGCCACGACGTCGAGGTAGTGGGTCAGCGGGTCCTCGCCCGGGCCGGGCGGCACGGTCTCGAGGATCTGGCCCTCGACGAGCCGGGTGAAGGTCTCCGCCTGGATCCGGACGGCGTCGCGGCCCAGCCGGGAGGTCAGCTCCGAGGAGCGGGCGAACAGGAAGTCGCCGGTGAGGATCGCGACGAGGTTGTCGTAGCGGGCGTTGGCGGAGTCGGCGCCGCGTCGCAACGCGGCCTCGTCCATCACGTCGTCGTGGTACAGCGAGCCGAGGTGGGTGATCTCCACGACGCACGCCGCGGTCTCGACGTCGGGCGAGCCGGGATCGGGACCGGCCTCCGCGGCGAGCAGCACCAGCAGCGGCCGGAACCGCTTGCCGCCGGCCTCGAGCAGGTGGCGGGCGGCGTCGGTGACGTAGTCGGAGCGGCTGACCACGTGGCCGGCGAGCGCCACCTCGACGCGCTCCATGCGCTCCTCGAGCCGTCGCGCGAGGCCCTCGTCGCCGACGGGCAGCGCGAGGTCCGGCGGGCTCGGCGACCCGGTCACCGCAGGAAGCCGCCCACGTCGGCAGCGAGCTCGAGCAGCGGCGACGGCGCGACACCGAGGACGAGCGTGACCACGACGCACGCGGCGATCGTCGCCGTGGTCGCCACCGACGCGGTCGTGACCTGGGCGCGCTCCCGGGGCAGGGTCGCGGTCGCGCCGCGGACCTCGAGGGCCGTGGAGGTGGAGCCGGCGCCACCGGTCGTCGCACCCCCGGCGCTCGGCCCGCCGGTGCCGTCGGTGTCGTCGTCGTCGGAGACGAAGAACATCACCCGGATCAGGCGGACGTAGAAGAACACCGCGATGATGCTCGAGGCGATGGCGACCAGCACCACCGGCCACGCCCCGGCGGCGAGGGCGACGGTGAAGACCGCCCACTTGCCGACGAAGCCGGCGGTCAGCGGGATGCCGGCCATGGAGAGCAGGAAGAACGCGAAGGCGCCCGCCGTCAGCGGGGCGCGCCGGCCCAGCCCCTCCCAGGCCTGGAGCGAGGTCGCCTCGCCGCCGGCGTCGCGGACCAGGGTGACGATCGCGAAGGCGCCGAGCGTGGCGAAGCCGTAGGTCGCGAGGTAGAACATCACCGACTGCAGGGAGGTGACCTGGCCCTCCGCGAGCTGCCCGGACGCCTGGAGCCCGAGCACGCCGGTGAGCAGGAAGCCGGTGTGCGCCACCGAGGAGTAGGCCAGGATCCGCTTGACGTCGGTCTGGGCAACGGCCAGCACGGAGCCGACGAGCATGGTCAGGATCGCCACGATCCACAGCATGGGCTCCCACGACCACCGGTCGGAGCCGAGCGCGACGTAGAACAGCCGCAGCAGCGCGCCGAAGGCGGCGACCTTGGTGGCGGCGGCCATGAACGCCGTCACCGCGGTCGGCGCGCCCTGGTAGACGTCGGGGGTCCAGTGGTGGAAGGGCACCGCGCCGACCTTGAAGAGCAGGCCGACCGCCAGCAGCGCCGTCCCGAGGGCCAGCAGGACGCCGTTCTCGGTGTCGTTGACCACGGCCTGCGCGATCTCGCCGAACTCCAGCGAGCCCGCGAAGCCGTAGACCAGCGCGAGGCCGTAGAGGAAGAAGCCGGAGGAGAAGGCGCCGAGCAGGAAGTACTTCATCGCCGCCTCCTGGCTGAGCAGACGGCGCCGTCGCGCCAGCCCGCAGAGCAGGTACAGCGGCAGCGAGAGGACCTCGAGGGCCACGAACATCGTCAGCAGGTCACCCGAGGCGGGGAAGAGCATCATGCCGCCGACGGCGAACATCAGCAGCGGGTAGACCTCGGTGTGGTCCAGGCCGCGGGTGGACGCCTCCCGCTCGGCCTCGGTGCCCGGGAGCGCGGCGGCCTGGGCGGCGAACGCGGAGACGCCGTCCTCGAGACGCCGCTCGCTGAACAGCGCGAGCCCGGCGAGCGCGAAGACCAGCACCAGGCCCCAGAGGAAGACCGTGGGGCCGTCGACGACGACGGTGCCGGCCCCGGCGAACAACCCCCGCGCGGCGCCGTCGGCGACGCGGTCGAGGTCCAGGCCGACGACGACGGTCAGCACCCCGGCGGTGATCAGCGCGACCGCGGCGACCCCGACCTGGGCCAGGTGGCGGGGGGCGCGCGGCAGCAGCGCCTCGAGCAGCACGCCGAAGCAGGCGGCGCCCAGCACCACCAGCAGCGGCGAGAGCTCGACGTAGTTCAGCACGGGCTGGGTGAACTCCACGTTCACTCACCTTCCTCGGTGGACGCGGGGCCGTCGGCCGCCGGGACGTCGGGCTGCTGGTCGGCCACGCCGATCTGCTCCTGGAGCTGCTCGGCGTAGGGACCGGCGACGTCGAGCAGCGGCGCCGGGTAGAAGCCGAGGACCACGAGGGCGACGACGAGCGGCACCACGGCGCCGAGCTCGCGCGCGCCGAGGTCCGGCCGGCCGCCCCGCTCCGCGAGCGCGGTGGTCACGTGCTCGGGCGTCGGCCCGGTCATCACCCGCTGGTAGAGCCAGAGCACGTAGATCGCGGCGAGCACGATGCCGCTGACGGCCACGGCGCCCGCCCACGGGGCGTAGTCGAAGGCGGAGATCAGCACCAGGATCTCCGAGACGAACTGGCTCAGCCCGGGCAGCCCGGCAGTGGCGAGGCCCGCGACGAGGAAGAGACCCGCCAGGACCGGCGTGAGCTTCTCCAGGCCGCCCATCGCGGCGATCGAGGCCGATCCGGTGCGGTGGACGAGGTAGCCCGCGAGCAGGAACAGCGCAGCGGTGGCGACCCCGTGGTTGACCATGTAGAGCACCGAGCCGGAGATGCCCTGGGTGGAAGTGGCGAAGATGCCGAGCACGATGAAGCCGAAGTGCGACAGCGAGGTCAGCCCGATCAGCCGCAGCACGTCGTCCTGGCCGATCGCGAGCAGCGCGCCGTAGACGATCGAGACCAGCGCGAGCACCATCACCACCGGCGTGGCCCAGTCGGAGGCCTCGGGGAAGATCCCGAGGCAGAAGCGCAGCATCCCGAAGGTGCCGATCTTGTCGAGCACGCACACCAGCAGCACGCTGGTGGCCGGCGTGGCCTTCTCGGTGGTGTCGGCCAGCCAGGTGTGCACCGGGAACAACGGCGCCTTGATCGCGAAGGCGATGAAGAACCCGGCGAACAGCCAGCGCTCCGCGGTGGTGCCGATGTCGAGGGCGGCGAGATCGCTGAGCAGGTAGGACGGCGCGCCCTGCTGCGCGGAGACGACGTAGAGACCGATCACGGCGGCCAGCAGCACCAGCCCGCCGCCGAGCTGGAAGAGCAGGAACTTGCCGGCCGCGGCGCTGCGCCCGCGCCGCCCGAAGCCGCCGACGAGGAAGTAGGCCGGGATCAGGGTGGCCTCGAAGACGACGTAGAAGAGGAAGACGTCGGTCGCGGCGAAGACCAGCAACGAGAAGCCCTCGAGCGCCAGCGTCCACGCCACGAACGCGCGGTGGCTGCCCTGGTCCTCGCCGTCGGCGTCGCGCCAGGCGGCGAGGAGGACGACCGGGACGAGCACCACGGTCAGCAGCACCATCAGCAGGCCGAGGCCGTCGAGACCGAGGGCGTAGCGGACCCCGAAGGAGGGGATCCAGGCGTGGGACTCCTCGTACTGGTAGCCGCCGCCGGTCCGGTACCCGGCGGCGAGGCCGACCGCGGCAGCGAGCGCGACCAGGGCGACGCCGAGGCCGACCGGACGGGCCACCGGCCGGGGTAGCAGGGCGACGGCGAGCGCGCCGACGAGAGGTAGCGCGCACAGCAGCGTGAGCAGGGGCAAGGAGGTCATCCGAGGGTCACCGCCAGCATCGCGAGGACGACGATCAAGGTGCCGCCGAGGAGGGAGAGCGCGTAGGAGCGCACGAAACCGGTCTGCACGCGGCGGACCACGCCGCCGACCGCACCGATCAGCCGCGCGGTGCCGGTGAAGGCACCGTCCGCGCCGGCGCGGTCGAAGAGGACCAGCCCGCCGACCAGGCGGCGCCCGGGTTCGACGACCAGCCCCTCGTTGACCGCGTCCCCGTAGAGGTCGGCGCGGGCGGCGCGGGTGGCCAGGGAGACCCGGGTGGGCGCGGTGGCCGGCACGTCGCGGCGACCGACGAGCAGCCACGCCGTCGCGACGCCGGCGGCGACGACCAGGACGGTGATCAGCGTGATCACCAGCACCGGCAGCGGCGGCTCGCCGTGGGCCTCCTCGCCGGTGACCGGCTCCAGCCAGTGCACGATCCACTCGCCGAGGATCATCACCCCACCCAGCACCGAGAGCGCGGCGAGCACCATCAGCGGCACGGTCATCAGCTTCGGCGACTCGTGGGGGTGGACGCCGTCGAGCCAGCGCTTGCGCCCGGCGAAGGTCATCAGCATCAGCCGCGTCATGTAGAACGCGGTGACGCCGGCGCCGACCAGGGCGCAGACGCCGACCAGCAGGTTCTCGGTGAGCGCGACCTCGATGATCAGGTCCTTGGACCAGAAGCCGGAGAAGCCCGGGAAGCCGATGATGGCCAGGTAGCCCAGCGAGAAGGTGGCGAAGGTGACCGGCATCGCGCGGGCCAGCGCGCCGTAGTGGCGCATGTCGACGTCGTCGTCCATGCCGTGCATCACCGAGCCGGCGCCCAGGAACATGTTGGCCTTGAAGAAGCCGTGGGTGAGCAGGTGGAAGATCGCGAAGGCGTAGCCCGCGACGCCGAGCCCGGCGGCCAGCATCATGTAGCCGATCTGGCTCATCGTGGAGCCGGCCAGCACCTTCTTGATGTCGTCCTTGGCGCAGCCGATCACCGCGCCCCACAGCAGCGTCACGGTCGCGACCACGACGACCACGGTCTGCGCGACCGGGGCGTGCTCGAAGACGAAGTTGGACCGGACCACGAGGTAGACCCCCGCGGTGACCATGGTCGCGGCGTGGATCAGCGCCGAGACCGGGGTGGGCCCCTCCATCGCGTCGAGCAGCCAGGCCTGGAGCGGGACCTGCGCGGACTTGCCGCAGGCGCCGAGCAGCAGCAGCAGCCCGAAGGCGGTCATGGTGGCCCCGGAGGCCTCCTCGGAGACCGCGGAGATCCCGGCGAAGCTGGTCGTGCCGAAGGTGACGAAGGCCAGCATGATCGCCAGGGAGAGGCCCATGTCGCCGACCCGGTTGATCACGAACGCCTTCTTGGCCGCGGCCGCCGCGGAGGGCTTGCGCTGCCAGAACCCGATCAGCAGGTACGAGGCGAGCCCGACGCCCTCCCAGCCCAGGAACAGCAGCAGGTAGTTCTCGGCGAGGACCAGCACGAGCATGGCGGCCACGAACAGGTTGAGGTAGCCGAAGAACCGGCGCCGCCGCTCGTCGTGGGCCATGTAGCCGATCGAGTAGACGTGGATCAGCGAGCCGACCCCGGTGATCAGCAGCAGGAACAGCGCCGACAGCGGGTCGTAGAGGAGGTCGAAGCCGACGTCGAGCCCGCCGACCGCCATCCACTCGTAGAGCGGCTGGACGACCTGGCGCTCCTCCTCACCGCGACCGAGCAGCTCCACGAACAGCAGCAGGCTGATCGCGAACGACCCGACGGGCAGCGCGGTGCCGAGCCAGTGGCCCCAGCGGTCGGTGGCTCGGCCGCCCAGCAGCAGCACGGTGGCGCCGAGCGCGGGCAGCGCGACCACCAGCCACAGCAGCGAGAAGACGCCCTCGGTGGCCGCGGGGTCGACCACGGGGACCGACTCGACCATCGGCAGCAGCGGGGAGAGTGCAGACATCGGTCCCTCAGAACTTCAGCAGGCTCGCGTCGTCGACCGAGGCCGAGCGACGGGTCCGGAAGATGGTCATGATGATGGCCAGCCCGACGACGACCTCCGCGGCGGCGACGACCATCACGAAGAACGCCGCCACCTGCCCGTCGAGGTCGCCGTGCTGGCGGGCGAAGGCCACCAGCGCGAGGTTGGAGGCGTTCAGCATCAGCTCGACGCACATGAACACCACGATCGCGTTGCGGCGGGTCAGCACTCCGACCGCGCCGATGGTGAACAGGATCGCCGAGAGCACGACGTAGGGCGTGACGTCACCGCTCACCGCTGCTCCTCCTCGCCGAGGCCGCGCGGCACGTCGTGCGCCGTTCCGTACCCGTCCTCGCCGGTCCACCGCGCGGGGTTCTCGGTGTTGTGCCCGGAGGTGCCCGGTGCCGGGTTGCCGGCGCCGGCGGAGACGCCCTGGTCGGCCGCGGCGACGTCCTCGACGTCGCGGCGCGGGGCGGGGCGCACGGTGCCCCGGGCGGCGAGCACGCGCGAGATCGAGGCGGTGGACGGGCTGCCGTCGGGCAGCAGCGCCGGGGTGTCGACGGCGTTGTGCCGCGCGTAGACGCCGGGCGGGGGCAGCGGTCCCGGGTGCTTGCCGGTCGCGGCGTACGCCTGGAGCCGCTGCCGCGCGAGGTCGGCCTGGCTCGGCTTGGGCGTGAGCCGCTCGCGGTGGGCGAGGACCATCGCGCCGAGCGCGGCGGTGATCAGCAGCGCGGCCGTCACCTCGAAGGCCACGACGTAGCGGGAGAACAGCAGGTCGGCGAGGGCCTGGATGTTGCCGGGGGCGTTGACCGACTCCAGCCCGACCATCGTGCCGAGGGAGAGCTGGGCGACGCCGACCACCATGATCGTGCCCAGGCTCAGCCCGGCGGCGATCGCCATCGCCCGCTGGCCGCGGATGGTCTCGACGACCGAGTCGGAGGCGTCGACACCGACCAGCATCACCACGAACAGGAAGAGCATCAGGATCGCGCCGGTGTAGACGATGATCTGCACCGCGAACAGGAACGGCGCCTCGAGCACGGCGTAGAGCACCGCCAGGCTGATCATCACCACGGCGAGCAGCAGGGCCGCGTGCACCGCCTTGCGCACCACCAGGATGCCCAGCGCGGCGAGGACCATCACCGGCGCCAGGACGTAGAAGGCGATCACCGCGCGTCCTCCTGCTCGGCGGCCGACCCGCTCCACGCCGTCGGCGTGGGTGCCCCGGTCGGGGCGGGCGCGGCGTAGGCGCCGCGGTAGTAGTCGGTCTCGTCGTCACCGAGGCGCATCGGGTGGGGGGGCTGCTCCATGCCGGGCAGCAGGGGGGCGAGCAGGTCGGACTTCTCGTAGATCAGGTCCGCGCGGTTGTCGTCGGCCAGCTCGTACTCGTTGGTCATCGTCAGCGCCCGGGTCGGGCAGGCCTCGATGCACAGCCCGCACAGGATGCAGCGCAGGTAGTTGATCTGGTAGACGCGGCCGTACCGCTCGCCCGGGGAGTACCGGTCGTCGTCGGTGTTCTGGTCGCCCTCGACGTAGATCGCGTCGGCCGGGCAGGCCCAGGCGCACAGCTCGCAGCCGATGCACTTCTCCAGCCCGTCGGGCCACCGGTTGAGCTGGTGGCGGCCGTGGAAGCGGGGCGCGGTGGGCTTGCGCTCGAACGGGTACTGCTCGGTGACGACCTTGCGGAACATCGTCCGGAAGGTCACGCCGAACCCGGCGACGGGGTCCCAGAACTGCTCCTTGAGCGTGGGGCCCTTCGGCTCGTCTGCCATCAGCTCTCCTCGGGGTCTCTGCTCGTGCTGCCGGCCGTGACCGGCTCGGGGAAGGACAGCGGGGCCGCGGCACCCCGCACCGCACCCCCCTGGGGCATCGCCGGCACCGGGAAGGTACCGGTGGGCTCAGCCGCGAGCGGGCCGTCGTCGGAGGCCTCGCCGCCGCCCACGAAGAGCACCGCGAGCAGCACGACGCCGACCACGGCGCCGACCACGACCAGGCCCTGGCGGTCCAGGCCGCCGTCGAGGGTGGCGGCACGGATCGCGGCCACGGCGACGATCCAGCCGAGCGAGATCGGGATCAGCACCTTCCACCCGAAGTCCATGAACTGGTCGTAGCGCAGCCGCGGCAGCGTGCCGCGCAGCCAGATGAAGAGGAAGACGAAGAAGAGCACCTTGCCGAAGAACCAGAGCACCGGCCAGTAGCCCTCGTTGAACCCGGGGTAGAGGCGGTCGATCCAGAACGGGGCCCGCCAGCCGCCGAGGAACAGGGTCGTGGCGAGCGCGGAGACGGTGGCCATGTTGATGTACTCGCCGAGGAAGAACAGCGCGAACTTCAGCGAGGAGTACTCGGTGTGGAAGCCGCCGACGAGCTCGCCCTCGGCCTCGGGGAGGTCGAACGGGGCGCGGTTGGTCTCGCCGACCATCGAGATCACGTAGACGATGAAGGAGGGGAAGAGCACCAGGCCGAACCACCAGTCCTCCTGGGCGGCGACGATCTCCGAGGTCGACAGCGAGCCGGCGTAGAGGAAGACCGCGATCAGCGCCAGGCCCATCGCGACCTCGTAGGAGATCATCTGGGCGCTCGAGCGCAGACCGCCCAGCAGGGAGTACGTCGAGCCGCTGGACCAGCCGCCGAGCACGATGCCGTAGATGCCGATCGAGGCGATCGCCATCACGAACAGCACCGCGACCGGCATGTCGGTGAGCTGGAGCGGGGTGGTGAGGTCGCTGAACGGGACGCCGACGGTGGGTCCGAACGGGATCACCGCGAAGGTGATGAAGGCCGGGACCACGGTGATCACCGGGGCCAGCACGAAGACCACCTTGTCGGCGGCCTTGGGGATGATGTCCTCCTTCAGCGCCAGCTTGACGCCGTCGGCCAGCGACTGCAGCAGCCCGAAGGGCCCGTGCACGTTGGGACCGATGCGGTGCTGCATCCGCGCCACCACCCGGCGCTCCCACCAGATGTTGAACAGCGTCAGCAGCACCAGGACCACGAAGATCAGCACGGCCTTGATCGCCGAGAGCCACCAGGGGTCGTTGCCGAAGGCGTCCAGGCTCACTGGTCGGCTCCTCTCACGCTGACACGGGTGCCGGGTGAGGCCAGCCCGGCCAGCACGCCCCCGCCGGCCGAGCGGGTCGGCACCCAGACGACGCCCTCGGCGAGGTCGGCGGCGGGCACGACGGGCAGCGTCAGCGACCCGCGGTCGCCGGTGACGGTGACGGTGTCCCCGAGCGCGGCGTGGACCGCGGGCGCCACCCGGGCCACGGCCGGTCGCGCCGTCGCGGCGAGGTGGTCGTCGCCGTCCTGGAGCGAGCCGTCGTCCAGCATCTGCTTCCAGGTGGCCAGCAGCATCCCCTCGCCGGGGGCGTTGCTGCCGGCGTCGACGGACGGCGCGGGGGCCCGGTCGCCGTCCCAGGGACCCATCTGCTCCATCGCGGCCCGGGCCTGCTCCGGGGTGCGGAAGCCCAGCGGGCGGCCGAGCTCCTCGGCGACGCCGGCCAGCACCCGGGTGTCGGGCAGCGAGCGCGGGTCGCTGAACACGGCCCCGAACGGACGGGGCCGGCCCTCCCAGGTGATGAAGGTGCCGGGCTTGTCGGACACGGGGGCGACCGGCAGCACGACGTCGGCCGACCTCGTCACGTCGGTCTCGCGCAGCTCGAGGGCGACCACGAAGCCGGCCGCGGCCAGCGCCTCGCGGAACGCCTGCGGGTCCGCGGTGTCGTCGGGGTCGACGCCACCGACGACCAGTCCGCCCAGCGCGCCGTCACGCGCCGCGACGACGATCGCGTCGGCGTCGCGGCCGGGGGTGTCGGGCAGCGACTCGACGCCCCAGGCGGTGGCGGCGTCGACGCGGGCAGCGGGGTCGGAGAGCGGGCGGCCGCCGGGCAGCAGGCCCGGCAGGCAGCCGGTCTCGACCGCGCCGCGGTCACCGGCACGACGCGGGACCCAGGCGAGCCGCGCCCCGGTGCGCGCGGACAGCCGGGCGGCCGCGGAGAAGGCGCCGGGCGAGGTCGCGAGCCGCTCACCGAGCAGGACGACGGCGTGCTTGTCGACGCCGTGGTCGCCCTGGGTCACCAGCGCCTCGAGCACCGCGGCCTCCTCGCCCGGCAGCGCCGGGAGCAGGTGACCGTGGAGCTTCTCCAGCCCGCGGGAGGCGAACGGGGCGATCGAGAGCACCCGGGTGGTGCCGGCGACGACGCCCTTGCGCAACCGCAGGAACAGCGTGCCGGCCTCGTCCTCGGGCTCGAGCCCGGCGAGCACCACGACGGGCGCGGTCTCCAGGTCGGCGTAGGAGACCCCGCCGTCCCAGGGCGTGCCGAGCACGACGTGGGAGGCCAGGAAGGCCGCCTCCTCCGCGGAGTGCGGCCGGGCGCGGAAGTCGACGTCGTGGGTGCCGAGCGCGACGCGGGCGAAGGTGCTCCAGGCGAAGGCGTCCTCGGCGGTGAGCCGACCGCCGGGCAGCACGCCGACCCCGCCGGCGGCGCGGGCCCGCTCGAGCCCGCGCGCCGCGACGGCGAACGCCTCCGGCCACGACGCGGGACGCAGCGAGCCGTCGCCGCCGTCCTCGACGCGGTCGCGGACCTGCGGGTAGGTCAGCCGGTCGGGCTGGCGGGCGTAGGCGAAGCCGAAGCGGTCCTTGTCGGTGATCCACTCCTCGTTGACCTCGGGGTCGTTGCCCGAGAGCCGGCGCATCACCTTGCCGCGTCGGTGGTCGACGCGGATGGCGGCACCGCACGCGTCGTGCTCGGCGACCGCAGGGGTGGAGACCAGGTCGAAGGGGCGGGAGCGGAAGCGGTACTCCGCGGAGGTGAGGGCACCGACCGGGCAGATCTGGATGGTGTTGCCCGAGAAGTACGACTGCAGCGGCTCCTTCTCGTAGATCCCGACCTGCTGGAGCGCGCCGCGCTCGATGAGGGCGATGAAGGGGTCACCGGCGACCTGCTCGGAGAAGCGGGTGCAGCGCGCGCACAGCACGCACCGCTCGCGGTCCAGCAGCACGTTGGCGGAGATGTTGATCGGCTTGGGGTAGGTGCGCTTGACGCCGCCGGAGCCGGAGAACCGGGACTCGCCACGGCCGTTGGTCATCGCCTGGTTCTGCAGCGGGCACTCCCCGCCCTTGTCGCAGACCGGGCAGTCCAGGGGGTGGTTGACCAGCAGGAACTCCATCACGCCCTGCTGGGCCTTGTCGGCGACCGGGCTGGTGGCCTGGGTGCTGACGACCATGCCGTCGGCGACGGGCAGCGTGCAGGAGGCCTGCGGCTTGGGCATCGCCTTGACCTCGCCGCTGCGGTCGGGCATCGCCACCTCGACCAGGCACTGCCGGCAGGCGCCGACCGGCTCGAGCAGCGGGTGGTCGCAGAACCGCGGGATCTGGACGCCGACCTGCTCGGCCGCGCGGATCACCAGGGTCCCCTTGGGCACGCTGGTCTCCACCCCGTCGATGGTCACGGTGACCAGGTCGGGGCGGGTGGGCGCCTCGGGCTCGCGGGCGCGGGCGGGGGTGGTGGTCATGCGGGGGCTCCACTGCCGACGGGGGTGCGGGCGAAGACGGTCGAGGCGGCCGGGTCGAAGGGGCACCCGCCGTGCTCGAGGTGGGCCAGGTACTCCTCGCGGAAGAACTGGATGGAGCTGGAGATCGGGCTGGTCGCCCCGTCCCCGAGCGCGCAGAACGAGCGCCCGAGGATGTTCTCGCACTGGTCGAGCAGCAGGTCGAGGTCCTCGGGTGAGCCCTGCCCCTGCTCGAGGCGGGCCAGGGTCTGCACCAGCCACCAGGTGCCCTCGCGGCACGGGGTGCACTTGCCGCAGGACTCGTGCTTGTAGAACTCGGTCCAGCGCAGCACCGCCCGCAGCACGCAGGTGGTCTCGTCGAAGATCTGGAGCGCGCGGGTGCCGAGCATGGAGCCGACGCCGGCGACGCCCTCGAAGTCCAGCGGGACGTCGAGGTGCTCGGCGGTCAGGATCGGGGTGCTGGAGCCGCCCGGGGTCCAGAACTTCAGCTCGTGGCCCTCGCGGACGCCGCCGGCGAGGTCGATCAGCTCGCGCAGCGTGATCCCCAGCGGGGCCTCGTACTGGCCCGGTCGGGTGACGTGGCCGGAGAGCGAGAAGATCCCGAAGCCCTTGGACTTCTCGGTGCCCATCGAGGAGAACCAGTCGGCGCCGCGGCCGACGATGCTCGGGACCGAGGCGATCGACTCGACGTTGTTGATCACGGTGGGGCTGGCGTAGAGACCGGCCACGGCCGGGAACGGCGGGCGGAGCCGCGGCTGGCCGCGCCGACCCTCGAGGCCCTCGAGCAGGGCGGTCTCCTCACCGCAGATGTAGGCGCCGGCGCCGGTGTGGACGACGACGTCGAGGTCGTAGCCCGACCCGTGGACGTCCTTGCCGAGGTGGCCGGCGAGGTAGGCCTCCTGGACGGCCTTCTGCACGCGGCGGACCACGTGCAGGATCTCGCCCCGGATGTAGATGAAGGCGTGGTGGGCCCGGATCGCGTAGGCGGAGATGATGACGCCCTCGAGGAGCAGGTGGGGGCTGGCCATCATCAGCGGGGTGTCCTTGCAGGTGCCCGGCTCGGACTCGTCGGCGTTGACGACCAGGTACTTCGGCTTGGGGTTGTCCTGCGGGATGAAGCCCCACTTCATCCCGGTGGGGAAGCCCGCGCCGCCGCGGCCGCGCAGGCCGGACTCCTTGACCGCCTCGACGACCGCGGCCGGGTCCATGCCCAGGGCGACGTCCAGCGCCTGGTAGCCGCCGCGGGCCTCGTAGGTCTCCAGGGTCCAGCTGCGCTCGGCGTCCCAGTCGTCGGTGAGGACGGGGGTCAGGGTGCTGATCTCGCTCACTTCGCCTCCTTCTTGTCCGCGGCGGTGGTGCCGGTGGGGCTCTCGGCCTCCACCGCGGCCTCCTGGGCGACCCGGTCGTCGGACTCGGCCGCGCCGGCCTGGGGCCGCTGCGGGTCCTCGGCGACGCCCGGCCGGTCGCCGGAGGCCTCCGTGCCCGGGGCCGTCCAGCCGCGCTCACGAGCCAGGTTGAGGCCCACCAGGCTGGCGGGCCCGGCGGCCGGGCCCTCGTCGGCGCGGTCGTCGGGGAAGCCCGCGAGCACGCGCTCGGCCTCGCGCCAGGTGCAGATCCGCGGGCCGCGCGTGGAGCGGACCTCGACCCCGGCCCGGAGGTCGTCGACCAGCGCCACGGCGGAGTCGGGGGTCTGGTCGTCCATGAACTCCCAGTTGACCATCACGACCGGCGCGTAGTCGCAGGCGGCGTTGCACTCGACGTGCTCGAGGGTGATCCGGCCGTCGTCGGTGGTCTCGTCGTTGCCGACGTCGAGGTGGTCCTGGAGCCGGGCGAAGATCTCGTCGCCGCCGAGCACGGCGCACAGCGTGTTGGTGCACACGCCGACGTGGTACTCGCCGACCGGCTTGCGCTTGTACATCGTGTAGAAGGTCGCGACCCCGCTCACCTCGGCGGCGGAGAGGCCGAGGATGTCGGCGCAGACCTCGATGCCCTCGGCGGTGACGCGGCCCTCGCTGGCCTGCACCAGGTGGAGCATCGGGAGCAGGCCCGAGCGCCGCTCGGGGTAGCGGTCGGCGATCTGGACGAGCTCGTCGCGGGTGGTCTGGTCGAGGCCGGGTCCGGTCATCGGTCGACTCCTCCCATCACGGGGTCGATGGAGGCGATGGCCACGATGACGTCGGAGATCATGCCGCCCTCGGCCATCACGCTGGTCGCCTGGAGGTTGGTGAACGACGGGTCGCGGAAGTGGGCTCGGAACGGACGCGTCCCGCCGTCGCTGACGACGTGGGCGCCGAGCTCGCCGCGGGGCGACTCGACGGGCACGTACGCCTGTCCGGCGGGCACCCGGAAGCCCTCGGTGACCAGCTTGAAGTGGTGGATCAGGGCCTCCATGGACTCGCCCATGATGTGGCGGATGTGGTCGAGGCTGTTGCCCATGCCGTCGGAGCCGATGGACAGCTGGCTGGGCCAGGCGATCTTCTTGTCGGCCACCATCACCGGTGCGCCCTCGAGCCCGGCGAGCCGGTCGGCGGCCTGCTCGACGATCCGCAGCGACTCGAACATCTCGTTGACGCGGATCCGGAACCGGCCGTAGGAGTCGGCGGTGTCCCAGGTCTGCACGTCGAAGTCGTAGGTCTCGTAGCCGCAGTACGGCTGGGTCTTGCGCAGGTCCCACGGGTAGCCGGTCGCGCGCAGCGGCGGGCCGGTCAGCCCGAGCGCGAGGCACCCCTCGAGGTCGAGGTGGCCGATGCCCTCGAGGCGCAGCTTGAAGATCGGGTTCGCGTTGCACAGCGCCTCGATCTCGGGCAGCCGCTTGCGCATCAGGGCCACGAACGAGCGGATCTCCTCGAGCGCACCCGGGGGCAGGTCCTGGGCGACGCCACCGGGGCGGATGAAGGCGTGGTTCATCCGCAGGCCGGTGATCAGCTCGAACAGGTCGAGGACCAGCTCGCGCTCGCGGAAGCCGATCGTCATCACGGTCAGCGCGCCCAGCTCCATGCCGCCGGTCGCGATCGCGACCAGGTGGGAGGAGATCCGGTTGAGCTCCATCATCAGCACGCGCATCACCGAGGCCTTCTCGGGGATGTCGTCCTCGATGCCGAGCAGCCGCTCGACGCCCAGGCTGTAGGTGGCCTCGTTGTAGAACGGCGCGAGGTAGTCCATCCGGGTGCAGAACGTGGTGCCCTGGACCCAGGTGCGGTACTCCATGTTCTTCTCGATGCCGGTGTGGAGGTAGCCGATGCCGCAACGGGCCTCGGAGACGGTCTCGCCCTCCAGCTCGAGGATCAGCCGCAGCACGCCGTGGGTGGAGGGGTGCTGGGGGCCCATGTTGACGACGACGCGTTCCTCGTCGCCCTCGGCGAGGCCCTCGGTGATGGAGTCCCAGTCCTGGCCGGTGACGGTGAAGACGCGGCCCTCGCTGGTCTCGGCGGAGCCGGCGTAGGCGTCGTGGCTCTCGTCGTCCTCGCGGGCACCGGCGGGACGGGCGGGGCCCGGGTCGAAGGTGGTCATCAGCTGTAGGACCTCCGCTGGTCGGGCGGCGGCACGGTGCCGCCCTTGTACTCCACAGGGATGCCACCCAGGGGGTAGTCCTTGCGCTGGGGGTGGCCCGGCCAGTCGTCGGGCATCAGGATGCGCGTCAGCGCGGGGTGGCCGTCGAAGACGAGGCCGAACATGTCGTAGGCCTCGCGCTCGTGCCAGTCCGCGGTCGGGTAGACCGCGACCACCGAGGGCAGGTGGGGGTCGGCGTCGGGCACGGAGACCTCGAGGCGGATCCGGCGGTTGTAGGTCATCGAGAGCAGGTGGTGGACCGCGTGCAGCTCGCGGTCGGTGTCGTCGGGGTAGTGCACGGCGCTGACCGAGGAGCACAGCTCGAAGCGCAGGCGGTCGTCGTCGCGCAGGGCGGTGGCGACGGCGAGCAGGTGCTCGCGGCGCACGTGGAAGGTGATCTCGCCGCGGTGCACGACCACGGCGCCGACGGCCTGCTCGGAGTCGGCGACCCCGTCGCTGCGCAGCCGGTCCAGCAGCGCGTCGGCCACCTCGTCGAACCAGCCGCCGAACGGCCGGCCGGTGGGGGCGGGGAAGACCACGGGGGCCACCAGGCCGCCGTAGCCGCTGGTGTCGCCAGGGCCCTTGGCGCCGAACATGCCGGTGCGCACGCCGCGGCTGGTGACCTGGCCCGGCGGGGCGGGCAGGTTCTCCGGCGACTGCTCGACCGCGGGCTGGCCCGGGGTCTGCTCGACCTGCTGGTCGGCGTCCTCCGCCGGGGTCGGGCCCTGCTCGTCGCGGTCCTCCGGGGTCACCGCAGCAGCCCCTTCATCTCCGAGGTCGGCTCGGCGCTCAGGGCGGCGGTCTCGAGCGCGTCCGTCTCCAGGCGGCGGTTGGGGCCGAGCTTCTCGGCCTGCACGCGGTCGTGGAGCTTGAGGATCGCGTCGATCAGCATCTCCGGGCGCGGCGGGCAGCCGGGGAGGTACATGTCGACCGGGACGACGTGGTCGACGCCCTGGACGATCGCGTAGTTGTTGAACATCCCCCCGCTGGAGGCGCACACGCCCATCGCGAGGACGTACTTGGGGTTGGCCATCTGGTCGTAGATGGTGCGCAGCACGGGCGCCATCTTCTGGCTGACCCGGCCGGCGACGATCATCAGGTCGGCCTGGCGGGGGCTGGCCCGGAAGACCTCCATGCCGAAGCGGGCCATGTCGTACTTCGGGCCGCCGCTGGTCATCATCTCGATGGCGCAGCAGGCCAGCCCGAAGGTCGCCGGCCAGAACGAGGCCTTGCGCATGTAGCCGGCCACGCCCTCCACCGTGGTGAGCAGGACGCCGCTCGGCAGCTTCTCCTCGAGACCCATCTGTTCTCCTCCCCGTCCCTCGCCCTGCCCGCTAGTCCCAGTCCAGCCCGCCGCGGCGCCACTCGTAGGCGTAGGCGAGGGTGATGTTGAACAGGAACAGCACGACCGCCGCGAACCCGAACCACCGCAGCTGGTCGAAGTAGACCGCCCACGGGACCAGGAACATGATCTCGACGTCGAAGATGATGAAGGTCATCGCGACCGTGTAGTACTTCACCGGGAACCGGCCACCGCCCACGGGCTGCGGCGTCGGGTCGATCCCGCACTCGTAGGAGTCCAGGCGCGCCCGGTTGTAGCGCGCCGGCCCGGTCAGCGTGCTCACGACGACCGAGAAGACGGCGAAGCCCGCGGCCAGCCCGGCCAGCCACAGCACGGGGGTGTAGAGCTCCATGGGGTTCCCTTCGGCCTGTCCTTGTGACCTTGTGAACACGTTCACGAGTGGCGCGGGGCACAGTCTGCCACCCGGGTGGGGCACGGTCACGCGCGGGTGAGGGGCCGCCGGCGAGCCCCTCAGGCGGTGGCGCGGTGCAGCGCGACGATCCCGCCGGACAGGTCGCGCCACTGCGGGTCGCGCCACCCGGCCTGCGCGAGCTGCTCGGCCAGGCCCCGCTGGTCGGGCCAGGCCCGGATCGACTCGGCGAGGTAGACGTAGGCGTCCGGCGAGGACGACACCGCCCGCGCGACGCCCGGCAGGGCACGCATCAGGTACTCCAGGTAGACCCGCCGGAGCGGGGTCCAGGTGGGGTGGCTGAACTCGCAGACCACGAGCCGGCCCCGGGGCGCGTCACCCGCAGCATCTCGCGCAGCCCCGCAGCGGGGTCCACGATGTTGCGCAGGCCGAAGCTGATGGTGACGGCGTCGAAGCTGTCGTCGGCGAACGGCAGCCGGGTGCCGTCGCCGGCGGTGAAGGGCAGCGCAGGGCGTGCGGCGCGACCGACCCCGAGCATCCCCAGGGAGAAGTCGCAGGGCACGACGAAGGCGCCCCGGTCGGCGAACGGCTGGCTGGACGTACCGGTGCCGGCGGCGAGGTCGAGCACCCGCTCGCCGGGCCGCGGGGCGACCGCGTCGACGGTCGCGCGCCGCCAGCGGCGGTCCTGGCCGACGGAGAGGACGTCGTTGGTGACGTCGTAGCGGCGGGCCACCGCGTCGAACATCCGACGGACGTCGGCGGGTGCTTTGTCGAGGTCGGCGCGGGCCACGGGGCCGAGGGTACGGGCCACCCCGGGGGGTGCGACACGCCGCCGCCGGGCGGCGGGTCCTCGACGGGGGCGGTCCCAGGGACGACCATGGCGACCGTGCGTCGTCTCCCCGTCCTGCTGCTCGCCGCGCTGCTGCTGGTGGCCGCGGCGTGGGCCGGCGGCTGGGCGCTGGCCGCCCCGCAGGCCGAGCGGTCGGACCGCGTGGCCGCGCCCGACCGGTCCGCACCCGGGCGCGACGCCGTCGCGGAGGACCCGGCACCGCCGCGCGGACCGACCCCGCACCGTGCGTCCACGGCCGGCCTGGTCCTGGAGAAGGCGCTCGTGCCGGGCCCGACCCTGCTCGGCCCGGGCGCCGAGGGCGACGAGGTCCGCGACCTCCAGGCCCGGCTGCGGCAGATCGCCTGGCTGGTCGAGGTCCCGGACGGCGTCTACGGCGACGCCGTGACGAGCGCGGTGAGCGGGTTCCAGGCCAAGCGGGAGATCCCGGTCACCGGCGAGGTCGACCAGCGCACGCTGGACCGGCTGTGGGCGATGACCACCGAGCCGACCGAGGCCGAGCTGACCGGGGAGGTCGAGGAGGAGGCGGCCGGTGTCCCCGCCGGCTCCCTCGACCCGCGGTGCCTGACCGGGCGCGTGATGTGCGTCGACAAGTCCACGAGCACGCTGCGCTGGGTCGTCGACGGGCAGGTCCTGCGGACGATGGAGGCCCGGTTCGGCGGGCCCGGCTTCGAGACCCGCGAGGGCGCGTTCTCCGTGTTCTCGATGAGCCGCGACCACGTCTCGAGCATCTACGAGACCTCGATGCCGTTCGCCATGTTCTTCTCCGGCGGCCAGGCGGTCCACTACTCGCCCGACTTCGCCTCCGTCGGCTACGCCGGCGCCTCCCACGGCTGCGTCAACATCCGCGACTACGACGGGGTGGCCGCGCTCTTCGACGAGGTCACCGTCGGCGACGACGTCGTCGTCTACTGGTCCTGAGGACGCCGCCCCGGTTGGGGCGCCGCCGGGAGCACCAGGTGCACGGCCAGCCCGCCCAGCTCCGAGCGCGCCAGCCGGAGCGTGCCGCCGTGCTGCTCCACCAGCGTGCGGCACAGGTCGAGCCCCAGGCCGGCGCCGGGGCGGCTGTCGTCCAGCTGCACCCCGCGGCGCAGGACGTGGTCGACCAGGTGGTCGGGGACGCCCCGCCCGTCGTCGGCGACGCAGATCTCCCACCCGTCGTCGCCGCGTCGCGTCGCGGAGACGCGGACCCGGACCCGCTCGTGGGAGCCGCGGTGCTTGACGGCGTTGGCGACGAGGTTGAGCAGCACCTGCCGCAGCGCGACCCGGGAGCCGCGCACCACCGGCAGCGGGTCGACGGCCTCCAGGACCAGCGCCTCGCTCGAGCTGAGCCGCTGGACCCACTCCAGCTCCTCGGCGAGGTCGACGGCGGTGATGGCCGCGTCGGCGGTCGCCAGCGCCTCGGCGTGGAGGCTCTCGACCAGCTCCGCACACCCCCGCGCCGCCGCGGCGATGCGGGCGGTCGCATCGGCGACCCGCTCCGGCGGCACCCCGGGCCCGGTCATCGACTCCGCGAATCCCACGATCACGGTCAGCGGCGAGCGCAGGTCGTGGGTCGCGACCGTGGTGAACCGGCGAAGCCGGTCGTTGGCCGCCTCGAGGTCGAGCACCGTGGTGCCGAGGACCTGCTGGAGCTCGGACTCGACGCGCAGGCGCCGGGTGATCTCGGCGTTCAGCCGGTCCAGGGTCTCGGTGATCTCGCGGAACCGGTCGCTGCCCGGGCGGAAGCGCAGCACGACCTCGGCCTCGGTGGCCGAGCGCCGGCGTCCCACCACCCGCTGCCGGTCCTCACCCCGGGCGAGCAGGCCCAGGGTGGCCGGGACGGGGCTGGTGGAGCGCACCTGCTGGCCGAGCACGTCGCGCACGTGCGCCGGCTCGTCCGTGACGTGCTCCGCGAGGTCGGTGCCGACCACTCCGGTCCCGAGCAGCGCGGCGGCGGAGGGGTTCGCGTCGAGGACGCAGCCGTCCGGCCGGACGAGGAGCACGGGCTCGTCGAGGTCACCGGCTCCGAGCGGGCGCCCCATCAGCCGCCGAAGTACTCGCGACCGGGCCGGGCCTCGGCGCGCGCGTGGTCGAGGTGCACCAGCACGTGGCACCGGCTGCTGCCCTGGGCGATGGTCTCGCCGAGCTCGACCTTCGCGTAGCCGAGGTTCTCGGCGGCGATCGAGCCGAACACGTTCGAGGTCATCATGCACATCGAGGGACGGCCGAGCACCGCGTCCTCGAACGGGCACCGGTCGTTGGTGTACTCCAGCACCGCCTCGTCGCCGGCGACCAGCTCGAAGCCGCCGTGGATCCGGGCCTTCAGGTCGGTCAGCACCTCGGCCACCTGGTCCCGGTCCAGCCGGTCGACGCCGATCGCCTCGCGGTACGAGGTGTCCAGCCACCGGCCCATGCGCTGGCCGACGACCGCGACGAAGCCCTCGGCGTCCTCGAGGCCGACCGTGTCCTGGAGCGTCCCGGCCAGCTCGCGCACCAGCGTTCGCAGGAAGACGTCGCGGTCCAGGCCGGGGTCGACGTCCGCCGGCTGCGGGGCGGTGGCCGGTCCGACCGCGCCCGACGCGGCGGCGGGTCTGGTCGGCGAGACGTCCACCCGCTCACGGTAGTGCACGGCGCGCCCGCCGGGGCGGTGTTCCGGACGCCGCCGGACCTCAGGCGTCGGCGATGGCGGTGAGCAGGGCGGCGGCCTCCTCCGGCTGCACCCCGGAACCGTCCACCTGGTAGGTCACGCCGTCGGCGGCCGTCAGCTGGCACTGCACCCCGCTGGGCGGGACGGTGTCGTCGACCTCCTGACCCTGCGGCACCGGTGCGCCGTAGACGACGTTGCACACCGCGCCGTCCACGCGGACCAGCTCGGCCTGCGCCCTGACCAGGCCGAGCAGGCCCGGCTCGGGAGCGGGGCCGCTCGGCAGGAACAGGCCGGGAGCGGCGGTGGCGGCGGTGATCACGGCGGAGCGCTGGTCCTGCGCGCCGTCCTCGCCGGAGTACAGGCCGACCGTGACCGGGACGTCGTAGGTCTCCTCGAGGACGACCTCGGCGCTGTCGAGCCGCTCGCGCAGCTGGTCGGCGCCGGCCTCGTCGCCCGGCTCGACCAGGGCGAAGCCCGGCACCTCGGCGGGCAGGGTCACCTCGGTGCCCCCGTCGGCGGCCGGTCCCTCGGCCGTGGCACCGCTCGTGGCGGCGGCGCCGTCCAGGCGGGGCAGCGCGACGGCGAGCACGAGCAGGGCGACGAGGCCGGCGAGACCGAGGGCGATGCCGACGGCGCGGGACCGGGCGACGGTGGGCCTGGTGCTGGGCCGGGTGGTGGAAGACACGTCCGTCGACGCTACCGACCCGGTCACAACCGCTGGGGGGTGGCCGGGTCCATCGGTAGGCTCGCAGACGTGATCCCCCCCGTGCCGACGGACCGCTGGGTCTGCCGGACCGTCCCCTCCCGGACGACCAGGTCGACGTGCTCGTCGACCTCCTGCCGGCCCAGGACGCCGTCGCCTGGCTGCGCCGGGGTGACGGGCTCGTCGGCTGGGGAGCGGTCGCCCAGGTGCGCACCACCGGCGCGACGCGGTTCTCCGACGCCGACAAGTGGTGGAGCGAGACCCTCGCCCGGGTCGCCGTGCACGACGGGGTCCAGGAGCCCGGGACCGGTCCCGTCGCCTTCGGCAGCTTCGGCTTCGCCGACGAGCCCGGCGAGTCCGTGCTGGTGCTGCCCCGCGTGGTCGTGGGCCGCCGCGGCGGCCGCGCCTGGCTGACCACCGTCGCCGACGAGGGCGCCGACGACGGCAGCCGCGCGGGTGCCGGGGAGCCGCTGGCCGCGCCTCGCCCCGGCGACGCGCCGGCCGCCCCGGCCGGGGTCGTCTTCGGCGACGGCTCGCGCAACGGCGAGGAGTGGATGTCGGTCGTGGCCGAGGCGGTCGACCGCATCGGCGACGGCGAGCTGGAGAAGGTCGTGCTGGCCCGCGACCTGGTGGCCACCGCCGAGGAACCGGTCGACGTGCGCTGGCCGCTGCGGCGGCTCGCGTCGGCGTACCCGATGTGCTGGACCTTCCACGTCGACGGCCTGTTCGGGGCCACTCCCGAGATGCTGGTGCGCCGCGAGCGGGGTCTGGTCACCTCCCGGGTGCTGGCCGGCACCATCCGCCGCACGGGCGACGACGACCGAGACCTCGCTCTCGCGGCGACGCTCGCCCGCTCCAGCAAGGACCTCGAGGAGCACGAGTACGCCGTCCGCTCGGTCGCCGACGCCCTCGAGCCGCACTGCTCGTCGATGAGCGTCCCCGAGTCGCCGTTCGTGCTGCACCTGCCGAACGTGATGCACCTGGCCACCGACGTGAACGGCGTGGTGCACGACGCGAGCAGCGTCTCGTCGCTGCGCCTCGCCGAGGCGCTCCACCCCTCGGCCGCGGTCGGGGGCACCCCCACCGACGTCGCCACCGCCCTGATCTCCGAGATCGAGGGCCTCGACCGGGGTCGCTACGCGGGGCCGGTCGGCTGGATCGACGCCGCCGGCGACGGCGAGTGGGGCTTGGCCCTGCGCTCGGCCAGCGTCGAGGGCGCGACCGTGCGCCTGTTCGCGGGCTGCGGCGTCGTCGCCTCCTCGGACCCCGCCGCCGAGCTGGCCGAGTCCCAGGCCAAGCTGGTACCGGTCCGCGACGCGCTCGGGGCCTGACGGCGCTACGGGCCCGGCGGCTTGGTGAAGCCGAGGCGGAGGTTCATCGCGATCGCGGCGGTGTTCGCCGGGTGGTGGAGGGTGCGCAGCGTGCGGTAGCGGCGGGCCCGGACGAACCGGATGCCGTGCAGCTTCATCGCCGTGCCCAGCCCGTGGCGACGGTGCGACCGGAGCACACCGGTCATCTCGTTGAACGCGTACCGGCCCGCTCCCAGCTCGGCGTCGGTGCGCAGCGAGGTCGCGCTCAGCCCCACCCAGCGCTCGCCGTCGAGGGCCACCACCACCCCGTCGGGCCGGTAGTCGGGCACCGCCAACCGGTCCTCGACGTACTCGTCGTAGGTCGGGAACCCGCCCCGGCCCGGGATGTCGGCGGCGCACTCGCGGTTCAGCGCCCACAGCGCGTGCCGGTGCTCCTCGGTGTCGCCGAGCGCGGCCATGGTGGTCAGCACCACCCCGTCCTCCTCGGCCCGGCGCAACGCCCAGGCGTGCGGGCCCTCCTCGAAGCGCCGCACGTCCAGCTCGAGGCGCACCCACGCCGTCGCGACCGGGGAGCTCACAGGTCCTCGCCGTCGGCGCGGCGCAGGTAGGCCTGGCCGTCGGGGAGCAGGCCCTCCATCTGCGCGGCCAGCATCGCGTGCCCGGCCTCCGAGTAGACGCGGTCGTGGATCGCGAGGGTGCGCGGCGCGCCGACGTCGCGCGCCAGGTCGATCGCGTCGGCCGAGCGCAACCACGGCGCCGAGCTCGGCACGCACAGCACGTCGACGGCCTCGTCGGGGCGGGTCAGCGCGTCGCCGGGGTGGTAGACCGCCAGGTCGCCGGTGACGAGGTAGCCGCAGTTGGTGAGCCGGTCGAGGTCGGGGTGGATCACGGCGTGCAGCTCGCCGACCGCACGCACCGGGAGCCCGGCGTCGAAGCGGTCGCCGGGGCGGACGACGGTGACCCGCTCGGCGACGTCCGGCGCCTCGGCGCGCAGCTGCTCGGCCACCTCCGCGATCGTCCAGATCGGGGCGTCGGTGGCGCGCAGGTTGGTCACGTCGAGGTGGTCGGGGTGCCGGTGGGTGACCAGGACCGCGGTGGCGCCGTCGACCGCACCCGGCTCGGTGAACATCCCGGGGTCGAGCACCAGCGCGACGCCCTCCTGCTCCAGGCGGACGCAGGCGTGCCCGAGCTTGGTCAGACGCATGGGTCCACCGTAGGCCGGGACGGGGTCCTCGGGGGCCCTACGGTGGCCTCCATGAACGCCTCCCCCACCCGCACCATCGGCGTGACCGGCGCCAGCGGCGCCCTCGGCGGCCTGGTGACCCGCCAGCTCGCCGGGAGCGACTTCCGGCTCGACCTGAGGCTGCTGGTGCGCGACCCCGACCGCGCGCCCGACGTCGACACCGACGTCCGGGTCTGCGAGTACGCCGACCACGCGGCCTGCGTCGCCGCGCTGCGCGGCGTCGAGACGCTGCTCATGGTCTCCGCGGCGGAGGCACCGGACCGCCGCGACCAGCACCGCACCTTCGTGGCGGCGGCCGCCGAGGCCGGGGTGGGTCACGTGGTCTACACCTCGTTCGCGGGCGCAGCCCCCGACGCGACGTTCACGCTCGGCCGCGACCACGCCGACACCGAGGCGGCGATCCTCGCCAGCGGGATGGAGCACACGTTCCTGCGCGACGCCTTCTACGTCGACGTGCTGCCGCTCTTCGCCGACGAGCACGGCGTCATCCGTGGTCCGGCCGGGTCGGGCCGGGTGGCCGCCGTGGCCCGGGCCGACGTCGCCGACGTCGCCTCGGAGGTGCTGCGCGAGCCCGCCCTGCACCGTGGCGCGGCCTACACGCTGACCGGCCCGGAGGCGCTGAGCCTCCACGAGGTCGCCGAGCGCGCCGGCGCGGTGCTGGGCCGCGACCTGCGCTACGTCGAGGAGACCGTCGACGAGGCCTGGGCCTCGCGGCGGGCCGGCCACCCGGACGCGGAGGACTACCTGCTCGAGGCCTGGATCTCCACCTACACCGCCATCGCCGACGGGTCCTGCGCCGAGGTCACCGACGACGTGCGGCGGGTGACCGGGCGAGCCCCGCGCCGGCTCGAGGACGTGCTCGGCGGCCCGACCGGCTGACCACCGGTCTGGACCAGGGCGTACAGCGGGCGAGAACTTTGTGGAGATCTCTTCAGATCGGTGACATCCGGGGCGATAGTCGGTGCATGACCGGTCCAGGGACGATGCGCCGCGGGGCGCTGCTGAGCGGGACGCAGTGCGCGTCGTGCGGGCAGCGGCTCTACGGCAGCCAGCAGCCGGTCCAGGGCCGTGGGCGGCTCTGGACCCACGCCAGCTGCGTGGCCGCCCCGGCCCCCACGGCCGAGGAGCTCGTGCACGAGGCCGTCCGCCGCGTCGGTGAGCGGCGCGACGTCGACCCCGTCGACCTGTGCGGCCTGCTCCAGCTGGTCGGCGACCGCGACGTCCGCGAGTCCGCGGCCGGTCAGCTCGGTCGCTGGGCGACCGCGCTGCGCGCGGTCTGGCCGCCGATCGTCGACGTCCTCGCCGAGGTCGCCTCGCCCTGGTACGTCGGGGTGCGCTGAGGCCGCCTCAACCCGTGAGGTGGTCCTCGAAGCACCAGCGCCACCGCTCGCCGGCCTGCGCCGACTGCATCACCGGGTGGCGCGAGCCGACCCAGTGCGCCGTGGCGTGCCGGTGGGGCGAGGAGTCGCAGCAGGCGACGTGGCCGCAGGACAGGCAGGTCCGCAGCGCGACCCAGCGCTCGCCGGGCTCGCAGTCCTCGCAGACCAGTCCCCCGCCGGTCTCGCGCGCCGGCGACCGCCGGAGGTGCTCGCAGGCGCCCGCGCCGGCGCCGGCGAAGGCAGCCGCCCGCTCCTCGTCGCGCTCCTCCTCCACCGCGTCCAGCATCGACTCCTCCACGTCGAGCTCGCCGAGCACCTCGCTGACCACCTCGGAGGGCACCGTCCCGGTCGAGCGGACGCGCAGCACCTCGCGCCGCTCGGCCTCGAGGGTCAGCAGCCGCAGCCGGGTGTAGCGGTCGCTCGGGCTCTCCTCGCCGAGCGTGGTGTTCAGCCGCTCCCACGCCGCGAAGTTGCGCCGCTCGACCCGCTGCTCGACCGCCTCGCGCACCCCGTGGGCGTCGTCGTCCTCCGCCTCGCCACCCTCGGCGGCCGCCTCCGCCAGGGCGCGCAGCCCGGCGGCCGAGGCCTGCTGGAGCAGCGCCGCGCGGGCGAGCGCGTCCTCCATCGGGTCCGGGGTGGGCACCCGCAACCGGCGGGCGATCCAGGGCAGGCTGAGCCCCTGGATCAGCAGCGTGCCGGCCACCACGGTGAAGGCGACCAGCAGCAGCACCTCGCGGAACGGCGTCTGCGGCGGGATCACGAACGCCGCGGCGAGCGTGACCACGCCGCGCATGCCGGCCCAGCCGATCAGGAAGGTGTAGGACCACGGCGGTCGGCGACCGCTGGCGTCGGGGCCGGGCCGCACGAGCAGGTAGCGCGCCGGGAAGACCCAGGCGAGCCGGAGCACCACGACGGCCAGCAGGGTCGCCAGGCACACCAGGACGACGCGGCCGGCCGACAGCTCGCTTCGCCCGACGTCCGCGAGCAGCCGCTGGGTCTGCAGCCCGATCAGCAGGAAGACGGCGTTCTCGAGCACGAAGGCGACCGAGCGCCAGTTGGTGCGCTCGGCGATCCGCGACTGCGCCGTCTGCACCACCGGTGCCTGGTGGCCCAGCAGCAGGCCGGCGACCACCACCGAGATCACGCCCGAGGCGTGCAGCTCCTCGGCGGCGACGTAGGCCGCGAACGGGACGACGAACGAGATCGCGGTGTCCATCGCGGGGTCGGTGACGTGGCGGCGGACGCGCGAGACCACCAGGTGGAGCAGCACGCCGACCGCCAGGCCGCCCCCGGCGGCGAGCAGGAAGTCGAGCCCGACCTCGAGCGCGGAGACCGAGACACCGGCCGCGGCGATCGCGGTGCGCAGCGAGACCAGCGCCGTCGCGTCGTTGAGCAGCGACTCGCCCTCCAGGATCGTCACCACCCGCCTCGGCAGGCCGACGCGTCGCGCGATGGCCAGGGCGGCGACGGCGTCCGGCGGCGCGACCACCGCGCCGATCGCGAAGGCGGCCGGCCAGCCGACGCCGGGCAGCAGCGCGTGGACCACGACCCCGACGCCGAGCGTGGTCACGACGACCAGACCGACGGAGAGCAGCAGGATCGGGCGCCGGTTGGCGTTGAACTCCACCAGCGAGGTCTGGATCGCCGCGGAGTAGAGCAGCGGAGGCAGCAGCCCGACCAGCACCACCTCCGGCGAGAGGGTGACCTCCGGGAGCCCGGGCAGGTAGGAGGCCAGCGCTCCCGCCACGACGAGCACGAACGGGGCGGGGACGCCGACCCGGGCGGCGACGCCGGTGACGACCAGGACCGCGACGGCCAGGCCGATCAGGACGAGCGCGATCTCCACGTCGTCATCATGGCGCGTCGACCAACGAGCGGATCCGCTCGTCCAGCGCGCGGCGGTCGGCGCGACCCACCCGGGCCTCGACCACCTCGATCCCCCCGTTGGGCGAGTCGAGCGCCTGCTCGAGCTCGGGCAGGCTGCTGACCCGCAGGTGGGGGGTGCGCGTGGCGGCGCACAGGGCGGCGAGGTCGACGCCGTGCGGGGTGCCGAAGAGCCGCTCGAAGGCGTGCGCGTGGTCGGGGCCGCCCTGCTCCAGGGTCGAGAAGATCGACCCGCCGTCGTCGTTGACCACCACCAGCTGCAGGTCCGGGCGCGGCTCGTCGGGACCCAGCACCAGGCCGTTCGCGTCGTGGAGGAACGTCACGTCACCCATCAGCGCCAGCGCACGGGTGGTGCGGGGGCGGCCGAGGGTGGCGCCGATCGCGGCCGACACGGTGCCGTCGATGCCGGCGAGGCCGCGGTTGGCGACGACCATCCGGCGGTCGCCGACGGCGTACGGCGCGACCATCAGGTCGAGGTCGCGGATCGGGTTCGAGGCGCCCACGTGGAGCAGTCCGCCGGGCGGCACGGCGCGGCTGACCGCCCCGGCGACCTCCCACGGCGTCAGCGCCGGCTCGGCTGCCAGCAGCGCGTCGAGGCGGCGGGAGACGTCGCGGTCCGCGTCGCGCCAGCGCGCCAACCAGGCGGGGTCGTCGGGACCGTCCCCGGTCCACCCGGCCCGACCGGTCATCAGGAGCCGGGCGACCGGGTGCGGCCGGGTGGGCCAGACCCCCCGCGCGCCGGCGTCGACGACCTCGACGTCCTCGCGCGCGAGCAGCCGCTGCACCGGCCGGGACAGCGTGGGGTGGCCGAACAGCACGACCCGGCGCACCTCGTCGGCCAGCGGCGTCGCCAGGAGCAGTCGGTAGCACCGGACCGGGTTGGACCCGGTCCGGGCGCCGCTCGAGGGCTCGGCCAGCAGCGGCCACCCCGCGGACTCGGCGAGCTGGCGCGCCGGCGGGCCGGCGTCGTCACCGGCGACCACGACCGTGGGCGGGCCCGGGTCGATGGTCTCGGCGATCAGGAACTCGAGCCGTTGCGGGCCGCGACCCGGCACGACGTGCTCCGGCTCCCACGCCGAGCCCGGCACCAGCGGGTCGTCGAGCTGCACGTTGAGGTGGACCACCGCCCAGCTGGTGTCCAGCTCCGGGGGTCCGCCGGGCCAGCTGACCCCGGTCGCGGCGGAGAGGTCCCGGGTGGCCACCAGGGGCCCGAAGACCCCCACCTGGTCGGTGGTCTGGTTGGCGCCCGTGCCGCGCATCCGGGCCGGGCGGTCGGCGGTGACCACGACCAGCGGCACACCGGCGTGCGCGGCCTCGAGCACGGCCGGGTGCAGGTTGGCCACCGCCGTGCCCGAGGTGCACATCACGGCCGTCGCGGGCGCCGACCCGGGTCAGCCCGACCGCGAGGAACCCGGCCGTGCGCTCGTCGACCCGCACGTGCAGCCGGAGCAGCCCGGCGCGCTCGGCGTCGTGGACCGCGAAGGCCAGCGGGGCGTTGCGGGAGCCGGGGGCCAGGACGACCTCGGTGACGCCGCGCTCGACGAGGGCCGTGACGACGTCGCGGGCCAGCCGGGTGGAGGGGCTCATCGCCGGTGATCCTCCCCCACGGCGCCCAGCCGCTCGCGCGCCTCCGCCAGCCGCCGCTCCCAGTGCGCCACCCGGTCGGGACCGGGTCGGGCCCCCGCCAGCAGCGCAGGGTCGACCACGGGCCGGGCCACCGGCAGCGCACCGTCGACCGGCACCAGGGGGTCGGTGGTCAGGTCGCCGTCGAGCAGCCCGGCGGTGGCGAGGCCGCACGCGTGGTCCAGGTCGGGGAGCGCCGCGGCCAGGGCGACGCCGGCCGCGAGGCCCACGGAGGTCTCGAGGGCCGAGGAGACCACCACCGGCAGGCCGAGGTCCTCGGCGATCCGCAGGCACGCCCGCACGCCCCCGAGCGGCTGCACCTTGAGCACGGCGACGTCGGCGGCGCCGAGGTCGCGCACCCGGTAGGGGTCGACCGCCCGGCGGATCGACTCGTCGGCCGCGACCGGCACGTCGACCCGGCGCCGGACGGCGGCGAGGTCCTCGACGCTCGCGCAGGGCTGCTCGACGTACTCCAGGCCGCCGGCGGCCCGGTCGAGGCGGCGCACGGCGAGCACGGCCTCGTCGACCGACCACGCGCCGTTGGCGTCGACCCGCACCCGCCCGCCGGGCCCGCCCTCGTCCAGCGCCGCGCGGACGGCCTCGACGCGGGCCTCGTCCTCGCCCGGGTCCTGCCCGGGCTCGGCGACCTTGACCTTGGCGGTGCGGCAGCCGCTGTCGCTCACCAGGGCGTGGGCGCGCTCGGGGCCGACCGCCGGCACGGTCACGTTGACCGGGACCCGGTCGCGCAGCGGCGCCGGCCAGTCGCCGTCCGCGGCCTCGAGGGCGGCGCGCAGCCACGGAGCGGCCTCGGCGTCGTCGTACTCCAGGAACGGGCTCCACTCCCCGTGGCCCGCGGCGCCGGGGAGCAGCAGGCCCTCGCGGAGGGTGATCCCGCGGAACCGCAGCCGCATCGGCAGCGACCAGACCTGGGCGCCCGGGTCGGTCACCGGGCCTCCTCGGCGAGCGCGCGGAGCCGGAGCCGGTCGGGCTTGCCGTTGGCCAGCAGCGGCAGGTCCGGCAGCCGGACCAGCCGCCGGGGCGACCAGGCGCGGGGGTGCTCCGCGGCGACCCAGTCGCGCGCCTGCTCCAGCGTGACCTCGCCGACGACGAGGGCGACCAGGCTGGCCCCCCACTCCTCGTCGGGCACGCCGACCACCTCCGCGGCCGCGACCGCCGGGTGGGCGCGCAGCCGGGCGGCGACCGCCGGACCCGGCACGTTGATCCCGCCGCTGACGACGACGTCGTCGAGGCGGCCGAGCACCTCCAGGCGGCCATCGGGGTCGAGCCGGCCGGCGTCGGCGGTCAGGAACCACCCGTCGCGCAGCACCTCCGCGGTCAGCCCGGGGTCACCGTCGTAGCCGGTGAAGATCGTGGGCCCGCCGAGCCGGACCCGGCCCCTCGGGTCGAGGGCGACCGCGACCCCGTCGAGCGGCAGCCCGTCGTAGACGCAGCCGCCGCACGTCTCGGCCGCGCCGTAGGTGGCCACGACGCGGACGCCGGCGGCCTCCGCGCGAGCGCGCAGCGCCGGGTCGACGGGTCCGCCGCCGAGCAGCACGACCCGGGCGCCGCGCAGCGCCGCGACGTCGTCCGGACGGTCGAGCAGCCGGTGGAGCTGGGTCGGCACCAGCGAGGTCGCCCAGCCGTCGCCCTCGGGCCAGCCGTCCTCGAGGGGGATGGGCGGCTGGCCGGCCGCGAGCGAGCGCACCCGGACCATCAACCCGGCGACGTACGCCGGCGGCAGCGCGAGCACCCAGGGGCCGGTGCCGCCCAGCCGTCGTGCGGTCGCCTCGACCGAGGCGAGCACGGCCCGGCGCGGCAGCAGCACGCGCTTGGGCCGGCCGGTCGAGCCGGAGGTCCCCACGACCAGCGGCGGGGGCTCGTCGGGGGCGTCGAGCCAGGCGCGGAGGTCGTCGTCGGTGGCGGTGGCGGCCACCGGGCTCGTGCTCACCCCGACGACGCTAGGCCATGGCCGGTGCTGGGAGACTCGGCCCGTGACGACCGCGCGGACCACGCCGGCCCAGTGGCTGGCCGGGGCGCGGCCGCGGACCCTGCCGGCCGCCCTGGCGCCGGTGGTCGCCGGGGTCGGCGTCGCCGCCACCGAGGTGGGTCCCGGGTCGCTGTCGGCCGGTCGCGCGCTGCTGGCGCTGGTGGTCAGCGTGGCGCTCCAGGTCGGCGTCAACTACGCCAACGACTACTCCGACGGCGTGCGCGGCACCGACGACGACCGGGTCGGCCCGCTGCGCCTGGTCGGCTCGGGCACCGCGTCGCCCGCGGCGGTGAAGCGGGCGGCGTTCGCCGCGCTCGGGGTCGCCGCGGTCGCGGGGCTGGTGCTGGCCGCGCTGGCGTCGTGGTGGCTGCTGGTCGTCGGGGCGCTCGCGGTCGCGGCGGCGTGGTTCTACACCGGCGGGGCCAGCCCCTACGGCTACCTCGGGCTCGGCGAGGTGGTGGTGTTCGTCTTCTTCGGGCTGGTCGCGGTGGTCGGCACGGTCTTCGTGCTCGCCGGGACGCTGCCGGCCGCGGCCTGGTGGGCCGGCACCGGGGTCGGGGCGCTGGCCTGCGCGATCCTGGTCGCCAACAACCTGCGCGACGTGCCGACCGACGCGGTCGCCGGCAAGCGCACCCTCGCCGTGCGCCTCGGCGAACCGCGGACCCGGCTGCTCTACGCCGGCCTGGTCGCGCTGGCGGCGCTGGCGGTCGTCGCGGTCGCCGCCACCACGACCTGGTGGGCCCTGGTCGGCCTCGGCTTCCTGGTGGTGGCGGGTCCTGCCGTGCGCACCGTGCTGGGCGGCGCCACCGGCACCGCCCTCGTCCCGGTGCTCGGCGCCACCGGCCGCGCCGAGCTGCTCTGGGCCCTCCTGGTCGCCCTCCCCCTCCTGCTCACCTGATCGACCCCTCCCCGCCGAGACGTCCGCTGCGAACAGCCGAGACGTCCGTTGCGAACAGCCGACATGACGCTCGCGACCGGTCGACGTGACACCCGCGACCGGTCGACGTGACACCCGCGCCGGGCAGCCGCCCCCGGCGTACGGTGGTGGCATGGGCTTCCTGATCTTCATCGCCATCGTCGTCGCGGCCGTCGTGGCCTACCGGATGCGCGTGCAGATCCTCAGCAAGGTGCTCGGTCAGTCCGAGACCCGGGTCCGCGCGCAGCTCGAGCAGCGCAAGCGCCGCTGACGCACCCGGCCCGCGAAGGGCTCAGTCGGTGTCCTCGCGCGCCTTCATCCGCTCCATCCGGGCCGACGCACGCTTCGCTCGCTCCTCGACGCGGCGGGCGAACGCCTCGCGCTGCGGGTTGAGCACGTAGTACGACCCGATCCCGCTGACCACGAAGGCGATCAGCAGCGACCAGAACACGTTCGGGGTACCGGCGACCAGGGCCCACAACCCCATCACGACGGCGAACGACGCGACGAGCAGGGCCAGCCGCAGGACGGTGTAGACGGCGAGCTCCTTCACACGCCCCAGCCTACGGAACCACCCGGAGGCAGACCGTCCCGGCTACCAGGACCGCCCTATGGTGGGGGACGTGGGATTCCTGTTCGTGCTCCTCCTCTTCGCAGCTGCGACCTTCTTCCTGGTGCGGCTCGTGCAGGAGCGCGGTCTGCCCGGTGAGTCCGGCTCCGGCTGGTCGGGCCCGGGGCGCGACGGCGGCTTCCCGAGCCGTCCCCAGCGACCGGGCCCGCGCACCCCGCGGCCCTCGAAGCCGAAGCCGCCGACGCGTCCGACCGTGCGTGGCCCCGACGACGACGAGGACTTCCTGCGCGAGCTGGACCGCCGCCGCCTGCACCGCGACGACCCCGACGCCTGATCGCGCCCGAACCCCAGCTGTAACGCCGAGTTACATGATCTCTTGCGGCGCTGCATCGCAGCGCCAGATCAAGTAACTCGGCGTTACAACGGAGGGGCGGCGCCGGGCGGGGGCGTGGGGCCGGGGGTGGCCGGGGCCGGGGCGGCGTACGAGTGCTGGCTGGTGGAGGAGAAGTAGTTGATGCCGATGAAGTTGAACCACAGCGTCGCCAGCCCCAGCAGCGCCAGGTAGGCGGCCTTGCGGCCCCGCCAGCCGGCGGTGGTGCGGGCGTGGAGGTAGGCGGCGTAGACCACCCAGGTGATGAACGCCCACACCTCCTTCGGGTCCCAGTTCCAGTAGCGCGACCACGCCTCGTGCGCCCAGATCGGGCCGGTGATGAGCACCGCGAAGGTCCACACCGGGAACGCGAACGCGTGGATCCGGTACGACGTGGCGTCCAGGCGGGCCAGGGACGGCGCCCGCCCGAGCAGCCCGCCCTCGACGCCGGGCCGGCGCTCCTTGAGCAGGTAGATCACCGACAGGATCCCGCCGAGGGTGAAGGCGCCGGTGGCGATGACCGCGGCGACGACGTGGATGACCAGCCAGTAGGAGTTCAGCGCCTCGGTCAGCGGCGCCACCGGCGCGTGCAGCCAGATCACCGCGACCATCAGCACGCTGACCACGAACCCGACGACCAGCGGCGCCATCCACGCCAGCCGGTAGCGGCGGCGCACCGCGAGGTACATCAGCGTGACCACGAACGACCCCGCGAGCGTGAACTCGTACATGTTGCCCCACGGCACGCGGTTCGGGTCCGCGGCAAGGCCGCGCCCGACGAGGGAGACGCCGTGGGCGGCCACCGCGATCACGGTCAGCAGCAGGCCGAGCCGGCCGAACAGCGCGACGCGGTACGCCGTCCCGCCGTCGTCCGCGGGCGGCGTCGCGACCGCGACCGACCCGGAGGAGCCGACCACCCCAGGGGCCCCGGACCCGCCGCCGCGGGCGGCCGACGGGGCCGCCGCAGCCCGGACGGGCTGGCGCGAGGCCGCCCACTCGACCAGGTGCGCCAGCAGGGCCAGGAAGTAGACCACCCCGGCCGCGGCGACGGCCTGGTCGGACAGCGCCTCCCACGCGGTGTCGCTCACGAGTCGTCCTCTCGGGGGGTCGGGGCGGGACCGCCGATCGCGGCCACCACCTGGTCGAGCTCGCTGGAACCGGCCTCGCCGTCGGTCTCGGCGCCGGCGTCGGAGCGGTGCAGCACGGCCACCTCCACCATGGTCGCACCGCCCCGGTCACCCCGGTCACCCGCCGGCCGCGCCCGCACCCACACCCGGCGCGGCCGGATGAACAGCGAGGCGAGCAGGCCGATCAGGGCCAGCACGACGCCGGCCAGCGCGACCTCCTTGCCCGGGGAACGGCTGACCTGGACCCGCGTCCACGGCTCGACGCCGTCGAAGGTGACGCTGCCGAGCCCGTCGGGCAGCTCGGCGGTCTGGCCGGGCTGGAGGTCCAGTCGCAGCGGGTCGCCGTCCTCGTCGGTGACCTGCTCGGCGTCGTCCTTGTCGAGGACGTAGACCGACTGCGCCGCGCCGTCGTCGAGCCCGAGGTCGCCGGCGTAGACCTGCATCGACAGGGTCGGGTTGCGGTCGTCGCCCATCACGTTGACCGGGTCGCCGTCGATGTTGACGAAGGTCGGGTAGAACAGCCCCTCGAGCCCGATCTCGGTCGGCTCCGCCGAGGACGCCTTGACCACGCCGAACGACAGCAGGCCCTGGTCCTGGGGCAGGAAGACCGTCGGGCCCTGGTAGGCGACCTCGCCCTCGCCGTCGCGGATCGTGAGCACCGGGGCGTAGCCGTGGCCGATCAGGAAGACGTCGGTCTCGCCGATGCTGCAGCGGGTGGTTGACCCGCAGGTCGTAGGTCTCGGTCGTCGGCCGTCCGGCGTCTCGCGGTAGCTGAGGTCGGCCTGGAAGCCGCGGGCCATGCCCCGGCCGCGGCCCCGTCTCGACCCAGTCCGCGCTGAACTCGTCGACGGTGAACGTGAACGGCTCCATGTCGGCGGGGTCGAACAGCGAACCGGGGTCGAAGTCGTCGTACTGGGTGAGGTTGTTGGCGAAGCCGGTGCCCTGGACCAGGATCACGCCGCCCTGGTAGCCGAGCAGGCCGCCGACGGCGAAGCCGACCAGCACCACGATCACCGAGAGGTGGAAGAGCAGGTTGCCGGCCTCGCGCAGGTAGCCGCGCTCCGCGGCCACGACCTCGTCGCCGTCCGCGGGGACGTGCGCACCCGGTAGCGCCGCCGCCGCAGCTCGGCGCGGCGCCCGGCCAGCACCTCCTCCGGCGGCTCGTCGGCGGTGGTGTACGCCGTGTGCTCGGGCAGCCGGTCCAGGTTCCGGGGGCGCGTCGGGCGGCTGCGGCGCGCAGCCCGCGCCAGTAGACCAGCGTGCGCGGCACGATGCAGCCGACCAGCGAGACCACCAGCAGCAGGTAGATCGCGGAGAACCACGGCGAGTCGTAGACCGAGAACAGGCCCGAGCCGCTCGTAGACCGGCGCCAGCGTCGGGTGGCCTCGCGCCAGCGCGAGGCTGCCAGCGCGTCGACGGAGTCCTGCGGCACCACCGAGCCGGGCACGGCCGCCAGGGCCAGCAGGAGCAGCAGCACCAGCGCCGTGCGCATCGAGATCAGCTGCCGCCACCCCCACCGCGCCAGCTCGCGCAGGCCCGAGCTCGCCCGGCCGTCGCGCCGGCGGCGGCTCGGGCGGCGGCGGCTGGGAGCCGGCGGCGGGCGGGGTCCGGGTGGAGGTGCTCACGGAGCTGCTCACACGCTCACCTCGAAGTCGCTGACGAGCTGGACCTGGACCCAGGTGACCAGCTGGTCCCAGACGCCGGTGACCAGCGCGAGACCGACCAGGACCAGCATCAGCCCGCCGACCCGGGTCACCCACGCCTGGTGGCGCCGGACGAAGGCGGCCGCGCCGAGGGCGCGCCGGTAGGCCAGCCCCGCCAGCACGAAGGGCACACCCAGCCCGAGCGCGTAGACGCCGGAGAGCAGCGCCCCGCGGGCGGCGGTGGCCTCGTTGATCGACAGCGTGGTGATCACCCCGAGCGTCGGGCCGATGCACGGGGTCCAGCCGAGCCCGAAGAGCACCCCGATGCAGCGGCGCCGCGGCCAGCCCACGGCCGGCACCCGGTGGACCCGCCACTCCCGCTGGAGGAACGGGACGCAGCCCGGCGAAGGCGAGTCCGAGCACGATCACGACCACGCCCATCACCACGGTGATCGGCGCGCTGGTAGGCGCGCAGCGCACGTGCCGAGCGCGCCGGACGCGGCGCCGATCGAGACGAACACCGCGGCGAAGCCGAGGACGAACAGCACCGACCCGAGCAGCATCCGGCCCCGGTGCTCCGCGGCGCGCCCGTCGGCGAGGTCGGCGCCGGAGAGCCCGGTGGCGTAGGAGAGGTAGCCGGGCAGCAGCGGGATCACGCAGGGCGAGAAGAACGAGACCAGCCCGGCGACCAGGGCGACCGGGACGCGCGAGCGCCAGCGAGCCGGCCGCCGCCTGCTGCTGGAACCACTCACCCATCGGCGCGCGCCTCCCCGCCGTCGCGAGCTGCCTCGACCAGCTCCTCGCAGCGTCAGGGCCGAGGGGATGACCCCGCTGACCAGCGCGGCGACCCGGCCCTGCGGCGTCGAGCACGACGGTGCTCGGCATCGCCTGCGGCGTGTACGGCGAGGGGAAGGCCAGCAGCGGTGCCGCGGTGTCGTCGTAGATCGAGGGGTAGGTCACCCCGACCTCGCGCTCGAAGGCCTGCGCGGTGCCGAGCCCGGGGTCGCGCGTGTTGATGCCGACGAAGGTGGTGTCGTCGAGCTCGTCGGCGGCCTCGACGAGCAGCGGCATCTCGGTGCGGCACGGCCCGCAGCCGGACCACCACACGTTGACCACGGTGACCTCACCGCGGCCGTCCGCGAGGTCGATCGGGCTCGCCCTGCAGCGACCGGCCCTCGAGCTCGACCGGGGCGCCGCGCTCGCCGGCCGGCACCTCGAGCACGTTGCCCTCGCCGGGCACGTACTGGAGGTCGCCGGTGCCCGCCAACCCGCCGCAGCCGGCGAGCAGCAGGCCGGCCCCGGCGAGGGCGGCACCGCGGAGGAGGACCCTCACCGGCCGCCCTCCCCCGGCGCGCCGGACGCCGGTCCGCCGCCGGCGGAGAACGGCTGCGTGCCGGTCGGCGGCGGGGATCAGGTCCGCGGCGGGCTCGGAGTAGGTCGAGCGTGACCAGCCGCTCGTCGTCGAAGTGCAGCGAGGTCACCGAGCACAGCGTGCAGCGTCGGTTCTTGGGGTGGTGGAGGAAGGAGCGGCCCTCCAGGTGCAGCCGGGTGATCCAGATCGGCAGCTGGTGGGAGACCACCACCGCCTCGTGGCCGTGGGCCGCCCGCCGGGCGTCGTGGACCGCGGCCATCATCCGGCCGACGACGTCGCGGTACGGCTCGCCCCAGGAGGGCCGCCACGGGTTCCACAGGTGCCGCCAGGTGCGGGGGTCCCGCAGCGCGTTGCGGCCGGCGCCGAACCGCTCCCCCTCGAAGACGTTGCCGGACTCGATGACCCGCTCGTCGGTCCGCACCTCCAGCCCCCGGGCCGCGGCCAGCGGCGCGATCGTCTCCTGCACCCGCTCCAGCGGCGAGGCGACGAGGTGGGTGATGTCGCGGTGGCCGAGCGCCTCGGCGACCTTCTCGGCCATCGCCACCCCGCGCTCGGAGAGGTGGAAGCCGTCCCGGCGGCCGTAGAGGACGCCGTGGGGGTTGTGCACCTCGCCGTGGCGCAGCAGGTGCACCACCGTCCGGGTGGTCCCCGGCGCCGGGGCGCTCACGCGCGGTCCTGCGCGGCGGACTGCGCGGCGGCCGCGGCGCGCGCGGCGTGGGGCAGCGCGTCGAGGACGGTCTGCACGGCGTGGTCGTCGTGGGCGGCCGAGAGGAACCAGGCCTCGTACGCCGACGGGGGCAGGTAGACACCGCGCTCCAGCATCGCGTGGAAGAACGCGGCGTACGCCGCGGTGTCGGTGCGGGAGGCGTCGGTGAAGTCGCGCACCGGGCCCTCGGTGAGGAACACCGAGAACATCGTCCCGGCCGACTGCACCGCGTGGACGACGCCGGCGGCGTCGAGCGCGTCGGTGACCGCGGCCTTGATGGTGTCGCCGGCCTTCGTCAGGTGGTCGTAGACCTCGTCGGTGGCCAGGCGCAGGGTGGTCAGCCCGGCGGTGGTCGCCACGGGGTTCCCCGAGAGCGTGCCGGCCTGGTAGACCGGCCCGTCCGGCGAGAGGTGGCCCATCACGTCGGCGCGTCCGCCGAACGCGGCGGCCGGGAACCCGCCGCCCATCACCTTGCCGAACAGCACCAGGTCGGGCGTCCAGCCCTCCCCGGCGCCGTCGAGCCCCCAGTACCCCGTGGGCGAGGCGCGGAAGCCGGTCATCACCTCGTCGGAGACGAAGAGCGCGCCGTGGGCCGCGCAGGTGCGGCTGAGGAAGGCGTTGAAGCCGGGCTCGGGCGGGACGACGCCCATGTTGCCCGGGGAGGCCTCGGTGACCACGCAGGCGATCCGGTCGCCGTGCTCGGCGAAGACCGCGGTCGACCGCGTCGCGGTCGTTGTAGGGCAGCACCAGGGTGAGCGCGGTGGCCGAGTCGGGCACGCCGGGCGTCCCGGGCACCGCGAACGTCGCCAGGCCCGAGCCGGCCGAGGCCAGCAGGGCGTCGACGTGGCCGTGGTAGCAACCGGCGAACTTCACCACCACGTCACGGCCGGTGACCCCGCGGGCCAGCCGGATCGCCGACATCGCGGCCTCGGTGCCCGAGGAGGTGAACCGGACCCGTTCCACGGGGGCGCGGGACACGATCTCCTCGGCGAGCTCGACCTCGGGCACGGTCGGCGCGCCGTACGACGTGCCGCGGGCGACCGCCTCCTGCACGGCCGCCTGGACGTCGGGGTGGGCGTGGCCGAGCAGCATCGGGCCCCACGAGCAGATCAGGTCGACGTAGTCGCGGCCGTCGGCGTCGGTGAGCCAGGCCCCGCGCGCGGAGGTGATGAAGCGGGGGTGGCCGCCCACGGCGGCGAAGGCGCGGACCGGCGAGTTGACGCCGCCCGGGGTGACCGCACGGGCCCGGGCGAAGAGCGCCTCGGAGGCGGGGGCGGCGGACGGGTCGACGGCGGGCACGTCCCCATCCTCCCGCGCCGGGCACCGCCACCCAAACCCGCCGGAGGAGGTTTGGGACACGTCGGGACGGGGTAGAACTGACAACGGGTCCAGACGGCTCGGGCGAGAGGGTCCCACGACGGGCTACCGGCGCGTAACCTACCGGTGACACGCGTCGTTGCCCCACCGACGCCGGCTCGGGCCCCGGCGTGGCGTCACTTGCGGACCGCGACGCGGCCGCCGACCGAGGAGCCACCGATGACCGACCCCCGCCGCCGACGGCTGCAGCGAGCCACCGCGATCCTGCCGCTCGCGCTGCTCTCCGTCGCCGCCACCGCCAGCCTGGCCTCGCCGCAGCGCGACAGCCTGGAGACGGTGAACGAGGCCGGCGCCCTGCCCGAGCCGGGCTCGCTGCCCGACGGCTCCCGGCTGCCGGACGAGGCGATCGAGGCCCCGGCGAGCCTCTCCTCGCCGAGCCGCATCAACGGCGGTGGCTTCGGCGCCCGCCAGGCGGCGGTGCGCAACGCCTCCACCAACGACATCCCCGCCGCCGCGCTCGCGGCCTACCAGCGCGGGGAGACGGTGGTCAACGCCGCCGACGAGTCCTGCAGGATCCCGTGGCAGCTGATCGCGGCGGTCGGCAAGGTCGAGTCCGACCACGGCCGGTACGGCGGCAACGTGCTCGACGACGAGGGCCTCGCCCGGCCGGGCATCATCGGGATCCCGCTGACCGGCAGCGGCGGCACGGCGCGCATCACCGACACCGACGCCGGCCAGTTCGACGACGACCAGCGCTTCGACCGGGCGGTGGGCCCGATGCAGTTCATCCCCTCCACCTGGGCCGTGGTGGGCGTCGACGCCGACGGCGACGGTGAGCGCAACCCGCAGGACATCGACGACGCGGCGCTGGCGACCGCGGTCTACCTGTGCTCCGGCGACGACGACCTCTCCGAGCGCGCCGGCCAGCGCGCGGCTGTCTACCGCTACAACAACAGCAACTCCTACGTCGACCTGGTGCTCTCGGTGATGGACTCCTACCTGCGCGGGGACTTCACCAGCGTGCCGACCGGCACGTCCGCCTCGGCCCCGATCGCCCCGGCCCCGGCTCCCCCGCTGGCGCCGCCGCAGCGGACCATCCCGCAGGCCCCGCCCCCGGGCACGCCTGCGCCGCCCACCGGCGGCGGAGCTCCCGTCGCTCCCGACACCGGCGGTGACGGCGACGACGGCGGTCCGACGGCCCCGGCGCCCTCGAACCCGCCGGCCCCGACCAACCCGCCCGCCCCGACCAACCCGCCCGCCCCGAACGGCGGCGGCGTCGGTGGCGTCGTCGGCGGCGTCACCGGGAACCTCCCCGGTGGTGGCGGCGGTGGCGGCGGTGGCGGCGGTGGCGGTGGCGCCGGCGGCGCCGTCGAGGACGTGCTGACCGCGCCGAGGCGCGGTCGCAGCTGCATCCCGCGACGGCTGTCCGGCAGGCGACGAGCTGCAGCCTTCAAGACGGCTGAGTCCGGGGCTACGGCAGCCTGACGTGCCCTGAGTCGCGCGCCCTGAGCGCCCGAGCCGGCGCCGGGTCGGCCGCGCCTGACCGGGTTCGCGGCGCCGACCGACCCCGGACACAGAAAGAACCCGCTTCAGCGGGCCCCCCGGCTCGCTCAAACGGGTTCTGTCCTGATCTCGGCCCTTCAGCCCCCCGGCAGAAGGATCGATCTCGGTGTTCGTGGAATCCCCCCGGATTCCGTCGTCGCCCCGGGCCCCCCGGCCCTGAGCGACACCGGCAAGCCTAGGACCACCCCCGGCTCACCCGAACCCCTTCCGGGAAACAGCAAATCAACAGATCAGTAACAGCAGCCGGCTACGGCGCCAGCAGCCGGGCGGCCTCGGCCGCCCAGTAGGTCAGCACCACGTCGGCGCCGGCCCGCCGGATCGAGGTCAGCGTCTCCAGGATCGCCGGCTCCCGGTCGATCCAACCGCGCGCGGCCGCGGCCTCGACCATCGCGTACTCCCCCGAGACGTTGTAGGCCGCGACCGGCACCTCCACCGCGTCGCGCACCCGACGCAGCACGTCGAGGTAGGCGAGGGCGGGCTTGACCATCACCAGGTCGGCACCCTCGGCGACGTCGAGCCGCGCCTCGCGGACGCCCTCGACGGCGTTGGCGCCGTCCTGCTGGTAGGTGCGGCGGTCGCCGGTGAGCGAGGAGTCGACGGCCTCGCGGAACGGACCGTAGAAGGCGGAGGCGTACTTCGCGGAGTAGGCCAGGACCGAGACGTCGTGGTGGCCGACGCCGTCCAGCGCCGCGCGGACGACGGCGACCTGGCCGTCCATCATCCCGCTCGGGCCGACCATGTCGACCCCGGCCGCGGCCTGGGCGCGGGCCATCTCGCCGTAGCGGACCAGCGTCGCGTCGTTGTCGACCCGGCCGTCCGGGGTCAGCACCCCGCAGTGCCCGTGGTCGGTGAACTCGTCGAGGCACAGGTCGCTCATCACCGTCAGCGCCTCACCCACCTCGCCGACCACGTCGGTGATGGCGCGGTTGAGGACGCCGTCGGGGTCGGTGGCCCCCGACCCGACCGCGTCCTTGCGCTCGGGGACCCCGAACAGCATGATCCCGCCGAGCCCCAGCCCGGCCGCCTCCGCCGCGGCGCGCCGCAGCGAGTCGCGCGAGTGCTGGACCACCCCGGGCATCGACCCGATCGGCACCGGCTCGCTCGCGCCCTCGCGGACGAAGACCGGCAGCACCAGCTGCCGCGCCTCGAGCGAGGTCTCGGCCACCATCCGCCGCAGCGCCCGGGTGGTGCGCAGCCGGCGCGGACGGACCACGGGGGCACCGGGCGTACCGGGCAGCGCGCCGGTCACCGCGACGAGGTCGCCTTGCGTCGCACCGCCGGCTTCCGCTCGGAGGGCCGGGTCACCGGCTGCCCCTCCTCGAGCAGCGCCGCGCGGCGCGCGGCGCCGAAGTCGGCCAGCGCGTCGGCCAGCACGCCCGCGTCCGGCCGCGACGCCAGCACGTCGACCCGCAGGCCGTGCTCCTCGGCGGTCTTCGCCGTGGCGGGCCCGATCACCGCGATCACCGTCGAGGGGTGGGGCTTGCCGGCGATGCCGACCAGGTTGCGCACGGTCGAGGACGAGGTGAACACGACCGCGTCGAAGCGCCCGGTCTTGATCGCGTCCCGGGTCGGCGCCGGCGGCGGCGCGGCGCGCACGGTGCGGTAGGCCGTCACGTCGTCGCACTCCCAGCCGAGGTCGACCAGGCCCGCGACGAGGTTCTCGGTGGCGATGTCGGCGCGCGGCAGGAAGACCCGGTTGATCGGGTCGAGCGTCTCGTCGTACTCCGGCCAGTCCTCGAGCAGCCCGGCGGCGGACTGCTCGCCGGAGGGCACCAGGTCGGCGCGCAGGCCCCACGTGGCGACCGAGGCGGCGGTCTTCTCGCCGACGCAGGCGATCTTGAGCCCGGAGAACGTCCGCGCGTCCAGCCCGTACTCCTCGAACTTCTCCCGCACCGCCTTCACCGCGTTGACCGAGGTGAACACGATCCACTCGTAGCGGCCCTCGACCAGGCCGCGCACGGCCTTGTCCATCTGCAGCGGGTTGCGCGGTGGCTCGACGGAGATGGTCGGCACCTCCTCGGGCACGGCGCCGTACCCGCGCAGCCGGGTGGAGAGCGAGGCGGCCTGCTCCTTGGTGCGAGGCACCAGCACCCGCCAGCCGAACAGCGGCTTGGTCTCGAACCAGGACAGGGTCGCGCGCAGGTCGACGACCTCGCCGATCACGATGACCGCCGGCGGGGTGACGCGGGCCTCGCGGACGTCGGCACCGACCTCGGCCAGCGTCGAGGTGAGGGTCTCCTGCGCGGTGGTGGTGCCGACGCGGGTCACCGCGACGGGGGTGCGCGGGTCGCGCCCGGCGGCGACCAGCTCGGCCGCGGTGTCGGCGATCGTGCCGACCCCGGAGAGCAGCACCAGCGTCTCGTCGCCCGCGTAGCGGCTCCAGTCGACCTTGCCGCCGCAGGTGATCACCGAGACCGCCCGGCAGTCCTTCGTGGTCAGCGGGATGCCGGCGTACGCCGGGACCGCCGCCACCGAGGACACGCCCGGCACGATCTCGAAGCCGACCCCCGCCTTGACGCAGGCCTGCGCCTCCTCGGGGCCCGAGGCGTAGAGGAACGGGTCGCCGACCATCAGGCGGGCCACGCGCAGGCCGCGGCGGGCCTGGCGGACCACCACCTTCGCGCGGGCTGCGTGGGTCAGCGGCTGGCCGTCCTCGCCGAAGCCGCCGTCGACGACCTCGGGGACGTCCTCGCCGGCGCCGAGCATGGCCGCGACCAGCGCGGCGTGCTCGGGCACCTCGGTCACCACCACGTCGGCCTCGCGGATCACGGCGATGGCGCGGACGGTGAGCAGGTCGGGGTCGCCGGGGCCGGTGCCGACGAAGGAGACCCAGGCCGGAGCCGTGGTCCCCCCGCTCGCCTGGTCCGCGGTGGTGGTGTTCGTGCGTCGGGTCATGGGGTGTGCACCTCTGCTGCTCTGCGTTCGTGCGGGCGTTCGTGCGGACGTTCGTGCGGTGGGCGCGCCGGTCGTGGTGCCGGCGGTCGTGCTGGTCCTGCGGTCATCCGGGGTCCTCGGGGGCGTCGAGCCGGGCGGCGCCGTCGGCGAGCATCTCCTCGGCGAGCCTGCGACCCACACCGACGGCGTCGCCGACCGGGCCGGCGGCCGAGCGGCGCACCGCGAGGCCGCCGTCGAGCGAGAGCGCCACCGCGCGGATCCACAGCTCCTCGCCGTCGTCGCCCTCGGCGATCTCGGCCAACGTCCCGATCGGCGCCGAGCAGCCCCCCTCGAGCGTGGCGAGGACGGCGCGCTCCGCCTCGACGCAGGCCCGGGCCCGGGGGTCGTCGAGGCCGCGCAGCGCGGTGGCCACGGGGTCGTCGGTGCGGCACTCGACCGCGAGCGCGCCCTGGCCGGGGGCGGGCAGCACCTGGAGCGGGTCGAGCACCTCGGTCGCCTCGTCCAGGCGGCCCAGCCGGGCCAGCCCGGCCCGGGCCAGCAGGACGGCGTCGTACTCGCCGGAGCGGACCTTCGCGACACGGGTGTCGACGTTGCCGCGCACCCCCCGCACCTCGAGGCCGAGCCCGAGCGCGTGCAGCTGCGCGGCTCGGCGCGGGGAGCCGGTGCCGACGACGCTGCCGGCGGGCAGCTCGCCCAGGGTGAGCCCGTCGCGGGCGACGACCACGTCGCGGGGGTCCTCGCGACCGGGGACGGCCGCGACGACGATGCCGGCCGCCGGGTAGGTGGGCAGGTCCTTGAGGGAGTGCACGGCGACGTCGACGTCGCCCGCGAGCAGCGCGTCGCGCAGCGCACCGACGAAGACGCCGGTGCCGCCCGGGGTGCCGGCGAGGTCGGTGAGGGGCGTGCCCGCCGCCTGCGAGCGGTCGCCGTCGGTGGTCACCTCGACCAGCTCGGCGTCGCGGCCGAGCCGGGCGCGGATCATCGCGGCCACCGACTCGGACTGGGTGGTGGCCAGCAGCGAGCGACGGGTCCCGACGCGGACCGGGGGCGCCATGGTCGTGGTCACGAGGGTCCCTCCTCGCCGACCTGGGGACGGGTCACCGCGTCGACGGCCTCGGGGTCGAGGGAGAACAGCTCGGCGAGCGCCGCGGCGTAGGAGACCGCGCCCTGCTCGTCGGCGAGCTCCTTGACCCGGACGGTCGGCTCGTGGAGCAGCTTGTCGGCGACGCGGCGCAGCGTGCGGAGCACCTCGGCGCGGTGCTCGGGGGCCAGGTCGGGGAGCCGGGCGTCGAGCCGCCCCACCTCGGCGTCGACCACCGAGGTGGCCATCGAGCGCAGCGCGACCACGGTGGGCGTGACGCTGGCCTGCCGGCGGGCGGCGAGGAAGGAGGTGACCTCGTCGGTGACGATGCCGCGCACGTCCTCGACCTCGTGGCCCACCTCGGTCTGCTGCAGGGCCTCGGCCAGCTCGGTGAGGGCGACGAGGGCCACGCCGGGCAGGTCCGCGACCGCCGGCTCCACGTCGCGCGGCAGGGCGAGGTCGAGCACGCACAACGGGTCCCCGGGCCCGCGACCGGCGGCGGTGCGGGCCTGCTGCACCATCGCGGCGGTGACCAGCACTCCCGTCGCGCCGGTGCAGGTGAGGACCACGTCCGCGCTGCCGAGGGCGGCGGTGAGCTCGGTGAGCGGGAGCGCGCGGGTCGGCACCGCGTGCTCGGCGACGAGCCGCTCGGCGCGGTCGGTCGAGCGGTTGACGACGGTGACCCGGCCGACGTCGTGGCGGACCAGGGTGGCCACCGAGAGGGCAGCCATCGCGCCGGCACCGACCACGACCACGTCACGCCCGGCGACCGGGCCGACGACCTGCTCGGCGCGCTCCAGCGCGGCCCCGACCAGGGACGGGGCCACCAGGTCGATGCCGGTCTCGGCGCGCGAGCGCTTGCCGACCCGCAGGGCCTGCTGGAAGAGCACGTTCAGCGCCGGGCCCACGGTGCCGAGCTCCTGACCGGTGCGCAGCGCCTTGCGGGTCTGCCCCAGGATCTGGCCCTCGCCGACGGCCATCGAGTCCAACCCGGCCGCGACCTGGAACAGGTGCGACACGGCGCCGTCGTCGTAGTGGACGTAGAGGTGGGGCAGCATCGCCTCGGTCTCCCCGGCCTGCTCCATCAGGAGCCGGGAGAGCGCCTCGACGCTGCCGTGGAACCGGTCGACCTCGGCGTAGATCTCGACCCGGTTGCAGGTGGCGATCACCGTCGCCTCGCTGACCCGGTCGGCCGCGGCGACGTCGTGCACGAGCTTGTGCACGCCGTCCTCGCTGAGCGCCGCCTTCTCGAGCAGGGAGACGGGGGCCGAGCTGTGGGAGATCCCCACGACCAGCACGCTCATGCCGACCCCCTCTCGGCCTGCAGCACCGGCAGACCGCCGGCCTTGCGCTGCTCGTGGTAGGCGAGGATCTGCAGCTCGATGGACAGGTCCACCTTGCGCACGTCGACGCCCGCCGGCACCACGAGGACGGCCGGGGCGAAGTTCAGGATGCTGGTGATGCCGCACGCCACCATCCGGTCCGCGACGTCCTGGGCGGCCGCTGCCGGGGTGGCGATGACCCCGATCGCGACGCCCTGGTCGCGCACCACCGGCTCGAGGTCGCTGAACGGGCGGACGTCCACGCCGGCGACCGCCTCGGCGTGGCGCCGGGGGTCGGCGTCGAGCAGCGCCACGACCCGGAAGCCACGGCTGCGGAAGCCCGAGTAGTTGGCCAGGGCGTGCCCCAGGTTGCCGATCCCGACGATGACCACCGGCCAGTCCTGGGTCAGGCCGATCTCGCGCGCGATCTGGTAGCGCAGGTACTCCACGTCGTAGCCGACACCGCGCGTGCCGTAGCTGCCGAGGTGCGACAGGTCCTTGCGGAGCTTGGCGCTGTTGACCCCGGCCACGGTGGCGAGGTGCTCGCTCGAGCAGGTCGCCGTGCCGCCGTCGGCGAGGGCGGTGAGCGCGCGCAGGTACACCGGCAGCCGGGCGACCGTCGCCTCGGGGATGTCCCGCGCGGTCTCGCCGGCGGCCGCGGCTCCGGCCGCGGCGTCGGTGGGTGTCCGTGAGGTCACTGCTGTCGCTTTCCAGCCGCGCGACGACGTCGTGGCGCTTCGGTGGAGCGCATCGCGGCGCCGTTCACTGTAGGAGTTTGTGAACGGGAGAACAAAACGAGCGGACGTGGGCGCTAGCACAGGTGAGATGTCCCACCACCCGCGGGTCCCCCGAGGGTGGGGTCAGCGGGCGAGCGCCGTGCGCAGCCGGACCGGGTCCACCCGCCAGAAGTCGTGCTGCCGGCCGTCGACGAAGGTCACCGGCACCTCGTCGGTGAAGCGCTGCCGCAGCTCCGGGTCGCCGTCCACGTCGACCTCCTCGAAGGACTCCCCGAGCTCCGCGCACACCCCGGCGACGACGTCGCGCGCGACGTCGCACAGGTGGCAGCCCGGCCGCGTGTAGAGCCGCACCCGCGGCGCCGGCGTCGTCACCGGTCCCCGTCCGCGACCACGTCCGCGACCACGTCCGCGACCACGACGCGAGCCGGCCGCTTGAACCGTGCCAGGCCGGCCGCGGCGCGCTCGGCCACCGCGGTGACCACGACCTCGGCGGCCACGTCCTCGGCGAGGGTCACCCGCGCCACGACCTGCTCGCCGCCCCGTCCGTCCGGCTCCCCGGCGACGCGGACCGACCGGACGCCGGGGACCGCGCCGAGCACCGCCTCCACCTCGACCGGGTAGACGGTGAACCCGGCGACCGTCAGGGTCCGGGCGACCCGGTCGACGAGCACCAGGTCGCCGGCCGGGTCGAGCAGGCCGACGTCGCCGGTCCGCCACCACCCGTCCGGCCCCGGGCCGTCCGCCGCCCCCGGCCAGTAGCCGCTGAACAGGTGGGGTCCGCGCACCAGCACCTCGCCGGGGTCGCCGGGCTCGACCGGCGCGCCGTCGGCGTCGACCACCCGCAGCTCGACCCCGGGCAGCGGCACCCCCACGGCGCGGGGATCGTGGTCCGGGCCGTCGACCGCACCGGCGACGGTGCTGGTGAGCACCGGCGCGGCCTCGGTCGCGCCGTAGCCCTGGTGGACCCGCAGACCGGTGAGCGCGGTGAAGCGAGCGGCCACGGCCGGGTCCAGCCGCGCGGAGCCGCTGAGCACCAACCGCACCGGTCCGAGCCGCTCGGCCAGCTGGTCGACCTCGATCCAGCGGGCGAGCATGCCCGGGGCGAGGGGCAGCACGCTGCACGCCTCGTCCTCGACCAGGTCCAGCGCGCCCTCGGGGTCCCCGGCGTCGGCCAGCACCAGCTTGGCCCGCTGCCGCAGCACCGCGCCGAGGACGGCGGCGAGACCGTAGACGTGGTGGAGCGGCAGCACGCCGAGCAGCACGTCGTCGCCGTGGACCAGCGGTGGGTCGACCGCGGCCACCTGCTCGACGTTGGCGCGCAGGGCGCGGTGCGTCAGCATCACCCCGCGCGGGGCGCCGGTCGTGCCGGCGGTGTAGAGCACGGCCGCGAGCTGCTCGGCGTCGCGCAGCGGCGGCAGCGGCCGGGCCGGACCGGCGCGCAGCCCGGCGTACGAGCGCTCCCCCGCCCCGGGGTCCGCGCCGACGACCAGCAGCCGCGGCCGGGCGCGCGCCGTCGCGTCCAGCAGCCCGAGCGCCGCGCGCACCGCCGGCAGGGAGCCGCGGTCGGCCACCACCACCCGGGCGCCGCTGTCGGCGAGCACGCGGGCCACCTGCCCGGCGTCCGAGGCGGGGTCCACGGGCACGACCACCGCCTGCGCGCGCAGCGTCCCGAGGTAGGAGGCGACCAGCTCGAGGCTGTTGCCGAGCGCGAGCGCGACCCGGTAGCCGGCGACCACGCCGGCGGCGTCCAGGCCGGTGGCCACCCGCCCGACCTCGTCGTCCAGGCCGCTCCAGGTGAGGCTGCGACCGCCGGCCTCGACCAGTGCCAGCTTGTCCGGGGACTCGGCTGCGGCGTGCACGAGCAGGGCGTCGAGCCCGGCCGCGGTGGCGGCTGGCATGAGCGTCATCCTCCCACACCGGGTCCGGGGGCGGGCGTGGCTAGGGTGGTCGGGTGAGCCCGTCGGAGCGCCCCCGCGCGCGGCTCGACCTCCGCCAGCGCTCGGTCCTGGCCGGCGAGGCGGCCGCCGCGGCCGCCGAGGTGGAGACCGCCCTCGGCGTGCCGCTGGACCCCACCGCCGCCGCCTTCTTCGACGTCGACAACACCGTCATGCAGGGCGCGAGCATCTTCCACCTCGCGCGCGGCCTGCACTCCCGCGCGTTCTTCACCACCCGGGAGCTGCTCGGCGCGGCCTGGAAGCAGGCCTACTTCCGCGTCGTCGGCGTCGAGGACCCCGACCACGTCTCCCAGACCCGCGAGTCGGCGCTGTCCTTCATCGCCGGCCACGCCGTCTCCGAGCTCGAGGAGCTCGCCGAGGCGATCTTCGACGAGACCATGTCCCACCGGATCTGGCCCGGCACCCGCGCGCTGGCCCAGCTGCACCTCGAGCAGGGCCAGCGGGTGTGGCTGGTCACCGCCGCCCCGGTCGAGATCGCCCAGGTGATCGCCCGCCGGCTCGGCCTGACCGGCGCGATGGGCACCGTCTCCGAGCACGTGGACGGCGTCTACACCGGACGCCTCGTCGGCGACATGCTCCACGGACCAGCCAAGGCCGAGGCCATCCGGGCGCTCGCGACCCGGGAGGGGCTCGACCTCGCCCGGTGCTCGGCGTACTCCGACTCGGTCAACGACCTGCCGATGCTCTCGCTGGTCGGCGACCCGTGCGCGGTCAACCCCGACGCCCGGCTGCGCGCGCACGCCCGCGAGCAGGGCTGGCGGGTCCGCGACTACCGCACCGGGCGCCGGGCCGCCCGGGCCGGGCTGCTGGCGACCGCCGCCGCCGGTGTGCTCGGGGGCGCCGCCGCGGCAGGACTGCGCCGACGTCGCTGAGCCCCCGGGTCGGGGCGGCGTCCGGCGCTCTGGATCGTTCCGGTGTGGTGCGGCGCACACCGCGTCTACACTCGCAAGGTCCGTCACGAGCGGGCACCTGGGAGGACCTCACCCACATGGTCGACGGCCACGACGACCGGCGCGGGCTCGACGCCCTGCGTCGTGCGGTCGCGTGCGCCCTCACGACCCCTCACCTCGCGCTGGTCGTCGGGGACGGCCGCCTGCTCTCCGCCGCCACCTCCCCGGTCGGACCCGCGGGGTCCACCGGGTCCACCGGGCCCACCGGGCCGTACGGCGACGGGGGTCTGGCCGCCTCCTCCGAGGAGTCCGAGGGCGAGCGCACGCGGCTCATCGCGCTGGTCGAGCTGGCGCGCGGGGGCGACGCCGACGCCTTCGGGCTGCTCTTCGACCACTACCACCCGCAGGTCTACCGGTTCCTCTACCACCGCACCCGCTCGGTGCCCCTCGCGGAGGACCTCACCTCCGAGACGTTCTTCCGGGCGCTGCGCCGGATGCCCGACTTCCGCTGGCAGGGCAAGGACTTCGGCGCCTGGCTGATGACCATCGCCCGCAACCTCGCCGTCGACCACTTCAAGTCCGGCCGGGTCCGGCTGGAGGCGACCACCGAGGACATGAGCCGTCACGACGACACGACCGACGGCCCCGAGGACGCCGTGCTCGAGGGGCTGACCCACGAGCTGCTCCTCGAGGCGCTCCGGTCGCTGCCCGACGAGCAGCGCGACTGCCTCGTGATGCGCTTCCTGCAGGACATGAGCATCGCCGAGACGGCGGCCGTGCTCGGCCGTAGCGAGGGAGCGGTCAAGCAGCTGCAGCTGCGCGGCGTGCGCAACCTCGCCAAGCGCGTGCCGGAGGGCCTGCGATGACCGGCACGAGCCGCGTAACCTCCGCGCCCGCGCCGTCGTTGGGACCGTCGAACCACCCGATCACCGCGACCAGACCAGGACGGCCCCGATGACCCCCGGCATCCCCGCGCGACGCAGCGCCGAGCACCTCGCCCGGGCGCTCGAGCGGTCCGACGCGCCCTCGGGACGGGCGACCGGGTCCCACGCCGCCGCCGGCGTCGACCCCGCCTGGCTCGCGGTCGTCGAGCGGTTGCGCGCCGTGCCCGACGCCCCGGCCCGGCCGAGCCCGGACTTCTCGATCGCGCTGCGCGAGCAGCTGGTGACGGCGGCCCGTACCGAGCTCGTCGCCCGCCCGGCGGGCACCGACCCGGTCGAGCGGCTCCGGCTCGCCCCGTCCCGCCCGCGCGGGCAGCGTCGGCTCACCGCGGCCGTCGCGGGGCTGGCGCTGGTCGGCGCCTCCGGCGGGGTGGCCGTCGCGGCCCAGGGCGCCCTGCCCGGCGATGCCCTCTACCCGGTCAAGCGGGCGATGGAGGAGGCCCGGGCCGGGCTCGAGCCGGGCGCCGAGCAGCAGGGGACCGCGCTGCTGGCCCAGGCCGGCGACCGGCTCGCCGAGATCCGTGCGCTCAGCGCCGACAGCAGCAGCGACCCCGCGCTGGTCGACGACACCTTCGCGCTGTTCGTCGCGCAGGCCGGTCAGGCCTCCGAGCTCAAGCTGACCTCCTACCGCGAGACGGGTGACGAGGGCGAGGTCGACGAGGTCCGCACGTTCTCCGCGGAGGGCGTCGCGACCCTCGAGGCCCTCGAGCCGCTGGTGCCGCGCAGCTCGCGCCCGTCGCTGCTCGAGGCCGCCTCGGTGCTGTGGCAGATCGACGACACCGCCCGCCGGTTGTGCGGGGGCTGCGGCGGTCCGGTGGTCGACCTCGCTCCCGAGATCGCGCTCGACCCCGTCGCCGGGGTCAGCAGCACCCGAGCAGCGGAGCGGCTGGCCGGGACGACCGGGCCGGAGCGCCGCCGCGTCCTCGCCGACGAGCCGCCGCGCGACCGCGGCGGCCGCGACCCGCAGGGCGGCGACCGTGCCGGCCAGGGATCACCGGACGACGACGGCACCACCCGGGCGCAGGGACGCACCGGGGAGCCCGCACCCCCGGCCGGACCCGGAGTCGCGGCGGCGGAGCCCGACGTCGACGGCCCCCTCGGCAGGGTCCGCGAGGGTCTCGGGGGCCTGACCGGGGGCGGCGACGCCCCGACGCAGTCGACGCGGCCGGGCGGCCTGGGCGGTCTGCTCGGCGGGGCGCTCGGCGGCGGGTCCGGCGCCGGTGGTCCGACGAGCGGGTCGAGCGGCGCGCAGTCCGGGGGCGCGAAGTCCGACGCGGGGTCCGGCGGTGGCACGTCCGGCGGCAGGACCGGCGTCGGCGGCGTGCTGGACGACGTCGACGACGAGCTCGGCGACCTCCTGCCCTGAGCCGGCCGGAGGACCGGGCCCGGGTTCAGCCGAAGACCGACTCCCGCTGCATCAGCAGCCGGTAGAGGGTCTGCTGGATGGTCTCCCGGACCTGGTCGGTGACCTCGAAGACGAGCATCGGGTCGTCGGCGGCGCCGTCGTCGTAGTCGTCGGTGCGGATCGGCTCCCCGAACTCCATCAGCCACTTGGAGGGCAGCGGCACCAGCCCCAGCGGGCCCAGCCAGGGGAAGGTCGGCGTGATGGGCACGTAGGGCACGCCGAGCAACCGGGCCAGGGCCGGGACGTTGCCGATCAGCGGGTAGATCTCCTCGGCGCCGACCACCGCCAACGGGATGATCGGCACGCCGGTGCGCAGGGCGGCCGAGACGAACCCGCCCCGCCCGAAGCGCTGCAGCTTGTAACGCTCGGCGTAGGGCTTGCCGATGCCCTTGAATCCCTCCGGCCACACCCCCACCAGCTCGCCGCCGCGCAGCATCCGCTCCGCGTCCTCCTGGCAGGCCAGGGTGGCGCCCGAGCGGCGGGCGAGGGCACTGACCACCGGCAACCGGAAGACCAGGTCGGCGCCGAGGGGGCGCAGGTGTCGCCCGGTGTGGTCGTGGACGCTGACCATCGTCATCAGCCCGTCCACGGGGACCGTGCCCGAGTGGTTGGAGACCACGAGCGCGCCGCCCTCCTCGGGGATGTTCTCGGCGCCGACCACCTCGATCCGGAACCACGACCGGGCCAGCGGCCGCAGCGCCGACAGCAGGAACCGCTCGGTGACCTCGGGGTCGAAGCCGTAGGCGTCCACGGCGTACTCACCGCTCAGCCGCCGCCGCCAGAACGCCAGCAGCCGCGCGAGCTGGTGCTCCCAGTCGTCGCCGAACACCTCCCGGGCGGCGGCCTGCAGCGCGCCGAGCCAGTGCTCGGGCGAGACGCGCGCCAGCGGGTGCCGCTCGGTCGTGCGCACCGCGGGGCGAGCGGTGGGCGCGGGCTCCGTCGTCGCCCCGGGCTCGACCGCCGGCTCGGGCTCGACCGCTGGTCCGGGCTGCGACGGGACGCGCCGACGGGCCGCCCCGCCGGCGAGGCCCCGCGCAGCGGCGGAGGGAGCCTTGCCGGCGCCGCGCCCGGGCCGGCCGCGGGTGCCCAGCGGGATGATCTCGGCGTCACCCATCGCGGGTCCCCAGCGCGACGACCGCCGGCTCGAGCCGGTCGGCGAGACCGTCCACGACCCGGAGGGCGCGACCACCGGTCGGCGGCAGGCCGGCGGTGAAGTCGTCGAGCGCCTGCGCGGTGGTGTAGGTCGGCTCGAAGCCGAGCTCCTCGCGCATCCGGGTGGTGTCCACGCCCCGACCGTAGGTGAGGAACGCCAGCTGCTCGGGGGAGAACTCCGCGGCGCGGGCCGAGCGCAGCGTCGAGCCGACCGCACCGACGGCGAAGCCCGGCATCGGCACGGTGGGCCGCCGCATCCGTCGCACCGCCTGGGAGAGCAGCACCACCCCGTCGCCCGCGACGTTGAAGGTGCCGGGGACGTCGGTGACGACCGCGTGGTCGAGCACCGCCATCAGGTCGGCCTCGTGCAACAGCTGCAGCCGCGCGTCGTGGCCGAGGACGGTCGGGATGACGGGCAGGCGCAGGTAGGAGGTCAGCGGGCTGCGCACGTGGGGGCCCACGACGTTCGCACAACGCAGCATCGTCACCCGCAGGTCCGGTCGGCGCCTGGCGGTGCCCCGCACGTAGCCCTCGATCTCGGCGACGTCCTTGGCGTAGCCCGACCGCGGCGGGCGGCGCGGGTCCATGTCCTCGGTGAACATCGCGGGGTCGCGGCTGCTGGCGCCGTAGACCGTGGTGGTCGACTTCACGACGAGGGTGCGCACCGACGAGGACTTCTGGCACGCCGCGAGCAGCTGCATCGTCCCGATGACGTTGAGCTCCTTCATCGGACCGCGCCCGCCGGTGGCGCCCGGGGTCGCGATCACGCTCATGTGCACCACCGTGTCGACGTCCTCGCGCGCGATCACCTTGGCGATGACCGGGTTGCGGATGTCGGCGCGGACGAAGGAGACGCCACCCATGTCCCCGCGCGGGGGCACGGCGTCGACCCCGATCACCCGACGGACGTCGGGCTGGGCGGCCATGCGGCGAGCGAAGCGGCGGCCGAGGTCGCGCGAGACCCCGGTGACCAGGACGGTCCGGGCGTCACCTGCCATCGGCGCTCCCACGAGGACGGGCGGCGATCGGGCGGGGTCCGGCTACTTGCCGAGCTTGCGGCGCTGGACGCGCGTCCTCTTCAGCAGCTTGCGGTGCTTCTTCTTCGCCATCCGCTTGCGGCGCTTCTTGATGACAGATCCCACGGAGTACCTCTCGACAACGGGCCCGCGTGGCAGGTGCCACCAGGACCGGCCCAGCCTAGCCACCGGACCCCCACCTGCGGCGAACCGGGCCGCCGGGGGCGGATCAGCCGGCGTCGTAGAAGCTCTTGCGCAGGTACTCGTCGACGTCGTCCTCGCGGACGCGGAAGGAGCGCCCGACGCGGACCGCGGGCAGCTCGCCGCCGTGCAGCAGCCGGTAGACGGTCATCTTCGACACGCGCATCCGCGCGGCGACCTCCGCGACGGTCATGAACTCCGCCTCGGCTCCCTGGCCCGACGAGCTCGTGACCATGCTGCACCTTCGCTTCCCGGCCGTGCCGCCGACGGACCCCCGTCGGCTCGGCACGAGCGCTCTGGTCCGGAGGATAGGGCCTGGAGTGACGCGTGGGGAAGAGAACACCTGGACTGGCTCCTGGGACACGGCGTGTCGGCTTGACCCCGGACTAGAGCACGGGGTCGAGGCCGTGCAGCGGGAACGTGGCGGTCCGGGTCGCCTGCACCATCCGGTCCAGCCAGCTCTCGGGGTCGTACCCCCGCTCCCAGGGCTGGTAGGTGGGCGTGCGCCCCTCGGTCAGCAGCCGCGGCGCGGTCAGCCCGAGGTGCTCCGCGACGTGCTCGCGCCACCCCGGCGGCACCGGCGTCGTGGGGTCGAGCGGCGCCCCGGACACCACCGCGAGCAGGTGCGACCAGGCCCGCGGGACGACCCCGACCACGGCGTACCCGCCACCACCGGTGGCCACCCAGCGGCCGCCGGCGACCTCGTGCGCCAGGTCGTGGAGGGCGAGGTAGCTCGCGCGCTGCCCGTCGACGCTGAGGGCGAGGTCGGCCAGCGGGTCCTCCGCGTGGGAGTCGCAGCCGTGCTGGGTGACCAGCACGTCGGGTGCGAACTCGCGCAGCACCGGCGGCACCACCGCGTGGAAGGCCCGCAGCCACCCGTCGTCCCCGGTGCCCGGGGGCAGCGCCACGTTGACGGCGCCGCCGGGGGCGCCCTCCCCGCCGGTGTCGCCGGCGAAACCCGTGCCGGGGAAGAGGAACTGGCCGCTCTCGTGCAGCGAGACGGTGAGCACCCGGGGGTCGTCCCAGAACACCCGCTCGACGCCGTCGCCGTGGTGGACGTCGACGTCGACGTAGGCCACGCGTCGGGCGCCCTGGTCGAGCAGCCACCGGATGCCGACGGCGACGTCGTTGTAGACGCAGAAGCCGCTGGCCCGGTCGGGCATCGCGTGATGCAGGCCGCCGGTGATGTTGACGCTGTGCAGCGACTCGCCGCTCCACACCTGGCGACAGGCCTCGACGGTGGCGCCGACGACGTGCGCGGCCGCGACGTCCATCCCGGCGAAGACCGGGTTGTCGTCGGTGCCGAGGCCGAAGGCCTCCTCCCCCGCCCCGGGCCGCCGACCCATCCGCTCCACGGCCTCGATCAGCGCAGCGTCGTGGACGGTGGCGAGCAGGTCGCGGTCGGCGTGGGGCGCTGCGACCGCCCGCAACCGTCCGAGCACCCCGAGCTCCTCGGCCAACCGCACCGTCAGGTCCACGCGAACCGGCGACATCGGGTGGCCGGCACCGAAGTCGTAGTCGGTCAGCGTGTCGTCGAGGACGATCGTCGACGGTCCCGGGCAGGGGGTGTCGGTCACGCCCAGCACGCTAGCCGACCAGCCGGGAGGTCCGTCCCGGCCCGCCGCGGCTCGGGTCCGGCGTCCCCGGAGGGGCAGAACGGCCCACCGCGGCGGATCCGTCGCGCAGGACGAGGTAGCCGTCGGCGACGGTCCCGTCGACCGGCTCGAAGCCCGGCCGGGCGTAGAGGTCCCGCGAGCGGGCGCGGTCCGCGACGGGGAGGCCCACCGCGAACGCGCCCGACCGCACCTCAGACCACGGTCCTGGCGAAGGTCGCGACGACCCGACCGAGCTCGCCCCCGGCGTCCTCCTGGAGGAAGTGGCCGGCGCGCTCGAGGACGGGGTGCTCGCGCCCGGCGGCCCCCGGCACGTGCCGCTGGAGGATGGGCGCCATCGCACCGGTGATCGGGTCCGAGTCGCCGAAGGCGCACAGGAACGGGCGGTGCCAGGATCCCAGCGCCGCCCACGCCGCACGGTTGGCCTCCGTCGCCGGGTCGTCGGGCCGCGTCGGCACCAGCCCGGGCATCGCCCGCGGGCCGGCCTTGGACTCCTCGGTCGGGAACGGCGCGTCGTAGGCGGCCCGGGCCCCGTCGTCGAGCCCGCGAGCGCACCCGGAGGCGACGAAGCGCCCCACGTCGAGCACCTCCGCGCCCTCCACGGCCCGGCGGAACTCCCACCAGATGGTGGGCATGTCGTGGTCGCCCGTGGGCAGCCCGGTGTTCGCCGCCACGACGCGGGTGAAGCGGTCCGGGTGCTCGGCGACCAGGCGCAGCCCGATCAGGCCACCCCAGTCCTGGCCGACCAGCGTGAGCTCGCCGGCGTCACCGCCGAGCCCGAGGTGGTCCAGGAGCAGCTCCCGGGTCCACTCCACGTGGCGGGCGTAGGAGTGGTCGGCCACCGCGAGCGGCTTGTCGGAGCGGCCGAACCCGACCAGGTCGGGGACGACGCACCGCACCCCGGTCGCGGCGACCTCGGCCACCACGTGCCGGTAGAGGTAGGACCAGGTCGGCTCGCCGTGGAGGAGCACGACCGTGCCGGCCCCCTCCTCCCAGCCGTCCGGGCGCACGTCGACGTAGGCCATCCGCAGGGTCCCGGTGTCGGGGTCGGCGACCTCGGCGTAGGACGGAGTCCAGTCCAGGCCGGGGGGCAGGTCGGCGAGGGAGGCGAACGCGTCGTCGGGGGTGCGGTAGGTCTCCATCCGGGCAGGCTAGCGTCGCGGGGTGGACGCCACGACCGCCCTGCTGGCGGCCAGCGCCGCGCACGCCGGCTTCTCGGTCGTCGTCACGGTCGTCGTCTACCCCGCCCTCGCGGACGTCGCGCGAGACTCCCCCCGCCGGTGGTCGGAGCGCCACGACGCCCACTCCCGTCGCATCGGGTTCGTCGTCGCCCCGCTCTACCTGCTGGTCGCGGCCGCCTGCGTCTGGGCGCTCGTGGACGGGCCGGGCGGGTGGGCCTGGGCGGCGCTGTCGGGCAACGCGCTGGCCGCGCTGGTCACCGCGCTGCGCGCCGCCCCGACGCACGGCCGGCTGGGCCGCGAGGGTCCCGACCCCGGCCTGGTCGACCGGCTGCTGCGCGCCGACCGGCTGCGCACCGGCGCCGCGCTCGTCGCGGCGGCCGCCTCAGCCCTCGCCGTCGGCTGAGCCCGCCGCGCAGGCCGCCAGCGTCCGCAGCTGCCGGCGCACCATCGGCACGTCACCCCAGGCCAGCGCGGTGGCCGCGGCGACCCGGGCGCGGCCGCCGCCGGCGAGCGTCATCCGGCAGACCAGCCGGCTGCGGCCCTGCCCGGCCGGCTCGACGGCGTACGTCGCGGCGAGCGGCCCGAACGGGCGGCTGCCGGCGGTGGTGGTGACCCCGGTCCAGGACCGGCCGGGGTCGACCTCGAGCAGCTCGTAGACCGTCACCATCCGCTGCCCGGGCACCAGCCGCTCCGCGCCCGGGGTGAGGGTGCGCGGGCTGCGGCGGCCGAGGTTGTCGACGAGGTCGTAGGAGTAGGGCGCGACCGCGAGCTGGCACAGCCAGCGCCAGCAGACGCGCGGTGGTGCGGCCGCGTCGACGGCACGCGTCATCCGCAGCAGCGGCCGTCCCGGCGCCCGGGCGGCGACGACCGCGTCCGCCGGGTACGAGCGCCCGGCCTCGTCGGCCGTGGCGCCCCACACCCACGGCAGCCCGGGCACCGGCTACTTCTTCTGGCGGCGGCTGCCGGCGTGCCAGTCCTCGCTGACGCCGGCCTGGTCCTCGGTGACGCCGAAGGAGGCCAGCTGCGGCTGCTCGCGCAGGCTCCGCTTCAGCTCGGCGAAGCCGGGGAAGGTGGCCAGACCGACCACGTGGTCCCACAGCCGCAGCGCGTCCTCGTCGCTGGGCAGCCGGCTGATCACCGGGCCGAAGAACGCCGCGCCCTCGGGCGGGGCGACGTGGAGGATCGGCGTGCCGACGTCCTTGCCGGTCAGCGCGAGCGCCTCGTCGGTGGACTCCTGGATCCGGGCGTCGTGCGACTCGTCGTCGAGGTGGCCCACCAGCTCCTCGGGCAGGTCGCACTCGCGCAGCGCGGAACGGACCAGGCCGTCGAGGTCGGTGGCGTCGTAGGCGTCGGGACCGACCTCGAAGACCTGCGAGGTCAGCGCGGGGTACAGCCGCGCAACCGCCTCCTGGCCGTGGTCGTCGAGGACCTGGCTGCAGACGCGGAGCATCCGCAGGCCCGCGGTGTGCCCGTCCTCGTACTCCGGCGGGAAGTGCGCGTCGTAGTCGACGTGCTTGTTGAGCAGGCGCAGCGAGATGAAGCGCCACTCCACCGTGTCGCCGCGCTGGCGTTGCACGGTGCGCAGCCACTTGCTGGTCATCCAGGCGAAGGGGCACACGGGGTCGAACCAGAACACGACATCGGGCTGCTCGTCACTCATGCCTCCCATCCTGCCCCGCGGGTGCTCACCCGCTCAGTCGCCGGCGGCCAGCGCCCGCGACCGGTCGCGCGCGGCCTCCATCGCGGCCAGGAACGCCGCGCGCACCTTGTGCACCTCGAGCTCGCGCAGCGCGCTGGCCGTGGTGCCGCCCGGTGAGGTGACCTGCTCGCGCAGCACGGTGGGGTGGGTACCGGTCTCCTGGAGCATCCGGGCCGACCCCGTCAGCGTCTGGAGCACGAGCTCGGTGGCGGTGGCGCGGGGCAGGCCGAGGTGCACGCCCGCCTCGATCATCGACTCCACGACGAAGAAGATGTAGGCCGGGCCCGACCCGGAGATCGAGGTGACGGCGTCCTGCTGGCGCTCGGGCACCCGCATCACCTTGCCGACCGAGCGCAGCATCGACTCCGCCTCGGCCAGGTCCTCGTCGCGGCAGTGCGACCCCGGGGAGATCGCCGACATCCCCTCGTCGACGAGCGCGGGGGTGTTGGGCATCACGCGCACCACGGCGACGCCGTCGGGCACGCGCGCCTCGATGAAGGCGGTGGTGATGCCGGCTGCGAGCGAGACCACCAGCTGGCCGGCTCGCAGCCGGTCGGTGACCTCGCCCAGCACCTCGGCCATGTCCTGCGGCTTGACGACCAGCACCACCGTGTCGGCGGTCGCGGCGGCCTCGGCGTTGCCGACCACGGCGACCCCGTAGCGGTCCTCGAGCTCGCGGGCGCGCTCGGGACGCTTCTCGCCCACCAGCAACCGGTCGACGCGGCGCCCGGCGCGCACCAGCCCCGAGAGCAACGCCTCGCCCATCACCCCGGCGCCGATGATCGCGGTCCGCTTCTCCTGCTCCGACACCGCGGGCCCCTACTTCTTCGAGATCAGCGAGCGGGCGAAGAAGGCCAGGTTGGCCGGGCGCTCGGCGAGGCGCCGCATCAGGTAGCCGTACCACTCCTCGCCGTAGGGCAGGTAGGTGCGCACCGTCTCCCCGGCACCGGCCAGCCGCTTCTGCTCGTCGGGACGGATCCCGAAGAGCATCTGGAACTCGTAGGTGCCCTGGGCACGGCCGTAGCGACCGGCCAGCGAGCCGGCGATCGCGACCATGCGCGGGTCGTGGGTGGCCACCATCGGGTAGCCCTGCCCCGCGAGCAGCACCTTGAGGCACCGCACGTAGGACTTGTCGATCTCGACCTTCTCCGCGAAGGCGACCTGCTCGGGCTCGGCGTAGGCGCCCTTGCACAGCCGGACCCGGGAGCCCTCGTGGGCGAGGGTGCGGCAGTCGGCCTCGCTGCGCCGCAGCATGGCCTGGATCACCGCGCCGGTCTCGGGGAAGTCCTGGCGCAGCTCGCGCAACGTGGTCAGCGTGCGGTCGGTGGTGGTGTGGTCCTCCATGTCGAGGGTCACCGTCGTGCCGGCGTTGCGCGCGGCCCGGCAGATCGCCCGGGCGTTGTCGAGCGCGATCTTGTCGCCCTCGCCGGGCAGCGCCTGGCCGATCGCCGACAGCTTGACCGACACCTCGGCGTGCCGGGTCAGCCCGCGCAGCGCGAGCTCGCGCAGGAGCTCCTGGTAGGCCAGGACGGTGGCCTCGGCCTGCTCCCGGTCGAGGGTGTCCTCGCCGAGGTAGTCGAGCGTCACCCGGAGGCCGTCGTCGACCAGGCCGGCCGTGGCCTGCACGGCGGACTCGTGGGTCTCGCCGGGCACGTAGCTGCGCACGATCCCGGCCGAGACCGGCATCGCGGTGACGAGGCGCTTGACCCGCTGGCTGCGCGCCAGCAGGAGGAGGGGGTCACGGAGCGGCGACATGGGAGAACGCTACGCCCGCTCGCCGGACCCGTTCGCGCGGGCCGCGTCGAGGTCGGCGCGGGTCAGCACGGCGCGGACCTCGAGCCCGTCGGCGGCCAGCGGCTGCTCGTCCGCGGGCGAGCGGTCGATGGCGCAGACCACGACCTCGACGACGGCGCCGGCCTCGCGCAGCGCGCGCGCGGCGTCGCGCACGGCGCCGCCGGTGGTGATCACGTCCTCGACGAGCGTGACCCGCCGGCCCGCCACGGCGGGGCCCTCGGCCAGCTTGCAGGTGCCGTACTGCTTGGCCTGCTTGCGCACGAACAGCGCCGGCTGGCCGGTCAGCGAGCTGAGGACGGTCACGATCGGGATCCCGCCCAGCTCCAGCCCGCCGAGCAGGCCGGTCTCCCGCGGCAGCAGCGGCACCATCGCCCGGGCGACCCTGGCGAGCAGGGCGGGATCGGACTCGAAGAGGTACTTGTCGAAGTACTCCGCGGCGACCTGGCCGGAGCGGAGCGTGAACTCCCCGGTGAGGCGGCAGCAGGCGTCGACGTCGGCGGCGAGGGCGGGGTCGTCGGTCACGGCGCCCATGATGGCGCACGGCTACGGTGGCGCGGTGCCGCCCGAGATCCGACCCGCCCGCCGGCTCGACGGGATCGCACCGACGATCTTCGCGGAGATGTCGGCGCTGGCGCTGCGGACCGGCTCGGTCAACCTCGGCCAGGGTTTCCCCGACGTCGACGGGCCGCCGTCGGTGGTCGCCGCCGCGGTCGCGGCGCTCGAGGCCGGCGCCAACCAGTACGCCCCCGGCCGGGGCGTCCCCGCCCTGCGGGAGGCGGTCGCCCGCCACCAGCGGCGGCACTACGGCCTCGACCTCGACCCGGCGACCGAGGTCGCGGTGACCACGGGCGCGACCGAGGCGGTCGCCGCCGCCGTGCTCGGGCTGGTGGACCCCGGCGACGAGGTGGTGGTGCTCGAGCCCTACTACGACTCCTACCCCGCGATGCTCCAGGTGGCGGGCGCGGTGCGCCGCCCCGTGACGCTGCGGGCGCCGGACTTCCGGCTGGACGAGGCCGCGCTGCGCGCGGCCGTCGGGCCGCGGACCCGGTTCGTCCTGCTGAACAGCCCGCACAACCCCACCGGCACGGTGCTCACGCGCGCCGAGGTGGAGGCCGTCGCCGCCGTGGCCCGCGAGCACGACCTCGTCGTCATCACCGACGAGGTCTACGAGCACCTCGTCTTCACCGGGCACGAGCACGTGCCGATCGCCACGCTGCCCGGGATGGCCGAGCGCACCCTGAGCATCTCCAGCGTCGGCAAGTCCTGGTCCTTCACCGGGTGGAAGGTCGGCTGGGCCACCGGTCCCGCCGCGCTGGTCTCGGCGATGGTCTCGGCCAAGCAGTGGCTGACCTTCACCTCCGGCGCCCCGCTCCAGCCCGCGGTGGCCCACGCCCTCGACCACGAGGACGGCTACCCGGCGGCGCTCGGGCTGGACCTGGAGCGACGCCGCGACCTGCTCTGCGAGGGCCTCGCCGGAGCAGGACTGCCCGTGGCGCGCACGCCGGAGGGCACCTACTTCGCGGTGACGGACACCAGCGCGCTGGGCTGGCCGGACGCGCGCGCGTTCTGCGACGCGCTACCCGGTCGGGCGGGGGTGGTCGCGATCCCGATGGCGGGGTTCCACGACGACGAGGACGCGGGTCGGCACCTGGTCCGGTGGACCTTCTGCAAGCGGGCCGAGGTCGTCGAGCAGGGCCTGGAGCGGTTGGCCGCCGCGGACCTCAGCGGCCCCGGGCCGCGGCGTACCACTGGTTCGCGCCACCGGTGAACAGCAGCACGACCACCGCGATCGAGCCGAGCAGCCACAGCGCGGAGACCAGCGATCCGATGGCCATCAGGCTCAGCACCGCGGTGATCGCGGAGGAGACCACGAGGAGCACCCGGGCCCAGCCGGCGCCGCGCATCGCCAGCACCGCGAGCACGATGGCGGACAGCGCCCAGACCAGGAAGACCGCGCTCACCACGATGCCGATCGAGGTGAAGTCGTCGGCGGTGAAGCCCGCCATGCCCGGCTGACCGGTCAGCTCGGCGTCGAGCTCGGCGGCGATCTCCTCGCGCGCGACGACCAGCCCCACGGTCACGGCGCCGAACAGCAGCGCCACGAGCCCGGACAGGATGATCGTGGTGACGCCCGCGGCGGTGACCGTGCCGGGCCGGCGCTGCGGCGCGGGGTCGCCGTAGCCGTACGGGGTGGGCTGGCCGTACGGGCTCTGCTGGCCGTACGGGCTCTGCTGGCCGTACGGGCTCTGCTGGCCGTACGGGTGCTGGGGGTCGCTCATGCGCAGAACCCAACCACAGCGGATCAGGGCCAGGCCCGCACCTCGGGCCGCAGGAGCAGGCCGGCCACGACCAGGCACCCCACCATCGGCACCACGGCGACCGCCGAGGCCAGGGTGGCGACCAGGGCCAGCCCACCGGCGGACACGGCGCTGACCAGCAGCACCACCCGCGCCGGCCGCGACCCGCGCAGCACGAACCCGGCCGCGACGGCCACGCCGAGGCACCACGCGACCACCAGGGCGAAGAGCACGGTCGTGCCGACCTGCACCTCGCGGAACGAGACCCCCTGCTCGAGGGCGCCGGGGTCCTGCTCGCGCAGCGCCGCCTCGATCGCGTCGGGTGCCGCCCACAGCGCGGCGACGCTGAGCAGCCCGACCAGCAGCACGAGCCCGGTGAGGCTCCAGGTGACGATCGCGGCGACCAGCACGGCGGCGGGTCGTGACGGTCGTGACGACGGGCCGGCGAGCGAGGTCGTTCCGGTGGGTGCGCTGCCGGCAGCCGGAGCGGTCGGCGGGGGTCCCGCGACGGGGGCGGGCGTCGCCCCGGGCGCGGCGGGCCCCGGGCGGCGGGCGGCGGGCTCCCGGCCGGCGAACCACTCCCGGGCGGGGGTCAGCCACAGCGTCACCACGGCGGCGACCACGGCTGCGGAGACCAGGCCGCCGGTGATCGCGCCGGCCACGAAGATCGGCGGCGCCAGGGTGCTCAGCCCGATCCGGGCGCTGCGCGAGCGCTGGAGGACGTAGCCGCCCAGGATCGCCGCGGCGACGGCGCACGCGGCGGCGACGGTCGCGGTCAGCCGCAGCGCGTCGAGGGCGGCCGGCACGTCCAGCCCGAGGCCGGAGCCGGGGGGCTCGGCGAGGAACTCCTCGACGCCCTCGCGGGTGTCGAGCGAGCCGATGCCGGCGACGACCTGCCACGACGTGATCAGCACGAGCACCGACCCGCCGATGATCACCGCGGCCGCCCACGTGACCGGGCGCGGACGTTCGGGGGGCTTGTCGGGCACGTCGCCATCCTCCCAGCCGAGCCCACGCGCCCCGCCGCCCGGTCGCCCGGTCGGTCGTCGGGTCAGCCGCGCTGCCTGGCGGGCGGTGGGCAGCAGCCGGCCCAGCGACTCGGCGACGGTCGTCGCGGTGACCTGGGCGGCGAGCCCGAACGTCACCAGGCCCACCCAGTCCTCGAGGCTGCCGGCGAAGAGGTCGTTCTGCACGTAGCCGGGTCCAGAACCCGATGAAGACGACGCCGAGCACCACGGCGACGAGCGCGACCAGCCAGTAGACGTTGAGCGTCCCGAACAGCAGGCGCAGGCCGCGCGAGCCCGGCTTCCGGTGCGCCGGTCCTGCTCGCCGACCGGCAGCGCGGCGTACCGCCGGTCAGCAGCGGCCGGGTCGGCGGTGATGGCCGCGCGGGCCGTCGTCGAGCTCGCCCAGGCCGACTGGTCGGCGGCGACCGGGTCGAGCAAGCGGAACGAGTCCTCGACGTCGAGGAGGCGCGCCTGGAGCGTCTTCACGGTCGCGGGCAGCGGGGTCCCGTCGTAGCCCGCGACGAGCGAGCGCACCCAGCGCGCCGTGGACCGGTAGCGCCGGTACAGCGGGACCAGCTTGCCGATCGGGTCGTTGAAGAAGCGCAGCATCACGCCGAGGAACGCGCCGACGGTCAGCCAGAGGAACGCCCACACCATCGCCCTTCCCTCGCGGTCGGCGAGGCCGACGGCGAAGTCCAGGACCAGGGGGTCGGTGCCGTCGCGCTCGACGACGATGGCGCCGCAGTAGGCCCCCGGTTCCGGCTCGATCGGCGAGTCGGGATCGACGCTGACCACGACCTTCAGGCTGCTGGCGCCGACCAGCTCGGCGCTGGTGCTGACCTGGTCGACCGGGAACCGCGGCGCGTCCGCGGCCCGTTCGTCCTCGCCGCACACGTGGAGGTCCTTGGCCACGAGGACGGCTCCAACGCCTGGACGGCCGGGGTCGCCGGCGGCGTCGCCGCCGGCGGCCGCGCGACGGCGGTCGGCCGGGACGCACCGGCCGCGGCGGTCCTCGACCAGCGAGGCACGCGCGGCGTCCGCGGCGTCCTCGCCCGCCTGCTCGCAGACGTTCACCAGCACCGAGCTGCCTTGCGGGTCGCGGTAGAGACCGACAGGAATCACGAGGTCGGGCACGTCGGTCTCACCCAGCGGCTCCCCCAACCCCTCGACGCTGGCCGCGCCCTCGGGCGAGGCGGCGCCGCAACCGGTCAGCCCCACCACCGCGACGAGGAGCAGGACGAGCAGCAACCCCGACGGTCGACGCATGCCCCCACCCCCTCCCCCGGGGAACCGTGACCTCCCGACGGTAGTGACCGGTGGGCCTGGTGGGAAGGGCCGGCCGCCCCGCGGAATCCCCGGCCGGCCGGGGACTTCCGAACTTGTCGGGGCTTGCAAAGGCCGACAGGCTCACAATTCCCACGACCAGAAGCGCTCAGGCTCGATCACGGTGGCGGGTCGGCGAGCCACGACGTCCCGCTGGGAGCCCGATCAACCCCGCTCGAGCGAGCTCACGAAGATGTAGTCCCCGCACGCCGGGCCGTGGTCGGCGCCCTTGGCCACCGAGTAGGCGGCGGCGTCCACCCGCTTTCCCCGAAGATGACTGGTCAGGCGGAACACGACCGCGTCATCACCGCGGTCCCACCTGGCCGTGACGCCCCTCCGGAAACGGTTGCTGTAGTCGCCCTCCTCGTAGTCCGTCCAGTAGCCGGTCGTACGGAGCTCGCCCCTGCGGAACGCGCTGACCAGCTGCACCCCGTATCGGACCCCTCGGTCGTTCCCGACGTAGAAGCGGCTGAAGACCTGCGACGTCCGCTTGGTCAGTGCACCCATCTGGATGCGGGTGACGAAGGCGTCCGGCGTGTAGGTGAACGTAGCCCGCTTGACGTCGAGGGGCGGCGCTTGGGAGCAGCGCGGGTCAGGGTCCGCCTTCGAGATGGTCTCCGCGAACGCTGGGCTGCCGAAGGACAGCCCGCCGATCACGAGGCCAACAGCAACCAGCGCCGCGATCTGCTTCCTCATCCGCTCTCCCCGGCCATCGATCCATGTGGTGGGCAGGATCGTGACACAGGCGACCGGAACCCACGAGACAGCGTCAGGCAGCGGGCCTCGCCGACCGAGCGGCGAGCGCTTGTTCGGTCCGATCGCAGGCCTCGCAGAAGCCTTGGGTGTTCTCGGCGGTGGTGGGACCACCCGCGGCGGCGGGGACGACGTGGTCGGGATGTCGGGCGGGGGCGTCGCACCAGGGGGTGCGGCACAGGCCCTGTCGTCGAGGTGTCGGGTGATCCCGTAGCCCTGCTAGTCACGGGTATCCCCTCGCGTGGTCCTGCCCGTGCGTCCCTTGCGACCAGCAGGGCGCACGCGGTGCACCCATCCGCGGGCCCCCGTGGTCGGCGCCTCCATGACCCCGACACGATCCTGACGATCGAGGCATTCGACGACAGGGCCGCCGGCGAGGCCCACGTCGCCTCGGAGCACTTCCAGCACTTCCTCGAGCACGACGAGACCCAAGCAGCTCGTCGCCGAGGTCCCCGACATTCTACGCCGTCCTGCCGGACCAGGACGGCTGGGACCGGACGGCCGAGTTCTAGGGGCGGCGCGCGGGGTGGGCCGTTGACCGCCGGTCGGCGCGGCCGTTGGATGGGGAGGTGACCGATCCGCAGCACTGGGTCGCCCCGACCTACCGGGGCCTGGCCGACGTCCTCGAGGCGGGCTCGGAGGAGGTCTGGGGCGCACCGACGCTCTGCGAGGGCTGGCACGTGCGTCACCTGGTCGCCCACGTGACGATGCCGGCCCGGCTCGGCCCGGCGGAGTTCGGCGCCGAGATGGTGGCCGCCGGCGGTGACTTCGGCGTGCTGTCGGAGACCGTCGCCCGCCGGGACGCCCGGCTCCCCGTCCCCGACCTCCTCGACCAGCTGCGCTCGCCCGGGCTGCACGCCTGGCAGCCGCCAGGCGGCGGCGCGGACGGCGCGTTGAGCCACGCGGTCATCCACTCCCTGGACGTGACCCTGGCGATGGACGCGCCCGCGGTCGCGCCGCCGGACGCCGTCCGCCACGTCCTCGACCAGCTGACCGCCGCTGGGGGCGCCACCTTCGGCGTCGACCTGGCCGGCCTCGACAGCCTCGCCGACGACCCTGCCACGCGCGTCGCCCTGGCCGCCGGCCGAGCCCTCCCGGACGGCCGCCGCCTCCCACGGGCGTGACCGACGCAGGGCTGGGCCTCGAGGTCGAGGGACGCACGTCGAGGCCCTGACCGCCGATCGCTACGGGCTGGTCGGCGGTGCCGGGCAGCACGAGGACACCTGGGAGATGGCCTACGTGCGCGGACCGGAGGCCGTCGTCGTCTCGCTGGCCGAGCGGATCGGCTGAGGCGCGCGGGGCGGTTTCAGGCGGCGCTCGTCCTGGGGGTCGCGGGCTCCGGCGGTGCTGGTGCCCTGGATCGGTGGCGGTGGCCGGTGGGGGTGGTGGTCTGGACGGTGTGGCGTCCGGTGTCGTCGGGGACGACGGTCTGAGCCCAGCCGGGTGCTTGCTTCGTGTGGTCGCAGGCCTCGCACAGACCTTGGGTGTTGGTCGCGGTGGTGGGTCCGCCCTCCGCGGCGGGGACGACGTGGTCGCCGTGGCGGGCGGGGGCGTCGCAGTAAGGGGTGCGGCACAGGCCCTGGTCGCGCAGCTGCAGGTAGATGGCGAGCCCGTCGGTGGCCAACCGCTGCTTGGTGGACAGCGCGACGAGGTGGCCGGTGGGGTCGGCGTAGAGCCGGCGGACCCAGGCTTGGAGGTCCTGGGTGGCGCGGGCGAGGAGCTCGCGGGCGATCTGGGCGGGGACGGGGCCGAAGCCGGGGACGGTGGCGGCTTCGTGGCCGGCTCCGAACGCGGCCCGGTCGGACATGACCAGGTTGAGGCAGATCGGGACGGCGTCGGCCGTGGCCTGGCCGGTGAGTCGTTCGACCATGAGGTCGGCCATCAGCTGGCCGCGGGTGCGGGGGTCGCCGGCACTGCGGAGCCGATCGGCTTCCGTGGCCAGGGCGGTGTGGGCGGCGATCGCACGGCCCATCGGGAGCAGGCCGGTGAGGTAGGCGGTGGTGTCGGGGGCGGGTCGGACGCTGACCCGCCGCTCGGACTCGGCCCGCTTCGCGCGGCGGACCACCGAGGCGGGGTCGAGGGCGTAGCAGCGTCGACGCAGCTCCCCGACCAGCCGCGCGGTGCCCAGGCCCTCCAGGACACCGGGGTCGCCGCAGACCTGCTCGTCGACCCGGGCGCGGTCCTCGCGTCCCAGGCAGCCGGTCTCGCGGGCGACGAGCATCGCGCGGAACTCGCTCAGCACCCCCGTCCGCAGCGCCTCGCGAGTACAAGGGAGGTCGACGGCGAGGTCCTTCGCCAGCCCGAGGAGGACCTGGCCGCGGTGCGGGGACTCCGACCGGGCCAGTGCGACCTGCGCTGCCACGCCTCTGCCCCGCCGCGCGGCCGGCACCCTCGCGATCGCGTGCTGGTCACGCACCGAGGCGTCCAGCCCGACCGCGAGGTCGGCCTGCGCGGCGCACAGCGCCGACTTCAGCCGCTCCATCGCCGCGATCGCCTCGACCCGCACCGCGTCCGCGGCGGTGTCGTGACCGCCCCGGTCGCACCTCTCACGCGCGAGCGTCGCGGTGAGACCTCGGAGGTCGTCCAACAGAGCCATGCTCGAGTCTATCGAACCTATGTTCGTATCGCAACCGTCGATCCACACCCGTTCGCACGCACCTGCTGGCAGATGATGGAGGCGTCCGCAGGACCCCGAGACGACCAGGAGCGAGCGCGATGATCTACATCACCGTCAAGAAGAAGCTGAAGCCCGGCACTGCTGACGCCTACCTCGCGGCCAGCCAGGCCTACACCGACGCCACCCGCGCCGAGCCCGGCAACACGTTCTACGAGCACTACCGCAGCGTCGACGACCCCGACACGATCCTGACGATCGAGGCCTTCGACGACAAGGCGGCCGGCGAGGCGCACGTGAACTCGGACCACTTCCAGAACGGGATCGACGGCGACGCGAAGCAGTACATCGCCGAGCGCCCCGACATCATGTACATCGACGTCGACCGCGACGGCTGGGACAAGATGGCCGAGTTCTGACGTCCGGTCGACCGAGGGCCCTGGCCGGCCCGTGGACCCGCCCGCCGCGGTCCTGTCACACCCGAGCCCGCCCGGGCGTCATGCTCGCGACGAGCACGTCAGGAGGTGGGACGCGGTGGACGGGACAGACGGGTTCGAGGTCGAGCGGCCTCGCTTGGTGCAGATCGCGACCCGGGTGCTCGGTGACCACGCCGAGGCCGAGGACGTCGTTCAGCAGGCGTGGTTGCGCCTGGACCGGTCCGACGCGGACATCGCGTGCCTCCCCGCCTGGCTGACCACGGTCACCACCAGGCTCTGCCTCGACCGGTTGCGCTCGCGCACGCCGGTCCCGGTCGACGACCTCGAGCGGGTCCGGGTCGCGGGCGTCCCGGGCGAGGACCGTGGCGCCACCCCCGTCGACCCCGCCGATGCTGCCGCGCTGGCCGACACCGTCGGCTCCGCCCTGCGGGTCGTGCTCGACCAGCTCGCCCCCCGCGAGCGGGTCGCGTTCGTGCTGCACGACAGCTTCGGCTTCGACTTCCCGGCCATCGCGGAGCTGCTCGGCACCACGCCTGCGGCCTCGCGGCAGCTGGCGTCCCGGGCGCGGGCCAAGATCGCCCGTCCCGCCGAGGACGACGCCCCGACCGACTGGGAGGTGGTCGACGCCTTCATGGCCGCTTCCCGCGACGGCGACTTCGACCGCCTGCTGCGCCTCCTGGCTCCCGACGCAGTGGTGACCGGCGACGACGCTGCGTTGCTGGCCGGCACGCCGCAGCGGGTCGTGGGCCGGCACGAGGTCGCCTCCTTCTTCGACGGTCGTGCGCGAGCAGCGCTCCCCGTCCTCCTCGACGACCGGCCCGCCAGCGCCTGGTTCCACCGGGGCGCACCGAGGGTCGTCTTCGACATCACCGTCGCCGGCGGCGAGGTGCACGCCATCACCTTCCGTGCCGCGCCCGAGGTGCTGGGGCGGGTGGTGCGGCGAGCGAGCAGCCTCCCGCCCCGCAGGGCAGCTCACCCACCCGGCTGACCGGCGTCACACCCGCACCCGCTCAGCCGTCAGGAGCCCGCAAGGAGACCCCCGAAGGAGACGATCGTGAAGACCATGACCTGCCGCTCGCTCGGCGGCCCGTGCGACCTCGAGCACCGTGCGACGAGCGCTGACGAGGTGATCAAGGCCCAGGACCGCCACCTCAAGGAGGCCGAGCGTGCCGGGGACGGAGCGCACCTGGCGGCTCGCGAGGCCATGAAGGGCCGCTGGCGCCACCCCGTCAGGGCGATGGGCTGGTACCAGGAGACCAAGCGCGCCTTCGCCGACCTACCGGACGACTGAGCGCCGTCCCCGACCGCTGCGGACAGTGGTGCGGCGCTACTCCGCCTTGGGCGCCTCGTCGGGGTAGTCCTGACCGACCGGGTGGCCCTGGCCGGGCGAGCCCTGCGCCGGGTCGTACTCGCCCTCGGCCGCGGCGCCTCCGTCGGTGGACGACGTCTCCTTCTCCTCGGCGGCGTCGTCGAGGCGTCCGGTGCCCTCGGGGTCCTGGCTGCTCATGGTTGCTCCTCTCGTCGGTGCCGGGTCGGTCACCCCCTTGATACCAGGGCGGCTCCCGCCCGGCTCAGGAGCCGTCGCGCCGCCGGCGGACCACCAGACGCTCCGTACCGACCTCCACGACCTCCATCCGCCGCGGCACGCCCTGGGCGGCCCCCTCGCTGAGGGTGATGGTGTCGCCGGCGACCTCCCAGCTCCCCGAGGCCTCCTCGGGCACGTCGGCGGCGCCCAGCCCCGTCTCGGCGAAGGTGCCGTCCTCGCGCAGGTCGAAGGCCACCCGGCCGCGGGCAGGCGGCAGGTCGGTGCCGGCCGGACGGAAGACCATCCGGTCCTCGGTGTCCTCCTCGTGGACGTGCACCCAGCGGCCTCGCACGTCCTCGCTGCGCACCGCGCCCTACTTCGTCCGCGACGCGGACGCGGTGAAGGACTTCCGGGGGCCGGCCAGGCAGGCGTTCATCCGCGTGACCTGACCGGCGGTGAACATGAACATCGCCGCGTCGTCGACGTAGTCCATGTAGTTCATGAACATGTCGCCGTGCGGGGCGTTGCCGCAGGTGACGCTGGGGAAGGTCGGGCTGCCCTGGTTGCGGGCCGGCGCAGTTCGGCGTGTCCGGCGACGCGGTCGCCGCCGCTGCAGTCGAGGGTGTCGCCCCAGATGTGGCGCAGGTTGAGCCAGTGCCCGACCTCGTGGGTCGCCGTCCGGCCGCCGTCGAACGGCGCCGTCGCGGTCCCCTCGGTCCCGCAGGCGGTGTTGAGGATGACGACCCCGTCGGTGGCCTTCGGCCCGCCGGGGAACTGCGCGTAGCCCAGGAGGCCGCCGCCGAGGGTGCACACCCAGATGTTGAGGTAGGCGTCCGAGGGCCAGGCCGTCGAGCCGCCGCGACCCGCCCGCTTGACGTCGTCGCCCGGCCCGAACGACGTCCGCTCGGTGTGCACCCGCACGATCCCGTCCGTGCGCTTACCGGCAGGGTCCCGCTCCGCCAGGCGGAACTCGATCCCGGCGTCCGCGACCAGGCCCTGCCAGGGTGCGGGCACCTGGGACCGGTCGGGGTTGGCGGCGCGGAAGTCCGCGTTCAGCACGGCCAGCTGGCTCTCGACCTGCTCGGCGCTGATGTCCTCGCGCGGCTTGTTGTGCACCACGTGGACGACGGTCGGGATCGTGACCAGGCTGCGGGTGACCCGCTCGGCCTCCCCCGAGGTCACCGCGCGCGCGGTGAACTCCTCCGCGCGCTGCTGGTTGGTGCGGAACGACGGCTGCTCCTCGAGCAGCCGCTCGTACTCCGCCATCGCACCGCACTGCCGACGCCTGGGAGCCATGGCCCCTCCCTCCACCCTTCTCGGGAGGTTCCTCGCGGGGCTGCGGGGCTGTCAAGGGACCGGGGCGCGATGCTGCTCAGACCACCTCGAACGACCGCTTCGACAACCCCAGCTCGAAGCCCTCGACCGCGGTCACCGGCGGCGCTGTCGGGTCGTCGGCCGCCCCGAGCGTGACGAACAGCGGCGTGAAGTGCTCGACGGTGGGATGTGCGTACGGCATGCCCGGCGCCCGGTCGCGGAACGCCGCGAGCTCGTCGACGTCGCCGCGGCCCAGCGCCTCGTCCGCCCACGCGTCGAAGTCGGCGGACCAGCCGGGCACCACGTCGGGGCGCGACCAGTCCAGGAACGGCAGCCCGTGGGTCAGGTAGCCCGACCCCACGACCAGCACGCCCTGACCGCGCAGCTCGCGCAACCGCCGGCCCAGGCGCAGCAGCCGCCCGGGGTCGTGGGTCGGCATGCTCACCTGGACGACCGGGACGTCGGCCTCCGGGTACATGATCTTCAGCGGCACCCAGGCCCCGTGGTCGAGGCCGCGGGAGGGGTGCTCGTGCACCGGCTCCTCGACGCCCAGCAGGGCGGTGACGCTGCGCGCCAGCGCCGTCGCGTCGGGGGTGTCGTAGCGCATCCGGGAGTACATCGGCGCGAAGCCGCCGAAGTCGTAGACCAGGTCGCTCGCCCGCGGCGCGGAGATCATCGTCCCGGCGCTCTCCCAGTGGGCGGAGACCACCACGACGCCGCGGGGCCGCGGCAACCGCCGCGCCCAGTCGTGGAGCTCGGTCATCCAGCCGGTCATCTCGAACAGCATCGGCGCGCCGTGGCTGAGGTAGAGCGCCGGCAGCGCCCCGTGCGCCGGCGTCCACGCCGCGTGCGGGCGCGCGGACCGACCCGCGGCCGCGCGGCGCAGGTGCGCCGCGAACGGGTGGCCGGGGTCGATGCGCGCGTCCGCGCGGGCGGTCGTCGACGACGAGGGGACGCCCATGGTCAGGCGCGGATCGCGGAGACGTCGAAGTCGAGCTTGACCTTCTCCGAGACCAGCACACCGCCGGTCTCGAGCGCGGCGTTCCAGGTCAGGCCCCAGTCCTTGCGGTTGACGGTGACGCTGCCCTCGAAGCCGGCCCGCTGGTTGCCGAACGGGTCGGTGGCGGTGCCGGTCGGCTCGAAGACGATGGTGACCGGGCGGGTGACGTCCTTGATGGTCAGGTCGCCGGTGACGGCCCAGTCCTCGCCGTCGCGCTCCACGTGGGTCGCGACGAAGGTCAGCGTCGGGTAGGTCTCGACGTCGAAGAAGTCGGCGGAGACCAGGTGGCCGTCGCGGTCGGGCGATCCGGTGGTGACGGACGCGGCGCCGATGGTCAGCGCGATCGTCGAGGCGGCCGGGTCGACGGCGTCGACGTGCGCGGTGCCGGTGAAGTCGGTGAACGCGCCGCGCACGGTGGTCACCATCGCGTGCCGGGCCGAGAAGCCGAGGCGGGAGTGGCTCGGGTCGATCGTCCAGTCGCCGGTCAGGTCGACGCCGGCGGGGCGGTCGGTCACGGCGGTCGCAGCGGCGGGGCCGGCGTCGGGGCTGACGGCCTTGGCGGGCTGGTCCTTGCGGCTGAAGATGCTCATCTGGGGTGCTCCTGGGTTCGGGGTGGACCTCGTTGGTTCAAGGTTGATGTAACCGTAGCAGGAGAAACTTCAAGGTGCAAACATCTCGGTCGAGCCCCTATCCTGGGCCGGTGAGCGACAACGAGCCGCGCTGGCTCTCGGCCGAGGAGCGGCAGGCCTGGCTCGCGCTCTCGCGGACCATGGCCACCCTTCCCGCGGCGCTCGACGCCCAGCTCCAGCGCTGCGCGGGCGTGAACTACTACGAGTACCTGGTCCTGGCGATGCTCTCCGAGCAGCCCGACCGCAGGCTGGCGATGTCGCAGCTGTCGTCGGTCACGGCCGGGTCGCTCTCCCGGCTGTCGAACGTCGTGACCCGCCTCGAGCGACGCGGGCTCGTCGGCCGCTGCGCGGACCCCGACGACCGGCGGGTCCGGGTCGTGGCGCTCGCTGACGCCGGCTGGCAGGTCCTCGTCGCGGCGGCGCCGGCGCACGTCGCCCACGTGCGCCGGCTCGTCATCGACGCCGTGACGCCGACCGAGCTGGCCCACCTGCGCGACGCGCTGCTCTGCGTGCTGGACCGGGTCGACCCGGAGGGCAGCTCCGCGGTCACGGAGCCGGGCTGAGCCCCAACCCCGACCCGTCCTGGGCCAGGTCGACCCTGACCCCGGCGCCGTCGGTGACCTCGCCGCCGATGAGCAGCCGGGCCAGCGGGTCGCCGATGGAGGTCTGGATCAGCCGGCGCAGCGGGCGGGCGCCGTACGCGGGGTCGAACCCGGTCCCGGCCAGCCACCGCCGTGCCTCGTCCGTGACCTCGACCGAGATCCGCCGCACCGCCAGCCGCCGCTCCAGCAGCGCCAGCTGCAGGTCGACGATGCGGGTCAGCTCCTCGGGTGTCAGCGCGTCGAAGAGCACGACCTCGTCGAGCCGGTTGAGGAACTCGGGCTTGAACGAGGCCCGCACGGTGGCGAGCACGGACTCGCGCTTCTTGTCCGGGTCGAGCGTCGGGTCGACGAGGTAGCCGGAGCCGAGGTTGGAGGTCAGCACCAGCAGCGTGTTGCGGAAGTCCACCGTGCGGCCCTGGCCATCGGTCAGCCGGCCGTCGTCGAGGACCTGCAGCAGCACGTCGAAGACCTCGGGGTGCGCCTTCTCGACCTCGTCGAGGAGCACCACCGAGTACGGCCGGCGCCGCACCGCCTCGGTCAGCTGGCCGCCCTCGTCGTAGCCGACGTAGCCGGGCGGGGCGCCGACGAGGCGCGCCACCGCGTGCTTCTCGGCGTACTCGCTCATGTCGATGCGCACGATCGCTCGCTCGTCGTCGAAGAGGAAGTCCGCCAGCGCCTTGGCCAGCTCGGTCTTGCCGGTGCCGGTCGGGCCCAGGAACAGGAACGACCCGGTGGGCCGGTCGGGATCGGAGATCCCTGCGCGCGAGCGGCGCACCGCGTCGCTGACCGCGCCGACGGCCTCGCGCTGCCCGATCAGCCGCCGCCCCAGCACCTCCTCCATGCGCAGCAGCTTGGAGGTCTCGCCCTCGAGCAACCGGCCGGTGGGGATGCCGGTCCACGCCTCGACGACGTCGGCGATCTGCTCCGGGCCGACCTCCTCGCCGACCAGCGGCTCGACGACGTTCTTCTCCGCCGCGGCCGCGGCCTCGATCTGCTTCTCGAGCTCGGGGATCCGGCCGTAGAGGATCTCGCTGGCACGCCCGAGCTCCCCGTCGCGCTGCATCCGCTCGGCCTCGCCGCGCAGCTGGTCGAGCTGGCGGCGCAGCCGACCCTCGCCCTCGAGCGAGGACTTCTCCTGCTCCCAGCGCGCCTCGAGCGCGCGGAGCTCCTCCTCGGCGTCGGCGAGGTCCCCGCGCAGCACCGCGAGCCGCTCGACGGAGGCGTCGTCGGACTCCTTGGCCAGCGCGAACTCCTCCATCTTCAGCCGGTCCACGTGGCGGCGCAGCTGGTCGATCTCCTCCGGCGAGGACTCGATCTCCATCCGCAGCCGCGACGCGGACTCGTCGATGAGGTCGATGGCCTTGTCGGGCAGCCGTCGCCCCGTGATGTAGCGGTCGGACAGGGTGGCAGCGGCGACCAGCGCGGCATCGGTGATCCGGACCCCGTGGTGGGCCTCGTACTTCTCCTGGATGCCCCGCAGGATCTGCACCGTGTCCTCGACGCCGGGCTCGCCGACCAGCACCTGCTGGAAGCGGCGCTCCAGCGCGGGGTCCTTCTCGATGCGCTCGCGGTACTCCTCCAGGGTCGTCGCCCCGATCATGTGCAGCTCACCGCGGGCGAGCATCGGCTTGAGCATGTTGCCGGCGTCCATCGCCGAGTCGCCCCCGGCACCCGCCCCGACGACGGTGTGCAGCTCGTCGATGAAGGTGATCACCTGGCCGCCGGCGTCCTTGATCTCCTCGAGCACGGACTTCAGCCGCTCCTCGAACTCGCCGCGGTACTTCGCCCCGGCCACCATCGCCGCGAGGTCGAGGCTGAGCACCCGGCGACCCTTCAGGGAGTCGGGCACGTCGCCGGCGACCACCCGCTGCGCGAGGCCCTCGACGACCGCGGTCTTGCCGACGCCCGGCTCCCCGATCAGCACCGGGTTGTTCTTGGTGCGCCGGGAGAGCACCTGCACGACGCGTCGGATCTCGGCGTCACGGCCGATCACCGGGTCCAGCGCACCGGCCTCGGCCGCCGCGGTCAGGTCGACGCTGTACCTCTCCAGGGCCTCGTAGGTCGACTCCGCGTCCTCGCTGGTCACGCGGCGGTTGCCGCGCACGGCGGTGAGGCCCTCGCGCAACCCGTCCTCGCCCAGACCGGCCTCGACGAGCAGCCGCCGCGCGCCGGACTCGGTCCCGGCCAGGGCGACGAGCAGGTGCTCGGTGGCGACGTAGTCGTCCGTCATCGACGCGGCGAGGTCGAGGGCCCCGGCGAGGACCCGGGTGAGGGCGGCCGACGCCGCCGGCCGCTGCACGGTCTGCCCGCTGGCGCGCGGCAGCGCCGCGACCGCCTGCTCGGCGCCGGCCAGCAGCGCCAGCGGGTCCGCACCCGCCCGCGTGACGAGGCTCCGCGCGGTGCCGTCGTCGGGGCGCAGCAGGGCCACCAGGAGGTGCAGGGGGTCGGTGGCGGTGTTGCCGGCCGTGGTCGCCGCGACCTGGGCGGCCTCGACCGCCTCCCGGCTGCGGGTGGTGAACTTCTCGGCTCCGAACTGGCTCATGGCTGCTCCCAGGGGTCGTACGGGGTAGAACTTGAGTGCACAGCACTCAACTTTCATCAGCGTGATCATAACGCCCCGCCGAGGGGTCCGTGTTCCCGGACGTCACGGTCGCGACGTCGGGTCGGCGATTCCGCCCCCACGGCACTGCCGCGCTGCGTATCCTCCTTGCGTCCACCTGATCGGAGCACGCCCGGTGACCGAGTCCACGTCCGCGGTGCCCGCGTCGCGCGTCGTCGTCGTCGACGACACCGACGACCTGCGCCAGCTGCTGTCGATCGCGCTGACGCGCGGCGGCTTCGAGGTCGTCGCCGAGGCCGCCGACGGCCGGGCCGGGATCGAGACCGTCCGCGAGCACCGCCCCGACGTGGTGCTGCTCGACCTGGCCATGCCGGTGATGGACGGCATCGAGGCGCTGCCGGCGATCCGTCGCCTGGTGCCGACCGCCCGGATCATCGTGCTGTCCGGCTTCGGCGCCCAGCAGATGTCCGCGCGCGCCGTCGCCGGCGGCGCCGACGGGTACGTGCAGAAGGGGGCTCCGCTGCACTCGATCCTCGACTACGTGCGCACGGTCTGCGACGCCCCGCCCGGGCGCAGCGGGCGGGCCCTGGTGGTCGTGCCCGACACCCGGGCCGTCGACGCCGACCGGGTCGAGACCGCGGTCGGCGCCACGGGAGCCGAGGCGGAGACGGCCACCGGCGCCGAGGCGCTCGCCCTCGCGCCGTTCGGCGTCCTGGAGCTCGCCGACGAGCCGTTGTTCCGGGTGCTCTCGGCCAACGCGGTCGCCCAGCGCCTGGTGGGCGAGGCCAGGCCGGGCAGCCCGCTGGCGATGTGCGCCCCCGAGCTGGCCTCGATGGTCTCCTACCACCGCCTCGACGCGGACGCGTCCTTCGAGGTCGCCCTCGGGGGCGGGCGTGCCCGGGCCACGCTGCGGCGCACCGGCTGGTCGGTGCTGGTCTACCTCGACTCCTCGGGTGAGGACGTCGGGGTGCTGCGCCGGGCGATCAGCACCACCGCGCAGCAGGTCCGCGGCCCGGTGGCGGTGCTGAACGCCATCGCCGACGTGCTGGCCGCCGACCCGGACCACGCCCCGGACCGGTGGTGGGAGACGGTGGTGCGCCAGACCCGCGCGCTGGACTCGATCACCGCCGACCTGCTCACCGCGGCCCAGGTCCAGCGCGGCACGCTGCGCGTCGAGATCGAGCCGGTCGACGCCGCCGAGGTGGTGCGTCGCGTCGTGGCCGACCAGGCCCCGCGGGACGAGCACGACGAGGTCCGGCTCGAGATCGAGGACGAGCCACGCGTCGACGCCGACCCGGTCCGGCTCGCCCAGGCGGTGCGCAACCTGCTCGCGAACGCGCACCAGCACGGCGCGCCACCGGTCACGGTGCGGGTGCGGTCCACCGCGGGTCACGGCGTCGTCGAGGTCGCCGACCGCGGTCCGGGCGTCCCGGACGCGGCCGCCGACGGGGTCTTCGAGGAGTTCGCCCGCGGCAAGGACGGCGCCGCCGCGGGGTCCGGGATCGGGCTGCACCTCGTGCGCACTCTCGCGCGGGCGATGCACGGCGACGTCACCGTCGTGGCCGGCCCCGAGGGAGGCGCGCTGTTCACGCTGCGCCTGCCGCTCGCGACCTCCTCGGACGGCTAGCGGCCCGCGATCAGGACCCGCCACCGTCCCCGGTGTCGGGCGTCGCGTGCTCGGGGAACGCCGCGTCCTGCTCGTGGGCCTCGACCAGGCAGGCTCGGCAGAAGTCCTCGCCGAACGGCGTCAGGTGGATGCTGCGGCGCACGGTCCGGGCGAAGCGGACCGAGTGCAGCGCCGCGAGCACGTCCGGCTGCGCCTCCAGCACCTGGTAGTCCATGGGGTCGCGCAGCGCCTCGCGGGAGAACCAGACCAACCCGAGGCGGAAGAGGTTGTTCAGGTAGGACGGGACCTGCGCCTGCTGCCGGCAGCCGGCACGTCCGCCGATCATCGTCAGGCCCGGTGCGACCAGGCGGGAGCTGACCACGCCCACCGGCCCCCCGGTCCGCACGTCGACCGACGGCTGGGGCCCGCCCTCGAGGAGGAGCAGCAGGATGCGCGCCTCGTCGGGCGCGAGCTCGGTGAGGATCCGTCCGTACGCAGGGTGGCCCTCCTCGGCGGACCAGACGTCGCGGGAGCGACGCAGCAACCGCTGGCCCTGCTCGCGCAGCGCGACCTCGTCCTGCGCGCCGTGCCCGGTCGCCCCGGTGTCGACGACGTGGCCGCGGACCACCGTCGCACCCCGGTGGCCCTGGTCGCCGTGGTCGTGGTGGTCCTGGTCGTGGTGGTCCCCGTCGTGGTGCTCGCGGGCGTCCGCCCCGCCGCGGCCCATCTCGGCGAGACCACCGACCGCCGCGCCGGCCTCGATCAGCGCCCGCCCGACCGGGGTCCCCGCGGAGAACTTGCGCGCCAGGTCGCCGACGACCGCGACGGCCTCGGTGAGGTCCTCGACGAGATCGGCGGCCTCCTGCGGCGAGACCGCGGCGCGGGCCACGCGGCGGCCGTTGCGCAGCGACGTGCGCACGCCCCACCCGGTGGTGTGCCACGCGGCGGAGGCCGCGACCCGCGCGAGGCCGGGCACCGAGCCGGCGGCGCGGCCCAGCTGCTCGCGGGGGACGTGGGGGACCAGGGAGGGCATCGCCGGGTCAGCCTCCCACCCCGAAGAACGCCAGGTGCAGGAAGCCCCCGCCCAGGCCCATGATCGCGCCGTGGGCGTAGAGCATCCACTCGTCCTCCCGGATCGCCGAGCGCATCATCTCCACGAAGTCGGACGGCGGCAGCTCCTTGGTGCGCTCGGCCACCAGCACCCGGATGCGCTCGCCCTGCTGCTCGTTGAACGCCGGGTCCCGGAACGGCGTGAGGGTCTTGCCGACCGCCTCCTCCGCCACGGACTCGCGGATGTGGTCGAAGCGCTCGGGCCCCAGCGCCACCCGCACCACCCCCCGGGCGCGGCCGGCGGCGCGGTCGATGGCCGGGAGCAGCGCCGTCGCGAGCATCTGCCGGGTGCGGTCGCCGCGCGGGCCGTCGAGCAGGAAGACGCCGATCCGCTCGAGGGTGATCACGTCCTCGGCGATGATCCGTGCGTACACCTCGGCCGCCTGCTCCTGGCGCCGGGGGAAGAGCCCGTGGACCCGCACGCCGAGGATCCGTCGCGGGTCGGGTGGCTCGAAGATCAGCCACATCCCGAGCGCGTTCGTGATCCACCCGACGATCACGCCCAGCACCGGCAGCAGCCACCACTGCCCCACGATGCTGTCGGCCACCGCCACCGGCACGCCGAGCAGGAAGCCGAAGACGAACCCGAAGCGCACCATCAGGTTCAGCTCGCGCTGCCCGAAGTCGCGGAAGATCTTCACCACCAGCGCCGGGTTCTCCCGGAAGTGGTCGATGACCATGATCTTGGGGTCGAGCAGCTGGTCGATGTGCTCACCGATCTCGTCGGTGACCCGGGCGACCACGGCGGGCACCTGGGACTGCACCCGCTCCACGACGGCCTCGCGCACCGGGGAGGGGAGGTCGCGCCACAGCCGCGGGTGCTCGCGGCGCATCACCTCCTCGACCAGCGCGGGGATCTCGGGCTGGAAGGTGGTCACGATGTGCGCGGCGATCTTCTCCGGCTCGAGCTGCTGGTAGAAGTCCGAGGGGGTGCCGAGCTTGGCGATCGCCTTGTCCACCGCGATGCTGCCCATCTTCGCCGCGCGCGCCGGGACGATGCCCTGCCAGCCGAGACCCCCCTGGAGCAGCCCGGGGACCTCCTGGAGCTTGCGCGGCAGGACCGTGGCCAGCTCGCGCATGCCCGGGACCCGCACGCCGTGGAAGCGCACCGGGCTGAACAGCATCCACAGCCCGGACCAGTTGATCAGCCAGCCGACCACACCGGTGAAGACCGGGATGGTCAGGAAGTGGACCCAGTGGATGTCGCCCCACCAGGTCGCGACCGCGTCGGTCAGCCAGTCCACCAGCCCCATACCTCCGGACGTGCCCACTGCGCCGTGGACCCTCGGAGCAGCGTAGTGCCCACGGGGACGTCCGCAGGCGGGTCCAGCGGGCGCGACACCTGTCCGTGCGGTGGGGGAAGAGGGGTACAACGACCCTGAACGCGACGCCGCGACGGCGCCTAGCCTTGGTCCGTGCCCCCCATGCCCCCTGTTCCACCCGTGTCACCCGACCTCCGGGTCGGGCGCGGGCCCACGGTCGGGGGTGCCTGAGTGCCCGGCACGTCCCTCGTGGTCGTCGTGGCCAGCCTCGTCCTGGCGGCCGGGTGCGTCGTCGTCGCGCTCGTGGTGACGGCTCGCCGCCCCCACGACGGGGTGGACGCGCCGCGCCCCGCGCTCGACCACCGCGAGCGGCAGGCCCTCGACCTCAACGACTCCGTCCTCCAGGGCCTCGTCGTCGCCCGGATGGCCCTCGAGCGCGGCGACGACCGCAAGGCGCTGGAGGCGCTGGACACCTCGATCGCCGCCGCCGGCTCGATCATCACCGGGCTGATGGAGTCCGGTCGCCACCGCGACGTCGGCCACCGCCGCACCGTCCCCGCCGTCCTGACCCCCGAGGCGCACGCCGACGAGGGAGTCGCGTGAGCCGTCCGACGTGAGCGGCCAACCCCTCACCCGCGCCCGTCGGACGCTGATCGTCGACGACACCCCGGACCTGCGCGAGCTGCTCGCACTGACCCTCGACGAGGTCGACGACTTCGAGGTCGTCGCCGAGGCCGGCGACGGCCGGGCCGGCGTCGAGCAGGCCCAGCGCGAGCGGCCCGACCTCGTCGTCCTCGACCTCGCGATGCCGGTGATGGACGGTCTCGAGGCGCTGCCCTACCTGCGCCGCGCCTGCCCCGACGCGACGATCGTCGTGCTCTCGGGCTTCGGCGCGAGCGCGATGCGCGACGAGGCGCTGGTCTCGGGCGCCGACGGGTACGTCGAGAAGGGCACCCGCCTGCCGGCGATCGTCGACCGGTTGCGCCGGATCGCCCAGGAGAGCGAGTCGCGCAGGGGCGGCGCCGACCGCGAGGCCGTGGACCTCGACGCCGGCACCGCGCCGGCCTGGACCCCGCGCTCCCCGGTCGCGGCGGGCCCCGACCCGGCCGCCCTGCTCGTCGAGCACGCGCCCGTGGCGATGCTGGTCGCGGACCCTCGCGACGGCTCGGTCGTCGCTGCCAACGGCGCCGCTGCGCAGCTGCTCGGGATCAGCGCCGGCCCGCTGGCCTCGCTGGCCGACGAGCTGCCCGAGCTGTGGTCGGCCCTGCTCGGGAGCGCCGAGCGGATGGACCACGACCGCAACGACCTCCGGATCACCGTCGTGCGCGACTCGGCCCGGATCGCGGTGCGAGCACGGCGGCTGCCCGACCAGGTGCTGGTCTACGCGGGACCGGACCCGGCCGACGAGGAGGTCGTCCGGTTGCGTGGGGCGATCACCACGACGGCCCACGAGCTGCGCGCCCCGGTGACCGTGCTCACCGGCATCGCCGAGGCGTTGGACCGCTCCGAACGGCTCGAACCGGCGCGCCGCGCCGCCCTGCTGGCCTCCGTCGGACGACAGGCGCGTCGTCTGGAGGCGCTGACCGCCGACCTGCTCACGGCGGCGCTGGCGCGGCGCGGGGTGCTCGAGGTGCGGCTGCAGGAGGTCGACCTGCGTGACGCGGTCCAGACGATCCTCGAGGCGCACCCCGACGTCGCGCTGCACGTCCTCGGCCGCGACGGCGACCCCAGCGCGCGGCTGCGGGTCCGCGCCGACCTCGGCCGGCTGGAGCAGATGGTGACCAACCTGCTCACCAACGCCCGCAAGCACGGCGCGCCGCCGTTGCTGGCGACCCTCAGCGCCCGGGGGCCCTGGGTCCACCTCGAGGTCGAGGACCGCGGACCGGGCGTGCCGGAGCCCTTCCGCGACCAGCTCTTCGACGAGTACGCCCGCGCCCCCGGCACCACGGCGCCGGGCACGGGCCTGGGCCTGTTCGTGGTGCGTCGCCTCGCCCTCGCCCACGGCGGCGAGGTGCGTCACCGCAACGGCGCCGACCGCGGCGCCGTCTTCACCCTCAGCCTGCCCGCCGTGGGCCAGGCAGGCTAGCCGGGCTCAGCGGCCGCGGCGCCAGACGACGACCGAGGCGTCCACGCCCCGGGGTCGCAGGACCGGCAGCTTGTTGGGCAGGCCGTCGGGTAGCGGCGACCCGGCCGTCCCGGGCGCCGCGGCCCGCGGACGGCGTACCGCCACCCGCGCGGCAGCGAGCTCGTCGGCCAGCTCCTGGACCTGCTGGTGGAGCGCGGCGTTCTCCCGCTCGAGCGCGAGGATGCGGCGCACCCCCTCCAGGCCGATGCCGGCCGAGGTCAGCTCGGCGATGCCGCGCAGCTGGTCGATGTCGCGCGCGGAGTAGCGACGGCCCCCGCCGCCGGTGCGTCCGGGGGTGACCAGGCCCAGCCGCTCGTAGGTGCGCAGGGTCTGCGGGTGCAACCCGGTCAGCTCGGCGGCCACGCTGATCACGTACACCGCCGCGTCGGCGGGCGGCGGCGCGAACGGCGGGCCCGGCATCACCCGGCCTCCTCGAAGAGCCGGCTGCGCAGCGGCTTCGCGGCCACTGCCTGCCGGTAGGCCTCCACCGCCTCCCGGGCCGCGGGCTCCAGGACGGCGGGCACGTGCACCACGACCGTGGCCAGCAGGTCGCCCTTGGTGCCGTCGGCGCGGGTGGCGCCGCGGCCGCGGACCCGGAAGGTCCGTCCGTTCGGCGTGCCGGCGGGCAGCCGCAGCGTGACCGGGGCTCCACCGAGGGTGGGGACCTTGATCTCGGCCCCGAGGGCCGCCTCGTCGAAGGAGACCGGGACCTCGAGGGTGAGGTTGTCACCCGTGCGCCCGAAGACGGCGTGCGGCGCGACCTTGACGGTCACGAACAGGTCCCCGGCAGGGCCACCGTTCTCACCCGCCGACCCCTTGCCCTTGAGCCGGATCCGCTGCCCGTCCTTGACGCCGGCCGGGATCCTCGCCGAGACGGTCCGGTCGGACCGGCCGCGGCCCGACCCCGCGCAGGTGGGGCACGCCTCGTCGTAGACCAGCTGGCGGCCACCGCAGCGAGGGCAGGTCTCGTTCATCGAGAACGCCCCGCCGGTGGTGGAGACGACGTACCCGGCGCCCTCGCAGCCCGGGCACACCTTCGGGCGCGTGCCCGGCTTTCCGCCGGTCCCCGAGCAGCTCGGGCACGGCGCGTCGGAGGCCAGCCGCAACGAGATCGTCACGCCCTCGAGGGCGTCGACGAACGAGATCGTCGCGGTGGTCTCGGCGTCGGCGCCGCGCCGGGGCCGCGGGGCCTGCGGGCGGCGCTGGGCCCCCCCGAAGAGGTCGCCGAACATGTCGCCGAACCCGCCGCCGCCCATCCGGTCGCGCAGCAGGTCCTCGACGTTGACCCCGCCGGCGGTGCGGCCGCCACCGCCGAAGCCACCACCGAAGGCGCCGGCCCCCTGGAGCCGCCGCATCTCGTCGTAGCGGCCCCGCTTGTCGGGGTCGCCCACGACGTCGTAGGCCTCCGCGACGCGCTTGAAGGTGTCGTGCTTGGCGCTGTCACCCGGGTTGGAGTCGGGGTGGTTCTCCCGGGCGAGCCGCCGGTAGGCCTTCTTGATGTCGGCCGCCGAGGCGTCCTTGCCCACGCCGAGCACGGCGTAGAAGTCCTTGCCGGCCCAGTCGGGCCGGAAGCCCTGGTCGTCGGCCATCTCACCCCTCCCGTTCCGTGCTCGTGCTCCGTCGTCGGACCGGTCCTCAGGCCGGCGGGTCCGCCACCAGCACCTGCGCGGCGCGGACCACGCGGTCGCCGATCTTGTAGCCCGACTTGGCCACCACCTTGCAGGTCGTCCCGCTCACCTCAGGATCCTCCCCCAGGTGGGAGAGCGCCTCGTGGATCGTCGGGTCGAACGCGTCGCCCGCCGCGCCGTACTTGAGCAGACCCGAGGTCGCGACGGTGCGCTCGAGCTGCTCGGCGACCGCCTTCAGGCCGCCCTCGAGGGGCTCGTGCTCGCGTGCCCGGTCGATGGTGTCGAGCACCTCGACGATCGGGGCGAGCGCGGCGAAGGTCGCGTTCTCCTTCAGCAGCTCCCGATCGCGCTCGACGCGCCGCTTGTAGTTGACGAACTCCGCCTGCAGCCGTTGCAGGTCCGCCAACCGCTCGGCGGACTCCATCCGCGCGACCTCGAGCTCGTCCGAGGCGCCTTGAGCGACCGGGTCGACCGGGTCGACCGGGTCGGCGACCTGGTCGCCCAGGTCGTCCCGCCCGGCCGGGCCGTCCCGGTCGTCGGGGTCAGCGGCGTCCGCCGGCTCCTCGACGACCTCGGCCTCGACCGAGGCGTCGACCGTCGGCTCGACGGTGGCGCCGTCCTCGTCCACGCCCTCGTCGGGCTCCCGCACCTCGTCGGCGCTCACTTGCTTCCGCCCTCGCCGGTGGAGTCGCCCTCCTCGTCGACGATCTCGGCGTCGACGACGTCGTCGTCGGCCCCGCCCGTCGAGGAGTCCGCACCACCGGCCGCGGCGGACTCCGCCTCGGCGGCGGCGTACATCGCGGCGCCCATCTTCTGGCTGGACTCGTTGAGCTTGGCGACCCCGGCCTCGATCTCCTCCGAGGTGGCCTCGTCGTTCTCGAGCGTCACCTTCAGCGCGTCGACATCGGCCTGCACCTCGGTGCGGACGTCCTCGGGCAGCTTCTCGGTGTTCTCGGTGAGGAACTTCTCGGTCGTGTAGACCAGCCCGTCGGCGGTGTTGCGGGCCTCGACCGCGGCGCGCCGCTTGGCGTCCTCCTCGGCGTACTGCTCGGCCTCGCGGACCATCCGGTCGATCTCGTCCTTGCCGAGCGCGGAGCCGCCGGAGATCGTCATGGACTGCTCCTTGCCGGAGCCCTGGTCCTTGGCGGAGACGTGGACGATGCCGTTGGCGTCGATGTCGAAGGTGACCTCGATCTTGGGCACGCCGCGCGGCGCGGGGGGCAGGCCGGTGAGCTCGAAGTTGCCGAGCCCCTGGTTCTGGGCCCACATCTGCCGCTCGCCCTGGGCGACCTTGATCTCGACCGAGGGCTGGTTGTCGTCAGCGGTGGTGAAGATCTCCGAGCGCTTGGTCGGGATCGTGGTGTTGCGCTCGATCAGGTTGGTCATCACGCCGCCCTTGGTCTCGATGCCCAGCGACAGCGGGGTCACGTCGAGCAGCAGGACGTCCTTGACCTCACCCTTGAGCACGCCGGCCTGGAGCGCGGCGCCGATGGCGACGACCTCGTCGGGGTTGACGCCCTTGTTGGGCTCCTTGCCACCGAGCAGCTCCTTGACGGTGTCGCTGACCGCCGGCATCCGGGTGGAGCCGCCGACGAGGACCACGTGGTCGATCTTGTCGATCGCCACGCCACCGTCCTTCAGCACCGCCTGGAACGGCGCCTTGGTGCGCTCGAGCAGGTCGGCGGTCATCCGCTGGAAGTCCGAGCGGGTCAGCCGCTCCTCGAAGTGCAGCGGGCCGGACTCGCCGTGGGTGATGTAGGGCAGGTGGATCGTGGTCTCGCTGGAGGACGACAGCTCGATCTTCGCCTTCTCGGCGGCCTCCTGGAGGCGCTGCTTGGCGATCTTGTCGGCGGCGAGGTCGACGCCGTTGCCGTCCTTGAACTTCTTGACCATCCAGCCCACGATGGCGTCGTCCCAGTCGTCGCCGCCGAGCAGGTTGTCGCCCGAGGTCGCCTTGACCTCCACGACGCCCTCGCCGATCTCGAGCAGGGAGACGTCGAACGTGCCGCCACCGAGGTCGAAGACGAGGATGGTCTGGTCGTCGCCCTTGTCCAGGCCGTAGGCCAGCGCCGCCGCGGTCGGCTCGTTGACGATGCGGCTGACGTTGAGGCCCGCGATCTCGCCGGCCTCCTTGGTGGCCTGGCGCTGGGCGTCGGAGAAGTACGCCGGCACGGTGATGACGGCGTCGGTCACCGGCTCGCCGAGGTAGGCCTCGGCGTCGCGCTTGAGCTTCTGGAGCACGAAGGCGCTGATCTGCTGGGGGTTGAACGACTTGTCGTCCAGGGTCTGGGACCAGTCGCCACCCATGTGGCGCTTGACCGAGCGGATGGTGCGGTCGACGTTGGTGACGGCCTGGCGCTTGGCGACCTCGCCGACCAGGACCTCGCCGGACTTGGCGAAGGCGACCACGGAGGGGGTGGTGCGCGCGCCCTCCGCGTTGGCGATGACGGTGGGCTCGCCACCCTCGAGGACCGCGACGACGCTGTTGGTCGTGCCGAGGTCGATACCGACGGCTCGTGCCATGTGAGTTACCTCCTGGGTGCTGCCCGGGGCGGGGGCCCGGGGACGCTGGTGGGTGCAGGTGCGGCCGCGGTGGGCCGCAGCGGTCTGCTGCACAGATCGTGGCAGAGAAGTTGAGCCGGTTCAACTCAACTTCGCTCCCACCCGCCACAACCTGCCCGGGGCGGGGGTTGTTCCCGGACGCCGCCCCGCGACGGGGCCCGTCAGAGGCGAGCGGCGATCGCGGCCGCGAGCCGCTCGGCGGCCCCGTCGGCGTGCTCCAGGAACAACGAGGGCTCGGCGAGCTCCACCTCGAGCACCAGCGGCCCGTCCTCGCCGGCCAGCAGGTCGACGCGCGCGTAGAGCGGCGGGGCTCCGTCCGCGGTCGGCGGCAGCAGCCCGAGGCAGGCCCGCGCGACGTCCAGCTCGGCGCGGCTCGGCTCGCGCGGCTCGATCTGCTCCTGCGCGAACAACCCGTCGACCAGCCCTGCGCCTGCCTCGAGCAGCGCCCCCTTGCGGATCGCGTGGGAGAGGACGCCGTCGACGTGGACCACCGCGGTCTCGCCGCGCTCGTCGACCGAGGCGAGGTACGGCTGGACCAACGCGGTCCGTCCGGAGGCGTGGATCGCCCTCACGTGGTCCGTCGAGCGCTCCACCTCACCGGCGCCGAGCCGCAGCGTGTCCAGCGAGCCCGCGGAGACCGTGGGCTTGACCACGTGCTCGACGTCGAGCAGCGGGTGTGCCGGGTCGGACCCTGGCGGCAGGAACACCGAGGGGACGACCGGCACGCCGCGCCGGGCCAGGTCCTCGAGGTAGGACTTGTCGGTCGTCCACCGCAGCAGCGCCGGGTCGTTGAGCAGGCGGGTCGCCGCCGCCACCTCGTCGGCCCACGCCAGGTAGGCGGGCAGCCGGCGGGCGTAGTCCCAGGTCGAGCGGACCACCACGAGGTCGTAGCCCGACCAGTCCTGGCCCGGGTCGTCCCAGACCGCGGGCCCGGCCTCGACCCCGGCGTCGGACAGCGCGGCGAGCAGCAGGCGGCCCTCGCCGTCGAGGCCGGGCTCCTCGGCGCAGGTGGCGAGGGCCACCCGACCGGCGCGGGTCGCGGGGGCCGTGCGGTCGGGGCGGGGGGCGGCCGTCATGCCGACCGATCCTGCACGACCCCGCTGCGCTGGGAGGGTGGGGGTACAACCGGGGCATGAGCCTGCTCGCCAGTCCCGCGCGGCTGTGGCGCGTCGTGGCCCTCGCGGAGGCCGTCACCTGGGCGCTGCTGCTGGTCGGCATGGTGCTGAAGTACCTCACCCGCACCACCGACCTGGCGGTCTCGGTGTTCGGCGCCGCGCACGGCGTGGTCTTCCTGGCCTACGTCGTCACCACCCTCGTGGTGGCCCTGGACCAGCGGTGGTCGCCGGGCCGCACGCTGCTCGGGCTCGCCGCAGCGGTCCCGCCGCTGCTCACGCCGTGGTTCGTCCGCTCGGCCGAGCGTCGTCGGGAGGTCGGCGACCGGTGGCGCCGGGTCACCCCCGTCCCCGTCGCCCTGGGCGGGACGGCCGCCGTGGTCGTGCTCACCGCGGCGGCGCTGGCCGTGGGGCCACCCGTCGGCTGAGCCGTCGGCTCGGCCCGGTCGCCCGCGGCGTCGTCAGCGCAGGTGCGCCAGCGCCTCCTCGACGAGGGAGACGTGCGGCAGCGCGGGGACGTCGGTGACCAGCACCCAGCGGGCCGTGTCGGTGCTGCCGCCGACCTCGTCGCGCAGCCGGCCGCCGGTCACCTGTCCCTCGTAGACCACCCGGACCGCCTTCATCGGGCGCGTGGTCGCCCGGTGCCGGCGCTCCGGGGCGATGACGTAGGTGCTCACCCACAGCACCGGGCCGAGCGCCACGTCGTACCCGGTCTCCTCGTGGACCTCGCGGACGGCGGTCTGCTCGACCGTCTCGTGCAGGTGGGCGCCCCCGCCCGGCAACGTCCACTGCGGCCGCTCGGCCTCGTTCCACAGGGCGAGCAGCACCCGGCGACCCCCCGGCCGGTCCTCGGTGAGGAGCACGTAGGCCGCGAGCCGCGTGTCGTAGTCGGTGTAGTCCAGCGGCTCGCCGCGACCGTCCGTACCCGGGTGCATGCCCCGATCCTGCACGGAATACTGCGGCCGCGTGGGTCGCTGGGCCTGCTATGACCGTTCCCAGCATCACGCTCCACGACCAGACGACCATCCCCCAGCTCGGCTTCGGCGTCTTCCAGGTCCCCGCCGAGGACACCGCCGAGGTGACTGCGACCGCCCTCGAGGTCGGCTACCGCCACATCGACACCGCGCAGATGTACGGCAACGAGGCCGGCGTCGGCGAGGCCCTCGCCTCCTCCGGGCTGGCCCGCGACGACTACTACGTCACGACCAAGCTCAACAACGGCAACCACCGGCCCGACGACGTCCGCCGCTCCTTCGAGGAGTCGCTGGGCAAGCTCGGCCTGGACCGCACCGACCTGTTCCTCGTGCACTGGCCGCTACCCACCCGGTACGACGGCGACTACGTGTCGACCTGGCGCGCGATGGCCGAGCTCGTCGAGCAGGGCCTGACCACCTCGGTCGGCGTGTCCAACTTCGAGCCCGACCACCTCGACCGCATCGTCTCCGAGACCGGCGTCGTCCCGGTGGTCAACCAGGTCGAGGCGCACCCCTACTTCACCAACGACGTCGTGCGCGAGGCCTCGCACCGCCACGGCGTGAAGGTCGAGGCGTGGTCCCCGATCGCGCAGGGCGCGGTGCTCGACGACGCGACCCTCGGCGAGATCGCCGAGAAGTACGGCAAGAAGGCCTCCCAGGTGGCGCTGCGCTGGCACGTCGAGCGGGGCGACATCGTCTTCCCCAAGTCGACGAAGCGGGAGCGGATGGTCGAGAACTTCGAGCTGTTCGACTTCTCGCTGACCGATGACGAGGTCGCCCGCATCACCGACCTCGGCGGCGGGACCGACGGACGCCGCGGCCCCGACCCGGCCACCTTCGACTACATCCCCGACTGAGGACGACGTCGGTCCACCGGGGCCGTCCGCGCGCTCAGCCGACGCGGACGGTCACCGGGTTGGACGTCGTGGCGTCGGAGCTGTCGACGACCCGGAACCTGTTGGGACCGGCCTGACCGCTCTGCACGAAGGTGGAGAAGGTCTCGTTGCTGACCGCGACGGTGGCGTTGAACTCCACCCAGGTCCCACCCTCCATCCGCTCGACCTGGAGCACCCGGCCCTCCCCGCCGGGGTAGACCCCCGTCAGGTCGATCTGGTCGAAGACACCGACCGCGTTCTGCCCGGCGGAGAGGGTGATCCCCTCGTCCTGCTGCTTCTTGCGCTTGCCGCGGTCCTCGCGGTCCTCGCCCCCGCGACCGCCCCCCTCGCCGCCACCGCCACCGCCGCCCTGGCCCGGCTGCGGGGCCAGGGTGATCAGCGGCCCGTCGCCGCCCTCGGTCTCCTTCGGCCGGGGCAGCACCAGGCGGTCGCCGTCGCCCTCCGTGGACGGGTCCTCCCCCGCGCTCGCGGACTCATCGAGCCCGGCGAACCGCGCCCCGGCCCAGGCGACGGTGCCGAGCACCAGGCCCACGACGAGGCCCACGGCGACGAGCGCGACGACCCCGGTCACGACGGGATGGCGCTCGGTCGGGCGGGTCTTGGCCACGGGACGCTCCAGGCTGGTCGAGGTGGTCCCGGGGAGTGACCAGGGACCGGACCCGCCCATTGTCGCGGCGCGCGTCCGCGGAACCAACCCGGCGCCGCCCGCGGCCGACTAGGCTCGGTCGGGTGCCGGGCGCCGCGACTCACGCCGGACGCCGACCCGGGGTGCCCCCCACCGTCGCCTCCCCGCTGGCGCTGCTCATCGCCTCGTTGCTCGCCCTGGCCGCCTGCGGCGGGGCGTCGGACCCGACCGGTCCGGACGACCCGGCCGGCCGCACGGGCACCGGCGCGGACGCCGCACCCCCGCGGGAGGGGGCGCGGGCCGGGACCACTCCCTTCGCCCGGCCCTCCGGGCGCGACCGGGACCGCGTCGTCGCGCGCGTCCGCGTCCTGCTGGCCGAGCGCGCCCGGGCCGTCCTGGAGCAGGACGAGGCGGCCTTCCTCGAGACCGTCGACGACCGCGACCCGGCCCTGGTCGAGCAGCAACGGGTGCTGTTCGCCAACCTCGCCGCGCTGCGGCTCACCTCCTTCTCCTACGGGCTCACCGCGGACCGGCTGGTGCCCGACCGCGTGCGCGGCGCGTCGCCCGGTGACCGGGTGGTCCGGCTGCAGACCGTCGAGCACGCCCGGCTCACCGACGTGATGACCGGGCCGGCCGGGAACGTGGTGCGGATGACCTACGTCCGCGACGGTGACGACTGGCTGCTGGGCCGCGAGACCCCCGCGCCGTACGAGCCCGGCGACGAGGACCGGCTGCGGCCGTGGTTCGGCGGACCGGTGGAGGTCGCGGACCGCGGCGAGCTGGTCGTGCTGGCCGACGCCGGGGACGCGGGCCTGGCCGATCGGCTGGCGGACCTGGTCGAGGAGGCCGTGGCCGCCGACGCCGCGCTCCTCGACGTCGAGCCCGACCGGCAGGTCCTGGTCGACGCCACGGGCAACGGTCCGACGGTGCGGTTGAACAGCATCGACCGGCAGGAGGCTGCGGCGATCTACACCGACGTCTTCGACGTCGACGTCCAGGGCCGGCGCGCCGAGCGCGTGGGCGGGACCGTGAGGGTGAACCCGGCCCTCACCGCGGAGCAGCTGACCTCCGACCCGGGGCTGCTGCGCCACGAGATCGTCCACCTGCTGCTGCGCGAGTACCAGGGCGTCCTGCCGATGTGGCTCTCCGAGGGGATCGCGGAGTACGCCCGCTGGCACCCGCTGACGACCGACGACCTGCGGGTGACCCCCGACCTGTGGCGGCGGCTGCAGCTGGCGCCGCGCGAGCTGCCGGCCGCCGGCGTCTTCCAGCTCGACCCCCCGGTCAGCTACCTGGTGGCCCAGGCGGCCGCGCAGCACCTGATCGACCGCGGCGGCACGACCGCGCTGCGCACGCTGCTGGAGCGCTACCGCCGGGACTACGCCGGCTCCTACGGAGCACCGCTGACGCGCCGGCTGCTCGTCGAGGTCTACGGGACCACCGAGGACGAGCTCGTCGCCGGCACGTGGGCGGCGCTGACCCGGCTGGACCGCTGAGGCCTCAGCGGGCGTGCACCCGCACCCGGGCGCCGCCGCGGGGGACGCTGGTGATGTTGCGGACCTTCGGCCGGTCGGGCCCTACCGCCTCGACGTCGTGGGAGGCCAGCACCTCGCGCAGCACCTCCACGCCCTCCATCAGCGAGAACCCGGCGCCGATGCAGCGCCGCACGCCGCCGCCGAACGGGATCCAGGTGTGCGGGGCCGGGGTGGCGCCGAGGAAGCGGTCCGGCCGGAACGCCCCGGGATCCTCGAAAGCCTCCGACCGGGCGTGGCTGACCACGATCGAGGGGCCCACGGTGACCCCCGCCGGCAGGTCCATGCCGGCCAGCGTGGCCGGCTCCACGAGCGTCCGGTTCACCAACGGGATCACGGGGTGGAGGCGCAGGGACTCCTTCAGCACCGCCTCCAGCCACTCCTCGGAGGGGTCCCGGCGGGACCGCGCGAGGAGGTCGGGGTGCCGGCCGAGCTCCCACAGCGCCCAGGCGAGCGCGCTGGCCGTCGTCTCGTGCCCGGCGAGCAGCAGCGTGACCAGCTGGTCGCGCAGCTCGGTGTCGGACAGCGCGTCCTCGGCGCGGCCCTCCGCCTCGGCGTCGCGGCCGGCGCGCACCAGCCGGGAGAGCACGTCGGCGCGCTCGTCGAGGTCGGCCGTGGCGCGGCGCTCCCGGACCTCGGCGTGGATCAGCCGGTCCAGCTCGCGCTGGGTCTCGACGGTCCGCCGCCACACGCCGAAGCGCTGCAGGACCGGGTAGCTCCACCCGAGCAGCACCGCGGGGCTGACGTCGACCGTGGCGTTCACCCGCGGGCGCAGGGCGGCCAGCCGCTGCTCGTCGCTGACGCCGAAGACGACGCGCAGGATGACCTCGAGCGTCACCGCGTTCATCCGGTCCAGCGTCGCCACCTCGTCGCCGTCGCGCCAGCCGGCCACCTCGGAGCGGGCGATGTCGCGGACCAGGCCCCGGTAGCCCCGCATCGCCTGGCCGGCGAACGCCGGGAGGAGCAGCTTGCGGGCACGTTGGTGCTCGGCGCCGTCCTGGAGCAGCAACGAGTGCTCGCCCATGATCGGCCCGAGGATCGCGTTGGCCTTGCCGGCGTGGAAGACGGCGGGGTCGGCGGCGAAGATCTCCTTGACGTCCTCCGGCCGCGTCAGCAGCACCAGCGGCTGGCCGCCCGGCACCAGCCGGACGGTGAAGCGGTCGCCGTAGCGGCGGGCGAGCCAGGGGTGGAACCGGTGCCGGAACCGCAGCAGCGCCACGGTCTGCACGGCGGCGGGCCAGCGCGGCCCGGGCGGCAGGCCCGCCGAGCCGACCCGCGCGGCCCCGGACCGACCGGTGGGGCGGGTGACCGCGAAGCGGTGGGCGGTCTCCGCTGCGGTGTCGGGCAGGCCGGGAGGCAGGTCGGTGGCGGCCACCGCCACATACTAGGAGTACGGCGTCGGTCCCGGGCCGTGACGTCGACCACGGAGCGCGACCTAGGGTGTCGGGCGTGGAGCTGCGGGACGTCGTGCGCCGGCGCCGGATGGTGCGCCGCTTCACCGACCGGCCGGTGGACCCGTCGGTGGTCGACCGGGCCCTGGACCACGCGACCCGGGCCCCGAGCGCCGGCTTCACCCAGGGCTGGGCGTTCGTCGTGCTCGACACCCCGGCCGACGTGCGGCGCTACTGGGAGGCCACCGTCGACCCCACCGCGCTCGCGGCGCCGGACCGGTGGCTGGCCGGCATGCTCACCGCGCCGGTGCTGGTGGTGCCCTGCAGCAGCCGCGCCGCCTACCTGGACCGGTACGCCCGACCGGACAAGGGCTGGGGCGACCGGGACCCCGCCCGCTGGTCGATGCCCTACTGGCACCTGGACACCGCGATGGCCGCCCTGCTCGTCCTGCTCACCGCGGTCGACGAGGGACTGGGCGCCTGCTTCTTCGGCATCCCGGTCGAGCGGGTCGACGCCGCCTGCTCCGCCCTGGGCATCCCGACCACCTACGACCCGATCGGGGTCGTCGCGCTCGGCCACCCCGACCCGGCGACCCGCACGACCGGCTCCCCGACCCGGCGCGCCCGCCGCCCGCTGGACGAGGTCGTCCACCGCGGTCGCTGGCAGGGCGGTTGACCCACCCGCGGCGCTCCGTACGCTGGAGGGGCGATGAACGGCAGCAACGACCACGGGCCGGACGCGGCCGGGAGCGACGGTGCGCGCGCCGACGCCCGCACCGGGCACCGGGCCGCCGCGATGCGGATCCAGCAGCAGCAGACCTGGGTCGACCTCCAGCTGAGACGGGCGATGGAGCGCGGCGACTTCGACGACCTGCCGGGCGCGGGCAAGCCGATCGAGGGGCTCGGCGGGCGGCACGACCCCGACTGGTGGCTCAAGAAGCTCGTCGAGCGCGAGCGGATCAGCGTCCTGCCCGCCAGCCTCCAGCTCCGCAAGGACGACGCCGACCTCGACGGCCGCCTCGACGAGCTCGTCGTGGAGCGCGAGGTCCGTCGCGAGGTCGAGGAGTTCAACGCGCGCGTGATCCGCGCCCGCTACACCCCGGTCGACGGCACGCCACCGCTGATCACGATGCCCCGGGACGTCGAGGCCACCCTCGCCGGCTGGCGCGAGCGCCGCGCTCAGTCTCTCGCCGCGCAGGCCGCCCGTCGTGCCGAGGAGACCGCCCGTCCTGCGCCACGCCGCCGCTGGTGGCACCGATGGTCCTGAGACGCCGGTCACAGCCCGGCGGGAGGGCCCGCTGCTAGGTTCCGCGCCATGCCACGCAGCGCCAAGGACTTCTTCCGCCCGCTGGCCGTCGGAGCCCCGGAGCCCGTCCGCGAGGTGCCGGCGCGACCCAGCCGAGCGATCCACTTCTTCGATCCGAGCAACGCCAAGATGGCCGGCAAGGTGCCGCAGATGGTCGGCACCGTCGACGTCCTCCTCGGCAACCTCGAGGACGCCGTCAAGGCCGACAGCAAGGTCGCCGCCCGCGAGGGGCTGGTCCGGATCGGGCAGGAGACCGAGGGCCTCGGTGGGCCCGACGGCCGCAGCCAGCTCTGGACGCGCGTCAACGCGCTGGACAGCCCGTGGGCCCTCGACGACCTGACCACCCTGGTGCCGGCGATCGGCCACCGCCTCGACGTCGTCATGGTGCCGAAGGTGGAGGGGGCCGAGGACATCCACTACGTCGACCGGCTCCTGGCGCAGCTGGAGGCGCGGGCCGGGCTCGACCGGCCGATCCTGGTGCACGCGATCCTCGAGACGGCGCGCGGCGTCGCAGCGGTGGAGGAGATCTGCGCGGCCAGCCCCCGGATGCAGGGGCTGTCGCTGGGCCCCGCCGACCTCGCCGCGGACCGTCGGATGAAGACCACCCGGGTCGGCGGCGGCCACCCCGGCTACCTGGTGCGCAGCGACCCGGCCGACGGCAGTCCCGAGGCCATCGCCGCGCAGCGCACGACCTACCAGCAGGACCTGTGGCACTACACGATCGCGCGGATGGTCGACGCCTGCGCGATGAACGGGCTCTCCCCCTACTACGGCCCGTTCGGCGACATCGCCGACACGGTGGCGTGCGAGGACCAGTTCCGCAACGCCTTCCTGCTCGGCTGCGTCGGCGCCTGGACCCTCCACCCCCGGCAGGTCGACATCGCCCGGTCGGTCTTCAGCCCCAGCGTCGAGGACGTCGCGCACGCCCGCCGGGTCGTCGCCGCGATGGGCGACGGCACCGGCGCGGTGATGCTCGACGGCAAGATGGAGGACGACGCCTCGCTCAAGCAGTGCCTGGTGATGGTGGACCTCGCCGAGCAGCTCGCCGAGATCGACCCGGAGCTGCGCGAGCGCTACGACGCGGCGGTGCCGGCGTGACGGGCGGGACCGGGGACGAGCAGGCGCTCCGTCCCCGGCGCTCGGTGCTCTACATGCCGGCCTCGAACGCGCGGGCGCTGGAGAAGGCGCGCGGCCTGGACTGCGACGCCCTGATCCTCGACCTCGAGGACGCCGTCGCTCCCGATGCCAAGCCCGAGGCGCGCGAGGCCGCCTGCGCGGCCGTCGCGTCCGGCGGGTACGGCCACCGCGAGGTCACCATCCGGGTCAACGCGGCCGGCACCGCCTGGCACGACGACGACCTGGCCGCCGCCTGCGCGGCCGGACCCGACGCCGTCGTGGTGCCCAAGGTGGACAGCGTGGCAGCGGTGCACGAGCTCGAGGACCACCTGTCGCGGCACGGGGCCCCGGACGGCACGGCGTTGTGGGCGATGCTCGAGACCCCCCGCGCGCTGCTGCACGCCGAGGAGATCGCTGCCGCCTCGGAGCGGCTCACCGTGCTGGTGATGGGGACGAACGACCTCGTCAAGGAGCTCTACGCCGAGCACGTGCCCGGCCGCGCGCCGCTGCTGACCGGGTTGTCGCTCGCACTGCTCGCGGCCCGGGCGACCGGACGCGCCATCCTCGACGGCGTCTACAACGACGTGCGCGACACCGACGGCTTCCTCGCCGAGTGCCGCCAGGGCCGCGAGCTCGGCTTCGACGGCAAGACGCTGGTCCACCCCGGCCAGGTCGCCGGCGCGAACGAGGCGTTCGCGCCCTCGGCGGGGGCCGTCGAGGACGCGCACGGCGTGCTCGAGGCGTGGGAGCAGGGCGCCGGCTCCGGCGTCGTGACCTACCGGGGTCGGATGGTCGAGGCGCTGCACGTCGAGTCCGCGCGGCGCACGCTGCGGCTGCACGAGGCCGTCGCCGCGCGGTCCTGACCCCTCGCGACCGCGGATCCTCACCCCCAGGGGTGAGATAGGTCACGGTCCCGACCGTTCCGGGGACACCCGCGCCCTCCGTCCCTACCGTCGACGGTGGTGGGGTCCACCCGGGGCCCCCCGTTCCCCCCGGATCGACACGACCGCCCGCTCGGAGGCTCCCCGTGCGCAAACTGACCACCCTCACCCTCTCCGCCGCCCTGCTCGGACTCGTCCACGCCGGCGCCCCCGCCGTGTCGTCGGCCTCCACCGCAGCGCCACCGGCCGCTCCTGCCCCCGCGGCGGCCCGGCAGGTCGAGACCCCCTTCGCCTTCTACGGCTCCGGCTTCGGGACGAAGGTGATCGGTGGCGACGTCCCCGCCGACTCCGCCAGGACCGGCGGCAAGGTGCTCAGCTGCACCAACCTCGGCGGCATCACCCGGGGCAACGAGGTCGTCGAGGCAGAGGTGCCCGGCACCCCGCTGCGCCTCGGTGTGGCGACCACGCGGCTGCGCACCGTCGCCCAGCCCGGCCGCCGGACCTACGCGTCGGTGTCGAGGCAGACGATCGCCCGGCTGCAGATCCTCGAGACCCCGCTCGGCTCCCTGTCGATCGCGGGGCTGGCCTCGACCGCCCGCGCGGAGTCCGTCCGGGGTGAGCTCGACGCCACCACGAACCTCGAGGTCGGTCGGCTCACGCTGCAGCCGCCGGGCGGAGGTGCCCCGCAGGTGTTCCCCGGCCCGACGCCGAACAACCCGGTGACCATCCCGGGCCTGGCGACCGTCGAGCTGGGCAAGCCGACCACCCGCGTGTCCGCCGACGAGGCCAAGGCGTTCGCCAGCGTCCTCAAGATCACGTTGATCCCGACGGGCACCAAGATCACGGTCGCGAACGCGCGGGCCCGCATCGAGCGCGGTATCCGCTCCGGCATCTTCAAGGGTTTCTCGACCGGCGTGCGGGGGAAGGCGCTCGACGGCGCCCTGCGGATCGGCAAGAACCCGCTGCTGCAGATGCCGTGCGTCGGCACCCGCGGCGAGCGGGAGGACCGGTCGCTGGTCGGGCTCGACATCGGGGGGCAGATCGAGGTCGGCGCCGCGAACGTCGCCCACCGCTCCACCAACGGCCGCCGCGCCGCGCGCGGCTGGGAGCGCGCCTCCGTCGCCGAGGTCTCCCTCGGCGGCGGCCAGCTGGTGATCGAGGCCGTCCAGGCGCGCGCCGCCGTCGAGCGCACCGGCCGGAAGGTGCTGAAGAAGCCGACCAGCAGCGTCGGTCGGGTGACCTTCGAGGGAGAGCCCCAGGAGTTCCCCGCCGACGGTCCGATGGAGATCCCCGGCGTCGCCACGCTCACCCCGCAGGTCCTCGACCTGACGCGCAACGGCGTCGAGGTGATCGGCCTGCGCGTCGACCTCGTCGACGGCGACGTCGCCCAGCTCGACCTGGCGACCGCGCGCCTGAACATCGGCAAGGGCAAGATCCGCCGCTGACCCGGGTCGCGAGGGTGCGCGGATCTGCTGCGCCGCGCACCCCCGGCGTCGTACCCTCCTGGCACCGAGCAGCACCCCAGCGACACCCCAGCGACACCCGAGCACCACCCGTCGGGCCCCACCCCCCCGTCCGGTCCCCCCACCGGCCCCGGTGCACGACGGCACCCCCCACCCCCCGACCCCCCACGGTGAGCGCCATGTCCGTCAGCCACGTCCCCTCGGCCACCCGCACCCTCCGCGTGCTGCGCTTCCTCGCAGCCCGCCCGACACCCGTGTCGCTGGAGTTCATCGCCCGCTCCTGCGAGCTTCCGCGCAGCACCGCCTACCACCTGCTCAACACGATGATCGACGAGGGCTTCGTCGTGCACCACGCGGCCGAGCACCGCTTCGGCCTCGGTCTGGGCGCGCTCGAGGTCGGTCTCGGCTACGCCGGCCAGGACAGCCTGGTCCGCGTCGCGCGGGCGCCCCTGGCGTCCGTGGTCGACCGGTGCGGCGTCTCCGGCTTCCTGGTCGTCGGGCAGGGCCGCGAGACCGTGGTCGTCCACGAGGAGCGAGCGGCCCAGATGCCGCCGCTGCTGGCCCGGCCCACGCGTACCCCCGCGCGGGCCAGCGCCGCCGGGCGCGCGCTGCTCGCCGACCTCCCGCCCGACCACGTGCGCGGCCTCTACGCCGCGCCGGAGCACTTCGACGACGGGCACCACCGCGGCCCGGCCGACCTGACCTCCCTGGAGACGCTGCTGACCCGGGTGCGCCGGCAGGGCTTCGCGGTCCAGGACGGCGACCCCCGCCCGGGCCTGGCCAGCATCGCCGCACCGGTGCGTGGGCTGCCTCCGGAGCAGCCCGCCGCGGTCGTGCTCACCCACCGCCGGGAGCCCTCGGACACCCTCATCCCCCGGTTGGCGATGGAGGTGCAGCGCCTGGCGCGGGTGCTCGGCGCCGCGGCGTCCAACCAGGAGGCCACGGGCTGAGCACGGCCCCCCACGCCAACGAAGTTACCGCCGGGTAGGGTCTGCTCACGGGCCCGGGAGGACTGACGGCCGCTCGCGGGGGACCTAGGCTCACCGTGCGCGACGGGTTCCCCGGCCGGCGCACGAGGACGAGGAGCCGACCCCCATGCAGATCATCGCCATCGTGGTGTCCCTCGGGATCGCCGCCGTCGGCACCACGTTGTTCGTCCGCGCGATCCGCGACATGGTCCGCGTGGTCCGCGTGGGCCAGCCGCTGTCGCGCACCGACCACCCCGGTGCGCGGACCGCGACGATGATCAAGGAGTCGCTGGGGCACACCCGGATGCTCCAGTGGACCTGGGTCGGCGCGGCGCACTGGTTCGTCATGGTCGGCTTCGGGTTGCTGTTCCTCACCCTGGTCACCGCGTTCGGCCAGCTCTTCGACCCGCACTTCGCGCTCCCGCTGATCGGGCACTTCGTGCTCTTCGAGTGGGCGACCGAGCTGTTCACGTGGGCGATGCTGATCGCCATCACCGGCCTGTTCGCCTACCGGGTGACCCGACCCGCCGAGCGGGTGCGCGGTGCGCGCGGACGTCTCTACCGATCGACGATGTGGCAGGGCTACTTCGTGGAGGCGGTGATCTTCGGTGTCGGGCTGTGCATCCTCGCCCTGCGCGCCCTGGAGTACGCGATCGCGCCGTACGAGGAGCCCGAGATCGCCTCGGTCCTGCACTTCCCGCTCACCGCCTGGCTCGGTGCGGCGTTCACCGGTCTCCCCGAGAGCACGCTGGCCACGCTGATCTTCCTGGTCGCGATGCTCAAGATCGTCATCTCCTTCACCTGGATGATCGTGGTCTCGCTGAACCTGACCATGGGCGTCGCCTGGCACCGCTTCACCGCGTTCGTCAACATCTGGGCGAAGCGCGAGAGCTCCGGCGCGCTCGCGCTCGGACGGGTCAAGCCGCTGACCTCGGCCGGCAAGCCGGTCTCGCTCGACGACGTCGAGGACCTCGACGAGGACACCACGCTCGGGGTCGGGCAGGTCGAGGACTTCAGCTGGAAGGGTCTGCTCGACTTCACCTCCTGCACCGAGTGCGGCCGCTGCCAGAGCCAGTGCCCGGCGTGGAACACCGACAAGCCGCTGAGCCCCAAGCTGCTGATCACCGCGCTGCGCGACCACGCCTACGCCAAGGCGCCCTACCTCCAGGCCGCCGAGGGCGACCGCGCGGCGCTGCTCGAGGGCAATGACACGCTGACCCGCGAGGTCGCGCGTCCGCTGGTCGGCGACACCGGCGACGGCTGGTTCTACAACCCCGACGACGGCTCGGCGGTCATCGACCCCGAGGTGCTGTGGAACTGCACCTCGTGCGGCGCCTGCGTCCAGCAGTGCCCCGTCGACATCGAGCACGTCGACCACATCATCGACATGCGCCGCCACGCCGTGCTGGTGGAGTCGAACTTCCCCGCGGAGCTCAACGGCCTGTTCAAGGGGCTCGAGAACAAGGGCAACCCGTGGAACATGGCAGGGTCGGCCCGGCTCGACTGGGCCAAGGGCCTCGACGTCGACGTCAAGGTCGTGGGTCAGGACATCGAGTCGCTCGACGAGGTGGAGTGGCTGTTCTGGGTCGGCTGCGCGGGCGCCTACGAGGACCGCGCCAAGAAGACCACCCGCGCCGTGGCCGAGCTGCTCGACATCGCGGGCGTGTCCTTCGGCGTCCTCGGCACCGGGGAGACCTGCACCGGCGACCCGGCCCGCCGGGCGGGCAACGAGTTCGTGTTCCAGGGCCTGGCCCAGCAGAACGTCGCGACGCTGACCGAGGCCAAGGTCAAGAAGGTCGTCTCGACCTGCGCGCACTGCTTCAACACGCTCAAGAACGAGTACCGCGAGCTGGGCATCGAGCTCGACGTCGTCCACCACACCCAGCTGCTCAACCGCCTGGTGCGTGAGGGGCGGCTGACCCCGGTCGCCGACGGCGCCGGGGCCGCCAAGCGGTCCATCACCTACCACGACCCCTGCTACATCGGCCGCCACAACGGCGTCTACTCGCCGCCGCGCGAGCTGCTCCAGGTGCTGCCCGGGGCCGAGCTGGTGGAGATGGAGCGCAACTCCGAGCGCTCCTTCTGCTGCGGCGCGGGTGGTGCGCGGATGTGGATGGAGGAGAAGACCGGCGAGCGGATCAACGTCAACCGCACGAACGAGGCCATCGGCACCGGCGCCGACCAGATCGCCGTCGGCTGCCCGTTCTGCCGCGTCATGCTCTCCGACGGCCTGACCGCCGCCCAGGCCAAGGGTGAGGCACGCGAGGAGGTCGAGGTCCTCGACGTCGCGCAGCTGCTGCTGGCCTCGGTCAAGGGTGAGCAGGCGACCAAGCTGGCCCCGGGAGCGTCGGCGAACGGGTCCGCCCCCACGGGTGGCGCCGGGACGGCGACGGTGGTCGAGGAGCGCGACGAGGACACCGCCGCCGAGCCGGCCGCGGGTGACGACACCCAGAGCGAGGAGACGGTGACCGCCACCGAGGACGCCGGTCCGCTGGCCAAGGCCAGCGGGGGGTCGTCGCTCTTCGACACCCCGGAGGAGTCGGCCGCCGACGCCCCCGCGGAGGAGCAGCCGGACACCGCGACCCAGGACCGCTCCGTCCCCGAGGAGGCGGCCGCTGCCGAGCCGGCGTCGTCCGGCGGGTCGCTCTTCGACGTGGGCGGTGACGACGAGCCCGGACCTGCGCCGGCCGCGGCCGACGAGAAGGCCCAGGACGAGGACGAGCCGGTCGAGGACGAGGCGACCCCGGCGGCCGGCCTGGGCTCCGGCGGCTCGCTGTTCGACCTCGGTGGCGACGAGCCGGAGGCGGCCGCTCCGGCCCCGGCCGAGGTGACGTCCGACGAGAAGGCCCAGGAGAAGGCCGAGCCGGTCGAGGAGAAGGCGCAGCCGGTCGAGGAGAAGGCGCCCGCGGCCCCGGCGGCCGACCTGGGCTCCGGTGGCTCGCTGTTCGACATCGCCTCGGACGACCCGGCACCGGCGCAGGACACCGGGTCCGCCGAGGCGTCGGCGGAGGCCGCACCCGCCCCGGTCGAGGAGCCGTCCGTGGAGGAGGAGCCGACCCCGTCCACGCGCCGGTCGATGTTCGACATCGCAGCACCGGCCGCGGTCGGCGCCGCCGCAGCGTCCCCACCCCCGGTCGAGCCGGAGCCCGGCCGGAGCCCGAGCCGGAGCCCGAGCCCGAGCCGGAGCCCGAGCCCGAGCCGGAGCCCGAGCCCGAGCCGAGCCCGAGCCCGAGCCGGCGCCCGAGCCGGCGGAGGAGCGGCCGGCCGAGGCGTCGTCCGAACCGGACCACCAGCCACGCACGGACGCCGACATCGGCGGGTCGGGCAGCCTGTTCGACCTCTGAGCACACAGCAGCGGATCACTGCCACCTGGTGACAGTGATCCGCTGCTGTCATGCGGCGACCGGCGTCCCGGGCAGCGGCTGACCGGCCGGGCAGGTCGGGCCGCAGGCCCGGGGGTTCGCCTCGACGCCGTGCTGGCGCAAGAAGGCCGCCACCTTGGCGGCCGTGAGGCACGGCCGGCCCAGCACCTGGCCCCAGCCGAGCCGGACCGTCGTCCGTCCGGAAGCGGCGACGTCCAGGTCCCGCTCCAGGTCCCGGTCGCGGGCTGCGGGGTCGTCGTGGTGCAGCCGCACGTCCGGCTCGCCCAGCCCGGCTCCGAGGGCCTGGTGCCGTGCGCCTGCGCCGTTGCTATCTCCAGCGCCAGCGTGGCGGTCCTCCCTGTGGAGGACGGCAGCCGTCAGCCGTCCTCGGCGCCGGCCGCGCCCTCGGGGACGACGACCGGGCGCAGCCGCGCCCAGAGGACGAAGCCGGCGCCGACGAGCAGCAGCACGACTCCCGCGATGGTGTTGGCCGGGTAGTCGTCGGGGTCCGGGACCGCTGGCGTGCTGTCGGCCAGCAGCCCGGTCAGCAGCAGGATCAGGCCGTAGACCGCGAGCAGCCCGCCGATCACGGTGCGGATGTCGAAGGCGCCGGCGGTGTGGGGGCGGCGCTCCCCGCCGTCGCCGTCGCTGGCGCTCGGGTCGCCGGGGCTCACGGGGTGCTCGGTGCTCATGTCGTCCTCCTAGGGACCGGTCAGAAGGCGAAGTTGAGGGCGATGACCATGACCAGCGCGACACCGGCCAGCGGCATGGTGCGGCGGTACCAGGGGTAGGAGGCCTCGTCGGCGTCGACCAGGTCCTCCTTGGGGGTCTCGGAGTAGACCAGGCCCTTGAGCTCGGCGGGGTCCTTGGGCTTGGTGACCAGGGAGACCACGATGCTGAGCACGATGTCGACCACGAACGCCGCGCTGGCCGCGACGAACGCGGCGCCCTGCCCGCCGAGCGGGATCACGCCCAGGCTGGCGGCCCCGAAGGCGTCCTCGGAGAGGAAGGCGACCAGCACGGCCGCGCCCGTGCCGGAGACCAGGCCGACCCAACCGGCGGTCGCGGTCATCCGCTTCCAGAACATGCCGAGGATGAAGGTGGCGAACAGCGGGGCGTTGAAGAACCCGAACAGCGTCTGCAGGTAGTCCATGATGTTGGAGAACCCGGAGGCGAAGATCGCGGTGCCGATCGCGACCACGGCCGCCGCGACCGTGGCCCACCGGCCGACGCGCAGGTAGTAGTCGTCGGAGCGGTCCTTCACGACGTACTGCTGCCACAGGTCGTAGGACAGCACGGTGTTGAAGGCCGAGATGTTGGCGGCCATGCCGGCCATGAACGCCGCGAGCAGGCCGGCGATCGCGAGGCCGAGCAGGCCGTTGGGGAGCACGTCGCGCATCAGGTAGAGCAGGGCGTCGTTGTACTGCACCGTGCCCTCGGCGCCGCCCTCGACGGTCTCGCCGGCCTTGAGGGCGGCGATCTCGGCGACGAGGACTGCGGCGATCATGCCCGGGATGATCGTGACGAACGGGATGAACATCTTGGGGAAGGCGCCGATGATCGGGGTCTTGCGGGCCGCGGAGATCGAGTTCGAGGCCATCGCGCGCTGGACCTCGACGAAGTTGGTGGTCCAGTAGCCGAAGGACAGCACGAACCCGAGCCCGAAGACGATGCCGACGACCGACAGGAGGTCGTTGGAGAAGCCCGAGAGCGCGTTGCCGGGCCACGAGTTGAGCTGCTCGGCGGCGGTGGCGGTGTCGGGGTTGGCTGCGGCCGCCTCGGTGATCCGCTCCGTGAGGCCGCCCCAGCCGCCGACCCGGTGCAGACCGATCAGCGTCAGCGGGGCCAGCGAGGCCACGATCACGAAGAACTGCAGCACCTCGTTGTAGATCGCCGCGCTGAGCCCGCCCAGGGTGATGTAGGACAGCACGATGATCGCCGCGACCACGAGGGCGACGTAGAGGTTCCAGCCGAGCATCGCCTGGATGATGCTGCCGAGCAGGTAGAGGTTGACGCCCGCGATCAGCAGCTGGGCGAGCGCGAAGGACAGCGCGTTGACCAGGTGGGCGCCGGTGCCGAACCGGCGGCGCATGAACTCCGGCACCGAGCGGACCTTCGAGCCGTAGTAGAACGGCATCATCACCACGCCCAGGAAGAGCATGGCCGGGATCGCGCCGATCCAGAAGTAGTGCGTCGCGGGCAGGCCGAACTCCGCCCCCGAGGCCGACATCCCCATGATCTCGACGGCGCCGAGGTTGGCCGAGATGAAGGCGAGCCCGGTGACCCACGCGGGCAGCGAGCGTCCGGAGAGGAAGAAGTCGACCGAGTCGGAGACCTGGCGGCGCGCGAGCACGCCGATCCCGAGGACGACGGCGAAGTACAGGGCGACGATCAGGTAGTCGACCGCGTTGGCCGAGATGATCGTGGCTTGCGCTGTGACGGTGACCACCGGAGGTCAGTCGACCCCTCGGGCGTCCCGGTGCGAAGACCCGACACGGGGCCTCCGGCGCCACCCAGCCGCTGTAACGCCGAGTCACACGATCTCGCGCCGCGGCGCAGCGCGGTTCCAGGTGGGGAACTCGGCGTTACAGCGGTGCTGCCGGCGTGAGGCCGCACCTCGCGCCCGAACCGTCAGCCGCGCATCGATACGCCCTCGCGCCAGTAGCCCATGAAGGCGACCTGCCTGCGGTCGAGCCGCGCTCCCGCACCAGGTGGCGCCGCAGCGCGGTGACCACCTTCGCCTCCCCCGCGATCCAGGCGTACAGCCCGCCTGCGGGTCGTCGGTCCGGGTCGGGCCCGGGTCGGCCCGCGGCGACCTGCTCCCCCGAGCGAGGCAGTGGACGGCGTCTCCCACACCGACGGGTCGACCTCCGCGTCCGGCACGTCCGGGCGGGCGCCGACCAGCGACGCAGCGCGCGACCGTCTCGGCGTGCAGGCGCTCCCCGCGCGGGCGCGCCGTCGCGCGGCAGCCAGCGCGACCTCGACGCCGGCAGGGCGCTCGCAGCCGCTGCACGTCGGCGGCGGTCGGCACCTCGAGCAGGGCGGCACCGACGGCGCCCGTCCCGGCGGGGCCTCCGCGAGGTCGCGCAGGATGCCGGCCACCGCCGGGACGGCGGTCTCGTCGCCGACGAGCAGCAGCCGGTCGGTCGGTCGCCGGGATGCGAACTCACGCCCGCCGAAGTCGTGACCGCGCGCGGGGCCACGAGCGCAGCACGCGGTCGCCCGGCGCGGCGGCGCGCGCCCACCGGTTGCCGGGTCCGTCGTCCGCATCCCCGCCGGGCTCGTGGACGACGATGTCGACGACCAGGCGGCGGCCCGCGCCGGCGCCGCGGACCTCGCGGACCGTGTAGGTGCGCATCGCGCCGCGCTCGTCCTCCGGGAGCGCCTGCCACGCCTGCCACCAGTCGGCGCCGGCTCGGGCAGCCGCGGCAGGGAGCCCGCCGGCGCACGGGCAGCACCAGCTTGAACCGCTGGTCCAGCCACGGCCGTCGACGCCGAGTCGCGGCCAGGCAGGCGCCCGCCAGCTCGACGCGGACGAAGGACGGGGAGAGCCGCGTGCGCCGTCACCACCTCGACCTCGTCGAGCACCAGCGGGAGGTCGGTGCCGGGCGGGGTCGGGGTCGTCGTACGCCGGGGGTCGGCCCGGGGTCGGTCGTCGATGGGTCCGTCCGTGGGCGGACGGCTCCCGGGGCGTGGGGCACGCCCGATGGGCACCACCATCGGGGTGCCGGAGACGGGGTCGGTGCACGACCGGGCTGTCGAGCCCGAGCACCTCGGCGCACGATCGCCGCGGTCACCACCTCGGCCGGGGTGCCCTCGGCGAGCACCACGCCGTCGCGCATGCGCGACGAGCCGGTGGCCGTAGCGGGCCGCGAGGTTGAGGTCGTGGAGCACCATCACGATCGTGGTGCCCGACCGGGCGTTCAGCTCGGCGAGCAGGTCGAGCATCTCGACCTGGTGGGCGACGTCGAGGTACGTCGTCGGCTCGTCGAGCAGGAGCAGGTCGGTGCCCTGGGCCAGCGCCATCGCGATCCAGACCCGCTGCCGCTGACCCCCGGAGAGCTCGTCGACGACGCGGTCGGCGAGGTCGGCGGTGCCGGTCAGGACCATCGCCTCCTCGACCGCCGACCGGTCGCCCGCACCCCAGCGCGAGAAGATGCCCTGGTGGGGGTGCCGTCCGCGGCCGACCAGGTCGGCCACGGTCACGCCGTCGGGGGCGACCGGGTCCTGCGGCAGCAGCCCGAGGACCCTCGCGACCTCCTTGGTGGGCCGCCGGTGGATGACCTCCCCGTCGAGCAGGACGCTGCCGCCACGCGCCCGGACCAGCCGGGCCAGGCCACGCAGCAGGGTCGACTTGCCGCAGGCGTTCGGGCCGACCACGACGGTCACCCGCCCGTCGGGCACCTCGACGGTGACGTCGTGGACCACGGTGCGGTCGCCGTACCCCAGGCTCACGGCCTCCGTGCGCAACCGGGTCATCGGGCTCCTCCTCCCTGCGGCGCCGCGCGCCAGCAGCCACAGCAGGAACGGTCCGCCGACCGCCCCCGTCACCACCCCGACGGGGAGCACCACGCCGGGGACCAGGTACGCCGCCACGTGGTCCGCGAGCAGCATCAGCACGGCCCCCACGAGGGCGCCGCCCAGCAGGCTGTGCCGCCCGCCGAGCAGGGACCGGGCGATCGGCCCCGCCATGAACGCCACGAAGGAGACCGGTCCCGCGGCCGCCACGGCCACCGCGGTCAGCAGCACCCCGACGAGCAGCAGGACGTCGGTGCGGTGCCGGCCCACCCCGAGGCCGGCGGCCGCGTCCTCGCCCAGCTCCAGCGCCGGCAGCGCCCGCGCCAGGACCGCCAGCAGCGGCAGCAGCACGGCCAGGGCCGCGGCCAGCGCGCCGATCGTCGGCCACGGGACGTTGTTCACGCTGCCGACCAGCCAGCGCAGGGCCAGCTGCACGTCGTAGACGCTGGAGCGCGCGAGGAGGTAGTGCACGACCGAGACCATCGCCGCGGCCGTCCCGACGCCGACCAGGACCAGGCGGTAGCCGCCGGTGGTGCCGGCCACCCACCGCACCACGACCGAGACGACCACCGCGCCGGCCACGGCGACGAGCGAGACCGCGCCGTCGCGCAGGCCCAGCACGAGCAGGGCCAGCACCCCCGCGGCGCTGGCGCCCATGCTCACCCCGACCACGTCGGGGCTGGCCAGCGGGTTGCGCAGCAGGCTCTGGAAGAGCGACCCCGCGCTGCCGAGCGCCAGCCCGACGAGCAGGGCCAGCACGGCGCGCGGCAGCTTGGACTCCATCACCACGAAGCTCGCGACGGGGATCTGCTCCCCGAGGACGATCCGGACGAGGTCGGGGACGGTGACGGTGTAGTCGCCGAGCAGCACCCGGACCGCGAACGCGGCGACCACGGCCGCGGCGAGGCCGCCGAGCACCAGCCGGCGACGACGGCGCGGGCGCCGGGCGGACCTGCGCAGGTCCGGGCCGTACGGCCACCTCCTCGCGCGCCGACGCAGGCGGGGCCGCCGCGCTCACAGGCCGGTCCGTCCGCGGCGCACGAGCAGCAGGAAGAAGGGGACGCCGACGACCGCGGTCATGATGCCGACCTGGACCTCCGCCGGGGGCAGCACCACCCGGCCGATCGTGTCGGCCAGCAGCACCAGCACCGCGCCGTACCCCGCCGAGAGCGGCAGCAGCAGGCGGTGGTCGGACCCCGTGGAGCCCGCGGACCAGGTGCGGGACGACGAGGCCGACGAAGGCGATCGGGTCCGGCGACGGCCGTGGCCGTGCCGGCGAGCAGCACGATCGCGACGCCGACCAGGACCCGGTCCCGGCCCGTCCGGCGGCCCAGGCCCCGGGCGAGGTCGTCCCCGAGCGCCAGGGAGTTGAGCGTGCGGCCGAGCAGCAGCGCCGCCACGACGCCGCCGAGCAGCACCGGCGCGACCGTCCCGACGGTGTCCCAGTCGCGGCCGCCGAGCGAGCCGACCTGCCAGCGGCGCATCACGTCGAGCGCGGTCCGGTCGACCATCTGCACCGCGACCGTCCAGCTGCCGGCGGCCGCCGCGAAGGCGGCCCCGGCGACCGTCAGCTTCGGCCGGGGTGGCGCCGTCCCGGCCGAGGCCGGCCACGGCGTGCACCGACGACCGAGGCGACCGCGGCTCCGAGGAACGCGAGCACGCACGAAGGCGTGCAGCCCGCCGGCCCCGAGGTGGACGATGCCGAGCACGATCGCCAGCGCGGCGCCGGCGTTCACGCCGAGGATGCCCGGGTCGGCCAGCGGGTTGCGCGTGAGCCCCTGCATCGCGGCGCCGGCCAGCCCGAGGGCCGCCCCGACCAGACGCCGAGCACGGTACGTACCGCGCGCGACTCCAGCACGACCCGGTCCGGCCCCGCCTCGAGCAGCGCCTGCGGCGGGACCGCCCGGGAGCCGACCGCGACCGAGGCGAGCGCCGCGAGCAGGAGCGCCGCCAGAGCAGGACCGCCGCGCCGGCGGGACGCGGACCGGCCCCCGTGCGCGGCCGGTCCAGCAGTCCCAGCGGCCGCCCACTGCCGCCTCCTCGCCCTCGCCGGTCCGGGTCAGGACCCGGAGCCGTCGCCCTCGAGGGCCGCGGCGACGTGCGGCACGTACTCCTCGAGCGCGGACGGCAGCGACAGCGGGGACGGCGCGGAGAAGCCGACCGCCTCGGTGGGCTCGACGGTGGCGTACCAGCGGCCGTCGGCGATGGCGGGGACCTGGCGGGTCAGCGGGTTGTCGGCGAGGTCCTCGACCTCCTCCTCGGAGGTGGCGTAGGTCAGGAAGACGTCGGCGTCGAGCGCGGCGGCCCGCTCGGCCGAGACGTTGAACAGGAACTGGCCCTCCTCGCGTTCTCCTCGACGAAGTCGGTGTTCTCCATGCCGAGCTCGGTGAGCAGCCGCGGTCGGTTGTCCTGCGGGCGTGTAGACGTAGAAGGAGGAGACGTCGCCGGCGTTCGGTCCGCGCGAAGACGAACGTGGCGCCCTCGAGCTGGGGGTGCTCGGCCGCCGTGTCGTCGAACAGCTGCTCGGTCTCGGCCTCGACCTCGTCGGCCAGCCCGGAGCGGCCCAGGGCCCGCCCGACGAGGTCGAGCGACTCCTGCCAGGTGGTCGTGTAGGGCGCCTCGGGGTAGGCCACGACCGGGATGCCGGCCTCGGTCAGCCGGTCGTGCTCCTCCTGCGTCATGCCCGACGCGGTGGCCGTGACCAGGTCGGGCTCGAGCCGGACGATCCTCTCGACCGGCACGCCGTCGGTCTCGTCGAGGCGCACGGGCTGCTCGGCGCCGTCGATCTCGGCGAGCGCCTCGTCGAAGAAGTCCGAGGAGCCGTTCTCGTTGCCGGCGTAGGTGATCTCGGCGGCCCCGACGGGGACCACGCCCAGGGCGAGCGCGAAGTCGGCCTCGGCGTAGCCGACGGTGACGACGCGGGTCGGCTCCTCCTCGATCGTGGTCTCCCCGAGCGCGTGCTCGATGGTGACCGGGAAGGCATCGTCGTCCACCTCGCTGGTCGGCTCGACCGCCTCGGTCACGGCCTCCTCGGTGGGGCCGGTGCTGCAGGCCGCGGCGCCCGCGGTCAGGCGTCAGGACGAGCGGCCAGGCCGGGCCAGGCGGGGCGTCCGGTGCAGGCGGGGCAGGGAGCGCAGGGGGCGCACGGTCGATCTCCTCGGTTCGGCGACTACCGAGGTAAGGCTAACCTAACTATGCCGGTGGGGCAGGCGGGGTGACCAGGACCTCAGATCGGCGTGCGGTGGAAGCCCTGGTAGGACCGCGACGGCGTGGGGCCCCGCTGGCCCTGGTAGCGCGACCCGTACTTGGCCGAGCCGTAGGGGTGCTCGGAGGCCGAGGAGAGCCGGAAGAAGCAGAACTGCCCGATCTTCATGCCCGGGTAGAGCTTGATCGGCAGCGTGGCGACGTTGGCCAGCTCGAGGGTCACGTGCCCGGAGAAGCCCGGGTCGACGAAACCGGCGGTGGCGTGGGTCAGCAGGCCGAGCCGGCCCAGCGAGGACTTGCCCTCGACGCGGGCGGCGACGTCGTCGGGAAGGCTGACCACCTCGTAGGTCGAGCCCAGCACGAACTCGCCCGGGTGCAGGATGAACGGCTCGTCGCCGTCCGGCTCGATCCGCGCGTGAGGTCGGACTGGTCGGCGGCCGGGTCGATGTGCGGGTACTTGTGGTTCTCGAAGACCCGGAAGTACCGGTCGAGCCGCACGTCGATCGAGGAGGGCTGCAGCATCTCGGGGTCCCACGGGTCCAGGGAGACCCGGCCCCCGTCGATCTCGGCCAGGATGTCGCGGTCGGAGAGCAGCACGCCCGAACCCTAGTCGAGGTCGCGGCGACGACCCGGGGCCCGGACGGGGGTGGAGCGCGGCTCATCGTCTATCCTCGAGCCCGACCGGTCCGCCGGTCACCGCGCGGATGTAGCTCAGTTGGTAGAGCGCGACCTTCCCAAGGTCGATGTCGCGAGTTCGAGTCTCGTCATCCGCTCCGACCCACCGCCGGTGCGACCCTCGCCGGCGCCGAGAACGGCAGCGCGCCCCGGGTACGACCCCGGGCGGCGCTGCGTCCGTCGTGCGGCCGGCACCCCCCCTGCTGGTCGCACCAGGCGGGGTGGTGGCGCCCTCCGGGCGCGCTGCCACCCCGCTGTCCCCTCGGCGGTCCGGTGGCTGCCCGTGCGTGACCCGTCGGTGACTCGTCGGTGACCCGTCGGTGGTGACCCCTCAGCCGACGCCGACGACCCAGTCCAGGAGCGGCCGACCGGCGCGCCAGTCCTCGCGCACCCTGTCCAGCAGCGCCCGCGTGTGCACGACCGGTTCGAAGCCGTAGGAGCGGGTGAAGGTCAGGCTCCGGTGCCGCAGCAGCCCGATCCGCGGGTGCGTGGCCGGGTAGCCCCGCGGCGAGGTCTTCAGCACGTCGCCGCCGCGCTCCCAGCCGGCGGCCTCCAGCCCGGCGACCAGCGCCTCCAGCTCCGCCCCGCTCTGCTCGCGGTCGACCGCGGCTCGCACGGCCGCGAGGCGGGCGGGCTCGGCGTGGTACCAGCCCACGCTGACCCGGACGCCCGGCGCGGCGACCTGCACGTAGAAGCCGGCGCCGGGGCCGACGGCCACGAAGCCGCCCTGGTGCTCCTTGTAGGGCGTCTTGTCCTTGCTGAACCGGACGTCGCGGTAGGGCCGGAACACCTTGCCCGGACCGAACTCGGGAGCCAGCTCGTCGAGCAGCGCGACCATCGGCGCGCGCACGGAGCGCTCGTAGACCGGGCGGTGGGCCTCCCAGAACGAACGGCTGTTGTCGACCTCGAGGTCGTCGTAGTAGTCCAGCGCCTCGACCGGGAAGCCTTCGAACCCGCTCACCGGACCCACCCTAGGCGGGTGTCACCGGGAGTTCACCGGCTGTGCGCCCGACCGACCCCCGGGCCTCGACCCGGGGTCGTCCACGCTCGCGACGGTGGAGCCATGGGCAAGCGCCAGGCATACCTGCACGTGGGCCTCCCCGGGGCCGGCGACGTCGTCGACACCGCGGTGCAGCGTCACCGCGGCCGGTTGGCCGAGCTCGACGTCCAGGTCCCCACCAAGGCCCGCGAGGAGTCCTTCCGCGCCGCGGTCGAGGTCCGACGCCTCCACCAGCAGTGGGGCTTGCGCCGCAAGGACGTCGAGGGCGCCTGGTCGGGCGTCTGCCGGCGGGCGCTGAAGGGCCGAGGCACCCTGCTCGTCAGCCAGACCGCCCTCGCCGGCGCCACCCCCGACGAGATCGACCTGCTCACCAGCCAGCTCCCCGGCCTGAAGCTGCACGTGGTGCTCACCGTCGCCGCGCCCGACGGGTGGAGCGAGCCCGGCGACCCCGAGACCGACCTCACCGACGTGCTCGCCCGCTGGTCCCGCGCGGTGCGCGACCCGCAGCGGCTGCACGTCGTGATCGCCGCCGACCGCGACGCCGCGTGGCGCCAGCTGGGCGACGTGGTCGGCTTCGGCACCCGCTCCCTGCCGGTGGACGGGCTGCAGCCCGCGCCGGTCGCGCCCCGGGCGGTCGGCGGGGCCCACGCCGAGAGGCTGCGCCAGCGCGCCGAGCGCTGGCAGGGCGCGCTCGCCGAGGGCGGCTACGACGTCCGCGGGGACCCCGCCGACCTGCTGCCGACCGCAGCCACCGGTCCGACCGACGTCGACGGCGCGCTGCTGCGCACCACCCGTGCCCTCGCCGAGGCGCGCCGCGAGACCGAGCGCCTCGGGCTCCTCAACGAGGCCCTCGAGGCCCGGCTCACCGAGCTCGAGACGCCCCGCCGCCGCCGCCGCGCCGCCTGACGCGACCTCCCGCGAGCACCGCCCGGCGCCGTCAGTGCGGCTGCCAGGCGTCCTCCTCGACGGTGCGGGCGGCGACCGCGTCGGGCAGGTCGCCGGCGGCCAGGTGGGCGATGGTGACGTCCTCGAAGACCTCGCGCAGCGCGCTGCGCGCGGCGATCCACACCCGCTGGAGCACCTCGGCGTGCTCGTTGTAGGAGACCTCCTCCGGACGCTCGCCGTAGACCGAGACCAGCGGCCCGTCGACCGCGCGGATCACGTCGGCGACGCTCACCTGCTCCGCGGAGCGGGCCAGCCGCCACCCGCCGGACTGCCCGCGCTGGGAGCGGACGATGCCGGCCCGGCGCAGGTCGGCCAGGATCGCCTGGAGGAAGTTGTGCGGGATCTCCTGGCGCCGACCGAGCTCCTCGGCGCTGGTCGTGAGGTCCGCGTCCGCCCTGGCCATCTCGACCAACGCGCGCAGCGCGTAGTCGGACTTGGCGGAGACGCGCACCCCGGCAGTGTCCCAGACCGGGCCTGGCAGACGTTCCCCCCGAAGCGCTTGCCACCCGCCCGCGACCCCCCTACGATCAAGTTACTAGCCAGTAGACCGAGCGGTAACACCGGCCGGTAACCGCGCCCGAGCCGGCGCGACCGGCCGCCGCCCAGGAGAAGGAGCCCCCTCCCCCATGAGCCACTACCGCAGCAACCTGCGCGACATCGAGTTCACCCTGTTCGAGGTCCTCGGTCGCGGGGACGTCCTCGGGACCGGCCCCTTCGCCGAGGTCGACACCGCCACCGCGCGCGAGATCCTGGCCGAGGTCGACCGGCTCGCCCGCGAGGACCTCGCCGCCTCCTACGTCGACTCCGACCGCAACCCGCCGGTCTTCGACCCCACCACGCACACGGCGCCGGTGCCCGCGAGCTTCAAGGCCAGCTACGACGCGTGGATGTCCGCGGAGTACTGGCGCCTGCAGCTGCCCGAGGCGCTCGGCGGCCAGCCTGCCCCCTCGAGCCTGAACTGGGCGCTCGGCGAGCTCGTGCTCGGGGCCAACGCCCCGGTGTGGATGTACGCCTGCGGCCCGGCCTTCGCCTCGGTGATCCACCGCAACGGCAACGCGCGCGACCAGCGCATCGCCGAGATCATGGTCGAGCGCGGCTGGGGCGCCACGATGGTCCTCACCGAGCCCGACGCCGGGTCCGACGTCGGTGCCGGCCGCACCCGCGCCACCCCCAACGAGGACGGCTCCTGGAACATCGAGGGCGTCAAGCGCTTCATCACCTCGGCGGAGTCCGACCTGCAGGAGAACATCGTCCACCTCGTCCTCGCGCGCCCCGCGGGCGTCGAGGGCGTCGGCGGGCCCGGCACCAAGGGCCTGAGCCTGTTCGTGGTGCCGAAGACGCACTTCGACCACGAGACCGGCGAGCTGACCGGCGAGCGCAACGGCGTCTACGTCACCGGCGTCGAGCACAAGATGGGGATCAAGGTCTCCAACACCTGCGAGGTCACCTTCGGCGACCCGTCGGTCGGCGGCGGCGAGCCGGCACGCGGCTGGCTGCTCGGCGAGGTCCACCAGGGCATCGCCCAGATGTTCCAGGTCATCGAGAACGCCCGGATGATGGTCGGCACCAAGGCGATCGCGACGCTGTCGACCGGTTACCTCAACGCCCTCGACTACGCCCGCACCCGGGTCCAGGGCGCCGACCTCACCCGGGCCGCGGACAAGACCGCGCCGCGCGTCACGATCACCCACCACCCCGACGTCCGCCGCTCGCTGATGGTGCAGAAGTCCTTCGCCGAGGCGATGCGCGCCCTGGTGCTCTACACCGCGACCTGGCAGGACGAGGTGATGCTCGCCGAGCACGCCGGCACCGCCGACTCGGAGGAGACCCGCCTCGCGGCGGCCGTCAACGACCTGCTGCTGCCGATCGTCAAGGGCTACGGCTCGGAGCGGTCCTGGACGCTGCTGGGCACCGAGTCGCTCCAGACCTTCGGCGGCTCGGGCTTCCTGGCCGAGTACCCGATCGAGCAGTACGTCCGCGACGCGAAGATCGACACCCTCTACGAGGGCACCACCGCGATCCAGGGCCAGGACTTCTTCTTCCGCAAGATCGTCAAGGACCAGGGTCGCGCGCTGGGCCACGTGGCCGCGCAGATCCAGTCCTTCCTCGACGCCGAGGGCGGCAACGGGCGGCTGAAGAGCGAGCGCGCCCTGCTCGCGACCGCGCTCGAGGACGCCAACGCGATCGTCGGCCACCTGATCGAGGACCTGATGTCCTCGGCGGAGGAGCTGACGAACATCTACCGGGTCGGGCTCAACACCAGCCGGCTGCTGATGGTGCTCGGCGACGTGGTGTGCGCCTGGCTGCTGCTGCGCCAGGCCGAGGTCGCGCTGGAGGAGCTGGGCGGCGACCCGGGCCGCGACCAGGCCTTCTACGAGGGCAAGGTCGCCGCCGCGCAGTTCTTCTGCCAGCACAACCTGCCGAAGGTGTCCGCGGAGCGGGCGATCGCCGAGGCGACCGACTCCTCGCTGATGGACCTGGCCGAGGCGGCGTTCTGAGCCGTCCCGACTAGGCTCCCCGGCATGGGTCTTGGCGCCGGTGTCTCGCTGATGCTCGTCGGCGCCATCCTCGCCTTCGAGGCGGTGACGCTGCCGGACTTCGTCACCGACGTCGTCCGCACCGACGTGGTGGGGTGGATCTGCCTGGCCACCGGCGCGCTGGCCATCGTCCTCGGGGTGGTCACGAGCAGGCAGCAGGGGCCCCGGCGCTGAGACCCGGCGCGGCCGACGACGCCGCTCGGCGCACCGCGTCGGTGAGCCGCTCCAGCCCGGGCGCGTCGATGCGCCACCGCTGCCAGTGCAGCGCGACGTCCACGGGAGGGGTCCCGAGCCGGAGCAGCGGCGGTTCGCCCGCCGCGGACGTCAGCTGCGCCTCCGGCAGCATCCCCCACCCGAGGCCGAGCCGCACGGCCGCGGCGAAGTCGGCGGAGGTCGGCACCCGGTGCACCACCCGCGGCTCGGGCACGCCCCGCTCGCGGAGCAGCCGGTGCTGGAGGTCGTCCTGCTCGTCCAGGACCACCATCGGCAGCACGGCGAGCGCCTCCTCCGACGGCCCGTCGGGAAGCAGCGACCGCGCCGCGACGGCGTGGTAGCGCATCACCACCAACGGCTCGCTCGAGCAGCCCTGCACGGCGACCGGGTCGGAGGTCACCGCCGCGAGCACGTCGCCGGCCCGGAGCAGGTCCGCCGAGTAGGCCTGGTCCAGGACGTGCAGGCGCAGCGCCACCGCGCTCCCGTCCGCCGCGGGGCGCGCGAGGTCGGCCAGGACCCCGCGGAACCACGTGGCCAGGGCGTCGGCACCGACGGCGACGCTGAGCACGACGGGGCCGGTGCCGGCACCGGACAGCAGGACCGCGGCCTCCGCGCGCAGCAGCGCCGTCTGCCGGGCCAGGCGCACCAGCGCCTCCCCGGCCGGGGTGGGGCGGCAGGGCGTCGTGCGCCGCAGCAGCACCTGACCCGCCGCCCGCTCCAGCGCGCGGATGCGCTGGCTGACCGCCGACGGCGTGACGTGCAGGCGACGGGCGGCCGCGTCGAAGGTGCCGAGGTCGACGATCGCCGCGAGCGCCTCGAGCTGCGCGGGGGCGGGGTCCACCCGGCGAGCGTAGCCCCGATCATGAGCGTCGCTGATGATGCTGAAGCATCTTTCGCTGGGCTGATGGTCGTCCGCGCCCTAGCGTCGGGCCCGTGAACGGATCCACCCTCGCCCTCGTCACCGGCCTCGCGACCGGGTTGACGCTCATCGTGGCCATCGGCGCGCAGAACGCGTTCGTGCTGCGCCAGGGGCTGGCCCGCGAGCACGTCGGCGTCGTGGTGGCGCTGTGCTCCCTCTCCGACGCGGTGCTCATCGTCGCCGGGGTGGCCGGCGTCGGCGTCCTCGTCGAGCAGGCCGGCTGGCTGCTGGAGGGGGTCCGCTGGGCCGGGGTGGCGTTCCTCGTCGGGTACGCCGTGCTCTCGCTGCGGCGGGCCCGCCGGCCCGGGGCGCTCGACCCGACGGCGGTGGAGCGACCCCGGGGACGTCGGCGCGCCGTCCTCACCGCCCTCGCGCTGACCTGGCTGAACCCGCACGTCTACCTCGACACCGTGCTGTTCCTCGGCTCGGTCGGCGCCGCCCAGGGTGCGGACCGGTGGTGGTTCGCCGCCGGGGCGGTCGTGGCCAGCCTGGTGTGGTTCACCGGGCTGGGGGTGGGCGCCCGGGCCGCCCACCGGCTGCTCGCCCGGCCCCGCTCGTGGCAGGTCCTCGACGCGCTGATCGGACTGACGATGCTGGCGGTCGCGGTGCTGCTGGCCCGCGCCGACCTGGGGTGAGCCCCGGTGCCCGGTCACCCGGTGAGGCCGCGGTCGCGGGCGAGGGCCACCGCGGCCGCCCGGTCCCGGACCTCGAGCTTGGACAGCACCGTGCTGACGTAGTTGCGCACGGTCTTGTCGCTGAGGTGCAGCCGACCCGCGATCGCGGCGTTGGACAGGCCCCGGGCGACCAGCGCCAGCACCTCGAGCTCGCGCTCGGTGAGCCCGGGGAAGGCCGGGTGCCCCACCGCGGGACGCCCCGCGGTCGTCGCTGCCAGCCCGCCGAGCGGCACGCCGCGACCGAAGTACGACGCCCCGCCGGCCACGGCGGTCAGTGCGGCGACGATCTCGTCGCGGCCCGTCCCCTTCACCAGGTAGCCGCGCGCACCGGCCCGCACCGCCGCCGCGACCGACGCGTCCCCCTCCAGCATCGTCAGGACCAGGACGGCCACCCCTGGCAGCGACGCGGTGAGCGCCCGGGTGGCCTCGACCCCGTTCAGGCCGGGCAGGTGCAGGTCCATCACCACCACGTCGGGGAGGAGCTCGGCGGCGAGCCGCACCGCGTCGTGGCCGTCGCCGGCCTCGCCGACCAGCTCGACGCCGTCGACGCGCGAGAGGACCGCCGCCATCCCCTCGCGGAAGACCGGGTGGTCGTCGACCAGCAGCACCCTCATCGGCGCTCCAGCGGCAGCACCAGCCGCACCTCGGTGCCGCCGCCCGGCGCGTCGGCGACCGCGCACGACCCGCCGATGCGGGCGGCCACCGCCTGCATCGAGAGCAGGCCCACCCCGCTGCCGTGGTGGGCCCCGGGGCCCGGGCGCCCGGCTCGCGGAGATCCCGATGCCGTTGTCGCGGACCCGCACCAGCAGCCGGTCGGGCTGACGGCGGACCGTGACCGAGCACCGGTCGGCCGCAGCGTGCCGGGCCGCGTTCGCCAACGCCTCGCCCACGACGCGCACCGCCGCGACCTCCACCGCCGCCGGCAGGTCGCGCACGTCGTCGGGGTCCATGTGCAACGAGGAGCGCAGCGACGGCGCGTCGAAGCCCCCCACCGTGGTGACGAGGGCCTCGGCCAGCCCGAGCGAGCCGTCGGGACCCAGCCCGTCGACCAGGCGACGCACCTCCTCGACGGCCTCGCGGACCCGGTCGGTGAGCCGCTCGGCGGTCTCCGCGGCCCGCGCGGGGTGGGAGCCGATGTCCTCGCCCAGCGTCTCGAGCTGGAGCGCCACCCCGGCGAGCGCCGGACCCAGGGAGTCGTGGAGGTCGTGACGCAACCGGCGTCGCTCCTCCTCCCGGGCGACCGCGAGGCGGGCCTCGCTGAGCCGCAGGCGACGGTCGAGCCGTGCGGCACCGCTGGCCGCGCCGAGCACCACGGAGACCGGGAGGGGGACGACGGCCAGGGCCAGCAGCGCCCCGCTGCCGCCCGGCACCGCCAGGCCCGCCGCCAGCAGCGCCGCCGTCGCGGCCGCCCCGACGAGCACCCAGGTCAGCCCGTGGCGGTCGGCGGCCCGTCGCCAGCGCAGCGCCAGGGAGGCCAGCCCCGCCACCCCGCCGACCAGCGTCAACCCGAGGCCGAGCGCGATGCCCACCGCGGCCCCCGGGACGCCGACGGGGTTGCTCGCGCCCAGCGCGAGGGCGGCGGACGAGGCCTCGTCGAGCTCGTCGTACGGCGCGAGCAACCAGGCGGCGGTGGAGACGCCGGCCGCCGCGAGGCCGGCCCGGTAGCCCCAGCGCGAGCGGCCGGACGGCGGCTCGCCGTCGGGCAGCAGGTGCGGGACGACCGCGGCGAGCAGCACGTACGCCGGCACCCAGGTCCAGCCGCTCAGCCACACGCTGAGCCCGCCGGCCAGGTCCGAGCGGCCGGACGCGACCGCGGCCGCCTGCTCGCCGGCGAGCAGCGCCACGCCCGAGCTGGCCGCCATCGCGAGGAAGACCCGGCCGAGCCGCGGCGCGGTCGTGAGGACCGCCACCCCGGCCGGGCCGTAGACCAGGGCCACGGCCAGGCTCCACGCCCAGTCGCCCCCGTCGCGGGGCCCGGCCCACCACACCGCCATGCCGAGCACCGCCACGCCCAGGGCTGCGCCCGCCACGACGGCGGCGCCGACCCGGCTGGTGAGCCCGACCGGAACGTCCCGCACCCGGCCATGGTGCCCGTCCGGGCGTCCCCCGGTCACGGGACACGGCGTCCCGGCGCAGGTCGGGACACCGACAGGTACCCGCCCGGGACGCGAGGCGCCGACGCTGGAGCCGTTCTCCCGTCCGTTCCCGACCCGACCGAGGAGGTCCCGTGTCCCTCACCGACACCGACCGCTCCCGCACGCCGACCCGCCCCCTCCCGCGCCCGCTCGCCGCCCCGGTCGCCGGCCTCGGCGCCGCGATGGTGCTGGCGGGCGACGCCTACCACCTGTTCGTGCTCGACGACCGACCAGCCCAGGCCGGCACTGCGGCGTACACGGCCCACGGCCTGGCCATCGCGCTCGGGCTCCTGCTGCTGCTCCTGGCCGCGCTGTCGGTGGCGCGGGCCCCACGGTCGGGCGGTGTCGGCCTGTCGGTCCTCGTCGTCGGCACGGCCCTGGTCGTCGGCGACGTGTGGGCCGAGGTCGTCGTCCTCCCGGGCGTGGTCACCGGCGAGGCCGCCCCGCTGCTCGGTGAGGACATCGGCGGCCAGCACCTCGCCCTCGTCGTCGTGGCGTACGCGCTGTTCGCCGCCGGGTGGGTGCTCTACGCGCTGGGCATGCGCAGCGTCGCGGGCCCGGCGGCGTGGCTGCTGGTCGCCGGCGGCGTCATCGCCTTCCTCCCCGTCGGCGGGTCGTACGTCACGCTGGCCGTCGGCGCCGCGGTGGTCGTGACCCTGGCGGCGCGCCCACCCGTGCGGGACCAGCGAGCACCATGACGCCGCGCGGGCCGACCTAGGGTGACGCCGTGAGCGACGAGCCTCCCCCGCTGCCCGTGGACACCTGGACCCCGGTCGACATGGGCGACCAGGCCGGGCGCACCGCCGTCGTGACGGGTCCGAGCCCCGGCGGCGTCGGCTACCACGTCGCCCTCGAGCTGGCCCGCCGCGGCGCCCGGGTGGTGCTGGCCGGGCGGGACGAGGGCCGGCTCGCGGCTGCAGCGGACGCCATCGCCGCCGAGCTCGACGGTGACCAGCCGCGCCCGGAGCGCGTCGTCGTCGACCTCACCGACCTCGCGTCCGTCCGCTCCGCCGCCGACCGGGTCGCGGCCGACGGCGCGGTCGACCTGCTGGTCAACAACGCCGGCGTGATGGCCCCACCGCGACGCCGCACCGCCGACGGGCCGGACCTGCAGCTGACCACCAACCACCTCGGCCCGTTCCTGCTCACCGGGTCGCTGCTGCCGGTCCTGGTGGCGACCGGGCAGGACCACCAGGCGCGGGTGGTGACCGTGACCTCGCTGCTGCACCGGCGCGCCCGACGGGCCCCGGGCGGCAACGGCGGCACGCGCCACGCCGGCCCGTGGCAGACCTACGCGCAGACCAAGCTGGCCAACCTGCTGTTCACCCACGGGCTCGAGCGGCGAGCCCGCGACGCCGGGCTGCCGCTGACCGCGCTCGCCGCGCACCCCGGGCTCGCGGCCACCCACCTGCTCGCGAACGGCCGCACCGGTGGCGGGCGCGGCCCGGTCGCCTCGGTCTACGACGCGGCCGTGCGCGCGGTCGCGCAGCCGGCCGCGCAGGGCGCTTGGCCGGTGCTGATGGCGGCGACCGCCGACCTCCCCGGCGCCAGCTGCTGCGGGCCCGCCGGACCCGGCGGGCTCTCCGGCGCCGCGCGCGTGGTCGGGGTCGACCCGCGGGTGCTCGACGAGCGCGCCCAGGACGCGCTGTGGTCGTTCAGCGAGGACGCGGTCGGGCTGCGCTGGCCGTGACCTCGGGAAGCGGGAACCGGTCGACGACGCGGACCAGCCCGCCCGCGGTCGCGACCGTGGCCGCGGCGTCCGCACCGAGGTGGACCCCGCCGCGCGTGCCGGCCAGCGCCGGGCCGGTGCCGGCGCGGGCACCGAAGCGGAGCGCCCCGGTGCGGGCGTCGACGCCGACCAGGTACCACGCGTCGACGCCCCACCACCCCGGACGCACCGCCCAGGCGTAGACCAGACCGGTGACCGGGGAGACGGTCGGGGCGACCGAGGGCGCGACGACGTCGGCGGTCCAGGTCGTCCCGCAGGCGCCGTCCACCAGGTCGACCCGGGCGAGGCCACCGGCCGGGGGGCGGCCGAGCAGCGCGGAGAGCGGTCCGTTCCACCCCGCCGAGCCGGCCACCACCACGGCCGCGTCGCCGACCGGCACGGGGTCGGCCTCCACGGCGCTCGCCCCGTCCTCGAACAGCGCTGCCTGGCAGACGAGGCTGCCGTCGTCGGCGTCGACCAGGCGCAGGCGCACGCGCGGGTCGGCGTTGTCGACGAGTGCCAGGAGGGGGCCGGTGGCCGCGTCGCCGGGCAGCGGCACCGGGGAGGTGCCGGCGCCGGCGCTGAGCTGGCCCTCGCGCACCCCGGTGCCGGCGTCGTAGACCGACCGCCAGCGCACCACCGGGCGGCCGTCGTCCCCGAGCCCGACCGAGGCCACGACACGGGTGGTGACGACGTACGCCGCTCCGTCCGTGGCGCGCAGCGGGTTGGCGACCTCGCCGGGGAGCCGGACCGAGCCTCCCGGGCCCGCGCCACCCGGGCCGACCACCCCGACCCGGCCGCCGGAGCCGGCCCACCAGAGCCGCGGCCCGTCGGCCGCCACGGAGACCAGGCACTCCCCCGCGGTCAGCTCGCCGCTCAGGTCGACGCGGTCCGCGAGCCGCAGGTCGTCGTCGGCGCCGTCGACCCTGTCCACGGTGCCCGCGGCCGAGGCGACCACGACGTCGTCCCCCGCCACCAGCAGCGCACGCCCGCAGCCGGGAGGGGAGCCCGCGGGTGCGTCGGGCAGCGTCCGGGCGGCCAGCGGCGCGAGGTCCACGGCGTCCACGACGCGCAGCACCCGGCCGGCGCCCGCGGCGCACACCGCCGCCAGGCGGTCTCCGGGCAGCGCCACCAGGTCACCGCAGTCCTCGCCGGCGTACCAGGCGGTGGTGACCTCGGGGGAGTCGCCGATCGGTCCCACCGGTCCCCGGCCCAGGGCGGGCAGCGGGTCGGGCACGGCCGCGCGGCCGAGGTAGGACGGGGTCACCCAGGTGCCCACCGCGGGCGGCAGCGGCAGCCGACCGGCGGGCGCCAGCACCGCGCCGGCGACCACCACGGCGGCGGCCCCCGCGGCCGTCGCTGCGACGCGCCACCACGGCCACCGGCGCGGACGCAGCCAGGCCCGCACCCGGGGCACGGCCAGGGCGGCTGCGGCGAGCGGCAGGGCCACCGGACCGGCCACCCGCAGCACCAGGAGCCAGCCGAGCAGCACCGCGACCAGCCCGAGCGTGCGGGGGGCGCGGGCACGCCAGGACGCCGGGCCGGGGGGCACCCGGCGAGGGTAGGGCCGCCGGCGGTCACCCCGGGGGAGCCTCGCGGGCTCCTCTAGGATCCGGGTGCCGATCCGCCCCGGACCACCGAGAGGTCGTAGTGCTCCTCGTCGTCCTCGTCCACGCCCTGGCGGCCGTCCTGGCGCCCCTGGTGGTGCGGTGGCTGGGCAGCCGGGCGTTCCCGCTGCTGGCGCTGGTGCCCGCCGGGGTCCTGGTCTGGGCGCTGCTGCAGGCCGACGTCGTCCTCCAGGGCGCGGCGGTCTCCTCGGTCACCGGTTGGGTGCCCGCGCTGGGCCTGGAGCTGGCGCTGCGGATGGGGCTGCTGCAGTGGCTGCTCGTCCTGGTGGTCTCCGGGGTCGGTGCCCTGGTGCTGCTCTACTGCGGGCCCTACTTCGCGGGCAGCCGGGCGGGCCTGCCGGTCTTCGGCACCGCCTTCCTGGCCTTCGTCGGCGCGATGCTCGGGCTGGTCCTGGCCGACGACCTGCTGGTGCTCTACGTCTTCTGGGAGCTGACCACGGTCTGCTCCTACCTGCTCGTCGGCTTCGACCCGACCCGCAGGGCCGCCCGGCTCGCGGCGCTGCAGGCGCTCCTGGTGACCACCCTCGGCGGTCTGGTGATGCTGGCCGGGCTGCTGCTGCTGGGCCGCGAGGCCGGCACGATGCGGATCAGCGTGGTCCTGGCCGACCCGCCGACGAGCACCGCCACCACGGTCGCGGTGCTGCTGGTGCTGGTGGGCGCGCTGAGCAAGTCCGCGCTGGTGCCGCTGCACTTCTGGCTGCCCGGGGCGATGGCCGCCCCGACGCCGGTGAGCGCCTACCTGCACGCCGCATCGATGGTCAAGGCCGGGGTCTACCTGGTCGCGCTGCTCGCTCCCGCCTTCGCCGGCACCCCCGGGTGGCACCTGGTGCTGCTGGTGCTCGGCAGCGCCACGATGCTCCTCGGTGGCGCCCGCGCGCTGCGCCAGCTCGACCTCAAGCTGCTGCTGGCGTACGGCACCGTGAGCCAGCTCGGCTTCCTCGTCGTGCTGGTCGGCCTCGGCACCCGCACCGCCGCGCTCGCCGCGCTGGCGATGCTGCTCGCCCACGCGGCGTTCAAGGCGTCGTTGTTCCTCGTCGTCGGCGTGATCGACCACCGGACCGGCACCCGCGACCTGCGCGAGCTGTCGGGCCTCCGGCACCGGATGCCGGTGCTGGCCGGGGCCGCGGCCCTGGCGGGGGCCTCCATGGCCGGGGTGCCGCCGACGCTCGGCTTCGTCGGCAAGGAGACGGTGTGGGCGGCCCTGCTCGAGGTCGCCCACGGTGACCGCGCCGGGATCCCGCCGGCCGCCGGGTGGGCGGTGCTGGTCGCGCTCGTGGCGGGCTCGGCGCTGACCGCGGCGTACACCCTGCGGTTCTGGTGGGGCGCCTTCGGCACCCGCGCCGACGCCGACCCGACGGAGGTCGCCCCGGCGCCGGCGGCGTTCGCGGCCGTGCCGGTCGGCCTCGCCGCGCTCGGCCTGGTCCTGGGCTTCGCCGGGGCGCCGCTCACGGCGGCCCTCGACGGGTACGCCGGCACGCTGCCGGCCGGCGGGACCTCGGAGTACCTCGCGCTGTGGCACGGTCTCGGCATCCCGCTGGCGCTGTCGGGCGTCGCGCTCGGGCTCGGCGCGGTCGGCTTCGCGCTGCAGGACCGGTGGTGCCGGCTGGCGGCTCGGCTCTCCCCCGCCCGCGACGCGGCCGAGCTCTACCGCCTGACGCTGCGCGGCGTCGACCGCGGCGCCGTCGAGGTCACCGGCCTGGTGCAGCGCGGCTCGGTGCCGACCTACCTCGCGGTGGTGCTGCTCGTCGTGCTCGCCCTGCCCGGCGCGGCGGCGGTCGCCGCGCTGGTCGGCGGCGGTCTGCCGGAGCTGACGGCCTGGGACACCCCGGCGCAGGCGATGGTCGCGGTCGTCACCGTGCTGGGCGCGGTCACGGCGGCCCGCTCGCGCCGGCGGCTGCGGGCCGTCGCGCTGGCCGGCGTGGCCGGCTACGGCACCGGGCTGCTGTTCCTGCTGCACGGCGCGCCCGACGTGGCGCTGACCCAGGTGCTGGTCGAGACGGTCAGCGTCGTGGTGCTGGTGCTCGTGCTGCGGCGGCTGCCGGCGTTCTTCTCCGACCGCCCGCTGCGGCGCAGCCGTTGGTGGCGGATCGCCCTCGGGGCCGGCGTCGGCGCCGGGACGGTGTGCTTCCTGCTGGTCAGCGCGGGGGCGCGGACCGCGGCCCCGGTCTCCGAGGCGTTCCCCGAGGCGGCCTACGAGTTCGGCTACGGCGCGAACGTCGTCAACGTGACGCTCGTCGACATCCGCGCCTGGGACACCATGGGCGAGATCGCCGTCCTGGTCGCCGCGGCCACCGGCGTCGCCAGCCTGATCTTCATCGACGCCCGCACCGCCGGGGTCCGTCGGGTGCGGGACATCCCCTACCCGGGTGACGTGCGCAAGCTGACCTCGCGCCCGGGGCGCCGCGCGTGGCTGCCGGGCCCCCGCACCCTCGACCCGACCCGCCGCTCGATCCTGTTCGAGGTGGTGACCCGGCTGGTCTTCCCCTCGGTGATCGTGTTCTCGGTCTACCTGCTCATCGCCGGCCACAACCACCCCGGCGGCGGCTTCGCGGCCGGCATGGTGGCCGGGTTGGCGCTGATGGTGCGCTACCTCGCCGGCGGGCGCTACGAGCTCGACGAGGCCGCCCCGATCGACGCCGGCGTCCTCATCGGCACCGGCCTGTTCCTCGCCGCCCTCGCCAGCCTCGGCCCGCTGGTGGTCGGTGGGCAGCCGCAGCGCACCTACGACACCTACCTCTACCCCCCGCTGCTCGGCGAGATCCACCTGGTGACCTCGATCGGCTTCGACATCGGGGTCTACCTGGTGGTGATCGGCCTGGTCCTCGACGTGCTGCGCACCTTCGGCTCGCGGCTGGACCGCCACATCCTGCGCGCCGAGCGCGAGGGACGCGCTCCCGGCGAGCCGGGCGAGGCCGAGCGCTCCGAGCAGGTGGCGTTCCGATGACCGTGAACCTGACGCTGGTGCTGACCTGCGGTGTCCTCGTGGCCTGCGGGGTCGCGCTGATGCTCGAGCGCAGCCTGACCCGGGTGCTGGTCGGGCTGATCCTGCTGAGCAACGGCGTCAACATCGGCTTCCTCGTCGCCGCCGGCCCGGCGGGCGAGCCGCCGCTGGTCGGCGAGGCCACGCCCGCGGAGATGGCCGACGCGCTGCCGCAGGCGCTCGTGCTCACGGCCATCGTGATCACCCTCGGGACCACCGCCTTCCTGCTGGCCATGGCCCACCGCAGCTGGCAGCTCAACGGCGACGACGACGTGCAGGACGATGTCGAGGACGCCTCCATCCGGGGTCTCGCCTCCTCCGACGGCACCTCGCAGGGCTTCGACCTGGACCGCCGCCGCGGGGGCCGGGCCGAGCGCAGCGCCCCCGAGGAGGACCAGGGATGACCGCGTTCGGGTCCGGTGCCCCGCTGGGGGTCGAGGCGCTGCTGGCACTACCGGTGCTGCTCTCGCTGCTGGGGGCCGGCGGCGCGCTGATGCTCTCCGGGCGCCCCACGCTGCAGCGCCTGGTCAGCACCACCGTGCTGGCCGGCGTGGTCGTGATCGCCGCCGTGCTGCTGGTCGTCACCGACCGGGACGGCCCGCAGGTGCTCACCCTCGGCGGGTGGCCGGCCGGGCTCGGCATCTCGCTGGTCGCCGACCGGCTCGGCGCGCTGATGCTGCTCGTCTCCTCGGTGGTCACGCTCGCGGTGCTCGTCTACTCCATCGGCCAGGGCATCACCGACGAGGGGCGCGTCGCACCGCTGTCGATCTACCACCCGACGTTCCTGGTGCTGGTCGCCGGCGTCTCCAACGCGTTCCTGTCCGGCGACCTGTTCAACCTGTTCGTCAGCTTCGAGATGCTGCTGTTCGCCAGCTACGTGCTGCTGACGCTGGGCGCGACCCCCGCCCGGGTGCGCGCGGGCACGATCTACGTGGTCGTCAACCTGGTCAGCTCGATGCTGTTCCTGGTCTGCGTCTTCGCGGTGTACGCCGCCACCGGCACCCTCAACCTGGCCCAGGTCGCGCTGCGCCTCGACGCGCTGCCCGACGAGGTCTCGCTGGTGCTCCAGCTGCTGCTGCTGGTGACCTTCTCGATCAAGGCCGCGGTCTTCCCGCTCTCGCTGTGGCTGCCCGACAGCTACCCGACCGCGCCGGCGCCGGTCACCGCGGTCTTCGCCGGCCTGCTCACCAAGGTCGGCGTCTACGCGCTGCTGCGCACGCAGACGCTGCTGTTCCCCGACAGCCCGTTGACCGACCTGCTGCTCCCTGCGGCACTGGCCACGATGCTCGTCGGCGCGCTGGGGGCGATCGCGCAGTCGGACGTCAAGCGGATGCTGTCCTTCACGCTGGTCAGCCACATCGGCTACCTGGTGCTCGGCATCGGGCTGGCCACGACGGCCGGCTTCTCCGGGGCCATCTTCTACGTGGTGCACCACATCACCATCCAGACCGCGCTCTTCCTGGTCGTGGGGCTGGTCGAGCTGCGCGCCGGCAGCACCTCGTTGCTGCGCCTCGGGGGGCTGGCTCGGCTCTCCCCGCTGCTCGGGGTGCTGTTCTTCCTGCCCGCGATGAACCTGGCCGGCATCCCGCCGATGTCGGGCTTCCTCGGCAAGACCGGGCTGCTCCAGGCGGCGCTGGCCGACGGCTCGCCGCTGGCGCTCGTGCTGGTCGGGGGCGGGGTGGCCACCAGCCTGCTGACGCTCTACGCCGTGGCCAAGACGTGGGGGCTGGCGTTCTGGCGGACGCCGGAGGAGGCCCACGAGGTCACGGCCGAGCTCGCCGGGTCGGCGCAGGGGGCCGAGGGGGTGCGCCACCGCGACCACGTGCACCTGGGGCCCGCCACCCTGGGTCCCGACGACCTGCGGACCGCGCGCGAGGTCAGCGAGGAGGAGGAGGGGTCCCGCGACCTCCACCTGCTGCTGCGTGACGGCTCGCTGCCGAGCCGGCTGCCGACGCTGATGACCGCACCCGCCGTGGTGATGGTCGCGGTCAGCCTGTCGCTGACCGTCGTCGGCGGGCCGTTCTACGACTATGCCGACCGGGCGGCGACCGACCTCGCCGAGCGCACGCCGTACCTCGGGGCGGTGCTGCCCGGCTACGACGACGCCGGCGCCGGCGACGCGGCGGACGGAGCCGACCGGTGAGCCGGGCGCGGCTGCTGCAGTGGCCGATGGTGGTGTGGCTGACGATCGTGTGGGCCGCGCTGTGGGGGAAGGTCGACCTGCTGGTGATCCTGTCCGGCGCCCTCGTCGGCGCCGCGGCCTGCCTGGTCTTCCCGCTGCCGCGGCTGCGTGCCGACGTGGTGGTGCGCCCGGTCGCCGTGCTGGTGCTGGTCGGTGGGTTCCTGGTCGACGTGGTCGTCGCGAGCGCCCGGGTGACGCTGGTGACCGTGCGACGCGCGCCGCCGCGCAGCGCGCTGGTGCAGGTCGACCTGGTCTCGCGCTCCGACCTGGTGCTGACGGTGGTCAGTGAGCTGGTCTCGCTGGTGCCCGGCAGCGTCGTGGTCGAGACCCGGCGCGCGACGCACACGATCTTCCTGCACGTGCTCGACGCCCCCGACGGGGCCGCCGTCGAGCGGGCGCGCGCGCACGCGCTGGACCAGGAGCAGCGGGTGCTGCGCGCGTTCGCGGCCGAGGCGCCGGCCGGCGTCGGCGGCTCGCCGGCCGGTGGGGGCGAGGGGGCGCGATGAGCAGCGCGATGGGCGTCCTGCTCGGGCTGACCGCGGTGCTGCTCACGGTGGCCGCCGTGCTCGTGCTGGTGCGGATGGTGCTGGGCCCGACCATGCTCGACCGCGCGATCTCCTTCGACGTGCTGGCCGCGGTCGTGCTGGCCGCGATCGGGCTGCACATCGCCGCCACCGACGACGCCGAGTCGGTCCCGGTGCTGCTGGTGCTGACGTTGCTCGCGTTCGTCGGGTCGGTCTCGATCGCGCGGTTCTACCCCGACAGCGACCACACCGACGCCGAGCGGGAGGACGACCTCGACGAGGACCTCGAGGGTCGGCTCGAGCGCCGGCTCGACGAGCGGCTCGACGACCGGTCCGCGGAGCAGGAGGAGGACGCGTGAGCCCCGGCTGGGTGGGGGTCCTCGACCTCGCGGCGGGCCTGCTGCTGCTCGGTGGCGCGCTGCTCAGCGTGGTGGCCGCGGTGGGGCTGCTGCGCTTCCCCGACGTGCTGACCCGGATGCACTCGGCCGCCAAGCCGCAGGTCCTGGGGCTGGTGCTGGTCGTCCTCGGCGTCGCGCTGCGGCTGCGCGACCCGGGGGTGCTCGGCATGCTCGCGCTGGTCATCCTGTTCCAGCTGGTCACCGCGCCGATCGCCAGCCACATGGTCGGGCGCGCTGCGGTCCGCGGTCGGCGCGCCGTGCGCACCGACCTGCTCACCGTCGACGAGGTGACCGGCCGGCTGGACGACGAGGAGCCGCGCGGGGCGCCCTGAGCCGATCCGCTTGCACGCCGGCGTCCCGATGCACCAAGGTAAGGCTTACCTAACCTTGGAGTCGCGATGAGTGCTGGTCCCGTCCCCACCCCGGCCGAGCGGGCGCGCGGCGTGCTCGCCGCCGCCACCACTGTCGAGGTCGGCGTGCTGAGCATGACGGTGCCGGTCGAGCGGCACGCGGTGGACGGGAGTGGCGCGCTCCTGCTCCGCGCCCCGGTCGCGGCGGAGGGGTGCCCGCTGGCGCTCGCCGGCCGGCTGCCGTCCCCGGTCCTGGTGGCCACGGCCACCGACGTCTCGTCGGTGGCGCAACCGGACCGCCTGCGGGGCCGGGTGCGGCTGACCGGCACGCTGGAGCGGGTCGCCGGTCCGGTCCCCGACGACCTCGCCGCGCTGCTCGGCGGGGATGGTCGCGGGGACCGGCCCGTGCTGCGGCTGCGGCCGGTCCGCGTGGCGCTGGACTGGCGCGTCGGGCCGGCCGGCGCCGGCGGCTTCGTGCCGGTCGACCCCGCGGCGTACGCCGCCGCGCCGCTGGACCCCCTGGCCGGGTGGGAGGCCGCCTGGACCGATCACCTCGCCCGCGGGCACGAGGGCCTGGCCGACGCGCTGGCCCGTGGGGTGCGTCCCGATCTCGGGGACGGCGCGTACGCCCGGCCGCTGCTCGTCGACCGCGGCGGACTCACGCTGCGCGTCTACGACGCCGCAGGCCGCCGGCAGGACGACGTCCACCTGCCGACCCGCGGCGTCGTGCGGTGCGGCTGCGACGCCCGCCGGGCGTTGGAGGAGCTCGTGCGAGCGCTCGGGCCCTCCCACCACTGCTGACCACACGATCATGTCGAACAGGTACTCGATTGTAGACCGACGTTACCGCGACACCGCGCCGAGCAGCGGCCGATGTCGGTGCCGGCTGGTCGACTCCTCCCATGACCAGCACCTGCCTCCCGCCCACCGACGGCCTCCGCGCCGTCGCGGCCGCGGCCGGGGGTGGTGCTGGCCGAGTCGTTGACCACGGCGCGGGTGCAGGTCTCGCGGGCGGCGTCGGTGACCGGGACCGGGCTCGTCGAACGCCGACCTGAGCGCTGCTGCGCAGGACCTCGCCGCGCTGCGCTCGCAGGTCGAGGCGCTGTCGCTGGCCGTGCTCGCCGAGGCCCGCGATCGCGGCACGGCCGGTCCGGCCGGGGACTCAGCCGACGTCGACCCCGCCGCCTGGTGGGGACGGCTGACCGGCGACCCCACCGAGGTCCTGCGCGGCGGCCTGGGTCGCCCGGCTCCTCAAGACCAAGTACCACCACACCCGCCGCGCCCTCGAGGACGGCCGGATCCGGCTCTCCCAGGCCAAGGTCCTGGTCCGCGCCGCCGAACGCGCCCCCAGCAGCTGACCGCCCGAGCAGGTCGCCGCGGCCGAGGAAGCCCTCGTCCTGACCGCCACCGGCCACGGCACCCGCACCGGACGCCCGATGCCCGCCCACCAGCTGCGCGGCGAGGCCCGCCGCGTCTACGCCGGCCTGCTACCCACCAAGGCCGAGTCCGACACCGCCGAAGGAGACGACCTCGCCGACGAGGAGGACCGCGCCGAACGCGAGACCTACCTCTCCCTGCACGACCGCGGCGACGGCACCACCCGCGGCGCCTTCGTCGTCCCCGCCCTCCACGCCCGCCTCCTGCAGCACGCCCTCGAACGGCTCTCCGCACCCCGCCGCCTCTCCCGCGACACCCACGGCCACGCCACCACCGACGAGTCCGCCGCCCACCTCGGCCCCTCCCACGGCGAACGCCTCGGCTCGGCGTTCTGCGAGCTCCTCGAGCACCTCCCCACCGACGCCCTCGCCGCCTCCGGCGTCGAGCTCCTCGTCAAGATCGACCTCGACCAGATGATCACCGGCGTCGGCGCCGGCACCCTGGACGAGGGCACCCCGCTCTCGGTGCGCGCGATCCGCCGGCTGTCCTGCACCGCCGGCCACACCCCCGTCGTCCTGGCCGGGACGAGCCTGCCCCTCGACCTCGGCCGCACCCGCAGATTGTTCACCCGAGCCCAGCAACGAGCCGTCGCCGCCCACCACGACACCTGCGCCATCACCGGCTGCACCCGCCCCCTGCCCTGGTGCGAGCTCCACCACCTCACACCCTGGTCCCAAGGCGGACGCACCGACCTCCGCGACGCCCTCCCCCTCTGCGGGTACCACCACCGACGCGTCCACGACCCGATCTACGAGCTGACCCGACGACCCAGCGGCGGCTGGGCACTACGCCGACGCCAGTAGATCGAGGCCTGGCACGATCCCGCCCATGACCTCGGACCTCTCGGGACCTGCGACCGCGCGTCCGCGCGGCACCATCCTCGCCCTCGGCGGCGGCGGCTTCTCGGCCGGCAGCGGACCGCCCTCGACGACCTGCTGCTCGACCTCGCCCGACCGCGCGCCGAGGCGCACGGTCGGGGCGACCGCCCGCGGGTCGCGTTCATCGGGACGGCGAGCGGTGACGTCGACGGCTACACCGAGAAGTTCGAGGCTGCCTTCGGCGATCGCGCTGAGACGAGCGACGTGTCGCTGTTCGACCGCGACGGCTCCGACCTCGCGGAGGTGCTGCTCGCCCAGGACGCCGTCTTCGTCGGCGGCGGCAGCACGCTGAACCTGCTGCTGCTCTGGCGCGCCCACGGCCTGGACACCGCACTGCGCGCCGCACTGGAGGACGGGGTGGTGCTCTCCGGCGTCAGTGCCGGCATGAACTGCTGGTTCGAGTCCTCGGTCACCGACTCCCACGGTCCGTTGCGCCCGCTGGAGGACGGCCTGGGCTTCCTGCCGGGCAGCGCCTGCCCGCACTACGACGGCGAGGCGGAGCGGCGCCCGACCTACCTCGACCTGGTCGGCTCCCGCACCCTCCCGGCCGGGTACGCCGTCGAGGACGGGGTCGCCGCTGCTGTTCCGCGACGGCCAGCTGGTCGAGGCGGTCAGCGAGCGGCCGGACGGGCAGGCGTTCCGCGTGCACCTGAGCGGCGGTGCGCTCGACGTCGACGACGCGGCGGATCTCGCCGACGTCGCCGAGAGCCCGGTGGACGTGCGCTACCTGGGCTGAGCGACCCGGGACGTCGTACGACCCGTGGAGACGTCTCCACGGGTCGTACGACGTTGCGCCGGGCCGGCGCTCAGGCGGCCTTGGCGGCCTGGATCCGGCGGGCCTGCTGCTCGAGGCGGGCCTGGGCGGCGCGGCGGACCTTGGGGCCACCGGTCGCCATGCCGTAGAGCAGCTTGAGCTGGCTGGGCACGTTCTTCGGCGTGGTCGTGGCCAGGAAGCCGTTCGGCAGCGAGAGCCGGACGACCTTGTGCCAGGCGCTGCCGACCTGCTGGGGCAGCGGCGCCTCGTGGTAGCGCAGCTCGTACTTGTCGAAGAGCGCCTTCACCTTCGGGGCGATCTCGGCGTACCGGTTCGACGGCAGGTCCGGGAACAGGTGGTGCTCGATCTGGTGCGAGAGGTTGCCGGTCATCAGGTGCATCGCCTTGGAGCCGGAGATGTTGGCCGAGCCCAGCATCTGGCGCACGTACCACTGACCGCGGGTCTCGTCCGCCGGGATCGCCTTGCGCTCGAAGGTCTCGACACCCTCGGGGAAGTGGCCGCACATGATGACCGAGTGCGACCAGACGTTGCGCACGACGTTGGCGGTGAAGTTCGCGGCCAGGGCCGGCAGGAAGCCGCCGAAGGGCAGCGCCAGGGCCGGGTTCACGACGTAGTCCTTGGTGGCCTGCTTGCGGATCTTGGTGACCGTGTTGCGGGCACGGCGCTTGAACTCGTCGCTGCGCTTGTCCTTCGGGATCGACAGGTTCTTGCCGAGCTCGAGGTCGTAGGCGGCGATGCCGTACTCGAAGAAGCAGGCGTTGATCGCGTTCCACAGCGGCTGCGCGAGGTACATCGGGACCCAGCGCTGGTCCTCGTCGACGCGCATGATGCCGTAGCCGAGGTCGTTGTCCTTGCCGACGATGTTCGTGTACGTGTGGTGCACCTCGTTGTGCGAGTGCTTCCAGCCCTCGGCGGTCGAGGCGTTGTCCCACTCCCAGGTGGTGGAGTGGATCTTCGGGTCGCGCATCCAGTCCCACTGGCCGTGCATGACGTTGTGCCCGATCTCCATGTTCTCGAGGATCTTGGCGATGCTCAGCCCGATGGTGCCCGCGACCCAGGCCGGCGGGAACGCGCTGGCCAGCAGCACGGCGCGGCTGCCGAGCTCGAGCTTGCGCTGCACGTCGACCATCCGGCGGATGTAGGCCGCGTCGGAGGCGCCGCGGTCGTCGATGATGCTCTGGCGGATCGCGTCGAGCTCGACGCCGATCTGCTCGACGTCGGCCTCGGTGAGGTGCGCGGTGGGGTTCTCGGGCTTCTTGGTGATGGCGGTCATGGGGGCCTCCGTGGGGTGCGGTGGTGGGTCCGGGCAGGTGGTCGGTGGGGCCGGTCGGGTGCGGCCTAGTGGTCGATCTCGCAGGTGCCGGCGGCGGCGCTGATGCAGGTCTGGATGCGGACGCCGCCGGGGTCGGTCTCGCCGGGCACGGCCGTGGTGACGGTGCCGTTGCGGAGATCGCGGACGGCGCCCTCGCGCATCGGCAGCACGCAACCCATGCAGATGCCCATCCGGCAGCCGCTGGGCATCAGCACACCGGCGCTCTCGGCGGCGTCGAGGATCGGGGTGGCGCCGTCGGCCTCGACGGCGGTGCCGTCGGCGAAGGTGATGGTGCCGCCCTCGCCCGGCTCGACCCGGCTGGTGCGGAACTGCTCGACGAACAGCTCCAGCCCGTGCTCGGCGTGGTGGGCGTCGAGGGCGTCGAGCAGGCCCGAGGGGCCGCAGGCGAACGTCCGGCGCTCGGTCAGGTCGGGCACCAGGTCGTGGAGCGAGCCGACGTCCAGGACGCCGTGCTCGTCGTCGTAGCGCGCGACCAGGCGGATCGCCCCGGCCCCGTCGAGCGCGACGAGGTCGTCGTGGAAGATCGAGTCGGGCTGGCTGGGCGCGACGTGGACGACCACGATGTCGCGGTGCGACCCGCCGTCGGGCAGCAGCACGCCCTCGTCGGTGGCGGGGAACAGGTTGCGCAGCATCCCGATCACCGGGGTGATCCCGGAGCCGGCGGTGACGAAGAGCAGCTTGCGCGACTCCGGCGGCAGCACGAACTCCCCGGCGGCCTGCTCGAGGTGGACCAGCGTGCCGGGTCGGGCGTCGTGGACCAGGTGGCTGCTGACGTGGCCGTCCGGCACCGCCTTGACGGTGATCGCGATGTGCCCGTCGCGGCGGGGGCCGTGGGTCAGCGAGTACGCGCGCCAGTGGCGCACGCCGTCGACGTCGATCCCGATGCGCACGTACTGCCCGGGCACGTGACCGTCCCAGTCGGCGCCGGGCTTGATCTCGATGGTCGCGGCGTCGCGGGTCTCGGGGTGCACGGCCACGACGCGGCCGCGCAACGGGCCACCGGCGCGCAGCGGGTGGAACGACGTCGAGCACGTCGTCGAGCTCGAGCGGGGTCACCGCGGCCTCGGCGACGCGGCGGGCGCGCGCGCCGACGGCCGCGCGGAGCCCGCGGGGGGCGCGCGACCGGCCGGCGGGGGCCAGTCGGAGGGGCGTCGAGGAAGGCATGCTCCTAGTCTGCTCGACCGCGGGCACAAACTCCTGTGCCCTCGACGTGATTCCGGCGGTATGCTTTGTTCGCTGAGGATGAAGGACGGGAGGTCCGATGAGTGAGTCCGCCCGGGACGCCGTCGGTGGCGGCCGCCCGCTGCCCGCGGAGGCCGCCACCGCGATCCGCGCCGAGCTGCCGCGGGTCGCCGACGACGTCGTCGCGGCCATCATCGCCGAGGTGCCCAGCTACGAGGACGCGCTGGGCGGCCGGATGGGTCGCACCATCCGCAACGCCGTCCAGCTCGCGCTGGGCGGATTCCTCTCCCTGGCCGCCGGTGGCAGGGAGATCGACCCGCGCACGCCGACCGCCCCGGCGGTCGACGGCGCCTACCAGCTGGGCCGCGGCGAGGCCCGCGACGGGCGGACGACCGAGGCGCTGCTCTCGGCGTACCGGATCGGGGCCCGTGTCTCGTGGCGGGAGATGTCGGCCGCCGCGGTGACCGGCGGGCTGGCCGCCGAGGACGTGGCCAGGTTCGCCGAGCTGGTCTTCGCCTACATCGACGAGCTCTCCGCCAGCAGCGTCGCGGGGCACGACGACGAGCTCGCGACCACCGGTCGGGTGCGCGAGCGGCTGCTCGAGCACCTCGCGCGGCTGCTGGTCGACGGCGCCCCCGAGCAGGCGGTCCGCACCGCGGCCGAGGAGGCCGGCTGGACGCCGCCCGAGACGCTGGCCGCGCTGGTGGTGCCGGCGGCGCAGGTCCGCCCCGCGCTCGCCGCGCTGTCCCCCGCGACGCTGCAGGTCGACGAGGTGGTGGGTCTGGAGGACGCCGCCGTCCTCCTGGTCCCCGAGGTGCACGGCAGCCACCGGGTGACCGTGCTGCGACGGCTCGAGGGTCGCGGCGTCGTGGTGGGCCCGGCCCGCCAGTGGCTCGAGGTGCGCCGCTCGGTGGAGCGCGCCGGCCGGGCGCGGGCGCTGGGCCTGCTCGGCGACACCGAGCAGCAGCTGGACCGGCTGGTCCTCACCGCCGACGCCGACGCGCTCGCCGACCTGCGCGTGCAGGTGCTCGCCCCGCTGGCGGGGCTGAAGCCGGCCGCGGCGGAGAAGCTCGCGGCCACGCTGCGCTCGTGGCTGCTCCACCAGGGCCGCCGCGAGGCGGTCGCCGCCGAGCTGTTCGTGCACCCGCAGACCGTGCGCTACCGGATGGGCCAGGTCCGCGAGCTGTTCGGCGACGACCTCGAGGACCCGGCCACCGTGCTGCGGCTGGTCATCGCGCTGGGCGCCACCCCGTAGGTTGGCGGCCATGCCGCTCCCCCCTGCCCCGATGCTCCGGGCGGTGGTGGGCCTCCTGACCGGCGCGCTGCTGCTGGTCGGGTGCGGCGCCGACGACGCCGCCGACCCGCCCGAGGCCACCCCGTCGACGTCCGCGGCCGGCTCCCCGTCCGCCTCCGCGTCCGAGCCGCCTGCCGGGGACGGGACGCAGTACGTCGCGCTCGGCGACTCCTACACCGCCGCGCCGCTGGTGCCGCCGACCGACACCGCCGACGGCTGCCTGCAGTCGGGGGGCAACTACCCGCACCTGGTGGCCGAGGAGCTGGGCTGGGAGCTGACCGACGTCAGCTGCGTCGGCGCGACGAGCACCTCGATGATCGGCGTGCAGCAGACCCAGGACGGCGCGACCCGCCCGCCGCAGTTCGAGGCGCTGTCCCGGCAGACCGACGTGGTCACCCTCGGCATCGGCGGCAACGACGTCGGCCTGTTCACCACGCTGCTCCAGCAGTGCTTCCCGCTGGCCGAGGAGGACCCCGACGGCGCGCCGTGCACCGAGGCGTTGGAGGGGACGCCGCAGGACCTGCTGCCCGCCGTCCGCGCGCTGGACGACCGGATCGAGGCGATCGTGGCCGGCATCCGCGACCGGGCGCCGAACGCGGAGGTCGTGGTGGTCACCTACCCGCAGCTGCTGCCCGAGGAGGGCACCTGCCCCGAGGCGCCGCTGGCCGACGGCGACTACGCCTACGTCCGCGAGGTCGGCGACGCGCTCTCCCGATCGATCGCCGCCGGCGCCCGCGCCGCCGACGCGCAGGTGGTCGACGTGCTGGAGCTCAGCGAGGACCACGACGTGTGCGCCGACGAGCCGTGGGTCAACGGCGCGGAGACCGACCCCGAGCAGGCACTGGCGTTCCACCCGTTCGCCGTCGAGCAGGAGGCGGTCGCGGCCGAGGTGGTCGAGCTCGTCGGCGGCTGATCGCCGCGTGCGCCGTCAGCCGCAGGTCTGCCGGTACGGGCGCTCCGGCACGTAGCGGGACCACTCGGCCTCGGTGAGGTCGCGCCCGACGATCGTGCAGACCTCGTCCAGCCAGACCGTCGGGTCCATCGGGTAGCGGTGCCCGGACCTCGCGCCGCTGAGGGCGACGACCTCGGCGGAGGTGCCGGGGAGGAGGTGGGTGTAGCCGTTCACCACGTCGGCCGACGTCGCCACGTCGCTGGAGCCGGGCAGCGGGACCGCCCTCACCACGTCGCGCTGCACGTCGTACAGCGCGACCTCCCCGTCGGCCCCCGACGCGAGGACGGTCTGCCCGTCCGGCGTCCACTCGACCTGCTGGACGAAGTGGTCCTGCACCTTGACCGGCTCGTGGGCCCTCGACCCCGCCTCGAGGTCGAACACCGTGAGCAGCCCGAGCGCTCCGCCGACCGCGAGCCGGGCCCCGTCCGGCGAGAAGGACAGGTCGTGGGTGAAGTCGTCGTCGGTCAGTCGCATGCTGGCCAACGGCTCCAGCGTGGCGGCGTCGAGCAGCTGCACCACCTCCCGGCCGGAGAGGTCCCGCACGGGCGACTCCCCGACGGCCAGCACCCGACCGTCCGGGCTCTGCTCGATCGCCTGCACGTTGCTCCCGAGCTCCACCCGCCGCTGCACCGTCCAGGTCTCGGGGTCGACGACGACCAAGCCACCGTCGTGCCCGTCGTCGAGGTCCCCCTCGGCACCGAGGAGCAGCTGTGCACCGTCCCGGCTCCACCCGGCCGCCCACACCGGCTCGTGCGGGAGCTCGTCCCCGACCGGCGGCAGGAGGACCCGGCCGAGCCTCTCGCGGGTCCGCGTGTCGAGCACCGTGGTCGCGAGGGCGGAGGTGACCGCGACCATCCGCCCGTCCGGGCTCACGGCCACCGAGGAGCCGAACATGGCACCCTCGACGGACCTGCCGACCCGGACCTGGTCGACCACCCGACCCGTGGCCGGGTCCAGGAACGTCGCCGAGACGGTGCGCGTGTCGTCGGCAGGCACCGGGGCACCGGCGGCGAGGCGGGAGAGCGGGCGCGTGGGCGCGACGACGAGCCGCCCGGGGACGACCGTCTCCGGTCGGTTCGCGATCCACCGGTCCTCCAGGTGGGGGTAGGACGAGCCGAAGCCGGCGTCCGCGCTCATGTCCCAGCCGATGACGCTCTGGTCGCCGCCCGCGGTGTAGAGCGTCCGACCGTCGGGCGAGAGGGCGCCCGCGGTGACGTCCCCGGAGTGGCCGCTGAGGGTCTCCCGCTGGGACCACGTCCCGCTGCTCTCGTCGACGTCCCAGATGATCACGGTCCCGTCCCCGCCCGTGGTCGCCGCCCAGCTGCCGTCGACAGCCAGGACGACGTCCTTCACCGGTTGCTGGTGCACGTCGAGGACCTGGGACGCCCGCCCGGTGCGGTCGTAGAGGGTGACCGCCCCGTCGGCCCACAGCTGGGCTGCGCCGCTGGGCAGCGCCACGAAGCCGAGGGGTTCGACCGGGCGGGGCTCCAGCTGCAAGCGGGTCGGTGCGCCCCCGGCCGTGTCGGTCCAGGTGGCAGGACCCGTCTCCGTGGCGATCCACGCGACCACGGCGGAGCCGTCATCGGAGAAGGACGCCGCGGGGAAGCCGGCGGGGTCGGCGGAGCTGACCAGCCCCCGGCGCAGGACGGTGGTCGCCCCCGTGGTGGTGTCGATCGCCTTGAGGTCGCCGACCCATCCGCCCTCCGGGGTCTCGTGACCGACCACCACCCGGATGCGGTCTCCGTCGGCGGCGTAGGAGATCTGCCGGACCCACCCCCCCAGGGATCCCACCGCCAGCTGCTCGGTGCCGGCCGCGTCGTACACCTCCACCCCCCGGTCGCTCGCGTCGATGGCCGCCACCACGGCGTCGGTCGGCGACGCGTCGATGTCACCCGGGTTGACCCAGTCGTGCACCTCGGTGGGTGACGACCCCGACCCGACCCGCCACGCCACCACCGTCCGCCCGAGGTCGACGAACGCCGTCCTGCCCCGGTCCCCCAGGTCGAGCTCGTCGACCGGCGCGCCGACCTGCACGACCCGGACCGCCCTCCGGTGCTCGACCAGTGCGGCCAGGAGCCCGTCGCGGGTCTCCGGTGTGTCGGCCACCTGCGCCGCCTCCGCCGCGAGCAGCAGCGAGAGGTCCAGGGAGGAGACGCTGGTCGACAGCGCGGCCAGCCGGTTCGCCTCGGCCAGGGTGGTCGCGGCCGTGGCCTCCCCCGCGCGGGCCGTCGCGTCGCGCTGGAAGCGCACGGCCAGACCGGCCGCCACGAGGGCCAGCACCATGACTCCCGCCAGCACGCCGGCCAGCCGAGTGGTGCGGCGTCGTGCCACGGCCTCCCGCTCGGCCCGCTGGCGGGCCGTCCGCAGGTCCTCGTCGAGGCGGGCGTGGGAGGCATCGAGGAACGCCGCCTCGGTCGGGGTCAGGCGCGGGGCGGACCGGTCGCGCCAGTCGGTGGCCTCCGCGAGCCGGGTCCCGCCGTAGAGCTCGCTGTCGGGGCGACCCATCGCCTGCCAGGCGTCCGCCGCCAGCGTCAGGTGCTGCTGGATGCGCCGACCGCCGGTGTCGTCGTCCAGCCATCCCCGCAACCGGGGCCACGCCCGGGCGAGAGCCTCGTGCGCGAGCTCGACCACGCCGTCGTCGCTCGTCACCAGCCGGGCGCTGACCAGCAGCTCGACGAGCTGCTCCAGCTCGGCATCGCCGGCCACCAGCCGCCGCGGCAGCCGGAGCCGCACCGGGTCCCCCTCCGCGGGTGCGACCAGGCGGAGGAACAGGTCGCGCAGCAGCGGCTGCGCACGCGGTCCGACCTGCTCGAAGACCTGCTCCGCCGATTGCGCCACCGCTCCTCGGATGCCGCCGCCGTCCTGGTAGCCCGCCACGGTCAGGGTGCGCGCCTCGCGCCGCAGCCAGGTCTCGCGCAGCGCGTGCGACAGCAGCGGGAGCGCGCCCGGCTCTCCCTGCACCTCGCGCACGAGCAGGTCGACCAGTCCCGGCTCCACCAGCAGCCCGGCCTGGCGTGCCGGGCCGGAGATCGCAGCACGCAGGTCGTCCTCCGCCATCGCCCCGAGCAGGTACAGCCCACGCTCGACCAGCCGGGCGAGGTCCGGGTGCGCCACCACCTCGCCCATCCGGTCCGCGCGGAGCACGACCACGAGCTCGGCGCGCTCGGCGTGCGCCGCGAGGGCGACGAAGAAGCGGTCGCGCTCCGCCGGGTCCTCGCACTGGGAGAAGACCTCCTCCCCCTGGTCGACGACGAGGACCGGTGGCGGCCCGTGGGCCGGCACCGCCGTGAGGGAGTCCATCGGGTGGGGCCCGGGTGTGACCACGACGACCGACCGGCCGGCCCGCCCACGGGCCGCCGCGATGCCGGCGCGCACCAGGGACGACTTGCCGCTCCCCGACGGGCCCACCACGACCAGCACCCCGGTCGAGCCGAGGCGGTGCAGGCAGTCGGTCACGTCGGCCTCGCGCCCGAAGAAGGCGTCGGTGTCGGTGACCTCGTACGGGGTCAGCCCCCGGTACGGGCAGGTGGCGCTCTGCTCGACCGATCCGGTCGCCGCCACCAGCGAGGGGTCCTGGCGCAGGATCGCCTGCTCGAGGGCCGCCACGTCGGGGCTGGGATCGATACCGAGCTCGCCCACCAGCACGGCACGCAGCCGGTGCAGGGTGCGCAGCGCCTCGCTCTGGCGTCCGGCCTGGTACTGCGCGAGCGCGAGCAGCGCCCAGCGGCGCTCACGCACCGGCGCCTCCTCGACCAGCCTGCCTGCCTCCGCGAGCACCTCCTGGTAGCGACCGGCGCCGAGGGCGGACTCGACGCCCAGCTCCTCGGCGGCCAACCTCAGCTCGAGCAGCCGACCCGCCTCGGTCCGCGCCGGCGCCCAGCTCTCGACCTCCTCCAGGGGACGCCCGCGCCACAGCCCCAGCGCCTCGGCGACGGCGTACGCGGCCCGCTCGGGCTCGCCGAGGGTGAGGAGCTCCCGAGCGCGGCCGACGAGGTGCTCGAACCTCGCGGCGTCGATGTCGTCGCCCTCGACGACCAGTCGGTACCCGTGGGGCGAGGTCTCGATCGCCTGCCGGCCGAGCACCTTCCGCAGCCGCATCACGCAGCCCTGGACGACCTTGCCCGACGAGGCCGGCGGGGCCTCGCCCCACAGCGCGTCGGCCAGCTGCTCCGCCGAGAGCACGCGGCCCCGGGCCACCGTCAGCGCCGCCAGCACCACCCGGTCGCGGGGGCCGGGCGCGCCGACGTCCCCGTCGACCGTGAGCGGTCCCAGCACGCCGATGCCCATCCCAGGCACTGTCCTCCGGGGCTTCTCCGCCGGTCAACGGGCTTGATACCCGGCCGATACCACGGCAGGACCCGGCTGGCACCGGGCTGGGACACCGTCCGTGACAACGAACCGACCAGGAGGTCCCGTCATGTGCACCACTGCTGCTCCCACCCCCATCCCCAACCCGGCCCGACCGCGGGGCCGCTCCACCGCCCTCGCCGTCCGCGCCGCCGCAGCCGGGCTCCTGCTCGCCGGTGTCGCCTCGACGGCCCCGGCGGCGGCGGCGATCCAGGACCACCGCGAGCCGCTGCCGCATCCGCCGTCGTCCAGCGTCCCCTGCGACATCGACCCGTCCATGCTCCCGAGGACCGCCGACGCGGCAGCCGCGTGGATGGCCGCCTGCCGCGGTTGACCCGCTCCCGGTGGTTCAGAGCACGCGGTGGGTGACGACTCCGTCGACGACGGTCAGCGCGACGGTCATCGCGCGCAGGTGGCCGTCGGAGGCTGCCGAGTCGGGCTCGAAGGCCAGCGGGTCGCGATCGAGCAGGGCGAGGTCGCCGCGGGAGCCGACGGCGACCGTGCCCTGCCCGTCGGTGCTGGCGCGCAGCGCCTCGACCGCGGTCAGCGCCTGCTCGGGGTGCCAGGGCTCGCGCAGGTCGCCCGAGCGGTGGATCGCCGCGCCCACCGCCAGCCACGGGTCGAGCGGGGAGACGGGGGCGTCGGAGCCCAGCCGCAGGTCGACGCCGGCGTCGAGCATCCAGCGGAAGGCGAAGCACCGCTCGGCCCGCCCGGGCCAGATGATCTCGGTGAGGTCGCGGTCGTCGAGCAGGTGCGCCGGCTGGACGCTCGCGCGCAGCCCGAGCGCGCCGATGCGGGGGACGTCCTCGCGGCGCACCAGCTGGGCGTGCTCGATCGAGCCGTGCGCGCCGGTGACCTCGTAGGCGTCGAGCGCGCCGGTCACCGCGGCGTCGCCGATCGCGTGCGTGGCCACCTCGAGGCCGCCGGTCCGGGCGCGCGTCATCAGCGCGACCAGCTCGGCGCCGGTCTGGTTGGGCGCACCGTGGGCGTGGAGCACGCGCTCGGCGTCCGCGTACGGCTCGCAGCACCACGCGGTGCGGGTGTTCAGCGACCCGTCGCTGATGATCTTCAGCGGGCCCATCGTCAGCCGGGGGTCGCCGGCCAGGGGCGTGCCGGTGCGCAGGCCCGCGTCGAGCACCACGTCCAGGCCCTCGGCGTAGGTCGCCATCCGCACCCGCAGCAGGTCGCAGCCGGCCTCCCACCGCTCGACCCACTCCGCGGCGCCGCCGCTGAACTCGAAGTCGACGACCCCGACGACGCCCAGCGCGGCCGCCGCCTCGAGGGAGCGCCGGTAGGCCGCCGGCGAGGTGCCCTCGGCGCCCACCAGGTCCCCCAGCCGCGCGTACGCCGGGAACCACTCGTTCTCGGCGACCACCCCGTCGCGCCACTCGATGTCCAGGGCGCGCATCCCCGCCGTGCTCACCCACGCGTGGTGGGCGTCCCCGGCGATGAGGACGACGACCCGGTCGCCGACCACCTCGTCCAGCTCGACCGTCGTCGCGCGCCGGTACCAGCCGCCGGGGCGGTGGCCGAAACCGACGAGCGGCTCCGCGGAGCCCCCGGCGCCCGCCTCGTCCTCGAGCACGTCGGCCAGCAGCCGCAGGCAGTCCTCGGGCGAGCGGGCCTCCGAGAGGTCGAGGCGCTCGCGGTTGACGGTCCACTGCCCGAGGTGGGTGTGCTGGTCCCACAGGCCGGGCATCAGCCAGCGACCGTCGCCGGCGACCTCCTCGACGCCCGGCGGCCGCTCGAGCGCCGGACCGACGCCGCTGACCCGCCCGTCCTCGACGAGGACGTCGAGCGGGGCCTGCGCCGCGGGACCCGGCCCGAGCGGGACCAGGTGGACGTCGCGGAGCAGCAGGCTGGGCACGGACGCCAAACTAGGTCCTGCCCCGGCCGGGCCCGGCACCGAGGTGGGGTGCACCCGGCATGATGGGCGGGCCGGAGAGTCCGGCCCCGACCGTGCCGCCCCGGAGGCCCCCCGTGCGCGACCGCTCCCCGCGGCCCACCGTCCGCGGTGGTGCGCTCGTCCTGCTGACCGCGCTCGCCGGTCTCGCGACCGGGTGCACGGGCGCCGCTCCTGCTGAGGAGCCCGCCGACCGGGCCGCCGCCTCGTCGCCGTCGGCCCTCGGCGCCGACCTCGACACGGCGGTCAGCGACCCGCAGGAGGACTCGCTCTACCCCGCGGTCGGCGACCCCGGCGTCGACGCGCTCCACTACGACCTGGACCTGGCCTGGGACCCCGAGCGGCAGGTCCTCGACGGCGAGGAGGTGCTGACGTTCCGCGCCACGACCGGGGCGTCGACGTTCCGCCTCGACCTGGGCTCGCCGCTGCGGGTCGAGGAGGCGCTGCTCGACGGCGAGCCGGTGCCGACCGAGCGCGACGGCGACGCGCTGGTCGTCCGGGCCGCCGTCGAGGAGGACGACCGCCACGAGCTGGCGCTGACCTACTCCGGCACCCCGGTCCCGGTGCGCGCGCCCAGCGCCCGCGCGGACTTCACCGGGCTGGGGTGGCACACCACGGCGTCCGGCGAGACCTGGACGATGCAGGAGCCGTACGGCGCCCACACCTGGTACGCCGTCAACGACCACCCCTCCGACAAGGCGCTCTACGACATCGCGGTCGAGGTGCCCGCGCCGTGGGTGGGCGTGGCCAACGGCGAGCTGCTCTCGCGGGAGGAGGTCGACGGCACCACGCGCACCGAGTGGTCGCTGGACCAGCCCGCGGCGTCCTACCTCGTGACGCTGGCGACCGGTGAGCTCGAGCTGACCGAGGAGACCTCGCCCGGCGGCACGCCGATCTCGTACTGGACCCCGCCGGGCTTCGCCGAGGCGCGGCTCGAGGACCTGCGCGTGGCGCCCGAGGCGCTGACCTGGCTCGAGGAGCGGCTGGGGCCCTACCCCTACGGCACGCTCGGGTTCGTGGTCGTCGACTCCGAGAGCGGCATGGAGACCCAGACCATGATCACCCTCGGCGACACCGACTACACGACCTCGGAGCCGGTCGTCGTCCACGAGCTCGCCCACCAGTGGTACGGCGACCAGGTCGGCCCCGCCGACTGGAGCGAGGTCTGGATGAACGAGGGCATGGTGATGTACCTCCAGCTGGTGTGGGAGTCCGAGCACGGCGGCGAGCCGCTCGACGCGGTGATGGGCGACATCGCGGCGGGCGACCGCGCGAGCCGGCGGACGTCCGGCCCCCCTGCCGACTTCGACCCGCAGCGCTTCGGCGACGGCAACATCTACTACCTGCCGGCGCTGATGTGGCACGAGCTGCGCGCCGACCTCGGCGACGAGGTGTTCTGGGCGATGGTGCGGGCCTGGCCGGCCGAGCGCGACGACGTCGCCACCGACCGCGAGGACTACTGGGCGTGGCTCGAGGAGCAGACCGGCGAGGAGCTGACGGCGTTCCTCGAGGCCTGGCTGCTGGGCCGTACCACCCCGCCGACCGACACCGTCCGCCGCGCCGCCTGAGCCCGCCCCAGCTGTAACGCCGAGTTACACCATCTGGCGCGGCGTCGCGACGCGTCGGTAGTTCGGGTCAACGGGCGTTACAGCGGAGGGGGCGGCGAGGCCTTCCGCGGGGTCGGCGGGCGTGGGTAGGTTGCGCGGCATGAGCAGCGGGAGGCGGATGCCCCACGAGAACGTGGCGACCGTGCTGGTCGACCCGCTCGTGCTGCGCGACCTCGAGCTGGAGCTGATGGCTCTCGACCTGTGGGTGTGGCCGGTGGCGACCGCTCCCATCGTCGAGGACGGCCCGCGGGCGGCGTTCCAGCTGCGGCGCCGGCTGGTGGTGGCCCGCCGCGGGGCCTGGGACGTCGCCGCCGACTGGACGCCGGTGTGGATCTCCTTCGGTGACACCTGGCGCACCGGCGACGAGCCGCTGCCGTGGTCGGCGCACGCCGCCCTCTACGAGGCGCTCGACCGGCACGCCGACCGGGTCCGGTACCGGCTCGGCCTCGGTGGGGTGCCCACCCTGCTGGCCCACCGCGAGGGCCGCGCCTAGGACGGCTCCGGGGTCATAGGCAGGTGATCTGCCGATTGTTGTTGCTCGGCCGGGTGACCCGCAGCTGCTGGGTGCTCGAAGCGCTCCACGCCGGGTTCGTCTGCGGCAGGGTCGAGGTCACCGTGATCGTGATCGTCCGCGTCGACCCCGTGGCCAGCGTCGGGTTGGACGCACCGGCCAGCGCGGTCACGCTGAGGGACCAACTCGCCCCGACGGAGGTCGGGGCCAGGACCAGGTTGGCGGTGTCGGACGTGACGGTCTGCGTGAGCAGACCCGTGCCGGTGCCGGGCTGGGTCTGGGCGGTCCAGGTGATGGTGGCCTGGGTGGTGCTGGTGGTCGGCGACCGCGGGGTGCAGCTCAGCACCGGCGGCTGGACCCGGAACGACTGGATCCCGGTCGCGGTGACGTCCGCCGGGTCGGTGAAGGTCGCCCCGGTGCCGGCCGTCGGGGCCACCAGGGCGACGGCCAGAGCGGCCGACGCCAGCACCGGGCGGTTCACGACTGCGTCGCCAGGAGCGTGAAGGTCGGCGTCCACGGCTTGTTCTGCAGGCCGTTGCCCGCCCCGGACGGCAGGGCGACGAGGAAGCAGAGCGTCACCGTGGCCTGCGGCGCCAGGGCGACCCCCGCTCCCAGCAGCGCGGGGCTGCCTTGGAGGGTGCTGGCGGCCGCAGCGGCGGTGCCGCTGCAGGTCTCGGTGCGCGGGTACGTGGTGTCCGTCGTCGCCGCGCCGGACGGGTAGATCCGCGCCGTCATCACCGGCGCCAGGTCGGCGCCCGGGGCGGACCCGGTCGCGGTCAGCGTCGCGGGGGTGGTGCCGGTGTTGCGGACCGTCAACGTCGCCGCCTGTGACTCGCCGGGCGCGATGTCGCCGATCTGGAGGCCGTTCCAGGTCGCGACGTCGTCGACGTCGCCGGCGCCGACGTTGACCTTGAGGTCCAGCGTGCCCGACGTGATCGTGGCGCCCTGCACCGTGCTGCTGTCGTTCCACAGCGCGTAGGTGCCGAGGCTCGTCACCGACAGCAGCACGGCGACGAGGGCGAGCAGGCTGAGCGGGAGGCCGTGGCGGCGGGGGGCGGGGACGCGCTCTGCCGGTCGTGGGGTCCGGTTCACGGGTGGGTCCCTCCTTCGGGGGTTCGGCGGCGCTCGCGGCGGGCGCGGAGGGCCGTCAGGGCGGCGTAGCCGAACAGGGCGGCCGCCGCGACGTAGACCAGCAGCTGGTGCTGGCCGGGGGTCAGGAGCAGGCCGAGGTGGCCGACCCAGGGCAGCGAGTACCAGACCTCGCCGCGGATCTGCACCGGGCGGACGAGGTCGGCGTCCGGCTCCTCGTTCGCGTCACCCTGGGTGACGTAGCGCCGGTCGCCGTCGCCGTCGTAGGCGAGCCCGACGACCCGGTGGGTGATCACGGTCGACTCGCCGCTGTCGCGCTGGTAGGTGACGACGTCACCGACGACGACGTCGTCGGTCGGCCGCACGACGACCAGGGCCCCCGGCGGGTAGGCCGGGGTCATCGAGCCGGTCAGCACCGTGAAGGGCGTGGCGCCGGCGAGCCGGGGCACCACCACCGCGAGCACGACGACGGCCAGCACCACCAGCGTGACGAGCGCGCTCAGCACGCGCACGGCGGTGCGGGACCACCCCCGGACGGCGCGGGGCCGCCGCGCCGCCGGGGGTGCTTCCGCGGGCCTCGTCAGCAGGTGGGACATCGACCGGGACTCAGGAGGCCGTCTGGGTCGCGGTCAGGGTCAAATCCGACAGCACCGCGGTGAGCTCGCCGCCGACCAGGCCGGTCGCCCCGGAGGTGAACTCGGCCCCGGAGTTGCTGTCGTTGTCGACGTTGCCGACCGCCTCGTTGCCGTTGAAGGGCAGCTCGACGCGGAAGCTGACGCTGATCGTGTCGCCGTCGGCCAGGTTCGTGATCGTCGGCGCCGCGTTGTCGTACGCGGCGAGGTTCGCCGGGGTGCCGCCGTTGCGGGCGTACGTCGCGCCGTAGTCGAGCTCGCCGGCCAGCGTGTTGGTGTCGAGCGAGGGCTTGACGAAGGCGAGCTTCGTGGTCAGGTTGTCGCCGACCGCGCTGACGGTGACCTCGCAGGTCTTGGTCAGCACGTCGCCCGGGACCATCCGGAAGCTGCCGAGGGCGACGGTGGCGCCGTCGTTGACCCAGCCGTCCGGGCAGTCGGGTGCGGAGAGGTCGAGCTCGCCCGAGGTGATCGTCGAGCCGTCCTCGGTCTCGGCGTCCTCCCAGTAGGCCAGCGAGCCGAAGCCGCCGATCACCAGGGTGCCGCCGGCGACGGCCGCGAGAGCGGCCTTGACGGAGTTCTTCATCGGGGGGTGTCCGTTCCGTGGGGGAACGGACGGCTGGGGGGAGCCGTCCGCAGCGGCAGGGGCCGCTACAGGTGGAACGAGGCCGACGGCGCAAGGGCTTGGTCCGGTGACGGAGATGGCTCGAAATGACTAGGCGGTGGTCTGGACCGCAGGTCCCCGCGTTAGCCGCAGCTGATGCTGTAGGTGCCGTTCTGGCTACGCCGCACCGTCACCTGCTGGGTGGCGGAGGTCGCCCACGAGGTCCCGGCGAGGGACGAGGTGACGGTGAGCGTGACCACGCGCTGGTCGGGGCGGCCCAGACCGGAGCCGTAGGCGTTCCCGGCGCCGGAGAGCGTGACGGTGCGGGTGGCTAGGGCGCCGGTAACGGTCGGTTGTGGTGCGATGTTGGTGGCCGCTGCTTGCGTGAGGTAGGCGGTGCTGCCGGCTGGCTGCCGTTGCGCGGTCCACGTGACCGTCGCCGTGGTCCCCACGACGCTGCAGGACAGGGCGGGCGCGGCGATCGTGAAAGCCGTGCTAGCGCTGCCCCCGACGTCCCCTTCGTCGGTGAAGACGGCGAGCGTCCCTGTCGTGGGGGCGAGCACCGCCACGCCGGCGAGGGCCGCCGCGGCGACCGCGGCGCGGACCCGCCTCACGACTGGGTCGCGGTGAGGGTGAAGGTGGGCGTCCACGACTTGCTCTGCACCGCGTTCACCGCGTCGGTGGGCAGGGTGGCGACCAGGCACAGCGTGGTCGTCGCACCGGGCTGCACCGTGACGTTCGCGCTCCCCGGGACGATGGTCTGCCCGCTCGGGATGGTCGTGGCAGGGGCGGCCGCCGTGCCGGAGCACGACTCCGTGCGCGGGTAGCTCGTGTCGGTGGTGGCGGCACCGGCCACGAAGGCACGCACCGTCATCACCGGGGCCAGCTCCGCGCCGGTGGCGGTGCCGGTGGCGGTGACGCCGAAGGGGACGGAGCCGGCGTTGCGCACCGTCAGGACAGCCGCCTTTGACTCCCCCGGCGCGATGTCGGCCAGCTGCAGCCCGGTCCAGGAGGCGACGTTGTCGACGTCGCCGGCCCCGACGTTGGCCTTGAGGTCGAGCTTGCCGGAGGTGACGGTCGCGCCCGCCACGGTGGAGGCGTCGTTCCACAGCGCGTAGGTGCCGACGCTGGTCACCGAGGCGAGGGCCGCGGTGAGGCACAGCAGGGCCAGGGGGAGCCGGCCGAGCCGGCGGCGGGGGGCGGCGTGGTCAGACACCGGAGAGCTCCTCGGCGGGGTGGGGGGTGGGCGTCGGGCTCGTGGTGGGGGTGGCCACGACGCCGCGCTTGGCGCGCCGGGCCTGCCAGAGCATGCCGACGGCGTAGAGGAACAGGGCGCCGGCGGCCAGGTGGACCATCAGCTGGTGCTGGCCCGGCGTGAACAGCACGCCGAGGTGGCCGACCCAGGGCAGGGAGTACCAGACCTCGCCGCGGAGCTGCTCGGGGCGGACGAGCTCGCTGTCGGGCGCCTCGTTGGCGTCGCCCTGCAGCGTGTACCGCTTCTCGCCGTCGCCGTTGTAGCCGACGCCGATCACGCGGTGGGTGACCACGGTGGCGTCGCCGCTGCGCAGCTGGTAGGTCACCGCGTCGCCGACGGCGACGTCCTCGCTCGGCTTGACCACGACGAGCGTCCCGGGAGGGTAGGTCGGCGCCATCGAGCCGGTGAGCACGGTGTACGGCGTCGCCCCGGACACCCGGGGGACCACCACGGCCAGCAGCACCAGCGCGGTGGCGGCGATCGCCACCACCCAGCTGAGGACGTGCCCCACCGTGCCGGCCGACCGCGCGGGGACGGTCGGCCGACGACGGTGGTCCGAGGTGGTCAGGAGGGTCATCGCGATCAGCCGTTGACCTGGGTGGCGGTCAGGGTCAGGGCGGAGAGGGCGGCGGTCAGCTCGCCGGCGACGACACCGGTCTTGGTGCCGCGGAACTCGGCGCCGGAGTTGCTGTCGTTGTCGACCGCGGTGCCGAAGGGCAGGGCCACGGTGTAGACGACGCGCAGGGTGTCGTTGTCGGCCAGGTTGGTGACGGCCGGGGCGGCGTTGTCGTACGTGGCCAGGTTCGCGGTGCTGCCGCCGTTGCGGGCGTAGGTGGCGCCGTAGTTGAGCTCGCCGGCGAGGGTGTTGGAGTCCAGCGCGGGCTTCACGACGGCCAGCTTGGTCTTGAGGTTCTGGCCGGCGGCGTCGACGGTGAAGGTGCAGGTGCGGGTGATGGTGTCGCCCGGGACGATGCGGAAGCTCGCCAGGTCGACGTCGTTCGCGCCGTTCTTCCACGAGCCGCAGTCGGGGGCGGAGAGGTCGAGGGTCCCGGAGGTCACCGTGGCGCCATCGGCGGTCTCGGCGTCCTCCCAGTAGGCGAGCGAGCCGAGGCCGCCGAACATGAGACCGGCACCGGCGACAGCGGCGAGGGCCGCCTTGGAGGAGTTGCGCATGGGGGGCTTCCTTCGGGGGGGGTGTGGCGACCGCCTGTCGATCGCCTTCCCCTGAAGCCTGCGGCCTGCTGACCTGCGAGGAAAGCCGTCAAGCCCCGGTTCTCGGGCGCGAGACGAGGTCCCGACCGAGGTCCCGAGGGCCCGGGACCTCAGTCCCGTCCAGGCCGTGCCGTCCTCCCCTCGGACGCCACCGGATCCGTCGTCCCGCACCCCCGTGCCGGTCTAGAACAGCAGCGCGGAACCCGGGTCGTGCAGGATCCCGGAGGCATCGGCGGGAGGGTTAGCCTCCGTCCATGGTCTCCCGCCGGGTCCTCGGTGCCGGCGTGATGTCGCTCGTCGTCCTGGGTCTCGTGCTCGCCGTCGCGCTGGTGACGGTGCGGGGCGACCTGGAGGGTGGCGGGGACCGGCGCGGGGACGGACGAGGCGGCGGCGCCCCCGGCCCCGAGCGCGTCGCACCCCTCCCCGGCCGGGTCCTCGACGAGGTCGGCGTGGTCTCCTTCAACGCGCGGCGCACCCTCTCCCCCGAGGACGCGCGCCACGACTGGCGCCGTCTGCTCCGGCGGCGCGGCGTGGACCTGGTGGGCTGGCAGGAGGCGGCGACCCCCGTCTTCCGCGACCTCGCCCGGGAGTGGGATCGGCGCGGCTGGGCGACCTGGCAGGCACCGGGCTCCGGGGCGGCGGCGCCGCTGGCGGTCACCTGGCGCCGGACGACCTTCGCCTTCCTGGGCGCCTCGACCCGCCGGATGCACGCCGGCGCCTCGGCCGCGGTCACCGAGGACCCCTTCCCGTCGCGGTGGGTGGTCACGGTGCGGTTGCGCCACCGTGCGTCGGGTCGCACGGTGACCCTGCTCGACACCCACGTCAACCAGACCATCGAGACCGGGCAGCGCTTCGAGCTGAACCTCAACGCCCGCCGGGCCAAGCGGCACTTCGCCACCATGGCCCGGATGTGGGGCCGCACGAGCGGGGACGTGGTGCTGGGCGCCGGCGACTTCAACTTCGACCGCGCGGACGACGCCGAGGCCCGTCCCGCCGGCGGGCTGTCCCGCGCCTTCGAGGGCCGCGCCACGTCCTCCTACGACGCGCTCGGCCTCACCGAGGAGCCGACCCGCAACACGCGCTGGATCGACTACGTGTGGCTGGCCGACGGCTCGGTCCGCCGCCGGACCCCGGGTGGCACCCGGGGTCCGGCCCAGCTCGCGAGCCACCGCACCCTCGACGGCTTCCGCTCCGACCACCGACCGCTCCTGGCACGCGTCCGGCTGTACGCGCAGGGCTGAGGCCACCGCACGGTCGGAGGCGCTCGCTACCCGCGGTCGATGGTCCCGAGCCGGGGGTCGAGCACCGGGTCGCCGAGCACCGCCCGCCACTGCGCCGCGCTGCGACCGGGTGCGGGGGCCGCGCCGGTGGTCCTCGCCGCTGCCGGGTCGTCGAGACCGAACGGGTCGTGCGTCGTGGGGCGGACCACGCCGCACGTGGAGGCGCCGAGCCACACCGTCGGTCCGAAGACCGGCCGGTCGCCGTCGAAGCGCCAGTGCGACGAGGCCCCCGCCTGGTCCACCTCGGTGTCGACGGCGTGCACCGGTCGCACCGCCCAGGTCCTCCAGCCCGTGCCCTGCTTCACCCCGTGGCGGGACGGCAGGATCCGGACCGCCCCCTCACCGAGCGCGGGGCTCCAGAGGAACCCGTGGTCCACGTACCCGTCGTGCCCGACCCTGCTGCGCGGACCCACGGCGCGGTCCACCAGGCCGACCAGGGTCCCGCCCTCGTCCATGCCGAAGGGGACGGAGATCGTGCCGCCCGGGAGGACGCCCAGACCGACGCTCCGCTCGGCGTCCGGCCAGTAGGCGGCCTCGAGGTGGGCCGTCGAGGGGTGGTCACCCCGACTCATCTCCCCCGATGCGCCGCCGTCGTCCGCGATCGCGCGCACGCTGGCGTCGAGGGCCTCCGGGTGCACGTCCAGCTCGACGACGCCGCCGCCCGCGCGCCAGACGCGGGGCTCGACGACGAGGAAGTCCTCGTCGTCGGGGTGCCGCGTGCCGTCGCTGACGAAGCCGGCACGGTCGCCCCCGTCGTTGATGCCCCACGCGTAGGCCAGGAAGTCCTCGGGTGGACCGGCCAACCGACGCAGGTCGCCGTCCGGCGAGTCGAAGGCGATGGCGTCGGCGCGGGCGTCCCCCGGATCCGCCGCCAGCTCCTGCATCCCGGCCGCCGCCCCGGCGGCGTTGACCCGGCGCACCACGGTCCAACCGTGCTCGTCCCCGCGGGGACCGGAGTCCACGTCGAAGTAGCTGATCTCCCCGGTCCCGAGGTCCTGCACCCACTGCGCGGCCGAGCCGTCGTCGTTCTCCGAGGACCCGTTGACCAGTCCGGAGCTCGTGACCTCGAAGGCGATGTCGTGGTCGTACCCCCGCGGCCCGACCCGCACCGGCTCCGACCTCAGGCCGAACCAGACGAAGGCCCGCTGGTGCTCCTGGCCGGACCGGTCGAACCGGTAGCCGCTCCCGTAGTAGACGACCCTGCCGTCGACGACCTCCAGGTCCGTCACCCCGCCGTCGCCGTAGTGGTCCGCCTCGGCGAGACGGACCACGCGGCAGCGGGGCTCGGGTCCAGGCGCGGCGGACCCGGGCACCGCGGCGGCGACCGCGGGGGTGGCGCCCCCGAGACCGTCCGTGGGCCCGACCGTGAACCCGGCCGCGAGCCCGGCCGTGAGGCATCCGGTCAGGCATCCGGTGAGACCGGCGGTGGACCTGCGCCGCCCGGCTCCCTGCTTCGTACGAGCAACCATCGCTCCGCCCTCCTGCGTCGGTGGGCGGCGGGTGCCGCCCCGAGGCCACCGACGCTGGCCCACCCCGGTCGCGGCCCGGTCGCACCCCGGTCGCGACCGGTCGCATCCGGGTCGTGCCCCGCACCTGGGAACCGCTCAGCCGCCGCAAGCCGGGTCGGTGTCGGACCCGGGCAGGACGACGGCGACCTCGTCCGTCGTCAGCTCCCGGTTCGCGGCGGCACAGGCAGCGGCCACCCAGGCGGCGGGGTCGGTCCTGACCGTGGTCCGGTGGCCGAGCTCGGACTCCACGGACAACCGGTCGGGGCCCTCGTCGAAGGCCAGGAACCCCCACCCCCCGCCGTCGACGACGCGCTGGCCGAAGGGCTGCCAGGTGGATGTGTCCCACAGCACGGTGTCGCCGTCGGTGCCGAGGGTGGCCGCCATCCGCCCGTCCGGGGACACCTCGACATCGAGGACGAACCCTCCTGTGATCAGGCGTCGCGGTGCCGTCGGTCGCAGGGAGGACCCGTCGAGGAGGTGGAGCCAGCCGTCGGTCGAGCCCACGGCCAGGTCCTCGCCGTCCCGCGTGAAGGCGGCGGAGCTCAGACCGAGACCGACCGCGCCCCCGAGCGTGCGCCGGGAGAGCACCGCCCCCGTCCCGACGTCCACCAGGACGACCTCGTCCCCGCGCAGCAGGGCCGCCCGCCGCCCGTCGGGGGCGACCTCGGCCAGCGAGGTGGTCTCGAACCAGGGGTCCACGCGGGGCAGGTCCAGGACCCCGACCAGGGCCTCCTCGGAGACGTCCATCACCGCCCAGCCCTCGGTGCCGCTGACGACCGCACGGTCGGTGCCGGGGACCGCCGCGACCGCGTTGACGGGCCAGGGCGTCGCCACCGATGCCACCACCCGGCGCGACGTGGCGTCCCAGACCACCACGTGGCCCGAGTCCGGCACGACCGAGAACCCCTGCCCCAGCTCGTGGTAGCCGGCGAGCACCGTCGTGCCGTCCGTCGTCAGGTCGGTGCCCGTCGCCTGGCAGCGGCAGCCGAGGCCGGGGAGCGGCAGCGGTCGGCCACGGTCTGCGCCCGCTGGGCGGAGCACCGCCCGGTTCGGGCCGTCCTCGTCGATCTCCACCCAGGCCGCGTGGCCGGAGTCCGGGGACCGCTCGCCGGATGCCGGAGCGTCCCTCGTGCTGGTCGTGCCGATGACGCCGGCGGCGCCGGTGGTGTCGAAGGCGACGGCGCTGCCGTCCCTTCCGGCCGTCCACAGCCGCCGGCTCCCGGCGTAGGACACCGCCATCACCGCACCGCTGTGCCCGGCCAGGGAATCGACCGGCGCACCCGTCCTGGCGTCGCGGACCAGCACCTCCTCGGCCACCCCGAGGGCCAGCCGCCGCCCGTCGGGGGAGAACGCCCCGTCCAGCACGACGTCGTCCAGCGGCCAGGCCGGGGACGACGGTCGCAGGGAGCGCGTGTCCAGCAGGCGCAGGAGCGTCCCGGTCCGCCGGGTGAGCACCTCGGCGGCACGCTGGCCATCGGGGGAGACGGCCACCACGTTGCCCGCGGTGCTTCCCGGGGGCGCGTCGGGCGCCCCCAGGTCGACGACCTGCCCGGCCTCCCCCGGGTCCACCGAGCCGGCGCTCACCCGCCCGTCCGGCCACACCAGGAACGAGCCACCGCCGGGGACCGGGCGTCCCCACGGCACCGCCTCGCGCACGGTGCCGCCGCGTCCGGCGAGCACGACGTGGGTGTCCGTCGCGACCGCGAGGCGGCCGTCCGGGTGCCACCCCAGCCCCGGCCAGAGCCAACGGCCGGTCGACGGCGCCACCGTCGCGACGTCCTCGACGCCGAAGCGCCACTGCACGCTGCCGTCGGCGGTGTCGAGGAGCAGCACGCGACCCCCGTCCCCGGTCAGGCTGGTGACGGCGACCGAACGGCCGTCCGGTGACGTCGCGACGTCACCGACCTGCGCCGGCAGGTCCGCCGCCCACAGCAGGTCCCCGGTCCTGGCGTCCACGGCCCGCAGGACCGGCACGTTCTCCCCGAGCAGGACGACCTTCCCGTCGGGGGTCGTGGCGTTGCGGAGGAACCGGTCCTGGGTCCGGTGGCGGGTGACCACGTCGGGCTGCCGCGCCAGCAGGGTGAGCAGCGCCCCGTAGGTCGCGGGGCCCTGCTCCAACCGCGTCGACTCCACCGCGGTCAGCAGCGCCAGGTCGGGCTGGTCCTGCGACAGCGCCGTGGCTGCCAACCGCCTGGCGTCGGCCGCGCGGGCAGCGCGCGCGGCCTCGTCGCGGGCGAGCAGCGCGAGGGCCCCGGCGACCAGCGCGAGGACGAGCAGCACCGACGTGCCGCCGAGGACCCGGCGCAGCCGGCGGTTCTGGCGCGCCTCGCGCTCGGCGCGCGCCTCGGTGGCACGGCGGTCCGCCTCGGCGGCGTCCCGGCTCTCGTCGAGGAAGGCGCGCTCGACCAGGGTGACCTCGTCGGGTCGTGCGGCCGCGACCTCCAGACCCGCGTCCAGCCGGCTCCCCCGCCACAGCAGGACGGGGTCGCGGCGCTCGTCCTGCCACTCGGCCGCGGCCACGGCGAGCCGTCGCTGGACCGCCCGGCCCGCCGCGTCCTCGGCGAGCCAGGTCCGCAGCCGCGGCCACTCCCGGTAGAGCGCCTCGTGGGCGACCTCGACGTGGTCCTCGGACAGGGCCAGCAGGCGGTCCTCGGCGAGGCGCTCGACCACCGCGCGGACGTCGGCTCCCGGGAGACCGGCGAGCTCGGCGACGGGCACCCGGCGCCGGGTGACCGCAGCCCCCACCCCGGGGCCCGCCAGCCGCAGCAGCACCCGCCGGGTCGACTCGCGGGACGTCTCGTCGAGGTCCTCGTGCACCTGCTCGGCGAGGTGCGCGATCGCTCCCGCGACACCGCCGAGGGCGACGTAGGCGTCGAAGGTGAGCCGGTGACCGTCGCGGCGCTCCCACAGCTGCGCGAGCGCCGTCGAGAGCAGCGGCAGGAGGCCGGGTTCGTCGCCCGCGTCCGCGACCAGCGCGTCGGTCAGACCGTCGTCGAGGACGACGCCCCCGCGCCGGGCCGGGCGCTCCACGGCGCGCCGCACGTCCGCAGCGGTCGGGGTGCCGACCAGGACCGTGTTAGCGCCCAGGGCGGTCGCCAGGACCTCGTGGTCAGCCAGCCGGTCGACGTAGTCGGACCGCACCACGGCCACGACCGTGACCCCGCGGTCGCGGTCGGTCGCGAGATCGCCCAGCGTGTCGAGGAAGGCGGCCCGCTCGCCGGCGTCGGTGCACGTGCTCCACGCCTCCTCGAGCTGGTCGACGACCAGGACGGTGCGGGCCTCCGCTCCGGGCCGGTCCGTGGAGCGCAGGAGCCGCTGGAGCACCTCGCCGGGCTCGGGGTGCCGGGTGCCGAGCACCCGCTGGGCGAGCTCGCGCATCGGGTGCGCGCCGGGACGCAGCACGACGTGGTCCCACACCGCGCTGCCGGGCAGGCGGTCGGCGGCGAGACCGACGAGCAGGCCTGCGCGGACCGCGGAGGACTTGCCGCTGCCGGAGGCGCCCACGACGGCGAGGCAGGACGCCCCGGCGACCCTGGCGAGCAGCTCTGCCACGAGTCGTTCGCGACCGGCGAACCAGTCCCCGTCCCCCACGTCGTAGGCGGCGAGGCCGGGCCACGGGCACCGCTCGGGATCGACCCCGCCCGCCGCCTCGACCTCCTGCAGGTCGAGCACTCCGGAGGCGATCCGGGCGCGCGCCTCCTGCAGCGCCGCGCCCGAGCGACCGACGTCGGTGGCTGCGGCGCCGACGTACGCCGAGGCGGCGGCCCGGACGTAGTCCACCGCTGCCGCTCGAGCCGCACCTGGCCAGCCGCCCGACACCGCCGTCACCTGTTCGGTGGCCGCATCCAGGTCGTCGCCGCTGACGAAGCCCGCGACCAGGGCGCGGACGGTGTGGGCGGGGAGCGGCCCGAGGTCCACGACGGTGGCGCCGGGCGGGGGCTGGGTCCCGGGAGCACCGAGGAGGAGGGTGCGGGTCGCGGCGGGGCCGCAGCGGGCTGCGCCGCGGTCCACGACCAGCAGGTCGACTGGCGAGTCGTCGTCCGGGTCGGGACCGTGGTGCCCGACGTGGCGGACCCTGCCGCCGGCCGCCGCGACCTCGTGGGCGACCACCCGGGCCAGCGTCCGCGCCCCGGCGCCGACCGGCCCCCGGACCAGCACGGTGCCCCGCGCGGCCCGCAGCACGGCCAGCTCCTCCTCCCGTCCGTGCACCGCAGCCGTCGGCACCGCCAGCGCCTGCGGCAGCGGCGCTCCCACCCGCGGGGCGCCCAGGCCGGGGTCCTGGGCCAGGACCAGCTCGTGGAGGCGCCGCAGCTCGGCGCCGGGATCGACGCCGAGCTGGTCGGCCAGCACCGCGCGCGCCCGCGCGAGTGCGCCGAGGGCGTCACCCTGCCTGCCCTCGCGGTAGAGACCGGTCGCGAGCAGCGCCCAGAACCGCTCGCGCAGCGGGTGCTCCGCGACCAACCGCTCGAGCTCGGCGACTGCCCCCGCCGTCCGGCCCAGCTCGACCTCGGCCGCGTGCCGCCGTTCCAGCGCCACGAGCCGCAGCTCCTCGAGCCGGGCGGCCTCCGCCGCCAGCCGCGGCGACCCGAGACCCGCGAACGCCGCACCCCGCCACAGGCCCAACGCCTCACCCAGGAGGTCCAGGCGGTCCTGCGGCGACCCTTGCTCGGCGGCGGAGAGCAACCTGGTGAAGCGGGAGGCGTCCACGTGGCGGGGGTCGGCCACGAGCCGGTACCCGGACGCCTCGGTGACCAGCACCCGGGCGGGACCGTCGCGACCCGGTTCGAGCGCGTTGCGCAGCCGCAGCACGTAGGTCTGCAGCGACTTCGCCGCCGAGCGGGGCGGCGACTCCCCCCACAACCCGTCGACCAGGTCGGCCACCGGCACCACCCGGCCCGCGCTGGCGAGCAGGAGGGCCAGGAGGACCCGTTCCTTGACCCCGCGCACCTCGACCGCGCCGGACTCCGAGCTCACCCGCAGCGGCCCCAGCACCCAGTACTGCACCGCGCCACGATAGGACCAGTCCACCGCTCACCGCCCCGCTCCGCTCCGCGCACGTCGGTGCGCCCCGGTGACCACCGTCCCCGGCGGCGGTCGCGGCGCGGTCGCGATCCGGTCGTCCCGGGTCGGCGCGGCCCTAGAACAGCAGCGCCGAACCCGGGTCCTCGAGGATGCCGGCGACGTCGGCGAGGAACCGCGAGCCCAGCTCGCCGTCGACGTGGCGGTGGTCGAAGGACAGCGCCAGCGTGGTCACGTGGCGCGGCACGATCTCGTCGACACCGTCGCGGGTGACCACCCACGGCTGCTTGCGGACCGCCCCGAAGCACAGGATCCCGGACTCGCCGGGGTTGATGATCGGCGTCCCGGCGTCGACCCCGAAGACCCCGACGTTGGTGATGGTGAACGTCCCGCCGCTCATCTCGGCGGGCTGGGTGCGGCCCTCGCGCGCGGTCGCGGTCAGCGACGCCAGCGCCCCGGCCAGCTCGACCAGGTCGAGGGTCTCGGCGTGCTTGACGTTGGGCACGACCAGGCCCCGGGGGGTCGCCGCGGCGATCCCCAGGTTGACGTGGCGGCGGTGGAGGACCTCCTGGTGCTCCTCGTCCCACCAGGAGTTCAGCTCGGGGGTGCGCCGCATCGCCAGCACGACCGCCTTGGCCAGCACCAGCAGCGGGCCGACGCGGTGCTCGCGCAGCTCCCGGCGCACCTTGAGCCGCTCGACCAGCTCCATGGTCGCCGTGACGTCGACCGTCACCCACTCGGTGACGTGGGGCGCCGAGAAGGCGGAGCCGACCATCGCCTGCGCCATCATCTTGCGCACGCCCTTGACCGGCTCGCGCCACTCCTCGAGCAGGCCCGGCTCTGCGGACGCGCGGTCGCGGGGCGAGCCGGCGTGCTGCTCGGGCATCCGCCGCCCGTCGGACCCGCCGTCGGCAGCAGCGCGGACGTCGTCGCGGGTCACGGTGCCGCCGGGCCCGGACGGGCTCAGCGCGGTCAGGTCGACGCCGAGGTCGCGGGCGAGCTTGCGCACCGGGGGCTTGGCCAGGGCGCGCTCGGAGTGCTTCCCGGCGTCCCCGCTGCGCGCCGACGTCGCCGGGACGGCCGGCTCGTCGGTCGCCTCCACCTCGTCGGTCTGGGCGCCACCGGGGGCGAAGGCCCCCTGCACCTGCATCCGGGTGTTGGCCCCGGCCGCGCTGCGCGGCGACGCCGCACCGGTGCGGGCGCGTCGGACCGGACCGCGGTCGGCCTTGTTGCGGCCGACCAGGCTCTCCCCCTCCCCGCCGCCGCTGGCCGCGGGGTTGGACAGATCGATCTCCGGCTCCGCGGCAGCCACCTCGCCGATCGAGATGATCGGGGTGCCGACCTCGACGGTCTGCCCCTCCTCGACCAGCAGCGCGGTGACCGTGCCGGCGTACGGCGACGGCAGCTCGACCAGCGACTTCGCGGTCTCGATCTCGACCACGACGTCGTTGATCTCGACGGTGTCGCCGACCGCCACCCGCCAGGTGACGATCTCGGCCTCGGTCAGCCCCTCACCGGGGTCGGGCAGCTTGTAGTCGGCCATGGCCGGGTCCTCTCCTGGGCCCTCAGTACGCGAGGGCGCGGTCGACGGCGTCGAGCACCCGGTCGAGGTCGGGGAGGTAGTCCTCCTCGATCCGCGACGCGGGGTAGGGCGTGTCGAACCCACCGACCCGCAGCACGGGGGCCTCGAGGGAGTAGAAGCACTCCTCGGTGATCCGCGCGGCGACCTCGGCACCGAGGCCGAGGTTGACGTGCGCCTCGTGGGTGACCACCGCGCGGCCGGTGCGGCGCACCGAGTCGAGCACCGGACCCATGTCCAGCGGCGAGAGCGTGCGCAGGTCGATCACCTCGAGCGAGCGGTCCTCGGTCTCGGCGGCGCGGGCGGCGGCCAGCGCGGTCTTCACGGTCGGGCCGTAGGCCAGCACGGTGACGTCGGTGCCCTCGCGCACCACCCGCGAGGTGTGCAGCGGGTCGGGCCGCGCGGACTCGTCGAGGTCGGCCTTGTCGGCGTGGTACTGCCGCTTGGGCTCGAGGAAGATCACCGGGTCGTCGCTGGCGATCGCCTGCTGGATCATCCAGTAGCCGTCGACGGGGTTGGAGCAGGTGACGACCTTCAGGCCCGGGGTGTGCGCGAACTGCGCCTCGGGGGACTCGCTGTGGTGCTCCACCGCCCCGATCCCGCCGCCGAAGGGGATCCGGATCACGATCGGCATCGGCGAGCGGCCCTTGGACCGGTAGTGCATCTTCGCGACCTGGCAGACGATCTGGTCGTAGGCGGGGTAGACGAAGCCGTCGAACTGGATCTCCACGACCGGGCGGTAGCCGCGCAGCGCCATGCCGACCGCGGTGCCGACGATCCCGGACTCGGCCAGCGGGCTGTCGATGACGCGGTCCTCGCCGAAGTCCTTCTGCAACCCGTCGGTGATCCGGAAGACCCCGCCGAGCTTGCCGACGTCCTCCCCCATCAGCAGCACCTTGGGGTCGTCCTCCATGGCCTTGCGCAGACCCATGTTGAGGCCCTTGGCGAGCGTGATCCGCGTGGTGCTCATCGAGCCACCTCCTCGCCGTCGCGGCCGGTCTCGAAGGTCGCGAGGTAGGCCGCGAAGCCCTCGCGCTGGATGCGCAGCTCCTCGGTCTCCTCGGCGTAGACGTGCTCGAACATCGCGCTCGGGGACGGGTCCGGCAGCGCCTTGCACCCCTCGCGCAGGTGGTGGCCCAGCTCGTCGGCCTCCTTGCGGACGGCGCCGAGGAAGTCGTCGTCGACCAGGCCGTTGCGCTTGAGGTAGACCTCGACCCGCGCGATCGGGTCCTTGAGCTTCCAGTGCTCGACGTCGTCGGAGAGCCGGTAGCGGGTGGGGTCGTCGGTCGTGGTGTGCGCCCCCATCCGGTAGGTGTACGCCTCGACCAGGGTCGGGCCCTGGCCCTCGCGGGCGCGCTGCAGCGCGGCCCGCGTGACGGCGTACGTGGCGAGCACGTCGTTGCCGTCGACCCGGACGCCGGGGAAGCCGAAGCCCAGCGCCCGCTGGTAGAGCGGGATCCGGCTCTGCCGCTCGATCGGCTCCGAGATCGCCCACTGGTTGTTCTGGCAGAAGAACACCACCGGCGCGTTGTAGGAGGCGGCGAAGATGAAGGCCTCGTTGACGTCGCCCTGGCTGGACGCCCCGTCGCCGAAGTGCGCGACGACGGCCGCGTCGCGGTCGGGGTCGCCGGTGCCGACCACGCCGTCGCGCTGCATCCCCATCGCGTAGCCGGTGGCGTGCAGCGCCTGCGCGCCGATGACGATCGTGTAGAGCCCGAAGTGCTTCTCGGCCGGGTCCCAGGCACCGTGGTCGACGCCGCGGAACAGCCCCAGCAGGTCCAGCGGGTCGATCCCCCGGCACCACGCGACGCCGTGCTCGCGGTAGGTCGGGAAGACGTGGTCCTGCGGCCGGAGCGCCCGCCCGGCGCCGATCTGGGCGGCCTCCTGGCCCAGCAGCTGGGCCCAGATCCCGAGCTCGCCGTGGCGCTGCAGCGCGGTGGCCTCGGTGTCGATGCGCCGGGTCAGCACCATGTCGCGGTAGAAGCCGCGCAGGTCCTCGGCGGAGAAGTCGAGGTCGAACTCGTCGTGGTGGACCCGCTCGCCCTCCGGCGTGAGCAGCTGCACCAGGTCGGGACCGCCGTCCTGCTGCTGCGGGCCGAAGACCTCGGCCAGGCCGGGCCCGAAGGACGGGTCGGGGGGTGACGGCGGGGCGGTCGTGCTCACGCGGGTCTCCTCGGTCTCGCCGGGGCGACGTCGGTGGCCGTCGTCCCCGGGTCGGGGCGGGACGGGGCACGGCCCGCGGGGGTGGTGCGGGACTGTGACCCCGGCCACAGCCGGGTCGCGCTCACGGTATCGACCGGCCCCGGGCACCGCCAATCCCACCCCTCCCGGCGTGCGCCGGGGTGGCGCGGTCTGTCACCGTCGGGACCATGAGCCGCACCGTCACCTCCTCGACCGTCGTGGAGGCCCCGGCGTCCCGGATCTTCGCGATCCTCGCCGACCCGCGCCAGCACCCCCGGATCGACGGATCGGGCTCGGTGCGGGGCTCCGTGCGCGGGCCGGACCGCCTCGAGCAGGGCTCGCGGTTCTCGATGAGCATGCGGCTGGGAGCGCCGTACGCCGTGGTGAACACGGTCGTCGAGTACGAGCCGGACCGCCGGATCGCCTGGAAGCACTTCGCCCCCCACCGGTGGCGCTACGAGCTCGAGCCGGTCGCGGGCGGCACCCGGGTGACCGAGACGTGGGACGCCACGCGGTGCAGCACCCCGGTGTGGCTCGGGCTGAGGCTGGCGCGCTTCCCCGAGCGCAGCCGCCGCGGCATCGAGGCGACGCTGGTCCGCCTCGCGCACACCGCCGAGGCCGACGAGAAGAACGCGCGCGCCCAGGACGGGCGCGCCCAGGACGACGTGCAGGACCGTGCGCCGGAGGAGGGGTCATGAGCATCCGCAAGGGCACCGAGGTCACCTGGAGCTGGGGAGCCGGCTCGTCGAGCGGCACGGTCACCGAGGTCCACCACGAGAAGGTGACCCGCCAGACCAAGGGCCAGCAGATCAGCCGCAACGGCACCGACGACAACCCCGCCTACGTCATCGAGCAGGAGGACGGGACGACCGTCCTGAAGCTCAAGAGCGAGGTGGAGCGCGCCTAGCGCGCGAGCCCGGTCGTGACCGGGTCAGATCGTCTCGTGCACCGCGGGGTCGATCGGGTCGGACGGGTCGTTCGTGCCCAGGCGCCACCCCTGCTGCTCGGCCACGAGCCGCACCTCGCGCAGGAGCCGGGTGACGTCACCCCCGAACAGCTCGAGCCGCTCGGAGAGCACCACCGCGTGGTACTCGTTCTCGTCGAAGCGGGCCAGCACGCAGGGCGTGCCGATCTCGCGCACCACCGGCATCTCCTCCGGTGACAGGTCGTCGCTGCGGTGGAGGCTCACCGGTACGCCCAGCTCGTCGCTGAGCCGCTCCCACGCGTCCTCGTCGTCGGTCAGCCCGCACAACCCGCAGTGGCCGGTGGCGTCGCCGTCCCCGTCGCCGGCCGCGGGCGCGGCCGGGGTCTCGTCCTCGAAGCCCTCGGCGGCGTGCTCGACGCCGATCAGCTCCAGCACCTGCTCGCCGGTCACCGGCGCGTCCCGTCGTCCACCACGCGGGCGAGGCTACGGGCGCGGTCCGAGGCGAGCACGTCCTCCAGCGAGATCGGGCGCCCGTCGGGACCCGACAACGGGACCCGCCAGTTGGGGTGCTCGTCGCTGGTGCCCGGCTGGTTCTGCGTCCGGTGGTCACCCACGGCGTCGGTGAGGGCGACGTTGCGCAGCCGCGAGGGAGTCAGCGCGAGGTAGGCGTGGAGCGCCTCGACGGTCCGCTCGACGTCGCCCCGACCGGGGTCGTCGGGAGCAGCGGCGAGCGGGACCTGCCGGCGCACCTCGTCCAGCCAGGACGCCCGCTCGGCCTCGTCCGAGGCGCGTTCCTCGGCCGCCGGGCGGGCCAGCAGGCCGAGGCTCTCGCGCAGGTCGACGTGGGTGCCGGTGAGGTAGCCCGCGCTCGGCGGCAGGTCGTGGGTGGTGACCGAGGCCAGGCACAGCTCGCGCCACCGCTGGGCGGGCAGGGGGTCGCCGTCCTCGTCGCGCTCGAACCACAGGATCGAGGTGCCGAGCACGCCTCGCTCGAGCAGGTAGGCGCGCGCGGAGTCCTCGACGACGCCGAGGTCCTCGCCGACGACGACGGCACCGGCGCGCTGCGCCTCGAGGCAGAGCACGCCGATGATCGCCTCGTGGTCGTAGCGCACGTAGGTGCCGTCGGCGGGCGACCCGCCCTCGGGGACCCACCACAGCCGGAACAGGCCGATCACGTGGTCGATGCGCACCCCGCCGGCGTGGCGCAGCAGCGCGGCGACCATCTCGCGGAACGGCGCGTAGCCGCTCGCGGCGAGGCCGGTCGGCGTCCACGGCGGCTGGCCCCAGTCCTGGCCGCGCTGGTTGAAGGCGTCCGGCGGGGCGCCGACGCGCACGCCCTCGGCGTACGCCTCGCGCATCCGCCACGCGTCCGCCCCGCCGGGGTGCACGCCCACCGCGAGGTCGTGCATCGTCCCGAGCGCCATCCCGGCGCCGGTGGCGGCCGCCTGGGCCGCGGCGAGCTGCTCGTCGAGGACCCACTGCAGCCAGGTCTCGAAGGCGACCTCGTCGGCGAGCTCCTCGCGGGCGGCGGCGACGGCCGGTCCGTCGGCGTCCTGCAGCTCCTCGGGCCAGGAGCGGAAGTCGGGACCGTGCTGCGTCGCGAGCGCCCGCCACGTCGCGACGTCGGTGAGCGAGCGGCCCTCGCGGCGCACGAACGCCTCGAGCGCGAGCCGCCGACCGGGCGTCAACCCGGCGTCGTGGACGATCCGCAGCGCTCGCCGCTTCGCGGTCCAGGAGGTGTCGCGGTCGATCGCGTCGAGGTCGTCCAGCGCGGTGTGGACCTCCGCGGCGAGCCGGTCGACCTCGGCCCGCTGCTCGGGCGCCAGGTCGGCGGTCTCGGGGACCCGCTCGACGCGCAGGTAGAGCGGGTTCGGGAAGCGGCGGGTGGCCGGCAGGTAGGGCGAGGGCTCCATCGGGGCGACCGGCTCGGCGGCGTGCAGCGGGTTGACCAGCAGGTAGTCGGCGCCGAGCCCCGCCGACCAGACGGCGAGGTCCGCGAGGTCGGCCAGGTCGCCGACGCCCCACGACCGCGCAGACCGGACGCTGTAGAGCTGGGCTGCGAAGCCCCAGCCCTGCCGCTCGCCGAGCGAACCTGGTAGGCCGAGCACGGCCGGCGTGACGACGAGCGGCGACCGGGCGGCCTCCTCGGTGCCGACCGTGGCGACCAGCAGGTGGTAGCCGAGCGGGAGGTCGGTGGGCAACGGGTGGCGGGTGCGGACCACCGGGGCGCCGTCGACGACCCGGGTCGGCGGCTCTCCCGCGGCGGGCTCCGCCGGCAGGTCGCGGCGGCCGCCCGTCTCGAGCTCGAGGTGCAGGGTCGCGAGGGCGCCGACCGGGGCGTGCAGGTCGACGCCGGCCCCGGCGCCGGCGATGACGACGAGGCTGGGCGGGAGCGTGGCGCGCCAGGGCTCCTCCTCGCGGGCGGCCAGCGCCGCCTCCGGGTCGGAGACGTCGACCCCCATCGCCCCGAGCACCGCGGCGACGGTGGCCTCGGGGACCTCGACCGGCTGGTCCTGCCAGTCCTCGTAGGCGGTGTCGACGCCGTAGGCGTGGGCGAGGCGCGCGAGCGCAGGGGTCGAGAGGCACGCGAGCCAGGGTAGGGGCGCGGACGGGTGAGCCCGCCGGTCGGTGCGCTCGTGCGTCAGCAATGCCGCACCACCGGCCCGGGGCTCGATCGCCACAGGTCGCTGACCTGGGCCGATGCGGCCACCTCGCTGCGGGTCGGACCGTTTGCTACGCAGGAGGCGAAGTCGTCGGCGGCAGGGTGACGGGTCAGTGGACCTGTCCGAGGTCCTCGTGGTCCTGGTGGGAGGCCGGCTCGAGCTGGAAGGTGGTGTGGTGGACCTCGAAGTGGGCCGCGACGCAGCCGCCGAGCTCGTCGAGGATCGGGCCCACGCCGCGCTCGGCGAGCGCCTCGTCGGTCACGGTGACGTGCGCCGACAGGCTGGGCAGCCCGCTGGTGATCGTCCACGCGTGCAGGTCGTGCACGTCGACGACGCCAGGGACGTGACGCAGGTGGTGGAGCACACCGTCGAGGTCCAGGCCCCGTGGCGCCACCTCGAGCAGCACGGCGCCGGCGTCGCGCAGCAGCAGGGCCGCGCGGGGCAGGATCAGCGCCGCGATCAGCAGGGACGCGACCGGGTCGGCGCGCTGCCAGCCGCTCACCAGGATCACGACGGCCGCGAGGGCGACCAGCACCGAGCCGACCAGGTCGCCGAGCACCTCGGTGGCCGCTCCGCGCAGGTTGAGCGACCCCGTGTCCGACCGCTGCAGGATGCCGAGCGAGACCCCGTTGGCGGCCAGGCCGACCACCGCGAAGCCGAGCATCGGCACGGCGTCCACCTCCGGGGGGTCGGCGAGCCGGCTCAGGCCGGACCACGCGACCAGCACGCACACGCCGAGCAGCACGATCGCGTTGGCCAGCGCGGCCAGCACCTCGACGCGGTGCAGGCCGAATGTCGAGCGCGGACCGCCGCCGCGACCGGCGACGTACGAGGCTCCGAGTGCGAGCAGCACCGCGCCCGCGTCGGTGGCCATGTGGCCCGCGTCGGCCAGCAGCGCCAGCGAGCCGGTCACCAACGCCCCGACCACCTCGACGACCAGGACGACCAGGGTCACCAGCAGCGCCCACCGCAGCCTGCGGCGGTCGCCGGCCCGGCCGGCGGCGTGCCCGTGGTCGTGCCCCATGCGGCCAGCCTAGGAGGCCCTGCGGGTCGGAGACCGACGGTCAGCCCTGGCAGGATGCGGTCGGTGGGCGATCCCTGGCGTGAGGACCCGGTGGCCGACTCCGCGGGACGGCTCTGGCGACGGGTGCGTGTCCCGCTCGGACTCCTCTTCCTGGTCGGCACCGGGGTGCGGTCCCGGGAGCTGCTGCTGTCGGGGGAGGTCTTCCCGGTCCTCACCTGGGTGATGACGATGGCCTTCTGGGCCTACGTCTTCCTCGTGCCGCGCCGCCGGATCTCCGGGCGGCCCGACGCCGAGGAGCTGCGCACCTACTCCGGGCACCAGGTGCGGGTGTGGGGCACCTGGCTGGCCGTCGGCCTGGTCTGGCTGGTGGCCGCCACCATCCTCGGCGGGTGGTCCTGGGCGCGTGCGCTGATCCTGCTGCCGCCGCTGCTCCTCGTCGTGCTCAGCCTCCCGGTCTACCTCCGGCCCGGGCGCGCGGCGGCGCGGGTGCAGGCTGCGGCGGAGGAGCGCTCCACCCGCCGGACCTGACCGGGGGGCTCAGCGGGGGGTGAGGCGCTTCTCCTTGGCCTCCCAGACCAGCTCGTTGCCGGCCTTCTCGTCACCGAGCGCGTCGAGGATCGCGGTGACGACGTCGTCGGAGGCGACCGGGTCCGGCAGCTTGGGCGGGTCGCCGGCGAGGGCGCGCTGGTCCAGGCCCGTGTCGAGGTGGGGCGGACGGACGTCGACGACGCGGAAGGCGCGGCGCTGCTCCTTGCGCAGCACGCCCAGCCAGGTCGACAGCGCCGACTTCGCGGCCGAGTAGTCGGCCATGCCGACGGTGGGCAGGTCGGCGAGGATCGCGGAGAGCACGACGGCGGTGCCGTTCTCGGCCTCGGTCAGGGCGGGCGCGGCGGCGCGCACCAGCGCCATCGGGCCCTGCACGTTGACCGCGAACAGCTCCTCGGTCACCGCAGCGTCGGTCTCGACGGCCTTCCCGAAGCCCGCGGCACCCACGGTGACCACGAGCAGGTCGAGCCCGCCGAGCTCCTCGACCGCGGCGTCGACCGCGGCGCGGCAGGAGTCGGCGTCCACCGCGTCGAAGACCTGCGGCGTCGTCCCCGTGCGCTCGGACAGCTCGCCCAGCCGGTCCTGGTCCCGGCCGGCGGCGACCACGCGCGCACCCCGCTCGACCAGCGCGCCGACGAGCTTGCCGCCGATCGCACCGCTCGCGCCGGCGACCAGCACCCGGGCTCCCTCGATCTCCACGCCTCAGCCCAGCCGCTCGCGGTCGTGGGGGGTCAGCCAGACCGCCGGGTCGGGCCCGGCCGGCACGATCCCGGTCGGGTTGATGTCGGTGTGCACGACGTAGTAGTGCGCCTTGATCTGGTCGAAGTCGGTGGTGTCGCCGAAGCCGGGCGTCTGGAAGACGTCGCGGGCGTAGCCCCACAGCGCCGGCATCTCGGTGAGCTTGTTGCGGTTGCACTTGAAGTGGCCGTGGTAGACGGCGTCGAAGCGCGCCAGCGTCGTGAACAGCCGCACGTCGGCCTCGGTGATCGCGTCACCCATCAGGAAGCGGCGGTCGGTGAGCCGCTCCTCGAGCCAGTCCATCGCCGTCCAGAGGCGGTCGTAGGCCTCCTGGTAGGTCTCCTGCGAGCCGGCGAAGCCGCAGCGGTAGACGCCGTTGTTGACCTCGGTGAAGACCCGCTGCATGACCTCCTCCATCTCCTCGCGGACGTCGTCGGGCCACAGGTCCGGCGCTCCCGCGCGGTGGTGGTCGCGCCACTCGAAGAACAGGTCGTGGGTGATCTGCGGGAAGTCGTTGGTGACGACCGCGCCGGTCGGCACGTCGACCATCGCGGGCACGGTGATCCCGCGGGGGTAGTCCGGGACCCGGGCGAAGTAGGCCTGCTGGAGCCGCTCGTAGCCCAGCACGGGGTCGACGCCGCCGGGGTCGAGGTCGAAGGTCCAGGAGTCCGCGTCGTGGGTCGGACCGGCCAGCCCCATCGAGATCACGTCCTGGAGCCCGAGCAGCTCGCGGACGATGATGGAGCGGTTGGCCCAGGGGCACGCCTTCGCCGCGGCGAGGCGGTAGCGGCCCGGCTCGACCGGCCAGGTCTCGACCTCGACCTCACCGATCCGCGGGTCCTGCGAGGTTCCCGGGGTCGCGGTGATCCGGTCGGGGATGTAGTTCATGTCCCGGTCGAAGGGCTTGCCCTTCTCGGTGTACGTCGGTTCGTCGCCCATGCCGCGAGCCTAGGACGCCGCACGCTCACCCGGGCGGGCTCAAGCGGGCGGCGAGGCCAGCGAGGCGACGAAGTCGAGCTTGGCCAGGACCGGCTCCGGGATCACGAACGGGTAGAGGTCGTCGCGGCCCATCGACCGGTTGACCTGGTTCAGCGCGGTCGAGAACGGCACCCACACCCCGGTCACCACGTCGCGGAAGCGGGAGAACGCCCCCACCCCGGCGACGGGGAGCAGGCCGTACTCGCGGGCGGTCTCGATCGCGTCGCAGATGTGGAGGTAGTGCGCCCACGTCTCCGCGAAGTCCTCGAAGGGGTGCATCGTGGCGTAGGTCGAGATGTAGTCGGACTCCCAGCCGTCGGGCGGGCCCTGCTCGTAGTGGCGCGCGATCGCGGCCTGGTAGTCGGCGGTCTCGTCGCCGAACAGCTCGCGGCACCGCGCCATCTGCTCGTCGCCGCGCACCAGCTGCCACTCGTAGTAGTGGCCCGACTCGTGGCGGAAGTGCCCCAGCGTGGTCCGGTAGGGCTCGGCGAGCAGGGCCCGGACCTTCTCGCGGTGGGCGTCGTCGGTCTCGGCGAGGTCGATGGTGATCAGGCCGTCCTGGTGGCCGATGACGACGTCCGCGTCGACGCTGCTGAGCAGGTCGAAGGCGAGGCCCTGCTGGGCGTCGACGTCCTTGCCGACCACGGGGAAGCCGAGGCCCTCGAGCTCGACGACCAGGTGGCGCTTGGCGCGCTCGGCGTCAGGCAGCTGCGCCAGGCCGTCGGGGTCGCCGTCGTTGGGGCGGGTCCGGGTGAGGTCGCAGGCGAAGCACTGCCCACCCCGGTAACGGCTCAGCCAGGTGCAGCCGGACAGCCCGAGGTTGCGGCAGCGGTGCCAGACGAGGCCGGCCGCGTCGACGTAGCGACCCGCGGCGTCCACCGGCACGATCGCGCGCTCCTCGCGCGAGTAGGCCAGCTGGGAGCCGCAGGAGACGCAGACGGTGTTGTCGGGGAACAGGCCGTTCTCGCAGACCCGGCAGCGGTAGGAGCGCACGGGCGGCACTCTGGCACGCCGCGCGGCAGGCCCTCACCCCTGCCCGCTCAGCGGGCGAGGGCGGCCGCGACGCGCAGCAGGCGGTCGTTGGCCTCGGGCTCGCCGATCGTGACCCGGCAGCCCTCGCCGGCGAACGGGCGCACCACGATGCCCACCTCCTCGGCAGCCGCGGCGAGGTCGCCGGTGCGGTCGCCGAGGTCGAACCAGACGAAGTTGCCCTGCGGCTCGGGCACCGGCCACCCGACCTCACGCAGCCCGGCGACGACGCGGTCCCGCTCGGCGACCAGCGCGTCGACCCGCTCGAGGAGCGCAGCCTCGGCGTCGAGGGAGGCCACCGCCGCGACCTGCGCGACCGAGGAGACGCCGAAGGGCAGCGACACCGCGCGGAGAGCGGCGGCGACGGGGGCGGGCGCGACGGCGTACCCGACCCGGAACCCGGCGAGGCCGTAGGCCTTGGAGAACGTCCGGAGGAGCACCACGTTCTCGCGGTCGCGGTAGGTCGCGAGCCCGTCGACGGCGTCGGACATGCGCACGAACTCGGTGTACGCCTCGTCCACCACCACGAGCACGTGCGGGGGGACGGCGGCCAGGAAGGCGTCCAGCTCGGTCTGCGTCACCGCGGGACCGGTCGGGTTGTTGGGGGTGCAGACCACGACCACCCGGGTCCGGTCGGTGACGGCGGCGGCCATCGCGGCGAGGTCGTGCCGCCCGTCGGCGGTGACCGGGACCTGCACCGAGGTGGCACCCGCGGAGGTCACCGCGATCGGGTACGCCTCGAACGAGCGCCAGGCGTGGACGACCTCGTCGCCGGGGTCGCAGTACGCGGTCAGCAGCTGGTAGACCAGCGCGACCGAGCCGGTGCCGGCCGCCAGGTGCTCGACCGGGACGCCGAGCCGGCTCGCGAGGCCCTCGTAGAGCAGCGCGTTGCCCATGTCCGGGTAGCGGTTCATCGTGGCCACGGCGCGCTGCGCGGCCTCGACCACCCCGGGCAGCGGCGGGTAGGGGTTCTCGTTCGAGGACAGCTTGTAGGTCGTGGTGCCCGGCCGCGGGGTCGGCGGGCGCCCCGGCACGTACGCCGGGATCCGGGCGACGTGGGCGCGGGGCTGGGGCGTCGAGGACCGGGACGACGAGGGCATGCCCAGCAGGCTAGTTCGCCCGCTACCGGCGGTCCCGCCGGTCCCGCCAGGGCCGCAGCACCAGGGCGGCCAGGATCCCCAGGCCGACGCCGACCACCGCCCCGGTGACGTTGTCGATGACGTCGGTGGCGTCGCACGCCCGGTCCAGCCGGGCCAGCTCGAGCTGGACGGCCTCGATGGCCACCGAGTACGCCGCCAGCGCCACCAGCCCCGCCGGGACCGTCAACCACGCCGAGCGCCAGCGGGCGGCGGCGACCACGAGCAGCGCGCCCGAGGGCACGAAGGCCACGGTGTTGAGCAGCCGCTGACCCCCGGAGAAGATCCAGAACCCGTCGGGGGCCGGGCCGCCGATGTCGAAGGAGCAGCCGGCCATCCGGTCCTGGGCGAGGACCACGCCGGGATCGGGGTCGGCGGGGATCAGCGTCACCAGCGCGATCACCACGAGGGTCCACAGCAGGCCCGCGGCGGCCCACCCGGAGATCCCGAGCCGGCGCGACAGCCCCCAGCCGAGGAGCGCCAGGACGGCTCCGGCCAGGAGCGCCCCCAGCGCCATCACGTCGTAACCACCCACCGGGAACATCGGCAGCAGGCTACGACCCGCGGCGGTGGGTCAGGCCGGGAGGAGCACCTCGCCGCCGGCGACCGGCGCGAGGTCGCGGCCCAGCCGGACGTCGAGCGGGTTGGTCAGGCAGCGGATCGAGCCGCCGCCCTTGTGGAACTCCCCGACCTCGACGACCACGACCTCGAAGCCCCACTCCTCGAGCTGCCGGCGCACGCGCGGCGGGCAGGCCGGCATCACCACGGTCCGGCCGACGACCACGGAGTTGGCGCAGAACGTCGACAGGGCCTCCACCTCGCTCAGCACCAGCGGCTCGGGCACGAGGTCGAGCAGCGCGGTCGCGGAGGCCCGGTCGAGCGCGTCGGGGCAGACCAGGGCGCGGCGCTCGTCCAGGGGGCAGAAGGCCAGGTCGAGGTGGTACATCCCCGGGTGGGTGGTGCGCAGCCCGCGCACCCGGACGCCCAGCTCGGTGGCCAGCGCCTTGAGCGCGAGCTCCTCGGTGCGGGGCCCGGTGCCGACGACCAGGTCGCCGCCGAAGGCGAACGCGTCGCCGGACTCCAGGTGGGGGCCCACGCCGTCGCGGCCGACCCAGGTCGGCGCGAAGCCGTGGTCGGCGAACCAGGCTGCGGCCGCCGGGGTCTCCACCCGCCGCTGCTCGAAGCGCATGTGGGACACCACCACGCGCGCGCCCCCGGGATCCTGCACCGCGAGGCCGAGGTTCATCGCGTAGACCATGTCGGGGGCGTCCTCGCGCTGGGCGAGCACGTCGACGCGGGCGCCGAGACCGCGCAGCACCGCGACCAGCTCGCTCCACTGCGCGTGGGCCAGGGCGGGGTCCGGCTGGTCGGTGGGGTCCATGAACGGGTTGATCGCGTAGTCGACCCGGAACGCGGTCGGCTCGACGGCCAGGTAGTGCCGGCCCCACGACAGCTCGTCCATCTCCCGCACCTCCACCGCTCGCCGCCCGACCCGGATTGTCGGACAATCAGACAGGACGAGTGTGCCCGCCGCGGGCCCGCGGGACAAATCGACCCGCCGGATGCGGCACGATGGTCGCCATGCCCGGGCAGCCGGCCGCCTTCGCCACCCTCCACCTCGAGCACTCCTCGACCGTCGACCGCGTCGCCGAGGAGCTGCGGCGGGCCGTGCTCGAGGGCGAGCTGGAGTCGGGGACGCCGCTGCGCGAGGTCGCGCTCGCGGGCTCGCTCGGGGTCTCCCGTTCGACGGTGCGCGAGGCGCTGACCGTGCTGGTCGCCGAGAGCCTCGTGACCCGTGAGCCGCACCGGGGCGTGTCCGTGGCCCGCCCGGCCGCCGCCTCGGTCCGCGACGTCTGCCGCGCCCGGTGGGTGCTGGAGGGGGCCGGGGTCCGGGCGTGGCGCGAGGCGACGAGCACCGCTCGGCGCGGGGTCCGCGAGGCGCTGACGCGCTACACCGACGCGGTGGCGGCCGGGGACTCCTTCCGCGCGCTGAACGAGCTCCACCTGGCCTTCCACGTCTCGCTGGTCGAGCTCACCGGCAGCCCCCGGCTGGTCGGGGCGGCCGAGGCGCTGATGACCGAGCTCAAGCTGGCGCTGGCCCAGGTCGACCGGATCCGGCGCAACACCCACGACCAGGCCGAGAACCACGCCGCGCTGGTCGACCTGCTCGAGGCCGACGACGTCGACGGCGCCGCGGAGTTCCTGCGCGCCCACCTGGAGGACGCCGAGGTGCAGGTCATCCGGGCCCTCGGGCTGGGGTGAGGCCGGTGCGGCCGGCTGGGAGGATGGGCCGGTGACCCGCGTCGTGACCTGGCTGCTGACCACGGCCGCCGCGCTCGCCGCGGCGACCTGGCTGCTGGACGGCATCAGCCTGCCCGGGCCCCGGCAGGGGATGGCGGAGGTGGAGGCCAAGGCGCTCCCGCTGCTGGCCGTGGCCCTCGTCCTCGGCGTGGTCACGGCGGTCGTCAAGCCGGTGCTCACGGTGCTCTCGTTCCCGCTGGTCCTGCTCACGCTGGGGCTGTTCCTGCTGGTGGTGAACGCCGCGGTGCTGCTGCTCGCCGGCTGGCTGGCCGACCAGGTGGGGCTGGGCTTCCGCATCGACGGCTTCTGGTCCGCGGTCGGCGGGGCGCTCGTCATCAGCCTCGTCACCTGGGCGCTGGACGCCGCGCTCGACGACGGGGACCGGCGGTGAGCGCCCTCCCGGCGCCCCGCACCCCGGGCCGCTACGCCGTCGCGCTGGTGTGCCTGGGCAACATCTGCCGCTCCCCGACCGCCGAGGTGGTCCTCGCCGACGCCGTCGAGCGCGCCGGGCTCGCGGACCGCGTCGCCCTCGCCTCCTGCGGCACCGGCGACTGGCACGTCGGCGGGCCGATGGACCGCCGCGCCGCCGCGGCGCTGCGGGCCGACGGGCTGGACCCGAGCCACCACCGCGCCCGGCACCTCGACCCCGCGGACCCGTCCTGGTTCGCCCACGACCTGCTGCTGGCCATGGACGCCGCCAACCTGCGCGACGTCCTGGCGCTCGACCCGCCCGAGCCCGACCGGGTGCGGCTGTTCCGGTCGCTGGACCCCGAGGCGCCCGGCGCCGACGTGCCCGACCCGTACCACGGCGGCGCCGCGGGGTTCGCCGACGTCCTGAGCACGGTGCACCGGGTCTCGGACGTCCTCGTCGGGCAGCTGGGAGCGCTGCTCGGGCCGTCCCCCGGACCGCAGGACCGGGCGTGAGCCGGGCGACGGCGGCCAGCCGGCGCGCGGAGCAGCTGCTCGGCCGGGCGGTGGTGTCGGCCTCGCCGCTCGCGGGGGGCGACGTCGCGACCACGACCAAGCTGCGGCTCTCCGACGGCACCTCCGCGGTCATCAAGACCCTCTCCCGCCCGCCCGCGGGGCTCTTCGCCCGGGAGGCGGCCGGGCTGCGGTGGCTGGGCGGGGTCGAGGGCGGGGCGCTGGTGCCCGAGGTGCTCGCCGTCGCCGAGGACGCGCTCGTGCTGCGCTGGGTCGAGCAGGTCCGCCCGACCGAGGTCGCCGCCGCCGACCTCGGGCGCCGCCTGGCCCGCACCCACGCCGCGGGGGCCCCGGCCCTCGGTGGCGAGGAGGACGGGTGGATCGCCACCCTGCCGCTGCCGAACGGGGCGGCGCCGACCTGGGCGGAGTTCTACGCCTCCCGCCGGGTGCTGCCCTACCTGCGAGGCGCCCGCGACCGCGGCGCCGTGGACGACACCGGGGCGGCGGCGATCGAGGCGCTGCTCCCCCGCCTCGGCGACCTCGTGCCGGAGGAGCCGCCCGCCCGGCTGCACGGCGACCTGTGGAACGGCAACGTGCTGTGGGCCGACGGGGGCGCCCGGCTGATCGACCCCGCCGCCCACGCCGGCCACCGCGAGACCGACCTCGCGATGCTGGCCCTGTTCGGCCTGCCCCACCTGCCGCGGGTGCTCGAGGCGTACGACGCGGCCCACCCGCTCGCCGCCGGCTGGGAGGACCGCGTCGCGCTCCACCAGCTGTTCCCGTTGCTGGTGCACGCCTGCCTGTTCGGCGGCGGTTACGGCGACCGCGCCGTCCGCGCCGCGCAGCGCTACCGCTAGCAGGGGCGGCGACCCCGTGCCGCCGGCGCGCGCTCGACCGCGTCGGTGCGGGGACGCAGCACCACCCCGGCGCGGTCGGCGCGGCCCGTGCCGTCACCGACCACGACGACGACCCGGTGCCGTCCCCGGTCGCGCAGGACGAACCGCGGCGTCGCACCGGTCGCGTCGTCGGTCGCGCCGTCGCCGTCGAGGTCCCACCGGTAGGTCAGGTCGTCACCGTCGGGGTCGGTGCTGCGCGAGGCGTCCAGCAGGACCAGGACCGACCGGTCGCCGTGGCGGGCCCGCAGGTCCGGCTCGGCCAACCGGGCACGCGGTGGCCGGCCCGGTCGACCGGTGGGCACGCCCGGTGAGGGCAGGGCCGACATCGACGGCGAGGCGGACGGCGACGTCGACGGCGAGGCGCTCGCCGTGCGCGCCCGATCGGGGCTGGCCTCGGTCCCGGCGGTCGGGTCCAGGGCGATCACGGTGGCGCCGGCGACCACGACGGCGAGCAGGGACGCCACGAGCGGGACCCGGCCCACGACCGGGCCCGAGTCCTGTCGGGCCATGCAGCGTTTCCCCCCACAGCGGGCCACCGGGCCCGCGGTGCGGCGATGCTAGACCAGTGGGCTGCTCCGGCACGGTGCTCCCGGGGGCATCGGCTCTCAGGTCGGGCTCAGCCGTGGCTGGCACAGTGGAGGGGTGAAGCCGGGCAGCAGCGGGACCGTGGGCGCGGGCGATCGACCCCGCGTGCTGGTCGTCGAGGACGACCGCGCGGTCCGCGAGTCGCTGCGGCGCTCGCTGGAGTTCAACGGCTACCAGGTGCGCCTGGCCGCCGACGGCGCCGAGGCGCTCGCGGTGATCGGGGAGACCGACCCGGCCGTGGTCGTGATGGACGTGATGATGCCGCGCCTCGACGGTCTCGAGGCCACCCGCGCCCTGCGCGCCGCGGGCAACGACGTCCCGCTGCTGGTGCTCACCGCGCGCGATGCCGTCGGCGACCGGGTGGAGGGTCTCGACGCCGGGGCCGACGACTACCTGACCAAGCCGTTCGCGCTCCAGGAGCTGCTGGCCCGGATCCGCGCGCTGCTGCGGCGCACCGTGCCCGGTCGCGACGCCGACGAGGAGGTCCTCTCCTTCGCCGACCTGAGCATGGACGTCGCGACCCGCGAGGTGACCCGCGGTGAGCGCCGGATCGACCTGACCCGCACCGAGTTCGCGCTGCTGGAGATGTTCCTGCGCCGACCTCGGCGGGTCCTCGAGCGGTCCTTCATCCTCGAGGAGGTCTGGGGCTTCGACTTCCCGACGAGCGCGAACTCCCTCGAGGTCTACGTCGGCTACGTGCGCCGCAAGACCGAGTCCGGCGGCGAGCCGCGGCTGCTGCACACGGTGCGCGGCATCGGCTACGTGCTGAAGGAAGCATGATCCCCCGGCTCGTGGCGCCACGGCTGGAGCGGTGGCGCTACCGACGCTCGCTGGCCAGCCGGGTGATCGGCCTGACCACCGTCGCGGTCGGCCTCGCGGTGGCCTTCGTCGCGCTGGGCGCCTTCCTCACCGTGCGGATGCAGCTCCAGGCCACCCTCGACGAGTCGCTGATGACCCGCGCCCGCGAGGCCGCCGCCTCGGACGCGTTGGCGCAGCTGACCACCGCGCGGGTCCCCTCCGCCGCCCTCGGCGCCGCCGACGTGCGGATCGCCTTCCTCTACGCCGACGACGCCCGGGTCCACACCTACGACTACGGGCCGCCGCTGTCGCTGGGCACGCGGCCGCCGGAGGTCCAGGTCGCCGACGGCGACCGGTCCTCGAGCCTGCGCACGGTCGCGGCCAGGACCGGGGAGGACTACCGGATCGCCGCCGTGCCCTCGCCGCGACGACGGCACGGCGCTGCTGATCGCGCAGTCGCTGGAGTCGCAGCAGCAGGTGCTCTCCAGGCTGGGCGTGGTGATGAGCGTCTTCGGCCTGATCGGCGTGGTCGTCGCGGGCGCGGCCGGCTGGGTGGTGGCCAGCAACGGGCTGCGCCCGGTGCGCCGCCTCACCCGCTCCGCGGAGGGGATGGCCCGCACCGAGGACCTGACACCGCTCGAGGTCGAGGGGGACGACGAGATCGCCCGCCTCGCCACGGCGTTCAACCAGGTGCTCGCGGCGCTCGGCGCCTCCCGGGACCGCCAGCGCCGGCTCGTCGCGGACGCCGGCCACGAGCTGCGCACCCCGCTGACGTCGCTGCGCACCAACCTCGAGCTGCTCAGCCAGGCCGAGGCCGGGCAGGACGGCCTGGAGCTCTCCGCGTCCGCGCGCCGCGAGCTGCTCGAGGACGTCCGCGCCCAGATCGAGGAGCTGACGAACCTGATCGGCGACCTGGTGCAGCTCGCGCGCGACGACGGCGTGGCGCCCTCCGTCGAGCCGCTGGACCTCGCCGAGGTCGTCGAGCACGCCGTCGCCCGGGTGCGGCTGCGGGCCCCGGGGGTCCGCCTGGACGCCGACCTCGCGCCGTGGTGGGTGGTCGGCGACGCCGCCGCCCTCGAGCGCGCGGCCACCAACCTGCTCGACAACGCCGCCAAGTGGAGCCCGTCCGGGGGCACGGTCACCGTCGCGCTGCGCGACGGCACGCTCACCGTCGACGACGAGGGCCCCGGGATCGCCGAGGACGACCGGCCCCACGTCTTCGAGCGGTTCTGGCGCGCGGAGGAGTCGCGGTCGATGCCGGGCTCCGGCCTGGGCCTCTCGATCGTGCAGCAGGCCGCCGACCGGCACAGCGGTGAGCTGGCCGTGCACGCCTCCCCGGCGGGCGGCGCCCGGCTGGTGCTGCGGCTCCCGGGGCAGGCCCGGTCCCCGCACGTCGCGGCCGAGGACGCCGACCCCGGGGCGACCCGCTCGCGGGACGTCGTCAGCCGCTGACCGGGTCCCCGGTCCCGGGCTCCAGCAGGGTGACGACGAGGTCGTGGACCAGGTCGTAGCCGCGCTCGGTGAGGATCGACTCGGCGTGGAACTGGATGCCGCGGTAGTGCGGGCCCCGCACCGCGTCGACGTCGCCGGTGCGCTCGTCGACGTCGAGCTCGACCCCGTCGGGCAGCGAGGTCGCGGCGTCGGGGCGCCCGACGAAGGTGTTGTAGAAGCCGACCCGCTCGCGCCGCCCGTCGAGCACCACCGGCGACTGCACGCCCTGGAAGACGATGTCCTTGTAGGCCAGCGGCACGCCCAGCTCGTGGCAGAGCGCCTGGTGGCCGAGGCAGACGGCGAGGAACGGCCGGCCCTGGTCGAGCAGCGCGCGCACCGCGGCCCGCAGCCGACGCATCTTGGGGTCCCCGTCGTCGCGGGGGTCGCCCGGGCCGGGCCCGACCACCACGAGGTCGTGGCCGTCGAAGAACCCGTCGTAGGCCGCCGGGTCCTCGGGCAGCTCCTCGTGGCGGACGACCTCGCTGGTCAGCCCCATCACCGCGAGCAGGTGGCGCAGCATGTTGACGAAGTCGTCCTCGCCGTCCAGCACCACGACGCGGCGCCCGGCGAGCCGGGGGTCGGGCGCGGCGTCGTCCTGGTCGGTGAGCCAGAAGCCCGACAGCCGCCGGTTGCGCGCGTTGAGCGCGACCAGCACGTCCTCGTCGGCGACGAGCTCGGCGAGGTCCACCTCGGGGACCGGGGCGGGGGGCACCAGCCCGAACGCCGAGAGGATGCCCCCGGCCTTGGCGTGGGTCTCGGCGACCTCGTGGTCCGGGTCGGAGTCCCGCACCAGCGTGGCCCCGGCGGTCACCGTCAGCCGGCCGTCGAGGTCGACGTCGGCGGTGCGGATCACGATCGGGCTGTCCACCACGGGGCCGCCGCCCGCGTCGCGGCCGAGGATCGCCAGCGCCGCGCCGTAGTAGCCGCGGCCGGAGGTCTCGTAGCGCTTGATCAACCGGCACGCGTTCTCGACGGGCGAGCCGGTGACGGTGGCGGCGTACATGGTCTCGCGCAGCACCTCGCGCGGGTCGCGGGCGCTGCGCCCCGCCAGGAGGTACTCGGTGTGCACCAGGCGGCTCATCGGCTTCAGGAACGGCCCGAGCACCTGGCCGCCCTCGGAGCAGAGGTCGCACATCATCTTCAGCTCCTCGTCGACGACCATGAAGAGCTCGTAGATCTCCTTCTCGTCGCGCAGGAAGTCGAGCAGCCGCGACCGCAGCTCCCCCGGCGCGGCGTCGCGCGGGATCCGGAAGGTGCCGCTGATCGGGTTCATCCGGACGTCCCCGTCGTGGACGCTCACGTGGCGCTCGGGCGTGGCGCCGATCAGGTAGCGGTCGCCGGTGAAGAAGCAGAAGGTCCAGTACGCGCCGCGCTCGCGCTCGAGCAGCCGGCGCAGCACGGCCAGGGCGCGGTCGGGACCCCAGTCGGCCACCTGCGCGCGGTAGTGGCGGCCGACGACCAGGTTGGCCCCCTCGCCCTGGCCGATCTCGTCGTCGATGATCGTGCGCACCAGCGCGGCGTAGTCGTCGTCGCCGGTCTCGAAGCCGCCCCGGTCGGTGAAGGTCACCTCCACGTCGTCGATCGCCGCGACCACCTCGGCGACGGAGAACTCGTGCTCGACCTCCACGTCGACCACGACCAGCGGAGCGCCGTCGTCGTGGGCCTCGAAGCCGCGCTCGGCGACCTGGCGGAACGGCACCGCCAGCAGCCGGTCGGCGACGTGGTCCGCCGCCGGGGGCCCGTCCTCGAGCGGGACGTCGAGCAGCGAGGCGACCACGCTCCGCCGGCCACCGACCAGGCCGACCGTGTCGCGGTCGCCCGCGCGGGTCGAGCGGCGGATCACCGCCCACGCCTCGTGGTCCTGCAGCGCGGCGAGGGCGGCGCGGACGTCGGCGGGCTGCGCGGGCTGTCCGGGCTGGGCTTCGGGCACGGGCGCCAGCCTAGGAGGGTGGGCGGGTCGAGCCGCCGCGGCCGGGTAGCGTCGACCGGCGTGAGCCGACGATGAGCGCGCAGGACCCGCGCACCGGGGCGCCGGTCGAGCGGTCCGCGGGACGCACGGAGTGGCTGGGGCTCGCGGTGCTCGCCCTGCCGACGTTCATCATCGCCCTCGACCTGACCGTGCTCCACCTCGCGGCGCCGGTGCTGGCGCGCGACCTCGACCCCTCCCCGACCCAGCTGCTGTGGATCGTCGACGTCTACGGGTTCCTGATCGCCGGCTTCCTGCTCACGATGGGCACGCTCGGCGACCGGGTCGGGCGACGGCGGGTGCTGCTGGTCGGCGCGGCGCTGTTCGCGGTGGTCTCGGTGGTGGCCGCCTTCGCCCCGACGCCCGGTCTGCTGATCGCGGCGCGCGCCCTGCTCGGGGTCGCGGGCGCGACCCTGATGCCCTCCACGCTCTCGTTGATCCGGACCATGTTCGAGGACCCGCGCGAGCGGACCACCGCGATCGCGGTCTGGATGGGCAGCCTCGGCACCGGGGGTGCGGTGGGGCCGCTGGTCGGCGGGGTGCTGCTGGAGCAGTTCTGGTGGGGCTCGGTGTTCCTGATGGGCGTCCCGGTGATGCTGCTGCTGCTCGTCGTCGGACCGGTGCTGCTGCCCGAGCACCGCGCCAGCGATCCCGACCCGCTGGACCCGGCGAGCGTCGTGCTGTCGCTGGCGGCGGTGATCCCGGTGGTGTGGGCGGTCAAGCAGCTCGCGGCCGCCGGCGCCGGCGAGGGGCCCGGGCCGGCGCTCGCGCTCGTCGCGGCCGTCGGCGGGGTGGCGGCCGGGGTCGTGTTCGTGCGGCGCCAGCGCACCCTGCGCACCCCTGTCCTCGACGTCGCGATGCTCGTCGAGCCGGCCTTCGCGCGCGCCGTCGTGACCCACCTCGGGGCGCTGTTCTGCCTCGCAGGGCTGCAGTACCTCCTGCTCCGGCTGCTGCAGCTCGAGCTGGGCATGGGCCCGCTCGAGGCCGGGCTGGTGACCCTGCCTGCCGCCGCGCTCGGGCTGGCCGGGTCCGTGGTCGCCCCCTGGGCGGTGCGCCGCGTCGACCCGACCACCGCGATCGCGGTGGGCCTGGTGGTGGGCGCCGTCGGCTCGGTCCTGCTCGCGGCCACGGCGCGGGGCGGGCAGGCCGCGCCGATGGTCGCCGGCTTCGGGCTGGTGGCGCTCTCGACCAGCGTCGTCACCGCGCTGTGCACGGACCGGATGGTCGGTGCCGCGCCCCCCGCGCGCGCCGGCAACGCCTCCGGCATCTCCGAGACCGCCGCCGAGCTCGGCATCGCGCTGGGCGTCGCGCTGCTGGGCAGCCTCGCCACCGCGCTGGACCGTGGCGCGGACGCCGGCGCCGGGCTGCTCGGTGCCGCGCTCACCACGACCGCCGTCGTGCTCGCGCTGCTCGTCGTGACGCTGACCGGCCGACCCCGGCAGCGGGCGCAGCGCAGCCGAAGCGCCGGTCGGGTCAGGGCCGGGTGACGGTGGTCAGCAGCTGCGTGGCCCGGGTGAGGACCACGTAGAGCGTCGCGCGCCCGGTCACCGACTCGGCCTCGATCTCCTCGGGGCGCACCACCACGATCGCGTCGAACTCCAGGCCCTTCGTGTCCAGCCCGGTCAGCACCACCACGCGGTCCTCGGCCGCGCCGGCTCCGGCCGCGCCCCCGGCACCCGGGGCGTCGGCGGCCCGCTCCGGCCAGGAGGCGAGCCACCGGCCGACCTCGGCCCGGCGTGCAGCCGGGACCACGATCCCGACCGTGCCGGCCACCGCGTCGGCCACGGTCGCGACCTCGTCGCGCACCACGGCCTCGAGGGACTCGTCGTCGGCCGCCACCGAGCGGGGGTCCACCCCGGTCGAGCGGACGGCCGTCGGCAGGTCGGCGTCGAGGCCGACCCGCTGGGCGTACGCGGCAGCGTGGGCGTAGATCTCCGCGGAGTTGCGGTAGTTGGTCGAGAGGTGGAAGGCGTGCACGGGCTTGCGCTCCAGGGCGGCCCGGCGCTGCTCGTCGGCCTCCGCCGGCACCGGCCAGGACGACTGGGCCGGGTCGCCCACGATGGTCCACGAGGCGGCGCGACCCCGACGCCCCACCATCCGCCACTGCATCGGGGTGAGGTCCTGCGCCTCGTCGACGAGCACGTGGCTGTAGCCGTCGTCCTCGATGCTGCCGGTCGGCGGCGTCCACGCCCGCCCCGACGGGGCGTACTCGCGATCGGCCGCCGTGGTCAGCTCCTCGAGGTCGACCCTGCCCTCGAGGGTCCGGTCGAGCGCCGTCAGCGCCTCGTCACGGTCCTCGGCCGCGACCGCCGGGACGTCGCCGAGGGCGTAGCGCAGCTCGTCGACCAGCGGCACGTCCTCCACCGACAGGGCGCCGCGCGCCGCGGCCCGGACCGTCGCGGCGGGGGTGTCGGCCCAGGACTTGGCGAGCAGGCGCTGCTCCTCCTCCTCGAGCAGGCCGCGCCCCACGCGCGCCAGCAGCTCGGGCTCGCGCAGCCAGCCGAGCACGTCCACCGCGTGCAGCGGCGGCCACCAGGCGACCGCGAAGTCGACGAACTCCCGCAGCGAGAGCAGGTCGTCGTCGAAGAGCTCGCGGCCCCGCTCCCGCCCGCGCTCACCGCGCACCTGGCGCCAGAGGGCGTCCAGCAGCGCCGGCGCGACCCGGTTGAGCTGGCGGTTGCGGCGCCCCTGACCCATCAGCTGGCGGCGCACGCGCGCCAGCTGGGGCGGACCGAGCTCGAGCACGTCGTCGCGCCAGAACGTGCGGAACGAGGTGGGCGCCCCCGGCACCGGCTCCCGCGAGACGCGCCGGAGCACCTCGGCCATCCGCGCCGAGCCCTTCACGTCGGCGACCGGGGGCGGGTCGTGGCGCGTGGCGACCACGTCGTCGACGACCTCGCCCAGCGAGCGCAGGGCGACGGCGGTCTCGCCGAGGCTCGGCAGCACCCGCTCGATGTAGCGCATGAAGACGCCGCTGGGACCGATCACCAGCACCCCACCGGTCTCGTAGCGGCGCCGGTCGGAGTAGAGCAGGTACGCGGCGCGGTGGAGCGCGACCACGGTCTTGCCGGTCCCCGGCCCGCCGGAGATCGTCACCACCCCGCGCCCCGGCGCCCGGATCGCCTCGTCCTGCTCGGCCTGGATCGTCGCGACGATCGAGTGCATCGACCGGTCGCGGGCCCGCGAGAGCTGCGCCATCAGCGCGCCCTCCCCCACCACCGGCAGCCGGACGCCCTCGTCCTCGAGGCGGGCGGCGGCGTCGGCGTCGAGGAGCTCGTCCTCCACCCCGGTCACCCGGCGCCCGGCCGAGCGCAGCACGCGCCGGCGCACCACGCCGGCGGGCGAGGCGGCGGTCGCCTGGTAGAACACCGCCGCGGCCGGGGCGCGCCAGTCGACGAGCAGCGAGTCCCGCTCCGCGTCGCGCAGGCCGATCCGGCCGATGTAGCGGGGCTCGACGCCGGTGGCGGGCGCCTCGGCGAGCAGGTCGAGCCGCCCGAAGACCAGGCCCTCGTGCGCCGCGTCGAGCTGGGCGAGCCGGCGGGCGGCCTGGTAGGCGAAGGCGTCCCGCTCGACGAGGCCGCCCTCGTGGCCGAGCCGGCCGCGCTCCCGGCCCTCGCGCGCCAGCCGCTGGGCGGCCTCGGCAGCCCGCTCGAGCCGTCGGTAGACCGTGTCGACGACCTGCTGCTCGTGAGCGGTCTCCCGCTCGACCAGCTCCTCGGACACGGCGCTCCCCCGGGACGTGGCTCGGTGTGGGCGGACCGGCCTGCCGGTCACGCGGTCGGCCATCATACGGCGCCACGGGGCAGCGACCCGGAGCGGCCCGGGAGCCATCCGGAAGCGCGTCCGCTCCGAACTCCTGTCATGCGTTCCCGTGCTGCTTATGCGACCTTCGGCGTCGTCGCCACCCTCGTCGGGATGGCGGCCGGCCACCTGGTCGCCGCCTTCACCGCCCCCGCGTCCTCCCCCGTCCTGGCCGTCGGCTCGGCGGTGATCGACCAGACGCCGACCGCGGCCAAGGAGTGGGCGATCCGCACCTTCGGCGCCGCCGACAAGATCATCCTCGTCGGGTCGGTGATCCTCGTCGTGCTCGTCCTCGCCGGGGTAGCCGGCGTGCTCGCGCGCCGCTCGCTGCGCGTCGGGCTGACGCTGCTGGTCGCGCTGGTCGCGGTCGCCGGCCTCGCCGCGGTGACGAACAGCGGCACGGGCGTGCTCGACGTGGTCCCCAGCGTGGTGACCGCCCTGGCCGGCGTCGGCGCGCTGGTGCTGCTGGACCGGCTCGCCCGCGGTGGCGGGCTACGCCGCACCGCCGACGGCGGCGCCGACGGCGCCGACGCGAGCCCGACCCGGCGTGGCGTGCTGCTCGGTACCGGCGCCCTCGTCGTGCTGGCCGCCGCCATGGCCGGCGCCGGTCGGGTGGTGGGCCGGCTGCGTGCCGCCCCCGCCGACGTCGCGCTCCCCGCGCCCACGGACCCCGCACCGCCGCTGCCCACCGGCCTGGAGGAGCAGTTCCCCGAGATCACGCCCCTGCGCATCTCGAACGAGGACTTCTACCGCGTCGACACCCGCCTCGACGTCCCCATCGTCGACGTCGACTCGTGGACGCTGACCATCGACGGTGACGTCGACCAGGAGGTCACCTTCACCTTCGACGAGATCGCGGCGATGGACCTCGTCGAGCGCGACATCACGCTGACCTGCGTGTCCAACAGCGTCGGCGGCGAGTTCGTCGGCGGCGCGCGCTGGCTCGGCGTGCCGCTGCGCACCCTGCTGGACCAGGCCGGCATCGACGGCACCGGCGCCGACCAGATGCTCTCCACCGACGTCGACGGGATGACCATCTCGACGCCCGCTCGAGCTCGCCATCGACGGCCGCGACGCGATCCTCGCCATCGGGATGAACGGCGAGGCGCTGCCCCGCGAGCACGGCTTCCCGGCCCGCCTGGTCATCCCCGGGCTGTACGGCTTCATCAGCGCCACCAAGTGGATCGAGCGGATCACGCTGACGACCTACGCGGAGAAGGAGGCGTACTGGACCGAGCGCGACTGGGCCACCGATGCCCCGATCAAGATCCAGACCCGGATCGACACCCCCCAGGGCCTGCCCGAGCAGCTCGACGCCGGCGAGGTCATCGTCGGTGGCGTCGCCTGGGCCCAGGAGCAGGGCGGGGTCGCGAAGGTCGAGGTCAGCATCGACGACGGCGACTGGGTCGCCGCCGAGCTCGGTCCCGACGTCAACAACGACTACTGGCGGCAGTGGTTCTACCGCTGGGACGCCACCGAGGGCCCGCACAGCGTGTCCGCGCGGGTCACCGACGGTGACGGCGACGTGCAGACCACCGAGCGGGCCCAGCCGTTCCCCGACGGCGCCAGCGGCATCTCGACCCTCCAGGTCAGCGTCTCCGGCTGACCCGCCCCACCTCCCCCGGCACCCCCCCGGACCGCCGCCCACCCGCACGGGTGGGCGGCGGTCGTCGTCCGGCCCCGAGAGCCCTGGATCCGGCGCAGATCGGGCCCGATCCACCACAGATCGGGCCGGTCGGCACCAATCCGACCACCCACCGGCGTCGAACTACTCCTGTCAACACCGACACACACCGACACACCCCGCTTCGAAAGGCACTCCCCATGAAGACCTCGAACATCCGACGCAACGCCGGCCTCGCGGCCTCCGCCATCGCCCTCTCGGTGACCCTCGCCGCCTGTGGTGACGACGCCACCGAGACCGAGGCCAACGACACCACCGAGTCCTCCGCCCCCGCCGAGGAGGAGACCCCCGCCGAGGAGGAGTCCACCGAGGCCGAGGGTGCCATGGCCCAGACCTTCGGCGAGGCCTGCTCGGCCGTCCCGACCTCGGGCCCCGGCTCCTTCGACGGCATGGTCCAGGACCCGGTCGCGACCGCCGCGAGCAACAACCCGCTGCTCGGCACCCTGGTCCAGGCCGTCACCGCCGCCGACCTCGTCGAGACCCTGAACGACGCCGAGGCGCTGACCGTCTTCGCCCCGACCGACGACGCGTTCGCCGCCATCCCGCCGAAGGACCTCAACGCGGTCCTCAAGGACCAGCAGCTCCTCACCGCGATCCTGACCCACCACGTCATCGGTGAGCAGCTCGGCCCGGACGAGATCGCCGGCAGCCAGGACACGCTCAACAACGACAAGCTGGAGATCTCGGGTGACGCCGAGGAGGGCGTGACCGTCGAGAACGGCGAGACCCCGGCGAACGTGCTCTGCGGCAACATCCCCACGGCGAACGCCACGGTCTACGTGGTCGACTCCGTGCTCATGCCCGCGGCCTGAGCTCGCACCACCGAGCAACACACGCAAGGATGACCGCGTGACCAGAGCCGAGCGGCCGGACGGCGGTACCTCCCCACGGGAGGTGCCGGCGTCCGGCGCCGGCGCTGGGAGCGAGGTCCCTGCCGAGGGCCCGCTCACCCCCGCGCACCTCGCCGTCCTGCTCCGGCAGGCGGCGCTCGGGGACGAGCGGGCCTTCGCCCGGTGGTACGAGGCCACTGCCTCGCGTGCCTACGGGCTCGCGCTGCGCGTGGTGCGCAACCCCGCCCAGGCTGAAGAGGTCGTCCAGGAGGCGTTCCTCGAGTCCTGGCGGGCGGCCAACCGGTTCGATCCCGACCAGGGCAGCGCCATCTCGTGGCTGCTCACGATCGTCCACCGCCGGGCGGTCGACCGGGTCCGTTCCGCGGAGGCCGCCGGCCGCCGCGACGAGACCTACCACCACCAGAACCACAACGTCCCGCACGACTCCACCGCCGACGCGGCCCACGCCTCGTTCGAGGCGCACCGGGTCCGGGGGGCGCTGCAGACGCTGACCGCGATCCAGCGGGAGGCCCTGGAGCTGGCCTACTTCGGCGGCTACACGCACACCGAGGTCGCCGCGATGCTGGGCCTGCCGGTGGGCACCGCCAAGACCCGCATCCGCGACGGACTGATCCGACTGCGCGACGCCCTCAGCGTCGGCCAGGCACCGGGAGAAGGAGCAAGAGCATGACCGACGTGCACGCGCTGACCGGCGCCTTCGCGATCGATGCTCTCGACGACGACGAGCGCACCCGCTTCGAGGAGCACCTGGTCTCCTGCGCGGACTGCCGCCAGGAGGTGGCCGGTCTCCGGGAGGCCGGTGCCGAGCTGAGCGCCGCGGCCGCCGTGGCCCCGCCGGCCGCGCTGCGCGACCGCGTCCTCGCCGACATCGCCACCGTCCGCCCGCTGCCGCCCGAGGTCACCAGCCTCGCCGAGCGACGCAGGTCCCGGGCCCGCCGGGCGCCCCTGCTGGCCGCCGCGGCCGCCGTGGCCGCGGTCGTCGGCATCGGCGTGGTCGTCACGCAGCCGTGGGCCGACGAGCCGGGCATCGAGGTCGCCGCCCCCGACCCGATCCGCGCCGTGATCCAGGCCGAGGACGCCGAGACCCACGCCAGCGACCTCGAGGCCGTCGACGGCGCCGCCACGGCGACCGTCTACCGCTCGCGCGAGCTCGGCCAGGCGGTCATCAAGACCGAGAACATGCCCGAGCTGTCCCGGCGGTCGGTCTACCAGGTGTGGCTGCGCCTCGACGGCGAGATGGAGCCCGCCGGGCTGATGGACGGGACCGACGCCGCGCTCCTGCTCGAGGGCGACGCGACCGACGCGGAGGCGATCGGCGTGACCGTGGAGCCGGCCGGCGGGTCCCGCCGCCCGACCACGCAGCCGCTGGCGTACATCCCGCTCGAGAGGGCGTGATGCGGCGGATCGCGGTCGTCGGCTCCGGGGTGGCGGGACTGACCGCCGCGCACGTCGCGTCACGCACCGCCGAGGTCACGCTCTACGAGGCCGACGACCGGCTCGGCGGTCACGCCGACACCCACCAGGTCACCGACGTGCTGCCCGACGGCACCGAGCAGGTGCTCGGCATCGACACCGGCTTCATCGTGCACAACCCGCGCACCTACCCGGTGCTGCTGCGGATGCTCGCCGAGCTCGGCGTCGCCACCCAGCCCTCCGAGATGTCGATGTCGATCAGCGACGAGCAGACCGGTCTGGAGTGGGCGGGCGCGCTCGGGCGGCGCGGGCTGTTCCCGTCGCGCGACGTCCTGCGCCGACCGCGCTACCTGGCGATGCTGGTCGAGATCCCACGCTTCCACCGCCGGGCGAAGGCTGTCGTGGCCCACGCCCGGACGCCCGCCGAGCCCAGCGTCACCGACGACGTCACGCTGCGCACCTTCCTCGAGCAGGGCCGGTTCAGCTCCTACTTCGTGCGCCACTTCATGGAGCCCCTCGTGGCGGCCGTGTGGTCGTGCGACCCCGAGGTCGCGCTCGACTACCCCGCGCGCTACCTGTTCACCTTCCTCGAGCACCACGGCATGCTCGGCGTCTTCGGCTCGCCGCAGTGGCGCACGGTCACCGGCGGCTCGCACGCCTACGTCGAGAAGGTCGCGGCCGGCCTGGGCGACGTGCGGCTCGGCACCAAGGTCACCTCCGTGCTCGAGACCGCCGACGGCGTCGAGGTCACCGACGGCAACGGCGACGTGGCCACCTACGACGGCGTCGTCGTGGCCACCCACCCCGGGCAGGCGCTGGCCCTGCTGGCCGAGCCGACCCCGCTCCAGCGCGAGGTGCTCGCCGCGATGCCGTACTCGGCCAACACGGCGCTGCTGCACACCGACGAGTCCCTGCTGCCGCGCGCGACGGACGCCCGCGCGTCGTGGAACTTCCGCCGGCCGCGGACCGAGGACTCCCGCCCGGGCGAGGTGATGGTCACCTACGACCTGACCCGGCTGCAGCGGCTGCCCACCGACCGCCACTACCTGGTCACGCTCGGCGGCGAGCACGTCGTCGACCCCGCCACGGTGATCGCGCGCCGCGAGTACGAGCACCCGCTGTACGACCCCACCTCGGTGGCCGCCCAGGCGCGGCTGCCCGAGATCTCCTCGGACCGGCTCGCCTTCGCCGGGGCGTACCACGGCTGGGGTTTCCACGAGGACGGCGCGCGCTCCGGCCTGACCGCGGTCGAGCGGCTCGGCCTCGAGTGGCCGGTGTCCGAGGACTCCGCCGCGGGCCAGGAGACCAGGACCGCGCGGCGCCGCCTCGCCGGTGTCTACGACACCACCGTGCGCCACTCCCGCCGGCGTCCGTGGCGGCGCGCGTTCAGCCACCGCACCCGCACCTGGCTCGTCGACCTCGACGACCTGCCCGACCACGGCCTGCTGGCCCGCTTCGAGGCCCGCGACCACCTCGGCGACCCCGAGCGCACGCTGCGCGAGAACGTCGAGGCGTTCGTCGGCGGGCGGGGCGTGGACCTGCGCGGCGGGCAGGTGCTGATGGCGGCCAACGCCCGCGCGCTCGGGTACTGCTTCAACCCGATCTCGGTGTTCTGGTGCTTCGCGCCCTCCGGCGACCTGGCCGGCACCGTCGTCGAGGTGCACAACACCTACGGCGACCGCCACGCCTACCTCGTCCACCCCGACGAGCAGGGCCGGGCGCGCACCGACAAGGCGATGTACGTCTCGCCGTTCCACGGCACCGACGGCTGGTACGACCTGGCCGTGCCGGTCCCCGACGAGCGGCTGCACGTCGCCGTCACGCTCCACACCGACGACGGCGCGACGTTCAGCGCCTCGCTCGACGGCCGTCGGCGCGCCGACGACCGCCGGGCCGCACTCCGCGCCGCCCCCGCGGCGCTCCGGGGCACCGCACTGATCCACCTGCACGGCGTGTGGCTCTGGCTGCGCCGGCTGCCGGTGCGCCCCCGACCCGAGCACCACCAGGAAGGCGTCCGATGACCCTCACCCCCCACCGCCCCGACACCGACCGCTGGCCCGGGCTGGACGTCGTCCCCTCCGGGCCGCGCGCCCGGGTCGCCGCTCGGATCGCCCGACGGATCTTCACCACCGCCGCCGCGCGCCTCGACGTCACCGTCGAGCTCGCCGCGACCGCCTCGCGCCCCGCGCGCCGGCTCGGTCGCGGCGGCCCGGTCGCCGTCGTCCACCGGCCCGACGAGTTCTTCGCCCGCGTGGGCAGCGACGGGCTGATCGGCTTCGGCGAGGCCTACCTGACCGGCGCCTGGGACGCCGAGGACCTCGGCGGCTTCCTCGCCGTCCTGTCGGCCGAGATGGCCGACCTGGTCCCGCGCCCGATGCAGAAGCTGCGCGCGCTCTACGTCGCCCGCCCGCCGGCGCTGCACCGCAACACCGAGGACCAGACCCGCGGCAACATCGCCCACCACTACGACCTGTCCAACGACATGTTCGAGCAGTTCCTCGACCCGACGCTGAGCTACTCCAGCGCGCTGTTCGAGGCCGAGCACCTCGCTGACCGCGACGAGGTCGGCCCGCTGCTGCGTGCGCTCCCGCCGCGGGCCCACGAGGACGGCGGCCCCGTCGCGGCCGACCTCGAGCCCGCCCAGGACCGCAAGCTCGAGCGGCTGCTGGACCGCACCGGCGTCACCGACGGGACCCGCGTCCTCGAGATCGGCTCCGGCTGGGGCGAGCTGGCGATCCGCGCCGCCCGTCGCGGCGCGACCGTCGTCACGATCACGCTCTCGGAGGAGCAGCAGGCGCTGGCTCGCGAGCGGGTCGCCGCCGCCGGCTTCTCCGACTCGGTGTCGGTCGAGCTGGTCGACTACCGCGCCGTCGAGGGCACCTACGACGTGATCCTGTCGGTCGAGATGATCGAGGCCGTCGGCCACCAGTACTGGCGCACCTACCTGGAGACCCTGGACCGCTCGCTGGTCCCGGGCGGTCGCGCCGGCATCCAGGCGATCACGATGCCGCACGACCGGATGCTGGCCACCCGGCAGACCTACACCTGGATCAACAAGTACATCTTCCCCGGCGGCTTCCTGCCCTCGGTGCGCGTGCTGGAGGAGCTCGGGCGCGAGCACACCGCGCTGCGGCTGACCGACCGGCTCTCGATGGGGCTGCACTACGCCGAGACGCTGCGGCTCTGGGACGAGGCGTTCGCCGCTGCCCACGACGCGGTGCTCGAGCTGGGCTTCGACGAGACCTTCCTGCGGATGTGGCACTTCTACCTGGAGTACTCCCGCGCCGGCTTCGCCTCGGAGTACCTGGACGTGAACCAGCTGGTGTGGACCAAGGAGACCCGATGAACCTCGCCGAGCGCCTCGCCGGGGTCGTCGAGCCCTTCCTCGGCGGCGAGATCCCGGTCCGGCTGCGCGCCTGGGACGGCTCGGAGACCGGCCCGACGACCGGCCCCCTGGTGGAGCTGCGCTCGCCCGACGCCGTCCGCCGGCTGCTGCGCCACCCCGGCGAGCTCGGCGCCGCGCAGGCCTACGTCACCGGCGAGCTCGACGTGCCCGAGCAGGACGGCTGGGACCTCGACCGCGCGCTGACCCACGCCTTCACGGTCGCCCGCGAGCGCCGGCTCTCCGGCGCCCGGGTCACCCCCGGCGCGCTGCTGAACGCGGCGCGCGAGCTGCGGGCGCTCGGCCTGATCGGCCTGCCGCCGGCCCCGCCGGCCTCCCAGGCCCGGGTGCGCGGCCGGCTGCACAGCCCGCTGCGCGACCGTCGCGCGATCAGCCACCACTACGACCTGTCGAACGAGTTCTACTCGCTGATCCTCGACCCGGCGATGGCCTACTCCTGCGGCTACCACGTCAAGCCCGACGTGAGCCTGGAGGAGGCGCAGCACGCCAAGCTCGACCTGGTCTGCCGCAAGCTCGGCCTCGAGCCCGGGATGCGGATGCTCGACGTCGGCTGCGGCTGGGGCTCGCTCTCGCTGCACGCCGCGGAGCACTTCGGCGCGAAGGTCACCGGCGTGACGATCGCGGCCGAGCAGAAGCGCTTCATCGACGCCCGGATCGCCGAGCGCGGGCTGGAGGGCCAGGTCGAGATCCGGCTGCAGGACTACCGCGACGCCGTGCCCTCGCCGCGCGAGGAGTACGACGCGGTCGGCTCGCTGGAGATGGGCGAGCACGTCGGGCAGGGCAACTACCCGACGTACGCCTCGGTGCTGCGCCGGGCGGTCAAGCCGGGCGGGCGGGTGCTGGTGCAGCAGATGTCGCGCAGCGGCAAGTGGCCCGGCGGCGGACCGTTCATCGAGTCCTTCATCGCCCCCGACATGCACATGCGCCCGGTCGGCGAGACCGTCGCGCTGCTCGAGGAGGGCGGGCTCGAGGTCCGCGACGTCCACGCGATGCGCGAGCACTACGTGCTGACCGTCGCGGGCTGGCTCGAGCGCTTCGAGGCGAACGCGGAGCAGCTCACCGCGCTGCTCGGCGAGGAGGTCGTGCGGGTCTGGCGGCTCTACCTCGTCGGTGGGTCGATGGCCTTCCGCGACGGCCGGATGGGCGTCGACCAGATCCTGATGGTCCGCCCCGGCGGACCCCACACCCTGCCAGGCGAGCGGAGCTGGTGAAGGGCCCGGCTACGGTCGTGACGTGGAGACCTTCCCGCTCGTCCTGACCTCGCTGGCCGCCGGCCTGCTCGCGATCGCGGCGCTGATGACCGCGACCGCGCTGTGGGGCAAGAAGCTCGGCGTGGTCGCCGTCGTCGACGTCGCCTGGGGCTCCGGCTTCGTGGTCGTCGCGGTCGTGACCGGCCTGCTCACCTCCGTGATCGGCGGCCCCGACGGGGCCGGCGGCGGCAGCGTGGCGCAGCGCTGGCTGCTGGTCGCGCTGGTCGCGGTGTGGGGCGGCCGGTTGGCCTGGCACGTGCGCAGCCGGTTCACCGGCCAGCACGCCGGCGAGGAGGACCCCCGGTACCAGGAGATGCTCGGCGGGTCGCTCGAGGAGGTCGGGCTCGCGGTCGCGGTGAAGCGGGTCTTCGCCGTGCAGGGCTCGGTGATGTTCGTGATCGCGCTACCGGTGGTGGTCGGCGTCGCCACGCCGCTGGAGTGGTGGCCGGCGCTCGTGCTCGGCGTCCTCGTCTGGGGGGTCGGGCTGACCTTCGAGTCGGTCGGCGACGCGCAGCTGAAGGCGTTCATGGCCGAGCCGCGGGAGTCGCGTCCGACGATCAACGACCGCGGGCTCTGGGGCTGGACCCGCCACCCGAACTACTTCGGCGACGCGACCGTCTGGTGGGGGCTGTGGCTGGTCGGCGGCGTCGCGTCCGGCTGGGTGCCTGCACTCGTGACCGTGGTCGCGCCGGTGGCGATGACGTTCTTCATCCGCAACGTCACGGGCGCCAAGCTGCTGGAGAAGAAGATGAGCCAGCGCGAGGGCTGGGACGAGTACGCCGCCCGCGTGCCGATGTTCTTCCCCCTCCCGCCGGGCGTGAAGCAGAAGATCTCGTCGCGCTGAGGCTCACTTGCCGCGGGCGCGGGCACGGGCGCGCGACCGGGCCTCCGCCTCGGCCTGCACCTGCGGGTTGACCAGGGGTAGCGAACCGGTCTCGATCTGGTCCTTCGGCGACTGCGGGTCGGGCACGTACTCGTGGGTGCCGCCGTCGCGCCCGTCGAAGCGGATGGTGACGGTCTCGAAGCCCTTGTGCCGCTGGGCCTGGGCGTAGGCGGCGTACGCGCGCCGGTCGGCGTCGGTGAGGTCGACGGAGTCGGTGAACGGGGTCAGCAGGGCGCGCGGCCACAGCCGCCGCGCGAGCACCACGTTGACCTCCATGCCGAGCATGCCCATCAGGGAGGCGAGGTAGATGATGCCGATCAGCCCGAGCACGAGCCCGAAGGTCGCGTTGACGCCCGAGGTCTCGGCGACCACCCGCTGGGCGTAGATCGTCCCGATCACCTGCAGTCCCTGCCACAGGACGGCGGTCACGAAGGCGCCCGGAGCGGCGCGGCCGAACCCGTGCCGCCGGGAGGCAGCGAGGCGGAAGAGCACGGTCAGCCCGAGCCCGACCGCGACCAGGCCGATCAGGGAGATGCCGACCCGGACGACGCCGGCGAGGTCCTCGCCGAACGCGTCCGTGGACGAGCCGAGCACCGAGACGACCGTGACCGCGATGACGGCGACGCCGGACGACGTCAGCAGGGCGAGGCTCTTCAGCCGCAGCAGGAACGGGTTGGGCCGGCTGTTGCGCGGCACGGTCCAGGCGACGTTCATCGCGTTCTGGATCGCCTGACCGAGGCCGAGCGCGCCGTAGGTCGCGGCGAGGATGCCCACGACCACGCCGAGCGTGGAGCCCTGCAGCCGCTCGGGCCGGCCCAGCTCCTCGCCGATGATCGGGAACTGCGCCAGCGCCGAGCGCAGCACGGCGTCCTGGAGGTCCGGGTCGCCCTGGAGCAGGAAGCCGAGGATGGTCGAGGCCAGGAGGAGCAGCGGGAAGATCGCGATGAAGGCGTAGTAGGTCAGGATCGCGGCCAGGTAGTTGCCCTGGTCGTCGAAGAACTTGTAGAACACCGCCAGGGGTAGCCCGACCACGCGGTGCCGCCGCTGGAAGCGGTCGGCCCTGCCCAGGGCGTCCTTCACGGGCGTCACGGTAGTCGGCGACGCCTCCCCCGCAGGCACGAACGCGGTCGCCGCGGGCGCGTCCAGCCGGGGAGGGTGGTGCGCAGGTCTGCGAGTCCCGGTGGCGCGGACACATCGCGGAGACCTTCGACGCGGTCGACACGTGCGGCTCGGTTCGGCGGACACGGTGCTGCACGAGGTGCGATCATCTCGGATCAGTCCCCGGGTGGCGGGGTCGAGACCTCGCGAGGGTCGGGGTCGAGGGTCGGGAGTCGGGGGTCCAGTGGGTCCATCACGTCTGGTCCGAGCCGACGCCCGGGCGCGGCCCGTGCGACCAGGCCTCGCGGTCGGAGCGTGGCGCGGGCTGGTGGAGTGGCTGCCCCGAGGCGGCTCCCTCCCGGAGCAGGTCTGGGCTTCGCGGCACCGGGGGATCTGCGTGCTGCTCTGGGTCCACGCCGTCGTCCTGCTGGTGACGGGGATCGTGCAGGGCCGTTCGTCGACCCACAGCGCGGCCGAGGCCGCGGTGGTCGGTTGGCTGGCCCTGGTCGCCGAGCTGCGCTGGCTCGGCCCCCGGACCCGTTCGGCGGTGGCGACCCTGGGTCTGATGGTCAGCTCGGCCTTGGTCGTCCACCTCTCCGGTGGACTGATCGAGTCACACTTCCACTTCTTCGTGATGGTCGCAGTGATCGCGCTCTACCAGACCTGGCAGCCGTTCCTGCTCGCGATGGGTTTCGTCGTCCTCCACCACGGTCTCACCGGCACCCTGGCCCCGCACGCGGTCTACAACCACCCGGCCGCAGTCGACAACCCGGTCCTGTGGGGGCTGATCCATGCTGCGTTCATCCTGGCCGAGAGCGTGGCCTGTCTCATCTACTGGCGCGCCAGCGAGGACGCCGTCGACCGAGAGCGTGCCTTGCGCCACGACGCCGAGATGACCCACCGCGAGCTCGCGACGGCACAAGCCCTCTCCGGGGTCGGCAGCTGGGAGTGGCAGCAGTCCACCCGGGCCGTCACGTGGTCCGACCAGCTCTACGTCCTCGCTGGTGTCGACCGGTCCACGTTCGACCCCAGCATCGAGAGCTTCCTCGACCTCATCCACCCCGAGGACCGCGCTCGCGTCGCCGCGCTGCTGCACGGGGCGCTCGGCACCACGACCACCCTCGACTACGAGTGTCGGCTGCTGAGACCTGATGGCTCGATCCGCACCGTGCACGCGCTGGGCGAGGCCATGTCGGACACCGAGGGCAGGGCCCTGATGCGAGGCACCCTCCACGACGTCACCGAACGCAAGCAGCTGCAGGACGCGGTCACCCGGATGGCGTTCGAGGACCCGTTGACCGGTCTCGCGAATCGCCGGGCATTCTCCGAGCAGCTCGACGAGGCCATCGCCCACCTCAACGAGACGGGCCAGAGCTGCGCAGTCCTGTTCGTCGATCTCGACGGGTTCAAGGGGATCAACGACCGCCACGGCCACGCCGTCGGCGACACCGTGCTCCGGGAGGTCGCCGACCGCCTTCGAGGCGCCGTGCGCACCAGCGACCTGGTCGCCCGGTTCGGTGGCGACGAGTTCGCCGTCCTGTGCCAGGGAGCGCAGCACGCCACGGTCGAACAGACCGCGTCACGAGTGGCCCACGCCCTGCGTTTCACAGCCTGCCTCGGCCACACCGACGTGAGGGTGCGCGCCAGCGTCGGGTACTCCATCGCCCAGTACGGACAGACAGCCGAGAACCTCCTCAGCCACGCCGACACCGCCATGTACCGGTCGAAGGCATCAGGCCTGTCGTCGCCCCCGCTGCCACGAGGCGACGTCACGACACGAGCAGGTGGCGACGGAGCTCGATCGCTGGACGGTTCTGGACTCGGGTGAGCCCGCGCACCGATCGACTCACGAGCAGAGCACTCTTGAGGTCACCGACCACAGCGCCTCCCCGTTCGTCCCGCTGCGCCAGGGGCGGCCGTACGACGGCGTCGGCGGTCAGCGCAGCGCGCGCCGGGACACCGGGAAGTCGAAGTACCGGTCCGGGAACGGCTCGTCGTCGAGCGTGTAGTGCCACCACTCGTTCGCGTAGTTGGTGAAGCCGGCATCCTCGAGCGTCGACTTCAGCAGCAACCGGTTCTGACGTGCCTCCCCCTGGATGCGCGGGTCGAGCGTGCTCGACAGCGTGTCGAAGCAGTCGTAGCCGGTGCCCATGTCGACGGAGCTGTCGGGGAAGCGCTGCTCGTACGGCGCGTAGCACGGCACCAGCCCCATGCTGGGCCGCCACCTCGGCTGCTGGGCGGCGGGCAGCTCGACGAGCGTGAGGTCGACGGTGCTTCCCCGGCTGTGACCCGACCTGGCGGCGATGTAGCCGTCCTCGAACAGCTCGCGACTTGTCCACGTCCGGGTAGAACTCCTCCTTCATCCGGTCGTCACGGAGCCGCTCGGCCCACCGGACGAAGTCGTCGACCGCGGTCTGGGGCCGGTAGCAGTCGTAGACCTTGAGCGAGTAGCCCAGCTCGAGCACGGCGTCCTGGGCCTCCGCCAGCGCCTCGGCCGTCGGCCGGGTGAGCACGCACAGGGGATCCCGGTAGCCGTGGATGCGCCGGCCGACGAAGTTGTGCCGGGTGGTGTAGCGGATGTCGTGCAGGATCGTCGGGTCCACGTCGTCGAGCGCCACGAACATCGGTGGCGCCGACCGGTCGTGGGGCTTCGCCGCCGCCGGGTGCGAAGGCCCGAGCAGGACGCCCAGGCCCAGCAGGGCGATCAGCGCGATGCGGAGGAGGCGGACGGTCCCGACCGGCGTTCATGTCCGGCATCGTAAGCAGCAGGGCCTGGCGTGAACAGGAGTCCGAGAGACGTGCTCAGGCGGCGCTCCCGTAGATCTGGTGCAGGACCTTCACGTCGATGCGGTGGACGGGCCAGCGCGGGGGGTTCGCCGCGCGGGTCGGGGCGGTGCGGGCGCGCGTGATCGGTGTCGGTGGCCGGTGGGGGTGGTGGTCTCGACGGTGTGGCGTCCGGCTGGATCGTCGGTGTCGGGGATGACGGTCTGGGTCCAGCCGGGGGCCTGTTTGGTGTGGTCGCAGGCCTCGCAGAGTCCTTGGGTGTTCTCGGCGGTGGTGGGACCGCCCTGGGCGGCGGGGACGATGTGGTCGGAGTGTCGGGCGGGGGCGTCGCACCAGGGGGTGCGGCACAGGCCCTGGTCGCGCAGCGCGAGGTAGGTCGCGAGGCCGTCGGTGGCGAGGCGTTGCTTGGTGCTCAGGGCGACGAGGTTGCCGCTGGGGTCGGTGTAGAGGCGGCGGACCCAGGCCTGCATGGCCTGGGTGGCGCGGGCGGCGAGCTCGCGGGCGATCTGGGCGGGTACGGGGCCGTGGCCGGGGATGGTGGCGGCGTCGTGGCCGGCGCCGAACGCGGTCGTGGTCGGACATGACCAGGTCCAGGCAGACCGGGACCACGGGTCCTTCGCCGGCGACGTCGGGCAGGCCGGTGAGGCGGGCGACCATGAGGTCGGCCATCAGCTGCCCGCGGCTGCGGGGGTCGCCGGCGCTGCGGAGCCGGTCGGCCTCCTTGCCCAGGGCGACGTGGGCGGAGATCGCGGGCGCCATCGGGAGCAGACCGGTCAGGTAGGCCATCGCGTCCGGCGCGGGGCGGATGCTGACCCGGCGTTCGGTCTCGGCGCGGCGGTGGCGGCGCACGACGCTGGCGGGGTCGAGGGCGTAGCAGCGGCGGCGCAGCTCGCCGACCAGCCGGGCGGTGCCGAGGCCCTCGACCTTGCGGGGGCCGCCGTCGGGGCGGGGTGCGCACAGCTCCTCGTCGAGGCGGCCGCGGTCCTCGCGGTCCAGGCAGCCGGTCTCCCGGGCCACCAGGACCGCGCGGTACTCGTTGAGCACCCCTTCGCGCAGCGCCCGGCGGGTGTGGGGCAGGTCGGTCGCGAGGTCCTTGGCGAACCCGAGCAGCACCTGCCCGCGGTGCGGGGACTCCGAGCGGGCGAGCGCGACCTGCGCACCCACGCCCCGCCCGCGACGCGCGGCCGCGACACCGGCCACCGCGTGCTGGTCACGCACCGAGGCGTCCAGGCCGACCGCGAGGTCGGCCTGCGCCGCGCACGCCGCCGACTTCAACCGCTCCAGCGCAGCGATCGCCTCCACCCGCACCGCGTCCGCCGCGACGTCGTGGTCACCCGGGTCCACGCGCCCCTCGACCAGCGTGGCGGTCAGGCCACGGAGGTCGTCGAGGAGCGGGGTCATGCATCTAGTGTATCGAACATCAGTTCGAAAGACAATTGGACTGCACAATCTCGAGCGGCCCCGATGCGTCCCAGACGGCGTGCACCACCCTCGTGGCCAGGGTCAGGTCGGGATCGAAGCCAGCACCATGTCACCGATCGCACGACCGAGTCCTTCGGCTCCCCCGCTCCGGTCGTTCATGATGACGGCCACCGCGATGTCCTGGTCCGGGTAGATCCGCAGGTAGGCACGGGTGCCGTCCCAGGCGCCGTTCTTGGCGACCACCCGCTCCCCGGAGACCGTGCCGGCGCTCCACCCGAACGCGTAGCTGCTCGCGCCGGTCGGCGGGGTCCACATCTCGTCCGCATCCGCGTCGGAGAGGATCGTGCCGTCGGCCAGCTTCGCGCCGAACGCGGCCAGGTCGGCGGCCGAGCTGTCCACGCCGCCGCCGAGGACCTTCCAGTCGTTGTCGACGCGGCCGATCCAGTCGTCGTCGTGGTGGAGCCCCATCAGGTGACCGCTGCTGCGCTGCGGACCGAGCGTCCCGAGCGAGAACGGGTTCCTGAGCCGGCTGCGGAGGAGGTCCTTCACGTCGTCGCCGCCGGCCGCCTCGAGCGCGGCGCCGAGCAGCGTGTAGCCGTGGGTGCTGTAGTGGTCGATGTCCTGGGTGACCGGGTCGCACCACAGCGAGCCGTCCCAGAACTCCTCGGCCGCATCCCGTGCGGTGTCCCAGCTCTCGTCGGCCATGCTGTTGCTCAGACCCTCGCCGTAGTGGCGCACGCAGCCGCGGTTGGAGAGGAGCTGTCCGACGGTGTGCGTGTGGTGGTCCGGCATCGCCGGGACCAGGTCCTCGCTCTCGTCGCCCAGGTCCACCTCCCCCAGGTCGCGCATCCGGAACGTGAGCACGCCGGCGACGGCCTTGCTGACCGACGCGATCGACCCGATGTGGCTGGAGTCCATCCAGTACCCGTCCTCGTCGGCGTCGCCGAAGCCACGCAGGTACCTCGCCTGGCCCCCTACGTAGACGCCGACCGCGATGCCGGGCGCCTCGTCGTCGTCCAGCTCGGCCTCGACCAGGTCGTCGACCCTGGAGCGCAGCGACCAGCTGGGCCGGTCGCTGTTCTGCCGCCACACCGCGGCGTACCGGGTGCCGTCCTGGGTCTCGTAGCGATCGAGGCCGACGACCCGGTAGCCGAGGTCGCGGTAGCGGTACCACCAGTTGGCGTAGCCCTTGCTGCTCATGTCGCGCCGGAACGCCCAACCGCGGCCGTTGTCGTTGCTCACGTACACGCCGCTGTAGCGCTGCTTCCCGCTGATCCGGACCGACTCGAAGGACAGCACGCGGTAGCCGTCGTCGGCGTTGACCTCGAAGGTGTCGGCCCACTGCTGCTTGCTCAGGTCGCGGTGGAACCGCCAGTCGCGGACGCCGGAGGTGACCCACGCGGCGGCGTACCGGCGGCCCGACCCCGTGCTGTACTCGTCGATGTCGACCGGCATCAACCGCTCGGCGCGCGCCTGGTCCATCCGGTCGTCCAGCTCACCGGCAGTCATGCCGCGGTAGGACATCCACTCCAGGTCCTCGGTGTTGTCCACCCAGATGCCGGCCCAGTAGCGGACCCCGCCGATCACGTAGTTCTCCTGCTCGACCACCCGGTAGCCCTCGGCGCGGCGGGCCTTCCAGTACGTGGAGTACTCCGAGGTGGTCAGGTTGCGCTTGACCTTCCACGCCCTGTCGTCGAGGTTGCGCTGCCAGACCGAACCCACCTCGTAGCCGGGGGTGTCGATCTCCAGGTCGACGGGGAGGTACTCCTCGCGGAGCTCGAGGTAGGTGTCGTGGAACTCCGACGACGACTGGTTGCGGTAGGAGGACCAGCCGACCGTGGGTGGGTCGAACGCCGACCCCGGCACTCCGGGCACGGCTTGCGAGGTGTGCGGGACGGTGAGCACCGCCAGGCCCAGCACCACCCCGCAGGCGCCGGCCAGCACTCGTCGGATCGTGGTGCTTCTCGTAGCGCGCATGGCGTCATCCCCCCCAGGATCTCTCCACGCTACGCGCGTCAAGGCCCCCGCGGGCGGTGGTCTATACCGGCCGGCGGGAGCGCCTCAGTACGACTTCGGCAGCCCCAGGCTGTGCATCGCCACGTAGTTGAGGATCATCTCCCGGCTCACCGGAGCGATCCGCCCGGCCCGGGCGGCGACCAGCAGCCCGGCCATGCCGTACTCCTGGCTGATCCCGTTGCCGCCGTGGGTCTGCACCGCTCGGTCGACGGCGTTCACGGCCGCCTCCGCTGCGGCGTACTTCGCGATGTTGGCGGCCTCGCCGGCCCGCGACTCCTCCCCGGCGTCGAGCAGCGCGGCCGCCTTCTGGGTCATCAGCCGCGCCATCTCGATCTCGATGTGGCTCTCGGCGAGCGGGTGCGCGATCGCCTGGTGCGCGCCGATCGGCGAGCGGAAGACGGTGCGCTCCTTCGCGTACGCCGTCGCCTTCTCCAGCGCGTGCCGCGCCAGCCCGAGCGAGAACGACGCGGCCATGATGCGCTCCGGGTTGAGCCCGGCGAACAGCTGCACCAGGCCCCCGTCCTCGTCGCCGACCAGCGCATCGGCGGGTAGCCGGAGGTCGTCCATGAAGACCTGGAACTGCTTCTCCGGGCTGACGATCTCCATCGGGATCGGGTGGGCCTCGAAGCCGTCGGCGTCGGTCGGCACCACGAACAGGCACGGCTTGAGCTTGCCGGTGCGGGCGTCCTCGGTGCGGGCGACGACGAGCACGTTCTCCGCCTCGTCCACCCCCGAGATCCAGATCTTGCGCCCGGTCAGCACGAACCCGTCGCCGTCGCGGCGCGCGGTCGTGGTGATGTTGTGGGTGTTCGTGCCGGCGTCGGGCTCGGTGATGGCGAAGGCCATCGTGCCGGTGCCGTCGCAGATGCCCGGCAGCCACCGCTGCTTCTGCTCCTCGGTCCCGTACCGGGCGATGATCGTGCCGCAGATCGCCGGGCTGACGACCATCAGCAGCAGCGGGCAGCCCTGCGCGGCGAGCTCCTCGCAGACCGCCGCGGTGTCGCCGATCCCACCGCCCCCACCGCCGTACTCCTCGGGCACGTTGATCCCGAGGTAGCCGTGCTTGGCGATGTCCAGCCACAGCTCGGTGGTCTTCTCCCCCGCGCGGGCCCGCTCGACGAACCACGGCCGCCCGTAGCCGGCGGCCAGCCCGGCGACCGCCTTCCGCAGCTCCTGGCGCTCCTCGGACTCGGTGTACGTGCTCACGCTTCCTCCACCACTGCTAGGACCTCACCGGCGGCGACCTGCGCGCCGGGTCGTACGTCGAGCGCGGTCACCGTGCCGGCGTGCGGCGCGGTCACCGTGTGCTGCATCTTCATCGCCTCGAGCACCAGCACCGGGTCGCCCGCGGCGACCTGCTGACCCTGCTCGACGTGGACCTTCACCACGCTGCCCGGCATCGGCGCGAGCAGGCTGCCGCTGGCCACGGCGTCCGCGGGGTCGGTGAACCGGGGCACCGGCACCAGCCGGACGTGACCCCGCGGCGAGTCGACGTCGACGGCCGCGTCGGTGACCGCGACCTCGTACGTCGTCGCGACGCCGCCGGTCTCCAGCATGACCGCCCTCGGGGACGCCGCCAGGACGGTGTGGCCGTCGACCGCGTAGCCGTCGCGGCCGCCGTGCCAGGCGACCGCGAGGTCGTCCCCGCCCTCGGGCCCCCGGAACGTGGTGACCTGCGGGGCGCTGACCACGTTGCGCCACCCGACCGGGATGCCCTGCTGGACGGTGCGCCGCTCCCGCGACCGCTCGGCCAGCGCGAGCGCGGCGGCGACCGCCGCCGCCGCATCGTGGGCGCCGACCGGCGCCGGCGGGTGCTCGTCGAGGAACGCCGTGCTCACCTGCTCGGCCAGGAAGTCCGGGTCGGTCAGCACCGCGACCAGCTGGTCGCGGTTGGTGGTGACGCCGTGGATCCGGGAGCGGCGCAGCACACCCGCCAGCCGCCGGGCGGCCGAGGTGCGGTCGGGGGCGTGGACGACGACCTTGGCCAGCATCGCGTCGTAGTGGGTGGAGACGGTGTCGCCGGCGGCGTACCCGGCCTCGACCCGCACGCCGTCCTCGGCCGGGATGTCGAACGCGGTCAGCGTCCCGCTCTGCGGCTGGTAGCCGTTGGCCGGGTCCTCGGCGTAGAGGCGGACCTCGATCGCGTGGCCGACCGGCTCACCACCCCAGCCCATGAACCAGCCGGACTCCGCATCGCGCAGCTGGAGCTCGACCAGGTCGACGCCCTGCACCACCTCGGTGACGGGGTGCTCGACCTGGAGGCGGGTGTTCATCTCCAGGAAGAAGAACCGCCCCGCCACCGGGTCCAGCAGGAACTCCACCGTGCCGGCGCTGCGGTAGTCGATCGCCTCCGCCGCCGCGCGTGCAGCGGCGTGCATCGCCTGCCGGACCTCGTCGTCGAGCGCGGGCGCCGGCGCCTCCTCCACCACCTTCTGGTGGCGGCGCTGCACCGAGCAGTCGCGGTCGCCGTACGAGCTGCTGCCGACGACCTGCACCTCGACGTGGCGCCCGTGCTCGACGTACGGCTCGACGAAGACGGTGCCGTCGCCGAACGCGCTCGCCGCCTCCGCCCGCGCCGCCTCGACCTCGCGGTCGAGGTCGGCGAGGTCGCGCACGATGCGCATCCCGCGTCCACCGCCACCGGCGGCGGCCTTGACGATCAGCGGCAGGTCGTCGGCCGTCGGGTCGTCGGGCGCCTCCAGCACCGGGACGCCGGCCGCGCGCACGATCTCCTTCGCGCGCACCTTGTCGCCCATCGCCTCGATCGACTCCGGACGCGGCCCGACCCAGGTCAGCCCCGCGTCGATGACGGCGCGGGCGAACGCGGCGTTCTCGGACAGGAAGCCGTAGCCGGGGTGCACCGCGTCGGCGCCGGCCCGGAGCGCGGCCTCGACCAGCAGGTCGGCGCGCAGGTAGGTCTCCGCCGGGCTGTCACCCGGCAGGCGTACGGCGGCGTCCGCCTCGGCGACGTACGGCAGCCCCGCGTCGGAGTCGCTGTGGACGGCGACCGTCTCGATGCCCAGCCGCCGGCAGGTCCGGAACACCCGGCTGGCGATCTCGGCGCGGTTGGCGACCATCAGCCGCGTGATCGTGGTGCTCACGGCCGGAACACCCCGAACCGCTCGGCGCCGGACCACGGCCGGTTCTCGATCACCGACAGGCAGATGCCGAGCACCGTGCGGGTGTCGCGCGGGTCGATGACGCCGTCGTCGTAGACCATCCCCGACAGCACGAACGGCAACGAGGCCTCCTCGACCTGCTGCTCGACGTAGGCCCGCATCCCGGCGTCCGCCTCCTCGTCGTACGTCCGTGCCCTTCGCCCCGGCGGCGGCCCGGGCCACGATCGAGAGCACGCCGGCGAGCTGGGCCGGGCCCATCACCGCCGACTTCGCGCTGGGCCAGGTGAACAGGAAGCGCGGGTCGAAGGCGCGGCCGTTCATGCCGTAGTTGCCCGCGCCGTACGAGGCGCCCATCACCACCGACAGGTGCGGCACGGTGGAGTTGGAGACCGCGTTGATCATCATCGCGCCGTGCTTGATGATCCCGCCCTGCTCGTACTCCGCGCCGACCATGTAGCCGGTGGTGTTGTGCAGGAAGAGCAGCGGGGTGTCGGACTGGTTGGCGAGCTGGATGAACTGCGTCGCCTTCTGCGCCTCCTCGCTGAACAGCACGCCCTGCGCGTTGGCGAGGATCCCGACCGGACGACCGTGGATACGCGCCCAACCGGTGACCAGCGAGGTGCCGTAGAGCGGCTTGAACTCGTCGAAGGCGACCTGGTCGTGCTCGCTGACGCCGTCGCAGACGCGGGCGACGACCTCCCGCGGGTCGAACGGTTCGCTGAGGTCGGCGGGGACGAGGTCGAGCAGCTCCTCGGGGTCGGCGTCCGGCTCGGCGTACCCCCGGACGTCATGCGAGGCGGGGAGACGGGTCCACGGTTCGGATGACGTCCCACCCCGCTTGCGGTGGTTCAGCCGCGCCACGATCCGGCGGCCGATGCGGATCGCGTCGCGCTCGTCGGCAGCGAGGTGGTCGGCGAGCCCGGAGACCCGGGCGTGCATCTCGGCGCCACCCAACGACTCCTCGTCGGACTCCTCGCCGGTGGCCATCTTGACCAGCGGCGGACCACCGAGGAAGACCTTCGCCTGCTCCTTGACCATCACCGTGTAGTCGCTCATCCCCGGGATGTAGGCGCCACCGGCGGTCGAGCTGCCGAAGACCAGCGCGATCGTCGGCTGCTTGCGGGCGCTGGCCCGGGTCAGGTCGCGGAACATCCGCCCGCCGGGGATGAAGATCTCCTTCTGCGTGGGCAGGTCCGCCCCGCCGGACTCGACCAGCGAGATCGTCGGCAGGCCGTTCTCCTCCGCGATCTGCGAGGCCCGGAACGCCTTGCGCAGCGTCCACGGGTTGCTCGCGCCGCCCTTGACCGTCGGGTCGTTGGCGGTGATCAGGCACTCCACGCCGCTGACCACGCCGATGCCGGTCACCAGCGACGCCCCGACGGCGAAGTCGGTGCCGTACGCCGCGAGCGGCGACAGCTCGAGGAACGCCGACCCCTCGTCGACCAGCAGCTCGATCCGCTCGCGCGGCAGCAGCCGGCCGCGGGCGTGGTGGCGGTCGACGTACCGCTCGCCGCCGCCGGCCACCGCCTTGGCGTGCTCGGCGTCGAGGTCGGCGAGCTTGGACTCCATCGCCTCGCGGTTCGTCGTCGCCGCCGCGCCAGTCGGGCCGGTCACGACGCGTACCCCAGCAGCCGCGCGGCCAGGTCGGTGAGCACCTCGGTCGCCCCTCCTCCGATCGGCAGCAGCCGGGCGTCGCGGTAGTGCCGCTCCACCTCGGTGCCGTGCAGGTAGCCCGTCCCGCCGTGCAGCTGCACGGCGGCGTCGCAGACGTACGTCGCGGTCTCGCACGCCGTCTGCTTGGCCAGGCACGCCTCGGCCACCACGGACTCCCCCGCGTCGTGGCGGCGGGCGACCTCGCGGGCGTAGGTCCGCGCCAGCTCGACGCGGCGGTGCATCTCGACGAGCTGGTGGCGCACCACCTGGTTGGCCACCAACGGCTTGCCGAAGGTCTCCCGCTGCTTCGCGTACGCCGCGGCGAGCGCCAGCGAGCGGGCGGCGATGCCGTAGCCGTGCACGGCGAGCGCGATCCGCTCGGTGACGAACTGCTGCGCGATCTGCGCGAAGCCCTCACCCTCTCCGCCGACCAGGTTGGTCGCCGGCACCCGGACACCGGCGTACCCGAGCTCGGCGGTGTCCGAGCAGTGCCAGCCCATCTTGCGCAGCCGCCGGTCGACGGTGAACCCGGGCCGGTCGGTCTCGACCACGAGCAGCGACACCCCGGCGTAGCCCGGACCGCCGGTGCGCACCGCGGTGGTCACGAAGTCGGCGCGGGCGCCGGAGGTGATGAAGGTCTTGGTGCCGTCGACGACGTACTCGTCGCCCTCGCGGCGGGCGGTGGTGCGGATCCGGGCGACGTCGGAGCCGCCGCCGGGCTCGGTGACCGCGAGCGAGCCGATCAGCTCGCCGGCCAGCGTCGGGCGGACGAACCGGTCGACGAGGTCCGGCGACCCGGACGCGGCGATGTGGGGCAGCGCGATGCCGGAGGTGAGCAGCGCGGCGAGCAGACCGCTGGAGGCGCCGGCCGCGAGCATGCCCTCCTGGAGGTCGACGGTGTCGAGCAGCGTGCCGCCCTGCCCGCCGACGGCCTCGGGGAAGCCGAGCCCGAGCAGCCCCTGCGCCGCGGCGGCACGGTGGAGCTCGCGGGGGACGCCGCCGGCGTCCTCCCAGGCGTCGAGGTGGTCGACCACCTCGCGGCGCACGAACTCCGCGCCGAGCTCGTGAAGCTCGTTCGGCCCGATCGGATCCGTCACAGCAGCCCCTCCTGGATCTGGACCATCCGGCTGCGCAGCCACTCGCCGAGCGCCTTGGCCTGCGGGTCGAACCGGGTCGAGGCGGCGACGCCCTCGCCGAGCAGGCCGCGGACCACGACGTTGACGGCGCCGAGCCCCGGCAGCAGGTAGACGTCGACATCGAGCCCGGCGGCCTCGGGCACCAGCTCGCGCACCTTCTCCGGGCTGATCACCTTCGCCAGCCAGGTGGCCCGGGCGGCGTGCTTCTCGGCGTCGACCGGCTGGCCGGCTGCGTCCGGGACGTCGTGGCCGACCCAGAGCCCGACGTTCGCGTCGCCGCCCTTGTCGCCGGAGCGGGCGTGGACGAAGGTGCCCAGCGGCTGCCGCCGGGTGAGCCGGTCGGTCGGCGCGAGGTACGGCGACGGCCGGCGGCCGTGGTCCTCGAGACGCTCGTCCGGGTCGGCGAGGTGGGGCGGGTCGGCGACGACCTCGCGGGTGCCGTCGGCGTGGACCACGGTGTGGGCGACCGCGTCGCGCTCGACGAACGCCGCCCGGTAGACGCCGTAGGGCGTCGGCTTCGCCGGCGGTCCGGTGAGGGTGAAGCCCGGGTAGGAGCCCAGCGCCAGCTCGACGACCGGGCCGGTGAAGGCCTTGCCGACCGGGTCCTGGTCGGGGTCCTGCACGATGCATCGCAGCAGGCAGGAGGCGTCCTCCTGGGTGTCGGCGTCGGCGCGCGGGGCGCTGCTGCGGCTCCACTCCACCCGCTGCGCGGTCAGTGCCGGGTCGAGCTGCTCGCGGACCCACGCCTCCTTGGCGTCGAGGTCGAGGCCGGTCAGCACCAGCTCGACGGTGTTGCGCCAGCCGCCGAGCTCGTTGACGCAGACCTTCAGCCGGGCCGGGGCGGGGTGGCCCTGCGTGCCGGAGACGGCGACCCGGTCCTCGCCCTGCTGCGTCAGCCGCACGCTCGCGAGGTCGACGACGACGTCGGGCGTGGCGTAGCGGGTCGAGGCGATCTCGTAGAGCAGCTGCGCGGTGACGGTGTCGACGGTGACCGCGCCGCCGGTGCCGTCGTGCTTGGTGACCACGCAGGACCCGTCGGCGGCCAGCTCGACCAGCGGGAAGCCGAGCGGCCGGTCACGGCGCGGCAGGCGGGCGAAGCCGGAGAAGTTGCCGCCGGTGGCGTGCGTGCCGCACTCCAGCAGGTGCCCGGCGACGCTCGCGCCGGCGAGTGGGTCGAGGTGCGCGGGGTCGGCGAGGTCCCACCCGAAGCGGGCCATCCCGGCCCCCACGACCAGGGAGGCATCGGCGACCCGACCGGTGACGACGACGTCCGCGCCCGCGGCCAGGGCGCGCGCGATGCCGGCGCCGCCGAGGTAGGCGTTGGCGGTCAGCGCGTCGGGGTGGCCGAGGTGGGCGGCGTGCTCGCGGAGGTCGTCGCCCTCGACGTGGGCCACGGCCGGGTCCAGGCCGAGGGCGCGGGCGACCTCGCGCACCTTCTCGGCGAGCCCCGCGGGGTTGAGCCCGCCGGCGTTGACCACGAGCCGGGTGCCCTGCTCGAGCGCCAGGCCGAGAGCGTCCTCGACCTGCTCGACGAAGGTGCGGGCGTAGCCGAGCGAGGGGTCGCGCAGCGCGTCGCGGCCGAGGATCAGCATGGTGAGCTCGGCGAGGTAGTCGCCGGTGAGCACGTCGAGCGGGCGCGCGACGCCGTCGGGGCCGGTGGTGCGGCCCTCGACCATCTCCCGCACAGCGCTGAGCCGGTCGCCGTAGAAGCCGCTGGCGTTGCCGACCCGCAGGACGTCGGCCGGGCCGTCGGTGGTGGTCTCAGCCACGGCCGGCCTCCCGCCCCGGGCCCGGGGGGCCGGCGAAGCACTGGGCGATGGTGAGCCAGCGCGCGGCCTCCTCGCCGGTGGCGACCAGGTCGGTGTCGTCGCGGTGCACCCGCTGCGTCACCAGCAGCGCGAGGTCCCAGGCGGACCCCTGCACCCGGTCGGTCGCGTCCTCGGGTCCCCAGGTCCACCGCTCGCCGGAGGGGGCGGTCAGCTCGAGGCGGAACGGCTGCGGTGGGCGGGGTGAGCCCGCGCACGCCGTAGGCGAAGTCGCGGGTGCGGACGCCGAGGTGGGCGACGTGGCGCACCCGGTCGCTGCGCTCGTGGGGCGCGCCGAGGCCGTCGCGGACGTCGAGCCCGTGGGCCCAGGTCTCCATGAACCTGGCGGTCGCCATCGACGCCGCCGACATCGGCGGACCGAACCACGGCAGCTTCTGTCCCGCGGGCAGGGCCGGAAGGGCGTCGGCCAGCGCGGCGCGACCGGCGTCCCAGGTCGCGACGAGGTCGTCGGGGGGTACGGCGGCGAGGTCGGCCGCGGCGCGGTCGACGAACCCGTCCGGGTCCTCGAGGGCGCGGTGGACCAGTGCGTCCCAGGCCTCGGGGTCGGTCGCCGCGGCGACGGCCGCGCGGTCGGTCCAGGCGAGGTGGGCGACCTGGTGGGCCACGGTCCACCCGGCGGCGGGGGTCGGGGCGGCCCAGGCCCCGGCGTCCGCCCCGGCCACCACCGCCCGCAGCGCGTCGGACTCGGCGGCCAGGTCGGCGAGGAGCTGCTCGAGGAGGTCGCTCATGCGGCCGTCCCCGCCCAGGCGGCGTCGAGCACGCGCGCCCACTCGTCGAGGATCCGCGACCGACGCGGCGCGTCGTCGGTGATCGTGTCGGCCAGCCCGAGCCCGCGCACCAGGTCGAGGGTGGCCTGCACCAGCTCGCGGACGCCGGGGTCGCGCTCGTCGGCGCCGAGCAGCTCGACGGTCAGCCGGTGGGTCTCCCGGCCGACCCGCTGCTCGAGCGGAGCGACGGCGGCGAGCAGCGCGGGATCGGTGCGCGCCGCCACCCACAGCTCGAGGGCAGCGGTGAAGACCGGCGAGGTGAAGTGCTCGGCCAGCATCGCCAGCACGGCGCGGGTGCGACGCGGGCCGGCGGGCAGCGCGGCGGCCGCGGCGGCGAGCTCGTCGCGGCGTACCTCGGCGAGGTGCTCGACGGCCGCCACGACGAGGTCGTTCTTCGCCGGGAAGTGGTGCAGCTGCGCGCCGCGGCTCACGCCCGCCCGCTGGGAGACCAGGGTGGTGGAGGTGCCGGCGAACCCCCGCTCGACCAGGCACTCGACGGTCGCCTCCAGCAGGCGCGCGCGCATCGCCCGGGTGCGCTCCTCCTGCGGGACGCGGGTGGTGGTGGAGGTGGGCACTGGGTGAGCCTGGCGCTGGGAGAACAAACAGTCAAGACTGACTGTGAACGCGGTCGCAGAGATCGGGGGACCCCGGGAGGGTTCGCTAGCCAGTTCGAATACACATTTGTCGCATCTGCATGATGGTCGTTCAGCTGTGGATTCGTTCCCGGCGATGTCGGTGGAGCCTGCCAAGATGGGGGCATGGCCAAGGACGACGACACCCTCACCCGGCACCCCGTGCCGGCGGGGATGCGCGCCTTGTCCGAGCAGGTCGTGGAGCTGGCCGAGGTGCTCGAGGACAGGTCGCTCTCGCTCGATGCCCCGGCCACCCGGGAAGCCCTCGTCGCGGTGTCAGAGGTACGGGCCCGGCTGGACTCGCTGACCCTGGCCGTGGCTGCGCACGCCGACGAGGTGAAGGTCGGGGCCGACTCCGGTGCCACGTCGACGGGGGTGTGGTGGGCGGTCGCGACCCGGCAGAACCGCCGCACCGCGGCCGGTCAGGTGAAGCTGGCCAACGCGCTGGAGTCCCGGTGGCACCGCGTCCGCGACGCGCTCGCGGACGCCGCGATGAGCGCCGAGCAGGCCCGCGTGGTCGTCCGGGCGCTCGACGACCTCCCCGACGACCTCGAGCCGGGCGTGGTCGCCTCCGCCGAGCAGACCCTCGTGGAGCTCGCGCTGGTCCACGACCCCGACGCCCTGGCCCTGCTCGGCAAGCGGATCCTCTCGACCGTCGCCCCCGAGGTCGGTGAGGAGGCGGACCGCAAGAAGGTCGAGGCCGACGAACGCCGAGCCCAGCAGAAGCAACGGCTCACCCTGTCCTTCGACGGCCACGGGCTCAGCCACGGCCGGTTCACGCTGCCGATGTTCCAGGGCCGGATGCTGCAGAAGATCCTGCAGGCTTTCGCCGCCCCCGGCCACGTCAACACCACCCAGGGAGCGGGGTCCTGGCTCGCCGGGCGTCCGTCGCCGCAGAAGATGGGCGTCGCGTTCGGGGAGATGATCGAGGCCTACCCCAAGGACCGGGCGCCGCGTGCCGGTGGGACCTCGGCGAGCCTGGTCGCGCTGTACCAGGGTGCCGACCTCGTCGCCGGGGTCGGGCTCGCGACCCTGGAGACCGGTGACCTGGTCTCCATGGGCCAGATCCGCCGCATGGCCTGCGAAGCCGGCGTGATGCCCGCCGTCCTCGGCACCAAGTCCCACGTCCTCGACCTCGGCCGCACCGCCCGCTTCCACACCGAACCCCAACGCATCGCCATCGCCCTGCGCGACGGCGGCTGCACCGCCGAAGGCTGCGACTGGCCCCCGGGCATGTGCCAGGTCCACCACGACACCCCCTGGTCCGAAGGCGGCCCCACCAACGTCAAAGACGCCCGGATGCTGTGCCCCTGCCACCACGCCCGCGTCCACGACCCCAACTACGAGGTCACCCTCCTGCCCAACGGCAAGCTCCGCTTCCACCGGCGGACGTGAGGCGCCGCAGCGCTGCAGCCGTCAGGGCCGCAGGTCCACCCACACCAGCCGGTGGTCCGAGCTGGGGAACGGGAACGTCCCGGTCAGCTCCGAGCGCGGGTCAGCCTGCACCGGCCAGAACACGCCGGACCCGGTCGCGCGAGTCCCGCGCCGCGGCAGCACGTAGTCGGCGCGCAGGTTGCCCGGCGCCGGGTCGTCGTTGAAGTCGGCGGTGTCGTGGCGCGGGTCGGAGCGGTGCGTGCCGTTCGCCCCGCCCTGCAGCGCGCTCGCCTCGGCGGCGCCGGCGGAGGACGGCAGCGGGTCGATGATGCGGCGGTGGTCGAGCAGCTGCTGGATCGCGCCGGGCACGGAGTCGCCGTCGTTCGGGTCGCTGTTCTGGTCGCCGGCGACCACGAAGGTCTCCCCCCGGTCGAGCCCGCCCTCGCGGCCCTGGTCGTCGACCATCCAGTCCCCGCGGCGCCCGGGCCGCAGGTAGTCCGCCCAGAACCGGATCTCGTCGGCGTTGCGCAGCCCGTTGCGGTCCTCCTCGCCGTCGAAGGTCGGCGGCGTCGGGTGGGAGGCGAGCAGGTGCACGGTGCGGTCACGTCCGAGCCGGACCGGCACGTCCCAGTGCGACTTGCTGGAGAGCCGCACGACGTCGAGCTCCTCGGGCGAGTACCAGTCGGCGGGCTCGGGCGTCGCCGGGTCGTCTGGCAGCCGGGCGCCGGGCATGTCGCGCCACAGCACCTGCTGGAAGGTGCGCACCTGCTTCCGCGCGATCGGGTAGCGGCTGAGCACCAGCATCCCGTACTGGCCCTCGAACGCACCGAACCCGAACGCGTCGTTGCCGCCGCCGATCGTGCCGTCGTTGTCGAGGTCGTAGCCGCTCGGGATCCCGGTGTTGGACGGCGCCGAGTACGCGTAGGGGTAGCGGATGCGGCGCGTGCGGTCCGAAGCCGAGCCGTGGCGCACCTGCAGGTAGTTCTCCCGGAACAGGTCGGCGGCCCGGCCCTCGGCGTCGAAGTCGAACTCGTTGACGAGCAAGACGTCGGGTCGCACCCGCTGCACGATCTCCGCGACCGCGGCGGCCTGCTCGTCGTCACGGGTCGACAGGTCCTCGACCAGCTCGCCCTCCGCGGCCCGGTTGAGCGAGGCGTTGAAGGTGGCGAACCGGACCTCGCCCGCCGCATCCCCGCCACCAGCGGGGCGTCGGTCAGGGCCGGCGGCCGTCGCGGGCGCGGTCGTGGGCGTGGTCAGCAGCGGGGCGACGCCGATTGCCGCCGCGAGCGCAGCGGCGCCGAGCGCCCGAGAGGTACGCGTCATGCACCCACCCTGTCACTCCACCCGGGCCGTCAGCGGCAGCCGGGAGCGGGAGGTCGCCCCGACGACGACCGCGCTCAGCAGCGGCAGCCCGACCACGACGACGGCCAGCAGCAGCCACGGCACGTCGAGCACGTGGGAGGGCCCCGACATCGTCCCGAAGCCGATCTCGTAGGGCCGGGTCAGCGGGTAGCTGACCGCGATGCCCGGCACCAGCCCCACCAGCGCACCCAGCACCGCGCCCACGGCCCCGACCACCAGCGCGTACGCCGCGGCGACCGCACGTCGGGTGCGCGAGGCGGCACCCACGGCGCCGAGCGTGGCGAGGTCGGGCCGGGCGTCGCTGAGCGCCAGGAAGGTCGCGGTCAGCGTGCCGCCGAGCATCAGCACCGCGCCCAGCCCTGCGAGCACCAGCTGGAGCACCAGCATCTCGTCGGGGGGCTGGTAACCCCGCTCGACGTAGAGCAGGGCGCTACCGGACGAGCCCGCGACGGCCTGTTCCGCGTCCTCGACGGCGGCGTCGGACAGGTCGCCGGTCACCAGGAGGGCGGTGGTGCCGACCCGGCCGTCGAGCTCGCGGACGAGGTCGGGGCCGACGACCCCCTCGGCGGTCGCGCGTCCCGCCTCGACCGGCAGCACCACCGCCGGGACGGTCACCTCCTCCCGCCCTTCGCGGGTCCGGTGCACGACCCGGACCTCGTCGACGTCCGCGCCGGTGTCGCTGAGCACGACGACGCCGCCGTCGGCCAGCACGCGGTCGACCGCGTCGGCCCGCGTGTCGTCGAGGGGGCCGACCCCCGGGAGCGTCCCGGGCAGCCCCCGCTCGGCGACCAGCAGCGGCGAGGTGACGCCCAGGTAGGTGGTCAGCAGCGGTTGCCGACCGCTGCTGCGGATCTCGAAGGACCCGCTCCCCCGCACGCCCGCCACCTCGGTGACCGTCGCGTCCGGCACGGTCGAGGCCAGCGCCTCCCGCGCGGCGGCGACGTCGGTGGCGTCGGGCTCGCGCCCGGCGAAGTCCACGGCCGCGTCGCCCACCGCGAGCAGCGGGGTGTACGTCGCGGCGTTCTGCGCCTCGTCGCTCGCGGTCGCGATCCCCAGGGCGACCACGCCGGCCACCGTGGCCGCGACCGCGGCCACGGCCGGCACGGTGCGGGTGCGGTGCCGGGCGGCGTCGCGGGCCGCGAAGCGCAGCGCCAGCGGGAGGCGGCGCGCAGCCCGCGACAGCGCCGTCACGACGACCGGCACCAGCAGGAGCATCCCCAGCACGCAGACGATCGCCGACCCGGCGATCAGGTTCTCACCGCCGCTCGACCGCCTCGCGCCGAGGACGGCGAGGGCGACACCGACGGCTAGCAGCACCGCGCCGAGCAGCGGGGAGCGGCGCGACGGGCTCGCATCGCCGCGGCGGCCCGCGAGCACGGCGACGACGTCCTGCCGGGCGGCGACCACGGCTGGTACCGCGGCCGCCAGCAGCGCGCTCACCAGCCCGAACGCCGCTACAGCCGCGAGGTGGGTCGCCACCACGTCGAACGGGCCGAGACGGGTGGTCACGAAGCCCTGCACGACGGGCCGGAGCAGCCACGCGACACCGATGCCGAGCACGACGCCGAGCACCGCTCCCCCGACGCCGAGCACGACGCCCGAGGCGAGCACGACGCGACGCGCGTCCCGAGGCGTCCCCCCGGCGGCGGCGACCAGCGCGAGGGTCCGGGCCTGCCGGCGAGCACCGACGGCGAAGGCGGGCCCGGCGAGCAGCACCACCTCGATCAGCACCATCGTGGCGATCAGCACCGCGGCCGTGATCGCCGCCTCGTCGAGCACCCCGGTCGCGAAGGCGACCTCGGGCGGCAGCTCGTCGTCGGCTGGCGGGTCGGCGAGCACGTCGCGCGAGAGCACCAGCACGCCGAGCGCGTTGAGATCGAGCACCTGCTGCCAGGAGACGTCGCCGACGTCGAGCAGGTAGGTCGGGTCGCCGTACCCGCGGGGGGCGAGCGCGGAGCCGGGGAGCCCGGCAGCGAACGGCGCGCCGACGACGCTCGCGGACTCTGCCACGCCCACGATGCGGAGCCGGGCGCCGCCGGCGAGCACCAGGTCCTCGCCGACCGCGGGACCCTGCGCCAGGAGGTCGGCGTTGACGACGACCTCGTCCGTGCCGGTGGGCAACCTGCCCGACACCGTCTCGAGAAGGCCCGTGGCGAGCGGGTCGGCCAGGTCGGTGGTCAACGTCTGGGCGTCGTCCTGCCCGAGGTCGCTCTCGAAGCGGACGCTGGCCTGCAGCAGCGGCACGGGCGGCGAAGCGGGTTCGCCGAGCACGCCGGCGACGTCGTCGAGGTCGGCCTGCTGGGCGCGTGCGCCCCTGCGCACACCTCCGAGGGCGTAGCTGCCCTGGTCGGGGTCGGCGGCCTGGTACGCCTGACCGCTGCCGAGGTCGACCCGGACGTCGGCGGCGCCGAGCCGGCGCTCCAGCGCCTCGGTGCCGCTGATCTCGTTCGTCGCGTAGAGGGTGTCCGCCACGGTCACCGCCAGCACCGGCAGCGCGAGCAGCACCAGCGCCAGCGCGGTGCGGCCCCGGGAACGGCGGGCGTCGCGCCGGGCGATCCGCAGCGGGACGCGCCAGCCCGTCACCCAGCCCGACACCCGGCGACGGATCACCGGTTGCTCGGCTCGAGAAGCGCGTCGACCGGCCGGGCGCCCGACTCGTCGACCACGAGGCCGTCGCGCAGGAAGACGACCCGGTCGGCCCACGCGGCGTGCCGGGCCTCGTGGGTGACCATCACCGCGGCCGCCCCGGCGTCGCAGCGCTCGCGGAGCAGCCGCAGCACCTCCTCGCCGGTCTCGGTGTCCAGCGCCCCGGTGGGCTCGTCGGCGAGGACCAGGCGGCGGTCGCCGACGACGGCCCGGGCGATGGCCACCCGCTGCTGCTGCCCGCCGGACATCTCGTCGGGGAACCGGTCGGCGAGGTCGGCGATCCCGACCTCCTCCAAAGCCGTCCGTGCCGCTGCGCGCGCGGCCCGGCGGCCGAGCCCGTCGAGCTCGCGGGGCAGCGCGACGTTCTCGGCCGCGGTCAGCGCGGGGATCAGGTTGAAGTCCTGGAAGACGTAACCGATCGAGGTGCGCCGCAACCGGGCCCGCTCGGACTGGCCCGCCTCCCCCAGGTCGACGCCCTCGACCTCGACGGTGCCGTCGGTGGCCCGGTCCAGTCCGCCGGCCAGCGTGAGCAGGGTCGACTTGCCCGACCCCGAGGGCCCCATCACCGCGACCATCTCGCCGGCGTGCGCGGTGAACGACACGCCGCGCAGCGCCCGCACCGCGGTGGCCCCCTCGCCGTGGACCCGGGTGACCTCGCTCAGCCGCAGCACCGGGCCGCCCGCTGCCGGGCTCACCGCCGCGTCCGCTCGGTCGCGGCCGCCGCCGTCGTCGTCTGCCCGTCGCCGCGCTCGATCGCCGCCCGGCGCAGCCGTGCCTCGCAGTGGTCGAGCCAGCGCACCTCCGCCTCCGCGGCGAAGATCAACGAGTCGAGGACCAGCGACCAGGCGAGGTCGTCGCCGGCACGCCGCTTGAGGCGGGTGTAGTCCTGGAGCGCGCGCATCGTCGCCGAGCGCTGCTGCTGCACGACGGCGCCGACGTCGACGCCCGGAACGGTGACCGCGAGCGCGAGCTTGATCGCCAGCTCGTCGCGGGGCGGCTGCGTGCGCTCCACGGGCGTGGCGAACCAGGCCGCCACCTCGTCCCGCCCGGGACCGGTGATCCGGTGCACGACGTGGCCCTCCGGGTCCTGGCCGTCGACGGCCACCAGGCCGTCGCGCTCCAGGCGCGACAGCGTCGTGTAGACCTGCCCCACGTTCAACGGCCAGGTGGCACCGGTGCGCCGCTCGAACTCCGCGCGCAGCTGGTAGCCGTACCGGGGCCCCTCCTCGAGGAGCGCCAGCAGCGCCTGCTTGACCGACATCGCACACCACCGTCCGTGCATACCGACGATGCACTACTGCGTATGTATACCAGGTATGGTCAGGCTTGTCCCCGATCCCGGCGTCTCGCGTGCCACCAGAACGGCGTTCCCCCGCGCACCTGGTCGAGGGTCTGCGGGTTGAGCTCGAGAGACCCCGAGTCGTCCAGGGGATCGACTTCACCGTGCCCTACCCCGGCTTCGCCGTCGTGCCGGAGATGGACGACCGCGTGGCACGCTGGACACCCGTGGTGGACGGGTGGACTTGGGCGCGGGAAGACCTGGCAGAGCGCTGACGGGCGCTCGAGATCGACTGTCACCGACAGTGGTCCCAACAACTCGGGTTCACGGCGCTTGAACCCGAGGATGGACGGTGTGGACCGCGGGAGGGGGGCACGTCGTTGGCCAACGGACCTCGGTGGTGCGCATGCGCACGCTCATCATCGTGCTCGCCCTGACCGCATGCAGTTGGTCGGCGTACGCGGTAACAGGGATCAGGCGGCGCTGATGGTCGCTCGGACGCAGATCGACCGATCAGTCGGACCGTTACCCGAGCCACACCGGATAACGATCACGACTCGCGCTCCTCGAGGCTGCGCGCTTGAAGATCCGCTCGCACGTTCCGCCGTCGCACAGCCTGACGATGTAGCGCCCGGACATGAACGCGGGCCCGTCGATGGTCGCCGAGGCACGATCGGTCGTGCCGTTCCCGCAGGCGCTACCGATGCCGATGTTGAAGTCGTTCAGCGACGCCTCCCTGACGAGCCGGATACTCGCACAATGGCCGTTGGGTTCGGTGTCCTTCACGGTGACCGCGAGGCTCAAAGACGGATTGTTGGAGTGCAGGTAGGACCAGTAACCGTTGTAGGCGCTCGCGCCCGGATTCCGACATACCCGCCCCACTGCTCGCACGTGACGACGTAGGGCTGGTGCACGGGACCGGGGCCTGGGCTCAGATTCCTCTTCGTACAGGTTGCAGCAGCCGCCGACTCGGCGCCGATGAAGAACAAACCCTGCATCACCAGCAGGAGGCAGATCACGACCGTCCGACGCATCCGAGAACCTTTCGACAGGCACATCCGGCCTAGGAGGGGCCAGCATGGAGCGGCGTTCCGAGGCTGTCAATGACGCACTTCCCGCGGGGCCGCTGCTGGGCATCGAGCCGCGCTGGGCGGTGGCGATGTTCTCCACGAGTCCGCGCCGCATGTCGCCGAGGTACCTGACCTGGCCCCGCCAATCCGGACGCTGTCCGCGCCCACCGGTGGGACGAGCACGGCGCTCGGTCGGTCTGCGTCGGGGCTGCTCGGTCCGAGGTCGCTCGACCGCCGGACGCGGGCAGACTGCGCGCCATGACCACCACCCTGATCACCGGCGCCTCCTCGGGCCTCGGCGCCGAGATGGCCCGCCAGCTCGCCGCTCGTGGCCACGACCTCGCCCTCTGCGCGCGGCGCACCGAGCGGCTCGAGCAGCTGCGGGACGAGATCCGCGCCGCGCACCCGGACCGCCGCGTGGAGGTCCGCGCGCTCGACGTCACCGACGCCACGGCCGTGCGCCACTGCTTCGCGGACCTCCACACCGCCCTCGCCGACCGGGGCGGGCTGGAGCGAGTCGTGGTCAACGCCGGGCTCGGCAAGGGCGCGCCGCTGGGCACCGGCGGCGACGAGGCCAACCGCGAGACGGCGGTGACCAACGTGCTCGGCGCCCTCGCCCAGGTGGAGGCGGCCGTCGCGCTGTTCCGGGCCGCCGGGCGCGGGCACCTGGTGGTCGTGTCCTCGGTCTCGGCGCTGCGCGGGATGCCGCGCTCGATGACGACGTACGCCGCCAGCAAGGCGTTCCTCGCGCACCTGGTCGAAGGTCTGCGGGTCGAGCTCGAGGGACCCGGGGCGCGCCGGGGATCGACCTCACCGTGCTGTACCCCGGCTACATCGTCTCGGAGATGAACGACCAGGTGGCGCAGTCGACGCCGCTGATGTCCTCGACCGAGGACGGCGTGCGGTCGATGGTGGCCGCGATCGAGAAGCGGGTCGGCTCGGCCTGCGTGCCGCGGCTGCCGTGGGGCCCGCTGTCGGTCGTGCTCAAGCACGCCCCCCGCCCGCTGCTGCGCCGGATGGTGTGACCGCCCGGCGTCGGCGGTCGGGCTCAGCGGTAGCTGACCTGCTCGCGGGTCAGGTGCCCGTGCTCGTTGAAGGTGAGCAGCCGGGTGCCGGTGGCGCCGGCCAGGACGCGCGTGACCGACGAGTTCACGCAGACCGTGTTGAACCGCTCCCACAGCCGGACCAGCACCGCCCGGTCCCGCGGGTCGTCGGGGTCGGCGTCCGGATCCACCAGGCCGGCGGCCACGGCGCCGATCGGCCCGCCGGAGGTCACGGCGAGGACGGGCCCGCCCGAGGCCGAGGCGACCTCGCACGCCGCGCCCAGCGCCTCCCGGGCCCGGGCCACGAACGCCGGGAAGGTCTCCGGGTAGGCCGGGTCGTCGGTGTCGTCGAGCGCCCACCGGCGGGTGGCCTCGAGGAACACCCGCTGGAACTCGCGACGGTCCAGCGCCGCGGTGCCGCCCTGCGGCAGGTCGGGGTGGGCCGCGACGACGCCGGTGTGGTCGAACTCGTCCCAGCCGGCGTCCTCGGCCAGCACCACGTCCGAGCCGTGGTCCCCCAGGCCCTCGACCAGGCCCTCGGCCGTCTCCCGCTGCCGCCGCAGCCCGCCGTGGATGACGGTCGCCGGCACGGTACCGGCCGCGGCGAGGTGAGCGCCGAGCGCGCGCGCCTGCTCCCAGCCCAGCTCCGAGAGCACGTCGTAGTCGTCGGCGCCGAAGGACGCCTGCCCGTGGCGGACGACGAGGACCAGGCTCACCGGGGCAGGCTAGCCCTACCTCGGGTCGGTCCGATCACGCCGGGAACGAGCCACCGGACCCCGCCAGCTCCCGCAGCCACGCGGTCGGCCGGAACCGCTCGCCGTAGGCCTCCGCCAGCTCGTCGGCGCGGCGCACGAACGCGGCCAGGCCGATCTCGGCGGTGTCGTCGGCGGGGTCCTGGTAGCCGGTCATGTACTGCGCGGCGCCGCCGGTCGAGGGCGGGAAGCCGATGCCCATGATCGAGCCGATGTTGGCCGCGGCGGCGGAGGTGACCACGCCCTCCTCGAAGCACTTCGCGGTCTCCAGCGCCTCCGCGAACAGCATCCGCTGCTGCACGTCGACCAGCGGCGGCTGCTCGGCGGCGACCGGGAACTCCTCGGCCAGGCCGGCCCAGAGCCCCGCGCGGCGGCCCTCGGCGTAGTCGTAGAAGCCGGCGCCCTTCAGCCGTGACGGCCGACCGAGCTCGATCATCCGGCGGACCACGTCCTGGCCGGGGTGCTCGACGACCTCGCGGCCCTCGGCGGCCGTGGCGTCGCGGGTGGCCTTCTCGATCTTGGCCATCAGCTCCATGTTGAGCTCGTCGGAGAGCTGGAGCGTCCCGACGGGGTAGCCGGCCTGGGTCGCGGCGCGCTCCAGGCTGCGGGGGTGCACGCCCTCGGCGAGCATCGCGAGGCCCTCGGTGACCATGGTGCCGATGACCCGCGAGGTGTAGAAGCCGCGGCTGTCGTTGACCACGATCGGGGTCTTCGCGATCAGCTGCACCACGTCGTAGGCCTTGGCCAGCGCCTCGTCGGTGGTCTGCTCGCCGCGGATGATCTCGACCAGCGGCATCTTGTCGACCGGGGAGAAGAAGTGCAGGCCGATGAAGTCGGTCGGTCGGTCGACCCCCCTGGCGAGGCCGGTGATCGGCAGCGTCGAGGTGTTGGAGCACAGCAGCGCGTCGGCGTCGACGTGCGGCGCCACCTCCGCGAACACCTGCGACTTGAGCGCCGGGTCCTCGAAGACCGCCTCGATGACCAGGTCGCAGCCGGCCAGGTCGGCCGGGTCCTCGGTGGGGGTGATCCGGGCGAGCACCGCCGCCTTCTTCTCCTCGGTCGAGCGGCCCTTCGTGATCGCCTTGTCGAGCAGGCCCTCGGAGTAGGCCTTGCCCTTCTCCGCGTTGGCGTGCGCGACGTCCTTGAGCACGACGTCGAGCCCGGCGCGGGCGCAGGAGTAGGCGATCCCGGCGCCCATCATCCCGGCACCCAGCACGCCGACCTTGGCCGGCCGCCACGGCGCGAACCCCTGCGGGCGCAGCGACCCGGAGCCGATCGCCTGGAGGTCGAAGAAGAACGCCTGGATCATGTTCTTGGAGTTCTGACCGGTGATCAGCGAGGTCAGGTAGCGCGACTCGATGCGTGACGCCGTCTCGAAGTCGACCTGGGCGCCCTCGACCGCGGCCGAGAGGATGGCGCGCTGGGCGGGGTAGACCGCGCCCTTGGTCTGCTGGCGCAGCAGCGCCGGGAACGCCGGGAGGAGCTGCGCCAGCGCCGGGCTGCGCGGGGTGCCGCCGGGCATCTTGTACCCCGCGACGTCCCAGGGGTTGGCGGCCTGCGCGGGGTGCGCGGCCAGCCAGGCACGAGCGGCAGGCACCAGCTCCTCGCGGGTGGCGACCAGCTCGTCGACCAGCCCCTTCTCGAGCGCCTGCGCCGGCTTGAACCGGGCGCCCTGGAGGAGCACCTCCATCAGCGCGGTCTGCAGGCCGAGCATCCGGGTGACCCGGGTGACCCCGCCGCCGCCCGGCAGCAGGCCGAGGGTGGCCTCGGGCAGCCCGAGCTGGACGCTCGGGTGGTCGAGGGCGACGCGGTGGTTGCAGGCCAGCGCGATCTCGAGGCCGCCGCCGAGCGCGGCCCCGCCGATCGCGGCCACGACCGGTCGGGGGAAGGTCTCGAGCCGGCGCAGCGCGCGCTTCATCGACTCCACGTCGGCGAAGACCTGCGGGGCGTCCTCCCTGCGGGCCCGGACCATCTGCCGGAGGTCGCCGCCGGCGAAGAAGGTCTTCTTCGCGCTCGCGACGACCACGCCGGTGATGCTCGCCGGGTCGGCGGCGAGCTCGTCGTGGAGCCGGTCGACGACGGCCGCGATCGAGGCGCGGAAGAGGTCGTTCATGGTGTTGGCCGACTGGTCGGGGTCGTCCAGGGTCAGGGTGACCACGCCCTCGGCGTCGCGCTCGTAGCGCACGGCGGTGCGGGTCTGCCCGGTCTGCTCGGTCTGCTCGGTGGTGCTGGTGCTCATCGGGTCCTCGGTCTCTGCGTCGGCGTCGGCGGGTGGCGGGCGGCGGCGGCCGGTCAGACCAGCTCGACGATGGTGGCGACGCCCATGCCGCCGCCGACGCAGAGCGTGGCCAGGCCGCGGCGCAGGTCGCGCCGCTCGAGCTCGTCGATCAGCGTGCCGAGGATCATCGCGCCCGTCGCGCCGAGCGGGTGGCCCATCGCGATCGAGCCGCCGTTGACGTTGGTGATCTCGTGGGAGACGCCGAGGTCGGCCATGAAGCGCAGCGCCACGGCGGCGAAGGCCTCGTTCATCTCGAACAGGTCGATGTCGGAGACCTCGAGCCCGGCCTTCGCCAGGGCCTTCCGGGCTGCCGGGGCCGGACCGGTGAGCATGATCGTCGGGTCGGCGCCCGAGACGGCGGCGGAGACGACCCGCGCACGAGGGGTCAGCCCGAGGTCCGTGCCGGCCTGCTCGGAGCCGACCAGGACGAGCGCGGCGCCGTCGACGATCCCCGACGAGTTCCCGGCGTGGTGGACGTGGTCGATGCGGTCGACCCAGTGGTACTTCTCGAGCGCCACGTCGTCGAAACCGGCGTCCTTGCCCATCCCGGCGAAGGACGGCTTGAGACCGGCCAGCCCCTCCGGGCTGGTGTCGGGCCGGACCAGCTCGTCGTGGTCGAGCACGGTGACGCCGTTGCGGTCGGTGACCGGCACCACCGCGCCGGCGAAGTAGCCGTTGGCCCACGCCTTGGCCGCCCGGTGGTGGGACTCGGCGGCGTAGGCGTCCACGTCGTCGCGGGTCCAGCCGGCGAGGGTCGCGATGAGGTCGGCGCCGATGCCCTGCGGCACGAAGCCGGTGCTCAGCGCGGTCGCCGGGTCCATCGCCCACGCGCCGCCGTCCGAGCCCATCGGGACGCGGCTCATCGACTCCACACCGCCGGCCAGCAGCAGGTCCTCGAAGCCGCCCCGCACCCGGGACGCGGCCTGGTTGACCGCCTCGAGACCGGACGCGCAGAACCGGTTGAGCTGGACCCCCGCCACGGTCTCGGGGTAGCCCGCGGCCAGCGCCGCGGTCTTGGCGATGTCGCCGCCCTGGTCGCCGAGCGGCGAGACCACGCCGAGCACCACGTCGTCCACGCGGGCCGGGTCCAGGCCGGGGTTGCGACGGCGCACCTCGTCGAGCAGCCCGACCGCGAGGTCGACGGGCTTGACCTCGTGGAGCGCGCCGGCGGCCTTGCCCTTGCCGCGCGGGGTGCGGAGGTGGTCGTACACGAACGCTTCAGCCATGACCGTCCCTGGGGTGAGTGGGCGGGCGCCCGCCGGACGCCACGTGCCCTCGATTGTGACACCATCACTGTCATCGTGACCAGGCACGCGCTGTGGCGTGGGTCACCCGAGGGCCCGCCACGGGTAGGAGGAGGCGTCGGTGGTGGACGAGGAGCTGCTGACGCTCGCGCAGCTGACCGCGCGCGTGGGGATGAGCGTGCGCACCGTGCGCTTCTACACCTCCCGTGGCCTGGTGCCGGCGCCCGTGCGCCGCGGCCGCTCGGGCTACTACGGCCCCGACCACGTCGCCCGGCTCGAGCTGGTCCAGGAGCTGCAGAGCCACGGCTTCACGCTCGCCGCGATCGAGCGGTACGTCGCCGGCATCCCCGACGGCGCGACCCCCGGCGACATCGCGCTGCGACGGACGATGCTCGCGCCCTGGCAGGCGGACCTCCCGGTGACCATGTCGCGCGGCGAGCTGGCCGGGCGTGCCGGCCGCGAGCTCGACGACGACGACCTGGCCACGCTCGAGGCGCTCGGCATCGTCCGCCCGACCTCGGCCGCAGGCCGACCGGGCCACTACGAGGTCGCGGTCTCCCAGCTCTCCGTCGGTCTGGGCCTGCTCGAGGTCGGCTTCCCGGTCGAGGCCGCGCAGGCCGCCGCCGAGGTGTACGCCGCGCACGGGCGCGCCGTCGCCCGCGAGCTGTACGAGGTCTTCCGGACCCGGGCCTGGCCGGTCTACCAGGAGTCGGGCGCGACGCCGGCGACCGTGCAGCAGGTCGTCGAGTCCCTCAAGCCGCTGTCGATCAACGCCCTGGTGCACGCCTACGAGGTCGGCATGGACGAGACCAAGCGCGCCGGCATCGCCGAGCGGGCCTCCCGCGGCGACGGTTGACCCCCGCGGGGGCGAGGTCCCTGCGGCGCCGTCCCCCTACGCTGGGCCCATGAGCGAGCAGGTCACCGTCCTGGTCACCGGAGCCACCGGCTTCGTGGGCTCCCGGCTGGTCCCGGTGCTGCTCGAGCAGGATCGGCGGGTGCGGGCGATGACCCGGCGCCCCGACTCCTACGACGGCCCCGGCGAGGCCGTGGGCGGCGACGTCGGGGATCCGGACAGCCTCGGCGCGGCGCTCGAGGGGGTCGACGTGGCGGTCTACCTCGTGCACTCCCTCGACGACAACGACTTCGAGCGCAAGGACGCCGAGGCCGCGCGCAGCTTCGGCCGCGCCGCCCACGAGGCCGGGGTGCGCCAGATCGTCTACCTCGGCGGCCTCGGCGACGAGGACGGCGACCTCTCCGCGCACCTGCGCTCGCGCCGCGAGGTCGAGGGCTTCCTCGGCGAGGCGGGTGTGCCGGTCACGGCCCTCCGCGCGGCCATCGTCGTCGGCGCCGGCGGCATCTCCTGGGAGATCACCCGGCAGCTGGTCAAGAACCTCCCGGCGATGGTCGTGCCGAAGTGGGCGCAGACGAAGACGCAGCCGATCGCCATCGACGACGTGGTGCGCTACCTGGCCGGCGTCGTCGACTGCGAGGAGGCCTACGGCCAGAAGTTCGACATCGGCGGTCCCGAGGTCCTCTCCTACCTCCAGATGCTCCAGCAGGCGGCCCAGGTGATGAACGGACGTCGGCCCTTCGTGGTCACCGTGCCCGTGCTGACGCCCAAGCTGTCCTCGCACTGGATCGGGTTCGTCACCGACGTCGACGCGACCACCGGCAAGAACCTCATCGACTCGATGGCCACCGAGGTCGTCGTCACCGAGCAGCGGATCCGCGAGATCGTGCCCGGTGAGCCGTTGGAGTACCAGGACGCGGTGCGTCGGGCGATCGAGGAGTCCGGCGTCCGCTGAACCCGGCGGCCCGGGCTCAGGCGGTGCCGAAGATGTAGGGCAGCGTCACGAGCATGGTCAGCGACCAGGCCAGGTGCGTCAGGATCGGCGCCAGGATCCCGCCGGACGCACGGCGCTGGAGGCCCACCAGCAGCGCCGAGCAGGATGGCGGCGAAGGCCAGCATGATGTTGCCGGTCGCCGCGGTGGCGATGGTGTAGGCCAGCGTCGACCAGGCGATCGGGTACTTGGTGATCGCGGCGTACATCGCGCCCCGGAAGAACAGCTCCTCGGCGACCCCGTTGATCGCGGTCACCGCGAGCAGCAGCGGCAGCGAGCCCTCGTCGGCGTAGGAGAGCACCGAGGCGACCTGGTCGGCGAGCCACGGGATCTGGGCCACGACGAGGCCGCCGAGGACGAAGATCCCGGCCAGGCCGAAGCCCAGCGCGAGCGGGGTGGTGATCGGGCGCTTGGTGGGCCCGGAGAGGTCGGTGCCGATCGGGATCCGGCCGAGGTGCAGCGGCCCGGCGGTGAACGAGCCCACGAACCAGATCCCGGCGATGCCCAGCGAGACCAGGTAGAACAGGTTGCTCCCGGGCTCGAGCCGCAGCAGGAAGCCCAGCGCCACGGCGCCGAGCACGACGAAGCCGGCCGTGATCAGCTGCCGACGGCGCAACGCACCCTGGCTCTGCCGGTGGTTGCGCGGGACGACGTCCCACAACGCGCGCTGGAACCAGCTCCGCACTCACATCACCCCTCGCCCCAGAGGATACGGACGGGCGAGGGGTGAGGGGTGAGGCACCGGGCTCAGCTGCGCTTGCCGGTGATGCCTTCCTTCAGGTCCTTGCCGGCGTCCTTGACCTTCTCGGCGCCGTCCTTGAGGGAGGCGGAGGTCTGGTCGTTCTTGCCCTCGGCCTCGAGGCTCTCGTTGCCGACGGACTTGCCGGCGCCCTCCTTGACCTTGCCGCCGAGCTTCTCGCCCTTGTTGTCGGCCTTGTCTCCGATACCCATGTGGTTGCCTCCTCGTCGGGTCGCGACCGGGTGTCGCGGGTTCCAGACCACCGAACCACGCGGGATCGCGCACGTTACTCCCCCGTAGGGAGGGATCGCACGTGACCTGCGCCGCACCCCGGCAGCCCCTCCCGCTCGCTCACGCCAGCTGCAGGACGCCGTCCTCGATGCGGCCGCGACGGATGGTCCGGACGTCGCTGAGGTAGTTCTGCCGCAACCGCCACGGCTCCCGGTCGCCCTGGCGCGGCAGCGCGTCCAGCGAGCGCAGCACGTAACCCGAGGCCAGGTCGAGGAACGGTCGCTCCTCGACCTCCGGGTCCCGCTCGGCGACGAAGGTGCGGGCCCCGGTCCGGTCGAGGTGGCGCAGCAGGCGCACGACGTACCCGGCGACGAGGTCGGCCTTGAGGGTCCAGGAGGCGTTGGTGTAGCCGATCGTGTAGACGAAGTTCGGCACCCCGCTGAGCATCATCGCCCGGTACGACATCGTCTCCGGCAGCCGCACCGGTTCGCCCGCCACGCTCAGCGCCATGCCGCCGAAGGCGAGCAGCCGCAGCCCGGTCGCGGTGACCAGCACGTCGGCCTCGAGCTCCTCACCGGAGCCGAGCCGGACCCCGGTGGGCGTGACCGTCTCGATGGTCCCGGTCACGATGGAGGCGCGGCCCGAGCGCAGCGCGCGGAACAGGTCGCCGTCGGGGACGAAGCAGACCCGCTGGTCCCAGGGGTCGTAGGCCGGCTTGAAGTGCGTGTCGACGTCGACGTCCTCGGGCAGCTGGCGCTGCACCTGGCTGCGCACGACCCGCCGCACCGTCTCGGGGCGGCGGCGGGAGAGCTGGTAGGAGCCGACGGTGACCAGGATGTTCTTCCAGCGCACCACCGGGTAGGTCACCGCGTCGGGCAGCCGGCGCAGCAGCCTCGCCAGCGGGTCGCGCCCTGGTAGCGAGAGCACGTACGTCGGGGAGCGCTGCAGCATGGTGACGTGCTCGGCGCTCGCCGGCCATGGCCGGCACCAGGGTGACCGCGGTCGCGCCGCTGCCCACGACGACCACCTTCCGACCGGTGTGGTCGAGGTCCTCGGGCCACTGCTGGGGGTGGACGACGGTGCCGGCGAAGTCGTCGAGGCCGGGGATCTCGGGGGTGAACCCGCCCTCGTAGTCGTAGTAGCCCGCGCAGCACCACAGCACGTCGCAGGTCATCGTGGTCGGGGGCGCCTCCCCGCCGGCGACGTCGGTGCGCTCGACGGTGACCGTCCAGCGGGCGGTGCCCGGGTCCCAGTCGGCGGCCGTCACCCGCCGGGAGTAGCGGACCAGCCGGTCGACGTCGTGCTCCGCGGCGACGGTGCGCAGGTAGTCGAGGATCGCGGCGCCGTCGGCCAACGCCCGGTCGCCGCGCCACGGGCGCCACGAGAAGCCGAAGGTGAACATGTCGGAGTCCGAGCGGACGCCGGGGTAGCGGAACAGGTCCCAGGTGCCGCCGGAGCGCTCCCGCGACTCCAGCACGGCCACCGAGCGGGAGGGGTGCTCGACCGAGAGCCGGCAGGCGGCGCCGATGCCGGAGAGGCCGGCACCGACGACCAGGACGTCGACGTGCTCGGGGGTGTGCTCGGGGGTCTGCTCGGCGGTCTGCTCGGGGGTGGGGCTCACGGGGTCCTCCGGGGTGCGGTGCGGGGGCGGGCGAAGAGCTCGACGAAGCGGGCGAGCACCCGGGGCGGCTCGGTCACCGTGGCGGTACGTGCCGCGGCCTTGACCGCCTCGGCGGTCTCGGGGGCGAAGTAGCCGTGGTGGCGGTAGACCTCGATCCGGGTGCACAGGTCCTCGACGTCGAGCTCGGGGTGGAACTGGGTGGCGTACACCCGGCGTCCGAGCCGGAAGGCCTGCACCGGGCAGCCCGGCGAGGTGGCCAGCAGCACCGCCCCCGCGGGCAGTCGCGAGACCGCCTCCTTGTGGCCGAGGAACGCCTCGAACGACGGCGGCAGCCCGCCGAGCAGCGGGTCGTCGGCGGCGTCCTCGGTCAGGGTGACGGTGACCGCGCCGATCGGCTCGCCGTGGGTGCGGTCGACCACGCCGTCGCCGAGCCGGCCGAGGGTGCCGATGCCGTAGCAGGCGCCGAGGAAGGGGAAGTCGGCCGCGACCACCTGCGCGGCGAGGTCGGCGAGCCGGTCCTCCGCGCGCCGCTGGGCCGCCGACTTCTCCTCGTCGGGGTCGCTGACGTTGTACGGGCCCCCACCCAGGACGATCCCGGACCAGTCGTCCAGGTCGACCGGTCCCAGCTCATCGCGCTCGAGGCGCACCCGGTGGCAGTCGCGCTCGTCGAGGCCGGCGTGGCGCAGCACCGCCTCGTACTCCCCGTCGGCGGCGAGGTCCTCGGCGCGGGTGCCGAGGAAGAGGAACGGGCGCACGGTGCTCAGCCCGGGGACCGGTCGGCCTGCACGGCGGCGCCGCGGGCGATCAGGCCCTCGACGTCCGGCACGCCCCAGGCGGTGAGCGCGGCCCTGGTGTCGCGGCCGGGCCGGTCGGGCGGGGGCGTGGTCAGGGTGGCGGGGGTGCGGGAGAACCGGGGTGCCGGCGCCGGCTGGACCCGGCCGTCGCGCTCGACCCAGGTCCCGCGGGCGGCGAGGTGGGGGTGGTCGGGGGCCTCGGCGAGGCGCAGCACCGGCGCGACGCAGGCGTCCGTGCCCTCGAAGACCTGCGGTCCACTCCGCGCGGGTGCGGGTGCGGAACCGCGCGGCGATGAGGGCGCGCATCTCGTCGTAGCGGTCGAGGTCGGCCTGGCCGGGGCTCTCGCCGGCGATCCCGAGGAGGTCGAGCAGCGTGGCGAAGAACGCCGGCTCGAGGGCGCCGACGCTCATGTGCTCGCCGTCGGCGGTCTCGTAGAGGTCGTAGTAGGGGGCGCCCCCGTCGAGCAGGTTGGCGCCCCGCTGCTCGGTGAACAGCCCGGCGCCGACGTAGCCGGCCGTCATCGCGGCGAGGTGGGCGGTGCCGTCGACGATCGCCGCGTCGACGACCTGGCCCTGCCCGGAGGCGCGGGCCTCGAGGAGGCGCGGCGAGCAGCCCGATCACCAGGTAGGTCGAGCCGCCGCCGAAGTCGCCGACCAGGTTGGTGGGGAAGTGCGGCCGGGCGGGGTCCTGGCCGAGGCCGTGGAGCACGCCGGTGAGGGCGACGTAGTTGAGGTCGTGACCGGCGGCGCTCGCCAGCGGTCCGTCCTGGCCCCAGCCGGTCATCCGCCCGTAGACCAGCCGCGGGTTGCGGGCGTGGCAGGCGTCGGGGCCCAGGCCGAGCCGCTCGGTGACGCCGGGGCGCATCCCCTCGACCAGCAGGTCGGCGCCCTCGACCAGGCGCAGCACGGTCTCGACGGCCTCGGGGTGCTTGAGGTCGAGCGCGACGCCCGGCCGGCCGCGGTTGAGCAGGTCGTGGGCACCGCCGGACATCGCCGAGCCCCCGGGCCGCTCCACGCGCACCACGTCGGCCCCGAGGTCGGCCAGGATCATCGCGGCGTGGGGCCCCGGCCCGATCCCGGCGAGCTCGACCACCCGCACCCCGCGCAGCGGCCCGGTGCGCTCCTGCTCCTCCATGCCGCGCATGATGGCACGCGACGCTGACACCTCCGGTGTCACGGTGGTGGGGGGCCGCGGAATCCCCGGCCGGCCGGGGACTTCTCAGCTTGTCGGGGTTTGCAAGGGCCGACAAGCTCGCAATCCGCCCCGACAAGTACGCCGGTCGCGTCGCCGGGTCAGCCGGGCAGCACGCGGCGCAGGAAGCCCCGGGTGCGCTCCTCGCGGGGGTCGGTGAAGATCTGCTCGGGCGGGCCCTGCTCCAGGATCCGCCCGTCGTGCAGGAAGCAGACGGAGGTGGCGACCTCCCGCGCGAACGACATCTCGTGCGTCGCGAGCACCATCGTGGTCCCGGCCTCGGCGAGCCGGCGCACCGCGGCCAGCACGTCGCCGACCAGCTCGGGGTCGAGCGCGGCGGTGATCTCGTCGAGCAGCAGCAGCGTCGGCTCGGTGCACAGCGCCCGCACCACCGCCGCCCGCTGCTGCTGGCCGCCGGAGAGGCGGTCGGGGTGGGCGTCGGCGTACGCCGCCAGCCCGAACTCCGCCAGCAGCGACCGGGCCCGGGTCTCGGCCTCGCGCCGCCCGACGCCGTGCGCGTGGCGCGGGGCGAGCACGCAGTTCTCCAGCACCGTCAGGTGCGGGAAGAGGTTGTAGGCCTGGAAGACCATCCCCATCCGGCGGCGCGCCCGGCGGGGGTCGCGGCGCGGGTCGGTGACGTCCTCGCCCTCCAGCACGATCACGCCGTCGTCGACCGGCTCCAGCAGGTCCAGGCAGCGCAGCAGCGTGGACTTGCCCGACCCGGACGCCCCGATCAGGCACACCACGTCGCCGGCCCCGACGCGCAGGTCGACGTCGTCGAGGACGACCCGGTCGCCGTACGTCTTGCGCAGCCCGGTCACCTCCAGCACCGGCACCCCGCTCGGACCGGGCCCCGGCACCCCCGCCGCGCTCACACCGTCCCCGCCCGCTCGCGCCGCGCCAACCGGCGCTGGAGGACGTCGGTGAGCCGCGCCAGCGGCACCGTCATCACCACGAAGAACACCGCGACCACCACGAGCGGGGTGTAGTTGAAGTTGAAGTTGCCGTAGTCGCGCGCCGCGAACACCGCGTCGAAGACGCCGACGGAGGAGACCAGCGCGGTGTCCTTCTGCAGCGAGACGAAGTCGTTGAGCAGCGGCGGCACCACCCGCCGCACCGCCTGCGGCACCACGACGTGGCGCAGCGTGCGTACCGGACCCAGCCCGAGCGCCCGGGCGCTGGCGACCTGGGAGGGGTGCACCGACTCGATGCCTGCGCGGAACACCTCGGCGACGTAGGCGGAGTAGGAGATCACCAGCGCGACGCCGGCCCACAGGTACCGGTCGTTCGAGACCCCCTGCAGCTGCAGCGCCGGCACCCCGAAGCCGAGCAGCACCACCAGCAGGATCGTCGGGATGCCGCGCACGACGTCGGTCCAGAGCACGGCGAGCAACCGCACCGGCGCGAGCCACGGGGAGGTCGCCGTCCTGGCCACGGCGACCAGCAGCGCCACCACCAGGATCGCCGGCTGCGCCAGGCAGAACAGCCGCACGTTGAGCCAGAAGCCGTCCAGGATCGCGCCGAACGACGCGCGGGCGTCCTCGGGCGAGAAGAAGGTCTCCTGCACCCGCGCCCACCCCGGGGTCGAGACCAGGCCGACCACCAGCAGCGCCAGCACGACGACCGTGGTCGCCGAGGCGATCAGCACCCCGCGCAGCCGCAGCCGGCGGCGTACGGCGCGGCGCTCGCGCTCGGTCGCGCTCGGCGCCCAGGCGCCGGTGGTCGGCGTCGTGCTCACCCCAGCTCGGGGACGTCGACGACGTCGGAGAGCCAGCGCTCCTCGAGCTCCTCGAGCGTGCCGTCCTCACGCAGCGCGACCACGGCGGCGTCGACGCACGGCAGCAGCGGCGAGCCCTGCTCGAGCAGCATCCCGAACTCCTCCTGCTGCCCGGTCTCGGGCTGGAACTGCCCGACCAGCACGGAGTCGGGGATCTCCACGGCGGAGATGTAGAAGGCCGTCGGCAGGTCGGCCAGGATCGCGTCGACCTGGTCGTTGGCCAGCGCCTGCTTGGCGGCGTTGGTGTCCTCGAAGACCGCCGGCTCGGTCGCGGGCTGCACGACCTCGCGGATGGCGGTCAACGACGTGGTGCCGGTCTGCGCCCCCAGGCGCAGGTCCGCGAGCCCGGCGAGGTCGGTGACGTCGGCCCCGGCGGTGCCCTCGAGCGCGATCACCGCCTGCGAGGCCTGGTAGTAGCCCTCGGAGAAGTCGACGACCTCCTCGCGCTGCGGGGTGATGGAGATCTGGTTGATGTCGAGGTCGAACTCCTTCTCACCGGGGGCGTAGGAGGTGTTGAAGGGCACCGTCACCCAGCTCACGTCCGGCTCGGCGAACCCGAGCCGCTCGGCCACGGCGTAGGCGACCGCCGACTCGTACCCCTCGCCGTTGGTCGGGTCGTCGTCGACGAACCACGGCTCGAAGGCCGGCGAGTCGGTGCCGACGGTGAGCGTGCCGGGCTCCAGGGTCGCGAGCTCGTCGGCCGCGCACTCCCCCTCGCCCGGCGTCGGTCCGGCCGCCTCGTCGCCCGCGCTCGCCGACGCGCCCGGGTCCTCGGCCGGCTCCTCCTCGGTGGGCGCGCAGGCGAGGGCGGCCAGCGCGACCCCGAGCAGCGGGACGGACACGAGGGCGGGGCGGCGCAGCAGCATGGCGGGATCGTAGGACGGTGGGCGCCGTCCGGCACCCCCGTCCCACGGCCGGGCTTGCAACTCGTTGCACACCCGGGCAGGATCCGGTCATGGCCCTGGAGCACGTGCTGCTGGTCGCGCTGCGCGAGCAGCCCGGCTCGGGTCTGGAGCTCACCCACCGGTTCGAGCGCTCGCTGGGCTACTTCTGGCACGCCACGCACCAGCAGATCTACCGGGTGCTGGCGAGGATGGAGGCCGACGGCTGGGTCGGGGTGGAGACGGTCGCGCAGGCCGGGCGCCCCGACAAGCGCCGCTACTCCGTCACCACCACCGGCGAGGGGGTGCTCGCCGGCTGGCTGGCCGAGCCGACCCCGCTGGAGACCTTCCGCAGCGAGATCGCCGTCAAGCTGCGCGGCGCCTCCTACGGCGACCGCCGGGCCGTGCTGGACGTGGTGCGCGACCGGCTCGCCGACCACCGGGCCCGCCTCGAGCTGTACCGCCACCTGGTGCAGCGCGACCACCCCGACCCGTCCGCGCTGAGCGGCCCCGCCCTCGACCAGTACCTCGTCCTGCGCGGCGGGGTCCGGCTCGAGGAGTTCTGGACGACCTGGCTCACCGAGTACCTGGAGGCCCACGCATGAGCGACCCCTACCCCCACCTGCTGTCCCCGATCACCCTCGGGTCGGGCGGGTCCCCCGACGCCGGGCTGCGGCTGCGCAACCGGGTGGTGATGGGCTCCATGCACACCGGTCTCGAGGACGCCCCGTGGGACGTCCCCCGGCTGGCGGCGTACGCCGCGGCGCGCGCCCGCGGCGGGGTCGGGCTGATCGTCACCGGCGGCTACGCCCCCGACAAGCGCGGCTGGCTGAAGCCGTTCGCCTCGGAGATGACCACCCGGTTGCACGCGATGCGCCACCGCGAGGTCACCGGCGCCGTGCACGAGGAGGGCGGGGCGATCGCGCTCCAGGTCCTGCACGCGGGCCGCTACGGCTACCACCCGCTCAGCGTCTCGGCCTCGCGCCGCCGCTCGCCGATCACCCCGTTCCGGCCCAGCGCGCTGACCACCCGCGGCGTCGACCGCACCGCAGGCCACTTCGCGCGGGCCGCGGCGCTGGCCGTCAAGGCCGACTACGACGCGATCGAGGTGATGGGCTCGGAGGGCTACCTGATCAACCAGTTCCTCGCCGAACGCACCAACGACCGCACCGACGCGTGGGGCGGCAGCGCCGAGAAGCGGATGCGCTTCCCGCTGGAGGTGGTGCGCCGCACCCGCGAGCTGGTCGGCGGCGACCTGCCGATCCTCTACCGGATCTCGCTGCTCGACCTCGTCGAGGGCGGCCAGACCTGGGAGGAGGTCGTCGAGCTGGCCACGCGGCTCGTGGAGGCCGGCGTCACCGTGCTCAACACCGGCATCGGCTGGCACGAGGCGCGGGTGCCGACGATCATCACCCAGGTCCCCCGCGGCGCCTGGCGCGACGTCACGGCGCGGCTGCGCACCGAGCTGCGCGCCGCCGGTGTCGACGTCCCGGTCTGCGCGTCGAACCGGATCAACAGCCCGGAGATGGCCGAGGAGGTGCTCGCCACCGGTCAGGCCGACCTGGTCTCGATGGCGCGCCCCCTGCTGGCCGATCCCGACCTCGTCGCCAAGGCGGCCGCCGGCCGCGCCGACGAGATCAACACCTGCATCGCCTGCAACCAGGCCTGCCTGGACCACGTCTTCGTCAACCGCACCGCGTCCTGCCTGGTCAACCCGCGGGCCTGCCGCGAGACCACCCTGGTGCTCGCCCCCACCCGCTCCCGGGCCCGGGTGGCCGTGGTCGGCGCCGGTCCGGCGGGCCTGGCCACCGCGGTCTCCGCGGCCGAGCGCGGCCTCGCGGTGACGCTGTTCGAGCAGCGGGAGGCGATCGGCGGGCAGTTCCGCTACGCCATGGCCGTGCCCGGCAAGGAGGACTTCGCCGAGACGCTGCGCTACTTCTCCCGCCGCCTCGAGGTGCTCGGCGTGGACGTCCGCCTCGCGACCAGCCCCCGCGCGGGCGACCTGGTGGCCTACGACGAGGTGGTCGTCGCGACCGGCGTCGAGCCGCGGGTGCCGCGGCTGGACGGGGTCGACCACCCGAGCGTGGCCACCTACGCCCAGGTGCTCGCCGGCGACGTCGTGCCCGGCCGCCGGGTGGCCGTCGTCGGCGCCGGCGGCATCGGGGTCGACGTGAGCCACTTCCTCGCCCACGACCCGGCGGAGACCGAGCAGGACTGGCGCGACCACTGGGGCGTCGGCGACCCGTCGGTGCACCCGGGCGGGCTCGCCCAGCGCAAGCCGCGCAGCCCGGTGCGCGAGGTGGTGCTCCTGCAGCGCAAGACGACGACGATCGGCCGCGGCCTGGGCAAGACCTCCGGGTGGGCGCACCGCGCCGTGCTCAAGCAGTCCGGGGTCGAGCAGGTCAGCGGGGTGACGTACTCCCGCGTCGACGACGCCGGCCTGCACGTGGTGGTCGACGGCGAGCCGAGGGTGGTCGAGGTCGACCACGTCGTGCTGTGCGCCGGGCAGGAGTCGGTCCGCGGGCTGTACGACGACCTGCTCGGCCTGCCCGACGACGACCGTCCACGCGTCCACCTGGTCGGCGGCGCCGACCTCGCCGCCGAGCTGGACGCCGAGCGCGCGATCGAGCAGGGCACCCGGGTCGCGGCCGGTCTCGGCGCGTAGCGTCGGCGACGTGGCGACCCCTGCCCCCGGGCCCGACCCCGACCCCGACCCCGGCCCCGACCTGGTCCGCGACCTGCCCGAGGACACGCTGCGCGAGGCGCTGCCGCTGAAGTGGGGCTCGGTCGAGCCCGGTGTGCTGCCCGCGTTCGTGGCCGAGATGGACTACGCGCTGGCCGAGCCGGTCACCGAGGCGGTCGTCGCGGCGGTGCGGCGGGGCGCGACCGGCTACCCGGCCGCCGACGACCGCGCCGTCGGGGAGGCGTTCGCCGGCTGGTCGACGCGGCACTGGGGACACCCGGTCGACCCGGCCGCCTGCGTGGTGACGGGCGACGTCATCGCCGGGATCCGGCTGGCGCTGGAGGTGCTCTGCCCGCCGGGACCCGTCGTGGTGCCGCTGCCCTGCTACCCGCCGTTCCGCGACGTCGTCGCGCTCGCCGGTCGCGAGGTGGTCGCGGTGACCACCGACCCCGACGCGGCCGGCCAGGACGCCGCGGCGCTCGACCTCGACGCGGTCGAGCGGGCGTTCGCGGGGGGAGCCCGCACGCTGCTGCTGTGCAACCCGCACAACCCCCTCGGCCGGGTGCCGCGGCGCTCCGAGCTCGAGGACCTCGCTGCGCTGGCCGCCCGCCACGGCGCCCGCGTGGTCTCCGACGAGATCCACGGACCCCTGGTGCTCCCCGGGTCGCCGGCCTTCACGCCGTACGCCGCCGTCGACGCGCGGGCGATCACCGTCACCAGCGCGTCGAAGACGTTCAACACCGCCGGGCTGCACTGCGCCGTCGTCGTCGCGCCCGACCCCGCCGAGCAGGCGGCGCTGCGGGGCGTGCCGGTGCCGCAGAACCACGCGTACTCGCCGCTCGGGATGGTCGCGGCGGAGGCGGCGTGGTCCGAGGGCGACGCCTGGCACGCCGCCCTGGTCGCGCGCCTCGGGCGGCAGCGCGACCTGCACGAGCAGCTGCTCGCCTCGCACCTGCCGCGGGCCCGGTCCCGGAGGCTCGAGGCCACCTACCTGCCGTGGCTGGACCTGCGCGGCTACGGCCACGACGACCCGGCCGCGGTCGCGCGTCCCCACGGCGTGGCCCCCGCCCCCGGGCACGTCTACGAGCCGGGCCTGGCCGGGCACGTGCGGCTCAACGTGGCGACCACGCCGCAGCGGCTGACCACGATGGTCGAGCGGCTGGCCGCAGCCCTGGGCTGAAGCGCCGGGGGCTGCCGGCCGGTCAGCCGGCGTGCTGCGGCTGCTGGGCGATCAGCCCGGCGTACCAGTCGAAGGACGCCTTCGGCGTGCGGGCCAGCGTGTCGCGGTCGACGTGGACGAACCCGAACCGCTGGCTCAGCCCGTCGGCCCACTCGAAGGCGTCGAGCAAGGACCAGGCGACGTAGCCGCGCACGTCCACCCCCCGGGTGACCGCCTCGGCGACCGCGCCGAGGTGGGCCCGGTGGTAGTCGATGCGCTGCTGGTCGTCGACGACGCCGCGCTCGTCGGGGTCGCCGTGGAAGGCGCAGCCGGACTCGGTGATCCAGATCGGCGGCAGCGCCGCGCGGAAGCGCGCCCGCAGCACGATCAGCCACTCCCGCAGGGCGTCGGGCACGATCGGACGACCGAGGTCGGTCACCGGGTAGCCCACCGGTTCGAGCACCTGGAACGGCGCCGGGGCCCCCTCGGGCATCGCGGCGATCCGCTGCGGGTTGTAGTAGTTCACCCCGTAGAAGTCCAGCGGCTGGCGGATCGTGGCCAGGTCGCCGGGCGTGGCCAGGTCGCTCATCATCGGCTCCAGGTCGACCGGGTAGCGGCCCAGCAGCATCGGCTCCAGGAACAGCCCGTTCCACATCGAGTCCATCAGCTTGGTGGCGCCCACGTCGGCGACGTCCTCGCTGGCCGGCCACATCGGCGAGTGGTTGTTGGCGCAGCCGACCTCGCGGGCACCCGCGGCCCGCAGCGCGATGGTCGCGCGGCCGTGGCCCAGCAGCAGGTGCTGGGCGGCCCAGAGCGCGTCGAAGTAGAGCCGCCGACCCGGCGCGTAGGTGCCGTTGCCGTAGCCGACCACCGCCATCGTGGCCGGCTCGTGCACCGGGATCCACCGCGCCACCCGGTCGGCGAGCCGCTCACCGACGATCGCGGCGAACTCGGCGAACCGCTCCACCGTGGCCGGGTTCAACCACCCGCCGTCGTCCTCGAGGGCCTGGGGCAGGTCGAGGTGGTGCAGCGTGACGGTGGGCGCGACGCCGGCGGCCAGGAGCCGATCGACCAGCCGGTCGTAGAAGTCCAGGCCGCGCTGGTTGACCGGACCCCCGCCCTCGGGCTGGATCCGCGACCAGGACGTCGAGAACCGGTAGTCGTGGACGCCGAGCCGCCCGACCAGGGCGACGTCCTCGGCCACGCGCTCGTAGTGCCCGGCCGCGACGTCGCCGCTCGACCCGTCGACCACCGCCCCCGGCACCCGGCAGAAGGTGTCCCAGATGCTCGGCCCGCGACCGTCGACGTCCGTCGCGCCCTCGACCTGGTAGGCCGAGGTGGCCACGCCGAACCGGAACCCCGGGGGCAGCACGGGGTCCCCCGCCGGCGGCGGGGTCACCTGGTCGGACCCCGGGGCGGACACGGGCACAATCATGCCCGTGGCAGTGGAGATCCGGAGGGCTTCGGCGCGTTTCACCACCCGCGAACCGGGCAGGCTCACCCGGCACGCGCTCTCCTTCGGCGAGCACTACGACCCCGACCGCCTGCGCATCGGCCCGATGGTCTGCCTCGACGACCACGTCCTGGGCGCCGGCCGCGGCTTCGCCGACCACCCCCACCGCGACCTGGAGATCGTCAGCTGCGTGGTCGAGGGGGCCCTCCACCACGTCGACGACCTCGGCACCGACCACCGGCTGCCCGCCGGCGCGGTCTCCCTGCTCTCCGCCGGCGCGGGCGTCGAGCACGCCGAGCGCGCCACGACGGACGGACCCTGCCGGTTCGTCCAGGTCTGGCTCGTCCCGGACCGGCCCGGCGGGACGCCGGCCTACGCCGCGCTCGCGCCCGGGGAGGGGGCGGTGACCCCCGGGGGGCCCGGGAGCGGACGCCTCGTCGCCGCGGGCGCCGGCGTGCCCGGCGCGGACGCCGCCGGCGTGCTCCCGCTCGGCACGGCGGGCGCAGCGCTGCGGCTGGTCCACCTCGCGGCCGGCGAGGTCGCCGACATCGGCCCGGCCGCCGGGCCGGACGGGTCGGTGCGCCACGTCCTGGTCGCCTCGGGCGCGCTGCTCCGCTCCGGCCTGGCCGAGCCGCTGGCCAGCGGTGACGCGTTCGTCCTCGACCTCGCCGCGGCGGTCCAGACCGGTGCGCCGCTCCAGGTCACGGCCGCCGTGCCGAGCCTGCTGCTGGTCTGGACGTTCGGCTAGCGACCCGCTTGGCTGGCGGCCCGGGACCCGGGGAGCGACCACAGGAGGAACGCCATGCGCAGCGAGCTGTTCGAGCAGGACCACCAGGAGGTGGAGGCCACCCAGCGCTTCACCCAGCAGAACTCGCAGATGCTGCGGGTCGCGCTGGGCGAGGACGTGCTGGCCGTCAAGGGCTCGATGGTCGCCTACCAGGGCGAGGTGTCCTTCACCCACGAGAAGGCCGGCAGCGCGATGAAGCTGCTGAAGAAGATGGTCACCCAGGAGGACAACCCGCTGATGCGGGTCAGCGGGCGCGGCGAGGTGTTCTTCGCCCACGAGGCCGGCTACCTGTTCCTGGTCGAGCTGACCGGCGACGCGATCAGCGTCAACGGCCGCAACCTGCTCGCGTTCGACGCGGCCCTGGAGTGGGACATCAACCGGACCAAGGGCGCCGGGATGATGGCCGGCGGCCTGTTCAACACCACCGTCACCGGCCAGGGACTGGTCGCGCTGTGCACCGTCGGCAAGCCCGTGCTGCTCGACTGCCGCCAGCAGCCGACCTACGTCGACGTGCAGGCCTGCGTGGCCTGGTCGGCCAACCTCGTGCCGTCGGTGGTCAACAGCATGAAGATGAGCTCGCTGATCCGCGGCGGGTCCGGCGAGGCGTTCCAGTACGCCTTCCACGGGGACGGGTTCGTGGTGGTCCAGCCCTACGAGTGGACCCCGCCCTCGGCGCAGACGTCCTCGAGCTGACCGGCACCTCCCCGGCCCGGTCCCGGGCAGCGATGAGTCCGGCCCTCGACCCCGGTCGGTCCGGGCAGGCACACTTGACGAGCGGCGGGGAGCGCACATGAGGCTGCGGGGGACCGAGATGACGCACACCGGGACGACCGAGGGGACGCCAGGCACGGAGCTGGACGACTTCGACGCGCTCACCGCGCGCTACAGCCGCGAGCTGCTGGCGCACTGCTACCGGATGTCCGGGTCGGCGCACGAGGCCGAGGACCTCGTGCAGGAGACGCTGCTGCGGGCCTGGAAGTCCTCCTCGGGGTTCCAGGGCCGGTCCTCGGTGCGCACCTGGCTCTACCGCATCGCGACCAACGTCTGCCTGACGAACCTCGAGGGGCGTCCGCGCCGCCCGCTGCCCACCGGTCTCGGCACGGCCGACGCCCGGGCCGGCGACGAGCTGGTCGCCGACCACGAGGTGACCTGGCTCGAGCCGATCCCGGACGCCGCGGTCACCGTCGCCGAGCGCGACACCATCCGGCTGGCGTTCGTGGCCGCGCTGCAGCACCTGCCGGCCCGGCAGCGTGCGGTGCTGATCCTGCGCGACGTCCTGCGGTGGAGCGCCGCCGAGGTCGCCGCCGCGCTCGAGACGTCCGCGCCGGCGGTCAACTCGGCGCTCCAGCGCGCCCACGCCACGCTCGCCGACCGCGGGCTGACCGCCGACACGGTGCGACCGGAGCTGACCCGCGAGCAGGAGGTGCTGCTCGACCGCTACGTCGAGGCGTTCTGGCGCAAGGACATCGACCGCATCGTCTCGCTGCTGACCGCCGAGGCGGTCTGGGAGATGCCGCCGTTCACCGGCTGGTACCGCGGGTCGACGACCATCGGCGAGCTGATCGACACCCAGTGCCCCGGTGGCCACCACGACATGCCGATGCTGCCCACCACCGCCAACGGGCAGCCGGCCTTCGGCCTCTACATGCGGGGTCCGGACGGGTCCTTCACCCCGTTCCAGCTCCAGGTGCTGACCCTCGACGGTGACCGGGTCTCCCACGTGGGGGCGTTCTTCGACCCCGGCCTGTTCGTCCGCTTCGGGCTGCCCGACCACCTCCCCGCCGACCACACGCCCTGCTGATGCGCCCGACGCCCACCGGCGTCGAGCTCCTCGCGAGGTCCCTGGCCTACACCCGGGTCGTCCTCGCGGGTGTCGGCGACGCCGACCTGACCCGACCCACGCCGTGCGCGGCGTGGACGTTGGCCGACCTGCTCGTCCACCTCGACGACGGCCTCGACGCCTTCGCCGAGGCCGCCGCGGGTCGGGTGTGGCTGGTGCCCGCGAGCCCGGCCCTGCTCGGCGCGGGGGGACCCGGACCTCCTCCCTCAGCCGACGCCGCCGGTCGGGTCGCCGGGCTGCAGGCGAAGGCGTGCGCCCTGCACGCCGCCTGGGCCGCCGACCCGGCTGCGACCGTCCTGGTCGGCGGGGTGCGCGTCGCGGCGGCGACGCTCGCCCGCTCCGCGGCGCTCGAGGTCGCGGTCCACGGCAACGACGTCGCCCGCTCCGTCCGAGCGACGCTGGACCCCGCCCTGCGCGCGCTGCCGCCGGCCCTCGCGCGCGACCTCACCCCCGTCGCGGCCGAGCTGGTGGGGCCCGACGACCGCGCCGGCGGCCGGTTCGGGCCGGTGCGGGCGGTGGCCCGGGACGCCGGCCCCGGGCCCCGGCTGCTCGCCCGCCTGGGCCGCGACCCGGACTGAACCGGTCGGGTCCTATTTCCCCGTCCCGACCCCGGCGCACACCGGCCCGCCCTACCGTCCGGGAATGCTCCTCGACGACGAGGCCCCGGGTGCGGGGCGGGCGACCACCCGCCGACCCTTCCCGGACGCGGCCCGGCTCGTCCTCGCCCGGGACCTGCTCCGCAGCGGCCGGGTCCGCGAGGCGCGCACCGCCCTCGAGACCCTGCTCGCCGCCCCCGGCGACGTCCTCGTCCGCGCCGCCGCGCGGGGCGCCCTGGTGGAGGCGTTGCTGGCGCAGGGCGAGCTGCGGGCCGCCGCGACGCTCCTCGACACCGCCGCGGACGAGGCGCGGGCGCGACGCCGGGACGGGACCGGGGGTGGCGTCGCACGGCGTGCGCTCGCCCACGACGTGCACGCCGGCGGCGAGCTGGCCGCGGCCCGCGGGGACACCTCGGAGGCAGCGGACCTGCACCGCCGCGCCGGTCAGCTGGTGGCCGGGGCCGGGGCCGGCTAGCGCCGGCGACGCCGCCGGTGGCGGGACGCCGGCGGACCCGCCGTGGCGGATCGGCGCCGCCCTCGCCCTCGCCGGCTGCGGGCGTAGCGAGGAGGCGCGCCGGCTGGCGGCCGAGCACCAGGTGGCCGGCGAGCGGACCGGATCGGCGTACGACGTCGGGCTGGCGCTGCGCGTGCTGGCGGTGCTGGATCCCGGTGGTCGGCAGCAGCCGTTGCTGCGCGAGGCGCGCGAGGTGCTGGCGAGCGTGGGCGCGCGCCGGGCCGTCGCCCAGGTCGACGCCGACCTCGCGGGGCTGCTGCTGCTCGGTGCCGCCGGCCCGCAGGTCCGTCGACCCGACGACGGAGCCCGCCAGGACGCGGTCCGGCTGCTCCTCGACGTCGAGCGCTACGCCCGTGCCGAGGGGCTGTGGCCGCTGCTCGGCCGCACCGCCCGGCTGCTCGACCTGACCGGCGGCGTACCCGGCAACGGCTCGTGGCAGGGCCTGCGGATGCTCACGCCTGCCGAGCGCCGCGTCGTCGAGCCCGCCGCGGCGGGTGCCACCAACCGCGAGATCGCCGCCCGCCTCGGGCTGGGCGTCAAGGCCGTGGAGTGGCACCTCTCCCGGGCGTACCGCAAGCTCGGCATCCGCTCCCGCCGCGCCCTGGTCGACGCCCTCGGCCCCCCCGGCCGCGAGGCCGGCGGCACCACGGACCCCGGCACGGCCCCCGCCCCGCCCCCTCCGCTGTAACGCCCGACTACCTGATCTGGTGCGGCGTCGCGACGCCGCACCAGATGATGTAACTCGGCGTTACAGCTGGGCGGGCGGGTCGCGGGCGGGCGGGTCGCGGGCGGGTGGGTCGCGGGTGGGGGGCTCAGCCCTCGGCGGGCGGGACGGGGAGGGCGACGTAGGTGGTCTCCAGGTACTCCTCGATGCCCTCGAACCCTCCCTCGCGGCCGAAGCCGGAGGCCTTGACGCCGCCGAACGGGGCCGCGGCGTTGGAGACCAGGCCGGTGTTCAGCCCGACCATCCCGAACTCCAGGCCCTCGGCGACGCGCACGCTGCGCGCGAGGTCGCGGGTGTAGACGTAGGAGCTCAGCCCGTACTCGGTGTCGTTCGCGCGGGCCACGGCCTCCTGCTCGGTCTCGAAGGTCGTGATCGGCGCCACGGGTCCGAAGATCTCCTCGCGGTTGATCCGCGAGGAGGACGCGACGTCGACCAGCACCGTCGGGTCGTAGAAGTGCCCCGCCCCCTCGGGGGCGGTCCCGCCGACCAGCACCCGCGCGCCGTCGTCGACCGCCTCGGAGACCAGCGCGGTCACCGACCCCACCGCGTCGGCGTCGATCAGCGGGCCGACGTCGACGCCGTCGTCCTGGCCGCGCCCGACCCGCAGCGCCCCCATCCGCTCGGCCAGCCGGGCCGCGAAGTCCTCCGCGACGGAGGCGTGCACGAGGAACCGGTTGGCCGAGGTGCACGCCTCGCCCATGTTGCGCATCTTCGCCGCCATCGCGCCGTCGACGGCGGCGTCCAGGTCGGCGTCGTCGAAGACCAGGAACGGGGCGTTGCCGCCCAGCTCCATGCTCAGCCGCTGCAGCCCCTGCGCGGACTGCTCGACCAGCATCCGCCCCACCGCGGTGGAGCCGGTGAAGCTGACCTTGCGGAGGCGGTCGTCGCCCTGCAGCGTCGTGCTCAGGTCCGCGTCCCGGGTGGTGGTGACCACGTTGAGGACGCCGTCGGGCAGCCCGGCCTCACCGAGCAGGTCGGCCAGCACCAGCATCGTCAGCGGCGTCTGCGAGGCCGGCTTGAGCACCATCGTGCAGCCCGCGGCGACCGCCGGCCCGATCTTGCGGGTGCCCATCGCCAGCGGGAAGTTCCAGGGGGTGATGAACAGGCAGGGGCCGACCGGCCGCTTCATGGTCCAGATCCGGGTGCCCCCCGCCGGCGCCTGCATCCACAACCCGTGGATGCGCACGGCCTCCTCGGCGAACCACCGGAAGAACTCCGCGCCGTAGGCGACCTCACCGCGCGCCTCGGCGAGGGGCTTGCCCATCTCCAGGCTCATCAGCGCCGCGAGCTCGTCGGCGCGGTCGGTGATCAGCTGGAAGGCGCGCCGCAGCACCTCGCCCCGCTCGCGGGGCGGGGTGGCCGCCCACCCCGGCTGCGCGGCCACCGCCGCGTCGAGCGCTGCGGTGGCGTCCTCGCTGGTGCCGTCCGCGACGTCGCAGATCACCGAGCCGTCGGCCGGGTCGGTCACCTCGAACCGGGAGCCGTCGGAGGAGGGCCGCCACCGCCCGCCGACGAGGAGCTCGCGACGGTCGGCGGGGAGCTGGGCCAGGGCGTCCGTGGTGCTCATGACGGCCACTGTGGCACGCGGGGAGGGCGGTGCGGGAAGGTCCGCCAGGGTGAGTCAGCGGGACGGTGGGACACCCCCCGGGAGGGTGTGCGGGACGCCTTGCGCGGACCTCCTCGGCGCGTACACTCGAGGGGTCGACTTCGGAGGGAGCATTCGAAGACGGCCGGGAGCCCCTCGCCGACCCCATGCGGCGAGGGGTTTCCTTGCGCCTGGGCCCGCCCGAGGTCCAGCGTGCGCTCAGCCCGCGCGGCGCAGGAAGTCCTCCAGCAGCGGTCCGGCCACCTGCGAGCCGGAGCTGCCCTCCTCGACGAACACGGCGACCGCGAGGTCGTCGCGGGCGGCCACCATCCAGGCGTGGGTGAGCAGGCCCCCGTCGCGCTCGAACTCCGCCGTCCCGGTCTTGGCGATCACCGGACCCCCGGGCACGTCGGCGAGCAGGGCACCGCTGCCGTCGGTGACCACCGAGCGCAGCAACGAGCGCAGCTCCGCGGCCTCCGTCCCGGTCAGCGGTGCCACGTCGCCGGACCCCTCCTCGGACCCGTCGGGCTCCAGGTCCTCCAGCAACCGGGGGGTCACCCGTCGCCCCTCCTGCACCGACGCGACGACCGCCGCCATCGCCAACGGGGAGGCCAGCACGCGGCCCTGGCCGATCATCGTCGCCGCGGCCTCGGTCTCGGAACGCGGCCGGACGACCTGGCCGAGGTACGCCGGGAAGCCGAGGTCCCGGTCGACGCCGAGGCCCAGCGCGGCGGCCGCGTCGGCCACCCCGTCGCGACCGGCGCGGTCGCGCTCGGCGATCAGCGCGGTGTTGCACGACTGCGCGACCGCCGTGCGCAGCGGCACGTCGCCGAGCGACCCGGCGGGGTAGTCGTCGTAGTTCTCGAAGTCCCGTCCGTCGACGGTGACGGTCGGGGTGCACGGCACCGTCGAGGAGTCGTCCAGCCCGCCTCGGAGCAGCGCGAGGACGCTGACCACCTTGAACGTCGAGCCCGGTGCGTACTGCCCGGTCGAGGCGACGTCGAGCCCCTCGTTGCCCGGGCCGTTGGCCAGGGCCAGGACCGCGCCGTCGCTCGGCCGCAGCGCGACCAGCGCGCTGCGGGGGCCCACCCCGGCCAGGACCCCCTCCGCCGCGCGCTGGAGCCCTTCGTCGATCGTCGTGCGCAGCGGGTCGCCGTCGACGTCGGCCACCTTGAACAGCCGGCGCTGCCGGCCGCTCGCCGCCACCGCGTCCACCACGGCCCCGTCCCGGCCCCGCATCTGCTCGTCGTAGCGGGCCTGGAGCCCGGAGACGCCCGCGACGTCACCCGGCCGGTAGCGGTCGGGGTCGTCCTCGACCATCTCCTCGGTCACCGGTCCGACCCGACCCAGCAGCGGCGCGGCGAACTCGCGGGTCGGCGCCAGGGGCAGCTCGTCGGGCAGCAGCAGGGCGCCGTCGACGTCGTCGGCGGCCTGCTCCAGCCCGGGGGGCAGCTCGTCGGCGCGGAAGACGACCGCCTCCACGAAGGCCTCGTCGCCGGCGTCCTCGACCCGCTCGGCGTACGGCGCCGGGTCGACGTCGGCGAGGGCGGCCAGCGCCCGGGCGGACGCCGCCGCGGCACCGGGCCGGACCTGCGTCCGGTCGATCCCGACCCGCACCACCGGACGCGGCGTGACCAGGGCGGTGCCCCCGGCGCCGAGCACCTCACCGCGCCGGGCCGCCACCGTGGAGAGGTCGAGGGTCGTCCGCTCCCGCAGCGACGGCTCGACGACCGTGCGCGCCCACTGCGCCTCCCAGCGGGCCGACCCGGTGGGCTCGGAGCCGTCGGTCGGAGCGGGCAGCTCGAGCACGACGGTGGTCGTGTAGCGCCACGCCTCGCCGGCCACGGGCCAGGCCCACGACAGCGTCGCCGCCGCGGTCTCGACGCCCTCGGTCGGCTCGTCCTCGGCCTCCGCCACCCCGACCACCTCGACGACCGGCGCGGCGTCGCCCATGCCCGCGGTGGTCTCGGCCCAGTCCCGCACGACCTCGTCGGGGCTGCTCCCCGCGAAGGCGACGTCGTCCAGCTCGCCCTCCGCGACACCACCGTCGAGCGCGGCCGCCAGGGCGACCGCCGTGGCCTGGGGGTCGGCGCGGTCCGGGCCGTCGTCCCCCGTGCACGAGGCGAGCAGCGGCAGCACCAGCGCGGCCGTCAGGGCGGTGGGCCCGCGGCGCCGGGTGTCGCGGGTCGGCGTGGCCATGTGGTCAGTCTCACGGACGCCCGTGCCGCGTGCCGAGCGCCCCCGGTCCCCAGGGGTGGTCACCACCCCGGGGTGCCTCGTTAGGTTCGGTGGCATGAGCACCGAGAAGCTGTACTACACGACCCCCGGCATGGACGAGGACACCGCCCGACGGATCGTCGTCGTGCTGCAGTCGCGGCTGCACGCCTGCAACGACCTCCACCTCACGCTCAAGCACGTGCACTGGAACGTCGTCGGTCCCCACTTCATCGCCGTCCACGAGATGATCGACCCCCACGTCGAGGAGGTGCGTGGCTTCGCCGACGACCTCGCCGAGCGGATCGCGACCCTCGGCGGCTCGCCCAAGGGCACCCCCGGCTCCATCGTGGCCGAGCGCGACTGGGAGGAGTACTCCCTGCGCCGGGAGGGCACCCAGGCCCACCTCGGTGCGCTGGACGTCGTCTACCAGGGCGTGCTGACCAGCTACCGCGCCGCGGTCGAGGAGATGGGCGACCTCGACCCGATCACCGAGGACATGCTGATCGGTCAGGTCGACAAGCTCGAGCTGTTCCACTGGTTCGTCCGCGCCCACCTGGAGAACTCCGGCGGGCACCTCTCCACCGAGGGCGCCGGCAACGAGCAGGAGGCGGCTGCGCAGGCCGAGAAGGGCTGAGTCGCCCCGGCGCGGCCGCGGACGCCGGCGTCACCGAGGTCCGCGACCGCCCTTGCCGGCCGGTCCGCCGCGTCGCTGCGGCGGGCCGGAGTCGGGCGTCAGGTTGATCAGGCGTCCGCTGATCCGGGTGCCGGCGAGCTTCTCCAGCGTCCCCGGCGCGAGGTCGGCCGGCAGCTCGACCAGCGAGAAGTCGGGGCGGATCGAGATCGCGCCGAAGTCGCTGCGCTGCAGCCCTCCCTCGTTGGCGATGGCGCCCACGATCTGGCGCGGCTCGACCTTGTGCCGCTTGCCCACCGCGATCCGGTAGGTCGCCAGCGGCGAGCCGTCGGTCGCGGCGCGGCGCGGTGCGGCCCGCTCCCCGCGGCCGGGACGGTCGGGCCGCTCGCCGCGACCGGTGCGCTGGTCGGCCTCGTCGCGCCGTCGGCGCACGGGCTCGGGCTCCGGCTCGAGCAGCAGCGGCGTGCCTCCCTGCGCCGCGATCGCCAGGGCGGCGGCGACGTCCTGCTCGGGCACGTCGTGGTTGCGGACGTAGTGGGCGACGACGTCGCGGAAGAACCCGAGGTCGGCGGAGCCGAGCGCCTCGCTGATCTGGTCGTCGAAGCGCGCCAGCCGCGTCGAGTTGACGTCCTCGACCGAGGGCAGCGACATCTGCTGCAGCGGCTGGCGGGTCGCCTTCTCGATGTGCTTGAGCAGGTACCGCTCGCGCGGGGTCACGAAGGAGATCGCGTCGCCGCTGCGCCCGGCGCGACCGGTGCGGCCGATCCGGTGGACGTAGGACTCGGTGTCGGTCGGGATGTCGTAGTTGACGACGTGGCTGATCCGCTCGACGTCGAGGCCGCGCGCGGCCACGTCGGTGGCCACCAGGATGTCGAGGTCACCGCTGCGCAGCTGGTTGACCGTCCGCTCGCGGACCGCCTGTGGCACGTCGCCGTTGATCGCGGTCGCCGAGAAGCCCCGGGCCCGCAGCTTCTCGGCCAGCGTCTCGGTCTCGTTCTTGGTCCGGACGAAGACGATCATCCCCTCGAAGTTCTCGACCTCGAGGATCCGGGTGAGGGCGTCGACCTTCTGCGGGTAGCTGCACACCAGGTAGCGCTGCGTGGTGTTGGCCGAGGTGGTGGTCTTGCCCTTGACCGTGATCTCGGCGGGGTCCTTGAGGTAGGTCCCGGAGAGCCGGCGGATCTGACGGGGCATGGTCGCCGAGAACAGCGCGACCTGCTTGGTGTCCGGGGTGTCGGCCAGGATCGTCTCGACGTCCTCGGCGAAGCCCATGTTGAGCATCTCGTCGGCCTCGTCCAGGACGAGGAACCGCAGCTCGGAGAGGTCCAGGGTGCCCTTGTCGAGGTGGTCCATGATCCGACCCGGGGTGCCCACCACGACGTGGACGCCGCGGCGCAGCGCCGAGAGCTGGACGCCGTAGGCCTGACCGCCGTAGACCGGCAGCACGCGCACGCCGCGCAGACCGCCGGCGTACCGCTCGAAGGCCTCGCAGACCTGGAGCGCGAGCTCGCGGGTCGGGGCCAGCACCAGCGCCTGCGGGGTCTTCTGCGACAGGTCGAGCCGGTCGAGGATCGGCAGCGCGAACGCCGCGGTCTTGCCGGTGCCGGTCTGGGCGAGCCCGAGCAGGTCGCGACCCTCGAGCAGCGGCGGGATGGTGCGCGCCTGGATCGTCGACGGGCTCTCGTAGCCGACCTCGGCGACGGCGGCGAGGACCGCCTCACCGAGCCCGAGGTCGGCGAAGGTGGTGGACGCCGGACGCGGCTCCTCGGTGGTGTTCTCGTCGCTCACCCGGCAACGGTAGTGGGTCCCGGCGGTGCGCCCCGACTCGTCGGCGCGGTGGGGTGGGTCACCCGGCGCCCGGCCCTGGTGGGATCGTGCAGGAGCACACCTGTCCCCGTCCGCCCCACCCCGGGAGGTCCCGCATGCACGTCGGCGTCGACAGCTTCGTCTCCACCGTGACCGACCCCGCCACCGGGCACGTGATCGGGGCGGCGGAACGCCTGGAGCACCTGCTCGAGGAGATCGCCCTGGCCGACCGGGTCGGGCTGTACTCCTTCGGGATCGGCGAGCACCACCGCGCCGAGTACTACGACTCCGCCCCGCCGATCATCCTGGCCGCCGCGGCGGCGCGCACCGAGCGGATCCGGCTGGGCAGCGCGGTCAAGGTGCTCAGCGCCGACGACCCGGTCCGGGTCTTCCAGCAGTTCGCGACCCTCGACCTGATCTCCCGGGGCCGCATCGACCTGGTCGTGGGCCGTGGCTCGTTCACCGAGGCGTTCCCCCTCTTCGGCCTGGACCTCGCCGACTACGACTCGCTGTTCACCGAGAAGCTGGACCTGCTGCTGCGGCTGCGCGACCAGGTCGAGGTCACCTGGTCGGGACGCCACCGTCCGCCGCTGGTCGGCCAGGGGGTCTACCCGCGGCCGGTCCAGGACCCGCTGCCGATCTGGGTCGGTGTCGGCGGGACGCCCCAGTCCTTCGCCCGCGCCGGCGCCCTGGGGCTGCCGCTGATGATCGCCATCATCGGTGGCGAGCCCCGCCAGTTCGCCCCGATGGTCGAGCTCTACCGCCGGGCCGGGGCCGAGGCCGGTCACCGCCCCGCCGACCTGCAGGTCGGCCTGCACGTCTTCGGCTTCGTCGGGGAGTCGACGAAGCAGGCCGCCGACACCATCTACCCCGGCTGGAACGAGATGTTCACGACCATCTCCCGCGAGCGCGGCTTCCGGCCGCCGAGCCGGCCGCAGTTCGACGCCACCGCCGGGCCCGACGGGGCGTTCTTCCTCGGTGACCCGGAGACGGTCGCGGCGAAGATCGCCCGGGTCGCCGACCAGCTGGGCGGGGTCGACCGGCTCTCGCTGCAGATGACCAACCCGCGACTGGCGCACGAGGACCTGCTGCGGGGGATCGAGCTGCTCGGCACGGAGGTGGCGCCGCGGGTCGCCGCGGTCTGAGCCGCCGCAGTCTGAGGTGCCGCAGCCGGGGCGCCCGGGCTCAGAGGAACCGGCGCAGCCGCTGCCAGGACTCGCTCGGGCGGGTCAGGGCGACACCCTCGCCGACGGCGCGCATCCGCCAGCCCCCTGCCACGGGGTCGCGGAGCAGCACGGCCATGCCCAGCGCGGTCTCCTCGACGCCTCGCGTCAGCGTCAGCCGTGCCAGCTCGACGCCGTGCTGGTCGACGAGCCGGCAGTACGCCCGCGCCACCCAGGTCAGGGGATGGCCCTGGTAGCTGCTGACCAGCAGCACCACGCGGTCGACGCGTCGGTGGACGGCGTCGAGGTCGACGGCGATCGTCTCGTCGTCTCCCTCACCGTGGCCGGTCCGGTTGTCGCCCTCGTGCACCACCGAGCCGTCCCGGGTCGCGAGGTTGTTGTAGAAGGCGAGGTCGAAGAGGTCCTGACCGGCGAACTGGACCGCCGAGGCGTCGAGGTCGACGTCACGCGCACCCGAGGCAGCGAAGCCGGCGTGCGGCTCGGCGTCCCAGCCGAGCCCGACCCGCAACCGGGTGACGGGCCGACCCTCCGCGTCGTCCAGCGCGATCTCCTGGCCGGGGGTGAGGTCGAGGGTCACCCGACCAACCTAGCCAGCCGCCGGTGCCGGACCGCCCGGACCGAGCCGCTCAGGAGTAGCGGTGGCTCTTGGCGGCGTGCCCGTGCTCGCGGGTGCAGGTCCGGCCGCTGATGTTGCGGTGGCCGCACAACGCCTCGGCCCCGGCGTCGGCCTCGTCGTCCGGTACGGCGTCCGGGGGCGCGACCGGGGGCGCGACCGGGGAGCGGGCCGCACGCCGGGAGGCGGCGGCCGGCGAGGCGCTCGCCGCCTTCTGCCGCTCGGCCATCCGGGCCTCGCGGACCGCTCGTTGGGCGTCGAGCTTGCTCATCGTGTGATCACGTCCTGGAACCTAGTGCGTCCCACCGACCCCGCGGCCACCCGGCCGGGCCGTGCTACGTTAGGTGAACAGAAGGTGAACGGGAGGTGTCCGACGATGGACTCGAGCATGACGCGGCCGGTGCTGGCCATGCGGTGGGAGCTGGCGACCGGTCCCGACGGGCAGGAACGGCCGGTCGCGCGTTGGGTCACGACGTGCCCGGCGGCCGACCGCGTGGCCGCCGACCACCCCGTCGCCGAGGGCCTGCTGGGAGATCGCCACGCCGCGGCGCCGGCCCCGACACCCACCGTGGTCTCCGCCGCCTGACGGCACCCGGGACGAAGAACCCTGGTCAGCCCCGGGGACGCGGTGCCATCCTCCGATGACGGAGTGATACCCCGGGGGGGACCATGGCTGGCAGCTCGTCGCACGCGTCGGAGACGTTCTTCATCGAGGAGGAGGGCGTCCTCGTCACCCAGGTCGGCGGCCGGGGTGGTGGCGGGCGCGACCCGATGACTGACGCGGAGGACGACGAGGACCGCCTGCCCGAGGCCCCCGAGCCGCGGGCCCTCCGCGACGGCGAGGCCGCGCCGTTCCGCTTCGTCCGGGTCGGGCCCCGGGGCAACCCGCTCGGCGCCCGGGCCACCCGTGCGCTGGCGGCGGCCATGGTCGGGGGTCGCCCCGGGCCGGACGGCGACGTCCCGGCCGGGTACACCTACCTGGGGCAGTTCGTCGACCACGACCTGACCAAGGACGTCACCGACGTGATGCTCGGCGACCGGATCGGTCCCGCGGACCTGCTCCAGGGTCGCTCCCCCAGCCTCGACCTCGACTCCGTCTACGGCGCGGGGCCGGCGGAGGACGAGGAGCTGCAGCTCTTCGAGGACGACGGGATCCACCTCAGGGTCGGCACCACCAAGCCCGAGGGTGGGCTGCCCGCGTTCCCCGGCCACGACCTGCCGCGGGTGGCGAGCGGTCCGGACCGGGGCCGCGCGCTGATCGGCGACCACCGCAACGACGAGAACCTCGCCGTGGCCCAGACCCACCTGGCGTTCCTGCGCCTGCACAACGCGGCGGTCGACGCCCAGGACGGGCCGTTGGCCGCGGCGCCCTCCGGGCGCCGGTTCCGGCGCGCCCGACGTGAGGTGACGCTGCACTACCAGTGGCTGCTGCGCCACGACTACCTGCCACGGATCTGCGACCCCACGGTGCTCGACGACGTCTGGCGGCGGCGGCCGCAGGCTCGTGCAGCCCGGTGCAGCGCCGGACGAGGTGCCGCGGATGCCGATCGAGTTCTCCGTCGCCGCCTTCCGGCTCGGCCACTCGATGGTCCGCGCCGACTACAACTGGAACGAGATCTTCAGCGACGGGTTCGGGAGCCTGGACCTGCTCTTCACGTTCTCGGGCGTCGGCGGCGACCTCGGCGGCAACCCCCGGCTGGTCAGCACCTGGCCCGCCGACTGGCGCCGGATCTACGACTTCCCGGCCGCGGGACGGGCGAACCTCGACGCACCGGGGCGGGGGGTGGACCACGCGCTGCGGATCGACACCCGGCTCGTCGACGTGCTGGGCCGCCTGCCCAGCAGCACCTTCGGCGGCGACGACGCGACCACCCCGGGGGTCCAGCGCAACCTGGCCTTCCGCAACCTCGTGCGCGCCGCGATGCTGCGCGTGTCCACGGGTCAGGGCATGGTCGAGCGCCTCGGCGAGGTCGGGGTCGCGGTCACCCCGCTGACCGCCGACCAGATCCTGGACGGACGCCGCGGCGCGGACCTGTCCGGCATGGGGCCCGAGGACCGCGACGACCTGGTCCAGCGGACCCCGCTGTGGTTCTACGTGCTCCGCGAGGCCGAGGTGAACGGCGGCGTGCTCACCGGCGTCGGGGCCCGGCTCGTCGCCGAGACCTTCCACCGCGCGATGGAGGGCAGCCGGATCTCGCTGGTCCGCGAGACCGGCTTCACGCCGACGCTCGGACCCCGACCGGGCACCTTCGAGATGACCGACCTGCTGCAGGTGGCCTTCGGGACCACCCGGTCAGGAGCTGTCGCCGGTCGGCTGAGGTCGGGGCGTCGGCCGGTCGAGCGGGTCACCGCTCGACGGTCGACACGACGGCGGTCCGGGTGGGCCGGCGCGGGGTGGAGGAGAACCCGAAGGACGCGGGCGGCGGTGACCGGCGTCAGCGCGCCGAGCGGCCGGCCCTCCCACCAGCCGGTGGCCGAGACGCACGGCGTGCTGGTCGGTCGCGCCGTAGAACTCGCGCCGGGTCTCGCCACCCGAGCGGGTCCGCCCACGGGTGCGGACACCCTGCTGGGTCAACCGGGCCAGCGGATCGGTGACCGCGGTCCAGGCGGGCGCGGTGGCCACCGGCGCCGGCACCGCGCGCAGCGCCCGGCCCAGCCACGTGCGGTCACCGACGCCGACGGCGAGCCGCAGCGAGGGCGAGGCGAAGGTCAGCCAGGTCGGCACCGCCACGCACTCCAGCGGCTCGACGCGCACCTCGTCGAAGTCGTACGTCGAGGCCACCAGCTCGGCGACGTCGTCGCGGGGGGCGATCAGCACCCGGTGCCCCTCGGCGGTCTCGACCATCGCGTCGGCGAAGGCACCCAGCGGGGACGTCCTCCAGTGGCCGACCACCACGCGGGTGCCGGAGGTGGACCCGACGCCGGTGATCTCGCCGGTGAAGGCCCACCGCTCCGCCCGACCGCTCACCGCTCCTCCGTCGTCCCGGGCGGGTCCGAGGTCCAGCTGGCCTCGGTCCGCTCGACGAGGTCGTCGACCACGCCGGCCACCGATCCGGTGCGCTCCCACGCCGCCCGCTGCCGGCTCGCGCCGCCGCCGGTGGCGGCGCGGGCGAGCCCGGCGTCGACGAGTGCGGTGTCGCCGGACTCCGCGAGCGCGTCGGCGACCTCGGCCCGCAGCACGTCGAGGACCTCGCGGGCCGGCCGCAGGTCGCCGTCGACCGGGTGGAGCAGCTGCTCGGTCGCGGCGTACCGGGTCGCGCGCCAGTGCGCGACCCGCAGCATCTCCGAGCGCCACGCCGGCGCCGGGCGGCCCTCGGCGTGCGCGCGGGCGGCGGTCTCGACGAGGCCGCGGCCGAGGGCGGCGACCAGGAGGGCGTCCTCGAGGTCGGTGCAGACGTCCGCGACGCGCAGCTCCACGGTCGGGTGCTCCGCGGCGAGGCGGGCGTCGAGGTAGAGCATGCCGTCGTCGCGCGCGCCGCCGGAGGCGACCATCCATCGGCACACCTCGCGGTAGCGCTCGAGCGAGCCGAAGGCCTCGGTCGGCCCGGCGCTCGGCCACCGCGACCAGACCTGGCCGCGCCAGGAGGCGTAGCCGGTGTCGTGGTCCTCGGAGAACGGCGAGTTCGCCGCGACCGCGACCAGCAGCGGCAACCACGGGGCGACGCGGTCGAGCACGGCCACGCCCTCCTCGGGCGACCCGATGGCCACGTGCACGTGCATCCCGCAGGTGCCGGCCGCCCGCGCGACGTCGGCGTACTGCGCGACGATGGCGCGGTAGCGCTCCTCCGGGGTGACCACCTCGGCGGCGTCGCGGGGGATGGTGCCGCTGGCCACGGCCGCCAGGCCCAGCGCCCGGGCGGCCTCACCGGCGGTGCGGCGGGCCCGGACGAGGTCGGCGCGCAGCTCCTCGACGCTCCTGGTGGGCTCGGTGCGCACCTCGACCTGGTGGCGGAAGAGCTCGTGGTCCAGCTCGTCGGCGGCGTCCTGCGGCTCCTGGTCCTGCCCCTGCTCCCGGCGGCGGGCCAGGACCGCCTCGGCGCGGGAGGCCACCTGCCCGGTCGCGGGGTCGACGAGCAGCAGCTCCTCCTCCACCCCGAGCGTGCGCACCACGGGCGCGAGGCTACGCAGCGCGGCGGGGGGCCGCTCCACCCCGGGAGGGCCGGTCGGGCCGCTTCGCCCGGCTCGTCGTGGTCAGCGCCAGACGGGTGGGCCGGACCGGCCGGCGCGACGCCGGTGCTTGACCGCGACGAACGCGATCACGGCCAGCGCGACCAGCAGCCAGGGGATCCGCGTCAGGACGAGCAGGACCCCGAGCACGGCGAGGACGACCACCCACGGCGCCGCCCCGACCCGCTCCCGGTCGGGGACGGCCGCCGTGGACGGCTGGGGCACCGGGAGGTCGTGGAACAGCGCGTCGAGGTCGGCGCGGGTGCGCGCCGACCACGCGGCGTCGAGGCGCTCGGCGTGCTCGACCTGGCTCAGCCGTCCCCTCGCGTAGTGATCGGCGAGCGCCGCGGCGGCGTGTTCGCGCTCGGCGTCGCCGACGCGGAGCCGCGCGGGGTCCGGGCGGGAGGGGTCGGGCCGGTCGGGCGTCCTCACCAGAGGTCCTGGGGGTCGGGATCGGCACCGCGGGCACCGGCTGCCCCGGTCGCCCCGGGGCCGGCGGTGCCGCTCCCGGGGTCGGTGGCGGGGTCGGGGTCCGGCTCGCCGTCGGCGAGGATCCCGTAGAGCCGGCGCCGGGTCTCGACGAGCACGTCGGCGGCGGCGGCGCGCTGGGCCTCCGAGCCGTTGGTGACGATCTGCCAGACGGCGCTCATCACCTGGCCGATCTCGGGCTTCAGGTCGCGCCAGGAGGGCTCGCCGGGCAGGCCGGCCTCGCCCGCGCCGACGTCGCGCCGGAACGGCGTCCAGACCGCGGCGAGCTCGTCGGCGTGCTCGCGGACGTGGGTCTCGCCGGCGGCGGTCAGGCGCAGGCTCTTGCGGCCGAGCGCCTCGTCGGTGACCAGCAGGCCCTCGTCCTCGAGCTGGCTGATGGTGGGGTAGACCGAGCCGGGGCTGGGCCGCCACGCCTCCTCGCTGCGCTCGGCGATCTGCTGGATGACCTGGTAGCCGTTGACCGGCTCCCCCCGCTCCCCGGCCGCGCGGACGACGTCGAGGATCGCGCTGCGGACGTCCCCGCGCCGGGCGCGTTGCGGCTTCTCCTCGCGACCCAGCCCGAAGAGCCCGGCCAACCAGGGTGGCGGCCCCCCGGCAGGTCCCGCCGCCGGCGCCGTGCGGCCCGCCGGTCGTCCGGCGCTGCTGCGCGCCCCACACGGCGTCGATGTGCCGGGCCCACTGCCCGGGGAACCCCTGGTTCACGTCCGCTCCTCCCCGCCCCGCCGACACTCGGCGACACGTTGCGATGTATCGCTGAGCGTACGCCCGCCTCCGGTCCCCGACAAGCGGAATCCCCGGCCGGCCGGGGACTTTCGAGGTTGTCGGGGTTTGCAAAGGCCGACAAGCTCAGAAGTCCCCGGCCGGCCGGGGAAACTTGAGGCGGGAGGGGCGGAGCTACCGGGCGAGCCAGGCGGCGTAGGCGTCGAAGGTGTAGGGGCGGCCGAGGAAGTCCTCGACGAGGTCGGCGGCGTCGCGGGAGCCGCCGGGGGCGAGGACGCGGTCGCGGTAGCGACCCGCGACGACGGGGTCGAGCAGGTCGCCCTCGTCGAAGGCGGAGAACAGGTCCTTCGCGATCACCAGCGACCACATGTACGTGTAGTAGGCCGAGGAGTAGCCGCCGAGGTGGCCGAAGGCGGCCCAGAAGTGGGTGCCCTCGAGGTAGGGCACCGGCGAGTACGCCTCCTGCAGCTCACGCATCCGGGCGGTCAGGTCGGCCGGGCGGTCCTGGTGGAACCAGTAGGAGACCGCCGCGTAGAACATCTGGGTGCGCGCGTGGAGGCCCTTGCCGAAGTCCTCGGCGGCACGCATCTGCTCGACCAGCCCGGCCGGGATCGGCTCGCCGGCGGCGTCGGTGGCGAACGACGCCAGGATGCCGGCGTCCCAGGCCCACTCCTCGAGCATCTGGCTCGGGGCCTCGACGAAGTCCCACTCCGTGGCCACCCCGGCGAACCGGGTCCAGCGGCCGCGCCCGCCGAGCACGTGGTGGACCAGGTGGCCGAACTCGTGGAACAGGGTCACCACGTGGTCGTGCTCCATCAGCCCGCGGGAGAAGTTGCAGACCAGGACGCCCTCGGGCAGGCGACGCCCGGCGACGCCGTCGGTGAGGGTGAACTGCGCGGCGTGCTGGTACTTGCCCTGGCGGGGGTGGAGGTCGAGGTAGATCCGCCCGAACGGCTCGGCGACGTCCTCGCCCGCCTCGGGCGTGGTGGCGTCGTAGACGTCGTAGCAGGTGACGTCCTCGGCCCAGACCGGCGCGTCGACCACCTCCTCGTAGCGCAGCCCGAAGAGCCGCCCCGTCACGTCCAGCAGCCCCTGCCGCACCTTCGTGAAGTCGAGGTAGGTCCGCACCTGCTGTGCGTCCACCTGCAGCTGCTCGCGCCGGACGACCTCCTCGTAGTACGCCGTGTCCGGTTGCGCGACAGCCGTCGCGTCGGGGTGGTCCTCGCGGTAGCGGGCCAGCAGCACCGCCAGGTCGCGCTCCATCGGCTCCTGGGCGGCCTGCGAGATCCGGTCGACGAACGCCGGGATCGCAGGGCCCTCGCCGATCATCTTCACCGCGGCGTCGTAGGAGGCCCAGTCGGGGTAGCCCACCAGGGTGGCCAGCTCGTGCCGCAGGTCGAACAGCTCGCGCAGCAGTGGCTCGTTCTGCGGGTGGCCCCGGGTGAGGAAGGCGCGGACGACCTCCTCGCGCAGCGAGGCGTCGTGGGCGAACGTCCGCACCGGGACCACGTCGGGCCCGTCGGTGGTGATCGTGACCAGACCGTCGTCCTCGACGGGGTGGGCCTCGACCCAGTCGGCCGGCAACCCCGCCAGCCGGTCCGGGGTGGCACGCACGGTGCGGACGTCGTCGCGGACGTTCTTGCCGAACAGCTGGTCGAGCTCGGTCAGCCGCTCGTGGATCGCCGTGATCCGGGTCCGGGTCTCCTCGTCCCGGTCGACGCCGGCCCGACGGAAGTCCTCCAGCGTCTTCCCCAGCAGCCGGGAGGCCTCGGCGTCGAGGCCCGAGCCGTCCAGGCCGGCGAAGGCCTCGTACAGGCCGCGGTCGAGCGAGAGGGAGGTGAGCAACCGGTGCACGTCCTGCTCGGCCTGCTCGGCGGCCGAGCGGACGCCCTCGAGAGGGTGGACGTTGCTGAACAGCGAGCCGAGCGCGGCGACGTCGGAGAGGGCGAGCGTGACCTCGTCCCAGGCGGCCAGGGCGGCGGCCGCGTCCGCGGGAGGGTCGGCGCGCAGGTCCGCGACGAGCGCCCGCGCACGCTCCAGGCCCTGCGTCGCGCGGGACTGCACCCACTCCTCGGCGACCTCGACGGCGGGCAGGGTCAGGGGGGTCGGCGTGCTCACCGGACCACCCTGCCACGGGCCCCCGGCGCCCCCGTCACCAGAACCGGCTGCCCGGGATCCCCTTGAACGGACCCGACCACGCGGGAGGTGATCCAGCCGCCGTAGAAGTCACCGGGCTGCGGGCGGACGACCTCGCCGGCGACCACGCAGCGGTCGACGGTCGCCGGCATCACCGCGACGGTGCCGAGGAGCTCGCGGAAGCCGGGGGTCGGCTCGGGGTAGGTCCAGGCCGCCCGCCGGGCGACGACGGGCTCCCCCGAGGCGTCGGGACCGCCGACGAGGTCGAAGTAGGCCGCGACGCCCTTCCACTCGCAGAAGCTCGCCCCCTCGACGGGGCGCAGGACGCCCTCGGCGAACGCGTCGAGCGGCACGTAGTAGGTGGGCGGGTGGCTGGTCTCCAGCACCCGCAGCGCGCCGTGCGCGGTGGCGATGGTGACGCCGCCCAGCACGACCTCGACGGTCTCGTCGGTGCGGTCCACGGCGGGCGGGCGCGGGTAGTCCCACACCGACTCCTGCCCGGGTCCGGGGGTCTCGGGCTGCGGCCTGTTCACGCGCCCAGTCAACCCCGACCGGGCAACTCACCCCCTTCCTGCGTAGCAATGGAGCGCCCGCGCCCGCAGCGGTCCGCGTCGTCGCAGGTCAGCGCGGGGCGCTCGCGCCGGCACTCCTGATCGCTACGCACGAGCGCGGGGCACCCGCATCGGCTCCCCCATACTTCGCTGGTGGCGTACTGCGAGCTGTGTGACCTCCCCATCGACCAGTGTCCCCACGGAGCTGCCGAAGAGCACCGGACCCGTGTGGCCTCCTCGCGGCTCGTCCTGGTCTCACCGACGGGCACTGCCCACTTCCCCGGGTGCTTCCACAAGGGAGACGATCCGGACTTCTCGCAGTGGGGAGAGATCGAAGGCTCCGGCGCATGGCAGCGGATGGCGAACGGTGAACGAGTCCCTGCAACGGGCGGCAGCAACCCGAAGCTCGTCGCACGGAGCCGCTGCAGCCACTGCGTGGAGCACGGTCCCTGGGAGTAGGACCCTGCTCGGACTCGCCCACCCCTGCACGAGGTGGTCCACCCCCCTCGTGCGTAGCAACCGGCCGCCCGCGCCCGCAGCGGTCCGCGTCGTCGCAGGTCAGCGCGGGGCGCTCGCGCCGGCACTCCTGATTGCTACGCACGAGCGCGGGGCACCCGCCCTCGGGCGACGCGTCACCACACGCGGTCGTCCGTCGTGAGTCCCGCTCGTGCCACCAGGTCGCGCACGGCTGGTCCGCCGCCGGGCCGGACCAGCAGCAGCAGGCCGCGGCCCGGCGGGGCGGACAGGCCGGCGACGAGCGCGGGCAGCGGCACCCCGCGGCAGCCGGGCGGCCACCCGGGCGCGCCCGTCTCGGCGTAGCTGTCGGCCACGCCGACCTCGGTGCCGTCCCAGGACAGCACCACGACGAAGTGCCCGACGTCCCAGCCGGCCAGCGGGTGCCCGGCCGGCCAGGTGGGGCCGGTGCGGAGGTTGGCGACCACGCCGACCGGCTCGCCCTGCTCCCGGAGCCGGTCGAGCAGCGCACCCCACGGACCCGGGTCGGCGCGACCGGCCGCCGGCACCGCCACCACCTCGATCCCGGCGACGCCGGGCAGGGCCGCGGCCAGCGGCGCCGCGTCGGTGCCGCTCGCCCCGGGGGTGGATGCGGTCGGCAGCCGGTCCCAGCCGGTCCGCAGCAGCGGCGCCCCCGCGGGTCGCCAGCGCGGCTCGTCGTGCGGCCAGACCCGCGTGCCGGCGGCCCCGGCGAGGTCGACCAGCGACGGCGGCTCGTCGAGCACCGCGCCCAGCGCCGCGCGGGCGGCGTAGGGCCCGCACAGCTGGTCCGGCTGCGGCAGCGGGTCCCGCGTCGCGAGCACCCGCGCGGCCCCCGGCAGCAGGCCGTCGGACCCGCCGCCGGCGCCGGCACCGGCACCGCCGCTCAGTACTGCCACCGCAGCGAGGCCACGACCTCCTCGTCGTCGCGCTCGGCCGCCCAGGCCGCGTCGGCGGCGCGGCACGCCGCGAACGCGCCGAGCAGGTCGGCGCCGAGCACCTCGCGCACCAGGTCGCTGCCCAGCAGGTTGTCCTGCTGCTGCTCGAAGGTGGTCGCGAGCGGGGCGATGCCGGCCGCCGCGCGGCGGGCGTCGTCCCAGGTGCCGACGTCCTCCTGCACCGGGTCGGGCGGCTCCAGCCCGTCGCGGACCCCGGCCAGGCCGGCGCCGATCGTGACGGCGAGGGCGAGGTAGGGGTTGGCCGAGGCGTCGCAGGCCTTCAGCTCGACGTTGGTGTGGTCGGGACCCAGCAGCGCCGAGCCCGGCACCAGCCGCAGCGCGGCCTCGCGGTTCTCCACCCCCCAGAAGCCGAACGCGCCCGCCCAGTACCCCGGTCGCCGCCGCAGCAGCGAGCCGGTGCTGGGCGCGGTGACCGCCGTGACGCCGGGCAGCTCCCGCAGCAGCCCCGCCACGTAACCGCGACCGACGGGCGACAGGCCGTGCTCGTCGCCGTCGGGACCGGGGTCCCCGGTCAGTGCGTTGCGCCCGGTGGCGAGGTCGACCAGCGAGGTGTGCAGGTGCCAGCCGTTGCCGGCTCCGGTCGTGGTGGCCAGCGGGGCGAAGCTGGCCCGCAGGCCGTGGGCGCGGGCGGTCGCGTGCACGGTCTGGCGGGTGAGCACCTGCGTGTCCGCCATGGTGAGGGCGTCGGTGGCCTCCAGCGACAGCTCGACCTGGGCCTCGCCGTACTCGGCGTGCACCTGGCCGGCCGCGATGCCGTTGGCGCGCAGGTCCGCGAGCAGGCCGACGACGAAGTCGTGGACGTCGAGCACGGCGTTGGCCGAGTACGCCGGCCCGCGCCGCGCCGGGTGCCACCCGCCGTCGTCGCGGTCGTGGGAGAGGACCATCTCGACCTCGAAGCCGGCCCGCACCCCGAAGCCCGCGTCGGCGGCCGCCGCGACCTGCCGCTCCAGGACGGCGCGCTGGTCGTAGGGCCAGGTCCCGCCGTCGGCGTCGAGCTGGCGTCCGGGGACCCACGCCAGCCCGGGCTGGCCCGCGAGCGGGCGCACCGAGTCGAGGTCGTCGACCACCGGCACCAGCCGCACGTCGCCCGACGGCGTGGCCAGACCCTCGTGCGCGAAGGTGATGCCGTCGTGGGAGTCGAAGACGCCGAACGCCGCGGTGATCCCCACCCCCCGGTGCAACGCGCCCGGGAGCTGCTCCAGGGGCACCACCCGGGAGCGGACGATCCCGTTGTTGTCGACCCACCCGATGCTGACCCCGAGCACGCCCAGACCGTCGAGCCGGGCGACCAGCGAGGCGGGGTCCGGGGTACGGGGCTCGGGTGCGGCGGCCGGCGTCGTCATGGCTCGCGAACCTACCCCGGGGAGGGCGTCCGGGCGCCCCGGTCCGGCCGCGTACCCTCGCCCGACGTGCACCTGCGCGGGCTCCTGGCCGACACCCGGCCGCTGCGCAACGTGCACTTCCGCCGGCTGTGGCTGGCCAACATCGTCACCGTCGTCGGCGCCCAGCTGACGGTCGTCGCGGTGCCGGCGCAGATCTACGCCCAGACCGGGTCCTCGGCCTACGTCGGCCTCACCGGTGTCTTCGGCCTGGTGCCGCTGGTGGTCTTCGGGCTGTGGGGCGGCGCGCTGGCCGACGTGTTCGACCGGCGGACCCTGCTGGTCGTGACCACGCTCGGCCTGATCGTGACCAGCGGCCTGTTCTACCTCCAGGCCGCGCTCGGCAACACCGACGTCTGGCTGCTGCTCGGGCTGTTCTCGGTGCAGCAGGCCTTCTTCGCGGTCAACCAGCCCACCCGGAGCGCGGTGCTGCCGCGGCTGCTGGAGCCGCGGCTGCTGCCCGCGGCGAACTCGCTGAGCATGACGGTGATGCAGGCCGGCGCGATCGCCGGCCCGCTCGCCGCGGGCGTGCTGATCCCCGTCGTGGGGCTCTCCTGGCTGTACCTGGTCGACACCCTCACCCTGCTCGCCACCCTCTCGGCGGTGGTGCGGCTGCCGCCGCTCCCGGTCGAGCGCGAGGACGGCTCCCGGCCACGCACGCCCGGCCTGCGCTCGGTGGTGGAGGGCGTCGCCTACCTGCGCACCCAGCCGGTGCTGATGATGTCGTTCGTCGTCGACGTGATCGCGATGGTCTTCGGCATGCCCCGTGCGCTGTTCCCGCAGATCGCCGACGAGTCCTTCGGCGGGTCGGACGGCGGGGGGCTGGCGTTCGCGCTGCTGTTCGCGGCGATCCCGATCGGCGCCGTCGTCGGCGGGGTGCTCTCCGGGTGGGTCTCCCGGGTCGAGCTGCACGGCCGGGCGGTGGTCGTCTGCGTCCTGGTGTGGGGAGCGGCCGTCACCGGCTTCGGCGTCGCGGTCGGGCTGGCCGGCCTCGGCGGCGGCTGGGCCGGGCCGATGCTGCTCGTCGCGGTGCTGATGCTGGTCGTCGGCGGCGCCGCCGACATGGCCTCGGCGGCGTTCCGCACCTCGATGCTGCAGTCCGCGGCCTCGGACGCGGTCCGCGGCCGGCTGCAGGGCATCTTCATCGTCGTCGTCGCGGGCGGGCCCCGGGTGGCCGACGTCGGGCACGGCGCCGCGGCCGCGGTCGCCGGCACGGCCGTGACCGCGGCCGGGGGCGGCGTCCTGGTGGTCGTCCTGACGGTCGTGGCCGCGCTCGCGGTGCCCTCGTTCGTGCGCTACCGGGTCACCCGCGGCGGCGTGGTCGCCTGAGGTCCGGGCGCCCTAGCGTCGGCGCCATGACGCAGTTCGGGTACACCCTGATGACCGAGCAGAGCGGCCCCCGCGAGCTGGTGCGGTACGCCGTCGGCGCCGAGGAGGCGGGCTTCGACTTCGAGGTCTCCAGCGACCACTTCTCCCCCTGGCTGGCCGAGCAGGGTCACGCCCCGCACGCGTGGACCGTGCTCGGCGCCGTCGCGCACGCCACCGAGCGGGTCGGCCTGATGACCTACGTGACCTGCCCGACGATGCGCTACCACCCGGCGATCGTGGCCCAGAAGGCCGCGACGCTGCAGCTGCTCGCCGAGGGCCGGTTCACCCTCGGTCTGGGCAGCGGGGAGAACCTCAACGAGCACGTGGTCGGCGAGGGCTGGCCGGCGGTCGCGCAACGGCTCGAGATGCTCGAGGAGGCGATCGAGATCATCCGCGCCCTGCACACCGGCAAGGTCACCGACTTCAAGGGCGAGTACTTCGACGTCGCCTCCGCCCACCTCTGGGACGTGCCGGAGGAGGGCGTCCCGATCGGCGTCGCGGTCGCCGGCGAGCGCGGCATCGGCACCTTCGGCCCGGTCGCCGACCACCTGGTCGCCGTCGAGCCCCGCGCGGACCTCGTCGAGACCTGGAACGCCACCGAGGGGTGCACCACCATCGGCCGGGACGGGCGCGCGATCGGGCAGATCCCGATCTGCTGGGGACCCGACGAGGCCGCCGCCACCGCGGTCGCCCACGAGCAGTTCCGCTGGTTCGCCGGGGGCTGGAAGGTGAACGCCGACCTGCCCACCCCGGCCGGGTTCGCCGGCGCCACGCAGTTCGTCCGCGAGGAGGACGTGGCGCAGAACATCCCCTGCGGCCCGGACCTCGACAAGATCGTCGAGTCGGTCTCGGCGTTCTGGGAGGCCGGCTTCACCGACATCGCGATGGTCCAGGTCGGCGACGACAGCCAGGAGCAGTTCCTCGCCGAGGCCGCGGGTCCGCTGCTGGAGAAGCTGCGGGCCGCCGCCCCCTGATCCTCACCCGGTCATCCGCTCCAGCCGTTGGCGGAGCAGGTCCCGACGGCGGGCGTTGCCGGTCAGGCCGACGTAGCGCTCCCCGTAGGCGGCGAGGAGGGCGTCGTCGAGCCGCCGGACCGCGCCCGGCGGGTAGCGGTAGCCGAGCCGGTCGTGGACCTCGCGCAGCGCGGTGTCGCGGAGGACCTCCCCGAGCTCGTCGAAGCGCGTGATGCCGAGCTCGAGCAGCAGCCCCGAGATCCAGGCGTAGTGGTCGGTGCGCGACCAGCCGGCGTCGGCGTACTGCCCCGCGAGGAACGCCGCCAGCTCGCGCGGGTCCAGCCGTGGGTCGTCGGGCTCCCCGACGGTCGGACCCCCGGCGTCCGCTGCGGGGGCGCCCGGTGTGCGCAGCCGCTCGCGGATGGCGCTGAACTCCTGGTCGGCCAGCTCCAGCAGGCCGGCGGCCAGCGTGAAGCGCCGGTCGAGGTCGCGGGCGTGCTCGGCCGGGACGCTGCCCTTGTAGCGGGCCTCGTGCTCGAACTCGGCCCAGGCGTGCTGGAGCACGGTGCGCACCTGCACCTGGGCGACGAGCCCGCGCAGCGGAGCCCACTGCGGGTGGCTCTCGCGCGCGGCGTCGATGCCGATCAGCAGGTGCCGGCTGGCGTAGCCGAACCGGCCCTCGCGGGCCGTGGCCAGCCCCATGTCCCGGTCGTCCTTGATGACGACCTGGTCGTCGAGCAGGTCGGCCACCGCGGCGACGTCGGCGTGGACGTAGGTGATCACACGGACCCCGAGCTGGTCGGTGATGTCGTGCAACGGGTCGGGGTAGGCCGGCGTGCCGCCCACCCGCCGCTCGGCCTTCTCCGCGAACGAGGCGACCGACTTGGTGCGCCCGGTCACCGAGAGGTAGTTGATGCCGGCCTCGTCGAGCACCGAGGTGACGAGCTCCTCGAACGCGGCCCCCGCGTCGACCAGCGCCGGGCGCCGGTCGGCGTACTCCTGCACCGCGGCGCGGACAGGGTCGTCGACCCGCCACCGGGTCTGCTCCGCCGATCCCGGGGCCCGCCGCTCGGGGGGCAGCGCCGGGGTCACGATGGTGCCGGTGGTCAGGTCGCCGTAGGCGGCGGTGCGGTCGGGGTGGTGCTCGGCGAACCAGGCCACGTAGGCGCACACCACGGCGTCGACCTGGTCCTCGACCACCCGCAGCTGGCTCTTGCGGGTCGCGCTCTCGACCTGCCCCCGCAGCCCGGCCCAGACCTCGTCGACACCGACCACGGTCTCGACGTGGCCGACCAGCGTGAGCAGCTCGCGGCGGAGCAGGTCGAGGTCGCGGCCCCGCTTGTCCTTGTACTTCAGCGTCTTCTCCAGGCCGAACAGCGCCACGCTCGCGGCGTGGGGGTAGACCTCGATCGCCCGCCGGTCGCGCCCGCTGCGGGGGTTGACGTCCAGACCGAGCCGCTTGGCCACCCGCGCGGCGCGGGTGCCGTGGGCGAACTCGGGTTTCCCCGTGTTGGAGGGGTGGGCGCCGGCCTCGAAGCGGCGGAAGTCGCGGCCCAGCTCCTGCTCGGCCGGTCGCGACCCGGTCGGGTTCACCACCACGATCGGCGCGTCGAGGGCCACCAGGCACGGGCCGCCGACGTACGCCGCGAGCGCGGTCTCGACCTCGTCGTCGGTGCGCACCGTGCTGACGTGGAGCAGCCGGGCGTCCCCGTCGAGGACCGCCAGGCCGGTGGGGTTCCGCTCGCCCCAGGCCAGGTCGACGCCCACGAAGTGCACGCCCCCAGCCTGCCCTACCGATGAGGAGGGGTGTCGGCGCCGGTCACTAAGGTGCGAGTCGCCGGGACGGGAGGTCCCGGCGCAGGAGCCGGACGCGGGGACGAGGACGAGATGCGGGAGATGATCCGGGCCGAGGGCCTGGTCAAGACCTACGGCAAGGTGCGCGCGCTGCGCGGGCTGGACCTGGTGGTCCCGGAGGGCACGGTGCTGGGGCTGCTCGGCCCCAACGGGGCCGGCAAGACGACCGCGGTCAAGCTGCTGGCCACGCTGCAGAAGCCGGACGGCGGCCGGGCCGAGGTCGCCGGGGTCGACGTGGTCGGCGACCCGGCCGGCGTCCGGGCGAGCATCGGTCTGTCCGGTCAGTACGCCGCGGTCGACGAGCAGCTGACCGGGTTCGAGAACCTCGAGATGGTCGGCCGGCTCTACGGGCTGGGCCGCAGGGTCTCGCGGCTGCGGGCCACCGAGCTGCTCGAGCGCTTCGACCTCATCGACGCCGGGGACCGACCCTCCAAGACGTACTCCGGGGGGATGCGTCGGCGCCTGGACCTCGCCGGCGCCCTCGTGGCGGAGCCACCGGTGCTGATCCTCGACGAGCCGACCACCGGGTTGGACGTCCGCAGCCGGCAGCAGATGTGGGTGGTGATCCGCGAGCTGGTCACCTCCGGCGCCACGGTCCTGCTGACCACGCAGTACCTCGAGGAGGCCGACCGGCTCGCCGACGACATCGTGGTCATCGACCACGGCGAGGCGATCGCGCGCGGCACGGCCGACGAGCTGAAGGCCCAGACCGGCGGGGAGCGGGTCGAGGTGCTGCTCGCCGACGGCGGCCGCCGCGCCGACGCGGAGCGGCTGCTGGCGGCCGTGGCGAGCGGCGACCTGCGCGACGGCGAGAACGGCCGGTCGCTGGTGGCGCCGGTCGACGGCGGCACGGGCGCACTGATGCGCGTGCTGGGCGACTTCGAGCGCGAGGGGATCGCCCTCCTCGACGTCGGGCTGCGGCGCCCGACCCTGGACGACGTGTTCCTGACGCTGACCGGCCACGCCAGCGAGGCCGACGCCCCCGACGATCCCGGCCCCGACCCCGACCGCCCCGCCCGGACGCAGGAGGCGACCCGATGAGCGACCCGACGACCGATCCCGCCACCCCGGCACCCGGCGGCACGAGCAGCGCGCTCGCCGGCGGCCGCGCGCCCACGCGGCGCGGCGGGGCCGCCGACGCCTTCTCCGACGGCTGGGTCGTCGCCAAGCGCAACCTGATCAAGATCAAGCGGGTGCCCGAGGTCCTCGTCTTCGTGCTGATCAGCCCGATCATGTTCGTGCTGCTGTTCGCCTTCGTCTTCGGCGGCGCGATCGACCCGGAGGGCGAGGTCTCCTACCGGGAGTTCCTGATCGGCGGGATCTTCGCCCAGACCGTGATCTTCGGCGCCACCTTCACCGGCGCCGGCCTGGCCGAGGACATGCAGAAGGGCATCATCGACCGGTTCCGGTCGCTGCCGATGTCACCGTCGGCCGTGCTGGTCGGACGCACCACCTCCGACGTGGTCTACAACGTGCTGTCGCTGATCATCATGGCGCTCACCGGCCTGGTCGTCGGCTGGCGGATCCGCGAGGGGGTCCTCGACGCGCTGGGCGGCTTCCTGCTGCTGCTGACCTTCGCCTACGCGATCAGCTGGGTGATGGCCTACGTCGGGCTGATCGTGCCGAGCGTCGAGGTCGTCAACAACGCCTCGTTCGTGGTCATCTTCCCGCTGACCTTCGTCTCCAACGCCTTCGTCCCGCTGGAGTCGTTCTCCAGCGGGCTGCGGGTCTTCGTGGAGTGGAACCCGGTCTCCGCCCTGACGCAGGCCGCCCGCGAGCTGTTCGGCAACGTCGACCCCCGGGTGCCTGCTCCCGACGTGTGGCCGCTGCAGCACCCGGCGCTCTACACCCTGCTCTGGGTGGTGCTGATCCTGGCGGTCTTCGTGCCGCTCACGATCCGCCAGTACCAGCGGGCCAGCTCGAAGTAGCGCGCGCTGGGAACCTAGGCTGGCGGCATGGCCTTCCCCGAGAGCGTCGAGACCCGGGTCGTGGACGCCGACCCGCTCGACGTGGTCCAACGGTTCTGGATCGCCCTGCAGACCGGTGACGCGGCGGGGGCGACCCGGCTCCTCGACGAAGCGGTGGTGTGGCGCAACACCGGCCTGCCGACCCTGCGCGGCCCGGCGGTGGGCGCGCTGCTGCGTGGCCTCGAGGCGCGCGGCGTCGCCGTGGAGGTCGCGATGCGACACGCCGCGGCCACCGGCGACGTCGTGCTCACCGATCGGGTGGACACCCTCCGGGTGGGTCCCGTGGCGACCAGCTTCGCCGTGCAGGGCACCTTCGAGGTGCGCCGGGGGCGGATCGTGCGGTGGGAGGACCACTTCAGCTGGGGCTCGGTGGGTCTCGCCGGCGCCGTCGGGGTCGCCACGGCCGTGCGCGACGTCGCCGGGCGGCTGCTGCCGGGTGGTCTCAGCCGCTGACCCCGGCCGGCCAGAGCCGGACCGGGAGGCGCTCGACGCCGTAGACCGCGGACAGCCCCCGCCACGGCAGCTCGTCGTCGGGCGCGGCGACCTCCAGGTCGGGGAAGCGCGCCACCAGCCCGCGCAGCGCGGCCCGCAGCTCCATGCGAGCCAGCTCGGCGCCCAGGCAGCGGTGCATCCCCCACCCGAAGGCGAGGTGGCGCGCGGGTGCGCGATCCGGGTCGAAGCGGTCGTCGCCCCCGGTCAGGTGCGGGTCCCGGTTGGCGGCGAGCAGGGACACGCCCACGCAGTCACCGGCCCGGATCCTGCGGCCGCCCACGTCCACGTCGTGCCGGGCGAAGCGCAGGAACGCGACCTGGACCACGGCCAGGTGCCGCAGCAGCTCCTCGACCACCTCGTCGACCGCGACGTCGTCACCACGCAGCCGGGCCCGCGCCCGGGGTGACCCCGCCAGCAGGTACGCCCCGAGCGCGATCATGGACGCGCTGGTCTCGTACCCGCCCAGGAAGACGCCGTCGGCCATGCCGCCGAGGGTGACGTCGTCGAGGTCGTCGCCGTGGTCTCGCAGCAGGGCCCCGATCAGCCCGTCACCGGGGTCGGCGCGCTGCCGGGCGACGGCGTCGATGAGGAACTCGCGGGTGGCGGCTGCGGCGCCGAAGACGCCGACGCCTCCCTGGCTGAGGTCGAACCGGGCCGCGCCCAGGCCGTGGAAGCGGGCCCGGTCGGACACCGGCAGCCCGAGCAGCTCGCAGATCACCTCGAACGGGACCGGGAAGGCGAACTCGGCGACCAGGTCGACGTCGGGTCCGGCGGCGGCGAGGGCGTCGAGGCGTGCGGCGACGACCTCGTCGATGCGGGGGGCCAGGCGCGCGAGCCGGCGCCGGGTGAACTCGGGTGTGAGGTAGCGACGCAGCTCGGTGTGCAGCGGCGGGTCGGTCATCCCCAACCCGCCGACCTGCTCGGCCGCGCCACGGCCTTCCTGGGGGACCAGCCGCCCCAGGTCGTTGCTCCACGAGGTGGCGTCGCCGAGCACCGCCCGCGCCTCGTCGTACCCGCTGACCAGCCACACGCCCCTGCCGAACAGCGTGGTGAGCCGGCGGACCGGTTCCTGCTCCCGGACACGGCCGAGCTCGGGCAACGGGTCCACGCCCCGGCGACGGACCGGCATGCTCAGCGACGGGGGGAGGAACCGCAGGGTGCGCAGATCGACGCCGCCGCGCCCGGCGCGCCGCAGCAGCAGCGGGCCGACGGTCCGGGTCAGGGTGCTGGTGATCCGCACGGGGGTAGTCCACCACGCACGCGGTGCCCGCGCGCCACGAACCCCCGGCGCTCAGCCGTCGGAGGGACCCGTCGAGGTGCCGTCGTCCCGGCCTCGGCTGCGGCGCAGCGCCCGGGCCCGCCGACGGTCGGCGTCGCGCTTGCGTGCCGCCTTGTCGCTGACCCGGGTGTCGCGCGGCGGCAGCTGGAGCTCGTCCTCGGCGTGCATCCCGGCCTGCAGCTGACGGCCCCGCTCGAGCTCCGAGTCGAGCTCGGCGCCCAGCAGCAGCGCCAGGTTGGTCAGCCAGAGCCACAGCAGGAACACGATGACGCCCGCCAGCGAGCCGTAGGTCTTGTTGTAGCTGGAGAAGTTGGCGACGTAGAAGCCGAACGCCGCCGAGGCCACCGCCCAGACCACGATCGCGAGCAGCGCCCCCACCGAGAGCCAGCGGAACTTCGGCGGCCGGACGTTGGGGGTGGCGTAGTAGAGCAGCGCGACCAGCAGCGTCACCACGACGAGCATCGCCGGCCACTTCGCGATCGACCACACCGTGACCACCGCCCCGCCCACGCCCAGGGCGTCGCCGACCGCGACCGCTGCGGGCCCGGTGACCACGAGGCCGAGGAGGACCAGCGCGGCCAGCACCACGCTCACCAGCGTCACCAGCAGCATCGCCGGGCGGAGCTTCCAGACCGGTCGACCCTCCTCCACCTCCAGCACCTGGTTCATCGCGCGGCCGAAAGACCCGACGTAGCCCGAGGCCGACCACAGCGCGGTCGCCAGGCCGAGGACCAGCGCCAGACCGGCGCCCGGGGCGTTGCTGAGCTGGGTCAGCGTGGGCTCGAGGGTCTGCGCCACCGAGCCGGCACCCACGTCGCGCAGCACCTGGAGCAGCGTGTCGACGGTCTCGGGACCCCGGCCGACCAGGCCCACGAGCGACATCAGTGCCAGCAGGGCGGGGAACAGCGCGAGGACGGCGTAGTAGGTCAGCGCGGCGGCGAGGTCGAGGCACCCGTCCTCGGTGAACTCGCGCAGCGTGGAGCGGGCCACGTAGCGCCACGCCGGACGTTCGACGTCCTGCGGCGAGTCGGGCTTCGCCGGGTGCTCGGGGTCGGGCCTGCCCTGCTCGGGGTCCGGTCCGGGCGCGTCGTGGTGGCGGCCACCTCAGCGCCGACGACGCCAGACCACGACCGCGACCAGCAGGGCGACCGCCATGCCGGCGGTGACCGCGATCTCGGTGCCGCGCTCGGCGCGTACCTCGGCGACCTTCTCGGTCGTCCGCGTCTTGACGTCGAGCTTGGCGCCGAGCGCGTCGACGGTCTGGGCGAGCCGCTCGCGGGTCTGCTCGATGTCGGCCTCGATCGCCGCGGTCTCGGCGCTGCGGGGTGGGGACGCGGCACCCCCGGCAGCGTCGGGAGAAGCGGTGGAACCCGTGTCACTCATGGCGGCCCTCCCGGGCGGTGGTGGTGTGGGGGGCGCCGCTGCCCTGCTTGAGAGTGGCGACGTCGCGCTGGACGTTCGCCTGCGTGGCGGGCACGGCGGGAGCGGCCTGGTCGACCTGCTTCTTGCCCAGCAGCGCGGCGAGACCGGCGGCGGCGAACAGCACGACGGCCACGACGAGCGCCGCCAGCCACACCGGCAGCACCAGCGAGAGCAGCGCGACGAGCGCGGCGAGCAGCACACCGACGCCGTAGAGGGCCACCACGCCGGCGGCACCGAACAGCCCGGCGCCCTTCCCGGCGTGCTTGACGGTGTCGGTCAGCTCGGCCCGGGCGAGTGCCATCTCGCCGCGGACCAGCTCGCGGGTCTGCTCGGTGAGGTCGTGCACCAACCGGCCGAGGGTGGGGTCCCCCGCGGGCGCGGCGGCGTCGGTGCGGTCGGAGGTGGTGGGGGTCGGGTCGCTCATCGCGCCGCCCCGCTCTGGCCGGGCTCGCCGGGGGCCGGCTGCCCGGGGTCGCCGGGAAAGGTGTCCGTGCGCTCCGGCGCGTTGCTGGCACCGGGGTCGGGCACCGGGTCGGTGGGGCGCGTCAACGGGTCGTCCCCGGAGCCCTGCACGGTGTCGCGCACCGCCCCGACCGCCTGCTGGGCGGCGTCCGACGCGCGGTGCGTCGCAGTCGCGGCGGCATCCCTGGCCGCGGCCGTGGCCGCGGCCGTGGCCTGGTCCTTGCGCTGCTGCACCCGGGGGTCGCGCCACACCCGGCCGGCCAGCGACGCGATCCGGTCGTAGCGCTCGCGTCCGGCGCGGGCGCCCAGCACGTAGCCGGCGGCGCCTGCTGCGAGCATCGTCATCCTGCCCATCGCGTGGTCCCCTCTCGTCGGTGCGCCACGCTCGCAGCGGTGGCCCGGGTCCGCCACCCGCCTTGGGGGTGAGGGACGGACACCGGGACCGGCGCTTCGATGGGGCGGTGAGCGGACCTCCGCACGACCCCGCGACCGACCCGGTCGTGCGCTGGCGTGCCGCCGCGGACCGCGTGTGCGACCTGGTCCTGGCGACCGCGGTCGAGGCGCCGGGTGCGCTGGAGCGCCGGGTGCCTGCGTGCCCGGGATGGACGTCGCGGGAGCTGCTCGCGCACGTGGTCGGCCTCGGCGCCGACGTGCTGGCGGGCGACGAGCCCGAGGACCACGACCCGGCCTGGACGCAGCGGCAGGTCGACGCCCGCGCCGCCGTCCCCGTGATCGCGCTCGTCGAGGAGTGGCGGGCGCTGGCCGACGACCTGGTGGCCTGGATGCGCGAGAACGGGTCGCGTCCCCTCAACGACGTGGTCATCCACGAGCAGGACCTCCGTGGTGCGCTCGGCCGTCCCGGTGCCCGCGACACCTCCGAGCTGGCGCTGGTCCGCGACCGGCTGGCCGGACGCCTCGGCCGCGCGGTGGCCGGACTGCCCCCGCTCGAGCTCGTCGCGCCGGACTGGCGGTGGCGCAGTCACGCCGGCGACGCGCACCGAGGACGGGGGCGAGCCGCCGGGGACCCGGCTGGAGGCGTCCGGCTTCGACCTCGCGCGGGCGGTCGCGAGCCGCCGCACCGCGGACCAGCTGGCGGCCTGGACGGTGCACGGGGACGTCGCGCCCTACCTCCCGGCGTTCGCCGGCCTCGGTGACCTGCCGGGCGAGCCGCTGCCGGAGTGACCGCTCTCAACGGCTGAGCTCGAGCACCCGGTCGTCATCGGGGCCGGGGTCGCCCCGGCCGTCGGTGTTCGAGGTGGTCAGCAGCAGGCCGTCGCGGCCGTCGGCGGAGGTCGGCAGCACCGTGCGCAGCCGGCCCAGGTCGCCGGCGAGGTGGGAGACCGGCTGCCCGACCCTGCCGCCGTCCTCCTCGGGGAGCGGGACCTCCCACAGGATCGTGCCGCGCAGCGCCGCCAACCACAGCGAGCCGTCCCAGACGGTCAGGCCCGACGGCGAGGCGTCGCCGGTGCGCCAGACCGCGGCCGGGTCGGCGTACGCCTCGCCACCGCCGCTGCCCTCGACCTCGGGCCACCCGTAGTTGCGCCCCGGCTCGAGCAGGTTCACCTCGTCCCACGCGGCGTCGCCGAACTCGGCCTCCCAGAGCCGACCCTCGCCGTCGAAGGCCAGGCCCTGCACGTTGCGGTGGCCCAGCGTGTAGACGGCCGTCCCGGAGGGGTTGCCGGGGGCGGGGTCACCGTCGAGGGTGACGCGCAGGACCTTGCCGGACAGCGAGTCGGGGTCCTGGGCGTCCTCCGGCACGCCGTTGTCCCCGGTGCCGACGTGGAGCAGTCCGTCCGGGCCGACGACGATGCGGCCGCCCTGGTGGTAGCCGGCACCGGTGGGGATGCCGGTCAGGACCGGCTCGGGCTCGCCGAGCGCGGTCCCGTCCCACGTCATCGCCACGACCCGCGCGTCGTCCTCGCCGGTGTAGTAGGCCAGCACGCGGTCCTGCTCGGGCGTGATGGCCAGCCCCAGCAGACCGGACTCGCTCCCGGTCACCACGCCGGGCACCGTGCGCAGCAGCCGCTGCTCGCCGGTGTCGCGGTCGACCCGCAGCACCGCGGCGGTGTCCCGCTCCGCGACCAGCAGGTCGCCGTCCTCGAGCTCGACGACCCCCCAGGGGCTGGTCAGCCCCGTGGTCACCGCCGCACCGGTGAGCTCGTCGGCGGCGACGTCCGCGGGCGAGCCGGTCGCGGTCGCCCCGGAGGGCTCGTTGGTGGCACCGCCCGTGCCCCCGCCGCAGCCCGCGAGCAGGCCGCCGGCGAGGAGCGCGACGAGCAGAGCGCCGGCACGGCCGGAGGCGGGGGCGGGGGCGGGGGCGGGCGGGTGCACGTCTCGAACCTCCCAGGACCGGACAGACCCGGGTGGGTGACGCCTCAGCGGCGCGGGGCGCCCCGCTCGGGCCGGCGCAGCCGCAACGGCCCCCGCCGGGCACGCGGCAGCTGGGTCGGACGGCCGTGCATCGCGGTGAGCAGGGTGGCGAACAGGGTGTCCTGGTCCTCGGTCCGGTCGAAGGTGGTGAGGTTCAGCGGCGCGGCGAACCGCTGCCGGGTGACCGCCTTGGCGTAGGTGAACTCCTTGAGTCCCTCCGGGCCGTGGATCCGGCCGAAGCCGGAGTCCCCCACCCCGCCGAACGGCAGCGACGGGGACGCCGGCGAAGGCGATCACCGAGTTCACCGAGGTCATCCCCGAGCGGAGCCGGCGCGCCAGCTCGGGGCCCCGGGACCCGGAGAAGACCGCCGAGCCCAGGCCGTACCGGCCGGCGTTGGCGCGCTCGACCGCCTCGTCCATGTCGCGCACCCGGGCCACCGTCACGGTCGGGCCGAAGGTCTCCTCGGTCACCGCCTCGCTGTCCTCGGGCACGTCGACCAGCACCGTGGGCTGGGCGAACCGGTCGTCGACGGCGTCCGCGCCGCCGACGAGCGCCCGGCCTCCCCGGGCGAGGGCGTCGTCGACGTGGCGACGCACGACGTCGAGCTGGCTGCGCATCGTCATCGGTCCGATCTGGGCGCCCGCGTCGACACCGGCGTGGATCGCGCGGGCACGGGTCGGTGAGCGCGTCGAGGAAGGCATCGGCGACCCGCTCGTGGACGTAGACCCGCTCGATGCCGATGCAGGTCTGCCCGGCGTTCGAGAACGCCCCCCAGGCCGCGGCGTCGGCGGCGGCCTCGACGTCCGCGTCGGCGTCGACCAGCAGCGCGTCCTTGCCGCCGGCCTCGATCAGCACCGGGGTCAGCCGCTCCGCGCAGGCCGCCATCACCTTCTTGCCGGTGGCGGTCGACCCGGTGAACGCGAGCTTGTCGATGTCGGCGCGGCACAACGCGTCGCCGGTCTCACCCCGGCCGACCACCACCTGCAGCAGGTCGTGCTCGCCGCACGACCTCGCGCAGGCTGTCGGCCAGCCAGACGCCGACGCCGGGGGTCAGCTCGCTGGGCTTGAAGACCACCGCGTTGCCGGCGCCGAGGGCGTAGGCGATCGAGCCCATCGGCGTGTACACCGGGTAGTTCCAGGGCCCGATCACGCCGACCACCCCCAGCGGCAGGTGCTCGACCGACGCGGCCTGGTTGGCGAGCAGCAGACCCGGGGAGCGGCGACGCCGCCCGAGCACCTTCTCGGCGTGCGACCCGATCCAGCCGAGGTGGTCGATGGCCAGGCCGATCTCGAGGGCCGCGTCGGCGTGCGGCTTGCCGGTCTCGGCGTGCACCACGTCGGCCAGCTGGGCCATCCGACGGGTCAGCACGCCGCGCCACTGGCCCAGCACCTCCGAGCGGCCCTCGTGGCCGAGGTCGGCCCACCACGCCGCGGCCACCCGGGCCCGCGCCACGGCGTCCGCGACGGACGCGGCGTCGTCGACGGCGTGCACGCCGACCACGTCCCCGGTGCCGGGGTCCAGCGACTCGAGCTGCTCGGGCTCCTCGATCGTGCTCGTCATCGTGCGGTCCTTCCTCGCAGCAGGTCGGCGGCCTTCTCGCCGATCATGATGGTGGGCGCGTTGGTGTTGCCGCGCGTGACCACCGGCATCACGCTGGCGTCGACGACGCGCAGCCCCTCGACGCCGCGCACCCGCAGCTCGGGGTCGACGACCGCGCGCTCGTCGCCGCCCATCGCGCAGGTCCCGACCGGGTGGTAGAGCGTCTGGGTGTGGGCCCGGACGTGGTCCGCGACCTGCGCGTCGGTGGGGTCCAGCCCCCAGCGCGCCATCGTCGGTAGCGCCTCGCGGGTGACGAGGGAGGCCAGCGGACCGGTGGCGACGGTCTCCAGGGCGCGCCGCACCCCGAGGGTCATCGCGTCGAGGTCGGCCTGGTCGTCGTAGTAGGCCGCGTCGATCTCGGGGTGCCAGCGCGGGTCGGTCGAGCGCAGCCGCACCCGGCCGCGGCTCTGGACGTGGACCAGGGTCGGGGCGACGGTCACCTTGCGGCTGGTCGGCTCGTGGAGCCCGTTGTCCCAGAAACCGGTGGGGGCGACGTGGACCTGCAGGTCGGGCGCCACCAGGGTGTCGCGGGTGCGGAAGAAGCCGCCGCCCTCGCCGACGTTGGAGGTCAGCGGACCGGTGCCCCGGGCCTTGGCGCGCGCGAAGTTCACCAGCGTGTTGTGGTCGGCGAGGTCGGTGGTGTCGCGGGTCTCGAAGACCAGCGGCACCGCCGGGTGGTCGTGCAGGTTGGCGCCGACCCCGGGGAGGTCGACGGCCACGTCCACGCCGATCTCGCGCAGGTGCTCGCCGGGTCCGATCCCGGAGAGCATCAGCAGCTGCGGGCTGTTGACGGCGCCGCCGCACAGCAGCACCTCCGCGGCGGCGTACGCCGTGCGGCTGGTGGGCCCGTCGGCGTAGCGGACGCCGACGGCCCGACCGCCCTCGAGCACCACGCGCTCGGCCAGGGCGCCGGTGCGCACGGTGAGGTTCGGCCGGTCGGCGGCCGGCTCCAGGTAGGCCTTGGCCGTGGACCAGCGCCGCCCCCGGCGGCAGGTGACCTGGTACAGGCCGGCGCCCTCCTGGTCGGCCCCGTTGAAGTCCTCGGTCGGCTTGAAGCCGGCCGCCACCGCGGAGTCGACCCAGGCGTGGGTCAGCGGGTGCGTGTAGCGGCGGTCCTCGACGTGGAGCGGGCCGTCCTGGCCGTGGAAGGGGCCGGCGAGGCGGGTGTTGCCCTCGGCGCGCACGAAGTAGGGCAGCACGTCCTCGTAGCCCCAACCGGTGGCGCCGTGGTCGTCGCGCCAGGTGTCGTAGTCGGCGCGGTTGCCGCGGATGTAGATCATCGCGTTCATCGAGGAGCAGCCGCCGAGCGCCTTCATCCGCGGCCAGTCGGCCCGGCGCCCCTCGAGCTGCTTCTGCTCGGTGGTGCGGTAGCCCCAGTCCCAGCGGGTGCGGAACAGGCTGGCGAACGCCGCCGGGATCGTGACCTGGTCGGACTCGGCCGGCCCGCCCGCCTCGAGCAGCAGCACCGTCGTGCCGGGGTCCTCGGTGAGGCGCGCGGCGAGCACCGCTCCGGCGCTGCCGGCCCCCACCACCACGTAGTCGAAGCTCTCGCGCTCGGGCACCGGCATCCTCCTGGGCTCCGCCCCCGGTCGGGACGCTGCTGCGAACCTAGGCCGACGTGCCGACGGTCACAACCGCGGGTCCGGCACGGCCGCGGTCAACCCCAGGCGGCCGCGACCTCGGCGAGCACGTCGGCGGACTGGCGCAGCCCGGCCCGGGCGGCGTCGGCGCGCCGGGCCGGGTCGAGCAGGTTGCGGCCGAAGGCGGCCAGGGCGGCACGGTCGGGCACCACGACGGCGGAGCGGGCGCAGCCGGTGCGGGCCAGCTGCGCCGCGATCGAGGTCGCCCTCGAGAACGCGCGCGGCAGGGGCGCGAGGACCACGACGTCGTCGTAACCCGTCGCGAGGTCGACGTTGGCGGTGGAGCGGAAGCCGCCGTCGAGGTAGTGCCGTCCGCCGATCGCCACGGTCGGCCACACCAGCGGCACCGCGCAGCTCGCGGCCACGGCGTGCACCAGGTCGACCCCGGAGGCCCCCGCGGCGGCGTCGAGGACGGTGAACCGGCCGGTCTCGGCCTCGACGGCGGTGACCCGCAGGTCGCGCTCGGGCCAGACCTCCCACGGCACGATCCGCCGGATCACCTCGACGCGCTCCTCGCCGTCGCCGGGGTGGCGCAGGGCCAGCCGGCCCAACCGGGCCCGCTTGCGCTCGGGGGTGCCGGGCAGGAGGTACGGGGGAGCCATCCGGACCACCATGGCGCGGCTCAACCGGGCCACCGGCTCCGGCTCCGGGGGCTCGAGCTGCGTGGCGTGGAGGTCGGCGAGGGTCCGGCCGTCCTGCGGTGCGCACCGCACGAGCGCCCCCACCACCGACCCGGCCGACGTGCCGACGACGAGGTCGGCGTCGGTCAGGTCGACGCCCGCCTCCGACAGCCCGTGGAGCAGCCCGAGCTCCCAGGCGATACCGGTGATGCCACCGCCGCCCAGGACGAGTGCGCGTCTGGTCACGTCGGGGACGCTAGCGGCCTGGTTGAAAACGATCACGCCCGGTCCTGGGCCGACCTATCCTGGGGCTCCCCCCACCAAGGACCGACGATGTCCCTCGACCCCCCCGAGGTGGCAGCGCTGCGGGACCTCCACCGCGTGCTGCTCCTGGTCACCGCCGAACGCCGGCTCGACGACGTGCTCGAGACGGCGGCCAGCGGGGTGTCCGAGGTGCTCGGCTTCGGGTGCGTGGCGATCAACCTGCTCACCGCCTGCGGTGACTTCGAGGCGGTGACCGTGGTGGGTCCGGCGCGCGGGACGGTCCTCGGCTGCCGCTACCCGGCCGCCGACTTCGAGGCCGAGCTCGCCGCCGCCGACGACTGGGGCCTGCTGCGCTTCCTGCCCGCCGGGCGCTACGACGACCTGGCTGTCTCGGCGACCACGTGGCGTACCGACGCACCGCCCCTCGACCACCCGGACGCCTGGCTGGCCGAGGACGCGCTGTACGCCCCGCTGCGCGGCCCGGACGGCGAGCTCGTCGGGATCATGTCCCTCGACCTCCCGGCCGACGGCCGCCGGCCGGGGCCGCGCTCGCGGGCGATCCTCGAGATGTACGCGGCCCAGGTCGGCGTCGCGGTCGGCCAGGCCCGCGAGCGCGAGCGGTTGGCGGAGCGGGCCCGGCTGGCCGCCTCGTTGCGCGAGATCGCCTCGATCACCACCGCCGACGCGGCCGCGCTCGAGCCCGGGATGGTGCTGGAGTCGAGCGTGGCGCCGCTGGTGCGCGGCTTCCTGGCCGACCAGGCGTGGGTCCTGCTGGACGGCGACGCGGACGGGACGCGCCCGCCGGTGAGCTTCCCGGCGGACCTCGGGGGCCTGCTGCGGCAGGTGAGCGCGCAGGACGAGGGCTGGCCTGCGCTCGAGGTCGACCGCGCCTTCCGCGCGGCGGCCCGGTACGCCGAGCAGTGCTGGCGCGAGCAACGCGCGCTCGTCGTGTGCGACGGCCCGCGGGACTCCAGCGACGGCGTCCTGCCCGACGCCTCCCGGCGGCGGGTCCTGGGCTGGCTGGACCGGCTGGGGTCCGACCAGTTCGTCCTGGTGCCGATCGGCGCCGCCCGCCGGTGCCTGGGCTACGCCGTGCTGAGCCGGCCGGCCACCGCCGGTGAGTTCACCGCGGCCGAGGACCACGCGGCCATCGAGGTCGGGCGCGAGCTCGGGCGCGTGGTGGAGGTGGCGCGCGCCCGCGAGCGCGAGCAGGGGCTGCGGCGCCGGCTGGAGGAGCTCGACGCCCACCGCACCCGCGTCATCACCACCGTCGTGCACGAGCTGAAGAACCCGCTGACCGCGATCCTCGGCAACCTCGAGCTGGTGCGCGAGGACCCCTCGGTGGCCGAGCGGGCGCACCGCGCCATCGCCACCGGCGGTGAGCGGATGCTCGCGCTGGTCGAGGACATGCTGACCCTCACCCGGCTGCGCGAGCCCGCCGGCGAGGACCGCGGCGAGGTCGACCTGACCGACGTGGTGCTCGGGGTCGGGGAGATGCTCCGCTCCAGCGCGGAGCCGGCCGGGGTCGCCCTGGACCTGTCGGCGGTGGAGCCGGGCGCACGGCTGCGCGGCGACCGGCAGGAGCTGGAGCGGCTGGTGGTCAACCTGGTCTCCAACGCCGTGAAGTTCAGCGACGCCGGGGACGTCGTGCGCCTCGAGCTCGCCCACTCCGTCGGTCTCGTGGTCCTGCTGGTCGCCGACGAGGGCCTGGGGATCAGCGCGGAGGACCAGCAGCGGCTGTTCGTCGAGTTCGAGCGCAGCAGCGACCCGCGGGCCCGTAGCCGTCCCGGCAGCGGGCTCGGCCTCGCGATCGCCGCGCGCGTCGCCGAGCGCCACGGCGCCCGCATCGACGTGGCCTCGACGCCGGGCCGGGGCAGCACCTTCGCCGTCCGGTTCCCCGCGGCGCGGTCGGCGAGCTGAGAGCGACGCACCGACCCCCCGTCCCGGCGGGTGCGAGGATCGGCCGGTGCCGACCGTCGTCTCGCTGCGCCGCTACCCCGTCAAGGCGATGGGCGGTGAGTCGCTGCAACGCGCCGAGCTCGACGCACGAGGGCTGGTCGGCGACCGCTGGTGGGCCGTGGTCGACGGGCAGGGCCGGTTGGCCAGCGGGAAGGACGCACGGCGGTTCCGCCGCCTGGACGGCGTGCTCTCCCACGGCGCCCGCACCGCCGCCGACGGTGCCGTGCTGGTCGACGACGAACCCCTCGGCCCGGCCCTCGACGACCGCCTGAGCGCGACGCTCGGCGCCGCGGTGCGCGTGCTCGCCGAGGACCGCGACCCCGGCGTGCCCCACCAGGACGGCGGCGCGGTGTCGCTGGTCGGCACGGCGACCCTGCGGTGGTGCGCCGAGCGGTGGGGGGTCGACGCCGACCCCCGGCGGCTGCGGGTCAACGTCGTGCTCGAGACCGACGAGCCGTTCGTCGAGGAGACCTGGGTGGGCTCGCGGCTCCTCCTGGGACCCGTCGGGCTCGACGTCGTCGAGCCGGTGCCGCGCTGCCGCACGGTCGACCTCGCCCAGGACGGGGTGACGACGTCCACGTCCTGGCTCCGGCCGCTCGGCCGGGAGCGGGACGCCTGCGTGGCGGTCTACGCCGACGTCGCCCGGCCCGGCTCCGTCGCGGTCGGCGACGCGGTGGCGCTCGCGGGGTCGTGACGCCTCAGGCGTCGCCCTCCATGTCGGCGAGGAAGTCCCGCTTGACCGAGCGCCAGGCCTCGTCGCTCATCGTCCGCCGCCAGTACGGCGAGCAGGACATGTCGGCGCGGGCCAGGCCCCGCTCGAGGAGCAGGTGGCGGCGCACGGCGCGCACCTCCTCGGCCTCCCCGTGCACGAAGGCATCGACCGGTCCGCCCAGCGGGCCGATCTCCGCGACCGCGTCGGCGAGCAGGGTGGTGTCGGCGCCCGACCCGGTCCGGTGCAGCCAGCGCAGGTCGACCTCGCCCGGCGAGGGCAGCGCCATCTCGTGCTGGGGCCCGTCGCAGAGCAGCCGCACCACCACGCGCACCCCCGGGCGCACGGCCCGCAGCGCTGCAGCGACGGCGGGCAGCGCCGACTCGTCGCCGACGAGGAGGTGGAGGGCGGCGCCGGGGTCGGGCCGGTACCCGCCGCCGGGTCCCTCCCACACCAGGACGTCACCCGGTCGGGCGCGCGCCGCCCAGGGCCCGGCGACCCCGGCATCGCCGTGGACCACGAAGTCGATCGCGAGCCGACGCCCGACGGGGTCCCAGTCGGCGACGGTGTAACGACGACGCGCAGGCCAGGTCTCGCGCGGGTGCTCCTCGCGCACGACGGCGGGGTCGAAGACCGACGGGTACGCCGCACCGGGCGGCGGCAGCGCGAGGTTGACGTAGGCGTCGGTCTCCTCCGGGGCGACCCAGGCGCCACCCTCCGCGAGGTCTCCCCCGCCCAGCTCCACCCGCACCAGCGACGGTGTCGACCAACGGGTCCCGACCACCTCGGCATGCACCCCGCCGACCCTAACCGGGCGGCGTCGGGTCCCTCACGGCGTGGGCAGCCAACCCACCCGGCCGGCGAGCAGCGCGTAGCCGACGAAGGCGCCGACGTCGAGCAGGGTGTGGGCGACCACCAGGGGCGTGACCCGCTGCCAGCGCCGGTACAGCCAGCCGAACAGCAACCCCATCGCCAGGTTGCCCAGGAAGCCGCCGAGGCCCTGGTAGAGGTGGTAGCTGCCGCGCAGCAGCGCGGCGAGACCGATCGCGGTCGCGTCACCGAGGCCGACCTGGCGCAGCCGGACCTGGACGAAGCCCAGGACCAGGATCTCCTCCAGCAGCGAGTTCTGCAGGGCGGCGAGCACCAGCACGGGGTAGCGCCACCACTGCTCGGGGAGGCCTTGCGCGACCACCGTCAGGTTGATGCCGGCGGCGACGCTCGCGAGGTAGAACACGACGCCCACGGACCCCACCCCGAGCGCGACCACCGCGCCCGACCCGAGGTCGCGCCAGCCCGCGCCGCGCAACCAGACCTCGCGCACCCGCGTGCCGGAGCGGTGCAGCAGGTAGCCGGCGAGCAGCACCGGCACGAGCGCGAAGCCCATCCGCAGCAGCTGGTAGGTCAGGTCGAACCACGGGCGGTCCGGGGTGACCGAGGAGTTCAGCGTGGCGGCCTGCTCGGCCAGGGCGCCCGGGGCCGTGACCGCCTCGAGCAGGCTGACCACCGAGTAGACCGCCGACCGGCCGAGCGAGACCAGCAGCACCAGCGCGAGCTCCCACCACAGCAGCGCGCGGGCCAGCGCGGGGACGCCCCCGGGCACCGGGGTGTCCGGACCCAGCAGCCGTCGGCTCCCGCGAACCCACCTCGGCGTCGTCATCCCGCCACGGTGCCGGACGACCCACCACGGCCCGCGGGCGGGTGGACGGGCACGCTCAGCGGGCGGGCTGGACCGTCAGCCCGCGCTGGCGCGTCGCGGCGTTGCCGGCCGCGTCGACCACGCGCACCCACACCGTGTGCCGACCCTCGGGCAGGCCGGAGCCGAGGACCAGCGTCCACCCGACGCTCGTCGCGGGGAGCGGCTCGTCGGTGGAGTGGGCCAGGTTGCGCGCCCTGGCTGCGAAGTCCCCGCCGGGCTGGAGGAACCGGCCTTGGTCGTCCCGCACGCGCACCTGGATCTTCGCCACGCCGACGTCGTCGGTGGCCCGGCCGGTGACGGTGACGCTCTCTCCCTCGCGTGCCGCGTCGGGGAGCGCGAGGGTCGACGCGGGTGGCGCCACGTCCGCGGCGGAGCGGTTGAACGGGAGGCTGCTCACCGGCGAGGTGTTGCCCGCGGCGTCCGCAGCCACTGCCTCGGCGACGTAGTCGCCCGGCGGCATCGAGGTCACGAACGAGAAGTCGCCGGCCGCGGAGGCGGGGAGGCTGCGCTCGTACCGGTTCGCCGCGAGGCGGCCGTCCCCCTGGACGTACCGCCCGTCGGCGTGGCGGAGCGTGACCCCGAAGGACCGCACCCCGACGTCGTCGGTCGCGGAGCCGGAGATCGTCACGGGGTCCCCGACGGTCTGGCCGGCGCTCGGGGAGGCGAACGCCACGGCGGCGGGGGCCGCTGCGTCCTCGGCGCCGGCGCCGAGGTCGAAGAAGGCCAGCGCCCCGGTGCGGATGTTGTTGGTGCGGCTGCCGTCGAAACCGACCAGCAGGCCGCGGCTGGTCACGGTGATCACCTGGCCGCCGCGGAAGGAGTGGCTGCCCGGGTTCCAGGTCAACGGGGTCCCGTCGGTCAGCGACAGCGCCGCCAGCTTGGAGCGCCACACCCCGTCCTTCATCTGCGCGCCGCTGCACTGCGTCGTGATGCCGGGCACCGGCGCCATGACCTCGCTCGGGCCGGGTCCGCCGTCGGGCTTGCAGAAGTGACCGGCGACGTAGACGGCGTTGTTCGACACCCCGATCCCGTAGGAGGAGTCGCGCATGTAGTGCCGCCAGCGGTAGCGCGTGCCGGCCACCTCGGTCATCGGGGTCAGGTAGACGAAGTCGTAGATCGTGCCGGTCCCGTAGGCCAGCCCCACCACGCTGCCGTCGGGGGAGAAGGAGGCGTCCTGCAGCCGCTTGATGGGCATCGTCCTGCCACCGGTGTCGGTGTAGCCGGTCGAGGAGTGCCGGGTGAGCACCGGCGTGGCCGCGCTGATGTCGATCATGGCGGTCGGGTTGACCACGGAGACGCCGTTGCCGGTGATGGTGCCGAAGCGGCCGGCCACGAGCAGCCGCGTGCCGGCCGGGTTCAGGGCCATCCCGCGCAGCCGCGAGGAGAGGCCGCCGCTGAAGCCGAGGGCGAACGCGGGCCGCACCGCGCCGGTGGTGGCGTCGAGCTCGGCGAGCGTCGAGATGGCCCGGCCGCCGATGGTGTTGAAGTCACCGCCGACGAAGAGCCGGTCGCCCAGCAGCGCCAGCTCGTCGACCTTGGAGCTCGGGGTGGGGGAGGTGAAGGTCTTGTCGACCGTGCAGGTCGCCAGGTCGATCTTGGCGATCCTGTTGCGGGTGCGGGTGACGCCGGCGGCGTCGGTGATCTTGGCGAACCGGCCGGCGACGTAGACGGTGGTCGGCTCGTTGCCGGGCAGCACCTTGAGGACGTCGTTGTCGAAGGTGAGCCCGGGGCAGGCGATCTGCTTGGTGTCGATGTTCCACGCGGTGAAGTGGGGCTGGTCGAGGACCGTGCCGTCCTGCAGCTCCACGGTCAGGAAGTTGCCGCCGGAGACGATGAAGCGCCCGACCTGGTCGGTCGCGAGCACCTCGCGAGGCACGTCGCAGCCCTTGGGGCAGTTGGGGTTGGTCTGGCGGATCGTCGGCTGGTCGCTGATGACCGGGTACCCGCGGGCGGGCTGCTCGGGCACCAGCCCGGGGTGGTCGCGGAACGCCGGCGGTGCTGCGGAGGCGGGCGCCGCGGGCGCGACCAGGACGGCGGCCAGGACGGCGGCCACCAGCGCGAGGACGAGCAGGACCGCGGTGGCGGCGACCGGGCGGTCGTGGGCGGACCGGGCCGGCGGGGCGGGCGCGACGGTGGACATGCAGGTTCTCCTCGGGAGCACGACGACGGACCTGCTGCGTCGGCCGGGGCTGTGCGCCCCGACCCGGAGGCCCACGAGAACCATGCGGCACCGGGAGGCATGAGTCACCCGTCAGGAGCCGGATTCACCAACTATGGGTACTCCGGGTGCCGAATCCAGGACGAAAGTCACTCCAGGAGGTCGTCCAGGGCGCGGCCGACCAGGGCGGCACGCTCGTCGGCGGAGGCCATCTGCTCCAGCCCGAACCCGAGCAGCAGGGTGTCCTCGGTCGACGTCGCGGCGATGTTCTCGACCAGGGGGCCCCCGATCTGCCACTGCGCGGCGGTCGGCGGGCTGCCCGCCGGCTCGCCGGTCGGCGTCCACTGGCTCGTGGCGCCCTCGAAGCCGTCGGCGAGCGCGGGCTGGTCGGCTCCGTCGATGCTGACCCGGGTGTCGTCGACGAAGGCGCCGATCCCGCCGGTGCCGGGGTCGGAGACGTAGCTGACCGAGACCTCGACCTCACCACCGACGAAGTCGGCGAGGTCGTATGTCAGCTCCTCCCAGCCGCCGTCCCCGCTGAGCGCGTTCCAGGTCCCGGTGGTGCCGGGCTCCGTGCAGTCCGCGCCGCCGAGGTAGTGCTCGAGGAACGGGTGCAGCGTCGAGCAGGAAGCCACCCGCCTCGCACTCGGCCGGCGGCGTCGGTGGTGGTGGCGCCGCCGGCCTCGGCCAGCGTGGTCCAGTCGTCCGCGCCCGCCGTGCGCGCCTCGACGAGCACGTGGTCGTAGTCCTCCTCGGTGGTCCACGACTGCGCGAGCTCGAGCTCGGCGGCGCTCGCGCCGGTCAGGTCGAGGGTCCGGGTGAGCCGGGCGTAGGAGTCGTCGGAGTGCAGCACGCCGGCGTAGCGCTCGCCCTCGTACGGGGCGTACGGGTCTCTCGGCCCCGCCGTACAACGCGGCACCCGAGCTGGCGAACTGCGGGAACTCGTCGGCGGGCAGCACGTCGCTGGTGACCTGGAAGGCGCCGGCCTCGTCGAGCGGGTTGTCGCCCTCCACGACCGGGCCGCCGAGGGCGGCCGAGAACCCGGACAGCGGGTCGGCCCGTGCCCTCGATCCGCGCCGGGATCGGGGCTGTCGAAGCGGGTGAAGGCACCGAGGTAGTACTGCCGGAAGTCGTCGGCCAGGAGCAGGCAGTCGTCGAAGAACCCGGCCTGGTCCTCGATGACGCACTCGGCGGTCGGGTCGCCGTTCAGCCCGTAGTACAGCCCGCCGACGAACTCGCCGAAGCCGGGGAGGCCGCTGGTACTGCGCGGTCTCGCCGGCGTGCAGCAGCGTGCCGCCCTCGTTCAGGTAGTCGCGCACCGCGATCGTCAGGTACTGCTGCCGCTCGGCGACCGAGAGGTCGGGTAGCGGGCCGAACGGGGTCTCGGTCTCCTCGTCCTCGGGGTCCTGGGTGATCCGGTTGTCGCCGAGGTACCAGAGCACGGCGTCGTAGTGGGACAGCACGCCGAGGTCGTGCGGGACGCCCTGGGCGTCGACGTCCCAGACGTCGGCGGTGTAGCCGGCGTCCTCGACGGCGGCGACGTGGGCGTCGGCGTACTTCGGCGCGTCGGTGCCGGCCGGGTAGGTCGGGTTGACCCCGGTGTAGTCCTCGTTGGCCACCACGAGCACGTCGGCACCGGTGTCGCGAGGCGACCTGGTAGCTGAACCGCTCGCTGCTGGTGCGCGTGCCCTTGCCGCGGCCGTCCTTGCCGACGAACCACGCCTCGCACGTCGTCGCCCGGCGCGGCACCCGCGGACCCGGCCGCGGTACTCGGCGAAGTAGACGTCGTTCTCGTCGCCGTAGCGCTCGCCGCCGTCCCACTCGCGTGCCCTGGTGGTGCGCACCGGACCGCCGTCGACCCGGTAGCGCATCCGCAGCGCGCGCAGCGCGCGCTTCGCGGTCACCGCGACCGTCTGCGGGTCGCCGTAGGAGACGTCGAAGGTGTCGAGGGCGAAGTCGGGGGTCTCGCGATCCGATGGACCGAGCGCGGGTCGTCGGGGTCACCGGCGGAGCGCGCCACCGAGAGCGCGAACGGGATGTTCTTCTCGAACTCCTGCTGGACGAGGTCCTCGTCGTCGGGGAACTCGAACCCGCTGCCGCAGTCCTCGGCCTCCCACTCGTCGTCGGGGTCGACGTCGGAGGCGGCCTCGCAGGTCGACATCTCGGGGGTGAAGCCGAGGGTGCCGTGGCGCTGCGGTGATGCCGCTGTCGGTGTCGCCGTTGGTGGTGTACAGCTCCGCGGACAGGTCCGGGTCGTAGCCCGGCACCGCGGGGTCCTCGTCGTCACCGGCCAGCGCCTCGTAGATCAGGTCGTCCGGCGAGGGCGTGGCCACCTGCCAGCCGGTGCCGTAGAGCAGCAGCTCGGCGGCGGAGTGGTAGTTGACGAGGAACTCGAAGCCGACCCGACGGGCGAGGCGGTTCAGCGCCTTGGTCTCGGGCTCGGAGGCGGGCCCGGGCCGCGGTAGGTCTGGCTCGCTCGGGTCGGGCGAGGAGCCCTCGTTGTCGTAGCCCCACTTGTAGGGCCAGTTGCGGTTGAGGTCGACGCCGTCGCGCGGTCGTGACCTCACCGTCGCCGTCGTTGTCGCGCAGGTTCTTGCGCCACAGCCGGTTGCCCTCGGTGAAGGTGTAGTCGTAGCCGTCGGGGTTGGCGACCGGCAGGAACCACAGCTCGGTGTGGCGCAGCAGCCGCTTCACGGAGCGGTCGCTGGCCTGCGGTGGCGAGCATGCGCTGCAGCAGCCGGGTGGTCATCTCCGGGGTGATCCACTCCCGCGCGTGCTGGGCGGAGAGGTACAGCACCGCCGGCCGCTTGCCGTCCGTCGACGCTGTCGGGCGTTGCGGGTGACCTTCACCGCCAGGATGTCCTGGCCCTGGACGCTCTGCCCGATCGTCACCAGCTTGGTCAGGTCGGGGTAGCGCCGGGCGACCTGGCGCAGCTCCTCCTCGATGCCCCCGGGGCCGGAGTCAGGGCTGGAAGACGTCGTCGCCGGCGGCCTCGGCAGCCTCGGCGCGGGCGGCGACGTCCTGCCCGTCGACCTCCTTGACCTCCATGTCGATGCCCTGGCGCGTCGAGCGCGGCGGCGTCGGCGCCACTGATCACGACCTCGACCGTCGACCGCGTCCTTGCCGGCGTCGCCGTCGGTCGCGGGCGCGACCTCCAGCTCGTGACGGTCGACCCCGAGGTCGACGACGTCCGCGACCTGGCCCGGCTGCATCGTGCCGACGTAGACCTCGAGCCGGTCCCGGTCCGGTCGCGGTCCGGCGCGGCCGCGGCTCCCGTCGAGCCGGAGGCCACCCCGGCGAGGAGGCCGGTGACGAGCGCGGTGAGCGCCGGTCCGACGACGAGACGAGACGTGACGCGCATGCAGGCTCCTCTGGTACACCCCGGTGTGTCCGCACAACGTCACCCGCCGGGCTGCAGGTGTCAAGGACCACCGCCGTCACCACGGCCGCGCTCACCCCTCCAGACGGTGTCCGTCGATCGGGTGCGAGCGATCATCGGGACGTGATCCCCTCCCCCCGTCCGGCGCCCTGATGGGCTCCCCCCGGCTGCTGCCGGTGTCCGAGCCCACCGACCCGTCCGCCGTCGTGCTCGTGCTCCACGGCGGCGGGCGCCCGCCGCGACTCGATGATGGTCAGCCCGACCCAGCTCTCGGTGCTCCGGATGATTCCCGTGGCCAAGCGGCTCGCCCGCACCGGCGGGCGCCGGCTGGCGACGTACCGGCTGCTGAACTCCTCACGCGGCTGGGACGCGCGGCAGACCCCGGTCGACGACGTCGCCTGGGCGCTGGACCAGGTCGAGCAGCGCTACCCCGACCGACCCGTGGCCCTGGTCGGCCACTCCCTGGGAGGGCGCGCCGCGCTGCTCGCCGGCGACCGCGGCTGCGTGCGGTCGGTGGTGGCCCTGAACCCGTACGTCTTCCCCGACGACGGGCCGGACCTGCGGGGCCGCCAGGTCCTGGTCGTGCACGGCGACCAGGACCGGATCGCCAGGCCCGGCGCGTCGGCCGCGGTCGCGCGGCGCATCGCGGCCACCACCGACGTCGGCTACGTCGTGGTCAGCGGCGGCAAGCACGCGATGCTCAAGCACGGCGCCACCTTCGAGCGGACCGCCGCCGACTTCGTCGCCGCCACCCTGCTCGGCGACGACCTCGACCCGCCGGCTCTCGCCGCCCGCGCGATGGCCGGCGAGGAGCCCGTCCGCTCCTGACCGTGGGCCTACAGGTGGGCCACCGGGGGGTCGATAACGTCGACGACGAGCCTCCACCCCCCGGGAGCAACCTGTGCGTTCCACCTCGACCCCCCAGCAGCCCGCGAGCCCGCGGCGCCGCCACCGCGCGTCCCTCACGATCGCCGCCGCGGTGCTCGGCCCGCTGCTGGCCGTCTCCCCCGGCGCCGCGGCCCCCCCGGTCGCGCCGGCACCGGTGGCGGCCGACCCGGGCGGCTCCAGCGGTCCCGGCAGGACGCTGGACCTGGGCGTGCAGTTCCACGGCCTGTGGTCCTCCTACTCCGACCGGGGCCGGGAGCGGGTCCTGGACAAGATGGTGGAGATGGGGGCTACCTCGGTGCGGCTCGACGTCTCCTGGGCGATGATCCAGCCGCAGCGCGGACCGATCGACCCCGACGGCTGGGGCGTCCGCTTCGTCGACCGCGTCGTCGGCATGGCCTCCGAGCGGGGCCTCGACGTGCTGGCGACGTTCTGGCTGACCCCGCCCTGGGCCGGCGGCTCCAGCGGCGAGCGGTCGATGCCCGCCGACGTGCGCGACTACGGCCGTGCGCTGGCCTGGGCGGCCGAGCGCTGGGAGGGCCAGGTCTCCGCGTGGGAGGTCTGGAACGAGCCCAACTCCCGCGACTTCCTCGCCGACGGCGACCCGGCGCGCTACACCCGGCTGCTGTGCGCGGCCCATGCCGCCGTGCGGGACTCCTCGGCGGCCGGCGCGGTCGACGTGGTCTACGGCGGCACCATGCACAACGACCTGGACTGGATCGAGGGCACCTACGACGCCGGAGCCGGCGGCTGCTTCGACGTGATGGCCACCCACCCCTACCAGTCGCCGTCCGACACCGGTCCGGACATCGGCGGCGGGGACGACGAGTGGGAGTTCGAGCACATCGCCGAGCTCGGCGCGCTGATGCGGCGCGAGGGCGACACCCGTCCGGTCTGGGTGACCGAGGTCGGCTGGTCCACCCACGCCAACACCGGGGACGAGGACCCGTGGGAGCGCGGCGTCACGCGGCAGGACCAGGCGCGCTTCACCGTCGACGCGCTGGAGCGGCTGCGCACCCGGCACACCTTCGTGGACCGGGTCTTCCTCTACAACGAGCGGGCCAAGAAGGGCGCCAGCCCCCACCAGCGGGGCTACGGCATCCTGCGCCGCGGCCTGCGCCCGCGCCCCGTCTACGGCGCGGTCCAGGACTGGTCGCAGCGCACGCGCTGAGGCCCGCCCTCGACCTCGCGGGCCGTCCGGAGGATGCTGGCGGTCGTGACGCTCCCCGCAGGACCCGCGGCACGCCACCGTGCGGTCGCCGCGCACCTCACCGCGCTCGCGGCGGGTGCGGACGACCTGGACGTGCCCGCCCCCGTCCCGGGCTGGACCGGCCGCGACGTGGTCGACCACCTGCTGACCTGGCTGCCGGGCCTGCTCTCCGCCGTCGGGGTCACGCTCGACCAGGGACGCACCGGCGATCTCGTCGCCGACTGGCGGGTCCACGCCGAGCGGGTGCAGGCCCTGCTCGACGACCCGGCCAGTGCCGAGCGGGTGGTGGAGCACCAGCACGTCCCGAGGATGACGCTCACCGAGATGGTCGACCGGCTCTACACCACCGACGTCTTCCTGCACTCCTGGGACCTGGCCCGGGCGACCGGCCAGGACGACCGGCTGGACCCCGAGCACTGCGCCGAGCTGTTGGCGGGCATGCAGCCGCTGGACGACCTGCTGCGCTCCTCCGGCCAGTACGGTCCGCAGGTGGCGGTCCCCGACGACGCCACGGCGCAGGACCGGCTGCTCGGGTTCATCGGCCGCGACCCGGCCTGGTCGCCGTCCTGAACGGCGGCCCGACGGGTCCGGGTCAGGCGCGGATCTCCGCCAGCACCGCGGGCAGCACCTCGTGCATGTCGCCGACGACGGCGTAGGTCGCCCGCGTCATCATCGGCGCCTCCGGGTCGGTGTTGACCGCCAGGATGGTCCGCGACGAGGCGCAGCCCGCCCAGTGCTGGATCGCCCCGCTGATGCCGCAGGCGATGTAGAGGTCCGGGGAGATCCTGCTGCCCGTCTGCCCGACCTGCTCGTGGTGCGGGCGCCAGCCGAGGCTGGTCACCACCCGGGAGACACCCACGGCGCCCCCGAGGAGGTCCGCGAGCTCGGCGACCGAGGCGAACCCGTCCGGCCCGCCGGCGCCCCGGCCGGCGCCGACCACGACCCGGGCCGCCGACAGCGCGCCCGACTCGTCCGGCTCGGGGTCGGAGGTGCGCACCACACGTGCCACGAGGTCCGCCTCCGGGACGTCCGGGACCGAGCGCACCCACGGGGCGGGGCCTCCTGGACCCGCCTCGGCCTGCCACGCGTGTCCGGCCATGGTGAGGACCGCGGGCCGGGCCGGCAGGCGCAGCTCCTCCAGCGCGGCGCCACCGGCGACCTGGCGACGCACGGTCAGGGGGGAGAGGCCGTCGAAGGTCACCACGTTGGCCGCCATCGGCACGCCGAGGCGGGCCGCCAGGTGGGCCATCACCTCGTTGCCGCGGGGGGAGCCACCGGCCAGGACCGCCACGGCACCGGTCTCCTCGCGCACGGCCTGCACCGCCGCCGCCCAGGCCGCGCCGCCGTAGGCGGACACCCCGGGCCCGTCCGCGTGCCGCACCTCCGCCACGCCGTGGCGACCGAGCACGGTCGCGACCTCGTCGGCGTCCGCGACCGGTCCGACGACCACCGCCCGGACCGCCACCCCGCCGCCGGCCGCCGCGAGCGCGCGCGCCAGGGCGAGGGTCTCCAGGGAGACCTCGGCGACCTCGGCGGTGGTGGGGTGCACCTCGCACAGGACCAGGATCACCGCAGCACCGCCAGCCGGCGCAGGACCTCGACGACGGCCGGGGCCGCCTCGGGTCCGGTCCCGAGGACCTCGGTGGTGCTCGGTGGTGCGGGAGGCAGGTGCCAGCCGACCCGCCCGCTGCCGGCCGGGGCGTGCGCCGGCGGGCGCACGTCGACCTGGATCTTCTTGGCCGCCATCCGCCCGCGCAGGGTCGGGTAGCGCGGCTCGGTCCCGCCCTCGAGCACCGCGGCGACCGCGGGCAGCGGCACGGCGTAACCCTCGTCGCCGTAGGGCCCGCGGACGGTCGCGACCAGCTCGCCGTCGACGACCGACGCCACGGTCGCCCCGGTGACGATCGGCCGGCCCAGCGCGTACGCGAGACGGACCGGCACCTGGAAGTCGCCCGTGTCCGCGGCGTCGTTGCCGAGCAGCACCAGGTCGACGCCCTCGCCGTCCTCCTCCATCGAGGCGACCACGGCCGCGAGCTCGGACGCGACGTCCGCCGGGCCCAGGCCGACGGGGTCGGTCTCGACGAGGATCCCGGCGTGGGCGCCGAGGGCCAGCGCCGTGCGCAGCTGCTCCACCGACTCGGCCGCACCGACGCTGACCACGGTCACCGACCCCCCGGTCTGCTCCGCCACCCGGATCGCGAGCTCGACGGCGCAGGCGTCGTGGTTGCCGATGGTGTACCCGGCGTACCGGCCGTCCAGGCCCTGGCCGTCCGCGGTGAGCTGCACCTCCCCGGCGACGTCGGCGACCCGCTTGACCGCCACCAGCACCCGCGTCACGAGCGGATCCGCTCGTTGGTCGGGTCGAAGGCGGGCGTGGCGTCGGCGCTGACGACGGTGACGGGGTAGCGCTCCTCCATGTAGGAGACCGAGAGCGCGGTGCCGACCTCGGCCTGCTCGGGGGGCAGGTAGGCCATCAGCAGGTGCTTGCCCAGGCTGGGCGCTGACCCGGCGGTGGTGACGTAGGGCCGGTGCCCGCCCGCGTCGACCAGGGCGCCGCCGTCGGCGGCCAGGACCGGCTCGCCGCCCAGCATGTAGCGCTTGGTCCCGGACGCCGAGGTGTGGTCGTCGACCGCGAGCGTGCACAGCACGCGGTCGGGCTCCCGCTCCCGCTGCTCGAGGTAGGCCTCGCGGCCGGTGAACCCGGCCGTCTTGACCTTCGGGCGCATCATCCCGGCCTCCACGACCGTGCGCTCGGAGTCGAGCTCGGCGCCGTAGGCGCGGTAGCCCTTCTCCAGCCGCCCGGTGGTCGCGTAGACCCCGATCCCGACCGGGACGGCGCCGTGCGGCGCGCCGGCCTCGTGCAGCAGGCACCACAGGCGGTAGGCCTGCTCCATCGGCACGTAGAGCTCCCAGCCCAGCTCGCCGACGTAGGAGATCCGCGAGGCAAGCACCTCCATGCTGTCGACCTGGAGGGTGCGGCAGGTGCCGAACCCGAAGGCCTCGTGGGAGATGTCGGCGCCGGTGACCCCGGCCAGCACGTCGCGGGCACGGGGCCCCCAGACCCCGATCGTCGACCACGCGGAGGTGAGGTCGACGACGGCGGCGCCGAGCCCGCGGGCGTGGGCGGCGAACCAGGCGCGGTCCGCCATGCCGTGCGCGCCCCCGGTGACCACCCGCAGGTGGTCGTGCCCCAGGCGCATCACGGTCAGGTCCGAGCGGAAGCCGCCGCGGGCGTCCAGGACGGGGGTGTAGACGACCCGCCCGAGGGGCACGTCGACCTGGGCGACGACCGTGCGCTGCACCGCCTCGAGGGCGTCGGGGCCGACCACGTCGAAGACCGTGAACGCCGAGAGGTCCACGATGCCGGCGCGCTCGCGCATGGCGAGGTGCTCGGCGTTGATGACCGGGCTCCACCAACGGCTGTCCCACTCGTGCTCGCGAGGCATGACCGCGTCGCCGTACTCCTCCAGGAGGGGTCGGTTGCCCTCGTACCACTGCGGGCGCTCCCAGCCCGCCGCCTCGAAGAACACCGCTCCCCTCGCCGCCTGGTCGGCGTGCATCGGGGCCAGCCGCTTGCCGCGGTCGGAGGCGTACTGCTCTGCGGGGTGGACGATGCCGTAGGTCTTGATGAACGACTCGTCGGTGCGGGCGCGGACGTGCTGCCGCGTGCGCTGGTGGGGGTGGAACCGGGCGATGTCGCTGTGGTGGACGTCGATCTCGGAGGTGCCGTGCGTCATCAGCTCGGCCACCGCCCGGCCGACCCCCGGCCCCTCCTTGATCCACACCGCGGCCGCCGACCACAGGCCCCGGACCTCCGGGCTCTCCCCGAGGACCGGGTTCCCGTCCGGGGTGAGCGAGAGCAGGCCGTTGATGGCGTACCGGATCTCGGCGCCCTCGGCGCCGAGCGCCTCGGGCATCAGCTCCAGCGCGGTCTCGAGCTGGGGGTCGAAGTCGTCGGCGGTGAAGGGCATCTCGGTCGGGCTGAGCCGGGCCTGCTCGATCGAGGGGATCTCCTCGGGGTCGTGCAGGATCGCCCGGTGGGCGTACGAGCCGACCTCCATGTCGGCGCCGTGCTGGCGCTCGTAGCACAGCGAGTCCATGTCGCGGATGATCGGGAAGGAGATCTCGCCCTCGGTCCCCGCGAGCTGCGGCACCGGCCCCACGCTGATCATCTGGTGCACCGCCGGCGTCAGGGGGATGCTCGCCCCGGCCATGGCGGCGATCCGCGGGCTCCACACCCCGCACGCCACGACCACGGTGCCGCAGGCGATGTCGCCCTGGTCGGTGCGCACGCCGCGCACCGCCCCGTCGACGACGTCGAAGCCGGTGACCTCGACGTTCGCAGCGATCGTCAGCGCGCCCGACTCCTGCGCGCGCTCGCGCATCAGCGTCCCGGCGCGCAGAGAGTCCACGACGCTCACCGAGGGCGTCCAGAAGGCGCCGATGATGTCCTCGGTCTCGATGAAGGGCACCCGCTCGGCGACCTGCTCGGGAGTGACCAGCTCGGCCTCGATGCCCCACGCGCGGGCGCTGGACATCCGCCGGCGCAGCTCCTCCATCCGCTCCTCGGTGCGCGCGATCTCGAAGCCGCCGCACTCGGTGAGCACGTCGAGCTCGCGGTACTGGCGCATCGAGTCCAGCGTGAGGTCGGTGATCTCGCGGGAGTGGTCGACCGGGAAGATGAAGTTCGAGGCGTGCCCGGTCGACCCGCCGGGGTTGGGCAGCGGGCCCTTGTCGATCTGGACGATGTTGCGCCAGCCGAGCTCGGCCAGGTGGTGGACCAGGCTGTTGCCCACGATCCCCGCCCCGATGACGACGACGTCCGCGGACTGCGGTGGTGCCATGCTCGAACCTCCAAGAGCCGTTGCGATTGACGCAACGGAAAGCGTCATGCGAGACACCGCACTCTCCGTCCCCCGCCCGGCACGTGTCAAGGAGCCGCTCCGCCGAACCCCGTCACGGGCTCAGGACAGGGCTAGGGTCCCGGCCAGCCCATCTCGAGCGAGGCGACCTCGGCGGCCCGGACGAGCGGCCCGACCACCCCGTCCACGGTCTCGTCGTCCAGCCGGTAGGTGGAGCCGCTGATGCTCAGCGAGGCGACGACCTCGCCGTGCACGTCGCGGATCGGGGCGGCGACCGCGCTCAGCCCCTCCTCGAGCTCGTCGACGGTCACGGCGTACCCGCGACGCCTGGTCTGGGCCAGCTCGCGGTGCAGGTCCCGGCGCCGGGTGACGGTGCGCCCCGTGTAGCCCTCCAGCCGGGGGACCAGCGCGTCGACCTCGGCGGCGTCGAGCGCCGCGAGGAGGACCTTGCCGTCGCTGGTGGCGTGCAGCGGGATCCGCAGGCCCACCCAGTTGTGCGGCTGCAGGCCGGCCGAGCCCACCACCTGGTCGACGTAGAGCGCGGAGTCGTCGCGCAGCACCGCGACGTTGATCGTCTCGCCGGTCTCGGCGGCGAGCTGCTTGCCCACGGCGCGGGCGGCCTGCACGACGTCGGTGCGCGCGGCCGACGTGCCGGCGATCCGGACCAGCCCGAGCCCGATGCGGTACTTGCCCCGGTCGTCGGTCTGCTCGACCAGGCCGCGGGCGGCCAAGGTGGCGAGCAACCGGAACGCGGTGCTCTTGTGCACGCCGAGCTCGCGGGCGACGTCGCTCACGCCGGCCTCGCCGGCGCGCGCCATCGTCTCCAGGATGGTGATCGCGCGGTCCACGGACTGCACGACACCGACCGCCGGGGCCTCCTCGACCTCCCGCTCGACCTCCTGCGCGTCCTGGCTCACGGCCGTCATCGTAGGGGGGCTCTCAGGAGAGACCGCTGATCCGGCCCTCGTCGTCGATGCTCATCCGGGCGCTGGCCGGCACCCGCGGCAGGCCCGGCATGGTCATCACGTCCCCGGCGACCAGCACCACGAACCCGGCACCGGCGCTGAGCCGGACCTCCCGCACGTCGATCGTGTGGCCCTCGGGGGCGCCACGGGCGGTCGGGTCGGTGCTGAAGGAGTACTGGGTCTTGGCGAAGCACACCGGCAGGTGACCGAAGCCGTCGGCGACCACCCGGTCCAGCTGTCGCCGCGCGCGGGGGGCGAGGCTGACCCCGTCGGCGCGGTAGACCCGGCGGGCCACGGCGTCCGCCTTGTCCAGCACCCCGCCCTCGTCGGGGTAGCAGAAGGAGAACTCGACCTCGTCCTTCTCGAGCTGGGTCCACACCGCGTCGGCCAGCGCGACAGCCCCGGCGCCGCCGTCGACGACGTGGGTCGAGGCCACGGCCTGGCACCCCTCCGCAGCCACCAGCTCCTCGACGAGGCGGACCTCCGCGTCGGTGTCCTGGGGGAAGCGGTTGATCGCGACGACGGCCGGGACGCCGAACACCTCGCGCAGGTTCTGCAGGTGCCGGCGCAGGTTGGCCATCCCGGACCGGAGCGCCCCGAGGTCCTCGACGCCGACGTCGGCCACCGCGACGCCGCCGTGGTACTTCAGCGCGCGCACGGTCGCCACCACGACGGCGACGCCGGGACGCAACCCGGAGAGCCGGCACTTGAGGTCGAAGAACTTCTCCGCGCCGAGGTCGGCGCCGAAGCCGGCCTCGGTGACCACGACGTCGGCCAGGCGCAGCGCCGTCCGGGTGGCCAGGACGGAGTTGCACCCGTGCGCGATGTTGGCGAACGGGCCCCCGTGGACGAACGCCGGCGAGTGCTCGAGGGTCTGCACCAGGTTGGGCTGGAGCGCTCCCGCGAGAACGATCGTCAGGGCGTCCTGCGCCTGCAGGTCCGCGGCCGTCACCGGCGCTCCGCCCCGGGTGTGGGCCACCACGATCCGCCCGATCCGCTCCTTGAGGTCGCCCAGCGAGGTGGCCAGGCAGAAGATCGCCATCAGCTCGCTGGCGACCACGATGTCCCAGCCGGCCTCGCGCGGGACGCCGTTGGTCGTCCCGCCGAGCCCCACCACGGTGTCGCGGAGGGCCCGGTCGTTCACGTCCAGCACCCGCTTCCAGGTGACCGTGCGGGGGTCGACGTCCAGCTCGTTGCCCTGGTGCAGGTGGTTGTCCAGGAGGGCGGCGAGCAGGTTGTTCGCCGCCGCGATCGCGGCGAAGTCACCGGTGAAGTGCAGGTTGATGTCGGTCATCGGGACCACCTGGGCGTGGCCGCCGCCGGCGGCACCGCCCTTCATCCCGAACACCGGGCCCATGCTCGGCTCCCGCAGGGCGGCTGCCGCCCGCACCCCGATCCGCCGCAGGCCGTCGGTGAGGCCGACGGTGGTCGTCGTCTTCCCCTCCCCCGCCGGGGTCGGGGAGATCCCGGTGACCAGCACCAGCCGGCCCAGCGGCCGGTCCTCGATCCCGGCGAGCCAGGCCCGGTCCAGCTTGGCGATGTGGCGGCCGTGGGGCACCAGGGCCTCCTCCGGCACGTCGAGCATCTCCGCCGCCACCCGGGCGATCGGCCACAGCTCGGCGTCCTCGGCGATCTCTCCGTCGCTGCGCACCCCGCCCCCTAGACGGCCGCGTCGAGGCCGCGGGCCTTGAGGATCTCGCGCTGGTTCGGGTTCACCGAGGGCCGGAACGGCATCTCGACGACCTCCGCACGGACCGGGCGGCCCGGCTCGTCGGCGTACTCGTGCGGCAGGTGCACCCACAGCTCGGTACCGATCGTCGCCAGGGCCACCGGCACGTGGCCCATCGCGATGTTGCCCTCCAGCTCGGGCGAGTACCAGGGCGAGGTGACGTAGCCGACCGGGTCACCGTCCTCGGCGTCGCCGATCAGCCAGAAGTCCGGCGCGTAGTCGTCGATCGGCTTGCCGGCCAGGCGCATGCCGACCAGCGTGTGGGTGAACGGGGGGCTCCCCGCCTCGATCGCGGCACGGGCCTCCTCCAGCGCGGCCTTGCCGATGTAGTCAGCCTGCTTGCTGCGCGGCACCTGGTAGCCGAGGTTGACCTGGAACGGCAGCGTCTCGACGTCCATGTCCTGGCCCCAGGACAGGATCCCGGCGGCGATCCGGCGGTGGTGGGCGGGCGCGATGACGGCGAGCTGGTGGCGCTCGCCGGCCGCCAGCACGGCGTGCCAGAGGGTCTCGGCGTGGACGGTGGCGTCGCGCAGGTAGATCTCGTAGCCCTTCTCACCGGAGAAGCCGGTCTGGGACACGACCACCTCGCAGCCCTCGACGGTGCCGGCGTAGAGCCCGTAGGACGGCAGCTCGGCGATCGCGGGACCGAACAGGTCGGCCATCAGGTCCACCGACCTCGGACCCTGGATCTGCACCGGGGCGACGTCGATCTCGTTGATGTCGACGTCGAAGCGGCGCCCGACGTTGACACCCTGGAGCCAGAACATCAGGTCGGAGTCGGAGATGCTGAACCAGTACTCGTCCTCGGCGACACGCAGCAGCACCGGGTCGTTGAGGATGCCGCCGGCCTCGTTGCAGAGGATCACGTAGCGGGCGTGCATCGGGGGGATCTTCGTGGCGTCGCGGGTGATGACGAAGTTGACGAAGTCGGCGGCCTCGGGGCCCTTGACCTGGATCTGGCGCTCGACCGCGACGTTCCACATCGTGACGTGGTTGACCAGCGAGTCGTACTCCTTCATCGCCCCGCCGTCCTCGGGCAGGACGTAGCCGCGCGGGTGGTACATCCGGTTGTAGACCGACGCGCGCCAGCAGCCCGCCTCCGCGGAGAGGTGCCAGTACGGCGACTTGCGCACCCGCGTGTCGACGAGCATCTGGACCGGGGTCCACCCGGACTGGCGGAGGTTGATCGGGACGAGGCGGTCGGACTGGTCGACCGAGGCGACGTGGTGGCTCATGCGTGCTCCTGTGCTCTGGGTTGGGTCCTGCGGTGGGGCTGGTTCGGGTGCTGGTTCGGGTGCTGTCGTGCGGTCAGGGGGTCCGGCGGCGGGGTGACGGTCGGGCGCGGAGGCCGCCCTCACGCACCCGTGCGACGAGGTCGGCGCGCCAGGCCTCGGTCTCGGCCACCTGGTTGAAGGTGAAGACGTGCAGCCCGGCCACGCCGGAGGCGTCCCTGGCGAGGGTGGGCGCGAGCCGCCGCAGGAACCGCTCGGGGCTGAACCCGCCCGGGGCGGCCAGTCGCAGCGCGGTGCGGCGGTGCTTGAGCAGGAACCGGGTGGAGTCGCCGACGCCGATCCGGGTCGCGATCGTCAGCAGCTTCGCGGTGTCGACCGGCCCCGGGACACCGAGCCAGAGGGGCAGGGTGATGCCACGGGCGCGGGTCCGCACGAGCCAGGTCTCGACCACCTGGGGGTCGAAGGTGAGGTTGCTGACCAGCTCGGTGGCGTGGCGCCGCTTGTCCCACATCGCCTGCACCGTGAGGTCGTCCGGGATCGAGACGTGCGACTCGGGGTAGGCGGTGATCCCGACGTGCTGGAAGGGCGAGCCGAGCCGGGTCAGGTCCTCGAGCAGGGCGACGGCGTCGAGGTAGGTGCCGACCGGTGCGGCGTCGCCGCTCGGGACGAAGACCCGCGACACCCCGGCCTGCCGGAGCCGCGCCACCACGTCCGCGAGGTGCTCCCGGTCGGCCACCATCCGCGCCGCCAGGTGGGGCACCACCTCGTAGCCGAGGCCCGCGAGCTCCTCGCTCAGCGCCAGGGTGGGCTCCAGGCCGCGGGTCGGCGACGCGGTCACGGTGAGCACCCGCCCACGGGGGAGGTGCTCGACGACCCGCTCGGCCGTGCCGGGCGACGGCAGGACCTCGAACCGCGCCTGCTCGAGCAGGTCGACGAGCCGCGCGGCGGCCGTGGGTGACCCCACGGCCGGTCCGCCGCCGGGCCCGCCGGGCCCACCAGGTCCGCCGGAGCCCGCGACGGCGCGGCGGACGGCAGGGGCGAGCGTCCGACCTACGGGACCTACGGTGTTGCGCATGACGCATCTCGTTTCGTGATACGCACTGTCTGGACCGCCACGGTCGCACACGGAACCGGTCCGCGGTAGAGGCGCGCCGCACCGATTTCGTCCCGAGTTCACCGAGCGGTGCACCCGTGCCGGTCAGGGCGGCCGACGCGCCCTCCCGCGGGGTGGAGCCGAAGGTCGGAAGCCGGTCACGTCGCGGGGTGGCGCGTGCTGCAGTGCTCGGCCACGACCGCCCTTCGCTGCATGCCCACCAGCGGGTATGAGCACCCCGGAGGAGCGCTTCACGGCCGCGTGGCATCGTGACGCGCCCCGCGTCCTCGCCTACGCCCGCCGGCACGTCGGCCCGCGCGATGCCCCCGGCGCCGTCGCAGAGACCTTCACCGTGGCATGGCGCCGGTGGGACGACGTGCCCGACCCGCTCCTCGGAGCCACAGCCGCCATCCCCGCGGACCCCTGGCACCGCGAGCACACCCTCCGCCGCCCCGCGTCGCTCTCCGAGGACCGAGAAGCGCTGCTGCTGACCGCATGGGACGGCCTGAGCAGTGACGACGCCGCAGCCGCGCTGGGCGTCTCCGCCCCGTCGTTCCGCAAGCGTCTCCACCGAGCCCGCCACCAGCTCGGCGCCGCCGACGGCGCCGACGTCTACCACCTCACCGCTGCCCTCGCCCCGTCGACGAAGGACCCGAGACCTGCCTCATCGCCCACCAGGCGGCGGCGCTAATCGGTCCCAGCGATGACGGGGCGTGCGCCGTCGACCCGATCGACGGGTGGGCTTCGCCCGGGCCACCCCCGAGGTCACGCTCCGTGAGCACGGCGAGCTGGCCGGCCGGACCATCGCCACCTTGGAGTACTTCGGGTCCGACGGTCGGGTCCTGGGGACGAAGGCCCTCCAGGAGCGGTCGGGACGGGCCGATCAGTGGGCCATGTCGACGAAGCGGGAGTAGTGGCCCTGGAAGGCGACGGTGATGTCGCGGGTGGCGCCGTTGCGGTGCTTGGCCACGATCAGGTCGGCCTCGCCGGGGCGGGTCGACTCCTTCTCGTAGGCGTCCTCGCGGTGGAGCAGGATCACCATGTCGGCGTCCTGCTCGAGGCTGTTGTGGGCGGCAATGCCGTTGACCACGAAGTTGTGCGTCCCGAGCACGGTGGCGTCGTAGACCGCGACCTCGCCGGCCGGCTCGACGGAGGTCACGGCGTCCCAGTAGACGTCGTTGGTCGCCAGCACGTCGAGGTCGGCGTCGCCGAGCACCTCGGCGACGCGGGCCAGGCGCTCGCGGCTCGGGGCGTGCTTCCACATCGTCGACCCGCAGAACTGGGTGCCCATGGCGCTGGCGAACTCACGGTGGGTCACCTGCTTCTCGGCGAGCAAGGAGCGGACGCGCCCCCAGACCTCGCGCGGGACGGTGTCGAGGTTGGTGGCGGGCGTGACGTCGCGGATCCTCTCCGCGAGGTGCCGCGCCTGCTCGCCGCGGGCACCGTGCACCCCGATCTCGTCGAGGAAGCGCAGCTGGTTCTCCACCCCGTAGACGTGGAGGTGCCAGCTGTCGCGGTAGCCCGCCTTGCGAGCCCGCTTGATCCGGGTGAAGACGTTGTGGCGCAGCAGCAGCCTGGCCACGTCGTCGACCAGGCGGCGGCTGGTCGAGGCGTAGTAGAGGCGGCCGTTGCGTCGCTTCTCGTCGTAGCCGACCGAGCCGTCGGTGGCCCAGAGGTGGCGCAGGAACAGGCCCACCTGCTCCTTGGGCAGCCCGAAGACCCAGTCCGGGACGAACTTCTCGTGGCTGCGCAGACCGAAGAGGCCGTCCTCGTCGAGCCAGGCCGCGATCGGGTTGCGGCGTCCGTGGGTGAGTCGGAACGGAGCGGGGAGACGGAGCGTGGTCACCCGCGCCGCCGGGTAGTCGTCGCGCTTCGCGCAGATCCCGAACCGTCGACCGGCGGCCTCGGCGACCGCCGTCAGGTTGGCCTCGTCGACCGAGGCGTAGCGGATCGGCTGGCGACGCACGAAGGACCCGTCGCCGAGGAGGTGGGCTAGCAGCACCACCTCGTCGTCGTCCCGCCGCGAGACCGTCAGCGGCGGCGGCACGTGCCGCACCGCACCCATCCGGGAGCCGACCGTGAGCTCGCCGAGCGGCATCCACCCGTCGTAGGTCAGGAACCGGTGGTTGGCGGTCGCCCGGATCCGCCGGCCCGAGGCGAGGGTGAGCTCGTAGGTCTGCTTCGTCCCCGAGGGGAAGGCGTGCGTGAGCGTGCGCGGGACGAGCTTGAGCCGGTCGTCGAGCGACCAGACCGGCACGTCGCGCGCGCCGGAGGCCATCAGCTCACCGAGAGTGACCTCGGCGTTCGTGTCGGCCCGCATCAGCCGCGTGTCGGCGGTCAGGCAACCCGACTCGCGTAGGTCGCTCATCATCGGCCGCTTGTCGCCGCGCTGCTCGGGCCCGCGGTTGAGCTGGGAGAGCGCGATGATCGGGACCTCGAGCTCCTTGGCGAGCAGCTTGATCTGCCGGGAGAACTCCGAGACCTCGAGCTGGCGGGACTCGACCTTGCGGCCCGACGTCATCAGCTGCATGTAGTCGATGACCACCAGCTTGAGGTCGTGGCGTTGCTTGAGCCGGCGCGCCTTGGCGCGGATCTCCATCATCGTCATGTTGGGCGAGTCGTCGATGAACATCGGCGCCGACGACACCCGGCCCATGTGCCGCGCCAGCTTGTCCCAGTCGGCCTGGTCCATCTTGCCGTTGCGGATGTGGTTCAGCGGCACCTTGGCCTCGGCCGAGAGCAGCCGCATCGTGATCTCCGAGCGCGTCATCTCCAGGCTGAAGAACACGCTGGCCAGGTTGTTGTGGATCGACGCCGCGCGGCACAGGTCCAGGGCGAGGGTCGAGTTGTGCGTCGGGATCATCGACTCGCCGGCCAGGTACAGGTGGTCGGCGTTGTCGACCTGGACGCACCGCACCGGCACGCTGGGCACGGGCGCCACCCGGTCGATCTTCACCTCCGACCCGTCCGGCATGCCGATGGCGTGCACCGCGCCAGCCCTGCCGTCCAGGTCGCGGGTCGTCAGGACGCCATCCGGCCGTCCCGGGCTGCGCACGAGCCACTGGTGCTCGGCGTCGGCGACGATCGTCGTGCCGTCGGAGAACTGCACCTCGAAGCACGGGCGGTCGAGCATCACGTCGGTGGCGGCGACCACGCGGGTCGGACGACCCTGCGCGTCGTACAGCTGGTCGCCCACGGCGACCTCGCCCATGGTCGTCCAACCGCTCGGTGTCGCCAACCGGGTGTCGAGCGCGAGCGCCTTGCCCATGGCAGGCCTCGCCGCGACGATCACCATCTGCCCGGAGTGCAGGCCGTTGGTCAGGTCGTCGAGGTCGGCGAAACCGGTCGGCACCCCGTAGAGGCCGGCGTCGCGGTTGCCGATCGCCTCGATCTCGTCGAGGACGCCGTCCATGATGTCGGCCAGCGGCGCGAAGTCCTCGCTGCTGCGCTTGTCGGTGACCTGGTAGATCTCGGCCTGGGCGCGGTCGACGACGTCGTCGACCTGACCCTCGCCGGCGTAGCCGATCTGCACGATCTTGGTGCCGGCGTCGACGAGGCGGCGCAGGATCGCCTTCTCCCGGACGATCTCGGCGTAGAACTGCGCGTTGGCCGCGATCGGCACGTTGGAGGCCAACGTGTGCAGGTACGGCGCGCCGCCGACGCGGGCCAGCTGGCCCTGGCGCTGCAGCTCGGCTGCCACGGTGACCATGTCGACGGGCTCGCCGCGACCGAAGAGGTCGATGACCGCGTCGTGGATGGTCTCGTGGGAGGGGCGGTAGTAGTCCGCGCCGCGCAGCACCTCCGCGACGTCGGCGATCGCGTCCTTGGAGATCAGCATCGCCCCGAGCACGGACTGCTCCGCGGCCATGTCCTGCGGGGGGGTCCTCGCGCCCGGCGAGGTCGGGGCGTCGCCCGGGGCGTAGGCCACCGGACCGTCGCCCCACTCCTCGAACGAGGGACCGTCGAAGCGGCCGGACGACTCGGTCACGCTCACGCGGGGTCCTCCTCGGGCGGGTCGGTCGGGAGCAGTCGGGGGGTGGGGGAAGGAGCTGCGACGACCGTAGGAGCCGCCGCCGACAGCCCTGGGAGACCCGGCCGGAGCGGCGAACCTACGACCTCCGCGGCCCCCCGACCAAGGACCTTGTCCACAGGCCCTGTGGACAACCTGGGGAGAACGTCGGAGGACACGCGGCGCGCGGTGGGCGGGGTGGGGACCACGCTGTGCACGACACGCCGTCCACCCCCTAGACACCACACCTGACCTGCGACGACGCGGCGTACACCCTGTGGAGGAAAAACAATGTCAGGTTCTGTTCGTCCACCTCGCGTCCACCTGTCGTCCGCCCCGGTGTCGCCGGGCGGCCGCAACCTGAGACAGACTTTCCACAACTTGTCCACCGCGCCGCAGGCCGGCGCCGACGCAGGAGCCCGGTGACCCGCCGACCCTCCCCCGCTGACCTGCGACGACACGACCGCGAGATCGTGCGGCTCGCGGTCCCGGCGTTCCTCGCGCTCGTCGCCGAGCCGCTGTTCCTGCTCGGCGACGCCGCCGTCGTGGGCAACCTCGGCACGATCCCGCTCGCCGGCCTCGGCGTCGCGGCCACCGTCCTGCAGACCGTCGTCGGGCTGTGCGTCTTCCTCGCCTACGGCACCACCGCCAGCGTGGCCCGCCGGCTGGGCGCCGGCGACCGCGCCGGCGGGCTCGCCCAGGGCGTCGACGGGTTGTGGCTGGCGGTCGCGATCGGCGTGGTCGCCACCGGGCTCCTGCTGGTCGTGGCCGAGCCGGTGGTCGGGCTGTTCGGCGCGGAGGACGCGGTCGCCGAGGCCGCTCTCACCTACCTGCGGATCGCGGCGCTCGGCACGACCCCGCTGCTGCTGCTGCTCGCCGCGACCGGTGTGCTGCGCGGCCTCCAGGACACCCGGACGCCCCTGGTCGTCGCCGTGGCGGGCAACCTGCTCAACCTCGCCCTGAACGTGGTGCTGGTCTTCGGCGCCGGTCCGGTGCCGGCGCTCGGCATCGCCGGCTCGGCGCTCGGCTCGGTCGTCGCGCAGGCGCTCAGCGCCGCCGCGCTGGTCGCCGTCGTGGTGCGCGGTGCCCGCCGGGAGGGCGCGTCGCTGCGCCCGGACCGCCGCGGGATCCTCGAGGCGGCCCGGGCGGCGGTCGCGCTCGTCGTCCGGACGCTGACCCTGCGCGCGGCGCTGCTGGTCACGACGTACGCCGTGGCGCTGGCCCCCGCCGCCGACCGCACCGTCGACCTGGCCACCCACCAGCTCGCGATGACGCTGTGGACCTTCCTCGCCTTCGTCCTCGACGCGATCGCGATCGCCGCGCAGGCGCTGACCGGGCGCTACCTCGGCGCCGGCGACGTCGTGGCGGCCCGCGCCGTCACGGCCCGCATGGTGCGGTGGGGGCTGCTGGCCGGGGTGGTCACGGGCCTGCTGCTGGCGCTCTCGGGGCCGCTGCTCGGCCCGCTGTTCAGCGACGACCCCGAGGTCCACGCACGGTTGGTGCCGGTGCTGCTCGTCGCCGCGGCCGCGCAACCCCTGGCCGGGGTCGTCTTCGTGCTCGACGGCGTGCTCATCGGTGCCGGGGACGGGCGCTACCTGGCCTGGGCGGGCGCGTTCGTCCTGCTCCTGCACGCCCCGCTGGTGCTCGTCGCCGGGTGGTCGGGGGCGGGGCTCACCGGCGTGTGGGTCGTCTTCGGCGCCGCCTTCATGGGTGGGCGCGCCCTCGCTCTGGTGCGGCGCGAGCGGGGCGACGCCTGGCTGGTGACCGGCGTGCCAGGGTGAGCCCGTGCACCCCCTCCAGGTCGCCGCGCTCGGCTACCTCCTGATCGCGTTGCGCGTCGGCGTCGGCGGGGTCGACCTCACCGCGGACCCGGTGGGCTGGGCCCTCGTGCTGCTCGGCGTGGCGCGCCTCCCGGGCGACCTGCCCGGCCGGCCGGGCGTCGTCCTGGCCACCGCCGTCGCCGCGGTCGTCTCGCTCCCGCTGTCCTGGCCCGGCGTCACCGACCGGCTCGTCGCCGACCAGGACGCGCTCGCCTGGGCCTTCTCGCTGCCGGCGCTCGCCGCCGCGGCCCTGCTCGCCCACGCGCTCACCGGCGCGGCCCGTGCCGGCGGCGACCCGGCCGCCGCCGGGTGGCTCGCGTCCGTGCGGCTGGTCACGATCGTCGTCGCCGCACTACCCGCCGTCGTGCTCGGCGCAGGGGTGGGCGCGCTGGCCGGCCCGACCGCCACGCTGGCCCTCGTCGCGGCGGTCGGCCTGGTCGTGGTGCTGCTCGTCTACGCCGGGCGTCCCTGGGCGGCGGCCGGCCCCTCGGTCGTGCGCGAGTGAGACCTCGGGACGTCGCGAGTGACACCTCGGCACGTCGCGGGTGACACCCCGGCGTGCGACGACGGCCGCCCCCCGGTGGGGGACGGCCGTCGTGGGTGGTGCTGGGTGGTGCTGGGGTCAGACGGGGACGACGTTGAGCGTCACCGTGGCCGAGACCTCCTCGTGGAGGCGCACACCGACGGTGTGCCGGCCCAGCGAGCGGATCGGGTTGCCGAGCACGATGGTGCGCTTGTCGATCGACTCACCAGAGGCCGAGCCGACCGCGGCGGCGATGTCGCCGCTGGTCACCGATCCGAACAACCGGCCGCCGGAGCCCGCACGGACCGGCAGGTCCACGGGCGCGCCCTCGAGGGCCGTCCGCACCTGCTCGGCGTGGTCCCGGTCGCGCACCGCGCGGGCGCCGCGGGCGGTCTTGATCTGGTCGACCGTCTTCTGGCCGCCCTTGGTCCACAGCAGCGCCTCGCCGCGGGGGACGAGGTAGTTGCGGCCGTAGCCCGGCTTGACGTCGACGACGTCCCCGGGGCCGCCGAGTCCGTCGACCTCCTGGGTCAGGATGAGCTTCATGCTGTCCGCTCCTCTCAGCGACCGGTCGAGGTGTAGGGCAGCAGGGCGACCTCACGGGCGTTCTTGACCGCGATGGCCACGTCGCGCTGGTGCTGCACGCAGTTGCCGGTGACCCGACGCGCGCGGATCTTGCCGCGGTCGGAGATGAACTTGCGGAGCAGGGCGGCGTCCTTGTAGTCGACGCCGGTGGCCTTCTCCTTGCAGAACTGGCAAACCTTCTTCTTCGGCTTGCGGACCACTGCCTTGGCCATTGTGGTGCTCTCCTTCGATGAGCCCGGTCGGAAGTGGTGTCCGGACCGGAATGGTGGATGGGACTGGGTGGTGCGGGCTGGTGCGGGGTGGTGCTGGGGGTCGGCCGGGACCGTCCGGGATCAGAACGGGGGCTCGTCCGAGCCCACGCCCGGCGCGCCCCACGGGTCGTTCTGGCCGCCCTGGCCCCCCTGGCCGCCGCCCTGGGGACGACCGCCACCGCCCTGCTGGGGCGCCGGGGTGGCCCACGGGTCGTCCCCGCCGTACGACGAGCCGCCGCCGGAGCCACCGGAGCCGCCCTGCTGGCCGCCGCCGCCGCCGTAACCGCCGCCGCCGCCGGACCGGCTGGCCCGGGCGACCTTGGCCGTGGCGTACTTCAGCGACGGGCCGACCTCCTCGACCTCGAGCTCGACGACGGTGCGCTTCTCGCCCTCGCGGGTCTCGTAGGAGCGCTGCTTGAGCCGCCCCTGGACGACGACGCGCATGCCCTTCTGCAGCGACTCGGCGACGTTCTCCGCGGCCTGCCGCCACACCGAGCAGGACAGGAACAGGGCCTCGCCGTCCTTCCACTCGTTGGTCTGGCGGTCGAGGGTGCGCGGCGTCGACGCGATCCGGAAGTTCGCCACGGCCGCCCCGGAGGGGGTGAAGCGCAGCTCGGGGTCGTCGACGAGGTTGCCGACGACGGTGATGACGGTCTCGCCTGCCATGGGATCTCCTGGGGGAGCGGTCGGGGATGGGTGGTGCGGGTGCCGGGGCCGATGCTGCCGTGCCTCGCCGACGGACGCCGCCGGCCCTCCACAGGCCCCGTCCGGGGCGCGCGAGGACCGCCGCGCGGGCGGCTCAGTGGGCGTCGGGGCGGATGACCTTCGTGCGCAGGATCGACTCGTTGAGCGTCAGCTGGCGGTCGAACTCCTTGACGGTGGCCGGCTCGGCCTGCAGCGTCACGACGGCGTAGATGCCCTCGGCGTTCTTGCGGACCTCGTAGGCGAGCCGGCGGCGGCCCCACACCTCGAGGTTGTCGATGCTGCCGCCGTCGTTGCGGATGACGTTGAGGTACTTGTCCAACGAGGGCTCGATGGTCCGCTCGTCGAGGCTGGGGTCGAGGATGACCATGACTTCGTAGGCGCGCAAGGCAGTCCTACCTCCTGTGGACTCGGCGGCCACGGTCTCTCCGTGGCAGGAGGGCTTCGTTCGTCCCCGGGGCGGGCGCCCGTCGGTGGGCGTCGCTGGTCGCGAGGACAGGACAGGCTAGCAGCGCGCGACGGGGCCCCCGAAATCCGGCCGCCGCCGGGTCTAGCATCCGCCGGGTGCCCCTCGACGCCGCCGCGACCCGCGCGACCACCCCGCCCGGGCGGGACCCGGACCAGCCGCGCGTCGCGCTGGTCCTCGACGCCGGTGGCGCCCGCTCGGCCTACCAGGTCGGCGTCCTCGAGGAGCTGCTGCCCGAGCTGGACCGCCGGGGGGCGCGGCCGGTGCTCCACCTCGGCACCAGCGCCGGCGCGCTGCTCGCCGCCGCGCTCACCGCCACCGCGCACCTCGACGTCGAGGAGCAGGTCGAGCGGCTCGTCGGGACGCTGGAGCAGGCCACGAAGCGCCACGTCATCCGCCCGCTGTGGCGCCAGGCGCCCGTCGTGGTGCTGCGCTACGCCTCGGAGACCCTCGGCCTGTCGGTCTTCCGGTTGCGCGGGCTCTTCGGCACCGAGCCGCTGGCCCGCACCCTGGGCCGCGTCGTGTCCTGGGAGGCGCTGCACGACAACCTCGACGCCGGCCGGGTCGAGGCCCTCGCGGTGACCGCCACCGGCGTGCGCACCGGCCAGGTCGTGGTGTTCACCGAGACCGGTGACGCCGCGGCGGCGCGGGTGCCGTCCTCCGGCCCCGAGGACCACCGCCGCTACGTGGCGACCCGGGTCGGTGTCGAGCACCTGATGGCCTCCGCCGCGATCCCGGCGCTGTTCCCCTCGGTGCGGGTCGACCACCCCGAGGAGGCCGCCGGGTGGTACGCCGACGGTGCGACCCGTCGCCGGGTCCCGCTGGCCCCCGCCCTCGAGCTGGGCGCCGACCGGCTGGTCGCCATCGGCACCGGCGGGCTGCACCCGCGCCGGCCGGACCCCGATCTCGACCGCGCCGCCGTCGACCTCGGCGACGGCGGGGCGACCCTGCTCGGTGCGGTGATGGACGACCCGATGCGCCACGACCTGCGCCGCCTGGCCGAGACCAACGCGATGGCCGCGGACCCCGACCTGGCCCCCGCGCTCGCCGCGCACCGCACCGCCCGCGGGCTCCCCGTCCCGCGGGTGGTCCCGTACGTCGCCGTCGCCCCCGAGCGCGGCGACTCCCTGGCCGACGTGGCGCTCGAGGTCTTCGAGGAGAACCACAAGTCGTGGCGCGGCACCCTCAGCGACCCCGACCTGCAGGTGGTGCACCGGCTGCTGGGCAGCGACAGCCCGCTGCAGGGCGAGCTGCTCAGCTACCTGCTCTTCGACCACGACTTCTTCACCGGCGCGCGCGACCTCGGCCGCCGGGACGGGCGCCGGTGGCTGGCCGACAACCCCGACCTGTGGTGCACCGGCCCGCTCCCGGGACCGGCCGGCTGAGGGCGCCGGCCGGGCTGCCTACCCTGGGCCCATGAGCACCCTCGCCGTCGGAGCCCACGTCGACCAGGCGGACCCGGTCGCGCAGGCCCGCGAGCGCGGCCTCCCGCTGGTGCAGCACTTCCTCGGCGACCCGCAGGGCTGGGACGGCCCCGAGGTGCGCTACCCCGGGGGCGCCGAGGCGCTGCGCGACGCGGCCGGCGAGGCCGGTGTGGACCTCTACGTCCACGCCCCCTACGTGCTCAACCTCGCCTCGACCAACAACCGGGTCCGGATGCCCAGCCGCAAGCTGCTCCAGCAGCACGTGACCGCGGCCGCCGGGATCGGCGCCAAGGGGCTGATCGTCCACGGGGGCCACGTCACGGCCCGGGACGACCCCGAGCGCGGGTTCGACAACTGGCGCAAGGCCGTCGAGGCCACCGAGCTCGCCGTGCCGTTGCTGATCGAGAACACCGCCGGCGGCGACCACGCCATGGCGCGGCACCTCGACCGGGTGGCCGGGGTCTGGGAGGCGATCTCGGCCGCCGAGGGCGCCGAGCGCGTCGGCTTCTGCCTCGACACCTGCCACGCCCACGCGGGCGGGGTCGACCTCGCCACCGTCGTCGCCGACGTCCTGCGGATCACCGGGCGGATCGACCTGGTGCACTGCAACGACAGCCGCGACGACGCCGGGTCCGGCGCCGACCGGCACGCCAACCTCGGCGCGGGCCGCATCGACCCGGACCTGCTGGCCGCCGTCGTCCGTGACGCCGGGGCGCCGGTCGTGCTGGAGACCCCCGGCCCCGCCGCCGCCCACGTCGACGACGTCGCCTGGCTGCGCGAGCGGCTCTGACCGGGCCCCCGGCGGCGCGGTGGGCGCCGAGGAGCGCCGGTAGCCTCGGACGGGTGCCGCCCGCCCCCGCCGTCCGACGCGCCGCCCGACCCTCCGTCCGTCCGGTCACCGAGGACGAGCACCTCGCCTTCCTGGCCGGCCGTCCCTCGGCCAGCTTCCTGCAGACCCCCGCCTGGGGCCGGGTCAAGACCGAGTGGGGCCGGGAGTCGCTGGGCTGGTTCGTCGACGACGAGCTGGTGGGGGCCGCGCTCGTCCTCCACCGCCGGCTGCCGAGGGTCCGGCGGTCCCTGGCCTACCTGCCCGAGGGGCCGGTGCTCGACTGGGACGCCGCCGCCGACGACCTGGGCGCCTGGCTGGACCCGCTGACCGAGCACCTGCGGTCGCGCGGCGCCTTCGCCGTGCGGCTCGGGCCACCGGTGGTGACGCGGCGGTGGAGCGCCCAGCAGGTCAAGGACGGCATCGCCGACGACGCGGTGAGCCGCCTCGGCGACCTGGCACCGACCCGTCGCGAGCCGACCGGCGCCGCCGTCGTCGCCGCGCTCCGCGAGCGGGGCTGGCGGCACCAGGGCGGCGACGGCGGCTTCGCGGCCGGCCAACCGCAGCTGGTCTTCCAGGTGCCGCTCGTCGACGGGGACGGCGAGCCCCGCAGCGAGGCCGACGTGCTCGCCGGGATGAACCAGCTGTGGCGGCGCAACATCAAGAAGGCCGACAAGGCCGGCGTCGAGGTCACCTCGGTGGGGGCCCGCGACCTCGCCGCCCCCGGCGGCACGACCGACCCGCTCGCCGACTTCCACGCCCTCTACGTCCACACCGCCGGCCGCGACGGCTTCACGCCCCGCCCCCTGGCCTACTTCCGGACCATGGTCGCGGCGCTCGGCGCGGAGGACCCCGATCGGCTGCGGTTGCACCTCGCCCGCCACGAGGGCGACCTGGTGGCCGCCACCATCGCGGTGCGCGTGGGCCGGCACTCCTGGTACTCCTACGGCGCGTCGTCGACCGAGAAGCGCGAGGTGCGCGGCTCCAACGCCGTGCAGTGGGCGATGCTGCGCGAGGCGCTCGTGGCGGGTGCGCACGTCTACGACCTGCGCGGCATCACCGACACCCTCGACCCCGAGGACCCCCACGTCGGCCTCGTCCAGTTCAAGGTCGGCACCGGCGGCGAGGCCGTCGAGCTGGTCGGCGAGTGGGACCTGCCGCTGCGCCCGCTGCTCTACCGCGCCTTCGAGCTCTACCTGCGGCGGCGGTGACGCCCCCGTGAGCCTGACCCTCCACGTCGACGGCGAGCGGTGGCGCGCCCACCTGCAGGCGCACGCGGCCTCGCACCCCGGGCTGACGCCCGTGGTCAAGGGCAACGGCTACGGGTTCGGGCTGGGCCGGCTCGCCCGCCGCGCCGGCTGGTTGCGCGAGCGCGGCCACGCCCTCGACACCGTCGCGGTCGGCACCTACCCCGAGCTGGCGGAGGTCGCCCCCCGCTTCGACGGCGACCTGATGGTGCTCGGCCCGTGGCGGCCGACCGGTCCGGCCACCGGGGTCGACGAGCGGCTGGAGCCGCGCGTCGTGCACACGGTGGGCCGGCTCGAGGACCTCGCGGCGCTGCTGGACCAGCGTCCCGGCGCGCGGGTGGTGCTGGAGCGGATGACGAGCATGCGCCGCCACGGCTTCGACGGTCGCGGTCTCCGGGCGGCGGCCCGGCTGCTGCGCGAGCGGCGCGCGGGACGTGTCGAGGGCGTCGCGCTGCACTTCCCGCTCGACGCCGGCTCGCACCTGCCGGAGGCGCTGCGGCTGATGGACGACGTGGTCGCCGCCGACCTGCCCGTGCGGCGGCTGTGGGTCAGCCACCTCGTCCCGGACGAGCTCGACCGGCTGCGCGCGGCCTACCCCGACCACGAGGTGCGACCCCGCGTCGGCACCGGCTTGTGGCTCGGTGACCGCGGGGCGCTGCGACCCGCGTCCACGGTCATCGACGTCCACCCGCTGCGCCGCGGCGAGGTCTACGGCTACCGCGGCCGACGGGCGCCGCGGGCCGGGCACCTCCTCGTCGTCGGCGGCGGCACCTCCCAGGGGATCGGGCTGGCCGCCCCCACCGGCGACCACGGGCTGCGCTCGCGGACGGCGACCCTGGCGCGCGGCGGCCTGGACGCCGCCGGTCTGGTGCGCTCCCCCTTCACCGTCGACGGTCGGCAGCGGTTGTTCGCCGAGCCGCCGCACATGCAGGTCTCCCTGCTGCTGCTGCCCCGGGGCGCCCACGTGCCGGAGGTGGGCGAGGAGATCGACGTCCGGGTGCGCTACACGACCACGGCGTTCGACCGCGTGCTGGTCTCCTGACCCGCGGCCGCGGGAGGGCGCGGCACCGGGTCGTGCTCCGGGCGCCACACGTCGCGCGCGACCACGGCGGCGAGGTACAGCTCGGCGGCGACCCGCAGCACGATGCCCAGCCAGTACAGCGGGGCGTCGTAGCCCTCCTCGCCCGCGCTGCCCGGGCGCAGGTAGCCGCCGAGGTACCACCAGACCACCGCGAAGTAGAGGACCTCACCGCCCTGCCAGACCAGCTGGTCGCGCCACCGGGGCCGGGCGATCGCTGCCAGCGGCAGCAGCCAGAGGACGTACTGCGGGGAGTAGACCTTGTTGACCAGCAGGAACCCGACGACCACCAGCAGGCCGAGCTGGGCGAGGCGCGGCGGTGACGGGGCGAGCAGCCCGAGCGCCGCGACGCCGAGGCACCACACGAGCAGCACCACCTGCGAGACGAGGTTGATCGTGGCCGGCTCCACGACCAGGTCGCCCGCCTGGCTGAGCACGGTCCACAGCGACCCGAGGTCGGCCCCGCGGTCGGCGTTGAAGGACCAGAACACCGCCCACTGGTCGGGCCCGGTCAGGTAGGCCGGGGCGTTCGCGAGCAGCCACGCGCCGGCCGCTCCCGCCACCGCGCCCGCGGCGTCCCGCCAGCGGCGCGCCCGCAGGCACAGCACCAGCACCGGCCCGAGCAGCAGCCCGGGGTACAGCTTGGCCGCGGTCCCGAGCCCCAGCAGCACGCCGGTGAGGACGGGGCGACCCCGCGCCCAGGACCACAGCGACGCGGCGACGAGGGCGACGGCCAGCAGGTCCCAGTTGATCAGCCCGGTCAGCGCGAGCGCGGGGGACGCGGCCAGCACCGCGGCGTCCCAGGGCCGCCCCGGGTTCACCCGGGTCAGGAACCAGGCCGCGAGCAGCGCCAGCGCGCCGAGGACCACCGCGTTCACCGCGACGTAGGTCGTGGACTCGCGCGCGACGTCGGGGAGCGCGAACAGGTCGTCGGCGGGGGTGGCGTAGCGCGGCCCGAGGTCGGGGAACCCGACGACGGCGTGGGTGGCCCAGGCGGTCCCCCACGCCAGGTAGGAGATGCCGACCGGGTACTCCATCACCTCGTACCGCGCGCGCACCTGCGGGTCGTCGGCGTAGGGCCACTCGTGCTCGACGAAGCCGCGACCGGTGTAGAGGTAGGGCAGGTCGGAGTAGCACATCAGCGCGTAGCGGGCCTCGCCGTCGGCCCAGTCGTCGACCGCGCACGGGGCCTTCTGCAGCAGGCCCAGGGCGACGGTGACCGTGGCGAGCAGCAGGACGACGCCGGTCGGGGTCCACCAGCGGTGCCGCCCGGCCCGCGGACCGACCGGCCCCCCGATCCCCTGGCTGAGCCCGGCGACCACCGGGTCGTCGCGAGTGGGGTCGACGTGGTCGACCGACCCGCTCACCCGCTGGGTGACCCGCCGCCGCGGGGGTTGCGGGTCGGTGACGACGTGCCGCTGCTCGACGGTCCGGTCGGCAGGGTCGGCGTCGTCCGGGTCGGGCTCGGCGGCGGCGCCGAGGACGACGGCGGGGCGCTCGAGGTCGGCGGTGCCGAGGAGGACGGCGGGGCGCTCGAGCGCGGCGTCCGGCTCGGGCGGGTCGTCGGCTGGGTCGACGAGGGCGGCGGCGGGGCGGAGGTGGTCGGGTCGGTGTCCGGGACCTCGGTCTCCACCTCGTCGCTGCCGTCGGGGGCGTCGCCGTCGACGTTCGCCGGCGGCGGGAACTCCTCGACCTCGGTGCCCTCCAGCGCGCGCTGCATCACCGCGAGCCAGGTGTCGGCGGGGAAGGCGGAGCCGAAGTAGGAGGGCAGCCACCCGTCGAGCTGGTCGTCGCCGTCACCGCGGACGTACATCACCGCGGTCGCGAGCTGGGGGGTGTAGCCGACGAACCACGCCGAGGAGACGGCGTCCGCGTCGTTGGTCGCCGTGCCGGTCTTGCCGGCCGCGGGGCGGCCGAGGCCCTGGACGGTGGCGCCGGTGCCGTCGGCGACGACCTCCTGCATCGCGTAGGAGACGTCGTCGGCGATCGGCTGGTCGACGGCCTGGGTGGTGCTGGCACGCCGGGAGTAGAGCTCCTCGCCGTCGGCGTCGGTGACGGTCTCGACGACGTGGACGTCGGCCTGCTCCCCGCGCGCGGCGAAGGTCGCGTAGGCGTTCGCCATGTTGATCGGGCTGACCCGGGCGCGGCCCAGCGTGAGCAGCGAGTCGTCCTCGGAGAGGTCCACCGAGCGGTCGGGGATGCCGGGGAACCGGTTCGACGGCTCGGCCGGCGGGATGCCCACGTCGTTGGCCGTCGCCAGGATCTCCTCGGGTCCGCCCGGGATCCGCACGCTCATGTCGACGAACGCGGTGTTGATCGACTCCTCGAGCGCCGCGACCGCGTCGACCGAGGAGCCGTAGTCGTTGCCGAGGCCGTCGGGGCCGGCGCCCTCGTTGCGCACCCGCAGCCCGTCGGGGAACTCGTAGGGGGAGTTGCCCTCGAAGGTGTCCTCGAGGGAGAACCCGTTCTCCAGCGCGGTGGCCAGGGTCACCGGCTTCATCGTCGAGCCGATCATCCCGCCGGTCGCGGCCCAGTTGATCTGCGAGTCGAGGTAGTCCTGGCCGCCGAAGAAGCCGCGCAGCGCGCCGGTCCCGGGCTCCACCGACGCCACCCCCACGTGCAGCTGCTCGGCGCCGAAGCCCTCGGGGCGGGCCTCGGCGGCACCCTCCTGCGCGGCCGTCATCGCCTGGGGGGTGAAGGTCGTGGTCACCCGGAGCCCCTGGCCGTCGATCGCGGACTCGTCGAACCCGAGCTCCTGCAGCTCGGCACGCACCAGACGCAGCATGTGGCCGGACTGCCCGCCGTAGGTGTCGACCTCCTCGATCTCGGGGAACGGCGGGAGGCGGCGGGCCGCCCGCTGCGCCTGGCCCTCGCTGACGTCCCCGGCCTCGGCCATGCCGTCCAGCGTGTACTCGTAGCGCTCGCGCAGGGACGTGCGGGCATCCTTGCCGTTGTCCGGGTCGAACCTGCTGGGGTTGTTGATCACGCAGGCCAGCGCGGCCGACTCGCGCAGGTCGAGGTCGGCGGCCGGCTTGTCGAAGAAGGCCTGCGAGGCGGCCTGGATGCCGTAGGCGCCCCGCCCGAAGTAGATGGTGTTGAGGTACCCCTCGAGCACCTGCTTCTTGGACTGGCTGCGCTGGACCTTCAGGGAGAGGATGGCCTCCTTGATCTTGCGCTTGAGGCTCTGCTCCTGGGTCAGGTAGAGGATCTTCACGTACTGCTGGGTGATCGTCGACGCGCCCTGGGTCTCGCCGCCCTGGGCGTTGTTGAACGCGGCCCGCACGATGCCGCGGGGGTCGATGCCCTCGTTGGTCCAGAACGTCCGGTCCTCGGCGGCCACGACGGCGTTGCGCACCGTCTCGGGCATCTCGTCGTAGGGGATCGACTCGCGGTCCTGCGTCGCGAACTCGCCGATCTCCTCGTCGCCGTCGGCGTAGTAGACCTTGGAGGTCTCGGTGAGGAAGTCCGCGTTGGGGTCCGGGATGTCGATCGCCCGGTAGGTCACCACGAACGCGAGCACGGCCACCAGGACGCCGACCAGGCCGAGGGCCAGGAACCAGCGGCCGACACGCCACACGCGGCTGCGCAGCGTGCGGGGGGTCGACGCTCGCGGGCTCGGGGCCCGGCGCTTGCCTGCCAACGTGGGTCCTCCGTCGGGGTTGGGGGATCGGCCGGTTGCCCCGGCGGCGGGAGGTCGAGGGGCGGGGGCCGCTCCACTGTACGGCCCGCCCGCCCCGGCGCGGGGCCCCCCGGCGTGACGGAGCCCACGTGCTCCCACCCGCGAAACCGATGTGTCGCGGTTATCCAACGGCTGGATATATCGCTACGATGCATCCATGGCACGGCGTGGTGAGACCATCGAGCTGGCGGTCCTCGGACTGCTGCACGAGGGACCCATGCACGGCTACCAGCTGCGCAAGCGGTTGAACCTGATGCTCGGGTGGGGACGGGTGCTCTCCTACGGCTCCCTCTACCCCGCGCTGAAGAAGATGCTGCGCAACCAGCTCATCGAGGAGACCACCGTCGACGACGACCGGGCCGCCTCACGGCGCCCGCGGATCGTCTACCAGGTCACCGGGACCGGCACGGCCGCCTTCGAGCAGCTGATGACCGAGGTCGGGCCGACGGCCTGGGAGGACGACACCTTCGACATCCGGTTCGCCTTCTTCGGGCGCACCGACATGGAGATCCGGCTGCGCGTGCTCGAGGGCCGCCGCACCCGGCTCCAGGAGCGCCTCGAGCGGGTGCAGGGCGAGCTGGCCATGACCCAGGCCGAGGTCGACCGCTACGCCGCGGAGCTCCAGCGCCACGGCGTCGAGTCCGTCCAGCGCGAGGTGCGTTGGCTCTCCGACCTGATCGACGCCGAGCGCGGCATCCGCCGCCCCGACGCCACCACCACCGGCACCACCGCCGCCACCACCGGCACCACCCCCGACACCACCCCGACGCAGAACGGGTGAGTGACGTGAACAGAGAGGAAACCCCCATGGGTTCGGTACGAGTCGCCATCGTGGGCGTGGGCAACTGCGCCACGTCGCTGATCCAGGGAGTCGAGTACTACAGGTCCGCCGACCGCGGGGCCACCGTCCCGGGGCTCATGCACGTCGAGCTCGGCCAGTACCACGTCTCCGACGTCGAGTTCGTCGCCGCGTTCGACGTCGACGACAAGAAGGTCGGCAAGGACCTCTCCGAGGCCATCGACGCCTCGCAGAACAACACCATCAAGATCGCCGACGTCCCCACGCTCGGTATCGAGGTGCAGCGCGGGCCGACCCTCGACGGGCTCGGCAAGTACTACCGCCAGATGATCGAGGAGTCCGGCGCCGAGCCGGTCGACGTCGTCGCCGCGCTGCGCGAGTCGCAGGCCGACGTGCTCGTCTCCTACCTGCCCGTGGGCTCGGAGGAGGCCGACAAGTTCTACGCCCAGTGCGCCATCGACGCCGGCGTCGCCTTCGTCAACGCGCTGCCGGTCTTCATCGCCTCCGACCCCGAGTGGGCCGAGAAGTTCCGCGCCGCCGGCGTCCCCATCGTCGGCGACGACATCAAGAGCCAGGTCGGCGCCACCATCACCCACCGCGTGATGGCCAAGCTGTTCGAGGACCGCGGTGTCGCGCTGGACCGCACCTACCAGCTCAACGTCGGCGGCAACATGGACTTCAAGAACATGCTCGAGCGCGAGCGCCTGGAGTCGAAGAAGGTCTCGAAGACGCAGGCCGTCACCTCCAACCTCCAGGGCGAGCTGGCGGGCAAGATCGCCGACCGCAACGTGCACATCGGCCCCTCGGACTACGTCCAGTGGCTCGACGACCGCAAGTGGGCCTACGTCCGGCTCGAGGGCCGCGCGTTCGGCGACGTGCCGCTGAACCTCGAGTACAAGCTCGAGGTCTGGGACTCCCCGAACTCCGCCGGCATCATCATCGACGCCGTCCGCGCCGCGAAGATCGCGCTGGACCGGGGCGAGGGCGGCCCCGTGCTCGCCGCGTCGTCGTACCTGATGAAGTCCCCCCCGGTGCAGCTGCCGGACGACGAGGGACGCCGCCGGCTCGAGGCGTTCATCGCCGGCGAGGAGTAGCACCGGTGCGTCGGAATCCCCGGCCGGCCGGGGACTTCCGAGCTTGTCGGGGTTTGCAACGGCCGACAAGCTCAAGTTTCGCCTGACCAGCTCCGCTCCCCGGCCCCGGCCCCGCTCCCCCCCCCCCGTACGCGGTGCCGGGTCAGCCCCGGGCCTCCCACCAGTCGCGCAGCGCCTGCTCGGCGGCGTCCTGGTCCATCGGGCCGTGCTCGAGGCGCAGGTCCAGCAGGTGGCGGTAGGCCTGGCCGACCTCACGACCCGGCCCGATGCCGAGCACGGCCATGATCTGGTTGCCGTCGAGGTCGGGACGCAGCGAGGCCAGCTCCTCGGCCTCGGAGAGGCGGGCGATGCGCTCCTCGAGGTCGTCGTAGGTGCGGCTCAGCCGCGCCGCCTTGCGCTGGTTGCGGGTGGTGCAGTCGGCGCGGGTCAGCACGTGCAGGCGCTCGAGCTGGTCACCGGCGTCGCGCACGTAGCGGCGCACCGCGGAGTCGGTCCACTCCCCCGACCCGTAGCCGTGGAAGCGCAGGTGCAGCTCGACGAGCAGCGAGACCGCGTCGACCTCGTCGTTGGAGAACCGCAGCGCCCGGAGCCGCTTGCGGGTCAGCTTGGCGCCCACCACGTCGTGGTGGTGGAAGGTGACCGTGCCGTCGTCGAGGAAGCGGCGGGTGCGGGGCTTGCCCACGTCGTGCATCAGCGCGGCGAGGCGCGAGACCAGGTCGGGCCCACCGCCGGGGAGCCGGCCCTCGAGCCCCACGGCCTGCTCCAGCACGGTCAGCGTGTGCTCGTAGACGTCCTTGTGCCGGTTGTGCTCGTCGCGCTCCCGCGCGAGCAGCGGCAGCTCGGGCAGCACGTGGTCGGCGATCCCGGTCCCGACCAGCAGGGTCAGGCCCCGGCGCGGCCACGGAGCGAGCAGGGTCTTGGTGAGCTCGTCGCGGACGCGCTCGGCCGAGACGATCCCGATCCGGGACGCCATCGCGGTCATCGCGGCCACGACCTCGGGGGCGACCTCGAAGCCGAGCTGGGCGGAGAAGCGCGCCGCCCGCATCATCCGCAGCGGGTCGTCGGAGAAGGACTCCTCGGGTGCACCGGGCGTGCGCAGCACCCGGTGGGCGAGGTCGACGACCCCGCCGAAGGGGTCCTCCAGCTCCCGGCCCGGCAGCCGCACCGCCATCGCGTTGACGCTGAAGTCGCGTCGCCCGAGGTCGCCGACCAGGGTGTCGCCGAACGCGACGGCGGGCTTGCGGGAGTCCGCGTCGTAGGCGTCCGAGCGGTACGTCGTGACCTCGACCTGCCACGGCCCGCGCCGGCACCCGATCGTGCCGAACGCCCGCCCCACGTCCCAGGTCGCGTCACCCCACGCCTTGAGCAGCCGCTCGGTCTCGTCCGGCCGGGCCGAGGTGGTCAGGTCCAGGTCGGTGTGCGCCCGGCCGAGCATGGCGTCGCGCACCGGCCCACCGACCAGCGCGAGCTCGTGCCCGGCGTCCGCGAACAGGCTCCCGAGACCGTCCAGGACGGGGGCGAGACGGTCCAGCTCGTCGCTGACCGCGCGCTCCACGTCCCGCATCACCAGGGGGGCGGGGGAGGCGTCGGGCACGACCGAGCAGTCTAGGCGGTGCGCACGGGCGGCCCGCCACCGATGTCCTAGGCTCGCCGGGTGGGCCGGGCTGGACGACGCAGCGCGCCCCGCCACCCGTCACCCCCCACCCCGGGCGTCCACCGCAGGCTGCCGGGTCTGGTCGCGGCCGTGCTCACCGCGCTGCTGGTGGCTGGCGCCGGCGGCGCCAGTCGCTGCTGCGGCGGGCCCGATGGCCACGGGGACCACCGCGGCCGAGGCGGGGACCACGCCGCTGGTCATCCGGCTGGACGACGTCGCGCCGGGCACGCTGCCCCGGCGCGGTCGGGTCGTGGTCACCGGCTCGGTCACCAACGACGACGAGGTGCCCTGGACCCGCGTCAACGTCTACAGCTTCCTCGGCGCCGACCCGATCGACGACGCGGCCGAGCTCGAGGAGGCCTCGCTGACCGCGGAGGACCTGCCGGTCGGCGACCGCATCACCGACCCCGGCAGCTACGCCACGATCGAGTCGCTGGAGCCTGGCGGAACCGCGTCGTTCCGGGTCAGGGTCCCGAGCCGGCTGCTGCTCGAGCGGCTCGCCCCCACCGGCGGCGAGCCCCAGCCCGGCGTCTACTGGTTCGGCGTCCACGCGCTCGGGGAGAGCCCCGACGGGCGCGACGAGTTCACCGACGGGCGTGCCCGGACCTTCCTGCCGGTGCTCCCCGCCGACGCCGCGGACGCCCCCGTCCCCCTCTCGCTCGTGGTGCCGCTGCGCACCCCGGTCGCCCACGCCCCCGACGGCTCGCTCGCCGACCCCGCGGCGTGGGCCGAGCGGCTCGGCGTCGGCGGCGAGCTGCGCGACCGCGTCGACTTCGGTGCCGCCTCCGGCGCCGAGCCCGTGAGCTGGCTCATCGACCCCTCCGTCGTCGCCGCCGCCACCCGGCTCGCGGCCGCCAACCCGCCGCGCGACCTCGGCCCGACCCCCACGGACGGCAGCACCGACGGCACGCCCGACCCGTCCGCCGACCCGTCCGCCGACCCGTCCGAGGACACCTCGGGGACCCCGTCGGGCTCCTCCGGCTCCGGGTCCTCCCCGGGCCCGGTCGCGCCCGAGGACGCCAGCACCGCCCCCGCGCCCTCCGACGCGACCGACCCCGCCGAGCCCGCCGACCCCGGGAGCGTCCCCCCCGACACCGGCGACCCCGCGACGTCCGAGGCCGCCGAGCGGGCGCTGTCGTGGCTGGCGCTGCTGGAGTCCGAGGTCGGCGGCGACCAGGTGCTCGCGCTGCCGTACGGCGACCTCGACGTCGCCGGAGCGCTGGCCGCCGCCCCGGACCTCTACGCCGATGCGCGCCGCCGGTCCAGCACGACGATCCGCCCGCTCGCCGGCGCCAGCGGGTCGGCCGCCGTGCCGGTCGTCGCTCCCCCCGGGGGTCACCTCACACCGGAGGTGCTGCGCGGCCTGGACCAGCAGGACGCCGGCGCGCTGCGCCTGGGCAGCGACGACCTCGTCCCCGGGGTCGCGCCCAGCCTGGCGGTCGTGGACGGGCGCCCGGTCGTGCTCGCCTCCACCGGCGCCGAGTCCGGTGGACCCGGCCCCACCCCCCGCACCAGCTCGCTCGCCCTGCGGCAGCGGATCCTCGCGGAGGCCGCGCTCCGGCTCGTCGACCCGGCCGCCGCGCCCGTCCCCGGCGTCGGGCCCGACCCCGGAGCGGGACCGGCGGCCGATCAGGGCCCCGCACCGACCCCCCTGGTCGTGGTGATGCCGCAGGACTGGCAGGCCGAGGACGGCGCGGCGTTCTTCGCCGGGCTGGCCGACGCCGGCGTGGACCTGGTCCCGCTGACCGCGGCGGCCGACCAGGACGGCGTCCGCGTCGACGCCGCGGACCTCGCCGACACCGGGAGTGCCGGGCCGGAGCCGCTCGGCGAGGAGGTCTTCGCCGCCGTGCGCGCGCTGCGTCGCGCCGGGGAGACCCTGCAGAACCTGCTCGCCGTCAACTCGCAGGTCGCCGCCGCCGTCGACGACGAGGCGCTGGTGCTCGCCTCCTACCAGGACCGCGAGGACCCGGCCGGGTCGATCGCCTCCGCGCGTGCGTCGCAGCTGTGGATCGGCGAGCGGCTGGGCGCGGTCCGCATCGAGGCGCCGGAGGGCGTCACCCTGTCCGGTGCGTCGGGCAGCTTCTCGGCGACCGTGGTCAACGGCCTGGACGAGCCGGTCTCGGTCGGGCTGGTGCCCGTCGTGGACGGGGGCATCCGGGTGGTCACCCCGCCCGGGCTCGAGCTGCCACCCGGCGGGCGGACCACGGTGGTGGTGGAGGCCCAGGACGCGGAGCCCGGGATCCACGACGTGACCCTGCGCCTGGTGGACACCGACGGCCGGGCGCTCCCGGCCGCCGCCGCGCTGCCGATCCGGTCCGCGCAGGTGAGCAACGTGATCTGGCTGATCCTGGCCACCGGCGTCGGGCTGCTGGTCGTCGCGATCGTGCTGCGCGCCGTGCGGCGGGTGCGCCGGGCGCGCGGCGCCCCTGCACCACCGGCGGCAGGGACGCCGTGACCCTGGGACCCGGCGACGCGACGCCGGACCCGGAGCAGGCCGAGCAGGCCGAGCAGGCCGAGCAGGCCGAGGCGGACCGGGGCGTGCTCGGCTCCAGCGCGGTGATGGCGGCCGGGACGGTCGTCTCGCGGATGTCCGGCTTCGTGCGCACCGCCCTGCTCGCCGCGGCGTTGGGGGCCGGCCTCCACGCCGACCTGTTCACCATCGCCAACACCGTGCCGAACATGCTCTACATCCTGCTCGCGGGCGGGGTGTTCAACGCGGTGCTCGTGCCCCAGCTGGTGCGCTCGATGCGCGCCGACCCCGACGGCGGCGAGGCCTACACCAACCGCATCATCACCCTCGCCGGGCTGTTCCTCGCCGTGGTGACCGTGCTGCTGGTCGTCGCGGCCCCCGCCGTGATGGACGTCCTGCTCGGCTCGGACTACCGCACGCCCGCGCTGGCGGACGAGCGGGACTCGGCGATCGACTTCGCCCGCTACTGCCTGCCGCAGGTGTTCTTCTACGGGATGTTCGTGCTCGTCGGGCAGATCCTCAACGCCCGGGGCAGGTTCGGGCCGATGATGTGGGCCCCGATCGCGAACAACGTGCTGGCCGTGGCCGTGCTGGCGCTGTACCTCCTCGTCCACGGACCCGCCTCCACCGCGGAGCAGGCGGCTGCGTACACCTCGGGCCAGGAGGCGCTGCTGGGGATCGGCTCGACGCTGGGCATCGTCGCGCAGCTGGTGATCCTGGTGCCCTACCTGCGGGCGGCCGGCTTCCGGTTCCGACCCCGGTTCGACTTCCGCGGCACCGGCCTCGGCCACACCCTGCGCCTGGGCACGTGGACGGTGCTGTTCGTCATCGTGAACCAGGCCGCCTACACCGTCGTCGTGCGCCTGGCGTCCAACGGCACCGCGCAGAGCCCCGAGGGCACCGGCATCACCATCTACTCCAGCGCGTTCCTGATCATGATGGTGCCGCACTCCGTCGTGACGGTCTCCCTGGCGACCGCGGTGCTCCCGCGGCTCTCCGCGCACGCCGCCGAGAACGACCGCGGGGCGCTGGCCGCACGGCTGGCCACGACCTTGCGCACCGCGCTGGCCGTGGTGGTGCCGGTCGGCGCGCTGCTGCCGGTCGTGGCCGGCGACCTCGCCCACGTCGTGTGGGGCCACGGGGCGACCTCCGAGACCTGGCCGCGCTACGTGCCGACGCTCGCGCTGCTGGGCGGGGCGCTCGTCCTGTTCACCTTCCACTACCTGGTGCTGCGGGGCTTCTACGCCCTCGAGCGCACCCGCACCGTCTTCCTCGTCCAGTGCGCGGTGTCCGGCACCAACGTCGTCGCCGCGCTGGTGCTGGTCGCGCGCACCGACGCCGCCGCGACCGCTCCCGCCCTCGCGCTGGCCTACATCGCGGCGTACGCCGTGGGCTCGGTGCTCTCCTACGCCGTGCTGAGCCGCGCCCTCGGGGGGCTGCGCACCCGGCTGCTGCTCTCCTTCGGCGCCCGTCTCGGACTGGCGGTGCTGGCCGCCACCGGCCTGGCGCTCGTCGTGGTGCGCGGGCTCGACGCGCTCAGCCCCGACCGTGCCTGGACGCTGTCCGCGGTGCACCTGGTGGCCGGGGTGGGCGTCGACGTCGTCGCCTTCCTGGTGCTCGTCCGCCTCCTCCGGATCCGGGAGGTGACCGCGGTCACCGACCTGGTCACCTCCCGGCTGCCGGCCCGGCTGGTCCCGGGACGCCGCCGGTGAGCGGGCCTACGATGGCCCCCACGGTGGGGCGCGCGCGACCGGCGCGGCCGACGACCCCACCGGTGACGACGCCCGCCCGGGGAGGACCTGCCGCACCGTGACGCACGCCTTCCGCCCCGGCGACGTGCTCGCTCGCCGCTACCGGCTCGTCGACCTGCTCGTCGAGAGCGGCAGCGGGCGGTTCTGGCGCGCGCACGACGTCGTCCTGGACCGCCACGTCGCGCTCCACACGATCGCCGCCGACGACGGGCGCTCGCAGGACCTCCTCGACGCGGCCCGAGCGGCGACCACCGTCAGCGACCGGCGGTTGCTGCGGGTGCTGGACGCCGCCGTCGACGACGACATCTGCTACGTCGTCAACGAGTGGGGTTCGGGGATCTCCCTGGACATCCTGGTCGGCGGGGGGAAGGTGCTCGCCCCGCGGCACGCCGCGTGGCTCGTCTCGCAGGTGGCCGACAGCGTGGCCCGCGCCCACGCCGCCGGCATCGCGCACGGCCGGCTGGCCCCCGAGAACGTGCTGGTCGACCGGCACGGTCAGGTGCGCGTGATCGGGCTCTGCGTCGACGCCGCGCTCCACGGCGTGCCGCACGACCGGGTCTCGACCGACGTGGCCGACCTCGCCGGCCTCCTCTACTGCGCGCTGACCGCCAGCTGGGCGGGCACGTCCCGCTCCGACGTGCGTCGCGCTCCGGTCGAGCACGGTCACGTGCTGCGGCCCCGCCGGGTGCGCGCGGGCGTGCCCCGACCGCTGGACCAGCTGTGCGACCTGGTGCTGCACCCCCACGCCGGCACCCGGGGCCGGGTCGAGGCGACCGCCCGCGGGCTCGCCGGCCGGCTCGAGGAGTTCGTCGGCGACGACGCCGGCATCCCCGACGCGCTGGTGGCGATGCTGCCACCCGTCCGCGAGCGGTTCCCGCTGACCCTGCCACCGGTGCCCGAGGTGCGGCCCCACGACCGGGCCGACGCCCTCGGCGGCCCCACCAGCGCCGTCGACGACGACTCGACCGTGGCCACCGAGCGGCCCACCTCCCCCGACCCCACCCCCGACCCCACCCCCGACCCCGCTCCGGCCCCCGAGGCCGACGACCTGCCGACCCAGGCGGTCGCCGCGGCGCCCCGCCAGCCGGCCACACCCGACGCTCCCGACGTGCCCGAGGACGCCCCGCCCCCGGAGGGGAGCGGCCGCCGGGCCCGCCCCACCCCCGGTCCGCCTCCCCCGCCGCTGCCCGACCCGCCGGCCCGGCCGCTGTTCGCCCCGGACCCGGCGGACGGGGGCCCCGTGCGCCGTCCCCGCACCCAGGAGGGTGTGACGACCACGACGGCGCGCGCCGGCTCGACGTACTGGCCCTGGGAGACCGGTTCACGCGAGCTGCCCGCCGTCGACGCGACCGGATCCGGGGTGCTGCCGGCCGTCGAGGAGCCCGTGCCCGGCCGGCGGTGGCTCCGCCTCGCCGTCGTGCTGCTCGTGCTGCTCGGGGTGCTGGTCGCAGCCGTGGTCGTCTACAACCTCGGCCGTGGGCGGACCCCTCTCGGCGCCGAGCCGGAGCCGACCAGCCCGGCGACGCCGAGCAGCACACCCAGCCCGGACCCGGTGGCGGTGACCGGGCTCGCGGCCACGGACCTCGACCCGCAGGGCGACCCACCCGCGGAGAACCCCGAGCAGGCCCCGCTGGCCGTCGACGGGGACACCGCGACGGCCTGGACCACCGTCCGCTACTTCCAGCAGCTCGGGCCGGGCGGGTTGAAGACCGGGGTCGGCCTCGCCGTCGACCTCGGTCGGCAGCGCGAGGTCGCCCTGGTCGAGGTCGACTTCGCCGGTGCCCCGACCAGCGCCGAGGTGTTCGTCGCCGACGAGGAGCCCGCCGGCGTGGACGGGTTGACCTCGATCGGTGCGATCACGGAGGCCGCGGACGGCTCGGTCGAGCCGACCTCGGCCACCTCGGCCCGCTGGGTGGTGGTGTGGCTGACCGCGCTGCCCCCCGCGACCGACGGGTTCACCGGGGGGATCGGCGAGGTCCGCGTGCTCGAGGTCCCCGGTGGCTGAGGAGCACCGACGAGCCGGACGACCGGTCCCTGCTCGCGGCGCACGTCGCGGGCGACCCCGACGCCTTCGCGGTGCTCGTGCGGCGCCACCGGGACCGGTTGTGGGCCGTCGCGCTGCGCACCACCGGCCACCGCGAGGACGCCGCCGACGCGCTGCAGGAGGCCCTCGTCTCCGCGCACCGCCGCGCCGCGTCCTACCGCGGCGACGCCGCGGTCACGACCTGGCTCCACCGGATCGTGGTCAACGCCTGCCTCGACCGGCTCCGGGCGGCGCGCTCCCGCCGGACCGACCCGCTGCCCGACGACCTCGCCGAACGGCGCGTCGTCGCCGACGCCAGCCGTCCCGGTCGCACCGGGCCCGCCGCGGGCGACCCGGCCGCGGCCGCGCAGGCCGCGGACGAGCGCCGGCTGGTCCTCGACGCGCTGGCGACGCTGCCCCCGCAGCAGCGGGCCGCGCTGGTCCTCGTCGACCTCGAGGGGTACGCCGTCGCCGAGGCCGCCGCTGTGCTCGACTGCCGCCCGGGGACGGTGAAGTCGCGCTGCGCCCGTGGCCGGGCGGCGCTCGCCGACCTGCTGCGCCCTCTCGTGACCGCCGAGCTCGAGAGCGGTGACCGTCCCCCGCGAGCGGACCCGCCACCGGGGGGGAACCGCGCCGCGCTCCGACGCGTCCCACCGCCACCCCCGCGCGCCCCACCGCGGACGCCGCCGGCGACCCGCTGACCGGCCGCCTGGGACGATGGCCCCCGACCCGCCGGCACCGCCCACCTCCGAACGCCCGTAGGACACCGTGACCGACCGACCGCCCCCGCCCGACCAGGACGCCGCCCTGCGCCGCGTCCTGTCCCGGGCGCGTCACGACGAGCCGGTGCCACCCGACGTGGCGGCGCGGCTCGACGAGACGCTGGCCCTGCTGGCGTCCGGGGAGCAGGTCTCCTCGACGGACCGGGTCAGCCCGCTCGGCCGGGCCGTCCGGCGCCGCCGCGCCGCCGCCCTGCTGGTGGCGGCGGCCGCCGTGGTGGCGGTCGGCGTCGGGCTGACCCAGGTGCTCGGGCCGGCGGCCCAACCGGAGGCGACGTCCGCCTCGGACGCCGCGGCGGAGGGGCTCGCGCGCGAGACCCCCCCGGACCGCGCCGACGCCGGGCCCGCCGAGGCCACCCAGGAGGGCGCCGCCCGGTCCGGGGACGGTGGGGACCGCTCGCAGGCCGAGGCGGAGCTCGGTGTCTCCGGCGGCACGACCGCCGGCTCCTCGCGGTCGCGGCGCGACACCGCTGACGGCCTGCGCACCGACCGGGCGGTCCGGCTCGCCCTGGTCGGGGACCCACCACGGGTCCGGGAGACCCGCTTCGCCCGTGACGCGCTGGCGGTACGCAGCCGGGCCAGGCGGGCGGGGCCCGCCCCCGACGCGCGCCGACCCGGCCCGGCCCCCCAGGATGCCGCGGACTTCGCCTGCCCGGCCGCCGACTGGGGACCGGGCCGCGCGGTCGCGGTGCGCTACGCCACCGCGCCCGCGGTGCTCGTGCTCCGACCGGCCACCCGTGCCACCCAGGTGGCCGACCTGGTCGAGTGCGGCAGCGCCGACGTGCTGCGCTCGGTCACGCTGCCCCGATGACCGGACTCCGGGAACACCGCGCCCCTAAGATCGGTTGGGCTGGGACGGACTGCCGAGGGGCGGTCCGCACCCCCGTCGTCCACGCCCCGGCCCGACGACGGCCCCGGACCCGACACCCCTCGAGGAGACACGCACCATGGGCGAGCCCCGCAACCTGATCATCATCGGCTCCGGACCGGCCGGCTACACCGCCGCCGTCTACGCCGCCCGCGCCGCCCTCCAGCCGCTCGTGCTCGAGGGCTCCGTGACGGCCGGCGGCGCACTGATGAACACCACCGAGGTGGAGAACTTCCCCGGCTTCCGGGACGGCATCATGGGCCCGGCGCTGATGGACGAGATGCGCGCCCAGGCGGAGCGGTTCGGCGCCGAGCTCCTCGCGGACGACGCCGTGGAGGTCGAGCTGACCGGTGCGGTGAAGACCGTGCGGACGGCGACCGAGACCTACACCGCCCGCGCCGTCATCCTGGCCACCGGTTCCGGCTACCGCAGCCTGGGCCTGCCCCGCGAGTCCGAGCTGTCCGGGCGTGGCGTCTCCTGGTGCGCGACGTGCGACGGCTTCTTCTTCCGCGAGCAGCACATCGCCGTCGTCGGCGGTGGCGACTCCGCGATCGAGGAGGCGACGTTCCTGACCCGTTTCGGCTCGAAGGTCTCCCTGATCCACCGGCGCGACGAGCTGCGGGCCTCCAAGATCATGCAGGAGCGGGCCTTCGCCGACCCCAAGCTGGAGATGGTCTGGAACAGCGAGGTGGCCTCCATCAACGGCGACGACCGGCTGGAGTCGGTGACGCTGCGCGACACCGTGACCGGCGAGGAGCGCCCCCTCGACGCCACGGGGCTGTTCATCGCCATCGGCCACGACCCGCGCTCGGAGCTGCTGACCGGTCAGGTCGACCTCGACGACGAGGGGTACGTGCTGGTCAAGCAGCCCTCCACCGCGACCAACCTCGTCGGGGTGTTCGCGTGCGGCGACCTGGTCGACCACCACTACCGGCAGGCGATCACGGCGGCCGGCACCGGGTGTGCCGCCGCGCTGGACGCCGAGCGCTACCTCGCCGAGATCGACCACGTCGCGGCCACGACCGAGGCCTCCCCCGAGACCGTCGCCGAGATCGTGCAGACCGCGGGCGCCTGAGCCGGCACCCGGAACAATCCTCCGGGCTGCGACGTTGCAGCCCCCGACGGACCGGGCACGGCACCCCGAGCGCCGCCCGTCCGCCCCGACCACCGCACCAGCGCTGCCCAGCAGCAGCAGGGAAGGAACGCCCATGTCGAACATGTCCGCCGTCACCGACGCCCAGTTCGAGGACCAGGTCCTCAAGTCCGAGAAGCCGGTCCTGGTCGACTTCTGGGCCGAGTGGTGCGGTCCGTGCCGCCAGGTCTCGCCGATCCTCGACGAGCTCGCCGGCGACCACGGGGACAAGATCACGTTCCTGAAGATGAACGTCGACGAGAACCCGGTGACGCCGAGCTCCTACCGGGTCACCGGCATCCCGACGATCAACGTCTACCAGGGCGGCGAGGTCGTGCGCTCCATCGTCGGCGCCCGACCCAAGGCCGCGATCCTCAACGAGCTCTCCGACTTCATCGGCTGAGCAGCACCCGGCTCCTGCCTCACCCGGACGCGTCCCGCCCCACGGCGGGACGCGTCCTGCTCGTCCGGGCCGGCGTCGGGGCCGTCGGGCGCACCGCTCCGCGCAACCGGTCCAGCGCCGCCTCGACCTCCTCGCGCCAGCGCAGCGTCGCCCGCAGGTCCATCCGCATCCGCGGTCGGGTCGGGTGGTCGCGCTGGGTGGCGAAGCCGACCCGGGCCAGGAAGTCCGCCGGTGGGACGCAGGACGCGCGCTGCGCGCCGGGTCCCGCGGCGGCGAAGGTCTCCACGGCCCGGTAGCCGCCGCGGTCGACCAGGTCGCGCGCCAGGTGCTGCACCAGCTGCCGGCCGATCCCCTGGCCGACGTGGGCCGGTGAGACCCAGGTCGTGGTGAGGAGCACGGCGTCGGCGGAGACCGGGGCCGTGGGGAACCGGCCCGACCCCGGCACCAGCGCCGGTGGGGCGTAGACGACGTAGCCGACCGGGACGCCGTCCACGCAGGCCACCCGCCCGCACGACCCCCAGTCGCGGAGCACGGCCGAGACCCACGCCAGCTTCTCGTCGGCGCGACGCCCGGCGTCGTCGCGCAGCCGCTCGGCCTCCGCAGGCGAGCACTCCCAGGCCACGCAGACCGGGCACGGCCCGGGCAGCGCCGAGACCCGGTCCGGGGTCAGCGGGACGATGCGTCGCGTCACCCCCCGATGCTACGGCGCCCCGCCGCCGGGCGGTCCGCAGCGACCGCCCCTCCCCCACCTGCCAGGATGGGCCGGTGCGCCAGATCCGCCAGAGCCGCAAGCTCCACGACGTCCGCTACGACGTGCGGGGACCCATCCTCGTCGAGGCGCACCGGCTCGAGGCCGAGGGCCACCGGATCCTGAAGCTGAACATCGGCAACCCCGCACCCTTCGGGTTCGAGGCGCCGGAGGCGATCCTCGCCGACATGCACCACCACCTGCCCGAGGCGCAGGGCTACAGCGACTCCCGCGGCATCTACCCCGCCCGCACCGCGGTCGCCCAGTACTACCAGCAGCAGGGGCTGCGCGAGGCCGTGGTGGACGACGTGTTCATCGGCAACGGCGTCTCCGAGCTGATCTCGATGGTGCTCCAGGCCTTCGTCGACGACGGCAACGAGATCCTCGTGCCGGCCCCGGACTACCCGCTGTGGACCGGGGCGATCACGCTGTCCGGCGGCGTGCCCGTGCACTACGAGTGCGACGAGTCGAACGGTTGGAACCCCGACCTCGCCGACGTCGAGTCGAGGATCACCGAGCAGACCCAGGCGATCGTCATCATCAACCCCAACAACCCCACGGGCGCGGTCTACAGCAAGGAGACCGTCGAGGGGCTCGTCGACATCGCCCGGCGCCACGAGCTGGTCGTGTTCTCCGACGAGATCTACGAGAAGATCGTCTTCGACGGCGCGGTGCACCACCACGCGGCGAAGGCGGCCGGCGACGACGTCCTGTGCCTGACCTTCAGCGGGCTGTCGAAGGCCTACCGCGTCTGCGGCTACCGCGCGGGGTGGGTCCTGCTGTCGGGTCCGCAGGAGGTCGCCCAGGACTTCCTCGAGGGCCTCACCCTCATCGCGAACATGCGGATGTGCTCCAACGTGCCCGCGCAGCACGCCATCCAGACCGCCCTGGGGGGCTATCAGTCGATCGAGGAGCTGATCGCCCCCGGCGGTCGGTTCTACGAGCAGTCGATGCTGGCCGACCGGATGCTCAACGAGATCCCCGGCGTCTCCTCGGTCCGTCCGCGGGGCGCGCTGTACTGCTTCCCGCGCCTGGACCCCGAGGTGTACCCGATCGACGACGACCAGGAGCTGGTCCTGGACCTGCTGCGCTCGAAGAAGATCCTGGTGACCCACGGCACCGGCTTCAACTGGGTCCGCCCCGACCACTTCCGGCTCGTCACGCTGCCCGACGTCACCGTGCTGGAGGAGGCGATCGGCCGGATCGCGGACTTCCTGGCGACCCGCCGATGAGCCAGCCGACCGGCCGACCGACGAGCCAGGCGACGACACCGTCGATGGACCCGCCCCACCAGCCCGACCCGGAGGCCCGCCCGTGCGCGACCTGACCTACCCCCCGATCATCGTCGCCGCCAAGACCGCCTTCCGGCTGCTCGGCCAGCGCATCGTGCTCAGCGGCACCGAGCACGTGCCGCGCAGCGGCGGGGTGCTGCTGGCCTACAACCACATCGGCTACGTCGACTTCGTCTACGGCGGCCTCGCGGCCAACCCGTCCGGCCGGCTGGTGCGGTTCATGGCCAAGCGGGAGCTCTTCGACCACCGCTGGACCGGGCCGCTGATGCGCTCGCTGCACCACATCGAGGTCGACCGCGGTGACGGCGTCCGGTCCTTCCAGGTCGCGGTCGACCAGCTCCGCGCCGGGGAGGCCGTCGGCATCTTCCCCGAGGCCACGATCTCGCGATCCTTCGAGCTGAAGGACTTCAAGACCGGCACGGTGCGGATCGCGGCCGAGGCCGGCGTGCCGCTGGTCCCCGTCGTCATGTGGGGGACCCAGCGGATGATGACCAAGGACCACGACAAGGACTTCTCCCGCGGCACCACGATCGCGATCAGCGTCGGCGAGCCGCTGCACCCCACCGGCGCCGACCCGGTCGCCGAGACCCGCGCGCTGAAGGACCGGATGGCGGCCATGCTCGACACCGCGATCCGCAGCTATCCCGAGGCCGAGCAGCCGCCGGGCAGCTGGTGGGTCCCCGCGTCGTACGGCGGGACCGCCCCCACCCCGGAGGAGGCCCTCCGCCTGGACGCCGAGGAGAAGCGCCGGCGGGCCGAGAAGCGCAGGGCCGCCCGGAAGAAGTAGTCATGTCGACATGTCGCTCGATCGACACATCGATGTGTCGACATGTCGGTTGGTCGACGCGAGGACGCCGCCGCGTGGTCGGACCGCCCGACCGGGCCTCAGACCGGCCGGTCGGTCCGGTTGCGGGGGTCCATCACCTCGATGATCCGTCGCAGGTCCTCCAGCGACGCGAACTCGACGGTGATCTTGCCCTTGGACCGGCCCAGGTCGACCTTGACCCGGGTCTCGAACCGGTCCGAGAGCCGCTCGGCGATCTCGGCCAGCCCCGGGGCCGAGGGCCTGCGCCGGCCACCGGCCCGCGGGCGGGACCCGTGGTCGCCGACCGCGACGATCTCCTCGAGCGCCCGCACGCTGATCCCCTCGGCGACGACCCGCGAGGCCAGTCGGTCCTGGATCTCGGGGTCCTCCACCGCGAGCAGCGAGCGGGCGTGACCGGCGGAGAGCACACCCGCCGCCACGCGGCGCTGGACCGCGGGGGAGAGGCGCAGCAGCCGCAGCGTGTTGCTGATCTGCGGTCGGGACCGCCCGATCCGCCGGGCGAGCTCGTCGTGGGTGCAGCCGAAGTCCTCCAGCAGCTGGGCGTAGGCCGACGCCTCCTCCAGCGGGTTCAGCTGGGCGCGGTGGAGGTTCTCCAGGAGGGCGTCGCGGAGCATGTCCGTGTCGTCGGTCTCCCGCACGATGGCCGGGACCCGCTCCAGGCCGGCCGCCTGGCTCGCGCGCCAACGGCGCTCGCCCATCACCAGCTCGTAGGCCTCGGGACCGGTGCGGCGCACGACCACCGGTTGCAGCAGACCGATCTCGCGCACCGAGTGCACCAGCTCGGCCATCGCGTCCTCGTCGAAGACCGTGCGCGGCTGGGCGTGGTTGGGACGGATCCACTCGGGCGGCAGCTCGACGAAGTACGCGCCCTCCACCGGGCCGAGGCCCTCCTCGGACGGCGGGCCCGTCCGCAGCCCCGCCGCGCCGTCGGGTACGTCGACGGCGGGGTCGTCGGGGAGCGTGGCGCGCTCGGTGGGGATGAGCGACCCCAGCCCGCGCCCCAGGCCTCGGCGGGGGGTGGGGCGCCCGCTGGTCACCGGACCACCCGCTCGGCGATCTCGCGGGCGGCCTCGAAGTAGCTCAGCGCGCCGGGGGAGCCGGGGTCGTAGGTCATCACCGTCTGCGCGTACGACGGCGCCTCGCTCACCCGGACCGAGCGCGGGATCGCCGTGCGGAGCACCTGGCTGCCGAAGTGGTCGCGCACCTCGGCGGCGACGCCGGCAGCGAGCCGGGTGCGGGCGTCGTACATGGTGAGCAGGATGGTGGTGATCGCCAGCGTCGGGTTGAGGTTCGCCCGCACCATCTCGACGGTCTCCAGCAGCTGACCCAGGCCCTCGAGCGCGTAGTACTCGGCCTGGATCGGGATCATCATCTCCTCGCCGGCCACCAGGGCGTTCAGCGTGAGCAGCCCGAGGGAGGGTGGGCAGTCCACGAGCACGTAGTCGTAGCGGTCCTCGCCCGCCGTGCCCGCGTCGCCGACCCGGGGGTGACCGGCGATCGCCTTCTTCAGCCGGCCCTCCCGCGCGACCACGCTGACCAGCTCGATCTCGGCGCCGGCGAGGTCGATCGTCGCCGGCACCACGTCCAGCCCCGCCACGTCGGGGCACGGCTGGGCGACGTCGGCCAGCGGCGCGCCCTCGACCAGCGCGTCGTAGGTGGACGGGCGTGCCGCGCCCGTGGTCGATGGACAACGCGGTCGAGGCGTTGCCCTGGGGGTCGAGGTCGACGACGAGCACCCGTTGACCGAGCTGGGCGAGGCCGGCGGCGACGTTGACCGTCGAGGTGGTCTTGCCGACGCCGCCCTTCTGGTTCGCCACCACGAACACCCGGGTGCGGCCCGGTCGGGGCAGCGCCGGTCGGGAGGCCGCGTCCTGGCGCGCGAGGAGCGAGTGCTGGGTCGCCCGGGCGAGCGGGGTCAACCGGTCGTCGAACCCGGTGTCGAGGTCCGCGAGGTCTGCGGCGGTGCGCACGGGCGCACCGGCCGTGACCGGGTTGGTTCCACGTGGAACGTCGGCGTCGTGGATCACGACGACCTCCTGGGAGAGCTGGTCGGACTGCTGGACCGGGACGGACCCGGGCGGCCTGCGGTCATCATCGGCCGGTGCGGCGACGGGGGGAGCTGCCACGCTCCCTCCCGGGCCCGGCGCGCCACGGTACCCGGGTCGGGTCCGCCCACCGAACCCGGACGGCGCGCACCGGACCCGCAGGTGAGGGCAGCTCGAGGACCTCCGGCTCGGCCCACCCCCGCCGCGCCAGCACCGGTCGCACCGCAGCCACCTCGTCGGCGGCCGAGCTGCCCTTCATGGCGAGCGCGACGCCGTCGGGCGCCGTCAGCGGCATGCACCAGCCGAGCAGCCGCTCGAGCGGCGCCACCGCGCGCGAGGCCACCACGTCGAACTCCACCGAGCCGGCCAGGTCCTCGGCACGGCTCCGGACGACCGACACCCCACGCAGCCGCAGCCGGTCGACCACCTCCGCCAGGAAGGTGGTGCGTCGCAGCAGGGGCTCGATCAACGTGACGGTGAGGTCGGGTCGCGCCAGCGCCAGCACCAGGCCGGGCAGGCCCGCGCCGCTGCCCACGTCGGCGACGCGCGCTCCCTCCGGCACGGCCGCGGCGAGCGCGGCGCAGTTGAGGAGGTGCCGGTCCCAGATGCGGTCGATCTCCCGGGGGCCGATCAGGCCACGCACGACGCCGTCGGTGGCGAGCAGCTCGGCGTACCGACCGACCGCGGTCAGGGTCGCCGACGGGAACACCCCCCGCGCCGAGTCCGGCACGAGGGGTGTTTCACGTGGAACCTCGCTCATCGCTCGGGGTGGACCACCACGAAGCGCCGCGGCTCGACGCCCTCCGAGCCGGATCCGAGCCCGGCAGCGGCGACGGCGTCGTGGACCACCTTGCGCTGGAACGGACTCATCGGCTCCAACGACACCGCCGCACCGGTCTCCCGCGCCTCCGCCACCGCACGGGCCGCGACCTCCTCGAGCCGGCGGCGCTGGTCGGCCCGGTAGCCACCGATGTCGAGCATCAGCCGGGACCGCTCACCGGTCTCCCGGTACACCGCGAGCCGGGTCAGCTCCTGCAACGCGTCGAGGACCTCGCCGTCGCGGCCCACCAGCTGGTCGAGGTCCGCGCCCACGATGGAGACCGCTGCCCGGTCGCCGTCGACGTCCATGTCGAGGTCACCGTCCAGGTCGGCGATGTCGAGGAGCTCCTCGAGGTAGTCGGCCGCGATGTCACCCTCCTGCTCCAGGGGGGAGAGGTCCCCGTCCTCGTCGGCGGCCTGGCCCTCGTCCGGGCCGGTGGTGCCGCCGGCCGCGTCCGGTCCGGGGGTCTGCTCGTCGGGGGTCGCGGTGTCGTCGCGCTCGTCGATCTGCTCGCTCACTTCGTGCCCTTCTTCTTCGTCGGTCTGGGTCCGCCACCGGGTCGGCCGCCGCCTCGGGATCCCCCGCCGCGGGATCCCCCGCCGCGAGGCCCTCCGCCACGGGCGCTCCCTCCGCCGCCGCCGCCGCTGCTGCGCTGGCGCTGCTCGCGGGACTGCCGCTGCGGCTGCTGGCGCTGGGCCGGCCGGGCCTGCTCGACCGGTGCGACCGCGGCGGGCTCGGGCTCGACGTGCTCGCCCTTGCGGATCGCCTTGGCCTTGTCGCGGTCGAGCTTGGCCTGCATCGCCGGGGTGCCGGGCGCGGGGTTGTTGCGGATCACGTAGAACTGCTGGCCCATCGTCCACATGTTCGAGGTCGTCCAGTAGAGCAGGACGCCGATCGGGAACGCGACGCCGCCGAGCCCGAAGGCCACCGGCAGGATGTAGAGCAGCAGCTTCTGCTGCTGGGCGTACTGGCCCTTCATCGCGTCGGCCGGCATGTTCTTGCTCATCAGCTGACGCTGGGTGATGAAGGTCGTCGCGGTCATGGCCAGCACCAGGACGAGCGCCACGAGCATCACGCTCACGTCGGGCGTGGGGCCGCCGGCGAAGGTGCGCGACTGCCAGAACGTGTCGGCGATCGGGATGACCCCGAGGATCTCGGACTCACCGAACGCCCGCGCCCTGGTCGCGTCCATGAAGCCGTGCGGCGTGCCGTCGGCGGCCTGGTCCAGGAGCCGGAACAGCGCGAAGAAGATCGGCATCTGCAGCAGCAGCGGCAGGCAGGACGCGAACGGGTTCGTCCCCGCGTCCTTGTACAGCTTCATGGTCTCCTCGGCCATGCGCTGCCGGTCGTGGCCGTACTTCTTGCGCAGCTCGACCACGCGGGGCTGGATCAGCTGCATGTTGCGGCTCGACTTGATCTGCCGCACGAACAGGGGGATCAGCGCGATCCGGATGACCAGGGTGAGCCCGACGATGGACAGCGCCCACGCCATGCCGCCGGTGCGCTCCAGCCCGATCGCGACGAACAGCTCGTGGAAACCGATCATCACCGCCGAGATGGCGTAGTAGAGCGGCGTCAGCACGAAGTTGCCGAAGTCGGAGAGGGCTTCCACGCTCGTCAGGCTCCTTGGGTGTCGCGGGGGGTCCCGCTGGTGGGGTGGTGCTCGCGCTCGGCGGGCCGCTCGTGGCCGGGGACGTGGTCGACCCCGCCCTCGGCCCAGGGGTGGCACCGTCCGAGGCGGCGCAGCGTCAACCACGACCCTCGCATGCTGCCGTGCCGCTCCACTGCCTCCAGAGCGTAGGCCGAGCACGAAGGGTAGTAGCGGCACACCTGGCCGTAGAGCGGGCTGACCACGGCGCGGTAGGCGCGCAGGAACCAGATCAGCAGCATCCTCACGCCGACCTCCCGTCCGACCGGTCCGACCCGTCCGACCCGTCCGACCCGTCCGAGGGGGCGGGGGCCGGGCCCTGGTCCAGGCAGCGGTCCAGGCACCGGTCGAGATCGCGCGCCAGCCGGGCCGAGGAAGCATCCGCGGCGGCCGGGAGCGCCCGCACCACCACCGCGGTGCCGTCCGGCAGCGTGGCCAGGCGCGCGCGGAGCAGGTGGCGCAACCGGCGCTTGACGCGGTTGCGCACCACCGACCCGCCGACCGAGCGGGACACCACGAGACCCGCGCGGCTCGCACCCGGCGACCCGCCGGTCAGCACGCTCACCACGAGCGTCCGAGAAGCGGCGCGCCGCCCGCGGCGCAGGACGTGGCGGTACCCGCTCGCGTCGGTGATCCGGTGGGCGGCGGGTAGCACGGCAGGGGCGGCACGGCAGGCGGAGCGGGACGACCGCCCCGCCGGGCCGGCTCAGACCGCGAGGCTCTTGCGGCCCTTGCGGCGGCGCGCGTTGAGGATGGACCGGCCGGCGCGGGTGCGCATGCGCAGGCGGAAGCCGTGCGTCTTGTGGCGGCGCCGGTTGTTCGGCTGGTAGGTGCGCTTGCTCACGAGGATCTCTTCCTGGTTGCTGCTGCGGACGCCGCGCCCGGCGACCTCGGTGGGTCCCGTCGGGGCGGTCTGCGGGCCGGTGGTCCGCCGCGCGCGCCCGCGGCGCGCCGGCACCCCACGACCTCAGGTGACCGACCAACGGTACGCGCGGCGCTCGGAGGGGGTCAAACCCGCGCCCGCGGCGCGACCGGGGCCGCGCCGGGACCTCCGGCCGTGGCTGTGGACGACGGGTTGCCGCGCCCCCCGGCGCGGGTTAGGTTTCCGGGGTTCCACGGCCCCCGTCCCTCCCGGGACGCCGGTCCCGCACCGGCGCCGCGGCCACGCGCTCTCACCGACGGCCACCAGTCCTGACCTGGGCAGATGCGCTCCGGGAGGGGAGTGGCGATGGCCCTCGGCCCCAGCGCCGGCCGCCGGTGGAGCCGCAGTGCACAGCTTGTGGAAAACGCTGTGGAACAACACCGGCCCGGGGCCGGTCGACCTGGTCGGGAGACCGGAGGGGACGACACGTGGAGCAGGGACCCGAGGACCTCGAGCGGGCCTGGCGGCAGGTCGTCGACGACGTGGCGCCCGAGAAGCAGGCGTGGCTGCGCAGCAGCGCGCTGGCCACCGTCCACGAGAGCACCGCGATCATCGAGGTCCCCAACGACTTCACCCGCGCCCGCCTCGAGGGACGCCAGCGCAACCAGCTCGAGGACGCGCTCACCGAGCTCCTGGGGCGCGAGATGCGCATCGCCGTCACCGTCAACACCGCCCTCGAGCGCGACGCCGACGACCCGGAGGACGGGTCGGACGCGCGCGACGGTCGCGACGCCTTCGACGAGACGTCGCGGACCGGCGCCTCGCCGCAGGACCGCACCGGGCCGGGCGGCCCCACGACCAGATCGACAGATCGACAGGACGACATGTCGACACGTCGACACGGCATCGGTCCCGGCGGCCCCGGCGGCGACCGCTCCTCGACCCCGGTGGGCAGCGCCCGGTCGGCCGGGGCCCACGAGCACGCCGCGACCCGCTCGGCCGAGACCCGGCTCAACCCGAAGTACCTGTTCGAGACCTTCGTCATCGGCTCGTCCAACCGGTTCCCCCACGCCGCGGCCGTGGCGGTGGCCGAGGCGCCCGGGAAGTCGTACAACCCGCTGCTCGTCTACGGCGACTCGGGGCTGGGCAAGACCCACCTGCTGCACGCGATCGGCAACTACGTGCGCAGCCTCTACACCGGCTCCAAGGTGCGCTACGTCTCCAGCGAGGAGTTCACCAACGAGTTCATCAACGCGATCCGCGACGACCGGCAGGACCGGTTCAAGCGGCGCTACCGCGACGTCGACGTGCTGCTGATCGACGACATCCAGTTCCTGGAGGGCAAGACCCAGACCCAGGAGGAGTTCTTCCACACCTTCAACACCCTCCACAACGCGAACAAGCAGATCGTGCTCACCTCCGACCGGGCGCCGAAGCGGCTCGAGGCGCTCGAGGACCGGCTGCGCAACCGTTTCGAGTGGGGCCTGATCACCGACGTGCAGCCCCCCGACCTGGAGACCAGGATCGCGATCCTGCGCAAGAAGGCGGCGATGGACCGGCTGACCGCGCCGCCGGACGTCCTGGAGTTCATCGCCTCGAAGATCCAGACCAACATCCGCGAGCTGGAGGGCGCGCTGATCCGGGTCACCGCCTTCGCCGCGCTGAACCGCCAGGACGTCGACATGACCCTGGCCGAGATCGTGCTGAAGGACCTGATCCCCGAGGGCGGGGAGCCCGAGATCACCGCGCCGCTGATCATCGCCCAGACCGCGGCGTACTTCTCGCTGAGCATCGAGGAGCTCACCGGGCCCAGCCGCGGCCGCCACCTCGTCATGGCCCGCCAGATCGCGATGTACCTGTGCCGCGAGCTGACCGACCTGTCGCTGCCCAAGATCGGCGCGCAGTTCGGCAACCGCGACCACACCACGGTCATGTACGCCGACCGCAAGATCAACCAGCTGCTCGCCGAGCGCCGCCAGGTCTTCAACCAGGTCAGCGAGCTCACCAACCGGGTCAAGCTCCAGGCCCGCCAGCAGGGTCTCTGAGGCCTTCCCCCGGTCCTCCGCCGCCGGGCGCCCGGGCGAACCACACCGGTGCAACATGTGGAGCGGTGCCCGGTCGGCGCGGGACGGCTCCGGGACGACGTGTGGACGACCCGCGAGCGGCCCGGCGGCCCCGCCGGTCCTGCACAGCCGGGCGCGGGTGGACCGACCCTTCCTCCACACCACCTGTGGACGACGATCGCACCGCACGACCTGCGACGACGTCGGCTGTCCACACCATCCACCGCTCCTACTACGACCACGGACCTGGACCCGTCCCGATCATTCGTCAACCCGGACCGGGCCCCTGCCTGTGGACGACGGGACCCCGACCCGAGCGGCAGCGGCGGGAGGCGAGCCTCGTCGCCGCGTCGCGGGCGTGGCAGGATCCTGTCTCCCACGAGCCCGGGCCGCCCGGCCCGCTCGACCCGCCGCGCGCAGGAGGACCCCGACCGTGAAGTTCCGAGTCGAACGCGACGTCTTCGCCGACGCCGTCGCCTGGGCGGCGCGCAGCCTGCCGGTGCGTCCCAGCGTGCCGGTCCTCGCCGGGCTCCTCGTGGCCGCGGAGGACGACGGGTTGGTGCTCTCCAGCTTCGACTACGAGACCTCCGCGCGCGCCGAGCTCGCCGCTGACGTCGGCGAGGCCGGCACGGTCCTGGTCAGCGGACGGTTGCTCGCCGACATCTGCCGCAGCCTCCCGGCCAAGCCGGTCGAGGTGGCCCTCGAGGGCTCCCGGGTCTCGCTGACCTGCGGGTCGGCCCGGTTCAGCCTGCAGACGATGCCGGTCGAGGACTACCCGACCATCCCGGACATGCCCGGCGCGACGGGCACCGTCGGCAGCGACGTGTTCGCGCACGCGGTGGCCCAGGCGGTCACCGCCGCCGGGCGCGACGACATGCTGCCGGTGCTGACCGGTGTCCGCGTGGAGATCGACGGCAGCACGATGTCGTTGCTGGCCACCGACCGGTTCCGCCTCTCCCACCGCGAGCTCGACTGGAGCCCGCGGACCCCCGACGAGACGGCCGCCGCACTGGTCCCGGCCAAGGTGCTCGCCGACACCGCGAAGTCGCTCACGGCCGGCAGCGAGGTCACCATCGCCCTGGCCACCGGCGGCACCGGCGAGGGGTTGATCGGCTTCGAGGGCAGCGCCCCGGGCGGCGTGCGTCGGACGACCACGCGGCTGCTCGACGGCGAGTTCCCCAAGGTCCGCAGCCTGTTCCCCAGCGAGCGGCTGACCGTCGCCTCGGTCGACAAGGCCGCGCTCGTCGAGTCGGTCAAGCGGGTCGCGCTCGTCGCCGAGCGCAACACCGCGGTCCAGCTGGCCTTCGGTGACGGCACCCTGACCCTCGACGCCGGCACGGGCGACGAGGCGCAGGCGTCGGAGTCGATCGAGGCGGCCATCGAGGGCGCCGACCTGACCACCGGGTTCAACCCGCAGTTCCTGCTCGACGGCCTCACCGCGATCGACCAGCCCACCGTGGAGCTGGCCTTCACCCAGGCCTCCAAGCCCGTGGTGATCCAGGGCGCGGTCGACGACGGCGGCGACCCCGGGTTCCGCTACCTGCTGATGCCGCGCCGGCTGCTGTCCTGACCGCGCCGGCGGACCGCACCGCGCGCCACCTACCCGCCACCGATCCGCACCCACCCACGCGAGGGGACGCCATGAGCGACCGGACCATGACCATCGGGCTCGTCGGCCTGGGCAAGATGGGCGGCAACATGCGCACCCGGATGCGCAACGGCGGCGTGACCGTCGTCGGCTACGACCGCGACCCGGAGCGCGCCGACGTCGGCAGCCTCGAGGAGCTGGTGGAGGCGCTGCCCTCGCCCCGGGTGGTGTGGGTGATGGTGCCCAGCGGTGAGCCGACCCGCCAGACCGTCGCCGCGCTGGCCGACCTGCTCGGTGACGGCGACCTGGTCGTCGACGGCGGCAACTCCCGCTGGACCGACGACGAGGAGCACGCCGAGATCCTGCGCCGCGGCGGCGTCGGCTTCGTCGACTGCGGGGTCTCCGGAGGGGTGTGGGGGCTGGAGAACGGCTACGCCCTGATGTGCGGGGGGTCCGAGGAGGACGTCGCGAAGGTCCAGCCGGCCTTCGACGCGCTGCGTCCCGAGGGCGAGTCGGGCTTCGTGCACGCCGGGTCCCGCCCCGGTGCGGGCCACTTCGCGAAGATGGTGCACAACGGCATCGAGTACGCCGTGATGCAGGCCTACGCCGAGGGCTTCGAGCTGCTGGAGAAGGCCGAGATGGTCGACAACGTCGTCGACGTCTTCGACTCCTGGCGCGGCGGCACCGTGATCCGCTCCTGGCTGCTCGACCTGCTCGTCGCCGCGCTGCGCGAGGACACCCACCTCGACGAGATCGCCGGCTGGGCCGACGACTCCGGCGAGGGCCGCTGGACCGTCGAGGCCGCCATCGACCACGCCGTCCCGCTCCACGCGATCGCCGCCTCGCTGTTCGCCCGGTTCTCCTCGCGCCAGGACGACAGCCCCGCGATGAAGGCGGTCGCGGCGATGCGCAACCAGTTCGGCGGCCACGCCACCCGCACCGAGGCGCCGAAGGGTGGCTCGGCGGGCTGAGCCCGCGCCCCCGGCGGCCCCGGGCCGCCGTAGGCTGGGCGTCCGAGCCGCGCAGGAGGGGACCCACGTGCACGTCTCCCACCTGAGCCTGCACGACTTCCGCTCGTACGCGACGCTGGAGGTCGACCTCGACCCCGGCGTGACGGCGTTCGTCGGCAGCAACGGGCAGGGCAAGACCAACCTGGTCGAGGCCGTCGACTACCTCTCGAGGCTCGCCTCGCACCGGGTCGCCACCGACGCCCCGCTGGTGCGCGCCGGGGCCGAGCGCGCCGTCGTGCGCGCCTCGGTGGTCCGCGAGGGCCGCACCGCCCTGCTCGAGGTCGAGCTGCACCCGGGTCGGGCGAACCGCGCCCGGGTGAACCGCTCACCGCTGCCGCGCACCCGGGACCTCGCCGGGCTGGTGCGCACGGTCGTCTTCTCCCCCGAGGACCTCGCCCTGGTCAAGGGCGACCCCGGGGAGCGACGCCGCTTCCTCGACGACCTCCTCGTGCTGCGCACCCCGCGCCTCGCCGCTGTCCGTTCCGAGTACGACCGGGTGCTGCGCCAGCGCACCAGCCTGCTCAAGACCGCCCGCCACTCCCGGGCAGGCTCGGCGGAGGGAGCGCTGGCCACCCTCGACGTGTGGGACGACCACCTGACCCGGGCCGGCGCGGAGCTGTGGGCCGAGCGGGTGGCGCTCGTGGACTCCCTGCGCCCCCACGCCGGAGCGGCGTACGCCACGGTGGCGCGCGGCGCGGTGCGCGACGACGTCGGCCTCGTCTACCGCGCGGCCTGCGCCCCGGACGGCGTGGCCGGCGCTGCCGGTGCGGCGGCGACGCGGGACGACCTGGCCGACGTCCTGCGCGAGGAGCTGCTGCGCCGCCGCGGCGAGGAGCTCGACCGCGGGGTGACGCTGGTCGGCCCGCACCGCGACGACCTGCTGCTCACGCTGGCCCCGCCGGGTGGCGACCCGCTACCGGTGCGCGGTTACGCCTCGCACGGCGAGAGCTGGTCGTTGGCGCTCGCGCTGCGGCTCGCCTCCTACGACCTGCTGCGCGACGACGGCGACGACCCCATCCTGGTCCTCGACGACGTGTTCGCCGAGCTGGACGCCCAGCGCCGCGGCCACCTGGCCGAGCTCGTCTCCGGCGCCGAGCAGGTGCTGGTGACCGCGGCGGTCGCCGACGACGTCCCGGCGGCGCTGGCGGGCGCGCGCTTCACCGTCGCCGGCGGGGCCGTGACCCGGGAGGACGACGGTGCCTGAGGTCCCGGACGAGCCGGTCGGGGACGCCGCGTCGCCGGCGGACCGGCCGCACCACGACGACGGCCTGGACCTGGCGCGCTCGGCCGCCCGTGCGGCGGCGGGGGCCGGCGCGCCGGCCCGCCGGCGGCGGCCGGGGTCCGGCGGCGGGCGCACCGGGCGCACCGCGCGCCCCGGGGGGCGCGACGCAGCCGGGGCGCACCCCGACGACCGGGACCCGCAGCTGGTGGGCCGGAGCCTGGAGCGGCTGGTGGCCGACCACGGCTGGGCGCTGGACCTGCGCCTGCGCAGCGTCTTCGTGCGGTGGGCCGAGCTGGTCGGCCCCGAGGTGGGTGACCACAGCACCCCCGAGGCGTTCGCAGAGGGGCGGCTGGTCGTCCGGGCGGGCTCCACGGCCTGGGCGACCCAGCTGCGGCTGCTCGCGCCGACCCTCGTCCGTCGGCTGGCCGAGGAGCTGGGCGACGGGGTGGTCACCGTGATCGAGGTGCTCGGGCCGCACGCGCCGCCGTGGACCCGGGGCGGCCTGTCCACGCGGGACTCCCGCGGCCCCCGGGACACCTACGGCTGACGGCTCGGGCCCGCGGCGGACGTATCCACCCCCGGCGGGACCCCCGCGAGGCCGCCAGGGGCAGCGTTGCGGGGCGCCTGGGGCGGTCCGGGCAGCCGTGCACGCCGTCGCTGGGGAAGCGTGCGCCGCTCCTGGGCCACGGGGCGGTAGACTGGGCCCCGGACCGGCCGACCGCCGGTCCGCAGCATGTCGCCCCCAGCATGAAGAGGTTGTGCGTGACCGACGAGACCCCCACGCCGCAGGAGTCCACCACCGCGACCGCCGGACCGGACGACCCGGGGACCATCCCCGCGGACCCCGCCGCCGACCAGGGCTCGATCGCCTCCCGCGACCACGTGAGCGCCGAGTACGACGCCTCCGCGATCCAGGTCCTCGAGGGCCTGGAGGCGGTGCGCAAGCGCCCGGGCATGTACATCGGCTCCACCGGCGAGCGCGGCCTGCACCACCTGATCTGGGAGATCGTGGACAACGCGGTCGACGAGTCGTTGGCCGGCCACTGCGACCGGATCGTGCTGACCCTGCTGGCCGACGGTGGGGTCCGGGTCGAGGACAACGGACGCGGGATCCCCACCGACACCGCGCCGGGCCAGGAGCTGCCCGCCCTGACCATGGCGCTGACGCTGCTGCACGCCGGCGGCAAGTTCGGCGGCGGTGGCTACAAGGTCTCCGGTGGCCTCCACGGTGTCGGCGTCTCGGTCGTCAACGCGCTCTCGAGCCGGGTCGTCGCCGAGGTGCGCAACCGCGGCCACCTGTGGCGCCAGACCTTCAGCATCGGGGTGCCGGACGGGGACCTGGAACAGGTGCGCGCGCTGGAGCCGGGCGAGCGCACCGGGACCACCATCACCTACTACGCCTCCGCCGAGATCTTCGAGAGCACCCGCTACTCGTGGGAGACCATCACCGCCCGCATCCGCGAGTACGCCTTCCTCAACAAGGGCCTCGAGATCGTCGTGCGCGACGAGCGCGAGCGGGGCGCGCTCGACGTCGACCCCGCCGACCCTCTCGACCCCCTCGACTCCCTCGACGCCAGGGCGTCGGAGCCCGACGACGAGACGCCCGGTGGCGACTCCCCCGGCGAGGCGTCCGGCGCGGACGCGCTGGAGCACGTCTTCAAGTACGAGCGCGGCCTGGTCGACTTCGTCGAGCACCTCAACCGCCGCAAGGAGGCCGCGACCCCGACGGTGATCTCGTTCGAGGCCGAGACCCCCGACTCGGTCGAGAACCACATGAGCCTCGAGGTCGCGATGCAGTGGAACACCTCGTTCACCGAGTCGGTCCACACCTTCGCGAACACGATCAACACCCACGAGGGCGGCACCCACGAGGAGGGCTTCCGCGCGGCGCTGACCTCGCAGGTCAACCACTGGGGCGAGGAGTGGGGGCTGATCAAGAAGCGCGAGGACCGGGTCTCCGGCGACGACATCCGCGAGGGCCTGACCGCGATCATCTCGATCAAGCTGGGCGAGCCGCAGTTCGAGGGCCAGACCAAGACCAAGCTCGGCAACACCGAGGCCAAGAGCTTCACCCAGCGCACCGTCAACGACCAGCTCGGCGCCTGGTTGGAGCAGAACCCGGCGGAGGGCCGCGAGATCATCCGCAAGTCCCAGGCCGCGGCGACCGCCCGCATCGCCGCCCGCAAGGCGCGCGACCTCGCCCGCGACCGCAAGGGTCTGCTGGGCCGCTCGGGCCTGCCCGGCAAGCTCTCGGACTGCCAGTCGACCAACCCCGCCGAGTGCGAGGTGTTCATCGTCGAGGGCGACTCCGCCGGCGGGTCGGCCCGGCAGGGTCGCGACCCCCGGATCCAGGCGATCCTGCCGATCCGCGGCAAGATCCTCAACGTCGAGAAGGCCCGCATCGACAAGGTGCTGGGCAACACCGAGGTGCAGTCGATCATCTCCGCCCTGGGCACGGGCATCCAGGAGGAGTTCGCGATCGACAAGCTGCGCTACCACAAGGTGGTGCTGATGGCCGACGCCGACGTCGACGGCCACCACATCAACACCTTGCTGCTGACGCTGCTGTTCCGGTTCATGCGCCCGCTGATCGACGGTGGGTTCGTCTACATGGCCCAGCCGCCGCTGTACCGGCTGCGGTGGAACAAGCCGGCCGAGCACGAGTTCGTCTACTCCGACGCCGAGCGCGACGCGCTGCTGCGCGACGGGGCCGCGGCCGGCAAGAAGCTGCCCAAGGAGAACCCGGTTCAGCGCTACAAGGGGCTCGGCGAGATGAACGCCAAGGAGCTGTGGGAGACCACGATGGACCCCGACCACCGGCTGCTGCTCCAGGTCACCCTGGACGACGCGGCGCACGCCGACGAGATCTTCTCGATCCTGATGGGCGAGGACGTCGAGCAGCGCCGCTCCTTCATCCAGCGCAACGCCAAGGACGTCCGATTCCTCGATATCTAGGTCTCTAGCGAGATCCCTAGACAGGCGTCGACGAGCACAGCGAACCGAGAGAGAGCCCCGTGACCGAGACCCCCACCGGCGGACCCCCCACCCCGACCGGCGCCCGGATCGAGCCGGTCGAGCTGCAGACCTCGATGCAGCGCGCCTACATCGACTACGCGATGGCGGTCATCGTCGGCCGCGCGCTGCCCGACGTCCGCGACGGGCTGAAGCCGGTGCACCGCCGGGTCCTGTACGCGATGTTCGACGGCGGCTACCGCCCCGACCGCGGCTTCTCCAAGTGCAGCCGCGTGGTCGGCGACGTGATGGGCCAGTACCACCCGCACGGCGACACCGCGATCTACGACACCCTGGTCCGCCTCGCGCAGCCCTGGGTGATGCGCGCCCCGCTGATCAACGGCCAGGGCAACTTCGGCTCGCCGGGCAACGACTCCGCCGCGGCGATGCGCTACACCGAGTGCCGGATGGCGCCGCTGGCCATGGAGATGGTCCGCGACATCGAGAAGCAGACCGTCGACTTCCAGCCCAACTACGACGGCCGCTCCGCCGAGCCCGTCGTGCTGCCGGCCCGCTTCCCGAACCTGCTGGTCAACGGCTCGGCCGGGATCGCGGTCGGGATGGCGACCTCGATCCCGCCGCACAACCTGCGCGAGGTCGCCGAGGGCGCCCGGTGGGCGCTGGAGCACCCCGACGCCACCCGCCAGGAGCTCCAGGACGCGCTCCTGGAGCGGGTCAAGGGCCCCGACTTCCCCAACGGCGCGACCATCGTCGGCCACCAGGGCATCGAGCAGGCCTACCGCACCGGGCGGGGGTCGATCACCCAGCGCGCGGTGATCGAGGTCGACGAGGACGCCAAGGGCCGCACCATGCTCGTCATCACCGAGCTGCCCTACATGGTCAACCCCGACAACCTGGCGCTGAAGATCGCCGAGCTCGCCGACTCCGGTCGGGTGCAGGGCATCGCCGACGTCCGCGACGACACCTCCGACCGCACCGGGCAGCGCCTGGTCGTGGTGCTGCGCCGCGACGCCGTGGCGCGGGTGGTGCTGAACAACCTGCTCAAGCACACCGAGCTGCAGAGCAACTTCAGCGCGAACATGCTGGCGCTGGTCGACGGCGTCCCGCGCACCCTGTCGATCGACCAGTTCATCTCCAACTGGGTCGAGCACCAGATCGAGGTCGTCCGCCGCCGCACCGAGTACCTGCTGCGCGAGGCCGAGAACCGGGCCCACGTGCTGCGCGGGCTGGTCAAGGCCCTCGACCTGCTGGACGAGGTGATCGCCCTGATCCGGCGCTCCCCGGAGGTCCAGGACGCCCGCGAGGGCCTGATGGAGCTGCTCGACATCGACGAGGTCCAGGCCGGGGCGATCCTCGACCTCCAGCTGCGCCGGCTGGCAGCGCTGGAGCGGCAGCGGATCATCGACGAGCTGGCCGCGCTCGAGGAGACCATCGCCGACCTCCAGGACATCCTGGCCAACGTCGGCCGGCAGCGCCGGATCGTCGCCGACGAGCTCGGCGAGGTCGTCGACCGCTACGGCGACGACCGCCGCACCCAGATCGTGGCCGCCGAGGGCGACCTGTCGATGGAGGACCTGATCCCCGACGAGGAGCTCGTCGTGTCGATCACCCGTGGCGGGTACGCCAAGCGCACCGCCCGCGGGCAGTACCGCACGCAGAAGCGGGGCGGCAAGGGCGTGCGCGGGGCGTCGCTGCGCGGCGACGACGTGGTGGAGCACTTCATCGCCACCACCAACCACCACTGGCTGCTGTTCTTCACCACCGCCGGGCGGGTCTACCGCACCAAGGCCTACACGCTGCCGGAGGCGTCCCGCGACGCGAAGGGCGGCCACGTCGCCGGTCTGCTGTCCTTCCAGCCCGACGAGTCGATCGCGCAGGTGCTGGCGATCCGCGACTACGAGCAGGCGCCGTACCTGGTGCTGGCCACCCGCAGCGGCCTGGTCAAGAAGACCCGGCTGGCCGACTACAACAGCCCCCGGCAGGCCGGCGTCATCGCGATCAACTTCCGCGAGGACGACGACGAGCTGATCGGCGCCGAGCTGGTCAACGCCGAGGACGAGATCCTGCTGGTCTCGCGGATGGGCCAGGCGATCCGGTTCCGCGCCGACGACGCCCAGCTGCGCCCGATGGGCCGCGCGACGTCCGGCGTCTCGGGCATGCGCTTCCGCGAGGACGACTCGCTGCTGTCGATGTCGGTGATCCGCGCCAGCCAGGTCGCCGCCGAGGAGGCCGCCGGGCTGGCCGAGGGCACCGAGGACTCCCCGAGCGTCGAGGCCTCCGCCGAGGAGGTCGCCGAGGTCAAGCCGCAGTACGTCTTCACCATCACCGACGGCGGGTTCGCCAAGCGCTCGCGGATCAGCGACTACCGCACGCAGTCGCGCGGCGGGCTCGGCATCCGTGCGATGGCGTTGTCGAACGAGGACCGCGGCGGCCTGGTCGGCGCGTTCATCGTCGAGGACGGCGACGAGGTGCTCTCGATCACCGCGGCCGGCCAGGTGGTGCGCAGCCCGATCAACGACGACTTCCGCTCCACCGGTCGCTCCACCATGGGCGTGCGGTTCGTCGGCCCGAAGCCGGGCGACTCCGTGGCGGTCGTCGCCCGCTCGGTGGAGGCGAAGGTCGAGGAGCAGGTCGAGGAGGAGGTGGCCTCCGGCGCCGCCCCGCCGGTCGACCTGACCGCCGCCGAGGCGACCGGATCACCGGAATCGCCGGAATCGCCGGTGGCTGACACAATCGAGGCGACCGCGGCAGCCGACGACACCGAGGACGGGACGAGCTGATGAGCGACGGATCGGGCGGGAGCGCGTCCACCAGGACGGGCGACCCCGACGAGCCGACCCAGGCCATTCCGCGTCCGGAGCCGACCCCGACCGAGGGCGCGTCCTCGGTGCCCCAGTCGGAGGCGGCCGCGGCCCCGAAGGCACCCAAGGAGCCGAAGGCACCCAAGGAGCCGAAGGCAGCCCAAGGCACGCCGAAGGCCCCGAAGGAGCCGAAGGAGCCGAAGGCCCCGTGGGCCGCGCGGGTGGGACGCGCCGACAAGGCGCCGAAGCCGAGCGAGCCGGGGGAGCCGACCGAGCCCGGCGGCCGCGCCGCCGACGACCGCGAGCCGCTGGCCCGGCGCCTGCGCACCAGGGTCGCCACGGCCCGCGACGAGCACCGCGCCAGCGCAGCGGCGAAGGCCGAGCACACCGCGGCGACCAGCAGCCAGGCCAAGCCCGCTGCCGGCCCGGCGCGCGCGCCTCGGCGCGCGCGGTTGCGGATGACCCGGATCGACCCGTGGTCGGTGATGAAGACGTCCTTCCTGCTCTCGATCGCCTTCGGCGTCGTGACCGTGGTGGCCGTGGCGATGGTGTGGTCGGTGCTCGACGCCGCCGGCGTCTGGGACTCGATCAACACCACGATCCAGGAGAGCGTCGGTGGTCCGGACACCGCCGACCTCGACGTCGAGAACTACGTCGGCACCTCCCGGGTGCTCGGGTTCACCATGGTCGTGGCGGCCGTCGACGTCGTGCTGATCACCGCGATCGCCACGCTCACCGCGTTCCTGTACAACATGTCCGCGGCACTGCTCGGCGGCGTCGAGGTCACGCTGTCGGAGGACCAGCACTGAGCCTCCCGGCCGGCCCGGCGGGTGCTCCTCGGGGCGCCGTACCCGTTTTGTCCGCCCCGGATCCGGTGGGGTAGCGTCAGCGCTCGGTCGCAGGTCGACCACCAACCGGCGTGCGCCGGAGCGGGCCTATAGCTCAGACGGTTAGAGCGCTTCCCTGATAAGGAAGAGGTCACAGGTTCAAGTCCTGTTAGGCCCACCGACACCGCCCCCTCGTCCCCCGGGAGAGACCATGAAGAAGGTCGTCCTCGTCGCCCTCGCGGCGGTCGGCGCGCTGCTCGCCAAGCGCAAGTACGACGACGGGCAGGCCGAGCAGGCGCTGTGGGCCGAGGCCACCGACCCGGTCGAGCGGGCCTGACCCTCCTCGTCGGCTCGTGCGGCCGTCCCGCTCCACCCAGGGGCCTTGGCGCAATTGGTAGCGCACCTGCTTTGCAAGCAGGGGGTTAGGGGTTCGAGTCCCCTAGGCTCCACCACCACGACGCAGGTCGAGCAACCCCAGCGTCAGCACGATCGGTGGTTCCCTCCGGTCGGTCGACGACCAGCCGCGGGGCCCAGGTCGATCCGAGGTCCAGCGGGCAGCGCGAGGGTCCAGGTGGCTCCCTGATGTGCAGCGTCGCATCGGCGCAGAGCTCCTCCATGGCCGCCATCAGGTCCCCGGCCATCGCCTCGAGCGGTGCCGCCCGTGCGTAGAAGGCAGGCTGCGCAGCGCCGGCCGCGTCAGCTCCCGAGAAGTCGGCTCACCCGGGGTCTCCGTCCCCGGTGGTGCTGCGAGCACGTACCGCCGGTCGCGTGCTTGCGCTAGTGGCGCGCTCCGTGGCACTGTATTACAGACCGACCGGTCAGGAATGAACCGCGAGGAGCCGACGATGACGACGACGGACGCCGATCCGCAGCCCGAGCTGGAGGCCCGCTTCGAGGAGGTCCTCGGGCGTCACGACCGGATCGAGCCGCGCGACTGGATGCCGGAGAAGTACCGCGCGACGCTGGTGCGCCAGATCGCCCAGCACGCCCACTCCGAGATCATCGGCATGCAGCCCGAGGGTGCCTGGATCACGCGGGCGCCGTCGCTGCGGCGGAAGGCGACCCTGCTGGCGAAGGTGCAGGACGAGGCGGGTCACGGCCTCTACCTCTACTCCGCCGCCGAGACCCTCGGCGCCTCGCGTGCCGAGCTGACCGAGAAGCTCATCTCGGGGCAGCAGAAGTACTCCTCGATCTTCAACTACCCGACGTTGTCCTACACCGACGTCGGCACCATCGGCTGGCTCGTCGACGGCGCCGCGATCTGCAACCAGGTGCCGCTGTGCCGCACGTCCTACGGCCCGTACGGCCGCGCGATGATCCGGGTCTGCAAGGAGGAGTCCTTCCACCAGCGCCAGGGCTTCGAGCTGCTGATGACGATGATGCGCGGCACCGACGAGCAGCGCGCCATGGTCCAGGAGTCGGTGGACCGGTTCTGGTGGCCCGCGCTGATGATGTTCGGCCCACCGGACGACGACTCCCCCAACACCGCCCAGTCGATGGCCTGGGGCATCAAGCGCGACACCAACGACGAGCTGCGCCAGAAGTTCGTGGACATGTCCGTCCCGCAGGCCGAGCGGCTCGGCGTGACCTTCCCCGACCCGGAGCTGCGCTGGAACGAGGAGCGCGGCCACCACGACTTCGGCCAGCCCGACTGGGAGGAGTTCAAGCAGGTCGTGCGCGGCGAGGGCCCGTGCAACGCCCAGCGGCTGGACCACCGGCGCCGCGCCTGGGAGGACGGCGCCTGGGTGCGGGACGCGGCGCTCGCCGCGGCCCGGCGCGGCGATGGCGGCAGCAACGGCGGCGACGTCGAGGACGGAGCGCGAGCATGAGCGACGACGCCCAGGACTACGCCGCCGACGGCGGCCACGGAGCGGTCCCGCTCACCGGTGTCCCGACCGGGCTCGGGGAGAAGGTCCGGGGGGAGTGGCCGCTCTACGAGGTCTTCGTCCGCGGCAAGCGCGGCCTCAACCACGTCCACGTGGGGTCGCTCCACGCCGCCGACGACCGCTCCGCGGTGCGCAACGCCCGCGACGTCTACACCCGGCGCAACGAGGGCGTCTCGATCTGGGTGGTGCGGGCCGAGTCGATCACCGCCTCCAGCCCCGACGAGAAGGACCCGCTGTTCGCCCCCGCCGGCGACAAGGTCTACCGCCACCCGACCTTCTACGACGTCCCCCCCGACGTCCCGCACATGTGAGGCGGGGAGCACCCGTGAACCACGTCAGCGACCACGACCGCGACCACGCCTCCGTCTACGACGGCCTCCTCGGCGGCGACGACTCCCAGTGGGCCTTCGGCACCTCCTTCGAGGACCCGCTCGCCGGGGTCGACACCACGGTGCCCGGGGGCGTGGACCACGCCCACCTCGCCACCTACTGCCTGATGCTCGGCGACGACGCCCTGATCGCCTCCCAGCGCCTCGCGGAGTGGTGCAGCAACGCCCCCGACCTCGAGGACGACATCGCCCTGGCGAACATCGCGCTGGACCTCCTCGGGCAGGCCCGGCTGCTCCTCGCGCGCGCCGCGGCGGCCGACCCGACCGTCGTACCGGCCCTGCCGGCGGGCTCGCCGGTGCCGCCCGAGGACGCGCTGGCGTTCTTCCGGGGCCCGGAGGGGTTCCGCAACGTGCGGCTGCTCGAGCAGCCCAACGGTGACTTCGCCGTCACCGTCGCCCGGCTCCTCGTGTTCTCCACCTGGCGCCTCGCCCTCGCGCAACGGCTGGTCGCCAGCCAGGACACGGTGCTGTCGGCGATCGCCGCCAAGGCGGTCAAGGAGGTCGCCTACCACCGCGACTACGCCGCACGCTGGGTCGTCACGCTCGCCCGCGGCACCGAGGAGTCCCGCCGACGCGTGGTCGCGGGGCTCCGGACCGTGTGGCCGCTGCGGTGGGAGCTCGACCGGGACCACCCGGTGGAGACCGCCCTGGCGGAGGCCGGCATCGGGGCCGTCCCGAGCGAGGTGGCCCCCGAGGTCGACGTCGTGCTCGAGCAGGTCCTCGCCGCTGCCGGGCTCGACCGGCCGCAGGTCGCGGCGGTCGGCGCGCACGGCGGCCTGGTCGGACGCGACGGTCGCCACACCGAGCAGCTCAGCCGCATCCTGGCCGAGATGCAGGTCGTCGCGCGCGAGCACCCCGCGGGGCGGTGGTGAGCGCGGTGACCACGCCCGCCAGGACCGCCGCGGACGACGAGGTCCTCGCCCGGGCCCGCGAGGTCGCCGCCGGCGTGACGGACCCGGAGATGCCGATGCTCACGCTCCACGACCTCGGGGTCCTGCGCGGCGTCGTCGTCGGCGAGCACGACCGCGTCACGGTGACGATCACGCCGACCTACTCGGGCTGCCCGGCCATGGCCACCATGAGGGACGACCTCGTGCACGGCCTCGCCCGGGCCGGCTTCGACGCCGACGTCGTCGTCAGCCTCCACCCCGCCTGGTCGACCGACTGGATCACCGACGAGGGCCGCCGCGCCCTGCGCAGGCACGGGATCTCCCCTCCCGGCGCCGCGCCGACGGATGGGCCCGTGCCGCTGCGGCTGTCACCCACGAGGCGCTCGATCAGCTGCCCGCGGTGCGGGTCCGGGGCCGTCGGGCTCACCTCGGAGTTCGGGCCGACCGCGTGCAAGGCGCTCTACCGCTGCACCGACTGCCTCGAGCCCTTCGAGCACGTCAAGGAGATCTGACGTGACCACCTCCGGGACCGAGACCGCGGCCGAGGCCGGGACCGAGGCCGGGACCGCCGGCCGGCGGGCGCGGCCGGCGTTCCACGAGCTGCGCGTCGCCCGCGTCGAGGCGCTGTGCGACGACGCCGCGGCGGTGACCTTCGACGTGCCGGAGGACCTCCGCGAGACCTTCGCCTTCGACGCGGGTCAGAGCCTCACGCTCCGCCGCGTGGTCGGGGGTCGCGAGGAGCGCCGGTCCTACTCGATCTGCGCCCCTACCGGTGCCGCCCCGCGCGTGGGAGTCCGCGAGATCCCCGGCGGTCTGTTCTCCTCGTGGCTCGTCCGCGAGCTCCGGCCCGGCGACACCGTCGAGGTGCAGCCCCCGACCGGCAGCTTCCGGGCCGACCCGGCCGCCGGCGGACGGCACCTCTGCATCGCCGCCGGCTCCGGGATCACCCCGATGATCTCGATCGCCTCGACGGTGCTCAGCGCCCCGGACGCCACGGTGACCCTGATCTACGGCAACCGGTCGACCGAGTCGGTGATGTTCGCCGAGGAGCTCGCCGACCTCAAGAACCGCTACCCGGCCCGGTTCGAGCTGGTGCACGTGCTCTCGCGGGAGCCGCGCGCCGTCGACCTGTTCTCGGGTCGGATCGACGCCGACCGGCTGCGCCGGCTGCTGGCGGCGCTCGTCCCGGTCGACGCCCTGGACCACGTCTGGCTCTGCGGGCCCTTCGGGCTCATCGCCGACGCCCGGGAGGTCCTCGACGGGCTCGACGTGGCGCGCGACACGGTGCACTTCGAGCTGTTCTACGTCGACGAGCCGCCCCCGGAGGTCGACCGCCCGCGGGCGGGCGGCGCCGATCCCGACGGGGAGGTCTCGACGGTCACGATCTCGCTCGACGGCCGGACCACCACGACGGCGATGCCGAAGGACCGGGCCATCCTCGACGCGGCAGCCGCCACCCGCAACGACCTGCCCTTCGCCTGCAAGGGAGGCGTGTGCGGCACCTGTCGAGCGCACGTCCCGTCCGGCGAGGTCGACATGCGTCGCAACTACGCGCTCGACGACGACGAGGTCGCCCGTGGCTTCGTCCTCACCTGCCAGACCTACGCCGTGGGTGACGAGGTCACCGTCGACTTCGACGCCTGACGCCTGCGATCACCCGTCGCGCGGGGCCAGGCCCTCGAACGCCATCTGCGTGACCGCACCCGCCAACGCCTCGGGGGTGACCGGACCGCCCGGCCGGTACCACTCCACCAGGGAGTTCACCGTGCCGAAGATCAACCGGCTGACGATCTCGGGCTCGATGTCGGAGCGCAGGTCACCGTCACGTGCGGCCTCGCGCACCAGAGCGGCGAGCTCGTCGTCGATCACGCGCCGGCGGTGGAGCGCAGCCAGCTCCACCGCGCTGTTGCCCCTCACCCGCAGCAGCAGCGTGACGGCCGGCAGGTGGGCCGCGAGGATGCGCACCGACTCGGCGACGGTCGCCACCAGGCGCTCGTAGGCGCTCGCCCCGTGCCCGGCGCCGACGGCCGTCTGCGTCGCGGACGCCAGACCGGTGAGGGCCTCGTCGAGGGCGGCCGCGAGCAGGTCCTCCTTGCTCGACACGTGGTGGAAGATGGCCGACTTCGTCAGGCCGAGGTCGCGGGCCAGGTCGGCGATGCTCGTGGCGTCGTAGCCCCGCTCGTTGAACAGGTCGATGGCCCGACGCAGGACCGTCTCCTGGTCGTAGCCGGGTCGGCCGCGGCGGGCGCCGGCGGCGGACGGCTGCGTCATGCCGCGAGCCTCCCACGTCCTGGTGCCGGCCCCGGCCGACTCCTCTCCTCAGGAGGCCGGCGGACGTGCGGTGTCCGCCACCCGCTCGAGTCGCTCGCGCCACAACCGGCTGCCGGTGCGTGCGAGGCACCACAGCACCGAACCACGGGCGAGGTGTGCCAGCAGCGCGAAGTGATCACCGGCCCGCGGGCCGGGTGCCGGACCCGGCCGTCCGTACGCTGGAGGCGTGCGCGCGCTGCTGACCCCCCGGATGCTGGGGGCGCACCTGCTCGCGCTGGTGCTCGTCGCGGTCGCCCTGGGACTCGCCACCTGGCAGGTGCTCGCCTGGGACGCGCGGCGCACCGCCGAGGCCCGCGACCTGACCCGGCTGGAGCCGATCAGCCTGGCCGAGGCGATCGGTCCCGACGACCCGTTCCCCGGCGACCGCGTCGGGCAGCCGGTCGTGCTCGAGGGCGACTGGCTGCCCGGGGAGACGGTGTTCGTCGAGGGCCGGGAGAGCGACGGCCGGTCCGGCTCCTGGGTGGTCACGCCGCTCGTCGACGACGCCAGCGGCTCGGCGCTGCCCGTCGTCCGCGGCTGGACCCCCGACCCCGGTCAGGCGCCGCCGGCCCCCGCCGGCCGGGCCCGGCTGGTGGCCTACCTCCAGCCCGCCGAGGGTCGGACCGTCACCGACCCCGACCCGCGCGACGACGTGCTGCCGCAGCTGCGGACCGCCGACCTCACCCAGCGCGTCGAGCAGGACCTGTTCGGCGCCTACGCCGTCGTCCCGCCGCCCGACGCCGGCGCCGTGGCCCCGGGGGACTGGCCGCACGCGGACGCCGCGACCAACGACGGCAGCGCCGGCCTCGAGCCGGCGACCCTCGACCAGCTGCCGCCCGCCGGGCGGTTCACCGCCCTGCGCAACCTGCTCTACGGCATCGAGTGGGTGGTCTTCGGCGGGTTCGCCGTCTTCATCTGGTGGCAGCACGTCCGCGACGTGCGTCGCCGCGAGCGCGAGGAGCCGGCACCCGCGCCCCACCCGGTAGGTTCGGGGACGTGAGAGGTGCCCTGCTCCGCTACCGCGTGATGGCCACCGTGGTGGGGGTGCTGCTGGTCGTGCTGATCCTGGTCGGCGTCCCGCTCGCCAACTTCGACGGTTCCGGGATGTGGTTCGTCATCCCGGCCACGCCCGAGCTGTTCCCGGTCGGCTCCGGCGCCCACACCGTGGGCGAGGCGATCACCGAGTACCTCGGGGTCGCCCACGGCTGGTTGTACATGATCTTCCTGGTCACCGCCTTCCTGCTGGCCCGCCGGGCCGGCTGGGACCTCGGCTTCACGCTCGTGACGCTGCTCAGCGGCACCGTCCCGCTGCTGTCGTTCTGGGCCGAGCGGCGCGCCACCGCACGGGTGCGCGCGGAGCACCCCGCCGAGCTCGGGGCACCCGGCCCCGTCCAGCCCGCGGCGCGGTGACCACCGCCTTCGTCCTCGGCGGCGGGGGCGTCCTCGGCGCGGTCGAGGTCGGCATGCTGCGCGCGCTGCTCGAGCGGGGGATCACCCCCGACCTGGTCCTCGGCACCAGCGTCGGCGCGATCAACGGCGCGCTGCTGGCCACCGGCCCCGGGCCGGCGGTGGTCGACCGCCTCACCGACCTGTGGCAGTCCGTCGCCGACTCCGGTGCCGAGGTGTACGGCGACCGCGCGTTGCGCACCCTGCGTCGCGCGCTGACCACCGGGACCCACCTCTACTCCCCGGACCCGCTGCGCGAGCGGATCGCCGCCGAGCTGGGGGACGTCACCTTCGAGGACCTGCCGGTGCGCCTGGAGGTGTGCGCGGCGAGCATCGAGCGCGCCGCCGAGCACTGGTTCACCTCCGGGCCCGTCGTGCCCGCCGTCGTCGCCAGCGCGGCCGTCCCCGGGCTGCTGCCACCGGCGGAGGTCGACGGCGAGCACTACCTCGACGGCGGCATCGTCAACTCCATCCCGCTCGGCCGCGCCGTCGAGCGGGGCGCGACCCGGGTCTTCGTGCTCCAGGTCGGTCGGGTGGACCGCCCGCTCAGCGTGCCTCGCCGTCCGTGGCAGGTCGCGCGCGTGGCGTTCGAGGTCGCCCGCCGCCACCGGTTCGCCCGCGAGCTGGCCCTCGTGGCCGAGGCGCACCCGGACGTCGAGTGCCACGTGCTGCCCGCCCGGGGCACCTCGGCGCGCGACGACGCGCCGACCGCCTTCCGCGACACCCGCGGCGTCACCCGGCGGATCGGGGCGACGTACGCCGCGTCGCTGGACTACCTGGACGACCACGGGCTGGGCCAGCGGGGGCCGGGCGTGCGCGGGAGCGCGGGGTGAGCTGGACCAGCGCCACCGCGCGACGCACCTGGCTGGTGCGGCGGCTCGTCGTCGCTCCCGCCGTCGTGGCGTTGACGGTGGTGGTCTGGTCGCTGCTGCCGGTGGTCCTGCTGATCGGTGCGATCACCTCGGTGCTGCTCCCGGGCCGGTGGCGGGTGCTGCGGCTGACCTGGCTCGCCGTGGTGTGGCTCAGCCTGGAGACGCTCTGCCTCGCCGTGCTGCTCGGCTGGTGGCTGGCCGCCGGCTTCGGCAGGCGGCTGGGCACGGCGTACTGGGAGGGCCTGCACTACACGCTGGTGCAGGGGATGACCTGGGCGCTGTTCCACCAGGCCGAGCGGGTGCTCAACCTGCAGGTCGTCACGCAGGGGCCGAGCCCCGACGCCCACCCCGGCTTCGCGCTGCTCGTGGCCTGCCGGCACGCCGGACCGGGCGACTCGCTGGTGCTCGTGCACGCGCTGATGCACTGGTACCGCCGCGAGCCGCGGGTGGTCCTCAAGGACACGATCGCGTGGGACCCGCTGGCCGACGTCCTGCTCGGCCGGCTCCCGGCGCGGTTCATCACCCCCGGCGGGGACGCCGGCGAGGGACTCGAGGACCAGGTGGCCGCGCTCGCCGCGGACCTGGACGAGGACGACGCCTTCGTGATCTTCCCCGAGGGCGGCAACTTCACCCCGGACCGGCGCCGCCGGTCCATCGAGCGGTTGCGCGAGCGGGGGCTGGAGCCGATGGCCCAGCGGGCCGAGGGGATGGAGAACGTCCTGGCGCCGCGGCCGGGCGGCCTGCTGGCGGCGCTCGACGCCGCTCCGGGCGCCGACGTCGTCCTGGTCGCGCACACGGGCCTCGACCACCTGCTCACGGTGCGGGACCTGTGGCGCGAGCTGCCGATGGACAAGCAGCTGACCATGCGCTGGTGGCGCGTGGCGCGGGCGGACGTACCGGCCTCACGCGAGGAGCGCATCGAGTGGCTCTTCGACTGGTGGGCGCGCATCGACGCCTGGGTCGAGGAGCACCGGCCCCCGCCGCTGCCGCCCGGGGCGGTGCGGCGGGGGGACCAGGCGTAGGTCAGGCCTTGTGCTGCCCGTCGCCGCCGAGGTCGACGACCTCGGCCGGGTCGTCCGGGGTGGTCGCGGAGTGCGGCTCACCGGCGGCGTCGGCCAGCGCCTCGTCGGGGGAGGAACCCGCCGAGTCGTCGGCGTCCTCGTCCACCACGGGGGGCGCCGGCGGGACCGGGGCGGCCGGAGTGGCCGGGGCCGGCGGCGGCGCCGGGGTGTACGACGACTGCCACGGGTCCTCCTGCGACCCGCGCAGCCGCTGGGCGACGACCGCGGCCGCGCCGGCGACGGCGCTGAGCAGCAGCAGCGTCTTGAGCTTTCCGCGCTTCTTCTTCTCCGGCTCGCCGCGCAGGTCGGCGACCTTGGCATCGGCGAGCTTCTTGGCCGCCGTCGCCTTCTTGCCGGCGGCGGCGGTGCCGGCCGCGATGACGGGGGCGCCCTTCTTCCTGGCGTCCTGGACGACCGGCGAGGTGCGCTCGCGCACGCTGTCGACGTACGGCGCGGCCTTGTCGCGGGCCTCGGCGACGTACGGGGCCGCCGCCTCGCGCGCCTTGTCGCGGGCGTCGACCAACGCGGGCACGGCGCGGTCGCGGGCGTCGACGAGCACCGGGACGGCGCGCTCGCGGGCGTCGGCGAGCACGGGGGCGGCCTTGTCGCGCGCGTCGGCGAGGGCGGGCCCGGCCTTGTCGCGGGCGTCGTTCAGGGCCGGGATCGCGGTGTTCTGCACGAAGTCGCCCGCGGAGTCCAGGGCGTGCTCGACGCGGGGACGGACCGCGTCGACGTAGTCGCCCGCCTGGTCCAGCAAGGTCTTCTTGTTGCGCAGTGCCATGGAGTGGTCCCTCGAGGTCGGTGGTCTGGTGTGCTCAGCCAATCATGCTCGGTCCTGAGCGTTGGCGCGCCGACCACGCGACGGGCGGGCGGCACGCGCTCCGCTTGGCGATCATGGCAGGATCGATGCGCACCCCCGTCCACCCGCACGGGTGGCGGGCACGGCCGTCGGAACGGGCTCGCAGCCCGCCGACCTGCGCCGACGCCCGCGGGACCCCCACTCGGAAAGGCACCACCCCCATGCCGAAGCAGGCCATCCTCCACACCAACCGCGGCGCGGTCACGGTCGACCTCTTCCCCGACCACGCCCCCGAGACGGTCGCCAACTTCACCGGTCTGGCCACCGGCGAGAAGTCCTACGACGACGGCCGGGGCCGGAGCGGGCCGTTCTACGACGGGCTGGTCTTCCACCGCATCATCGACGGCTTCATGATCCAGGGCGGCTGCCCCACCGGCACCGGCACCGGCGGCCCGGGGTACACGTTCAAGGACGAGCCCCACCCCGAGCTGGTCTTCGACAAGCCGTACCTGCTGGCGATGGCCAACGCCGGTCCCGGCACCAACGGCTCGCAGTTCTTCATCACCGTCGGTGCGACACCGTGGCTGAACTTCAAGCACACCATCTTCGGCGAGGTCGCCGACCAGGCCGGCCGCGACGTCGTGGACGTCATCGGCAAGGCGCCGACCGGCCCCGGCGACCGCCCGCTCGAGGACGTCGTCATCGAGCGGCTCGAGGTCGTGGACAACTGACCCAGCAGCCCGCCTCCCCGCCGCCCGGCCCCCCGCCGGGACCCCCGGTCTGCTACCGGCACACCGATCGCGAGAGCCACATCCGCTGCCAGCGGTGCGGTCGCCCGATCTGTCCCGACTGCATGCACGACGCGGCGGTCGGCTTCCAGTGCCCGTCGTGCGTCGCCGAGGGTCGCCGGACGACCCGGGCGGGGCGCACGACGTACGGCGGGCGTCCCTCGGCCGACCCGCGCGCGACGTCGCTGGTGCTGATCGGGCTCAACGTCGCGGTCTGGCTGGCGCTGACCCTGGTCGGCCCGGCGGCGCCGCGGCTGGTCTACGAGCTGGTCATCATCCCCGGCAGCGTCGCCCAGGGCGCGGTGTGGCAGGTGGTGACCAACGCGTTCACCCACACCAGCCTGCTGCACCTCGCGCTCAACATGGTCGCGGTCTACGTCCTGGGCCCCCAGCTCGAGCAGCTCCTGGGTCGCGGCCGGTTCCTCGCGCTCTACCTCGTCGCCGCGCTGTCGGCGTCCGCGCTGGTGATGTGGGCCGCCGCGCCGTTCCAGGCCACGCTCGGGGCGTCGGGTGCGGTGTTCGGGCTGTTCGCCTCGTACCTCGTGGTCGCGCTGAAGGTGAAGGCCGACCTGCAGCCGATCCTGGTCATCCTCGGGATCAACCTGCTGATCACCGTCGTCGGGCGCAGCTTCATCTCCTGGCAGGGCCACCTCGGCGGCTTCGTCGGCGGCCTCGCGCTCGCGCTGGTGCTGGTCTACTCCCCGCGCCGCCAGCGGGCCCGCTGGCAGTGGACCGGCGTCGCCGTCGTCTCGTTCCTGGCGCTGGCCGCCATCGCCGCCCGGGTCCTCGTCCTGCGCTGACTCCGGCCGTACCCCCGCCGCTCGCCCCGCCCGGCCGCCGAGCTGTAACGCCGAGTTACATGATCTGGTACGGCGTCGGAGCGCCGCGCAGGATGGGGTAACTCGGCGTTACAGCGAGGGGCTGGCGGCGATCCACAGCTGTGGAACAACCGGTGGATAACTACAGGCGTGTTATTCACACCGGGATCCACAGCTGTGGACGCGGGCGGAGCCGGCGGGAGGGGTCTCACTCCCACTTGGTGGCGAAGACGAAGCCCACCGCCATCGCGGCGACGCCGACGAACAGGTTGCGCTGGCCGAGGTCGTCGAAGACCGGCAGCACCGAGACGTCGTCGCTGATGACGTAGAAGATGCAGATCCACACCAGGCCCAGCAGGAACGAGCCGAGCATGCCGACGACGACCCCGCGACCGCGACCCATCGGCGTCGACGGGTGGGCGGAGACGATCAGGCCGAGGAAGAACAACCCGAAGCCGATCAGGTAGTTCCAGTCGCCGAGGTCGGCCATGAACGCCGGCGACCCGGCCTCGGGGGCCGGCTCCCCGGCCACCGGCGTCCCGGCCCGCACGGCGACGTAGTAGAAGACGATCCAAGCGATCCCGGCGACGGCGAGCAGGAGCGCGAGACCGGCGCGGACCGTCACCACCGGCCCCCGGTCGGGGTCGAAGGTCTGCTCTTTGGTCTTGACCACGGGGGGCTCCTCGTCGCCCGCGCTCGCGGACGTGGGTCGGGTGGGGATCGCCGGTTACCTTAGTGGGCGTGAGCCAGCCACCCCCCGAGCACCCCGGCACGCCCGTGCCCCCCGGGGCGCCGGGACCGCGCCGCCGCCCGGGGTGGCGGTTGGCGACACCCGCGGTGGTGGTCGTCAGCGGGCTGCTGTTCGCGGTCAGCGCGACGAGCAGCGACGGCACGGACCTCCGTCCGGGCCGCTACCGCAGCCTGGCCAGCGTGGTCGAGACGGAGTCGCGCTCCTACGAGTCGCTGGCCGACCGGGTCACCACGCTCTCCGCCGAGGTCGACGCCCTCTCCGCGTCCGTGGTCTCCGAGGAGGCGGCCGAGGCCCGCGAGCGCGCCGACGCGCTGCGCGACCCCGCCGGGCTGGAGCCGGCTTCCGGGCCGGGCGTGCGGGTCGTGCTCTCCGACGCCCCCGACGAGGTGGTCGACGCCGCGGTCGCAGCCGGCGACCGCAACATCAACGAGCTGGTGGTCCACCAGCAGGACATCCAGGCCGTCGTCAACGCGATGTGGGGCGGCGGCGCCACGGCGGTGACGGTCGAGGGCCAGCGGATCGTCACCACGACCGGCATCAAGTGCGAGGGCAACGCCGTGCAGCTGCAGGGCATCCCCTACCCCGAGCCGTACGAGATCGCAGCGGTCGGCGACCCGGCGGCGATCGTGGAGGCGCTCGAGTCCGACGCCTACGTCAGCGGCTACCGCGCCGCCGCGGCCGACCCTGCCGTCGCCGTCGGCTGGGGCCTCGACCTCGACGCCGAGCTCCAGGCCCCGGCCTACGAGGGCCTGCTCGACGTGCGCTACGCCGAGCCGCTCGGCTGATCCGGCTCGGGGAGGGTCACCGCCCGCCCCGGCCGCCGCCGTTCCCGTTGCCGTTCCCGTTGCCGTTGCCGTTGCCGGGGGCGTCGGTCGGGGAGGCGCTGGGGGTCTCGCTGGGCTTGTCGGGCTTCTCGGGCTTCTCGGGCTTGTCGGGCTTGTCGGTCTCGTCGTCGGTCGGCTCCTCGGTGGGCTCCTCCTCCGTGGGCTCGTCCGACGGCGACTCGCTCGGCTCGTCCTCGCCCTGGGAGACGAAGATGTTGACCTCCCCGTCGGCCTCGAGCGGGGTACCGGCGTCGGGGATCTGGTCGACGACCGTGCCGAGGTCCTCGGTGCTGTCGGGCTCCTCGCGGACCACGGGGCTGAACCCGGCCGCTTGGAGCGTCCGCACCGCCTCGCCCTGCTGGAGGCCCTCCACGGACGGGACCTCCGCCGGCCCCTCGGAGTAGGTCAGCGTGACCTGGGTGCCGGCGTCGACGCTGGCTCCGGCGGCCGGGTCGGTGGAGAGCACCTGCCCGGCAGGTTCGTCGGACTCGGCGGACACGGGGTCGACGTCGAGGCCGGCCTCGCGCAGCAGGTCCACCGCGGCCGCCCGCTGCTGACCGACGACCGCCGGCACGTCGACCTGCTCGGGACCGTCCGAGACCACCAGGTCGACCTCGCTCGCCGGCTCCACGAAGGAGTCCGGGTCCGGGTCCTGCTCGAGGACGCGGCCGGCGCGCACCCGGTCGTCGGGACGGCGGTCGATGGAACCCACGGTCAGGCCTGCCTCGCCGATGGCGTCGCGTGCCTCGTCCTCGCTGAGCCGGACCAGGTCGGGCACCTGCGCCTGCTCCGGCGCCGACTCGAACGCGCGGGGCAGCAGGAACGCCGCCCCGGCGACGAGCAGCAGGGCCAGCAGGGCCAGCAGCCACAGCAGGCCCCGTCCGCGGCGGCGGGCGTCCGCGTCGTCGTCGGGTCCGACCGGGGGGACGCTGGTCGTGGTGCCGGTCGCCGAGGTCGCCGCTGCCGCGCCGGCTGCCCCGGCTGCCCCCGCACCGAGGGCGCCGACGCCGGGCGGGAGCACGGCGTGCACCCGCTCCCCGGCCAGGTAGCGCTCGATGTCGGCGCGCATCTCGGCCGCCGACTGGTAGCGGTCCTCGACGCGCTTGGCCAGCGAGCGCATCACGATCGCGTCGACCTCGGGCGGCAGGTCGGTGTCGTGGTCCGACGGGGGCTGCGGCTGCTCGCGGACGTGCTGGTAGGCCACGGCGACCGGGCTGTCGCCCACGAACGGCGGGCGGGAGGTGAGCAGCTCGTAGAGCAGGCAGCCGGCCGAGTAGACGTCCGAGCGGCTGTCGACGGTCTCGCCGCGGGCCTGCTCGGGGGAGAGGTACTGCGCGGTGCCGACCACCGCCGCGGTCTGGGTCATCGTGGACTGCGCGTCGCTGATCGCGCGGGCGATGCCGAAGTCCATCACCTTCACGTCGCCCGAGGGCGTGAGCATGACGTTGCCCGGCTTGATGTCGCGGTGGATGATCCCGGCGCGGTGGCTGTAGTCCAGCGCGGCGAGCACGCCGCTGGTGATCTCCAGCGCCCGCTCGGGCAGGATCTTGCGGCCCTCGCGCAGGATGTCGCGCAACGTCCGGCCGGCCACGTGCTCCATGACGATGTAGGGCTGCGCGATGCCGTCGACGGCGATCTCCTCGCCCGTGTCGTAGACCGCCACCACCGACGGGTGGTTCAGCGAGGCCGAGGACTGCGCCTCCCGTCGGAAGCGCGCCTGGAAGGTGTCGTCGCTGGCGAGGTCGGTGCGCAACCGCTTGACGGCGACCGTGCGGCCGAGCCGGGTGTCGGTGCCCTTGCGGACCTCCGCCATCCCGCCCCGGCCGAGCAGCTCGCCCAGCTCGTAGCGACCGCCGATCAGCGTCCGACCGCTCTCCGAGGTCATCCGCCGCCGTTCCCGTTCGCACCGCCGCGGCCCGGGCTGTCGGAGACCTCCGGCGATGCGCTGGTGCTGGCGGCGGTCGGCGACGCGGATGTCGAGGTGGGCTCCTCCGGTTCCGGCTCCGGCTCCGGCTCGGGCCCGAGGTAGGAGACGGTGACGGACGCACCCTCGGGCAGCTCGCCGCTGGGGCTCACCCCGGTCACGGTGCCCTCGTCGCCGGAGCCGTCGTTCTCCTGCTCCTGCTGGCTGACCGCGAGCCCGAGACCCTCCAGCTCGGCGACCACGTCGTCGACGCCCCGGCCCACGTAGTCGCCCTCGGTCACCGTCACGGTGGTCGGCTCCTCGGTCGTGGGCTCCGGGTCCGGCTCCTCGGTCGGCGGGGGCTCCGGCTCCTCCGTCGGGCTCGCCTCCTCGGTGGCCTCCGACGCACCGGAGCCCGGCTCGGTCGGCTCGGTGTCCCCTCCCGAGAGGAGGAAGTAGCCGAGCAGCACCAGCAGCGCGAGCACGATGAGCACGACCACCCCGATCAGGACCCCGGAGCGGCCGTCGCTCTTGCGGGCCGGCCCGACCCGCACCGCCTCGACGGGCGTCTCCAACGTGCTCGGGCCGTCGGCCGACGGCGCCACCGCCGCACCGGCCGCGGTCGCCGACATCACCCGGGTGCCGTCGTAGTCGGCGGCCATCGCGGCCGCGGCGACCCCGCCGGGCAGGACGGCGGTGGCCGGCTCGCGCAGCGCGGCGGCGAACGCGGCGCCGTCGGGGAACCGGTCGGCGGGGTCCTTGGCCAGCGCGGTGCGCACCACGGCGGCGAGGTCGTCCGGGACGTCGTCGGGCAGGTCGGGCACCGGCTGCTGGAGGTGGGCGAGCGCGGTGGCGACCGGCGAGTCCGCCTCGAACGGGCGCCGCCCGGCCAGGCACTCGAAGGCGACGACGCCGAGCGCGTAGACGTCCGAGGCGGGGGTCGCCTGCTCACCGCGGGCCTGCTCCGGGGAGAGGTACTGCGGGGTGCCCATCACCTGCCCGGTCTGGGTGATCCCGGCGGCGTCGGCGGCGCGGGCGATGCCGAAGTCGGTGATCTTGATCCGCCGGTCCCGGGTGACCAGGAGGTTCGCCGGCTTGACGTCGCGGTGGACGATGCCGGCGGCGTGGGCGGCGCCGATGGCGGTCGCGGACTGGGCCAGCAGGTCGCGCAGCACCTCCCGGTCGACGGTGCGCCCGGCCTGCTGGCCCTGGCGGAGCAGGGCCGACAGCGGCTCGCCGTCGACCAGCTCCATCACCAGGAACGGCCGCGGGTAGGGCGAGTCCCGGCCGGCCGGCGCCTCGCCCACGTCGTAGACCTGGGCCACGCCCGGGTGGTGGAGCGCCGCCGCGTGCTGGGCCTCGGTGGCGAAGCGGGCGCGGAAGTCCGGGTCGTCGGCGTACTCGTGCTTGAGCACCTTCACCGCGACCTCGCGGCCGAGCATGGTGTCGGTCGCCCGCCACACCTCGCCCATGCCGCCGGTGGCGATCCGCGAGTCGAGCCGGTAGCGCTGCGCGCCGTCGGCGAAGGCGGTCGGCCCGTCGGGTCCGGTGGGTGGTGTCGGGTCGCTCACTGGTTCAGCACCGCTTCCATGACTCCCTTCGCGATGGGACCGCCCAGCAGGCCGCCGGCGATCTCCCCCCGGTCGATGTCGGCCTCCTCGACCATCACGGCCACCGCGACCTCGGGGTTCTCCGCCGGGGCGAAGGAGACGAACCAGGCGTACGGCGACACGTCCTCCTGCCCGCTCTGCGCGGTGCCGGTCTTGCCGGCGACCGACCGGCCGGGGATGGCGGCCGGCGAGGCCGTGCCGTCCTCGACGGTGGCCACCATCAGCTGCGTCAGGTCCTCGGCGGTCTCGGGGGACACCGCCTGGGAGAAGTCGTCGTCATCGGTCTTCTCCAGCACGTCGTACTCCGCGGACTGGATCTCGTCGACGACGTAGGGCCGCTTGACCACGCCGTCGTTGGCGATCCCGGCGACGACCATCGCCATCTGGAGGGGGGTCGAGCGCACCTCGTACTGGCCGATGCCGGTCTGCCCCGTCTGCGGCACGTCGGGGTCCTCCGGGAACACCGAGACCGCCTGCGGTCCCCAGTTCTGCAGGTAGCGCTGGTTGAAGCCGAAGGCCTCGGCCTGCTCGAGCATCGCCTCCGCCCCGACCTCGACGGCGAGGGCGGCGAAGGTCGTGTTGCACGACTGGGCGAGCGCCTGCTCGAAGGGGATGGTGGTCGAGCCGCAGTCGCGGCCCTCGTTGTCGATCAGCCCGGTGTCGCCCACGGTCTGCGGCAGCTGGTAGGTCGCCCCGCCGGGGACCTGGTCGTCGGCGGTGTACTGCCCGCTCTCGATGGCGGCGGCCGCGGTCACCAGCTTGAACGTCGAGCCGGGCGGCAGCGTCTGCTGGATCGAGCGGTTGAGCAGCGGCTGGTCCTCGCGGGCCTCCAGCTGGTCGTAGGTCCGGGACACCGAGGACAGGTCGTGCGAGGCCAGCTCGTTGGGGTCGAAGGCCGGCAGCGAGACCGACGCCAGGATCTGACCGGTGGACGGCTCGAGGGCGACCACGGAGCCCTCGATGCCCTCGCCGAGCGCCGAGAGGCCGTCGTAGGCGGCCTGCTGGGCGGCGGGGTCGATCGTCAGCTGGACGTTGCCGCCGACGTCGGCCTGCCCGGAGAGCAGGTCGACCAGCTGGCGCACGAAGAGGCGGTCGTCCTGGCCGGAGAGCACCGGGTTCATCGACTGCTCGACCGCGGTCTGGGAGAAGAAGCTGAAGTAGCCGGTGACGTGGGAGTACATCAGCGGCGTCGGGTAGGTGCGCAGGAACTCGTACCGGTCGTCGACCGGCTCGCTCTCGGCGACGGGGTCGCGACCCACCAGGATCGCGCCGCGCTCCACCGAGTACGCCGCCTCGATGACCCGGCGGTTGCGCGGGTCCTCGTCGAGGGACTCCGCGCGCCAGAACTGCAGGTAGGTGGCGTTGGCCATCAGCGCCACGAAGAGCAGCAGGCAGAAGACCGAGATGGTGCGGATCGGCTTGTTCATCGGGGCAGCTTCACCACCTGGGTGGACTCCTCGTCGGGGCTCTGGTCGACCTGGGAGAGGTCGGGCACCGGGCGGCGGGCCTGGTCGGAGATGCGCAGCAGGAGGGCGACGATCACCCAGTTGGCGACCAGCGACGACCCGCCGTAGGACAGGAACGGGGTGGTCAGCCCGGTCAGCGGGATCAGCCGGGTGACCCCGCCGACGACCACGAAGACCTGGAGCGCGAGGACGCCGGCGAGGCCGGTGGCCATCAGCTTGCCGAAGGCGTCGCGGGAGAGCACCGCCGAGCGCAGCGCCCGCTCGACGATCAGCCCGTAGAGCAGGATCACGGCGAGCACCCCGGTCAGGCCGAGCTCCTCGCCGATCGCGCCGACGATGAAGTCGGACTCGGCGTAGGGGACGCGCTCGGGGCTGCCCTCGCCGAGACCCCGGCCGATCAGGCCGCCCCAGGCCATCCCGAACAGGCCCTCGACGAGCTGGCCGCTGCCGGGGGACTGGTCGTAGTAGGCCAGCGGGTCGAGCCAGATGTCGACGCGGTTCTGGACGTGGCTGAACAGCTTGTAGGCGACCGCCGCGCCGCCGAGGAACAGCGCCCCGCCGACCACCAGCCAGCCGGGCCGCTCGGTGGCGACGTAGAGCATCACCAGGAACAGCCCGAAGAACAGCAGGCTGGAGCCGAGGTCGCGCTGGAAGACCAGGATCCCCAGGCTGACCGCCCACATCGCGAGGATCGGGCCGAGGTCGCGGCCGCGGGGGAGGTCGACGACCAGCAGTCGCCGCCCGGCCAGGGCGAGCGCGTCGCGGTGCACCACGAGGTAGCCGCTGAACGCGACCACCAGCAGCACCTTGGCGACCTCGCCGGGCTGCAGGCCGAACGGTCCGAGGCGGACCCAGATCTGGGCGCCGTTGACCTGGTAGCCCAGGCCCGGCACCAGCGGGGCGAGCAGCAGCAGGATCGCGGCGAGGCCCGCGGTGTAGGTGAACCGCGCCAGCACCCGGTGGTCGCGCAGGACGACCAGGGTGATCACGAACAGGACCACGCCCACGGTCATCCAGGTCAGCTGCTGCTGGGCGAAGGTGGTGTCGTCGGCGAGGTCGAGGCGTCGGATGACCGCGAGGCCGAGGCCGTTGAGGGCGGCGACGACGGGCAGCAGCACCGGGTCGGCGTACGGGGCGACGAAGCGGACGGCGACGTGGGCGCCGACGATGAGCGCGGCCAGCCCGCCGCCGTAGCCCAGGACGTCGGCGGGCACCTCGCCCTCCACGCCGAGGCCGACCGCGACGTAGGCGCCGACGCCGACCGCCAGCGCGAGCACGAGCAGGAACAGCTCGGCGCCGCGGCGGCGACGGTGGACGAAGCCCATCAGGGCTCCGGACTGGTGGGCCACGGCTCAGCCCTCCCCGGTGGGCTCGGGGGCGGGCTCGGCGCGCTGCTCCGCGGCGAGGCGCTGCACCGCGGCGCGGGCGCCCTCGAGGTCGCCGGCGTCGATGCCCTCCGCGACCCGCTCGGCGTCGAAGGTGGACAGGCGCGCCACCTCGACGTCGCTGGACTCGTAGGGCTCGGAGAGAGCGAGGCCCGGCAGCTCGGCGTCGAGGCCCTGGTAGATCGTCACCCGACCCTCGGAGACGCCCACGTAGTACTGCCGCTGGCTCCAGGCCCACGCCGCGGCGGCAGCCATCCACAGCAGCCCGACCACGACGGCGAGGGCCAGCAGCCTGCTGAGCCAGGTGAACCGGCGCGGGGCGCGGGGCGCGTAGCGGGCGGCCTCGGGGTCGACCGGGTCGGTGGCGATCGCGTACGCGGGCAGGTCGTCGGGGATCTCGGCGTCGACCGGCTCGAGCTCGCCGGTGTCGCCGGAGCGGTGCCCGCGGAAGAGCCCCATCCCGCCGCCGAGCCCGGCGCGGTCGCGGCCCCGACGGCGCAGCTCGGAGGCGGCTCCCACCAGCAGCGGCTCCAGGTCGGCGTAGGTCGGGTCGTCGACCAGCGCGGCCTCGACGGCGACGTCGGCGACCACGCAGGTGACGTTGTCGGTGCTGCCGGCCTCCAGGCTCGCCCGGACCAGCTCCACCGCGGCGTAGTCGGGGCTCCCGCCGGCCAGCACGTCGGCGAGCTTGGCCGGGCGCAGCGACCCGCTGGCGCCGTCGCTGCACAGCAGCACCCGGTCGCCGGGGACCACCTCGAGCACGAACAGGTCGGGCTCGAGGTCGTGGTTGCCGTCGAGGGCGCGCAGGATGACGTGACGGTGGGGGTGGGTCTCGGCCTCGGCGGCGCTGATCCGACCCTCGTCGACGAGGGTCTGCACGAAGGTGTGGTCGGTGGTGAGCTGGGAGAGCTCGCCGTCGCGCCAGAGGTACGCGCGGCTGTCCCCGACGTGGCCGATCCCCAGCCGGGTGCCGTCGAAGAGGGCGACCGTGGCGGTGGTGCTGGTGCCGTTGAGCGAGGAGTCGGCATCGACGAGGCGCCCGATCGCCACGTGGGCGGCGTGCAGGCCGGCGCCGACGCGGTCCAGCAGGTCGTCGTGGTCGGCCGGTGGGTCGTCGAGCTCGCGCAGCGCCTTGATGGCGGTGGACGAGGCGACGTCGCCGCGGGCCGCGCCGCCGACGCCGTCGCAGACCGCGAGGAGCCAGGGCCCGGCGTACCCGGAGTCCTGGTTGTCCTTGCGGACCCGGCCGACGTCGGAGATGGCGGAGTAGTTCAGGACCAGGCCGGCCCCGCCGGCCCCGGGCAGGTCGGTGGGCCGGGTCGCGAGGTCGTCGTCGGAGGCGGTCACTTGCGCAGCTCCAGGACGGTCTTGCCGATGCGGACCTGCGTGCCGAGGACCAGCGTGGTCGGTTGGGTGATCCGCACCGAGCCGATGTAGGTGCCGTTGGTGGAGCCGAGGTCCTCGACGTACCACTGGTCACCGGAGGAGGCGATGCGCGCGTGGCGGGTGGAGGCGTAGTCGTCGTCGAGGCGGATGGCGGCGTCCGTCCCGCGGCCGATCAGGATCGGTGCCTGGTCGAGCGGCACGGTGGTGCCCTCGTTCGCGCCGGCGGTCACCGCGACGTGGCTGGGCTGGCCGCGGCGGGGCTTGGCCGGCTTGCCGTCCTTCTTCTTCTGCTTCTTCGACGCCGCGGGTCCCCCGCCGCGCGCGGCCTCGGGCACGCGCGCGCCGAACATGTCGGAGCGGATCACCGAGATCGCCGACAGCACGAAGATCCACAAGATGGCGAGGTAACCCACGCGCACCAGGAACAGGGTCAGCTCAGACATCGGCCTGCTCCTCGTCGAGCGAGACGGTCATGGTGGTGTTGCCGGCCTGCACGCGCGAGCCGTCGCGCAGCGAGGCGCGGGTGACGCCGGTGGCCGTCGACGGTGATCCCGTTGGTCGAGCCGAGGTCGCGGACCTCGATGCGCAGCCGGCGCGCGCCCGGCCCGTCCGTGTCGACCACGAACTGGGCGTGGCGACGGCTGATGCCGGGGTCGTTGACCCGCAGGTCGGCCTCGCTGCCGCGCCCGACGACGAGGCCGGGCGGGGCCAGCGGGTGACGGGTGCCGTTGACGACCAGCAGCGCGCGGGCACGCCCGACCTGGGTCTGCGTGGCGTGGCCGGTGACCTTCGCCTGCGCCTCGCTGGTGACCCGGAACCGACCGGTGGTCAGGTCCTCGGCGGCCGCGAAGGTGATCCGGATCGGACCGGGGAACGTGTAGGCCTGCTGGTGCGCGTGCACGTCGAGCTCCTCGGCCACGGTGCTCTCCAACCCGTAGGGGGCCAACCGGTCGTGGTCGGAGGCGGAGAGCTCGACGTGGAAGACGTTGGGGACCATCCGCCGGGTCCTGGAGACGATCTGGACGTTGCTGTCGACCTCCTTCTGGAGTGCCGCCGAGATCTCCACCGGCTGCACCTCGGAGCGGAAGGCGCGCGCGAAGGCGTGGGAGATCCCCTGCTCGAGGCGCTGCTCGAAGCGCTGCAGCCGTCCCACGGCGGTCCACCTCCTCGTCGGTCGCGGTCCGTCGTGCCGGCCCGGCCGGGCCCCCCGTCGGGCCCGGTGACGGCGCGGCGCACCGACCCGACGCTCGGCCGGGGTCGTCCTACCGTATCGGGACCCCCACCGGGCCGCGGGACCCCCGCGGGCGCGCGCTGCGCGGCTGGTGGCCGCGTCGGTGGTCGGAGCGGTGGGAGCGGCGGGGGCGGATTGGGTCGCGACCCTGGCCTGGGATAACCTTGGCCCGCTTCACGCGCGAGTGGCGGAATAGGCAGACGCGCACGGTTCAGGTCCGTGTGTCCGAAAGGACGTGGGGGTTCAACTCCCCCCTCGCGCACGTGTGAACAGGCCCCGGATCGGCGATCCGGGGCTTCGGTCGCTCCCGGAGCCGGTCAGCCGAAGGTGAGGCCGTGCTGCTCGAGGAGCGGCTCGGTGGCGGCGAGGTCGACCTCGATGCCGTGGCCGCCACGACGTCCTCGATGTCCACCTCCTCCGCGGACGTGTCGATGGTGCGGAAGGCTGTCCTGAGCCCGCCCGGCGAGATCAGCTCGAGCAGCCGGGCGGGGTGGTGCGCGCGGCGTTGTAGAGGTGTGCGGGTCTCGTCGCGCGGCTTGAGGGACCAGGTCGCCCACCTCGGCGACGTGCTCCTCGCCCGCGGGTGACGAGCCAGACCCGGCCCTCGAGGACCAGGCTGAGCTCGTCCTCCTGCTGTCGCCGGTGCATCGGGGCGGCGATGCACCGCGGCGGCGAGCAGGTGCTCGACGACCGCGAGGTGGCCGATGGCGTCCGTGGCGTCGACGAGGTACCGGTCGCGGCAGCCGAGCGGTGGGCCGAGGACCTCCCCGCTCGCCGGCGCGGATGATCGCGGGCCATGGTCGAGTGTCCCGCACGTGCCGGCCCGAGCGCCACCCTCGCGGATCCGCGTCCACAACCGGGATCGCGGAGCGCGGTGGGCCAGGCGCCCCAGCCGGGTCGCGGCGAGGGTCGGACCCATCGGACCGCGTCGGCGATGATCGAGTCATGACCTTCGGCCCCGGGTACTCAGCTTCCCCACGGCGACGCGCTGGAGCACCTCGACGTGGGCGGTGGACAGCCAGCCCTGGCTCGCTGAAGGTGGACCGGCCGGCAGGTCGCCTCGAGCGGGTGCAGTCCACCGTCCTCGAGGGCGTCGTCCACGACTCGGCGGTCCGCCGGTCCACGTCCACGACGCGGAGGCACGAGGTCGTCGTCCTCCTCGACCGTCGAGGAGCATCGCCCACTCACCGGCGTCGGTGCGCAGGTCGAGGGCGCGGCGAGCGCGGTCGGCGCCGGCGGGTGTGGACCTGCGTGCGGTCGCGGCTCGGGCGGCACAGCTCCTGCACGCAGCGGCGTCCCCTCGCCACCGACCGGCCGTGCCGCTTCCTCACCGTGCCGGACCGCGACGCCCGACCCCGGCGCGGATCCGCGGCGTTCTTCCGGCCCAGTGCTGGGCTACCTCGAGTCCTCGACCTCCGCGACCGCCGCTGCTCCGACGCCAGCTCCGCCGTCGCACTCCGTGCGCGTCGAGGTCGTCGACGGCGACGCCGGGCGGTGGGGCCATCGTCCTCGCGCGCCCGTACAAGCGTTCGAACGGCGAGCCGACCCCGCCTGGTGTCAGCTCCCCCGGACCGCAAGGATCGAGCACCTCCGTCGTGCACCCCGGAGTTGGGTTCCGCCGCCGGAGCGGGCAGCATCAGCACTGTGACCCGGCCCACCGACCCCCCCGAGCCGACCGGCCACGAGGAGGACCTCGAGGACGGCTCGACGGGTCGCCACCGGGACGGGTTGGCGGACCGCCTCTCGCTGGCTGCGGTCGCCCGGGGTGGTTCGCGCCGGACCGTCGTGGCCGCGGTGGCCGCGCTCGCTCTGGTGCTGGGTCTCGGCGGCGTGACGTACGCCTTCGTCGCGGCCCGGGACGGGGCCGACGTCGTGGCCACCGACGCCGCCGACGCCGCCGCCGGCGAGGACCCGTCCACCTCCGCGGACGCCGACCGGGAGGGGACCGGCGGGGGGGACGAGGACGCCGACGTGGCGCGCGACCCGCAGGGGAAGGTCCGCGCCGCGGGTCCCCCGTTGACGAGGGCCCCGACCGCTGCCGAGCCCGACGACGGCCTGGGCGCCCTGGCCCGGGCCGCGGAGGGCGCCGCGGCGACGAAGGGCCGCAACCGCGAGCGGACCACCAGCTGCTCCCCGGCCAGCACCACGCTGAGCGTGGCGACCTACAACATCTACGGCGCCGGGTCCCGGTTCGGGCCCGGCTACGACCTCGGCCGGGTGGCCGCCGACATCCGCGCCTGGGGCGTCGACGTGGCGATCCTGCAGGAGGTCTACCGCTACGGCGGGGAGCCGGCGCGCAGCGACCAGCCGGTCCAGCTCGCCGGTGCGCTCGGCATGGACTGGGCGTTCGGCTTCAACTGGCGCAAGGGCCCGCGCACCCAGTACGGCACGGCCGTGCTGTCGCGGTACCCGATCGTCGACAGCACCAACACCCTGCTGCCCCGGTGGGGCGGCACGGAGCAGCGCGGGTTGCTGCGCGCGACCATCGACGCCGACGGGGTCCTGGTCGACGTCTTCGACACCCACCTCCAGCACACCCCCCAGGCCGAGGCGCTGCGCGTCCAGCAGGCCCAGCGGATCGGTCAGCTGATCGGCGCACGACGGGCCGGCACCGGCTACCCGGCGGTCCTGGGCGGCGACTTCAACTCCAGCCCGACCGGCGCCGTCTCGGCGCCGCTGGGTGCGGTGCTCGACGACACCTGGTTCGCGGTCGGCGCCGGGGGCGGGGCCACCCACCCGGCCGGCAACGCCCGGGCGCGGATCGACCGGCTCTACCACTCGGCCGACGCGCGGCCGGTCTCCGCGGCAGTGCGCCCGTCGGCGGCCTCGGACCACAACGGGGTCACCGCGGTCTACGAGGTCAGCGGCTCCCCCGACTGCTGAGCCGCCGGCAGGCGCGCCCGGGACGGTCAGTGCGCGGCGCGGCGCGACGTCACCGCCGCCTTCGCCGCGACCAGCACGGCGCCGACCAGCGCGCCGAGCAGTGCGGAGAAGAAGGTGTTGACCAGCCAGGCCAGCGCGCCGCCGACGGCGCCGGTGGCGTCGTGGACGACCTCCTCGAGGTGGTGCACGGCGTCGTAGGGCGCGGTGAGGCCGAGCTCCTCGAGGCCGACCAGCTCGATGTGGCCGCCGACCCAGAGCATCGCGGCGGTGCCGACGATGGTGAGCACGCTCAGCACGCGTGGCATCGCGGCCACCAGCCCGGCGCCGAACCGGCCGAGGCCGCTGGTCGCCCCCCGACGCTCCACCAGCGCGAGGCCGAGGTCGTCCATCTTGACGATCAGCGCCACCGCGCCGTAGACGACCACGGTGATCAGCAGCGCGACCACGACCAGGATGACCAGGCGCGAGACGAAGGACTCGGCGGCGATCTCGTTGAGCGCGATCACCATGATCTCCGCGGAGAGGATCAGGTCGGTGCGCACCGCCCCGGAGACGACCTGCTCCTCGGACTTCTCCTCCTCGCCGCCCGGGGCGCCGTGGCCGTCACCGTGGCCCCCTGCGCGGCGCGCGCTGATCGCGTGCCAGACCTTCTCCGCGCCCTCGTAGCAGAGGTAGGCGCCGCCGAGCATCAGGATCGGGGTGAGCGCCCAGGGCAGGAACTCGCTGAGCAGGAGGGCGACCGGCAGGATCAGCAGCAGCTTGTTGCGCACCGAGCCGGTGGCGATCTTCTTGATGATCGGGACCTCGCGGGACGCCGCGAGCCCGCGCACGTACTGCGGGGTCACCGCCGCGTCGTCGACGACCACCCCGGCCGCCTTGGCCGAGGCGCGCCCGGCCGCGGCCCCGACGTCGTCGACCGAGGCCGCGGCGAGGCGGGCCAGCGCGGCGACGTCGTCCAGCAGGCCGAACAGCCCGGCGCTCACCGCGATCCCCCCGGTCGCGCGGCGGGGGGAGAGGGGGGCACGGGGGTGCCGGTGGGTGCGCTCACCGGGACATCGTGCCCGCTGGTGCGCCGCACGGCGACTCAGGCGCCCTCGTCGCGCACGGCGACGTCGTCGATCAGCTCGGCCTCCAGGGCCCGCAGGTAGCCCGCGAACCCGCCGGCCGTGCGTCCGACCCGGCGCCCGGAGGTCGCCACCGGCGGCGCTGCGCCCTCGGCCACGCCCAGCCCGCGCAGGGCTCCGACCAGCAGCACGTCCTCGTGCTCGGCCACCGGGGGGAAGCCGCCCGCGCGCCGGTAGGCGTCGAGCCGGAAGCCGAGGTTGGCGCCGTGCACCACGTCGCCGCGCCGGGCGCGGTGCCGCTGGAGCCACGCGGCGTGCGTCGCGGGGTCGAGGTCGCGCGCGTCGGGCCGCACCGGACCGAGGACCAGCGAGGCGCCGTGGTCCGCCGCCGCGACCTGGGCGAGCAGCCACCCCGGGGGCACCGCGCTGTCCGCGTCGGTGCACGCCACCCACACCTGCTCGGACCGGACGCTGCTGAGCGCCGCGACCGCGGAGCGCACGCCGGCGCGGCGGGCCACGCCCACCGAGCCCGCGTCCACCTCCAGGGTCGGGGCGCCCACGGCCGCGGCGACACCGGCGGTCCCGTCGCGGCAGCGGTCCAGCACGACGAGGGTGGTCACCACCAGGTCGGGGCGGTGGCGCGACAGCCGCCCGGCCGCATCGGCGATCGCGGTCAGGCACCGCCCGAGGAGGGCCTCCTCGTCGTGGGCCGGCACGACCACGGCGAGCGCCGCGACCGGCGGCGGACCGGGGTCACGCATGCGGATCGGGAAGGACGTCGCCGGACCCGAGCACCAGCACCTCGACGTCGCGGTCGTCGTAGCGGGCGACCGGCGGGCCGAGCTCGGCCACGAAGGCGTGGTGGACGTCGGCACCGTCGAGCGGCCACCCCTCGACCGGGTGCCGCCAGTGCACGAGGACCACCACCCCGTCGCCGGCCAGGCAGCCTCGCACCCTCCGGACGAGCTCCTCCAGGCCGGCGACGCTGAGGAAGTAGCCCACCTCGGAGACGACGACGAGGTCGAAGCCCCCCTCGGGCCACTGCGCCGGGACCGCGGCCTCCCGGAGGTCCACGGCGGCCCCGCCCGGCAGCGCGGCGAGCCGGCGCCGCGCCGCGGCGAGCGCGTGCGGGCTGCTGTCCACCGCGACGAGGACGTCGCAGCGCGCGGTGAGCACCGCGGTGACGGCACCGGTGGAGCAACCGAGCTCCAGCGCTCGGGCGAAGCGCGGTCGCGGGAGCACCGCCAGCAGCAGGTCGCGCTTGCGCTGCTCGTAGAACCGGGTCCCGACCTGCCAGGGGTCCTCGTGCTCGGCGTGCAGCCGGTCCAGCGACGAGTCGGTCGCGGGCTCGAGCACGAGCACCTCCCGGTCGCCGCCGAAGTGCGCGAGCAGGTCCGGGCCGAGCAGGGTCTCGTCGCCCGGCTGGTCGGACAGTGGAGTCACCTGGCTGCGGTGCGCCGCCACCGCCGCGGCCTTGCGGCGGCGGGCGTCCTCGCCGAGCCCCACGGCGCCGAACGTCGACCACGGCGCGGTCGCCGGGTCGCCCCAGTGCCAGAACCACACCGGGTACTCGAGCATCGCCGCGCCCGTGCGCGCCGCCGCGACGGCTGCCGCCCGACCGGCGGCCTCGTGGTCGGGGTGCCCGTCACGGCGCCAGGGCGCGAGCAGCAGGACGCCGCGGCCGTCGCCGACCACGTCGACCAGCGTCCGCGCCAGCGCCTCCTCGTGGCCGACCAGGCCGCCGTCGGGCAGCCCGAGCAGGCGCGGCGTGCACCCCGGGGCCAGCGCGGCGACCGCCTCGCGGGCCTCGAGCACCCGGACGCCGGCGAGCGCGGCCGCGTCGTGGGTCGGCGATCGCGGGTGGCTGGCCTCGCCGTCCGTGGCGATCACGACCTCCACGCGAAGGCCGCGGTCGTGGGCGGCGGCGACGGTGCCGCCGACGCCGAGGGTCTCGTCGTCGGGGTGGGCCGCGACGACCACGACCCGCTCGACGGGCCGGTCCCCGGCCGACGCCCACGGCTCCAGCGCGGCGATCCCCGTCCACCGGGGGTCCTCGCGCCACGCGGTGGCAGGGGTGCCACGGCGGTCGTGCGCGAAGCTCACCACGGTCCGACCCCCGCCGGGGCCGACGCGAGGAGGTCGCGGCCCAGGGCCGCCTGGTCGCGCTCGGCGTGGTGCTGGCGCAGGTAGAGGGCCAGGTCGGCCACCCGGCGGGCGTGCCGGTGCTCGTGCGCGAGCGGCCCGGGTCCCAGCGCGTGGGCGACCCGCCCCGAGACCTCCTCGCACGCGTCGGCCACGACCTGCCGGACCCGGGCCGCGAGCAGCGCGCCGCGCGGGCCGGCGGCGTCGCCGGCGTCGATCTGGTCGGCGGCGACGGCGAGGCCGGCCCGCGCGGCGGCGAGCGCCGCGTCGACGGCGCCGAGGTGCATCAGCGCGACCTGGTCGGGCTCGCGCCGGGTGCAGGCCCCGTGCAGCCGGCGGGCCAGGCCCACCGCGCCGCCGTACCAGACGGCGGCCACGCCGGCCCCGCCCCAGGCGAACCCGGGCCGCTCGAGGTACCACCCGGTGCCGCCGACCGCCGTCGCGGGGGCGTCGGCGACGCGCACCCCCGACGTGCTGACCGCGGCCAGGGCGTGGGCGGACCACGACCCCTCCTCCACCGCGATCCGGTCGTCGCGGAGGTCGATCGCGAACATCGCGCGCTCGTCGTCGCCGACCCACGCGGTGACCAGGGCGTGGGAGACCTGTCCGGCCAGCGAGCACCACGCCTTGCGCCCGGTCAGCCTCCACCCGCCCCCGGGGTCCGGCACCGCCTCCAGCCGGGCGTCCGGCGCCTCGGCCGCCCACACGCCCCACGACCCGTCACGCGGGCCGGGGTCCGCCCCGGCCTCGGCCAGCACGGCGAGGGCGTCGAGGTGGGGCTCCAGCACGCGTGCGACCACCAGGTCGACGGCGGCGACGGTCGCGAGCAGCTCCCACCTCTCCCGCGTCGCGCCGGCGCCGGGCAGCGGGACGTCGTGGCCGGCCCCGACCGCCCAGGCCAGGACGTCCTCGACGGGTCGGCCGACCAGCCGCTCGACGCTGGCTGCCAGCTGCTCGCCGGCGGCAGGCCGATCGGCCGGGTCGGCGGACAGCACGACGGGGGAGGGCGCGGTCACGGGCCCATCCTGGGGTGCCCGCCGACCCCGGGCGTCCACCCCCTCGGGCGCGCCCCGTCAGTCGCCGTCAGCCGCCGTCGGTCGCCGTCAGTCGCCGAACAGGGGCGGGGCGGTGCAGCCGAGGTCGAGGCCGGTGGACCGGCCCGTCACGAGCGCGCGCCGGACCTGCTCGGTGGCGCAGTCGTCCGTGCCGGTGGCGACGTGGCCGAAACCGCCGGTCACGGTCAGCAGCGGCGCTCCGCCGAGCTGCTCGCTGAGCGCCCGCGCCCCCGACAGCGGGGTCGCCGGGTCGTACTGGTTGTTGACCACCAGCACGCGGTCCGGGTCCGGCCCCGAGAACGGCCCGCGGTAGGCGTCCGCCGAGGAGCCGGGCCACCCGACGCAGGCCGAGGAGGACCAGGTCCACAGCGGGCCGAAGTCGCGGTAGCGGGAGAACGAGGCCGCAGCGGCGGGGGGCCAGGCGTCGGTGGTGGCCGGGTTGACCGAGTCGGCGCACAGCACGCCGTGGAAGGCGCCGTCCAACGACGTGCGACGGCGCCCCCTCGCTGCGCCGTACGGGCCGGGGAACGGTGAGGCCCCGGCCGCCGTCTCGGCCGCACGCCGGGCCGCGGCGAGGTCGTCGGGGGCTCCGGGGCCGACCCCGCGCCGGGGGGCGGGCCGGGTGTCGAGCCGGGCCAGGGCCCGCTCGGCCTCCTCGGTCAGCCGGGCGATCCCCGCGAGGTCGCCCGCGTACAGCGAGCCCTGGGTGATCCGGAGGAAGTCGTCGTAGGACAGCTCGATCCGATCGCCCGCCCCGGGGTTCGCGAGCAGGCGCCCGGCGACGGTGTCCCAACGGGCCAGCGCGTCCCGGCCGAGCCGGCACTCCCGGCGTCCGGCCTGCTCGCACAGCGCGAGGCCGACCGCCAGCTCCTCCCGGCTGCCCTGGTCCGAACCGAGCCGGGTGGTGACGGGCAGCGGACCGCTGCTGGCGTCGCGGCGCCCGGTGGTCCACTCCACCGGGTCGAGCACCCCGTCGACGACCATCGCGCGGACCCGGTCGGGGAACAGCGCGCCGTAGGTCGCGCCGAGCACCGAGCCGTAGGAGGCGCCGAAGAAGGTCAGCGTGTCCTCGCCGAGCGCCCGCCGCACCCAGTCCATGTCACGCGCGGTGTCGGCGGTGCTCATGTGGTCGAGGATCCGGGTGCCGCGGCACAGCCGGCGCTCGGCGGCGTCGAAGGCGAGCCACTGGTCGCGCTGCCGGGTCGTGCGGGGGTAGGCGACCTCCGGGTAGCCGACGTCCGAGCGGCCGCGGCAGCGCGCGGGGGCGGTGCGCCCGACACCGCGCGGGTCGACGCCGACGATGTCGAACCGGTCCCGGACGCCCCGGCCCAGCACCTGACCCGCGAACCGTGCGAAGTCGGCCGCGGACCCACCGGGACCGCCCGGGTTGACGAAGAGCGTCCCGATGCGGGCCGCGGGACGGCGCGCCGGCACCTGGGTCACGAACAGCTCGATGGTCGGGCCGTCGAGGCGGTCGTGGTCGAGCGGGGCGGTGACCCGGGCGCACCGGGCGCGTCCGCAGTCGCGGAAGCGGGGCGGCCGCGGGCGCAGGTCGCCGGCAGCCGCGGCCGGTCCGGCGACGGCGGCGGCAGCGGGCGGCGGGGCGGCGCCGGCAGCCGGCACCGTGACGACGCCCAGCGCCACCGGGGCGACGAGCAGCACGACGGCGGCCGGGAGGCGCAGGGTCGGACGCCGCAGGCGTCGGGCAGGGTCCACCGGCCCACCGTGGCGGTCCTCGGGCCCGCGGCACAAGCAGGTCGACCGTGGTGTCAGCCGACGACGACGACCCGGTCCAGCACCGTCTGCCGGATCTCGGGGGTGATCACCTCGATCTGGTGCTCCTCGCGCGCGTGACGGGCCACCTGCGCGAGCAGCTGGTCCTGGTCGTCGCTCTCGAACCGGGCGGTGCAGCCCGGCATCACGTCGCCGCAGGCGAGCTTGAAGGTCATCGCAGGTCCTCCTGATCGGGCGCCGCGTCCCCGTCCTGGGCGGTGTCCGCGGTGGATGCGGCGGGGTCGAGCGGGAACCGGACCCACAACGTGGTGCGACCGTCTCCCTGCTCGGCACCGATCCAGCCACCGTGCGAGACCGCGAGGGCGCGCGCGAGGTAGAGACCGATGGTAACCCCGGTCCCGTCGTCGTTGAGGTCGAAGGGCTCGAAGAGCGCCTGCAGCCGCGGGACGGGCAGCGGCGGCCCGGTGCGCACCACGCGCAGCTCGTGCCACGGGCCGACCCGGGCGTGGTCGAGGCAGACCGAGACCGGCGCCGGGTCGAGGTGGGCGGCGCGCCAGAGGTCGCGGAGCACGCGGGAGGCCAGGGCCGGGTCGACCTCGAGCCGGGTCGTGTCGGCGCCGGGCGCGACCAGCAGACCGGGCCGGTCGTCGCCTGCCGGGGGCACGGCCTCCGCCGCGAGCTCACCGAGCGTGGTGGGTCGGGGTCGCACCCGCAGCCGCCCCAGCGAGGCGCTCGCGAGCATCTCGACGTCGACCGTGCGGTCGTGGAGGACGAGCAGGGCGTCGTGCAGGCGGCGGACCCCGTCGAGGACCGCGCGCTCGGGCACGTCGCCGTCGAGCAGCATCGTCGCCCAGCCGTGGGCCGTGGCCAGCGGGCTGCGCATCTCGTGGGAGAACGCGGCGAGGAACCTGTCGCGCTGGCGCGAGGCGTCCGGGTCCGGACGGTTCGTCACCTGCGCCGCGCCCGCGGCCACGAAGTCGCGGACCCACCGGTGGAGCATGCCGGCGTCCAGCGAGCGACGGCGGGCCACCTCGGAGCTCGGGACGCCGCGGAGCACCTCGAGCACGGCCTGGACGCGGGGGTCCGCCGGCTCCTCGGCACGGCCGCCGGTGCGGAGGGGGCTGCCAGCGGTCACGTCGTCCTGCGTCCTGGTCGGTGGCACCCGAGCGACCCGCTCGGGCCGGCACCGCTGCCGACCCTAGCGACGCCGGACCGCCTCGTTCACCGAACGGCCAACTCGCCGTCGGTGGTGCCGGAGCGCGCGGGCGGGGCGCACGGCACGATGAGCCCATGAGCACGGACACCCCCTCGCCCGACGGGTCCCCGGGTCGCGCCGAGCCCGACGCCGATGACGACGCCAGGACCGCCGGCGAGCACACCGGAGCAGCCGGGGACGCCGAGGACGCTGAGGACGCCGAGGACGCCGGAGCAGCCGGGGACGCCGGGGCAGCCGAGGACGATCGGGCGGCGGCATCGGCGCGCGCGCTCGACGCGGCGAGCCTGGCCGACGCCGTGCGCCAGGTCTCCACCTGGGCGCTGCGGCTGCTCGTGATCGCGGTCGCCGCCTACCTGCTCGGTGAGCTGGTCGGCCGGCTGTGGAGCATCCTGCTGCCGGTCGTGCTGGCGCTCGTGCTGGCCAGCGTCCTGCAGCCGCCGGCCCGGCTCGCCGAGCGGTGGCTCCGGCTGCCGCGTGCTGCGGCCTCGGGACTCGTCATCGTGGTGTTCGTGGCCCTGTTCGGCGGCGCCGTCGCGTTGCTGGCCCCGCGGGCCAGCGAGGAGGTCGTCGAGCTCGCGCTCAGCGCCTCGGAGGGGCTGACCCGCCTGGAGTCGCAGATCCGCAACCTGGGCGTCGGCGTGACCGAGGCGCAGATCGAGGCCGCGGTCACCTCGGCGCAGCGCCGGCTCCAGTCCAGCGCGGCCAGCATCGCCTCGGGCGTGCTGGTCGGGCTCGGTGCCGTGGCGAGCGCGCTCGTCACCGGGGTGGTGACGCTGGTGCTGACCTTCTTCTTCCTCAAGGACGGCAGCCGGTTCCTGCCGTTCCTGCAGCGCTGGACCAGCCCGCACGCCGGCGGCCACGTGGTGGAGGTCGTCGGCCGGGCGTGGAGCACGCTCGGCACGTTCGTCCTGACCGCAGGCGCTCGTCGGGCTGATCGACGCCGTGTTCATCGGCGCGGGCCTGCTCGTCCTCGGCGTGCCGCTGGCGCTGCCGCTGGCGCTGCTGACGTTCCTGGCCGCCTTCGCCCCGATCGTCGGCGCGGTGGCCGTGGGTGCGTTGGCGGTGCTGGTGGCGCTCGCGGCCAACGGCTGGGTCACCGCGCTGCTCGTGCTGGGCCTGGTGCTGCTGGTCCAGCAGCTCGAGGGCAACGTGCTGCTGCCCTGGCTGCAGGGACGCAGCCTGGACCTGCACGCAGGCGTGGTGCTGCTCTCGATCGTGCTCGGCTCCACGCTCTTCGGCGTGGTCGGTGCGTTCCTGGCCGTACCGGTGACGGCCGTCGGGGTGGTCGTCGCCCGCTACCTGCACGAGCAGGCGAGCGGGGAGAGCGTCCCCGACGGCCGACGCCACGGCGCCGGCTCGGACGTCGTCTAGCCCAGCAGGACGGCGTCCGGGTGCACCAGGGCCCCGCGAGGGGACCCGAGCAGGGTCAGGAGCGCTGCGCCAGGCCGAGGCCGATGGCGAGCGTCTCGTGCAGCGGCGTGCTGCGCCGCGCGGCGGAGCGCGCGGTGACGCGGGAGAAGCGGTGGGTCCGGACCCGCGCCGGCGAGCCGGTGGCAACGCGGGTGGCAACGGGGGTGGTCTCGAACATGGTCCTCAGATCCTTCGGTTCACTGGTCGGTGTAATCAGAACTGTACACAGGTCGGTGTAGCGTGGGCAAGATGACCCAGGAAGACACGCCGCCCGGTCCGGGTGATCTCGACCACACCGCGCCGGTCGGGACGCTCGAGGACCAGGTCGAGGACCCTGCCGAGGTCGAGGTCGAGGTCGATCCCACCACCCCGGAGCGGATCGTCGCCGCGGCCGCCCGCTGCTTCTACCGCGACGGGATCTACGCCACGGGCGTCGACGCGCTGGCGGCCGAGGCCGGCATCTCCAAGCGCACGCTCTACAACCACTTCCCGAGCAAGGACGGCGTCATCGCCGCCTACCTCCGCCAGCGGGAGGCGCAGTGGCTGGAGAAGCTGCACGCGATCTGGGAGGAGGTCGGCGACGACCCGGTGCTGCAGGTGACCGCCTACGTGCGGGGCTACGCCCACCCCGTCGACGACGAGGTCTTCCGGGGCAGCGCGTTCATCAACGCCGCTGCGGAGCTCTCCGACACCGAGCACGAGGCGCTGGCGGTGATCCAGGAGTCGATGGCCCACATGGAGGAGGGGATCGCCGGCATCCTGCGCCCTGCGGGGGTCGCGGATCCCCGCGAGCTCGCCCGCCGGATCCTCTACCTCGTCGAGGGCGCCGTGGCGGTCGGCGGCGTGCGTCGCGACGAGAGCTGCCTGCGCGACGCCGAGCGCTTCATCGGGTTGCTGCTCCGCGAGCACGGGCTCGCCGTCGAGCCGGTGCCCGCGACCCGCTGACCGGCCCGGGCTCCGGGCCGGCCGGCGGGCCGGGTCGTGCTCGGTGGCGGTCGGCCGTGCTGCGGCTCAGCCGACCCGCATCTCGCCGAGCTCGGACCACTCGGTGCCGGGGACCTCGGCGTTGATGATCCGCGGGGTCGAGGTCAGGTAGGCCGGCAGCTCGCTGGTGGCCTTGGCGAAGTGCGGCGTGCCCACGTGCGCGGCGCCCGCCTCGGCGTCGCGGAACGCCTCGACGAGGACGTACTCGTGGGGGTCGGTCACGCTGCGGGACCAGAAGAACCACAGGCAGCCGTCCTCGGCGTTGCACGCCTCGGTGAACTCCCGCGAGATCTCGGGCCAGTCGTCGGCGTGCTCGGGCTTGACGGCGAACACGGCGGTGATGTGGATCAAGGTCGCTCCTCCAGGACGGTGGTCGGTCGGGTCGGTCGGGGCCATCCTGCCCGCCCTGGCCCGGGCGTTGGGCGGGCGCCGTAGCGTCGGGCCCCATGACCCCTGCGCGCCGCTGGCTGGTGGTGGCCGCCCTGCTCGTCGGCGTCGTGGTCGCCCCGCTGACGCCCCGGCTGCTGCCCGTCGAGCAGCCCGACGTGGGGGTCGAGGAGCTGCTCGCCCGGCTCGGGCAGGCGCCCGAGCAGGGGTGGAGCGGGTACGTGGAGACCACCGGCACGCTGCAGCTGCCGGCGGCCGGTGACCTCGACGACCTCGGGTCGCTGCTCGGCGAGACCACGAGGCTGCGGGTGTGGTGGCGCGGCCCGGGCTCCTGGCGGGTGGACCGTCTGCTCACCGCCGGCGAGAGCGACCTGCGACACCAGGACGGGCTCACCGTCGCCTACTCCTACGAGGCGCAGGAGGCCGAGGTGAGCCGGGACCCCGACATCCGGCTGCCGCGCACCTCCGACCTCCTCCCGGTGGAGCTGGCCCGCCGCTTCGTGGTCGACGTCGACCCGGCGGCGGTCACGGCCCTGGCGCCGCGGCGGGTCGCGGGCGTGGACGCCGCCGGTCTCGCCGTGGACGGCGCCGCCGCCGACGAGCGCACCACGATCGGTCGGGTCGAGGTGTGGCTGGACCCCGCCACCGGCGTGCCGCTCCTGCTCCGGGCGTGGGCCAGGGGCGGCGAGGACGGCCCCCCGGCGTTCAGCTCGGAGGTGCGCGACTACGAGCGCGGCGTGCCGCCGGCCTCGGTCGTCGGGCTGGAGCCGACGCCCGAGACCGAGGTGGAACGCGTCGACGTGCTCGACATCGCCGACGCCGCCAGCCAGTACGCCCCGTTGCGCCCGCCCACCCAGGTGGCTGGCCTCGCGCTGCAGCCGAGCTCGAGCGGCGCCGTCGGCGTCTACGGCGACGGCCTGACCCAGGTGATCGCCATCCCGCTGCGCGACCAGGAGGCCGACCCCTTGCGCGAGCAGGTCGCCGTCACCCCCGACGCCGTGGCCACCAGCGCGACCATCGGTGCGCTCGCCGGTCCGCTCGGGGTCCTGGTGGGCGGTCGGTCCGGCGAGGGTGGTTGGCTCGTCGCCGGCACGCTCGAGCTGCCCGCCCTCCGCGCGGCCGAGGCCGACCTCCGCCGCGGCGCGACCTACGTCCCCGAGGAGGACGGGTGATCCGCACCCACGGCCTGACGAAGCGCTTCGGCGCGGTCACGGCGGTCCGCGACGTCGACCTCGACGTCCGCGAGGGCGACGTCTACGGCTTCCTCGGTCCCAACGGTTCCGGCAAGACCACGACCGTGCGGATGCTGCTCGGGCTGGTGCTGCCGACCTCCGGCACGGCGGAGGTGCTGGGCCGACCGATGCCGCGCTCGGCCGCGGAGGTGCTGCCGCAGGTCGGGGCGATGGTCGAGGGACCGGCGGCGTACCCGCAGCTGTCGGGGCGTCGGAACCTGACGCTGCACGACGCGGTCGGTGGTTCCCCGCGCCGTGGGCGCGCCGGCCGGGTCGACGACGCCCTCGACCGGGTCGGGCTCGGCGGGGTCGACCGGCGGCCGGTGCGCGCCTACTCCCTCGGCATGCGCCAGCGGCTCGGCCTGGCGCAGGCGCTGCTGTCCTCGCCGCGCCTGCTGGTCCTCGACGAGCCCACGAACGGGCTGGACCCGCAGGGCATCCGCGACATCCGGGCGCTGCTGCTCGAGCTGAACGCCGGCGGCACCACGGTGCTCGTCTCCAGCCACCTCCTGGCCGAGATCGAGCAGACCGCCACCCGGGTCGGCGTGATCAGCCGGGGCGCGCTGGTGCTCCAGGACGATCTCGCCGCCCTGCAGGGCCCGACCGGGCGGCAGCTCGTGCGGGTCGTCGGCGACGACCAGGCCTCCCGGGCGGCCCGGCTGCTCGGGTCGTCGGTCGAGGCGCGGGAGGGCGACCTGCTGCGGGTGCGCGAGGCCGCACCGGCGGCGATGGTCGCCCGGTTGGTCGGCGCCGGCGTTCCGGTCGCCGAGGTCGTGCCGGAGCGGCGGACCCTCGAGGACGTCGTCCTCGCGGCGACCGGGGCCGGCACCGACGACTTCTCCCGCTCGACGGCCGTCGGGGAGGGGGCGGCGTGATCAGGGTGGAGCTGGTCAAGCTGCTGCGCAGCCGCCGGACCTGGGTGACGATCGCGATGATCGACGCGCTGCCGAGCCTGGTCGCCGTGCTGCTCGCGCTGACCGCGATCGGGCCCCGACCCGGCACCGGTCCCGCGTTCCTGTCCGCGGTGCTCACCGACGGCACGCTCTTCCCGCTGGCCGCGCTGGCCATCGTGCTCCCGCTGTTCCTGCCGATCGCGGTCGCGCTGACCGCCGGCGAGGCCGTGGCCGGCGAGGCGCAGCAGGGGACGCTGCGCTACCTGCTGGTGCGCCCGGTGGGACGGCTCCACCTGCTGGTGGCCAAGCTCGTGGCGGCGATGGCGTTCGTGGTGCTGACGATCGTGGTCGTCGCGGTGACGGCGTACGTGCTGGGCGTGCTGCTGCTCGGCAACGGCGAGGTGACCGCCGGCTCCGCGGTGGTGCCCGGTGGCACGTCGGTCTCGGGCACGTCCCTGACCACGCCCGAGCTGGTCGTGCGCACGCTGCTGGCGCTGGCGTACGCGATCTTGTGCATGCTCGGCGTCGCCTCGATCGCGCTGTTCCTCTCCACCGTCGCCGACTCGCCGCTGGGCGCGGCCCTCGGCACGATGGCGGTGCTGGTCGCCTCGACGCTGCTGTTCACCCTCGACGCCGCCGACGTCGTCCGCGACGTCCTGCCGACCCGCTACTGGCTGGCGTTCGTCGACCTGTTCCGCGACCCCGTGCTGTGGCGCGACGTGGTCCGTGGGGTGCTGCTCCAGCTGGCCTACGTCGTGGTCTTCTTCGGCGCCGCCTGGGCCAACTTCGCCACCAAGGACGTCACCGACTGACGGGCGCTCCCCCCGCGCCGCCCGACCAGCTGTAACGCCGAGTTACATGATCTCCGGGTACGCCGCGACGCGGCGCCAGAGCAAGTAAACCGGCGTTACAGCGGGCCGGGGGGAGCGCGCGGCCGGTCAGCAGACCTCGTCGGGGTCCGGGGGGCCGTCGGGGGGCGGACCCTCGAGGGCGTCGACCACGACGCGGGCCACCACCGGGTCGGCCGGGACGTCGCCGTGGGCCAGGACGAGGCCCGGGCACAGGTCCTGCAGCGACAGCTCGACGGCGCCGTCGAGCCGGCCGGAGGTGGGCGGGACGACGGTCTGGTCGTCCTCGGTCCACAGCGCCAGCCACCGCGGCCCGGGCGGGGTCTCGTCCCCGCGGTTCAACCCGGCCAGCAGCTCGCTGCCCGGCTGCATCTGCCGGCACGCCTCCGGGCAGCCCGAGGCGCCGACCCCCGCCGCGGCGTCGGCGAGGTCGGTCCCGTGGTGCGGGGACGCGAGCGTGACCACGCGCCGCGCGAGCGCGTCGCCGCCCTCCTCCGCCACGAACAGCCGGGCGACCAGACCCCCGGCGGAGTAGCCGACCACGTCCACCGACGGCGCCCCGGACGCCGTCGCCGTCCGCGCCGCGTCCGCGACCAGGGCCGCGTGGTCGCGCAGGTCGCCGCGGCCGTCGCCGGGTGGCGGCACGACGACGGTCTCCCGGCCCTCCGCCCGCAGCTCGCCGGCCAGCACCTCCAGGCCCGCGGTGGAGCCGCCGTACCCCGGCAGCAGCAGGACCGGCCCCTCCTCGCCCTGGGCCACCGGGTCCACGGGCTCGTCGCGGGTCAGCACGACCGCCAGCACGCCCACCACCAGGGCGAGCCCGGCCAGGGCCGCCACCGCGAGCCACAACCGCCGGCGGGCGGGCGCGAGCGTCTCCAGCACACCGCCAGTCTGCCCCGCGGGGTGGCGCCACCCGGCCGGGTTCCCGTGAGGTGCCTACGTTGGACCCGTGACTGCCGCCCGCCCCTCGACCCTGGCCTCGGTCGTCGACCGCGCGCTCGACCGCTCCGTCGTGCTGGGCTACACCCGCATCGGCCCGGCGCTACGACGCCGCAGCTGGCCGGCCGACCCGCCGCCCGGCGCGCTGCGCGGACGGCGCGTCGTGGTCACCGGCGCGACCTCCGGCCTGGGCGAGGCGACGGCGCTCGACCTCGCCCGGCTCGGCGCTGCCGTGCACCTGCTGGGCCGGACGCAGGAGAAGATCGACCGCGCCGTGCACGACCTGCGGGCCGCCGTGCCGGGCGCCGAGGTCGTCGGCGAGCGGTGCGACGTCAGCGACCTGGACGCCGTCCGCGCGTGGTGCGCCGACCTCGCCGGCCGGGTCGACGCCCTCCACGGCCTGGTCCACAACGCCGGGGTGCTGCCGCCGGAGCGGCAGGAGAGCGCCCAGGGCCACGAGGCGACCCTCGCGGCGCACGTGCTCGGGCCCCACCTGATGACCGAGCTGCTGCTCGGTCCGCTGCTCCAGGGCGGCCGCACGGGCGGGGCCACGGTCGTGTGGGTCAGCTCGGGCGGCATGTACACCTCGGGCCTGCGCGAGGACGACCTGCAGTACCGCAGCGGGGAGTACGACGGCGTCCGGGCCTACGCGCGCACCAAGCGGATGCAGGTCGTGCTCGCCGATGCCTGGGCCCGGCGGCTCCGGGGCTCCGGCGTGACGGCCGCCTCGACGCACCCCGGTTGGGCCGGGACGCCCGGGCTGACCGACTCGCTGCCCGGCTTCGGTCGGCTCGTCGGACCGCTGCTGCGCAGCGCGGCCGAGGGTGCCGACACCGTGGTGTGGCTGGTCGCGACCCGCCCGTCGGCGCCGGGGTCCCACCACTTCTGGCACGACCGGCGGCCCCGGCCCACGACCTGGCCGGTCCAGCGCGAGGACGACCCGGCCCGGGTGGCCGACTTCCTCGGCCAGGTCAGCGAGCTCACCGGCACCGACACCGCGGCGTGGACCGCCGCGCTGTGACGTCGGTGGCTGCGCGGTGAGCGACCACGCGCCCGGCGACGGGGCGGAGCGGCTCGCCGAGCCGCTGCGGTCGCGGTGGAGCCCGTCGTGGTTCGACGCGGACGAGACGCTGACGCGCGAGCAGGTCGAGACGCTCGTGCAGGCGGCCCGCTGGGCTCCCAGCGCCGGCAACGCCCAGCCGTGGGTGCTGATCGTCGCCGAGCGCGGCACGCCCGGTCGCGCCGTCCTCGACCAGCACCTGTCCCGCGGGAACGCCTGGGTGCGCCGCCCCGCGCTGGTGCTGCTGGCCTGCGCGCAGGTCGCGGCCGACCCGGACGCCCCGCCCGACCGGAAGCCGCCGCGCGACCCGGCGTACGCCCACCACGCCGTGGGTCAGGCGGCGGCCCACGTCACCCTCCAGGCCCGGGCGGACGGGCTCGAGGCGCACCAGTTCTCCGGCTTCGACCGCGACGCGGTCGCGACGGCGCTCGGCGTGCCCGCCCACTACCGGCTGCTCGCCGGGATCGCGGTCGGCCACCGCGGCGACCCCGCCGCCATCCCCGACGCCGAGCGCGAGCGCGAGGCCCGCGAGCGGCGCCGCAAGCCGCTGACCGAGGTCGCCCGGACCCGTTGGGACCAGGCCTGGTGAGCGCCCGGTGCGTTCCGGACCCCCCGTCCGGCTGAGGGGACCGCTGGCAGACTCGGGTCATGAGCACCCTCCACGACCACCACGCGACGGCGATCGACGGCCAGGACGTCGACCTCGCGACGTACCAGGGCCAGGTCGTCCTCGTCGTCAACACCGCCTCGCAGTGCGGGTTCACCCCCCAGTACCAGGGCCTGCAGGAGCTGCACGAGCGCTTCGGCGAGCAGGGCTTCGGCGTGCTCGGCTTCCCGTGCAACCAGTTCCAGGAGCAGGAGCCCGGCGACGACGCGGCGATCGCCGGGTTCTGCGAGCGCAGCTTCGGCGTGACCTTCCCGATGTTCTCCAAGGTCGAGGTCAACGGCGAGGGGGCGCACCCGCTGTACCGGTGGCTGCGCTCGGAGAAGGGCGGCCTCGGCGGAGACCGGATCAAGTGGAACTTCACCAAGTTCCTGGTCGGTCGCGACGGCGAGGTCATCAAGCGGTACGCGCCCACGACGAAGCCCGAGAAGATCGCCGGCGACATCGAGAAGGCGCTGGCCGCGTGACCGGCTTCACCGCCTCCACCGAGGCCGAGGCGATCGTCCTCGCGACCCGGCAGCAGATCTGGGACGTCTTGAAGGACGCCGACCTGGTGGCCCGGATGACGCCCTTCGTCTCCGGCATCGAGGACCGCGGCGAGCACTGGGTCTGGTCGATGACCCGGCTCCCGGTGCCCAGGACCACGCTCTCGCCGACCTTCACCGAGCGGATGGAGTACGTCGAGCTCGAGCGCATCCAGTTCAAGCACGACGCCCCCGAGGGCGCGGAGGAGAACGCCTGCGTCGACGGCTGGTACGAGCTCGAGGACCTCGAGCCGCAGGGCGACGAGGAGGTCGCCACGATGCTGCGCACGTCGCTGTCGATCACCCTCGACCTGCCGCTGCCGGGCGCGCTGAAGCCGGCGGTCAAGGGGTCGATGAAGACCGTCATCAACCAGATGGGCGACCGGTTCTCGGCGAACCTGCTCGAGCACCTCGGCACCACCACCCGCGGGAAGCCGACCCGCTCCTGAGCGTCCCCGGGCGGCCACCGGCCACCCGGGTGACTTGCCGGTAACGCGGGCCGGGGGCGAGGGTGAGCGCGTGCCCCGCATCGCCACCACCTCGTCGTACTCGATCACCATGCGTCTCCACACCGCGCCCGACCACAGCGTGGTCGGGTCGGTCGCGACCGCCATCGCCACGGAGGGCGGCATCGTGATGGCCGTCGACGTGGCGGAGTCGGCCAACGACCGGCTCGTCATCGACGTGACCTGCTCGGCCATCGACGCCGACCACGCCCAGCTGCTCCGTGACCGGGTCCACGACCTGGACGGGGTGGAGGTCCACAAGGTCAGCGACCGCACCTTCCTGCTCCACATCGGGGGCAAGATCGAGGTCTCCTCCAAGGTCCCGCTGCGCAACCGCGACGACCTCTCGATGGCCTACACGCCCGGGGTGGGCCGCGTCAGCCGGGCGCTGGCCGAGAACCCGGGCGACGTCCCGCGGCTGACCGTCAAGGGCAACTCGGTGGCCGTGGTCACCGACGGCTCCGCCGTGCTCGGCCTCGGCAACATCGGTCCGGGCGCCGCGCTGCCGGTGATGGAGGGCAAGGCGGCGCTGTTCAAGCGGTTCGCCGGCATCGACGCGTGGCCGATCTGCCTGGCCACCCAGGACACCGACGAGATCGTGCGCGCGGTCGAGATGATCGCGCCGGGCTTCGGTGGCATCAACCTCGAGGACATCGCGGCCCCGCGGTGCTTCGAGATCGAGGCGCGGCTGCGCGAGAGCCTGGACATCCCGGTCTTCCACGACGACCAGCACGGCACGGCCATCGTGGTGCTGGCGGCGCTGACCAACGCGTTGCGGGTGGTCCACAAGGACCTTCCCGGCCTGCGCATCGTGGTCGCGGGTGCCGGCGCGGCCGGGACCGCGATCGTCACGCTGCTGCTGGCCGCCGGCGTCCAGGACGTCGTGGTCTGGGACCGCGAGGGGTGCCTGGCCGGTGACGACGAGTCGCTGCCGGAGGCCAAGCTGCGCCTGGCGCGGGCCACCAACCCCCGGCTGGTGCGTGGTGACCTCCACGACGGTCTGCGCGGCGCCGACGTGTTCATCGGCGTCTCCGCGCCCAACGTGCTGGACGCGGCCTGGATCCCGGACATGGCCGAGGACGCCGTCGTCTTCGCGCTGGCCAACCCCGACCCCGAGGTCGAGCCCGGCGACGCCGGCGAGCACGCCGCGGTGGTGGCGAGCGGGCGCTCGGACTACCCCAACCAGATCAACAACGTGCTGGCCTTCCCCGGTGTCTTCCGCGGCCTGCTCGACGCCCGCGCCACCGACGTGACCGTGGAGATGATGCTCCGCGCGGCGGACGCCATCGCGCACGTGGTCAAGGACGAGGAGCTCAACCCGACGTTCATCATCCCCTCGGTCTTCAACGCCGAGGTGCCGAAGGCCGTCGCGCGGGCCATCGCGGGCAAGCACGCCAGCGTCGACGACGAGCAACCCGCCGCGCGGTAGTCGCGACACCGGGTCTCGACAACGAAGCAGTGGTTGTCAACCGGGTTGACAATCGGTAGCGTCCTGTCAATCGCGAGGCGCCGCCCCCCGGCGCCCTCCGGCAGGAGGTGCCCCACATGACCGACGTGACCGACGTGGCCGACGTGACCGGCCCCACCGGGCGACCCACCCGGCTCACCCGTCGCGGCAGCGGCAGCACGGTGCCCGCCGGGTCGACCGACGGCTGGCGCGACCAGAAGCGCTACCTGTGGCTGATCGGCCTGGTCGTCCCGTCGCTGGCCTTCGTCGCCTACGGCGCGTGGCTGACCACCGGCTCCGGGCTCTGGTTCTGGATCGGCCCGGTGGTCATCCTCGTGATCGTCCCGGCGATCGACCTGGTCTCCGGGCTGGACCGCTCCAACCCGCCGGACGACGTGATCGAGGCGTTGGAGCAGGACCGGTACTACCGCTGGGTCACCTACCTGTTCCTGCCGGTGCAGTACGCGGGCTTCGTCGGCGCGGCCTACCTGATCGCGCGGGGCGACCCCCTCGGCATCGGCGGCGACCTGACGCTCGTGGAGCAGGTCGGGCTGGCGGTCAGCATCGGCTGCATCGGCGGCATCGGGATCAACACCGCCCACGAGCTCGGCCACAAGCGCGAGGCCAACGAGCGCTGGCTGTCGAAGATCGCGCTGGCGCAGAGCTTCTACGGCCACTTCTACATCGAGCACAACCGCGGCCACCACGTCCGGGTCGCCACCCCCGAGGACCCCGCCAGCAGCCGGGTCGGCGAGTCGTTCTACGCGTTCTGGCCGCGCACCGTGCTCGGTTCGCTCCGCTCCGCGTGGCGGCTCGAGGCCAAGCGCCTCGCGCGACGCGACCGCCACCCGTTCCGCCTCGAGAACGACGTCGTCAACGCGTGGCTGATGTCGGCCGTGCTGTGGGGAGCGCTCGTGGTGTGGCTCGGGCCGGTCCTGCTGCCGTTCCTCGTCGTGCAGGCGCTGGTCGGGCTCAGCCTGCTCGAGGTCGTCAACTACATGGAGCACTACGGGATGCTCCGCCAGAAGGTCGGCGTCGGGCACCGGCAGCGCTACGAGCGGGTCGACCCGTCGCACTCCTGGAACTCCAACAACGTGGCCACGAACGTGCTGCTCTACCACCTGCAGCGCCACAGCGACCACCACGCCAACCCCACGCGGCGCTACCAGACGCTGCGCGACTTCGAGGAGAGCCCGGTGCTGCCGACCGGGTACGCGGGGATGATCCTGCTCGCGCTGGTGCCGCCCGTGTGGCGGCGGGTGATGGACCCGCGCGTGCTGGCCCACTTCGACGGCGACATCACCCGGGCCAACGTGCAGCCCTCCCGGCGCGCAGCGGTGCTGGCGGCGTACCCCCCGCCGGGGGACGCGGCGGCGGACGGTGGCCCCGAGGGTGGTGGCGACGTGGTCGCAGGTGGCGTCGGCGACGAGGTGCTGGCCGCCCGCTGCCCGGGTTGCGGCTACACCTACGAGGTGGAGGTCGGCAACGAGCTCGAGGGCTTCGCCGCCGGCACGGCGTGGGCGGACGTACCGGACTCGTGGTGCTGCCCCGACTGCGGCGTGCGCGAGAAGGTCGACTTCGTGCCGCTGACCGGCCGGGGGGCCAACGGCGCCGCCTGAACGCCCGCGGGGACGCCCGCCCGGCGCCGCCGCGGCACCCGCCGGTCGCCGTCGCCGGGAGCGCGCGGGGGAGGGGTCGAGGGCGCGCGCGATCTAGGGTGGTGCGGTGACGTCCACCGCGCGACCCCACCAGGCGGTCGCCACCCGCGAGCGGATCCTGGCGGCCGCGGTGGACCTGACCTCCCGCGACGGGTGGTCGCGGGTGACGATGGCGCGCCTGGCCGACGAGGTCGGGATCAGCCGGCAGACGGTCTACAACGAGATCGGCACCAAGGGCGCGCTCGCCGAGGCCATGGTGCAGCGCGAGCTGGAGGCGTTCCTCGACGTCGTGGGCTCGGCCTTCGACGCCCACCCGGTCGACCTCGAGGGGGCCGTGGTCGCTGCGGCCCGCGGCGTCCTCGACCGCGCGCAGGACAACCCCCTGCTGCACGCGGTCGCCTCGGCCACCCACGGCGCGGACACCGAGCTGCTGCCGCTGCTGACGACGCACGCCGGGTCCCTGCTCGCGGTGGCGAAGATGGTCGTCGCGGAGCGGGTCGCCACCTACGACGTGCCGCTGGCGCACCGCGAGCTCGACGCCGGCATCGACATGGTCGTCCGCGTGGTGCTCAGCCACGTGATGCAGCCCTCCGGCCCGTACGCCCAGACCGCCGCCGACATCGGCTGGGTGGCGGGGCGGGTGCTGCGTGGCTGAGCGCCGCCGACCCGGCGGCTAGGACCAGCCGCCGTCGTGGCCGACGACCTGGCCGAAGGTGAACGACGAGGCCGGCGAGGCCAGGAACAGCACCAGCTCGGCGGTCTCCTCGGGCCGACCGATCCGGCGTGCGGGGACCTCGCGGCGGACCTTGTCCTGCAGCCGCTGGTCGGCCAGCAGCTCCGGCGGGTAGTAGGTGTCGTTGGCGACGAAGTTCTGCGCGACCGCGTTCAGCCGCACCCCGTCGGCGGCCAGCTCGTGCCCGGCGCTGCGGACGAACGCGTTCTGGGCGGCGCGGGCGGTGGTGTAGGCGATGGCGTGCGGTCGCATCCGGCGCAACGGCGCCGAGGAGGTCACCGCGACCACGGCACCGCCGCCGCGCCCGCGCATCGGGCCGGCGACCGCCCGGACCAACCGCATCAGGGGGTGCACCATGGCGTCGAACCCGGCGAGCCAGCGGTCGTCCTCCAGGTCGCCCAGCGCCGCGGCGTAGGCCGGGAGGTCGAGGTTCGCGACGACGGCGTCGAGGGGACCCTCCCGCTCGCACCGCTCGACCAGCGCGGACGGTGCGGCGGGATCGGTCAGCGGGTCGGGGTCGGCCACGACGTCGGCGCCCTCGGCGCGGAACAGCTCGACGACGGCGGGACCCATGTAGGTCCCGGCCGAGGTCACCAGCACGCGCTGGCCGTGGAGGCGTCCGGGCACGACGCCCATCATCCCAGGACCCCGACGCCCTCCAGCACCAGCAGCACGCCGAACACCGCGAACAGCGCCGCCGCACCCCACGCGACGGCCCGTTCCGGTAACCGCCGGCCGAGCGCCGCGCCGACGACGATCGCGAGGGCGTCCGCGGCGACCATCCCGACGGTGCTGCCGACCCAGGTGCCGAACCAGCCCTCCCGCGTGGCCAGCGTGATCGTGGCCAGCATGGTCTTGTCGCCCAGCTCGGCCAGGAAGAAGGCGGTGCCGACGGCGACCACCGCGAGACCGGACGAACGGCGCGCCTTGTCGGCCTCGGCGTCGCTCAGCTCGTCACCGCGCAGCGTCCAGACCGCGAAGGCGAGGAAGGCGACCCCGGCCACCACGGCGATCACGTCCTGCTGCTCGGCGAAGGCGTCCCCGACGAGGGCGCCGATCCCGACCGAGGCCAGGTGGACGACGGCGGTCGCCACCGTGATGCCGAGCAGGACGTCGCGGGCCCGGTAGCGGCTGGCGAAGGTCATCGCCATCAGCTGGCTCTTGTCGCCGAGCTCGGCGACGAAGATGACGGCGGTGCTGAGCAGGAAGGCGTCCACGTGTCTCCTCCGGGGGCGGCGCCCGAGCCTAGTCGCGTGGTCGTGGCGGGGTTCGCGGGGTGGACGTTGGCCGACGCGTCTAGGCTCCACTCGGGAGGGGTGCCGACATGCGCGCAGGCACGAGGCTGGCGATCGGCGGCGTGGCCGTCGCCACGCTGCTGACGGCGTGCGCCGGCGACCCCTCCTCTTCCGCCGAGGATCCCGCGGCGACCTCGGGCGCGGCGGCCGAGGCCGCGCCCCCCGACGACGGCGGCGACGCGCGACGGGGGTGCGGGCGTCGAGCGCGCCGGCGACCGCGAGCGCGGCGGTGACGCCCGGGGACGGTCCGGCGGGGGCGGGGTGGTCGTGGCCGACCCGGAGCACGCGGTCGACCCGCCGGGTCCGCGGCAGGAGGACCAGGCGATCGCGCCGCCGGACATGATGCTCTTCAACGCCGAGGACGCCCTGGCCGACGACGTGGTGGCCGAGGTCGCCGCGCTGGACGGCGTCGAGGAGGTCTCGCGCCTGTCGATGGCGCAGGTGTCGCTCGAGAACCGCGTCTACACCGTGGCCGCCGTCGACGCCGCGTCGTACCGGCTGTTCACCGCCCCGGACAGCGCGCTGTTCCAGGAGCAGTGGGACCGGGTCGCCGGCGGCGAGGTCGCGCTCGACCCCGGCAGCCAGCGACGGCTCCCGGTCGACGGTGAGGGCTACCTCGAGCTCGCGCTCGGCGACGACGCCGCGCGGATCCACGTCGGTGCGATCGCTCCGCAGGTCGACCAGGTCGACGCCGTGGTGAACACCGCCTGGGGCGAGGAGCTCGGCATCCCGGAGAGCAACGCGCTGCTGCTGCGCACCGGGCGAACCTCACCGCAGTCGCTGCGCCCGAAGATCGCGAAGATCGTCGGCGACCAGGCCACGATCCAGGACCTGGACGTCGTGGCGCGCGAGGGGCTGGACCCCGGCGTGGTGCAGCAGGCCTTCCTGGTCGGCGGCAGCGTGGCCGACGTGGTCGGCACCTTCCGCTACACCCCGATCGGCGGCGGCCGCGTCCAGCCCGACCCGGCCTGGGAGGCGGCCCACATCAGCACCGAGGAGGTCCCGCTGCTCGGCACGGTGACCTGCAACGAGGCGATCATGCCGCAGCTGCGCGCCGCCCTCGAGGAGATCGTCGCCAACGGGCTGGCCGACGAGATCAACCCCGGCGAGTACGCCGGGTGCTACTACCCGCGCTTCATCGCGGGCACCACGACGCTGTCCAACCACTCCTTCGGCACCGCACTGGACCTCAACACCCCCGGCAACCAGCGCGGCACGGTCGGCGAGATGGACCGCGGCGTGGTCGCGATCTTCAAGCGGTGGGGCTTCGCGTGGGGCGGCGACTGGCAGTACACCGACCCGATGCACTTCGAGCTGGACCGGCTCGTCGAGCCCCGCTGACCCCCTCCTGCCCCGCCCCCGCCCGCCCCGCCCCAGCAGCTGTAACGCTGAGTTACCCAGCCTGGTACGGCGTCGCGTCGCCGCACCAGTGCGAGTAGTCGGGCGTTACAGCGGGGCGGCGGCCGGGGAGCCCAGGGTGCGCGCGACGACGTCGGCGACCTCACCCATCAGCCACCGGGCCCGGCGGAGGTCGTGGGACCAGAAGTAGTGGTCGGCGCCGGGGGTGACGTCGTGGAGCAGCACCGGTACGCCGGCCTCGGCGAGCCGGGCGGCGTACCGGTCGCCGTCGGCGCGCAGCGAGTCCCGCTCGGCGGTCATCACGACCGCCGGCGGCAGGCCCGCGAGATCGGGCGCGAGCACCGGCGAGGCGTACGCCGCGGCTCGCGTCGCCGGGTCCGGGAAGTAGACGCGGCGCACCAGCGCCCGCAGCGACGGCGAGATCATCGGCGCCCGGCCGGGCGCCGGGTGCGTGGTGTCCGAGGCGAGGTCGAGCGCCGGGACCCCGAGGACCTGCAGCAGCGGCGTGGCGGTGCCGCCGTCGCGGGCCATCAGGCACACCGCCGCCGCCATCCCGCCTCCCGAGGACAGTCCGCCGACCGCCAGCCGGCGACCGTCGACGCCGACCCGCCCGCCGTGGTCGGACTGCGGCCCGGAGAGCCAGGCCACCACGTCGTGCGCCTGCTCCTGGGCCACCGGGTAGGTCGCGTACGGCCCCGCGGTGTAGTCGACGTTGACCACCGCGACGCCGGCCCGCGCCACCAGGTAGCGGCACCAGAAGTCGTCCATGAAGGGGTGCCGCATCAACCAGGCGCCGCCGTGGAGGTGGACGTACACCGGGCGGGGGCCGCCGGGGGCCGCCCACGCGGGGTCGGCGTAGACGTGCACCGGCACCCGGCCGTGCCGCGTCGGGACGAGGTGGCGGCGGGGCGGCGGCAGGTCCGTGCCGGCGAACCGGAGCTCCTCGCCGTAGCGCACCGTCCACCGGGCGCTCGCGTGCATCAGGGCAGCGGCGACCCGGTCGCGCAGCCTCACCGCTCGGTCCCCACGCCAGCGGTTCGGCACGGGAGCGGCGGCGGATGGGTCGGCGACCGCCGGGAGAGTGGGAGCTAGCCTGCGGCGCATGCGCGCAGCCCAGGTCGTCACGCTCACCGGTCCCGCCGACGTGGTCGTCCAGGAGGTGCCGGACGCGACCGCCGGCGAGGGGGAGGTCCTCATCGAGGTGCACGCCGTCGGCACCTCGTTCCCCGACCTGCTGCTCTCGCGCGGGGAGTACCAGATGAAGCCGGAGCCGCCGTTCACGCTCGGTGTCGACGTCGCCGGCGTCGTCGTCGCCGGCGAGGGCTTCGAGCCGGGGCAGCGGGTCTGCGCGGTGCAGCCGTACGGCGCGGCCTCCGAGCTCGCGGCGGTGCCGGCCGGTTCGACGTTCGCGCTGCCGGACGCGCTCTCCCTCGTGGAGGGCGCGGCGGCGCCGATGAACTACCTGACCGCCCAGTTCGCGCTGGCCGAGCGCGCGGGTCTCCGCGAGGGGGAGACGGTCCTCGTGCACGGCGCCGCCGGCGGTGTCGGCACCGCGAGCATCCAGGTCGCGAAGGGCTACGGCGCCCGCAGCGTCGCGGTCTGCTCGACCGAGGAGAAGCTCGAGGTCGCGCGTCGCGCCGGCGCCGACGACGCCGTCCTGCTGGACGGGTGGAAGGACGCCGTCGCCGAGCTGACCGGGGGGCGTGGGGTCGACGTCGTGGTGGACGTCGTCGGCGGCGACGTCTTCCTCGACTCGCTGCGCTCGCTCGCCCCGCAGGGTCGGCTCCTCGTCGTGGGCTTCGCCGCCGGGCAGGGGATCCCCGAGGTCAGGGTCAACCGGCTGCTGCTCAACAACACCGACGTCCGCGGGGTCGGCTGGGGCGCCTACGCCATGGTGCGCCCCGGCTTCATGCAGGAGCAGTGGGCCGAGCTGGTCCCGATGATCGAGTCCGGCGTGGTGAAGCCGCCGGTCGGCCGGACCTACGCGTTCGAGGACTTCGGCCGCGCGCTGACCGACCTCGACGAGCGGCGCACCCTCGGCAAGGGCGTCGTCCGCGTCCGCGACTGACCCCGGGCCGCACGTAGCCGGAAGGACAGAAGTCCGTGCGCCTCGCGATCGCACCCCGCTGACCTGCGCAGACGCCTCCGACCCCCAGCGGGCGGGACACTTCTGTCCTTCCGGTTACGGCGGTCGGGGGCGGCTCAGGCGGAGCGGCTGCTGCCCGGCCCCTTGGCGCGCGCCTCCCGCACGGCGGCCAGCGCGTCGTGGAGCTCGCCGAGCCAGTCCTCCTCGTGCTCGCCGACCAGCCGCACGCACCATGCCACCGCCTCCGAGCGCGACCGGGCCACGCCGGACTCCACCAGCGTGTCGAGGACGAGGCGCTCCCGCTGGCGCAGCCGGGTCATCACCGGCGCCGCGACGTGGGTGAACAGCTGCGAGACGTCGCCGCAGGTGGCCCCCCAGCTCACGGTGCGGCCGAAGCGTGCCTGCGCCTCGTCGGCCACCCGCATCCGCGCGCCCCGGGTCTCCTCGCGGAACCGGGCGACCCGCCCGTCGAGCGCGGCCGCCGTCGTACCGGCGTCCGCCTCCTCACCCCCCGGGGGCGCCAGGTCGCCCACGACGAGCACCTCCTCGCGATCGACCGTGACCGTCGCGGGACCGGTGAACCAGTCCTCGGGGAGGCGGGCCCGCACCCAGGCGGTGATGTCGTCCCTCTCGGTGTCCATGGCTCTATTACATCATTACAAGTAAGTCGCGGCAAGGCCAGTCCGCTCGGTCCGGGTCCGGTGGACGGTCGCCCGGCCGGTGCGCGGCGCGCGGCTAGGGTCGGGCGGGTGAGCATCCTGGACGACGCACGCGAGGGCATGGACCTCGACACCCGCCCGCAGGACGACCTGTTCGGCCACGTCAACGGACGCTGGTTCGCCGAGGTCGAGATCCCGGCCGACCGCTCGAGCTGGGGGCCGTTCGTGCAGCTGGCCGACGCCGCCGAGGAGCAGGTGCGCCGGATCATCGAGGACTTCGCCGCCCGCGGCAGCGAGCAGGCCGCCGCCGACGACCCGGCCGCGGCCGCGGAGGCCCAGAAGATCGGCGACCTCTACGCCTCGTTCATGGACACCGAGGAGGTGCAGCGCCGCGGCCTGGCCCCGATCCGCCCGCTGGTGGAGGCCTGCGACGGGCTGCGCGACGTCCGCGACCTCGCCGCGTTCCTCGGCGAGCTCGAGCGGATCGGCGGCCACGGCCTGTTCGGCTCCTACGTCGACACCGACGACCGCGACTCCGACCGCTACCTGTTCCACCTCACCCAGGGCGGCCTCGGCCTGCCCGACGAGTCCTACTACCGCGAGGACAAGTTCGCCGAGGTCCGCGAGGCCTACGTCGCCTACCTGGACCGGCTGTTCACCCTGGGCGGCCACCACGACCCCGCCGGCGCCGCGGCGGCCGTGCTGGCGCTCGACACGCGGATCGCCGCCGGGCACTGGGAGCGCGCCGACACCCGCGACGTGCAGAAGACCTACAACCTGCGCACGCTGGCCGAGGTCAAGGACGCCTGCCCGACCTTCGACTGGGACGCCTACGTCCAGAACCTCTCCGGGCCGGACATCGACCCGGCGCCGCTGCTCGCCGAGGCCTGCGTGCGGCAGCCGTCGTTCTTCAGCCACCTCGACGGGGTGCTGCGCGAGACCCCGCTCGACGACTGGAGGTCGTGGCTGCTCGCGCACGTGCTGCGCTCGGCGGCGCCCTACCTGACCGACGACCTCGTCGAGACGAACTTCGACTTCTACGGGCGCACCCTCAACGGCACCCCGGAGCTGCGGGCGCGCTGGAAGCGCGGCGTCGCCCTGGTCCAGGGCGGGCTCGGGGAGGCGGTCGGGCGGGAGTACGTCGCGCGCCACTTCCCCCCGCACGCGAAGGCGCGGATGGACGACCTGGTCGACCACCTGCTCGCGGCCTACCGGCAGTCGATCGGCCGGCTGGACTGGATGACCGAGGAGACCAAGCAGCGGGCCTACGACAAGCTCGCGACCTTCCGCCCCAAGATCGGCTACCCCGACACGTTCCGCGACTACGCCGCGCTCCAGGTCGACCCGCACGACCTGATGGGCAACGTCGCCGCGATCGCGGCCTTCGAGACCGACCGCCACCTGCGCAAGATCGGCTCGCCGGTCGACCGCGACGAGTGGTTCATGCTGCCGCAGACCGTCAACGCCTACTACAACCCCGGCACCAACGAGATCTGCTTCCCCGCCGGGATCCTGCAGCGGCCGTTCTTCGACGCCGACGCCCACGCCGCGGAGAACTACGGCGGCATCGGCGCGGTGATCGGCCACGAGATCGGCCACGGCTTCGACGACCAGGGCGCGCAGTACGACGGCGCCGGCAACCTCGAGGACTGGTGGACCGCCGAGGACAAGGCCGCCTTCGAGGTGCGCTCGAAGGCGCTGGTCGCGCAGTACGACGGGCTCGAGCCGCGCGACCTGCCGGGCGAGACGGTCAACGGCTCGCTGACCGTCGGGGAGAACATCGGCGACCTCGGCGGGCTCACCATCGCCCACACCGCCTACCTCATCGCCTGCGGCGGCGAGGCCGACGTCGAGGACCGGCGTCGGCTGTTCCTGAACTGGGCCTACGTGTGGCGCACCAAGCGCCGACGCGAGCAGGCGCTGCAGTACCTCACCGTCGACCCCCACTCGCCGCCGGACCTGCGCGCCAACATCGCGCGCAACCTCGACGAGTTCCACGAGGTGTTCGGCACCGTCGAGGGCGACGGGCTGTGGCTCGACCCGGACCAGCGCGTCCGGATCTGGTGAGGGCGCACACGGTCGTCTCGGCGGCGGTGGCGCCGGTCGCCCTCGTCGGCGGCTGGACGCTCGGCGCCGCCCGGCAGCCGGCGTCCTACGACGCCACCCGGGAGACGATCAGCGCGCTGGCCGCGCAGGACGCGACCGACCGGTGGGTGATGACCACCGGGCTGGTCGTCCTCGGCGCCTGCCACGTGGCGACCGCGCTGGGCCTCACCGAGGCGCGCCCCGCAGGGCGCGTGGTGCTCGGGCTCGGCGGCGTCGCGGTGCTCGGCGTCGCGGTCGCGGCGGAGCCCTCCGCCGCGCACGTGCCGGTCGCGACGGCCAGCTTCCTGGCCCTCACCGCCTGGCCGGTGCTGGCCGGGGTGCCCACCCGGCGGGCGGGGTGGCTGGCCGGCGGGGTGCTGGCGGTGCTGCTGGCCTGGTTCGGCCTCGAGCTCGGCGGCCCGCGGTCCGGCCTGGCCGAGCGCGTCGTGGCCGGCGCCCAGGCGTTGTGGCCGCTGGCTGCGGTGCTGGCGGTGCTGGCCCGCCGCCGACCGCCTCAGGAGTCGAACGAGGCGATGTCGATCACGAAGCGGTAGCGCACGTCGCGAGTCGACGACCCGGTCGTAGGCGGCGTCGACCTCGTCGACGCCGATCACCTCGACCTCGGCGCCCAGCCCGTGCTCGGCGCAGAAGTCCAGCATCTCCTGGGTCTCGCGGATGCCGCCGATCTTCGAGCCTGCCATCGTGCGTCGCATCCCGGCCAGCGAGAACGCGTGGAAGGTGTCCGGGGAGTCGGGGATCCCGACGTTGACCATGGTGCCGTCGAGGCGCAGCAGCGAGAGGTAGCGGTCGAGCGGCAGGTTCGCGGCGACCGTGTTGACGATCAGGTCGAAGTGGCCGCGCAGGTCCTTGAAGGTCTGCTTCTCGCTGGTGGCGTAGTAGTGGTCGGCCCCGAAGCGGGTGCCGTCCTCCTGCTTGGACAGGGTCTGGCTGAGCACGGTCACCTCGGCGCCCATCGCGTGCGCGATCTTGACGCCCATGTGGCCCAGGCCGCCCATCCCCACGATCGCGACCCGCTTGCCGGGGCCGGCCCCCCAGTGGTTCAGCGGCGAGTACAGCGTGATGCCGGCGCACAGCAGCGGCGCAGCGGCGTCCAGCCCGATCCCCTCGGGGATGCCCAGCACGTAGTCCTCGTCGACGACCACGGAGCGGCTGTAGCCACCGAAGGTCGGCTCGCCGTCGTAGTCGCGGCCGTTGTAGGTGACGACCTCGCCGCGCAGGCAGTACTGCTCCTCGCCGGCCAGGCAGTTCTCGCACTCGCGGCAGGAGTCGACGAAGCAGCCGACGCCCACGCGGTCGCCGACGGCGTAGCGGGTGACCTCGTCGCCGACGCGGTCACGACGCCGGCGATCTCGTGGCCGGGCACCATCGGGAACAGCGCCTCGCCCCACTCCTCGCGGGCCTGGTGGATGTCGGAGTGGCAGATGCCGGCGTACTCGATCCCGATCACGACGTCGTGCGGGCGCGGGTCGCGACGCTCCACGGTGGAGCGTTCGAACGGCTGGCGGGCGCCGGTGGTGACGAGGGCGTCGACGGTCTGCGGCACGGGGGGTCTCCTCGGGTGGGGGGCGGGGCGTCGGAGGGCCCAACCGTGGCGACCGCCCGAGACATTCCCCCCGCGGCCCGGACGAGCGTGTCGGCGGGCGCTCGTAGGCTCGCCCCATGCCCTACGACGACGCCACCCCGGCGGGCGTGCTCGCGCACCTCGTCGCCGACCACGCGGAACGCCGGTGACCGCGACGGTCGCCGACGAGGAGGTGCGGCGCGGCGTCCGCGAGGAGGCCGAGGCGCACCTGCGGGCCCTCGTCGGCCGCGACGACGCGACGCTGCGCGAGGACCAGTGGCGCGCCGTCGAGGCGCTGGCGGTCGACCGGCGGCGCTCGTTGGTGGTGCAGCGCACCGGGTGGGGCAAGTCGGCGGTCTACTTCGTGGCCACCCTGCTGCTGCGAGGGCGCGGTCGGGGGCCGACGGTGATCGTCTCGCCGCTGCTGGCCCTGATGCGCAACCAGATCGCCGCCGCCGAGCGGGCCGGGATCCGCGCGGTCACCATCAACTCCACCAACGCCGAGGACTGGGAGCCGATCCACACCGCGATCCGCGCCGGCGAGGTCGACGTGCTCCTGGTCAGCCCGGAGCGGTTGAACAACCCCGGCTTCCGCGACGAGGTGCTGCCGCGCCTGGCCGCGACCTGCGGCCTGCTGGTCGTCGACGAGGCGCACTGCATCTCCGACTGGGGCCACGACTTCCGCCCCGACTACCGCCGGATCCGCACCCTGCTGGCCGAGCTCCCCGAGGGCATCCCGGTGCTCGCCACCACCGCGACCGCGAACGCGCGCGTCACCGACGACGTGGCCGAGCAGCTCGGCGGTGCCGAGGGGCTGGAGCAGGTGCTCGTGCTGCGGGGGACGCTCGACCGGGCCTCCCTGCGCCTGGGCGTGGTCCGGCTGCGCACCCCCGAGCAGCGCCTCGGCTGGCTCGCCGACCACCTCGCCGAGCAGCCCGGCTCCGGCATCGTCTACTGCCTGACCGTCGCCGCCACCCAGGAGGTCGCCGACTTCCTGCGCTCGCGGGGTCACGACGTCGCGGCGTACTCCGGCCAGACCGAGCCCACGGAGCGGCAGTCCCTGGAGCAGGACCTCGCTGCCGGTCGGGTCAAGGCGCTCGTCGCGACCAGCGCTCTCGGGATGGGCTTCGACGCGACGCTCGGCTTCGTGGTCAACCTCGGGGCGCCGTCGTCCCCGGTCTCCTACTACCAGCAGGTCGGGCGCGCCGGTCGCGGCCTGGCCGACGACGAGAGCGCCACCGTGGTGCTGCTGCCCGCGCCGGAGGACCGCGACATCTGGGCGTACTTCGCCTCGCTCGCCTTCCCGCGCGAGGAGCTGGTGCGCCAGACCCTCGAGGTGCTCGCCGACGAGGGCCGCGCGTTGAGCACCGCGGCCCTCGAGCCGCGCGTGGAGCTCAACCGCACCCGGCTCGAGACGATGCTGAAGGTGCTCGACGTCGACGGCGCGGTGCGCCGGGTGCGCGGCGGCTGGGAGGCGACCGGGCAGCCGTGGGTCTACGACCAGGAGCGCTTCGACCGGGTGCGGGAGGCGCGCGAGCGCGAGCAGCGGGCGATGCTGGCCTACCTCGGCCTGGCCGAGTCGGGGACCTGCCGGATGCGCTACCTGCGCGAGCAGCTCGACGACCCCGAGGCCGCCGACTGCGGCCGGTGCGACGTCTGCGGCGGGCTCGACCTGCCGGCGACGGTCTCGGACGCCGCCGCCGAGGAGGCCGGCGCCCGGCTCGCGCGCCCGGGCGTGGTGATCGAGCCCCGCAAGATGTGGCCGACCGGGCTGGCCTCGATCGGCGTCGACCTGAAGGGACGCATCCCCGAGCCGGCGGCGGAGGGGCGCGCCATCGCGCGGCTGACCGACCTCGGGCACGGCCAGGCGTTGCGCGACCTCTTCCGGGCGGGCCCCGACGGGCCGGTCGACCAGAGCGTGCCCGTGGAGCTCGCGCGCGCCACGACCACCGTCCTCGCCGACTGGCGGCCCGCGGTCGACGCGATCGTCGCGGTCGAGTCCGCCACCCGACCGACCCTGGTCGCCGACCTCGCCGCCGGTCTGTCGCGCTACCTCGGCGTGCCCGTCGTCGGCCGGTGGACGATCGCCGACCCGTCCGTGGCGCCCGGTCGGGGCGCCGTCAACTCCGCGCAGCGGGTCGCCGCCGTCGACCGCCGGGCGGCCCTCGTGGTCGACGACCCGGACGCGCTCAGCGGCGCCTCGGTGCTGCTGGTCGACGACCTGGTGGTCACCGGGTGGACGCTGACCCTGGCCGCTCGCGCGGTCCGCGCGGCCGGGGCCGCCCAGGTCGCCCCGCTGACGCTGGCCGTCCAGAGCTGAGGCGCGCCGTGGACCCCCTGCCCGAGGACGCGCAGCGGGAGGCCCACGCCCGCCGGCTCCTCGACGTCGCAGCCGGGGCGCGGCACCCCGACGGCGGCTTCGGCTGGTTGCGCGACGACGGCACGATCGACCACGACCGGCCGCGCGAGCTGTGGATCAACGCGCGCATGACGCACGTCCACGCCCTCGGCGTCCTCCTGGGCCGCGCCGGCTCGGGCGACCTGGTGGACCACGGGCTGCGCGCGCTCACGGGTCGGTTCCACGACGACACCCACGGCGGGTGGTACGCGCGCACCGACGAGCACGGGCCGACGGTGCGCGCCAAGACGGCCTACGAGCACGCGTTCGTCCTGCTCGCCGCCTCCTCCGCCAGCGCGGCCGGCCGCCCGGGCGCCGACGCGTTGCTCGACGAGGCGGTCGAGGTGCTGCTCACCCGCTTCGTCCGGCCGGCCGGTCCGGGCGTCGACCTGGTCGTCGAGGAGTGGGACGAGACCTTCACCGTGCTCGACGACTACCGGGGCCTCAACGCGACCATGCACGCGGTGGAGGCGCTGCTGGCCGCGGCCGACGTGACCGGCGACGCCTCGCTGCGGTCGGTCGCCACGCGGTTCACCAGCCACGTCGTCGGCACGCTCGCCCCGGCCCGTGACGGACTGCTGCCCGAGCACTTCGACCCCTCCGGGCGTCCCCTCCTCGACTACCACCGCGACCGCCCTGCGGACCCGTTCCGGCCCTTCGGAGCGACCATCGGTCACGCGTTCGAGTGGGCCCGGCTCGCGGTCCAGGTCCACTCCGGCCCCGGCGCCGCGCCGGTCGACCTCCTCGACCGCGCCGTGGCGCTCGCCGAGTCCGCGACGCGGCACGGCTGGGCCCGCGACGGCCACGACGGCTTCGTCTACACCGTCGGCTGGGACGGCGTCCCGGTGGTGCGCGAGCGGATGCACTGGGTCGTCGCCGAGGCCGTCGCTGCGGCCGGCGCCCTCCACCGCGCGACCGGCGACGACCGGTGGGACGCGCGGCAGCGCGCCTGGTGGCGCCACGCCCAGGACTGGTTCGTCGACGAGCAGCAGGGGTCGTGGGTCCACGAGCGGTCGCCCTCGGGAGGTCCGAGCGAGGTGACGTGGGTCGGCCGGCCCGACGTCTACCACGCGCTGCAGGCGTGCCTGCTGCCCCGCGTGCCCGTCGGTGTGGCCCTGGCCGCCGCGCTGCGCGATGCGGCCGGCGCGACCTAGGCTCGGCGCGTGCGCCACGGCCTGACGATCCTTCCCGAGCTGTCCTGGGCCGAGTCCGCGCCGCGCTGGCGCGCGGCCGAGTCGATGGGCTTCGACCACGCCTGGACCTACGACCACGTGGTCTGGGGCGGGTTGCCCGACTCGCCCTGGTTCGGGGCGGTCCCGACGCTGGCGGCCGCGGCAGGCGTCACCACGAGGATCGGGATCGGCACCTTCGTGGCCTCCCCGAACTTCCGCCACCCGGTGCCCTTCCACCGCGACGTCCAGGCCCTCGACGACCTCTCCGCCGGTCGGTTCCTGCTCGGGGTCGGCACCGGTGGCGACCTCGACTCGCAGATCCTCGGCGCGGACCCGCTCTCGGTGCGGGAGCGGGTCGACCGGTTCCAGGAGTTCACCGACCTGCTCGTCCGGTTGCGCACCGAGGACCACGTCGACGCGGACGGCCGTTGGTTCTCCGCGCGCGACGCCCGCACCCTGCCCCGGCTGGTGGGCGCCCCGCTGCTGGTCGCCGGCAACGGCCCCCGGTCCGTGCGGTACGCCGCCCGGGTCGGGGACGGCTGGGTGACGACCGGCCCCCGGGCGGACACCCTCGAGGAGTGGTGGACGGCGCTGGAGGCGTCGACGGTGGTCCTGGGGGAGGCGCTGCAGGCCGCCGGGCGGGACCCGGCGTCGTTCCCCCGCTACCTCAACCTCGACTCCTCACCGCAGTTCAGCCTGACCTCCGTCGGGGTCTTCGAGGAGATGGCGGGTCGGGCCGGTGACCTCGGGTTCACCGACGTGGTGACCCACTGGCCCCGGCCGGACGGGCCGTACGCCGGCTCGGAGCGGGTGCTGGAGCAGGTCGCCGACCGCCTCCCCGGATGAGGCCGGTCGACCCGGTGCGCGACGAGGTTCGACCACCCAGCAGAGTTGGGGTCCGCCACCCGACCTCCGGAGGACCCATGCGACCGTCCCGCCCCCTCGCCCAGCGCCTCGCCTCCGCCGCTGTCGCCGCCGTGACCGGCGCCGTGCTGGTCGGGTGCTCGGGCGACAGCGGGTCGGGCGGCGCCGACGGGGCCGCGGCGAGCGGGTCCTCCTCGGCGTCCGAGGACCTGGAGGCCCCGGCGGACCCGGTCGCGGCCCTGCAGGACGCGGTCGGTGCGACCGTCGACGCACGGGTCTTCACCGTCGACGGCGACCTCGACCTCCAGGTGGCGGGCCAGCAGCTGCGGCTGGCGACCGCGGGCAGCGTCGACTACGACGCCACCGTCGCCGACGTGGAGCTCTCCATCGAGTCCGACGGGCAGACCAGCGAGGCCGGCATCCTCGCCGACGGCGAGGACCTGTGGGTGCGCGCCGAGGGCGAGGGAATCCCCGCCTTCCCGGGCGGCGCGACGTGGTTGCAGGGTGAGGCGTCGCGGCTCGCCGCCTCGTCGACGTTCGAGCCGAGCGGGCTGGTCGGCGCCGTGCTGGTGCTGCGCGGCGCCTCCGAGGTCGAGGTGCTCGGCAGCGAGGAGGGCGAGGACGGCGCCGTCCTGCGCTACGCGACCACCTTCACCTACGACGACGCCCTGGCCGCGGTCTCCGGCGCGGAGGAGGAGACGCTCCAGAGCGCCTTCTCCCTGACCGGCGACGCCTCCTCGGTCGACCTGGACGTGGAGGTCGCGGTCGGCGAGGACGGCGTGCTGCGCGAGATGGACCTCGAGCTGGCCGAGACCGACGTCCCGGCCTCCGGTGGCTACCAGATCAGCCTCACCGACGTCGGCGGCGAGGTCACCGCCCCGGAGCCCCCGGACCCCGCCGACGTGGCCACCGGGCCGGAGGCCGAGGCGCTGCTCGACCAGGTCATCGTCTGACCCGCGTCCCGGCCGTTGCGAGGCGATGTTGTAACGCCGAGTTACCTCATCCGCCTGCTACGTCGGAACGCCGGACCAGGTGAGGTAACTCGGCGTTACAGCGGGGGCTGGTGTCGGCGGGCGGGGCTAGCGTGACGGGGTCGGCGAGATCGTCGGGGCCCGGGGAGCGGGCGGACCGGGAGCAGGGGGTGGCGTGGGGTTCGTGCCGCTGACCGGGCCGGCGACGTTCGAGCCCGCCGAGCCGGCCCGCGACGGGACGGTGACCTTCACCGACGCCGCCGGCGGACGCCGCGTCGCGCTGCCGGTGCGGGCCGCGCTGCCGGTGCTGACCCGGGCCCGCGGGGGCGGGGACGGCCCGGAGCCCCACCCGAGCGTGGCGCTGCTCGCCGCCGCCGCCCTGCTCGCGCTGCGGTTCGTCGCCGCGGGACGCCTCGCGCCGGACCCCACCGGGCGCGGCTGGCGGGTGGGGCCGCTGCCGGCCGACGACGAGGAGCGCGTGGCCCGGCTCGCGCTGGCGCGCGCGCACGAGGGGCTCGAGGCCGATGCCGCGGAGGTGGTCGTCCGCGCGCTCCTCGACGCGGTCGCCGACGCGGTGCCCCGCGCCGCCCCCGGCAGCACCCCCGGCCCGCAGCGGCTCGCCACCGTCACCCACCTGCCCCACCGGACCGCCGACGCCCCCGCCGCCGGGCAGCCCGAGCAGCCCGAGCAGCCGGCCGACTTCGCGACCCGGCTGGCCGCCCGGCTCGCCCGGCTCCGCGAGCGCGCCTCGCCCGACGACCGGCCGCAGCTGGTGCGGCTGGCGCTGCGGGTCGAGGCCTCCGAGGAGGACCTGCTCGCCGGCACGGTCCGGCTGGTCCCCCAGGTGCACGACGAAGCCGACCCGCTGCACCTGTGCGACGCCGCGCGGCTGTGGACCGAGCCGGGGCCCGACGCCGAGCACGGCTTCGGCAGCCGGGCGCGGACGCACGCCGCGCTCGCCATGCGCGCGGCGGCGCAGGCCTGGCCGGTGCTCGACCGGGTGCTCGACCGACCGGTCCCCGACGAGCTCGTCCTCGACGGGGCCGAGATCGGCGACCTCCTCGAGCACGGCGTCGCCGCGCTGGCCGGGCGTGGGGTGGACGTGCTGTGGCCCCGGAGCCTCGGTCGCGACCTGACGGCCACCAGCGTGCTCGACCGGATCGACGGGACCGACCCCCTGGACCACCCCGATCCCCGGCACCCGCAGGACCGCGGTCCGCGGTCCGGGCCCGGGCCGTTCGAGGAACCCCTGCAGGACCCCCTGCTCGGGCCGGACGCGATCTTCGGGTTCCGCTGGCAGGTGGCGCTCCACGGCGAGGACCTGACCGAGGAGGAGATGGACCGGCTGGCCGCGGCCGCGGGACCGCTGCTGCGCCTGCGCGGCGGGTGGACCGTCGTGGACCCGTCCGTCGCCCGTCGCGCCCGCCGGCGGCTCGAGCGCCGGGTCCCGGCGGCGCGGGCACTGGCCGCCGCCCTCACCGGGACCACCCCGGTCGAGCCGGGCGGTGGCGTGCCGCGCGACACCCCCGTGGTGGTCGGGGCCTCGCTGCTCCGCCTGCGCGAGCGGCTGGTCGGGGCCGCCACCGCCGAGCCGGTCCCCAGCCCCGTCGGTCTGCGCGCCGAGCTGCGCGACTACCAGCGCCACGGGCTGACCTGGCTCGCCACGCTCACCGACCTCGGGCTGGGCGGTTGCCTGGCCGACGACATGGGGCTGGGCAAGACGGTCACCCTCGTCGCGCTCCACCTGCACCGCCTCGAGCAGCACCGTCGCCGCGTCCCGGCCGGGCACGCGGCCGACTCGCCGGGCCCGACCCTCGTGGTGTGCCCCGCCAGCCTGCTCGGCAACTGGGAGGCCGAGGTGCGCCGGTTCGCCCCCGGCGTCGAGGTACGCCGGTTCCACGGTGGCTCCCGCTCCGCCGACGACCTCGCCGCGGGCCACGGCTTCGTCCTGACCACCTACGGCACCCTGCGCCGGGACGCCGCCGAGCTGGCCGCGGTGGGGTGGGACCTGGTCGTCGCGGACGAGGCGCAGCACCTGAAGAACCCGCGCTCGGCCACGGCCCGGACGCTGCGCACCATCCCCGCCCGGGCGAGGGTCGCGCTGACCGGGACGCCGGTCGAGAACGACCTCACCGAGCTGTGGGCGATCCTGGACTGGACGGTCCCGGGGCTGCTCGGTAGCCGCAACGCCTTCCGCAAGGTCTGGGCGGCCCCGATCGAGTCCGGTCGCGAGCCGTCGCGGGCGCGGGAGTTCGCCGACCTGATCGGGCCGTTCCTGCTGCGCCGCCGCAAGTCCGACCCCGGCATCGCGCCCGAGCTGCCGGCCAAGACCGAGACCGACCACCTGCTGCGGCTGACCCGCGAGCAGGCCGTGCTGTACGAGGCGTTCTGCCGCGACCAGATGGAGCGCATCGAGCGCGCCGACGAGGAGACCCGGCGCGGGCTGGTGCTGGCGCTGCTGACCGGGTGCAAGCAGATCTGCAACCACCCGGCGCAGTTCCTGGCCCAGTCCGGCGGCCGGCTCACCGGCCGCTCGGAGAAGCTGGACCTGCTCGAGGAGCTGCTCGGCACGGTCGTCGCCGAGGGCGGCGCCGCCCTCGTCTTCACCCAGTACGTGGCGATGGCCCGCCTCGTCGAGCGCCGGCTCGGCGACCTCGGCGTGCCGCACCTGTTCCTGCACGGGGGGACCCCGGTGGCGCGGCGCGAGTCGATGGTGGCCTCGTTCCAGGCCGGTGAGGTGCCGGTGCTGCTGCTCTCCCTGCGCGCCGGGGGCACCGGTCTGAACCTGACCCGGGCCGACCACGTGGTGCACCTGGACCGCTGGTGGAACCCTGCCGTCGAGGACCAGGCCACCGACCGCGCGCACCGCATCGGCCGGACCCGGCCGGTCCAGGTCCACCGGCTGGTGGTCGAGGGCACGGTCGAGGAGCGGATCGCCGAGCTGCTGGCGCGCAAGCGCTCGCTGGCCGACGCGGTGCTCGGCCGGGCCGAGGAGGAGCTCACCGGGCTGACCGAGCTCAGCGACGCCGAGCTGCGCGACCTCGTCGGGCTCCGGTGAGCCGGTGACCGCGGTCGTCCACCCCCGGCTCCCGCCGCGGCGGGGGCGGCCGTGGGCGCGGCGGTGGTGGGCGCGGGCGTGGGTGCGCGCCGTCGAGGAGGCGGCCTACGACGAGCGCGACCTGCGCCGCGGCCGAGCACTCGCCCGCGACGGCTCCCCGGGCGCCGTGCAGGTGGCGCCCGGCACGCTGCGCTCGGCGGTGGTCGAGCAGCGCCGCGGTGCCGAGGACGTCTGGAGCGTGAGCGTGGCGCTGCCGGTCCTCGACGAGGAGGGTCGGCGGGCGTTGGTCGAGACCCTGGCGGCGTCGCCGGGCCGGTTGGACGCCCTCCTGGGCGGGGACCTGCCCCACGACCTGGTCGAGCACGCCGAGGAGGCCGGGGTCGAGCTGGTCCCCTACGGTGGCGAGCTGGGCGCCGCCTGCACCTGCCCGGCCCCGGTGGACCCGTGCCCGCACGCGCTGGCCGTGCTGCTGCAGGCCGGCTGGCTGCTCGAGGACGACCCGGTCGTCCTGCTCCACCTGCGCGGCCTGCCCCGGGCCGAGCTGCTCGCGGCGCTGCACCACCTGCGGCGGCCGGCCGCCGACGCCGGTGAGGATCCGGACCCGGACGCGACCGACCTGGCGACGGCCGAGGACGCCGCCCTGCGAGCGGCCCGGATCCTCGCCCTGCTCGACGAGGAGGCGGGCGGGGGTGGTCCCGCTGCGACCGAGATCGACCGGCTGTGGTGAGGGCCCGGGGACGCGTGGGAGGGTCGCAGGCACCCACCGGCCGCCCGAGGAGCCCCCGATGACCGACCCGCTGCGCGTCGAGCGCGACGACCGCAGGCACGTCGAGACCTGGACGCTGGCGCTGCCCGACCAGCGCAACCCGGTCTCGGGGGAGGAGATGGTCGACGCGCTCACCGCGAACCTCGCCCGCCTCGAGACCGACCCCGGCGTGCGTTGCGTGGTGCTCACCGGCGACGGCACCGCCTTCTCCGCGGGCGGCAACGTGCGGGACATGGAGGAGCGTCGCGGCATGTTCGGCGGCACGCCCTGGGAGCTGCGCAACGGCTACCGGCGCGGCATCCAGCGCATCCCGCGGGCGATGGCGGGCTGCGAGGTCCCGTTCGTGGCCGCCGTCAACGGCCCCGCGGTCGGCGCCGGTTGCGACCTGGCGCTGATGTGCGACCTGCGGGTGGCCTCGACCTCGGCCTGGTTCGCCGAGTCGTTCGTGCAGCTGGGGATCATCCCCGGCGACGGGGGCGCCTGGCTGCTGACCCAGGCCGTGGGCCCGGCACGGGCCGCCGAGATGGCGCTGACCGGCGACCGCGTCGACGCGGCCACCGCGCTGGCGTGGGGGCTGGTCTCCCGGGTCGTGGAGCCCGGTGAGCTGCTCGGCACCGCGCAGGACCTCGCCGCCCGGGTCGCCCGCAACCCCCCGCACGCGACCCGGATGGCCAAGAAGCTGCTGCGCACCGCGCAGCACCAGGGCCTCGAGGCGGTGCTCGAGCTGTCCGCGACGATGCAGGCGCTCTCCCACCACACCGACGACCACGCCGAGGCACTCGCGGCGCTGCGGGAGAAGCGGGACGGGGACTACCGCGGTGCCTGAGCCCGCCGACCGGCTCGGCCTCCAGGATCTCGGCGACGTCGAGGACCTGGTGCGCCCCGACCACCGCTCGACCGTGCGGCGCATCGAGCTGCTCCGAGGGGCGTGGGGACTCACGCTGCTGCTGCTCCCGGTCCGCGTGCTGAGCGCCGCCGACACCGAGGGCGACCGGGCGATCACCTGGATCGGCCGGGTGCTGGGGGCCCGCCACCTCACCCAGGCGGTCCTCTCGGGCGCCCGGCCCAGCCCGGAGGTGCTGGCCATGGGGGTCTGGGTCGACGGTGCGCACGCGCTGTGGGGGCTCGGTCTGGCCGCCAGCGGTCCCGGTCGCACCGTCGCGGGGATCGCGGACGCGGTGGCCGCGCTGGGGTGGGCCGGCGCCGGCTACCACGACCTCGTCAACCCCCGCGCCGTCCTGCCGCAGCACACCCGGCGCCGCGACGCCCTGGCTCGTCGCGTGCTGCGCGCCCTGCCCGGCGGCGCGCCGCTCGCCGACCGGGTCGAGCACGAGCGCGCCCGCGTCCCGGAGGCCGAGGCCGGGGACTGAGGACCGGCGTCTCAGCCCGGGCCGGCGGGCAGGCCGAGCGCGGACGAGGCCATCGCGCGCAGCACCGCGGCCATCTGCGCCCGCGGCAGCAGGGCGCTGTGCGGCGTGGAGTTGATGAGCCCGAAGACCGCGTGCGCGCGCGCCCGCGCCTCGTCCCGGTCGCGACCACCCAGGACGCGGACCTGCTCGGCCCACAGGTCGACGTACGCGCGCTGGAGCGCACGCACCTCCTCCCGCGCCTCGTCGGGCAGCGCCTCCCAGTCCCGGTCCTGCACCACGATCAGGTCGGGGTGCTCCAGGGCGAAGTCGACGTGGAAGGCGACCAGCGACCGCAGCGCCCCGGCGGGGTCGGTCGACCGCCCGGCGCGCTCGAGACCGTCGGCCAGCAGCCGGCGGCTGATGCCCACCAGCATCGCGGCCAGCACGGCCTGCTTCGAGGCGAAGTGCTTGTAGAGCGCAGGACCCGAGATCCCGCAGGCGGCGCCGATGTCGACGACCGCGACCCCGTGGAAGCCCCGCGCCGCGAACAGCGCCGCAGCCGTGGCCAGGATCTGGTCGCGCCGACCGGGGCCGGCCGCCGGCTCGGTCGGGGCGCTCACGCCGGCCCACCCTAGGCCCACCGCGACCATCCCGGCCGCCCGCCGCTACCCCACCCCGGGGGAGGGTGCCGCCGCGGGCCGGGGTCTACGGTGGATCACCGGTCGTCCGAGCCCCGCCGCCGACGCGGACGGCCCCGCACCCCCGTCGGTGGACTGCCCGGGAAGGACCCCCGCCCATGCGTTCCTACCTCAGGGAGCACACCAACCCGCCCGTCTTCGTCGGGTCCGCGGTGGTCGTCCTCGCGTTCCTGGTCTGGGGGGTCGTGGCCCCGAGCAACGTGTCCTCGGTGTCGTCCTCGACCCTGACGTTCATCGCCTCGAACTTCGAGTGGCTCTACATCTTCGGCGCCACCGGCTTCGTGCTGTTCGTGGTGTACCTGATGCTCGGCCGCTACGGCTCGGTCAAGCTCGGCCCGAACGACTCCGAGCCGGAGTACGGGAACCTGTCGTGGTTCGCGATGCTGTTCACCGCCGGCATGGGCATCGGCCTGGTGTACTTCGCGGTCAGCGAGCCGGTCTACCACTTCCTGAACCCGCCGACCGGGGAGCCCGGGACCCAGGACGCCGCGGTCAACGCGATGACCTACACCTTCTACCACTGGGGTCTGCACCCCTGGGCGATCTACATCGTCCTGGCGGTCTCGCTGGGCTACTTCTCGTTCCGGCGCGGCCTGCCGCTGCGCCCCGCCTCGGCGTTCTACTCGCTGCTGGGCGACCGGATCTACGGCTGGCCCGGCGCGGTCGTCGACATCCTCGCGGTGTTCGGCACGCTGTTCGGTCTCGCCACCTCGCTGGGCATCGGCGGGCGCCAGGTCGGTGCGGGTCTCGACGAGCTCTTCGGGATCCCGAACACGACGCTCACCCAGGTCCTCATCATCGCCGCGATCACCTCGGTGGCCGTGGTCTCGGTGATGCTGGGCGTCGACAAGGGGATCCGCAACCTCTCGCTGGCCAACCTGTGGCTCGCGCTGGCGCTGATGGTCTTCGTGTTCGTCTTCGGGCCCACCCGCGACCTGATCAACACCCTGGCCACCAACCTCGGCACCTACGTGCAGACGCTGCCGAGCCTGGGTCTGGAGACCTTCCCCAACGGCGGGCAGCAGGCGCAGGGCTGGCAGAACGGCTGGACGCTCTTCTACTGGGGCTGGTGGATCTCCTGGGCCCCCTTCGTCGGCATGTTCCTGGCCCGGATCTCCTACGGCCGCACCATCCGGTCCTTCGTGGCCGGTGCGCTGCTGGCCCCGGTCGGGGCGTCCATGGTGTGGCTGACCGTCTTCGGGGACTCGGCGCTGCAGATCCTGCTGCGCGAGCCCGACAACGAGCTGAACCAGGCCGGCGACCAGGCGCCGCGCAGCCTGTTCCTGCTCTTCGACCAGCTGCCGGTGCCGGGGGTGCTGGCGACCGCGGCGTCGTTGCTCGTCGTCGTCGTGGTGGTGCTGTTCTTCGCCACGTCCTCGGACTCGGGGTCCCTGGTCGTCGACATCCTCACGAACGGCGGCGACCCGAACCCGATCTGGCAGCAGCGGCTGTTCTGGGCGGTGACCGAGGGCGCCGTGGCCGTGGTGCTGCTGGTGGCCGGGGCCAACGCGCCGGCCGGGGTCGATCCGCTGGCCGCCCTCCAGGCCGCCTCCATCGCCGCCGGGCTGCCGTTCTGCGTCGTGCTGGTGTTCATGGCCGTCGGGCTGATGAAGGCGTTGCGGGGCGAGCGCATCGAGCGGCCCGGGATCGCCGAGCCCTCGCCGATGGCGGGACTGCGCGAGTACGCCCAGCGCACCCGCCCGCCCCGCGAGGACGCCGCGGAGAAGCCGCAGTCCTCGGCGTTCGGGGGCTCGAAGGGCTCCGACGGCTCGGACGACGGCACGGGCGGCGGCTCGGACGACGGCGCCGAGGCAGACCTCGCGCGAGCCCGCCCGCTGACCCGGGTGCGGGGGAGCGGCTCCCCCGTACGGTGTCGCGGGTGGCTGACCTCCTCTTCCGCAACGGGCACGTCTTCGACGGCCAGCGCTACCGCGCATCCACCTCCGTGCTGGTCCGCGACGGTCGCGTGCACGCCGTCGACGCCCCCGACGAGGTGGCGGCGATGGCCGACCCCGACGCCGTGGAGGTCGACATCGACGGCGGGCTGCTGATGCCCGGGTTCTTCGACTCCCACATGCACCCGATGGTCGGTGGGCTGGAGCGGATCCGCTGCGAGCTGTTCGACTGCGCCACCGCCGAGCAGGTCTACGCGAAGATCGCCGAGGCGGCCCGTGCGCGGCCCGACGACGCGTGGTTCCGCGGCGGCGGCTGGAGCATCGACAGCTTCGGCCCCCACGGGCCGACCGCGGCCAAGCTCGACGAGCTGGTGCCCGACCGGCCCGCGTTCCTGCCCAGCACCGACCACCACGACGCCTGGGTCAACACCCGGGCGCTCGAGATCGCCGGCGTCACCCGCGACACCCCGGACCCCGCCGACGGCTGGATCGAGCGCGACGCGGACGGCAACCCCACCGGCACCCTGCGCGAGGGGGCGATGCAGCTGGTCTGGCCCCACGTGGAGACCTCGCGCGAGGAGTACGCGGACGCGCTGCGCGAGGCGCAGCGCCACCTGCACTCGTGGGGCATCACCGGCTGGCACGACGCGCTGATCGGCGGCTTCGCCGGTCTGGACGACCCCACCCAGGCCTACCTCGACCTGATCGCCGCCGACGAGCTGACGGCGCGGGTGCGCTGCTCGCAGTGGTGGGACCGCTCCCGCGGCACCGAGCAGGTCATCGAGCTGCTCGCCGAGCGGGACCGGCTGGCGCGCCACGGGCTCGCCGCCGGCTCGGTGAAGATCATGATGGACGGGATCTCGGAGACCTACACGGCCTCCGTGGTCGATCCCTACGTCGGCCTCGAGGGCTGCCCGTGCGGTGACCACGGCATGGCCTTCCTCTCCCGGGAGCAGGCGTTCGAGGCCGTCACCGCGCTCGACGCCGAGGGCCTCCAGGTGCACTTCCACGCCATCGGCGACGCCGCGGTCCGCGACGCGCTCGACGCCGTGGAGGTGGCCCGGCGCACCAACGGGATGCGCGACCTGCGCCACCAGATCGCCCACCTCCAGCTCGTCCGGCCCGAGGACCGGCACCGCTTCGGCGACCTCGAGGTCGTCGCCAACCTGCAGGGGATGTGGGCCCACCGCGACACGCCCGCGGTCTCCCTGCTGGAGCCGCACCTCGACGACGAGCGGCTGGGCTGGCACTACCCGTTCGCCGACATCCTCGAGTCCCACGCCCGTTTCGCCGGCGGCAGCGACTGGCCGGTCAACCCGCCGGAGCCGATGGCGGCGATCCACGTGCTGGTCAACCGCAGCGAGTGGCGCGCAGAGGGGCCGGACCCCGAGGACGCGCTCGTGCCGGAGCAGGCCATCTCGCTCGCGCAGGCGCTGGCGGCCTACACCCGTGGGTCGGCGTGGGTGAACCACCACGAGGACGCCGGCCACGTCGAGGTGGGCGCGCGCGGCGACCTCGTGCTGCTCGACCGCGACCCCTTCGACTGCCCGCCGCAGGAGATCGGCTCGGTCGAGGTGGTCGGCACGTGGGTGCGGGGCGAGCGGGTCTACGACCGGTCCGACGACCACTCCCGCAACCCCTCCCACGACGCGTGAGCGGTCCGGCCCCGTCCCCGGCGCCGCGGCGTACCTCGACGCCGTGGTTAACGATCGCTAACCTACGGCTGTGACCGACCTCCGCACCCGGACCGCCGAGCTGCGTGCGCGGCTCGAGGAGGTGCGCCGCGGGGGCGGCGAGGCCGCCCGGGAGCGGCACGTGGGCCGCGGCAAGATGCTGGTCCGCGACCGCGTCGACCGGCTGCTCGACCCCGGCAGCCCGTTCCTCGAGCTCAGCCCGCTGGCCGCGACCGGGATGCACGGCGACGAGGTGCCGGCCGCCGGCATCGTGACCGGCATCGGGCGGGTGGCGGGGCGCGAGGTCGTCGTCGTCGCCAACGACGCCACCGTCAAGGGCGGCACCTACTACCCGATCACGGTCAAGAAGCACCTGCGGGCCCAGACCGTGGCGGCGCAGAACCACCTGCCGTGCGTCTACCTGGTCGACTCCGGCGGCGCCTACCTGCCGCTGCAGGACGAGGTGTTCCCCGACCGCGAGCACTTCGGGCGGATCTTCTTCAACCAGGCCAACCTCTCCGCCGCCGGCATCGCCCAGGTCGCCGCGGTGATGGGCTCCTGCACCGCGGGCGGGGCCTACGTGCCGGCGATGTCCGACGAGAGCGTGATCGTCAAGGGCCAGGGCACGATCTTCCTCGGCGGGCCGCCCCTGGTGAAGGCGGCCACCGGCGAGGTCGTCACGGCCGAGGAGCTGGGCGGCGGCGACGTCCACGCCCGGGTCTCCGGGGTGGTCGACCACCTCGCCGACGACGACGCGCACGCGCTCGACATCGTCCGCTCCATCGTCGCCACGCTCGGTCCGGGCGAGGTCCACCTCGCCCCTCGACCGGTCGAGGAGCCGCTGGAGGACCCGGCCGGTCTCTACGACGTGGTGCCGGCCGACCCGCGCACGCCCTACGACGTGCGCGAGGTGCTGCGCCGTGTGGTCGACGGCTCGCGGCTCCACGAGTTCAAGCCCCTCTACGGCGAGACGCTGGTCTGTGCCTTCGCCCACGTCGAGGGCTACCCGGTCGCGATCCTGGCCAACAACGGGATCCTGTTCAGCGAGTCCGCGCTGAAGGGGGCCCACTTCGTCGAGCTGGCCAACCAACGCGGGATCCCGCTGCTGTTCGTGCAGAACATCACCGGTTTCATGGTCGGGCGGGAGTACGAGAACGGGGGCATCGCCAAGGACGGCGCCAAGCTGGTCACCGCGGTGGCCTCGTCCGTGGTGCCCCGGCTCACCGTCGTCATCGGCGGGTCCTACGGCGCCGGCAACTACGGGATGTGCGGCCGGGCCTACGACCCGCGCTTCCTGTGGATGTGGCCGAACGCCCGGATCTCGGTGATGGGCGGCGAGCAGGCCGCCTCCGTCCTGGCCACCGTGCGCCGCGACGGCCTCGAGGCGCGCGGCGAGGAGTGGTCCGCCGAGCAGGAGGAGGCGTTCAAGGCCCCGATCCGGTCGCAGTACGAGGAGCAGGGCTCCCCCTGGTACTCCACCGCCCGGCTCTGGGACGACGGCGTGATCGATCCCGTCGACACCCGTCGCGTGCTCGGGCTCGGCCTCGCCGCCGCGGCTCGTGCCCCCATCCCCGGGACCCCCCGCTTCGGCGTCTTCCGGATGTGAGCCGATGACCTCCTCCCACCCCCGCTTCGCCTCGGTGCTGGTCGCCAACCGCGGCGAGATCGCCCGCCGGGTGATCCGCGCCTGCAGGGACGCCGACCTGCGCACGGTGGCCGTCCACTCCGACGCGGACGCCGGCGCGCCCCACGTGCACGAGGCCGACGTCGCGGTCCGCCTCGGCCCGACCCCGGCTGCGGAGTCCTACCTCCACGTCGAGCGGTTGCTCGCCGCGGCCGCCGCGTCGGGCGCCGAGGCGGTGCACCCCGGTTACGGCTTCCTGTCCGAGAACGCCGGCTTCGCCCGCGCCGTCCGCGAGGCCGGGCTGGTCTGGATCGGTCCCACGCCCGAGGTGATCGACCTGATGGGCCGCAAGGACCACGCCCGAGAGGTCGCCGAGCGGGCCGGGGTCCCGGTCACCCGGCGCTACCCCGAGGACGCGGTGCCGCCGGGGGCCTACCCCGTGCTGGTCAAGGCCGCGGCCGGTGGCGGTGGCAAGGGGATGCACGTCGTCCGGGAGCCGGCCGGACTCGCCGACGCCGTCTCGCTGGCCCGGCGGGAGGCCCGGGCCGCCTTCGGCGACGACACGCTGCTCGTCGAGCGCTACGTCGAGCGCGGCCGGCACGTGGAGGTCCAGGTCGTCGGCGACGAGCACGGTGGCGTCGTCCACCTCGGCGACCGCGACTGCTCGGCCCAGCGCCGCCACCAGAAGGTGGTCGAGGAGGCGCCCGCCCCCGACCTCGACGACGACCTGCGCCGGCGGTTGCACCAGTCGTCGGTCGCGCTGTGCCGCGAGGTCGGCTACACCGGCGCGGGGACCGTCGAGTTCCTCGTCGAGGGTGCGGGCGCCGATGCGCGCGCCTCCTTCCTGGAGATGAACACCCGCCTCCAGGTCGAGCACCCGGTCACCGAGGAGGTCACCGGCATCGACCTCGTCTCCTGGCAGCTCGAGGTGGCGCAGGGGCGCCCGCTGCCGCTGACCCAGGACGAGATCCGGGTGGACGGGCACGCGATCGAGGTCCGCGTCTACGCCGAGGACCCCTACGCCGGGTTCGTCCCGCAGACCGGGCGGGTGCAGCGGCTGCTGCGCGCCGGCGGAGCGCGCCACGAGTGGGGCGTCGAGGAGGGCAGCACGGTCGGGACCGCCTACGACCCGATGCTCGGCAAGGTCGTCGTCACCGGACCTGACCGGCGCACGGCGGCCGCCATGATGGGCGAGGCGCTGCGGGCCACGGCCGTGCTCGGCGTGGTCACCAACATCGGCTTCCTGCACCGGCTGGTCGGCAGCCGGGCGTTCCGCGCCGGCGAGGTGCACACCTCCTGGCTCGATGGCCCCGACGCCGACGAGCTGGTGACCGCCCCGAGCCTGCCCGGCGGCGCCGTGGCGCTCGCAGCCCAGGCCTGGGCCGACGAGCACCTCGTCCGCGGCCCGGGACCGTGGGAGCTGCTCGACGGGTGGCGCGCTGGCGGCCCCGCCCGCCCGATCACCGTCACGCTCCTCGACCCGGCCGGGGAGGTGCACGAGGTGCCGGTCGTCCTCGGGCCCCGACCCCACCACCTGATCGCCCTGCCCCCGACCGTGGTCGACCGCGCGGGCGCCTGGGTGGTCGTCGAGGGGCACCCGTGGCGCTTCGACCGGCCCGACCCCGCGCGCCGCACCGAGGCGCCGGCCGGCGACGCCGACGTCGTCTCACCCATGCCCGGCACGGTGATCGAGCTCGGTGTCTCGGAGGGCGACCGGGTCACGGCCGGCCAGCGGCTCGGCGCCGTGGAGGCGATGAAGATGGAGCTCGCCCTCACCGCCCCGCACGACGGCGTGGTCGCCTCGGTGGCGGCCGGGGTCGGTGACCAGGTCGCGATGGGCCACGTCGTCCTCCGCGTGGACCCCGACGCCGACCCGGGCGACGCGGGGCGTGGCGCATGACCCTGCCGATGACCGTCCCGCAGCCCGGTCTGCCCGAGCGGGTCACGATCTACGAGGTCGGCCCGCGCGACGGCCTGCAGAACGAGCAGGCGATGGTGCCGACCGCGGTCAAGGCGGCATTCGTCCGGCGGCTGCTCGCAGCAGGGCTGCCCGTCGTGGAGGCCACCAGCTTCGTGCACCCCCGGTGGGTGCCCCAGCTGGCCGACGCCGCCGACCTGATGGGCGGGCTGCTCGACGACCTCGGCGACACCGCGCGCGACCTGCCGGTCCTGGTGCCGAACGAGCGCGGTCTCGACCGGGCGCTCGGCCTCGGCCTGCGCCACGTCGCCGTCTTCGGCTCGGCCACCGAGACCTTCGCCCGGCGCAACCTCAACCGGGGTCTGGACGAGCAGTACGCGATGTTCGAGCCGGTGGTGACCCGGGCCCGCGACGCCGGTCTCGACGTCCGGGCGTACGTCTCGATGTGCTTCGGCGACCCGTGGGAGGGCCCGGTGCCGGTCGAGCAGGTGGTCGCGGCCGGACGGCGGCTGCTCGACCTCGGTGCCTCGCAGCTCAGCCTCGGCGACACCATCGGCGTCGGCACCGCCGGGCACGTCGGTGCCCTGGTCGAGGCGTTCGGCGCCGCCGGGGTCGGCCCCGAGCTCCTCGCGCTGCACTTCCACGACACCTACGGCCAGGCGCTGTCCAACGTCCAGGCCGGGCTGCGCGCGGGCGTGACGACGTACGACGCCTCCGCCGGCGGCCTGGGTGGCTGCCCCTACGCCGCCAGCGCGACCGGCAACCTGGCGACCGAGGACCTGGTCTGGCTGCTCAGCGGGCTGGGGATCGAGCACGGCGTCGACCTCGACGCGCTGGTCGCCACGTCGGCCTGGGTGGCCGGCGAGCTCGGCCGGCCCAGCCCGTCGGCGGTGGTGCGCGCCCTCGCCCCCGACCCCGACGGCCCGGAGGGTGCGGCACAATCGCCGACGTGAGCCGATCCGAGCCGCGCCGCGTCTTCCTCCACGTCGGCGCCCCGAAGACCGGCACCACCTACCTCCAGGACCGCCTCTCCCTCAACGCGCGCTCGCTGGCCCGCCACGGCGTGCACGTCCCGAGCGGCTCGCCCGTCGTGAGCCCGGCGCTGTTCCACTTCCGTGCCGCCCTCGACCTGCTCGGCCAGGACTGGGGCGGGCCACCGGGCCACGCCGAGGGCGCCTGGGACGCGCTGGTGCGCAAGGTCCGCGCCGCGCGCGGCACCGTCGTGGTCAGCCACGAGATCCTCGCCCCCGCCCGCGAGGACGCCGTGGCGCGGGCCCGGCGCGACCTCACCGCCGACGGCAGCGAGCTGCACGTCGTCTACACGGTGCGCGACCTCGGGCGGCAGGTCCCGGCCGCCTGGCAGGAGAGCGTCAAGCAGGGCCGGACCTGGAGCTACGCGAGCTTCGTGAAGAAGCTGCGCAAGGGCACGGCCTGGTTCGCGCGCGCCTTCGACCTGCCCGCCGTGCTGGGCCGCTGGGGCGAGGGGCTGCCGCCCGAGCAGGTGCACGTCATCACGGTGCCGCCGAGCGGATCGGGGGGCGACCTGCTCTGGCTGCGGTTCTGCTCGGTCGTCGGCATCGAGCCCGGTTGGGCGACGCGGCAGAGCGACCGCCACAACACCTCGCTCGGCGCCGCCGAGACCGAGGTGGTCCGCTCCCTCAACGAGCGGCTGGACCGCCAGGTGCGCCGCGGGTTCGACTACGACCACCTGATCCGCACCCTGCTGGCCGAGGACCGCCTGGTCTCCGACCGCGGCTCGCCGGCCGTGCGGATGCCGCCGGCCCTGCTCCCGTGGGCGGAGGAGGAGACCGAGCGGTGGCGCTCCTGGGTGGAGCAGGCCGGGGTCGAGGTCGTCGGCGACCTCGCCGAGCTGACCCCCCGCCCGGTCGCCGAGGAGGACTGGAACGACCCCGACTCGATGTCGCGCAAGTGGCGGCTGCGGGTGGCGATGGACGCGCTCACGGCGATGACCGAGGAGGCGGCCCGGCGGCCCGTGCCCGAGCGGTCGCTGCCCCACCGGGTCCGTGCCGAGGCGCGGCGCCGGCTCCGCAGCCGGTGAACGGGCGCGCCCGGTCCTGGGTCGGCCACCTGCGCGACGGCGGGACGACCCCGTGGTCGGCGTGGGAGGCCGCCCCCCGCGACGATGAGGCGCGGCCGCCCTTCCGCCCCGGTGCCCAGCAGCTGGAGCTCCTGCGCCGCGTCAACCTGGCCCGTGCGGGGCGGACCCCCGACCACGCGCTGGCCGACCGGGTGCTGGCCGCGTCCGCGTTCGACCGCGGGCGCGCCGACCTGCCGCTGGTGGGGCTGCCCCACCCGGGGCACGGCCCCGCCCCGGTCGATCCGGCCGGGCTGGCCCCCGACGAGCTGCTGCGGGTGGCCACCCTGCTGCTCGCCGACGCGTTGCCCGGGCTGCCGGGGTGGTCGGGCGCCGCGTCCGTGCCCGCGGACGGCCTGGCAGCGCGGCTGCGACGTGCCGCGGGTGGGTACCGGCTGGCCGGTGACCCCTGGGTCGCGGGCGTGGTGCGCGAGGAGCTCCGCCGCCGGGGCCGGCCCCCCGGCGGACGCCGTCCCGTGGTGCTGCTGGCCGCCCGTCCGCTACCCCGGCTGCTCGCCGACACCTGGGCGCACCAGGTGCTCTCGACCGGGGCGGCGCCGTGGCCGACGTGGCTCGACGGCGTCACGGGGCGGCGCCTGCCGCCCGGGGCCGACCTGGCCGGGCAGGCCGCCCGCTGGTCGGGCCGGGTCGGCCGGCAGCGGGTCGTGGTCGCGACCGACCTGGCGGGCCTCGGCCGGCGCGCCGGCGTGCGTGTCCTCGACACCGTCGCCGCCGGTGCCGTGGACCCCGGCGCGACGACGATCGAGCTGGCTCGCCGGGTCCGCCAGGCGCTGGTCGTGGTCGCCCCTCCCGACGACCACGAGCGGCTGCTGCGCGAGCGGCTGGTCCCGCTGCTCGACGCCGTGCCGGGCTCCGCGGCGGAGGGGTCGGTGGTCGTCCCGGAGCGCCACGCGCGATGGGTCCGGCGGCGCGCGGCCCGGCAGCACCGCCGGCTGACCAGCGCTGGCTACGCTGTCGCGGGCGACGTCGACCTCCTTCTCCGGGGTGGGTCCGACGCCGCCGGCGGGGAGGCGGACGCGATGGCGGCGGAGGCGGTGCTCGACCTCGCGGTCGCCGCGCTCGCGGGGGGCGCGCTCCTCGGGGTGACGGACGGGGGAGGGTCATGAGGCGGCGGGTGCTGCTGCACGTCGGGACCCCGAAGACCGGCACGTCCTACCTCCAGGACGTGCTGTTCCACAACCGCGAGCGGCTCCTGCAGCGCGGTGTGCTCTACCCCGCCGAGCGCTTCGACGAGCACTTCCTCGCCGCGCTGGACCTGATGCGGCTGCCCTGGGGCGGCCTCGAGACCGAGGCGCTCGGCCATTGGGACGCGTTGGCGGAGCGCGTGCGCGAGCACCAGGGCACCACCATCCTCAGCCACGAGATCTTCGCCCGCGCCACCGCCGCCCAGGTCGCGCGCGCGATGGCCTCCCTCGGCGCCGGTGACCGCGGCACCGAGGTCCACGTGCTGCTCTCGGTGCGCGACCTGGTGCGCCAGGTGCCGGCGGAGTGGCAGGAGAACGTCAAGCACCGCAGCACCCTCACCTACGCCCGGTTCCTCGAGCAGGTCACCGATCCCGACCGCGGCTCGCGGATCGGCAGCTGGTTCTGGGGGGTCCAGGAGGTGCCGGACATCCTCGCGCGGTGGGCCGCGGGACTCCCGCCGGAGCGGGTCCACCTGATCACGGTGCCGCCGCCGGGCGGGCCGCCGGAGCTGCTGTGGCAGCGGTTCAGCCACGCCTTCGGCCTCGACGACCTGGACCTCGACCTCGCCGGCTCGCGCGCGAACCCCTCGCTGGGCGTACCGGAGACCGCGCTGCTGCGCCGGATCAACAGCCAGGTCAACAAGGTCGTGCCGCCCAAGCACTACCGGCCGCTGGTGCGCGAGGTGCTCGCCCACCACACGCTCTCGGAGCGGCACGGCTCACCACGGCTCGCCGTCCCGCCGGACCTGCACACCTGGTTCGACCGGCTCCAGGAGGGTTGGGTGGCGCAGGTGCGCGAGCGCGGCTACGACGTCGTCGGCGACCTCGCCGACCTCACCGCCACCCCGCTGACGCCGGTCGATGAGTACGTCGACCCCGACCACCCCGACGAGGCCCAGGTCGCCGACGCCGCGCTGGCCGCGATCGGCGCGCTGCTGTGCGACCACGTCCGCGAGCGGGAGCAGGCCGCGGTGGAGGCCGAGCGGTTGCGCACGGTCGAGGGGGACCTGCGTCGCGAGCTCGACGAGGTGCGCGCCGCGCTCGAGCGCTCCTACCTGCGGCCGAGCTACCTGCGCCGCGAGCGGCTCGTGCGCGGCCTCGAGGGCTCGCGGGTCGGCCGGCTGGCGATGCGGGGCTACCGGCGGTTGCGCGGCAGGAGCTCGCGCTCGGCGTAGCGCCCGACCCGCCAGGTGGCCAGGCCGTCGGCGCCGGCGCCGACCACGCCGCCCACGACCGGCACCCGTCGCCCGACCGTGACCGCGAGGCGCTTGCCGGCGACCCGGGTGATCAGCGCGTTGGCGACCTCGGCGGAGACCACGGCGTCCAGCGACTCGTCGCGCACCGGCGCGGTGGCCAGCGCCATGGGGGGAGCGGGCAGCTTCTCGCGGCGGACCAGGTCCTCGACGGCGTCCTCGCCGAGCATCGTGACCAGGATGGCGTTGCGCACGCGCGGGTCCTCGAGGTCGTAGCCGCGCAGGTGCGCCACACCGGCGATCATCCGGCACTGGATCAGCGCCAGGCCGGTGACGTTGGCCGGGATGGTGACCGCGGCGGTGACGAGCCCGCCGAGGTTGGTCAGGAACCCCTGGCCCCCGGCGTAGCGGACGTGGTTCTCGACCACCTCGTGCACGGCCTTGTCGCGGTCGCCGTGCTGCTCGGCGAGCTGCTTGTCGGCCGCGGCGGCCGCCGGCGGGAGGGGGCCGACCCCGTTGATCGCCCGGGCCAGCGCCTCGCGCACGAACGAGCTCGTCAGACCGGGGGCCAGCCCGGTGATCCGGGGGCCCACCTGCTTGCCGATCTGGCTGCTGATCTGGTTCCTGACCACGCCCATGCCCGCGAGCCTACGGGGACGGCGACCACCCGATCGAGCCGCTAGGTTGCGCGGATGCCCGTCGAGCCACCCGCCACCGGATGGATCTTCGCGGACCCCTCGACGCACGACGCCCGGGCCCGGCGCGGGACCCGCGGCGGACCCGACGGGGTCGAGGAGCTCGACGACCTGGTCGCGGTGGGGGCCGACCTGGAGCCGGGCACGCTGCTCGAGGCCTACCGCCACGGCATCTTCCCGATGCCCGCCGGCGAGCCGGGCGACCCGATGTACTGGTTCAGCCCGGTGCGGCGCGGGGTGCTGCGTCCCGCGGAGCTGCGGGTGTCCAGGTCGCTGCGGCGCGCCTGCCGCGACTTCGAGGTCCGGGTGGACACCGCGTTCCCGGCGGTGGTCGAGGCGTGCGCCGACCCGCGGCGCCCGCACGGCTGGATCACCGACGAGGTGGCCGAGGCCTACCTCCGCCTGCACGCCCTCGGCTGGGCGCACTCGGTGGAGACGTGGCAGGACGGCGTCCTCGTGGGCGGCCTGTACGGCCTCGCGCTCGGTGGGTTGTTCGCGGGGGAGTCGATGTTCCACCGCGTCCGCGACGCCTCCAAGGTCGCGCTCGTCGCGCTGGTGGCCAGGTTGGACCAGGCCGACGAGGGCGACGGGGCCGAGCGGCTCGTCGACGTGCAGTGGTCGACCCCCCACCTGGCCTCGCTGGGGGTCACCGAGATCGACCGCGCGGACTACCTGGCGGCCCTGCCGGGCCTGTTCGCCACCCCGCTCCCGCCGGCCTTCGCCGGTCGGGCGGTGCGCTGAGGCCGGTCAGACCACGCGGGGCGGACTGCCGTCCTCGCTGACCATCGGCCGGCCGGCGCCCTCCCAGGCCAGCATGCCGCCGTCGAGGTTGACGACCTCGTGGCCCTGCTGGGCGAGGTAGGCGACGGCCTGCGCGGACCGGCCGCCCACCTTGCAGACCACCAGCACCTGCCCCGCGGGCACCTCGTCGACGCGCTCGAGCAGCTCGCTCAGCGGCAGGTGCTGCGCGCCCTCGACGTGCCCGGCGTCCCACTCGTGCTGCTCGCGGACGTCGAGCACCGGGAGCTGCTCGGGCAGCGGGTCCGGGACCCCGTCCATCGTCACGGTGGGTACCTGCGTCATGCGTCGACCCTCCCACCCGGCCCCCACCCGCGCGGCAGGTCGGGGCGCCCGTACACCGACGGGCAGAAGTCCGCCGCGTCCGGGCGCGCCCGGCGGAGCAGGCCTGTGACCTGCAATGATGCGCCGGCTCCCCGGGGCGTCCGTACTTCTGTCCGTCGGTGTACGTCGACCCCGACGCCTCGGCGGGTTACTTCAGGAACTTGCTGGTGCGACGGTCGGCGAGGGGCTTGCCGCCGGTCTGGCAGGTCGCGCAGTACTGGAGGCTGGAGTCGGCGAAGGAGACCTCGCGGACGGTGTCGCCGCACACCGGGCACGCCTGACCGGTGCGGCCGTGGACGGCCAGGTGCGACTTCTTCTCGCCCTTCAGCTCGCTGGCGGCCAGCCCGCGGTTGCGGGCGACGGCGTCGCCGAGCACGGTGCGGATCGCGGTGTAGAGCGTCTGCACCTCCTCCTCGTCGAGGCTGCTCGCCGGCTTGTACGGCGACATCCGGGCCGCGTGGAGCAGCTCGTCGGAGTAGGCGTTGCCGATGCCGGCGATGGTGCCCTGGTGGCGCAGCACCCCCTTGACCTGCTTGCGCCCCTCGCGCTCCAGGATCAGCCGGAACACCTCGAGCGTGAAGTCGTCCGTCAGGGGGTCGGGGCCGAGGCTGGCGATGCCCGGCACGTCCAGCGGGTCGCGCACGACGTAGGCCGCCAGCGACTTGCGGGTGCCGGCCTCGGTGATGTCCAGGGCGCCCTCGGGCTCGAGCTCGACCCGCATCGCCAGCGGCGACTTGCCGCTCGGCCGCGGCGGCTTCTCCGGCACGTCGTCGCGCCACCGGATCCACCCCGCCCGGGCCAGGTGCAGCACCAGGTGGGTGCCGGAGGCCTCGATGTCGAGGAACTTGCCGTGCCGGGTCACGTCGTCGACGAGGGTGCCCTCCAGCGCGCTCAACGGGGGGTCGAAGGTCTTCAGGGCGCTGAACGCGACCGGCCGCACCTGGGTGATCGCACGACCCTCGAGCCGCTGGCGCAGGTCGAGCGCGAGCGCCTCGACCTCGGGGAGCTCGGGCATGCGCGCAGTCTAGGCAGCCGCCACGCCGAGGACGGGGCGACTCTAGGGTTGACGCTAGAGAAGCGGATACCGTGCTGAGGTGGACCCGGTGCGCAACCCCTACGCCCCCGGTGCGGGGCAACGACCGCCCGAGCTGGCCGGCCGCGACCGCGAGCTCGAGCAGTTCGAGGTCACCCTGGAGCGGGTCGCCGCCGGTCGACCGGAGCGATCGATGGTGCTCTCCGGGCTGCGCGGCGTCGGCAAGACCGTGCTCCTCAACGCGCTGCGCGGCGAGGCGGTGCGCCGCGCCTGGGGCACCGGCAAGATCGAGGCCCGCCCGGACCAGGGCATCCGGGTGCCGGTCGCGCAGGCGGTCCACGCCGCCGTCCGCGAGGTGGCCCACCGCCACCGCGACCCCGACCGCGTCGACGAGGTCGCCGGCACGCTGAAGTCGTTCGCGCTGCGTGCCACCCCCGACGAGCGGCGGTCGGCGCGATCGGGCGGCGTGCGCTGGACGCCACCGGTCGACGTGCCGGCCACCCGCGGCCGGGCCGACTCGGGCGACCTCGAGCTGGACCTGGTCGAGCTGCTCACCGACGTCGGCGCGCTGGCCCGCGACCTCGGTGTCGGCGTGGCTGTCTTCGTCGACGAGATGCAGGACGTCGCCCTCCCCGAGCTGGCGGCCCTGTGCGGCGCGTTCCACGAGATCAGCCAGCAGGGTGCGCCGGTCGTCGTGGTCGGCGCCGGGCTGCCCCACCTGCCGGTCGCGCTCGCCGCGTCGAAGTCGTACGCCGAGCGGCTGTTCCGCTACGTCAGCGTCGACCGGCTGCCGCGACCGATGGCCGAGCGGGCCTGGCGGGTCCCGGCCGGCACCGAGGACGTCACCTTCGAGCCCGGCGCCCTCGACGAGCTCTACGCGCTCACCGACGGCTACCCCTACTTCGTGCAGGCCTACGGCAAGGTCACCTGGGACGCCGCGGTCGGCTCCCCGATCCGCGCCGCGGACGTCCGGGCCGCGGCGCCGGAGGCCGAGCAGGAGCTGGCGATCGGGTTCTTCGGGGCCCGCTACGAGCGCGCCACCCCGGCCGAGCGCGACTACATGAGCGCGATGGCCGACGTCGGCGCGACCGCCGGCGACCTCGCCGTCCCGACCTCGGCCGTGGCCGACCACCTCGGCCGCAAGCCCCAGTCGCTGTCCCCGGCGCGCGACGGTCTGATCAAGAAGGGCCTGGTCTTCTCCGCCGAGCGGGGCAGCGTCGCCTTCACCGTGCCCCACTTCGGACGCTACCTGCGCGCCCGCTGACGACCGCCCAGCACGGCTCCCCTCCCTGAGGGTGGGTGCGTGCCACCATGGGGACATGGAGGGCTCCCGGCCCAAGGTCTTCGCCCATCGCGGCGCGAGCCACGACAACGCCGAGCACACGCTGCAGGCCTACCTCGCTGCCCTCGACGCCGGCGCCGACGGCGTGGAGTGCGACGTCCGCCTCACCGCCGACGGTCACCTGATCTGCGTCCACGACCGCGACCTGCGCCGCACCGCGGCCTCGCGGGGCGCGGTGTCCACCATGGACCTCGCCGAGATCGCCGAGCTCGACTTCACCACCTGGAAGAACCCGTGGGCCGACCTCGACGACGAGGCCCCCGACCCGGACCCGGCGACGACCGGGGTGCTGACGCTGCGTCGGCTGCTCGAGCACGTCGCCGGTCTCGACCGCCGGGTCGAGGTGGCGATCGAGACCAAGCACCCCACCCGCTACGGCGGGCTGGTCGAGAAGCGGCTGGTCGAGATGCTGGCCGAGTTCGGCTGGGACCGGCCGGGGTCCCCGGTGCGGGTGATGAGCTTCTCCTTCACCGCGCTGCAGCGGGTGGAGCGCCTCGCGCCCGGGGTGCGGCTGGTGCAGCTGGTGGACCGGCCCGCGGCCTGGCCGATGCTGCGCCGGGCGATCGGGCGCGACTGGGTGGTCGGCCCCGGCGTGCGCGACCTGGTCGAGCACCCGCGGTACGGGCGCCGCGTCGCCGGCAGCGGGCACGAGGTCGACGTGTGGGTGGTCAACACCGCCGAGGAGCTGCGCGCGTGCCGGCGGCTCGGGGTCACGACCGTGATCACCGACCGGCCGGCGTACCTGCTCGACCTGCTCGACGGCCGCGAGCCCTCGGCGGGCTGAGCCCGCACCACCGGACGCGGCCCCGAGGGGCCCGGATAGGTTCGGGGGCATGGCCAAGAAGAACCGGCAGCGCGCCACCGCGACCCCGACGGCGCCCGGCGAGGTCGGGCCCCGCCAACCGTGCCCCTGCGGCTCCGGCAAGCGCTACAAGGCCTGCCACGGCGCCCCCGGCGGCGGCGACGTCTACGTCGCACGCCCCTTCGAGGGGCTGGCCTCGGAGTGCGACCTGGTCGCGCTGCGCGAGCTCGTGCCGGCCGCGACCGCCCCGCTGCGGCTCCGCGAGCCGGGCGACCGCGAGGTCCTCCTCTGCTCGCTGGCGCCCGGTGCCGCCCCGGCGCTGGTGCGCGAGTCCGGCGAGGTGCTGCTCGGGCTCCAGGTCCAGCACTCCTTCGGTGACCCGTCCCGCGACCTCGCCGCGGTGCTCCTCGCCGCGCTCGACGCCGATCCCGGGGTCGTCGGGCTGACCGTCCCGCCCGGGCCGGGCCCCCGCCTCCAGGACCTGGTCGCCGACGAGCCGCTCGACATCACCGTCCACGAGGGGTTCGGCTACTGGCTGGGGGAGGACGGGGCGTCCGAGGAGCTCTCCGGCGCGCTGGACGCCGTCGACGAGCAGGCGGCGCCGACGGCGCGGTTGACCACGGTCGAGGCCGCGTACTGGACGCGGATGGGCGCCAAGGAGCACCTGCGGTGGGTGCGGCCCGAGCCGGAGGGCCCGCTGCTGGACGCGCTCGCGCGGCTCCACGCCGCCGACCGCGACCGGTTGATCCCGGAGGGGCGCCTGGTCGGGATGTTCCGCGCCCACGGGCTGCTGACCCCCGTCTGGGACCTGCCCGTCGGCACCGGCGCCGAGGCGCTCGAGGAGCCGGCGGCCGCGTTCGGCGAGGCGATCGCCGAGGCGCTCGCGGAGTCGGCGCCGCTGAGCGCCGAGGAGCGCGCCGCCCGCTCGGGCCTGGCCCACCGCCAGGTGACGATCCGCTGACGCGGCCGGTCGCCCGTCGGGTCGACCCCCGCCGGGGTCAGGCGTCGACCGCGTCCCGGTGCTGGCGCACCGTCCACGCGCCCAGCCGGGAGTAGCCCTTGACCGAGATCCGACGGACCCGCTTGAAGCGGAACGCCGGCTCGCCGTCGTCGGAGCCGTCCGCCGACGCCTGCAGCGCGTCGTGCGTGCCGTCGTCGACCAGCACGCGGCCGGGCCGGGCGACCGAGGTGAGCCGGGCCGCCACGTTGACGGTGGGACCGTAGACGTCTCCCAACCGGGTGACGACGTCCCCCGTGGCGACGCCCGCCCGCACCCGCGGGAACTCGTCGTCGTCGTCCTCGCCGCGGGCGGTGAGCGTGAGCGCGAGCCCGAGGGCCGCCGCTGCGTCGTCGGCGACCAGCAGCACCTCGTCGCCGATGTTCTTGATGATCCGCGCGCCGGCGTCGACGGCGGTGCCCGCGCACTGGTCCTCGAAGTGCTCGAGCCACGCGACCAGCTCGGACTCGCTCAGCGAGCGGCTGCGCGCGGTGTAGCCGACGATGTCGACGAAGACCACCGACAACGACCGCACCCCCTCGGCCGCGCCCTGGGCGCCGCCGTCGCCGGCCAGCAGCCGACCCGCGGCGCTGGTCAGGTGGCGGCGCCACACGTAGGACTGGAGCGCATCGATCCGGGGGAGCACGTCGTCGGCGAGCCGGGTCAGCTGGTCGCCCGCGTCCGAGCCGTCCTCGAGGGCGACCCGCGCCATCAGCGAGGTCTGCCACTCCGCCAGCCGGGCGAAGCTGCGGCCCCAGGTGCGCACCAGCGCGGCCTGCGAGTCGTCGTCCAGCACGCCCAGGCGCATCAGGTCGTGGGAGAGCCGCAACGCCTCGACGTCGGCCTCGGTGAAGGCGACGTCCTCGTCGGAGACCCGCGCGAAGCCGAGCAGCCGCCACAGCTGCTCGGCGACCACCAGCGGGACGTCCGCACGCTCGGCCACCTCGACGCGGGTCAGGGTGGGGCGGCCCTGCAGCAGCCGGGCCTCCAGCACCTGGACGGCGTCCCCGAGCCGCTCGACGTGCGCGTCCTGGTCGTCCGGTGCGTGGTCGCTCACCGGGCCATCAGAGCCGGGCCCGGGTCACCGTGTCCAGCGCGCTGGCGAACGAGGGCATCTCCTCGCAGAGCTCGTGGACCGCGTCCGCGGTGAAGTGGACCAGGTCCAGCGGGGTCAGCGCGACCAGCGAGGCCGAGCGCAGCGAGTGCCGGACGATGCCGGCCTCACCCATGATCTCGCCCGCACCCAGGCGGGCGATCTCCTCGCCGTCGCGGCGCACCGAGACCTCTCCGCTGATGATCACGTAGGCCTTGTCGGCCGGCGTGCGCTCCCAGATCGGCGACCACCCCTGGGGCAGCCGTACCCGGCGGCCGGCCGCGCAGATCCGCGCGACCTCCTGGGGGGTGAAGGTGTCGAAGAACGACCCGGTCATCGCTGTCTCCTTCCCGCGGCGCCACGCCGCAGCCGACCGGACAACGACGCGCGCCGCCGACGGGTCACGCGGCCCCGAGCGTGATCCCCGCCACCACCCGGCGCGGCCCGTCAGCCCCGCAGGAGCGGCTCGCGCTCGACCGGGCAGCTCATGCAGCGCGGCCCGCCCCGACCCGAGCCCAGCTCGGAGCCGGAGATCCGGACGACCTCGATGCCGGCGGCCTCGAGCCGGGCGTTGGTCTCGGTGTTGCGCTCGTAGGCGACGGTCACCCGGGGCGCCAGGGCGAGGGTGTTGTTGCCGTCGTCCCACTGCTCGCGCTCCGCGGTCACCGGGTCGAGCCCGGTGTCGATGAGGTGCAGCCGGTCGATGCCCATCGCCCGCGCCGCGGCCTCCAGGAACGGGGCGGACCCGGCGACGCGCAGCCGCAGCGTGCCGTCGTCCTCGTGGCCGTCGGCGGTCACGGCGTACGCGATGAGGGAGTCCGCGACCGCGGGGTACATCACCACCGTGTCGACGTCGACCATCGTGCAGACGGTGTCCAGGTGCATCGTCGCCCGCTCCTGGGCGATCGGGACGGCCAGCAGGGTGTGGGCCAGGTCGGCGTCGAAGACCTGCCGCGCGAGCCGCTCGGCCCCGGCCGGGGTGGTGCGCTCGCCGACGCCGACGGCGATCACCCCGGGGGCGAGCAGCAGCACGTCGCCACCCTCGACGTGCTCGAGCTGGTGGCCGTGGATGCGGGGAGCCGCGTCGAAGCGCGGGTGCAGGCTGTAGACCAGCTCGGTGAGCTGGGTCTCGCGGGTGCGGGCCGGCATCGCCAGCGAGGTGATGGCGACCCGGTCACGCACCCAGAACGAGGAGTCGCGGGTGAACAGCAGGTTGGGCAGCGGGTCGACCAGGAACGCGTCGTGCGGGAGCAGCGAGGTCACCAGCCCGAACCCGCCGCGGACCTCGTCGTTGCGGATCCCGGCGGTCAGGATGCCGGTCAGCTCGGCCGGCGTGGCGTCGCCGAGGCGACCCGCGAGGTAGCCGCGCATGGTGTCGCCGAGGTCGAGGCCGGAGAGCGCCGTGCCGATCGCGGTCGCGCGCGCGTCGTCGTCGGCGAGGGTCTCGGTGAGCAGGTCGGTCAGGTAGAGCACCTCGACGCCGTGGCCGCGCAGGGCGTCGGCGAACGCGTCGTGCTCCTCCTGGGCGCGAGCCACCCAGGGGATGCCGTCGAAGAGCAGCCGGTCGTTGTTGCCGGGCGTCAACCGCTTCAGCTCGGGCCCGGGCCGGTGCAGCATCACCGTGCGGAGCGAGCCGACCTCGCTGTCGACGCCGGCCGGGGCGTGGGGTGCCGTCATGGCGGTCACCCTAGGGCCCGCCGGGCGCCCTCAGCGGCGCGACGGGTCGGCCGGGTAGACCCCGAGCACGGTGACCTCGTGGGTGAAGAACCGCAGCTCCTCGAGCGCGCGCGCCAGGCCGGGGTCGCTGGGGTGGCCGTCGACCTCGGCGAGGAACTGGGTCGCGGTGAAGCGACCGCCGACCATGTAGCTCTCGAGCTTGGTCATGTTGACGCCGTTGGTGGCGAAGCCGCCGAGCGCCTTGTACAGCGCGGCCGGCAGGTTGCGCACGTGGAAGACGAAGCTGGTGACCACCGGGCCGGGACCCGGCTCGGCCTCGACCAGCTCGGGGGAGAGCACCACGAAGCGGGTGGTGTTGTGGTCCTCGTCCTCGACGTCCTCGCGCAGCACCTCGAGGCCGTAGATGCCGGCGGCCAGCGGGGGCGAGATCGCCGCCTGCGTGGGATCGGCCGCCTCGGCGACCTCGCGTGCGGCGCCGGCGGTGTCGCCGGAGATGAGCGGGGTCAGGCCGAGCTCGCGGATCACCTTGCGGCACTGCCCGAGCGCGTGGACGTGGCTGTGCACGGTCCGGATCGTCGACAACGTCGCCCCCGGCACGGCGAGCAGCTGGAACTGGATCCGCCAGAAGTGCTCGCCGACGATGTGCAGGCCGGACTCGGGCAGGAAGTGGTGGATGTCGGCCACCCGGCCCGCCACCGAGTTGTCGATCGGGATCATCGCCAGGTCGCACGATCCCTCGCGGACCGCCGCGAACACGTCCTCGAACGACGCGCACGGGACCGGCTCGTAGCCGGGGTGGTGGTGGACGCACACCGCGTGGGAGTTCGACCCCGGCTCGCCCTGGTAGGCGATGCGCCCCGTCCTGGTCACCGGCTCAGTCTAGGGTCGGCCGCGTGCTGCTCCTGTCCCTGCTCACCGCCGTCACCGCCGTCGTGGCGATCGCCGGGCTCGCGCTCGCCGTGGTGGCCCTTCGTCGCACCGCCCGCCGTCGCGGCGCCGGCGTCGACGCGCTGCCCGAGGACGTCCACGGCCTGCGCCAGGAGGTCGCGACGCTCGCCGCGGAGGGGCGCGCCGCGCTGCGCCACCTCGCCGTGGTCCGCTACGACGCCTTCGGTGACATGGGCGGCCACCTGTCGTGGTCGCTGGCGCTGCTCGACGACGGGGGGCACGGCGTCGTGCTGACCTCGATCCACGGGCGCAGCGAGGCCCGGACCTACGCCAAGAACATCGCCGCCTGGTCCTGCGACCAGCCGCTCTCCCCCGAGGAGCAGGAAGCCGTCGACCACGCCCGTCCCGGCTGAGGGGCGCGGGGGTCAGCGGGGGACGCGCACCAGCACCCGGCCGTGCAGGCACTCCATGCGCAGCTCGCGGCCGGGGCCGATCACGTCGCCGTCGAGCTGGCGGGGCGTCTCGGTGCCGGTGCGGATGACGACCGTGCGGCCCGTCATCCGGTTGACCAGGTCGTCCACGCGGCGCCTCCGCAGCACCACCCGCACCGCCAGCGGCACCCAGGACAGGAACCGGCGGGGGTGGAGCAGGACCACGTCGAGCTGGCCGTCGTCGATGGCCGCGTCCGGCAGCAGCGGCATGCCGGCCTGGAGGTTGCCGACGTTGCCGACGACGATCGTGCGGGCGCGGGTCTCGACGGCCTCGGCGCCGTCGACCGAGATCTGCACCCGCACCGCGGGGTACATCAGCGTCTTCAACCCGGACACCACGTAGGCGAGCCACCCGAAGCGCGCCTTGATGCGGTCGTTGACGCCCTCCATGATCGCGGCGTCGAAGCCCATCCCGGCCATCACCATGAAGTGGGTGTCCTCGAGGTTGTCCCCGGAGACGGCGACCAGGTCGACGGCCTGGTCCTGCCCCGTCAGCGCGACGTCGACGGCGGCGCGGATGTAGAGCGGCAGGTCGAGGTTGCGGGCCAGCAGGTTGCCGGTCCCGGCCGGGACGATCCCCACCGGCACGCCGGTGCCGGCGAGCTCGGCGCACACCTCGCGCACCGTGCCGTCACCGCCGCACACCACGACCAGGTCGGCCCCGGCCACCGCCGCCTGCTCGGCCTGCCCGGTGCCGGAGTCCTCCGGCGTGGTGAGGAACCAGCGGGGCTCCGACCAGCCCGATCCGACCGCCATCGAGGTCACCAGCGCGCGGAACGCCGTCTCGTCCTCGACCTTGCTGGGGTTGAGGACGACCGCGAGCTGCCGGGTGGTCGGCACCGCCTGCGGGAGCGGCTCGCTGCGCCGTGCGTGGCTGCGGGGCAGCGGGCTGAGCACCACGAGCCCCAGCAGCGCCACCCCCAGACCGAGCAGCACCCCGCCGACGACGTCGCTGGGGTAGTGCCGACCGAGGAGGAGCCGGTCGAGCAGCACCAGGCCGACCACGAGGGCGACCAGCCCGCCGAGCAGCCGACGGACCCCGGCCCGCCGGACCAGCATCCCGACCAGCACCACCGCGACGGCGGCCAGCGCGGTGACCGAGGACGCGTGCCCGGAGGGGTAGGCGCCGCTCTCGAGCAGGAAGGAGGGGTCCTGCCAGGGCGGCCGCTCCCGGCCCACCGCCAGCTTGACCCCGGTGGTGGCGGCGGCCGTCACCGTCATCACCAGCACGGTGTAGCCGGCCGCGCGGCGGTGGCCGCGGGACCAGAGCGCCGCGGCCAGGACCAGCGTCAGCACGGTCATCCCGATGGTGCCGAAGGTGAGCTCCACGGCGCGCAGCACGCGCTGCACCCAGGGCTGGTCGGCCGCCCAGGCCGCGGCGCGGCGACCCTGCTCGTCGACGGCGCCCACGGCGTCCCACCCCTGCTCGACACCGATCAGGACGAGCGCGGCGAGGCTGAGGCAGAGCAGCCCGGCGGTCAGCTGGAGGCTGCGCGGACGGTCGAGCACGCACGACACGATAGGGCGCTGACCGGGTGGGGCCGGGACCGGGAGACGGCGCGGTGCCGGCCGATAGCCTGAGGTCATGATCGACCCCCGGCTGCTGCGTGACGACCCCGACCGCGTGCGCGCCGCCCAGGCCAAGCGGGGCCTGTCCGACGCCGTGGTCGACCGGGCCCTCGCCGCGGACGTCGCCCGGCGCGAGGCGATCGCCTCCTTCGAGGCGCTGCGCGCGGAGCAGAAGCAGCTCGGCAAGCAGGTCGCGCAGGCCCGGGACGAGGCCCGGCAGGACCTGCTGGCGCGCACCAAGGCGCTGTCGGGCGAGGTGAAGCAGGCCGAGGCCGCGCAGGGCGTCGCCGAGCAGGCCTGGCAGCAGGCGGTGCGCGAGATCCCCAACCTGGCCGCGGCCGAGACCCCGGCCGGCGGGGAGGACGACTTCACGGTGATCGAGCACGTCGGCACCGTGCCCGAGTTCGACTTCGAGCCGCGCGACCACGTGGAGCTCGGCCGGATGCTGGGGGCGATCGACCTGGAGCGCGGCGCCAAGGTGTCGGGGTCCCGGTTCTACTTCCTCACCGGCGCCGGCGCCCGGCTGCACCGCGCGCTGGTCAACATGGCCCTGGACCAGGCCGCCGCCCACGGGTTCACCGAGGTGGTGCCGCCCTCGCTGGTCAAGCCGCGGGCGATGGAGGGCACCGGCTTCCTCGGGCAGGCCGCCGACGACGTCTACCGGATCGAGGGCCAGGACCTCTACCTGGTCGGCACCTCGGAGGTGCCGATGGCGGCGTACCACTCCGACGAGGTCCTCGACGGCGCCGACCTGCCGCTGCGCTACGCCGCGTACAGCCCGTGCTTCCGCAAGGAGGCCGGCTCCCACGGCAAGGACACCCGCGGCATCTTCCGCGTGCACTGGTTCGACAAGGTCGAGATGTTCGTCTTCACCACCCCCGAGGACGCCGCCGCCGAGCACCAGCGCCTGCTGGCCTGGGAGAAGGAGTTCCTCGACGGGCTGGAGCTGGCCTACCGCGTCATCGACGTGGCGGCCGGGGACCTCGGGCTCTCCGCGGAGCGCAAGTTCGACTGCGAGGCCTGGATCGCCTCCCAGGGCCGCTACCGCGAGCTCACCTCGGCGTCGAGCTGCACCGACTTCCAGGCCCGGCGGCTCGACGTCCGCGGACGCTTCGCCGACGGCACCCGACCGGTGGCGACCCTCAACGGCACGCTCAGCTCGACCAACCGGCCGATCATCGCGCTGCTGGAGACCCACCAGCAGGCCGACGGCTCGGTGCGGGTGCCCGAGGCGCTGCGGCCCTACCTCGGCGGCGACGACGTGCTGAAGCCGGTCACCGCGTGAGCGCCACCGCCCCGCTCGGCGCCGCCGACACCTGGCGACCCGCGCTGGTGGCCCTCGACATCGACGGCACGCTGCTGCGCTGGGTCGAGGGGCAGGGCACCACGCGCCCGGAGGTCTCGCCGGCGGTGCGGGCCGCCGTCCGTCGCGCGGCCCGCGCCGGCGCGCACGTGGTGCTGTCCTCGGGCCGCTCGCCGGACGGCATGACGGGCGTCGCGGACCTGCTCGGGCTGCCCGGGCTCGGCGGCCCCGACGGCGAGCGGCTGTGGGTGGTGGCCAGCAACGGGGCCGTGGTGTGCCGCTACCCCCCGCTCGAGACCGTGCGGGAGGTGACCTTCGACGCCGCGCCGGCCGTCCGCCGGATCCTCGAGCTCCACCCCGAGGCGCTCGTCGCCGTCGAGGAGCGCGGCACCGGCTACCGGGTGAACCGCCCCTTCCCGGCCGGTGAGCTCACCGGCGAGCTCGTGCCGGCCACCATCGAGGCGATGGTCGCCGCCCCCGTCAGCCGCGTCATCGTCCGCGACCCGGCCGCCACCGTCGACGACTTCGTCCGCCTGGGCGAGGAGCTGGGTCTGCACGGCACCGACTACGTGGTGGGCTGGACGGCGTGGCTCGACCTCAACGCCCCGGGGGTCTCGAAGGCCTCGGGCCTCGAGCACGTCGTCGGCGAGCTCGGGTTGGACGCCTCCGACGTGCTGGCGCTCGGGGACGGGCGCAACGACATCGAGATGCTGCGCTGGGCCGGGCGTGGCGTGGCCATGGGTCAGGCGGTCGACGTCGTCCGCGACGCCGCCGACGCGGTGACCGACGACGTCGACGAGGACGGTGCGGCCCGGGAGCTGGAGCGGTGGTTCGGCGCGGACCCGCACCCGGTGGACGGCGGTGGCTGAGACCGCCACGGCCGGCCCACCGCGGCTGGTCGCCACCGACCTCGACGGCACGCTGCTGCGCTCCGACGGTCGGTTGGGCCCGGCGAGCCGGGCCGTGCTCGCCGCCCTCGACGAGCGCGGGGTGCCGGTCGTGCTGGTCACCGCCCGCCCGCTGCGGTGGATGGGCGGGCTCTGGCCGGTGGTGGGCCGCCACGGCGTCGCGATCGTCTCCAACGGCGCCCTCACCTGGGACGTCGCCGCCGCCCGCCCGATCGCGACCCGCGCGTTCGACCCCGCGGTGGGTCGTGCGGTCGTGGAGCGCGTCGTGGCCGCGGCGCCCGGCGCCGGGATCGGGGTCGAACGCGTCTCCGGGCTCGTGCACGACGCGGCCTACACCGAGGTCGACGACCCACCTGTCGGGCGCCTGGTCCGCGACCGCGAGGAGCTGTGGGACGAGCCCGGCCTCAAGCTGCTCGTCCAGGACCCGGCGGCCGACCCCGACCGGCTGCGGGAGGCGGTGACGGCGGCCGCCGGTGACCAGGCGGTGGCCACCTGGACCATGCCCGGGCTGGTCGAGGTCAGCGCCGCCGGCGTCACCAAGGGGGCGGCGCTCGCCGCCGTGGCCGAGGACCTCGGGGTCGCCGCCGCCGACGCCGTCGCGTTCGGCGACATGCCCAACGACGTCCCGATGCTGGCCTGGGCCGGACGCGGCTACGCCGTCGCCGGCGCTCACGCCGACCTCCGGGCGGTGGCCGACGGTGTCGTGGGGGCGGCTGACGACGACGGGGTCGCTCGGGCCCTGGTGGGGCTCTTCGGGCTTCCTTCTGCTGTCATGGACGCATGTTGAGCCCGCGCCCGCGCCTCCTGCGCGGTCCCGCCACCGTGCTCGCCACCGTGGCGGCCTCGGCGCTCGCCCCGGCCGGGTTCGTCGCAGTGCTCGCGCTGGGCCCCGCCGCAACCGCCGCGGCTCCCTCCACGGGCACCCCGACCGGCACGCCCACCGGCACGCCGACCGGGTCCGCCGAGCCCTCCCCGGGCGGGTCCCCCGGGACCTCGGGGTCCGGGGGCCCCTCGGCCGGCGCGTGCGAGGTGGGGTCGGTGACGGAGTCCGCCAAGGCGGCGTCGGCGGTCTTCACCGGCACCGTCGGGTCGGTGACGCGCCAGGAGGTGGCGGCCGGGGAGTCGGCCTACCTGACCGAGGTCGAGGTCGACCGCGTCTACAAGCCCGGCCGCGGCGCGGTCATCGACACCGAGCAGGTGGAGGTGGTGACGCAGCAGAGCGCCGGCGGGTGCGGGCTGGGTCCGCTCGTCGAGGGGCGCCGCTACGTGGTCTTCGCCGCGCTGTCGGGCGAGGTGCTGCTCGCCCGCGGCGAGGGGGGCACGGCGGTCGCCGACGACGCCCTGGTCGCGCAGGTCCGCGACCTGCTCGGCACCGGTCGACCGGCGGTCGCGGCTCAGCCGCCGACCGCCGAGCTGACCCGGGTCGGCGGCGCCACGACGACCACCTTCACCAGCGCGGCCCTGCCGGGCGCGGTGCTGGTGCTGGTGGGCCTGGTCGGGCTGCTCGTCACCCGTCGGCTCGGCCGACCGGACTAGGGCCCGCGCCCGGCGGTCCGCCGGATCAGAGGTACATGCCGCCGGTGCCGGTCTGTGCGCCTGCGTCGTCCTGGTCGCCCTGGGGGCCCTGGCCCCCGGAGCGCGCCGGCTGGCCCGCGTGCTGGCCGCCGGGCAGGGCGCGGCGGCCGTGCTCCGCCTGCGCGCGAGCAGCCATCTGCTGGGCGTGGATCGCGGTCTGGATGCCGTGGAAGAGGCCCTCCAACCAGCCCACCAGCTGCGCCTGCGCGACGCGGAGCTCGGCGTCGGAGGGGACCGAGTCGTCGGTGAACGGCAGCGAGAGGCGCTCCAGCTCCTCGACCAGCTCCGGGGCCAGCCCGGCCTCGAGCTCGGTGATGGAGGCCTGGTGGATCTCCTTCAGGCGGACCCGGCTGGCGTCGTCGAGGGGGGCCGACTTCACCTCCTCGAGGAGCTGGCGCACCATGCTCCCGATCCGCATCACCTTGGCCGGCTGCTCGACCAGCTCGGCCGGCGAGCGCTCTCCCCGGTCGTCCTGGCCGGTGTCGTCGGTCTCGCCGTCCCGGCCGGCCACGGCCAGCGCGGCGGCCGGCACGGTGACCGGCTGGCCGTCCGGCCCGACGACCACGACGTGCTGCGGGGGCTGCTGGGAGTCCATGCCGACCAGCCTAGCCAGCGACCGGACCCGTCAGAGGGTGAGCAGGATCTTGCCGGTGTGGCCGCCGGCCTCCATCAGCTCGTGGGCGGCGCGGACCTCCTCCAGGGCCATGGTGGCGTGCACCATCGGGCGGACCCGCCCGTCGGCGACCAGCGGCCAGACCTCCTCGACGACCTGCGCGCAGATCCTGGCCTTCTCCTCGGGGGGCCGGCCGCGCAGCGAGGTGGCAGCGACGCTCGCGCGCTTCGGCAGCAGCGCGGAGAGGTCGAGCTCGCCCTTCGCGCCGCCCTGCATCCCGATCACGACCAGGCGGCCCCCGGTCGCCAGCGCCGCGACGTTGCGCCCGAGGTAGGAGGCCCCCATGTTGTCGAGGATGACGTCGGCGCCGCCGAGGTCGCGCACCACCTCGACGAAGTCCTCGTCGCGGTAGGAGATCGCGAGGTCGGCGCCCAGCTCGCGGCAGGTGCGCAGCTTGTCCGGCGACCCGGCGGTGGTGACGACCCGGACCCCGCGGTGGTGGGCGAGCTGGACGGCGAAGGTGCCGATGCCGCCGGCGCCGCCGTGGACCAGCAGCGTCTCCCCCTCGCGGAGCCCGGCGACCATGACCAGGTTGGACCACACCGTGCACGCGACCTCGGGCAGCGCCGCCGCGGTGACCAGGTCGACGCCCCCGGGCAGCGGCATGACCTGCCCGGCGGGCACGGCCACGCGCGCGGCGTACCCACCCCCGGCGAGCAGCGCGCACACCTCCTGGCCGACCTCGAGCCGGGTCCCGTCGGCGCCCTCGGCGACCCCCTCGCCCAGGGCCGCCACCGTGCCGCTGCACTCCAGGCCGATCACGTCGGAGGCGCCCGGTGGCGGCGGGTACATCCCGCGGCGCTGCAGGGTGTCGGCGCGGTTGACCGCGGTCGCCGCGACGTCGAGCAGCACCTCCCCGGGACCGGCGACCGGCTCCTCGACCTCGCCGATCCCGAGGACCTCCGGTCCACCGTCCCCGTCCCTGACCACCGCACGCATGACCGCGACCCTAGACCGGCCGGGCGGGACCGGCCGGCCGACCCGCGCCGCCGAGGTCGCGCAGGTCCGAGAAGGTGTCGACGTCGCGGTGCTCGGGACCGACCGGCGGGACGGCGGCGAGGTCGAGGCCCGCGAGGAGCCGGTGGAGCGGCAGGCCGTGCCGGTCCTCGGGGCCGGGGGACGCGGCGTCGAGGCGTTCGAGGTCGAGCACCACCGCCAGCTGGCGGCGCCCGTCGGGATCGGTCAGCGCGGCCCCGTCGCGGCCCACGGCGGCCAGCCGCAGCCGACGCAGGGTCGCCGGGGTCAGGTGCGGCATGTCCACCGCCACCACGGCCAGGTGTCGCGGCGCGCGCAGCAGCGCCCCCCGACCGGTCAGCAGCCCGGCGGCCGGCCCGCCGTGGCGGGGGTCCTCGACCACGAAGGTCGCCGGTCGCTCGGTGGGCACCTGCTCGCCGACGACGACGACCTCGACGGCGTCGACGACGGCGTCCAGCGCGCGGGCCAGCAACGTGCGTCCCGCGACCTCGACACCCGCCTTGTCCACGCCACCGAGACGGGTGCCGCGACCGCCGGCGAGCACCACCGCCGCGTACGGCGGGAGCTCCGGGCCGCGGTCGTGTGCGAGGTCCGGGTCGGGGGCCAGGTCGGGGTCGGGGTCGGGGCTGTCGGGGAGCACGGCCCGAGTCTCGCAGCGCGGGCGGTGGCACCCTGGACCCATGAGCCGGGACACCCTGCGGGTCAGCGTCGTGCAGGAGCCGGCGGGCCTCGAGCCCGCCGCGAACCGGGAGCGGCTGCGTGTGCTGACCCCCGACGACCAGGACCTCGTGGTCTACCCCGAGGCGTTCGCCCGGGACTTCGGGCCGGCCGGCTCCGACGTGAGCGACCACGCCGAGCAGCTCGACGGGCCGTTCGTGCGCGAGGTGGAGGCCGCGGCGACGACTCACGCCACCACCGTCGTGGCCGGGATGTTCGAGACCAGCCACGACCCCGGCCGGCCGTTCAACACCCTGGTGGCCCGCGGCGCGGTGGAGGCGGCGTACCGCAAGATCCACCTCTACGACTCCTTCGGCTACCGCGAGTCCGACCGCCTGGTGGCCGGGGCCACCGAGCCGTGCGTGGTCGAGGTCGACGGGTGGGCGGTGGGCCTGATGACCTGCTACGACCTGCGCTTCCCCGAGCACGCGCGGCTGCTCGTCGACGCGGGGGCCGAGGTCCTGGTCGTCCCGGCCGCCTGGGTCGCCGGTGAGCGCAAGGTCGACCACTGGCGCACGCTGGTGCGCGCCCGCGCGATCGAGAACACCGTCTTCGTGGCGGCCGCGGCGCAACCGGCGCCCCGCTACAGCGGGCACTCGATGGTCGTCGACCCGCTCGGGGACGTGCTGGCCGAGGCCGGCGACGACCCCGCCGTGGTCGGTGCGGTGCTGCGGCGAGAGGTCCTGGAGCAGGCCCGTCGGACCAACCCGTCGCTGGCCAACCGCCGGTTGTAGCCTTCCCCGACGTGCCTCCGACCCTGCGACCAGCCCGCCGCGACGCGGTGGCGGCGGACGCGGGTCCCGGTCGCGGCCCGCTCCTCGCGCGCGTGGCCACCCCCCGGGTGCTGGCCCCGCTGTGGTTGGCGCTGGTCGCCGCCGGCGCGGCCGCGCTGGTCGTCGGGCTGGTCCCGGCGGGCCCGGCCTGGCTGCCGCAGGCGGGGGCCGTGGTGGTCACCACGGCGTACGCCTGGGCCCTGGCGGCCCGCACCGGCGGCCGGCCGGTGGTCTTCGGCACGCTCGCGCTCGCGGCCGCGGTGGGCGCCGTGCTGGTCGACATCCCCTGGGTCCGGACCGGGGCCGCGGTCGGGACCTGCACGGTGGCCGCGGTGCTCGCGGTGATGGCGACCGTCCCGGCGGCCCGGTTCCGGCTGGCCGCACGCGAGAGCGCAGCCGCGGTGCTGGTGGCCGCGGTGGGGGCGCTGGCCACGATCGGCTACGCGCCGACCGTCGCGCTGGCCCGCTTCGAGTTCGTCACCCTCGGCCTGGCCCTGGCCGGCGCGTTCGCGGTGGTCCACCGGCTCGGCGCCGGGCTGCACGGGCTCGGGCGGCGGGGCGTGGTCGCGGTCGTGGTCGGCGGGGCGCTGCTCGTCGTGACCTTGCTCTACGCCGAGCTGCTGCGCCGCTACGGCACCCCCGAGGTCGTCGACGCGGTCCTCGACGGCGTCCGGTGGACCCGCGAGTCCCTCGGTGCGTTCCCGCGCCCGGTCGAGACCGTGGTCGGGGTGCCGGCGCTGGTGTGGGGCTGCCACATGCGCGCCCGGCGTCGTCAGGGCTGGTGGGTGTGCGCGTTCGGCGCGGCGGCGACCGCGCCCACCGCTGCAGCGCTGGTCAACCCGGGGGTGACCCTGCTCGAGAGCGGTCTCTCGGTGCTCTACGGGCTGGTCGTGGGGCTGGTGCTGGGCTACCTCCTGGTCCGGGTGGACCTCGCGGTGACCGGCACCCGGGGCCGACGCAGTCGCGCCGCCGAGCAGGGTCTCGCCGTGCGTCCCGAGCCCCGCCGCACCGAGCCCCTGCTCTGAGGCCGGTCGGGCGGGCTCGGGGTACGCGCCGGTAACGGCTAGGTTCGCCTGCATGCCCCGTGAGCGTCTCGAGAAGGTCTACGCCGAGATGGTGGCCAACGTCCTCGTGATCGAGGTCGGCCCCGGCGACGCCGTCGAGGTCGGTCAGTCGGTGGTGCTGCTGGAGTCGATGAAGATGGAGATCCCGGTGCCCAGCGAGGTGGCCGGCACGGTCAGCGCGGTGCACGTGGCACCCGGTGACGTGGTCCAGGAGGGCGACGTGCTCATCGAGCTCGTCCCCGCGGACTAGCGCCGGGGATCGACCCCGACCGGACCGCGGGCAGCAGAGGGGGCGGGATTCGAACCCGCGGTAGGTCTCCCTACGACCGCTTTCAAGGCGGTTCCGATCGGCCGCTCCGGCACCCCTCCGTGCGGGTCCCCGGCCGGGCCGGGGACGCACCCCGGGGAGTCTAGACGGCACCGGGCGGGAGATGATCGCGCCGTGAGCCCCGACCCCGACCGCTGGAGCGGCGTCCCGTCCGGGGCGCCCGACGACGTCCTCGTCTACCGGATGGCGCCGCCGGTCGCGGCCCGCCTCGTCGGCGGCCTGCTGGTGCTGCTCGCGGTCGTGCTCTTCGGCACCACCGCCGTGGTCGACCGCGTCCGGGCTGCCGCCCGACGTGCTGCTGGTGCCGGCCGTGCTCGGCCTGGTCGGCGCGCTGGTGCTCGGCTGGTGGTTGCGGCGGCGCGCGTGGGTGCTGCGGCTCGACGCCGAGGGCTACCGCGTGCGGTTGGTCCGGGGGTCGCGGGTCCGCGCGGCCGCGTGGGGCGACGTGCGCGAGGTGCTGACCACGACGACCGCGGGGCACCCGATGCTCGTGCTGCGGCTCGCGGACCGGCCGGGGGGCGGGGGCGGCGCCCGCGAGACCGTGGTCCCGGTCGAGGTGCTGGCCGGCGACCGCGAGGAGCTGGTGCGCGAGGTGCGGCGCCGGCTGCAGGGCAGGCGTACCGGCTCCTGAGGTGGATTCGCCGTCCCCCGGGGCGGCTTGTAGCCTGTCCATCGCTGTCGGGGAGGCGTCGCCTAGTCCGGTTTATGGCGCCCGCCTGCTAAGCGGGTTGAGGGTGATTCCCTCTCGCGGGTTCAAATCCCGCCGCCTCCGCCAGCCGCCCGCCACGGTGGGGTGGCGCGAGGATGTGCAACGGCCCGAGAGGCGCGTTGCATAGTTCTGCAATGCACAGACATGAGTCAACTGCAGGCTCACAGTCCGTCCTGCCCCGACCGCAAACTGGGGCGGACGCGGTCGATCCCGACCGCCGACCGGGACACCAGCCACTGTGGGAGCAATTCATGGACATCACGCGCAAGATCGGCATCACCGTCGCAGCCACCGCCATCAGCCTCGGGCTGCTGGGCGTCTCCGCCCCGGCCCAGGCCAAGGACTCCAGCTGGGGCTGCGGCGGCCCCTGCAGGACCATCCAGCGCTGAGCACCGCTCGACCTCGCGCGGGTGGGCCGCAGCGAGGGAGCGCCGACGTCCCAGGACGTCGGACCAAGCGTGGGACAGGGGCCTCGCCACTCGGTTAGGTGGGCTCCCGCGTCCGTACGGACCGGTCCCCACGGCGAGGACGGTGACTCGAACCAGACTCGAGTCACCGTCCTCGCGCATTGTCAGCGGGGTCGTGGTGGCGGTCAACCGTCCTGGGCGTCCGGGTCCTGGCCGGAGACGCCACGGCTGCCCATCACGTACCCGAGCTGGAAGCGGGTCTGCGCCTCGTACTCGGCCTTCAGGTCCGCGACGTAGCCGGCGTAGGTACGCGGGCTGACCCCGAGCCGCTTCGCGCTCGCGGGGTCGGAGTGGCCCTCGATGAGCATCCGGATCGTCATCGCCCGCTGCTCGGCGGCGATGTCCTTGAGCATGGACACGTCGCGGTTGGTGAAGGGTCGGGCGCGCTCCCAGGCCCGTTCGAAGACGTCGACCAGGTAGGCCACGACCGAGGGCTCGCGGATCGCGATCGCCAGCCGCAGGTCGTCGGCGCCGGGGATCACCGCGACGCGGCGGTCGAAGACCAGCATCCGGTTGAAGAACTCGTCGAGGGTGCGCACCTCCGCCCCCCGCTCGGTGACGGCGGCGACGTAGGTGTGGGTGACCGAGCTGCGCCGCGCGCTGTGCTGGTAGAGGGTGCGCATCGAGCAGCCGCGCTCGAGCATCTCCACGTCGCGCAGCGCGGCGGAGGCGAGCGTCTGCGGGTCGCGCCCGGTCTGGGGTTGGGCGGTGAGCATCTCCTCCTCGCACTCGGCGACCAGCCCGGCGACGAACGGTCCGATCGCGTTGCCGCGCAGGTGCGTGATCGGGCCGCCGTCGGTGGCCAGCGGCGAGCGCCGCCAGGTCTGGCTGAGCTGGTTGAAGGCCGAGGCCCACTGCGAGGACTCCTCGAGCAGGCGGGACCCCTCCTGGGAGAGCGGCGCGACGACCCGGGACTGGATCGCACTCGGGTCCTGCGGCCGGTAGCTGCCCGACTCGCGGTCGAGCTGGACCAGGCCGAGGGTGACCAGCAGGTCGAAGGCCCGGTGGCGTGGACCGTCCTCGGCGATGCGGGGGTCCTCGGCGGAGATCCCGCCCGTGCCGACCACCTCGGCGAACAACGCGGCGGCCTCCGACTCGAACAGCGCGCGTTCCTCGGGGCCGTACCTGCTCACCCAGCACGCTCCTTCCGACCGCGCCCGGGGCGCCGCGGCCATGCTGCCACACGGTGCCGGGCGGGTCGGGCGGGTCGGGCGGGCGTGGGGTCAGCCGTCCAGGCGCGCGCGCAGCCCGTCGAGCTCGGTCCACAGCACGGCGGGCAGGTGCTCGCCGAACTTCTCGAACCACTCCTGGATCTGCGGCAGCTCCGCGCGCCACTCCTCGGGGTCGACCGCGAGCGCGGCGTGCAGCGCCTCCTGGGTCATCTCCAGCCCCTCGGTGTCCAGCGACTCCGGGGTGGGGACGTGGCCGATGGGGGTCTCGACGGCGGCGGCCTGGCCGTCGATCCGCTCGACGACCCACTTCAGCACGCGGCTGTTCTCGCCGAAGCCCGGCCACAGGAAGCCGCCCTCGTCGTCGCGGCGGAACCAGTTGACGTAGAAGATCCGGGGCAGCTTGGCCTCGTCGTGCTCCTTGCCCATCGAGATCCAGTGCCCGAAGTAGTCGCCGGCGTGGTAGCCGATGAAGGGCAGCATCGCCATCGGGTCGCGGCGCACGATGCCGACCTGGCCGACGGCGGCCGCGGTCGTCTCGCTGGAGAGCGTGGCGCCGAGGAAGGTGCCGTGGGTCCAGTCACGGGCCTCGAAGACCAGCGGCACCGTCGTCTTGCGGCGTCCGCCGAAGAGGATGGCGTCGATCGGCACGCCACGCGGGTCGTCGTACTCAGGGGCGAGGATGTCGCACTGCTTGATCGGGGTGCAGTAGCGGCTGTTGGGGTGGCTGGTCAGCAGGCCCTGCTCGCCCAGCTCGGGCGTCCAGTCCTCGCCCTTCCAGGTCTTCGCGTGCGCCGGCGGGTTCTCCAGGCCCTCCCACCAGATGTCGCCGTCCTCGGTGAGACCGACGTTGGTGAAGACCGAGCTGCCCTTGTTGATGGTGCGCATCGCGTGGGGGTTGGTGTGCTCGTTCGTGCCGGGCGCGACCCCGAAGAACCCGTACTCGGGGTTGACCGCCCACAGCCGGCCGTCCTCGCGCACCCGCATCCACGCGATGTCGTCGCCGAGCGTCTCGACCTTCCACCCCGGGATGGTGGGCTCGAGCATCGCCAGGTTGGTCTTGCCGCACGCGCTGGGGAACGCGGCCGCGACGTACTTGACCACACCCTGCGGGCTGGTCAGCTTGAGGATCAGCATGTGCTCCGCGAGCCAGCCCTCGTCGCGGGCCATCACGCTGGCGATCCGCAGGGCGTAGCACTTCTTGCCCAGCAGGGCGTTGCCGCCGTAGCCGGAGCCGAAGGACCAGATCGCGCGCTCCTCGGGGAACTGCACGATGTACTTGGTCGTGTTGCAGGGCCAGGCGACGTCGCGCTGGCCCGGCTCGAGCGGGTGGCCCACCGAGTGCAGCGCGGGGACGAAGTCGGCGTCGAGCTCGGTCATCCGCTCGAGCACGTGGCTGCCCATCCGCGCCATGACCCGCATCGAGGCGGTGACGTAGGCGGAGTCGGTGATCTCGATGCCGAACATCGGCCGCTCGGCGTCGACGTGGCCCATCACGAACGGGATGACGTACATGGTGCGCCCGCGCATGCACCCGGCGTAGAGGTCGCGCATCAGGCGCTTCATCTCGCCCGGGTCCATCCAGTTGTTGGTCGGGCCGCAGTCCTTCTCGTCGACCGAGCAGATGTAGGTGCGGTTCTCGACGCGGGCCACGTCGTCGGGGTCCGAGGCGGCGTGGAAGGAGTTCGGCTTGAGGTCCGGGTTGAGCCGGGTGAAGGTCCCGCTGGCCTCGAGCGCCGCGGTGAGCTGCTCCCACTCCTCGTCGGAGCCGGTGCACCAGTGGATCCGGTCCGGCGTCGTCATCGCCGCGACCTCCTCGACGAACGCGACCACCCCGGCGTGCGTCGTGGGGTGGGTCGTGCCGGTCGTGGTCTCCTGCGTGGCGGTCATGACCTCATCCTTCGTGCCGAGTGCGCCGCAGCCGAGGTTTGTTCGGGCTCCGACGATTTTCCCCCGGACGGTACTCGTGGGTAGCCGGGCCGCTCCATTGGAACGATCAACGCCGCGCCGCCGCGGCGCCTGCCGTGGTCCGTTGCAGCGTCGTGAGCCCGATTTCGGGGCCCGGAGCGCCTCGGCTATCCTCGACGCGTCGTCGGTACGCCGTCGGCGGGCGCCTGTAGCTCAACGGATAGAGCATCTGACTACGGATCAGAAGGTTTGGGGTTCGAATCCCTACAGGCGCGCAGACTGGATCCACCGCATGACGCGGGCACGCAGGTCCCCCCAAGGACGCTGTCCCCGTGGGGAGGCGCCCGTCCCCGGTGCGAGGACGGGCGAAGGACCTCTTATCGGCTCAGCCGCCGCACGAGCTCGTCTGCCGGCCCGTCCCCCCACCGCGTCGACGGTTCACGGTGTCGACTGACCGCCCGCCGTGGGCGGGACCACCTGATCGCGGAGTCGTCGAGCGAGCTGTGGGTGCCGGTGAGCGGGGTGCAACCTTCGTGGGTCGCGGGAGGCATGCGTGACCGATCAGGGGACGGTGGTGTGGCAGCGGGGCAGGGCCCCGTCGATGGATTCGTCCCAGTTGAAGGGTTCGATGAAGCAGGGTCGTTCGACCTGGTGGCCCTGGGTGCGGTGACCGTTGGTCTGGGGACCGTTGGTGGGGAGGGTGCGGCTAGCGACGGCTTGGTGGTTGTCGCGGTCCTGGATGGTGTGGGTGTCATCAGGCGTGACGACCAACAGGGCGCCGACCAATCCGGCGGCGATGAGGAGGATGGCCGGACGGTGGTTGTTCGCTGATGCGGTCATGGATGGACGGTGCTCCGGGCCCCAGTAGAACGGAATGCGACGTTCGACGCTGGCGGATCGGCGTACGCGAAATTGCGTATGTCTCGTTTGCGCGATCGCCCCTAGGCTGGTGGAACGGCCGGTCGGGAGGTAGCGCCGTGGCGAACAGCTGGGCGATCACGGATTCCGACATCGGCGCCTTGCTCGGCGCGTTCGATCGGTGCCAAGCCGCTGCCGTCGACGACATCTTCTATGCCGACGTCCTCACCAGCCTTCGTACGCTGATCCCTTGCGGCGAGATCGACTTCCAGCTGATGGACGTTGCCGAACAGCGCGTCAAGGTGCTGTGCGTCAGCGACTCTGGAGTCGAGCGCGACGAGGCTGTCGGCATGGTCGACGAGTGGCAGACGCTGTTCTGGCAGCAGTTCTGGGGGGAGCACGGGTGCGCCGGCCCGGCTAGGACGGGTGACTACGCGTCAGTGCTTCACCATGCGGAGACCTCGAGGAGCCGCGCCTACGCCAACTCGGGGATGGGGACGCTCATCGACGAGGCGGGTTTGAAGGACGAGGCCGTGGTGCCGATGACCCCACTCGGGGGCACGGACAGGCGCATCCTGCTCTGGCGCACCAAGGACGAGCCAGACTTCTCCGAACGCGAGCTGGCGATGCTTGCGCTGATCCGCCCGCACCTCAACGAGCTGCACCATCGCCGCGACCGGGAGCTGCGTGGGGTGCCACAGCTCACTGCCCGGCAGTGGGAGGTGATGCGCCAGGTCGCCACAGGAGCCAGCAACATGCAGATCGCCCGCACACTCGGACTCTCCGACGCGACGGTGCGCAAGCACCTGGAGAACGTGTTCCTGCGCCTCGGCGCGCGGAGCCGGACCGAGGCCTTGGCTCGCGTCCACGGATTCCTCGACGTGGACTGAGCTGCTGACGACGAAGGTGACGTCCGCCGTGACATCGCGAGACATCGAACGCATGTATGGGACCGACGACGTGGTCGCGAAGCTGCGGCGCCTCGCGGACGCACTGGAGAGCGGAGGATCCTTCAGGATCCAGATCGCCGGCGAGCGGTCAGGGTCCCAGCGCGAGCGGTGTTCTCGATCGAGCACGAGCGCGGCGATGACGAGGAGGAGATCGAGTTCCAGCTCACGTGGGCCCTCGAAGGGCAACCGGACTCCCCGGCTGGGGAGGAGCCTCTCGTCTGACCGTCGGTCGACCACGCCGCGTCCTCCGACGCCACGTCATCCACGTGCCGCTGCCGTGACGACTCGCCCACGAGCTCGCCCGCGTCAGCGGACGAGTTCCGTCGAAAGGCCCAGGTGGGAGCCTGCTGCGCTCTACTCTCGGGGTTCGACAGGGTCGTGGGGGTTGCGGGCGGCGCCGCGTAGGGATGCCGCCGGCGCCGGCGTGCTCACGGACAACCGATGAGATCGAGGCGCGATGACCCAGACAGCCCCCGCACCCTTCCCGGTGCTCACCCCGGACATGACCTTCGACGGCGCGGCCCGGCTGGTGGTGCGCTACCTCGATGAGAACGTGCCGCTGGCCCTGTGGGGCGTCACCCGGGTCGAGAACGGCAACCAGACCTTCTTGCACCTCACCGACGGCAACTCCTACGGCGTCGGCCCCGGCGGTGGGCACCGGTGGGAGGACAGCTTCTGCATCCGGATGACCGCGGGCGAGGCGCCCGCGGTGGCGCCGGACGCCCAGTCGGTGCCTGCCTACGCTGCTGCCGGCGTCAACGCCGACCTGACGATCGGGGCCTACGCCGGCGCGGCGATCTATGAGCCGGACGGATCGGTCTTCGGCGCCATCTGTGGGATCGACCCCGAGAACAAGAGCCTCGACCAGGCACTGGCGGCCGCCGACCCGGTGCTCGCGCTCCTGGGCCAGCTGCTGACCATGGCGGTGGCCATCGAGCGGGTCCGCGACCAGGCCGCTGCCCTGGTTCTCGAGGCCACGCTGGCCGCCGAGACCGACGCGCTCACCGGGCTGCACAACCGGCGCGCCTGGGACCGCATCCTGTCCGAGGAGGAGCAGCGCTTCGCCCGCCTCGCGGATCCGACCGTCGCCGTGGTCCTCGACCTGGACCTGCTCAAGGACATCAACGACATCCAAGGCCACGCCGCCGGCGACGAGTACATCAAGCGCGCCGGCGAGGCACTGCGCCACTCGGTGAAGGTCAGCGACGCGGTCGCGCGCTTCGGTGGTGACGAGTTCGGTGTCCTCCTGCGCCACTGCACCGAGGAGGACGCCGCCGACGTCGTGGCCAGGATGTACGACGCCCTCAGCGCCCAGGGGGTCGCGGGCTCCATCGGCTGGGCCCCCATCACCGTGATGAAGGGATTCCCTGCTGCGCTGGCCGAGGCCGATGCGGCGATGTACGCCGCGAAGGCCGCCCGGCGCGCTCGCCGGCGCGGCGAGCCTGCCCGCTGAGCCAGTCGCCTGTCCGCGCAGACCGCACCGCGCTGCAGTGACCCCGCGCTGTCACCGAGGAGCCGGCCCGAACTCGGGAACCCTCCAGATGGCTCACGTCCGTCGGTGGAACCTGGGCTTGCCGCGTAGGTGGGGTCGTGGACCCGATGGGGCCTCGCGGGGAGTGATGGATCTGGGTCATGGAGACGAGGTCGCCGGTCTCGAGGATGAGGAGCCCGACCCCGGTGACCATGCGGTCCGGCCATCCGCGTCCCTAACGACGCCGGGCTCCTCATCTCCACGGGTGCTCCGGAGCCGCGGGACGGGCCGCTGCGCGATGATGCGGCGCAGCCGAGCACCCGGACGTAGGAGGAACTAGTGACGGAGACACCGATGGCGCAGCAGTTCGACACTGTGCTGTGGGCCAGCGGCGGGCGGAACGTCGCCATCGTGGTGCCTGACGAGGTCGTCGAGGCCTTCGGGCGTGGCCGTCGTGTCCCGGTCGTGGTGACCGTCGACGGTGGCTACACCTACCGGACCACGGTCGCCGCCATGGGTGGTCGGTTCCTGGTGTCGTTCAACGCCGAGACCCGGGCGGCGACCGGCAGAACAGCTGGGGACGCGGTCGCGGTGCGGTTGGAGGTCGACGACGCGCCCCGCACGGTCGAGGTTCCCGACGCTCTGGCCGCGGTCCTCGTGCAGGACCAGGCCGCTGCGGACGCGTGGCGGCGGCTGTCCTACAGCCGGCAGAAGGCGCTGGCCGACCCCGTCGCTGGCGCGAAGACGGATGCGACCCGGGAGCGTCGCTTGTCGGCCGCGCTCGAGGCCTTGCGCTGACGGGTCGCGCCTCACGTCCGTCGGTGGAAGCGGAGCTTGCCGTTGGGCAGGACGGTGACCTCGTAGTCGGGGTCGTGGACGCGGGCGTGGTGGCAGGGACACAGCAGCCGGGCGTCCTCGACGTTGGTGGGTCCGCCTTCGGACCAGGGGGTGTCGTGGTGGACCTGGCACATCCCGGGTGGCCAGTCGCAGCCTTCGGCGGTGCAGCCGCCGTCGCGCAGGGCGATGGCGATGCGTTGGGGTTCGGTGTGGAAGCGGGCGGTGCGGCCGAGGTCGAGGACCTGGGACTTGGTGCCGAGGACGGCGGGCATGAGCCCGGCTTCGCAGGCCAGCTGGCGCAGCCGGTTGATCGAGACGACCTCGCCGGTCTCGAGGGTGGCCAGGCCGACGCCGGAGACGAGGTCCTCGTGGTCGGCGGTGATCACGAGGTTCGCCGAGACGCCGCCGGCGCGAGGGGCGCGGTCGGTGGGGTAGGTCAGGATCATCTCCGCGAACGCGGCACCCATCTTCTGCGCCGAGGGTCGCCCGGCCAGCCAGGACCCGGCGCCACCGGTGGCGTTGACGTGGCCGGGGGCGGCGAACGCGAGGAGGATCTTCTCCAGCATCCGTCCCTCCAGCATCGGGAGGGTGAACCGGCCGTGGGCGGCGCCGTGGCCGTCGAAGGACAGCGTCAACCGCTGACGTTCTCGGGCCCGCTTCTCCTCGGCCTCGACCTTCTTGCGGTCCTCCTCCTCCCCGACCTCCGGCGCGACCACGGACAGGATCCGCTTCCCGAGCAGCCGTAGGGCGTCGGGGTCGTGGACCAGCGCCAGGCCGACCAATGTCTCCTCGGCCGAGGCGACCGTGTCGGCAGGCAGGTCCTCGGGGAGGTCCTCGAGCGCTCGGACGACCACCTGGGCCTGCTCGGCGCTCATCTGCGCGTCCGCGAGGGCGGTCCGGACGCGGTGCCAGCGGGACTCGAGCGCGTTGGCCAGCTTGACCTGCCCGGCCGCGGTGCGGCGGTTCTGCCTCGTGGCGACCGCCCACCACACCCCCGTCGACGTCGCACCGGAGTCCGCGCCGACCTTCACCACGTCGGCGTGCGCAGCGAGCGCCAGCCGCAGCGACGCGAGCTGCGCCTCAGCCGCGGCCATCTCGACGAGCGCGTCCCGGGTCGCGGCCGCGTCGAGCGACAGCGAGCGGTCCACCAGCACGGTCGCGACCTCGGCGACCTGGTCCCGCAGCGCGCGGACACCCGCCGGCACGGGGTGCCGCGTGAGGGTGTCCTCGTCCTTGGCCATGCTCCTCATTCTGACAGCGACCACCGACAGAGGTCGGCCCGAATCCACAGGTGGTCGACGGTCCATCAATGACGAAGGTGCCGCAATCGAACAGAGGTACTACGCAGGAGTGCTTGTCGCAGGTGTTCACGCCTGGGGGTGTACCCGCCACCCCGCACCGGCAGCGAAGGTCGGATCGAGGTCGGTGGCCCCGAGCTCCGAGACTTACGCAGACCCTCGGGGGTTGCACACGTTGCGGTCGGGGTCGCTGACCTCGCCACGTGCTGCCCCCGCCGGACGACGGGAGGACCGATGAGCACCAACGAGCGCCTCGTGGACGCACCGCCCGAGAAGGTCTGGGAGGTGCTGGCCGACGGCTGGCTCTACCCGCTGTGGGTCGTCGGCGCGACCCGGATGCGAGAGGTCGACGCCGACTGGCCCCAGCCAGGCGCGCGGCTGCACCACTCGGTGGGCGCCTGGCCGCTCGTCCTCGACGACACGACCTCGGTCACCGCCAGCGAGCCCGGCGTCCGGCTCGAGCTGCGGGCGCGGGCCTGGCCGTCGGGCGAGGCCGGCGTCACGATCACGCTGGAGCCCGAGGACGACGGGACGCGCACGCGCATCCGGATCGAGGAGGACGCCGTGCGCGGGCCGGGCCGGCTCGTCCCGGCCCCCGTGCGCCACCTCCAGCTCGCCTGGCGCAACGTCGAGACGCTGCGGCGCCTCGCCTACATCGCCGAGCGGCGCTGAGCGCGAGCCCCGCCCCGGGCGCTCAGCCCTCGCGACCCCCGGCGTCCCCGACCACCGCCGCCGCGACGTGGCGCAGCTTGGTCTCCGAGGTCGCCGAGACCCGCACCAGGTAGCCGAAGGCGCGGCTGGTGTCCAGGCCGTAGCGCTCCATCACGATGCCGACGGCCTGCCCGATCACCTCGCGGCTGTCCAACGCCCGGCGCAGGTTCTCGACCTGCTGGTTGTGGCCGTAGGCGACCGCGACGTGGGTGGCGAACAGCGGCGCGAGCGTCCGGGTCTCGGCGTCGACGACGTCCGCGGAGGTGGAGTACAGGTTGAGCACCGCGACCTCCCCCTCGTCGGCGAACAGGCGCACCGCGACCATCGACCGCAGTCCCCGACGGGCCGCCTCGGGCAGGAACCGCGGCCACGTCTCGGCGTCGTCGGCTCCCTGACCCGTGGTGCGGTCGGGGGTGGCGACGTGGTCGACGACCACCATCGGCCCCGCGTGCGTCAGGCGGCCCAGGCAGGGGCCCTCGCCGAGCCGGTACTGCAGCCGGTCCAGGTCGAGCACCACGTCGTCGGTCGCCGCGGTCGTCTCGATCACGTCGGCGCCGTCGTGCCCCAACGGGTCGGCCGTCGCCACGGTCACCCCCGCGTGGTCGATGCACGGCATCGAGTCGCGGGCCACCGCCACCACCGCGCGCAGGGTCTGGTCCAGCGACAGCGCGGCGTGCAGCCGCCCGGCGGCCTCGGCGAGGGCAGCGCTGACATCCAGCGGTTCGGCCACGCGTCCTCCTCCGGTCGGACTCCGCTCGGGGTCGACGCGGCCGGGCGCGGGGTGCTCTGCTCCCACTGTAGGCCCTCCCGTCGCACCGTCCTCCCGCGTCGCACCGCGGTCGGTCGCCGGGGGCTGGACCTGTCTGCGACACTGGGTGTCCAGGAGAGGACGTGCCTCATGGCCGACCGAGCCGCGTTGATGCTGCAGCTCACCCGGACGCTGGCCCGGATCCCGTCGCTGGAGCCGCTCCCCGCCCGGCTGTGCCGGGCCTACGTCGACGTGGTCGCCGCCCGCGGCGGGTCGATCTGCGTCGGCTTCAGCACCACGCAGCGCACGGTGCTGTGCGCGACCAGCGAGGACGCCGCCCGCTACGAGGACGCGCAGGACCTGGTCCGCGAGGGTCCCAGCCTCGATGCGTACCGCACCGGAGACCTGGTCGGCGTCGACACCCGTCACGAGCACGACCGGCGCTGGCCGGTCCTGTCGCGCTCGGTGCCCGACGAGGTCCTCGGGTCCGTGCGCGCGATCCCGATGCGTCCCGGGGCGGCGCCGATGGGCGTGCTGACGGTCCACCACGGCGACGGCGGCGCGCCCGCCCACGAGCCGGCCGAGCTGCGCTTCCTCTGCGACGCCGTCGGCGCCGCGATCATCGGTGACCTCGACTCCGCTCAGGACCAGCGTCGGCTCTGGAGCCAGCGCGACCGGCTCTCGCAGGCCACCGGCATGGTCGTGGCCCAGCTCGACCTCGGTCCCGAGGACGCGCTCGCCGTGCTGCGCGCCCACGCCTTCGCGCAGGGCACCAGCGTGGCCGAGGTCGCCGTCGCCGTCGTGCAGCGGCGGCTGCAGTTCAGCGACGACGGGTCCCCGTCGTGACCGGGTCGGCGGCGGACGCCTTCGCCGCCGCGGTGGGCGCCCTGGTGCACGAGCACCCCGACGTGGCCGACGTGCTGGCGCGCCTGCTCAGCGCCGGTGCCGAGGTCCTCGGCGTCGACACCGCCGCGGTCCTCGCCGACGCCGGGCAGGGGGTGGCGCTGCTCGCGAGCACGTCCCACCGCGCCTCCACCCTCGAGATGCTCCAGGCCCAGGAGGAGTCCGGCCCGTGCGTCGAGTGCGTCGCGACCGGGGTCGCGCTCACCGCCACCGGGGAGGCGGAGCTGCTCTCGCGCTGGCCGGTGGTCGGCCGCGCGATCCTCGACGCCGGCTACGTCGGCGTCGACGCCTACCCGCTGCGCTGGCGCGGGCGGGCGCTGGGTGGCCTCAACCTGTTCCGGTCCTCGGCGGGTCGCACCGACCCCGACCTGGGGCAGGCCTTCGCCGACGTCGCCTGCCTCGTCGTGGCACAGGCGGCCGTCGCCGACGACGAGGCGGTCCGTGACGCCTTCCTCGCCGCGATGATCGACCGCGACGTGGTCGAGCAGGCCAAGGGCGTCCTCGCGCAGCGCGCCGGGATCGACCTCGATCGGGCCTACGCCGAGCTGCTGGACCGTGCCACGGCGTCCGGCACCTCGCTGAGCAAGGTCGCCGCCGCGGTGGTCCGCTCGCGTGGCCACGGCTGAGGGTTCCAGCCCGCCGGACGGCGAGGTGCTTCCCACACCGGCCCGCCCGTCGTACGATGCGGGCGTTGGCCCGGGCCGAACCCACGACCCTCGGGGCCGCGTGCCGACGGAGTCCCGACCATGACTCATACCGACGTGCGTCCACCACGACCCGTGCCCGCCCAGCGCCCGCTCACCGCGCTGCGCCCCCACGAGCGCCGGGTCACGGTGTCCCTGCCGGGTGCGCCCCCGGTGCTGCGTGCCGGTGTGCGCCACCTGCTGGCCGGCTTCGCCGACCGGGTGGCCGTCGTTCCCGAGGGAGCGGACTGCGACGTCCAGCTGGTCGACGACGCCTACAGCCTCGGCCCCGCCGGCCCCGTCGACGGCTCGGTGCCGATGGTCGTGCTCGTCCGCGACGGTGACGCCGCCGCCGCGCACCGCGCGCGCCAACGCGGGGCGGCCGTCGTCCTGCCCGCGAGCGTCGAGGGACCGGCCCTGCTCGGTGCGCTGGAGACCGCGGCCCGCAACGGCGAGGTCCCGGTCGCGCCGCCCGGCGTGCTCGAGGACCTCGCCACCGCGCTGAGCCGGCGCGAGCGGGAGGTGGTCGCCGGGATCTGCGCGGGCCTGAGCAACGAGGAGATCGCGCGCGAGCTCTACCTCAGCATCAACTCGGTGAAGAGCTACGTGCGCACGGCCTACCGCAAGATGGGGGTGACCCGGCGTCCGCAGGCGGTCGCGTGGGGCATCGAGCAGGGCTACGGGACCGGCACGCTGGCGACGGGCTGAGCGCTGCTAGCATCCTGGCGCCCTGCCGCGGGGCCAAACCACGACTCCGCGCCCCGAGGTCGGCCCCGTCGTCACGCCGACCTCCTGGCACGGACGGAAGCCTGTGCGCGCACCCCTGGACGTGGCGGCCGCCCTCGCCGCCGCCACGCGCGACGTCCGGGCCCCCGAGGACCTCTCGGCCTCCCTGGACTCGATCGTGCACGCCGCGCGGGAGTCCATGCCGCACGTCGACGACGTCGGCATCAGCCTCGTCCACCGCGACGGCCGGATGGAGACCCTCGCCGGCACCGGTCCGCTCGTGGCGCGGCTGGACCGGTTGCAGCAGGAGGTGGGCCAGGGCCCCGTCCTCGACGGCGCGCCTGACACGGCGGTCGTCCGCGTCCAGCACGCAACCGAGGACGCGCGGTGGCCCGGGTTCCTGCCCGCGGCTCGCGGCCTCGGCCTGCGCTCCCTGCTCGGCCTCCACCTCCCGCTGGAGGCCGGGACCCGGGCGGCCCTGACCATGTGGTCGTGGTCCTCCGACGTGCTCTCGGAGGAGACCGAGCAGCTGGCGGACCTGTTCGCGGCCCACACCGGGCTCGTGCTCGGCCATGCGCGGCGCCTGGAGCACCTCAACACCGCGCTGGCCAGCCGCAAGCTCATCGGCATGGCGCTCGGCATGCTGATGCAGCGGCTCGACCTCGACGAGGACACCGCGTTCGCCTACCTGACCCGGGTCTCCTCGACGTCCGAGACCAAGCTGCGCGACGTCGCGTCGTCGATCGTCGACCAGCACCACGCCCGCCTCCTCGACGGCCACGGCCCGGCGGCGGACCCGGCCTGACGGGGTCCGTCGGGATGCCCCTCGGCGTCGCCCTTGCGGGTGGTGAACGCCGCGGGGACGCTGACTAATCTCGCCCCCGCGGGAGGGGCCCGCGCGCTGGAGCAGTCGGCGTCTCGCAGGGAACGACGGGGGCGGCATGCCGACGGTGGGGAGCTCGCGCGCCGACGCGTGGGTGCAGGACCGGGTCCCGGTCGTCGCCTCGATCCCCTCGGGGCACGTCTACGTCCGGCACCTGGCGCCCGTCGGGGGCGGCGGGCCCACCCGGCTCCCCGACCCCGCTCCCGAGCCCGACGCCCCGGCCTCGCGCTGGTGGCCGCCGGTGATGCTCGACCCCGCCTGGGCCGCCGAGGCCGACTACGACCTCGTCCACCTGCAGTTCGGGTTCGACGCCCGCGCACCGGAGGACCTGGAGCGGTGGACGCGGGCACTGCGACGACGGGGCAAGCCGTTCGTCTACACCGTCCACGACCTCCGCAACCCCCACCACCTCGACCGGACCCTGCACGACGCCCACCTCGACGTGCTCGTCCCGGCCGCCGACCGCCTGGTCACGCTCACCACCGGGGCCGCGGCCGAGATCCGTCGCCGCTGGGGCCGCGGAGCGCTCGTCCTGCCCCACCCGCACGTGGTCCCCCTCGACCGGGTCGGTGCGCCGCGGCCGGCCCGGGACGGGTTCCGCGTCGGGGTGCACCTCAAGAGCCTGCGCGCGAGCATGCACCCGCGTCCGGTCCTCGAGGTGCTGGCCGACGTCGTCGCCGCCCTGCCCGGCGGCGTGCTCCAGGTCAACGTCCACCACGACGTCATGGATGGCACCAGCCCGAGGTCGGAACCGGGCCTGGTCCGCTGGCTGGAGCGGGCGCGTGACCGCGAGCGGATCGATCTGCGGGTCCACGACTTCCTGCCCGACGACGACCTGTTCGACTACCTCGCCTCGCTCGACCTCGCGGTGCTGCCCTACCGCTTCGGCACCCACTCCGGCTGGCTGGAGGCGTGCCGCGACCTCGGCACCACCGTGCTCGCCCCGACCTGCGGCTACTTCGCCGACCAGGGCCCCGTGCTGACCTACGACTTCGACGAGCACGGCCTCGACCAGGACGGGCTGGCCGGGGCCGTCCGCGACGCCCACGACCGGCGCCCCGCGCTCGGGGCCACCCGGGCGGAGCGTGAGGAGCAGCGCGACGGGGTCGCCCGCGCCCACGACGAGCTCTACCGGTCCCTGGTGCGCCCGTGACCGGGTCGCCGTGGCGCGCCGGCGTCCGACCGCTGCGGATCGCCCTCGTCACCTCGCCGCGCTACCCGCTGGGCGAGCCCTACGCCGGCGGCCTGGAGGCGTTGACGCACGTCCTGGCCGGCGAGCTCGCCCGCCGCGGTCACGAGGTCGTCGTGGCCGGGGCCGCCGGTTCCCGACCACCCGCCGGGACGACGATGCTCCCGGTCGCCGGGCACCAGGTCGGCCACCGCTGGGACGAGGACGAGCGCGACCGTGGCCTGCGCCGGTTGCTGCCGCGGCTCGCGCGGGACGGCGACGTCGCCCCGCTCGACGTGGTCCACGACCACACCCTCAGCCCCGTGCTGGTCGCCGACGCGGCGAGGCTCGGCGTCCCCGTGCTGACCACGCTGCACACCCCGCCGCTGCCGGCGGTCGAGTCCGCGCTCCGGGCCGCGTCCGCCGGGGCCCCGGGGGCGGTCGCCACGACGGCGGTGAGCCGGTGGACGGCGCGGGCCTGGGCCGCGACGACCTCGGCAGCCGTGGTGCGCAACGGGGTCGACCTGCGCCGCTGGTCGCCCGCGCCGGACGGCGGCGGCGGCGGGGGGCCGGTGCTGTGGGCAGGCCGGCTGGTCCCCGAGAAGGCCCCCCACCACGCGGTGCTGGCCTGCCGGCGCGCCGGTCTGCCGCTGCTCCTGGCCGGCCCGGTGCACGACCGCGACTACGTCGGTCGCGAGCTGGCGCCGCTGCTCGGGCCGGACGCACGCCACCTCGGCCACCTCGACCACGACGCCCTGCGTCGCGCGGTGCGCAGCGCCTCGGCGGTGGTGGTGACGCCGGACTGGGACGAGCCCTACGGCCTGGTCGCCGCCGAGGCGATGGCGTGCGGCACGCCGGTGGCGGCGTACGCGCGAGGGGCGCTGCCCGAGGTCGTCGGGCCCGGCGGCGTGCTGGCCGAGGCGGGTGACGTCGACGGGCTCGCCGCGGCGCTGCTGGCGGCTCGTCGCCTGGACCGGGGGGAGGTCCGCGTCCACGCCGAGCGCACCTGCTCGCTGACGTCGACGGTCGACGCCTACGAGGACCTCTACGCCGGCCTCGCCGAGCAGGGCCGCGCGGCGTGACCGGACGTGATCGGCTACTACGTGCACCACCAGGGCGCCGGCCACCTGGCCCGGGCGCGCGCTCTCGCGGACGCCCTGGCCGAGCGCGGCGGACCGGGTCTCACGGTGCTGTCCTCGCTCCCGCGACCCTGCGACTGGGGTGCCGGCTGGGTGTCGCTGGCCCGGGACGACGGCGGCCCGGCCGACGGCCCGCCCCGCCACCCCACGGCCGGTGGTCGCCTGCACTGGGCGCCGCTGGCCCACCCGGGCCTGCGGGAGCGGATGTCGGCGATCTCGTGCTGGCTGGCCGAGGCGGCGCCGGCAGCGGTGGTCGTCGACGTCTCCGTCGAGGTCCTCGCGCTGGTCCGGCTCCACGGCGTGGCGACGGTCGGCGTCGTCCTTCCCGGCGAGCGCGGCGACGCGGCCCACCTCCTCGGCCTCGACCTGGCCGACGAGCTGGTGGGTTTCTGGCCCGCGGCGGCGCAGTGCGTGCTCGGCGGACCCCCGGACGCCACCCGACGCCGGGTGCGGGCGCTGGGGGCGCTCAGCTCGCGGCCGCCGGCGCCCGTCGTCGACCGCGCGCCGGGCGGCGCGGCCGGACGCTCGCCCGGGGGTGGCCGCGTGGTGCTGCTCGGCGGGGCCGGTGGCACCACCGTCGGCGAGGCCGAGGTGGCGGCGGCCGTCGCGCAGACCCCGGACTGGTCCTGGACCGTGCTCGGGGCGGCGGGCGCGTCGTGGGTCGACGACCCCGGTCCAGCGGTCCGGTCGGCCGACGTGGTGGTCACGCATGCCGGCCAGAACGCCGTCGCCGAGGTCGCGCAGGCGCGCCGCCCCGCCGTCGTCCTGCCCCAGCCGCGACCCCACGACGAGCAGGTGGCCACCGGCCGGGTGCTGGAGCGGCTCGGGATGCCGGTCGCCGTGCTGCCGCGCTGGCCGGGTCAGGGGTGGGCCTCCCTGCTGGCGCGCACCGCCGCGCTCGACGGCCGGCGCTGGGCAGCGGTGGTACGACGGCGCGGCGCTCGACCGGTTCGCCGACGTGGTGCTCGAGGTCGCCGGTGGCTGAGCAGCGGGCTGAGCCGAGCGTGGGCGTGCTGACCATCGTCCACGGGCGGGCCGACCACCTCGCGCGCCAGCACCGCTCGCTCGCCGCGGGCACGCGCCCCCCCGACGCCTACGTCGCGGTCGCGATGGGCGACCCGGCCGTCGTCGTCGAGGAGCGCGACGGCCTGCGGCGCGACGTCGTGCACCTGCCCGCTGGCGGCGACGGGCTGCCGCTGGCCGGGGCGCGCAACCTCGGGGCCGAGCACCTGCTGGAGCGCGGGGTGGACGTCGTGGTCGCCCTCGACGTCGACTGCCTGGCGGGCCCGACGCTGGTCCAGGCGTACGCCGACGCCGTCGACGCGGACGAGCGCACCGTCTGGTCCGGCCCGGTGACCTACCTGCCGCCACCCGGTCCGACGGGGTACGTCCTCGCGGACCTGCCCGGCCTGGACGCGCCCCACCCGGCGCGGCCGGCGCCGCCACCCGGGCAGCGGTGGCCGCAGACCGACCGCGACCTGTTCTGGTCGCTGTCGTTCGCGGTCTCGCCCCGGGCCTGGCGCGCCACAGGCGGCTTCTGCGAGGACTACCGCGGTTACGGCGGGGAGGACACGGACTTCGCCCGCCTCGCGTCGGCCGCCGGGCTCGGGTTCGGCTGGGTCGGCTCCGCGCGGGCGTACCACCAGCACCACCCGGTCTCCGACCCGCCGGTCGAGCACGTCGCCGACCTGCTGCGCAACGGCGCCCTGTTCGCGGCGCGTTGGGGGGAGTGGCCGATGCGGGGGTGGTTCGAGGCGCTGGAGCGGCGGGGGCTGCTGCGCCGCGACGGAGACGGGTGGGCGGCGCTCAGCCGGCCAGGCGGTTGAGCACCACGGTCATGTCGTCCTCGGTGTCGTTGCCGATCTTCTCGAAGACCACCTTGACCAGCGGGTCGGCGAGCTTGGCGGCCCCGGACATCTCGATCACGGCCTCGTAGGTGACCTCGCTGCCGCCGCCGGACGCGGGGAGGACGGTGATGGTGTCGGTGGAGGTGGCGGTCTCGTTGCGGCCGACGACGACGACCGTGTCGTCGGTCAGCTTCTCCAGGGTGTAGGTCAGCTCCGTGCTCTGCCCGGCGATCTTCGAGACGTTGTGCCAGCTGGCACCCACCTCGATCGGCCCGGAGCCGTTGCGGGTGCAGCTCTCGGTGCCCGGGTCCCACTCCTCGGCGTGGGCGAAGTCCTTGAGGTAGTCGATCACCACGGCGGGATCGGGCTTGACGGTGAAGGTGCGGCTGACGGTGGTCATGACCCCGACGCTAGGTCGCGCGTCCCGGCGGGAGCACCACCCCGGCGGGCACCACCCCGGGGGGCGGGCGCGCGGCCCGGTCCGAGTCAGGCCAGCCGCGCCGGCAGCGTCTCCCAGCCGCGCAGGATGCGGGTCGGGCGGCGCTGCGCGCCGGGCAGCAGGGTCAGGTCGGGGAATCGGTCCAGCAGCGAGCGCAGCCCGACCTCGCCCTCCATCCGGGCCAGCGCGGCGCCGAGGCAGTAGTGGCGCCCGGCGGAGAACGACACGTGCTCGCGCGCCTCGGGGCGTGCGACGTCGAACCGGTCGGGGTCGGGGAACACCTCGGGGTCGCGGTTGGCGCCCGCCAGCATCGTGGTCACCGCCTGGCCCCGGGCGACCGGCACGCCGGCGACCTCGGTGTCGCGGCGGCACACCCGCCCGGTCAGCAGCACGGGCGGGTCGTGGCGCAGCACCTCGTCGACCGCGTTCGCCCACAGCCCGGGCTCGGCCCGGAGGCGGGCGAGCTGGTCGGGGTGCTCGCGCAGCAGCACCGTCCCGTTCGAGAGGAGGTTGACGGTGGTCTCGAAGCCCGCGGCCAGCACCAGCCCGGCGGTGGCCTCCAGCTCGGCGTCGGTGAGGCCGACGCCGTCGTCGCGGGCCTGGACGAGCTGGCTCATCAGGTCCTCGCCCGGCCGTTCGCGCAGCCCGGCGAGGTGGGAGCGCAGCCAGGTCCGGAAGCCGCGCAGCGCACCCTCGACCCGGCGGAGCTCCCCGAACCCCAGACCGAGGTCCAGGCTCGGCGCGGCGGCGGCCCCGAACGCCAGCACCCGGTCCCGCTCCGCGGCCGGGACGCCGAGGATCTCGGCGATCACGGTGACCGGCAGCAGCGCGCAGTACGTCGGGACCAGGTCGACGCTGCCTGCGGCCGGGCCCCGGCGCGCCTGGTGCGCGAGGTCGTCGAGCAACGAGTCCGCCACCGCCTCGGTGCGCGCGCGCAGCCCCTCGACCGCGCGGGCGGAGAAGACGCGCGTGACCAGCCGCCGGTAGCGGGTGTGCTCCGGGGGTTCGGTGACCAGCAGCGACGGCGGGCTGAGCGGACCGAACGCGTCGGGGTCCTCCGACCACGCGCCGAGCCGCCCCAGCACCCCCTGCGCCTCGCCGGGACCGAAGACGCCGGTGCGGAAGTCGTTGCTGCCGAGCACCTCGCGCACCACCGGCTGCCGGGCCGTGAGCAGCGTGAAGCGGGTGGGGTGGAAGGGTCCGGCGGCGCGGACCTCCTCGGCGATCCGGCGCAGCCGCTCGGGGTCGCGGGCCACCCGCCGGTCGATCAGCTGGCCCTGGAGGTCGCCGTGCCTCGCGGCCCGGCGCATCACCGTGCTCGGCAGGGCGTGGCCCAGCGACCAGCGCAGCGCCGGGCGCACCAGGGCGTCGACGGGGGACACGGGGCCTCCTCAGGAGGTCGGCGGAGGTCGGCGGGGGATCGGTGGGAGGTCGGCGGGGGGCGGGGACGTGCGGCCAAGCCTGGCGCGGGCGGGCACCGCGCGCCACCGTGACGTGCGACACAGCACGCGTCGCCCACCCCTGGGCGGGGTGCGACCACCCGGCCGCGGGCGCCAGGGTTGCCTCGTGCCGCACGAGACCGCCATCCCCCCGGACCTGCCCGCGTCGCCCGAGCGCACCCGCTTCGGCCGGATCGAGGTCGAGCACGACGACCGGGTGCTTCGCCCCCGGCCGTGGACCCGGCTCCAGTCCGAGTGGGCGGCCGAGCTGGCGGCCGACCTGCCGCCCGGGCCGGTGGTCGAGCTGTGCACCGGCGCCGGCCAGATCGGCCTGCTGGCGGCGGTGCTCTCCGGGCGTCCGCTGGTCGCCGTCGACCTCGACCCGGTCGCCTGCGCCTACGCGCGCCGCAACGCCGACGCCGCCGGGATCGGCGACCGGGTGGAGGTGCGTCAGGGGGACATGCGCGACGTGCTGGCGCCGGCGGAGCGGGTCGCGCTCGTCGTGGCCGACCCGCCGTGGGTGACCACCGCCGGGGTGGGTCGCTTCCCGGAGGACCCGCTGCTGGCCATCGACGGCGGCGAGGACGGGCTCGCCGTCGCCCGCACCTGCCTCGAGGTCGCCGCCGGTCACCTGTCACCGGGCGGGGCGCTGCTGGTCCAGCTGGGTGACGACGGGCAGGCCGACGCCCTCGCAGCCACGCCGGGCTGGCGCGAGGACGGCCGCCGGCGCGGCGAGCGCGGCCTGGTCCTCCTGCTCCGTCGCGGCTAGCGGGGGCGGTCGGCCTCCGGCAGCAGCTTGTGGGTCGCGTCGCACCACGGCGCGACCGACGAGCGCCCGCACCGGCAGACCGCGCTCACCGGCCGGGTCGTCGGGTGCCGGCGGCCGTCCGGCGTGGCGACGACGGCCGCCCCGCGCAGCAGCAGCGGCCCGCCGGCGCAGGGGATCCGCTGCGGGTCCCCCGCGACGACCTCGCCCATCAGCGCCTCCGCGGGCTCCGGTCCGCTCACGCGGCGTCCCACAGCCCGAGCAGGTGCGAGGCCGTGCGCGCCTCGAGGTCGAGGCAGGTCCACGCCCCCAGCGCGACGTCGTCCAGCAGCGTCGGCTCCTCGGCGACCAACGCGCCGCAGACGCCGACCAGGGCGAGGTGCTCGTGCACGGCGTCGGCCTCCACGTGCTCGTCGTAGTAGGCGGCCATCGGCTCGCCGAGGGCGAGCCTGCGCAGGCCCTGGGCCAGCTGGCGGGAGGGGACCGAGCTGGTCGCCTCGAACGCGGCGAAGTGACCCACCGCGGCGCCCCGCAGCCGGCGGTGCAGCCCGAACATGCTCAGCGCGTTGGCCTGCTCGAGGACGGGCGGCACGGCCTGGTCGACGTAGCGGCCGTAGTCCGGCGACAGGCCGACCGACTCGAGCCCGCGCTGGAAGAGCCGGTGGTGGAGCCGCTCGGGGTCGCCGGAGCCGTACTCGTCGAACTGCACCTCGGCCAGCGCGGCCTTCGCCGCGGTCGGCAGGCGCGGCACGACCCAGCTGGTGGGGTCTGCCTCCTTGAGGTGGTAGACCGAGCGCTGCCGCAGCAGCTCCAGCGCCTGCTCGGTGGTGGCGCGCCGCTGCAGGTGGCGGGCCAGCGAGGGGCCGTCGTCCGCGGCGATGATGCGCTGGACCAGGGCGACGACGTCGTCGTCGCCGTGGGCCGGCAGCACGCCGGCCTCGGCGAACCGCTTGCGGAGCCGCTGCTCGAGGTCCTGCTCGAGCTCGCGGCGCAGGCCCAGGAGCGTCGGCGACCACTCCCAGCCGTCGTCGACCTCCTCGAAGCCCTGGTAGTGCAGCTCGTGCAGGACCCACAGGGTCAGGGCGGCGTCCTCCGGTCCGGTGGAAGCGGCGGGTCCGGGGACGCCGCGGAGCCCGCCGGTGCCGGGTGCGTCGAGGTCGGTGGCGGTCGAGGCCGGGTCGGTGCGCAGCAGCGCGTGGACCTGCTCGCCGAGCGGTCCGCGGGGGGTGGGCAGGCGCATCAGCCGAGGAGGAAGGGGGTCGTGGGGTTCACCGGTCCATCGTGCCGGGATCCTGCGGGCGGCCGTACCCTCCGAAGCGGTGAGGTCGCCGGCCGGGACCGCGACCTTCGTCACGGGCCGGTCCGGGCCTCAGGCCAGGGCCGCGTCCACGGCGGCGCGCACGTGCAGCGCGGCGGAGGGCAGCAGCGGCACTCCCGCGTCCTCCGGACGCAGCAGCAGCTCGAGCTCGGTGCAGCACAGCGCGACGGCGTCGGCGCCCCGCCCGGCGAGGCCCGCGACGACCGCCGCCAGCTCCTCGCGGGTGCTCTCGGTGAACACGCCGCGGCACAGCTCCTCGAACACCGCGCGGTCGACCCGGTCCATGTCTCGGTCGTCCGGGGTCAGCACGGTGAGCCCGTGCCGGGCGAGACGCTCGACGTAGAACCGCTCCCGCATCGTGCCGCCGGCACCGAGCAGCCCGAGGGTCGGTCCGGGCGCTGCCGCCGCGACGACGTCGGCCAGGTGGAGGAACGGCACGCCGAGCCCGTCCTCGAGGGGGCCGGCGGCCTTGTGCATGTAGTTCGTGCACAGCACCACGAGGTCGGCGCCCGCGCCCACGAGCGCCTTCGCCTCGGCCAGGAGCAGCGCCTCGGCCTCGCCCCACCGGTCCTGCAGCTGCAGCTCGCGCACCCCCGCGAAGTCCAGGGACCGCACGACGAGCGAGGCGCTCGACAACCCACCGCGGCGCTCGCGCACGGCCTCGTTGGCGAGCCGGTAGTACAGCGAGGTCGACTCCCAGCTCATCCCGCCGAGCATCCCGATCGTCCGCATGGCGCCACGCTCCCAGGCGGCCACCCCGGCGTCCATCCCGCCACGGACCGGCGGCCGCCTCCCGCAGGAGCGCCGGTGCTGCGAGACTGGACCGGTGAGCGACGAGCAGCAGGTGACGACGACCGAGCTGGTGGGGCTGGACGCCGACGCCACCGACCAGGCATCGGTGGTGGCGCGGCTCCTCGACCTCCTCGACGCGGCGGGACGCCTCCGCGACCGCGACGTGGTCGGCGCCGACCTGATGGCCCGTGAGGCCATCGGCTCCACGGTCATCCCGGGCGGCGTGGCGATCCCGCACGCACGGACCTCCGGGGTCGACGTGCCGACCGTCGCGGTGCTGCGGTTGCGCACGCCCGTGCCGTGGTCGACGGGCGCGGGGCCGGTCGACGTCGTGCTGGGCCTGTTCACGCCCGCGGGCGACAGCGAGGGGTACCTGGCGCTGCTGGCCGCGCTGACGCGCGCGGTCGTCCGCCGGCTGCCTCGCGACCTGCGCGAGGCCGACACCGCCGACGAGGTCGCCTCGCTGGTCACCGCCGCCGTCGGGCGTCGCTGACCGGGACCAGCGTCCCCCGTCCTCCTCCACCTACGGGTGGGCGGGTCCCACCGGTCACCAGCCACACTGGTCCGGTGTGCGAGGACTACCGGCGGCTGCGTATCGGCTGCCTCGAGTGCGCGGCGGAGGGCCACGTCGACGCGTTCGCCGACCTCTACGACGCGACCGTGGCCGACGTGCACCGGCTCTCGCTGCTGATCTGCCGCGGGGACGGCGAGCGGGCGGCCGCGCTGGTGCGCTCGACCTACGCCGAGGTCTGGCGGACCCGAGGGGACTTCCGCGCCTCGGAGCACCGCGCGCTGACCTGGGTGCTCGGGGCGACCTCCGCCCTCGCGGGCGGCGCGGCCGGTCCGGGACCGCGGGGCGGCCGGGCCGCGTGAGCGGAGCCGACGACCACGACGCCGACGTGGTGGTGGTCGGGGCCGGGCTGGCCGGGTTGCGCTGCGCCCGCGCCCTCGCCGACCGCGGTCGTGCGGTGCTGGTCCTCGAGGCCGGCGATGCCGTGGGTGGACGGGTGCGCAGCGACCGCGTGGACGGCTTCACCCTGGACCGCGGCTTCCAGCTGCTGAACCCCGGTTACTCCGCCGTCCGGCGCTGGGTCGACGTCGACGCGCTGCGGCTGCAGCCGTTCGCCCCGGGGGTCGCCGCGCGGCACGGCGACGTCGCGGTGGACGGCGGCCGGCTCAGCGTGCTGGGCAACCCGTTGGCCGCACCCCGCCTGGTCGGACCGTCGCTGCGCGCCCTGGCACCGCGCCCGAGCGAGGCGCTGGCGGCGGCGCGGTGGGCGGCGCCGCTGCTGCGGGCCCGCCCCGGGCGGCCGCTGGCCGAGCGGCTCACGTCCGGCCCGCGGCGCGACGTCGGCCGCGGCGCGGCCCTGGACCGTGCGGGGGTGGACGGGTTGCTGCGTGCGGTGCTCGACCGCTTCTTCTCGGGCGTCGTGCTGGAGGACGACGGCTCGACCTCGCAGGCGTACGCGCTGCTGCTCACCGCCACCTTCCTCGCCGGCACCCCGGCGCTGCCCGAGCAGGGCATGCAGGCGCTGCCGGCGCAGCTGGCCCGGCCGATCGGCGACCGGGTGCGGCTCGGCACGCCCGTGCGCTCGGTGGAGACCGCCGGCGGCGGCGTACGGGTGCACACCGACGGCGGGACGGTCCGGGCCCGCGAGGTGGTGGTGGCCGTCGCCGGGCAGGACGCCGGCGACCTCGTCGGGGCCTCCGGCGCTCCCGGCGCTCCTCGGAGCCGGGCCGGGGGCGACGGCGACGAAGGGCGTGGCGACCTCCTGGTACGCGACGGAGCAGCAGCCCACCGACTCGCGGCTGCTCTTCGTCGACGGTCGGGACCGTCCGGGCGGCCCGGTGGTCAACACGGCCGTGGTGAGCAACCCTGCCCCGTCGTACGCCCCGACGGGGCAGCACCTCGTGCAGGCCTCCGCGCTGATCGGCCCCGGTCGACCGGTTCCCACCGACGAGCAGGTGAGGCGCCACGCCGGTGACCTGCTGGGCGCCGACCCGCGGGGCTGGCGGCTGCTGCACCGCCACGAGGTGCCCCACGCCCTGCCGTCCCAGCCCGCCCCGCTCTCGCTGCGCCGCCCCGTCCGCGTCCGCCCCGGCGTCGTGGTCTGCGGCGACCACCGCGACACCGCCTCGATCCAGGGCGCCCTGGTCAGCGGCCAGCGCGCCGCCCTCGCCGTCCACGCGGCCCTACAGCTGTAACGCCGAGTTACTTCGACTCGTGCGGCGTCGCGACCCGGCACCAGTCGAGGTAACTCGGCGTTACAGCGGGGCGGCGGGGCCGGGGCCGGGGCCGCTCGAGGTGGGCGCGGACGGCTGCGGCGACGCCCTCGGGGCCCAGGGCGACGAGGTCGCCCACCCGCTCGCCGTCGACGATGACGGAGCCCGCGGTCGGGGCGTGGGCGGCGGCGCGGAGGGCGGCCGCCAGGCCGGACCGCCGGCGCACGGCCGCGAAGACCGTGGCCAGCAGCCAGGGGTTGCCGGCGTCGACGACCTGCACGTCGAGGGCGGGTACGCGATCGCGCTCCTCGCGCAGCCGGCGCCACGCGCGCCCCACGGGGTCGGCGTCGTCGCGGCAGGCGTGCTGGTCGAGCACCGGCGCCAGCGGCGCGTGGGCGACCCCGTCGCGGACCTCGCCCCCGCAGCAGCCGCCACCGGCCCGCGCGTCGGTCCAGGGCCGGACGAGGACGACCCCGACCGGGCGGACGGCGCCGGCCGCGCCGGTCACCGCTGCTCGGACGGGGCGGGGTCGCCGGTGCTGGGCGTGGGCGACCCGGGCCGCGCGCCGGTCCCCCGCGCCTTGCGCAGCGCCAGCGCCGCCTCGACGACCAGCCACATCGCCAGCACGAAGATGATGGCGTCCAGCGGGGCCAGCACCCAGTCGCCGGCCTCGACGAAGTTGCGCAGGTTGACCACCAGCGCCCAGGTGGTCATCACCAGCAGGAACACCAGCGGGATGAGCACGGCCACCGGGTTGCGGCCCTTGCCGACCACCCAGACCGCGATCACCGAGAGGGCCAGCCCCGCCGTGAGCTGGTTGGTGGTGCCGAAGAGCTGCCACAGCACGCCGAAGGTGTAGCCGGCCTCGCCGCCGCCGGGCAGCAGCGCCATCGCCATCGGCACCACGACCGCGACGAGCCCCGCGAGGGTCAGGTTGCGCGAGAGCGTGCGCCACCCCGCGATCTCGGCGATCTCCTGGACGATGTAGCGCTGCAGGCGGACGCCGGTGTCCATCGTGGTCGCGGCGAACGAGATGACCACGACGGCCGCGAAGATGATCGCGAGGTCCAGCGGGATGCCGAGGTTGTTGGCGAAGGTGCCGACCCCGTTGACGAAGTTGCCGGTGGCACCGCCCGACGCGGTGACGAAGTCGGGGTAGAGGGCCGACCAGTCCGCGCGGCTGGCAGCCACGCCCGCGGTCACCGCGAGCAGCGCCCCGGTGGCCAGGGCGCCCTCGCCGACCGCGCCGAGGTAGCCGACGTGGCGCACGTCGTCCTCCTTGTCGATCTGCTTGGCGGTGGTGCCCGAGGAGACCAGGGAGTGGAAGCCCGAGATCGCGCCGCACGCGATCGTGATGAACAGGAACGGGAAGATCGGCGGCGAGCCGGCCGGCACGTCGTTGACCAGCGGCGCGGCGATCGTGTTCCAACCGACCAGCATGCCGAGGCCGATCACGCCGAGGGCGATGAACAGCTGGTGGGAGTTGATGTAGTCGCGGGGCTGGAGCAGCATCCAGACCGGCAGCCGCGAGGCGATGAAGGCGTAGGCGAACAGGATGACGACCCAGACGTTGCGCTCGGTCTCGACCCCCAGCGCGGACGCGATGCCGGTCACCTCGACCGGCACCTGCTGGCCCACCCAGATCAGCAGGTACAGCACGACGACGCCGGCGAGCGACGGGACGAGGGCGGCCGAGCGGGTCTTGTAGATGTACTGGCCGATCCCGATGGCCAGCGGGATCTCCACGAAGATCGGGATCACCGCTCCGGGGTTCGCCACGAGCAGGTTGCCGATGACCACGGCGAACACCGCGTTCACCAGCGTCAGCAGGAAGAAGATGATCAGCAGGAAGAGGGTCCGCGCCCGCTTGCTGATGACGTCGTGGGCGATGCTGCCGATGTTGCGGGCGCCGTGGCGCACCGAGACCGCCAGCGAGCCCATGTCGTGGACGCCGGCGGCGAAGATCGTGCCGAGCACGATCCACACCAGCGCCGGTCCCCACCCCCAGAACGCCGCGATGGCGGGCCCCACGATCGGGGCCGCACCGGCCACCGAGGTGAAGTGGTGGCCGAAGACGACGTGCTTGTTGGTGGGCACGTAGTCCACGCCGTCGGCGAACTGGTGCGCCGGGGTGACGAAGGCGTGGTCGACCTCGTAGACGTGCTGCTGGAGGTAGAGCGAGTAGTAGCGCCAACCGAGGTAGAACAGCACCCCGACGACCAGCACGACGACGATGGCGGGCACGGCACGTCTCCTCCCGGCCCGGTCTCGCCGGCGGGACGCCGCGGGGTGCGGCCACCCCGGACCCGAGCCGGCGTCAGTGTCCTCCATCACCTCGGTCAGGGGCAATGGTCCTGGGTCGCGCGTTCCCCGTCCCCTCCCGGGGGGTGGCACGGCAGGACGGGCCGGTGCTTCGGTGTGCCACCGGTCGCGGGGGCCGGCGCCCGCGACCGGGCGACGGAAGGCACGGAGCGGAGCGACATGGACCTGCAGCTGCTGGCAGCACTCGTGGCGGGGATCGCGACCATCGTCGTGCTCGTCCTGCGGACCCGGTTGGACGCGTTCGCGGCCCTGCTGGTCGCCGCGCTGGTGACCGGCTCGCTCGCCGGCAGCGCGGCGACCGACACCATTGCCTCGATCACGACGGGGTTCGGCACGACGCTGGGCAGCATCGGCATCGTGATCGGGCTCGGCGTGGCCGTCGGCAAGATCCTGGAGGTCTCGGGGGCAGCGGACCGGCTCGCCCAGGTCTTCCTGCGTGCCTTCGGCAAGGGCCGGGAGCCCTGGGCCATGGGCTCGACCGGGGCGCTGGTCTCGATCCCGGTCTTCTGCGACTCCGGCTACGTGATCATGAACCCGCTCGCACGGTCGATCGCCCGGGTCAAGCAGGGTGGCTACCTCACCCTCGCGCTCGCCCTGGGCTGCGGCATGACGCTGACCCACCACATGGTGCCGCCGACGCCGGGGCCGCTGGCCGTCGCCGGCATCCTGGGGGCGGACCTCGGCGGGCTGATCCTCGTCGGCCTCGTCTTCACCGTGCTGCTCATGCCGGTCGTGGTGCTCTACGCGCGGTGGATCGGTCCCCGGCTCGAGCCCGAGATGTCGGCGGAGGTGCGCGAGTCGGTCTACGCCGGCGCCGACGGGTCCGACGGATCGACCACGACGACCGGCGCGGGCGCGACGGACGCACCCGGCGCCGTCGGCCGCGCCGACGAGGCTGACCGGGAGCCCGCGGTGGGACGGGGCCCGGGCGGGGAGCGCCACCGGGTGGGTGCGGCCACGGCGTCGCTGCCGCTGCTGGTGCCGCTGCTGCTCATCGTGGCCAACACGGTCGCCGCCGCCGTCGACCAGGCCCGGCAGGGCGTGGTCGGCCAGGACACCTACGAGCCGTCGACCTGGGCAGCGGCGCTCGCCTTCGTCGGGAACCCCGCGGTCGCCCTGCTGATCGGCCTGGTGCTCGCCGTCTACGTCCTGCTCCCGCGGTGGACCCCGCGCGCGCAGGTCAACGGGTGGCTCGCCGACGCCGCGGCGTCCGCCGGCCTGATCCTGCTGATCACCGGCGCCGGCGGGGCGTTCGGCCAGGTCCTGCGTGACTCGGGCGTCGGTGACGCGCTCGCCGAGGCCGTCGCGGGCACGGGTCTGCCCGGGGTGCTGGTGCCCTTCCTGATCGCCTCGCTGGTGCGCGTCGCGCAGGGCTCGGGGACGGTCGCCATGATCACCGGCGCCTCCGTGGCCGCGCCGATCGTGGCGGGGCTCGGCATCTCGACGCTGGCCGCGGCGCTGGCCTGCTGCGCGGGGTCGATGGTGTTCAGCTACTTCAACGACTCCTACTTCTGGGTCGTGACCCGGTTCAGCGGCCTCGACGGCACGGCGGCGCTGAAGGGGTGGTCGGGCATCACCACCGCGGCGTGGCTCGGCTCGCTGCCCTTGGTCCTGGTCGCCGGCTGGCTGCTGTGACCGGTGCCGGCGGGCACCACCCCGTGGTGGTGATCGCCGACGACCTGACCGGGGCCAACGCCACCGCCGCGGGGCTGGCGCGCGCGGGCCTGCGGGCGGCCACCGTCACGGGACGCGGGGTGCTCGACCCCGCTGCCGACCCCGGCGCGTCGGACGACGCCGACGCCGACGACGCCGCCTCGGCGGTGGTGGGGGACTTCGTCGCCCGCTTCGACGCCGTGGTGGTCGCGGTCGGCAACCGCCACGTGCCGCCGCAGCGCGCCGCCGCTCAGGTGCGTCGTGCGCTGCGGGCCGCCTGGCCCGCCAGCCTGGTCGCCAACCGGATCGACTCCACCCTGCGGGGCAACGTGGGTGCGACCACGGAGGCGATGCTGGAGGAGCTCGAAGTGCTCTCGGGTGACCGGGTGGTGGCGCTGTGCGTACCGGCGCACCCCGAGGCGGCCCGCCAGACGGTGGGTGGTGTCCAGCTCCTCGACGGCCGACGCCTGGAGGAGACCGAGCTCGCGCGGGACGCGCGGTCCCCGATGAGCGGCTCGCGCGTGGCCGAGCTGATCGGCGACCAGAGCGACCTCCCCGTCCGCGAGGTGCCCCTGGACAGCGTCACCGGGCCGTTCGAGGACCTGGTCGCGGCCCTGGCGCGGGCGGTCGACGCCGGAGCCCGGGTGGTGGTCGTCGACGCACTCACCACCGAGCACGTGCACCGTGCCGTGCGCGCCGCGGCCGACGTCGCGCGGGCGTCGTCCGACGGCGGGCGGCCGCTGCGCTGGCTCGGTGTCGACCCCGGCCCGGCCACGGTGGCCGCCGCCGAGCTGCTCGGCCTCGGACGAGGCGCGGGAACGGCGCCCTACCTCGCGGTCTCCGGCTCCGCGACCGAGCTGACCCGCCGCCAGCTCGCGCGGCTGCGCGCCGACCGGTCCGTGCACGTCGTGCGGTCACGGACAGACCAGGGCGGACGACCGTGCGTGGCGGAGACGGCCGAGGAGCTGCTCGCGGCGATGGCGCAGGCGTCCGGCCGGGAGGTCGTCCTGCTCGCCTCCGTGCTGGACCGCGACGACCTCGTCGACGGGCCCGCCGGGGAGGCGGTCCCGGAGGCGCTGGCCGCCGTGGTGCGGCGGGTGCTGGACGGCGGCGCGCAGGTCGCCGGCCTCTACGCCACCGGCGGCGACGTCGCCGCCGCCTGCTTCGCCGGCCTGGGCGCGGACGGCCTCGACGTGGCCGACGAGGTGGTGCCGCTGGCCGTCGGTGGCAGCCTGGTCGGTGGCCCGTGGTCCGGCCTGCCGGTGGTCACCAAGGGTGGTCTGGTCGGCGACGAGGACACCGCGACCGCGTGCCTGCGGTTCCTCGACGAGGCGGCCGAGGCCGCACGGCGCCACGTCCGACCCGCCCGGCCGGCCCGACCGGCCCGACCGGCCCCGTCCTCGACCCACGCTCCTCCGACGCAGACCCGCGAGCCCTGACCACCCACCTCACCCGGGAGATGCCATGACCGCCACCACCGAGACCACCGACACCGACCGACACCCCCCCGTGCTCGCCCTCACCCTGGGCGACCCCGTCGGGATCGGGCCGGAGATCACGGTGCGCACCCTCGCCGAGCACGCCGACGACCGCGCCCAGCACGGTGTCGCCGTCGGCGACCTCTCCGCCGTACGCCGCGCGGTCGCGGCCACGGGTCTCGAGGTCGAGGTCCGCGAGATCCGCGACTTCGCCACGCCGGCCGCCGGCGAGGGCGTCATCGACGTCTACGACATCGGGGTGCTGGGCGACCGGGAGCCCGCGTGGGGCGAGGTCGACGCGACCGCCGGGCAGGCCGCCGTGACCGCGATCGAGGTCGCGACCCGGGCCGCCATGGCGGGTGAGGTGGACGGCGTCGTCACGGGGCCGATCAACAAGGAGGCGATCTGGGCCAGCGGGAGCACCCACCTCGGCCACACCGAGATGCTCGGTGAGCTCACCGGGGTCACCGAGCAGGACACGATGTTCGTGGTGCGCTCGGAGCCCACCGGGGACACCGCCCCCCACCACCTGCGGATCTTCTTCGCCACCCGCCACGTCTCGCTGCGCCGGGCCCTCGACCAGCTGACCCAGGACAAGCAGGTGGAGTCGATCCGGCGTGCGCTGCAGGCGCTGGAGGTCTACGGCGTCGACGACGCGACGCTCGCGGTGGCCGCGGTGAACCCCCACGGCGGGGAGAACGGGAACTTCGGGCGCGAGGAGCTCGACGAGATCATCCCGGCCTGCGAGCGCCTGCGCGAGGAGGGCCTCGCGGTGCACGGTCCGATCCCGGCGGACTCGGTGTTCCACCAGGGGCTGCAGGGGCGCTTCGACGGGGTGCTCTCGCAGTACCACGACCAGGGGCACATCGCGGCGAAGACCTACGACTTCGACGGCACCATCTCGGTGACCGTCGGCCTGCCCATCCTGCGCACCTCGGTCGACCACGGCACCGCCTTCGACATCGCGGGGACGGGCACGGCCGACCACGGCACGATGCGCTCGGCGTTCCTCGCCGCGGCGGACTACGCGCCGTTCGTGCCGCGGATGCGGGCGACCTACGGTGCCTAGGTGATCGACCCCCGCGAGGACGTCCTGGGTGCCGTGGCGGCGGCCACGGTGGCCGAGGTCGCCTGGCGGGGCGCCGACGGGCCGGTCGCGACCGGGGTGCTGCCGCTCGTCGACGGGGAGCGGGTCGTGCTGGCCCTGCCGTACGCCGACGCCGCCGCCGCGCGCTCCCTCGGCACGGCGGACGAGGTGCTGCTGGCGCTCACCGAGCCGCGGGGGACGTCCCCGGGCTGGACGCCGCTCGCGCTGCGCTGCCGGCCCCGGCTGGTCGAAGACCCGGAGGGGGACCGGTTCGCCGCGACCCTGCTGGCGCAGGAGCTGCTGCGCTGGCCCCCGTCGCGGCTGCTGGCCGACTCGGTGCTGCTGCGCCGCGAGCACTGGTGGTGGCTGCCCCGGCTGCTGGTGGAGCTCGTGGTCGACGCCGACGGCGTCACCGCGCTGACGCCCCGCGAGCACCCGAGGGCCACCTGCTCGTCGTGGACGTCACGCGCGGCTCGAGGCGGCGGTCGTGGAGCGTCGACGACGACCCGTTCGCCGTCCGGCCCCGGTCGGCGCCGCCGGGTCCGGGCCCGGCGGTGCTGGTCGGCCAGGACCTCTCGCTGCCGGACCGCGAGCGGTGGGGCCGCTGGTCCTGGCGCGGCGCCTGGGACGGCGCCGCGCTCGAGGTCCACCACGAGCCGACCGACCGGGTCTGCCGCCGGTGCCCGGCGTGTGGCGCGGTGGCGGGGCAGCGGTCCCTGGAGCGCGCGTGCCGGCGCGGCCTGGCCCGCCACCCGCTGACCCCCTGCCCCCCGCCCCCCCCCCTGGGACGTCATACGTGTCGGGTAACGCACACGCGGTTCGCATGACGTCCCGGGCGGCGCGGGCAGGGAGCGGCCCCTCAGGCGAGGCGGGCGACCAGTGCGCGACCGAGGTCGCGGCCGGACGTCCAGGCGGTCTCGACCTTGGGCGGGCCGCCCCACCCGTCCCCGCAGGCTCCGAGACCGGAGGCGGAGAGCAGGTAGCGGTCCGGTCGCTCCCCGGTCGGCCGGGCCAGCGACCACCGCTGCACGAAGGTCGCCGCCGGGTCGTCGTCGATCCCCAGCAGCCGCCGCAGGGCCGTGACCATCGCCGGGCCGGCGGCGTCGGGGTCCTCGAGGTGCCGACCGGCGAACCCCGGTGTCGAGTGGGCGACCAGCACGGGTGCGTCGTCCCCCCGCCGCCGTCCGTCGTCGGCGACGAAGGAGAGGACGTCGTCGTCGTTGACGAAGGCGCCGTGGAAGGTCCCGGGGGAGACGCCGTCGTCCCAGCCGCGGGCCGACCACCGGGCCGCGAGGGCCAGGATCGGCTCGGAGCCGCGCACCAGGAGGTCCCGCTCGGCGTCGAGGCCCTCGCCCAGCAGCCGGACCGCCTGCGGGTCGGGCATCGCCAGCACCACGGCGGACGCCGCGGCGCCGTCGACCTCGAGACCCCCGGGCGTCGTCGTGACCCGGCCGACGTCGCCCTGCTCGACCTCCACGTCACCCCGGGCGGCGAGGTCCTCCACGAGGGAGCGCGACCCACCGGTGGCCCCCCAGCGCATCGGGCCCGGCTTCTCCTGCGCGGGCTCCCCCGGGGAGAGCGCGAGGAACGTGTCCGTCCACGGTCGTGCCAGCCCGCGGGCGTGCCAGTCCTCGACCACCGCGGCGAAATCCCCGTCCGGGTCGGCGGTCAGGTACGACGCCCCCAGGTCGACCGGGCGGTCGTCGAGCCGGCGGCTGGCCAGGCGGCCCCCGACGCGCCGGCCGCGGTCGACGACGCGGACCGGCAGGCCCGCGCCCCGCAGCTCGCGAGCGCACGCCACGCCGGCGATGCCGGCTCCCACCACCACGACCGCATCCATCCGACGAGCCTGCCACGGCCGGTCCGCGTCCCACCCACCCGACGGGGCTGCTGCTCGGGTCCGTCGGGCGCTAGGTTCGTGCCCGACCCCGGGAGGTGGCAGCGTGGCCCAGGACGACGAGCCGGTCGTACCGGTCTTCTTCCTCTCCGACAGCACCGGCATCAGCGCCGAGACGATGGGCAACGCGCTGCTGCTGCAGTTCCCGGACCTGCGCTTCGACCGCACCACGATCCCGTTCATCGTCACCGCGGAGGACGCGCGCCGGGTGGTGGCGATGATCGACGACGTCGCCGCCGGTCCGGTGACCCCGTTGGTCTTCACCACCGCCGCCGAGGACGCCGTGCGCCTGGAGCTGAGGAGGACGACCGCGCCGATCATCGACTTCTTCGACCTCCACATGGGACGGGTCGAGGCGATCCTGGACCGGCGCGGCAAGCGCGAGGCGATGCGGCTGCACGGCGTGGGCGACGCCGAGCGGTACAACGCCCGGATGGCGGCGGTCGAGTTCACCATCGAGCACGACGACGGCCAGAGCGTGCGGGCGATGGAGAAGGCCGACGTGATCCTGCTGGCGCCGTCGCGCTGCGGCAAGACCCCGACCAGCATGTACCTCGCCCTCCAGCACGGCCTGTTCGTGGCCAACTACCCGTTGGTCGACGAGGACCTCGAGTCCTCGGCGCTGCCACGCCCGGTGGAGCCGTTCCGCGAGCGCTGCTTCGGCCTCACCACCAACCCCGACCGGCTGAGCCGGGTGCGCGGCGAGCGGCGGCCGAGCTCGCGCTACGCCTCCTCCGAGCAGTGCCGCTGGGAGCTGCGCCGCGCCACGCAGCTCTACCGCGCCCACCGGGTGCCGGTCATCGACACGTCCTCGAAGTCGGTCGAGGAGATCTCGGCGCTGATCATCCAGACGCTGACCAAGAAGAGCGCCGGCCGCCGGGAGCCCCGCGACCGCGACACCCGCACCACTGGAGGACGAGCATGAGCAACGACACCGACCAGCACGCCGGCGGCGACCGGGTGGACGCGAGCCACGTCCGGTGGTTCTCCCAGATCGGGATGGACGACCTCGAGGAGGTCGGTGGCAAGAACGCCTCGCTCGGCGAGATGGTCTCCAACCTCGCGGACCTCGGCGTCTCCGTCCCCGACGGCTTCGCCACGACCTCGCAGGCCTACCACCACTTCATCGGCGACACCGGCCTGGCCGACCGCATCAGCGGGCTGCTGGAGGACCTCGACACCGAGGACACCCGGCGCCTCGCCGAGGTCGGCAGGGAGATCCGCACCGCGGTCGTCGAGCAGGACTTCCCCGAGGACCTCGAGCGCGACATCCGCACCGCCTACGACCGGCTCGTCGAGAGCTCCCGCGGGGAGGACGGCGAGGAGCCGTCGTTCGCGGTGCGGTCCTCAGCCACCGCCGAGGACCTGCCCGACGCCTCGTTCGCCGGGCAGCAGGAGACCTTCCTCAACGTGCGCGGGATCGACGCGATCCTGCTCGCCGTCCGTGAGGTGTACGCCTCGCTCTACAACGACCGCGCGATCGCCTACCGCGTCCACCACGGCTTCGCCCACGGCGACGTCGGGCTCTCGGCCGGCGTGCAGCGCATGGTGCGCTCCGACATCGGCTCGTCGGGCGTGATGTTCACGATGGACACCGAGTCCGGCTTCACCGACGCGGTCTTCGTGACGTCCGCCTTCGGCCTCGGGGAGGGCGTCGTCCAGGGGGCGGTCAACCCCGACGAGTTCTACGTCTACAAGCCCGCGCTCAAGCTCGGCAGGCCCGCCGTGCTCAAGCGCGGCATCGGCGCGAAGGCGACCAAGATGGTCTACACCGACGACGCCGAGATCGGCCGCACCACCGAGTTCGTCGACGTCGACCGGTCCGAGGCCGCGCGGTTCAGCCTCACCGACGCCGAGGTCGAGGAGCTCGCCCGCCACGCGGTCACCATCGAGGAGCACTACGGCCGCCCGATGGACATCGAGTGGGGCAAGGACGGCCTCGACGGCAAGCTCTACGTCCTCCAGGCCCGCCCGGAGACGGTGCAGTCCCGGCGCTCCGGCGCCCTGGAGCGGTTCACCATCGACCGCGCCGTGACGAAGCAGGCCGACGTGGTCGTCGAGGGCCGGGCGATCGGGCAGAAGATCGGCGCCGGTGCGGTGCGGGTGCTGTCCTCGATCGACCAGATGCACGAGTTCGAGCAGGGCGAGGTGCTGGTCGCGGACATGACCGACCCCGACTGGGAGCCGATCATGAAGCGCGCCTCGGCGATCGTGACCAACCGCGGCGGGCGCACCTGCCACGCCGCGATCATCGCCCGCGAGCTCGGCATCCCCGCCGTCGTCGGCACCACCTCGGGCACCAGGGACCTCGCCGACGGCCGCGAGGTCACCGTGTCGTGCGCCGAGGGCGACACCGGCCTCGTCTACGACGGGATCCTCGACTTCGACGTCGAGCGCACCGAGCTCAGCGAGATGCCCGAGATCCCGGTCCGGATCATGATGAACGTCGGGACCCCCGAGCAGGCCTTCGCCTTCTCGCAGCTGCCGCACCGCGGGGTCGGGCTGGCCCGGTTGGAGTTCATCATCAACCGGCAGATCGGCGTGCACCCCAAGGCGCTGCTCGACCTCGAGGCCGACCCGGAGGCGCTCGAGGAGGGCCTGCGCGAGGAGGTCGAGGAGATCATCGGCGCCTACGACTCGCCGCGCGACTTCTTCGTGCGCCGCGTCGCGGAGGGCGTCTCCATGATCGCGGCCGCCTTCGCCCCCGAGCCGGTGATCGTCCGGATGAGCGACTTCAAGTCCAACGAGTACGCGAACCTGGTCGCGGGCGAGCTCTACGAGCCCGACGAGGAGAACCCGATGATCGGCTACCGCGGCGCCTCGCGGTACCTCTCCGAGGACTTCGCCGAGTGCTTCGCGATGGAGTGCGAGGCGCTGAAGTTCGTGCGCGACGAGATGGGGCTGACCAACGTCAAGGTGATGATCCCGTTCGTGCGCACCGTGGCGGAGGCCAAGGGCGTCATCGAGCTGCTCGGTCGTCACGGGCTGGTCCGCGGCGAGAACCAGCTGCAGGTGGTGATGATGTGCGAGGTCCCCTCGAACGCGGTGATCGCCGAGCAGTTCCTCGAGCACTTCGACGGCTTCTCCATCGGCTCCAACGACATGACCCAGCTGACGCTGGGCCTCGACCGCGACTCCAGCCTGGTCGCGGACTCCTTCGACGAGCGCGACCCGGCCGTGCAGCACATGCTCTCGCTGGCCATCAAGGCGTGCCTCGAGCAGGGCAAGTACGTCGGCATCTGCGGCCAGGGCCCCTCCGACCACCCCGACATGGCCGAGTGGCTGGTCGAGCAGGGCATCGAGACGATCTCGCTGAACCCCGACACCGTGGTGGACACCTGGCTGCGTCTCGGCGGCGTGGAGACCGGGGCCGGGAAGGGCTGAGCCCCGCCGAGACGTCCGTCGCGAGCAGCCGAGACGTCGCTCGCGGACACCCTCGGTGACGCTCGCGGCGCGGCGGCGGGCAGGATCGGGGGCGTGCGGGCGGTGCTGGTCGAGGAGCTGGGCACGCCGCCGCGGGTGGCGGAGGTCGCGGAGCCGACCTGCGCGCCCGACGGGGTCGTGGTCGCGGTCGAGGCGACCGGGCTCTGCCGCAGCGACTGGCACGCCTGGCAGGGCCACGACCCCGACGTCGCGGTGCCGCACGTCCTGGGCCACGAGCTGGCCGGCACGGTGGTCCAGGTCGGCGCCGCGGTCTCCTCGTTCGCGGTGGGCGACCGGGTCACCACGCCGTTCGTGCTGGCGTGCGGGCGCTGCGACGCCTGCGCCCGGGGTGACCAGCAGGTCTGCCGCGAGCAGCTGCAGCCGGGCTTCACGCTGCCCGGGTCGTGGGCCGAGCGGGTCGCCCTGCCGCGCGCGGAGGTGAACCTGGTCCGGCTGCCCGACGGCGTGGACGCCGCGGTCGCCTGCGGCCTCGGCTGCCGCTTCGCCACCGCCTACCGCGCGGTCGTCGAGGTCGGCGCGGTGCGCGCCGGCGAGACCGTGGTGGTGCACGGCTGCGGCGGCGTCGGCCTGGCCGCGGTGATGGTCGCGGTCGCCGAGGGCGCCCGTGTCGTGGCGGTCGACCCGGCCCCGGCCTCGCGCGACCTCGCGGCCGCGCTCGGAGCGGACGCGGTGGCGCCGGGCGCCACGGCAGGTCTCGACGCCGACCTCTCGCTGGACTGCCGCGGCTCCCGCGACGTCGTCGCCGCCTCGCTGGCCTGCCTGCGGCCCCGCGGGCGCCACGTCCAGGTGGGCCTGCTCGGCGGCGCGGACGCGGTGCCGCCCGTCGACCTCGGCCTCGTCGTCGCCCGCGAGCTGCAGCTGCTGGGCAGCCACGGGTTGTCCGCGACCTCCTACCCGGCGCTGCTCGCGCGCGTGGCCGACGGGACCTACGCGCCGCAGCGGCTGCTGCGCGACACCGTCGGCCTGGCGGAGGCGGTGCGCCGGCTGGTGGCCCTGGACACCCCCGGCGCCGGGGCCGGCGGGGTCACCGTGATCGACCCGCGCGCCTGACCGCACCCAGCCGCCGGGCGGCCGCGGTCAGGAGCCGAGCTGCTGCTCGAGGAAGTCGATCGTCTCGTCCATCGCCGGCAGGAACGCCGGGCCGAAGGCGTGGCCGTCGTCGTAGAAGCTCAGCGTGGAGTCGACGCCGGCCGCCCGCAGCGCGCGCTGCGAGTCCCGCGCCCACTGCGGCGGGCAGGTGTCGTCGAAGCGGCCGTGCACCATCAGCACCGGCTCGGTGACCCGGTCGAAGGCGGGGCGGGCGCTGACCCTCGGCCAGAACTCGCGGCCGCGCGGGGTGCCGGGCGCGCCGTACTCGCGCTGGATGAACGAGGCGACCTCGTCGCGGTCGGGGGCGGTGAACTGCAGGTAGTTGTCGTCCTCGCGGGAGCTCACCGACGCCCAGGCGACGGCGGCGTCGAAGGCGCCGGGCACCGCGGCGAGGGTGCGCAGCGCGACCCCGCCGCCCATCGACCGCCCGAACAACGCCACGCGGTCGTCGTCGACCGGTACCTCGGCGGAGCGGCGCAGCGCGCGGGCGGCGTTGACCACGTCCGCGACGTAGCCCAGCCGCACCGCCCGCTCGGCCTGCTCCTCGGTGCCGCCGGACTCGGCGTGGGCCCGGTAGTCGACGTGCAGCGCGACGTACCCGCGGGAGGCGAGCACCCCGCGCTCGCGGGTCATCCCCTGGCCGCGCACGTAGACGTCCGGGTCGATGTAGCCGTGCGCCAGCACCACCGCGGGGAACGGCCCGCGCCCCGACGGCACGTTGAGCACCCCGGAGATCGTCAGGTCGCCGCTGCGGTAGGTCGTGTCGTAGGAGGTGTAGGCCTCGGTCCGCTCGCGCACCGCCCCGAGCCGCAGCCCACCGCCGTCGTAGTCGCGGGCCTCGCGGTAGTAGGCCGCCAACGAGACCGGCGGCGGCGGGTCCGCCTCGATCGGATCGGCACCGGGTGCGGTGCTGGGCTCGGGACCGGGCTCCTCGCTCGCCCCCGCTGCCGGCTCCTCGGCGGGCTCGGCGGGGTCGGACGGCGTCGGCTCGGACAGCTGCCCGGAGGTGCGGGCCGGCTCGGCGGCGGGGTCGTCCCCGCCGCCCGAGCAGCCGGTCGCGGCCAGGGCGAGCACGACCAGCAGGGCGGTGGCGCGACGGCGGCGACGAGGACCCATGTCGCGATGGTGACAGGGCGACCTAGGCTCACCAGGTGGAGCCGGACCCGCTCGCGCCGCCCGACCTCGTGGGTCGGTGGCGCTTCGAGCGCACCGTCGACGACCGCTACGCCGGGCAGCGGCTGCGCGTCGAGGGCGAGGCGCTGCTGGCGCCGGTCGACGGCGACGTCCGCTGGGACGAGACCGGTCTCCTCCGCCGCGACGGCGCGGACCCGGTCGAGGTGCGCCGCACGCTGCTGCTCGTGCGGGCCGGCAGCGCAGATCCCGGCGTCGGCTGGCGGGTCACCTTCGAGGACGGCCGGCCGTTCCACCCCTGGACGCCCGGGTCGGAGGTGGACCACCCGTGCCTCGCCGACCGCTACCGCGGGCTGGTGGTGGGGACCCGCGCGACCGGGGGTGGACCGACGGGGTGGCGCACGACCTGGTGGGTCGCCGGCCCGACCAAGGACCACACCATCGTCACCGACTACCGGCGGCGGTGAGCGCGTCCGTCCCGGCGGCCGCGGCCAGCGGCTCGCCCAGCGGTTCGGCGGTCACCACCACGTTGCGTCGGTAGGAGCTGCCGTCCCAGCCGGTGCACGAGACCACCACCAGGCGGCCGTCGCCGCCCTCCTGGCCGAAGAGGTCCGCGGTCCGCGCGGCGACCCGGTCCCGGCCGAGCGAGCGCACCGCGGTGACCTGGTAGCGCATCAGGCCCTGCTCGGTGCGCAGGTCGACCCGTTCCCCCGCGACGAGGTCGCGGAGCCGGTCGAGCGCCCCGCCGCCGGTGTGCACGGCGTGCCCGGTGAGCACGGTCTGCCCGGCCATCTCACCGGGACGGGCGCTGGCCTCCCACCACCCGACGCGCTCGACGTCCTCGGGCGGGTCGAGCACCCGGTCCGCGGACACCGCGACCGGCTCCACCGCCGCGCGGACCCCGAGCGAGGGCACCACCAGGCGGACGGGAGCGCTGGGGGGCAGCGCCCGGAACGGGCTGTCGTCCCCGTCGTCGGACAGCACGACCCCGGCGACGACCATGACCAGACCCGCCGCCAGCAGCAGCCGGGCCAGGCCGCCGAGCAGCCTCACCGTCCCGCGCGGGACGGCCCGCGACCCGGGCCGGCGGCGACGGCCAGCAGCACCAGGCCGGCGAGCGCGAGCGCGCCGGAGGCGCCCAGCCCGCCATCGGCGCCGGTGGCGTCGGCGGAGGCGACGCCGGCCGGGACGGCGGTCGGCGTCACCGGGGCGGGCTCGGCGCGCGCCGGCGGCGCCGGCTGGGGCCGCGGGTCGGGTCGCGGCGGGGTGGCAGCCGCCCCGCCGGGGCCGCAGCTGGACTCGCCGAGCTCGAGGCGCAACGCCTCGGCGCCGAGCTCGGCCGCCGCTGCCGGCAGCACGGAGGCGTCCAGCGCGGTGACCGTGATCGCGCCCGGCGCCGGGCGCGTCTGGGCGTTCAGGACGATCGAGAGGAGCTCCTCCTCGAGGGGCCCGAGCTGCGCGCCGACCTGGGCCAGCGCCTCGTCCAGGACGGCCGCCTCGTCGACAGCGGGCCCGAGCGGTCCGAGCACGCCGTCGAGCGCGGTGTCCAGCTGGCGGCGGACGGCTTCGCGGACCAGGGCCGAGACGGCGCCGAGGTCCGTCACGACGCGGGTGTTGGGGGGCGGGCTGGCCGGCAGCGACAGCAGGTCGACGCGCGTGCCGTCGACGACGGCGTACGCCCCCGCGTCGGCGAGGTCGGCCCGGCCGGCGGCGACGGCTCCGGGGCCCGCCGTGCACGAGCTCTGCACGGCGCCGAGGCCGAGGAACAGGCCGGGGTCCCCGACCTGGGCCAGCGCCTGGGAGAGGCCCTCCTGCAGCGCGGGGCCCAGCTCACCGACGACCGGCTCCAGCGCCAGCCGGAGCTCCTCGTCGAGCCCCTGCAGGACCTCGGACTCCACGAGGCTCAGCCCGGACAGGTCGAGGGTGGCGGCCTCCAGCGCGAGGGTGCCACCGCCGCTGAGGCAGCTGCCCTGGCCGGCGGCGACGACGGTGGCGCCCGGCCCGGCGAGGCCGGCGCACGCGACCGAGGAACCGCGTCCGTCCTCGAGCCGGGTGCGCGCGTCCTGGGCGAGCGTGCCCGTGGTCACCAGGTCCTGGCCGGTGAGCACCGAGACGGCGGGCCGGTTGCTGCCCGAGGCCTTCTCGCCGCCCTCGTCGCGGGTGACCCGGTAGGTGCCCGAGTCGGTCGGGCTGCCGCCGACGCTCACGCGCACCGCGGTCGCGGAACCCTGCGCCAGCGTGGCCGCGGCGGCCGGCGCGCCGCTCAGCGCGACCAGCGAGCAGGCCGTTGCCAGCGGGAGCAGGACGCGGGCGGGGCGGGCGGTGGGGCTGGTCTGGCGCATGCGGTCCTCCCGGCTGCGGGCGGCCGGACGACCCCGGGCCCGACCGGTGCAACGACGCCGACGTGCCCGGGTTACGTGCACCCCTGGCCCGATCGGGTGGTGGGCCGTGACCCGACCGGACCACGGTCGTTGGTCCTGCATGCATCGACCACCACGCACCGTCCTGGCGGCCGGCGTCGCCGCCCTCGCCCTCGCTGCCGGTCCCGCCGGCCTGACCTCCCCGGCCGCCACGGCCGCCACGACCCCACTCCCGAACGGCGCGTCTCAGGGCGCCGGCTCGGACCGGGCCCCCGTCTCGGACCACCTCGCCGGGATCCTCGGAGACCTGACCGGGCCGACCACCGTGCTCGTGCACGGCTCGTCGCTCGCCGGTGCCCGCGACGCGGTCGCCGCGACCGGTCTCGAGCCCGTGCACACCTTCGAGGCGATCGACGTGGTCGCGGCCCGGGGCTCCCGCAGCCAGGTCGAGGCCGTGCGCGCCGAGCCCGGCGTGACCTACGTCGAGGGCAACGCCCCGATCGAGCTGACCCAGGAGACCTCCAACCAGGCCACCCGCGGCGCCGAGGCCGCCTCGACGCTGACCGGCGCCGACGGCAGCCCCCTCACGGGCGCGGGCGTCTCCGTCGCCGTCATCGACTCCGGCGTCGACCCGCAGCACCCGTACTTCCGCGAGACCGACGGCTCGAGCGCCGTCGTGGCCAGCCTGAAGACGGTCTGCGACCCGACGGAGTCGCTGTGCCAGGTGGTCGAGACCGGTCCGCTGGTCGACACCGACACCCTCGCGGTCGGCGGCCACGGCACCCACGTCAGCGGCATCGTCGCCGGTCGCCCGACCACGCTCGCCGACGGCGGACGGCTCCAGGGTGCGGCGCCCGGCGCGAACCTGGTGTCGCTGTCGACCGGCGCGGTGCTGTTCATCATCGGCGCCGACATGGCGCTGGAGTGGGTGCTGGAGAACCACGAGGCCCCGTGCGGCGCGGGCGTCCCTGCCGCGCAGTGCCCGCCGATCAAGGTCACCAACAACTCCTACGGTCCCAGCGGCGGCGGGGACTTCGACCCGCGGAGCGCGACGGCCAAGCTGCAGCGGGCGCTGGTCGCCGAGGGCGTGGTGACGGTCTGGGCCAACGGCAACGACGGCGGCGACGGCAGCGAGAACCTGTCCAACCCCCCGGGGCAGGACCCCACCGGCGGCATCCTGTCGGTGGCCTCCTACTTCGACCGCGACACCGGCACGCGCAACGGCGTGGTCTCCGACTACTCCTCGCGCGGGCGCGCCGGGGACCAGGCGACCTACCCGGACCTGAGCGCCCCCGGCGAGGCCATCACCTCCGCGTGCCGGCCCTACCTGCCGATCTGCTCCACGGGCCTGGACCCGCGCAACGGCCCCGGTGCGCTCGACGTCGGCACGTTCAACACCATCAGCGGCACGTCGATGGCGGCGCCGCACGTCGCCGGCATCGTGGCGCAGCTGTTCCAGGCGGCGCCCGCCGCGACCCCGGCCCAGGTGGAGCGCGCGCTGAAGACCAGTGCCCACAAGTTCGGCGACGGTGCCGCCTACGAGCCCGGTGCGGTGGGCACGACGTCGTACGACAAGGGCCACGGCCTGGTCGACGTGGTGGCCGCCGTCGGGGCGCTGCGGTGACCCGCTAGCGCCCCCGCAGACCGGTGGCGGCCCGCTCGCCCGGGCGCCACCCCGCGGGGCCTTCCCGGCCATGGGGACGGGGAGGCCCTCCGCGCGGACGTCCGGGGCTTGCCCGACCGGTAGGCTCCGCGGCGAGGGGAGTACCTCACCCAAGCCCGTCCCGGTCAGTACGTCGGCTCCGCAGCCGTCCCGGGCGGTGCCGGACCGGCCGTGAGCCGCCCGGTCGAGGGAGACCTCAGGTCCCACCCACCTGAGGAGAGCTCCGTGCTCGACACCATCGGTACGCCCACGCTGTGGGCGGTCACCATCGCCGCCGTCCTCGGCCTGCTGGCCCTCGACTTCGCCCTGACCCGCAAGCCGCACGCGGTCACCATGCGCGAGGCGGTCGGGTGGTCGGCGTTCTACGTGGCCCTGCCGCTCGCCTTCGGCATCTACGTCTGGTCGGTCCACGGCGGTCGGACCGGGTTGGAGTACTACACCGGCTACCTCGTCGAGAAGTCGCTGAGCGTCGACAACCTCTTCGTCTTCCTGCTCCTGCTCGGTGCGTTCGCCGTGCCGCGCGAGCTCCAGCAGCGGGTGCTGCTCCTCGGCATCATCGGCGCGCTGGTGCTGCGCGGGATCTTCATCGCCGTCGGGGCGGCCGCGCTGTCGGCCTTCGACGCGGTCTTCCTCGTCTTCGGCGCCATCCTGCTGGCCACCGGCGCCAAGCTGCTGCGCGACGCGGTCCGGGGCCACGAGCAGGGCGTCGAGGTCTCCGAGATGCGCGTGGTGCGGCTGCTGCGCCGGTTCTGGCCGGTCACCGACGACTACGAGGGCACCCGGCTCACGGTCCGCCGCGACGGCCGGCGGATGCTCACCCCGCTGATGGTCGTGGTGGTCGCCGTGTTCGCCACCGACCTGGTCTTCGCCGTGGACTCCGTGCCGGCCGTCTTCGGCATCACCAGCGACCCCTACCTGGTCTTCGCCACCAACGCCTTCGCCCTGCTGGGCCTGCGCGCGCTCTACTTCGTGCTCGAGGGCGCCCTGTCCAAGCTGCGCCACCTGGGGTACGGCCTGGCAGCGATCCTGCTGTTCATCGGCGTCAAGCTGGTGCTGCACTGGGGCCACCTGGTGGAGCCGTCGGTCCCCGAGATCCCGACCCTGCTCTCGCTCGGCGTCATCGTCGGCATCCTGGTCGTGGCCACCACGACCAGCCTTCTCGCCGACAGGCGCAGCCGGGACGCCGCGACCGAGCACGAGCGGGAGGTCGCCGGTCGTTGACGCGGCACGGCGACCGCGTCGCGGCCTCACCCCCGCCCGCCGCTAGCGTGCGGGGATGAGCGACGACGACGACGACCGCACCGCCCTGCACCGCGACGGACGCTGCGACGTCGTGGTCGAGATACCGCGCGGGAGCCGCAACAAGTACGAGGCCACCGAGGGCGGCGAGATCTGGTTCGACCGCCGCCTCGGTGGCCCCGCGGGGTTCCCCGGCGACTACGGCTACGTGATCGGCGCGGCCGGCGAGGACGGTGACGCCCTCGACGCGCTCGTCCTGGTCGACGAGGCGACCTTCCCCGGGGTCCACGTGCGGTGCCGGGTGCTCGGCTCGTACACGCTCGAGGTCGGCGACGTGCTGGAGACCAAGCTGATCGTCGTGCCGGAGTCCGACCAGCACCAGGCCCACCTCGCGGACCTCGGCGACCTCCCCGACGCCTTCCTCGACGAGCTCGACGCCTTCTTCACCGCCTACCGGATGCTGGAGTCGAAGAAGGTCGAGGTGCGCGAGCGGCACGGCCGCGACCACGCGGTCGACGTCCTCATCGGGGACTGACGGCCTCCACCACGCCCGTGTCCTCGCGCCGGCTGCGGCGCTCCTGACCGACGGCCCAGGAGATCGCGCCGACCCACGTCACCGCGAGGAAGGCCGCGGCCACGCCGACCGTCGCGCCGGGGACGCCGACGGCACCGAGCAGGGTGGTGGCGTTGGTCAGGACGATGAGGCCGCCCGCGGCGACGCCGAGGACGCGGGCCGGCAGGATCCGCACCAGGTACGCAGCGATCGGCGCGGCGATCACGCCGCCCACGAGCAGCGCGCCCGCGTAGCCCCAGAGGATGCCCTGCGAGCCCAGGCCGACCAGGAAGCCGAGGGAGCCGCCGACGGCGACCACGAACTCCGAGGTGTCGATCGAGCCGATGACGCGGCGCGGCTCCAGGCGGCCCGAGGAGAGCAGGGTCGTGGTGCCGACGGGCCCCCACCCGCCGCCGCCGATCGCGTCGAGCGCGCCGCCGAAGAGCCCCATCGGCATCAGCATGCGCACGCCGGGGCGGCCGCGGAAGGTGGGACGCCGCCCCCCGAGCACGAGGAACCGGTAGATCACGTAGACGCCCAGGCTGAGCAGCAGCACCGCCACCCACGGCTTGGCCGCGTCGCCGTCGATCCCGGTCAGCAGGGTCGCGCCGGCGAAGGCGCCGACGAAGCCAGGACCGGCGAGGATCGCCACGGTGCGCCAGTCCACGTTGCCGAGCTTGTGGTGGGAGAACCCGGAGACGAGCGAGGTGCCGATCTCGGAGAAGTGGACGGCGGCGGACGCGGCGGCCGGCGCGATGCCGGCTGCCAGCAGCAGCGTCGAGGACGTGACCCCGTAGGCCATCCCGAGGGAGCCGTCGACCAGCTGGGCCAGCAGGCCCACGAAGCCCAGGACGAGGAGCTTGCGCATGGTGATCCTCACGACGAGGCCCATCAGAGTGGACCGAGTTAGTTAAGTCGAGCGAGATACTAGACATAGCCGGCGCCACCGGTCCAACCGGTGGTCCGACCCTGGCGTGTCGGCGCGCCACGGGGTGTGCTGTCGGTCACAGTCGCGCGACCGGAGGCAGCCGAGATGACCGAGACCCTGGACCGACCCACCACCGAGACCGCGGAGCAGCCGGGCGACCGCGCCGCGGCGTGGTTCGCCGACTTCGAGGCGGCGCTCGCCGACCGCGACGTCGACCGGGCGGCCGGGATGTTCGCAGCCACCAGCTTCTGGCGCGACCTGGTCGCGTTCTCCTGGAACATCACCACGGTCGAGGACCCCGCCGGCGTCGCGGACCTGCTGGGCGCCACGCTCGAGCACACCGACCCGGGTGGGTTCGCCCTCGAGGAGCCCTCGGCGGAGGCCGACGGGGTGACCACCGCCTGGTTCACCTTCGAGACCGGGGTCGGTCGCGGACGCGGGCTGGCGCGGTTCGTCGAGGAGGCCGACGGGCTGCGGGCCTGGACCTTCCTCACCACGCTGTACGAGCTGAAGGGGCACGAGGAGCCGCGTGGCACGCACCGCCCGATGGGGGCTGCGCACGGCGCCGACAAGCACCGCACCACCTGGCTCGAGCAGCGCCAGCAGGAGGCCGAGTCGCTCGGCTCGACCACCCAGCCCGCGGTGCTGGTGGTCGGCGGCGGGCAGGGCGGCATCGCCCTCGGTGCGCGGCTGCGCCAGCTCGGCGTCCCGGCGCTGGTCGTCGACAAGCACCCGCGGCCCGGCGACCAGTGGCGCAGCCGCTACAAGTCGCTGTGCCTGCACGACCCCGTCTGGTACGACCACCTGCCCTACCTGAGGTTCCCCGACAACTGGCCGGTCTTCGCCCCGAAGGACAAGATCGGCGACTGGCTCGAGAGCTACGTGCGGATCATGGAGGTGCCGTACTGGTCGAGCACCACCGCGACCAGCGCCACGTGGTCGCAGGAGGCCGGGACCTGGACCGTCGAGGTCGAGCGCGAGGGCAAGCCGGTGACCCTGCACCCGCAGCAGCTGGTGCTCGCCACGGGCATGTCCGGCAAGCCGAACCTGCCCGTGCTCCCCGGCCAGGACGTCTTCCGCGGCGACCAGCACCACTCCTCGCGCCACCCGGGTCCCGACGCGTACGCGGGGAAGCGGTGCGTGGTGATCGGGTCGAACAACTCCGCCTTCGACATCTGCGGCGCGCTCTGGGAGAACGATGCCGACGTCACCATGGTGCAGCGCTCCTCGACCCACATCGTCAAGAGCGCGTCGTTGATGGAGCACGGGCTCGGTGACCTGTACTCCGAGCGTGCGCTCGCGGCCGGGGTGACCACCGAGAAGGCGGACCTGATCTTCGCCTCGCTGCCCTACCGGATCCTGCACGAGTTCCAGATCCCGGCCTACGAGAAGATGGCCGAGGAGGACGCCGAGTTCTACGAGCGGCTGGAGCGGGCCGGCTTCCGCCACGACTGGGGCGACGACGGGTCCGGCCTGTTCATGAAGTACCTGCGCCGCGGGTCCGGCTACTACATCGACGTCGGCGCCGCCGACCTCGTGGCCGACGGCGAGGTGGCGCTGGCGCACGGGCAGGTGGACCACCTGACCGAGGACGCCGTCGTCCTCGCCGACGGCACCGAGCTGCCGGCCGACCTGGTGGTCTACGCGACCGGCTACGGCTCGATGAACGGCTGGGCGGCGGACCTGATCGACCAGCAGACCGCGGATCGGCTCGGCAAGGTGTGGGGGCTCGGCTCGGACACCACCAAGGACCCCGGACCGTGGGAGGGCGAGCAGCGCAACATGTGGAAGCCGACCCAGGTGGAGAACCTGTGGATGCACGGCGGCAACCTGCACCAGTCGCGGCACTACTCGCTCTACCTCGCGCTGCAGCTGAAGGCGCGGTACGAGGGCCTGGACACGCCGGTCCACCGTCTCCAGGAGGTGCACCACACCGGGTGAGCGGGATCACCCGTGCGAGTTGGTGCGATCTGGGAGGCTCGGGCTCATGAACGCCGCGGTCGGTCGCACTACCAAGCGCGTCGTGCTGGAGGGCCTCGGGTGGCTGCTGACGCTGAGCGGTGTCGCGCTGATCTTCCTCCCGGGCCCCGGGTTGCTCGGTCTCTTCGCCGGCCTGCTCCTGCTCTCGCAGCAGTACGAGTGGGCCGAGCGGTGGTTGGAGCCGGTGAAGCTGCGTGCGCTGCGCGAAGCCGCCCGCGGCGTGCAGAGCCCGCTGAACCTGACGGTCTCCGTGGTCGGCGTGGTCCTCGTGTTCGCCGCAGGCGTGCTGTGGCTCGCCGCCCCGCCGGTGCCGGACTGGTGGCCGTTGAGCGACTTCTGGTGGCTCCCGGGCGGCCTCGGGGTCGGCCTCACGCAGATCCTCTCCGGACTGATCGCGCTCGCGCTGATCGTCTACAGCTACCGTCGCTTCCACGACAACCCGGGCGCGCTCGCCGAGCTCGAGGGTGACATCGACCGAGCCGAGGAGCAGCAGCCGGACCTGCGCTAGACCGCCGGTCCCACCGGAGGGGTGGAGGGGGTTGCGCCGGTTGAGTGGACGCGTGTTGACTGACCGGGTCCGTCAGCGAGAGGGGTACCGGCACGTGTCCGTGCGAGACCGAATGTCCTGGGACGCCCTGCGGCGCGCCGGCTCCCAGCTGACGACCCCGCTGCTGCCCGACGACTACCTCACCCTGATCAACCCGCTCTGGACGACGCGCGAGCTCCGGGGGGTGATCCAGGAGGTCGTCCCGGAGACCGAGGACACCGCGACCGTCGTGATCCGGCCCGGGTGGGGGTGGCGCTGGAGCCACCAGCCCGGCCAGTACATCGGCATCGGCCTGCAGGTCGGCGGCAAGTACCACTGGCGCTCCTACTCCGTGGCCACCGCGCCCGAGCGCCGCGGCAAGACCCTCGCCGTCACCGTGCGGGCGATGCCCGAGGGCTTCTTGTCCCAGCACCTCGTCCGCGGTGTGGAGCCCGGCACCGTCATCCGGCTGGCGCTGCCCTCCGGTGACTTCGTCCTTCCCCACCCGCCGCCGCAGAAGATCCTCTTCCTCGTCGGTGGCAGCGGGATCACGCCCGTGATGGCGATGCTGCGCACCCTGGACCGGCGCGGCACGATGCCGGACGTGGTGATGAGCTACTCCTCGACGACCAAGGACCGGATGATCTTCCGCGACGAGCTGCACTCGCTCGTGGAGTCCCACGACTCGCTGCAGCTCACGGAGCGCTACACCGACGACGAGGGCAACCTGGTCCTCGAGGACCACCTCGAGGACCTGTGCCCCGACTGGCGCGAGCGCGAGGTCTGGGCCTGCGGGCCCGGCCCGATGCTCGACGCGGCCAGCGAGTTCTGGGAGGCCGCCGACCTCGAGGACCACCTGCACCTCGAGCGCTTCTCGCTCAGCTTCGAGGGCGACGGGGGTGAGGGCGGCACGCTGACGTTCACCAACACCGGCAAGACCATCGAGATCGACGGTGCCACCACCGTCCTCGAGGGTGGGGAGAAGGCCGGGGTCGGCATGCCCTACGGCTGCCGCGCCGGCATCTGCCACACCTGCACCGTCACCATGGTCGAGGGCAAGGTGCGCGACCTGCGCAACGGCCAGGAGTTCTCCGACCCCAGCAGCGCGGTGCAGACCTGCGTGACCGCCCCGGTCGGCGACTGCACCTTCGACGTCTGACCGCACCACCGACCACCCGTACCAGCACCAGCACCGCAACCGAAGGGACGTGGCCCGTGGCCATCGCCGACGTCAAGGAGTACACCCACCTCAGCGAGGAGGAGGTCGAGCAGCTCGGCGCCGAGCTCGACGCCCTGCGCGCGGAGATCGAGGAGAGCCGCAACCAGCAGGACGCGGAGTACATCTACGGGATGATCCGCTTCCAGCGCCGCCTCGCGGCGGCCGCCCGCATCACGCTCGGCGTCTCTGCGTACCACCGGCGCACCCGCGTGCCGGGCGCCGTCGTCGGGGGCGCCATGCTCGGGATCGCCAAGATCCTGGAGAACATGGAGATCGGCCACAACGTCATGCACGGCCAGTGGGACTGGATGAACGACCCCGAGGTCCACTCCAGCAACTGGGAGTGGGACACGGCCCAGCCGGCCGAGCAGTGGAAGCACTCCCACAACTACGTGCACCACCAGTTCACCAACGTGCTGGGCTACGACAACGACATCGGGTACGGCATCCTGCGGATGGCCCGTGAGCAGAAGTGGAACCCGGTCAACCTCGGCCAGCCGGTCTACAACGCCCTGCTCGCCACCCTCTTCCAGTGGGGCGTCGCGCTGCACGACCTCGACCTCGAGGCCATCCGCAAGATGGAGAAGGACCCGAAGGTCATGAGGAAGCAGCTCCGCCAGATCTGGCGCAAGGGGCGCCGCCAGGCGGGGAAGGACTACCTGGTCTACCCGCTGCTCTCCGGCCCGCACTTCATGACCACGGTCTACGCCAACGTCGTGGCCAACCTGATGCGCAACCTGTGGTCGTACACGATCATCTTCTGCGGGCACTTCCCCGACGGCGCGGTGCACTTCACCGAGGAGCAGATCGAGGACGAGACCCGCCCCGAGTGGTACCTGCGCCAGATGCTCGGCGCCGCCAACTTCGAGGGCAGCGAGCTGATGCACATCATGTCCGGCAACCTGGGCTTCCAGATCGAGCACCACCTCTTCCCGGACCTGCCCAGCAACCGCTACGCCGAGATCTCGGTGCGGGTGCGCCAGCTGTGCGTGAAGTACGACCTGCCCTACACCATCGGCCCGCTGCACAAGCAGTACGGCCAGGTGCTGCGGACCATCGTCAAGCTCTCGGTCCCCAACCGCTTCACCGCCGCCGACCGCGAGGACATCGTCGAGGTCCCGCACGGGCGCAAGAGCGACGCGGAGCTCGGCCGGCGGCGGATGGAGACCGGCAAGTACGTCGCCCAGGCGTCCGCGTGATCCCCACGACCGGGCTCGACGAGCGGCCTCGGGACCCCGAGCTCGGGGGCCCGGTGCCGTTCGTCTGCGAGGACGACGACGGCAGCGCCTCGCTGCGGATGCTGGTCAAGAAGCGGGTGACGCAGTGCGCCCTGTCCCGCATCTGCGCGGTCTGCGGTGACACGCTCGACCACCCGCTGGCGATGCTGGGCACCCGCGCCGAGCTGGACCGGATGGAGTTCCACGTGCCGCCGGTGCACGAGCCCTGCGCCGAGGCCGTCGCGGCCGCGGTCGACGGCGCCGGCTTCGGGGTGCTCGGCCAGGACGCAGCGGTCGAGCGCTGGCTGCTGGTGACCACCGGCGGCTTCGAGCACGAGCGACCGCAGCGCTTCGACCCCGACCAGCGGCCCCGGTTCCGGCCCAACCGGCTGCTGGCCACGCGCGAGCTCTGAGCCGGGACCGGCCGGCTACGCGTCTCAGGGCCGGCGGGCCGGGCGGTGTCGGCGGGCTCGTCTAGCCTCGGCGCGTCATGGCCCTCCACCTCCACCGCGCCCCGCGTACCGACGCGCTGGCCGCCGCCCTCGGCGACCTGCTCGCCGTCCCGCCGGCCGACCCCTTCGCCGAGGACGTGGTCGTGGTGCCCGCGAAGGGCGTGGAGCGCTGGCTGACCCAGCGCCTGTCCCACCGTCTCGGTGCCGGACCGGGAGGCGGCGGCGGGGTGTGCGCCGGGGTGCGCTTCCTCAACCCCCGCTCGCTGGTCTCGCTGCTCCTCGACCGCGACCGCGACGACCCGTGGGACCCGGACCGGCTCGTATGGCCGCTGCTCGCCACCGTCGACGACAGCCTCGACGAGCCCTGGTGCCGCACCCTCGCCGCGCACCTCGGCCACGGCCTCACCGGCGACGAGGCCGAGCTGCGACGCGACCGGCGCTACGCGGTGGCGCGGCGGCTGGCGGGCCTGCTGTCCTCCTACTCCGTGCAGCGCCCGCAGCTGGTCACCGACTGGCGCGAGGGCCGTGACACCGACGGCGCCGGCGGCCGCCTCGACGACGACCTGCGCTGGCAGGCCGAGCTCTGGCGCCGGCTGCTGCCACGCGTGCCGGCCGACCCGCCCGACGTCCGCCACGCCGCGGCGGTCCGGACGCTCGCCGCGGGCGGCGACGACCTCGACCTGCCCGACCGGCTGTCGCTGTTCGGTCACACCCGGCTCCCGGTCACGGAGGTGGCGCTCGTGGGCGCGCTGGGCCGGGGTCGCGACGTCCACCTCTGGCTGCCGCAGCCCTCGCCGGCCCTCTGGGACGCCCTGGCCGACGTCGGCGGCGTGGTCGCCCGCGAGGCCGACCGCTCCGCCTCGCGCGTGCACCACCCGCTGCTGGCCTCGCTGGGCCGTGACGCCCGCGAGCTCCGACGCACCCTCGACCTGCCGGTGCACGACGAGCCGGTTCCCGATCGCGGCGGGGCTGCGCCGCAGACCCTGCTGGGCCGGCTCCAGCAGGACCTGCGCGCCAACCGGGCCCCGGACCCCGTCGAGCGGTCCCGACGGGTGCACGACCCCCGCGACCGCAGCCTGCAGGTGCACGCCTGCCACGGTCCGGCGCGCCAGGTCGACGTGCTGCGCGAGGTGCTGGTCGGCCTGCTCGAGGACGACGCGACCCTCGAGCCGCGCGACATCCTGGTGATGTGCCCCGACATCGAGACCTTCGCGCCGCTGGTCTCGGCCGGGTTCGGCCTGGGCGAGGTGCTGGACGACGGCCTGCCGGGCGGCGCTGCGGGACACCCCGCCCACCGGTTGCGGGTGCGGCTCGCCGACCGTTCGCTCACCAGCACCAACCCGCTGCTCGCGGTCGCGACCGCCCTGGTCGGCCTCGCCGGGGGCCGCGTCACCGCGTCCGCGGTCCTCGACCTGGTCGCCACCCCGGCCTGCCGGCGACGCTTCGACCTCGGCGACGACGACCTCGAGCGGATCACCCGCTGGGTCGGCCAGGCCGGCATCCGCTGGGGTCTCGACGGCCCGCACCGGGTCCGCTTCGCGATGCAGGGCTTCGAGCACAACACCTGGCGCGCCGGCCTGGACCGGCTGCTGCTCGGCGTCGCGATGAGCGGGGACGGCCACCGGCACCTCGGCCGCGGCCTACCCGTCGACGACGTCGCCAGCTCCGAGGCCGACCTGGTCGGTCGCCTCGCCGAGCTGGTCGACCGGCTCGCGACCTGCCTCGACGCGCTCGACCGTGCCGGCGAGGTGACCGAGTGGATGTCCGCGCTCACCGCGGGCGTGCGCGCGCTCACCGAGGTCCGCGACGACGACGCCTGGCAGGTGCCCCAGCTCGAGCGTGAGCTCGCCCGTGCCGTCTCGTCCTCCGGTGACGGGCCGACGCCGACGCTGCGGCTGGCCGACGTCCGCGCGCTGCTGGCCTCCCGGCTCGCGGGCCGGCCGACCCGGGCGAACTTCCGCACCGGCACGCTCACCGTGGCGACGATGGTGCCGATGCGCTCGGTGCCGCACCGGGTGGTGTGCCTGGTGGGCCTGGACGACGGGGTCTTCCCGCGGGCCGGGGCCGTCGACGGCGACGACGTCCTCGCCCGCCGGCCGCTCACCGGCGAGCGGGACGTGCGCAGCGAGGACCGGCAGCTGCTGCTCGACGCGCTGCTGGCGGCGACCGAGACCGTGGTCATCACCTACACCGGCGCCAACGAGCACTCCGGCGCCGGCCGGCCGCCGGCGGTCCCGCTCGGCGAGGTGCTCGACGCCCTCGACCGCACCACCGCGGCGCCGGTGCGCGACCACGTGCTGGTCCACCACCCGCTGCAGGCCCACGACCCGCGCAACCTCGCCCCCGGCGCGCTGGTGGGGGCCGTGCCCCGGCCGTTCTCCTTCGACCACGCCGCCCTCGCCGGGGCGCGCGCCTCGCTGGCCGAGCGGGTGCCGCCCCCGCCGCTCCTCGACGCCCCGCTGGGCCCGCGGCCGGAGCAGGAGGTGTCGCTGTCCGACCTCCGCGGCTTCCTGACCCACCCCGTGCGGGCGTTCCTCCGCGGCCGGCTCCAGGTCGCCACGCCGCTGCGCCCCGACGAGGTCGGCGACGCCATCCCCGTCGACATGGACGCCCTCGAGGTCTGGACCGTCGGCGACCGGCTGCTGCGCGCCCTGCTCGCCGGCGAGGACGCGGAGGCGGTGATGACCGCCGAGCTGCTGCGCGGCACGCTCCCGCCCGGCAACCTCGGCGCCCAGCCACCTCACAGGGGTGGTCGAGGAGGCGCAGGCGCTGCTGCGCGCGGTCGCGCCGCTGCGCACCGGCGAGCCGTCGTCGGTCGACGTCGACGTCGACCTCGGCGAGGGACGACGCCTGTCCGGCACGGTCTCGGGCCTGCACGGCTCCCGGCTGGTCTCGCTGGGCTACTCGCGGCTCAAGCCCAAGCAGCGCCTGCTGGCCTGGGTCGACCTGCTGGCGCTGAGCGCCGCCGACCCCGACCGGAGCGTCACCTCCCACGCGGTCGGGCCGCGAGCGGGCGGGGCCCCGGCGGGCGCTGGCCGGCCCGGTCGACCACCGCGCCCCGACTGGCTCCGGGCGCTCGTCGCGCTGCGCGACGAGGGGCTGACCCGCCCGCTCCCGGTGCCGCTGGCCACCGGTGCGGCGTGGGCCGAGGGGCACGCGCGCGCCCTGCGCGGCGACGACGTCGACCCGGTCGCCCTGGCGCGCCGCGCCTGGGAGACCGACCCGCACAGCCCGCACGGCATCCCCGGCGAGGACGCCGACCCGTACCACCAGCGCGCCTTCGGCGGGTCGGCCCGGGTCGAGGCGCTGCTCGACGGCGGGCTCGCCGACCTCGCCTGGACCGTCTGGGAGCCGCTGCTCGCCGGCGCCGAGCAGGTGGGACCGCTGTGAGCGACGCACGACGAGCCGGCCCCCTTCGACGTGACCGGACCGCTGCCGACCGGCACCACCCTGCTCGAGGCCAGCGCCGGCACCGGCAAGACGTGGACGATCGGGCGCGCTGGTGACGCGTTACGTCGCCGAGGGGGTCGCCCGCCTCGACGACCTGCTGGTCGTCACCTTCGGCCGCGCCGCCAGCCAGGAGCTGCGCGAGCGGGTCCGCGCCCAGCTGGTGGCGGCCGAGCGCGCGCTCGACGGCGACCCGGCCGCGACGGGGGCCCCGGGTGCCGGGGACGACCTGCTGCTGGCGCTGCTGCTCGACTGCGACGAGGCCGAGCGGTCGCGGCGCCACGCGCGCGTCGTCGCGGCGCTGACCGGGCTTCGACGCGGCGACGATCGCGACCACGCACCAGTTCTGCTCGCTGGTGCTCGACTCGCTCGGCGTGGCCGGTGACGCCGACGCCGGTGCACGGCTGGTCGAGAACCTCGACGACCTCGTCGCCGAGGTCGTCGACGACCTCTACCTGCGGGCGTTCGCCTTCGCCGCCGCAGGGCCCGGCCTTCACCCACGGCGAGGCGATGGCGATCGCCCGGGCCGCGGTCGGGCGACCCCCAGGCCCGGCTCGAGCCGGCCTCCGAGGACCGCGCCACCCCCGCCGGGCGTCGCGTCGCCTTCGCGCGCGAAGGTCCGCGAGGAGGTCGACGCGCGCAAGCGCCGGCCGGCGTGCTGTCCTACGACGACCTGCTCGGCCGGCTGGCCCGGCGCGCTCGAGGCCGAGGACTCCCCGGCCCGCACCCGGATGCGGCAGCGGTGGCGCATCGTGCTGGTCGACGAGTTCCAGGACACCGACCCCGTGCAGTGGCAGGTGCTCGACCGGGCCTTCACCGGCCACGCCACGATGGTGCTGATCGGTGACCCCAAGCAGGCCATCTACGCCTTCCGCGGCGGCGACGTGACGACGTACCTCCGGGCCGCCGCGACCGCGACCACGCGCCAGACCCTGGCGACGAGCTGGCGCAGCGACGAGGCGCTGCTCGCCGCGGTCCAGACGGTGCTGGCCGACGCCGAGCTCGGCGACCCGCGCATCGTGGTGCGACCGGTGGTCGCGCAGCACCGGACCACGCGGCTCAGGGGCGCGCCGTCCCCCGCCCCGCTGCGGCTGCGGGTGGTGCGTCGCGAGACCTTCGGTCGTGGGCCGCGCGCCCCGCTCGCCGTCGGGCAGGTGCGTCCGCACGTCGCCACCGACCTCGCCCTCGACGTCCGGCGCCTGCTCGCCTCGGGGGCGACCTTCGAGGACCGGCCGCCTCGAGCCGCGCGACGTCGCGGTGATCTGCTACCGCCACGCCGACCTCGCCGATGCGCGCGCGGCGCTCCACGCGGTCGGCGTGCCGGCCGTCATCGCCGGCGGTGGGAGCGTCTTCGCCACCCCGGCCGCCGTCGAGTGGCTGACGCTGCTGGAGGCGCTCGAGCAGCCGCACCGCACGGCCCGGGTCCGCGCCGCCGCGCTCACCTGCTTCGTCGGGCTCACCGCTCGGGAGGTCGACGAGGGCGGCGACCGCCTCACCGACGACGTCGCCGACCGGCTGCGCGGCTGGGCCGGGTCGCTGCCCGCCCGGGGCGTGGCTGCCGTGCTGGAGGCGGCGACGGTCGACGGGTTGCCGGCCCGCGTCCTGGCGGAGGTCGGCGGGGAGCGTCGGCTGACGGACGTGCGCCACGTCGGGGAGGCGCTCCACGAGGTGGCCCACACCCAGAAGCTCGGCGTGGTGGCGCTCCTCGGGTGGTTGCGCGAGCAGGTCGCCGAGGCCCGGGAGGGCCGCGGTGCGGAGCGGACCCGCCGCCTCGACTCGGACGCGGCCGCGGTGCAGCTGGTGACCATCCACGCCAGCAAGGGGCTGGAGTACCCGGTGGTCTACCTGCCGTCCCTGGGCGACCGCCACGTCCCCAAGCCGACCCGGCCGCTGTTCCACGACGACGACGGCCGGCGCTGCCTCGACGTCGGGGCGGGCGGGTCCGCGTGGCCCGAGCACTGCGCGCGGTGGGCGCAGGAGGAGGCGGGGGAGTGGCTGCGCCTGCTCTACGTCGCGCTCACCCGGGCCCAGTCGCAGGTCGTGCTGTGGTGGGCGCCCACCAAGAACGCCGTCGCGTCCCCCCTGCACCGGCTGCTGCTGCGGGCCGAGGGCGACCCGGCGGTCCCGGACGCGCCTCCGGTGCCCGACGACGGCGCGGTGGTCGACCTGCTCGCCCGCTGGCGCGACCGCGGCGGCCCGGCGCCGGAGCCGTCGACGCACGCCGACCCGGGCCCCGATCCCGTCCTCCCGCCCGTCCCGACCCTGTCGGTGCGCACCTTCGCCCGTCACGTCGACACCACCTGGCGCCGCACGTCCTACTCCGCGTTGAGCAACGTCGAGGTCGCGGCGCCCGCTCCGTCGGTGGGCAGCGAGCCGGAGGTCGTGGCCAAGGCCGACGAGGACGTCGTGGGCGTGCCCGCCGGGCGGGCCACGACGTCCGCCGCGGCGCCCGCCGACGTCCCCTCGCCGATGGCGGCGCTGCCGGTGGGGGCCACGTTCGGCTCGCTGGTGCACGCCGTGCTCGAGCACGCCGACCCCGACGCGCCCGACCTGCGCGAGGAGCTGCTCGCCCACCTCGACGAGCAGCGGGTGTGGTGGCCGGTCGAGGTGGACCGCGAGCAGCTCGTCGAGGCCCTGGTCGCCGTGTGCCGCACGCCGCTGGGCGGCGACGCCGACCCGGTGCTGGCGGGCGTGGCCCTCGCCGGGATCCCGCTGCGGGACCGGTTGCGCGAGCTGGACTTCGAGCTGCCGCTGGCCGGGGGTGACCTCGTCCAGCGCGGTCCAGGCACGCCCGGCCGCGCACGGCGCCCGGCTGCGCGACCTGGCGCCGTTGCTGCGCCGGCACCTCCCGGTCGGCGACCCCGTGCGGGGCTACGCCGACGCCCTGGACGCGCCCGCGCTCGGCGACCAGGTCCTCCGCGGCTACCTGACCGGCTCGGTCGACGTGGTGCTCCGGGTGCCGGGCCCGAGCGGCCCGCGCTACGTCGTCGTCGACTACAAGACGAACTGGCTGGGCCCCCGCGACGAGCCCCTCACCGCGTTGTCCTACCGGCCCGAGGCGCTCGACGCCGCCATGGCGCACTCCGACTACCCGCTCCAGGCCCTGCTGTACGCCGTCGTGCTGCACCGGTTCCTGCGCTGGCGGCAGCCCGGCTACGACCCCGAGCAGCACCTCGGCGGGGTGCGCTACCTCTACCTGCGCGGCCTGTGCGGTCCCGCCACGCCCGTCGTCGACGGCCGACCGTGCGGGGTCTTCTCCTGGCGGCCGCCGGTCGACCTGCTCGAGGACCTCTCCGACCTCCTGGACGGCGTGGTGGACGGGACGGTGGACGGGACGATGGACGGGGTGGCGGCACGGTGACCGAGATCTTCGAGCCCACCGGGCCGGACGACCGCCGGCTGGCGACCCGCGCGGAGGGCCTGGTGCGGGAGCTCAACCTCGCCGGCGTCCTCGAGGCCGGCGACCTCCACGTCGCCCGGCGGGTCGGTGACCTCGGCGGCGAGGGCGACGAACGCGTGCTGCTCGCCGTCGCGCTCGCGGTCCGCGCGCTCCGCTCGGGCTCGGTCTGCCTCGACCTCGCCGCCGTCCCGACGCTCGCGCCCGGGCTGCCCTGGCCCGAGCCCGCGGCCTGGGGCGCCGCCCTCGACGCGTCCCCGCTGGTCGCCGCCGGCGTCCTGCACCACGAGGCGCCGCTGGTCTACCTCGACCGCTACCACGCGCTGGAGCGCCAGGTCTGCGCCGACCTCCGGGCCCGGCTCCGCGACCCGGCCGCGGCGGTCGACGAGCCCGCGCTCGCCGCCGCCCTGGACCGGGTGCGCGGGGGGCACCTGAGCACGGCTCAGGAGGACGCCGTCGTCCGGGCCGCGCGCCAGCCCACCACCGTGCTCACCGGGGGGCCCGGCACCGGCAAGACCACCACCGTCGCCCGGCTGCTGGTCCTGCTCGCCGACCAGGCCGCCGCCCGCGGCGAGCGGTTCTCGGTCGCGCTGGCGGCGCCGACCGGCCGCGCCGCGACCCGGCTGCAGGAGGCCGTCCTGGCCGAGCTCGACGACCTCGATCCCGCCGACCGCGCCCGCGTCGGCCGCCCGGTGGCCACCACGCTGCACCGCCTCCTGGGGTGGCGGCCCGACAACAGCACCCGCTTCCGCCACGACCGCGGCAACCGGCTGCGCCACGACGTGGTCGTGGTCGACGAGTGCTCGATGGTCGACCTGACGATGATGGGTCGGCTGCTCGAGTCGGTCCGCCCGGGCGCGCGCCTGGTGCTGGTGGGCGACCCCCGCCAGCTGACCCCCGTCGGCGCGGGCGCGGTGCTCTCCGACGTCGTGGCCGGCTTCGCCGGCGACCCCGCCAGCCCGGTGCTCTCGCTGACCGAGAACTTCCGGTCGACCGAGGACATCAAGGACCTGGCAGAGGCGCTCCGCGCCGGTGACGCGGACCGCGTGCTCGACACGCTCCGGCGTCCCTCGACGGAGGTGGAGCTGGTCGAGACCGACGACCCCGAGGCCGCGCTGCGCGAGGACTGCCTCGGCTCGGCGCTGGCCGTGCGCGCCGCGGCGGAGGCCGGCGACGCCCCCCGGGCCGTCGCCGCCCTCGACGACCACCGGTTGCTGTGCGCGCACCGGCGAGGGCCCCTACGGCGTGCGCCGGTGGAACCGCACCGTCGAGGGATGGCTCGCCGAGGAGGTCGGCCAGCCGGTCCTCGGTACCTGGTACGTCGGCCAGCCGCTGCTGGCGACCCGCAACGACCACACGCTCGAGGTCTACAACGGCGAGACCGGGGCCGCGGTGCGCGAGCCGGACGGCCGGCTGCGGATGTGGATCGCCGGGTCCGAGCGGCTGCGCGACTTCGCGCCGGGGCGCCTGCAGGACGTCGAGACCATGCACGCGATGACCATCCACAAGAGCCAGGGCAGCCAGGTCCGCCGGGTGACGGTGCTGCTGCCCGAGGAGTCCTCGCGGCTGCTGACGCGCGAGCTGTTCTACACCGCGGTGACCCGGGCGCGCGAGCACGTCCGCGTGGTCGGCTCGGAGGCCGCCGTCCGGGCTGCGGTCGACACGGTCGCGCAGCGCGCGTCGGGCCTCCAGCGCCGGTTGGCTGCCTCGCGCTCGGCCTCGTGAGCCACGCCGGGGCGGGCGCTCGCGCCGGCCCAGTCCGGCGGTCGCTGCAACAGGCAGGCAACAGCGGGCCGTTAGGGTGCCGCGCGTGCCGTACCTGCTGCGCGTGGAGCTGCCCGACGTCCCCGGGTCGTTGGGTCGCGTCGCGACGGCGATCGGTGAGGCCGGCGGCGACATCGGGGCGATCGAGATCGTCGAGAAGCGCCACGACGGCACCGCGCTCGACGACGTGCTCCTCGAGATGGCACCCGGCGCCATGCCGGACTCGGTGGTCTCGGCGTGCAGCACCCTCGACGGCGTGACGGTGGTGTGGATCAGCCACTACGCCCCCGGGGGCAACCTGTTCCTCGACCTCGAGGCCGTCGAGCGGTTCAGCGAGGACCCCGCCCGCGCGCTCGAGGCGTTGGTCGACGTGCTGCCGGGCACCTTCCGCGCCGACTGGGCGGCCCGGGTGCACCGGTCCCGCGGCGTCGTGCAGCGCACCGGCGCGGCCCCCCGCGAGCTCGACTTCGTCGAGCTGGAGCGCCCCGCCACGGCTCGACGTCCCCGGCGACGGCAACACCCTCTACGCCGCCGCCCGCCTCGACGGCAACGAGGTCGTCGTCATCGCCCGCCGCGGCGGCCCCGAGTTCCTGGACTCCGAGCTGGCCCGCCTCGGCCACCTCACCGCCCTCGCCCTCACCATCAGCACCGGCTGAGCCCCTGCAGTTTCCCCGGCCGGCCGGGGACTTCCGAACTTGTCGGCCTTTGCAAACCCCGACAAGCTTGAAAGTCCCCGGCCGGCCGGGGAAACCGCGGCCCGAGCCCGGCGGCTAGCGTGCCCCCATGAGTGCGATCGACGGCGTCTCGGAGACCTTCGACCCCGGGGCGTGGGAGCCGGTCGTCGGGTTCGAGGGGCTCACCGACCTGACCTACCACCGGGCCCGCGCCCACGGCACGGTGCGGATCGCCTTCGACCGGCCGGACGTGCTGAACGCGTTCCGCCCGCACACCGTCGACGAGCTGCTCGGGGTGCTCGAGCACGCCCGGCAGGCCTCGGACGTCGGGTGCGTGCTGCTGACCGGCAACGGCCCGGCCGAGCGTCACGGCAAGTGGGCGTTCTGCACCGGCGGCGACCAGCGGATCCGTGGCCGGGAGGGCTACCAGTACGCCGAGGGCGAGACCGCCGCGAGCGTCGACAAGGCCCGGCTCGGGCGGCTGCACATCCTGGAGTGCCAGCGGCTGATCCGGTTCATGCCGAAGGTCGTGATCGCGGTCGTGCCCGGCTGGGCCGCCGGCGGCGGGCACAGCCTGCACGTGGTGTGCGACCTGACCCTGGCCAGCGCCGAGCACGCGCGGTTCAAGCAGACCGACGCCGACGTCGGGTCCTTCGACGGCGGCTTCGGCTCGGCGTACCTCGCCCGCCAGGTCGGCCAGAAGCGGGCGCGCGAGATCTTCTTCCTCGGCCAGGAGTACTCCGCCGAGGAGGGCGTCGCGATGGGCACCGTCAACCGCGCCGTCCCCCACGACCAGCTCGAGCCGGTCGCGCTGGAGTGGGGCCGCCTCGTCAACGGCAAGTCCCCCACCGCGCAGCGGATGCTGAAGTACTCGTTCAACCTGATCGACGACGGCCTGGTCGGCCAGCAGCTCTTCGCCGGCGAGACCACCCGGCTGGCCTACATGACCGACGAGGCGCAGGAGGGTCGCGACCAGTTCCTCGAGAAGCGCGATCCCGACTGGTCCCCCTACCCCTGGTACTACTGACCCCGATCCGTGCCGCTGGGGCCTAGGCTCTGCGCGTGGTCGTCGGCACCGTCGCCGAGCTCTGGCGCTACCCGGTGAAGTCGATGGGCGGCGAGCGGCTCTCCTCCTCGACCCTCGACCTGCGGGCGCTCCACGCCGACCGGATGTGGGCCGTCCGCGACGTCGAGCTCGGGGTGGTCACCACGGCCAGGCGCCTGCCGGCGCTCCTGGGCTGCACGGCGCGGTTCGTGGAGGAGCCCGCGACCGGTGTCGGCCCCGGCGACACCTGCGACGTCGTGGTCACCTTCCCGGACGGCACCGAGATCGCCACGACCGATCGCGAGCGGTTGCACGCGAGGCTCGGCGAGCTCACGGGGAGGAGCGTGGAGCTCGTCCCCCTGCCGCCGCTGCGCGACAAGGCCGCCTACCGCGGTGCTCCGCCGTCGAAGAAGGACATCCGGCTCCAGTTCGCGCTGACCGAGGACGAGCCGCTGCCGGACCTCTCCGTCTTCCCCATCAGCAAGCTCGCGCACCTCGGCCGCTACGCGACGCCGTTCGGGACCTTCGCCGACGCGTACGCCGTCCACCTGCTGACCACGTCCAGCCTGCGGACGATGGCGACGCACGGCGGAGACTTCGACGTCCGCCGTTTCCGCCCGAACGTCGTCGTGGACACCGAGCAGGAGGGCTTGGTCGAGCAGGGCTGGGTCGGCGGGACGGTTCGGGCCGGCGACGTCGACCTGCGGGTCGAGATCCCCGCCCTCCGGTGCTCGGTCCCGATGCGTGGGCAGCCAGGTCTCCCGGCCGATCCCGCCGTCTCCCGCACCGTCTCCCAGCACGGGGAGCGCTGCCTCGGCGTCTACGCCGACATCGTCGGAGCCGGCACGGTCCGCGTGGGCGACGGGGTGGACTGGGAGCCACCCGGTCCCGGGGGGACGGTCGGTGCCCCGGCCCGCAGGCTCGCCGAGCGCGTGCGGCGCAACGTCGTGCGCGCCGGCAGCCGGTGGGTGCCCTGACCGGGCGGAGGGACGCCTCCTTGCTCGGACCGACCATCGGTACTGATTGATGAACAACATGACGACGACCTCGCAGGCGCTCGGAGCCCGCACCCGCCGCATCCTCGACGAGCTGCGCTCGGCCCGACCCCGCAGCTGGCCGAGGCGCTCGGGGCGGACCGGCACCAGCTGATGGCGCACCTGCGGGTGCTCCGGACGGCAGGTTCGTCCTCGTCGAGAAGCAGGGGAGGCAGCGCCTGAACCACCTGAACCCCGTCCCGATCGGCCGCATCTACCAGCGCTGGGTGTCGGGGTACGAGCAGTCCTGGACCGAGGCGCTCCTCGGGTTGAAGCGCACCGTCGAGCAGCACGACGACCACGGAGGCGAGCACGTTGGCTGAGCTGATGCAGCAGATCGAGATCGAGGCACCGATCGCGTCGGTGTGGGCCGAGATCACCAAGCTGGGGAGCGTGCAGCGACCCCTGCTCAACACGGTGCTGGAGACGACCTTCGAGCCCGGGTCGCCGATCCACTATCGGACCCGGGACGGGAAGCGCACCTTCGTCGTCGGCAGGATCGTCGAGGTCTCCGAACCCACGCTGTTCTCCCACACCTACGTGATGACGTTGCACGACGAGCCGCCGACGCTGGTCACCTGGTCCCTGGAGGAGGTCGCTCCCGGGACCGTGCGGGTCACGCTGAAGCACGAGGGCTTCCACCGAGCCCGGCACCGCGATGAGGAGGACCGGCAAGACCTGGGCGGGCATCCTGGCCGACCTGAAGCGCCAGGTCGAGACCGGCGACGTCTCCCCCAGGACGAAGCTCACCCACGCGATGATGGGCGCCTTCATGTTCACGATGCCGGCCAGGACGAAGACCGAGAACGTCGAGGTGCCCGGGTGAGCGACGGTCCCCGGCCCCCCGCCGGCCCCACGGGCCGGTGGTACTTCGTCATCACGATCCTCAGCGCCGGCCTGCTCGCGGCGGTGCCGTTCTTCCACGCCGCGTCACGGCTCGACCGACCCCGGCTGCGCAGGGTCGGCGCGGGCGTCGCCGCGCGTGAGCCTGCTCGGCTTCGCGCTGGTCGGCACCGCGCCGACCGACCGGGCTGGGGAGCCCACCGGCTGGCTCGCCGATGCCGCCACCGTGCTGATGCTGGGGGTGGTGCTGGTCGCGAGCCTCCTCCTCATCGGCCCGCGCCGCGAGGTCTACCGCCCCACCGCGGCGGCCCCGCTGACGGGCAACCAGAGCGCGGTGGCGCGGGTCGAGGACGCGCGCCGCCGCAGGAGCGAGGCGCGAGCGCTCGCCGTGGCCGATCCGGGGATGGCTCGCGAGCTCGGCATCGGGCGGGGACCGGGTCGGGGGGTACGACGACGGCGGTCTCGTCGAGCTCAACGCCGCCACTCCCGCGCAGCTGATCGCGGTGTGCGGCCTGCCGCCCGATGTCGCCACGCAGGTCGTCGCAGCACGCGCGCACCTGGGCCGCTTCGAGAGCGTCGACGACGTCATCGCGTTCGGGCAGGTCGCCGACGAGCACGCCGCCGGTCTCCGCGACCGCGGCCTGGTGATCCGTGACCGCTGAGCCGGGCGGATCCGCCGCCCAGGAGGTCAGAGCGAGATCGGCGCGGTGCCGAAGGCGACGTCGAACCGGTCGCACCAGATGACGGCCGAGCGCATGCCGCCCAGCTCGGCGTCCGCCGGGATCGCGTAGTTCTGGTTGCCGTTGGTGGCCGTCAGCGCTCCGAGCGCGACGTACCGACCGTCGTCGTAGGAGCCCCACGACCCGCCGCTCGGCTGGTCGGTCAGCCAGACGTGGAGGTCCGGTCCGTCGGAGGTCGCCAGGTCGTCCAGGCGCAGGTAGCGCGACCCGTCGCGGAGCTCGATGACCCGGGCCCGACCGCTGGTGGCGTGCTCGGCGGCCTCGAAGGGTCCGCCCGCCAGCTCCACCACCTCGGGGGGCGCCTCGGGCCGTGGGTCCTGGCGGGGGCCCGAGGCGCTCCGTCCAGCACCGGCGCCGCTCCGCCCGGGCCTGCCGGCGCGTGGCTGGTCGCCGTCGGTCGCCGGGTCGACCGCCACGCCGCTGGCGGTGGGCAGCGCCTCGTCGACCTCGCTGCCGGTGAACAGCCGCCACGGCTCGAAGGACCAGAGGCCCACCGCGAGGACCAGCGCCGCGACACCCGCAGCCCACCTCAGCACGATCGCAGCGTACGCCGGCGGCGAAGCCCGACCTCCTACCCGCGGCCGCTCGCGTGCTCGGAACGGACCCCTCGGCGGGGTGGGAGGCCCTACGCTCCCGACGTGACCTCCGCCGCGCGTCGTCGAGCCCGCACCCTCCGTGCTCCGTCCACGTCCCCGTACCCCCGCCGACGCAGCCGTGCGCTCGCCGGCGCGCTGACCACGGCGGTGGCGGTGGTGGGGCTGGCGGGCTGCTCGTTCGAGTTCTCCGCCGGGGGGCCGGGGGAGATCGCGCAGGCGGACCTGGAGTCCGACATCGCGGGCAACATCACCGGCGAGGAGGCGGACCAGGTCGACGTGACCTGCGACGGTCCGCTGCCGGCCGAGGTCGACGCCTCCGTCGACTGCCTGGCGACCTACACCGTCGACGACTCCCGCACCGGCATCCGCCCGGTCGTGACCGCCGTGGAGGGCGAGGACGTCGAGTACGACCCCACCTTGTTCCTCGACGGCGAGACCGTCGCCGAGACCGTCGAGACCCAGCTGCGCAACCAGGCCGTCCGCTTCGAGGGCGTCGAGTGCGAGGAGCTGATCGGCGAGCGCGGCGCCTCGTCGACCTGCACCGCCACCGACCGCCGCGGGGAGACCCCGATCACGACCACGGTGACCGGCGTCGACGGGCTGACGGTCGACTTCGAGTTCGGCCCGGCCTGACGCCGCTCGGTCCTCGGCCGCGCGCCGGGCCCCCTACGCTGACCGCGTGAAGGTCGTCGTCCTCACCGGAGCCGGGGTGTCCGCCGAGAGCGGGGTACCGACGTTCCGCGACGCCGACGGGTTGTGGGAGGGCCACCGGGTCGAGGACGTCGCGACCCCGGAGGCCTTCGACGCGCAGCCGGCCGTGGTGCAGGCCTTCTACGACGCCCGCCGCGCCGCGCTCGCCGCGGTCGGGCCCAACCCCGCCCACGTCGCGCTGGCGCGGCTCGGCCTCGAGCTCGGCGACGACCTGCTGCTGGTCACCCAGAACATCGACGACCTGCACGAGCGTGCCGGTTCGCCGGCCGTGCTGCACATGCACGGCGAGCTGCTCCGGGCGTGGTGCACGGCGTGCGGCGACCGCACCCGTTGGCCGGGCGCCCTGGGCGACCACCCGCCGTGCCCGGGCTGCGGACGGGCGGCCCTGCGACCGGACGTGGTCTGGTTCGGCGAGATCCCCTACCGGATGGAGGAGATCCTCGACGCGCTGGTCGTCGCCGACCTGTTCGTCTCGGTCGGGACCTCGGGCGCGGTCTACCCGGCCGCCGGGTTCGTCCAGCAGGCCCGCGCCTTCGGCGCGCGGACCCTCGAGCTCAACCTGCAGCCCAGCGAGGGCAGCCGGTGGTTCCACGAGTCGCGCCAGGGGCCGGCCGGCCTGCTGGTGCCGGAGTGGGTCGGCTCGCTCCTCGACTGAGGCCCCTCAGAGCGCCGCCGCCACCTCGCGTCGCAGGAGCCACTGCACGGCCGGGTAGCCGGTCGCCAGCCCCACGACGACCCCGACCTGCATCAGGAACCAGAAGGCGCCCTCGGTGATCGCGGGCATCAGGCCGTTGAGGTGGAGCAGCACCATCCAGCCGACCATGCCCACGTCGAAGGCGACGACGGTGACCACGGCGGCGACCAGGGCCGCGCCGACGGAGAGGGCACGGCCGCGCGCGGAGCCGCGGTAGCGGCTCGCGACGCGCTCGTAGACGACCAGCATGGCGATCGCCAGGACCCCGATGACCAGGATCATCGGCCACATGGCCATGCCGGCGATCGTCCAGCCGACCGCGGCCACGAGCGGCACCGCGACGAGGTGCGCGACCGCGGAGGCCCCACCGCCCGGGAGCACGGCGACCGCGGTGCCGCGCGGTCCGGCAGCGGTGTCGCGCACCGGGCCCGCGGCCCGCGGCGCGCGTCCGAGGCGGAGGTAGAGCGGGAGCGCGAACGGGCCGAGGTAGAGCGCGGAGGTGATGAAGACCAGCTCGGTGGCGACGGTGGCGTGGCGACGGCCGGCCAGGTGGATGTCGGCGACGACGAGGGCCGTGCTGAGGAGCGAGAGCGCGAGGAAGGTCCACGCGACCGGGGTGAGCCAGTCGGGGACGGCAGAAGCCATGTCCATCGGGGGATGCATCCTTCACGTGGGGAGCGGAACCGGGATCGTAGCCGGCTACCCGAGGTCGACCATGGCGCCGGCGTGCGCCGGCAGCCGCAGCGTGGTGCCCTCCAGCGCCGCGCCGGCTGGCCCCGCGAGCAGCACGCCACCGGGGCCCGGCCCACCGACCTCCACCACGGCGTCCTCCTCGCCGAGGTTGAGCGCCACCAGCGACCCGCCGCTGCCGCCGAGGGCGGCACGACCGCCGGTCGGCGTCCGGCGCAGCGTGAAGACCCGGGTGGTCTCGTCGGCGTGCGCCTCCACCGAGGCGAACGACGGGTCGCTCAGCTCGGGACGCTCACGACGCAGCCGCGCCAGCTCCCGGTAGACCGCCAGCACCACGGCGTGCCGGCCCTGGTCGAGCTCGGACCAGTCGAGCGTCGAGCGGCGGAAGGTCTCGGGGTCCTGCGGGTCAGGCACCACGTCGCGGTCCCAGCCCATCTTGGCGAACTCCGAGATCCGGCCGACCCGGGTGGCCTCGCCGATCTCGGGGTCGGTGTGGCTGGTGAAGAACTGGAACGGCGCGGTCGCCGCCCACTCCTCACCCTGGAACAGCATCGGGGTGAACGGACCGGCGAGCGTGAGCAGCGCGGCGCACACCAGCTGGTCGTCGTCGAGGCGGTCGCTGATCCGGTCCCCGACCGCGCGGTTGCCGATCTGGTCGTGGTTGCTGGTGCACACCACGAGCCGCCAGGTCGGCAGGTGCTCGGTGTCGACCGGGCGACCGTGGTCGGCCTCGCGGAAGGAGGAGTACGTGCCGTCGTGGAAGAACCCCTTCTCGCACACCTTCGCCAACGTCGAGAGCGGCTCGAAGTCGGCGTAGTAGCCGGAGGTCTCGCCGGTCAGCGCGACGTGGGCCGCGTGGTGGTAGTCGTCGCTCCACTGCGCGTCCAGGCCGTAGCCGCCGCCCTCGCGGGGAGTGACCAGGCGGGTGTCGTTGAGGTCGGACTCCGCGATCAGCGTCAGCGGCCGCCCCTGGTGGGCCGAGAGCGCCGCGACCTCGACGGCCATCTCCTCGAGCAGGTGGGTCGCGGAGGCGTCGACCAGCGCGTGCACGGCGTCCAGGCGCAGCCCGTCGACGTGGTAGTCCGTCAGCCACATCCGGACGTTGTCGAGGATGTAGCGGCGCACCTCCGCCGAGTCCTCGCCGTCCAGGTTGACCGTGTCGCCCCAGGTGTTGGCGCCGGTGCCGAGGTAGGGCCCGAACAGCGGCAGGTAGTTGCCCGACGGTCCCAGGTGGTTGTAGACCACGTCCTGGATGACGCCGAGCCCCGCAGCGTGGCAGCCGTCGACGAAGCGCTGGTAGGCCTCGGGGCCGCCGTAGGTCTCGTCCACCGCGAACCAGCCCACGCCGTCGTAGCCCCAGTTGTGGGTGCCGTCGAAGGAGTTCACCGGGAGCAGCTCGACCAGGTCGACGCCGATCGAGACCAGGTGGTCGAGCCGGCCGAGCGCGGCGTCGAGCGTGCCCTCGGGGGTGAACGTGCCGACGTGCAGCTCGTAGACGACCGACCCGGCGAGCTGCCGCCCGGTCCAGCCCTGGTCGGTCCACGCGAACGCCGTGGCGTCGTGCGTGCGCGACCGACCGTGCACGCCGTCGGGCTGACGTCGCGAGCGCGGGTCCGGCCGGGGATCGTCGGCGTCGTCGAGCAGGTAGCCGTAGTCGACCGGTCCGGCGGCCGGGTCGGGGACCGCCCCCTCGGGGGTCCACCAGCCGTCGTCACCGGCTGTCATCGCGACCACGTCGTCGCCCACGGCGAGCCGCACCCGGTCGGCCCGGGGCGCCCACACGTCGAAGGAACCGTGCACCTCAGCCCTCCCGGACCAGCAGCGCGACGGGGTACGTCGCGAGGACGTCGGCGAGGTCGGGACCGACCTCGCGCTCGGTGACCGCGTCGCGCCACCGGCCCGGGGGCAGGTCCAGCGCGGTGCCCTCCCAGCCCCCCGCGGCCTCGAGCCCGACCGGCAGCCGGGTGGCCACGGCCACGACGCCGCCGCGGTCGAGGGCGACGACGTGGTCCGCGGCCGGACCGGACGCGGCGACCGGGCTGTAGGAGACGAACAGCTCCGGCCGGTCGCGGCGCAGCCGCAGCGTGGTGGAGACGAGCCGCAGCTTCGCCAGCCCGGCGTCGTCGGGGGAGCCGACGAGCTCGGCCTCCTCGGGCAGCGCAGCCAGCGCGCGGGCGCGCATCGCGAAGTCGACGGGCCGCCGGTTGTCGGGGTCGACCAGGCTCTGCTCCCACAGCTCGCTGCCCTGGTAGACGTCCGGGACGCCGGGGACGGTCAGGGAGAGCAGCTTGGCGGACAGGGCGTTGCTCCAGCCGGCCCGGGCGAGGCGGTCGACCAGGCCGGTGACGACCTCGCGGACCTCCTCGTGGTCGAGCGCCGCGTCGACGGCGGCGTGCACGGCCGCCTCGTACGCCTCGTCGGGCGCCGTCCACGTGGTGCGGTCGCCGGCCTCGCGCATCGCCTTCTCGGCGTAGCCGTGGAGCCGTGCGCGGAGGTCGTCGGGCAGCGTCCGGTCGGCCGCGGCGGCCGGCCAGGCGCCGACGACGGCCTGCCACAGCAGGTTCCCGAAGCCCGGGTCGGGCAGCGGGACGAGCTCGAGGAGGCGACCCAGAGCGGCCTCCCACACCTCGGGCACCTCGGCGAGGACCGCGATGCGGGCTCGGACGTCCTCGCCGCGCTTGGTGTCGTGGGTCGAGCCGGCCGTCATCGCGTGCGGGCGCTCGGCCTGGCGCAGCGCCATGTGGTCGTGGAACGCGGCCACGGGCAGCGACCACACGCTCGGGTCCCCGCCGACCTCGGTCAGCGAGGTCAGCGGCGACCAGCGGTAGAAGGCGCAGTCCTCCACGCCCTTGGCCATCACCATGCCGCTGGTCTGCTGCACCCGGCGGCAGGCCTCGAGGGCGGGATCGCCGAGCGGGCCGCCGAGGGCGTCGAGGGCCGCGGCGAGGTCGGGGCGGTGGCGCCGGGCGTCGGCGAGGGCGGCGTCGAGGTGCTCGCGACCGGTGTCGTCGTCGGGGCGCAGGTAGGACCGGTAGACCCCGAAGCAGGCCAGCACCTCGGCGACGGCGTCCACGCAGGTGTCGTCGCCGACCGCGTCGACCACGTCGGGCCGCTCGCGGCGCAGGTCGCGCACGATCCGGCGGACCTCGCTGGAGAGGATGGTGTCGGCCACGGTGCGCTTGGTGCCGTGGACCAGCGCGTGCCAGTCCCGCGGGCCGTCGGCGCCGCGGAGCCGGCCGTCGAGCGCGGAGAGCGGCGCCTCGCCCGCCGGGTCGGTGAGCACCCGGTCGACGTGGGCCAGCGCGTCGTAGCCGGTGGTGCCAGCGGTGGCCCACGACGTGGGCAGCTCCTCGCCGGGCTCGAGGATCTTCTCGACCAGCACGTAGGCGCCGCCGGTGAGGCCGGCCAGGTCGTCGAGGTAGCCGCGCGGGTCCCGCAGGCCGTCGGGGTGGTCGACCCGGAGCCCGTCGACGAGGTCCTCGTCGAACCAGCGGCGGATCTCGACGTGGCTCTGCTCGAGGTACGTCGGCTCCTCGACGCGGATCCCGGCGAGGGTGTTGACCGCGAAGAACCGGCGGTAGTTCAGGCCGGCGTCGGCGGTGCGCCAGTTGACGAGCCGGTAGTGCTGGCGCGCGTGCACCTCGTCCGGGTCGTCGCCGGCGCTGGCCGTGCCGGGCGCGACGGGCAGCACGTGGTCGTGGTAGCGCAGCGTGAGCGCGCCGAGGTCGTCCTCGACCAGCTGCAGGTGGCCGACCGGTGCTGCCGGGGCCGCCGTGGGGTGGTCGGGGTCGAAGGGCTGGTCGTCGTCGCCGACGACCGGCACCCGCAGCCGGCCGTCGCCGGCGTCCCAGTCGACGTCGAAGGCGTCGGCCCAGGCGGAGTCGCGGCCGTGGGTGAGCACGTCCCACCACCAGCCGTTCTGCGCGGGCGTCGCGACCCCGACGTGGTTGGGCACCACGTCGACCAGCACCCCCATGCCCAGCTCGCGGGCCCGGGCGCTCACCGCGGCCAGGCCTGCGGTGCCGCCGCGCTCGGGGTCGACCCGGTCGTGGGCGACCACGTCGTAGCCGTGGTCGCTGCCGGGCTCGGCGGCCAGCAGCGGCGAGAGGTAGACCCAGTCGGCGCCGAGGTCGTGGAGGTAGTCCAGCAGCGCGGCGACCCGGTGCAGGTCCTGGTCGGCGCTGACCTGCACGCGGTACGTCGACGCGGGCACGCGGGCGGTCATCTCAGGCGTCCTCCCCGTCCTGGTCGGGCTGGACGGTCTCGTCCTCGTCGGCGGTCTGGGTCTCGGAGTAGACCGCGAGCGAGGCGTCGACGGTGCCGTCGGGCTCCTCCTCGGGCTGCTCCCACTCCTGGAGGACCAGCACGCTGCGCGAGCACAGCGGGACCGTCTCGCCGGCGGTCACCGCGCCGCGCTGCTCGGCGGTGCCGGCGGTGTCGACGACGGTTGTCCACCGCCCGGCGTACTCCTCGGGCGGCAGGACCACCTCGACGTCCTCGTGGGAGGCGTTGAAGTAGAGCAGGAAGTGGTCGTCCTCGATGCGCTCGCCGCGCACGTCGCGGCCGCGGATGCCGTGGCCGTTGAGGTACATGCCCAGGGCCTTGCCGCCGTCGTTCCACGCCTCCTCGCGCATCGGCTCGCCGTCCGAGGCCGAGCCAGACGATGTCGTTGAGGCGCTCGGCGCCGCTCGGGTCGCCGGGGTCGGTGCGCACGGTCGAGCCGGTGAAGAACTGCCGCCGGCGGAACGTCGGGTGCTCGGCGCGGAGCCGCGCGACGTGGGCGGTGAACTCGACCAACGGCTTGTCGAGGCGGTCCCAGTGCATCCAGGAGATCTCGGAGTCCTGGGCGTAGGTGTTGTTGTTGCCGCCCTGGCTGCGCCCGGCCTCGTCGCCGTGCAGCAGCATCGGCACGCCCTGGCTGAGCAGCATCGTGGCGATGAAGTTGCGCTGGGCGCGGGCGCGCAGCCGCAGCACGTCCTCGTCGTCGGTCGGGCCCTCGACGCCGTGGTTCCAGGACCGGTTGTGGCTCTCGCCGTCGTTGCCGTCCTCGCCGTTGGCCTCGTTGTGCTTGTCGTTGTAGGAGACGAGGTCGCGCAGCGTGAAGCCGTCGTGGGCGGTGACGAAGTTGATCGAGGCGAACGGACGGCGCCCGGAGAGCTCGTAGAGGTCCGAGGAGCCGGAGAGCCGGCTGGCGAACTCGCCGAGGCTGGGCTCGCCGCGCCAGAAGTCGCGCACGGTGTCGCGGTAGGCGCCGTTCCACTCCGACCACTGCGGGGGGAACCCGCCGACCTGGTAGCCGCCGGGGCCGACGTCCCAGGGCTCGGCGATCAGCTTGACCTGGCTGACCACGGGGTCCTGCTGCACGAGCTCGAAGAACGTCGCGAGCCGGTCCACCTCGTAGAACTCGCGGGCCAGGGCGGAGGCGAGGTCGAAGCGGAAGCCGTCGACGTGCATCTCGGTGACCCAGTAGCGCAGCGAGTCCATGATCAGCTGCAGCGAGTGGGGGTGGCGCACGTTGAGCGTGTTCCCGGTGCCGGTGTAGTCCATGTAGTACTGCTCGTCGTCCTCGACGAGGCGGTAGTAGGCCTGGTTGTCGATGCCCTTGAAGCTCAGCGTCGGGCCGAGGTGGTTGCCCTCCGCGGTGTGGTTGTAGACCACGTCGAGGATCACCTCGATGCCCGCGGCGTGCATCGCCTTGACCATCGACTTGAACTCCTGGACCTGCTGGCCACGGACGCCGGTGGCGGCGTACTCGGCGTGGGGGGCCAGGAACGCGAGGGTGTTGTAGCCCCAGTAGTTGCGCAGGCCCTTCTCCAGCAGCGTGCTGTCCTGCACGAACTGGTGGACCGGCATCAGCTCGATGGCGGTGACGCCGAGCTTGGTGAGGTGCTCGGTGATCGCGGGGTGGGCGAGCCCGGCGTAGGTGCCGCGCTGCTCCTCGGGGACGTCGGGGTGCAGCTGGGTCAGGCCCTTGACGTGCGCCTCGTAGACGACGGTGTCGTTGTAGGCGATCCGCGGCGCGCGGTCGCCCTCCCAGTCGAAGAACGGGTTGATGACCACGCCGAGGGTCATGTGGGCGGCCGAGTCCTCGTCGTTGCGCGAGTCGGGGTCGCCGAAGGTGTAGGAGAACAGCGCCTGGTCCCAGTCGATCTCGCCGCTGGTGGCCTTGGCGTAGGGGTCGAGCAGCAGCTTGTTCGGGTTGCAGCGAAGCCCCTGCGCCGGGTCCCACGGGCCGTGCACGCGGTAGCCGTAGCGCTGGCCGGGCTGCACCGCGGGCAGGTAGGCGTGCCAGACGTGGGCGTCGACCTCGGTCAGCGCGACGCGGGTCTCGGCGAGACCCTCGCCGTCGGTGTCGAAGAGGCAGAGCTCGACCTGCTCGGCCACCTCGCTGAAGAGCGCGAAGTTGGTGCCGCTCCCGTCGAACGTCGCCCCGAGGGGGTAGGCGCTTCCCGGCCAGGTCTCCATGCATGCCTCCACATCAGCCGCGCGTGCGCGCGGTCACACCCCGCGCCGACGCGCGGTTGGATCGATCAAAGCACAGGCGCCAGGGGTGGCCCCACCACCCCTGGGGCCGACGCGGGGGTGGTGGGTGGGGGTCCGGCCCGGAGGTCCGGGTCAGCAGCTGTTGCTCGTGGTGACCTGGGTCATCCGCGGCGCGTCGACCGGCTGCCGGTTCGGCCCGTTGAGGTTGAAGTGGCGCAGCCAGTCCAGCTGCATGCGCGACTTGTTCATCCGCTCCCCGCGCACGCCGACCATGGCGAGCTTCACCGTCAGCGGCGCCCCGGAGAGGGCCTCCGGGCGCCGCTCGGTGCGCACGACGTGGGCGTCGACGAACCACGAGATCCGCTCCGTGGTGACCTCCACGGCGTAGGTGTGCCACGCCTGGTCCCCGTGGTCGACGGCGAGGACGTCCTCGAAGGACTCCGTGCCGTTGCGGGCGTAGAGGTCGACGGTCGGGCCGCCGAGCTCGAAGGACTCGAGGGCGACGTCGGAGGAGCCGCACCGCTGCTGGGCGGCCGCCCGCGGCACGAGCGCGGTCTGCACGCGGTAGTCGCGGTGGGCGGTCTCGAAGCGGTGCGCCCGCAACCTGATCTCCCAGCGGCCGGTGGTCCGCGGCTTGCGCAGCAGCGTCGCGCCGAGGCTGCCGTGCCGGGTGGTGTCGAGCGTGAGCATCCCGTGCTGCGGCTGCACGACGCCGCGCCCGCGCACCCGCCAGCGGTCCTCGAGCACGGCCTCCTCCCAGTGCTCCATCCAGCGCACGCCGTCCTGCGCCCACCAGCCGTAGGTGGTGCCGGCGTTGACCGGCCCGGGCGACTCCCCCGTGTGGTCGGCGGACGCCGGCGCAGCCGCGACGGCGGGGACGCAGAGGAGGAGGGCCAGCAGGGGGAGCAGCAGCCGGACCGGACGGGGGGAGGTCACCGGCGGGACGCTACGCCGGTCCGCGGCGCCGGTCAGGCGAACGGGGGAGCCGTGCGTGCGCGAGGATCGGCCGGTGCGGTTGTTCGCTTCGCTGGTGCCGCCGACGGGGGCGGTCGAGGACCTCGACGGCTTCCTCGAGCCGCGGCGCGCGGCCGGCCGGGCCGACGGGCTCCGTTGGAGCGACCAGGCCCAGTGGCACGTGACGCTGGCCTTCGCCGCGGACGTCGAGGACTGGCGCGTGGATGAGCTCGAGCAGCGGCTCGCGGCGGCCGCCCGCCGCCGCGAGCCCTTCACCGTGCGGTTGGCCGGGGGCGGCGCGCTGCCCGACGCCGCACGGGCGCGCGTGCTGCACGCCGGCCTGGACCTCGGCGGGGACGCCGCGACCGAGCTGCACCGGGCGGCAGCCGGCGCCCGGACCGCGTTCGCGATCTCCGGCGCCGAGGTCGACGGCGCGCGCTTCCGACCCCACCTCACCCTGGCGCGCCGCGGCCGGGCGGGCGACGTGACGTCCTGGGTGCGCCTGCTCACGACCTACCGCGGGCCGGTGTTCACCGTCGACCGGATCGTCCTGGTCGCCTCGCACCTGGGCGAGGGCCCCCGCGGCCGCCCGCGGCACGAGGTGCTGGCGGAGCTGTCCCTGGGTGCTCAGCCCGCCACGCCGTAGAGCCGGTCGCCGGCGTCGCCGAGGCCCGGGACGATGTAGCCGCGCTCGTCGAGCCGCTCGTCCATGGCGGCGACGACGACCGTCACCGGGACCTGGTGGTCGCCGAGCGCGGCCTCGAGGTTCGCGCAGCCCTCGGGGGCCGCGAGCAGGCACAGGCAGGTGATGTCGTCGGCGCCGCGGCTGGTGAGGAACTCGATCGCCGCGGCCAGCGTGCCGCCCGTGGCGAGCATGGGGTCGAGCAGGTAGCACTGGCGGCCCGACAGGTCCTCGGGCAGCCGCTCGGCGTAGGTCGAGGCCAGCAGCGTCTCCTCGTTGCGCACCATGCCGAGGAAGCCCACCTCCGCGGTCGGCAGCAGCCGCACCATCCCGTCGAGCATGCCGAGCCCCGCGCGAAGGATCGGCACGACGAGCGGCTTCGGGGTGGCCAGGCGCACCCCGGTGGTGGGGGCCACCGGCGTGCGGATCTCGTGCGGGGCGACCCGCACCGAGCGGGTGGCCTCGTAGGCCAGGAGCGTCACCAGCTCGTCGGCGAGGCGGCGGAAGGTCGGGGAGTCGGTCGCCTCGTCGCGCAGGACGGTGAGCTTGTGGGCGACCAGCGGGTGGTCCACGACGTGGGTGCGCATGACCTCGACCCTAGGGCGTCGCCCGGTCCGGGAGCGGGCGGAAAGCCTCTTGGCCGGGCCGGGGGGTTCTGCCACGCTGGGTGCGGCGGCGCCGCCCGCCCGGCCCGCCCCTCGTCCCAGCGGGGTCCCGGCGGGCCGACCACCCGGTGCACCGCGCGCCATACGGAGACAGTCATGGGCGACGACCCGCTCGACCCGCTCGACCAGCTCGACGCCGTCGACTTCGCCGTGGCCGCCTTCCGGGTGGGGGAGGAGTGGACGGTCCACGAGCTGACGCTCGACCACCTCGAGGACGCCGACGCGGTGGCCCGTGCGCTGCGGCGGCTCCCCGGCGACGGGGCGATCGCGATGGTCGCGGTCGACGAGGACTGGTTCCTGCTCGTGCGCGTGGTCGACGGGCGCGCGCGGCTGCTGCTCTCCGACGTCACCGCGGCCGAGGAGTGGGAGCTCGCGGCCTCCGCGCTGGACCTGCTCGGCCTGCCCGATCCCGAGGACGACGACGAGCAGGAGCCGGCCGGCGAGCTGGACCTGCTCGACGACCTCGGTGTGAGCGGGCCGACGCTGGCCGCCCTGGTCGAGGACCTGGACCTCTACCCCGACGAGATCCTCTCCGAGGTCGCCCGCCGGGCCGGGTTCGGCCCGCAGTTCGACGACGTCGTCGGCCTCGCGCCCGCCTGAGCGGCGCGTCCGGTGAGCGGTCCCTGGGACGCGGCGATGGGTGACGCCCTCGAGCAGGCCCGCGTGGCGCTGTCGACGGGCGACGTCCCGGTCGGGGCGGTCGTGGTCGACGAGGCGGGTGCGGTCCTCGGCGCCGGGCGCAACGTCCGCGAGGTCGAGGCCGACCCCACCGGCCACGCCGAGGTGGTGGCGCTGCGCGCGGCGGCCCGCGGCCGTGGCGGGTGGCGGCTCGACGGCTGCACGCTGGTGGTGACGCTCGAGCCGTGCACGATGTGCGCCGGCGCCGCGGTCCTGGCCCGGGTCGACCGGGTGGTGCTGGGCGCGTGGGACGACAAGGCCGGGGCGGTCGGCAGCCTGTGGGACGTCGTCCGCGACCGCCGGCTCAACCACCGCCCCGAGGTGGTCGCCGGCGTCCGCGCCGCGGAGTCGACCGCCCTGCTGGACGCGTTCTTCGCCGGTCGGCGCGCCTGACCGACCCTCCGGGCGGATCAGCCGACGGTGGAGGTGCGGGCCACGAGGTCGGGGGTGAAGAGCACCTGGCGGTGCTGGTGGTCGCTGCCGCCGGTCTCGTCGAGCAGCAGCTCGGTGGCGGTGCGGCCGAGCTCGCGGCGCGGCTGGCGCACCGAGGTGAGCGGCACCGCCGCAGCGGCGGCGAACTCGATGTCGTCGTAGCCGACGATCGCGAGCTCCTCGGGCACCCGGTGGCCGGCAGCGACGACCTGCTGGAGCAGGCCGAGGGCCAGCAGGTCGTTGGCGCAGAACGCGGCGGTGGGACGTCGCGCGCGCGGGACCCCGGCCAGCCGCTCGCCGGCGGCGCGGCCCTCGGCGACCGTGAGGGCCGTCGTCGCCATCACGACCAGGTCGTCGGCGGCCCGCCCGGCCGTGGCCCAGGCGTCCCGGGCGCCCGCGAGCCGGTCGCGCACCTGGCCGAGGTCGGTGGGCCCTCCCACGTAGGCGACCCGCTCGTGCCCCCGGTCGAGCAGGTGCTCCACAGCGACGCGACCGCCGTGCACGTCGTCGACGGCGACCGAGCACAGCAGGTCGTCGGCGCGGGTGCGGTCGACCACCACGACGGGCGTGCCGCGGGCGGCCACCTCGTGGAGGTGGGGGGAGTCCGGGTCGACCGGGGTCACCAGGATGCCTTGCACCCGCTGCTCCTCGAGGTGGTCGAGGTAGTCACGCTCCCGGGCCGCCCGCTGGTCGCTGTTGCACAGGAAGACCGAGAGGCCGGCCGCCTCGGCAGCCCCCTCGATCCCGCCGGCGACGTCGGTGAAGAAGGGGTTGCCGGCATCGAGGACCACGTAGGCCAGCACCCTGCTGCGCCCGGCGCGCAGCTGGCGCGCGGACTCGTTGCGCACGAAGCCCAGCGCTCCCATCGCCACCTCGACCCGCGCCCGGGTCGCCGCCGAGACCCGGTCCGGGCGGTTGAGCACGTTCGACACCGTCCCGAGGGAGACGCCGGCCGCCCGGGCGACGTCCTTGACCCCCGGGGCGCGCGCCGGGGGCGGCGCGGTCGGGGAGACGTCGGGCGGCATCGGGCGTCCTCGGTGAAACGTTAGTACGACAGCGGCGCGCAGTCCTCGCGGACCGCGGGTGGAGCGATCTCGGGGATTCTCGCACGTCAGGGTTGACGGCTGTGATTGCCGTCACCTAGTGTCCTGGCTCACGGGTTGAAACCTTTCAATCACAGAGCAGGAGAACCGGATGAGCCCAGCGGCAGCAGCGCCCACCGAGGACGCGACGCCCACGCTCGAGCTGCACGGGATCACCAAGTCCTTCGGCGCGGTGACGGCGCTGTCCTCCGGCACGCTGCGCGTCGACGCCGGGTCGATCCACGCCCTCGTGGGCGAGAACGGCGCCGGCAAGTCCACCCTCGTCAAGGTCGTGGCCGGGGTCCACCGCCGCGACGGAGGCACGTTCCGCTTCCGCGGCGTGGACGTGGACTTCTCCTCGACCGCCGAGTCCAAGGACGCCGGGATCGCGGTGATCTACCAGGAGCCCACGCTCTTCCCCGACCTCACCGTCACCGAGAACCTGTTCATGGGCCGCCAGCCGCTGGGTGCGGCGCGCCGCATCGACCGCGCAGCGATGCGCACGCGAGGCGAAGGAGCTGTTCGGGCGCCTCGGCGTCGAGCTGGATCCCGACCGCCCGGCCCGGGGCCTCTCGATCGCAGACCAGCAGATCATCGAGATCGCCAAGGCGATCTCGCTCGACGCGACGCTGCTGGTGATGGACGAGCCGACCGCCGCGCTGAGCGGCGTGGAGGTCGAGCGGCTGTTCGCCGTCGCTCGGAGCCTGCGCGACGAGGGCCGCGCCCTGATCTTCATCTCCCACCGCTTCGACGAGGTGTTCGCGCTCTGCGACGTCGTCAGCGTGATGCGCGACGGCGCCTACGTGGCCACCCAGCCGGTCGCGGGGACCTCCGTCGACGAGGTCGTCGCCCAGATGGTCGGCCGTGAGGTCGGCGAGCTCTTCCCCAAGACCCCCGCCCCGGTCGGCGACGTCGTCCTCGAGGTCGACGGGCTGAGCCGTGCGGGCGTGTTCGAGGACGTCGGCTTCTCGGTCCGCGCCGGCGAGATCGTCGGCCTGGCCGGCCTGGTCGGCGCCGGGCGGAGCGAGATCGCGCGCGCCGTCTTCGGCGTCGACCCCTACGACCACGGCTCGGTGCGCGTGGCCGGCAAGGACCTCGCCGCGGGCAGCCCGCAGGCCGCGATCCGCGCCGGCATCGCGTTCGTCCCCGAGGACCGACGCCAGCAGGGCCTGGTCACGCAGGGTTCCGTGGCCCGCAACGTGGCCGGGGTGATCCGGCGCGGCCTCGGCCGCGCAGGCGTGCTGACCTCCCGGGCCGAGAACAACGCCGCCGCCCCGTGGGCGGCCCGGCTCGAGGTCAAGACCAGCGCGCTGGACATGCGCGCGGCCACCATGAGCGGCGGCAACCAGCAGAAGGTGGTCATCGCCAAGTGGTTGGCCAGCCGTCCCCGCCTGCTCTTCATCGACGAGCCCACCCGCGGCATCGACGTCGGCACCAAGGCCGAGGTCCACCGGCTGCTCTGCGAGCTCGCCGGCGAGGGCCTGGCCATCGTGATGATCTCCTCCGAGCTCCCCGAGGTGCTCGGCATGGCCGACCGCGTCCTCGTGGTGCGCGAGGGGCGCATCACCGCTGAGATCGACCGCGACGACGCCACCCCGGAGGCCATCATGCGCGCCGCCACCCGGAGCGACACCGGCGCCGCCGGCCACCCCGAGCAGGTGCGGGCGTGAACGCCGGGCGCCTGACGGCGCTGCTGCGCTCGCGCGAGCTCGCGGTCGGGGTCGTCCTGCTGCTGGTCGTGGCCGCGACGACCTGGCAGTCCGAGGCCTTCCTGGTCAGCTCCGACGGTTGGCGCAACCTGCTGGTCACGCCGTCGCTGCTGCTCCTGCTGGCCGTCGGCCAGACGGTCGTCATCATCACCCGCAACGTCGACCTGTCGGTCGGCTCCGTGCTGGGCCTCACCGCCTACCTCACCGGCCGGCTGTTCACCGACAACCCCGGCATCCCGGTCGTCGTGGTGTTCCTGGCCGGCATCGGGCTGGGGGCGGTGCTCGGGCTGGTCAACGGGGTCCTCGTCGCGTTCGGTCGCGTGCCGGCGCTGGTGATCACCCTCGGGACCCTCTACATCTACCGGGGGATCTTCCTGTCCTGGGCCGGCAGCGACCGGATCAACGCGGGCGACATGCCCGACGCGTTCCTGGACCTCGGCACCAGCAGCGTCCTGGGGATCCCGGTGCTGACGATCCTGGCGCTGGTCGTGCTCGCCGCCGTCGGTCACCACCTGCGCACCACCCGCAGCGGCCGCGAGCTGTACGCCATCGGCTCGGACCCGGAGGCCGCCCACCTCTACGGCCTCCCGGTCACCCGGCGCGTCCTCACCGCGTTCGTGGTCAGCGGAGCGCTCGCCGGGCTCGCCGGCGTGGTCTACGCGGCGCGCTACGGCACCGTCAGCAGCGGAGCGGGGTTGAGCATCGAGCTCCAGGCCGTGGGCGCCGCCGTCATCGGCGGGGTCGCGATCTTCGGCGGCTCCGGCACCGTGTGGGGCGCCGCCCTGGGCGCCTTCCTGCTCGTCACCATCAACCGGGCGCTGCCCGTGGTCGGCATCTCCGACTTCTGGCAGCAGGCCGTCGTCGGCGCGCTGATCCTCGCCGCGATCGTCCTCGACCGGGTCCTCGCCCGGCGCGAGGAACGCCGGCTGGTCGCCGAGCGGTCCACGGTCCGGTCCGAGCCCGCCCCGGGCACCACCACGCGAGAGGTCGACGCATGAGCACCCCGACGCTGTCCCGTCCCGCCGCGGGAGGACCCGCAGCCGAGCGGACCTACCCGGCGTACTCCCGACCGCTGTGGCAGCGCGCCCTGCTCACCCGCGAGTTCGCCGTGGTCGCCCTGCTCGGCGTCGTCTACCTCTACTCGGTCGCCGAGGTGCCCAACTTCGACGGACCGCTGACCCTCTACTACCTGCTGCTCGACATCATCCCGATCCTGCTCATCGCGCTGCCGATGACGATGGTGATCGTCACCGGCCAGATCGACCTCTCGGTCGCCAGCGTGGTCGGCCTGAGCTCGGTCCTGGTCGGGGTGCTGCACCAGGACGCGGGGCTCTCGATCCCGGTCGCCGGTCTCGTGGCCGTCGCGGTCGGAGCGGTGTGCGGCAGCCTCAACGGGTTCCTCGTCGCCTACGTGGGGCTGCCGTCGCTGGCGGTGACCATCGGCACGCTGGCGCTCTACCGCGGTATCGCCGTCGGCCTGCTCGGCACCACCGCCGTCACCGACTTCCCCGAGCGCTGGACCGACCTGGCGACGCTGCGCATCGTCGAGGGCGGCAGCATCCCCTGGGTCGTCCTGCCCTTCCTCGTCCTGCTCGCGATCTTCGTGTGGCTGCTGCACTTCTCCGGCTTCGGCCGGGGGGCCTACGAGACCGGGCTGAACGCCGAGGCGGCCCGCTTCACCGGGGTCGACGTCGCCCGCACCACCTTCTGGCTCTTCGTGATGACCGGTGCCGTGTCGGCCTTCGCCGGCATCTACTTCACGCTGCGCTACGGCTCGGCCCGTGGCGACAACGCGACCGGTCTCGAGCTGCAGGTGATCGCCGCCGTCCTGCTCGGCGGGGTCTCCATCTTCGGCGGTCGCGGCGCCCTGCACGGCGTCGTCGCCGGTGTGGTGCTGATCGGCGTCGTCTCCAGCGCGATGCGCCTGGAGGGCTACACCGTCAACGTCATCAACATCGTGATCGGGGTCCTGCTCGTGGCCTCGGTCATCTCCACCAGCGTCCTGTCCTGGGTCTCCGAGCGGGTCCGTGCCCGTCGGCGCCGCCGGGCCCCGGACCGGGCCGGCACCACCTGACCCGCGCGAGCCGCACGACCTGCACCACCTGCACGTCCACCACCCACACCCAGCACCACCGACGAAAGGCACCACCCATGAAGCTCCGCACCCGACGGGTCCCGGCCCTCGCGGCGATGACGCTCGTGTCCGCCCTCTCCCTGACCGCCTGCGGCGGTGACGACGGGGGTGGGTCCGGCGGCGGGTCCGGCGGCGAGTCCGCCGGCGCCGGCGTCACGATGCTCCCCAAGAACCTCGGCAACCCCTACTTCGACGCCAGCGCCACCGGCGCCACCACGGCGACCGAGGAGCTCGGCGGCAGCTTCGAGGTGGTCGGGCCCGACACCGCCACCCCCGACGCGCAGGTCCCGTTCATCAACACCGCCGCCCAGCAGGGCGTCGACAGCCTCGTGGTCTCGGCGAACGACCCCACCGCGATCTGCGACGCGCTCGACGAGGCCAGCGGTGCCGGCACCAAGATCGTCACCTTCGACTCCGACACCGACCCCGAGTGCCGCGACCTCTTCGTCAGCCAGGCCGACGCCGAGGGCATCGCCACCTCCCAGGTGGACCTGGTCGCCGAGCAGATCGGCGGCGAGGGCGAGGTCGCGATCCTCTCGGCCGCGGCGAACGCCACCAACCAGAACACCTGGATCGAGCTGATGGAGGAGTACGCCGCCTCGGAGTACCCCGACATCGAGATCGTCGACGTGGTCTACGGCAACGACGACGACCAGACCTCCTTCGACCGGACCGCGGCGCTGCTCCAGTCCTACCCCGACCTGGCCGGCATCATCAGCCCCACCACCGTGGGCATCGCGGCCGCCGCCCGCTACCTGTCGACGTCCGACAGCAAGGGCGAGGTCGCGCTGACCGGTCTGGGCACGCCCAACCAGATGCGCGAGTACGTCGAGGACGGCACCGTCGAGTCGTTCGCGCTGTGGAACCCCGAGGAGCTCGGCTACCTCGCGGCCTACGCCGCCGACGCGCTCGTCGCCGAGGAGATCACCGGCGAGGAGGGCGACACCTTCACCGCCGGCGACCTGGGTGACTACGAGGTGGGCGCCGACGGTGTCGTCGTGCTCGGGGACCCCACGGTCTTCGACAAGTCCAACATCGGCGACTTCGACTTCTGAGCCGCCGAACCGACGCCACGCAGGAACAGGGAGTCCACGCCGTGCCGCGCTACTGCTTCGAGCTCCGGGTCCGCCCCGACCGGCTCGAGGAGTACGTCGAGCGCCACCGCGCCGTCTGGCCGGAGATGCTCGAGGCGCTCGAACGCACCGGCTGGCGCCGCTACTCCCTGTTCCTGCGGGAGGACGGGCTCCTGATCGGCCACGTCGAGGCCGACGACCTGGTCGCGGCCCAGCAGGCGATGGCCGCCACCGAGGTGAACGCCCGCTGGCAGGCCGAGATGGCCCCCTTCTTCACCGGCATCGACGGACGCCCTCCTGACGAGGGGTTCGTGCTGCTCCGCGAGATCTTCCACCTCGAGGACCAGCTGGCCGCGCTCCCGGAGCCCACCGCCGGGACGACACCCCGAGACGAGAGACCGAGATGACCAGCTTCGCCGACATCACCGACCGCCTGGCCCCGCTGGCCATCGAGGTCCCCTCCTGGGCCTACGGCAACTCCGGCACCCGCTTCAAGGTGTTCGGCACGCCCGGCACCCCGCGCTCGGTCGAGGAGAAGATCGCCGACGCCGCGACCGTGCACCGGTTGACCGGGCTGGCGCCGAGGGTCGCCCTGCACATCCCGTGGGACAAGGTCGACGACTACGCCGCGCTCGGCCGTCACGCCGCGGACCTCGGCGTCGAGCTCGGCACGATCAACTCGAACACCTTCCAGGACGACGTCTACAAGTTCGGCAGCCTCACCCACGTCGACCCGGCCGTGCGCCGCCGGGCCGTGGACCACCACTTCGAGTGCCTCGACGTCATGCGCGCCACCGGGTCGCGCGACCTGAAGATCTGGCTCGCCGACGGGTCGAACTACGCGGGCCAGGTCGACCTGCGCGGGCGGCAGGACCGGCTCGCCGAGTCCCTGGCCGCCATCTACGAGCGGCTCGGCGAGGACCAGCGCCTCGTCCTGGAGTACAAGTTCTTCGAGCCGGCCTTCTACCACATGGACGTCCCGGACTGGGGTACGTCGTACGCCCAGGTCAGCGCCCTGGGCGAGCGCGCCATGGTGTGCCTGGACACCGGGCACCACGCGCCGGGCACCAACATCGAGTTCATCGTGATGCAGCTGCTACGCCTGGGGCGGCTCGGCTCCTTCGACTTCAACTCCCGCTTCTACGCCGACGACGACCTGATCGTCGGGTCGGCCGACCCCTTCCAGCTGTTCCGGATCATGGTCGAGGTCGTCCGGGGCGGGGGCCTCGACGCCGGCAGCGGGGTGGCGCTGATGCTCGACCAGTGCCACAACATCGAGGACAAGATCCCCGGCCAGATCCGCTCGGTGCTCAACGTGCAGGAGATGACCGCGCGGGCGCTGCTGGTCGACCGGGACGCGCTCGCCGCCGCCGAGCGGGCCGGCGACGTCCTCGGGGCGCACGACGTCTTCATGGACGCCTTCGCCACCGACGTCCGCGCCGACCTCGCCGCGTGGCGTGAGCAGCGCGGCCTGCCCGCCGACCCGATGCGCGCCTACGCCGAGTCCGGCTACCAGGACGAGATCGAGGCCGCCCGAGTCGGCGGCGCCCAGCTGTCCTGGACCTGACCGGCCCACCCGACGCACCCGTCGATCCACCCTCCCCACCCTCGAGGAAGACACGTCATGACCAACCCGGCCGCTGCCGACCTGATCGCCCGCTCGAACCGCCTGGGCGCCGACCCCAAGAACACCAACTACGCCGGCGGCAACACCTCCGCCAAGGGCACCGAGACCGACCCCGTCACCGGCGAGGCCGTGGAGCTGCTCTGGGTCAAGGGCTCCGGCGGTGACCTGGGCACGCTGACCGAACCCGGTCTGGCCGTGCTGCGCCTGGACCGGGTGCGGGCCCTGGTCGACGTCTACCCGGGCGTGGACCGCGAGGACGAGATGGTCGCGGCGTTCGACTACTGCCTGCACGGCAAGGGCGGAGCCGCGCCGTCCATCGACACCGCCATGCACGGTCTGGTCGACGCGCCGCACGTCGACCACCTGCACCCCGACTCGGGCATCGCGGTCGCCACCGCGCAGGACGGCGAGGAGCTGACCTCGACGATCTTCGGTGACACGGTGGTGTGGGTGCCCTGGCGGCGCCCGGGCTTCCAGCTCGGGCTCGACATCGCCGAGATCAAGGAGAAGAACCCGCAGGCGATCGGGTGCGTCCTCGGCGGCCACGGCATCACGGCGTGGGGCGAGACGTCCGAGGAGGCCGAGCAGAACAGCCTGCGCATCATCGACACGGCCGCGGCCTACATCGCCGAGCACTCCTCGGCGGAGCCGTTCGGCCCCGCCCTGGACGGCTACGCCCCGCTGCCGGCCGAGGAGCGGCGCGCGAAGGCGGCGGCGCTGGCCCCGACGGTCCGCGGCATCGCCTCCGCGGACCGCCCGATGGTCGGTCACTTCACCGACTCCGACGTCGTGCTCGACTTCCTCGCCGCGAGCGAGCACCCGCGCCTCGCGGCGCTGGGCACCTCCTGCCCGGACCACTTCCTGCGCACCAAGGTCAAGCCGCTGGTCCTCGACCTGCCCGCCGACGCCTCGGTCCAGGAATCCGTCGCCCGGCTCCACGAGCTCGCGGTCCTCTACCGCGAGGACTACCAGGGCTACTACGACCGGAACGCGACGCCCGACAGCCCGGCCATCCGCGGTAAGGACCCGCTGGTCGTGCTGGTGCCTGGCGTCGGGATGTTCTCCTTCGGCAAGGACAAGCAGACCGCCCGCGTCGCCGGGGAGTTCTACACCAACGCGATCAACGTGATGCGTGGGGCCGAGGGCCTGTCGACCTACGCCCCCATCGACGAGGCGGAGAAGTTCCGCATCGAGTACTGGGCGCTCGAGGAGGCCAAGCTGCAGCGGATGCCGAGGCCGAGGCCGCTGGCGACCCGGGTCGCGCTGGTCACCGGTGCCGCCGGCGGGATCGGTCGCGCGACGGCCGAGAAGCTCGCCGCCGAGGGCGCCTGCGTGGTCGTGGCCGACCTCTCCCTCGACCGGGCGCAGGAGGCGGCCGCCGGCATCGGCGGTCCCGACGTCGCGGTCGGGGTCGAGGTCGACGTCTCCGACGCCGCCGCGGTGGCCGCGATGGTCGACGCAGCCGTGCTGGCCTTCGGCGGGCTCGACCTCGTCGTCAACAACGCCGGGCTGTCACTGTCCAAGAGCCTGCTGGAGACCACCGAGGCCGACTGGGACCGCCAGCACGACGTGATGGCCAAGGGCTCCTTCCTGGTCTCCCAGGCCGCCGCCCGCGTGCTGATCGCCCAGGGGATGGGCGGCGACATCGTCTACATCTCGTCCAAGAACTCCGTCTTCGCCGGGCCGAACAACATCGCCTACTCCGCGACCAAGGCCGACCAGGCCCACCAGGTGCGGCTGCTGGCCGCCGAGCTCGGCGAGCACGGCGTCAAGGTCAACGGCGTGAATCCCGACGGCGTGGTGCAAGGCTCCGGCATCTTCGCCTCGGGCTGGGGTGCCAACCGGGCGGCGGTCTACGGGGTGGAGGAGAAGGACCTCGGGAAGTTCTACGCCCAGCGCACCATCCTCAAGCGTGAGGTGCTGCCCTCGCACATCGCGAACGCGGTCTCCGTGCTGTGCGGCCCGGAGATGACCCACACCACCGGTCTCCACGTGCCCGTCGACGCCGGCGTGGCCGCCGCCTTCCTGCGATGAACCGGGGCGGGGTGCCCGGCCGGCTCCGCGTCGCGGCGATCGACCTGGGCGCCACGAGCGGCCGGGTGATGGCCGCGGAGGTCGACGTGGCGGCGGGGGTGCTCGACCTCGTCGAGGTGCACCGCTTCCCGAACGGCGCGGTGCGCGCCGGCGGCTCCCTGTTCTGGGACGTCCTCGCGATCCACCGCGAGGTGCTGACCGGGTTGCGCGAGGTCGCCCGCCGCGGTCCGGTCCACGGCGTGGGCATCGACTCCTGGGCCGTCGACCACGGCTTGCTGGACCGCGACGGCCGGCTGCTGGGCAACCCCTTCAGCCACCGCGACGCGCGCACCGACGGAGTGGCCGACGGTCGTCGCCGAGGTCGTGACGCCGGCCGAGCAGTACGCCGTCAACGGGCTCGCGGCGCTGCCGTTCAACACCGTCTACCAGCTGGTCGCCGCTCGCGGGACCGCGGCGCTGGAGGCGGCCGAGACCCTGTTGCTGCTGCCCGACCTGCTCGGCTACTGGCTCACCGGCCGCACCGGGGCCGAGCGGACCAACGCCTCCACCACCGGCCTGCTCGACGTGGTGGAGGGTGACTGGGCCACCGCGCTCGCAGGCCGGCTCGGACTGCCCTGGAGCATCCTGCCGCCGCTGCGCGAGCCGGGGGAGCTGCTCGGCGCGCTGCTGCCGGACGTGGCCGCCGAGGTCGCCCCCGGCGGCGCCGCCACCGACGTGCCGGTGGTCGTCGTGGCCTCGCACGACACGGCCTCGGCCGTCGTGGCCGTCCCCGCCGAACCGGACGGCGACGTCGCCTACCTCTCCTCGGGCACCTGGTCGTTGCTGGGCCTGGAGCTGGCGCAGCCGGTGCTCTCGGAGGAGGCCCGACTGGCGGGCTTCACCAACGAGGGCGGCCTCGACGACACGGTGCGCTTCCTTCGCAACGTGATGGGCCTGTGGGTCCTCTCGGAGTCCGTGCGAGCCTGGCACGCGGCCGGGGTGCCCGGCACCGACCTGCCGACCCTGCTCGCAGCCGCCGCCGACCCGGCGCAGGTCGAGCCGCTGCGCACGGTGGTCGACATCGACGACCCGCGGCTGCTGCCCCCCGGGGACATGCCGGCCCGGATCGCCGCAGCGGCCGCCGAGACCGGGGAACCGGTCCCGGCGACGCCGTTCCAGGTGGTCCGCACCGTCCTCGACAGCCTGGCGCTGGCCTACCGGCGCACGCTGCGCGAGGCCGCCCACCTCGCGGACCGGGCCCCCGCCGTGCTCCACGTCGTCGGCGGCGGAACGCGCAACACGCTGCTGTGCCAGCTCACCGCCGACGCGTGCGGCCTGCCGGTGGTCGCCGGACCGGCCGAGGCGGCGGCGCTGGGCAACGTGCTCGTCCAGGCTCGGGCCCTCGGCCTGGACCTGCCCGACCGCTCCGCGATGCGGGCGCTGGTGCGCCGCACCCACGACCTGGTCCGCTACGAGCCGGGCGCCGACCTCGACTGGGCCGCCGCCGAGCTCCGGCTGCGTCCGTCCCGGCTCACCCCGGCCGGGCGCGACACCGGTGAGAGGGTGGTCACATGAAGGTCGCCCTGAGCGTCACCTGCGTCAACGACGCGATGTTCCCCGAGACCGGCAAGGCCGTGGTACGCCTGCTGCGCCGCCTCGGCGTCGAGGTCGAGTTCCCTACCTCCCAGACCTGCTGCGGGCAGCCGATGGTCAACACCGGCTACCTCGACGAGGCGGTGCCGGTGGTGCGGACCTACGTCGAGGCCTTCGCCGGCTACGACGCCGTGGTCACCCCGTCCGGGTCGTGCGCCGGCTCGGCCCGCCACCAGCACGGGCTGGTCGCCAAGCGATCGGGCGACCCCGGGCTGGTCCGGGCGGTCCAGGACGCGCCGCCGACGTACGAGCTCAGCGAGCTGCTGGTCGACGTGCTCGGGGTGACCGACGTGGGGGCCTACTTCCCGCACCGGGTCACCTACCACCCCACCTGCCACTCGCTGCGCATGCTCGGGGTGGGCGACCGCCCGCTGCGCCTGCTGCAGGAGGTGCGCGGCATCCGGCTGACCGAGCTCCCCGCCGCGGCCGAGTGCTGCGGCTTCGGGGGGACGTTCGCGGTCAAGAACGCCGAGACGTCGGTGGCGATGGGGGCCGACAAGGCCCGGCACGTGCGCGAGACCGGCGCGGAGGTCCTGGTCGCGGGCGACAACTCCTGCCTGATGCACATCGGGGGGCTGCTCTCGCGTCAGCAGACCGGCGTGCGGGTGGCGCACCTGGCCGAGGTGCTCGCCGCCACCGAGGACGAACCGGTGCTCGCGTCGGCCGCCGCGCCGACACCGGCCGAGCAGGGGGGGCCCCGATGAGCGCCACCTTCGTCGGGATGCCGCCGTTCCCCTCGGCGGCGCGCGAGGCGCTCGCCGACACCCAGCTGCGCCACAACCTGGCCCACGCCACCGGGACGATCCGCGCCAAGCGCGCGGCCGTCGTCGGCGAGGTCGAGGGGTGGGAGGACCTGCGCCTGGCCGGGGCAGCGGTGAAGGAGCGCGCGCTCCACGACCTCGACGAGCAGCTGGTCCGGCTCGAGGCCTCGCTGACCGCGCGCGGCGCCGTCGTGCACTGGGCCCGCGACGCCGCCGAGGCCTGCCGGGTCGTCGCCGAGGTGGCCCGCTCCCACGGCGTCGACGAGGTCGTCAAGGTCAAGTCGATGGCCACCCAGGAGATCGGGCTCAACGAGGCCCTCGAGGCCGAGGGAGTCGCCGCGTGGGAGACCGACCTGGCCGAGCTCATCGTGCAGCTCGGCGACGACCTGCCCAGCCACATCCTGGTCCCGGCGATCCACCGCAACCGCGCCGAGATCCGCGAGGTTTTCCGCTCCCGGATGGCCTCGGCCGGCCGGGCGGCGCCCGAGGACCTCACCGACGAGCCGGCCGTGCTCGCGGCCGCGGCGCGGCAGCACCTCCGGGAGAAGTTCCTGCGTGCCAAGGTCGCCGTCTCGGGGGCCAACTTCGCGGTCGCGGAGACCGGCACCCTGGTGGTCGTCGAGTCCGAGGGCAACGGTCGGATGTGCCTGACCCTGCCCGAGGTCCTGGTCTCGGTGGTCGGCATCGAGAAGGTCGTCCCGACCTTCGACGAGCTCGACCCGCTGCTGCGGCTGCTGCCGCGCAGCTCCACCGGTGAGCGGATGAACCCCTACACCTCGATGTGGAGCGGAGTGACGCCCGGCGACGGGCCGCAGGAGGTGCACGTCGTGCTCGTCGACAACGGCCGCACCCGTGCGCTGGCCGACGAGGTCGGCCGCCAGGCGCTGCGCTGCATCCGCTGCTCGGCGTGCCTGAACGTCTGCCCGGTCTACGAGCGGGTCGGCGGCCACGCCTACGGCTCGGTCTACCCAGGCCCGATCGGGGCGATCCTCAACCCGCTGATGCGCGGGCAGGGCGACAAGCAGACCGACTCGCTGCCCTACGCCTCCTCGCTGTGCGGGGCCTGCTTCGAGGTGTGCCCGGTGCGCATCGACATCCCGGAGGTGCTGGTCCACCTGCGCAGCAAGGTCGTCGACGCGCACCGCGACGACCGGGTGCCCTCCGCCGAGGCGGTCGCGATGCGTGGCACGGCCTGGGCCTTCGGCCGCGGTGGGCGGCTCGGTGCCGCCGAGCGCCTCTCCGGCCTCGCCGGTCGGGTGATGGCCCGTGCCGGCCGGGCGCGGCTGCCCGGTGGTCGCCCGACCGCCGGCCGGCTGCCCGGTCCCGGTGCCGCCTGGACCGGCGCGCGCGACCTCCCCGCCCCGCCGCGGGAGTCCTTCCGCGCCTGGTGGCGGCGCACCGACGGCGGACGGGACGAGCGGTGAGCGCGCGCGAGGAGATCCTCGGCCGGGTGCGCGAGGCGCTGGCCGACCTGGACCCGGCGGGCCGTGCCACGGGCCCGGTCGTGGCGCCCCCCGGCGTCCGGCTCGAGGGCGAGGAGCTGCTGACGCGGTTCGCCGAGCGGGTGGAGGACTACCGCGCCACCGTCCACCGCTGCGACGCCGACGGGCTGGCCGCCGCCGTGGCCGCGGTGCTGGCCCCGCTGGGGGAGGGGGCGCGCGCCGTCGTGCCGCCCGGGCTGGACCTCGACGTGCCCGGCGCGGTCGTCGACGAGGGCCTGACGTCGGCCGAGCTCGACGGCATCGAGGCGGTGGTGACCGCCGCCCGCGTCGGGATCGCGGAGACCGGCACGATCGTGCTCGACCACGCCGAGGACCAGGGGCGCCGCGCGATCAGCCTGGTCCCCGACCTGCACGTCTGCGTGGTGCGCGCCGACCAGGTCGTCCCCGACGTCCCGGACGCGGTGGCCGTCCTCGACCCCGCCCGTCCGATGACCTGGATCAGCGGCCCGTCGGCGACGAGCGACATCGAGCTCGACCGGGTCGAGGGCGTCCACGGCCCCCGCACCCTCCACGTGGTCCTCGTCGGCTGAGGCCGCTGGGACGGCGGTGCCAGGGTGGGGCGGTGACCACGACCGACGCCGACGCCGGTCACCTCCCCGGGACGCCGGGCTACCGGCGGCTGAACGCGGCGATGGTGCTGGTCGGGCTGGCGGCGTTCGGGATCCTCTACGCCACGCAGCCGGTCCTGCCGCAGATCGGTGACGAGCTCGGGGTCGACGCCGCACGCGCGAGCCTCACCGTCTCCGCCGCCACGGGCGCGCTGGCGCTGCTGGTCGTCCCGGCGACCGCGCTGGGGGTGCGGGTCGGTCGGGTCCGGACGATCCGGTGGGGACTGCTGCTCGCGGTGGCGCTGAGCCTGCTGGCCGCGGTGGCGCCCACCTTCGGCCTGCTCGTCGCGGCCCGCGGCCTGACCGGGGCGGCGCTCGCCGGCGTGGTGGCGGTCGCGATGGGCCACGTCGCCGCCGAGGTGCACCCGAGCGGCCTGGCCGGGGCGATGGGGCTCTACGTCGCCGGCAACTCCCTGGGCGGGGTCTCGGGGCGGTTGGTGACCTCCGGCGCGACCGACCTCGTCGGGTGGCGGGGCGGGCTGGCCGTGCTCGCCGGGGTGGCGCTGGTGGCGACGGCGCTGGTGTGGCGGTTGGCCGAGGACGACACCGACGGGTCGCCGGGGGCCCCCGGACCGGGCGACGGGACCGCTGCGCCCGGGCGGCCGCGCGGTGCCGTGACGCTGCTGCGCGACCCCGCCGTCGTCGCGGTGCTGCTGGTGCCGTTCGTGCTGATGGGCGGCTTCGTCGCGACCTACAACTACCTGTCCTTCCGGCTGGCCGCGCCGCCGTTCGACCTGCCCACCGCCCTGATCGGCCTGGTCTTCCTCGCCTACCTGGCGGGCACCACGTCCTCGGCGCTCGCCGGCCGGGCGGCGCAGCGCTACGGGCGCCCCCGGGTGCTGGCCGGCGGGATCGTGGTGATGGCCGCGGGCCTGGCGCTCACGCTGCCCGACCGGCTGCTGCTGGTGGTCGTCGGCCTGGTCGTGCTCACGGCCGGCTTCTTCGCGGCCCACGCGGTGGCCAGCGGGTGGGCGCCGGTGCTGGGTGCGGCGGCGCCGGCCGGCGCCTCGGCGTACTACGTGGCGATGTACTACGCAGGGTCCAGCCTGTTCGGCGCGCTCGTGGGGCTGGCCTGGCGCGAGGGCGGTTGGCCGGCGACGTCCGCGGCGGTGGCGGTGCTGGTGGCCGCGGGGCTGGGCCTGGTGGTCCTCGCCGCGCGTGCCGACCGTGGCTGACCGGCGCTGCTAGGTTCCGCGGGTGCCCGGGGACCACGCGGAGGTCGTCGACGTCGTCGGCGAGATGCCCGACGGCCGTCGCGTCGAGCGGCTCGTGCTCGGGGGCGAGCCCGGGGTCGAGCTGCACCTGCTGACGCTCGGCTCGACGGTGCAGCGGCTGCGCGTCACCGGCGGTGACGGGGTGCGCCGCGACGTCGCGCTGGGCTACGCCGACGTCGCGTCGTACCTGGCCGGCGACGACTACCTCGGCGCGGTGGTCGGCCGCTACGCCAACCGCATCGCCCACGGCCGGTTCGAGCTGGACGGGGAGCAGGTCCAGGTCGGCGTCGAGGACCGCGGCCACAGCCTGCACGGCGGACCCGACGGGTTCGACGACCGGCTGTGGGAGGTCGTGGAGCGCGACCCCGCCGCGCGACCGTCGTACGCCGTGCTCCGGCTGGTCAGCCCCGACGGCGACCAGGGCTTCCCCGGTCGGCTCACCGCGGACGCGCGGTGGGAGGTCGAGGGCGACGTGGTGCGGCTGGTGCTGAGCGCCACGACGGACGCGACGACCGTGGTCAACCTGACCAGCCACCTGTACCTCAACCTCGACGGCGACGACGCCGGGACCGTCGACCACCACGAGCTGCGGGTGCCGGCCTCGGCGTACCTGCCGGTCGACGCGACCGCGATCCCGCTCGGCGAGCAGGCGCCGGTGGACGGGACGCCGTTCGACCTGCGCACCCCGACCCGCGTCGCCGACCTGGGGCGCGCGGACCACCCGCAGCTGCGGGACGCGCAGGGGATCGACCACGACCTCGTCGTCGACGGCGAGGGGATGCGCCTGGTGGCGGAGCTGAGCTCGGCGCGGACCCGCACCCGGGCCCTGGTGCGCTCGGACCGCCCGGGGCTGCAGGTCTACGCCGGGAACTTCCTCGACGGGACCACGGTGTCGCGCGCCGGGCGGCTGCTGCGGCAGGGCGACGGCCTGGCGCTGGAGCCCCAGCTGCACCCCGACTCCCCGCACCACCTGGGCGAACCCGGCTGGCCCTCGCCGGTCCTGCGCCCCGGGGAGACCGCGACGACGACCATCGAGTGGGAGCTCGGCGCGCTGCCCGGGTGATTTCGCCGGGCCGACGGCCCTCCGGTATGTTCACCGGCGGTGGCGTGTCCGAGCGGCCTAAGGAGAACGCCTCGAAAGCGTTTGTGGGTGCAAGCCCACCGAGGGTTCAAATCCCTCCGCCACCGCCAGACACCGGGGCCCGACGGGTGCGGTCCCCGCAGTGATGAGGCTCCGCTCGGCCGTCGGCCGAGCGGGGTCCCCTGCCCCAGGTCGCCGTGCACACCTGCGGGGACGCCGACTCCCACGTCCGTCGTGCGTAGCAAACGGCTGCGCGCGGCGCTGCGGTGCCTCAGGTCACCTCGCTGACCTGCGACGACGTCACGGCGCCGGACCGCGGTGCGCCGATTGCTACGCCGGAGCGCGGTCCACCAGCGTGGTCAGCCCGCGGCGGCACGCTCCAGCTCGGCGATGTCCATCTTGCCCATCTGCAGCATCGCCTCCATCGCCCGGCGCGCCCGCTCGGGGTCGGGGTCGTCGAGCAGCTCGTTGAGCCGGCGGGGGACGACCTGCCACGACAGGCCGAACCGGTCCTTGCACCACCCGCACGGCCCGGCCTCGCCGCCAGCGGCGGTGAGCGCCTCCCAGAGCCGGTCGACCTCGGCCTGGTCGTCGACCTCCACGACCAACGACACGGCCTCGCTGAAGCTGAACAGCGGGCCGCCGTTGAGCCCCTGGACGCGGCTGCCCGCGAGCGTCATGTCGACCACCATCACCATCCCGGCCGGCCCCGCGGGCGTGTCGGCGGGCGAGCGCCAGACCTTGTCGACGTGGCTGTCGGGCACGACCTCCGCGTAGAAGGTGGCCGCCTCCTCGGCGACCCCGTCGAACCACAAGCACGGGTAGAGCTCGGCCCTCGCTGCCATCGCTGCCTCCTGGTCGGTGACCCGGGCGTCCGGCGACCCGGTCGTCACCCCCGTTCCGACCGGCCGGGAGCGCCGGACTCATCGCGGCGCGGGGACGCTCAGACCTCCGCGCGGCAGACCGCCACCAGGCGGCCGGGCGCCTGGCCGGTGCCCACCAGCCAGCCCTCGCCGAAGGGCACGTGCCGCAACCGCTCGCCGCGGGCGACCAGCGCCGACGCCGGGCGCTCGTCGTCGTAGCCCAGCACCGAGCAGTCGTGCCGCTCGATCGCCCGCTCCACCGGCAGGTCCCCGAGGGCCCGGGCCTGGGCGGCCGCGGCCGCCTGCTCGGTGCGCGCCTCGGACGCCCCGCCGTCGAAGCCCGGCGCCAGCCCGAAGGACAGCGTGACCACCAGGACCAGCAGGACGACCTTGGTGGCGACCAGGGTCAGGGTGAGGGGGAGGGGCATCCGGCGGCGCATGACCCCCCAACGAGGGTCGGACGCCCGGGGTGACGGACCCGACGGGACCAACGTCCCGCGGACCAGACCGGCGCCGTGACGCCCGCCACGCGACGGTGGGCGAGGATGGCGGCATGCCGGACACCGACCCGACCTGGTTCTCCTCCCCCGAGGACGCCGTCACCCGGCTCGGCGAGGTCGGCTACCTCGCGGACGCGGCGACGGGCACGGTCGGCTTCCTCGCCGGGGCGCTGGAGAAGCCGCTGCTGGTCGAGGGCCCGGCGGGGGTCGGCAAGACCGAGCTCGCCAAGGCCGTCGCCCGGGCGACCGGGGCGGAGCTGGTCCGGCTCCAGTGCTACGAGGGCCTCGACGAGGCCCGTGCGCTCTACGAGTGGAACTACCGCAAGCAGCTGCTCTCCATCCAGGCCACGGCCGCGACGTCGCAGGCGTCGGGGACCCCCACCTCGAGCCAGGAGATCCTCGACCACGAGATCTTCTCCGAGGAGTTCCTGCTCACCCGCCCCCTGCTCGGTGCCATCCGCCGCGAGGGGCCGACGGTGCTGCTGGTCGACGAGGTCGACAAGACCGACGTCGAGGTCGAGGGGCTGCTGCTGGAGGTGCTCTCCGACTTCGCCGTGACCATCCCCGAGCTCGGCACGATCACCGCGACCCGGCGTCCGTTCGTGGTGCTGACCTCCAACGCCAGCCGCGAGCTGTCCGAGGCGGTCAAGCGGCGCTGCCTCTACCTCCACCTCGACTACCCCGACGCCGAGCGGGAGCGCGAGATCGTCACCGGCCAGGTCCCCGACCTCGACGAGCGCGTCGCCGCCCAGCTGGTCGACGCGGTCGGCCGGCTGCGCGAGCTGGAGCTGAAGAAGGCACCGTCGATCGCTGAGTCCGTGGACTGGGCGCGCACCCTCGTCGCGCTCGAGATCCGCGACCTCGACCCCGCGGCGGTGGCGCGCACCCTCGGCGTCGTCCTGAAGCACGCCTCCGACACCGACCGGGCGGTCCGCGAGCTCCGCCTCGCGGCCCGGTCCTAGGGGTCCGGTGCCGGCGACCAGCGGCCTCCTCCAGCGCCACCTGTCCTTCGTGGCGGCGCTGCGCGGCGCCGGGCTGCCGGTCTCCCTCGCCGAGGACCTCGACGCGGTCGCGGCCCTCGGTGCGGTCGGGTGGGGCGACCGCGACGTCGTGCGCGCGACGTACGCGGCCACCACGCTCAAGCGCGAGACGCACCGCGCGACCTTCGACACGCTCTTCGACCTGTGGTTCCCCCGGATGGTCGGCGGCGGGGTCGCGGCGGAGGAGCGCGACCGGCAGGACGCCGAGGAGGCCCCGGCCGCGGCGCAGGACGGGCCGGCCGCGCTGCACGACCTGCGCGAGCGGCTGGCCGCGGCGCTGGCGGCCGGCGACGAGGCCGCGCTCGCGCGCCTGGCCGCCGAGGCCGTCGGCCGCTTCGGCGCGATGCCCGGTCGGGGGCCGGGGCTCTCGTCGTGGTCGGCCTACACCGCGCTGCAGCGCGTCTCGCCGGCCGAGCTCGTCGACCAGGTCGCCCGGGGGCTCCTCGCGGGCGGTCTCGACGGCGAGGCCGCCGAGCGGCGCGCTGGACGGAGGGTCGGCGACTTCACCCGCCGCGTCGAGGACGACGCCCGCCGCCGGATCGCCGAGGAGAAGGGCGCCGACCACGTCGCCTCGGTCGCGGTGCGCCCGTCCCTGGACCGGCTCGACCTGACCTCGGCGCGACGAGCGGACCTCGAGGAGCTGCGCCGCGAGATCTACCCGCTCGCCAGGCGGCTGGCCTCGCGGCTGACCCAGGAGCACCACGCCCGCCGCCGCGGTCCGCTCGACGTGCGCCGCACGGTGCGGGCCTCGATGTCGACCGGCGGCGTCCCGCTGACCACCCACCACCGACCCCGGCGCCCCCACCGCACCGAGCTGGTCGTGCTCTGCGACGTGAGCGGGTCGGTCGCCTCCTTCGCCTCGTTCACGCTGATGCTGGTCTTCGCGCTGCGCGAGCAGTTCGCCGCCGTGCGGGCCTTCACCTTCGTCGACACCGTCCACGAGGTCACCCACCACTTCCGCCCCGGCGGCGACCTCGTCGACACCCTCACCGCGCTGGCCGCCGACACCGACCGCGCCGCGACCTGGGGCCGCACCCACTACGGCCGCGCGCTGTCGCGGTTCGCCGCCGACCACGGCGACGCCGTGACCTCGCGGACCTCGCTGCTGGTGCTCGGCGACGCCCGCTCCAACCACGGCGACCTCGCCCTGCCCGTCCTCCGTGACCTCGCCGGGACCGCCCGGCACGCGCACTGGCTCAACCCCGAGCGGCGCCGCAGCTGGGACACCGGCGACTCCGCCGCCTCGGCGTACGGCGCGGTCGTGCCGATGACCGAGTGCCGCAACCTGGCGCAGCTCGGCGAGTTCGTCCACGACCTCGCCCGGTGACGACAGCGCCGCGAGGCGGCATGATCGGGGGCCAGCCCCCCGGTCCGCGCTCCCGGACCGGGCCGACAACGGGCTGACACCGAGACGACACCGAGACGACACCGAGACACCGCGCCGACACCGAGGACGTGCCATGGGGACCTTCCGCACCGCCTGCCTGACCGTGCTGGCCGCCGTGACCGCGCTCGCGCCGGCCCCGGCCGGCTCGGCCTCCCCGGCGTCGGCGACCACCGCCCCGGACGGCCTGCGACCCGTGGTCTTCGTCGGCAACAACTGGGAGGGCACCGCCGACGTGCTGGCGCCGGGGAGCTTCGCGGTCATCGACCGCATCGACGTCGTTCCCGACCGCGACGAGCGGATGGCCGAGATCGCGGCGTCGCCGGACAAGCTGGTGTTCTACACCGCGATCAAGGCCGCCATCGGCGAGGGCAACGACCAGCTGGTCGACGACATGTACGCCTCCAACGACGGCGAGCTGCTCGTCGTCTCCCGCCCCTCCTTCGCCGACGTGGTGGGCATCGACCTCGGCACCCGCGAGGTCGTGTGGCGGTTCCCGGTCGCGGGCTACCGCTCGGACCACATGGCCGTCTCCCCGGACGGGCGACGGGTGGTGGTCAGCGCCTCGACGGCGAACCTGGTGCACGTGCTGCGGGTGCGTGACGGACGCGAGCTCGGCACCTTCCCCTCCGGCGGGTCGCCCCACGAGAGCGTGTTCGTCGACGGGGGACGCACGATCCTCCACGCCTCGATCGGCACGGTCTACAGCCCGATCGACCGCACCCCCGACGACCCCACCGAGCAGGAGCGGGTGCTCCAGCTGGTCGACGCCCGCACCCTGGAGGTGCGGCGCCGCTACGACCTGCGCGCCGAGCTGGACCGGATCGGGCGCGAGGACATGTCGACGGCGGTGCGCCCGCTGACCCTGTCGCCCGACGAGCGCACGATCTACCTCCAGGTCAGCTTCTTCCACGGCTTCCTCGAGATGGACCGCCGCAGCGGCCGGATCACCCGGGTGCGGCGGTTGCCGAACCTGGCCAAGGAGACCCCGCGCGAGGCGTACGTGCTCGACTCCGCCCACCACGGCATCGCGATGAACCCGCGCGGCACCCGGATCTGCGTCGCCGGCACCATGTCGGACTACGCGACCGTGGTCCGGGCGCGCTCGCTCGAGCGGGGCCGGCTGCTGCGCGGCGGGGAGAAGCCCTACTGGGTCACCCCCAGCGCGGACGGCCGGTACTGCTACATCTCCTGGGCCGGGTCGGACACCGTCTCCAGGATCGGCTACCGCTCCGGTCGGATCGTGGACACCGTCGCCGTCGGCGACCACCCGCAACGGGTGCGGACCGGCGTCGTGCGCCGCGCCGACGTGGGCTGACCACCGTGCGGCGCCGCACCGGCGGTGCGGTCGGCCGCCGGTAGGCTGGGGGTCCAGCCACCGCCGAGCCCCACCGGCCACGAGCCCCGCCGAGGTGACATGAGCTTCGACGTCGAGCAGCTGGACACCTTCGTGCTGGTCGGCTCGGCCGTCACGCTGCTCGCGATCCTGGCTGTCCGCGTCAGCTCGCGCGCCGGGCTCCCGAGCCTGCTGATCTACCTGCTGATGGGGGTCGCGCTCGGCGAGGCCGGCGCCGGCATCGGCTTCGAGGACGCCCAGCTCGCCCACGCGCTCGGTTTCGGGGCGCTGGCGCTGATCCTGGCCGAGGGCGGGCTGACCACCAGCTGGCGCGAGGCGCGACCCACGATGCGGCTGGGCGCCTCGCTGGCGACGGTCGGCGTGAGCGTCTCGATCGCCGTCGTCGCGGTCGCGGGGCACTACCTGCTCGGCCTCCCGTGGGAGGTCGCCGTGCTGCTCGGGGCGGTCACCTCCCCGACCGACGCGGCGGCGGTGTTCTCGGTGCTGCGCGTGGTCCCGCTGCCGCGCCGCCTGGTCGGCACCCTCGAGGCCGAGTCCGGTCTGAACGACGCCCCGACCGTCGTGCTGGTCACCCTGATCAGCACCGGCGCGGTCGGCGACCACGGCCTGCTCGGCACGGTCGGGATCGTCGTCCTCGAGCTGGTCATCGGGGTCGCGGTCGGGCTCGCCCTGGGAGCGGGCGGCGGCTGGCTGCTGCGCCGCGCCGCGCTGCCGTCGTCCGGCCTCTACCCGCTGGCGGTGCTGACCTTCGCGCTGCTGGCCTACGGCGCCTCGGCCTGGCTCCACGGCAGCGGGTTCGCCGCGGTGTACGTCGCCGCGCTGGTGCTCGGCAACGCCGAGCTGCCGCACCGCGCCACCACCCGCTCGTTCGTGGAGGGGCTGGCCTGGTTGGCCCAGATCGGACTGTTCGTGATGCTCGGCCTGCTGCTCTCCCCCGGGCGGATCACCGCGGCGACGGTGGGGATGGCGCTGGTCGCCGGGCTGGTGCTGACGCTGGTGGCCCGCCCGGTCTCGGTGCTGGTCAGCTCCGTGGTGCAGCCGATGCCCTGGCGCGAGCTGTCGTTCCTGTCCTGGGCGGGGCTGCGCGGCGCCGTGCCGATCGTGCTGACCACCATCCCGCTCTCCGAGGGGGTGCCCGGCGCGGAGTCGCTCTTCGACCTGGTCTTCGTCCTCGTGGTGGTCTACACGGTGGTCACGGGTCCGACGTTGCCCCTCGTCGCGCGGTGGCTCGGTGTGGCGCGGCGCTCCGAGCCGCGCGACCTCGAGCTGGAGGCGGCGCCGCTGGACCGGGTCGCCGCCGACCTGCTCCAGGTCACCATCACCCCCGCCTCCCGCCTCCACGGCGTCGAGGTCGGCGAGCTGCGGCTGCCCGCCGGCTCGTCGGTCTCGATGGTGGTCCGCGACGGCCGCACCCTGGTGCCCGACCAGCGCACCGTGCTGCGGCACGGCGACGACGTGCTCGTGGTGTGCCCCCGCCGGCTGCGCGAGGCCACCGAGGAGCGGTTGCGCCAGGTCAGCGCCGGTGGGCGGTTGGCGCAGTGGCTGGGCAGCGACCGGCGACCGGAGCGCTGAGGCGGACCGTCGGTCAGGCGGGTGCCAGGCAGGCCGTCGTGTCCTGCTTGACCCGCACCCGGCTGCGGCCGTCGGAGAGCTCGGGGAAGCCGTCGCCGACGACCACGTTGACGCCCTCGGCAACGGGGTCGCGGCGCACCACGGTGGGACCGGCGAGGTGGCTGCGGACGAGCCGGACCTCCGGGCTGCGCGGGTCGTCGGTCCAGATCTGCACCCGCGGCACGTCGGTGCCGTCGGGGGCGTTGGCGAGCTGCCCGCGCACGAAGCCGCGGGCGGTCAGGTCGCTCATCGTGCGGCTGGCCAGGCCCGAGCGGGTCCCGGCGTTCAGCACGGTGACCAGCACCTGCCGGGTCCGCACGCGGTCCCCGGTCTCGAGGGTGGCCTCGGTGCAGGGGCCGGTGACCTCCTCGCCGACGGGGTCGGTCAGCCGGTCCCACCCCCAGGCGGCGGCGGCCGCCACCACGCCCAGGAGGACCAGGAGGGTCAGCGCGCTACGGACCCGCGCGGCGGTCGCGATAGCCACCTCAGACCCCCACGTGGTGGACGCGGGCGTGCAGGACCTGGCGCTGGTGGAGGGCGGCGCGCAGCGCGCGGTGGAGGCCGTCCTCGAGGTAGAGCTCGTCCTCCCAGGCCACCACGTGGGCGAACAGGTCGCCGTAGAAGGTGGAGTCCTCGTCGAGGAGCGCGTCGAGCTGGAGGGTGTCCTTGACGGTGACCAGCTCGTCGAGACGGACCTGGCGCGGCGGGACCGAGGCCCACCCCCGCGAGGTCAGGCCGTGGTCGGGGTACGGCTTCCCCTCGCCCACGCGCTTGAAGATCACGCGGGGGAGTCTAGCCAGCGCCGCGACCCGGACCAGGGTCGGAGCCGGGCCCCGACCCGACGGGCCGCACCACCGGCGCGCCCCTCAGACCGTCCAGCGCACCGCGTCGTCGACGAGGTCGGCCAGCGCGTGCACACCGCGCAGGTCGTCGCGCTGGGCCATCAGGTCGGCGAGCCCGCGCGCGTGGCGCAGCCGGAACCCGGATCGCTGGTCGAGCACCCGCTGTTCGCGCACCTCGGCGGCGTCGACGTGGGGCACGCTCGGCAGCGTGCGCGCGGCCCGGGCGTGACGGGCGGAGGCGGTCGGGGTGGGACGACTGGACATGGCTGCTCCCGGGTGGGGGTGGGGGTCGGCCGGGGTCGGCCGGGGAGGGGTCGGCGGTGCGCCGGTTCGGTGCACCACCACGGTGACCCGGGCCTGTCGCCGGGGTGTTGACGGCGGGTTACGGGCACGTGGCGCGCAGGGGGCGGCTTGTAACGATCCAACGCTCGCAGGTCGTGGGCGGGCGCGCGGTCACACCGGCGGGTGGGGCGCGGGGTCGTCACGGCGGGGCCGGCCGGGCGGCGTCCAGGCGAGCTGGACGACGCGCGCCGCGCTCCCGCGGCCGACCAGCCGTGCCCGGCCCGGGGGTGCCGGTCGGGGACGCAGGCCCAGCAGCGGACCGTCCTCGTCGCCGGCGGCCAGCAGCAGCCCGGGCGCCCCGAGGTCGCGCAGCGTGCGCAGCACCGGCTCGTGCGCGGCCCGTGCCGCGCCCCCCGCCCGGCGGGCCAGGACCAGGTGCAGGCCGACCTCCCGGGCCCGGGGCAGCAGCGGCACCAGCGGCAGCAACGGGTCCGCGTGACCGGCCGCGACGGCCGACGCCGCCACCAGGTCGTGGTCGTCGACGAGCACCCACACGTCCGCGCCGCGCCGGTGGTCGCGACCGCGGTGCCGGCCGTGGTCGGCCCCCGCCGCGGGCAGCCTCGTGCGCAGGAACCCCGCCAGCTCGGCCACGGTGGCGCGCGCCGCGTCGTCGTCGCCGAGGTGGGCGAGCAGGTGGGCCGGGTCGACGTCGTCCTCCAGGGTGCGGCGGGGGTCGAGCACGACCAGCTGCGCCGCCTCCGGTGGCCGGGTGCGCGCCACCTCGGCGGCGATCGTGCGCAGCAGACCGGTACGCCCCGAGCCGCCGTCACCGAGCGCGAGCAGGTGCTGGTCCCGGACGGGGTCGAGGCCGACGGGCGCGAGCCCCACCTCGTCCAGGCCCAGCCACAGCCGTGAGTCCCCGTCCGGCGCCGGGCGCGGGTTCGCCGCGCCGCCGGACGGCCCGCGCCCGGCGACGGCGTGCTGCACCGCCGCTGCGGTGACCACGGCGGGCAGCAGCCGCAGCGCCGGCGCCCGGGGGCCCTGCCAGGCCGCGACCACCTGCGCGACCAGCGCGGCGCCGCTCGCGCCCGTGTCACCGCCTGCGCCCGCACCCGGGCCGCGCGGCAGCGCGACGAGGGCGTGGTGGCCGCCGGGCGCCAGCCCGCGACCGGGTCGGTCGCGAGGTACCCGTGCCGCGGCGCGACGGTCGACCTCGGAGTCGAGCGGGTCGCCCAGGCGCAGCTCGACGCGGTGGCCGAACAGGTCGCGGGCCCGGGGACGCAGGTCCGCCCACCGGCGCGCCGAGGCGAGCACGTGCAGCCCGAGCCCCGGCCCGCGGGCGGCGAGCGCGGTGACCTCCTCCTCCCAGGCCTCGTCCCCCTCGCGCAGCCCCGCCCACCCGTCCACGACCAGGACGAGGCGGGCAGGCGTGCCCCGGTGCGGACCGGCGGACTCGCGCCGGTCCAGCTCCTCGCGCAGGGCGGCGATCAGCCGGCGCACCACCGCGGTGTCGGCGCGACCGGCGACCGCCGCGACGTGGGGGAGGTCCGCCAGCGCCGAGAGCGCGCCCCCGGCGAGGTCGAGGAGGTGGCAGTGCGTGGCGGTGGGCGGCGTGGTCAGGGCCAGCGCGAGCACGGCCGTCCGCAGCAGCGTGCTGGTGCCGCTGCGCGGGCCCCCGACGGTCACCAGGTGACCACCGGCGGTGCCGAGGTCCACCAGCAGGGGGTCGTGGCGCTGCTCGCGGGGCCGGTCGACCACCCCGAGCGGGAGCACCGGGCCCGGCGTCCCGGTGGGCGCCCCGACGGGCCACCAGGCCGCGGTCGGGGACCACGGTCAACCCCCCGAGCAGCTCCCCGAGGTCGGGGCTGCGGTCCAGTGGCGGCAGCCAGACCGGGTGCGCCCCGGGTCCGCGATCCGCCAGCCGAGGCACGGCCACCTCGAGCGGCGACGGCTCCGGGGCCGCGCCGGCGGCGCCGGTGGCGGGGGCACCGGCCGTGGCGGGTCGGGTGGACGCCGCCGGGTCGCCGAGGACGAACCGCGCCACCCTGGCGGCCGTCGGCCCCTGCGCGCCGGGGATCCCCGGGCCCGGGGGTCCCACCGGACCGGACACGTGGGCCCCCGAGAACCGCAGCAGGGTGTCCGGACCCGTCCGCAGGTAGCCCGCCCCGGGCGTGCCGGGGAGCGCGGCGGCGTCCGGGACCCCGAGCACGGAGCGGGACTCGGCGGCGCTGAAGGTCCGCAGCCCGACCCGGTACGACAGGTGCGACTCCAGCCCCCGCAGCCGACCCTCCTCCAGCCGCTGGGAGGCGAGCAGCAGGTGCACGCCGAGCGAGCGCCCCAGCCGCCCGATCGTGGCGAAGAGGTCGACGAAGCCGGGCTCGGCGGCGAGCAGCTCGGAGAACTCGTCCACGACCACGAGCAGCGACGGGAGGGCCGGCAGGGAGGTGGGACCGCCGCGGGCCCGGGCTGCCGCCAGGTCGTGGCGGGAGTCGAAGGGACCGGCCCGGCGCAGCAGCTCCTGGCGGCGCACGAGCTCGCCGGTCAGGGCGTCACCCATCCGCTCGACGAGCGAGGCCTCGGCGGCCAGGTTGGTGATCAGCGCGGAGGTGTGCGGCAGCCGCGCCAGCCCCGCGAACGTGGCGCCGCCCTTGTAGTCGACCAGCACCAGGTTCAGCCGCTCCGGTGAGCACGTCGCGGCGAGGCCGAGCACGAGCGTGCGCAGCAGCTCGGACTTGCCGGCCCCCGTCGCGCCCACGACGAGCCCGTGCGGGCCGGCGCCGCCGCGGGCGGCCTCCTCGAGGTCCAGGTGGACGAGCTCCCCGGCCGGGTCCGTGCCGATCGGCACCCGGAGCCGCTGCTCGTGGACCGGGACCTGCCAGCGTCCGCGGGGTCCGGCGGCGTCGGGCCGTCCGGGGTCGTCCAGCCCGAGGGCGCCGAGGACGGCCGCGGTCGGGTCGACCGGGCCGCGCGCGGCCCGGTCGCCTGACCCGGGGTCGGCCCCACCGGCGCTGCGAGCCGCGTGGTGACCGGCCAGCCGCCGGGCCACCGCCTCGGCGAGGGCCGGCCCGCACCGGTCCGCCCGTCCCGCCACCGGGGGCGCCGCGGCCGGCGCGGGCAGCAGGCGGTCGCCGTCCGTGGCCAGCACGAGCCGCGCGACCCCCGGCTCCCGGGGTCGGGCCCGGTCGTGGCCGGCGACCACCCGGACGACCGTCGTGCCCGCCCGGGGCGCCGGTGGCGGGCGCCCGGAGTCCTGGACCAGCAACCGGTGCGCACCGTCCGGCAGCGGCCCGGGGCCGGCGTGCGGCAGCCACTTGACCCAGTCCCACGCCGCCGCGGTGCGGGCGCTCGCGTCGACGTCCACCCGCAGGCCGCCCGGGGCCACCGGGGCGAGCGCGGCCTGCAGCAGCAGCGCCCGGACCACGCCGCGCGCCGTCGCGGCGTCGACCGCGAGGACGTCGAGCCTGCCCAGGTCCGCCAGCGCCAGCACCAGCGGTGACCCGGGACGGTGGCCGTGGGCGGCGAGGAGGCGGCGCAGCGCGTCCGCACCCACGGGGTCGACCTCGCCCTCGGGCGGCGGCGGCAGGACCAGCTCGACGTCCGGCACGGCGTCCCCCGTGCCCCAGCGGACCAGGCCGTCGACCGGCCCGGCCGCCGGGCTGCCGGCGTGGAGGAGCAGCGCGACCGGGTCGGCGGGGTCCGGGTGGCGACGGGCCAGGCGGTCGCGCTGCGCGTCCTCGGCGGCGCGCAGCGTCCGGCGGACCGCCCCGAGGTGGCGCAGGTACGCCGCGCGCGAGTCGCGTCGCCGCCGTCGCTGCTGCCCCCGCTGCCGGTCCACCTGCACCGCGACGAAGCCGAGCGTCGTCAGCACCACCATCGCGCCGGCCAGCAGCCGTACCGGGGCGGACCCGCCCGTGGCGGTGGAGGTCACCAGCAGCACCGAGCCGAGCGCGCCGAGGGCGGGCAGGGCGTTCATCGCCATCGAGCCCCCGCCGCCGGCGTCCACGAGCGGGGGCGGGGGGCGCGGCTCGATCCGCGTCCGCTGCAGCCCGTCGCTCACCGCCTCCTCCTCCCGCCTCGCCGGAGCGTAGGTCGCAGCGCCTCCGGCCCGCGGCGCCCGACCGGTCGCCTGGGGATAAGTCCGGATCGGGTTTCGGCCGCCGCGGGGCGGGTACACCGAGGGCGCACCAGCAGGGCCGTCCCGACCGGGCCGGCCGAGGCGGCGCCGCTGCGGCGCTGGGAGGAGGGGACCCATGTCCACCACGGGAGAGATGAGCCAGGGCGAGGGGACGCTCGCGGCCGCGGCCGAGCGCGTCGCCGCCTGCCGGGCCGACCTCGGGGCGCTGAGCGCCGCGCTCGACGACCAGCTCGCGGCGCTGGGGGGCCGGTGGGTCGGCCGGGGGGCGGGGGCCTTCGTCGAGCTGCACCGGACCTGGACGGAGAAGCAGGCCGTGGTCGTGGGCGCGCTCGACCGGTTCGACGAGTCGCTGCGTGCGACCGAGCGCGACGTCCTCGCCGCCGACGAGCAGCAGGGCGCGACCTACGCCGCGATCGCGGGACGGCTCGGCGGATGAGCCCCGGTGACGGCACCATCCGCGTCGACCACGCCGCGCTCGACCGGGCCGCCGACGACGTGGCCCGCCTGGTCCGCCGCATCGACGCCCGGCTCGACCAGCTCGAGGGCGAGCTGGCGCCGCTGCGCGCCGGGTGGAGCGGTCTGGCGCGGGAGTCCTACGACACCGCCCAGCGCCAGTGGGACGGGGCGATGCGCGAGCTGCGGACGGTGCTCGAGGAGGCGGGCCGCGCGGTGAGCGCCTCCAACGCCGAGTACCTGGCCCGGGACCGGGCCGGGGCGGCCCGCTTCGGTGGCTGAGGCGGCCGCGACGGCCGGGGTCGTCCGGGTCGGGGTGGTCTGCGACGCCCGCCGCGCCGACGTCGCCGTCCCCGCCGTCCTCCCGGTCGCCGTCCTGCTGGGGCAGCTCGTGGAGCTGCTCGGTCCGGCGGTGGCCGGTCGCCGCCTGCTCACCCTCGACGGGGAGCCGCTGGACCCCGAGCTCGGCCTCGTCGAGCAGCGGGTGCCGACCGGGTCGGTGCTGGTGCTCGTCGACGCCGGGGACCAGCCGCCCGTGACACGGATCGGCGACGATCCCGCCGACGTGGTGGCCGACGCGGTGGCGGCCCAGCCGGCCTGGGGCGCCTCCGCGCGGTCCGCCGCTGCCGGCCTGCTGGTGGTCCCGGCGGTCGCGGTGGCCGTCCTCGCAGCGGTGCGGGCCCCGTCGCCCGTCACCGGTCGGTGGGGCGGCGGCCCGCCCGCCCCCTCCGCCGCGGTCGCCCCCCTCGCGGTCGTCGCGGTGGTCGCGGTGGTCGTGCTGCTCGGGCTCGCCGCGGTCGCGGCCCGGGGTCCGCGCCCCGGCGCCGCGGTCCCCGCGGCGTACGTCGCGAGCCTGCTGGCCGCCGCCGCAGCCGCCGGGCGGGGGTTCCCGGTCGGCGCCGTGCTGCTGGTGTGCGGCCTGGCCGCCGCCGCGGCCGTGGGCCGGCGCTGGCCCCTGGTGCTGCCGGTCGCGGTGGTCGGGTCGGCGCTCGCCGTCGTCGACGCGGTGGCGGCGGCGACCGGCGAGGTCGTCCCCGCCCTGGCTCTCGCGGCCACCGCGGTCGTGGTCCTCGGCGGGCTCGCGCCCGGCCCGGCGCTCGCCCTCGCCGGCTGGTCCCCGGCGCCGTTGCGCACGCCCTGGGTCGAGGAGCCCGACCCGTGCGCCGGCGACCGCGGTGGCGACGTCCCGCGGGCCGCCGAGCTGGTGGCCGGGGTCGTCGGCGGCGGGGGTCTGCTGCTCGTCGGCGCCGCGCCCGTCCTGGCCGCCTCCGGTCCGGCGGCGGCCCTGCTCGCCGGGACGCTCGGCGCCCACCTCGTCCTGCGCTCCCGCCGCGCCCGGTCCGCGCGGCTGGTCCTGCTCGACCTCGCGCCCGGCGCCGCCACGCTCGCGGCGGTGGCGGCGACCCTGGTGCTGGTGCGACCCACCGTGGCGCCGTGGTTGCTGGGCGTCTCGGTGGTGGTGGTGGTCGCGCTGCTGGTGCTGCCGGTCGACGGCGGCCCCCGTCGCCGTCGCCTCGCCGACCTGACCGGGACCGGGACCCTGCTGGCGGTGCCGGCGCTGCTGGTCGCGGCGACCGGCCTCCCGGGCGTGGTCGGTCGCGCGGTCGGCGACCTGGCCGGCGGCTGAGCCGGGTGGACCGGACCGGCGGGACGGCGACCGCCGTCCGGGACCTCGCCGAGGCCGAGTCCTGGGCGCGGCGCCGGCGCGTGGCCGCCCTGGTCACCGGGAGCGCCGTGGTGACCGGCGACGACCCGCGACCGGGTCGCACCCTGCTCCTGGGGGCCGTGGTCGCGGCGGTGCTCGTCGCCGGGGTGGCGGTCGGCGCCGTGCTGCGGCCCCCGGCGACGGCGGAGCCGCCGGAGCCACCGGACCCGCTGGGGCCGGGGTTGGCGGTCGTGCGGGAGACGGGGGCGTCCTACGCGGTGCTGGCGGTCGACGGGGTGCTGCTCGCGCGCCCGGTGCTCAACCCGGTCTCGGCGCGGCTGCTGCTCGGCCCGGCGGCCTCGACGCCGCGGTCGGTCCCCGCAGCCCAACTCGCTGCCGCCGCGGCGCGCAGCCCCGGACCGCCGCTGGGGGTCGCCGACGCCCCGGCGGCGCTGCCGGCGCCCGACCGGGTGCTCCGCGGCGGCGCGCTCACCTGCCCCGGCCCGGGGCGGCCCGCCGTGCCCGCGATCACCGCGGAGCCGCCTGCGCTCCTCGGCGCGGGGACGGCGCTGCTGGTGCGGGCCGGCGCCGGGGGGCCGGCGTGGTTGGTGGTCGACCCGGGCGACGGGGTGCGACGGTTGCTCGTCCCTCCGGGCGCGGCCGCCGAGCCCTGGCTGGCCGCGCGCGGCGTGCCGCCGCTCGCGACTGCGGCGTCGGTCCCGGCCCGCTGGCTCGCGCTGGTGCCGCTCGCGCCGTCGTCGGCGGTGCTGCCGCCGCTGGCCGCCCGCGTGGGGAGCGCGTGCCTGGCGGTCACCGCTGCCGACGGGTCCCCGCGCCTCGCGGCGGTCCCGCCGGGCGGTCCACCGCCCCCCGTGGCGCCGGGCGCCGCCGCGCTCGTCAGCCCGCCCCCACCGCGCGCGCACGGCGCCGGCCCGTCCCGCGCCGGGGTGGTGGACGACCGGGGCCGGCTGCTGCCGCTCCGGGGCGGCGCCCGCGGGCTGCTCGGCTACGGCGACGTCGAGCCGCTGACCGTCCCGGCGTCCTGGCTCGCGCTGCTCGAGCCCGGCCCGACCCTGTCGCCCCGGGCTGCCGGGACGGCCTCGCTCACGAGGGCGGCGGGGCCGCCTCCACCGTGACCAGCGACGCGTCGAAGGCGACCAGCCCGGCGATCCCCCGGACCGCCGGCCACGGGTCGGCGTACCCCCAGGCGGCGTCGGGGACGAGGACACCGTCCCCGTCCACGACCGACCAGTAGCACGCCTCGCCCTTGTAGGGGCAGTAGGTCACGCGCGTGCTCGCCCGCAGCGCGCCGCCGACCACCGCGGCCGCGGGGACGTAGGCGACCGGCGCGTAGCCGTCCTCGCGCAGCAGCACGGCGTCCTGGTCGCCGACACCGCCGGCGCCGGCGGTGTCGGCGAGGAGCCGCGACCCGTGCCACACCCGGACGCGGGCGCCGACGGGCTCGAGGGTCACCCGGTGGTCCGGCCCCGGCTCGCGCACCGGGCGGCCCAGCGCGTCGACCGGCCCGCCGCCGGACTGCTGCTCGGGCACGGGCCGGCCTCCTCGGGGCGGGTGGACGGCGGCGCCGCAGCAGGGCCGCGGCACCGCCGGTCGGCGGAGGATAGGGGATTCGAACCCCTGAGGGCTGTTAACCCAACCCGCTTTCCAAGCGAGCGCCATAGGCCACTAGGCGAATCCTCCGCCGTGGAGGCTACCCGGCGGCCCGGCGGGGGGTCGAACCGACCCGGTCCGGCCGACCACGCGGTTGCCGGCCCCGCCGGGAGGTCGCCTAGAGTGGGGCCAACCCCCCGCGTGGCGGCACCTCGCCCAATCCCCCAGGGCCGGAAGGCAGCAAGGGTCAGTGAGCTCTGCCGGGTGCGCGGGGGGCCTCTGCTCCCCGGCGTCCTCGCTCCTGGTGCCGGGTCGGCCCCGGGCCCGGTGCGGTCGTCGGTGCCGGTGGTTAGTGTCGTCGGCGTGGAGTCACCCCTCGCGCTGTACCGGCGCTACCGGCCCGAGACCTTCGCGGAGGTCATCGGGCAGGACCACGTGACCGAGCCGCTGCGCTCCGCGCTCGCCCACAACCGGGTCCACCACGCCTACCTCTTCTCCGGCCCGCGCGGCTGCGGCAAGACGACCTCGGCCCGGATCCTCGCGCGGACGCTCAACTGCGAGCTGGCCCCGGTCCCCGACCCGTGCGGGGAGTGCCAGAGCTGCCGCGACCTGGCCCGCGGTGGTCCCGGCTCGATCGACGTCATCGAGATCGACGCCGCGTCCCACGGGGGCGTCGACGACGCCCGCGACCTGCGGGAGAAGGCGTTCTTCGCGCCGGTCCGCAGCCGCTACAAGGTCTACGTCATCGACGAGGCCCACATGGTGACCACCCAGGGCTTCAACGCCCTGCTCAAGCTCGTCGAGGAGCCGCCGCCCCACCTGCGCTTCATCTTCGCCACGACCGAGCCGGACAAGGTGCTGCCCACGATCCGGTCCCGCACCCACCACTACCCGTTCCGGCTGATCCCGCCCCGCCTGCTCACCACCTACCTGGGCGAGCTGTGCGACCGCGAGGGCGTCGAGATCGAGCCGGCCGCGATCCCGCTCGTGGTCCGCGCCGGTGGCGGCTCCGCGCGGGACACGCTGTCCGTGCTCGACCAGCTGCTCGGCGGGGCAGGTCCGGGCGGGGTGACCCACGCGCTGGCCACCGGCCTCCTCGGCTACACCCCCGACACGCTGCTCGACGAGGCCGTCGACGCGTTCGCGGCGGGTGACGGGGCCGCGGTCTTCGGCGTGGTCGACAAGGTCGTCGAGACCGGCCAGGACCCGCGCCGCTTCACCGAGGACCTGCTGCGCCGGCTGCGCGACCTGGTGATCGTGGCCGCGGTGCCCGACGCCCCCGCGACCGGGCTGATCGACGTCTCCGACGACCAGGGCGAGCGGCTGGTGGCCCAGGCCGCCCGGTTCGGTGTCGCCGACCTCAGCCGGGCCGCGGACCTGGTCGCGACCGGGCTGACCGAGATGCGCGGCGCCACGGCCCCGCGGTTGCTGCTCGAGCTGGTGTGCGCCCGGGTGCTGCTGCCGGGTGCCGACCACGCGACGCAGGGGGTGATGGCCCGCCTGGACCGCCTCGAGCGCCGCAACGCCATCTCCGGCACGCCCAGCGCGGCCGCGCCGACCGGGTCGGCCGCGCCCCGGATCACCGCCGACCCGTCGCTGCGCGTGCCCGCGCAGGACCGGCCGGCCCCGGCGCGACCCCAGGCCCGCGAGGCCACCGCGCCCCCGGCCGCCGAGCCGACCGCCCCCGCGGCGACCCCGGCGCCCGCCACGCCCCCGGTGCCGGCCAGGCCCCCGGCGCCCGCCACGCCCCCGGCGCCCGGCGCCCCGGCGCCCGCGGTCGAGCGGGAGGAGCCCTCGGCCCCGGCCGTGCGGGAGGTCCCGCGCCTCGTCGGGGAGCAGCCCGCGCCCGAGGCGCCTCCCGCTGCCCGCAGCGCTCCCGGGGGGCCGGCGCCGACGTCCGGCGCCGCCGCCCTGTCGCTGGTCGAGGTCCGCCGGCTGTGGCCGGACGTCGTGGAGGCGACCGGGCGCCGTCGGCGGCTCACCTGGATCCACCTGAGCCAGAACTCCCAGGTGGTGGCCGTCGGCGAGGGTGCGGTCACCCTCGGTTTCGCCAACGCGGGCGCCCGCGAGTCCTTCGAGGCCAGCGGCAGCGCCGAGATCGTCCGCCAGGCCGTGATCGACGTCGTCGGGGTCGACTGGCGCGTCGAGAGCATCGTCGACCCCGGGGCCGAGGCGGCCGCGCCGGCCGCCCCCCGCGTCCCGCTGGCGCCCGCCGAGGTCGCCGCGCCCGAGGCGTCCCCGGCGCCCGGGCCGACCGACGGCACGGGTGCCGCCGCCGCCGGGGACCCCGGGACATCCGGTCCCGCCCCGACCGCCCCCGACGACGAGCCACCGCCCGAGGCCGAGGAGCCGGCCGCCGCGGACGACCCCCCGTGGCGCCGCCCGGACGTCCCGGCGCCCCCGGAGCGTCCCCGCAGCGCCGCCGACCTGGCCGCCGCCGACGCCGAGGCGCGACCCGACGACCCCGCGGCCGACGTCGACGCCCTCGCGGGGGCCGACCTGCTCGCCCGCGAGCTGGGCGCCCGGACGATCGAGGAGATCCGGCACCAGTGACGACCGCCCCCCACGAGCCCCACCGCCCACGAGCCCCACCCCCACGAGCCCACCGAGGTGACCCGATGACCCAGAACCCCTTCGACCCGACCGGCGGCGGTGGCGGCTTCGACATGGGCGCCCTGCTCCAGCAGGCCCAGCAGATGCAGGAGCAGCTCCAGGCGGCCCAGGAGCGCCTCAACGACGCGACCGTCGAGGGCGAGGTCGGCGGCGGCGCCGTCGCCGTGACCGTCAGCGGCACCGGCGAGCTGATCGGCGTCCGCGTCCGACCCGGCACCGTCGACGGCGGCTCCGAGGAGGACCTCGCCGACCTCGGCGACATGGTCGTCGCGGCCTACCGCGACGCGAAGGCGCGCGCCGACGCCCTGGCCGCCGAGACCCTCGGCCCGATGGCCGCCGGCATCGAGGGCCTCGGCGGTGGCCTGCCGGGTCTCGGCGGCCCCGACGCCCCGGGCCCGGACGGCCCCGGGCGCGTCGGGTTCTGATCGGGGTCCGGCGATGTACGAGGGCGTCGTCCAGGACCTGATCGACGAGCTGGGCCGGCTCCCCGGCGTCGGACCGAAGAGCGCGCAGCGGATCGCCTTCCACCTGCTCCAGGCCGAGGAGCCGGACGTCCGCCGCCTCGCCGAGACGCTGCTGCAGGTCAAGGCGCGGGTGACGTTCTGCTCGGTGTGCTTCAACGTCTCCGAGGACGAGACCTGCCGGATCTGCCGCGACCCGCGGCGCGACCCGACGGTGCTGTGCGTGGTCGAGGAGTACAAGGACGTCGTCGCCGTCGAGCGCACCCGCGAGTTCAGGGGCCGCTACCACGTGCTCGGTGGCGCGATCTCGCCCATCGACGGGATCGGGCCGGACCAGCTGAAGATCCGCGAGCTGCTGACCCGGCTCGCCGACGACACCGTCACCGAGGTCATCCTGGCCACCGACCCGAACCTCGAGGGCGAGGCCACCGCGACCTATCTCACCCGGCTGCTGCGCGACCTCGGCTTGCGCATCACGCGGCTGGCGAGTGGACTGCCCGTGGGCGGCGACCTCGAGTACGCCGACGAGGTGACCCTGGGCAGGGCGTTCTCCGGAAGGCGGGCAGCGGAATGACCGAGCAGGACGTGCGCACGAGCGGCGGCGCCGTGGACCCCGAGACCGCGGCCCTGGCCGAGCAGGTCGCCGACCAGGTCGAGGACTTCCTGGGAGCGCTGCGCGCGATCGCCGCGGAGCGCGACGCCGGGCGCGGCATCTCCCTGCTGCTGCTCGAGATCAGCCAGGTGCTGCTGGCCGGCGCCCGGCTCGGCGCGCTGCAGGACTTCGTGCCCCGCGCCGACCTGCAGCCCGACGTCGGCCCCGAGCCGGACCTCGACGAGCTCAGGCTCGCGCTCGCGGGGATGCTCGGCAACGTCGACACCTACAGCTTCGTCTTCGACCCCTACGTCCCGGAGGTGGTCGAGAGCCAGCTCTCCGACGACCTCGCCGCGATCGCCTCCGACCTCGAGAACGGGCTGCGCCACTTCCGCCGCGGTGACCTGGTCGAGGCGCTGTGGTGGTGGCAGTTCTCCTACGTCTCCTCGTGGGGCAACCTGGCCGGCGCGCTGCTCAACGCGCTGCTCTCGGTGGTCTCCCACGACCGGCTCGACGTCGAGCACGACGACGAGGTCGAGCAGATCGAGGCCGCGGAGGCGGTCCTGGACGGCGCCGCGCCCCCGACCTGAGCCTCGCCTAGACTCGGGGGCCGCAGCCCGCGGTCGTCGCGGGAGCCGTACGCCGTCGTCGAACACGCAGGAGCAGCCCGGTGGGCATTGTCGTGCAGAAGTACGGCGGGTCGTCGCTGGCCGACGCCGCCGGCGTGAAGCGGGTGGCGCAGCGGCATCGTCGGGACCAAGCGCGCCGGGCACGACGTCGTCGTGGTGGTCTCGGCGATGGGTGACACCACCGACGAGCTGCGCGACCTGGCCGAGCAGGTCTCCCCGCTGCCGCCGCCGCGTGAGCTCGACATGCTGCTGACCGCCGGCGAGCGGATCTCGATGGCGCTGGTCGCGATGGCCATCGCCCAGCTGGGTCTGCGGGCCCGGTCCTTCACCGGCTCCCAGGCGGGCGTGATCACCGACTCCGCGCACGGCAAGGCCAAGATCATCGACATCACCCCCGGACGCATCGAGCAGGCGCTCGCCGACGGCGACATCGCGATCGTGGCCGGCTTCCAGGGCGTCTCGCAGGACACCAAGGACGTCACCACGTTGGGTCGCGGCGCCTCCGACACGACCGCGGTCGCCCTGGCGGCGGCGCTGGGCGGCGAGGTCTGCGAGATCTACAGCGACGTCGACGGCGTCTTCACCGCCGACCCCCGGATCGTGCCGGCGGCGCGCAAGCTGGCGCGGCTCTCCACCGAGGAGATGCTGGAGATGGCTGCCTCCGGCGCCAAGATCCTCCACCTGCGGTGCGTGGAGTACGCGCGCCGCCACCACATGCCGGTCCACGTGCGGTCGTCCTTCTCGCACAAGGAGGGCACCTGGATCATCCCCGAGCAGGCAGGAGCAGAGCCAGTGGAGCAGGCGATCATCGCGGGCGTGGCCCACGACCGCAGCGAGGCCAAGGTCACCGTCGTCGGCGTCCCCGACAAGGTCGGTGAGGCGGCCAGGATCTTCGAGGCGCTCGCCGCCGCCGAGATCAACATCGACATGGTCGTCCAGAACGTCTCGGCGGCCGCGACCGCGCTGACCGACATCTCGTTCACGCTGCCGCGCACCGACGGCCAGACCGCGATGAGCGCGCTGGCACGGATCCAGGACGAGGTCGGCTACGACCAGCTGCTCTACGACGACCAGATCGGCAAGGTCTCGCTGATCGGTGCGGGGATGCGCTCGCACCCGGGCATCACCGCGCGGTTCTTCGCCGCGCTCGCCGGCGGCGGGGTGAACATCTCGATGATCTCGACCTCGGAGATCCGGATCTCGGTCGTCGTCGACGAGGCCCAGGTCGACGACGCCGTCCGGGCCACCCACACCGCCTTCGACCTCGACAGCGACGAGGTCGAGGCGGTCGTCTACGGCGGGACCGGGCGGTGAGCGCCGCGGACCGCCGCTCGGACCTGCGCCCGCTGCGCCTCGGGGTGGTCGGCGCCACCGGCCAGGTCGGGGTGGCGATGCGCCAGATCCTGCTCGAGCGGGACCTGCCGCTGGCCGACGTGCGCTTCTTCGCCTCCGCCCGGTCCGCCGGTCGGGTGCTGCCCTTCGGCGACCGCGAGGTCACCGTCGAGGACGCCGACACCGCCGACCCGGCCGGCCTCGACGTCGCGCTGTTCTCGGCCGGTGCGTCGACCTCGCGGGCCCTGGCGCCGCGGTTCGCCGCAGCGGGGGTCACGGTGGTCGACAACTCCTCGGCCTTCCGGATGGACCCGGACGTCCCGCTGGTGGTCTCCGAGGTCAATCCCGGGGCCGTCGCCGACGCGCCGCGGGGGATCATCGCCAACCCCAACTGCACCACGATGGCTGCGATGCCGGTGCTCAAGCCGCTGCACGACGCGGCCGGCCTCACCCGGCTCGTGGTCTCGACCTACCAGGCCGTCTCCGGCTCCGGCGTGCAGGGCGTCGAGGAGCTCGCCGGGCAGGTCGCCGCTGCCGGCGAGAAGGCCCGCGAGCTCGCCTACGACGGGACCGCCGTCGCGTTCCCCGAGCCGGCCGCCTACGCGCGCACCATCGCCTACAACGTGCTGCCGCTGGCCGGACGGATGGTCGACGACGGCTCCGCGGAGACCGAGGAGGAGCAGAAGCTGCGCAACGAGTCGCGCAAGATCCTCGGCCTCCCCGACCTCGCCGTCTCGGGGATCTGCGTCCGGGTCCCGGTCTTCACCGGCCACTCCCTGGCGATCAACGCCGAGTTCGCCGCTCCCATGCCGGTCGAGCGGGCCCGCGCGCTGCTCGCGGACGCCGCCGGCGTCGAGCTCGCCGACGTCCCGACGCCGCTGGACGCCGCGGGCCGCGACCCGTCCCTGGTCGGGAGGCTCCGGCAGGACCCGGGCGTCCCCGACGACCGGGGCCTGGCGCTGTTCGTCAGCAACGACAACCTGCGCAAGGGAGCGGCGCTGAACACGGTGCAGATCGCCGAGCTGCTCGCCGCCCGCTGACCCCTCGACCCACCGGTCGACGGCGCCTCAGCGCAGGGCGGCGTCGTCGCGCGGCGGGGGGTGCATCGTCGGCTGGTAGGCCGGGGGCGGGGGATCGGTGGAGACCCGCACCAGCCAGTGCGAGCCGAGGAAGCACAGCGCCCCGAGCACCGGGATCACCACGACCATCGTCCAGCTGAAGATCACGGGCACCAGCAGCAGCAGCACGACCACGGCGAGCACGCCCACGGCCAGCACGCTGGTGCTGCCGGGCTCGTCGATGCCGGCGCGCGCGAGCGCGTACCCACCCAGCAGCGCCACGGCGACCAGGATCCCCATCAGGAAGAGGTAACCCGCGCGACCGCAGGAGGGGGTGCCGCGCACGGCCTCGCACACCTGCAGCGAGCCGATCGTGAGGACGACCACGACGAGGCCGGCGACCAGGCCGACCACGGCGACCGCCTGGATCCCCGACACCGGGAGCCGCCAGGGCTCGCGGTCCTGACCGGCCGCCGCGTCGCCCTCGGGCGCGGGGTGCGCGTCGTCGACCGGGCGCGCCGCTCGGGCCCCTCTGGCCCCCCGTGCGGCGAGCAACCGGGCCCGGCCGGCCTCCCGGGCCCGCGCGACCCGGGACGGGCCCGCCGCGGGGGCGACCCCGACCGGGTCGGGAGCCGGCCCCGGCTCCGGTGCGGGTCCGGGCTCCGGTGCCGGCTCGGGGGCCGGCTCCGGCGGGGGTTCGGGGGCCGGCCCGGGCTCGGGTGCGGGCTCGGGCTCCGCAGCGACGGGCGCGACGGGTGCGACGGGTGCGGCGGGTGCGGCGGGTGCGGCGGGCGCAGCGGGCGCGGCGGACTCCGCGGCGGGCTCGTCGGTCGACGGCCGGGGTGCGGCACCGCGGGTGCGTCGTCGGCGGAAGAGCGAGGGCGTGCCGAGGCTGAGCTTCTCCAGCTCGCGCTCGCGGTCCTGGTCGGCCATGCGGCTCAGTCTCGCACGCGGCCGGACCTCAGGAGGGGCGGACCGCACGAGGGCCGGCGCCGGCGTACCGGCTCCCGGCCCTCGCGGTCCTGCTGCGGTCGGGCTGACAGGATTTGAACCTGCGGCCTCCTCGTCCCGAACGAGGCGCGCTACCAAGCTGCGCCACAGCCCGATGTGGGCGTGCCCACGAGCACCGGAGCATACCGGAGCGGCGCCCCGGCCCGCCACCCGGGTGGTCCGGCGCCGGGACCGGTCAGTCCCTCGGGCGCAGGGTGAGCAGGGTCGCCTCGGGGCGGCAGGCCAGGCGGAACCGGACGTAGGGGCTGGTGCCGAGACCGGCGGAGACGTGCAACCACGACGACCCGGGGTCGCCGGGTCGCGAGTCGGCCGGGTGGCGGTGCAGACCCTTCGCGCGAGCCGGCTCGAGGTCGCAGTTGGTGGTCAGCGCCCGCGAGCCGGGCAGGCACACCTGGCCCCCGTGCGTGTGGCCGGCGAGGACGGCGTCGTACCCGTCGGCCGCCATCTGGTCCAGGACCCGCAGGTACGGCGCGTGCGCCACCCCCAGCCGCAGGTCCGCCCCGGGGTCGGCCGGCCCCGCCACGGCGTCCAGCCGGTCGTAGGACAGGTGGGGGTCGTCCACGCCGGCCAGCGCCACGCGAGCACCCGCGACCTCGATCACGTCGCGGGTGTTCGTCAGGTCGCGCCACCCCGCCGCCACGAACCGGCGGCTGAGGTCGCGCCACGGCAGCTGGTCGACGTCGGTGTGCCGGGTCCCGTCGTCGGGCAGCAGGTAGCGCAGCGGGTTGCGCAGGGTGGGCTCGAAGTAGTCGTTCGAACCCAGCACGAACGCGCCCGGCACGTCCAGCAGCGGTCCCAACGCCTCGAGCAACGGGCCGACGGCGTGGTGGGAGGCGAGGTTGTCGCCCGTGTCGACGACGAGGTCGGGGCGCAGGTCGGCGAGCCCGCGCAGCCAGGCGAGCTTGCGTGACTGCCCCGGGGTGAGGTGCACGTCGGAGAGGTGCAGCACCCGCAGCGGGGCGCGCCCCGGGGCGAGCAGCGGGACGTCGACGCGCCGCAGGGTGTAGGCCCGGGCCTCCCGGGCGGCGTGGGCGGCGAGCGCGAGACCGCCCGCCACGCCGCTGGCGCCGACGGCGCCGACGACCCGCGCCGCACGGGCGGCAGGACGCGGGGCAGGCACCCGGTCAGGCTGCCACAGGCTGCGATGATGGCGCGCATGAGTGCATCGAAGGACCGGCTCCGCGCTGACCTGACCTCGGCGATCAAGGCGCGGGACGAGCTGCGTTCCGCGACGCTGCGGATGGTCCTCGCAGCGGTCACCAACGCCGAGGTCGCCGGCAAGCAGGCGCGGGAGCTCACCGACGACGACGTCGTCGACGTGCTCGTCTCGGAGGCCAAGAAGCGGCGCGAGGCCGCCGTGGCCTTCGACGAGGGCGGGCGCAGCGACATGGCGGCCCGGGAGCGCGACGAGGCCGCGGTGCTCGCCGACTACCTGCCCGCGCCGCTGACCCCCGCCGAGATCAGCGCGATCGTGAGCGAGGTGGTCGAGCAGAGCGGCTCGGCCGGCCAGGGGATGCGGGCGATGGGTGCCGTGATGGGTCGTGTCCAGCCGCGCGTGCGGGGACGGGCCGACGGCGCCGCGGTGGCCGCGGAGGTACGCCGACAGCTCGCGTGACCGCCCCGGCGGATCCGGGGCTCAGCCCCGGCCGCCGCCGTTCCCGCCGCCCTGGTTGCCGCCGCCCTGGGTGCCGCCCTGGGTGCCGCCCTGGGTGCCGCTCCCACCGGAGGGTCCGGGAGGAGGGGGAGCGGGCGCCGGACCCGCGGAGGGGTAGATCGTCACCGTGCCGCCGCTGCCCAGCTGGGTGCCGCCGCCGGGCGAGGTGTAGGCCACGGTGCCCGCGGCGAAGCCGGAGTAGACCGAGCTGCCCTCGGTGACGACGAAGCCGGCGGACTCGAGCGTGGCCCGAGCGGCCTCGGGGGACTGACCACCGACGTCGGGGACGCCGACCTGGACGCCCGCGACGGCGTCGACGTCGGGCGGGGTGAACGTGGCGTCCGGCAGGTACTGCTGGACGACCTGCATCGCGTCGCCCCACACCGGACCGGCGGTGCCCGAGCCCGAAGCGGTGTCGACGAACGACCCGCCCACGGTCTGCCCCACCAGCGTCTGCGGTTGCCCCGCCTGGTTGGCGCCGGCGATCATCGCGGCGGCGGCCAGGTTCGGGGTGTAGCCCGCGAACCACACCGACTTGGCGTCCTGCGTGGTGCCGGTCTTGCCGGCGCTCTGCTGGTCGAGGCTGATGCCGGCGTTGAAGCCGAAGCCTCCCGGCTCCTGGACCCCGCGCAGCACGTCGCTGACCGCGTCGGCCACCGGGGCGTCGAGGACCTGCTGGCAGCTCGGGTCGTAGGTCTTGATCACGTTGCCGTTGGCGTCCTCGATCGAGGTGACCGGACGCGAGTCGCAGTGCAGGCCGCGGCCGGCGAAGGTGGCGTACGCCTCGGCCATCTCGACCGGGCTGACGTTCGCGACGCCGAGGGTGAAGATCGGGACCCGCTCGGCACCGGTGCCGGTGGGGTTGGTGAGCCGGATCCCCATCTCCTTGGCGAGGTTGTAGGGGTCGCACACGCCGGTGCGCCGCTCGAGCTCGACGAAGAAGGTGTTCACCGACTGCTGGGTGCCCCGGTAGAGGTTGAACGTACCTGCGCCGGTGGAGTTGTTGACGGGGAAGGTGCCCGCGAACGGCGGCTGGCCCGGGCAGTTGGCGAACTCCGCCTGGTTGAAGGTCCTGGTCTGGGGCGCCGGGATCTGGGTGCTCAGCGGGATGCCCTGCCGGATCGCCGCGGCCAGCACGAACGGCTTGAAGGTCGAGCCGGCCTGGAAACCGGCGGAGTCCCCGAACTCCTCCGGGGTCGTGTAGTTCAAGAAGGTCTGACCCGGACCGTTGCCCATCGGCCGGGACTGCGCGACCGCCTTCACCGCGCCGGTGCGCGGCTCGACCATGGCGAGGCCGCCGATCGCCTGGTCCAACGGGTTCACCTGGCTCTGCACCGACTCGGTGGCGGCCTCCTGGAAGCGCAGGTCGACGGTGGTCCTGATGGTCAGGCCGCCGGCCTCGACGAGCTCCTGCCGCTCCGCTCGGGTCTCGCCCAGCGCCGGGTCGGCGAGCAGGTAGGACAGGGCGTAGTCGCAGAAGAACGGGGCCGCCGAGTACAGGCAGCCGCGCTTGGCAGGCTGCACGTCCAACCCGAGGTCGCTCCGCTTGGCGCGCTCGGCCCGCTTCGGCTGCACCACGTCGAGCTCGGCCATCCGGTCGAGCACGACGTTGCGGCGCTCGAGCGCCCGCTCGGGGGCGTTCGTCGGGTCGTAGGCCGAGGGGTTCTGCACCAGGCCTGCCAGGGTGGCGGACTGCCGGAGGTTCAGCTCGCTGGCGTTGACGTCGAAGAAGTGCTTGGCCGCCGCCTGGATGCCGTAGGCCCCGTCGCCGAAGTAGGCGGTGTTGAGGTAGCGCTCGAGGATCCAGTCCTTGGAGTGCTGCTGCTCCAGCGCCACGGCGTAGCGCAGCTCGCGGAGCTTGCGCGCGTAGGTCTGCTCGGTCGCAGCCCGCTCCTCGCGCCGGGTGTCGGCGGCGTTGAGCAGGCTGAGCTTGACCAGCTGCTGGGTGATCGACGACCCGCCCTGCTGCACCGAGTCGGAGGCCTGGTTGGTGACCAGCGCCCGCACGGTGCCCCGCACGTCGAGGGCGCCGTGCTGGTAGAAGCGGTAGTCCTCGATCGCGACGATCGACTTGACCATCACCCGCTTGATGTCGGTGAGCTCGACGTTGACGCGGTTCTCGTCGTACAGGGTCGCGATGACGTTGCCCTGCGAGTCGAGCATCGTCGTCTTCTGCGCGAGCGGGGTGTCCTCGAGCTCGGTGGGCAGCTCGTCCATGCTCTCGGCCGCGCTGCGGGTCGCCATGCCGGCCAGCCCGACGAACGGCACGGCCAGGCCGGCCACCACCACGCCGAGCGCCACGGAGACGGCGATCATCACCCCGAGGTGGGAGACCACCCGGGCCATCGTCGGACGTTCGGAGCGGGGCCGTGACATGCCGCCCAGGTTACGGGAGGGGCCCTGGCCCCAGCGATTCGTGAGCCATGGGCCGTAGTCAGTTGTGACTACGCGATTCGGGACGTTCGGGGTCTGGTCTAGATCGTTGATAATTCTTTACCTTCTACACAAGACGGAGAAGAGATGGTCAGGGACAGGCCATTGCACCCTCTTCTCGCCAACAACCGTGATGGGGAACGACCATGTGGGTAGAGGACTGGGCCGCGCGGGCGGCCTGCAAGACCGTGCGGCCCGACGAGCTGTTCGTCCGGGGCGCGGAGCAGAACAAGGCCAAGCAGGTCTGCTCCGGCTGCGCCGTGCGCACCGAGTGCCTCGCGGAGGCGCTGGACAACCAGATCGAGTGGGGGGTGTGGGGCGGGATGACCGAGCGCGAGCGCCGGGCGTTGCTCAAGCGCCGCCCCAACGCCTCCTGGCGCGCGGTGCTCGAGGCGGCCCGCACCCAGGGCAGCCCGGCGGCCCAGCCGCGCGCGCTCGGCACGCCGGTCGCCTGACCCACCGCCCGGTGGTCGGCCCCGGTCGGGGCCCTACGCCGGCCGGCCGGCCAGCAGCGCACCCACGCGGCGAAGGCCCTCGAGGTCGTGCACGTCGCCGGGCAGCGCTGCCACGACAGCGACCGGGACCCCCGGGTGGGCCGTGGTGAAGCCGCGTCGCAGCCGGGTCTCGCGCTCGACGAGCCGTGCCTGGTCGGCGTGCAGGCGCAGCAGCCCGGCGGTGGGACCCGTCGCGCCGCGGCGGTCCAGCCGGGCCGCGGCGGTCGCGGCCTCGTCGGCGGAGAGCAGACCCGAGGGCGGTGTGGACGCCCGGTTGACGACCACCCCCGCCAGCGGCATCCGGTCCTCGGCGAGCCGCTCGACGAAGAAGGCCGCCTCGCGCAGCGCGTCCGGCTCCGGCGCGGCGACCACCACGAACGCCGTCTGGTCGTCCTGGAGCAGCGCGTAGGTGCGCTGCGCACGCTGGCGGAACCCGCCGAAGACGGTGTCGATCGCGGCCACGAAGGCCTGCAGGTCGCGCAGCACCTGCGCGCCGAGCACCCGGGTCAGCGCGGAGGTCACCAGGCCCAGCCCCGCCGTCATCAGCCGGGCCGGCCCCCGCGCCGGGGCGAGCATGATCCGCAGGAAGCGTCCGTCGAGGAAGCGCGAGAGCCGCTCGGGGGCGTCGAGGAAGTCCAGGGCCGAGCGCGACGGCGGGGTGTCGACCACCACGAGGTCGTAGCTGCCCTCGGCCCTGGCCGACGCGTGCACCTGGCCGAGCTTCTCCATCGCCATGTACTCCTGCGTCCCGGCGAAGGAGCTCGAGAGCACCTGGTAGAAGGGGTTCTCGAGGATCTGGCGGGCCTTCTCCGGGCTGGCCTGGGCCTCGACCACCTCGTCGAAGGTGCGCTTCATGTCGAGCATCATCGCGTCGAGGCTGCCCCCGGCCGCCCCGTCGACCCCGGTGACCGGCCGCGGGGTGTTGTCGAGCGCGGCGATGCCCATGGACTGCGCCAACCGGCGCGCCGGGTCGATGGTGAGCACCACCACGCGGCGTCCGCGCTCGGCGGCCCGCAGCGCCAGCGCCGCGGACGTGGTCGTCTTGCCCACCCCGCCGGCCCCGCAGCAGACCACGATGCCGGTGCCGCGGTCGTCCAGCATCGCGTCGACGTCCAGCCGGTCGCCCCGGTCAGCCCCGTCCCTCCCCGGCCCCGTCACGCCATCCCCTGCTCACGCAGCAGCGCCGCCAGCTCGTGCAGCACGCCGAGGTCGACGCCGCCGGGCAGCCGGGGCAGCTCGTAGGTCGCCCGTCCGAGCCCCTCGACCCGGGCCCGCTGGGACTCCTCCAGGGCGCGTCGGTCGGCGTGGTCGCGGGCGAGCCCGACCAGGTCCCCGACCAGGTCGTCGATCACCGTCCCGTCGGCCTCCACGCCGGCGCGATCGAGGTCGCCGCGCACGGCGTCGAGGTCCAACGTCCCCGAGCGCACCGCCGCGAGCGCGGGGGCCGGCAGGTCCTGCGGACGGGTCAGGTTGACCACCACGCCGCCGACCGGCAGCCCGGCAGCGGTCAGCTCCTCGATGCCGTCGGCGGTCTCCTGGACGGGCATCTCCTCCAGCACGGTCACGAGGTGGACCGCGGTGCGCGGGGACCGGAACAACCGCATCATGGTGTCGGCCTGGGACCGGATCGGGCCCACCTTGGCCAGCCCCGCGACCTGGTCGCTGACGTTGAGGAAGTTCGCGATCCGACCGGTGGGTGGTGCGTCGAGCACCACCGCGTCGTACGTCGTGGCGCCCTTGTTCCGGCTGTTGCGGTCGACGGCCTCGTAGAGCTTCCCGGTCAGCAGCACGTCGCGGACGCCGGGGGCGATGGTGGTGGCGAACTCGATGATCCCGAACCGGTCCAGCGCGCGGCCCGCGCGCCCCAGCTTGTAGTAGAGCGCGAGGTACTCCAGCAGCGCGGACTCCGCGTCGACGTGCAGGGCGTGCACGGTGCCGCGTCGACCGTCCTCGTCGGGCAGCCCGCCGGCCAGCCGGCGCTCCTCGAAGGGCAGCGGGTCGACGTCGAACATCCGGGCGATGCCCTGCCGGCCCTCCACCTCGCAGAGGAGGACGTCGCGCCCGGGCCCCGCGAGGGCGAGGGCGAGAGCGGCGGCCACCGTGGACTTGCCGGTGCCGCCCTTGCCGGTCACCACGTGCAGCCTCGCCTGCGACCAGTCGCCCACGGCGCGAGCGTAGGTCCACGCCGCCACCCCACCGGCGGGGGGTGGTTTGACGTCGGTCACACCGGCCGCGTTGGATCGGGGTCATGGACAAGGTGGTGGCCTCAGCGGCCGAGGCGGTGGCCGACGTGCCCTCCGGTGCGACGTTGTCGGTGGGCGGCTTCGGCCTGTGCGGGATCCCCTCGGTGCTCATCGACGCGCTGCTCGAGCAGGGGGCCGAGGACCTCGAGGCGGTCTCGAACAACTGCGGCGTCGACGAGTGGGGGCTCGGCCGGCTGCTGATGGCCAAGCGGCTGCGCCGGATGGTCTCCTCCTACGTCGGGGAGAACAAGGAGTTCGCCCGTCAGTACCTCTCCGGGGAGCTCGAGGTCGAGCTGACCCCGCAGGGCACCCTCGCGGAGCGGATGCGCGCCGGGGGCACCGGCATCGCCGCCTTCTACACCGTCACCGGCAGCGGCACCCAGGTCGCGGAGGGCGGGCTGCCGTGGCGCTACGACTCCGAGGGCGAGGTGGTGGTGGCCTCCCCCGCCAAGGACGTGCGCACCTTCGAGACCGTCGACGGCCCGAAGGAGTTCGTGCTCGAGGAGGCCATCGTCGCCGACTTCGGTCTGGTGCGTGCCTGGAAGGGCGACCGCCACGGCAACCTCGTCTACAAGGACTCGGCCGGCAACTTCAACCACCCGGCCGCGATGTGTGCGCGCACCACGATCGCCGAGGTCGAGCACCTCGTGGAGCCGGGGGAGATCGATCCCCACCACGTGCACACCCCCGGGGTCTTCGTGCACCGGGTGGTCGGGCTGACGCCCGAGCAGGCCGCGGACAAGCGGATCGAGAAGCGCACCGTGAGGGAGGCCCGATGAGCTGGACGCGGGAGGACATGGCCGCCCGGGCGGCCGCGGAGCTGGAGGACGGCTCCTACGTCAACCTCGGCATCGGGCTCCCGACGCTGGTGCCCGGCTTCGTGCCGGACGACGTCGAGCTGGTGCTGCAGTCGGAGAACGGCGTGCTCGGCACCGGGGCGTACCCGCTGGAGGGCGAGGAGGACGCCGACCTGATCAACGCCGGCAAGGAGACCGTGACCGTGCGGCCGGGGGCCTCGTTCTTCGACTCCGCCCTGTCCTTCGGGATGATCCGCGGCGGCAAGATCGACGCCGCCATCCTGGGCGCCATGCAGGTCAGCCGTGCCGGTGACATCGCCAACTGGATGATCCCCGGGAAGATGGTCAAGGGGATGGGCGGCGCGATGGACCTGGTCCACGGCGCGCGCCGCGTGGTCGTGCTGATGGAGCACGTCGCCCGCGACGGCTCCTACAAGCTGGTCGAGGAGTGCTCGCTGCCCTACACCGGGCGCGGCGTCGTCCAGCGGGTGATCACCGACCTGTGCGTGCTGGACGTGACCCCCGAGGGCCTGCGGCTGGTCGAGCTCGCCCCCGACGTCACGCTCGACGAGGTGCGCGAGAAGACCGAGCCCGAGGTGCTCGCCGACTGAGCGCCCCCGGGCGCGGGCGCCGCGAGTAGGGTGCCGCGCATGACCACGTGGGAGTACCTGACCGCGCCGATCCTGACGCATGCGGCGAAGCAGATCCTCGACAACTTCGGGGCCGACGGCTGGGAGCTGGTGCAGGTGGCGCCGGGGATGAACCCGGAGAACCTGGTCGGCTACTTCAAGCGCCCGAAGGCCTGAGGTCGCGGCGGTGGCCCACCCCGAGGAGGTCCTGGCCGGGCTCGGCCTGAGCGTGCCCGAGGTCGCGGCGCCGGTCGCCGCCTACGTGCCGGCGGTGCGCACCGGTGACCTGGTGCTGACGGCCGGACAGCTCCCGCTGCGCGCGGGTGAGCTGCTGGCTCGCGGCAAGGTGGGCGCCGCCGTCACCGAGGAGGAGGCGCACGCGTGCGCCCAGCAGTGCGCGCTCAACGCCATCGCCGCGGTCAAGGCCGAGGTGGGCGACCTGGCCCGGGTCACCCGGGTGGTGAAGGTGGTCTGCTTCGTCGCCTCGACCCCGGAGTTCACCGGCCAGCCCGGCGTCGCCAACGGCGCCTCCGAGCTCCTCGGGCAGGTCTTCGGCGACGCCGGGGTGCACGCCCGGTCGGCGGTCGGCGTAGCGGTGCTGCCGCTGGACGCCCCGGTCGAGGTCGAGATCATGGTCGAGGTCGCGGGCGCCGGCGCGTGAGGGTCCCGGTGCCGCCGCAGCCGCTACCGGCGGAGCTGGTGGCGCTCGCAGCGGAGTACGCCGATGGCCGGCGCGAGCCCGCGGAACCGCGCGACGCCGCGACGGTCGTGCTGACCCGGGTCGGTTCGCGTCCGGGGGCGGGGCCGGACGTCTACCTCCTGCGACGGCAGACGTCGATGGACTTCGCCGCGGGCATGTGCGTCTTCCCCGGCGGCGGCGTCGACCGGCGCGACTTCGACGCCGCGCTGTCGGCCGACCGCTGGGCGGGGCCGTCGCCCGCGCGCTGGGCCGAGCAGCTCGGCTGCGGGGAGGACCTGGCCCGGGCCCTGGTGTGCGCGGCCGTGCGCGAGACGTTCGAGGAGTCGGGCGTGCTGCTGGCGGGACCGTCGACGGACGCCGTCGTGGCCGACACCACCGGTGAGGACTGGGAGGCAGACCGGGTCGCCCTGGAGACCCGCGAGCTGGCGATGACCGACTTCCTGGCGCGCCGCGACCTGGTGCTGCGCACGGACCTGCTCGGCGCCTGGGACGCCTGGACGACGCCGGCCTTCGAGCCCAAGCGGTTCCGGACCTGGTTCTTCACCGCGGTGCTGCCGGACGGGCAGCGCACGCGCGACGTCTCGAGCGAGTCGTCCTCGGTGACCTGGCTGCCGGCCCTGGCGGCGGTGGAGCAGGTGGAGTCCGGGGAGCTGGCGATGATGCCTCCGACGTACCTGAACTGCCTGGACCTCGTCGGCCACGACGACCCGGCGAGCGTGCTCCGCGCGGCCCGCGACCGCCGGCTGGAGATGCACACCCCGGCCGTCGAGCCGCTCGGTGACGGAGGGCATGCGCTGTCGCTGCCCGCCCACCAGCGCCCGCTCCTCCTCGGGCGGCACGGGGCGTAGCCGTGGCGTGGACGGGCGGCACCTTCGGGGAGCGGGGACGGTGCGTGCTCGCCCCCAACGCGGACGAGATGACCCTGGACGGCACGAACACCTGGGTGCTGCGCGAGCCCGGCGGCCGCCGGTCGGTGGTCGTCGATCCGGGCCCCTCGATCCTCACGCACCTCGACGCCGTGGCCGAGGCCGGCCGGGCCGAGGGTGACGTCGCGGTGGTGCTGCTGACCCACCACCACCTCGACCACGCCGAGGCCGCTCGCGAGATCGCGGAGCGGCTCGGCTGCGGCGTCCGCGCGCTCGACCCCGCGCTGCGACTCGGTGACGAGGGCCTCGGCGACGGCGACGTGGTCGAGGTGGACGGTCTGGAGCTGCGCGTGGTCGCCACTCCCGGGCACACCGCCGACTCGCTGAGCTTCTGGCTGCCGGCCGAGGGCGCCGTGCTGACCGGGGACACCGTGCTGGGCCGCGGCAGCACCGTCGTCGCGCACCCGGACGGACGGCTCGGCGCCTACCTCGACTCCTTGGACCGGCTGCACGCGCTGGCCAGCGAGCACGGCGTCTCCCGCGTCTGGCCCGGTCACGGCCCCGTCATCGACGACGCGCTGGCCGCGATCGAGCACTACCGCTCCCACCGGGCGCAGCGGCTCGAGCAGGTCCGCGCCGCGCTCGCCGACCTCGGTCGCGCGGCCCGCGACGTGCACCACGACGACGGTCTACCGCGCCAGGTCGTGGAGACGGTCTACGCCGACGTCGACCCGGTGCTGTGGGGCGCCGCCGAGCTCTCGGTGCGCGCACAGCTGGCCTACCTGGCCGGCTGACCCCCGCCCGGGGTCGGGGACGTGCGTCAGCGGGCTCGGCGGCCCAGGCGCTCGAGGTCCATGATCACGACCGAGCGCGGCTCCAGGCGCAGCCAGCCGCGAGAGGCGAAGTCGGCGAGCGCCTTGTTGACGGTCTCGCGCGAAGCGCCGACCAGCTGGGCCAGCTCCTCCTGCGTGAGGTCGTGGTGCACGTGGACGCCGTCGTCGGCCGTGCGGCCGAACCGGTCGGCGAGGTCCAGCAGCGCCTTGGCCACGCGGCCCGGGACGTCGGAGAAGACCAGGTCGGCGACCACGTCGTTGGCCTTGCGCAACCGGCCCGCCAGCTGGGAGAGCAGGCCGCGGGCGACCGTCGGTCGTCCCTCGAGCCAGCGCAGCAGGTCGTCGTGGGAGAGCGAGGCGAACGTGGTGTCGGTGACGGCGGTCACCGTGGCCGAGCGCGGGCCGGGGTCGAACAGCGACAGCTCGCCGAACATCTGACCCGGGCCGAGGATGGCCAGCAGGTTCTCGCGACCGTCGGAGGAGGTGCGGCCGAGCTTCACCTTGCCGTCGACCACGATGTAGAGCTTGTCGCCGGTGTCGCCCTCGTGGAACAGCACCTCGCCCCGGCGCAGCCGGGTCTCGGCCATCGAGGAGTCCAGCGCCGCCGCCGCCTCGTCGTCGAGGGCGCTGAACAGCGGCGCCCGGCGCAGTACGTCGTCGTCCACGTGTCCTCCTCGAAACGAATGGGGTCCCGCGGAGCATATCGAGTGCGGCATCTCACAGCGAACGAGCCCGCGCCGCGGGCGCGGGAGGGCGGCGGGGCGGGTCGGTGCCGCGCCGTACGCTGTGCGCCGTGAGCGCTCCCACCACCCCGGCGTCGCCCGGCGCGCCGCCGACGGCGCTGGTGCGCCGGGCGCGCAAGGTCGACCGGGCGCTGGCGCTGGCCTACCCCGACGCCCGCTGCGAGCTGGACTTCGCCGACTCCTTCGAGCTGCTCGTGGTGACCGTGCTCAGCGCGCAGACCACCGACCGGCGGGTCAACGCGGCCCGGCCGGCGCTGTTCGCCGCCTACCCCGACGCCGAGGCGATGGCCGGCGCCGACCGGGCCCACCTCGAGCAGCTCCTCGGCCCGCTGGGGTTCTTCCGCGCCAAGACCGAGTCCGTCCTGAAGCTCTCGGCCGCCCTCGTCGAGCGCCACGACGGGCAGGTCCCACCGCGGCTCGAGGACCTCGTCGCGCTGCCGGGGGTGGGGCGCAAGACCGCGAACGTCGTGCTCGGCAACGCCTTCGGCGTCCCGGGCATCACCGTGGACACGCACTTCGGGCGGCTCGCCCGGCGACTGGGATGGACCGACGAGACCGACCCGGTCAAGGTCGAGCACGCGGTCGCCGCCCTGTTCCCGAGACGGGACTGGACGATGCTCTCCCACCACCTGATCTGGCACGGCCGGCGTCGCTGCCACGCCAAGAAGCCGGCGTGCGGCGCCTGCCCCGTCTCGCACTGGTGCCCCTCCTTCGGCGACGGCCCCACCGACCCGGTCGCCGCGGCCGCGCTGGTCAAGACCCAGGGCCCCGCGTGAGGCCCTCCGCCGCGCTCGCCGCGTGCGCCGCGGTGCTGGTGCCCCTCGCCGGCTGCTCCGCGCCCGTGGAGCAGGTCGACACCCTGCCGGCGGTCGGCCTGGAGCGGTTCGACGCGCCCGGCGAGCAGGTCGACGAGGACGCGGGGCCGCTCGACCTGTCCTCGGTCCGGGGCCCTGCCGTGGTCAACCTGTGGGCCTCCTGGTGCACCCCGTGCCGCGACGAGCTGCCGGTGCTGGAGGCGTTCCACCGCGAGCACGGCGACCGGGTGCGCGTCATCGGCGTCGACTACCTCGACACCCAGCCCGGCGCGGCGCGCGAGCTGGCCGCCGACAGCGGGCTGAGCTTCGAGCTGCTGGCCGACCCCGACGGCGAGCTCGACGGCGAGGCGGCGTTCCCCAGCCTGCGCGGGCTGCCGTTCTGGGCCGTGGTCGACGCCGAGGGCCGGGTCGTCCACCGCGAGTTCGTGGAGGTCCGCTCCGTCGAGCAGATCGAGGACCTCGTCACCGAGCACACCGGGACCCGGCTGTGAGCGCCGTGGCGGAGGGCGTGCCGGACGGTCTGCCCCCGGACCTGCCCGACTGGGTGCGGACCGTGGCCGAGGGTGCGCGCCGGATCGGCGTGCACGACCTGACGCGGTTCCTGCCTCCCGAGGACTCCGACCCGAGGCCGGGTGCGGTGCTGATGCTGTTCGGGGAGGGGGAGCGCGGCCCCGAGCTGCTGCTGACCGAGCGCGCCCACGACATGCGCTCCCACCCGGGCCAGGTGTCCTTCCCCGGCGGGCGGGTGGATGCGGGCGAGACGGCGGTCGAGGCGGCGCTGCGCGAGGCCGAGGAGGAGACCGGCCTCGACCCGACCGGCGTCGAGGTGCTGGCCGCCCTCCCCGAGCTGTGGCTGCCGCCGTCGAACTTCGCCGTCACCCCGGTGCTGGCCTGGTGGCGCGACCCCGGTCCGGTGCACGTCGCCTCCCCCGCCGAGGTGCACGCGCTGCACCAGGTGGTGCTGCGCGAGCTGCTCGACCCCGAGCACCGGATCCGGGTGAGGGGCCCGTCCGGCTGGGTCGGGCCGGGCTTCCTGATCGGCGAGACCAAGGACGTCATCTGCTGGGGCTTCACCGCGGGCGTCATCAGCCGGCTCTTCGACTTCCTCGGCTGGACCACCGAGGTCGACGACGCCCCGATGCACGACCTGCCCGACTACATGCTCGCCGGGCTGGTCGACCGCGGGCCCGTGCGCGAGGCCCTGGAGGACGGATGAACCTGCTCGACTGGCTGCTGGTCGTCCTGGTCCTCGTCTACGCGCTGAGCGGCTACTGGCAGGGCTTCGTGACGGGCGCCTTCGCCACCAGCGGGCTGCTCCTGGGCGGCCTCGCCGGCATCGTGCTGGCGCCGCTGGCGCTCGGCGACGCCGCACCGTCGCTGCTGGTCTCCCTGGGCGCGCTGTTCATCGTGATCCTGGCGGCCTCGCTGGGTCAGGCGCTGATGCAGTACGCCGGGTCCCGGCTGCGCGACCGGATCACCTGGCAGCCGGTGCGGGCGCTGGACGCCGTCGGTGGCGCCGCGCTGAGCGCGGTCGCGGTGCTGATCGTCGCCTGGGCCCTCGGGGTCGCGGTCTCGGGCTCCCGCATCGGCTCGGTGACCCCGATGGTGCGCGAGTCGGCGGTGCTGGCGCGGGTCGACCAGGTCGTCCCGGCCCGGGCCACCGCGGCGCTGCAGGCGTTCAACAACGTGGTCGGCGCGAGCTTCTTCCCGCGCTACCTCGAGCCGTTCGCCCCCGAGCGGATCGTCGAGGTCGGCCCGGGCCCGCGGCGGCTGCTGCAGGACCCCGACGTGGTCGACGCCCAGCAGAGCGTGCTGAAGGTCCGCGGCGAGAACAGCTGCGGCAGCGGGGTCGAGGGCAGCGGCTTCCTCTACGCCCCCGACCGGCTGATGACCAACGCGCACGTGGTCGCCGGCGTGCCGGAGCCGACCGTCGAGCTGGGCGACCGGACCGTCGCGGCCCGGACGGTCTACTACAACCCCGACCTCGACATCGCGGTGCTGGCGCTCGACGACGGCGGCCGACCCCCCCTGGGGCTCGAGCCGGGGGCCCAGCCCGAGGACGGCGTGGCGATCGTCGGCTACCCCGAGGACGGGCCCTACGACGTCCAGCCCGCCCGGATCCGGGCCGAGCAGCGGCTGCGCTCGCCCGACATCTACGGCGACGGGGCCGTCGTGCGCGAGGTCTACTCGCTGCGCGGGTTGGTGCGGCCCGGGAACTCCGGCGGCCCGGTGCTGGACTCGGGCGGCGACGTCGTGGGCCTGGTCTTCGCGGCGTCGGTCACCGACGCCGACACCGGCTACGCCCTGACCGCCGAGCAGGTCGCCCGCAGCGCAGAGCTCGGCCAGCAGAACACCGAGGCGGTCGGCACGGGCGACTGCTCGACCTGAGCGGTCAGCGCCCGCCCTTGAGCGCCTTCGGGATCTCGCGACCCTGCTCGATGGCCCGCGCGGGGGGCCCGACCTTCTTGATGGTGCGCACGCCGACCAGCCCGAGCAGCCCGGCCACGAGCAGGTACCCGCCGAAGACGATCAGGAACGACCAGTGCAGGCCCAACCCGGTCAGGTGGATGAAGTAGGCGATGGCGACCGAGAGCATGATGATCGCCAGCACCGCGACGAACGCCGCGGCGGCGAACATCGCGATGCTCACCCCGCCGGCGCGCACGCTCACCTTGAGCTCGGACTTGGCCAGCGCGATCTCCTTGGAGACCAGGCCGGAGAGGTCGCGGCTGGCGTCGGAGACCAGCCGCCCGATGGTCGGGTCGGTGTCCTGCGGCGGGTTGGCCATGCTGTGCTCCCAGCTGCTGCGCGAGGGTGGGTCCGGTGGTGGTGCCGCGGCTGACCCTAACCGAGCCCGGGGGGTGCCTGCGGGCGGACCTCAGGCCGGCGGGGTCGCGGGGTCGCCGTCGCCGGACTGGTACACGTCGGGGATGCCGTCGCGGTCGTCGTCGCGGCTCTCCTTCTCCTCCAGCCGCTTGTAGACCCGGTTGCGGGCACGCAGCACCACGGTGGCGAGCAGGGCCGCGGTGATCGACCCGAGCAGGACGCCGACCTTGACGTGCTCGTCGCGCTCGCTGCCCTGGCCGAAGGCCAGCTCGCCGATCAGCAGCGAGACGGTGAACCCGATGCCGGCCAGCATCGACAGGCCGATCACGTCCACCCAGGACAGCTCGTCGTCGAGGTCGGCCTTGGTGAAGGTGGCGAACAACCAGGTGGCGCCGGTGATGCCCACCGTCTTGCCGACCACCAGGCCCGTCAGGATCCCGATGGCGACCGGGTCCTGCAGCGAGCTGACCAGCCCGGAGAACCCGCCGACGGTGACGCCGGCGGCGAAGAAGGCGAAGACCGGCACCGCGATCCCGGCCGAGATCGGCCGGACCAGGTGCTCGAGGTGCTCGGCCAGGCCGGGGCCCTCCTGGCCGTCCTTGCGCAGCACCGGCACGGCGAAGCCGAGCAGCACGCCGGCCACCGTGGCGTGCACCCCGGACTCGTGGACCAGCACCCAGGTGGCCAGCGCCAGCGGCACGAGCAGCCAGAAGGCGCGGACGCGCTTCTGGACCAGGAAGGTGAAGGCCGCCAGCGGCACGAGGGCGAACCCGAGGAAGGGCAGGTTCAGCTCGTCGGTGTAGAAGAGCGCGATGATGCTGATCGCGAGCAGGTCGTCGACCACCGCGAGGGTCAGCAGGAAGGTGCGCAGGCCCGTGGGCAGGTGGGTGCTGATCACCGCGAGGATCGCCACCGCGAACGCGATGTCCGTGGCGGTGGGGATGGCCCATCCCTGGACCGCGCCGTCGCCGCCGAGGTTCCAGGCCACGAAGATCAGCGCGGGCGCGACCATGCCGCCGACGGCGGCCGCGATCGGCAGCGCCGCCCGCTTGGGGTCGCGCAGGTCGCCGGCGATGAACTCGCGCTTGAGCTCCAGGCCCACGACGAAGAAGAAGATCGCCAGCAGGCCGTCGGCGGCCCAGGTCCCGAGCGTGAGGTCCAGGTGCAGCGACGCCGGGCCGACCTTGGTGTCGCGCGCGGTCGTGTAGAGGTCCGCCCACGGGGTGTTGGCCCAGATGATGGCGATCGTCGCGGCGGCGATGAGCAGCAGGCCGCCGGTGGTCTCCGCCCGGAGCACGCCCGCGATGCGCGAGCTCTCCAGGAAGCTGCCGCGGGCGAAGAGCCGGTCCTGGCTGCCGTTGGCCTGGGCCTGCCGGCGGGCGTGGTCGTCGCCGGGCGCGGGCTCGCGCCGCGCCGCGGCCGACAGCTCGTCCGGGTCCTGCTGGGGCTTGTGGTCCGAGGAGGTCATCGCCTCTCCTGAGGGCTCGACGGCGGGATTGCCGACCAGACTTCCCGGCGCACCTGGTTGCCCACCCTAGTGGGCCGGGCCACACCCGGCCTCACTCGTCGGTGGAGCTCTTCGTGCCCTGCGAGATCAGGTCCATCACCGAGGAGTCGGCGAGCGTGGACACGTCGCCGACCTCGCGGTTCTCCGCCACGTCCTTCAACAGGCGGCGCATGATCTTGCCCGACCGGGTCTTCGGCAGCTCGGGGACGACCAGCACCTGACGCGGCTTCGCGATCGGGCCGATCTGCGCCCGCACGTGGTTCTTCAGCTCCTCGACGATGCCCTCGCCACCGTCGCCGGCCTCGTCGGTGAGGATCACGAACGCGCACACGGCCTGGCCGGTGTCCTCGTCCTGCGCGCCCACCACCGCAGCCTCGGCGACCTTCGGGTGCGAGACCAGGGCGGACTCGATCTCGGAGGTCGACATCCGGTGCCCCGAGACGTTCATGACGTCGTCGACGCGTCCCAGCACCCACAGGTCGCCGTCGTCGTCGCGCTTGGCTCCGTCGCCGGCGAAGTAGTAGCCCTGCTCGGCGAAGCGCGCCCAGTAGGTCTCCTTGAACCGGTCGTCGTCACCCCAGATGGTCCGCAGCATCGACGGCCAGGGCCGGGTGACCACGAGCAGACCTGTCTGACCGTCACCGAGCACCTGCCCGCCCTCGTCGACGACCTCCACGGCGACGCCGGGGATGGCGACCATGGCCGAGCCGGGCTTCCCGTCGGTGACGCCCGGGAGCGGGCTGATCATGATCGCTCCCGTCTCCGTCTGCCACCACGTGTCCACGACCGGGGCGGCGTCACCGCCGATCACCTCGCGGTACCAGAGGTAGGCCTCGGGGTTGATCGGCTCACCCACCGACCCCAGGAGCCGGATCGAGGACAGGTCGCGGCGGTCCGGGATCTCGCGGCCCTGCTTCATGAAGGAGCGGATGGCGGTCGGCGCGGTGTAGAAGAGCGTGACCCCGTACTTCTCGACGATCTCCCACCAGCGGCCCTTCTCGGGCGAGTCCGGGGTGCCCTCGTACAGGACCTGCGTGACCCCGTTGGCCATCGGGCCGTAGGCGATGTAGCTGTGCCCGGTGATCCAGCCGACGTCGGCGGTGCACCAGAAGACGTCGTCGTCCTTGAGGTCGAAGACCGCCCAGTGGGTGTAGGCGGTGCCGACCAGGTAACCGCCCGTGGTGTGCAGGATCCCCTTCGGCTTGCCGGTCGTCCCGGAGGTGTACATCACGAACAGCGGGTGCTCGGAGTCGAAGAACTCGCAGGCGTGCTCGGCGGAGGCGCCGTCGACCGCGTCGTGCCACCACACGTCGACGTCGTCGTCCCAGGCGTCGAGGTCCTGACCGGTGCGTCGCACCACGAGCACCGAGGAGACGTCGTGCCCGTCCTCGTGCGCCTTCGCGCGGGCCTCGTCCACCGCGGGCTTGAGGGCGGAGGGGTTGCCGCGGCGGTAGCCGCCGTCGGCGGTGATGATCACCTCGGCCCCGCAGTCGACCAGCCGCGAGGCCAGGGCGTCGGAGGAGAAGCCGCCGAAGACAACGGTGTGCGGGGCGCCGATGCGCGCGCAGGCGAGCATCGCGATCACGGTCTCGGGGATCATCGGCATGTAGATGGCGACCCGGTCGCCGGCGGTGACGCCGAGGTCGGTCAGGGCGTTCGCGGCCTTGCAGACCTCGTCCTTGAGCTGGGCGTAGGTGAGGTCGCGGGTGTCGTCGACCGGCTCGCCGACGAAGTGCAGCGCGACCTTGTCACCGCGGCCCTCCTCGACGTGGCGGTCCACGCAGTTGTAGGCGGCGTTGAGCCGGCCGCCGACGAACCACTTCGCGAAGGGGGCGTCGTCCCAGTCCAGCACCCGGTCCCAGCGCTGGTCCCAGTGCAGCCGCTCGGCCTGCTCGGCCCAGAAGGCCTCCGGGTCGTCGCTCGCGCGGGCGTAGGCCTCCTCGGTGACGTTGGCGTGCTCGGCGAGGTCGGCCGGCGGCTCGAAGCGCCGGTCCTCCGTCGACTGGTTCGAGGGGGTCTGGTCGCTCACGTCGTCTCCTGGGGTGGGTCGGGTGCGGTGGTGCTCGGAACGGTGTGCTGCTCGTCACCGTAGGACGGTTCGGCCCCGCCCGTCACGGCCCCCGGGGTGGGCCGTGACCCGGACGCGGACCCGCCCGCCCCGGTTCTCGGGCCCGGGACGGGCGGGTGGTCGGCGGGTCGGCTCAGGCGATCTCCTCGCCCTCGGCGTGCTTGGCCACCAACCTGGACCGGCCGGGGTAGCGGATCTCCTCGACCAGCTCCTGCATCACCGGCGAGGGCTTCGGGGTGAACATCGAGACCCCGATGGTCACGGCGAAGTTGATCAGCATGCCCACCGTGCCGAAGCCGGTCTCGGGGATGCCGAAGAGGCCCTCGGAGTTGCCGTAGATGTCGATGGTCCACACCATGTAGGCCATCGTCACCGTCAGGCCGGTGATCATGCCGGCCGCGGCTCCCATGGCGGTCGTCTTCTTCCAGAAGATCCCCAGCACGAGGATCGGGAAGAAGCTGGCCGCCGCCAGCCCGAAGGCGAGCGCCACCACCTGCGCGACGAAGCCCGGGGGGTTGATGCCGAGGTAGCCGGCCACCACGATCGCGCCGGCCATGGCGATCCGGCCCACCATCAGCTGCTTGGCCTCCGTCGCGGCCGGGTTGATCCGCTTGTAGTAGACGTCGTTGGCGATCGAGGAGCTGATCACCAGCAGCAGCCCGGAGGCGGTGGACAGGGCCGCAGCGAGCGCGCCCGCGGCGACCAGCCCCACGATCGGGGCGGGGAGGCCGCCGATCTCGGGGCTGGCCAGCACGATGATGTCGTTGTTGATCAGCACGTCGTTGTAGGCGATCGAGGTGTCCCCCGGAGCACCTGCCAGCGAGCTGCCGTCGGGAGCCGTGATCAGGCCGACGTCGGCCCAGGTGCCGAACCAGCTGGGGGCGCTGGAGATCGTGGCGCCCTGCAGGTCCTCGATGATCTGCAGCTTCGTGAACGAGGCCACCGAGGGGGCCGTCAGGTAGAGCAGGGCGATGAAGACGATCGCGTACACCGCCGAGTAGCGGGCGGCGCGCACGCTCTTGGCGGTGTAGAAGCGCACGATGACGTGCGGCAGGCCCGCGGTCCCGAACATCAGCGCGGCCGTGATCAGCAGCATGTTCTGCATGCCGTACGCGGGGTCGGTGAACGCCTCGCTGTAGGCCTCGAGCCCGAGGTCGCGCTGGAGCCCGTCGAGCTCGGTGAGGATCTGGCCGAAGCCGATCTGCGGCACCGGCACCCCGGTGACCTTGGTGGAGACCGCGACCGCCGGGATGAGGTAGGCGACGATCAGCACCGAGTACTGCGCGACCTGCGTCCAGGTGATGCCCTTCATCCCGCCCAGGACGGCGTAGAAGAACACGATGATCATGCCGATGATGACGCCGACCGTCGTGCTGACCCCGAGGAAGCGGGTGAAGACCAGCCCGACGCCGCCCATCTGGCCGGCGACGTAGACGAAGGACACGACGACGGCGGCGACGACCGCGACCAGGCGGGCGGTCTCGGAGTACCGGTCGCCGACGAACTCCGGCAGCGTGTACTTGCCGAACTTGCGCAGGTACGGCGCCAGCAGCAGCGCCAGCAGCACGTAGCCGCCGGTCCACCCCATCAGGAAGACACCGCCCGCGTAGCCGTTGTAGGCCAGGCCGACGATGCCGGCCAACGAGATGAACGACGCCGCGCTCATCCAGTCCGCGGCGATGGCGGCGCCGTTGGCCCAGGCCGGGATGCCCCCGCCGGCGACGTAGAAGCCCGCGGTGTCGGAGACCCGGCTGGCGTAGGCGATGTAGATGTAGACCGAGAACGTGACGACCGCGAAGATCGCGGTCCAGAGCTGGATGTCGCTCACTGGGTCACCTCTTCCTGCTCGTCGACGCCGAACTCCTTGTCCAGGCGGTCCATGCGCACCGCGTAGATGACGATCAGCGCCACGAAGACCAGGATCGAGCCCTGCTGGGAGAACCAGAAGCCGAGTGGGAAGCCGGCGATCACGATCTCGTTCAGGGCCTCGACGAAGATGATCCCCGCCCCGAAGGAGACCAGGGCCCAGATCGTGAGCAGCACGGCCATCAGCCGTAGGTTCTTGCGCCAGTACTCCTGGCGCTGGCGGTCGTCCATGGCGTCCTCCTGGTCGGTGGGATCCGGGCGGTCGCTCGCGCGTGCCCGTGACGGGGGTCATGGGTCCCGATGAGGGCTGAGACAACCGGGTGGGACGACCGCGGTCAAGACCCGGGTGTGAGCGCGGTCACGCTTTGCGCTGAACGGCGGGGGTGCTGCGACGAGCGGCGCTGGCCTCCCGGTCCGGACCCGCGGACCGTACAGTCCGCTGCATGGCCTCCCCGACCAGCCCGCGTCCCGCCGCGCCCGCCGCCGGACCCGGCGCGCAGTCCGTCGCCGACCAGGTGCGCGCGCGCAAGCTGCTGCTGGCCGCCACGGTCCTGGTCGTGCTGGGGTCCTTCCTGCCCTGGGTCAGCACGGCGGTCGGCAACGTCCCGGGCTACCGCGGCGGTGGGCTGTGGACCTTCTACACCGCGATGCTCGGCTTCACCGGCGCGTTCCTGCCGTGGGTGCGGGTGGCCGCGGTGCAGGCGGGCCTGCTCGCCCTCGTGGCGCTGGCGTTGCCCGCGTGGCAGGTGGTGCACGTCCTGCGCCTGGTCGGGACCGGGGGCTGGCTGCCGGGGACCGGGCTGGCGCTGGTCGTCCTCGGCGGGGTCCTCGCCGCCGTCGCGGCGCGCAAGCTGGCCCTCGCGGCGCCCTGAGCGGCGGGCGCCCGCGGCTCAGTCGCGCTCGAGCTGCAGCGCCTCGGGGGTGTGCAACCGCACCAGGAACCGGCCCGCGTGCGCCGGGACGCGGTCGGCGGTGCGGCGGCTGACGGCCACCATGGTCAGGAACGCCAGGGGCACCGACCACGCGGCCGGTTGGCCCAGCAGGGTGTCGACCCAGCCGGTGCTCGCGGTCGGCACGATCGTCCACACCACGGCCGTGCCCGACCCGAGCCCGCCCACGACCAGGCCGGCGACGGCGCCGGGGGCGGTCAGCCCGCGCCACCAGATGCCGAGCAGCAGCAGCGGGCAGAAGGTCGACGCCGCCACCGCGAACGCGAGCCCGACGGCGCGGGCCACGCTCACGTGGGGCAGCGTGAGCGCGACGAGCACCGGGACCACCACGGCGACCACCGCCCCCACCCGGAACGCCGTGACCCCGGAGAGCCGGCGCCCGCCCACCGTGCGGTGCGTGACGTCCTGGCTGAGCACGCCCGCCACCGCGATGGCCAGCCCCGAGGAGGTGGACAGGAACGCCGCGAACGCCCCCGCCGTCAGCAGCCCGGTCAGCACCGGCGCGAGCGGGCCGTCGAGCATCAGCCCCGGCAGCTCGAGGACCAGCAGGTCGGAGCGGACCGGCTCGGCGGTGCTGCCGGCGTAGACCCGGCCGAGCGCGGCGTAGATCGGCGGGAGCACGTAGAACAACCCGAGCAGGCCCAGCACGACCAGCGTGGTGCGGCGGGCGGCGCGGCCGTCGGGGTTGGTGTAGAACCGGACGACGACGTGGGGCAGGCCCATGGTGCCGAGGAAGGTCGCCAGGATCAGCGAGTACGTCGTGTAGAGGCCGGTGAGGTCGCCGCCGGCCAGCGGCAGCGACCACGGGTCGCCGGCCGGGGTGGGGCTCCCGTCGCCACGCGGTGCGCCGTCGGCGGCCCACACCGCGACCAGCACGGCGGCCGGCAGCAGCAGCGCGGTGAGCTTGAGCCAGTACTGGAAGGCCTGCACGAAGGTGATCGAGCGCATCCCGCCCGAGGAGACGTTGACCAGCACGACGAGGCCGACCACGACGGGCCCCGCCCAGGTCGGCGCGCCGGTGGCCGCGGCCAGCGTGATGCCGGCGCCCTGGAACTGCGGCAGCAGGTAGAGCCAGCCGATCGCCAGCACCAGCACCGTGCACAGCCGGCGCACGCCGCGCGAGGCGAGCCGCGCCTCGGCGAAGTCCGGCAGCGTGTAGGCGCCGGAGCGGCGCAGCGGGGCCGCCACCAGCACCAGCAGCACGAGGTAGCCCGCCGTCCAGCCGATCGGGTACCAGAGCATCTGCGCGCCGTAGACGAGGACCAGCCCGGCGACGCCGAGGAAGGAGGCTGCGGACAGGTACTCCCCGCTGATGGCGGAGGCGTTCAGGCGGGGACGCACCGTGCGCGAGGCGACCAGGAAGTCGCTGGTGGTGCGCGAGAAGCGGAGCCCCCAGGCGCCGACGGCCAGGGTGGCGAGGGTGACCAGCACGACCGCGACGACGCCCGGCACGGGACCCGAGGACAGGCTCACGGCTCGAGCTCGCTCATCAGCTCGGCGAAGTCGCGCTCGTTGCGCTCGGCCTGGCGGACGTAGCGCCACCCGAGCAGGACCAGGAACGGGTAGACGGCCCCGCCCAGCAGCAGCCACCCCAACGGCACGCCGAGCACCGGCTGCTCGGCCACCGACGGTGCGAGCAGGAACAGCAGGGGCAGCGCGCCGACGCCGAGCACGAGCGCGCCGAGGGTGCGCGCGGCGAGCCACAGCTGGTCGCGCAGCAGGGACGCGAGGTAGACCCCGCCGAGCCGGGTCCCCCGGTCGAGGTCACCGAGGCGGGGCAGCGGTGCACGTCGTTGCGGGGGCGGCGCGGTCACCCGGACGCGGGGCGGCGGCTGGTCCGTCACGACCCCGCCCGCGGGAGCATCCGCTCCCGCAGCTGGCGGGTGTGCCGCCGGCTGACCTGGAGCTCGTGACCCCGGCCGTCGGGGGCGCCGACGACCACCGAGCACCGGCCCGCGTCCATCCGGACCTCGCGGACGTGGGTCAGCGCGACGAGCAGCGAGCGGTGCACGCGCAGGAACCCGGCGTCGGCCCACTCGGCCTCGAGCGTCGAGAGCGGGGTGCGGATCAGGTGCGTCCCCGCGGCGGTGTGCAGCTGGGCGTAGTCGCCGCGCGCCTCGACGTGGGTGACGTCCCGGCGGTCGACGAACCGGGTGACCCCGCCGCGCTCCACCGCGATCGGCGCGGCCGGCGCCGGTGGGGGGTCGACGGGTCGGGGCGCGCCCTCGATCACACGACGCACCGCCTCGGCGAGCCGCTCGGCGCGCACCGGCTTGAGCACGTAGTCGACGGCGTGCAGGTCGAAGGCCTCCACCGCGTGCCCGTCGTGCGCGGTGACGAAGACGACCGGGGGCGGTGCCGCGGAGCCGCGCAGCACCTCGGCGAGCTCCAGCCCGGTCCGGCCGGGCAGGTGGATGTCGAGGAACACCGCGTCGACGGCGTGCTCGTCGAGCACCCGCAGCGCGTCGGCCGCCGAGGCCGCGACGAGCACCTCGCCCACCCGGTCGTCGAGCCCGAGCAGGTAGGCCACCTCGTCGAGGGCCGGCTGCTCGTCGTCGACGGCGAGCACGCGGAGCCCGCCGGGCGCGGCGCGGTCGCGCATCACGCCTGGACCCCGGGGGCGAACTTGGGCACCCGCACCAGCACCCGGGTGCCGGCACCGGGCGCGGTCTCGACCACCAGGCCGTGGTCGTCGCCGAAGGCGGCCCGCAGCCGCGCGTCGACGTTGCCCAGGCCCACCGAGTCGAGCGCGGTGTCGCCGGCCAGCGCACGGCGGACCCGCTCGGGGTCCTCGCCGGTCCCGTCGTCCTCGACCTCGATCACGCAGTCCTGCCCCCGGTCGTGGGCCGAGATGGTGATGTGACCGACCCCGTCGTCGGCCCCGAGCCCGTGCTGCACCGCATTCTCCACCAGCGGCTGGATGCACAGGAACGGCACGGCGACGGGCAGCACCTCCGGGGCCACCCGCAGGGTCACCCGCAGCCGGTCGCCGAACCGGGCCTGCTCGAGCAGCAGGTAGCGCTCGATCGAGCGCAGCTCCTCCGCGAGCGTCGTGTAGTCGCCGTGGCGACGGAAGGAGTAGCGGGTGAAGTCGGCGAACTCCAGGAGCAGCTCGCGGGCGCGGTCCGGGTCGGTGCGCACGAAGCTGGCGATCGCACCGAGGGAGTTGTAGACGAAGTGCGGGCTGATCTGCGCGCGCAGGGCCCGCACCTCGGCCTCCATGAGCCGGGTGCGCGAGGCGTCCAGCTCGGCGAGCGCGAGCTGCCCGGACACCCACTGCGCCACCTCGTCGGCGGCCCGCACCAGCCCGGCGGTGCTGCGCCCGGCCACCGCCTGCAACGTCCCGACCAGGACGTCGTCGACCACGAGCGGCGCGACCACCGCCACCCGCACCGGGCAGCCCGCCTCGTCGCAGGCGAGGTCGTCGCCCTCGAAGACCCGCGTCCTTCCCCGCTCGACCGCCAGGCGCGCCATCCGCCCGGCCTGGTCGAGGTGGTGCTGCCCGGCGCCGTCCCACGCCAGCGGCCGCTCGGTGTCGGTGAGGGCGAGCGCCGGGGTCCCGAGCAGCGTGCGGAGGTGGCGGATGGACCGCTCCGCGCTGGCCGCGGTCAGCCCCTCCCGGAGCGCCGGTGCGGCCAGCGACGCGCGGTGGAGCGTCCGGAACGTCGCCCGGTCGGCCTCGGTGCCGAGGTGCGGTCGTCGCCAGCCGCGCATGCTCGCATCGTGCCCTACCCGCCCCCGGCCGGACGGGGTCCCGGGGCCGCCCGTCCTAGGCTCGCGGTGTGAGCGACGAGGCCGCCCCGCCGGACCCGGTCGTGGTCGTGGTCGCGCACGGCACGCGGACGCCTGCGGGCAACGCGGTGGCCCGCGCGCTGGCCGACGACGTCGCCCGCCGGTCCGGACGCGACGTGCGCGTCGCGTTCGTCGAGCTGGCCGAGCCCCTGGTCGCAGGACGTGCTGGCGGGGCTGGACCGGCCGGCGGTCGTGGTGCCGCTGCTGCTGACGACCGGGCTCCACGTGCGCGAGGACGTGCCCGCCGCCGCCGGTGGTGCCGGCGTGCCGGTGCGCGTCGGCCGCTCGCTCGGCGCCGCACGCCCGCCTGGCCGCCGCCCAGGTGGACCGGCTGCGCGAGGCGGGCGCCGAGCCCGGCTCGCCGGTGGTGCTGGTCGCCGCCGGGTCCAGCGACCCGCTCGCCGCGCGCGACCACGCCCGCGCGGTCGAGCTGCTCGGGCGCGCGTGGGGTGGGCCGGCCCGGCTGGCGGTGATGTCGGGCCGCGGGCCGCGTCCCGACGAGGTGCTGCGTCCGGGCGACGCGGTCTCGCCCTACCTCCTCGCCCCCGGCTTCTTCGCGCGGCGGCTCGTCGAGGTGGCCGAGGGGGCCGGCGCCGGCGTCGTGGCCGACGTGCTGGGCGCGCACCCCGAGGTGGTGGCGCTGGTCGCGCAGCGTGCGGCCGCACTGGCCGCGGCCCGTCGCCGGCCGGGACGCCGCCCCGAGCCGGTCAGCGGAAGTCGATGAGCAGCGTCCCGCTGTCGTCGTCCGTCGGCGGGTCGACCCCGCCGTCGGCCGCGTTCGGCGCCGGCGTCGTCCGCGGCGGCCGTCGTGCCACGCCGCGGTGCCACCGTCGACCGGTAGCAGCGCGTGGTCCAGGGCAGCTGCATGCCCTCCCAGCCGCGGCCGAACCCGTCGTAGAGCGCGAGGGCGTCGGCGAGCGCCTGCTCACGCTCCTCCTGCGCGCTGCCTGCGACGTGGCGGACGGTGAGGACGAGGTCGCGCAGGCCGTCGCGGTCCAGGGTCTGCCAGGAGCCGAACGTCGCCTCGTCGACGAACCCGAAACCGCCCGAGGTGCCGAGCAGCGCCGGCCAGTCCCGCCGCTGCGGGGGCGGCCCGAGGATCCGGCCGAGCCGGCGCACCCACGGGATCCGCTCGTCCCGCTCGTTCCAGGCCAGGGCGACGCGCCCCCCGGGTCGCAGCACCCGCGCGATCTCGGGCAGCGCCCGGTCGAGGTCGAACCAGTGGAAGCACTGCGCGCCCACCACCACGTCGACGGAGCGGTCCGGCACCGGCAGCGCCTCGGCGGCCGCCTCGGCGACGCGGACACCGGGCAGGCGCAGGGACAGCCGGGAGAGCATGTCCTGGTCGGGGTCCGTGGCCAGCACGTCGTGGCCGAGCCCGACCAGGGCGGTGGTCAGCCGGCCGGTGCCGGCGCCGACCTCCAGCACGCTGCACGGCTGGGTGCCGGTCAGCCAGGTCGCGGCGTCGGCGGGGTAGTCCGGGCGGGACCGGTGGTAGGCGTCGGCGACCGCCCCGAACGCCCGGGCAGGAGCGCCCGGCGCCGGCTGCGACCCGGGGGTCGGCCGGTCGGTCGCCTGGTCGTCGTCCATCGACCGCGAGGCTACCGTCGCCGGGCCGGACCCGCGGTGGCCTAGGCTCGTCGGTCGTGCCCGACGCCCCCGCGACCGCGACGCCGACCGCGACGCCGACCCGCTCGCCTGGCTGGCCGAGGCCGAGGGTGTGCCGAGCGCGTTCGCCGCGGCGCGGGACGGGATCGACGTGGTGCTGCGCGACCGCGGGCTGCGACGCACCTCGCCGGCGACGACCGCGGAGTCGCTGCTGCGCGGCGCGCACGCCAGCGCCGTGCTCGCCGGCTCGACGTCCAGCCTGGCCGACCTGCGCGACGGCTCGGCCGACGAGGTGGCCCGGGACGCGCTGCGGCTGTCCACCGAGCTGCTCGCCCTGGTGCCGACCGTGCGCCGGGCCCCGCTCCAGGCCCTGGCGCGGTTGCACGCGGTCGCGGCCGCCGGTTCCGCGCCACCGGAGCGGCGCGGCCGGCCCCGCGACGACGAGGGGGCGCGGCGGTTGCGTGGCGTGGCGGACCTGCTGGTCCGGCCCACGCGGGCCCCGGCGCTCCTGGTCGCCGCGGTCGCGCACGCGGAGCTGGCCACCGCGGAGCCGTTCGGCAGCCACGACGGGCTGGTCGCCCGCGCGGTGGAGCGGCTCGTCGCGGTGGCGCGCGGCGTGGATGAGAAGTCCCTCGTCGTCCCGGAGGCCGGCCACCTCGCGCTGGGGCCGGCCTACCCCGCCCGGCTGGCCGGGTACGCCGACGGCGGCCCCGCGGGCGTCCACGCGTGGGCGCTCCACGCGGCGCAGGCGTGGGCGGCGGCAGCGGAGGCCAGCCCGCTGCGCCGCGACGCCGAGTAGCGCCACGGGTGGTCCGGCTGCCGGGTGGTCGGCTGCCGGTGGTCGACCCCGAAATCCAGTGGTGGCACCCGGGCTGGGCCCGGATGCCACCGATGCACATGAGCCGTGGGCTACCAGGCGTGCAGATGTCTGCTGCCTCGGTCGTGTGCCGGGGTCAGCGCCCTGTCGGAAGGGTGGTTCGCCGCGTGGGTACCCCGGTCATGTGCCGCTTGTGGAGTTCTGCCTGTAGTTCTACGCCGGTGTGACCTGGGGCACAAGCCCCAGGTTCGCGGCGGTGGACGACGAGACCGTGGCGACCCTGCTCGGAGGTGCCCCTCAGGTGGTCTGGCGGCGGCGCACGCCGGCCCAGACCGCGCCGCCGACGGCCACGACGGTGCCGAGGGCGAGCGCGGCCAGCGCGGGCTTCGCCGGCGGCAGCGGGATGCGGGTCCGCAGCGCCACCGGGCGGTCGAAGTGCAGCACCGGCCAACCGCGTGCGGCGGCCAGCCGCCGCAGCTCCCGGTCGGGGTTGACGGCGTGCGGGCTGCCCACGACCTCGAGCATCGGCACGTCGGTCACCGAGTCGCTGTAGCCGAACGAGCGGGCCAGGTCGTAGCCGTGCTCCTCGGCCAGCGCCGCCACGGCTCGCGCCTTCTCCTCCGCGTAGGCGTAGTAGGAGATCTCGCCGGTGTAGCAGCCGTCGACGACCTCGAGCAGGGTGGCGACCACGTGGTCGGCGCCGAGCATCGCGCCGATCGGCTCCACCACCTCCGAGCCCGACGTGGACACGATGACCACGTCGCGGCCGGCCCGGTGGTGCTCCTCGATCAGCGAGACCGCCTCGTCGTAGACCAACGGGTCGACCACGTGGTGCAGGGTCTCGGCGACGATCTCGCGGACCGTGGCCACGTCCCAGCCGGCGCAGAGCTGGGACATGAACGCCCGCATCTTCTCCATCTGGTCGTGATCGGCCCCGCCGACCAGGTAGACGAACTGGGCGTAGGTGGACCGCAGCACGGCGCGGCGCGAGATGAGCCCGCCGGCCTGGAACGGCTTGGAGAACGCCAGCGTGCTCGACTTCGCGATGATGGTCTTGTCGAGGTCGAAGAAGGCCGCGGTCGGGGCCGTCCCGCCGTCGCCCGCACCGGCCCCGGCGGGGACGCCGGCCGCGACGTCCGCACCGTCCGGCGGCGGCGGGTGCGACATGGCGTCATCGTAGGCGGGCGCCGGTGCCGGCGGGCGGCCTCGCGCAGCACGGGCCTGCCCGTCTCCACACCGCCTCGTCGCCACCGGGTCGTCCCCACCCCGGGGTCGGCGCCGGGCGGTCCCGGCCGGACGCGGGGCAGCGTGACCGCATGAGCACCTCGCGCCGCGTCACCGCCCCGCCCGCCACCGATCGGGCGTCGGTGGTGCTCGCCACCCGCGAGGGCGCGCTGCGTGACCACGTGGCCCGGCTGTGCGCCGCCGCCGGCACGGGGTTGTCGGTCCACGACGACGCGGGCGCGGCGCTGCGCGGGTGGGGCGGGGCGGCGGTCGTCCTCGTCGGCACCGACCTCGCCCCCGACCTCGCCGCGCTCTGCCCGGGCCGCCGCGGAGGTGTCCACCTGCTGGCCTGGGCGCCGGTGCCGGATGCTGCCTACCGCGACGCCGTCGCGCTCGGCGCGCGGGAGGTGCTCGAGCTGCCGCGGTGCGAGCCCTGGCTGGTCGACCTCCTCGCCGAGGCCGGTGAGGTGTCGTCGGGAGGGTCTCCCGGGGCCGGGACGAGCGCCGGGCGGCGGATCGCGCCGGTCGTCGGGGTCGTCGGCGGCAGCGGCGGTGCGGGGGCGACCACCTTCGCGGCGGCGCTGGCGCAGGTGGCCGCCACGAGGGGGCCGGTGCTCGCGGTGGACCTCGACCCGCTCGGCCCCGGCCTCGACCGGGTGCTCGGCCTGGACGAGCGCCCCGGCGCCGGGTGGGAGGAGCTGGGGCGCACCAGTGGTCGGCTCGCGGCCCGCGCGCTGCGCGAGGCGGTCCCCGGCCGGGGCGACCTGGGCGTGCTGACCTGGCGCAGCGAGGACGTCTCGCCGCCGACCCCCGCCGCGGTCGGGGCGGTCCTCGACGCCGCGAGGCGCGGGCACGACCTGGTCGTGGTCGACCTGGCCAGGAGGCTCGGGCCCGACGCCGGGGTGGTGCCCGACGTGATCTCGCGGGTCGACCACGTCCTGGTCCTCGCCCGACCCGGGCTGGCGACGGCGGCCGCCACCCACCGCCTGCTGCGGGTCCTCACCGGTGACGGGCGCGACCGGGTCCGGCTGGTGGTCAGGGGGTCGCCGCTCGACGCGGCGCGGCTGGAGCGGGCGACAGGGGTGGCCCCGCTGCTGAGCACGGGCGACCAGCGCGGACTGGCCGAGGCCGTCGACCTCGGGCTCGGGCCGGTCCGGCACCGGCGCGGCGCCCTCGGGCGGGCCGCGACCGAGGTCCTGGACCTGCTCGCCGTCCGTGGGCCCGCCGGGCTGGCCGCGTGAGCAGCCACGCCGCGGCCGGTGCGGCGACCCCGGTCGGGTCCGGGCGGTGGGACCGCGACGTCGAGCGCGTCCGCGACCGGCTGGCGGGCGAGCCGGGGGAGCTCAGCCCCCACCGGGTGGCGGAGGCGTTGCGCGAGGCCGGGGGACCGGTCGGCGACGCGACCGTGCTGGAGGTCTTCGAGCAGCTGCGGCGCGAGGTCGTGGGGGCGGGTCCGCTGGACCCGCTGCTGGCCCTGCCCGGCGTGACCGACGTCCTCGTCAACGGGTGCGAGGAGGTCCACCTCGACCGGGGCGCGGGCCTCGAGCCCAGCGGGGTCAGGCTGCCGGACGAGTCCGCCGTGCGCCGTCTCGCGCAGCGCCTCGCCGCGGTGGGTGGTCGGCGGCTCGACGACGCCTCGCCGTACGTCGACGTCCGGCTCCCCGACGGCACCCGCTGCCACGCGGTCCTGGCACCGCTGGCCCGGCCCGGGACGCTGATCTCCCTGCGGCTGCCCCGGCGCGACGCCCCCGACCTGGCGGGGCTGGTCGGGCTGGGGATGATGGACGCCGAGGTCGCCTCCCTGCTGCGCGACGTGGTCGACCGACGGCTGGCCTTCCTGGTCACCGGCGGCACGGGCACGGGCAAGACCACCCTGCTGGCAGCGCTGCTCGGCGAGGTCGACCCGGCCGAGCGGCTCGTCGTCGTCGAGGACGCGACCGAGCTGCGTCCCGACCACCCCCACGTGGTGGGTCTCGAGGCGCGCCTGCCCAACGCCGAGGGGGCGGGCGCGGTCGACCTGCGCACCCTGGTGCGCCAGTCGCTGCGGATGCGCCCGGACCGGCTGGTCGTCGGCGAGGTCCGCGGCGGGGAGGTGGTGGAGCTGCTCGCCGCGCTCAACACCGGTCACGAGGGCGGCTGCGGCACGCTGCACGCCAACTCTGCCGCGGACGTCCCGGCCCGGGTCGAGGCGCTCGCCCTCGCCGCGGGACTCGGCCGCGAGGCGGCGCACAGCCAGCTCGCCTCGGCCCTGGACGTGGTCGTCCACCTGGCCCGTGGCCCTGGCGGCCGGCGCCGGGTGGCCGAGCTGGCGCTGGTCGGCCGCGACCCGGCCGGCCTCGTCGAGACCAGGGGGGCGCTGCGGGTCGACGAGGACGGTCGGCTGGTGCGGGGTCGTGCGGCCCGGGCCCTGCTGGACCTCCTCGACGGCCGCGAGGGCTGAGGTGACCCCCGGCGCGGTCGCGGCCGGCCTCGCCGCGCTCGTAGCCGCGCTCGCCGCCGCGCTCCTGGTCGGACCGCGGCAGTCGTCGCCGCCCGGGGTGGCCGGTGGCCACCGCCGGGCGCCGGTGGTCCTGCTCGGTCCCGCGGCGGGCGGCCTCGTCCTGCTCGGGGCGGCCGGGGTGCTGCCGGGGCGTCGGCTGGTGCTGCTGGTGGTGGGGGTGGCGGCGCTCGGGGGAGCGGCGGTGCTCGCGGGCCGCCGTCGTGAGCGGCGCCTGCGGCAGGAGACCGCGGCCCGGGTGCTCGAGGCGTGCGCGGACCTGCGTGCGGAGCTGCTGGCGGGCCGGACACCGGGGGAGGCGCTGCGTCGTGCGGCGCAGGCCTGGCCCGCGCTGGGGCCGGTGGCGGAGACCGACCGGCTCGGCGGCGACGTGCCGGCGGCGCTGCGGGCGGTGGCCGGCACCCCCGGCGCGGCCGACCTCCACCACCTGGCCGCGGCCTGGCACGTCGCTCACCGGTCCGGCTCCGGCCTGGCCGGGACGCTCGGTCGGGTGGCGCAGGACCTCGTCGCGCAGCGCTCGCTGCGGCGGGTGGTCGAGGGCGAGCTCGCGTCCGCGCGGGCGACCGCCCGGCTGGTGGCGGCGCTGCCGGTGGTCGCCCTGCTGATGGGGTCCGGGGCGGGCGGCGACCCGGTCGCGTTCCTGCTCGACACCCCGGCCGGTCTGGCCTGCCTGGCGGGTGGCCTCACGCTCGTGCTGCTCGGCCTCGGCTGGATCGAGGCCGTCGCCGCGGGCGTCGAGCGGGGAGCGCGATGAGCCCGCCCGGGGCGGCGTCGCTGCTCGCGGCGGTGGCGGCCGCCGCGGTGGTGTCGCTGGTCCTCGACCCGTCGGGGCGGGCCCCGTACGCCGTCGGGGGGCCGCGGTCGGTCCCGGGCGGCCCGGGACCCGGCGCCGCGACCGACCCGGACCGACCGGGCGCGGTACGACGGCACCGCGCCCTGCTCGCCCTGCTCGCCGGCGTCGGCGTCGTCCTGCTCGTCGGCGGACCCACCGGGGTGGTGCTCGCGACGGCGGTCGCCGCCGGCTGCTGGCGGGTCGCGGGTCGGGTCGAGGCGCCGGGGCGTCGCCGTCGGCGCGAGGAGGTGGGGCGGGCCGCTCCCCACGTGGTCGCGCTGGTGGCGGCCGCCCTGCGCGCCGGCGCGGCGCCGGCGCCGGCGCTCCGGCTGGTCGCCGACGCCCTGCCCGGTCCGGCGACGGACCCGGGGCGCCGGGTGGCGGCGCGGCTCGCGCTCGGGGCCGACCCGGTGCTCGCCTGGCAGGAGCTCGCCGACGAGCCGGCGCTGGCTCCCTGGGGACGGGCGATGGCCCGCGCCCACGAGAGCGGCGCGCCGGTCGTGGAGACCGTGGAGCGGGTGGCCGCGGACCTCGCGGATGCCGCTCGCGCCGAGGTCGAGGACCGTGCGCGCACGGTGGGCGTGCGGGCCGCCCTCCCCCTCGGCGTCTGCCTGCTTCCCTCCTTCCTGCTGCTCGGCATCGTGCCGCTGGTCGCCGGGCTGGCCGACCAGCTCTGGTGAGCCCCGGGTGGGTGCGTCCGGCCACCCGCCGTGCACAGCGCGGCGCCGGTCGCGCCGCTCCCCAGCCCGCCGGCCGTTCCCGGGCCCGGGCCCCCACCGCCCGCAGGGTGGGACCGACGGACCGCGACCGCGGTCCCCCACCCGAGGAGCGCCATGCACCCCACCGAGACGACCAGGTCGATCGCGTCCCCGCACAGCGGCCGCGAGCGCGGCATCACCACCGCCGAGTACGCGGTGGGCACCGCCGCCGGCGCCGGGCTGGCCGGCCTGCTCTACACGCTGCTGACCGGGGGCTTCGGCGACCGGCTGCTGCGCACCCTGTTCGACCACGTCCTGGGTCTGCTCGGGGTCGGCTGAGGTGGGACCGCGGGCCGACCGGGGCGCCGTGACCGCCGAGGCGGCCCTGGTGCTGCCGCTGCTCGTCGCCGTGACCGCGGCGCTGTGCTGGCTGCTCGCCGTCGGCGCAGCGCAGGTCCGGGCGGTCGACGCGGCGCGCGAGGCGGCGCGCGCCGTCGCCCGGGGGGACGACCCCGAGACGGCCCGGTCCCTGGCCCGGCGGATCTCGCCGGAGGCGACGTCGGTCTCGGTGGTCCGCTCGGGCGACGAGGTGCGGGTCGAGGTCAGCGGCGGCGTCCCGGGGCCGCTGGGCGCCGCCGGCCTCGGCGGGGCGGTGCCCGACGCCCGGGTGGGCGCGACCGCCGTCGCGCTCGTCGAACCCGGCGTCCCGTGAGGACGCCGGTCCGCGCGCGGCCCCGCCACCACCGCGGCGGCGCCAGGGGCGACCGCGGGGCCGCGGCGGTCTACGCCGTCACGACCGCCGGCCTGGTCCTGCTGCTCGGCACCGGCCTGGGGCTCGCTACCGCCGTGGTCGTCGACCTGCGCACGGCCCAGACCGCGGCCGACCTGGCGGCGCTGGCTGCCGCCTCCGCGCCGGGTCGGGGTGCGGCTCCGTGCGCCGAGGCAGGCCGGGTGGCGAGCGCCAACGGCGCCGAGCTCCGCTCCTGCGACCTCGACGGCCCCGAGGTGGTCGTCGAGGTGGTCGTCCACGGCGCCGGCTGGCTCGGGCTCGTCGCCGATCCGACGGCGCGCGCCCGCGCCGGCCCGGCGAGCGCCGGCTCCGCGGGGGCCGGCGGTCCTCAGGCGCCCGGCGGCAGGTCCGGCCCGGCGTCGGCCAGCAGCACGTCCAGCAGCCGGAGGGCGCCGCCCTTGTCCAGCGGGTTGTTCTGGTTGCCGCACTTCGGCGACTGCACGCAGGAGGGGCAGCCCTCGACGCACTCGCAGTCGGCGATCGCCTGGCGGGTCGCACCCAGCCAGGCGCGCGCGGCGGCGTAGCCGCGCTCGGCGAAACCGGCGCCGCCGGGATGGCCGTCGTGGACGAAGACGGTGAGCAGTCCGGTGTCGGGGTGCCGGGCGGTCGAGACGCCGCCGATGTCCCACCGGTCGCAGGTGGCGAACAGCGGCAGCAGGCCGATCGAGCAGTGCTCGGCCGCGTGGGCCGCGCCGGGCAGGTCGGCCGCGGCGAGCCCGCTCGCCGCGAGCAGCTCGTCCGGCACGGTCCACCACACGGCGGTGGTGCGCAGCCGGCGCTCGGGCAGGTCGAGGGGCTCCTCGCCGATGACCTCGCCGCCGGGCACCCGCCGACGCAGGAAGGACACGACCTGGTGGGCCACGTCGACCTCGCCCAGCGTCAAGCGGCAGCCGCCCCACCACCGGTGCTCGCGCTCCGCGACCACGGTGATGTCGGTGACCTCCCGCGCCGCGGTGGTGTGGTCGACCTCGTCGCGCCGCATCGTCGCGACGTGGTGGTCGAGGTCGAGGTCCTCGACCACCCAGGTCTCCCCGCGGTGCAGGTAGACCGCGCCCTCGTGGGCCGCGCCGTGCGCGCTGCCGCCGTCGACGGTGCCGACGACCCGCCCGGTCCCCGACTCGACCAGCGAGACCGCAGCCCCTCCGGCGGAGCGGATGTCGACCAGGTCGGCCGGTCGGCGGCGGTCGGTCCAGAACCAGCCCCGCGGCCGGCGCCGCAGCAGCCCCGCGTCGACGAGCAGGGCCAGCACCTCGCCCGCCGCCGGCCCGAAGAGCGGCAGGTCGTCGTGGGTCAGCGGCAGCTCGGCCGCCGCCGCGCACAGGTGCGGTCCGAGCACGTGCGGGTTGTCGGGGTCGAAGACCGTCGCCTCCACGGGGCGGCCCAGCAGCGCCTCGGGGTGGTGGACGAGGTAGGTGTCGAGGGGGTCGTCGCGGGCGACCAGCACCCCGAGCGAGCCCTGGCCGTCGCGCCCGGCGCGGCCGAGCTGCTGCCAGAGGGCGGCACGCGTCCCCGGGAAGCCGGCCAGGAGCACGGCGTCGAGGCCGCTGACGTCGATGCCGAGCTCGAGCGCGTTGGTGGCGGCCAGCCCGCGCAGCCGGCCCGAGCGCAGCGCCTGCTCGATCTCGCGCCGCTCCTCGGGCAGGTAGCCGCCGCGGTACGCCGCGACCCGGTCGGGCAGCGAGGGGTCGACCTCGCGGAGGAGGTCGGCGGCGGTCATCGCGACCTGCTCCACGCCGCGCCGCGACCGGACGAAGGCCAGCGTGCGGACGTCGTCGAGGACCAGGTCGGTGAGCAGGTCGGCCACCTCCGAGGAGGCGGCGCGGCGGACCGGGGCGCCGTTCTCCCCACCGCCGGGGCTCAGCGGCGGCTCCCACAGCGCGAGCGCCACCTCGCCGCGCGGGGAGCCGTCCTCGGTCACCGCCTCCACCTCGAGGCCGGTCAGCCGGCGCGCCGCCACCGCCGGCTCGGCGACGGTCGCCGAGGCCAGCACGAACGTCGGTGACGCGCCGTAGCGGGCGCACACCCGCCGCAGCCGGCGCAGCACCTGCGCGACGTGGGCCCCGAAGACGCCGCGGTAGTGGTGGCACTCGTCGACCACGACGTAGCGGAGCGCACCCCAGAACCGCGCCCACCGCTCGTGGCCGGGCAGCAGCGAGCGGTGGAGCATGTCGGGGTTGGTGAGCACGTACTCGGCGTGGTCGCGCGCCCAGGCCCGCTGCTCGGGCGTGCTGTCGCCGTCGTGGGTCGTCGCCCGGACCCCCAGCGCGAGCCGCTCCAGCGCGGCGAGCTGGTCCTGGGCGAGCGCCTTGGTCGGCGCGAGGTACAGCACACCCGCCCCCCGCTGCCCGCGCGGGCCGCGGGCCGCGAGGACGTCGGTGAGCGCGGGCAGCTGGTAGGCCAGCGACTTGCCCGAGGCGGTCCCGGTCGAGACCACGACGTGCCGGCCGGCGTGCGCCGCGCCCGCGGCGGCGGCCTGGTGCGTCCAGGGCGACGTGACGCCCCGCGCCGCGAACGCCTCGACCACCGGCAGCGGCGCCCAGTCGGGCCACGGCGCGCGGTGGCCCGCCCGCGCGGGCAGCGTCTCGAGGTGGGTCACCCGCTCCTCGCGACCGGGCCGCGACACCAGGCGCTCCAGCGCCGCGCGGCCCCGGGCCGGGGCCGCGGTGGCGGGGAGGGGTGGCGCGGGCACCGGGCCAGTGTGCCAACCGCCGCCGACAGCACCGCGGGTGCGGACCCCGGGCCCGCGCGCTCCACCGGCTCGCCCGACCATGTCCCCTGCGACGCGGCGGCGTGGTTTGATGAGGCCCTCGGGGTGAGGAAGCAGCGACGGGTGCAGCGCTGGACGCGGCACCGGATGGGGGAAGTCGGTGGACCTGAGCCTGGAGACGCGGGAGGTCGACGGCCGCACGGTCGTGGCCGTGACCGGTGAGATCGACGTCTACACCGCCCCCAAGCTGCGCGACACCATCTCCGAGCTGGTGGCCGGCGGCCACTACCACCTCGTCGTCGACATGCAGGCCGTCGAGTTCCTCGACTCCACCGGCCTGGGGGTCCTGGTCGGCGGGCTGAAGAAGGTGCGTGCCCACGACGGGTCGCTGCAGCTGGTCTGCAACCAGGACCGGCTGCTCAAGATCTTCCGGATCACCGGGCTGGCCAAGGTGTTCGTCATCCACGACGACGCCGAGTCCGCCCTCGCGGTCGGCTGACCGGACCCCGCGCGGCCCGGGACGACGGCACCCCGCGCCCCCGCGGTCGCAGGGGGCTACCCGTGCGTAGACTCCGGCTCGTCCATGACCCGGCTCACACCGATGACCCGGGAACGACGTCACGCGAGGAGTACGCATGCTCGGGATCCATCCCGCGGCCGTGGAGGTATCCGGCGGCAACCTGATCTGGGTCGTCCTGGTCTTCCTGATCGCCTGCGGGGCGCTGGTGATGGCCTGGATGTTCCGCAAGGAGGTGCTCGCCGCCGCCGAGGGCACCGAGAACATGAAGAACATCGCGCAGGCCGTGCAGGAGGGCGCCAACGCCTACCTCCAGCGCCAGTTCCGCACCCTGGCGGTCTTCGCCGTGATCGCGTTCGTGCTGCTGATGTTCCTGCCCGCGGACGACACCGTGGTCCGGGTGTTCCGCTCGGTGTTCTTCCTGGTCGGGGCCGGCTTCTCCGCCGCCATCGGCTACCTCGGGATGTCGCTGGCGGTGCGCGCGAACCTCCGTGTCGCCGCCGCCGCGCAGAACGAGGGCCGCGACCCGGCGATGCACGTCGGGTTCCGCACCGGCGCCTTCGTCGGCATGGGCACCGTCGGCCTCGGGCTGGTGGGTGCCTCGCTGGTGGTGCTGCTCTTCCAGGACAGCGCGCCCGACGTGCTGGAGGGCTTCGGCTTCGGCGCCGCGCTGCTGGCGATGTTCATGCGCGTCGGCGGCGGGATCTTCACCAAGGCCGCGGACGTCGGCGCCGACCTGGTCGGCAAGGTGGAGAACAACATCCCCGAGGACGACCCGCGCAACGCCGCGACCATCGCCGACAACGTCGGCGACAACGTCGGCGACTGCGCCGGCATGGCCGCCGACCTGTTCGAGTCCTACGCCGTGACCCTGGTCGCCGCGCTGATCCTCGGCTCCCAGGCCTTCGGCGACGCCGGGCTGGTCTACCCGCTGCTGATCCCCGGCGTCGGCGCGCTGACCGCCGTGGCCGGCATCTACCTGACCAAGCCGCGCGCCGGCGAGAACGGTCTGACCACGATCAACCGGGCCTTCTACCTCTCCGCCGGCATCGCCGCCATCGCCTCGGTGGCGCTGTCCTTCCTCTACCTGCCCACGGACTTCGCCGACCTCGAGGGCGCCGGTGACACCGCGCTCGGCCTGATCTCCGACGTCCCCGAGGGCAACCCGGCCCTGATCGCCTCCGCCGCGGTCCTGATCGGCATCGTCCTGGCCGCCGTCATCCTGGCGCTGACCGGGTACTACACCGGCACCGACTACCGCCCGGTCAAGGACGTCGGCCGGACCTCGGTCACCGGCGCGGCGACGGTGATCCTCTCCGGGCTCTCGGTCGGCCTGGAGTCGGCGGTCTACACGACCATCGTCATCGGTGCCGCCGTGTTCGGGGCCTTCCTGCTCGGCAGCGGCTCGCTGATCATCTCGCTGTTCGCGGTCGCCCTGGCCGGCTGCGGGCTGCTCACCACCGTCGGCGTGATCGTCGCGATGGACACCTTCGGCCCCGTCAGCGACAACGCCCAGGGCATCGCGGAGATGTCCGGCGACGTCAGCCCCGAGGGCGCGCAGATCCTCACCGAGCTCGACGCGGTCGGCAACACCACCAAGGCGATCACCAAGGGCATCGCGATCGCCACCGCCGTGCTGGCCGCGTCCGCGCTGTTCGGCTCCTACATCGGCACCGCGCTCGAGTCGGCGGCCGAGAACCTCACCAACGCCGAGATCGGCGACCTGCTGCTCGGGTTCTTCGTGTTCAGCCCGAGCGTGCTGGTCGGCATCCTGCTCGGGGTGGCAGTGGTGTTCCTGTTCTCCGGGCTCGCCATCAACGCCGTCGGCCGTGCGGCCGGTGCGGTCGTGATGGAGGTGCGCCGCCAGTTCCGCGAGATCCCCGGGATCATGGAGGGCACCGGCCGGCCCGAGTACGGCCGCGTGGTCGACATCGTCACCCGGGACTCGCTGCGCGAGCTCGCCACCCCCGGCATCCTGGCGATCCTGGCGCCGATCGCGGTCGGCTTCGGCCTCGGCGTGGCCCCGCTGGCCGGCTTCCTCGCCGGCGCGATCGGCGGCGGCACGCTGATGGCGGTCTTCCTCGCCAACGCGGGCGGCGCCTGGGACAACGCGAAGAAGCTGGTCGAGGACGGCCACCACGGCGGGAAGGGCTCCCCGGCCCACGAGGCGACCATCATCGGCGACACCGTCGGCGACCCGTTCAAGGACACCGCCGGCCCGGCGATCAACCCGCTGCTGAAGGTGATGAACCTGGTCTCGCTGCTGATCGTCGGCGCCGTGGTCAGCCTGACCCTCGGCGAGGACGCGAACCGGCCGCTGTCGATCGCCATCGCGCTGGTCGCGACCGCCGGCATCGCCGCGGCGGTGGTGGTCTCCAAGCGCCGCTCGGCCGTGATCGGCGACGACGACCCGGGCTCGGCGCCGCCGCCCCCGCCGGCGGCCGGGTCGGGCGACCCGTCGCCCACGCAGCCGCTCAGCACCCCCTGAGCCCGACCCGCCACCGCACGACCCGCCGCCCCCGGTCCTCCCGACCGGGGGCGGCGCTCGTGCGTCCGGCAGGATGCCGGGGATGACCTCCTCGTCCGCGGAGACCGACGACCTCGCTCCCCGGCTCCGCGAGGCCCTGCTCGGCGCGGGTTTCACCTACGCCGCGGTGACCGCGCTCCTGGGACGGCGCGCCCACGCGGCGCTGTCCCGCAACGAGACCACGCCCGGCCTGCTCGCGACCGGGTCCGGGTCGCCGGTCGAGACGCTGACCCGGCTCTTCCTGCTCCAGTCGGTCGTGGGGGTGCGCGAGGCCGAGCGGGCCCTGCCCGGGCTCCTCGACCCGCTGGTGGCGGCGGGGCTGCTGACCCGCTCCGTCGGCGAGGTGGCCGCCCGCCTCGACGTCCGCCCCTACGCCAGCGACGACGAGTCCTGGTGGGTGGTCAGCGACCTCACCCCGGGTCTCGACGGCCTCGCGCACCGGGTGGCCCCCGACCACGTGCTCGGGATCAGTCCCGCGTCGACGTCGCTGGCCCAGCTCACCCTGCGGGACCCCGTCGGCACCGCGCTCGACCTCGGCACCGGCTGCGGGGTGCAGGCGCTGCACCTGGCGCGGCACGCCCGGCGCGTGGTCGCCACCGACGTCAACCCGCGCGCGCTGCGGCTGGCCCGCCTCAACGCGGCCCTCAACGAGGTCGCCGACCGGGTCGAGGTGCGCGACGGCTCGCTGTTCGCACCGGTCGCGGGGGAGCGCTTCGACCTCGTCACCACGAACCCACCGTTCGTGATCTCCCCGGCCCGCGGCGAACGGCTGGTCTACCGCGACTCCGGCCTGCCCGGTGACCGCGTCGTCGAGGACATCGTCCGGGCTGCTCCCGCCCACCTCGCCGACGACGGCTGGTGCCAGGTCCTGGCGAGCTGGGTGGTCGTCCGGGACCGGGGGTGGGAGGACCGGCTGGCGGGATGGCTGGACCCGGGGTGCGACGCCCTCGTCGTCCAGCGCGAGGTGCTCGACCCGGCGGCCTACGTCGAGCTGTGGCTGAAGGACGAGGGCGCCCACCCCGGCGCCGCGGGTGGCGCCCCGGCCGCGGCCGCCGACTACCGCCGACGCTACGAGACCTGGCTGTCCTGGTTCGACGAGCAGGGCGTGGAGGGCGTCGGCTTCGGCTGGGTCAACCTCCACCGTCGTCCCGGCGCGGGCGGCGCGGCGGGGTGCACACGCTGCTCGACTGGCCCTACGACCTCGAGCAGCCGATCGCCCCGGCGGTCGCCGGCTGGGGCCGGGCCGTGCGGCGTGAGGTGGGCCCCGCGGACCGGTTGGTCGCCCGCGCGGACGTCCGCCAGGAGAGCCTCGGCGCGCCGGGGGCCGAGGACCCGGAGAGCATCGTGCTGCGCCAGCAGACCGGCTTCCGCCGCGCGCGGCGGGTCGACACGGTCGCGGCGGCGCTGGTCGGCGCCTGCGACGGCGACCTCGCGGTGGGCCAGGCGCTCGACGCCATCGCGGTGCTGCTGGACCGCGAGCCCGGCGCGCTGCGCGCGACCTACCTGCCCCTCGCCGCCGAGCTGGTCGCCGAGGGCTACCTGGTCTGAGGGCGGGTCGGGCCGGCCCCGGTCGTGCCCCTCACACGGACGCGAGGAAGCTCAGCACCCGGTCCGAGAGCAGCGCCGCGGCGTCGGGGTCGTGGTCGTCGAGCGAGGAGTCGACGAAGAGGTGCTGGTCGCCCGGGTAGACGAACAGCTCGGCGAGGGCCGCGCTCTCGACGAGCTCGCGCGCCGCCGGCAGGTCCTCGGCGAAGAACTCGTCGCCCTCCTTGCCGTGGACCTGCACCGGTACCGCCGCCGGCCAGCCCGCTGCGAGCTCCGTGACCGGGAGGCACGAGCACAGCAGCAACGCCCCGCGAGCGCCGGGCAGGGTCTGCGCGAGGCGCTGGGCGATCGTCACGCCGAAGGAGATCCCGGCGTGGACGATGCCCTCGCCGAGCCCCTCGCCGAGCGCGTCGGCCGCCGCAGTGCCACGCTCGCGGATCTGGTCGAAGCCGGCGTCACGGGCGAAGCCGAAACCCTCCTCGAGGGTGTCGAAGGTGCGGCCGTCGAACAGGTCGGGGGTGTGCACGGTGTGCCCGGCCCGGCGTACGTCGTCGGCGAAGGCCAGCACCCCGTCGGTCAGGCCTTGGATGTGGTGGTGGAGCAGCACCTCGGTCATGTCGTCGGACCCCTGCCATTGATCGGGAAATCTGGAACGTTCGGCGACGCTAGTCTGATATGTCATGGATGACAACCCGCCCGACTACGAGCTGGCCGACCGGATGGCGCTCACCGGGCCGGCGCAGGTGAAGGCGGTCGGCCACCCGTTGCGCACCGCGGTCCTGCAGCTCCTCCACGAGCGGGCGGCGACCGTCACCGAGCTCGCGACCGCGCTCGAGCGGCCCAAGAGCACGGTCGCGCACCACGTGGACGTGCTCACCCGCACGGGCCTGCTCCGCGTCGTCCGGACGCGGAGGGTGCGCGCGGTCGAGGAGCGCTTCTACGGACGCACCGCGCGCATGTTCTACGTGAGCGCGGGGTCGTCACCCGCCCCCGTGCTGGGCGACTTCAACGACTTCGAGGTGGCGGCGCACGAGTCCGCGACGGCGTTCCAGCACGGGAGGCTCTGGGGCTTCATCCGTCACGCCCGTATCTCGGAGGACCAGGCCTCGCAGTTCTGGGATCAGATGTCCGCGCTGGTCGAGCGGTTCGACCAGCTGCCGAGGTCGGGCGGGACGATGTACGGCTTCGCGATCGGCATCTACCCGACCGACCACCCGACCCTCCCGACGTCACAGTGACGCACGGCCCGGCAGCGGCCGGGCGCGGGGCGGGGTGACCGCCACGCGCTACCGTGACCGCCGGACCCCGGGACGCGGGGTCCACCCCTGCCCCCGGAGGATTGAACCGCCCGTGCCCCACAAGCTGGTCATCGTCGAGTCGCCGGCCAAGGCCCGCAACATCGGCGGGTTCCTCGGCGACGGCTACGTCGTGGAGTCCTCCATCGGCCACATCCGCGACCTGCCGATGTCCGCCGCGGACACGCCGGCCGCGATCAAGGACAAGCCGTGGGGCCGGCTGGCCGTCGACGTCGACAACGACTTCACCCCCTACTACGTCGTCCCCCGCGACAAGCGGGACCACATCCGCAAGCTGAAGAAGCTGCTGAAGGACGCCGACGAGCTCTACCTGGCCACCGACGAGGACCGAGAGGGCGAGGCGATCGCCTGGCACCTGCTCGACGAGCTCAAGCCCCCCAAGGGCCTCCCGGTGCACCGGATGGTCTTCCACGAGATCACCAAGCCCGCGATCCAGGCGGCCGTGGCCAACCCCCGCACCATCGACGACGACCTCGTCGAGGCGCAGGAGGCGCGGCGCATCCTCGACCGCCTCTACGGCTACGAGGTCAGCCCGGTGCTGTGGAAGAAGGTGATGTCCGGCCTCTCGGCGGGCCGGGTGCAGTCGGTCGCGACCCGGTTGGTCGTCGACCGCGAGCGGGAGCGGATGCGTTTCACCGTCGCCTCCTACTGGGACCTCGACGGCACCTTCGACGCCGGCAGCGGCCACGACCAGCGGATGTTCCCCGCCCGCGTCCACACCGTCGACGGCGCCCGCGTCGCGCGCGGCTCCGACTTCGGGCCGGACGGGCTGCTCAAGCAGGGTGCTCAGGGCAAGGTGGTCCACCTGGACCGGCGGCGGGCCGAGGACCTCGTGGGGGCGCTGTCGGAGACCACCTACGACGTCCGCTCGGTGGAGGCCAAGCCGTACCGCCGCTCGCCGTACGCGCCGTTCCGCACCACGACCCTCCAGCAGGAGGCCAGCCGCAAGCTCGGGATGAGCGCGAGCGTGACCATGTCGGTCGCGCAGCGGCTCTACGAGAACGGCCACATCACCTACATGCGCACCGACTCCACGACGCTGTCCGGCGCCGCGGTCGACGCCGCGCGGTCGCAGGTCCGCGAGCTGTACGGCGCGGAGTACCTGCCCGACAGCCCCCGGGTCTACGCCTCGAAGGTCAAGAACGCCCAGGAGGCGCACGAGGCCATCCGTCCGGCCGGTGACAGCTTCCGCACCCCGGCGCAGACCGGTCTGACCGGCGAGCAGTTCCGGCTCTACGAGCTGGTGTGGATGCGTACCGTCGCCTCGCAGATGCGCGACGCCACCGGCCAGAGCGTCTCGATCCGCCTCGGCGGCGCGGCCTCCACCGGCGAGGACGTCGTGTTCTCCGCCAGCGGTCGGGTGATCACCTTCCACGGCTTCCTCAAGGCCTACGTCGAGGGCACCGACCACGGCGCCACCTCCGACGACCAGGAGAGCCGGCTGCCGGCGCTCGAGCAGGGCGACCGCGTCAACGCCGCGTCCGTGGAGGCCGGGGGCCACGAGACGAAGCCGCCGGCCCGCTACACCGAGGCCACCCTGGTCAAGGAGCTCGAGGAGCGCGAGATCGGTCGGCCCTCGACCTACGCCTCGATCCTCAAGACGATCATGGACCGCGGCTACGTCTACAAGAAGGGCACCGCGCTGGTGCCGGCGTGGCTGGCGTTCTCGGTGACGAGGCTGCTCGAGGAGCACTTCCCGCGGCAGGTGTCCTACGAGTTCACCGCTGCGATGGAGGACGTCCTCGACGACATCGCCGGCGGCCGCAAGGACCGCAACACCGAGCTCGCCGAGTTCTACTACGGCGCCGGCGAGGTCACCGGGCTCAAGCGGCTCGTCGACGAGCTCGGCGAGATCGACGCCCGCGAGCTGGCCACCTTCCCGGTCGGCGGTGAGGGGTCGGGGGTCAACCTGCGCGTCGGCAGGTACGGGCCCTACCTGGAGGGCCCCGACGACGAGGGCAACGCCCTGGCCAAGCGGGCCAACGTGCCCGACGACCTGCCGCCCGACGAGCTCACCCTCGAGAAGGCGCGCGAGCTGTTCGCCAACCCGGCCGGCGAGGAGATCCCGCTGGGCGCGCACCCGGAGACGGGCCTGGCCGTGGTCGCCAAGAACGGTCGCTACGGCCCCTACGTCACCGAGCAGCTGCCCGAGGACGCGCCGAAGTCGGCCCGCCCGCGCACCGGGTCGCTGTTCGCGTCGATGTCGCTGGACACGATCACCCTCGACCAGGCCGTCACCCTGCTCTCGCTGCCGCGCGTGGTCGGCACCGACCCGTCGGACGGGGAGGACATCACCGCCCAGAACGGCCGCTACGGGCCGTACCTGAAGAAGGGCTCGGACTCCCGCTCGCTGACCTCGGAGGAGCAGCTGCTCACCATCGGTCTCGACGAGGCGCTGCGGATCTACGCCCAGCCGAAGCAGCGCGGCCGGGCGGCCGCCGCCCCGCCGCTCAAGGAGCTCGGCGACGACCCCGTCTCCGGCAACCCGGTGGTGGTCAAGGCCGGCCGGTTCGGCGAGTACGTCACCGACGGCGAGTACAACGCCACCCTGCGCAAGGAGGACTCGGTCGAGTCGATCACCCTCGACCGCGCCGCCGAGCTCCTCGCCGAGCGCCGCGCCCGCGGCCCCGCGAAGAAGACGGCGAAGAAGGGCGCGAAGAAGGCGCCGGCGAAGAAGAGCGCGGCGAAGAAGACCGCGGCGAAGAAGACCACCGCGAAGAAGACCACCGCGAAGAAGACGACCGCCAGGAAGGCTGCGGCGAAGAAGGCCTGAGGGCGCGTGGAATCCCCGGCCGGCCGGGGACTTCTGAGCTTGTCGGGGTTTGCAACGGCCGACAACCTCGAAATCCACCCGACAAGTCCGGGGCTCTCCGGCCATCGGGCCCGCTCACCTTCCCCCCTGCGGCGCCGCCGTGTCCCCGCCACCACGTAGGTTCGTCCGCGTGGAGCTCCCCGGTGTCCGGACCGATCGCGGGGTCCTCGTCTGCCTCGAGGGGGGCGAGGGCGCGGGCAAGTCGACCCAGTCGCGGCTGCTGACGGCGTGGCTGCGCGACGAGGGGTACGTCGTGCGGCCGACGTTCGAGCCGGGTGACACCCCCGTCGGCGCCGAGGTCCGCCGGATCGTGCTCAGCCCGGAGACCGGCGAGCTCGCCGACCGCACCGAGGCCCTGCTGTACGCCGCTGACAAGGCCGAGCACGTCGAGACCGTGCTGCTGCCCGCGCTCGCCCGCGGCGAGGTCGTCGTCCTCGACCGGTACGTCGACTCCACCCTCGCCTACCAGGGTGCGGGCCGGCGGTTGGACCCCGCCGGGCTCGAGCGCGTCGCCCGCTGGGCCACCGGCGACCTGCGACCCCACCTGACCGTCGTCCTCGACCTCGACCCCGCCGTCGGGCTGGACCGGTTCGCCGGCCGCGACCGGATCGAGGGCGAGTCGCAGGCGTTCCACCAGCGGGTGCGCCACGCCTTCACCGCGATGGCGGCCGCGGATCCCGACCACTACCTGGTGCTCGACGCCCGGGCCCCGGTCGACGAGCTCGCCGGCCGGATCCGCGAGGCGGTCGTGCGCTGGCTGCCCGCCGCGCAGCGGCAGGCCACCCGGTCCGAGGGGGCGCGGACGTGAGCGTCTGGGACGGCCTGGTCGGCCAGCGCCGGGCGGTGGCGACGCTGCGCGAGGCGGTGGCCGCCGCCGAGGCGGGTCGCGGCGTCGGGCACGCGTGGCTGTTCACCGGCCCCCCGGGGTCCGGGCGGTCCAACGCGGCCATCGCCTTCGCCGCGGCGCTGCAGTGCGAGCAGGGCGGTTGCGGGCAGTGCCACGCCTGCCACACCGTGCTGGTCGGCAGCCACGCCGACGTGGCGGTCGTCCGCACCGCCAAGCTCTCGATCGGTGTCGACGAGGTCCGCACGCTGGTCCGGCAGGCGGCGCTCGCCCCCAACGGCCGGCGGTGGCAGGTGCTGGTCGTCGAGGATGCCGACCGGCTCACCGAGCGGGCCTGCAACGCCCTCCTCAAGGCCATCGAGGAGCCGACCGACCGCACCATCTGGATGCTCTGCGCGCCCACCGTCGAGGACGTGCTGACCACCGTCCGGTCGCGCTGCCGGCTGGTCACCCTGACCACACCGGGCCCCGCCGAGGTCGCCGGCTTCCTCGAGCGGACCCTCGGCGTGCCCGACGCCCTCGCCCGGCAGGCCGCCCGCGCCAGCCAGGGCCACATCGGCCGCGCCAAGGCGCTCGCCTCCGACGAGGCGACCCGGGCGCGCCGCCAGGAGGTCGTCGGCCTCCCCGGCCGGCTCGAGGACCTCGGCGCCTGCATGCGCGCCGCCACGATGCTCGCCGATCGGGCGAAGGAGGAGGCCGAGGCGATCACCTCCGAGCTGGACGCGCGGGAGAAGGTCGACCTCGACGCCGCGTACGGCGTGGTCGAGCGCGGTCGCCGCCCCCGCGAGTACGCCCCCGCCCTGGCCGACCTCGTCAAGTCGCAGCGCACCCGCGCCAAGCGGCGCGTGCTCGACGTGGTCGACCGCGGCCTGATGGACCTCGCCTCGGTCTACCGCGACGCCGTGGCCGTCGGGCTCGGCGCCACCGGCGAGCTGGTCAACGAGGACGTCCGCGGCGACGTCGAGGCCGTGGCCCGGGCGGCCACGCCCGAGGTCAACCTGCGGCGGCTCGACGCGATCTTCACCGCGCGGGAGCAGATGCTGGAGTTCAACGTGCCGGTCGCGCTCGCCCTGGAGTCGATGGTGGTGGCGCTCCAGGCGCCCGCCGGGGCCCGCCCGTGAGCCCGTCGATGCGGCCGCACCGCGCCGTGGTGGTCGTGGTGGCCTCGGTCGTGGCGCTCGCGCTGCTGCTCGCCGGGGGCCTGGCCGCCGGGCTCGCCGTCCTCGGCGGGGAGGGCGCCACCCGCGGGTCGCCGGAGCGCACCGGCGGACCGGGATCGCCGGGGTCACCGGTGGCCGCGGCCGCGGCGGCCACCCGCACCCCTCCCGAGCGCGCCCTGGCCCCCTTCTACGACCAGGAGCCCGCCTGGACCGCCTGTCCCGAGGAGGAGGCCGAGGACCCCGCCACCGAGTGCGCCACGCTCGCCGTCCCCGTCGACTACGACGACCCGCGTGGCGACACCCTCGACCTCGCGCTGCTGCGGGTGCCGGCTGCGGGCGGCGACCCGGTCGCCGCGCTGGTGGTCAACCCCGGCGGCCCCGGCGCGCCCGGCACGTCCTACGCGGCAGCGGCCGACCGCGTCCTCGGCCCGGCCCTGCGGGAGGCCCTCGACACGGTCGGCTTCGACCCGCGCGGCGTGGGGGCCTCGGCCCCCGTCGACTGCCTCGACGACGAGGCGCTCGACGCCTACGTCGCGGCCGACCCGGTCCCGGACACACCCGCCGAGGGCGCGGCGTACGAGAGCGCGCAGGAGGCGTTCTTCGACGGTTGCGAGGCCCGTACCGGTGCGCAGCTCGCCCACGTCAGCACCGTCGAGGCGGCCCGCGACATGGACGTGCTGCGGGCGGCGCTCGACCAGCCGCGGCTGGTCTACCTGGGTGCCTCCTACGGCACCGACCTCGGCGCGACCTACGCCGAGCTGTTCCCCGACCGCGTCGGCCGCCTCGTCCTCGACGGCGGCATCGATCCCTCCCTCACCCAGCTCGAGCTGGCGCTGGGCCAGGCGGAGGGCTTCGAGACCGCGCTGCGCGCCTACGTCGAGCACTGCACGGACACCGTGTCCGGCTGCTACCTGGGCGAGGACGTCGAGGGCGGTCTCGCGATGATCACCGGCCTGCTGGACGACGTCGACGAGGCCCCGCTGCCCACGTCCGAGGACCGCGACCTCGCGGTCGGGCAGGCCTTCTACGGACTCGTGCTCCCCCTCTACGACCGCGAGCTGTGGCCGGTGCTGGACCAGGCGCTGCGTGCGGGCCTCGACGGCGACGGCTCGCCCCTGCTGCTGCTCTCCGACCTCTACCTCTCCCGCGAGGACGACACCTACGCCGACAACAGCGCCGAGGCGATCGCGGTGGTGCGCTGCTCGGACGACCCGACGTCGGTCGGCGCCGAGGAGGTGCCGGGCCTGCTGCCGCGCTTCGCCGAGGTGTCCCCGACCCTCGGTGACGTCTTCGCCTGGAGCCTGGTCGGCTGCCGCGGCGTCCCGGCGGACCTCGTCGAGCCCGGACCCCGCGTCGACGGTGCGGGTGCCGACCCGATCGTCGTCGTCGGCACCACCCGCGACCCGGCCACGCCGTACGCCTGGTCCGTGGGGCTCGCCGAGCGGCTCGAGTCGGCGGTCCTGGTCACCCGGGACGGCGACGGTCACACCGGCTACCGCACGGGGAACGCCTGCGTCGACGCGACCGTCGAGGACTACCTGCTGGACGGCACGGCGCCGCGGGCGGACGTCAGCTGCTGAGACCCGCGCCCGCGCCCTGGCGCAGTGCCGTGAGGGCGCGCCACAGACCCCGTGCGGCGACGGCGGCCAGCGCCAGCGCTGCGATGGTCAGCAGCAGGCTCCACCACCAGGCCTGGCTCGAGGCCGTCACGGCCGGGTCCCCGGCGTCGTAGAAGACGGTGATCGCGTCCCCGGGCTCGCGGTCGAGGCAGTTGGACTTGTAGACCGTGACGTCGACCTGCCGCTCGACGCCGTCCGGGCCGGTGAACGCCGCGGCGCGGACGCAGCCGGGCTCGCCCACGGCGACGGCCTCCACCGGGGTGTCGGCGCGGAACCGGTCCAGCGCCCCGGCGCCCACGTAGCCGGCCCCGACGAGGGCGACGACCAGGACGGTGAGGGCGAGCAGCGCCGAGACCCAGGGGCGCGGTGGTCGTGAGTCCGAGGTGGCCACGGCGGCAGTCTGTCAGCCGCCGCGGGAGACGATGTCGAAGGCCGGGCTCTCGGTCTCCAGGTTGCCGACCTCGACCCGGATGGTGCAGCCCGGGTAGAAGGAGAGCGCGGTGACGGCGAGACCGTTCGTCCCGAGCGCGCTGGAGCACCCCGAGGAGAACGTGATCCCGTCGGTGCCGCCGGCCACCGCCGCGAGGACCTCGGTGGCGCCGCCGCTCGCGGTGCTGCTCCAGATCGGGTTCAGCTCGTCGACCCCGCCCGGCCACTGCGGGTACAGCCGGATGGGCACGACCCGCGGGGTCACCGTGCTCGACGGCACGTCGACGGTGATGCCGCGCAGCCGCTGCACCGGGTAGGAGTCGACGGTCGCCAGGTCGGGGTCCTCCAGCGCCTCGCTGGTGGTGCGGCCGACCTCGCCCAGCCACGCCGCGAGCGCCGTCTCGGCGCTGCCGGCCCCGTCCACCTCGAGCGGCAGCTCGAAGGAGGCCTCGAGGGTCGTGGTCGCGCCCGGCTCGATGGTGCCCACCTCGAGGCTCCAGCTGCACGGGACGTCGATGCCGGTCGAGGTCGGCAGGTTCGGCTCCTGCCGGCGTCCCTGCCACGCGACGGAGGTGGGGCACGAGCCGTCCGGGGTGGCCAGCACCTCGAAGATCGGGCCGGAGAGCGGGGCGCGCTCGGCGGTGTAGCTCAGGGCGAGGTCGACCACACCCTGCTCGGCGTCGTAGGTCGCGGCCCGTTCCACGCGTAGGCCGGTCGGCAGCGCCGGGTCGGCGAGGGACGCCTGGACCGGGCCGGTCGCGGCCGGCGCCGTCGGCTCCTCGACCGGGTCCTCGGCCCCGGCGTCGCCGCGCAGCGTGACGAAGAGCACCGCCGCGCCCAGCAGGACCAGCGCGACCGCGACGACCGCGACGAGCTTGGGGTCCCGCCACCCCGGGACCGGGGCGCGACGGGCGGGTGCGCTCGGGGCGGGAGGCTCCTCCCCTGCGGCGACGCGGCGCAGCACCGGACGGACCACGGTGCGCTGTCCCGGTGTGCCGAGGTCGGCCCCGGGTGGGACCTCGTCGGTACCGCTGTCGTGCTCCGGGGTGTCCGTCGGGTCCGGCGCCACCGGCGACGGGGTGGCCAGCCCGCGCACCACCGTGGCCGGTCCACGCGCGGTGTCGAACTCCTCCGGCCCGGGGTGCGGGGGGAGCGCGGGGACGCCGTCCAGCCCGGGACGCAGCGCGCGCAGCGCGGCCGCGGCGGCCGCGGCGCCCGGGCGCCGGGCGGGGTCCTTCTCGAGCAGGGCGTCGAGCCGGGCGGCGAGGGGGCCGGGCACCTCCAGGGGCGGGGGCGTGGCGGTCACGTGGCGGTGCGCGATCGTGTACTCGTTGCCGGGCCCGGCGAACGGTGTCCGCCCGGCCAGCAGCTCGTAGAGCAGGATCCCGACGCCGTAGACGTCGGCGGCCGCGTCCGCCGTGCCCCGGGTGAGCAGCTCGGGGGACATGTACTCCGGGGTGCCCAGCAGCCCGGTCGTGCTGCGGCGGCGCTCGGTGATGATCCGTGCGATGCCGAAGTCGACGAGCTTGACCGCGCCCGGGCGCGCGGACTCCCAGTCGAGAGCGAGCAGCACGTTGTCGGGTTTGACGTCGCGGTGCACGACGTCGCGCTCGTGCGCCGCGGCGAGCCCGTCGAGGACGGCCGTGACCACGTCGACGGCCAGCGCCGGGGGGAGGGTGCCGCGAGCCGCGAGCACCTCGCGCAGGGACCCGCCCTCGACGTGCTCCATGACGATCGCGAGCCGGTCGCCCTCCACGACGAGGTCGCGCACCGCGACCACCGAGGGGTGCCGCAGGCCGGTGAGCACCGAGCGCTCCTGGACGAAGCGGCCGACGAGGTCGCGGTCGGTGAGGTGCTCGCGCCGCAGGAGCTTGGTCGCGACGACCTCGTCGGTGCGGCGGTGGACGGCTCGCCAGACCTCGCCGGTCGCCCCCTCGCCCAGGCGGTCGAGCAGGCGGTAGGACGCGCCCAGGGCGTCGTCGAAGCCCTCAGGCTGCACGATCCCTCCCGTCCCGGTCCCGGTCGCGGCGAGGGTATCCGAGGCCGCGGACGTGCGGTGCGGGATCACCGGAGTCTCGTACCCGAGACAGGGCCGGTCCAGCATGCTGGACCCGACCACGACGCGACGACCGAAGTCGGGCAGCATGGGGGCGTCCGATCAACCAGCAGCAGCCGGCCCACGGGTCGGCGGAAGGCAGGCTCCCGTGTCCGACCGCGTCCTCTCCTCCGGAACCGCCAAGGCGGCCATCCAGCAGATGTCCTCGATCATCAACGGCGGGCTGACCGACCAGATCAACCAGCTCGACGCCAAGGGCCAGCAGCTCTCCGACCCCAACAACTGGGACGGCCCGCTGGCCGAGCGGTTCCGCTCCGCCACCTGGCCCGAGACCAAGTCCGCGCTGGACAAGGCCAAGACCGAGCTCGAGGAGCTGCGCGTCCAGCTGGACCAGATCAGCCAGAACATCATGACCGCCGGCGGCGGCTCCTGACCGAGCGGCACGTCACGCAGGTCTGACGAGCGGGCCGGGGGAGCACCCGTCCCGGCGAGGAGCAGGGCGGTGGTCCCTGCGCGGGCAGGAGAGTGGTGACCCATGAGCGACGTGCTCGCCGGCATCGAGGCGGACGTCCCCTTCGACTTCGGCGCCGCGGAGGCGCTCTCGACCGCGGCCGACGGCGCCGCGGACGAGGTCGAGGGTCAGCTGGGCGCCCGGCACGTCTTCGTGTCGGTGGCGATGGAGGAGTTCCGCGGCTACTTCTCCACGCTCTTCCAGGGCAACGCCGAGACCGCCGCGGCGGACACCCGCGAGCTCGCCGACCGGTTGCGGGAGGTGGCCGAGGGCGCGCGCAGGCTCTCCGAGGAGGCGCGCAAGGAGCAGGAGCGCCGCGAGCGCGCGCGGGCCTGGAAGGCCGAGCAGGACAGCCGCAGCGGTCTGGCGAAGCTCGGGGACTCCGTCGGCGACTTCTTCACCGGTGAGGACCAGCCGCCGGTCGGCCCGCCGGCGGCGCCGATCGACGTGCCGGTGGCCCCGGCGCGCAACGCGCCGCGGCGCACCCCGGCGCCGGGCTCCGGGGGCGGGGGCGACGGGGGCACCTCGTCCGCCCGGCCCGCGGACCTGCGCCGCTTCGCCGCCACCTCGGGCTCGGCCAACGGGCGCGCGCGTGGGCCGTTGTCCTCGGCGCGGGCCCGCTACTCGACGTTCCGGGCGACCTGCCACTGGGGGAGCCTGTCCGCCGACGGCGTCTTCGCCGGCGCCGAGGCATGGTCGGAGGCCAACGAGAACGACGTCCGGTGGGCCGAGACGGTGGCGGGGGCGTTCCAGGCCGCCGGCAGCCAGGGCGAGGTCGTCACCCTGGCGAACAGCGCGCTGGCAGCCGCGCTGCAGGCCGTCGGCGTCGACGCCGCCCGGCAGGACCTGGTGATCGAGCCCGCGCAGGCGATCGGCGCGATGCCGACGTCGGGGTACGCCGACGACCCGGTCAACACCTCCACCGGCAACTTCCTCGAGCCCGAGGTCGACCTCGGGTTCGCCGGCGGCTGCTCTTCGCTGTCCTTCTCCCGGATGTACAACTCGCTCAACCCCGGGGTCGGCGCGCTCGGCCCCGGCTGGTCCTGCTGGGCCGACACCGGTCTGTCGCGCGACGACGAGGCCGCCCGGCTGCACCTGCCCGACGGTCGTGAGGTCGTCTTCCCGCGGCTCGGCGACGGCTGGGACCGCGCCCAGGGCGCGGCGATGTGGCTGGAGCAGGTCGAGGACGTCCTCGACGGTGGCACCGTCCTCCTCGCCGGCGACAACGAGGGCACGGTCTGGCGCTTCGACCGCAGCGGCCGGCTCCTCGAGCGGAGGTCCGGTCCGGGCACGGCCGTCCGGCTGACCTGGGACGAGGGACGGCTGGTGCGGCTCTCGCACGAGCGCGGCCGCCACCTCGACCTGCGGTGGGGTGACACCCGGCTGACCGGCGTGCGCACCTCCGACGGGCGCGAGGTCTCCTTCGCCTACGACGAGCAGGACCGGCTGGTCGCGGCGACCACCGCCCTGGGCACCCGGCGCTACCGGTGGGACGAGCAGGGGCTGCTCGACGCCGTCGTCGGCGCCGGCGGCACCACCGAGGTGGAGAACACCTACGACGCCCGGGGGCGCGTGTCCCGCCAGCGCTCCCCGCACGGCCGGGTCACCCGCTACGCCTACCTGCCCGGCCGGGTCACGGTCGTCTCGGACGAGGACGGCACCCGGTCCAACACCTGGATCGCCGACGACCGAGGCCGGCTGATCGGTGCCGTCGACGCCGACGAGCAGCGCCAGTCCACCTCCTACGACCGGTTCGGCAACGCCGTCGTGGTCACCGAGCGCGACGGGTCGACGACGGTCCGCGAGCACGACGAGCGGGGGCGGCTGGTCCGCGCGGTCAGCCCCGGCGGCGCCGACATCACCCAGACCTGGGACGACCTCGACCGCGTCACCGCCGTCGCGGTCGCGACGGAGGACGGCGCCCCGGCCGTCACGCGCTTCTCCTACCACGGTGACGAGCGGAACCCCGCGACGCTGACCGACCCCGAGGGCGGGGTGACCGCCATGACGTGGGAGGCGGGCCTGCTCCTCGAGGTCGTCGACCCCACCGGCGTGCGCGTCCGGTTCGGCTACGACGAGCACGGCGACCTGGTCAGCACCACGGACGCCGAGGGCGGCGCGGCGCGCCTCGAGCGCGACGCCAGCGGCCGGGTGGTCGCCGCGGTGACGCCGTCGGGGCACCGCACCACCTACGCCTACGACGACGCCACCGGGCTGCTGCGGACCCGCACCGACCCGGCCGGGGCGACCTGGGCGTACGAGCACACCGAGGACGGTCGGGTCGCCGCGGTCGTCGACCCGCTGGGTGCGCGCACCGAGATGACCCACGGGCCGGCCGGTGACCTGGAGACCACCGTCGACCCCCTCGGGCGCGCGGTGACCCGTCACGTCGACGACCTCGGGAACCTCGCCGCGATCGAGCTGCCGGACGGCTCCGAGTGGCGCTTCGCCCACGACGCGCTCTCCCGGCTGCGCGAGACCACCGACCCGACCGGGGCGGTGTGGACCCGCGAGCACGACGCGACCGGCGCGCTGACCACGACGACGTCGCCGGACGGCGAGCAGCGCACGGCGCGCACGGACCCCCGCACCGGCACCGCCGAGGTCGTCGCCGGCCCGGTCACCGCCGGGATGCGCTTCGACAAGCTGGGCCGCCTCGTGGCCAGCGTGCGCCCCGACGGCTCCACCGTCCTCACCCGCTACGACGACTGCGGCCGCGCGGTCGAGCTGGTCGACGCCGCCGGCGGGCTGACCACCGTCGAGCGCGACGCGGCCGGCCGCGTCGTCGCCGTCACCCGCCCCGGAGGTGGCGTGGTGACCTACGAGCACGACGCCTGCGGACGCCCCGCCGCGGTCGTCGACGAGCTCGGCGCCCGCACCACGATGACCTACGACGCCGACGGCCGCGTGGTCGCGCAGACGCTGCCGACGGGTGAGGAGGCGACGTGGGCCTACGACGCGTGCGGCCGGGTGACCCGGCGCCGGGTCCCCGGCGTCGGGACCACCCAGGTCACCTACGACGCCGTGGGTCGCGTCGTGGAGTCGCGCGACCCCCAGCTCGGCCGTCGCCGGTTCCGCTACGACGCCGCCGGCCAGCTGGTCGAGGCGGTCGACGGGAACGGCGGCACGACCCGGTGGGAGTACGACGCCAACGGGCGCGCCGTCCGGGTCGTCCACCCCGACGGGGGGACCACGCTGCGCGAGTTCGACGCGATGAACCACGCCGTCGCCGAGACCGATCCGCTGGGTCGCACCCGGCGCGGCGGCTACGACGCCTCGGGGCGGCAGGTCTGGCAGGAGGACCCGACCGGGTCCCGCACGGAGTGGACCTACGACGAGACCGGCCGCGTCTCCACCGTGGCGGTCGACGGCGAGGTCGTCTCGCAGACGACCCGCGACGTCCGCGGACGCACCGCGCGCATCGTCGACCACGCCCAGCCGGGTCGGGAGATGGTCCACGAGCTCGCCTGGGACCCCCGCGGGCTGCTGGTCTCCCGGACCCGCGACGGGCGCGGCCTGTCCTGGACCTACGACGAGGACGGCCGTCGCATCGGCCGCGTGGGCCCCGACGGGTCGCGCACCGCCTACGAGCGCGACGCCGCCGGGCGGATCGTCGCGGTCGAGCACGACGCGCTGGGTCGCGCCGCGTTCGAGCGTGACCCGAGCGGCCGGGTGGTCGCGGCCGAGGCCGGCGGGCTTCGCCAGACGTGGACCTTCGGCGACGGCTTCGTCGCCGGCCACACCGTCACCGACGGCGAGCGGACGTCGACCACCGTCGTCGACCGGGACGAGCTCGGCCGGGTCCGGACGGTGGCCCGGGACGGGGTCGCCACCTCCTACGCCTACGACGACGCGCACCAGCTGGTCGAGACCCGTCGCGGCGAGGGCGCCGACGGCGCCGGCAGCGAGGTCGTCACGCGGTGGCGCTACGACGCGGCGGGCCGGCTCGTCGCCGAGTCCGGCGACGGTCGCACCCGTGAGCTGACCTACGACGCGGCCGGCCAGCTCCTCGCGACGACCGAGCGCGGCGCCGACGGCGCCGTGCGGACCACGACCTTCTCCTACGACGGGCTCGGGCGCCGCACCGGCGTCGAGTCGGCCGACGGGTCCACGCGCGAGCTGCGGTGGGGTCGGATGGGCTGCCTCGCCGAGGTCGTCGACCGCGGGGCCGACGGCGCCGAGCGGCGGGTCACCTCGGTCGTCGACGCCCTCGGCCAGCTCGCCCGGCTCGACGACGCCGAGGTCTTCCTCGACTCCGCCGACGCGCGTGCGGCGACGCCCGCGCAGGTCGGCGACACCGCGGTCGTCGCCACCGGGCCCGTGCTCGGGGTCGGGTCGGACTGGGTGACCCCAGGCTGGCGGCAGGCCCGCAGCACCGGCGACGACCCGTGGGACGTCGAGGCCGGTCCGGCGCTCGACCCGGACGGCGGACCGGGTGTCGCGCTCGGCGCCGCCGGCGAGCTGGTCGTCGCCGGGTTGGAGTGGATGGGCCGACGGGTCTACGACCCCGCGAGCCACGGCTTCCTCTCGGTCGACCCGTGGCAGCCGGCGACCGGCGCCGCCTGGGCCGGCAACCCCTACGCGTACGCGGGCAACGACCCGATGCACGCGCTCGACCCCAGCGGGCTGAGCCCGATGACCGACGCGGACCTCCAGGCCTACATGGCCGAGAACGCCGGGGCCTTCGCCGCCGTCGCCGACTGGACGAAGAACAACTGGGAGTACCTCGCCGGCGGGGCGATGGTCATCGCCGGAGGAGCCCTGATCGCGACCGGCGTCGGCGGACCGGCCGGGATGATGCTGGTCTCGGCCGGCGCCGACACCATCATCCAGAAGGCCACCACCGGTGGCGTCAACTGGGGCCAGGTCGCCATCTCCGGCGCGTTCGGCGCGTGGAGCGGCGCCGGCGCCGCGGCCCGACTCGGCGTCACCAGCGGCGTGCGTCAGGCCATCGTCGGCGGCGCGATCTCGGGTGGCACCGGCGGCGCCGTGGGGGGCGCCTACACCTACGGCACCAGCGGCCAGCCGATCACCCCGAGCGGGCTGCTCGGGGCCACGGTCGACGGCGCGACCACCGGGTCGATCACCGGCGGGGTGCTCGGCGGCGTCACGCACACCCCGACGGGCCCCTACGGCGGCTTCCTCGACGACGTCCCGGCGACGCCGCCCCGGCCCACGCCGATCGACCCTCCGACGACGACACCCTCGGGGATCGTCTACCGGCGTGAGGACCTGATGGGCGGCAAGCCCTACGTGGGGCAGACGATGAGCGACGAGCGCTTCGCGATGCGGCAGGTCGAGCACGCCCGGGCCAACCCGGATGCGGACTTCACTTACAGCGAGCTCGGTCGCGCCGAACCGGGACCGGACCTGGACCGGTTGGAGGAGTACCACATCCGCGAGGGCGGCGGGCCCACGAACAAGGGCAACCCCGACGGTGGGCTGGCCAACAGGCGGCACCAGATGAGCGACCAGCGGTACGAGGCGGCGGGCGGGAGCCCGTGGTGAGCCCGCCCCTGAAGGACGGGGACGTGTTCACGATCCCGCTGGGGGACGGGCGGTGCGGTTTCGGCCAGGTCGTCGGGACCTACCAGAAGGGCGTCCACTACTTCGCCGTCTTCGAGCTGCTGGTCGACGAGTCCTCGGCCGAGGGTGCGGTCGACGACGCGCTGGCCTCGCGCCTGGTCTTCCTGGCGCAGTCCCTGGACGCACGGCTGCACCACGGGATGTGGCGCGTGGTCGCGAACCGGGAGGTCGACCCCGCGATGCCGTTCCCGGCGTACAAGGTCGACATCGGCTACCCCCCGGTGACCCACGTCGTCGACCACACGGGCGGCCGGACCAGGCCGGCGACCGAGGACGAGGCCGAGCTGCTCCCCTACCGCACGACCGTCGCGCCGATCGCCCTGGAGAAGGCGCTCCAGGCGAAGGCAGGACTCGCACCGTGGATGGAGAGGTTCAACGACCTCGCCCCGGACGAGCGCGCGACCTCCGCCCGGTTGCTGCGATGACGGTCGTGCTCTGAGCGGGCACCTCGTGCCGATCCTCCGCGAGCTCGAGGAGCTCCTCAGCGGGGTCGGGCTGACGCGGTGGGAGCGGCTGGTAGGCGCTCTGGCCGACGACGCCGAGGCGGCCGCCGACGGACCCGGTGAGCGGGAGGTGCTGCGCCGGATCGGGCGGCTCTTCAGCGGCATGTCCAGCCTGAACGACCTGGTGATCCAGGACCGGCGGGGCGCGCTGCCGGAGCAGGAGCGGCTCGACATCCTCCGGGACCGGTTGTACGAGGCGGTCGCCGACTCCCACGGCCCCTGACGCCGGGGGTGGGTCGAGGGCGTCTGCCCCGACGTGGTCGTCGCGGCCGCGATGCGTCGGGCCCGCCACACCGGGCACCCCCCGGCCACGACCCGCTCTCACCCGGCCGCTGTCATCGGCCCCGCAGTCCGTAGCAGGATGCAGCAGTGCCTCCTCGTCCAGACCCCCAGGGCCGCGAGGCCGGGGACCCCGCCGAGGACGGAGTGCGACGCACGGGACGCGCCGGGCTCGAGGTGCGCTTCCGCGGGCGGCGGTACGACGTGCACTCGGAGATGCTCGCGCCGCCGATGACGATCGCGGTCCACGCCGACGAGGGCGACCTGCGTGCCGCTCCTGACCCGGACGCGCTGCTGGACTTCGTCCGGGGCCGGCTCGAGGACGAGGGCTTCGTGGTGGGGGTGGTCGGATCCCCGACAGAGTCGGACGCGGCCTCGACCGTCCGGGCCTTCTTCGCCGCTTGTCGACCGAGCCTGCGGCTCCCCGACGGCTGGTACGGACGGCCCTACGACAACCAGCACGAGCTGACGGCGATCGAGGTCACCGACCGAGGGATGAGGATCGAGCTCGACGGGCTGGTCGAGCTGGACCTGGCCGGCCCGGTCACGGCCACGACCGAGGCCGGGATGCTGCGGCTGGCGGGGTTCACCCTCCTGGTGCTGCGCTCCCGCGGCTACGGCAGCGCGCCGCAGCCCCGGCCGGACCGGAGGTACGACGACGGCGTCATCGAGCTCGTAGCGCCTGCCCCGCATGGTGGTTGAACCCTCTACCAGCCCGCTGACCTGGGCAGACGTCTCGGGATCTGGGTCCCGAGACCCGCCTTCGTCGCTCGTGCCCGTGACCGGGGTCCCAGCCCTTATGCTGTGGCCGCCGTGGGGAGCCTTGTCGGTGGCCCCGTCACGCAGACTGCAAGGTGCTTCCATGTTCGAGTCCCTCCCCCCCGTGCGCGACGTCGCGCTACGAGCCCGTCGACCCCTCGCCGCGGTGGTCGCCGTCGTCGTGATCGGGTCGGTGGGTGTCTCGTCGACGCCCTCGATCGTCTCGGTGTCCGACGCCGAGCTGCCGGTGGCCCCGGGCGACCGCGTGCTGCAGTCGGTCGACGTGGCGATGGCGCCCGACGGCACGCTGACCGCGGTCGAGGGCACCACGGTCACCGCCTCCGCCGACGGCGAGAGCTCGGACGGCACCTCCCAGGCCTACGCCCCGGGGGACGTCGTCGACGACCTGCCGGTGCGGGTGCTCACCTCCTACCGCACCGCCGACGGCTCCGGCACCGACCTGTCCGACCTCGCCGGCCACGACGGCGAGGTCCGCATCGACCTCACCGTCGAGAACCTCACCGTCCGTGCCGACGAGCTCTCCTACGACGTGGGCGGCGCGTCCCGCGAGCGGTCGGCCCTGGTCGGTGCACCCCTGACCGTGGTCGCCTCCGCCGACCTGGGCTCGCTCCAGCCGGACCGGGTCGTGACCCAGTCCGCCGGTCGCGAGGACGTCACGAACGGCGTGCTGAGCCGTGGCGCGAACGGCTCCACGCAGGTCCAGTGGGCCACGATCCTCGCGCCGCCGCAGCTCGCCTCGAGCGCGACCCTCAGCCTGGTGGTCGACGCCGAGGACCTCACCACCCCCGCCTTCGACCTGAGCGTCCAGCCCGGTCTGGTGACCGACCCGTCCGTCGGCGCGCTGGTCAAGCGGGCCTTCGACCCCGCGGCCTCGGAGGAGATGGAGCTCCAGGCCCGCACGGTCGAGGTCGTCGGCGAGGTCAACGAGGTGCTCGGCGAGGCCGGCGACTCGATCTCGCAGGTGCGTCGCAGCCTGGGCTCGACCACCGAGACCCTCGGCGAGAGGACCGTCGCCGACCTCGAGACCGGGATCGTCCAGATCGCCGCCTCGATGGAGTCCCTCGGCGGCACCGTCGACAGCCTCGGCACCAGCATCTCCGGCGCCGTCGAGGCCACCGGCTCGTCCTCGCTGGCCCAGCTCGAGAGCACCGTCTCCTCGATCGACACCCTGCTCGGCGACACCAGCCGGCGGCCCGGCACGGCCCCCGTCACCGGCCGCGGCTGCGAGACCACGGTGCAGACCGGGGCCGGCGGCGGCAGCGTGTACGACAGCCTGCTCCGCGTGGCCGGCACCCTGAACGGCTACGCCGAGGCCAGCGACCTCTGCAAGGTCGCGCTGCAGGACAGCCTGCTGCGCAGCATCGGGCCGGCCGACGTCGAGGACTGCCCCGACAGCGCCTCCTCCACCTCTGCCACGGCTCCCGCGAGCAGCGGCACCGCCCTCCCCGCCGGCGCCGCGGACTCGGTCACCTGCGTCCTGGCCCGCACCGGCAGGGAGCTGCCCGCTCAGATCGCGGAGTCGCTCGAGGAGTCCGAGGTGCTCGCCCTCGGGACCCTCGAGAGCAACGGCATCGCCCGCGTGATCATGCAGATGAACGAGCTCAACCGGGTGCTCGACGGCGTGGAGGGGACGCCCGGCCTGCTCGCCGCCCTGCGCACCCTGCGCGGCGGCGGCGCCGACGGTGTCGACCTCGAGGCCGTGCGGGAGGAGGTCGAGGACCTCGGTGACCTCGGGTCCGCGTTCGAGGGCGTCCTGGACGGTCTCGACGAGGGGGCCCGTGACACGTTCGAGGAGCTCGACGCGATCGCGTCCCGCGACCAGCAGGTCTACACCGTGCTGTGCACGATCGCGGCGAACGCGGCGGAGCCGGTCGCCGCCGGCCAGGCGCTGGCGGCCGCCGAGCTGATCGTCGAGCGGACGCCGTGCACCGAGCCCCCGCCGTACACGCTGCCGTCCTCGCCGCAGGTCCAGGCGGCCCGCACGGAGCTGACCGGCTTCGTCGAGGGCACGCGGAGTGGGCTCCGGACGGCCGTCGACGCCTACGACGCCCAGTACGCGGAGACCATCGAGGTGCTGGAGACGGTGACGCGCGGGGAGGGTACCCAGAAGGGACTGCTGCGCGACTTCTTCGAGCAGATCGACCAGCTCAACGACGAGCGGCTCGACGTGAAGGCCGAGGTCGACGACCTGGACGAGAAGCAGGAGGCCGCCACGCAGGCGATCGTCGACGCCTTCGACGAGGCCGCGACCAAGGCCGACGACGCCGTGCGCACGGGCACCGAGGACTCGATCCGCAAGGTGAGCCGGCGCTCCGCCGAAGCGCGGGCCGAGGTGGCGGAGGCGTTCACCCGCTCGAAGTCGGGCATGCGCGCCGCCGCCTCGGGGATCGCCGCCGGGGGCCGTGGCGCCATCGAGGAGCAGAAGGCCGGGCTGACCCGTACCGGACGCGCGGCCGCCGCCGAGATCGGGGCCACGGTCAGGAGCGGCCTGAACACGATCTCCGACAGCGTCTCGGCGTCCACCCGCGACACCGACGTCGCCGGGCGGCTGCTGACGGCCGACCTCGGCAAGGTGCTGCTCGACCTCGGTGACCCCGAGGTCGCGGGCGCCGGCCTGCTCGGGACCCTCGGCGCCACCACCGGCGACGCGCGGGCTGCGAACTTCCAGGTCGCGCTGGCCACCCGCACCGCCACCTCGTACGCGAACGCGCGCGGTCAGGACGTCGGGGGGCTGCTGCTGCGCCAGGCGCAGGCCGAGGCGGCCTTCGGCCGGCTGGCCCGGCTGGAGGCGTTCCAGGTCGACGTGCCGGACGGCGTGGAGCACCGCACCGTCTACACGTTCCACCTGGCGTCCGGGACGTGAGCGTGCCGCGCCGTCACGCGCGGGCGGGGCTGGGCACCGCCGCGTTGGTGGTCCTCGCGCTGACCGCCTGCTCGGGCGGCGACGAGCCCGACGACGAGCCCGCCGGCTCCTCGGCCCAGCCGGCGCCCCCGGTGGCCGTGCCCATCGCTGCCGAGGGGCTCCCCGAGGGCGTCACGATCGGCGTCGTCGTCAGCCTGACCTCGCCCGAGGACCCCGGTGACCAGTGGAGCCGGGCGGCCGAGGGTGCCGAGGTGGCGGCCTACCGGCTCGGGCTCGGCGGCACCCCCGTCGACGTCGTCGCCGTCAACGACGCCGGCACCACCGACGGGGCCGCCGCGGCGGTCGAGGACCTGGCCGGCCGCGGGGTCTCCGGGATCGTCGTGGCCACGTCCGGGCCGCACGTCTCCGGCGCGGTCGACGCGGCGGACGCGGCGGGCGTGCCGCTGCTGCTGCCCTACGCCGCCGACCCCGACCTGCCCGCCGACGGCGCCGCCTGGCTGACCGGGCCCACCCGCCCGGCGATCGACGAGGCGCTCGTCGCCGCCCTGCGCGTCGGCGAGGTCTCCAAGCCCGCACTCGTCGACGCCGGCGGCGGCGAGCCGGCCGGGCTCACCCCGGTCGACCGGCGCGCCCTGGCAGAGGGGGCGCCCGACCAGGCCGTCACCCGGCTCGCCCGGGACCTGGCGACCCTCGCCGCCGACGCGGCCGTCGACTCCGTGGTGGTGACCGGTCCCGCCGCTCAGCAGGCGGTCGTGGTGCGGGCGCTCCAGGGCGCCGCCGTCCCGCTGCCGGTCTACCTCACCCCCGACGCGCTCAGCCCGGTGCTGGCCGCCGACCTCGTCGGGTCGGACGGCAGCCTGTCCTCGGAGCTGGTGACCGTCGGTCCGGCCACCGGTGACGCCGCGGCCCTCGCGCCGGGGGCGGCCGGCGACGCGCTCTCGGCCTACTTCGCCGGGCTGCGCGCCGCGGCGGCCGATCCCGGGGTCGAGGACTTCTTCGACGGCCGGCCCTTCGCCGAGGTCGCCGCCGACGCCGACACCCGCAGCCACGACGCCGTCGTCGCCCTCGTCCGGGCCGCAGCCGAGGCCGGCAGCGCGGACCCGGCCGACGTCGCCGCCGCCCTGGACGGGCTCGCGCTCGACCGCGCCGACGGCCTGGCGGGTGCGGGCCTGGACTTCTCGGGTCAGGCCGCCCTCCCCGCCGACGAGGTCGTGACGTTGGAGGCCACCCCGCAGGACCCCGGCCTGCGTCCGGCACCCGTGGCCGGCGAGGCCCCCCGGCTCCACTGGTTCGCCGCCGCCCGCGCCTGACCCGCCGCCGCAGCGGCCCGAGCCCGAAGGAGTCCACCCGTGCGCCTCGTCATCGACGTCGACGGCACCGCCCACGACGTGGACCTCGCCCAGGCGGCCGGTACGGCCACCCTGGCCGACGTCGTCGAGCACGCCTGCGGCCGGCTGCTCGCCGCCGCCGACGACGTGTGGGTCGACGAGCACCGGCACGACGCCGGTGACCGGCTGGTCGACGTCACCCTGCTCGAGGGGTCGCGGATCGCCCGGGACCCGCTCACCCGTACCCGACCGGCCAGCGGGTGGACCGCCACCGTGTCGGGCGGGCTCGACGCGGGCCGCGTCGTCGAGGTGCCGCCGTCACGCCCCCTGACCGTCGGACGCGCCCCGCTCGCCGACATCACCGTCGCGTCCGCGAGCACCTCCTGGCACCACGCCACCGTGACCCTCGAGGAGGACGGCGTCCGGGTCCGCGACGCGGGCTCCACCAACGGCACCTACGTCGAGGGCGAGCGGGTCGCCACGCTGACCGAGCTCGAGGCCGAGGCGGCCGCGGCGGCGGAGGAGGCGGCCGCCGCCGAGCGCGCCGGCGTCGCGGCGAAGGTGGGCGCGCTCCGGGGCCGCCGCGGACCGGAGGAGGAGCCGGAGCCGCTCGTCGACGGCGTCCTGGTCACCGACGAGGCCGTCGTGCTGGTCGGGGGCGCGGCGATCACCCTGCGCCGCAGCGCCGTCGAGCCGCTCGCCCCCGCCCCCGGGTCGCTGGCCAACCTGACGCCGTCGGGCACGGCGCCGTTCAACCGCCCGCCCCGCCCCGGGCGACCGCCGGCGCCGGAGGAGATCACCCCGCCGGTGAGGAAGGACGACCCGCAGCCGAGCCGGTTCCCGCTGGCCACCGTGATCGGCCCGCTGGTCCTCGCGGTCGCCATGGTCTTCGTGCTCGGCAGCGCCAGTACGCGATCATCGCGGGCCTGAGCCCGATCCTGGGCATCGGCACCTACTACGAGCAGAAGCGGCGCCGCACCAAGGAGATCGCGGAGGAGGACGTCCGGTTCGCCGCGGCCCTGGAGACCTTCGAGGCCGACGTCGCCGAGGCCGCCGCCGCCGAGCGCGCGCGGCGGCGCGCCGAGCTGCCCGACCCCGCCACCGTCGTACGACGCGCCGGGCTGCCCTCGACGCTGATGTGGCAGCGACGCGCGGACGCCCCCGACTTCCTCAAGCTCAACGCCGGCGTGGGGGACGTCGGCTGGGTGCCGCCCATCGACGACTCCTCGGGCGGCAAGCGCCTGGCCGACGAGGCCAAGCGGATCATCCGCGCGAGCCGGCTCGGCTCGGCGCCGGTCGAGGTCGACCTCTGCGGCGCCGGCGTCGTCGGCATCGTCGGCGACCGGGAGGGTGCGCTCGCGGTCGCCCGCGGGCTGCTGTGCCAGGCGGCGGTGCACGCCGGCCCGGCCGACCTCACCATCGGCGTCTTCTGCGACCGCGGCCGCGACGGCGACTGGTCCTGGACGCAGTGGCTGCCGCACACCCGGCGGCTCGGGGACGCCACGGGCGGGCACTGGCTCTCCGACGACCGCGGCCGCAGCGAGGCGATGCTGCGTGGGCTGCGCGACGACGTCGACCGCCAACCGACGCCGGCGGTGCTGCTGGTCCTCGACTCCGACGTGCTGCTCGAGGGGCGCAACGCCCCGGCCCGCACGCTCCTGGGTCATGGTCGCCGGCTGTCCTCGTCGGCCCCGATCGACCCGCGCCGGCGCGAGGTCACCGTCTCCGGCATCGTGGTGGCCACCTCCCACGAGCAGCTGCCGGCGTCCTGCACGGTGGTGCTCGAGGTCGAGCCGGACGCCCGCGGCACCGCCACCCGCCCCGACGACCTCACCACCGTCGACGACGTGGTGCTCGCGGGGCTGGACCTGGCCACGGCACGGCGCTGCGCGCTGGACCTGGTCCGCTTCGAGGACCCCGAGCTGGTCGTGCCCGGCGCGGCGCTGCCGGCGATGGTCCGGCTGCCGCCGCTGCTCGGCATGCCCGAGGTGACCGCCGAGGCGGTGCGCGAGAGCTGGCGGCGCGCCGGTCGGATCGCGGCGCCCATCGGCGTCGGGGAGACCGGCGGCTTCGAGCTGGACCTGGTCCGCGACGGGCCGCACGGCCTGGTCGGCGGCACCACCGGGTCGGGCAAGAGCGAGTTCCTGCGCTCGATGGTCGCCGGGCTCGCCGCGCGCACCGACCCGACGCGGCTGACCTTCATCCTCATCGACTTCAAGGGCGGCGCCGCGTTCGCCGCCTGCGAGCGGCTGCCGCACACGATCGGCACCGTCAGCAACCTCGACGCCCAGCTGGCCGACCGCGCGATCCGCGCGCTCGAGGCCGAGATGCGCTACCGGCAGGAGCTCTTCGCCGCCGCGGGGGAGGGCGTGGACAACCTCGACGCCTACCTGGCGACGAACCCCGCCGAGCCCCTGCCGCGGCTGCTGCTGGTGGTCGACGAGTTCGCGATGCTGGCCAAGGAGTACCCCGACGTCCTGTCGTCGCTGGTCAGCGTCGCGGCGGTCGGGCGGACCCTGGGGGTCCACATGATCCTGGCCACCCAGCGCCCGGCCGGCGTGGTCAACGACGACATCCTCGCCAACACCAACCTGCGGGTGGCGCTGCGCGTGCAGAGCCGCGACGACTCGAGCAACGTGATCGGCGTCCCGACCGCCTCGGCGATCGGGCGCACCCAGATGGGTCGCGCGTTCGTCAAGCTCGGCCAGGACGACATCACCCCCGTGCAGACCGCGCTGGTGACCGGCCGCGCGCAGGAGGAGGCGGCGGCGCTCGTCGAGGTCCACCCGCTCGGGTTCGGGTTCACCGTCGTCCCCGACCGGGTCGGGACCGACGACAAGGACGCGCCCACCGACCTCGACCTGCTCATCGACGCGATCGTCGCGGCCGACGACGAGCTCGGCCACGCGCCGCCGCGTCCGGTGTGGCCGGAGCCGCTGGGGGCACGCGTCGAGCTGGCGGGCCCGTTCGCGCCCGCCGCGACCGACCCCGAGCCGCACGCACCGCCGCCGCTGCCGGTGGTCGGCGCGCTGCACGAGGACCGGGTGGTCTTCGCGCTCTCCGACGACCCCGACCGCCAGCGCCAGGTGCCGGCCTCCTGGCAGCTCGCCGACGGCAACGCGCTGATGATGGGCATCCCCGGCAGCGGCACCAGCACGGCGCTGGCCTCGATCGGGCTGACCCTGGCCGCCGCCTGCCCGCCCGGTGACCTCGACCTGCTCGTGATGGACCTCGGCAGCCGCGACCTGGCCCCGCTCGCGCGCCTGCCGCACGTCGTGGGCCACGTCGGCTCCGGCGCCGCCGCCCGGGAGGAGCAGGTGCGGCTGCTCAAGCACCTGCGCGCCGAGCTCGACCGCCGCCGCGCGGCCCCGGGACCCCACCGCCGCCTCGTGCTGCTGCTCGACGGCTTGGCCACGCTGCGCGACGAGTACGACGACTACGACGGGATCCGTCTGCTCGAGGGGCTCTACCGGGTGTGGACCGACGGGCCGGACCTGGACATGCACGTGGTGGCCAGCACGTCGCGCTCCAAGGCCGTGCCGCCCGCCATCGACGAGGTCACCACGCAGAAGTGGCTGTTCCGCCTCGCCGACGCCTACGACTACTCGGCGGCCGGGGTGCCCGCCGCGCACGCCCCGCCGCCGGTGCCCGGTCGCTGCGTGCTGGCCGAGACGCGGCTCCAGACCCACGTCGCCACCCCGGCCGGCGGCCTCCACGCGGCCGTCGACGCGGTCGCCGCGCAGTGGGCCGGGGCGCCCGTCAAGCCCACCGTGATCGGCCGGCTGCCCGAGGTCGTCGCCGTGGCCGACCTCGGCGTGGCGGCGAGGATCGACACCGAGCCCTGGGTGCTGCCGGTCGGCATCGCCGAGGCCGACCTCGGCGTCGCCTCGCTCGAGGTGTGGCACGGCGAGCACGTGATGGTCACCGGACCCGCGCGCAGCGGCAAGTCGACGCTCCTCCTGGCGATGGCGGAGACGATCCGCGCGGCGTCGGCCTCATCCGGGGAGCCGGTCGACGTCTGGGGCGTGTGCGGCCGTCGCTCGCCGCTGGGTGACGCGGGGCTGGACCGGGTCGCGGTCGGCGAGGAGGACGTGCCGGCGCTGCTGGCGATGGCCCGGGTGCACCGGGGCCGGTTGGTGCTGCTGATCGACGACGCCGAGCAGCTCGACGACAAGGACCAGGCGATCGCCGGGCTGCTGGCCGCGAAGGTGCCGGGGCTGACCGTGATCGCCGCCGGCCGCTCCGACGACCTCCGCACGATGTACAGCCACTGGACCAAGGCGGTGCGCAAGTCGCGCTGCGGGGTGCTGCTGATGCCCAACGTCGACTTCGACGGGGAGCTGCTCGGTGTGACCGCGCTGCCGCGCAAGGCGCCTGTCGCGCTCACCGTCGGCCGCGGGTACGCCACCTCCGGTGGCGCGGTCGGCCTGGTGCAGACCATGAGCCCGACCCCGGTCGGGGCTGCGGGTGAGGCGGCGGGGGAGCGGGCCGGCTGACCCCCGCTCGGTCGAGGCCGCCGCCTCGCCCGATCAGCCCGAGAACGCCCGGACCAGCCTGTCCTGCACGTCCAGGCACGCCTCCGCCTCGGTCGCGAAGCGACGCTCGCCGGTGCGCCGGCCACGCTCCGAGTAGTAGACAACCCATTCGGTCCGCAGGTCCTCCAGGACGTACGCCTCGTCCGCCGGTCCCCCGTCGAGCGCAACCGCGTCCCTCGGCACACCTGTCTGCTCGCACCAGGCCATCAGCTCGGCCACCGTCATGCCCGGGTACCGGTCACCGTCCTCGGCCCGTCTCATGACAGGGCGGCATCGATCGCGCGTCGCAGCTCGGCCGCCTGGGCCGCGAGCGCCGGGCCGCACTCCCCGCTCTCGACCAGGTTCCCGAGCACGGACCTGAGGCCCATCAGGATCTCGGTGCCGGTAGCGCCCCCGACGATGACGTCGTCGATCCTCGACACCCAGACCCGGTGTCCGAGCCGCCCCAGCTGCTCGCTGAGGGACCGGGCGTCACCGATGTAGTCCCTGGCCACCAGGTACCCCCCGCCGATCGATGAGCAGAGAAGCAGACCAGGGCGCAGCGACCACGACCACGGTCGAGGTCCTGGTCACCGTGGTCAGCCTCCCTGCGATTCCTCGACGTCCTGCACGAACTGGTCCGGTGGTCGGTACCCGTGGGCGGCGATGTAGTGGGCGATCATCGTCGGCGCCCGCCACGAGCGGCCCGCCCGGCCGTGCAGCTCGATGCTGGCGGTCCCCAGCCAGACCTCGCTGCCGTCGTGGCACCGGTACCTCAGCGGACCGAACGGCGCGTCCTCGCAGAACGGGCAGCGGTGGAAGCCCCGCGTCTGCCCCACCGGCCGGTGCAGCGCATCCTCCACCGCCCGGAGGACCGACGGCGAGGTCTCGCCCACGGGCATCTCGTGCTCGGCGTCGAGCCAGCCGACCGCGACCGCGTCGACGGCACCATCCCCGCCCTCGGTCGCGATCGTGGACAGGTCCTCGTAGTACGGCAACGCTCCTCCTCGTCTGGGGTCAGACGACGTTACGACAGGCCGCCCAATCGACGTCGCCCATGTTCGGGCCGAGCAGGGACGACAAGCGCGTCGGCGACGTGACGGTCGTGGGGTTGCCGACGATGTTGAGCCCGTCCGGCGGGAAGAGTGAGTAGTCCGGGACGGACTCACCAGCGCCCGCCACCTGCACCGGAGGTGGCGGCCTTCCGCTCTCGATCAGGTTGCCGGTCGCGTCCGAGATCGACTCGCCGTGCTGGGAGTAGAAGCGCACCCTTGTCCCGTCCGGGACCACCGTCGTCGCGGCGTCACCGGCGGCGATCCCTCCGTGCCCCGACAGGATGGTGGGGCTGGGAGTCACCTCGTCGAGGGTCCTGAGGGGTGTCAGCGCGTGCCCGGCGGCTCCACCTGCCCCACCGAAGACGGCTCCGGTCGCGCCCCCCCGTGCGGTCGACTCCAGCAGCCCTGAGGGCGTGTGCGGCCCCGGGCCGAGCAGGTAGCCCCCGCCGCCGACGACGCCGCCCTCGACGGCGCCTCCGGCGGCCCCCGCGAGGACGGCGCGACCCGCGCCCATGCCGGCTCTGGCGACGAGACCACCGGCACCGAACCCGATCGCCCCGGCAGCGCCGGAGACCGCGACCTGGCCCCAGTTCACCTCACCGGTCGTGGCCTTCTGGATGCCGGTGTCGATGCCCGCCGAGATCAGCGCCATGCCCGCGGCCTGGGCCACGCCCGGCACGGGCGCGATCATCAGCGCCGCACCGGCGACGATCATCGCCCCGGCCGCGACGTACTCCCAGTTGTCCTTCGCCCAGTCCCCGACCGCGTCCGTGGCATGACCCAGCGGACCCTTGGTCGAGTCGATGTAGGCGTTCAGCTCCGCGTCGCTGATCGGACGCAGACCGGTCGGGTCGACGGCGTGCACCGGGTCGTTGCCGGCGTAGGAGTACGGGTTGCCCGACCACCCCGACCCGACCACCGGGTCGAGCGGGTCGACCGAGAGGAACCCCCGCGACGCCGGGTCGTAGACCCGGGCGCCCAGCAGCTCGAGGCCGCCCGCACCCGGCAGGGAGACCTCGCCCGAGGCCCCGACCGCCAGGCCGCCGGGCAGCTCCACGCCGCCCCCGACGCCCCACGGGTCACCGCCCGCGTCGCCCGCGGTCGCAGCCGAGCGCGCCGTGCGCCACCCCGCCGCCGACCAGCCGCCGGAACCGTCGGCCCCGGTGTCGGACGACCCGACACCCGTGACCGGACCGGCCCCCACCACCGACGTCCCGCCGGCCTGGACCAGGCCCGGGGCGTAGGGGTCGGCGGAGTCCCAGAAGACCTCCGTGCCGTCCACGTCGGCCAGCTCGCCGTGGGCGTCGACGTGCACCTCGGTACGCCGCTCGACGCCGTCCCCGGCACCAGCGGCGGACTGCTCGCCGACCGCCGAGAGGAACCCGGTCGAGGACCAGGAGAACCGTCGGACGGCGCCGTCGGGCAGGTCCGTGCGCACCCGGCGCCCGGCGCCGTCGTAGGCGTGCCGGGTGGTCGCCCCGTCGGGCCCGGTGACGCTCAGCAGCTGCCCGGCCGCGTCGTGGGCGTACTCACGGGTCGCCCCGTCCAGCGACTCCGAGACCAGGCGGCCCGCGGCGTCGTAGCGCCAGCGGGTCTCCGAGGCCGTGCTGCCAGGCGCCGTCGGCCCGGTGCGGGTCGCGAGCAGCTGGTGCGCCCCGTCGTACTCGTAGGAGGTGACGCGGTCATCGCGGGCGACCGTGGCGACCCGGCCGAGCTCGTCGCGCTCGATCGTGGTGCGGGTGGCGCCCTCGACGTCGGTGACGGTGTGGGCGACGACGAACCCGTCGGCGTGCTCCCAGGTCTGCAGGGTGCCACCGGCGCTGGCCGAGACCACCCGGCCCGCCGCGTCGCGCGTCAGCGACGCCCGCCCCAGCAGCGGGTGCTCGACCGCGAGCAGCCGGCCGGCCGCGTCGCGCTCGTAGGAGGTCGTCGACCCGTCCGGGGTCGTCATCGAGGTGCGGTGGCCGTCGGCGTCGTAGGTCCAGGAGACGCCGCGGCCGTCGCGGGTCCGCGAGACCATCCGCCCGCGCCGGTCCCACTCGAGCTCGTGGCGCACCGCTGCGCCCCCGTCCGGACCGTCGGTGCGGGTGCGGTCGGTCAGCACCAGCCGGCGGGCGCGCAGGTCACGGCTGATCGAGGACACGACGCGGCCGTCGACCGCGGTCGAGGCCAGCCGGCCCTGGGCGTCGTAGGTCCACTCGGTGCGGCGGCCGTCGGGGTCGGTCTGCCAGACCTGCCGCCCGGCGGCGTCGTAGCCGGCACGGGTGGTGCGGCCGAGCGGGTCGGTCTCGACCGTGCAGCGGTTCATCGCGTCGAACTCGCGCCGCGTCACCTGGCCCAGCGGGTCGGTGATAGCGACGGCGCGGCCGTTGGCGTCGTACTCCCAGCGGGTGACCCCGCCGTTGCCGTTGAGCACCTCGACCAGCTGGCCCGCGGCGTCGTAGCGGTAGCGGCGCTTCCCGTGCCACGTGTCGGAGGAGCGGACCACGCGGCCGGCGGCGTCGTAGGCGTACCGCGCGATGCCGGCGCCCGGGGTGGAGCGGGCGGTGACGCGACCCATCGCGTCGCGTTCGACCCACGCGACCTCCCCGGTCGGCAGGACCTGGCGCGCCAGCCGGCCGTCGGCGTCGTACGCCTGGGTGGTGCGGGCCCCCGTCGGGTCGACGACCGCGACCAACCGGCCGCACTCGTCGTACTCGCGGCGCGTCACCGCACCCGACGGAGAGGTGATCTCCACGGGGCGCCCCGCGGCGTCACGCTGGACGCGGGTCAGGCCGCCGTCGGCGTCCAGCAGCTCGACGGGGCGCCCGCACCGGTCGTAGGTCGCCATCGCGGCGGAGCCGTCGGCCTGCTCCGAGCGGGTGGCGCGGCCGAGCGGGTCGAAGGAGGCGGACAGGGTGGCCGAGCCGTCGTCGACGCGGACCGTGCCCGCCGCCTGGTCGGTGCTGACCTCCTTGCGCACGCCGGTCGGGTCGATCGTCGCCGCGAGCCCGCCGGTGGCGTCGTACTCGTTGCGCCAGGTGCCGCCGGCCGGGTCGGTCGTCGCCACCAGCCGCGACAGCGCGTCGTGGGCGAACTCCCAGGTCGAGCCGTCCGGCAGCTCAGCGGTGGCCACGTTGCCGAGGTCGTCGACGCGGCGGGTGATCGCGCGGCCCAGCGGGTCGATGGTGCGGGACTCCTCGCCGTGCGCGTCGCGCTCGAGCTCGGTGCGCGCCCCTGTGGGGTCGACGACGGCGGTCAGGCGGCCGGCGGCGCTGTGCTCGTAGCGCCACACGGCGCCGTCGGCGTCGCGGCGCGAGACGAGCTGGCCGGCGTCGCCGTAGGTGTAGGTCGTGCGGTGCCCGGAGGGGCTCACCGCCGCCACGACGCGGCCGGTGGCGTCGCGCTCGAGGCGGGCCGTGCGCCCGGCGGCGTCGGTGGTCGCGACCAGGTCGCCGTGCTCGTCGTAGGAGAAGCGGACCCGGACGCCGGTCGGGTCGACCAGGCCGGTCATCAGCCCGCCTGTCCAGGACAGCTCGGTGACGCCGCCCTCGGGATCGGCGACGCGCACGGGGTTGCGCGGGACGCCGGTCACGGGTCCGCGTCACCGGGCCCGTCGCCGTCGGGGTAGGTGTACCCGGTGACGGCGCCGGACTCGGCGACCACCGTGGTGACGCGGTCGTGCTGGTCGTAGCCGTAGGTGACGTCGGCGCCCGACGGCGTGACGGTGCGGACCCGGCGGCCACGGTCGTCGTGCTCGTGGATCGTTGCCGAGCCGTCGCGGGCGGTGAGGAGGACGGGGTGGCCGTGCGCGTCGTACGACGTGGACTGGCGGTGCTCCTCGGCGTCGACGATGCCGACGACGCGGCCCTTCGCGTCGGAGATCCAGGTGTTGGAGCGGCCCCCGTCCTCGTCGGAGACGACGGTGACGCGGCCGGGCAGGTAGACGAACCGGCTCAGCCGGCCGTGCTGGGAGCGCTGGCGGCTGACGCGGCCGGCGCTCGTCGTAGGTGTTCTCCGCCTCGACGACGCCGTCGGCGTCGGTCACCGAGATCAGCAGGGACGACTCGTCCCAGGCGTAGGACCGGGTGCCGCGCGGGCGTGGTGGCCCGCAGCAGCCGACCGGCGTCGTCGTAGTCGTAGGCCACGCGCCGACCGTCGGAGGCGAGCGCGGCGACCACGCGGGGTCCGCCGACGTGCTCGGCGTCCCAGGTGAGGTCGATGCTGCGCCCGCGCTCGTGCTCGAGGCGGACCAGGCGGACCTCGCCGCCGACCACCTCGTGGACGAGGCGGACCGTGGTGCCGGGGCCGCGGGAGCTGGTGCGCGGGCAGGCCCGCGCGCGGTGAAGGTCCACCGCGGTGCCGTCGTTGCCGGTGACGACCAGGTGCTCGTCCCCGCTCGCGCGATCGAGGGTGCGGTGCAGCCAGAGGTCCTCGCCGGTGGCGCGGTCCCAGCCGTCGCCGAGGCGGCCGAAGGACACCACGCGTCCGTCGGGTAGGCGCAGCCGCGCGGCCTCGGCGTCGAGGGTCAGCCCGGCCTCGGTCCAGCTCGACCAGCCAGGACCGAACGCGCCGGTTCCGGTGTCGAAGGAGTTGTAGGTGCGGTTCAGCGACAACGAGGCGGTGCCACCGGCGAAACCGAGGTCGGTCTCGTTCTCGATGAAGTTGCCGGTGGCGGCGTTGACCGGGTCGTCGGCGTACCCGCTGGTGGGCGGGTTGCCGTACGCCGTCGGCGGGTCGATCGCGAGGTCCTGGCGCGACGCGTCGACCCCGGCGGCCTGGAGCGCCGCGGCGAGGGAGCTGTCGCTGAGGACGGAGACGTCCCCGTCGCTGCCGGCGGTGGCGAACGCGTCGGCGACGGTGGTCGTCCACAGGACGTCCTCGACGTTCGCGTCCAGCCAGCGGTCGAAGCCGGTGAAGACGCTGCTGGCCTCGAGGTGACCCCAGCCGCAGCCGGCCACGAACGCGTCGTAGGCGCTGCGGCAGGACGACGGCTTGCCGGCGAGCGTGCCGTTGGCACCCCGGGACCCGGAGGCGAACGTGCGTAGGTCGGCCGGGCGGGCCGAGGAGGTGCCACCGCCCCCGCCGCCCCCGGCCCCGGGGTTCTGGCGGGGGCGGGGCGGGACGACGGTCGGGGCGTAGGACGGCGGGTCGGGCATGTCGGCGACCGGGGGCCGTTCCTCGCCCTGCTGCAGGACGTGCTCCTTGAACCCGCCCCAGCCCTGCTCGATGAGGTTGCGGTCGTCCTGCTCCTGCTGCCACCGGCGGGCCTCCTCGCGCCGGGCCTGCTCCTGCCGGGCGGACTCGGCCAGCTGCCCCACGAACCGGGCGACGTCGCGCAGGCCGGCGACGACCTGGGCGGCGTCGGCGTCGGCGGTCTCGGCGTTCCCCGCGAACAGGGTCGAGAAGTAGCCGCGGAACTCCTGCATCGCCGTGCTCGCCCAGGCGAGGCGGGAGCCGCGCTGGGCCTCGACCGTCGACGCGGTGCTCCCGGCCAGGGAGATCAGGTGCTCCGCCGCCCCGTGGTCGAAGCGGACGTCCTCCTCGATCGGACCGATCCCGCTCATGCCCGTGCCTCTCGTGCTGCGGTGTGCGTGGTTCCAGGACGTGCGGGCGGCCGGGACCGCCGCGTGCGGTCGGTCAGGAGCCGCCGCCGGCGGTCATGATGTTCTGGCTGATCTGGTCCAGCTGGACGCGCAGCTCCTCGAGCTCGGTCTTGGCCTTGTCCAGCGCGGACTTGGTCTCGGGCCAGGTGGCGGAGCGGAACCGCTCGGCCAGCGGGCCGTCCCAGTTGTTGGGGTCGGAGAGCTGCTGGCCCTTGGCGTCGAGCTGGTTGATCTGGTCGGTCAGCCCGCCGTTGATGATCGAGGACATCTGCTGGATGGCCGCCTTGGCGGTTCCGGAGGAGAGGACGCGGTCGGACACGGGAGCCTGCCTTCCGCCGACCCGTGGGCCGGCTGCTGCTGGTTGATCGGACGGCGCCATGGTGCCGGACATCCGCCGCGTCGTCGCGCGGTGTCCAGCGTGCTGGACCGGTCGAGTCTCGTAGGCGAGACACGCCCCGCGTGGCCGGGCACCCGCCGACCCGGTCCGCGCCGCCGGTGACCGGCACTCCTCAGTCGAAGGTGTGGGACGCGGCGTCCTCGGTCGTCCGGTACAGCTCCCCCCACCCGATGATGGTGAGGTCGGCAGCGCTGACGGGGCTGACGACGGGTTGGTCCTCCTGTGTCGTGATCGCGATGTGCACGAAGCACGGGAGCTCCTCGATCGGGCGTACGGAGGCGCCAGCGTGCCGAGGCGTGAGGATGACGGAGCCGATGTCGGCGGACCGGCCGAAGTCCTGGCCGAGCACGGGAGGCTCGATCTCCGCGATGACCCCGCGCTTGCCGGTGTCGAGGTCCACGTCGGCGCCGAGCTCGCAGCGCCGGACGGGCTTGAAGCGTCGGCTGTCCAGCGAGCTCAGGAACCAGGTCTCGCGATCCGTCGACGCCCCGGCGCCACCGGCTCGGTCGGTCCTGGTCGCTGCGGCCCCGCCGAACAGCTCCGTGGACCGCTTCGCCTTGAGGTCCTTCAGCTGCGCCTCGGTGGCGGGCCACTCGTCACCGGCGACGAGGCCCTCGATCGCGGAGAGGTTGTCCCGCAGGAACGCGGCGTACGACGCGTCGAGGACTGCCGAGGACTCCGCCCGGCCCGTCCACAGCCGGCGGAGGAGGTCGATCGAGTACCACTCCGCGTGGTCCCGCGACGGCTGGACGTCGGCCATCAGCTGCCGGCGGTCGCAGGTGAACCGGATCCGGAGGTCCGGGGACTCGACCGTCAGCAGGCCGTCCCCTCCGTTGCTGCGGTCCGACCGCGAGTCCGTGATCTGGAAGCGTCCGTGCCGCCACAGGAACGGCAGGTGACGAGCCAGGTAGTCGAGGATCAGGTCCATCGGGGCTCCCGGGGTCGGAGGATCACTCGTCGAGGACCGTGCGGCCCTCGTCCTGCGGGCGGCGTCATCGCGACGCGACCGGCTCGGCGATGGTCTGGATGCGCCGGGTCGCCAGCTCGATCATCAGCCGTGCCGCCGGGCTGAGCACGGCGCCGGCGCGGTGGACGATCGCGAGCGTGTCGTACTGCCGGGGGCGCAGGCTGACGAAGCCCGCCTCGGGAGCCAGCCGGGCGAGCAGCTGGTCGACCGCACCTCGCGGGATCACGGTGTCGGCGAGCCCGCGGCCGGCCAGCTCGACGGCGGTCTCCACGTCCTCGACCTCGATCCGGGTGGTGGGGTTGCGGCCGGTCTCGTGCAGCATCTGGCGCAGCACGATCCGGGTCGAGTCCGCGGCGCGCCACGTGGTCTCCGGCATCACCAGCGACGCGCGCGCCAGCCGCTGGGCGCTCACCGGCCCGGTCAGCCGGTCGGGGTCGGCGCTGACGTAGACCAGCTCGTCACGCGCGACCGGGGTCACGGTCATCCCCTCGCTGGTCACGCTCGGGACGGCGATCATCGCCGCCTCGATCCGACCGCGGCGCAGCTGCTCGAAGACGTCGGAGGAGTTCTGCCCGACCAGCTCGACCCGGACGCCGGGGTGCCGCTCGAGGACGTCCGCGACGAGGTCCGCGCCGGCGTAGAGCCGGGCGGTGCCGAACATGCCGAAGCGGATGGTGCCGGTCTGCAGGACGCGGTTGCGCTGCACGGCCACCCTCGCCTCCTCGACGGCGGCGAGGACGCGCTCGGCGTGCGGGCGCAGCGTGTCGGCCACCGTGGTCGGCTCGACACCTCGCCCCACCCGCCGGAACAGCTGGACGCCGAGGGTCCTCTCCAGCGCCCGGACCTGCTCGGAGACCGAGGGCTGGGCGTAGCCCAGCGAGTCCGCCGCGGCCGTGAGCGAGCCGTGCTCGTAGGTGGCGAGGAAGCAGGTCAGCTGGTGCAGGGAGAGCACCGTCACATCATAGGCAAGTCCTGTACCACCTGAAGGAAAGCAAGGCTTCCCCTGGATCGGACTGCGCGCCAGACTGGAATCGTTCCGATCGGCACGCGATCGACGTCACCGAGGAGGTCCTCATGTTCACCCGCCGCTGCACCGCCTGCGAGCGCCGCCAGCTCGTCTTCCCCAGCCAGCTCACCGGCCTGGAGGCCACCGACCTCGGCTTGCGCGTCTCCTACACGTGCATGTGCGGTGAGGCGCAGACCTTCACCGCCGAGGACGCCGCCCAGGTCGTCCCGCGCGTCGCCGCCTGACGGAGCCGACCGGACCTGCCCGCCGGGCCTCAGCTCGGCGGGTAGGGCTGCGCGTGCAGCAACCGCGCCAGGTGCACGGTGTTGGCCGCCAGCGCCGAGGTCGTCGACGCCGTGACCTCGGGCGTGGAGTCCAGGTCCTGGTAGTCGGTGGGGTGCATCGCCTCGCCGACCCAGTACGTCGAGGCGTTGGCGGCGATGCTGAAGCCGACGTCGTTGAGCCCCTGCATCACCTGCGAGATCACGTGGTGCGCGCCGTCCTCGTTGCCGACCACCGCGACCGCGGCGCACTTGCCGTAGGTCAGCGGGCGACCCTCGTCGTCGGACTCGCTGAGCTCGGCGTCGAGGCGCTCGAGCACCATCTTGCCGACGGAGCCGAGCTGGCCCATCCAGATCGGCGTCGCCAGGACCAGGATGTCGGCCGCGAGCAGCTTCTCCCGGATCGCCGGCCACCCGTCGCCGTCGCCCTCGTCGAGGCTCACGCCGAAGCGGACGTCGTGGTCGACGACCCGCAGCACCTCCCCGGTGACGTCGTGCTCGCCGAGGGCATCGAGCACCTCCGTGCCGAGCTTGATCGAGCTGGACGGCTTGGGCGACCGCTCGAGGGTGCAGGCGAGGACCAGGGCGCGCAGGGAGACCATGACGCCGGTCTACCCGACCGGCTCAAGAGGAGGCACCACCCGGCCGGACGCACCGGACGGGGCAGGGGTCTCGGTTTCGTCGGGTCCGTGCCGCCTCGCTATGCTTCCGGCGCGCTGCTCGGGCTGAGCCCGGGCGGTCAGGCCGCCTTAGCTCAGTCGGTAGAGCGATTCACTCGTAATGAATAGGTCGTCGGTTCGATTCCGACAGGCGGCTCCACCGTCACCCCCAGAACTCCAGGGATGCGACCTGGTCCCTCGTCGTCCGGTGCGCCGGAGTCCGGGACCGTCCTCCGCGCACCCGAAGGTGTGGTCGGATGCGGGCCATGAGCCGAGCCCCCCGCACCGTCCTCGCCTGCCTTGCGACCGCGCTCACGGCGACGCTGGTCGCGACGGGTCCCGGAGCCGTCGCCGGCGACGCGTCGCACCGCCTGGTGAACCGGGCCACCTTCGAGCTCGACTACGACGTGTCGCCTGGTGACGGCGCCCTCGTCGTCGAGAACGGTGCGCTCGGCAGCCGCTACCGCGCTCTCGGCGGCGTGCTCGGTTTCGCCATCGGCGCGAAGGGCTTCGCCCCGATCGAGACGCGCTACGACGCTCGCCGTGAGGCGGTGGCCGGCCCTGAGCGCATGAGCCCGCGCCTGAGGGCGACGGCCACGTACCGGGCGATCCCGCGCACCGGGGCCCTGCGGGTGCTGGTGGCCCTGCGCAACACCTCGCCACGTCGGGTCGATGAGGTCGTCGAGTTCGGTGGCCAGCTCGCGGCCCGCAACGACGTCACGGTGGAGGAGACGTCGTCCGGGGACCGGAACTTCGGGCGCAACGACCGCTGGGTGATCACGTGGGAGGCGCACGAGCCCGAGGCCGGTGCGCGGGACCGCACCGCCGCTGCGGTGACCCAGGTCTTCGCCGGGCGCGGCGGGCGCTCGCAGGTCGAGGACGGGTTCGTCTCGCCCGTCGGCCTGGCAGACGTGCAGGCGGAGCTGCCGGTGCAGGTGCCAGCGAAGCAGACGCGCTTCCTGCTCGCCTACGTCTCGTTGGCTCCGTACGCGAGCGTCGCAGGCCGCGACGTGCGCTCGTTCGACCGGCGACGCCCGGGCGGCCGGTTGCTGCAGGGGATGGGTCCGTCGGTGCGTGCGCGGGTCCTCAATTGGGACTTGTGAGGCAGGTCGCTCGCGTCGGATGCGGACCGCCGCCGGGGCGACCACGGGTCTCCTGCCGTCCTTGACGGGTGCGGCCGCGTGCAGGGCCCTTACCGAGTGGTCGGCGGCGCCGCCGAGTGGACCACCGCCAGGCATGTTCATCAGCTGGGGTGATCATGGTGGTCCTCGCCCGTCGCCGAGTCTGTGCTGCAGAACGTGGGTTCAGGACAGACACGTCGTGCCGGGCGACACCGTCACCGCGCCCGCCATCCCGATGAGCAGTCGTTATGGCAGTGTCTCGTCGCATGCCAGAAGTCGGCGTCAGTAGGAGTACGCACGAGAGGATCCTTGCGTGGGCGGGTGTCGTGATCGCTGGCCTGTTCGTGCTTCTGCTCTTGTTCTTCTTCGTCGAAGGGTCTGTCGGCCACGACGGGTTGCTCTGCGAGCTCGGTTACGACCTCGACGGTGCCGGCGGAACGACGAGCGGCTGCGGGTGAGGAACCGGCAGCGCGACGACGCGGCGTGGGCGCATGAGCTCGACCTCGCCGGCGAAGACCTCGCCTGCACCGCGCGGGGTCCTGGGGACGGGAGGTCCGACATCTTCCGGCGCGACCTGGGTACCCGGGAGGACCGCCAGGTCATGGACGCATGCTGACGGCGAGCACGGCTACCTCGACGAGCGGCCCACGATCCCGGGTCGGGCCGGTTCGTCTCGTGGGTGTCAGGGCACAGCCCTAGCGATGGCTTGTGGTGCGAGATCGAGTGCCCTGCGGCGCTCGGACTTGGCACCGCTCGCACCAACTCGGTGACCGGCACCGATCCCCAGGGCCCAGCGGAGCGTGGTGCCACGTCCTCGGCGCGTACGCGCTGACCGCCGCCGCCGTCACACCACCGCTACGCAGATGCCAGCTGTTCGTATGAGTTCTACGCTGCGAACGGTCGCCCCGACTACGAGTATCAGCACGCAGGAGGAGGGCTCCGGCAATCGTTCGTACCAAGCGAGCCTGGACCACGGTCTGGGTAGTTCTGAGTCTCGTCGTCATTGCTCTTGGGTCGGCAATCGGCCTCTGGCTGACGATCTTCAACCCCGCGTGGGATCAATGCGGCGAGGAGCGCAATGGCATCGTCGTGGTGACCGACTGCGGGGGTGAGCGTTGAGCAACCTGGACGCGAGGGTCCCGTGCCGGCACGGAGCGGACCCCGTCGAGCAGTCTCCGGCTGACGCGTACGGCGCCGGGACGTTCCAAGGGCGGGGCCGCCAATGGCCTGACGCGGCGACGTAGCCTCGTCGACGATGTGCGTCCGGCGGGGCGTCGAGCCCTGTGCCCATCCTGAACGCGTGGCCGCGTGGGTGGTCGGCAGCAAGGACGAGGAGCGCCACAGCGGGTTCAGCCCCTGATGTCGGCGAGGGAGTAGCTCGTGGGACCGGCGTCGGCCGTGACGACGTCGAGCCGGTCGAAGGAGCGGCTGGGGACCAGCACGAGGAACAACCGTCCCGACCAGGCCCCGTCGGCTGCCGGCACCGGGTGGGTGCCACCGCTCCGGTCCGTCCACGACACGCTGGACGACCTGCCCGTCGTGTCGTAGATCGCGAAGAGTCGCTGTGCCGGGTCGATCCCGACCACGTCGTCGGGATCGCTCAGCTGGCTGGTCAGGTCGTACGGCGTTCCATCCCCGCGCAGTCGCGAGGTCATCTGGGTGCTCGTCCGGCTCCCCGACACGAGGCACAACCGCTCCCCGCAGGGGTGGGCCCAGATGGACTGACGCTTCTCAAGACCAGAGGTGTCGTAGGTGAGGCGGTCGACCACCCGTGCTGCGCCAGGGGGGAAGTCGCCTGCCGCGAAGTCGGAGGGGCCGGGCACCAGTCCAGGTGTCACGAGCGGCTGAGGTGCAGAGGTCGCACCGGCCGCCTCTGCGTTGCTGCACTTCGTCACCGACACGCGTTCGTACTCGCCGTCGGACCGACGGAAGGTGACGACGCTCGCCAGGGTCCCGTCGGCGTTGCCCAGGCGGAGCTCTGCGATGTCGCCTCGCCGCACCACGTCGTACCGGGGCGCGACGCTGGCCTCGCCGGCGGGCTCGCCGTCGACGGTCAGCTCGGGCAGGAACGAGTCGTCGTCGTTGCTCGCCGTGAAGCGCGTCGTCCTGCGGACCGGGCACGAGAAGGCTTCGTCGACGGCGCCCGCGGCCGCGGTGCTGTCCTCGCGTTCCACCACGCGGTCCAGGGCTGTCGGGAGGAGTGCCACCGTGACGGCCACTGCCGCGACTGCGGCCGCGGCACCGAGCACCCGTCGGGACCGGCTGCGGTCTGCCCGCTCGTCGCCGACGGCGGAGGTCAACCGCGCACGGGTGGCGACGTACAGCGACTGCACGTCGACCTCGTGACGGTCGGCTTCGTCGTCGAGCGCCTTCTTGAGCTCCTCCTCAGGATTCATGGTCCCTCCACGTCTGGTGGTGCGGCTTCTGCCAATGCGGGTCGGAGGGCAGCCAGGCCCCGGGAGACGTGCGACTTCGCCGTCCCCGTCCGCACGCCCATGGCGCGAGCGACCTCGGCCAGGGGCAGGTCGAGCCAGTAGCGCAGCACGAGTGCTTCGCGTTGACGCATCGGCAGGGCACGGAGGCCATCGACGACCGCCACCCGGTCCGATGTCTCCCAGGGCGCACGGACAGGCTGCCTGCTCTGGGTGAGGTGGGCCTTGCGACGAGCGACGTCCGCGCGGCGATGGCGGTCTCGCACCTCGTTGACCACCGTTCGGTTGAGGTACCGCACCGTGTCGTCGTCGGCGTCGGTCAACCGCGCCCGGGCGGAGTACACCTTCGTGTAGGCCTCCTGCACGACGTCTTCCGCGTCGGCGGCACCCAGGAGCGCTGCGAGACGGACCAGACGAGCCGCGTGGTCGAAGAACAACCGGGAGAAACGGTCCTCGTCCACGACCCTCCTCGACACCGTCACTGAGCTCACACCTGACATACGCACGGTCACGCCGGAAGGTTGAGCCGATCACCACTCGTTCTCAGGATCGCTACCCGCGGCGAACGCCCCACGGGATGATCCCGTACCGGGTCCGCGCGAGGCCCGCCCAGCAGCGACCGCACGTACCGGCGACGAGCGTGGTCAGGATCGGCCGACCAGCACCACGGCGCGGAGGAGCCGGCTGGTGCCGCCGGCGTGGTGGCCCGACGACGGCCGCGAGCACGACCTCGTCGGGCCGAGACTCCAGCAGCCGCGAGTGATGCCTGCGCCGCTGTCCCCACGACGCGTCGCCCGGCAGCCCCAGGAAAGTCGCGCGACGGCTGCCGGTACCGCGGGGGAGGATCGGTGGCGATGCTCACCGCGCTCCGCCGCTACGCGACGCCCCCGTCCTCCCTGGCCGGCAGCCTGTCGGTCCAGTCGCTGATCTTCGCCACGGGCGACGGCGCCTTCCTGGCGGGATCCGCCGTCTACTTCGGCGTCATCCTGGGGCTCTCGCTCGGCCAGGTCGGCGCTCGGGCTGACCGTGGCGGCGATCGCCAGCTTCCTCGTCGCGGTGCCGGCCGGGAGGCTCGTCGACCGGTTCGGCCCCAAGCGGATGTGGTCGCTGAGCGCCGTGGTCCAGGGGGCGTTGTTCCTCGCCTGGCCGTTCATCGACAGCTTCCCGCAGTTCGTCGCGCTGGCCGTGGCGATGGAGGTGGCGGGGAGCCTCGGCGGGGCGGCCCACGGCGCCTACGTCCTCGACGTGCTGCCACCCGGCGAGCGCGTCGAGTCCCGCGCCTACATGTACTCCGCGCTCAACGTGGGGTTCAGCCTCGGAGCGTTCCTGGGCGGCGGCGCGATCGCCTTCGGTACCGACGTGCTGCGCTGGGCCCCGGTCCTGACCACGGTCCTCTTCGTGGTCAACGCGGCGGCCATCCTCCGGCTCCCGGACGCCTCCCACGACGTCCGTACGACCGAGCCCCGCCGGCAGCCGGAGGGGCCGCCGGCCATCCGCAACCGCAGCTGGCTGGCGGTGACGTTCCTGACCGGCGTGCTGTGGTCCAACCAGGTGCTGCTCCACACGGTCATCCCGCTGTGGCTGGTCCTCGAGACCGATGCTCCGCACGAGCTCGTGGCCCTGCTCTTCGGCACCAACACCGTGATGTGCATCGTGCTGCCCCGGCTGACGTCGCGCGGCATCCACGACGTCGACACCGCCCTGCGCGCGGTGCGCCTCTCCGCGACCTTCTTCGCGCTCACCTGCGTGGTCACGCTCGCCACCCACGAGACCGTCGGCTGGGTCACGGTGGTCCTGTTCTTCGTCGGTCACGTCGTGCTGACGTGGGCCGAGCTCTACCTCTCCGCCTCGGGGTGGACCTTCGAGGCCGAGCTGATGGACCCGCGCCGCCGCGGGGACTACCAGGGCGTCTCCGAGCTCGGCGGCACGCTCGGCCGGTTCTGGGCGCCGGCCGTCTACGGCTTCCTCGCGATGGAGTGGGGCGCCGTCGGCTGGCTGACCATCGCCGCCATCGTCGGCGCCGCGGCCGCGGCCATGCACCCGGCGACCCGCGCCGGGCGGCGCTACCTCGCCGAGCACGTCCCGCCCGACGTCCTCGCCGACGCCCGTGCGGGCGCTCCCGACGACGCACCCCCGCCGCGGACCACGCTGACGGACCCGCCCGACCCCGGCGCGACCGTCACCGGCACCCCGCAGACCGCGCTGAGCGGTCCCCGTGGCGGGGGCGTGCTCAGCCCGAGCCGCTGCGTGCGTCCACCTCGGCGAGGAAGCGGTCGATCTCCCGTCGGGTCCGCAGCCGGTGGAAGGTGAGGTGCTCCCACCTCGGGTCGTCCATCGCCTGCGCGTAGCGCTCCTGCGTGCGTGGGTACGTCGTCCAGGCCCACCAGAGGATCGAGTCCTCACCACGCCAGAACATCAGGCCGCGCCAGCTCTCGCGGTTGCCGTTCCACAGCTCCTGACGGGTGGCGGCGCGACGCACCGTCCGGACCACGGACTGCCACGTCACGCGCCACCTCGGCGGGCTGACCCACACGACGGTGTCGGCCACGGCCCACACGCGCGGGCCGATCTTGCTCCAGTAGTTCCCGTCCACCACCCACCGCTCGCCCTCGGTCGCGGCCCTCACGCGATCGGACAGCTCCTCGCTCGTCGCAGCGGCCCAGTCCGCTCCCCAGTGCAGGGCGTCCAGCTCGACGTGGGGGACCGACAGCGCTCGGGCCAGCCGTCGGGCGACGGTCGTCTTGCCGGAGCCCGAGCTGCCGACCACCGAGACGCGCTCCATGGACACCAGACGGTAGAGGGAGCGCGCAGACCACGCGATCCGGCCCACGGACGGGTTCATCCGCGGTAGGAAGGGACCGTGAGCCAACCCCACGGCCCTTCCGCGGCCACGCCGACCTCGCCGACCGTGCGGAGCGCCCTGCCGGACGCCTCCGTCGGCCAGCGCGTGGGCGGGCTGCTCCTCGACACGCTGGTGGTCGCCGTGCCCCTGTTCGTCGTCTCGGGCATCATCTTCGGCGAGACCCGCTCCGGTGGAGGGGGCGTGAGCGTCTCGATCACCGGGGTGCCGTTCCTGCTCACCCTGCTCGTCATCCTCGGGTACTTCTTCGTCCTCGAGCTCCTGGTGGGGCAGACGCTGGGGAAGAAGATCGTGGGTACCCGCGTCGTCTCCGAGAAGGGCCCGACGCTCACCGCCGGACAGGTGCTCATCAGGACCCTGCTGCGGGTCGTGGACGGGTTCGCCTTCTACCTCGTCGGGTTCGTCGCGGCACTCGCCAGCCCCAAGAACCAGCGGGTCGGCGACATGGCCGCCTCCACCCGGGTCGTCCGCAGCCGCTGACCGGCTGCGTCCTTCGCAGGTCCGGCCCGGCCTACGCGCGCGAGGCGTCCCGGGCGCGAACGGCGAGCACCAGCGCCAGGGTGCCGAGCGCGATGACCCACAGGTTCACCTCGGTCCACGCCCAGTGGCGCAGCGGGCTCGGTGCCTGCACCGCATTGATGACGGCGCCGATCGCCGAGGTGAGGACGATGCCGAGCGCGAGCGCCACGACCCCGCTCGTGGCCCGCAGCCAGGCGGGGCGGCCGCGGGTGGCGGCGACACCGAGGGCGACCACGGCCACCAGGTAGCAGCCGAGCCCGAGGAAGAACAGGGGCCCCTCGAAGGGGCTCCGGTCGAGGCCACCGGCGGTCCCGATGGCGATGGACTTGAGCGTCCAGCCGATGGCTGAGCCGACGCCGGCGATCAGGGCGATGCGTGAGGAGGTCATGGCCAGGAGCGTGCTCGGCCGGGAGGACGAGCGCGTCCCTCCGCGGAGTGATGTGCGACGACCCCGCCGCTGCCTAGTCTCAGGACGTGCGCCGCACCTCCGTGGCAATTGCGCTGGTGGTCTCGGCCACCGTGCTGCCCCCGACCGCCCTGGTCCTGGGGTGGGAGTGGTACCTCGACGTCGGCCTCGTGCTGGTGGCGCTGGTCGGGGGGTACGCGGCCGGGGCCTGGCTACCGCGGGTGCCGGCCGTCGTCTCGGTGGCGCTGTGCACCGCCTCGCTGGTGGCGGTGAACCAGCTGCACGACCAGGCGTACCACTGGCTCGACGACACGGTGTTCTTCCTGGTCGTGGTCGGTGGCGCCGCCGGCGGCGGTGCGGCGGTCAGCCTCCGTGCCCGGCAGGTGCAGCGCCTGGAGAGGCTCGTCGCCGAGCTCGACGAGCAGCAGCGGGTCGAGGTCGCCGCCGCCCGGCTCGAGGAGCAGACCCGGGTCCAGGAGCAGGTCCACACCAGGCTCGCGGAGCGGATCGCGGCGATCGCGCTGCGCTCGGAGGGTGCGCAGCGCTCGCCGGACGCGCAGGCGCTGGAGGTGCTCGAGCAGGAGGCCCGTGGGGTCATCGACCAGCTCCGTGCCGCCCTGGGCTCGCTCGCGCCTCCCGCCCCCGACGGGCCCGAGCCCGAGCCACGACCTGGGCCCGATGAGCAGCCCGGCGGCGGTCCGCGACCGTCGCGCCTCGACCTCGCCCTCGCCGGGGGCCTCGGGGTCGCCCTCGCGATCGAGACGACCATCCACCCGCTGGCCCGCGGTCCGGTCTGGGCGAACGTCCTGGCCGGGCTGGTCGTGGCCGCACCGCTCGTCGTACGCCGGGGCCACCCCACCGCTGCGGTCACCGCGTCCCTGCTGGTGGCCGTCGCGGTCAGCGCCTGGCTGACCCCGATCCCCGCCACGGTCACCGGGGTCGCCCTCCTGGTGCTGGTCTTCTACACGATCGGCGCGTGGTGCCGGCGGTGGTGGTGGGTCCCGGCCTGGGCGCTGGCCGCTGCGGCGTCCCTGCTGATGGAGCAGGTCTCGGGCCTGGCCGACGACGGGGTGGACGGCGACGCCGGGTGGATCGTCCTGCTCTGGACGGTGGCCGCGGTCGGCCTGGGCCGGGTCGGTGCCGGCTGGCAGGAACGTCTGCGCCGCACCTCGCAGGTCGTGGACGAGATCGAGCGGGGTCGCGGTGCCGCCACCCGGATGGCGGCCGCGCACGAGCGGCAGGCGCTCGCCAGCGAGCTGCACGACACCGTCGCCCACGCGATGACCGTGGTCTGCCTCCAGGCCGGCGCCCAGCGCCGGACCGGTGGCGACGCCGGCCCGGCGCTGCGCACCATCGCCGCGACCGCCGCCGGCAGCCTGGCCGAGCTCCGGGACGGGCTGGACACCCTGGAGACGGCACCGCACCCGCTGGCGGCCTCCCGGCTGACCGCGATCGGGCGCCGGGTCGGCGTGGACGTCTCGGTGACGACGACCGGGCCCCCGCCGACCGGGGCGGCGGCGGCACTCGCGTTCCGCGTGGCCCGCGAGGCGCTGGTGAACGTCGCCCGGCACGCCCCCGGCGCCCCGGCGGAGGTCAGCGTGTCGCGGGTCGGGGACGTCGTGCTGGTCGAGGTGGTCGACCGCGGCAGCGCCTCGTCGCCGGTCGTGACCGGCGCCGGCGCCGGCCTCTCCGGGCTGGCCCGCGCGGTCGGGTCCGCCGGCGGCACGCTCCGGTGGGGCCCTCGGCCCGGCGGCGGTTTCCGGGTGTCCGCGGAGGTCCCGGCGTGACGACGGTCCTTCTCGCGGACGACCAGGAGCTCGTGCGCGCGGGGTTGCGACTCATCCTCGCGGCCGAGCCGGACCTCGCGGTGGTCGGCGAGGCGAGCGACGGAGCGGGGGCCGTGGAGCTGGCCCGCCGGCAGGTCCCCGACGTGGTGCTGATGGACATCCGGATGCCGGGCCTCGACGGGATCGGGGCGACGCGCCGGATCACGGCAGCCCTGCCGCAGGTGCGGGTGGTGATGCTGACGACCTTCGACCGCTCCCAGCTGGTCTACGACTCGCTGCTGGCCGGCGCGAGCGGCTTCCTGCTCAAGGACGCTCCCGCCGAGCAGCTGGTGGGCGGCGTCCGGGCCGCGGCCCGGGGGGAGGAGCTGCTGGCGCCCGCGATCACCCGACGGTTGATCGAGGAGTTCACCCGCGCCGGACGGCAGGGCCCGCCCCCGGGCTACGACCTGCTCACCCAGCGCGAGACCGAGGTGCTCGACCTCGTCGCCCGGGGCCGGTCCAACGCGGAGATCGCCGTCGAGCTCGTCGTCAGCATCCAGACGGTCAAGACGCACGTGGCTCGGGTGCTGGCCAAGCTCGGGCTGCGCGACCGGGTGCAGGTCGTGGTGCTCGCCTACGAGCACGGGCTGGTGCGCCCGGGCGAGTAGCCGGGTGATCCGGGGTGGGATGATCGCCGGGTGGTGTCGAGCGAGGGCGACCTCCGGGAGCGGTGGTCCGCGGGCCTCCCGTGCCACGGCGTCTGGAGCCTGCTGCCCGGCGCGGTGACGGGGGAGGTCCTGGCGCGCACCGGGGCCGACTACGTGGTGGTGGACCTCCAGCACGGCGCCGCCGCCGAGGCCGACCTACCAGGCGTCACCGCCGCGATCTCCGCAGCCGGATCGGTGCCGATGGTGCGGACCCGCAGCCCCTCCTTCGCCGACGTGGGTCGCCCCCTCGACCTGGGTGCGCGGGGCGTCGTCGTACCGAGCGTGCGGGACGCCGACCACGCTCGCGAGGTGGTCGCGGCGACCCGGTACGCGCCGGCGGGGGGACGGTCGGTCGGCCGACTCGCCGGGGGCGCGGACCAGCCGCTGGTCGTCGTCATGGTCGAGACGGCGACCGCGCTCGACGACCTCGACGCGCTGCTGGTGGTACCCGGGGTCGACGGCCTCTACGTCGGGCCGGGCGACCTCGCGCTGGCGCTCGGCCTGGTGGGGGAGGACCGCCGCGCCGAGCTGCGCTCGGTGCTGTCCTCGATCGTCCACCGGTGCCGGGAGGCGGCGATGCCCGTCGGGGTGCACGCCTACGGCGGCGAGGAGGCTGCCGGCTACGCGGCCGAGGGCGCCACGATCGTCACCGTCGGAGTCGACACCGTCAGCCTGCGCACCAGCCTGGCGCACCACCTCGACGACGCCCGCGCCACGCACCCGACGGCGTCGGACCCCGCCGACCCGCCGGGCTGATCGTCCGCACCACCCCCGCGTGGGGGCCGCGGCCGGCCCGGGGCGGGCCCTACCGTGGTCGCACCCCCACCCCGAGGAGCCCGCGTGAGCACCACCACGATCGTGATCATCGTCGTCGTCGTCATCCTGCTGCTCGTCGTCGCGGCCGTGGCGTTGAACGCCGCGTCGAAGAAGAAGCGGGAGGATCGGCGCCGCAAGGCCGGCGAGCTGCGGCAGCGCGCGGGCGAGCGCACCGAGGACGTCCGGCGCAGCGACGCGGGCGCGCGCAAGGCCGAGGCCGACGCCGAGGTCGCCCGGCAGGACGCAGCCCGCGCCGAGCGGCGGGCCGAGGAGGCCCGGATGGGGCACCGGGCGAGCGAGGCGCAGGTGGAGGACAACCTGCGCGAGGCCGACCGCGTCGACCCGGACGTGCGCGGGAAGGGTGCCCGGCGCGGAGGCGGGCGCAAGGGCCGCCGCGAGAAGGGCTGACCACCAACCGTCGTCCGGGCGGACCCAGGGATGACGTCGGACGGGACGACGGGTGACACCACCAGCGAACGCATTCCGGTGACCCACGAGACCTGCGAGCACGTGTCCGGCCCGCGTGTGGTCACCCGCGACGGCCACATCGCCCTCCAGGTCGTCGACCAGATCCCCTCGGCGACCGTGGTCCGGGCGGTGCACGTGCTCGCCGACCTGCTCGTCGCCGCCACCGGCGCCGGCTTCGCGTGGGCCTGCTGGTCGCTGATCAGCGAGTCGCAGAACCTCAGCACCCCCTCGCTGGGGATCCCGATGCCGTGGGTCTACGCGCTGCCGCTGCTGGGCTTCGTCAGCACCGCGGTACGCGCCACGATCGCCGCCGCCCTCGTCGTGCGGTACGGCGTCCCGGCCTCCCGCGAGCGCGAGGCGCTCACCGTCAACGTCAACGGACCCGAGCGGAGGCCCGCCCGTGACCGTCGCCCTGCTCCTCCTCGCCATCCCTCGGGCTGCTGGTCCTCCGCGTCCCGGTCGCCTACTCCTTCCTCGGCCCCGGCCTGGCCTACCTCGTGCTCACCGACCAGTCGGTCGGTCTGGCGATGCGCCTGGTCACCAACTCGACGGCGAGCTTCCCGCTGCTGGCCGTCCCGCTGTTCGTGCTGCTGGGGGTCGCTGGCCAACCGGGCCGGTATCGCCGACCGGCTCTTCGACTTCGCGCTCGCCCTGATGGGGCGGGTCCGCGGGGGCCTCGGCTACGTCAGCGTCGGTGTCAGCCTCGGCTTCTCCTGGATGAGCGGGTCCGCCGTCGCCGACGCGGCCGCCCTGTCCAAGGTCGAGATCCCCGCGATGGAGCGCAACGGCTACACGACCCGGTTCGGCCTGGGCGTCGTCGGATCCTCCGCGCTGATCGCCCCGGTGATGCCGCCCAGCATCCCGGCCGTGATCTACGCCGGCCTGGCCGCGGTCAGCACCGGCGCCCTGTTCGCCGCGTCGGTGATCCCGGCGCTGCTGATGGCGGCGGGGCTGTGCGCCGTCGTCGCCGTGCTGGTCCGCCGGCAGCCGGACATCGTGCACACCGGCTTCTCGTGGTCGCGAGGTGCGGCGCGACCGGCGGCCGCGTGCTCGCCCCGCTCGGCGCCCCGGTCATCATCCTGGGCGGCATCCTGTTCGGCTTCTTCACCCCGACCGAGGCAGCGGCGATCGGTGCCTTCTACATGCTGCTGCTGGGCTTCGGCTACCGCACGCTGAAGGTGCGCGACCTGCCGTCGGTCTTCGTCGAGGCCGTGCTCACCACGGCGGCGATCATGCTGATCGTCTCCTCCGCCGCTCTGCTCGGCTACGTCCTCGCCCGTGAGCGGGTGCCCCAGCTGCTCTCCGAGCTGGTGCTCGGCATCACCGACGACCCGACGGTCTTCCTGCTGCTGGTCGCGCTGCGTGATGCTGGTGCTCGGCACCGTCGTCGACGCCACCGCGGTGCTGGTGCTGGTCGTGCCGATCCTGGTGCCGATCGCCGCGCGGCTCGACGTCGACCCGATCGTGCTCGGCGTGCTGATGATCATCTCGCTGATGATCGGCCTGCTGACGCCGCCGGTGGGCACCGTGCTGTACGTGCTCAGCTCCACGATGCGGGTGCCGGTCGGCGAGGTCTTCCGCGCCACGCTGCCGTTCCTGGTGCCCCTCGTCGCGGTCTGCGTGCTCGTGATCCTCGTCCCCGACCTCGTCACCTGGCTGCCCGAACGGCTGGGGCTCTAGCCCCGGCTGCTCCGCACCCCCGCACGACCGACCACCCACGCCCGGCGCCCGCCGGGCCGAACCGGAGGAACCCGATGACCCGATACCGCACCACCCTGGCCGCTGCCGCCCTGCTCCCGCTCGCCGTGCTCACCGCGTGCGGCGGCGAGGACGGGGGTGGCGACGGCGGCACCGAGCTGACCCTCGCCCACAGCTACACCGAGGACCAGCCGCAGCACCTGTGCGGCGCCGAGGTCATCAAGGAGGAGGTCGAGGCAGCGGGGGTCGACCTGACGGTCGAGATCTTCCCCAACAGCCAGCTCGGGTGCCGACGCCGACCGGATCGCCTCGGTGCAGTCGGGTGACGTCGACCTCGACATCCAGGGCGCCTCGGCGCTCTCGGCCGCCTATCCTGCTCGGGCGGGGGCGTCGGCAGGCGCACAACACCGACTGCACCGGTTTCCGGGCCGGCCTCGAGGACTTCCTCGGCGACCGGCCGCGCCGCCGCGTGCTGCAGGTCGGGGCCGGCGGCGCGGGCCTCGCCACGGCGTACTCGCTGCTCGCGATGGGTGTCGACGAGCTGGTGGTGCACGACGTCGCCGAGCACGCGGCCGGCCTGCTGGTCGACCGGTTCGCCGACGGCGCCGCCGGCAGGCTGCACACCTCCGGTGGGGCCGTCGACCGGTGGCTCGGCGCGGTCGACGGGGTCGTCCACGTGACGCCGGTCGGCATGGTCCAGCACCCCGGGGTCGCCTTCGCGCCCGAGGGCGTCAGTCCGACGGCGTGGGTCGCCGAGGTCGTCTACCGCCCGCTCGAGACCGAGCTGGTCCGCCGCGCCCGGGCCCACGGCCTGGCCACGCTCGACGGCGGGGCGATGGCCGTCGGCCAGGCGGTCGACAGCCTGCGGCTGATCACCGGACGCGAGCCGGACCGGGCCCGGATGACCGAGCACTTCCGCTCGCTGGTGGGCTGATGCGGACCTCGATCGCCACGGTCTGCCTCAGCGGCAGCCTGGAGGACAAGATGGCCGCCGCGGCCGAGGCGGGCTTCGACGGCATCGAGCACAGCGACGAGGTCTCCGCCGAGCAGCTGGCCCGGCTCGGCGACCTCGCCGAGCGCCACAGCGTCCGGGTGGCCTTCGAGGCGCTGGCGTGGGGTCGGTACGTCGACGACTACCGCCGCCGCGTGCCTGGCCCCTTCTTCCACGGCACGTCGGCAGCGCTGCCCGTCGGCACCGAGCTGGTGCCTGGGCACGAGTCCGGCTTCCGGCCGGGCCGCCCGTTGCGCCACGTCTACTTCGCGGCCCGGGTGGAGACGGCGGTCTGGGGTGCGGAGCTGGCGACCGCGCTGACCGGCGGCCCCGGGCGGGGCCACGTCTACGAGGTGGAGCCGCGAGGACCGTTCGAGGACGACCCCAACGTCACGGACAAGAGGTTCCCCGGCAATCCCACCGAGTCCTACCGCACCACGCACCCGGTGCGCGTCGTCGCCGAGGTCGTCGACTGGGTCGCCCACCCGCCCGAGGTGCTCGAGTCGATGCTCGCGAGCCTCGCGCGGCTGCGGGAGCAGGGTCTGGACGTCATCGAGGACTGAGCAGGGCGGGGAGAAGTCCTAGCGCTCGAACACGTGTTCTAGTATGATGGACCCATGTCCAGCACCGTGAGCACCGGCCCGGAGGGGTCCGCGGCTGCGCTGCTGTCGGTGGCGCGTCGAGGCGCGGGCGACGCGGGACGCGGCGGAGGTGGCGCTGCTGGTCTCGGTGGTGGGGTGGTCGGTGGCCCACCAGGTGGGCCGGGACGAGGACGCCTGCTGGGTGGCGGGCTTCGGTGACGACGGGCTGGCTCTGGGTGGTCCGGGGTGTCCGTTGCTGCGGGAGTCGGCGGTGACCGAGCTGGCCGCGGCGCTGGGGTCCTCGACCGCGGCCGGGTCGGGCTACGTGGGCGATGCGTTGGAGCTGCGCTACCGGTTGCCGCGGCTCTGGCAGCGGGTCCTCGACGGCGCGTGCCCGGTGTGGCGGGCCCGGCGGGTCGCGCAGGCCACGCAGGGGTTGTGCGAGGACGGCGCGGACTTCGTCGACACCCATGTCGCGGCGTTCGCGCACGGCGTCTCGATCGCCCAGCTCGACCGGCTGGTCACCGAGGCGCTGGTCCGGTTCGACCCGCCGGCCGCGGAGGAGAAGCGTCGCGCGGGCGCGGAGGGCCGCCACGTCCACGTCGGCCTCAGCGACGCGGGCGTCGAGGGGGTGGTCGAGGTCAACGCCGGGTTGGACCTGGCCGATGCGATCGACCTCGAGTCCGCCCTGGTCGACGGCGCCCGTGAGCTCGCCCGCCTCGGCTGCGGTGAGTCCCTCGGGGTCCGCCGGTCGTTGGCGCTCGGCGAGATCGCCCGCGGCCAGGCCACCCTCGAGGCCGACGCCGACGCCGACACCGACCACGGCGACGCCGAGGCGCCGGAGGGCCCGCCCGTGCGGCGGACGGGTCGCCAGGTCGTCCTGCACGCCCACCTGTCGCGGGCCGCGGTGACCGGGCGCTGCGACTGCGGCTGCGAGTGCCGCCCGGACCCCGACGAGGTCGGCCTGGCCCGCCTGGATGCCCGCGGGTCCCACGGTGCGCGGGGGCCGTTGACGGCCGCGCAGGTCCGCGAGTGGTGCGCCACCGCGGCCGCGATCACGATCCGCCCGGTCCTGGACCTGGCCGAGGCGATCCACTGCGATTCCTACGAGGCCTCGACCCGGCTGCGCGAGCAGACGACGCAACGCGACGTGACCTGCGTGTTCCCCCACTGCACCCGACCCGCGGTGTTCTGCGACGACGAGCACCCGGTCCCGTGGCCGCAGGGCCCGACGGCCTCGCACAACCAGGCCCCGGTGTGCCGGCGCCATCATCGCGCGAAGACCCACCACCGGTGGTCCTACGTGGTGCTCACCCCGGGGCTGTACCTGTGGACCAGCCCGACCGGGTTGCGCTACCTGCGCTCCCACGCCGGCACCCACGAGATCGACCGACCCGTCGCCGGTCCACCACCGGACCCGCTGCCCCAGCAGCCACCCCGCCCGGGCCGACCCCCACGGCTGCGGATCCTCGACGAACCCGCCCCACCGACCGGCGGCTCGGGCAACGCACCCGACCAGGACGACCCGCCACCCTTCTGAGCGTCTCCCGGCGCGTGGAAGCATCGGAGCATGAGCGACGTCGTCACCGGGTCGACCGGGCCCACCGGGCCCACCGGCTCCTCCGAGTCCAGCAGCCAGTGGATGAGCAGGGAGGACCTGGACGCGGCCCGCGAGCGCCTGCCGATCCTCTACGTCGACGCGGTGCCCGTCCGCGTCGACGAGACCGGCACGGTGAGCGCGTTCGGTCTGCTCCTGCGGGTCACCGGCCACGGTGACATCAGCCGAGCCCTCGTCAGCGGTCGCGTCCTCTACGGCGAGCGCGTGCGGCACGCCCTGCTCCGCCACCTCCAGAAGGACCTCGGCCCGCTGGCGCTGCCCAAGCTCCCCACCCACCCGCAGCCGTTCACCGTCGCGGAGTACTTCCCCGTCCCCGGCGTCACCCCGTTCCACGACCCCCGCCAGCACGCCGTGTCGCTGGCCTACGTCGTCCCGGTGGAGGGTGACTGCGCGCCCCAGCAGGACGCCCTCGAGATCACCTGGGTGACCCCGGCGGAGGCGGCCGACGCCGGCCTCCAGGCCGAGCTGGCCGGCGGCCAGGGGGCGCTGCTGCGGCAGGCGCTGGCGGTCTGCGGCTTCTGAGCGATCCCGCCTGCTCGCGCCGGGCCTCGACGCGGCCACCCCCAGGAGTGGCGCCCGGAGGGCGGAGGACCAGGTACAGGTGGGGCATGAACGAGCCGACGATCCCCGCCCAGCAGCAGCCCCACCCCGGCGTCACCGGGGAGATGGACCCCCGGCCGGACCACGGCGAGAGCTCCTACCGCGGCGACGGCCGCCTGGAGGGCCAGGTCGCCCTGGTCACCGGGGGTGACTCCGGCATCGGGCGCGCCGTGGCGCTCGCCTACGCCCGCGAGGGCGCCGACGTCGCCCTGACCCACCTGCCCGCCGAGGCGGAGGACGCCGCTGGGACGGCCGCGCTCGTCGAGGCCGAGGGTCGCCGCGCGCTCGTCCTGGAAGCCGACCTGCAGGACCGCGCGACCTGCGACGAGGTCGTCCGACGCACCGCCGAGGACCTCGGCGCGCTCGACGTGCTCGTGAACAACGCCGGCTACCAGTGGGCCCGCGACGACCACGTCGAGCAGTTCGACGACGAGCGGATCGACCGCACCTTCAAGACCAACCTCTACGCCCTCATGTGGTTGGTACGCGCCGCGACCCCGCACCTGCGCCGCCGACCCGGCTGCATCGTCAACTGCACGTCGGTGCAGGCCTACGAGCCCTCCACCGCCCTGCTCGACTACGCCGCGACCAAGGCGGCCATGAACAACCTGACCGTCAACCTGGCCGCCCAGCTCGGGCCGGAGGGCATCCGCGTGAACGCCGTCGCTCCCGGTCCCATCTGGACCCCGCTGCAGCCGGCCACGCAGACCGCGGAGGCGGTGGAGGACTTCGGCGCCGGCACCCCGCTCGGCCGCGTCGGGCAGCCGGCCGAGGTGGCGCCGGCCTTCGTCTTCCTGGCGTCTCCGCGCGACGCCTCGTACGTCTCCGGGACCGTGCTCGGGGTGACCGGCGGGAAGCCCGTCTTCTGACCCGCCCGCCCGATCGCGCACTCGCACGCGCGACCCCGCGGTCGCGGACCGTGTCTTGACTCGTTCCAGAAAAGGGACGAGAGTCAGCGGGTGACCGACGAGACGACCCCCGTGCCCGAGACCAGCGACGACCACACCACCGTCGAGAGCAAGATGAACGTCGGCGACGCGGGCGGCTGCCCCGTCGCCCACGGCCGGATGAGCCACCCCACGGAGGGCTCCTCCAACGAGCGGTGGTGGCCCGAGCAGCTGAACCTCAAGATCCTGCGCAAGCACCCCGCGGTCGCGGACCCGATGGACGAGGACTACGACTACGCCGCCGAGTTCGCGACCGTCGACCTCGACGAGCTGCGCCGCGACGTCGAGCAGGTGATGACCACCTCGCAGGACTGGTGGCCCGCCGACTACGGCCACTACGGCCCGTTCTTCATCCGGATGGCCTGGCACAGCGCCGGCACGTACCGCATCCAGGACGGCCGCGGCGGCTCCGGCGCCGGCATGCAGCGCTTCGCCCCGCTGAACTCCTGGCCCGACAACGCCAACCTCGACAAGGCCCGCCGCCTGCTCTGGCCGATCAAGCAGAAGTACGGCCGCCGGCTGTCCTGGGCCGACCTGATCGTCTTCACCGGCAACTGCGCCCTGGAGTCCATGCAGCTCCCGACGTTCGGCTACGCCGGCGGTCGCCGCGACGTGTGGGAGCCCGACGAGGACGTCTACTGGGGCCCCGAGACCGAGTGGCTCGGCGACGAGCGCTACACCGGCGACCGCGAGCTGGAGAACCCGCTCGCCGCCGTCCAGATGGGCCTGATCTACGTCAACCCCGAGGGCCCCAACGGCCAGCCCGACCCGCTCGCCTCGGCGCGCGACATCCGCGAGACCTTCGGCCGGATGGCGATGAACGACGAGGAGACCGTCGCCCTGATCGCCGGCGGCCACACCTTCGGCAAGACCCACGGTGCCGCCGACCCCGACCAGTACGTCGGTGCCGAGCCCGAGGGCGCCGGGATCGAGCGCCAGGGCCTGGGCTGGGAGCAGCTCTACGGCAAGGGCAAGGGTCGCGACACCATCACCAGCGGCCTCGAGGTCACCTGGTCCCAGACCCCCACGAAGTGGAGCAACTACTACTTCGACAACCTCTTCGGCTACGAGTGGGAGCTGACCAAGAGCCCCGCCGGCGCCTACCAGTGGCAGCCGAAGGACGGCGGCGGGGCGGACACCGTCCCCGACCCCGAGGACCTCTCGCTCTCGCGCCCGCCGACGATGCTGACCACCGACCTCGCGCTGCGCGTCGACCCGGCCTACGAGGAGATCTCGCGCCGGTTCTACGAGAACCCCGACCAGCTCGCCGACGCGTTCGCCCGGGCCTGGTTCAAGCTCACCCACCGCGACATGGGCCCGATCCAGCGCTACCTCGGGCCCGAGGTGCCGCAGGAGGAGCTGATCTGGCAGGACCCGGTGCCGGCCGTCGACCACGAGCTCGTCGACGCCGACGACGTCGCGGAGCTCAAGCGCCGGCTGCTCGACTCCGGCCTGTCCGTGTCCCGGCTGGTGGCGACCGCGTGGGCCTCGGCGTCGACCTTCCGCAGCAGCGACAAGCGCGGCGGCGCGAACGGTGCTCGCGTGCGCCTGCAGCCGCAGAGCGGCTGGGCCGCCAACGACCCGGACGAGCTCGCCGCCGCGCTCCGCACGCTCGAGGGCGTCAAGGCCGACTTCGACGCCGCGGCCTCGGGGGGCAAGCGGATCTCGCTGGCCGACCTGATCGTCCTCGGCGGGTGCGCCGGCGTGGAGCAGGCGGCGCGCGACGGCGGTCACGAGGTCGAGGTGCCGTTCACCCCCGGGCGCACCGACGCCACGGACGAGCAGACCGATGCTGCGTCCTTCGCCCCGCTCGAGCCGACGGCGGACGGGTTCCGCAACCACCTCGGCAAGGGACACCGCCTCCCGGCGGAGTACCTGCTGGTCGACCGGGCGAACCTGCTGTCCCTGAGCGCGCCCGAGCTGACGGTGCTGGTCGGTGGCCTGCGCGTGCTGGGCGCCAACACCGGCGGCTCCACCCACGGGGTGCTCACCGAGCGCCCGGGCACGCTCACGAACGACTTCTTCCGCAACCTGCTCGACATGGGCACCCAGTGGTCGTCGGTCGAGGGTGACCCGGACGTGTTCGAGGCCCGCGACGACACCGGGCAGGTCCGATGGACCGGTACGCGCAACGACCTGGTGTTCGGCTCCAACTCCGAGCTGCGGGCGCTCGCCGAGGTGTACGCCAGCGACGACGCGGAGGAGAAGCTCGTGCGCGACTTCGTCCGCGCCTGGGACAAGGTGATGATGCTCGACCGCTACGACCTCGTCTGAGGTAGCAGCAGCCAGGTGCACCGGGCCGGCCCCCTCGCGGGGGGTCGGTCCGGTGCTGCGTCCGGGTGCTGCTTGCGGGTGCTGCGTCCGGCTCGGTCAGGCGATCCGGGCGGGTACGTCCCAGGCCGAGGTCGGGATCGCCGGCGCCGCCGACGCAGGGCCGGCCACGCCGGCGACCATCACGTGGGCTCCGGGTGCGTCGGCGTGGTGCGTGCGCACGCAGCGCAGCACGCCCGACCGGTGCGGGCAGCGCTCGTCCTGCGTCGTGGCCGTCTCCACGCTGCCCACCAGGGGCGGCGGAGCGGGGGCACGCAGGTCGCGACGGGTGCGGAGCGACGTCGGCGCGGGGCCGGTGCGACGGCGCCGCGGGACGGCCGGGGCGAGCAGCCGGGCGGTCTTCGGGGGCTCGGTGCGCACGACCCGGGTCCGGGTGAGTGGCCGCAGCGGACGAGGCTGGGCGAGGGACGAGCCGGGGGTGTTCACGAGGGCGCAACCGACGCCGATCGTTGCTTCTTCCCACCGACCGGGTGAGGGACCACCCCGCAGCGCCGGTGGTCGGACCCGGGGGCACCCGCAGGGGTGAAAGTGCCTGGTCAGTGCAGGGCTCGCCTCGCCACGCCCGACGGGCTGTGCCAATGTGGCGCGGGACACATGGGGCTGCGTCGTACGCCGATCGGGCGGCGCGGGGAGTGTCCGAGGACGTCCGGCCTGCGGGGCGGCGTCACGACGAGCAGGAGGCGGCGTGTCCGCATCGAAGATCGGGATGGGCGTGGCGGCGGGGTACCTCCTCGGCCGCACCAAGCGGCTCCGGCTGGCGATCACCGTCGGCAGCATGCTGGCAGGGCAGCGGGTGGCCACGAACCCGCAGGCCCTGCTGCGCCAGCTCAACGAGCTGGCCGAGAAGAACCCCGACGTGGCCGCCTTGCGCGACCGTGTCAAGAACGAGCTGTTCGAGGCGGTCAAGTCCGCGGCGATGACCCAGATGACCGACCGCCTCGAGTCCGCCAACCGGTCCCTGTCGGCGCGCAGCGGCTCCCAGAGCGACGAGGACGAGGACGAGGACGGGTCCGAGGACGAGCCCGAGGGTGACGCCCAGGACGAGGCCGACGACGAGGCCGACGAGCCGAGGACGAGGCCGAGCGACGAGGCCGAGCGACGACGAGGCCGACGAGGCCGACGAGCCCGACGACGACGAGCCCCAGGACGAGGCCGACGAGGACGACGACGAGCAGGTGTCGGCCGACCCGGATGACGTGGTCGGCGGCGCCGAGGACGCGCCGGCGAAGAAGTCGGCGGCGAAGAAGGCCCCGGCCAAGAAGTCGGCGGCGAAGAAGGCTCCGGCGAAGAAGTCGGCGGCGAAGAAGGCCCCGGCGAAGAAGGCCCCGGCGAAGAAGTCGGCAGCGAAGAAGGCCCCGGCGAAGAAGTCGGCAGCGAAGAAGGCCCCGGCGAAGAAGTCGGCGGCGAAGAAGACCGCGGCCAAGGGGTCGGGCGGGCCCCGTCGGCGGGCCTCGAGCACGAGCGGGGGTTCGCGATGAGCGGCGGCAGCGAAGGTCTCGACAAGCTCCGCGGTGCGGGCGGTGACCTGCTGCGGAACCTCGGCGACCGAGCGCTCGACACGGTCAACGACAAGGTCTCCGGGCTGACCGAGCGGTTCTCCGAGATCAGCCAGGGCGGGGAGGCAGGCGGCGCCGCCGGCAAGGTGGCGGCGGGGGCCGGCAAGGCCGCGGCCGAGGGCGACAACCCGGTCATGGGCGGGCTCAAGGGCGCCGCGAAGGGTCTCAAGGACAAGGTGACCGGCGGTGGCGGGGGCGGCGGCGGCAAGGCCACGAGCTCGACCAACATCATCGAGACCGTCGACGTCGGGGTGCCGCTCCGCGTGGCCTACAACCAGTGGACGCAGTTCGGCGACTTCCCCGACTTCATGAAGAAGGTCGAGAGCGTCGAGGCCAAGGACGAGCACAAGCTGGCCTTCAAGGCCCAGATCTTCCTCAGCCACCGGACCTGGGAAGCCACGATCAAGCAGCAGGTCCCCGACGAGCAGATCGTGTGGCGGTCATCGGGGGAGAAGGGGCACGTGGACGGCGCGGTGACCTTCCACGAGCTGGCGCCCAGCCTCACCCGGATCCTGCTGGTCCTCGAGTACTACCCGCAGGGCCTGTTCGAGAAGACCGGCAACCTGTGGCGCGCGCAGGGCCGCCGGGCGCGGGCCGAGCTGCGGCACTTCCGACGCCACGTGATGACGCGGACGATCCTCGACCCGGACTCGGTCGAGGGCTGGCGCGGGACCATCGAGGACGGGGAGGTCGTCGAGAGCCACGAGGACGCCCTGGAGCGCGAGGAGCAGGAGCAGGAGCAGCAGGACGGCCAGGAGCAGGACGGCGAGGAGCAGGACGGCGAGGAGCAGGACGGCGAGGAGTACGAGGACGCCGAGGGCTACGACGAGGAGCCCGAGGAGTACGAGGACGCCGAGGAGCCCGAGGCCGAGGAGTACGAGGAGGCCGAGGACCCCGAGGAGGAGGAGCCCGAGGAGGAATCCGCCGAGGAGGAGTCCGCCGAGGAGGACGAGCCCCTGGACGCGGAGGAGGCGGAGGAGGACCCTGTCGAGGACGACGAGGTCCCTGAGGAGGAGCTCGAGGAGGAAGAGCCCGAGGAGGAAGAGCCCGAGGAGGACGCTGAGGAGGAACCTGAGGAGGACGAGGGGTCGCGACGCGCCCCCCGCCGCCGTCGGTCCCGCTGACAGTCGCCCCCACCCGGGAGCTCCCCGCTCCAGCCGCCCCGGCACGACGGGACGGCGCCGACGAAAGGACCCACCGTGACCGTCTCCACCAGCTCCCGTTCCTCCGGGGGCTACCTCTCCCGCCCCGCGCCCAGCGGGCTCGCCGACGTCATCGAGATCATCCTCGACAAGGGCATCGTGATCGACGCCTACATCCGGGTCTCCCTCGTCGGGATCGAGCTGCTGACGATCGACGCCAGGATCGTGATCGCCAGCGTCGACACCTACCTGCGCTTCGCGGAGGCCACCAACCGCCTCGACCTGTACGAGAAGGGCGGCAAGGAGCTGAGCGAGGTGGTGGGCGACCTCTCCGAGGGGGGCGCCTCGAAGAAGACCTCGGGTGCGGTCAAGGGGGTCAAGCGCGCGTTGAGCGGCTCCGACGACGACGACGAGGGGTCCTCGGGCCGGCGGTCCTCCTCGCGGCGGCGGCAGTCCGAGGATGCCTGAGGCCGTCACGGCCCCACCCGAGACCGGCTACTACGTCTACGCGGTGGTGCCGGCCGCCGGCGCCGCCGCACCCGGTGTCCGCGGGATCGACGACGTCGAGGTCGAGCTCGTCGAGCACGGCGATGTCGCGGCCGCGGTGGCCGAGATCGCCCTGGACCGGCCCCCGGGGCGCAGCGCCGAGCTGCGCGCCCACGGCCGTGTGGTCGAGGCGCTGGCCGGCGCCGGGCCCGTCGTGCCGGCGCAGTTCGGCGGGCTGCTCGCGCGTCGCGAGGACGTCGTCAGCGAGATCCTGGCCCCCGGTCACGACCGCCTCCGCGAGGTGCTCGCGTCGCTGCGCGGCACCCGCCAGTACCGGCTGCGGGCCACCTACGTCGCCGAGCAGGTCCTGGCCGAGGTGGTGCGCGCCGACCCCGGGATCGCCGACCTGAGTGCGCGGACCCGGCACCTCGGCGAGGGCGAGCCCCACCCCGACAAGGTGCGTCTGGGGGAGCTCGTCTCCGCCGCGATGGCAGACAAGCGCCTCGACGACGTGGAGACGGTGATGGCGGTCGTCCGACCCCTGGTGCTCGAGGAGGCGCCGCAGGCCGGCAGCGGCGTGGACCACCTCCACGCCGTGGCGCTGCTGGTGGCCGAGGACCGGGTGGCCGAGCTCGAGGAGGCCCTCGAGGCGCTCGCCGAGGCCGTCCACGAGCGCATCCGGCTCGCGCTGTCCGGACCGACGGCGCCCTACGACTTCGTCGAGGGGGCGACGTGGGACTGATCAGCGGGCTGCTGGGGCTGCCGCTCGCGCCGTTGCGCGGGGTGGTGGCGGCCGCCGACCAGGTCCGCCAGCAGGCCGAGGACGAGCTCTACGACCCTGCCCGGATCCGGGCGCAGCTCGAAGAGGTGGAGCGGCAGCGCAGCAGCGGGGAGATGGACGCCGACGAGGCCACCGCCTGGGAGGACGAGCTGGTCGAACGACTGGTCGTCGCCCGTGGACGTAGGAGAGGGGACAGCTGATGGCCGACGACGACGAGTCGACGGGTCCGAGCAGCAGCAAGAAGTCGACCGGCACGAAGAGGGCGACCGGCACGAAGAAGGCGACCGGCACGAAGAAGTCGACGGGTGCCAGGAAGTCGGCCAGCGCCACGGAGCAGGGCGACCGCCGGCGCGCTCCACGCGCCGAGCAGCGGACCCCGGCGAAGGCCACCGAGGTCGCCGCACGGGCCGGCCGCGAGCTGCTCGAGCTGACCGGCAGGGAGGTCGAGGGCGTGGTCGGGCTGCGTCGCGGCGAGTCCGGCTGGGTGGTCGAGGTGGAGGTCGTCGAGGTGCGCCGGATCCCCGACACCACCGACGTCCTGGGTCTCTACGAGGTGGAGACCGATGCGCAGGGCGCGCTCCAGGCCTACCGTCGCGAGCGGCGCTACCTGCGCGGCTCCGACGGCGGGGACCGCCCGTGACCTCGTCCCCGGACGGGGGACGCGGCCCCGGGCCAGGGGGTCTCGCTCACCGACCGGCGGCGGGCGCCGGTCAGTACAGCGGGGGCCCGGCGCCGGCCAACCTCGCCGACATCCTCGAGCGGGTCCTCGACAAGGGGATCGTGATCGCCGGCGACATCAAGGTGAACCTGCTCGACATCGAGCTCCTGACGATCAAGATCCGGCTGCTGGTCGTCTCGGTCGACAAGGCCGCCGAGATGGGCATCGACTGGTGGCGGACCGACCCGATGCTCAGCTCGGAGGCCCGCGGGCTCGAGCAGGAGAACCAGGAGCTGCGGGAGCGGCTCGACCGGCTCGAGCGGCAGCTCGGGGGAGCGGCCCACCGGGACGGCGAGGACGACACCGAGGACGACACCGAGGACGACACCGATGACGGCTGACGGCGCCGGGACGGGCCGCTACCTGTTCGCGCTGACCCGCGGGCTCGCGGCGCCGGACGTGGCCGGCGCGACCGCGCACGCGGGGGCGGCCCTGGAGGTGGTCGCGGTGGGCGACCTGCAGGCGGTGGTCTGCGACGTCGACCTCGCGGAGTTCGGCGAGGAGGCCCTTCGCCGCAACCTGGAGGACCTCGGCTGGCTCGAGTCGGTGGCCCGCACGCACAACGAGGTCGTCTTCCGGGCCGCTGCGCAGGCCACCGTCGCCCCGGCCAGGCTGGTGACGATCTGCGAGGACGACGACTCGGTCCGCGAGCGGGTGGTCTCGGTCCACGACGCCGCCGTCGCCGCCCTCGACCGGGTCGAGGGGTGCGACGAGTTCGCGGTCAAGGTGTACGCGGTGGCCGGAGGGGCGGTCCCGGCCGGCGAGCGGCCCGAGCACGACCGGCCCGACCAGCCGGCCGGCGGAGCCGGTCCCGGCGCGTCGTACCTGCGGCGCAAGAAGGAGCAGGCGCAGGCCCGCCGCGACAGCGGGGAGCGCGCGGCCGCTGCGGCCACCTCCGTCGAGGACGGTCTCGCGGGGAGCGCCGTCGCCCGCCGCCGCCTCGCGCCCCAGGACCCACGCCTGACCGGGCGCGCCGATCCGATGGTGCTCAACGCCGCGTTCCTCGTCGCGCGCTCGGAGGGGCCTCGGTTCGCCGACCTCGCCGACGACCTCGCGCGGCGCCACGACGACGCCGTCGCCGTCGAGGTCGAGGGACCCTGGCCGCCGTACTCGTTCGCGACGCTGGAGTGATCGGCAGTGATGAGGGATGACGACGTGACCGGGCCCCCGGCGCCGACCCCGGTCGCACGCCGCGACCCCGGCGCCGAGGCCGCCCGGGTCTCGCTGGTCGACGTGCTCGACCGGCTGCTCGGCACCGGGGTGGTCGTCGCCGGCGACGTGGTGATCTCGCTGGCCGGGGTCGACCTGGTGCAGGTCAGGCTGCACGCCCTGCTCACCAGCGTCCGCGCCGACCTGGCCCGTCCCACCGTCGCGGCGACCCCGGTCGCGGAGGCCGTCCGATGACCGGTCGCCACCGCGCCCCGGACCCCGACCTGGTCGGTGGGCTGACCCGCCGCCTGGAGACCGACCCCGACTCGGTCGAGCGCGACCTGCTGCGTCTCGTGCTCACCATCGTCGAGCTGGTCCGCCAGCTGATGGAGGCGCAGGCGCTGCGCCGCGTCGAGGAGGGCGACCTCGACGACGGCCAGGTCGAGGCGCTCGGAGTGGGGTTGAGCCGGCTCGAGGAGGCGATGGGCGACCTGCTGGCCCGCTACGACCTCACCGTCGCCGACCTCGACATCGACCTCGGCCCGCTGGGCCACCTGCTCACCACCGACCCCTGACCGCCCCGACCACCCGACCCGAGGAGCCCGCCATGGCCGAGATCACCCACGAGACCGCCCGCACCGAGCTGGTCCGGACGCTGCTGCGCAAGGTCCAGGAGGACCAGTACCCGTCGGTCACCGTGCTCGACACGATCGAGGGCCTGCTGCACCCCGACGAGGTGCCCGCCTACGTGGTGATGCTGCAGAAGCGCATCCAGGACGACCGGTTCCCCAGCATCCCGATGATCAAGCGGCTGACCCGCCTGCTGGGCTGAGCCCCGCACTCGCGGGAAGAGCGCGGCCGTCGTCGCCGTTGACCCCGCATGAAGAAGATCGGCTTCCTGTCCTTCGGGCACTGGACCCCCTCGCCGCACTCGCAGACGCGCTCCGCCTCCGACGTGCTGCTCCAGTCGATCGACCTGGCCGTCGCGGCCGAGGAGCTCGGGGCCGACGGCGCGTACTTCCGCGTCCACCACTTCGCGCGGCAGCTGGCCTCGCCCTACCCGCTGCTGGCGGCCGCCGCCGCGCGCACCCGGCGCATCGAGCTCGGCACCGGCGTGATCGACATGCGCTACGAGAACCCGCTCACGATGGCCGAGAACGCCGCCGCTGCCGACCTCATCTCGGGCGGTCGGCTCCAGCTCGGCATCAGCCGGGGGTCACCGGAGCAGGTCGTCGACGGCTTCCGCCACTTCGGCCACGACCCCGAGCCCGGGCAGGACCCGGCCGACATGGCGCGCGAGCACACGCGGGTGCTGCGCGAGGTGCTGCGCGGCGAGGGGTTCGCGGAGCCGAACCCGCGCCCGATGTTCCCCAACCCGCCCGGTCTGCTCCCGCTGGAGCCGCACGCACCCGGTCTGCGCGACCGGGTGTGGTGGGGTGCCGGGACCCGGGCCACCGCCGAGTGGGCCGGTGGGCAGGGGATGCACCTGATGAGCTCGACGCTGCTGACCGAGGACACCGGGGTGCCGTTCCACCGGTTGCAGGCCGAGCAGGTCGAGCGGTTCCGCAAGGCCTGGGCCGACGCCGGGCACCCGCACGAGCCGCGGGTCTCGGTCAGCCGCAGCATCTTCCCGATCGTCGACGACCGCGACCGCGCGTACTTCGGGGGCCAGGGCGCCGGCGGCGACCAGGTCGGCTTCCTCGACGGCGGAGCGGCGCGGTTCGGCAAGACCTACGCCGGTGAGCCCGACCGCCTCGTCGACGAGCTCGCCCGGGACGAGGCGGTCGCCGCGGCCGACACCCTGCTGCTGACGGTGCCCAACCAGCTCGGGGTCGACTACTGCGCGCACCTCGTCCAGGCCGTGCTCGACCACGTCGCACCGGGGCTCGGCTGGCGCTGACCGCCCCGACTCGGGTACGGGGCCTTGCCCGGCCCGGGGCTGGGTCCATGGTCCCGACCTGGTCGGGTCGGAGCGCCACTCGGCCGGATCTGCGGCGCGGCGGCTGCCCGGTGTCCCATGATGTCGAGCACTCGGGGCCGTTCGGAGGAGGAGAACGCCGTGCACCGACCTACGACCGAGGACTCGTCGAGGGCCCTGGCCGCCACCGTCGTCCGCCTCTCGACAGCGGAGACGCTGGAGAGCGTGACCGAGATCGTGACGGGGGCGGTGCGCGCCCTGACCGGGGCCGACGGCGCCTCGTTCGTGCTCCGTGAGGACGACCGGTGCTTCTACGTCGACGAGGACGCGATCAGCCCGATCTGGAAGGGACTGCGGTTCCCGATCGAGGCGTGCGTGAGCGGCTGGGCGATGCTTCACCGCGAGGTGGTCGCGATCCACGACATCCGCCTGGACCCGCGCGTGCCGCAGGACGCCTACCGGCCGACCTTCGTGCGCAGCCTGCTGCTCGCCCCGATCCGGTCGACCGACCCGATCGGCGCGCTGGGCGCCTACTGGAGCGAGGTGTCGACGCCCACCAGCGAGCAGGTGCAGCTGATGGAGGTGCTGGCCAACAGCGCCTCGGTCGCCCTGGAGAACCTCGAGCTGCGCGCCGCCGTCGCCCGGCGCAGCGCGGAGCGCGACTCGGCCGCCGCGCGCACCGACGAGCTGGAGTCCGCGATCCACTCGCTGGTGCACGACCTGCGCAGCCCCCTCGGCGCGATGCTCGGCTACGCCGAGCTGCTCCAGGACGGCGCACAGGTCGACGCCGACCAGGGACAGGCGTTCGCCCGCAGCATCAGCTCCTCGGGCCGGCGGCTCTCCGACCAGATCGACCGGATGCTCGAGCTGTACCGGGTCGCGCACCGCGCCCTCGAGCCGGTGGAGCTGGATCTCGGCGCGATGGCAGCAGCGGTCGTCGCCGAGCACCGGGTGGCCGAACCGGGCCGCGAGGTCGAGGTCGAGGTCGAGGAGGGGTTGCGGGTGGTCGCCGACCCCGTCCTGGTGGGCGTGCTCCTGGCGAACCTGGTCGACAACGCCTTCAAGTACACCGCGCACACCCCGGGCGCCCGCATCGTCGTGGGCCGCGCCGACGACCTGCGACCCTGCTCGACCTTCTACGTCCGCGACAACGGTGCCGGCTTCGACCCCGCGGGGGCCGGTCGCCTGTTCCACCCGATGGTGCGCCTGCACCACGAGAGCGAGTACGCCGGCACCGGCCTGGGCCTGGCCTCGGTGGCCCGGGTCGTCGAGCTGCACGGCGGCTCGGTGTCCGCGCAGGGCGAGCCGGACGGAGGAGCCACGATCTCCTTCTCCTTGCCGGTGCCGGCAAGCGCGCCGCCCGCGTCACGGTCGGTCCCCGGCCCGGTGGGGCCGGCGACGGCGCGCTCCCCGCGCTGAGCCCCGGTCCCACCGGGCCGACGTGGGGCGGCCGCCCCGGGTCGGGGACGATGCGGGTCATGCGACTGACCTGGGACCTGCACCGCGACGGCCGCACCGTCGCCGCCGACGAGATCGTGCGGCCGGCGGAGCGGCTGAGCTGGCCGCTGACCGTCGGGCTGGGCGCGCAGCACGTCGTCGCGATGTTCGGCGCCACCTTCCTGGTGCCGCTGCTGACGGGGTTCCCGCCCACCGCGACGCTGTTCTTCTCCGGGGTCGGCACGCTGCTCTTCCTCGTGCTGACCGGCAACCGGCTGCCGAGCTACCTCGGCTCGTCGTTCGCGTTCATCGCCCCGATCACCGCGGCCACCGCCGGCGGCGGGCCGGGGTCGGCGCTGTTCGGCGTGCTGGTGACCGGAGTGGCTCTCGCCGGGGTCGGTGCCCTGGTGGTCGTCACGGGTGCTGGCTGGATCGACCGGCTGATGCCACCGGTGGTCACCGGGGCCGTGGTGGCGCTGATCGGCCTGAACCTCGCCGGGGCGGCCACGGACAACGTCGAGCGTGCCCCGGGCACCGCCGCGGTGACGCTCGGCACGCTCGTGGTGGTCGCGGTCGCCCTGCGGGGCCTCACCGCCCGGCTCTCGGTGCTGGTCGGGGTCGCCGTGGGCTACGCGGTGGCGGTGCTCACCGGCGCGGTCGACCTGGCACCGGTGGCCGACGCCCGCTGGGTCGGGCTCCCGGACCTGATGGCGCCCACCGTCGCGTGGGGCGTGCTGCCGGCGTTCCTGCCGGTCGTGCTCGTGCTCGTCGCCGAGAACGTCGGGCACGTGCGCACGGTGGCCCACCTCACCGGCGACGAGGAGGTCAACCGGCTCACCGGTCGGGCGCTCCTCGCGGACGGGCTGGCCACGACGCTCGCCGGGGCCGGCGGCGGGTCCGGCACGACCACGTACGGGGAGAACATCGGCGTCATGGCCGCCACCCGCGTCTACTCCACGGCCGCCTACTGGGTGGCCGGGCTGGTCGCGCTGCTGCTGAGCTTCTCCCCGAAGGTCGGTGCGCTCGTCAACACGATCCCCGCCGGGGTGCTCGGCGGGGTGACGGTCGCGCTCTACGGCCTGATCGGCGTCATCGGGGTCAAGATCTGGATCGACAACCGGGTCGACTTCTCCCGCCCGGTCAACCAGCTCACCGCCGCTGTCGCGCTGGTCGTCGGGATCGGCGACCTCACCATCGGGCTCTCCCTCGGTGGCAGCCCGGTCCTGGTGACCGGCATCGCGCTGGGCACGCTCGCCGCGCTCGTCGTCTTCCACGCGGCGTCCGCCCTGGAGCGGGTCAGGGGAGGTCGAGCAGCGCGCTGAGGGTCCGCACGACACCGTCGTCGGTGTTCGCCGGGGCCCGGTGGCGGGCCCGGGCGAGCACCTCCGGGTGGGCGTTGGCCACCGCGTACGACAGCTCGCCCTCGTCCAGCATCTCCAGGTCGTTGAGGTAGTCGCCGAAGACGGCCGTCTGGGCGGCCGTGATCCCCAGCGACTCACGCAGCCGGCGCACGGCGACACCCTTGTGGACGTCGGCGCGCATCACGTCGACCCAGTGGGCGCCCGAGACCACCACCTGGTGCTCCGGGCGCAGCGACGCCAGCGCCGGCTCGACGTCCTCCTCGGGTCCGGCGAAGGCGAACACCGCCACCTTGACCGCCTCGTCCTCGACCGCGAGCAGGTCGTCGACCTGCTCGAGGCTGGCGTAGTAGGGGTCGACGTGGTCGAGGAAGGCGCGGTCGTGGCGCTCGACGTGGGCGGTCCGCCGGCCGCAGACGACGACGCCCAGGTCGACGCCCGTGACCGCGAGCGCCCGCATCCGGCGCACGACCTCGCCGGGGGTGGTCGCAGGGAGCGTGGCGGAGCTGAGCTCCACGTCGTCGCGGGCCACGTACGCGCCGTTCTCGGCGATCAGGACCATCCCGTCGCGGTCGCGGTCGAACATCCGCGCCAGGGTGGCGTGCTGCCGGCCGCTGGCGGGCGCGAAGACGACGCCGGCGTCACGCATCGCGCCCAGCAGCGGCCACAGCCCGTCGGGCACGCGCCCGTCGGCGTCCAGCAGCGTGCCGTCCATGTCGACCACGACCAGGCGCACGTCGGCGGGTGCGGTGGTCATGCCGTCGAGTCTCCCAGAGCCGGCCGCCTGGTCCCGCGGGCGGGCGGGTGAGACGGTCCGGCCTACCGTGACCCCATGGCGCACTACGACCTGGTCATCATCGGGACCGGCTCCGGCAACACCATCGTCGACGACCGGTTCGCCGACTGGTCGGTCGCCATCGTCGAGGAGGGCCCGTACGGCGGCACCTGCCTGAACCGGGGCTGCATCCCCTCGAAGATGTACATCATCCCGGCGACGATCGCCCGCGACGCCGCCACCGGCCCGCGCCTCGGGCTCGACACCTCCTACGACGGCGCCGACTGGCGCGCGATGCGCGACCGGATCTTCGGGCGGACCGACGCGGTGGCCAAGGCCGGCCACGACTACCGCGAGGGCCTGCCGAACGTGACGACGCTCGACGGCCGCGCCCGGCTGACCGGAGCGCGGTCGATGGTGGTCTCGCTGACCGACGGGAGCGAGGAGGAGGTCACCGCCGACCACCTCGTCCTGGCCGTCGGCAGCCGGCCCGTCGTGCCGCCGATCGAGGGCCTCGAGGACGTGCCGTACGAGACCAGCGACACCGTGATGCGCATGGCCCGGCTGCCGCAGCGCATCGGCGTGGTCGGCGGTGGCTACGTCGGCTGCGAGCTCGCCAACCTCTTCGCCTCGCTGGGATCGCAGGTGGTCCAGGTCGACGGTGGCGACGTCCTCATCGCCAACTACGACACCGAGGTCGCCGAGCACTTCACCGCGCAGGCCTCGCAGCGCTGGGACGTCCGGCTCGGGGCGGACCTGGAGAAGGCCGGGCCCGGGCCGGAGGGCACGGTGGTGCTGCACCTCGGCGACGGCACGACCGCCGAGGTCGACCTGCTGGTCCTGGCGGTGGGCCGGACGCCGAACACCGACCTGCTCGGCCTGGACGGGACCGGCATCGAGCTCGACGACGCCGGTCGGGTCGTCGTGGACGAGCACCAGCGGGCCACCGTCGACGGGGTCTGGGCGCTGGGCGACGCCTCGGCCACCATGCCGCTCAAGCACGTCGCGAACCAGGACGCCCGCGTGGTCCAGCACAACCTGCTCCACCCCGACGACCGGGTGACCACGGACCACCGCTTCGTCCCCAGCGCGGTCTTCGCCACCCCCCAGGTCGCCTCGGTCGGCCTCACCGAGGCGCAGGCGCGCGAGCAGGGCCTGGACCTCGCCGTCGGCCGGGCGGTCTACGCCGACACCGCCCACGGCTGGGCGATGGAGACCGACGGCTCCGACCAGCTGGTCAAGCTGCTCGCGGACCGCGCCACCGGGCGACTGGTGGGAGCCCACCTGATCGGACCGCAGGCCTCCGTGCTGATCCAACCCCTGATCCAGGCGATGTCCTTCGACCTGCCGGTGCGCGGGCAGGCGCGGGGCCAGTACTGGATCCACCCGGCGCTGTCCGAGGTGGTCGAGCAGGCCCTGCTCGCGGTCGAGGCGGACCTCGACGGCGACGGGTCCCGGCCTCGGCGTGAGCGGGGAGCGCCGGCAACGGGTGCTCGTCACCGGCTCCACCGGCTACGTCGGGTCCCGGCTGGTCCCGGCGCTCCTCGCGGAGGGCCACGACGTGCTCGCCGCGACGCGCAGCGCCAGCAGCCTCGAGCGGCACCCGTGGGCCGACGCCGTCACCTGCCGCGAGCTCGACATCGAGGACGACGCGCTCGTGACCGCCGCGGTGGAGGGCGTCGACGCGGTCGTCTACCTGGTGCACTCGATGGCCTCCGAGGAGTTCGTGCGCAAGGACCGCGAGGCGGCCGAGCGGATGGCGCGGGCCTGCGAGGCGGCCGGCGTGCACCAGGTGGTCTACCTGTCGGGGCTGGTGCCCGAGGGGGAGCTCACCGACCACCTGCGGTCCCGCCTCGAGGTCGAGCAGGTCTTCCTCGACTCCGCCGTGCCGGCGACGGTGCTGCGCGCGGCGATGGTGATCGGCTCCGGGTCGACCTCCTTCGAGCTGTTGCGCCGGCTCAGCCGGCGGGTGCCGCTGGTGACCCCCGTGCCGTCGTGGATGCGCAGCAGCCTGCAGCCGGTCGCCATCGCCGACGTGCTGCACCTGCTGGTGCGCGCGCTGCAGGGACCGGTGCACGAGCGGCACTACGACGTCGGGGGCGACGAGGTGCTCACCTACCCCGAGCTGCTGGCGCTCTACGCGCGGGTGGACGGGTTGCGCCGGCGCCAGGTCCTGGTGCCCGGGCCGAGCCCGGCGCTGGTCGGACGGGTGGTGGCCTGGATCAGCCGGATGCCGCGCACGACGGTCACCGCGCTGGTCGAGAGCCTGGCCGAGGAGATGGTCTGCCAGGAGGACGACGTACGGCGCGACGTCGCCGACCCCGATCACCGCTTCCTCCCGCTGGAGGAGGCGCTGCGCCGCTCGCTGGCGGACTCCGAGGACGGCGACCGCGCCGGGGGCGACCCCCACGCCCCGGCGCCGACCGACTCCGTGTAACGCGCGGGACGCCGCGCCGAAGGTCCCGGTGGTCTGGACCGCGGGCACCGCGGTGCGTCGTCTGGCCCACGAGATGGTGGAAACCGCAACCATCCGCGCGGCGGAGGTCCAACCTGGTGGTGACGCGGGGCCGCGCGTGCGGCGCGGTCCCGGTCCCGTCCGCAGCAGGACGGCCCCCACACCACTGCTGGAAGGCCCCCACCATGTTCACCCTCCCCTCTCCCCTCCGCGCCCGCGGCGGGTCCTCACGCCGGGTGACCGGCGCCGCCGTCGCGGTCGGCGCCGCCGGCTCGCTGGCCGTCGCGCTGTCGATGGGCGCGTCCCTGTCCTCGTTCACCGCCTCCATCACCAACAGCCAGAACACCGCGTCGTCGGACACGCTGGCCATCACCGAGACCCTGGATCAGGTCGCCTGCAACAGCTACGACGCGACCACGACCTGCTCGACGATCAACAAGTACGGCGGCACGGACGAGGCCCTGGAGCCGGGCGACTCCCAGACCACCACGGTGACCTTCGAGAACGTCGGTGGCGTCGACGCGGCCACCGCGGTCCTGGACCCCGGCGCCTGCTCGGCGACCGCGACCGACGCCGTCGGCGCGGCGACGCCGACCCTGCCGATCACCTCCGCGGGCAACCTGTGCTCGGTCCTCACCGTGGAGGTCCACGAGGCGGCCGACGCGCTCGGCACGCCCCTCTACAGCGGGTCCCTGGCCGGGTTCACCGCTGACCAGACGCTGCTCCGGCTCGACGAGGGCGAGGAGCAGGCCTACACGTTCAAGGTGACCCTGCCCCAGGCCGCGACGGTCGCCGTCCAGGGTCAGCAGGTCAGCCAGCCCCTGGCCTGGACCTTCAACCAGTAGCGCGAGCCGCCCCGTGCCACGACGCAGCCGCCGGGCGGCGGCGATGCGCAGCGCGGTCGTCGTCGCGGTGCTGGCCGTCCTGGTCGGGGCGGCCGGCTGGCGCCTGGACGGCGGGCGCTGGTTCGTCGTCTCGTCGGCCTCCATGGGGGAGGCCGCCCCGGTCGGCAGCCTGCTGCTCACCCGGCCCACGACGGTGGCGACGACCGCGGTCGGCGACCTCGTCACCTTCACCAACCCCGACTCCGGCGTCGTGTACACCCACCGGGTCGTCGAGCGCGCCGCGGACGGGCTGACCACCCGCGGCGACGTGAACGCCGTGCCGGACGGCTGGGTGGTGGGTGACGGCGAGCTGGTCGGCGCCGTGGTGTGGCAGGCGCCGGGGTTGGGCTGGGTGCTGCGGGCGGTGCCCCTGCTGCTGGGCGGGCTCGGCGTGGTGTGGTTGGCGACCCGCCGGCTGGCGCCGACCCCACGCTTCACCTGGCGCTCGCTCGGTGCGTCGGCGACGCTCGCGGGGACCAGCCTGTACCTGCGGCCCTGGGTCGGGGTGGCGAGCCTCGGGCAGAGCCCGCCGGACGACGGTGGCCCGGGGGTCGTCGTCGACCTGGTCTCGACCGGGGTGCTGCCGATCCGGGTCGAGCAGGACGGGGGTGCGTCGGTCCCCGGCCTGGCCACCGGCGACGTCGGGTCGCTGCTGGTGACCGCCGACGCCGACGGCGCCTACGAGCTGCTCACCCACCTCGACCTGACGCCGGCGTGGTGGGCGGCGGTGGCGGCGTTCTGCCTGCTGCCGATGGTCGGCAGCGTGCTGCTGGCGCCCCCACCCGCTGCGACCGAAGCGGTGACGCCGGTGACGCCGGTGACGCCGGTGACGCCGGTGACGCCGTGACGTCGCAGGCCCGGGCGACGGACCGACCGCGGTGGCGGACGGTGGTCGCCGTCGCCGGCCTGGTGGCGCTCACGTCCCTCGGCGTGCCGAGCACCCACGGTGCGCTGACCGGCACCGTCGACAACACCCAGAACACGGCGGCGACGAGGTCGCCCACCTGCCTCGCGGCAGTCGAGGAGTCGGACCCGTGGCTGGCCTACCCGATGGACGAGTCCCGGCGCGGCACGACCACCGACGTGAGCGGGAACGGGCGGTCCGGGTCGTACGCCACCACATCGATCCTCGGCCCGCTGCAGCCCTGGCCGGGCGAGTTCGAGACCCCGGGGGGGCCGTGCCCCCGGGACCGGGCCCGCGCGGTGACGCTCGACGGGAGCAACAGCTACGTCCGCAGCGGGGTCACCGCGACGAACCCGCAGCACTTCTCCGTCCAGGTGTGGTTCAGGACGCAGACCGCGCGCGGCGGGCAGCTGATCGGGCTCGACGCCGGGGGGTTGCTCGTCCCGCAGGACCGTCTCGTCTACCTGACGAACGCCGGGAACCTCGTCTTCGGGGTGCACCCCTCGGCCCGGCACACCGTCGTCTCGCCGGCGGCGTACCGCGACGGTGCGTGGCACCAGGTGGTGGCCACGCTGGCGCCCACGGGCTCCCCCCAGGCGGGGATGCGGCTCTACGTCGACGGGGCCCTCGTGGCCAGCAACGCGTCGGTGGTCACGGCCGCGACCCGGGACGGGGTGTGGCAGGTCGGGTACGGGGATCTCGGCGGGTGGGCGTCGCGGCCGACCAGCAACCACTTCGCCGGCAGCGTCGCCTGGGCCTCGGTCTTCACCGACGCGCTCACCCCCGCCGAGGTGGCCTCGATGCACCGTGCGGGGCGGCTGGGCCCCTAGTGCCCCGGCGCCGCGCGTAGCGAAGCGGCCTCGAGCAGGGAGGGGCCGTACCAGGTCAGCAGCCGGCCCTCGACGAGACGGGTCGGTACGCGGGTGAAGGCCTCGGGCCCGTCGGTGTCGGTGAAGACGTAGGGCTCGTCTGGCAGCACGACGAGGTCCACGCGGTCCGGGTCGTCCACCTCGGTCGGCTCGACGGCGGGGTAGCGGTCGCGGTCGCCGAAGGCGTTGACCCAGCCGAGCCGGCGGGCGAGGTCGGAGGTGAAGGTGTCACCGCCGACGACCATCCACGGGTCGCGCCAGATCGCGATCGCGACCCGGGCCACCGGGTCCGGCAGCGGGCCGCACCACTGCTCGCGGAGGCCCGTCAGCCAGTCCGGCCGGGTCCAGCCGAGCACGTCGTCGAAGAGCTCCTCGAACATCTCGACCGCCTCCGGCACGGTTGACACCTCGGTGACGTGGACGCGGATCCCCGACTCCCGCAGCCGACGCACGTCGAGCTCGCGGTTCTCCTCCTTGTTGGCCACGACGAGGTCCGGCTCGAGCGCGCGGATCGCGGCGAGGTCGGGGTTCTTGGTGCCCCGCACCCGGGTGACCGCGAGGTCGGCGGGGTGGGTGCACCACTGCGTCGCCCCGACCAGGCGGTCGCGCCCGGCGTCGGCCGAGGCCAGCGCCTCGGTGATCGAGGGCACCAGCGAGACGACGCGGGTGGCGGGCACGCGGCTACCCGGCGGGGCTGGCGGGGTCGGCGGGGTCGAGGAACAGGTCGGGCTCGAGGGGGCCCGAGCCCGGCTGCGTGCGGTAGCGCTCCAGGTCGGTGACGCCCTCCTCGGCGAGCACCTCGTCGTCGACGAGGAACTGCCCGGTGCAGGTCCGCGGGTCGCGGGTCAGCACCGCGTGCGCCGCGTCGGCGACGATCTCCGGCGTCCGCGAGCCCGCCAGCGCTTCGTCCCCGCCGAGCAGGTTGCGCACGGCCGCGGTGGCGATCAGCGTGCGCGGCCACAGCGAGTTGACCCCGATGCCGGCCTCGCGCAGCTCCTCGGCGAGCCCGAGGGTCACCAGGCTCATGCCGTACTTGGCCATCGTGTAGCCCAGGTAGGACCCGGCCCAGCGCGGTCGCAGGTCGAGCGGCGGGGAGAGCGTCAGCACGTGGGCGTGGTCGCTTCGCTCCAGGTGGGGGATGGCGGTCTTGGAGAGCAGGAAGGTGCCGCGGGCGTTGATGTCGGCCATCAGGTCGTACTTCTTCATCGACAGCTCGCGGGCGGGGGAGAGGTCGATCGCGCTGGCGTTGTTGACCACCACGTCGATGCCGCCGAACCGCTCCACCGCAGCGGCGACCGCACCCTCGACGTCCTCGTCGCGGCGGACGTCGCCGACGACGGCCAGCGACTGCCCGCCGGCCTCCTCGACCTCGGCGGCCGCGGTGTGCACCGTGCCCTCCAGGCGGGGGTGCGGCTGGTCGGTCTTGGCCATCAGCACCACGTTGGCGCCGTCGCGCGCCGCGCGGAGCGCGATCGCCAGCCCGATCCCGCGGCTGCCGCCGGACATCAGCACCGTCCTGCCGGCGAGGGTGGGGCGGTCGGGCTGCGTCGGCTCTCCGGTGCTCATCGCGTCACCGTAGCGGGGGTCACCGTCGGCCCGCCCACCCCGTTGTAACGCCGAGTTACTCCGACTGGTGCCGGCGTCGTGACGGCTCACGAGTCGAAGTAACTCGGCGTTACAGCGGACCGGCGGCGCGGGGCCCGGGGGGACGGCGGCGCCGGGTCAGACGTTGCGGCGGTACTGCCCGCCGACCTCGAAGAACGCCTCGGTGACCTGTCCGAGGGAGCAGACGCGGGCGGCGTCCATGAGGACGGCGAAGACGTTCTCGTCGCCCATCGCGGCCTCCTTCAGCCGGGCCAGCGCGGCCTCGCCCTCGTCGGCGTGCTCGGTGCGGAACCGCTGGACCCCCTCCAGCTGGGCCTTCTTCTCCTCCTCGGTGGCCCGGGACAGCTCGACGTGCTGCGGCGTCGCGTCGTCGGTCTCCGGGGCGAGGAAGGTGTTGACGCCGACGATCGGCAGCGAGCCGTCGTGCTTGCGCTGCTCGTAGAGCATCGACTCGTCCTGGATCCGCCCGCGCTGGTAGCCGGTCTCCATCGCACCGAGGACGCCGCCGCGCTCGTTGATCCGGTCGAACTCGGTCAGCACCGCCTCCTCGACGAGGTCGGTGAGCTGGTCGACGACGTAGGAGCCCTGCAGCGGGTTCTCGTTCATCGCCATCCCCCACTCCCGGTTGATGATCAGCTGGATCGCCAGCGCCCGCCGCACCGACTCCCCGGACGGCGTCGTGACGGCCTCGTCGTAGGCGTTGGTGTGCAGGCTGTTGGCGTTGTCGTAGATCGCGATCAGCGCCTGCAGCGTGGTGCGGATGTCGTTGAAGTCCATCTCCTGCGCGTGCAGCGAGCGGCCCGAGGTCTGCACGTGGTACTTCAGCTTCTGCGAGCGCTCGCCCGCGCCGTACTTCTCCTTCATCGCCACCGCCCAGATCCGCCGCGCGACCCGGCCGATGACGGAGTACTCGGGGTCCATGCCGTTGGAGAAGAAGAAGGACAGGTTGGGCGCGAAGTCGTCGATGTCCATCCCGCGCGCGAGGTAGGCCTCGACGTAGGTGAAGCCGTTGGCCAGGGTGAAGGCGAGCTGGCTGATCGGGTTCGCCCCCGCCTCGGCGATGTGGTAGCCGGAGATCGAGACCGAGTAGAAGTTGCGCACGCCCTTCTCGATGAACCACTCCTGGATGTCGGCCATCATCCGCAGCGAGAACTCGGTGGAGAACAGGCAGGTGTTCTGCCCCTGGTCCTCCTTGAGGATGTCGGCCTGCACGGTCCCGCGCACCGTGGCGACGGCGTGCGCGGCGAGCATCGCGGTCTCCTCCTCGTCGGGCTCGCGGCCCTCGCCGTCGCGGAACCGGTCGACCTCCTGGTCGATGACGGTGTTGAGGAAGAACGCCAGCACCGTGGGGGCCGGTCCGTTGATGGTCATCGAGACCGACGTGGTCGGCGAGGTCAGCTCGAAGCCGTCGTAGAGCACCCGCATGTCGTCCAGCGTGGCCACCGAGACCCCCGAGGTGCCGACCTTGCCGTAGATGTCCGGACGGGGGTCGGGGTCGCGGCCGTAGAGGGTCACGGAGTCGAAGGCCGTCGACAGCCGCTTGGCGTCACCGTCGGCGGAGAGCACCTTGAACCGGCGGTTGGTCCGGCCGGGATCGCCCTCGCCGGCGAACATCCGCGCGGGGTCCTCGCCGTCGCGCTTGAAGGCGAAGACGCCGGCGGTGTACGGGAAGCTGCCGGGCAGGTTCTCCCGGCGCCAGAACCGGACCAGCTCGCCGTGGTCGGCGTACGCCGGCAGCGCCACCCGGGGGACCGGCGTGCCCGACAGCGACTCGCGGGTCAGCCGGGTGGTGATCTCCCGGTCGCGCACGGTCACCGTGTGCTCCTCACCGGAGTACGTCGCGACCACCTCGGCCCACCCGGCCAGCTGGTCGGCGAGCTCGTCGGGGACGTCGGTGCGGGCCTGCTCGAGCAGCGCCGGTACGCCGCCCTGGTCGCCCTCGCCGAGCGCCTCGGAGACCGCCTCGACCTGCTGGAGGCGTCGTGCCGCCGCGACCAGCCGCTCGGTCTCGGCGTGGTAGCCGCGCACCGTCTCGGTGATCTCGGCCAGGTAGCGCACCCGCTCGGTGGGCACGACCTGGCGGATGCCCGAGGAGTGGCGCACGTCCACGGTCGGCAGCACGCCCTCGGAGACGGCGAGCCCCTGCTCGGCGAGCAGCCCGCGCAGCTCCTGGTAGAGCGCGGTGACGCCGTCGTCGTTGAAGGTCGCGGCGCTGGTGCCGAAGACCGGCATCTCCTCGGGCCTGCTGCCGAACGCCTCGCGGTTGCGCACCAGCTGGCGCGAGACGTCGCGCAGCGCGTCCTGGGCGCCGCGGCGCTCGAACTTGTTGACAGCGACCACGTCGGCGAAGTCGAGCATGTCGATCTTCTCCAGCTGGGAGGCGGCTCCGAACTCGGGCGTCATCACGTAGAGCGAGGTGTCGACGAAGGGCACGATCGCGGCGTCGCCCTGGCCGATGCCGGGCGTCTCCACCACGACCAGGTCGGCGCCGGAGGCCTTGAGCACGGTGAGGACGTCCTCGAGGTGCTCGGGCAGCTCGCGAGCGCCCCGGGTGGCCAGCGAGCGGAAGAACACCCGGTCACCGTCGAGGGCGTTCATCCGGATCCGGTCGCCGAGCAGCGCCCCGCCGCCCTTGCGGCGGGTCGGGTCGACCGCGAGGACGGCGACCCGCAGCTTGTCCTGCTGGTCCAGGCGCAGCCGTCTGACCAGCTCGTCGGTCAGCGAGGACTTGCCCGAGCCGCCGGTGCCGGTGAGGCCCAGCACCGGGACCGCGCGATCGGCGGCTGCCGAGCGCAGCCGCTCCAGCGTCGCCCCGTCGAGCCGACCGGTCTCCGCGCCGGTGATGGCACGGGCGACCGCGGCGTGGTCGCCGGCGATGACGTCGTCGGCGCCCACCGCGCCGACCTCCCACAGGTCGTGGTCGCAGTCGGCGACGACGGTGTTGATCATCCCGGCCAGCCCGAGCCGCTGCCCGTCCTCGGGGGCGAAGATCGTCACCCCGGACTCCCGGAGCCGGTCGATCTCGTCGCGCACGATGACCCCGCCCCCGCCACCGACGACCCGGACGTGCCCGGCGCCGCGCTCGCGCAGCGACTCCACCAGGTACTCGAAGTACTCCACGTGACCGCCCTGGTAGGAGCTGACGGCGACGCCCTGCACGTCCTCCTGCACCGCGGCGTCGACGACGTCGGCCACCGACCGGTTGTGCCCCAGGTGGACGACCTCGCAGCCCTGGCTCTGCAGGATCCGCCGCATGATGTTGATCGAGGCGTCGTGGCCGTCGAACAGGGCGGAGGCGGTCACCAGGCGCACGGGGTGGGTCGGGACGTGGAGCTCGGGCACGGGGCCTCCAGGAACGGGACGGGGAGACCCGCCAGATTAGTAGGACGTCCTACTAATTGCCATCCGGGCAGGTCACGGGCTCCGGCGCCGGCGGAGCACGGCGTCCAGCGCGGTGCGGAGGTCGGCGTGGTCGTGCGCCAGGTCGGCGTACGCCGCCACGTCCGCCGGGTCGGGTCGCTCCAGCGCCCCGGGGTGCACCATCGCCGCGACCGCGTCGTCGAAGGAGCCGTGGACGCCGACCCCGACCGCGGCGCACACCGCGGCGCCGCGCGCGGCCGGCGAGCCCGCGTCGGCCACGGCCCGCACCGGCAGCCCGGTCGACGCGGCCACCGCGCGCCGCATCACCGAGGAGCGGGCGCCGCCGCCGGAGACGACCAGGGCGGCGACCTCCCGGTCGGTGGCGCGCAGCAGTCCCGCGAGGTGGTCGGCCATGGTCAGCGCCGTGCCCTCGAGCAGCGAGCGGTAGAGGTGAGCGGCGCCGTGCCGGCCGTCGAGGCCGACGAACGCGCCGCGGCGGTGCGGCTCGTCGGGGCGCGGGAGCCAGTCGGTGACGGTGAGCAGCCCGCCGGCGCCGACCGGCACCCGGGCCGCGGCCTCCCCGAGCGCGTGCTCGAGCTCCTCCGGTCCGGCGCCCGGGAGCAGCGCCGGGCCGACCAGGTCGCGCAACCAGGAGACCGTCCACATCCCCCGCCGCACCCCGCGGCTCTCGTGCAGGTAGCGGCCCGGGACGGCGGCGAGGTTGGTCCACGCCGCGCCGGCGGCGACGTCCGGGTCGCCGGCGTCGAGGGGGGCGTCGCCGACGACCATCGCGGCGACGTAGGTGCCCAGCGAGAGCAGCGCGTCCCCCGGCGTGGTGAGTCCGCAGCCGAGCGCCTCGACCGCCTTGTCGTTGCCCGTGGCGACCACGGGCAGGTCCGCGGGCAGGCCGCACCGGGCGGCGGCGGCGCCGGTGACCCGGCCGAGCACGGTGCCGGCGTCGACCAGCTCGACCAGCTGGTCGCGGCGCAAGCCGGCGGCGGCCACCACCGCGTCGTCGGCGTGCCAGGCCCGGCGCTCGAGGTCCAGCGGCCACTGGCCGGGGTAGGCGGCGGCGGAGTCGGCGAACCGACCGGTGAGCAGGTGGGTCAGGTAGCCCGACGACGCGGTCACCACGGCCGTGCCGGGCGGGGCCTGCGCGGGATCGTGCGGCCGCGAGCACCGCTCGTCCATCCAGCTGATCAGCGGGGCGGCCAGGGCGCCGTCCGCGCGCAGCAGCGCTCGCGTCGACCGGATGCCGCACAGGCCGGCCGCGACCAGGTCCTCGCGCCGGCCGCCGCGGGCGTCGAGGTCGGCGAGCGCGGCGCGGCAGGCCTCGGCCAGGGCGTCGCCCAGGTCGTCATCGGGGTGCTCGACCACCCCGGGCCGCGGGCTCGCGGTCGGGCGGAGCGCGCGCCGTCCCTCGGCGACCACCCGGCCGTCGGCGGTGTGCACGGCGACCTTGGCGCTCTGCGTGCCGAGGTCGATCCCGAGCAGGAGCGGACCGGTCGTCACGGCAGCGGGTAGATCGTGCCCGGGTTCATCACCCCGTGGGGGTCGAAGGCCTCCTTCAGCCCCAGGAGCAGTCGCCAGGACGAGTCGTGCTCGGCCTCGACCCAGGCCGTGCGGTACTTGCCGATGCCGTGGTGGTGGACCATCGACCCGCCGACGCGCAACGCCTCCTCGACCACGATGGCGTTGAGCGGGCGGTGGTAGAGGTCGATCTCCTCGCGCGGCGAGCAGCGGATGTCGTAGTCGTAGACGAAGTAGAGGTTCGTCCCGGTCTGGTAGCTGTGGGAGGAGTGCGCGCCGAGCATGGTCAGGTCCTCGGCGAGCGGGAACTCCTCGCGCACCCGGCGCAGCACCGAGGCGTGCAGGTCGGCGACCTGCGACCAGGAGGCGGAGACCTCCGTGGTGTAGCCGAGGTGCGCCTGCTGCCGCATCGCCTCCTTCTCGGCCTCGAGCTTCTCCGGACCCCAGTTGAGGTTCTCGAACCACTCCTGGACCAGCGCCGGGTCGACGGCCCTGCCGCCGGCCGCCTCGGCGGCCCGGACCACCGCCTCGCCGGTGGCCTCGGCGATCGCGCGCGGCCCCTCGGACACGGCGACCAGCACCGCTGACCCGGTGCCGTCCTCGCCGGCCCAGCCGGGGAGGTGGGCGAAGTGCTGCGCGGCGTCGCCCGCGTCGTAGACCCGGGCGACCGAGGGTCGGTAGCCGGCGGTGACGACCTCGCGCAGCACCTCGACACCGCCGGGCAGGTCGTCGACCAGGTACCCGGCGAAGACGCGGTGCTCGGGCAGCCGGTGCAGCTGCACGGTCACCTCGGTGACGAAGGCCAGCGCGCCCTCGTTGCCGAGCACGACGTGGCGCACGTCCGGTCCGGCGGCGCGGCGCGGCACCGGACGCACCCGGACCACCTCACCGCCGGCGAGCACGGCCTCGAGCCCGAGCAGCATGTCCTCGATGCCCGCCGTAGAGGGTGGAGAGCTGGCCGATCGAGCGGGTCGCGACCAGGCCGCCCATCTGGGCCAGCGGCTGCGACTGCGGCGAGTGCCCGGTGGTCAGGCCGTGCTCGCGCACGGCGTCCTCGAGGTCGGCGAGCCGCACGCCGCACTGCGCGGTCGCGGTCATGTCGACGGGGTCGACGCCGAGGATCGTGTCGAGCCCGGAGCCGTCGAGCACGACGGTGCCCTCGCGGACCACCTCCAGGCCGCCCTCGGTGCCGGTGCCGCCGGTGCGGGGTACGACCGGTACCCGCTCCTGGTGCGCCAGCGCGAGCACGGCCGCGACGTCCGCGGTGGACCGCGCGCGGACCAGCGCCACCGGCTGCGGGCCGTCGAACACGCCGTGCACCGACTGGTACTTCTTCCAGCGGTCCTGGCTGACCTCGCGCAGGCGGTCGGGGTCGGTCACGACGCGGTCGTCCCCGACCAGGGCGGTCAGCCGGTCGCGGAGGTCCGCTGGGGAGAGGGTCACTGGTGCTCCTGGGAGGTGGGGTGCCGGTGGTGCCGGTCGGTGCTGCTCAACGCACGAGGTAGCCGCCGTCGACGGTCAGCACGTGACCGTTGACGTGGTCGGAGGCGCGGCTGGCGAGGAAGACCACCGCACCCATCAGGTCCTCGGGCTCACCCCAGCGGCCGGCCGGGGTGCGTTCGCGGACCGCCCGCTCGGCGGCCGGGTCGGCGCGGGTGGCCGCGGTCAGCGCGGTGGCGACGTAGCCGGGGGCGATGGCGTTGACCTGCACGCCGTCGCCGCCGAGCTCGTCGGCGTAGGCCTTGGTCAATCCGGCGATGCCGTGCTTGGTGGCGGCGTAGGCCGGGGACATCCGGCCGCCGAGGAAGGAGAAGAGCGAGGCCACGTTGACGATCTTGCCGTGCCCCCGGTCGACCATCCCGGGGGCGGCGGCGCGGGTCATCGCGAACGGGACCGAGAGGTTCAGCTCCACCATCGGGTCCCACTGCGCCCGCCCGAACTCCTGCCACCTCGCGAGGCGGTTGAGCCCGGCGCAGTTGACGAGCACGTCGGGCCCGCCGAGGGCCTCGTGGCAGGCCGCGACCACGGCGTCCGGCGCGCCGTCGGCGGTGAGGTCCTGGTGGAGCTCGACGTAGCGGCGTCCCGCCCCCTCGACGAGGCCGCGGGTGGTGCCGCCGTCGTCGAGCAGCGTCGGGACGCACACGTCCGCGCCGGCGGCGGACAGCGCCACCGTGAAGGCCCGGCCGAGGCCGCTGTTGCCGCCGGTGACCAGCGCGACGCGCCCGGCCAGGGAGAACCAGTCGAGGGAGAAGTCCGTGAGCCCCACCACCGCAGCCTGGCAGGTGCGGGGCCGCTCGGACCGGAGGGGTGAGCGCGGGTCGTTGCGGCGGCGGGCATCGTCGAGGGCGTAGGACCCCCCGTCACTGCGAGGAGACCGACCGATGAGCATGCAGGACCGCCCCGCACCGGAGGCGTCGACGCCCGAGGAGGGCCCGGAGGGCGGCCGCGAGGTCTCCTACCGCGGCCCCACCCACGTCGTCCGCCCGGTGTGGTCGTGGGCGGGGTTGGTGCTGCTGCTGCTCGGCGGCCTGGTCGCCGGCTACGGGGTGGCCGTCACCTCGGCGCCCTGGATGGCCGGCGGTGCCGTCGTGCTGGCCCTCGGCGCCGTCGGGGCGCTGCGCGGCAACCTGTTCTACGACATCGAGGGCCGGGGTGCGGCCTTCGACGACGAGGAGTCCCGCGAGATGCCCGGCGCGAGCGCCGAGGTCGACGACCGGCAGCTGCGCTCCGAGGTCGCGGAGGAGAGCCACGAGCTCGAGGACGTCCGCACCCGCCAGGGCGTGCGGCCGAGCCTGCGGCGACCCGCGGCGGGGCTGCTGGTGGGTGTCGGCGTCTGGTTGTTCGTCACCCAGGGGATGTTCTACGCGGAGGGCGAGCCGACGGGTCGGGAGGGCACCCTACCGGGCCCTGGCCGGTGGGCTGCTGGTCACCCTGCCGGCGATGTACCTGCTGCTCCAGCGGTCCTCCGTGGTCGCGGCGGCGCTCTGCCTCGTCGCCGGGGTCGGGTTGGTCCTCGGCGGCCTGCTCTCCGAGGCCACCGACCCGCGCGGTGTCGTCAACGAGGTGATCTGCGGGGTGCTGGTGCTGCTGGCGGCGCCGGTCACGGCGCTGCCCGCGCTGCGTGGTCGCCGGGGGTCCCACCGGGCCTGACCCGGCCCGGGGTCCGGCAGGTCGTCCTGGGTCGCGGAGCACGGCGCCGCGCGCTAGGGTGTTCGCAGAGCGGATACATGTGCGCTCTGCGAACACCTGCCCTCGTCCCCGGGAGTCCCGTTGCCCTCTGCCTACGTCTACGCCGCCGCCCGCACCCCCTTCGGTCGCCTGGGTGGCGCCCTGGCCGGGACCCGGCCGGACGACCTCGCGGCGACCGCGCTGCGGGGGGTGCTGGCCGCCGTGCCGGACCTCGACCCGGCCGGCGTCGCCGACGTGCTCTGGGGGTGCGCGAACCAGGCCGGGGAGGACAACCGCAACGTGGGCCGGATGGCGGTCCTGCTCGCCGGGCTGCCGACCTCGGTGCCGGCGACCACGGTCAACCGGCTCTGCGGCTCCTCCCTGGACGCCGCGATGCAGGGCTCCCGCGCGATCGAGGTCGGCGACGCCGACGTGGTCGTCGCCGGCGGCGTCGAGTCGATGACGCGGGCCCCCTGGGTGCTGCCCAAGCCCGCGCGCGCGTTCCCCGCCGGGAACGTGACGGCGGTGTCGACGACGCTCGGCTGGCGGCTGGTCAACGACCGGATGCCCGCGGAGTGGACGGCGTCGCTGGGCGAGTGCAACGAGCAGCTCCAGGAGCGCTTCGGCATCTCCCGCGAGCGGCAGGACGAGTTCGCCGTGCGCTCGCACCGCCTCGCCCACGAGGCCTGGGAGGCCGGCTTCTACGACGACCTCGTGGTCGGGGTCGACGGTGTCGACCTCGAGCGCGACGAGAACGTGCGCGCCGACGCGAGCGCCGAGGGGCTCGCCGGGCTCCGGCCCGCCTTCCGGAAGGACGGCACGATCACCGCGGGCAACGCCAGCCCGCTCACCGACGGCGCGTCGGCGGTGCTGCTCGCGTCCGGGCGAGGCGGCGGCGCGGGTCGGGCGCGACCCGCTGGCGCGGGTCGCCGGTCGCGGTGCGCACGCCCTGGACCCGCGGGAGTTCGGCTACGCCCCGGTCGAGGCCGCGAACGCCGCGCTGGGCCGCGCCGGCATCGGCTGGTCCGACGTCGGCGCCGTCGAGCTCAACGAGGCCTTCGCCGTGCAGTCGCTGGCCTGCGTCGATGCGTGGGACGTCGACCCGGAGCTGGTCAACAGCCGCGGCGGTGCGATCGCGCTCGGTCACCCGCTGGGGGCGTCGGGCGGCCGCATCCTCGGCACCCTGGCCCGCCGGCTGGTCGTCGAGCAGCAGCGGTGGGGGGTCGCGGCGATCTGCATCGGCGTGGGCCAGGCGCTGGCGGTCGTGCTCGAGAACGTCGCCGCGAGCGACGGCGCTGCCTCGTGACCGCCACCACGACCCACCACGGTGCCGCCGGCTACGACGAGGCGCTCGACGGCACGCCCGACGGGGCGACGGTGCTGATCGGTGGGTTCGGCATGGCCGGGATGCCGGTGGAGCTCATCGACGCGCTGGTCCGGCAGGGCGCCCGGGACCTGACCGTGGTCTCCAACAACGCCGGCAACGGCGACACCGGGCTGGCGGCCCTGCTCGCCGCCGGCCGGGTGCGCCGGATGATCTGCTCCTTCCCCCGGCAGAAGGACTCCTGGGTCTTCGACGGGCTCTACCGGGAGGGTCGCGTCGAGCTGGAGGTCGTGCCGCAGGGGACGCTCGCCGAGCGGATGCGCGCCGCCGGGGCCGGCATCGGCGGCTTCTTCTGCCCGACCGGCGCCGGGACGGCGCTGGCCGAGGGCAAGGAGACCCGCGAGATCGACGGTCGGCTGCACGTGCTCGAGCAGCCGCTGCGCGGCGACCTGGCGCTGGTCAAGGCCCACCTCGCCGACGAGATGGGCAACCTGGTCTACCGGCGCACCGCCCGCAACTTCGGGCCCGTGATGGCCACGGCCGCCGCGACCGTCGTCGCCCAGGTCGAGCGGGTCGTGCCCGTCGGCGACCTGGACCCCGAGGCGGTCGTGACGCCGAGCATCTACGTCGACCGGGTGGTGGCCGCGTGAGCCGCGGGCGCGACGAGGTCGCAGCCGCGGTGGCCCGCGACATCCCGCGCGGCTCCTACGTCAACCTCGGGATCGGCCAGCCGACGACCGTGGCCGACCACCTGACCCCCGGGTCGGGCGTGGTGCTGCACACCGAGAACGGGATGCTGAACATGGGGCCCGCAGCGCGCGGCGGGCCCGACGACCCGATCGACCCCGACCTGACCAACGCCGGCAAGCAGCCCGTGACCGAGCTGCCGGGGGCGTCGTACTTCCACCAGGCGGACTCCTTCGCGATGATGCGTGGCGGGCACCTCGACGTGTGCGTGCTCGGCGCCTTCCAGGTCTCCGCCGCCGGCGACCTGGCCAACTGGCACACCGGCGAGCCGGACGCGATCCCCGCCGTCGGCGGGGCGATGGACCTGGCGATCGGTGCCCGACGCGTCTTCGTGATGATGACGCTGCTCGCCCGCGACGGCCGGCCCAAGCTGGTGGGCTCGTGCACCTACCCGCTGACCGGCCTGGCGTGCGTCGACCGGGTCTACACCGACCTGGCGACCTTCGAGGTCGGGCCGTCGGGGGCGCCGGACGGGGCGGTGCGGGTGCTGGAGACCGTCGGGACGACGGTCGCGCAGCTCGCCGACCTCCTCGAGGTGCCGCTGGTCGACGCGACCGCCGGCGCGGGTCGTGGCTCCGGTCGTGGCTGAGGAGTTCGTCCGCTCGCTGGCCCGCGGGCTGGAGGTGATCACCGCCTTCGACGCCGACCACCCGGCGATGACGCTCAGCGAGGTCGCCGAGCGCACCGGGCTGGGGCGCGCCACCGCGCGTCGGTCGCTGCTGACCCTGGCCGAGCTGGGCTACGTGCGCGTCGACGGGCGTGCCTTCGCGCTGACCCCGCAGGTGCTGCGCCTCGGCACCGCCTACCTGTCGGCGCTCGACCTCCCGGCCGTCGCGCAGCCCCACCTCGAGCGCCTCTCGGCGCGGGTCGGCGAGTCCACGTCGGGCGCGGTGCTCGACGGGCCCGAGATCGTCTACGTCGCCCGGGTCGCGACGCGGCGGATCATGTCGGTGGCGATCACCGTCGGCACCCGCTTCCCGGCGCACGCCACCTCGATGGGTCGGGTGCTGCTCGCCGCCGCCCCGGAGCACGTCCGCGAGGCCGCGCTGACCGACCTCGCCCCGCTGACCGCGGCGACGCTCGTCGACCCGGCGGCGGTGCGGGAGGAGCTCGTCCGGGTGGCCGAGCAGGGCCACGCCCTGGTCGACGGCGAGCTGGAGGACGGCCTCCGCTCGCTCGCCGTGCCGCTGCGGGGTCGCGGTGGCGCGGTGGTGGCGGCGCTCAACGTGTCCACGAGCTCGCCGGTCGAGGCCCTGCGCGCCACCCTGGAGCCGCTGCGCGCCGCCGCGGCCGCGGTCGAGGCGGACCTGCGGGTGGTGCCGGGCCGGTAGGTCCCGCTCACGCGCGGTCGAGGCCGCGACCCACCCCCCGGGCGGCCACCTCGAGCGCGCCGACCAGGCGCGCGCGCTGGCCCCGCAACGACGGGACGACGATGCCGAGGGCCGCGACGACCACGCCGTCGCGCCTCACCGGCACCGCCACCGAGCACGCGCCGAGGGTCATCTCCTCGCTGGTCGTGGCGTGACCGTCGCGGCGCACCCGGGCCAGCTGCTGGTCCAGCACGCCGGCGTGGGTCACCGTGTACGCCGTGACCCGGGTCAACCGCGCGAGCGCTCGTGCGCGCACCTCCTCCGGGGCGTGGGCCAGCAGCACCTTCCCGACCCCGGTGGCGTGCAGCGGCAGCCGGGACCCGACGGTGCTGACCACCGGCACCGAGGCCCGGCCGCGGAGCCGGTCGAGGTAGAGCGCCTGGTCGTCCTCGCGCACGGCGAGGTGGACGGTGGCCCGGGTGGCGGCGTACAGGTCGTGCAGGTGCGGCGACGCGGTCTCCACCAGGTCGGTGTTGACCGGGGCCAGCAGGCCGACGTCCCAGAGCCGCCGCCCGACGACGTAGCGGCCGTCGGCCCCCCGGGTCAGCGCGCCCCACTCGACGAGCTCGGCGACGAGGCGGTGCGCCGTCGACAGCGGGAGGTCGGCGCGCCCGGCCAGCTCGGTGAGGGCCAGCCGGCGGTGCGACTCGTCGAAGGCCCCGACGAGGGCCAGGACCCTCGAGGTCACGCTGCCGCCCGGCACCCCCGGCCCCCGCCGTCCCGGTCTCAGGCCGTAGCCGGGGTGCGCGCGACGTGGTCGTCGCTGGCGAGGTGCGCGGGCACGGTCGCGAGCGCCGCCAGGGCGAGCACGGCGGCGACCGCGAAGGCGTAGAAGCCCCACGGGTAGGAGACGCCCGCCGTCACCAGCGCGCCGCCCAGGCTCGGGCCGACGATCGCACCCACCCGGCCGACGCCGGCGGCCATGCCGAGCGCGGTGCCCCGCAACCGCGCGGGGTAGAGGTGCCCGACGAAGGCGTAGACCAGGACCTGGGCGCTGAAGACGAACACGCCGGCGAGCATCACCGCGACGTAGACGAGCACCGTGCTCTCGATCCGGATGGAGAGCCCGGCGAGGAAGACCGCGGCCAGCCCGAACCACGCCAGCACGGTCGGCTTGTTGCCGCGCGCGTCGCTGATCCGGCCGGCGACCAGCAGCCCGAGGACCGCCCCCACGTTGAGCACCAGCAGCAGGCCGGTGCCCTGGTCGATCGAGTAGCCGGCGCTGCCCATGATGGTCGGGAGCCAGGTGTTCAGGCCGTAGACCAGCAGCAGGCCCATGAACGAGGCGACCCACAGCCCGATGCTCACCCGCAGGTAGCGACCGCGCACCACGTCGCTGCTGCGCACCCGTACCCGCGGGGTCGGCCTGGCGGCGCCGGAGCCGGCCGTCCCCTCGCGACGGGCAGCCACCTCGTCGAGGTAGCCCTGCGACTCCGGCAGCCGCAGCCACATCACCGGGAGCACCAGCAGGCCGGCCACGCCGCCCACCACGAACATCGCCTCCCAGCCGGCGGCGTCGATGAGGAACAGCCCGATCAGCGCGGTGAGCACGGCGCCGACGTGGTAGCCCGTCATCATCCGGGTCACGGCCGAGCCGGCCCGTCCGGGCCTGGCGTGCTCGCTCATGTACGCCAGGGCGGTCGGCAGGCAGGCGCCGAGCCCGATGCCGGCCAGGAACCGCAGCGCGGTGAACGAGGTGGGGCTACCGGCCAGCGGGATCGCGAGCGTCAGCACGGAGAAGAAGGCGATGCACGCGATCAGCGGCAGCCGCCGCCCGAAGCGGTCCGAGACCGGTCCGACCGCGACCGCGCCGATGCCGACGCCGACCAGCCCGAGCGTCGCCGCGGTGGTCAGCGAGGCGGGGGTGAAACCGAGGTCGCCGGACGCCGCGATCACCGGGATCACCGCCCCGAGGACGACGAGGTCGAAGCCGTCGAGGGCGACCGCGACCCAGCACAGCCACACCGGCCACGCGCTGCGGGAGGGGCCCCGGGTGGGGGTGGTCGGGGTGGCGGTCATCGTGGTGCTCCTCGGGGATCGGTGCGGGCCGGGTGGCGGCCGTCGTCGGGCGCACCCACGGTGGACCCGGCCGGCGTGACCGACGCCACGACCGACTTCCGGTGAACGGAAGGCCGGGGTGTCGTCCGTCTCCCTGCCGAGGACATCATGGACCCGTGACCGCCGCTGCCGCCCCGCGCCGCTCCCACGTCACGGTCGCCGTCGTCGGCGCCGGGCCGGCCGGGCTGATGCTGACCCACCTGCTGGCCGTCGCCGGCGTCGGCAGCACGCTCGCCGTCGACGTCCGCACCCGCCGCGAGATCGAGCAGACCCACCGCGCCGGCATCCTCGAGTCCGACAGCGTGCGGATGCTCGTCGAGACCGGCGTCTCCGACCGCGTGCTGCGGGAGGGTGACGAGCACCGGGGCATCGAGCTCGGCTTCGGCGGCGCCCGCCACCGCCTCGACTTCGACGCCCTGGTGGGCGCCTCGACGAGGCTCTACCCGCAGACCGACGTGTTCGTCGACCTGGCCGACGCCCGGGTGCGCGACGGCGGGGACGTGCGGTTCGGTGTGGGCGACGTGGAGGTCGGCGACCTGGCCTCCCGCACCCCGCACCTGCGGTTCACCGACGCCGAGGGGGTGCCCCACGAGGTCACCTGCGACTTCCTCGTGGGCGCCGACGGCTCACGGTCGACCTGCCGCCGTGCGGTCCCGGCCGACGCACGCCGCCAGTACGTGCGGGAGTACCCGTTCGCCTGGTTCGGCATCCTCGCCGAGGCGCCGCCGAGTGCTCCCGAGCTGGTCTACCACCACAGCGAGCACGGCTTCGCGCTGATCAGCCAGCGCACCCCCCGGCTGCAGCGGATGTACGTGCAGTGCGACCCGTCCGAGGACCCGGACGCCTGGTCCGACGCCCGGATCTGGGAGGCGCTGCAGCGGGTGGCCGGGGCCAACGGCCACCACCTCGTCGAGGGCCCGATCACCTCCCGCTCGGTGCTGCCGTTCCGGTCCTTCGTCCAGGAGCCGCTGCGCCACGGCCGCCTGGTGCTCGTCGGCGACGCCGGGCACACCGTCCCGCCGACCGGCGCCAAGGGCCTGAACCTGGCGCTCGCCGACGTCCGCGTGCTCGCCGAGGAGCTGGAGCGCGCGGTCCGCGACGACGACCCCGACCACCTCGACACCTACTCCCGGCGCGCGCTGGACCGGGTCTGGCGGGCCCAGCACTTCTCCTACTGGATGACCACGATGCTCCACCGCCTCCCGGACGCCACCCCCTTCGACGTCCGGCGCCAGCAGGGCGAGCTCGAGGCCGTGGTGTCCTCCGAGGCCGGCTCGACCTGGCTCGCCGAGGCCTACACCGGCTGGCCCGGCGCCGTCCCCACGTCCCCCGTCCCGACCGCAGCAGGAGCCCGATGAGCACCCCCACCAGCACCGAGGCCGCGACCCAGGCGGCGGTGAGCGCCGAGATCGCCGACGCCGAGGCGGCGTACGCCGCGCGCCCCGACGGCGCTCCCGCGGAGCAGCCACCCGCGCCGGGCGTGGCCGCCCTACCGCTCCGCCGCGCTGCGCGCGCCCACCAAGGACCCGCACCAGGTCGACCCGGAGGGGGTGGAGCTGTGGGCCCCCTGCTTCGGCCACCGCGACGTCGACCCGCTGGAGGCCGACCTGACCATCCAGGACCGCGGTGAGCCGCTCGGCGAGCGGATCGTGCGTCACCGGCCGGGTGCTCGACGGCGACGGCCGGCCGGTGCGGCGCCAGCTGGTCGAGGTCTGGCAGGCGAACTCCTCGGGTCGCTACGTCCACCAGCGCGACCAGCACCCCGCCCCCTGGACCCGCACTTCACCGGGACCGGACGGTGCCTGACCGACGACGACGGCGTCTACCGGTTCACCACGATCAAGCCCGGGCCCGTACCCGTGGCGCAACCACCGCAACGCCTGGCGCCCGGCCCACATCCACTTCTCGCTGTTCGGCACCGACTTCACCCAGCGGCTGGTGACCCAGATGTACTTCCCCGGCGACCCGCTGTTCGCGCTCGACCCGATCTTCACCGCCGTCGTCGACCCGGCCGCCCGGCAGCGGATGGTGGCCACCTACGACCACGACCTCACCCAGCCCGAGTGGGCCACCGGCTACCGCTGGGACGTCGTGCTGACCGGGTCGCACCGCACCGTGCGCGAGGACGACCTCACCGCCACCCTGGGGGAGGACGCGTGAGCGCCGCGACCCCGCTGCCGCCGACACCCGGCCAGACCGTCGGACCGTTCTTCCACTACTCGCTGCCCTGGTCCGGTGACGCGGAGCTCGTGCCGCCGGGCCACCCCGCCGCGGTGGTGCTGCGGGGCACGGTGCGCGACGGGGACGGCGCGCCGGTGCCCGACGCTCTGCGTGGAGGTCTGGCAGACCGCCGCCGACGGCACCGTCCCCCAGCAGCCCGGCTCGCTGCACCGCGACGGTCGCACCTTCACCGGCTTCGGGCGGTGCGCGACCGACGCCGGCGGCGGGTACGCGTTCACCACCGTCCGGCCCGGACCGCACCGGCCGGACGCGGCGGCCTTCTTCGCCGTCACCGTGTTCGCCCGGGGCCTGCTCCACCGGTTGCTGACCAGGGCCTACCTGCCCGAGGGTCACGGCAGCGCCCCCGGGGCGCTGGCCGGCGACCCGCTGCTCGCGTCGCTCGCCGAGCGCGACCCCGCGGCCCGGGAGACCCTGCTCTGCGTCCCCGAGCCCGGTCCGGCGGGCAGCACCGACCTGCGCTTCGACATCGGGCTGCAGGGGGAGGGGAGACGACCTTCCTGACCTACCCCCGCCTGCCGCTCGGCGGCTGAGCCGGCCCGTGGACCAGACTGGCGCGATGAGCGACCTGCTGCTGCCCGGGGACCACCGGGCTGCCGGCGTCCTCGACGACGAGGCGCTGCTCGCGGCGATGGTGCTGGTCGAGGAGGTCTGGCTGGCCGCCCTCGTCGTCCACGACGTCGCGCCGGCGGGTGCCGCGCTGCGCCGCGGCGCGCTGGGCTCCTTGCTGGGCCCGCGGGACCTCGGGGCGATCGCGGTCGGCGCGGAGCGCGACGGCAACCCGGTGGTCGGGCTGGTGGCCACGCTGCGGTCCCGGCTCACCGACGCCGGGGAGGTCGAGGCGGCCCGCTGGCTGCACCGGGGGCTGACCAGCCAGGACGTGCTCGACACCGCGCTCGTGCTCGGACTGCGCGACGCCGTGACCCGGGTCCGGCGCGAGCTGGCGAGCCAGGTCGTGACGCTGGCCGCGCTCGCCGAGGCCCACCGCGACACCGTCGCGGCCGCCCGCACGCTGACCCAGCACGCCGTCCCGACCACCCTCGGGCTGCGGGCGGCCGGGTGGCTGGCCGGGCTGCTGGACGCCGACGAGGACCTGGCCGCGCTGGGCGCCGCCGGGTGGCCGGTGCAGGCCGGGGGCGCCGCGGGCACCCTGGCCGGCCTGGTCGAGCTGGCCGGGCCCGAGCGTGCGCGCCTGGTGGTGGCCACCCTCGCCGAGCAGCTCGGCCTCGTCGCCGTCGCGCCCTGGCACACCCGGCGCCGACCGCTCACCCGGGCCGGCGACGCGCTGGTCACCGCCACCGACGCGTGGGGACACCTCGCCGCCGACGTGCTCCAGCTCGGCCGGCCCGAGGTCGGCGAGGTCGCGGAGGGCTCCGGTGGCGGGTCGTCGACGATGCCCGGCAAGGCCAACCCGGTCCGGGCGCTGCTGCTGCGGCGCGCCGCGACGACCGCACCGGGGCAGCTGGCCGCGCTGCACCTCGCCGCCGCCGGGCAGGTCGACGAGCGGGCCGACGGCGCCTGGCACGCGGAGTGGCCCGCGCTGCGCTCGCTGGCCCGCGGGGCCGTGACCGCGGCCGAGCAGGCCACCGGGCTGCTGCGGGACCTGGTGGTCCACGACGACGTCGCGACCGCTCGCGCCCGGGAGCAGGCGGTCGCGCTGACCGCCGAGCAGCGCTCGATGGCCGCGACCGCGGGTCGCCCCGGGCCGGACCAGTCGCAGCACACCCCCGACCCGGCGGCCTACCTCGGGCTCGCCGGCGCCCTCGTCGACGACGTCCTCGCGCGCGTCCGACGGCGGGGCACCCCAGCCCCAGCCACCCACCTCCAGGAGACCCCGTGACCATCGCCGTCCGGTTCGGCCGTGGCAGCGCCGAGGACCGACCGCTGCTCGTGCTCGGACCCTCCCTCGGCACCTCGGCCACCACGTTGTGGTCGGCGGTGGCCGACCGGCTCGCCGACCACGTCACCGTGCTCGCCTGGGAGCTGCCCGGGCACGGCCTGGACCGGGAGCGCCCTGCTCCGGGGCTCACGGTCGCCGACCTCGCGGCGGGCGTGCTGGACATGGTCGACCAGGCGGGGGCGACCCGGTTCCACTACGCCGGCGACTCCGTGGGCGGGGCCGTGGGCCTCCAGCTGCTGCTGGACGCGCCGGAGCGGGTCGCCTCAGCGCGTGCTGCTGTGCACCGGCGCCCGGATCGGCACCGAGGAGTCGTGGCAGGAGCGGATCGCGGCGGTGCGGGCGGGCGGGACGTCCTCCCTGGTCGAGGCCTCGGCGCAGCGGTGGTTCGGGCCCGGCTTCCTCGATCGCGAGCCCGACCGCGGGGGCGCGCTGCTCCACGCCCTGGCCGAGGCCACCGACGAGGGGTACGTGGCGGTGTGCGGCGCGCTCGCCGGGTTCGACGTGCGCGACCGGCTCGGGTCGGTGGTGGCCCCGGTGCTGGCCGTGGCCGGGTCCCACGACGTCGCCACGCCGCCCGAGGACCTCCGGCTGATCGCCGACGGCGTCTCGGGGGGCCGGTTCGAGGTGCTCGACGGGGTCGCCCACCTCGCGCCCGCCGAGGCCCCGGACGCGGGTCGCGGCGCTCGTGCTCGAGCACGCGTTGGGGATCACCCCCACGCTGCCCCTCCGCCGGTGTCGGACCCGCCGGCGCCGGCACCGCCCGCTGCGGCCGACGGGGACGGGGACGGGTCGGCGTACGACGCGGGCATGGCGGTGCGCCGCGAGGTGCTCGGTGACGTCCACGTCGACCGGGCCGCCGCGGGTGCGACGGAGCTGACCGAGGACTTCCAGCGCTACGTGACCGAGCACGCCTGGGGGGCGGTGTGGACGCGGCCCGGCCTCGACCGCCGCAGCCGGTCGATGGTCACGCTGACCGCGCTGGTCGCGCTCGGCCACGAGGAGGAGCTCGCGATGCACGTGCGGGCGGCGCGCACGAACGGCCTCACCGTCGCCGAGATCCGCGAGGTCATCCTCCACAGCGCGGTCTACTGCGGGGCGCCGGCCGCCAACACCGCGTTCAAGGTCGCCCAGCAGGTCCTGGTCGACCTGGGCGACCTGGCGCCGCCTGCCGGCTGAGCCGCAGGACGGGCGCAGCGCGTCAGCGCAGCGCCATCGACCCGGAGGTCGGCGACTCGAAGTCGAGTGACTGGTGCTCGCTCAGGCGGGCGTCGATCTGGCTCGCGACGTCCTCGGGCCACGGCGCCGTGCGCCGGGTCTCCATGGAGACGTGGAGGAAGATCTCCTCCATCACGTAGCTGAGCCGCTCGTGGGTGTCGTCGAGCAGGTAGACCAGGACGTGGACCGCTCGCTCGGAGCGACCGACGAGCCGCACCCGGACCGAGATCCGGTCGCCGGTGCGCACCTCGGCGGGGTAGGACATGTGGTGCTCGGCGGTGAAGACGCCGGAGCCGGCGACCGCCGGCCACTTCTGCGGGATCCCGCACTCGACGAGCGACTCGTCGAGCCCCTCGCTGGCGATGCCGACGTAGTGGCGGATGTTCAGGTGCCCGTTGACGTCCTCGAACGCGGCCGGCACCGATCGCGAGGCGTAGGCCGGCAGGGCGGCGAGCTGGGCGTAGGTCGGCTGGGTCCGGGCGTTGGGCGGGGTGCTCACCCGGGCACCCTAGGACGTCGTGGCGGGTCAGCGCTCCGTGAGGGGGTCGGTGCCGGTTGCCGTCGGCGTAGCGCCCAGTCTCCGGACCGTCGTCGGGTCAGCTCGTAGGTGGGGTCGTGGACGCGTCGGTGGTGGTAGCCGCAGAGGGGGAGGGCGTCGCGGAGGTCGGTGCGTCCGCCTCGGGACCAGGGTCTGAGGTGGTGGAGCTCGCACCAGGGCAGGGGGCGGGTGCAGCCGGTGATGGCGCAGGTGTCGTGGCGGGCGGCGACGGCTCGTTGCTGGGCTCGGGTGAACAGTCTGCCGGGTGCGGCCGAGGTCGAGGGGCAGGCTGGTGCCGGCGAGGACGGCGGGGGTGTGTCCGGCGGTGCAGGACAGCCGGCGGATCGCGCGCACCGAGAGCGGGGTGCCCTCATCCAGGGTGCCGGCGCCGAGCCCGGTCAGCATCTGGTCGAGGTCGATCTTGACGAGGAGCTCGACGCCGGAGGCGGCGAGGGCGTCGGTGGGGAGGTGCTCGAGGAGCTCGCAGAACGCCGAGCCGAGCCGTTCGCCCTGGGAGGGGCCGAGGTGGGCCGCGGACTCGTCGGTGGTCGGGTGGCCGGTGGTGTCGCGGGAGAGCCGCCGGGGTGCGGAGAGCCGTTCCAGGGCGTGCTGCAGGAGGCGGGCGTGGAGGGCGGGGACGACGAAGGCGCCGCGGGTGGTGCCGTCGCCGCGGTCGTGCAGGGAGAGGTAGGTCTCGCGCTCGGCGTGGTCCTCCTCGTCGGCGAGGTCGTCTCCCTCGGCCTTGTCGGACTCGGCCTTGGTGGGCAGGAGGCCGGCGTAGACGCGGCGGGCCTCGCCGCGCAGCTCGTGGGCGGGCATCGGGCGTCCGGTGCGGGTGCCCTGGCCGGTGGCGGTCAGCACGAGTGCTTCCTCGGCCGCGGCGACCTGCTCGGCGGACAGCTGCTTGGGGGCGCGTTCGGCGGCGCGGACCAGGACCTTGGCCTGCGAGAGCCGGATCCGGCCGTCCTCGAGAGCACGGCGGGTGTGGTGGTACTTGGTCTTGAGGAGCCGGGCGATCCAGAGGCCGCCGCGCAGGACCTCGGTGGGGTCGCCGGTCAGCCGTCCCCACCACGCGGCGGGGTCGACGTCGGCTGAGTCCCCGCCCGGACCGGCCGTGCCGCGGTCACGGGCCTCGGCCAGCACGGCCAGCGACAGCGCCTCGACCTGGGAACGCAACGCCGCGAGGTCCTGCGCCGCCGCGCTGAGGTCGGCGTTCGACAGGCCGGTCCCGGTCACCGACGCTGCCCGCGAGACCTGCACCCGCGCCGTGGTCAGCGCCTCTGCCAGCACCACGCCCGGCCGCGGCCGCGACGGCGCAGGCGGCGCCGCCGTGGGCGGGAGGCAGGTGCTGGTCATGGGAGAAGTCAACCAGCAGCCACCGACATCGCCCCCTGGTCAGATGGACGTGTCGCGGTAACAATTGATCTACAATCGAGTGGGTGTTCGAGGAACGCGCCGCCCACGCTGATCCGGCCCGGCTCCATGGCGGTGGCGGGTCCGGGTGCCCCTCGCCGCGGTCCGGTTCGGTGGTCAGCCCGACGGTTCCTCGTCGCAGTGGTGCTCTACCAGTCGCCCGTCGACCTCGCTCGCGCACTGGTTCCAGCCGGAGGCCCACCAGGCGAAGACCCCGACGAACGCGATGACGGCGAGGACGACGACCGTCGCTACAACAACGATGACCTTCCCCGGCATGGAATCCTGCACGGCAGTCAACGCCACGACGCCCTTGATAGTCACGGCGAGCGGGCCGGCGTGCATCGCCCCGGATCACTTCACCTTGCAGGGGCGGAGGGACAGCAAGCCGACGAGCAGCGGCAGCGCGATCCAGATGGCGGGCACCGCCCTCCCGGTGGGGTCAGGAGTGCGTGATCTCCCCACCCGGGCGCGTGTCGAGCTGGCGGGCGACGACCATCCGCTGGATCTGGTTGGTGCCCTCGAAGATCTGCATCACCTTCGCCTCCCGCATCAGCCGCTCGACCGGGAAGTCCCGGGTGTAGCCGGCGCCGCCGAGGACCTGGACGGCGTCGGTGGTCACCTTCATCGCGTTGTCGGTGGCGACCAGCTTGGCCACCGAGGCCTCGCGGGAGAACGACCGCCCGAGGTCGCGAAGCCGCGCGGCGGCCAGCGTGGTGGCGCGCGCGGACTGGACGGCGGCCTCCATGTCGGCGAGCACGAAACCCAGCCCCTGGTGGTCGATGATCCTCCGCCCGAACGTCTCGCGCTGCTGGGCGTAGGTCACCGCGTGGTCCAGCGCGCCCTGGGCGAGACCGGTCGCGACGGCCGCGATCCCGAGCCGGCCGGAGTCGAGACCGGCCAGCGCGATGCGCAGGCCGTCGCCCTCCTCCCCGAGCCGCCGCCCGACCGGCACCCGGACGCCGTCGAAGCGCATCGTGGCGGTCGCGGAGCCGGTCAGGCCCATCTTGCGCTCGGGCGGGTCGGCCGAGAGCCCGGGCGTGCCGGCCGCGACCAGGAAGCAGGAGATGCCGGCACGGTCGTCGGAGGTGCGGGCCATCACCTTGTAGAAGTCCGCCTGGCCGCCGTGGGTGGTCCACGCCTTCGCGCCGTCCAGGACGTACTCGTCGCCGTCGCGGCGCGCGGTGGTGCGCATCGCCGCCGGGTCGGACCCGGCGTGGGCCTCGGAGAGGCAGTACGCACCCAGCTGCTCGCCGGCGAGCATCTCCGGCAGCCAGGCCCGCTGCTCCTCGGTGCCCCTGCTGAACAGGCCGAAGCAGCTCAGCGCGTGCACCGAGACGCCCACGCCCACCGAGGCCCAGACCGCCGCGATCTCCTCGAGCACCTGGAGGTAGACCTCGTAGGGGACCCCGGAGCCACCGACCTCCTCGGGGTAGGGCAGGCCGAGGACGCCCGCACGCCCGAGCAGGCGGAACACCTCGCGGGGGAACTCCTCGTCGGCCTCCGCGCGTGCCACGCGGGGGGCCAGCTCCGTGGTCGCGAGGTCGCGGACGAGACGGAGCAGGTCGGCGGTCTCCTCGGTGGGCAGCACGCGGTCGGCGGGCACGGGTCCTCCTGGTGGTCTCGGCGGTACGACGCTGCCACCACCGTAGGCAGCCCCGGATCGCCCCCGCGACGCACCAGCGCCGCGGACCGGTGGTCGGTCCGCGGCGCTCGTGGGTCCGCGCGGAGCGCGGTCCGGGGGGAGGTGGTGGTGGTGCGTCAGGAGGCGACGGCGGAGAGGGTGGTGCCCTCGCGCGCCGGCTCGGTCTCGGTCTCCGCGTTGTCGAGGTCCTCGGGCAACGCGCCACCGAGGCCGTTCGTCATGCCCCAGGCCACGGCCTGGGCGCGGCGCTCGACGTCGATCTTGCGGTAGGCCTGGCGGATGTAGGTCTTGATCGAGTTGATGCTGAGCGTCAGCTGCTCGCCGATCTCGGCGTTCGTCAGGCCGTTGGTGATCAGCACCAGGATCTCGTGCTCGCGGCGGGTCAGGCGCAGCCCGGAGGGGGTCTGCGGGTGGACCGGCGTGGCGGGACGCATCGGCCGCGGCTCCTCGACCTGCGCGGCCGCCTGGGCCTCGGCCTCGGCGCGGGCGGCGACCTCGTCCTCACCGGGGGTGGTCTCGAGCTCGGCCCGGCCGCTGACCAGGTCCTCGAGGGCCCGGACCAGCTGGGAGGCCGTCATCCGCTTGGAGAGGTAGGGGCGAGCGGTGGCGGTGGGCAGCTGGTCGGCGGGCGCCCAGCTCCACACCACCGAGGTGGCCTCGCCGGCCCGCTGGAGGTCGCGCAGCACGGCCTCGCCGAAGTGGCTCTGCCCGACGGGCTCGTACAGCACGACGTCGAGCTCCTTGGCCCGGGCCAGCCCGGTGCGCAGGTCCAGCAGCTCGACCCGGTCGGTGTAGGGCGCGAGGAGGCTCTCGAGGCCGGCGACGGAGAGGTCGTGGTCGTCGACGAGGGCGACGGTGATCTGGTCGGTGGGGGTGGGCATGAGAGCTCCTCAGGAGGCCGTGTCGGAGGGGGTGGAGAGCAACGGGCGTGCTTCGTGCAGGGCTGTGCGGCTGGGCGGCGGGAGGGCCGGCAGCAGCTCGTCGAGCACGGCGTCGAGCAGGGCGTGCAGCAGGTGCGGGCGGAGCCGGTCACGGGTCGCCTCGGCGACCAGGACAGCGAGGTCGCGCCCCATCTCGCTGGCCTGGCGGTCGTCCAGGTCGGCGAGGGGGAGCGAGAGACGAGCCAGGTGGGCGAAGTAGACGATCCCGTTGCGGACCCCGGCGGAGCGTTCCCGGAGCGGGTCGTGGACGGGGCTGCCCGCCGGAGCGGCAGACCCGGACGGGACGGAGCGGAGCTGGGCGGACACAGGTCCACTCCTCTCGGTCGGGGGCGGGGCGCCCGACCGGGCGCCTCACTCCCCCCGTTCCCCCGTCGTCACGCTTTCAATCAACGACGGACCGAAAAGTTTCTACAAACTTTGTACAGGCCGGGTGCGGCCGCGGTGTGGCACGCGCTGCGAGACCAGCTGCTGGGCCCCGGCCACCGGGTCGCCGACGAGGTGCGTGGCCCCCCAGGCGGCAGCGAGCTCGGCGTCGGCCCCGGCGCCGGCCACGGCGAGCGGCCAGCGCGTGCGCAGCGCGGTGAGGGCGTCGTCCTCGAGCTGGAAGGCGGCGCGACGGGTGGCGGCGAGCACCACCAGGTCGGGCTCGATCGCCTCGGCGGCGCTGAGCAGGGCCCGGGTCGGGGTGTGCGACCCGAGGTAGCGCGTGCGCCACCCGGACCGCTGGAGCACGACCTCGAAGGCCTTCAGCGCCAGGTCGTGCGCCTCGCCCGGCGGGCAGGCGAGCATGACCAGCGGGCCGGTGCGGGGCGCGCCGCCGACCGTCAGCGCGGCCAGGCGCGACCGGACGATCTCGGTGGCGAAGTGCTCGTCGGCGATGTCGTAGTCGCCCTCGACCCACCCGCGGCCGACCTCGAACATGAACGGCAGCAGCACGTCGCGGATCGCGGCCTCGACCGAGACCGTCCGCAGGACCCGGTCGATCGTCTCGTGCATCGCGGTGACGTCGTAGCCGACCATGGCGGCCACGAGCTCCTCGCGTGCGACCTGGGCGTCGTGGGCGCGGCGGCTCCGGTCGGTGGTCCCGTCGGTCTCGTCGTGGGCCCGGCCGTGCTCGCCGGTCCGCTCGGCGGAGAGGACCTCGGCGGCCGCCCGTGCGGCCGGGACGCCGCGCTCGCGCGCCGCGACCATCGCCCGGATCCGCCGCTCGTCCTCGGGGCCGTAGAGCCGGTAGCCGGACGTGGTCCGGGTGGGGTTCAGCAGCCCGTAGCGCAGCTCCCAGGCGCGCAGCAGGGTCTCGGAGATGCCCACCCGCCCGGCGAGGACGCCGATGCGCCACCGCTCCGAGGGTCCAGGACCGGGCTCGCCCGCGGCGCTCGCGCGCTCGTCGAGGGGTTCCGCAAGGTGGTCTGCCACGGGGGATCCACCTTCCAGGAGCATCGGACCGGACGGCCAGCCTAACCCACCCCTGGGGGTCCGCTCCCGGGTCCGGCGGCACGGCTCAGAGCCGCGCGGGCGCTCTAACCGACGTCGCCGAGGGTGGTGCGCAGGTGGGTCAGCGTCTTCTGCAGCAGCCGCGAGACCTGGACCTGGGTCATGTCGAGCCGTTCGGCGATCTGGCGCTGCGAGAGCTCGTCGACGAACCGCCAGGTGAGGATCTGGCGCTCCCGCTCGGCCATCGCATCCATCAGCGGCGCGAGCATGGCCCGGGCTTCCGCCGCCTCGGCGGCGTGGTCGGCGTGGTCGGCCACGTCGGGCACGGCGCCCGACGTCCCGGTCGGCACGTCGAGGGAGAGCAGGTCGAAGCCGGAGCGGGCGACGAGGGCCTCGCGGACCACCTCGACCGACTCCTCGACCTCGACCGCGAGCCGCTCCAGGGCCTCGGCGTCGTAGCGGTCGCGGTCCTCGCCCTGCTGCAGGATGCGCGAGTGCGCGCGCTGCACCTCGCGCGGCGGCCGGATGCTCCACCCCTGGTCGCGGAAGTGACGACGGATCTCGCCCTGCATGCAGGGCACGGCGTAGCTGAGGAGGTCCTCGCCCCGCCCGGCGTCGAAGCTGGTCACCGCCCGCACCAGGGCGAGGTAGGCGACCTGCGTGAGGTCCTCGAGCGGGATGCCGCGGCGGGCGTAGCGCCGGGCGACGGCCTCGGCGACCTGCATGTTCAGCTCGACGACGGCGTCGAGCGCCCGCTCCCGCTCGGCCGGCTCCCCGGCGGCGGCCGCGAGCAGCAGCGCGGCCGTGCGCTCCGAGCGTTCCTCGGCCGGCACGCGCCGCGAGCGGCGCTGCTGGGTGAGGTCGATCGGGTCCACGGCGGGGCCTCTCGCGTCAGCCGGCCCGGGGGCGGAGCCGGCGTGTTGAACAGTGTTGAACGTTGCCTGCACAAGGTTGCACAAACCTTGGACATGCGCCACTCCCGGGAGCGATTCCACCCTCGGGGGTGGAACGAGGGAGGCGGCGCCGACCGTCCGGGCCGCGGACGGGCGCTCCGGCGACTAGCCTGCGGCCATGCCGGGGACCCCGCAGGGCGTGGGCGGCACCGCCTTCGGGTCGGTCCTGCTCGGTCCGACCGACCAGTCGCCGCGACGCCTGCGGTGGCGCGTCCAGCTGCTGCTCACGACGATGCTCGCCACGACGCACCTCATCGGCGCGGGCGTGGTCGTCGTGCTCTCCGTCGTCGTCCTGCCCACCTCGCCGCTGTCGACCAGCAGCATCGTCGGCCTCGCGATCGCGGTGCCCGTCTACGTCCTCCTCGCCTTCGTGGTGGGCGGGGGCGCCGCCACGGTGCGCGGTCTGCGGGCGCTGCGGTGGGTCAACGCGGGACGCAGCCCGACGGATGCCGAGCGGCGGACGGCGTTGCGGCTGCCCTGGCAGCTCACCGTCGTGCAGGGGTCCATGTGGCTGGGTGCCCTCGTGCTGTTCACCGTGTTGAGCCTGGTGCTCCAGCCCGACCGGGCGCTCGGCACCTCGTTGACGATCGCGATCGCCGGGCTGGTGGTCAGCGCGGTCGCCTTCCTGCTCGGGGAGTTCGGCCTGCGCCCGGTGGCGGCGCTCGCACTGGACGGGGAGGTCCTGCGGGACGGGCGCGGACTCCTCGGCGTGCGCCGGCGGATGGTGCTGTTCTGGCTGATCGGCACCGGGGCACCGCTGCTCGGCCTGCTGCTCGCCGCGATCATCTTCCTGGCCGACGAGGACATGACCCCGACCCGGTTCGCCGGCATCGTGCTGGCGCTGTCGGGGGTCGTGCTGGTCGTCGGCCTGCTCGTGACCGTGCTGACGGCCCGCGCCGTGGTGGCGCCGATCTCGTCGGTGCAGCGCGCCCTGCTGCGGGTCGGTGAGGGCGACCTCGACGCGGAGATCGCCGTGTACGACGGCACCGAGCTCGGGCTGCTCCAGGCCGGCTTCAACCAGATGGTGCGCGGGCTGCGCGAGCGCGAGCAGCTGCGCGACGTCTTCGGCCGCCACGTCGGCCAGGAGGTGGCCGCGGCGGCCGCGGGGGGCGCGGTCGAGCTGGGGGGCCGGTCCTGCGAGGTCACCGTGCTCTTCGTGGACCTGGTGGGCTCCACCTCCTTCGCCACCGAGCGCGACGCCGACGACGTCGTGGCCACGCTGAACCGGTTCTTCGCCGTGGTGGTCGAGGAGGTGGGGCGCGAGCACGGCCTGGTGAACAAGTTCATGGGCGACGCCGTGCTGGCGGTCTTCGGCGCGCCGGTCGAGCACGACGACCACGCCGGGGCTGCGCTGCGGGCCGGTCGTCGGACCGCCGCCCGCCTGCTCGAGGAGGTCGGCGAGATCCGGGCCGGGATCGGGATCGCCACCGGCAGCGTGTTCGCCGGCAACGTCGGTGACGAGTCCCGCTACGAGTACACCGTCATCGGCGACTCGGTGAACACCGCCTCGCGGCTCTGCGACCTGGCCAAGGACCCGCCGGACGACGTGGCCCGGGCGGTCGGCGGCTCGCTGCTGCTGACCACCGCGGCCACCGTCGAGGCCGCCGGCGGCGACGAGCCGTCGTGCTGGCGGGAGGCCGGCAGCACCGTGCTGCGCGGGCGCGAGGACCCGACCGGGCTCGCCGCGCTCGCCGACCCGGTGGGCCCGCGCGCCGACGGGTCGGACGGCGTCAGCGCGGGCCGGTGACGACCCGGCCGAGCCCGGCCAGCAGGCGGTCGACCTCCTCGTCGTCGGTGTAGGGCGCGATCCCCACCCGGAGCCCGCCCGCGTCGCCGAGCCCGAGGTGCCGAGAGGCGTGGACGGCGTAGAAGCTGCTCGCCGGGGCGTTCACGCCGAGCCCTGCGAGGAAGCGGTAGGCGTCCATGGCCCCGACCCCCGGCACCCCCTCGAAGGTCAGCAGCAGCGTCGGGGTGCGCCGCCGGGCACGGGAGCGCACGGTCAGGCCGAGCGCGCGCGCCCCCTCCTCCACGCGGTCGCACAACCGCGCCTCGTGGCCCTCCACCGCGGCCACCGAGGCGGCGAGGCGCTCCCGGCGGCCGGCCTCGGGACCGGGCCCGTCCGCGCCGACCGTCCCGGCGATCCCGGCCACGAAGTCCACGGCCGCCGTCACCCCGGCGAGCAGCTCGTAGGGCAGCGTGCCGTGCTCGAACCGCTCGGGCACCCGGTCCGCGGCGGCCTCGAGCTTGGCGGGGCGCAGGCCCTCGAGCAGGGCGGGGTCCGCGTGCAGGACGCCGCAGTGCGGCCCGAGCACCTTGTAGGGCGACCAGGAGTAGAGGTCGGCGCCGAGCGCGGCGACGTCGACGTGGTGGTGCGCGGTCAGGTGCACCCCGTCCACGTGGACCAGGGCGCCGACCTCGTGGGCCGCGGCGCTGATCGCCGCCACGTCGGGTCGGGTGCCCAGCAGGTTGGAGGCCGCGGTGACGGCGACGAGCCGGGTGCGCGGGCCGAGCAGCGCGGTCACCTCGCCCGGGTCGAGCTCCGCCGTGGCGGGGTCGAAGCCCGCCCAGCGCACGGTGGCGCCGACCGCCTCGGCGGCGAGCACCCACGGGCGCACGTTGGCGTCGTGGTCCAGCCGGGTCACCACCACCTCGTCACCCGGACCCCACCCGCGGGCGAGCGTCCGGGCCAGGTCGAGGGTCAGCGCGGTCATGCTCCGCCCCACGACGGTGCCGGCGGGGTCCCCGCCGACGAGGTCGGCGGCCGCCGCGCGGAACGCCCCGACCGCCGCGTCGGCGCGCTGCTCGGCTGCCGTGGTGGCGCCGCGGTTGGACAGCCCGCCGACGAGGGCGGCGGCGACCGCGTCGGCGACCGCGGTCGGCGTCTGCGAGCCGCCGGGACCGTCGAAGTAGGCCGTGCCGTCGGCGAGCGCCGGGAAGTGCGCCCGGAGCGCCGCGACGTCGTAGGTGGGCCCCGCGGCGGCCGTCGGGGTGGTCACCGTGCCAGACCGCGCACGGCGGTCAGCAGCCCGTCGACGTCGACGACCGTCAGCGTCGCGCCGGGGTGGAGCAGCCGCCCGGTGGGCTCGATGGCGCGGACCGGCTCGTGGAACCGCACGCACACGGCTCGCTCGCCGTTGGTCGCGAAGCTGATCCCGCGGTCGCTGAAGGACAGGTGCGGCGGGCCGGCGGTCTTCAGCAGCGCGAAGCCGCCGGTGGCCTCGGCCCCGGCCAGGTTCGCGACGGGCGTGCGCAACCGCCACGGCCCGAAGCGCACCCGGAGCTCGTCGTCCAGCTCGACCCCGGAGGTGGCGGGCAGGACGCCGAAGGGGAGCCCGATCGCGCGGTAGGCGGGGGTGAAGCGGAAGGCGAAGCGCTGGGTCGTCATGAGGCGAACCTACGTCCCGTGGGCGCCGGGTCGCGCCCGGCCGACCGGTCGGACGACCCTGGCCGCGGCGTCCCAGCGACGGGCGCCGACCAGGTGGCCCGTGGGCGCCGGGGACCCGGCGAGCGCCGCGACCGCACGCCCGACCTGGTCCGCGCCCAGCCGGGTCGCGAGGGTCACGTGGGGGACCCAGCGGCCGGGGCGGAGGAACGGTCGGGCGGGAGGTCCGAGGGGGGCCAGGGCGTCCCGGTGGAGGTCGAGCAGCGCGGCGGTGACGACGAGCGGGCGGACCAGCGTGAAGGGGCCGCCGCCGAAGCAGGTCAGCGCGCCCAGCGAGGCCGCCAGCGGGAGCCGCCCGAGGGCGTCCCCGACCGGGCCGTCGACGTCGTCGGGCCAGTCCTCGACCATCGTGAGGGTGGTGTGGGGTGCGTTGGACTCGCCCCGGTGCCGGGCCTGGCTGGGCAGGTCCTGCCCGACGAGCAGCTCCCACTCGGCGCGGACCGCGCGGTCCGTCGCGTCGTCCCACAGCAGCTCGAGGTGGTGCACGGGGACCATTGTCACGACCTGCCGCTGGCGAGCCGTCGCCACCCCGTGGGGTGGGGTGGTCCGGGTGCGGCCCCGGTTCCATCGTTCGTTGCCCGGACCCGATCACCCTGCGCCCCCGAGCTGCGCGCGGTGCCGGTGCGACGAAGGAGACCCGTGGCCACGCGTGACCTCCCCCCGTCCCGTCCGGTGCGGCTGGGGCTCGTCGGCGACCACGAGCTCGTCCGCAGCGGCCTGCGCACGATGCTGGCGCCGCACGCCGACCGGGTCCGGCTCGTCGAGCTCGCGGACGACGACGCCGTCCTCCTCGCGCGCGCCGAGGTCGACGTCGTGCTGTGCGAGCCGGTGGTGGCCCCGGGCTCGGGCCGACCCGGCCTGGTCGACCTGCTTGCCGGGGCGGCCCGGCGGCCCGGCGGGGAGGGTGCGGGTCCGCGGCTGGTCGCCTACAGCTGGAGCGTCGACCCGGCCCTCGTCGAGGCGACCCTGCGCCGCGGCGCGGCGGCGTACCTCGGCAAGGACCTCGGCGCCGCCGACCTGGTCAGGGCGGTCGAGGACGTGCACCGCGGCCGCCGGGTCTCGCCGACCGTGCCGGCCCCGCCACGCGGGTCGGGCGCGGACCGGGCAGTGCCTGGTTGGCCGGGTCGGGACCAGGGCCTGAGCGCGCGGGAGTCGGAGACGATCGCGCTGATCACCCAGGGCCTGTCCAACCAGGAGATCGCCGACCGCTCGTTCCTGTCCATCAACTCCGTCAAGACCTACATCCGCAGCGCCTACCGCAAGATCGGCGTCACCCGCCGGTCGCAGGCCGTGCTCTGGGGCCTGCAGCACGGTGTCGTCGCGGTCGCCGACCTCGCGGTCGGTCGTGGGACGGACGCCGGGCGCACCGGCGTGCACGACGCCGCACCCGACGACGAGGTCGGCACGGGCTGACCGGCGGGCCGACCCGGCGGGGTGTCCGGGGCCCCCCCGGGTCCTGGCAGGGTGGGCGGGTGCCCAACCCAGAGCAGCTGCCCCCGCACGTCATGGTCCTCTTCGGTGCCACCGGCGACCTCGCGCGCCGCAAGCTCTTCCCCGGGCTCTACAAGCTCGCCGCGGCCGGGCGGCTGCCCGACGCGTACGCCGTGATCGGCAGCGGGCGCCACAGCCCCGGCAGCGACGACGAGTTCCGCGACCAGGTCCGCGACGGCCTGCGCGAGAGCGTCGACGACCCCGACCAGGACGTGCTCGAGGACCTCGTGGGCCGGGTGTCGTTCCAGACCTCGAACGCCGACGACGGCTCGGAGCTCGCCGCTGCGGTGCGCTCCGCCGAGGAGGACCTGGCCGGCGGTGGCGACCTGGGTGACGTCCGGCGCCTGGTCTACCTCTCGGTGCCGCCGGCGGCGATGCAGGACATGATCGCGATGCTGGGCCGCGAGGAGCTGGTCGAGCGCGCCCGCCTGGTGATCGAGAAGCCGTTCGGCCTCGACCTGGCCTCCTCGCGCGACCTGGACGCGGCGCTGAAGGAGGTGGTCGAGGAGGACCAGGTCTTCCGCATCGACCACTTCCTGGGCAAGGAGGCGGTGCAGAACATCCTGGCGCTGCGTTTCGCCAACGGCCTCTTCGAGCCGGCCTGGGACTGCCGGCACCTCGCGTCGGTGCAGATCGACGTGCCCGAGGACCTCGGCCTCGAGGGGCGCGGCAGCTTCTACGAGTCCACGGGCTGCCTGCGCGACATGGTCTCGACCCACCTCTCGCAGCTGCTCGGCTTCGTCGCGCTGGAGGACCCCGGCGACTTCACCGCCGACGCGGTGCGCGACGCCAAGGCCAAGGTCTTCGCCGACCTCCAGCCGCTCGACCCCGCGAAGGTCGTCTTCGGCCAGTTCGAGGGCTACCGCGACGACGAGGACGTCGCGGACGACTCGCAGGTCGAGACGTTCGTGGCGATCGAGGCGCACGTCGACAACGACCGGTGGCGGGGGGTCCCGTTCTACCTGCGCACCGGCAAGGCGCTCGCCCAGGGCCGCCGGACCATCACGCTGCGCTTCCGCACCCCGGAGAGCCCGATCTTCGGTGAGGACCCCGGCCCGAACGAGCTGGTCCTGGAGCTGACCGACGACGCCCGGGTCACCATCGACATGCGGGCGAAGCGACCCGGGCCGGACATGGACCTGGCCGAGGCCCGGATGGTGATGGAGTTCAGCGAGGCGATCCCGGGCGCCGACCCGCTCGAGGCCTACGAGCGCCTGCTGCTCGAGGTGGTGCGTGGCGAGCAGACGCTGTTCACCCGCTCCGACGAGGTCGACCGCCTCTGGCAGGTGGTGCAGCCGGTCATCGAGGACCCGCCGGCGCTGCACCCCTACCCGCGGGGCTCGTGGGGGCCGCAGGCCGCGCTGGACCTGCCCGTGGGCGGTTGGCGCCTGGGCCGCGACGGGGCCTGAGCGGTGAGCAGCTCCGCCGAGCAGCAGCCGGCCGCGGCGCGGCAGGAGGCCGCGCGCGCCCAGGGCGCCGGTGGTGAGCAGCGCGACCTGGGGGAGCACGACTACCTGGCGATCGCCGACCACGGCCTGATCGGCGACCTGCGGACCTGCGCCCTGGTCGGGTCGGAGGCCACGATCGACTGGTTCTGCGCAGGCCGGTTCGACTCGCCCAGCGTGTTCGGCGCCCTGCTCGACCCGGGGTCGGGCGGCGCGTGGCGGTTCGCCGTCGTCGACGGGCACGTCACGACGGCGCAGTTCTACTTCCCCGACTCCAACATCCTGGTGACGCGGTTCCTCACCGAGGAGGGCGTCGCGGAGATCCACGACTTCATGCCGGTGGTGCGCGCGCACGACCCCGACCACCGCCAGCGCATCGTGCGTCGGGTGACCGCCGTGCGTGGCACCACGCGGTTGCAGATGGAGCTCGCCGCGCGGCCCGACTACGGCCGCGTCGTCCCCGACGTCGAGCTGCGCGGCACGAACGACGCGCTGGTGACCGGCGGCGGTGTGCGGCTCGGGGTGACCTCGACGGTCGCCCTGTCGGCGTCGGGGGGCACCGTCGCGGCCGACGTCACCCTCTCCGCCGGCGAGGAGGTGCTCGTCGTGCTCCAGGTGCTGGAGGAGGGGGAGGACCCGGTCCCGGGCGACTGCGAGGACACCGCGCTGCTGTTCACCCAGACAGCCGCGTTCTGGCGCGGGTGGCTGGGTCGCTCGACCTACCAGGGGCGTTGGCGGGAGATGGTCAACCGGGCGGCGCTGACGCTGAAGCTGCTGACGCACGAGCCGACCGGCGCGATCATCGCGGCGCCGACCACGAGCCTGCCGGAGGAGATCGGCGGCCCGCGCAACTGGGACTACCGCTACGTGTGGATCCGCGATGCCGCGTTCAGCCTCTACGCGTTGCTGCGCCTCGGGTTCACCGACGAGGCGCACGCGTTCATGGGGTGGCTGGCCCGGCGCCTGGAGGACCAGGGCGACGAGGTCGATCCCGAGCTGGGCCCGCTGCGGGTGCTCTACGACATCGACGGCGGCATCCCCGATCACGAGGAGGAGCTGGACCACCTGCGCGGCTACCTCGACTCCCGACCGGTCCGGGTGGGCAACGCCGCCGCCGGGCAGCTCCAGCTGGACATCTACGGCGAGCTGATCGACTCGGTCTACCTGTTCAACAAGTACGGCAACGGGCTGAGCTACGACGCCTGGGCCGACCTCACGCGGGTGCTCGACTGGCTGCTGGACAACTGGGAGCGCCCGGACGCCGGGATGTGGGAGATCCGCGAGGAGCCCCGGCACCACACCACGTCGCGGCTGATGGCGTGGGTGGCGCTGGAGCGGATGATCCGCACCGCGCGGCAGCGGGGGCTGCCCGGCGACTCCGGGCGGTGGAAGGCGGAGCGCGACCGGATCTACGAGCGGCTGATGGAGCGCAGCTGGAACGAGGAGATCGGCGCGTTCGTGCAGCACGAGGGTGCCGACGTGCTCGACGCGGGCGTGCTGCTGATGCCGATGGTGAAGTTCCTGGCCCCCGACGACCCGCGCTTCGTCTCCACGCTGCGCGCGATCGAGGAGCGGCTCGTCTCCGACAGCCTGGTCTTCCGCTACGACGTGGAGATGTCCACCGACGGGCTCGAGGGCGGCGAGGGCACCTTCTCGCTGTGCTCGTTCTGGTACGTCGAGGCGCTCACGCGCGTCGGCCGCCTCGACGACGCACGGCTGGCGCTGGAGAAGATGTTCACCTACGCCAACCACCTCGGTCTCTACGCCGAGCAGATCGGGCTCACCGGCATCCAGCTCGGCAACTTCCCGCAGGCCTTCACCCACCTGAGCCTGATCAGCGCCGCCCTCAACCTCGACCGCGCCCTCGGCTGAGAGGACCCCGACCCCCCGCCGAGACGTCCGTTCCGAGCAGCCGACCCGCCCGTCGCGAGCAGCCGACCCGTCCGTTGCGGACGAGGTCAGCGCTCGCGTCTCACCAGGACCTCGAGACCCCGGCCGTCGACCGCGGAGCTGAACCGACCCGCCGGCTCGAAGGCCAGTCCCCGGACGGTGCGCAGCGCGCGGGTGTTGGCGCTCGCCACGGTCACCCGCGTCCCAGCCCCCGACCCACGAGCTCGGGACGCAGCGCGCCACCGGTGTCGAGCGCGCTGTCGTCGTAGTCCCAGCCGGGGACCCGCCCGTCCGGTCCGAACGAGCGGAAGCCGACCAACCGGTCCTCGGCCAGCACCGCGTGGAAGCCCAGAGCCGGCAGCACGAGCTCGTCGGGGTCGGCGTCGGTCATGTCGTAGCGGCCGTACGGCGCCGGGTAGCGCCACCCGCAGACGTCGACGGCGTGGTCGCGGGTGAGCGGGACGAGCCGGAGGTCGCCGAGGGCCGGGCGGACCGGGCGGGTGGTCAGCGGCGGGCCAACGGGGTCTCGTCGAGGTGGTCGAGGAGGTCGCGGGGGGAGTCGTAGACCCCGACGGCGCCCGCCTCGCGCAGCTCGGCCTCGCCGAAGCCGCCGGTGAGCAGGCCGATGCACGGCACGCCCGCCTTCGCTGCGGACTCGACGTCCCAGACCGCGTCGCCGATCATCACGGCACTGGTCGCGTCGACCTCTGCGAGCGCGACGTCCAGGAGGTCGGGTGCGGGCTTGCTCTGCTCCGCGTCGCCCCCGGCCACGGAGGCGTGGAGGTGGTGGCCGGCGCCGTCGAGGAGCCCGAGCAGCCGCTCGCTGAGCTCCTTGTCGGCCGAGCTGGCCAGGACCAGGGTGAGACCCCGGTCGTGCAACGCCTCGAGCAGGTCGGCTGCGCCGTCGGTGGCGCTGATGTCGCCGAACCGCTCGTCGAGGTAGCGCTGGTGCCGCTCGCGCACCTCGTCGCCGACGGCGTCCTCGACGGCCCGTCCGGCGACGTGGGTCACCAGCCGGTCGCCACCCATCCCGATCGCGCGGTGCACGTGGTGGCTGGCCACCGTCACCCCGACGTCGCGGAAGGCGGCCTTCCAGGCGGTCGCGTGGACGAAGACGGAGTCGACGAGGGTGCCGTCGAGGTCGAGCAGCACGGTCTCGGTGCTCACCGGGGACCACTCCTTCGGGGGTGCGGCGGTCGGGTGCGGGCGGGACCACCCTCGCAGCGACCCCCCGGAGGGGCTTCACCCCGGGGGTCGGTCCGAGCCTGCGCGGCGGCGGCTAGCGTCGCTGACCCCGACCAGCCGACCCGACCACGAGGAGGAGCGCCGTGCCGAAGGGCGAGGACCACGGTCCCGGCGTCAAGGACGACGAGCTCTACGAGAAGCTCCGCGACGAGGGCAACAGCAAGCAGAAGTCGGCGCGGATCGCCAATGCCGCCGCCGACCGGTCGCGCTCCGAGGTGGGCAGCAGGGGCGGCTCGTCACCGGCGTACGAGGAGTGGACCGTCGACGACCTGCGCGATCGTGCGCGGGAGCTCGACGTCGAGGGTCGGTCGTCGATGACGAAGGACGAGCTGGTCGAGGCGCTGCGCGACCACTGACGCACGGCTCCCGGCGGCCCGGCCGCCCGGCGGTGTGACGTTGCCGACGGTGCCGCCGACTCGGACCCGCGAGGCCTCGCGCGCGAGGCTGCGACCGTGCCCCCCGGACCCCCCGCCCGGCCCCAGCCGGCCGACCCCGTCGTCGAGCCGTCGGCGCTCGTGCCGAGGCTCGCCTGGGCGGACGTGGTCAAGGGGCTGAGCATCGTCCTGGTCGTGCTCCACCACGTGGTGACCAAGCTCGTGGTGCCGGCGCTACCGGAGGGCGCGGCGGTCGCCACCGCCTGGACCGACCTGACCTACGCGCTGAAGCCGGTGCGGATGCCGCTGTTCTTCCTCGTCGGCGGTCTCTTCGCCGCCGGCGCGGTCACCCGCCCCCCGCGCGCGGCGGTGCGGCGGGTGGTCGCTCCCGCCTACCTCTACCTGGTGTGGCTGCTGGTCGTGGTCGCGGTGTTCACCGTGGAGCGGACGCTGCCGACGAACCGCGTGACCAGCGCCGGCGAGCTCGCCGGCGAGCTGCTGCTCCCCGCGACGGGGGTGTGGTTCCTGTGGGCGATGGCGGTCTACCTGGTCGTGGCCGTCGCCACCCGTCGGGTGCCCGCCGGCCGGCTGGTCCTCGCCGCCGCGACGCTCGCCGGCGTCTCGAGCTCGCTCGGTCTCGAGCACAGCAACCGGGAGTCCGCGCTCGCGCACCTGGTGTTCTTCCTGGTCGGGGCGCGGTTCCCCGCCCTGGTCCACCGGGCGGCCGAGCTCCGGCTCCCGCTCGCGGTCGGCGTCGGGGCGTACGCCCTCTCCGCGGTCGCCGTCTACCGGCTCGACCTGCCCCGGGGACCGGTGCTGCTCCTGCTCGGGTCGCTCGGGGTCGTGGTCGGGCTGGCGGCCGGGCGGAGGCTCGCGGGGCTGCCGTGGCTGGGTGCGGGGCTGTCCCGGCTCGGTCGGCGCACCCTGCCCGTCTACGTGCTGCACCTGCCGCTGCTCGGCGTCCTCGTGCACCTCGTTCCCGCAGGGGCGACCACCGCCGGACCGGTCGCCGCGGTGCTGCCGCTCGTGCTCACGGCGGTGGTCGTCGGTGCCTGCCTGGCGCTCCACCGCGTGCTCGTGGGGACGGGGCTCACGTGGCTGTTCGCCCTGCCGCGTGCCTGGGAGCAGGCGCTGCCGGGGGCTCAGCCCTCGTCGACCCCGTCGAGCCGCTGACGCAGCCGGGCGTTGCGGGTCCGCAGCACCTCGACCTCGGCCTCGAGCGCGACCACGCGCCCGATGCCGGCGAGGTTGAGGCCCTCGGCCAGGAGCTCGCGGATCCGGGCGAGCCGGACGACGTCGTCCTGGGAGTAGAGGCGCGTCCCGCCCGGCGTCCGGCCCGGCTCGACCAGGCCGTGCCGCTCGTAGACGCGCAGGTTCTGGACCTGCGTGCGGCTCATCCGGGCAGCGACCGAGATGGCGAAGACACCGCGTTGCTGGTCCATCGGGTCCCCTCTCCAGGACGTCGTCGTGCCGGGGACTTGATCCTGCCGCACATCAGCGCTATATAAAACCTGTAACTGCTGATACAGGTACCGGGTCGTTCGACCCGGTCGGACCCGATGAGGAGGACCCACCATGCTGCTGCGATCCACCGACCCGTTCCGCGACCTCGACCGCTTCGCCCAGCAGGTGCTGGGGACCACGAACCGGCCGGCCGTCATGCCCATGGACGCCTGGCGCGAGGGCGACCGCGTCGTCCTGGAGTTCGACCTGCCCGGCGTCACGCCCGAGACCATCGAGCTGGACGTCGAGCGCAACGTGCTGACCGTCCGCGCCGAGCGCGTCGCGCGCAACGGCGACTGGGAGCCGCTGACGAGCGAGCGTCCACGCGGCGTCTTCTCCCGCCAGCTCGTCCTGGGGGACAACCTCGACCTCGACCGCGTCGAGGCCTCCTACGACACCGGGGTCCTGCGGCTGCAGGTACCCGTCGCCGAGAAGGCCAAGCCCCGGCGGATCGCGGTCTCGTCGGCCGGTCAGGACGACCAGCACCGCGACACGCAGGCGATCGGCGCCTGACCGACCGCGGACGAGCCGGACGAAGCGGCGGCCCGGCCCCCACGGGGGCCGGGCCGCTGCGTCTCCGGGGGGAGGAGCCTCAGCCCTTCGGCAGCCGGACGGTGATGGTCGCGATGCCGACCAGCAGACCGCCCTTGACCGCCTTGGTGGCGAAGGTGTCGTTGAGGAGGCCGGCGGCGACGGGGGAGACCTCGACCCGGGTACCGGTGAGCACGGCGTTGCGGCCGCTGGTCTCCAGCGGCTCGAGCGTGCGGCCGTCCAGGGCGAACAGGTAGGCGCTGCGCGCGACGATCCGTCCGTCGACCGCGACGTCGCCGTAGATCCGGGAGGCCCCGGGGTCGACGTTGAGCCCGCTGAGCCGCACGGTCGTGCCGCCGGCGCTCAACGTGAGGCCCGAGGTCTCGTGCTGCACCTGGCCGACGACGTAGGGCGAGACCTCGCCGGGCTCGAAGACGGTGACGTTCCCGCCGGTGATCGGGAAGACGAGCTTGCCGCCACCCGTGAGCCTGCCCTTCTGGTAGGTCCCGGGCGTCAGCCCGAGGTCGCCGAGGGCCTGGACGAAGCCCTGGTCGAGCTTGACCGCCGTGGTGCGACCCTTCAGCTCCTCGACCACGGCGACCGCCTCGGGCGGGGACCCGCCCACGGCGTCGGAGACGGCGGAGCAGGCGCCGAGGGGCAGGACGAGCGCTGCGGCGAGCGCCGCCAGGCCGGTCCCGCGCGTCCGGCGGAGGGAGCGTACGTCGCGGCGCATCAGGACCGTCCTTCGTTGGGTCGGCGCCTGGCGACGCTCGTGCCCGGAGTTCGGAGCGGTCCGCGCAGCGGATGGGTCGTGGGTGCGGAGCTCGCGCGATCAGCCCCGACGGGTGCCCACCACGGCGGTCGCGGCGATGGTCGGGTCGGTCCTGGTGCGCACGGCGAGGCCGGCGTCGGCCAGGAGGCGGCTGCTCGCCGCGGCCTGGTCCTGCGAGGTCTCCACGACCAGGACGCCGCCCGGGGCCAGCCACGCCGGCGCACCGGCCGCGACCCGACGCTGGACGTCGAGCCCGTCGGTCCCACCGTCGAGCGCCGCGATCCGCTCGTGGTCCCGGGCCTCCGGGGGGAGCAGCGCGACCTGGTGGGAGGGGACGTACGGCGCGTTCGCCAGCACGACCGCGACCCGACCCGCCAGCCGGTCGGGGAGCGGCGCCCAGAGGTCGCCCAGCAGCACCCGCTCGGGGGGCAGCACCTGGCGGGCGCACCCCACCGCCGCGGGATCGATGTCGACCGCCCACACCTCCGCCTCGGGTCGGGCGTGCGCGACCGCCGCGCCGAGGGCGCCGGTGCCGCAGCACAGGTCGACCACGACCGGCGGATCCGCGGGCCGCCGGCCGGCCGGGTCCGGGGTCGGCTCCGCGAGGGCGGCCACGGCGAGCCGGACCAGCAGTGCGCTGCGGGCGCGCGGGACGAAGACCCCGGTCGTCACGGGGACGCGCACACCGCCGAGGTCGGCGTGGCCGAGGACGACCTCGAGCGGCTCGCCGACCTCGCGCCGGCCGACGAGGACCTCCAGCCGGTCGGGGTCGCCGGCCGCTGCGTCGACGAGCAGCCTCGCCTCCTCCTCGGCCCAGACCGACCCGGAGCGTCGCAGCCGTGCTGCCAGCCGTCCCTCCACGACCCCATCGTGCCGCCCCGCGGTGCCGCCCGGTGGGGCTAGCCTCGGCAGGTGAGCGGCACGCCCGGCAGCGCTGGCACCCCGACCGACCGCGCGGTCTCCCCGGACTCAGGGCTGCACTGGAGCGAGCCGGGCGCGTGGCCGGTCGCCGACGGGGTCCACCGGATCCCGCTCCCGCTGCCCCAGGACGGCCTGCGCGCGGTCAACGTCTACGCCGTGGAGAGCGACGCCGGGTTGACGCTGGTCGACGGGGGGTGGGCGATCCCCGAGGCCCGGGCCCTGCTCGAGCAGGCGCTGGGCTCGCTCGGCCACCGGTTGCGGGACGTTCGCCGCTTCCTGGTGACCCACGTGCACCGCGACCACTACACGCTGGCCAGCGTGCTGGCCCGCGAGGTGGGCGCGGAGGTCAGCCTCGGCGTCGGCGACCGGCCGACGCTGGACCTGCTGCACGGGGGACGCGCGGCGCACACCGCCTCGGTCGCGCTGCTGCGCGAGGCCGGCGCACCCGACCTCGCCGCGCGGTGGGGGAGGCCGCGCAGCAGCCCCACCCAGGACCTCGACCACTGGGGCTACCCCGACCGGTGGATCGAGGGGGACGAGGAGATCGACCTGGGGTCGCGCACCCTCGGCGCCGTCGCGACGCCGGGGCACACCCAGGGCCACGTCGTCTTCGTCGAGCGCGACCAGGGCCTGCTGCTCGCGGGCGACCACGTGCTGCCGACGATCACGCCGTCGATCGGCTTCGAGCCGGCGCCCGCGCCGCTGCCGCTCGGGGACTTCCTGGCGTCCTTGACCAAGGTGCGTGGCCTGCCGGACCTCCGGCTCCTCCCCGCGCACGGCCCCGTCGCCACGTCCTCGCACGATCGGGTCGACGTGCTGCTGGCCCACCACGAGGACCGGCTCGCGCGTTGCCTCGCAGAGGTCCGCAGTGCGGTGGTGGGCGGGACCACGGCGCACGAGGTGGCGGGTGCCCTGCCGTGGACCAGGCACGAGAAGGCGCTGACCGACCTGGACGTCTTCGACGCCGGCCTCGCCACGCTCGAGACCCGCGCCCACCTGGAGCTCCTCGTCGCCCGCGGCGACGTCACGCGGACGGTGGCGGACGACGTCGCCGGCTACGCCCCGACGGCCGCCACCGGCTGACCCGGGTCAGCCGGGCGCGGGGGAGTGGTCGGCCGAGCCGTGCCACCAGGTCGGTCAGACGTTGTTGCGTTCGAACACGTGTTCGAGTAAGGTGAGGACATGTCCCTCCCGCTCGCGCTCGTCGCCGTCGAGGACCTCGACGCGTCCGGGGTGCTGGCGCGTGCGGAGCTGGCGTTGGAGCAGCGGCGGTGCGCGGAGGTCGAGGACCTGCTGCTGGCCCAGCACTGGGCCGACCTGCACGCCGCGGACCCGCGCCGGGGTCCGGGCGGGTCGCGGTCCTGGCACGGTCAGGACCGGTTGGTCCAGGTCGGTGGCGAGGGGACGCCGTGGGTGCAGGAGCTGTGCCTGCCCGAGCTCGCGACCGCACGGCAGGTCCACACCCTCTCCGCGCGGGCCGCGCTCGCCGACGCCCTCGACCTGCGCCACCGGCTGCCGGCGACGTGGGCGGTGGTCCTCGACGGTGGCTGTGAGGTGTGGGTGGCCCGCAAGGTCGCGGCGATGTCGCGGGGCCTGGGTGAGGACGTCGTGGGGCTGGTGGACCGGGGGGTGGCCGAGGCGATCGCGGGGGAGTCGCCCTCGCGGGTGCTGGACCTGGCCGCGGCCAAGGTCATCGAGGCCGACCCGGCCGGCTACCGGGCCCGCCTCGAGGCCGAGGCCCGCCGCCGGCTGGTCCACCTCAGCCGCACCGACCAGCACGGCTCCCGGTCGCTGTTCGCCCGCCTCGACCCCGGCGACGCCGCCTGGCTCGACGCCGTCGTCGACCGGGTCGCCGACGTCCTCGCCACCCGCCCGGACCTGACCGAGCACCTCACCGTCGACCCCGCCACCGGCCGGATCCCGAAGCAGGCGCTGCGCTCGGCCGCGATGGGGTGGCTGGCCCACCCCGCCGCGCTGCTCGACCTCCTCCAGGGCGCAGCGACCCCCGGGAGCGGAGCCGGCGAGCCCGGACGTCCCGCCACCGGGCACCGACGTCGTGCTCTACGTCCACCTCCACCAGGGATCCGTCGACGGCACCGGCCCGCAGGGCGTCGCGCGGGTCGAGGACCTCGGCCCCATGCTGCTCAGCCAGCTCGCCCCGTTCGTCCGGCACTCCCGGGTGGTCGTCAAGCCGGTGATCGACCTCCACGCCGAGGGCGCGGTGTCCTCCTACGAGTTCCCCGACGCCATCGCCGAACGGGCCCGGCTGCGTTCACCTCGCGAGGTCTTCCCCCACGCCACCCGCTCCTCGCGACGCACCGACCTCGACCACCCCGTCCCCTACGACCCCCACGGCCCACCCGACCAGACCCGCGACACCAACGTCGCGCCGCTCTCCCGCACCCACCACCGCGCCAAGACCCATGCCGGCTGGCAGTCCCACCAGGTCGCGCTCGACCGCCACGCCTGGCGCTCACCCCACGGCCTGTGCCGCACCACCGGCCCCGACGGGACCACCGTCACCGACCTCGCCCAGCACCTCGAGCTCATCGACCCCGGCTGGCTCCACCGCGCCCTCGACCTCGTCGAGGCCGACCTCAGGGACCAGCGGACCGCCTGAGGTCGACGAGGACGGTCAGCCAGCGGGCCGCGCGCGCTGCCATCGGGGAGTGTCCTGACACATCACACCGATCAGTCACGCATCGCGGACGAACGACAGGAGGTCGGCGTCGCGGGAGCGGAGGGTGTCGACCTGTTCGCCACCGTCGCAGGTGAGCAGCCCGACGACGGCCTCGTCACCGTCGGTGCCCAGCAGCTCCCACCCTCCGCCGGCGTCCTCCCAGCGCAGCAGCGCCGCCAGCGCGTCGGACCGATCCGCGTCCCCGCCGCCCGTGCCCACCGCTCGCCTCAGCCGGCCGTGCGCCGCATCGGGAGGTGGGGGATGCCGTCCTCCAGGAACTCCGGACCGGTGACGGCGAAGCCGTGCGCGGCGTACCAGCCGGCGAGCGGGGACTGGGCGTCGAGCACGACGTCGCGACCCGCGGTCTCGACGAGCGCGGCGCGGACGAGGTCGTCGGCGAGCCCGCGGCCCCGGGCGACCCGGCGGAGCACGACGCGGCCGATCCGCGCGTGGTCGCCGTCGTCGAGCACGCGGAGGTACCCCAGGAGCGCCCCGGCCGGCTCCTCGTGCAGCAGCACGTGGCGGGTCCCCGGCTCGGGGTCGCGGCCGTCGAGGTCGGGGTAGGCACACTCCTGCTCGACGACGAAGACCTCCTGGCGCAGCCGCCACACGGCGTACGCCGTGGTGGCGTCGAGCTCGTCGAAGCCACGCACCTCCACCCGGACGCCCGCGCTCACCACAGGAACTCCGCTGCCTGGCGGCCGGCCCGGCGCGCCTCGGGGACGCCGGGCAGCAGCGGGTAGACGTGGATCAGCCCGGGCCGCTCGACGTAGGTCAGCCGCCAGCCGGCGACCGCGGCCCGGTCGGCCAGCAGCCGACACCCCGGGTGGAGCAGGTCGCGGGTGCCGCAGAACATGAGCGCGGGCGGCAAGTCCGGCCAGGTCGCCGAGGGCGGGGGAGAGCTCGGGACGCCGCAGCTCGGCGGCCAGGCCGGGGTCGGCCGGGTCGTCGTAGCCAGCCCACCAGGCGGCGTAGGTGCGCAGCTTGGCCAGGTGCAGCCAGGGGTCGTAGCCGTCCAGGTCGGCCGTGGCGGGGGTCGACTCGCTCAGGTCGACCCACGGCGAGAGGAGCAGCAGCCGGTGCGGCACCGACCCGCCGCGGTCGCGCAGCGTGGCGGCCAGCGAGAGGGCCAGGTTGCCGCCGGCGGAGTCGCCGGCGAGGACCACCGGCCCGCGGGCCGCGTAGCGGACCACGTCGTCGGCCAGCGCCTGGTGCGAGTCGCGCCACGAGTGCTCGGGCGCGAGCGGGTAGTCGGGGAGCACGACCCGGGCGCGTGCGGGTCGGGCGAGCCGCACGGCGTACCGGACGTGACGGGCGTCGATCGGCGCCACGAAGCCGCCGCCGTGGAGGTAGTAGACCGTGGTCGTCGGGCGGGCCCCGTGCGGCGAGACGACCCAGGAGTCGAACCCCCCGCCCGGCCCGTCGACGTGCTCGCGCACCACCCGGTGGCGGCGCTCCAGCCCCGACGCCACGCCCGTCGGCAGCGACCGGTCCAGCCCCGCGTGCCAGCGCTCCAGCCGGCTGCGCTCGGCGGCGACGGAGTCGAGGTCGCGCGAGCCGCGCAGCCGGGGCACCGCGCGCGCCAGCAGCTGGTGGCGTCTGCTCGGTCCCACCCCGGCAGCCTCGCACAGCGCGCGTAGGGTGGAGAGCACGACAGGGGAGCACGCGCGACGTGCTGAGAGTGCGGACCAGCCGCAGACCCTAAGAACCTGCTCCGGTTAGCACCGGCGAAGGGAGTCCCGATGAGCACGCCCGCCCACCGACCCACCCACGGACCCATCGACCGGACCCGGCGGCGCACCCGTCTCGGTGTCGCGGCCGCGGTGGTCCTCTCGCTGACCGGTTCGTGCAGCCTGGCCAACGGCCAGGACGACGGGTCCGACGCCGTCGGCGCCGACCCGGGCCCGGACGGCGGCACCGTCGTCCTCGTGACCCACGACTCCTTCGTGCTGCCGAAGCCGGTGCTGCGCGGCTTCGAGCAGGAGACCGGCCACACCCTCGAGCAGCGCCCGCTCGGCGACGCGGGCTCGATGACCAACCAGCTCGTGCTCGCCGCCGGCGACCCCCCGGGCGACGTCGCGTTCGGCGTCGACAACACCTTCGCCTCCCGTGCGCTCGAGGCCGACGTCTTCGCACCGGCCCGCCCCGCCGACCTGCCGCCGGGCGTCGAGGACGCCGTGCTGCCCGGCGACGACGAGGGGGCGCTGACCCCCGTCGACGACGGCAACGTGTGCGTCAACGTCGACCGGACGTGGTTCGCCGAGCGCGACCTCGAGCCGCCGGCGACGCTCGACGACCTGGTGGACCCGGCGTACGCCGACCTGCTGGCCGTCCCGGCCGCGACGACGAGCTCGCCCGGGCTCGCGTTCCTGCTGGCCACGGTCGCCGAGTACGGCGAGGACTGGCCCGCCTACTGGGAACGGCTGGTCGACAACGGCGCCGCGCTCACCGCGGGCTGGGAGCAGGCCTACCAGTCCCGGTTCACGCAGGGCGGCGGCGGGGGCGACCGCCCGCTGGTGGTCTCCTACGACTCCTCCCCGGCGTTCACCGTCGACGGCGACCGCTCGACCACCCGCGCCCTGCTCGACACCTGCTACCGCCAGGTCGAGTACGCCGGCGTCCTCGCCGGGGCCGAGAACCCCGAGGGTGGCGAGGCGCTGGTCGAGTACCTGCTCACCGAGCGGGTCCAGCAGGCGCTGCCCGAGAGCATGTACGTCTTCCCCGTCGTCGAGGGCACCCCGCTGCCCCGCGAGTGGGCGCGGTACGCCGAGCGCCCCGACGACCCCTACGCGGTCGACCCCGCGCTGATCGCCGAGGAGCGCGATGCGTGGCTGCGCACCTGGGCGGACGTCACGAGCAGGTGAGCCCGACGACGGGCCGCCGGCTGCTGGTCACCCTCGCGCTGGCCACGCCCCCGCTGCTGGTCCTCGGCGTCTTCTTCGCGCTCCCGGTCGCCGGCATGGTCGACCGCGGGCTGCGGCCAGCCGGCGCGTGGGACCCGGGGGCGGTGCTGGACGTCCTCGCCCGCCCCCGCACCGGGCGGGTCGTCTGGTTCACGCTCTGGACGTCCGCGCTCGGCACGGCCGTCGCGGTGCTGCTGGGGCTGCCGGCGGCCTACGTGCTGCACCGGCTGCGGTTCCCCCTGCGGGGGGCCGTCCGCGCGGCGCTGCTGGTGCCGTTCGTGCTGCCCACGGTGGTCGTGGGCGTGGCCTTCGACCTGCTCCTGCGACCGGGCGGTCCGCTGGCCTGGCTGGGACTGGCCGGCTCGCCCGCCGCGATCGTCGCCGGGCTCGTCTTCTTCAACGTCGCCGTCGTGGTCCGCACGGTCGGCGCCGCCTGGGAGTCGCTCGACCGCCGCCCGGCGGAGGCGGCCGCCGCCCTCGGGGCGAGCCCGGCGCAGGTCTGGTGGACCGTCACGGTGCCGGCGCTGCGCCCCGCGGTCGCCTCCGCCGCGAGCGTCGTCTTCCTGTTCTGCGCGACGGCGTTCGGGGTGGTCCTCGTCATCGGCGGGGTCCGCTACGCCTCGGTCGAGACCGAGATCTACCTGCTGACGGCGAACCTGCTCGACCTCCAGGCCGCGGCGGCGCTGTCGCTCGTGCAGCTCGTCGCGGTCGTCGCCCTGCTCGCGCTCACCGCCCGGCTGCGCACCACGCCGGACCCCACGCGCGTCAGGGACGCCGCCCCGCCGCGCCGCCCCACCCGGCGCGACGCCGGCCCGCTGCTGGTGACGGCGGCCGTCCTCGCCGCGCTCGCCGCTCCGGTGGCCGCGCTCGTCGTCGGGTCGCTGCGCATCGACGGGACGTGGACGCTGGCGGCCTACCGCGCGCTGGGGGGCGTCGGGGCGGTCGGGGGAGGGTCGGAGGCAGCGGGCGGGTCGGGGGCCGGCCAGGCGCTGCTCGTCCCGGTCACGGAGGCGCTCGGCAACTCGCTGCGCACCGCCGCCGACGCGACCTGGATGTCGCTGCTCCTGGGCCTGCTGGTCGCCGCTGCGGTGACCCGCCCGTCCCGCTCCCGCGCGGAGCGGCGGCTGCGCACGGTCCTCGACGGTGCCTTCATGCTCCCGCTCGGGGTCTCGGCGGTCACCCTCGGCTTCGGGTTCCTGGTCACCCTCGGCCGGCCGCCGCTGGAGCTGCGGGACAACCCGCTGCTCGTGCCGGTCGCCCAGGCGCTCGTCGCGCTGCCGCTGGTGGTGCGCACCCTGGTGCCCGTGCTCGCCTCGGTCGACGGGCGGCTGCGCCAGGCAGCCGCCTCGCTCGGGGCCGGCCCGCTCCGCGCGCTCCTGGTCGTCGACCTGCCCGTGCTGTGGCGGCCGCTGCTCGCCGCCGCGGGCTTCGCCTTCGCGGTCTCCCTCGGGGAGTTCGGTGCCACCTCGTTCCTGGCCCGGCCGGAGGCCCCGACGGTCCCGGTGGTGATCTTCCGGCTGCTCGGCAACCCCGGCGCGCTCGGCTACGGCACCGCGCTGGCCGCCTCGGTCGTGCTGGCGACCGTCACCGCGCTGGTGATGCTGGCCGTCGAGCGGCTGCGCGTGCCGTCGCTGGGGGCCTGGTGAGCGCGCCGGGCGGGCTCCGCCTGGACGGGGTCTCGGTGTCCTTCGACGGTGTGCCGGCCCTGCGGGACGCGAGCCTCGCCGTCCCGCCGGCGGAGGTGCTGGCGGTGCTGGGCCCCTCCGGCTGCGGCAAGTCCACCCTGCTGCGCGCGGTCGCGGGGCTCGAGCCGCTCGACGCCGGGCGGGTCCGCTGGGGGGAGGAGGACCTCACCCGCACGCCCACGCACCGCCGCGGCTTCGCGCTGATGTTCCAGGACGGCCAGCTCTTCGGCCACCTCTCCGTCGCCCGCAACGTCGCCTACCCGCTGCGGCTGCGCCGGGTCGGCGCGGACGCCCGCCGGCGACGGGTGCGCGAGCTGCTGGGGCTGGTCGGTCTCGAGGGCTACGACGACCGGCTGCCGACGACGCTCTCCGGCGGCGAGCGGCAGCGGGTCGCGCTGGCCCGGTCGCTGGCCGCCGATCCCCGCCTGCTGCTCCTCGACGAGCCGCTGTCCTCCCTCGACGCGGGGCTGCGCGAGCGGCTGGCCCGCGACCTGCGGACGATCCTGCGCGCCGCGGGCACCACCGCCGTGATGGTCACCCACGACCGCGACGAGGCGTACGCCGTCGCGGACCGGCTCGCGGTGGTCCGCGACGGGGTGGTGGTCCAGGACGGTCCGACCGCCGACGTGTGGCGCCACCCGGTCGATGCCGCGACCGCCCTGTTCCTCGGCTACGCCCGCGTGCTGGAGGCCGACGCCGCGGCGCGGGTGCTGGCGGCGGCAGGCCGGGAGCACCCCACGGGCTCGGCGGTCGCGCTGCGCCGCTCCGCGCTGGTGGTCACCGGGCGGGTCGGAACGGGCGGCCCCGGGGGTCCACCCGGCCTGCGAGGACGGGTCCGGGCCTGGCGGGCCACCCCGGAGGCGGTGCGGCTGGTCCTGGAGATCGGCGGCGTCGGCGAGGTGGACGCCGTCGCCCCCTCGCCGGCGGTGGCGCTCGACCTCGCGGAGGGCGACGACGTGGAGGTCACGGTGGACCCGGAGCGCCTCGCCGTCGTGTGAACCCGGCGCGCACGCCGCACCTACACTGACCGCCGTGTACCGCCGAGCCTGGGTCCTCCTCGTCGGCATCGCCGCCACGATGGGGCTGCTGGCCTTCGTGGTGTCCTCGATCTACGACCGGCCGCTGCTCGACCCCGAGGGCAGCTTCCTCGGCCCCACCTGGCTGCGGTTGCCGCTGCTGCTGCTCGGCGCGCTGCTGCTGGACCTGCTGCCCCGCACGCTCTGGGGCACCCGCGGCAGGCCGGCCGCGATGCCGGCGGTGGTGCGCGAGCGGCTCCGGACCCACTGGGACCGCGACCGGCTGGTGCTGGTCGCCCTCGGCGTCATCTGCTTCTACGTCACCTACGTCAGCTACCGGAACCTCAAGTCGGCGCTGCCGGAGGTCATCAGCACCCAGTACGACCGCGAGCTGCACCTGGTCGACCGGGTGCTGATGTTCGGCGGCGACCCCTCCGACGTGCTGCACGCGCTGCTCGGCACCGGCGTCTCGGCGCACGTGCTGTCCTACATCTACCTGTGGTTCCTGCCGCTGGTGCCGATCGCGCTGACCGCCTGGCTGGTCTTCCCGCGCAACCTCTCCTACGGCTACTGGTTCGCCACCTCCCAGTGCATCGCCTGGACGCTCGGCACGGCGTCGTACTACGCGCTGCCGACCCTCGGCCCCGGCTTCGAGTACGCCTCCAAGTACAAGGACGTCATCGAGTCCGGCACGCCGAGCGGGGACCTGATGGACTCGCTGGCCCGCTCCCGCGGGGTGGTGCTCTACCAGTACGACCTCGAGGGGGTCGAGGGCGTGGTCAACTCGGTGGCCGGCTTCGCCAGCCTGCACACCGCGATCACGCTGCTGGTGGCGCTGATGGTCCAGTTCACGCTGCAGTCGCGCACCTTGAAGATCGTCTTCTGGGTCAACTTCGCCATCACCGTCGTCGCCACCCTCTACTTCGGCTGGCACTACATCGCCGACGACATCGCGGGCGTCTTCATCGCCTTCGTCGCCTTCTACCTCGGCGGGCTGGCCAGCGGCCAGAAGTTCGAGCGCCGCAGCCTGCGCTCCCACCCGACCACCACCACGGACCGGGTGCCGGTCGACTCCTGACCCCCGAGGGGTCCGTTCGCGTGCGGGCGGTCGCGGATCGGGGCCACGACGGTCGATCCCGTAGAACTACATCGATGTAGTTCGCAAGCCGACACGCCGTGGAAAGGTGAGCAATCTGTGAAAGATGTTTCTTTTGTGACTCCTGAGCACTAGCGTGCCGCGAGTGCCGCGTGGTGTTGAAGCCGTCGAGCACGCACCCGTCCCCCGCCCCAGGAGAACCGCCGTGCGCCGCCCCCGCGGAACCACCCGACCCGCCCGGGTCCGTGCCCTCACGACCGCTGCCCTCACCGGGGCGCTGCTGCTCGGGACCGCCGGTGCGCCGTCGTACGCCGAGCCGTCCGCGCCGAGCCAGGCGGAGGTCGACGCAGCCGGCGCCCGGGCCGACGTCGCCGCGATGGACCTCGCCGCCGTGCGCGACGAGCTCGCGGCCGCGCAGCAGGAGGTCGTGGCCACGGCCGAGCGCGCGGCGCGGGCCGCCGAGGCCTACAACGGGGCGCGGTGGGAGGCGCAGCAGGCCGGGAAGGTGGCCGCGGACGCCGAGCGGCGGGCCGCGGCGGCGACCGCCGAGGCCGACCGGCGCCAGGATGCCTACGCCGACGCGGTGATGACCGGGCACGAGCAGGCCCCGACGATGACCGCGCTGGCCTCCCTGGTCCGGGCCGGCGGCATCGAGGCGGCGCTGGAGCGGACCAGCGCGCTGCGCCAGTCCGAGACCGCGCTGGACCAGCACGCCCGTGAGGCGGTCGGTGCTGCCCGCGGCGCGTCCGCCGAGCGCACGGTGGCGGCCGAGGAGCGGCGCGTCGCCGACTCCGCCGCCCAGGAGGCCGCGACCGCCGAGGCGCTGGCCCGCGCCACCGCCGGGGCCGCGTCCGCCCAGGCCGCCGCGGTCGCCGAGCGGCGGGACCTGCTGATCGCCCGCGTCGCCGAGCTGCGCGGCATCACCACCGCGCTCGCCGCCAGCCGTCAGGCCGCGCTCGAGGCGGCGGCGGCGGCCGAGGCGCAGGCCTCGGCCCGGTCCCGCTCCGGTACGGCGATCGGACCCGCCGCGGCAGCGGGCCGCACGGCCGCCCGGCTCGCGCCCGGCAGCCCCGCGACGAGCGCCACCGTCCCGACGCCCGCCCCCGCCCCCACGCCCGCCCCGTCGGTCCCGTCGGTCCCGGTCACGGCACCGCCCGCACCCCCCGGCACCCCGGCCACCCCCGGTCGCTCCACCGCGCTCCCGGCGGCCGCCCCCGCGGCTCCGGCCGTCACCGGCGGCGCCGCGGCGGTCGCCTTCGCCCGCCAGCAGCTGGGCGAGCCGTACGTCTGGGCGGCCGCGGGCCCCGACGCCTGGGACTGCTCCGGGCTGACCATGGCCGCGTGGGCCCAGGGCGGGAAGGTGCTGCCGCACTACTCGGTGGCCCAGTACGCCGGCGCGACGCCGATCGGCGCGCAGGACCTCCAGCCGGGAGACCTGGCGTTCTGGGGTGACTCCGCCGACCCCGGCTCGATCTTCCACGTCGCGCTCTACGCCGGCGACGGGATGATCATCCACGCCCCGCGGACGGGCCGTCCCGTGGTCGAGGAGTCGATGTACTACTGGCGCCTGCCGGACTTCTACGCCCGCCCCTAGCGAGGCGGACCGGGTGACCGGCCTCGCACGGCAGGGCGGCTGACGTCGTCGGGCCGCGCCGGTAGCGTGCACACATGTCCACCGACACCGCCGCGCCGCGTACCGGCGCCACCGCCTCCGATGCCCCGGCCGGCCGGGACCCCGCCGTCGACGGTCCTGCCGGGGGGTTCGACGTCGCCGCGATGCGCCGGCTGCTGGACGGGCGCTACGCCGAGGTCCGCGACCTGGTGCGCGAGAACCTCGCGGCGTACGCCGGGGTGCTCGAGGACGCCGAGACCCTCTCGCGGGAGGACTACCGGGAACGGGTCAAGGAGATCCTGCTCGAGATGGCCGCGACCGGGCAGACCGGCACCGGCTTCCCCGAGGAGTACGGCGGCGGCGGCGACATCGGCGCGTCGGTGGCGGCCTTCGAGACGCTCTCGTTCGGCGACCTGTCCGTGCTGGTCAAGGCCGGTGTGCAGTTCGGGCTGTTCGGGGGGGCGATCCAGCAGCTCGGGACCCGCCGCCACCACGACGCGTACCTGCGTCCGCTGATCAAGGGCGAGCTGATGGGCTGCTTCGCGATGAGCGAGACCGGGCACGGCTCGAACGTGCAGGCGCTCGACACGACGGCGACCTACGACCCGGACACCGACGAGCTCGTCGTGCACACCCCGACCGAGCAGGGCGGCAAGGACTACATCGGCAACGCCGCGACGCACGGCGAGGTGGCTGTCGTCTTCGCCCAGCTGCGCGTGGGCGGGGAGGAGCACGGCGTCCACGCGGTCGTCGTCCCGATCCGCGAGGGCGGTGAGCCGTGCCCCGGCGTCCGCATCGAGGACGACGGCCTGAAGATGGGGCTGAACGGGGTCGACAACGGTCGGCTCTGGTTCGACCAGGTGCGCGTGCCGCGCGAGGCGCTGCTGAACCGGTTCGCCGACATCAGCCCGGACGGGAGCTACCAGAGCTCGATCGAGAACCCCTCGCGCCGCTTCTTCACCACCCTGGGCACCCTGATCACCGGGCGCGTGTGCGTCGGCGGGGCCGGGATCAACGCCGCCAAGGTCGCGCTGACCATCGCGGTCAAGTACGGCCTCGTCCGCCGCCAGTTCGAGGCCGTCTCGGACGACGAGGAGCAGCTGGTCCTCGACTACGGGATGCACCAGCGCCGGCTGTTCCCGCGGCTGGCGCGCGGCTACGCCCTGCACTTCGCCCAGGAGGTGCTCGCCGAGGAGCTGCACGCCGTGCTCACCGACGACGTGCAGGACGACCAGCGGCGCCGCCGGCTGGAGTCGACGGCCGCCGGCATCAAGGCGCTCGGCACCTGGCACGCCACCGACACGATCCAGGAGTGCCGCGAGGCCTGCGGCGGCGCGGGCTACCTCGCGGTCAACCGGTTCCCGGCGCTGAAGGCCGACACGGACGTCTTCACCACGTTCGAGGGCGACAACCACGTCCTTCTCCAGCTGGTCGCCAAGGGGCTGCTGACCGACTACGCCGAGGAGTTCGAGGACCTCGACTCGCTCGGCGTCGCCCGGTTCGTCGCCGGTCTCGCCGTCGACACCGTCGTCGAGCGCACCAGCGTCCACAAGCTCCTCGAGCGGCTCAAGGGCGTGCTGCCGGGCGGCGACGACGAGGGCACCGAGGGCGTCCTCGACACCGACTACCACCTGACGATGCTGCGCTTCCGCGAGGAGCACCAGGTCGGCGGCGTCGCGCGCCGGCTCAAGCGCGGCATCGACGGCGGTGCGAAGCCCGGCGTGGTGTTCTCCCAGGTCCAGGACCACGTCATCGCCGCCGCCCGCTCCCACGTGCAGCGGGTCGTGCTCGAGGCGTTCGCCGCGAAGGTCCGCGCGCAGCCCGAGGGCGAGCTGCGCGACGCGCTGCAGCTGCTCTGCGACCTCCACGCGCTGTGCACCATCGAGGAGGACCGCGCGTGGTTCATGGAGCACGGCCGGCTCTCGGTGCCGCGCTCGAAGGCGATCAGCCGTGAGGTCAACGCGCTGTGCCGCCGGGTCCGCCCGGTCGCCGAGCAGTACGTCGACGCGTTCGGGGTGCCGCCCGAGATGCTGCGCGCCCCGGCCCTCGTCGACGCCTACGCGAACGCGACGGCCACCGAGCACGGCGAGACCCACTGAGGCCCGCGGCGCGACGATGAGGTTGCTCGGTGGGTGGGCCCAGGACCCGGCGTGGGCGTCCGTCTACGACTGGATCGTCGAGCACCCCGTGCCCGGCGACCTGGCGTTCCGGGCCGGGTTGGGCTCACCGCTGCGGCTGCTCCACGAGGCGACGCACGAGCTGCGCTCGTCGCCGCCCGGGACCCGCGTGCTCGACGTGCCCTGCGGCGGCGGCGTCGGACTGCGCGGCGTCCGGCCCGGGCAGGGCCTCGACTACGTCGCCGTGGACGTGTCCCCCGAGATGCTGCGCCGCACCCGCGAGGCCGCGCACGCGCGCGGGGTGGCCGATCAGGTGACCACGCGCCGCGCCGACGTCGGGGCGCTGCCGGACGAGGACGCCGCCTACGACCGGGTGCTCAGCCTGACCGGCCTGCACTGCTTCCCCGATCCCGCGGCCGCCGTCGTGGAGATGGTGCGGGTGCTGCGCCCGGGCGGCCTGCTCACGGGGAGCGCGATGCTGAACGGCACGGGACCCCGGTGGTGGCCGCTGCACGTCGGCGGCCGGGTCGGCGGTCTCCTCGGACCGGGTGTGACCGGCGAGCAGCTCGTCCACCTGCTGACCGCTCGCGGCATGGTGGACGTGCAGGTCCGGCGCAGCGGTGCGCTCGGCTACTTCCGCGCCCGCAAGCCGAGATGACGCTCGCGACGCGCCGAGATGACCGTTGCGGTCAGTGCCCGCCCTCGTCCTTCGCGCGCTGGAACGACGCGTTGACCTCGTCCTCGGCCTCGACCCGGCCGACCCAGTCGGCGCCCTCGACGGACTTGCCGGGCTCGAGGTCCTTGTAGACCTCGAAGAAGTGCTGGATCTCGAGCCGGTCGAACTTCGGGACGTGGTTGATGTCGCGGATGTGCTCGGCGCGCGGGTCGGTCGACGGCACGCACAGCACCTTGTCGTCACCGCCGGCCTCGTCGGTCATCCGGAACATCCCGATCGCCCGGCAGCGGATCAGGCAGCCGGGGAAGGTGGGCGCCTGGAGCAGCACCATCGCGTCGAGCGGGTCGCCGTCCTGGCCGAGGGTGTGCTCGATGTAGCCGTAGTCGGTGGGGTACTGCGTCGAGGTGAACAGCATCCGGTCCAGCCGCATCCGCCCGGACTCGTGGTCGACCTCGTACTTGTTGCGCTCGCCCTTGGGGATCTCGATGAGCACGTCGAACTCGAGCACCTGCGCCTCCTCGCCTGAGCGCCGCCCTGCCGACGGCCCGCGCCATCCTGCCAGGCCTGGCCGCCGGCGTCTGCTGCGGTCGCGCACAATGGCGGGCGCCGGGGGACGCCCGGCCGGTGGATGACGCAGCGTCGGGGACGGAGGGACGATGACCGAGCCCGACGCCCGCCGCCGCCCGGGGCGCGCGCTCCTCGCCGTGCTGGTCGTCGCCGTCCTCGCGTTCGCGCTGGCGCTGACCACCGACCTCGCCCTGCGGCGGCCCCCCGAGCGCCCGGCCGAGCCGGCGCAGGTCGCCCCGCCCCCCGGGCTGGAGCTGCCCGACCCGCGGCCGGCGCCGCCGGTGGCGGACCCGGTCGGTGTGGCGCCCCTGGACCCGGCCGCCGCCCGGCGCGCGCTGGCGGCCGCGCTGCGCGACCGCGACCTCGGCCGGCACGTGCTGGCCTCCGTCGCGGGCCTCGACGGCGGCCCGCGGTGGAGCAGCGGGGGCGAGGCCGACACCGCCGTCCCGGCCTCGACGACCAAGCTGGTCACCGCGGCGGCGGCGCTGGCCACCCTGGGGCCGGACCACGTCTTCACCACCCGCGTCGTCGCGCGCGGCCGCGACCGGGTCGTGCTGGTGGGCGGAGGTGATCCCTACCTCGAGCGCGGGCCCGCCGACGCCGGCGAGGACGAGTGGCCGCCCCGCACGAGCCTGGTCGACCTGGCCCGGACCACCGCCCGGGCGCTGCGCGCCGACGGGGTGCGACGGGTCCGGCTGGGCTACGACGACTCGCTGTTCAGCGGTCCCGCGGTCAGCCCGCGCTGGCCGGCCGACTACATCCCCGGCGTCGTCACCCCCGTGCACGCGCTGTGGGTCGACCGGGGCTTCGCGCCGGGCAGCGGCGTCCGGGTCGACGACCCGCCGGCGGCCGCGGCGGCCGACTTCGCCGCCGCACTGCGGGAGCGCGGCGTCCGCACGCGCGGTACGCCGTCCCCGGTCGTCGCGGGCGGCGGCCGGGAGCTGGCAGCCGTCGAGGGCGCCCCGCTCTCGTCGGTGGTCGAGCGGGTGCTCCAGGTCAGCGACAACGAGGCCGCGGAGGTGCTGCTGCGCCACGTCGGGCTCGCGACCGGGCGCCCGGGGTCGTTCGACGGGGGCAGGGCGGCCGTCCGCGAGGCCCTCGCCGGCGTCGGTGTCCGGCTGGACGAGCCGTCGGTGCTGTGGGACGGCAGCGGCCTGTCCCGGGAGAGCCGGCTCGACCCGGACCTGCTGGTCGACGTCCTCGCGGCGGCCTCCTCGCCGCGGAACCCCGACCTGCGTGCGGTGGTCACCGGCCTCCCCGTCGCCGGCTACGTCGGCTCCCTCTCGGACCGGCTCGGCACCGGCGAGCCCCGCGCTCCCGGGCGGGTGCGGGCCAAGACCGGGACGTTGTCCAACGTCTCGTCGCTGGCCGGGATCGCCCTCGACGCGCGCGGTCGGCCCGTGCTGTTCGCGCTGATGGCCGACCGGATCCGTCTTCCGCGCACCACCGCCGCCGAGGTCGCGCTCGACGAGGCCGCGGCCATGCTCGCGGGCTGCGCCTGCACCCGGTGACGCGGTGGGGGTCGACGGGGGGCGGGCTACGGTGCGGGCATGAGCGCGCCCGCCACCCCCACCCCCGAGCCGCAGGGCTCCGACGAGGTGCAGCGCCCGAGCGAGCCGCTGCGGTCGACGGGCCCCTCGATGATCGACTGGGACCTGGCGGTCTCCCTCGGGGCCCGGCTGGCGGGGGAGGGGCCGCAGGTCTCGGCCGGTGTCGCCGCTGCCGCCGTCGCCGAGCTGCGCGACGACGCCAACACCTCCACCGGCCTGGTGCGCGACTTCACCGGGCTCGAGGCCGGGTCCTCGACCGCGCCGGTCCTGGTGGTCGACCGGCCGGGCTGGATCCGCGCGAACGCCGACGGCTTCCGGCGCGTCATCGACCCCCTCGCCGAGCGCATCACCAGCACCAAGCCGCCCGGCGCGCTGACCCGGGCCGTCGGGTCGCGGATCACCGGGCTCGAGGTCGGCGGGCTGCTCGGCTTCCTCGCCGGCAAGGTCCTCGGCCAGTTCGACCCGTTCAGCGAGCCCGCCGGGCGGCTGCTCCTCGTGGCGCCCAACGTCGTCAACGTCGAGCGCGAGCTCGGCGTCAACCCCACCGACTTCCGGCTCTGGGTCTGCCTGCACGAGGAGACCCACCGCGTGCAGTTCACCGCCGTGCCGTGGATGCGCGCCCACCTGTTCTCCGAGATCGAGAACCTGTCCGCGACCGTGCGGCCCGACGCGCCGCTCGACGAGACCCTGAAGCGGCTCTCCGAGACCGTCCGGAGCGCCCGCCGCGACGGCGTCGGCCAGGGCGGGCTGCTCGACCTCCTCGGCACGCCCGAGCAGAAGGCGGTGCTGGACCGGGTGACCGGGATGATGTCGCTGCTCGAGGGCCACGCCGACGTCGTCATGGACGGCGTGGGGCCCCGGGTGATCCCCTCGGTCCGCGCCATCCGGGCCAAGTTCGACCGCCGGCGCCAGGGCGTCGGCACCCTCGACCGGGTGCTGCGCCGGCTGCTCGGCCTGGACGCCAAGATGGCGCAGTACCGCGACGGCGCCGCCTTCGTGCGCGGCGTCGTCGACCGCGTGGGGATGGAGCGGTTCAACGTCGTCTGGGAGCGCCCCGAGCACCTGCCGAGCAAGGCCGAGCTGCTGGACCACGACGCCTGGGTCCGCCGGGTCCTCTGAGCCGGTGGGCTGAGGTGGCGCACGACGCGGACGTCGTCGCGGTGCGGCGGGCGGTCCGGCAGGCGGTGACGGACCGCGACCCCCGGGCGAGCGGCCCGCTGGTCGTGGCCTGCTCCGGGGGCGCCGACTCCACGGCGCTGCTGCACGCCGCTGTCGCCGAGGCGGCGCGGGCCGGGCGGGGCGGCACCGAGCGGCCCCGGGTGGTCGGGGCGACCGTCGACCACGGCCTGCAGCCGGGGTCGGCCGACGTCGCCGCCGCGGTGGTCGAGCGGATGGCGGCCGCCGGTGCCGACGAGACGTTGACCGCGCGCGTCGACGTGGTCGCCGACGGCCACGGACCCGAGGCCGCGGCGCGCGAGGCGCGCTACGCGGTCCTGGAGCAGGTCGCCGCGAGCCTCGACGCGGCCGCGGTGCTGCTCGGGCACACCCTCGACGACCAGGCGGAGACGGTGCTGCTGGGGCTGGCCCGGGGCTCCGGCGGACGCTCGCTGGCCGGGATGCGCCCCGCCTTCGGGTCCTTCGTGCGCCCGCTGCTCGACGTGCGCCGCGCGCAGACCCGCGCGTACTGCGCCGCCGAGGACCTCCCCACGTGGGAGGACCCGCACAACGAGGACCCGCGCTACACCCGCGTCCGCGTCCGCGACCGCGTCCTCCCGTTGCTCGAGGAGGAGCTCGGACCCGGCGTCGCCGAGACCCTCGCCCGCACCGCGGCCCAGCTGCGCGCCGACGTGGCGGCCCTCGACGGGTACGCCGACGAGGCGCTCGCCGGCGCCAGGACCGGCGAGGGGGCGCTGCGGCTGGACGCGCTCGCCCCGTTGCCCGGCGCGGTGCGCACCCGCGTCCTGCGCAGCGCGGCGCTGCTCGCGGGGTCCCCCGCCTCCGAGCTGTTCCACGTGCACGTCACGGCGCTGCACGCGCTCGTGACCGGGGCGCTGCGCGGCGTGGTGCGCCTCCCCGGCCACCTGACCGCGTCCGTCGAGGGCGACCTGCTGCGCTTCACCCCCACGCCCGCCGGGTGACCCGGCGGCGGGCGGCGCCGGCCCGGTCCAGACCGGTGCCGCGGCCCGGCTCAAGGCCCGCACCCGGGGGACCGAGAAGTCCACTGCGGGTGCTCCCGGCCGCACTCCCCCCGAGCGGCCGGCGGGTCCACCGCGGGAGCCCCGTCCCCCGTCCCCCCGCGGGGGCCGGGGCTCCCGCACCACCTGCGAGCACCCGCCGCAGCCCCCCGCGCGACCCACCCCCCACCCCCCACACCCCGCCCGAGGACCCCGATGACCCCCTCCGCCCCCGCCCCCCGTCCCCCGCTCCGGCGGCCGCTGGCCGTCCTGGCGGCGGCCGCCCTCACCGCGGCCGTCGTGCCCGCGCTCCAGGCGGGCCCCGTCTCGGCGGCCCCGGCGGCGCCCGTCGCCGCCAGCAGCTCGCTGACGACGCCCGACGCCCCGCCGACCGGGCGCGCGTGGATCGAGGGCCAGGTCGTCGACCAGGCCTCCCGCCCGCTCGACGGCGTGCTGGTGCAGGCCTACGACGCCGCCGCGGTCGAGGAGGACCCCGACGTCGCGCCGGTCGCCTCGTGGCTGACCTACGCCGACCCGGCCGACGGGCCCGCCCACGGCTTCTACCGCCTCTACGTGCCGCGCTCGCCCGACGGCGTCTACGAGATCCGGTTCTCCAGCCCCGAGGGCGCCGAGGACCCCTACCGCACCCGCACCCTCGACGGCGCGATCTACGTCGGCGGGAACAAGCGCTCGCCGGGCCGCGTCGTGGACGCCGGCACCACCCGGATGACCCTGGTCCGCCAGGCCACGGCCACCGTGGAGCTCGACCCCGACCGGGACGCGACGAAGCGTCGTGCCTCCGAGCTCGAGGTCGAGGTCACCAGCCCGGACGTCGACCCGGTGACCGGGCGGGTCACGCTCCGCCTCGACGGACGCCCCCACGGGCAGCAGCGGCTCTCCGGCGGTGACGCCGACCTCAAGCTGCCGGCGCTGAAGCCCGGCCGGCACACCGTCGTGGTGGCCTACGAGGGCTCCGACCTCGTGGCCCCCGCCACGGGTCGCACCACGATCAAGGTCGAGAAGCCGCCGAAGAAGGACGCCAAGGGCAAGGGCAAGAAGGACGACAAGGGCGGGAAGGGCAAGGGCGGCGGCGGCCGCCGCTGACCCCCGCACCCCGACGCCGCAGCTGCGCCCGGTCCCGGCTCGCCGGGGCCGGGCGGCGCTGTGGGAGGCTTCGATCATGGACGCCTCGCACGTGGAGAACGACCTCGTCAACGTGCTCTTCACCGAGGCGCAGATCCGCGAGCGGATCGCCGAGATGGCCGCCGAGATCGAGCGGGACTACGCCGACCACGACCTGGTGATCGTGGGGATCCTGCGCGGCGCCGTGATGGTGATGGCCGACCTCGGGCGGGCGTTCGGCCGCCACGTGGAGATGGACTGGATGGCGGTGTCCTCCTACGGCTCGGGCACGAAGTCCAGCGGCGTCGTCCGGATCCTCAAGGACCTCGACAGCGACATCTCCGGGCGCCACGTGCTGGTGGTCGACGAGATCATCGACACCGGTCTCACGCTCTCCTGGCTGACCGCCAACCTGACCTCGCGCAACCCGGCCAGCGTCGAGATCGCCACGCTGCTGCGCAAGCCCGAGGCGTTGCAGATGCCCGTCGAGGTCCGCTACGTCGGCTGGGACATCCCGAACGAGTTCGTCGTCGGCTACGGCCTGGACTACCAGGAGCGCTACCGCAACCTGCGCGACATCGGCACCCTCGCGCCGCACGTCTACTCCTGATCGGCTCCCGATCCGGGCTTCGTCGTCGCCCGTCCGCGCGTTGCCCGCGACGTGTAGCGTCGCCAGCGAAGACCACCGCGCCCGCGCGGCGCCCGGCCGACGTCGGCGGCCCGGGGCGTGACCGAGGTGCCGAGGTAGAGAGAAGTCCGTGAAGAAAGCGCTCAAGGGACCCTGGGTCTGGATCGCCGTCGCCGTCGTGGCGGTGCTCGTGGCCCTGAACTTCGTCGTGCCCGCCGGTGGGTCCGACGAGATCCCGACGTCCCAGATGGAGGCCTACATCGCCGACGGCGACGTCTCCGAGATCACCTTCGTCGACCAGGAGCAGGCCATCCAGGCGACCCTCGACGAGGGGGTCCGCGAGGAGGGCCGCGAGGTCCAGTCCTTCTACGTGCTCGGCCAGGTCGAGGGCATCGTCGACGCCGTCGACGAGCAGGTCGCGGAGGGCACGATCGAGCAGTCGAACTCCGAGAACCCCCAGCCCAGCTTCTTCGGCCAGCTCCTCGGGGCGCTGCTGCCGATCCTGCTGATCGTGGCCCTGCTGATCTTCTTCCTCAACCGGATGCAGGGCGGCGGCGGTCGCGGCGTGATGCAGTTCGGCAAGTCCAAGGCCAAGCTGATCTCCAAGGACATGCCGAAGTCGACGTTCACCGACGTCGCCGGCTGCGTGGAGGCCATCGAGGAGCTCGGCGAGATCAAGGAGTTCCTCTCCGAGCCGGCCAAGTTCCAGGCCGTCGGCGCCAAGATCCCGAAGGGCGTGCTGCTCTACGGGCCCCCGGGCACCGGCAAGACGCTGCTCGCCCGGGCCGTGGCGGGCGAGGCCGGCGTGCCGTTCTACTCGATCTCCGGCTCCGACTTCGTCGAGATGTTCGTCGGCGTCGGGGCCTCCCGGGTGCGCGACCTGTTCGAGCAGGCCAAGGAGAACGCCCCGGCGATCGTGTTCATCGACGAGATCGACGCCGTCGGCCGCCACCGCGGCGCCGGCATGGGCGGCGGGCACGACGAGCGCGAGCAGACGCTCAACCAGCTGCTGGTCGAGATGGACGGCTTCGACGTGCGCGGCGGCGTGATCCTGATCGCCGCCACGAACCGGCCCGACGTGCTCGACCCGGCGCTGCTGCGGCCGGGTCGCTTCGACCGCCAGATCCAGGTCGACGCCCCCGACCTCCAGGGTCGCCACCAGATCCTCCGGGTGCACTCGCGGGGCAAGCCGATCGCCGAGGGCATCGACCTGCTCGCCGTCGCCCGCCGCACGCCCGGCTTCACCGGAGCCGACCTCGCCAACGTGCTGAACGAGGCCGCCCTGCTGACCGCGCGCGGCGACCAGAAGCTGATCGACACCGCCGCGCTGGACGAGGCCATCGACCGCGTCATCGCCGGCCCGCAGCGCCGGACCCGGCTGATGAACGAGCGGGAGAAGCTCATCACGGCCTACCACGAGGGCGGCCACGCGCTGGTCGCCGCAGCGCTGCCGGGGACGGACCCGGTCCACAAGATCACGATCCTGCCGCGCGGGCGGGCGCTGGGCTACACGATGGTGCTGCCCGACGAGGACAAGTACTCCCAGACCCGCAGCCAGATGCTCGACCAGCTCGCCTACATGCTCGGCGGTCGTGCCGCCGAGGAGATGGTCTTCCACGACCCCACCACCGGCGCGGGCAACGACATCGACAAGGCCACCAACCTCGCGCGGGCGATGGTGACCCAGTACGGCATGACGGAGACGCTGGGGGCGATGAAGCTCGGCGACGCGACCTCCGAGCCCTTCCTGGGCCGCGACATGGGCCACCAGCGCAACTACTCCGAGGCGGTGGCCGCGGCCGTCGACGAGGAGACCAAGAAGCTGCTCGCGGTCGCCCACCAGGAGGCCTACGACATCCTGGAGGAGAACCGCGACGTCCTCGACGCGCTGGTGCTCGCGCTGCTGGACCGCGAGACGCTGGACAAGCAGGAGATCGCCGACGTCTTCGACGCCCTGCGCCGGTGGCCCGAGCGGCCGGCCTGGACCGGCTCGCCCTCGCGCAACCCCTCGGTGATCCCACCGGTCGAGGTGCCCCAGGAGGTCCGCGACCGGGTGCACGCCAACGGTCACCAGCCCGGGTCGGACAGCGGCGTCGTGCTGACCCCCCCGGGGTCCGGCGGCGACGTCCACGACCCCTCGCTGCCGGCCGGGGGCGACCCCGGCGCGTCCGGTCCGACCCCGCCGCCGCCCGGTGCGGCGGGCCCCGGCTGAGCCCACCGTGACCGACGTGATCTCCGCGGCGTCGCTGCCGGACGGCGACGCGCCGCCCTTCGACCACGCCCGGGCCGAGGCCGCGGTGCGCGAGCTGCTGGTGGCCGTCGGTGAGGACCCCGACCGCGAGGGCCTGCGCGAGACCCCGGCGCGGGTGGCGCGCGCGTACGCCGAGATGACCGCGGGGATGCGCGAGCGCCCCGAGGAGGTGCTGACCACCACCTTCGACCTCGGCCACGACGAGATGGTGCTGGTGCGCGACATCGAGCTGTGGTCGATGTGCGAGCACCACCTGGTGCCGTTCACCGGGGTGGCCCACGTCGGCTACATCCCGGCGACCAGCGGCAAGATCACCGGGCTCTCCAAGCTGGCGCGCCTCGTCGACGTCTACGCCCGGCGCCCCCAGGTGCAGGAGCGGCTGACCACCCAGGTCGCCGAGGCCCTGGTGCAGATCCTCGACGCCCGCGGCGTGCTCGTGGTGATCGAGGCCGAGCACCTGTGCATGACGATGCGGGGCGTGCGCAAGGCGGGGGCGCGGACCATCACCTCCGCGGTGCGCGGCGTGATGCGCAACCCCGCCACCCGTGCCGAGGCGATGGCGCTGATCCACCGCAGCCGCTGAGCCCGACCGCCCGCCGGTAGCCTCGGAGCCGTGCCGGCCCGTCGACGACCCCTGGTGATGGGGGTGGTCAACGTGACCCCGGACTCCTTCTCCGACGGCGGCCGGCACGCCGACACCGGGAGCGCGGTCGCGCACGGGCTGCGGCTGGTCGCCGAGGGGGCCGACCTCCTCGACGTCGGCGGCGAGTCCACCCGGCCGGGCGCCACGCGCCCGTTGGTCCTGGAGGAGCTCGACCGCGTCGTGCCGGTGATCCGCGAGCTCGCGGCGACCGGCGCCCGGGTCTCGGTCGACACCATGCGCGCCGAGGTCGCCTCCGCCGCGCTCGAGGCCGGTGCGACGGTGGTCAACGACGTGTCCGGGGGGCTCGCCGACCCGCGGCTGCCCGGCGTGGTCGGGCGCAGCGAGGCGACGTACGTCGCGATGCACTGGCGCGCCCACAGCGACCGGATGGGCGACCTGGCGGTCTACGACGGGCCCGGGGGCGTCGTCGAGGCCGTGCGGCGCGAGCTCGGGCAGCGCGCCGAGGCCGTGCTCGCCGCCGGCGTGCCCGCCGACCGGCTGGTGCTGGACCCCGGGCTCGGCTTCGCCAAGCGCGGTGCGCACAACTGGGAGCTGCTGCGCCACCTCGACCGCCTCGACGACCTGGGCCTGCCGCTGCTCGTCGGCGCCAGCCGCAAGTCCTTCCTCGGCGTCCTGCTCGCGGACGCCGACGGCACGCCGCGCGGCGTCGACGACCGGGAGGTCGCGGGGCACGCGCTGAGCGTGCTGCTGGCCGAGCACGGCGTGTGGGGCCTGCGGGTCCACGACGTGAGGGGCACCTGCGACGCGCTCGCGGTGTGGCAGCGTCTGTCCGGTCCCGACGACCCCCCGGAGCGCCCATGACCACCACCCGGCCGACCCCGGCACCGACCGACGAGCTCGCCCTCACCGGGGTGGAGTGCTGGGGGCACCACGGCGTCCTGGAGCACGAGCGCCGCGACGGCCAGCGGTTCGTCCTCGACGTGGTCCTGGGCCTGGACACCCGGGCCGCCGCCGCCACCGACGACTTGCACCAGACGGTGGACTACGGGAGTCTCGGGGCCGCGGTGCACGCTGCCGTCCAGACCGATCCGGTCGACCTGATCGAGACCGTGGCCCAGCGGATCGCCGACCTCTGCCTCGCGCAGGGCGGTGTGGCGTGGGCGCGGGTCACCGTTCACAAGCCGGATGCCCCCCTGCAGGTGACGTTCGCCGACGTCGCCGTGACCATCACCCGGAGACGCGAGGGCCGATGACCGAGACCCCGAACCCCAACATCGTCGACGCCGACACGCTCACCGGCGAGATGCGGCCCATCCGGCGCGTCGTCCTCGCGCTCGGGTCGAACCTGGGGGACCGGCTCTCGTGCCTGCAGGGCGCCGTCTCCGCCATCGCCGACACCCCCGACGTGTGGGTCACCGGCGTGTCCCCGGTCTACGAGACGGACCCCGTCGACGCCCCCGAGGGCTCGGAGGCGTACCTCAACGCCGTCGTCCTGGTCGACACCACCCTGGCCGCGCACCGGTTGATGGAGCGCGCGCTCGCGATCGAGGACGTCTACGGCCGCGAGCGGACCGACGAGGCCAACGCCCCGCGCACCCTCGACGTCGACCTGATCGTGGTCGGCGACCGCCGCAGCCACGACGACACGCTGCGCCTGCCCCACCCCCGCGCGCACGAGCGGGCCTTCGTGCTGCAGCCGTGGTCCGACCTCGAGCCGGACGCGGTGCTCCCCGACCACGGCCCGGTCGCCGACCTGCTCGGCGGTCTCGACCCGGGCGGGCTGCGGCGGCGGGACGACCTCGAGCTCGACCTCGGGTGAGCCCCGACGGCCCCGACCCACGCCGGTTGGGGCCCACCGCCGCGGGCCTGCTGGCGGGTCTCGGGCTCGCCGGCCTGGTGCTGGGCCGGCTGCTGCGTCCGCTCGCCGAGCAGGTCCTCGGCCTCGCGCCGCTGGTCTCCTGGTCCCAGCCGGTGGCCCTGCTGGTGCTCGCCGCCGTGCTCGGCACGACCGCCCGCGCCACCCGCCGCGTGCTGCGGGTGCAGCGCCGCAGCGTCGCGCCGCACCAGGCCCTGAACCGGTTGGCGCTGGCCCGGGCGAGCGCGGCGGTGGGGGCGCTGGTCGGCGGCGGTTACGTCGGGTACGCCGTCGCCTGGCTCGGCAGCGACTCGGCCCTGGCCGGCGAGCGGGTGCGCGGGTCGGTGGCGAGCGCCGTCGCCGCCGGGCTGGTCGTGGTCACGGCGCTGCTGCTCGAGCGCGCGTGTCGCGTCCCGCTCGACGACCCGGACGCCTAGCCTCGGCCCATGGCCCTCGCGTCCCACCCGTCACACCCGTCGCAGCCGTCCCCATCGTCGGGCCCGTCGTCGTCGCGGCCGTCCCGGCGGCGTCAGCGTTCGGCCCGCGTGGTCCTCGCCGTCGTCCTGCTCGTGCTCGCGGCGCTCGCGGTCGCGGGCGCGGCCGTCGTCGGGACCGTCCCGGCCCTGCTCGCGGCCGGCGCCCTCGCCGTGGTGCTCGGCGCCGTGGCCACGCGGGTCACCCACACCGAGCTGACGGACTCGCGTCGCGAGGCCGCGGCCGACCGTGCCGCGCAGGCGCAGGCGTACCGCGACCTGGCTGCGGCCCGCGTCGCCGAGCACGGGGTCTACGTGCGGCGCACCACGGCGGCCGTGGAGCGGCAGCGGACCGCCCTGGCCGAGCAGGCCACCACGATCACCGGGCTCGTCGAGCAGCTCGCGGGCGCCCGGACCGAGGTCGCGGAGTCGGGACGCGCCCTGGAGCGGGAGCGTGACCGCGCGGACCGGGCCGAGGCCGAGGGCCGGATGCTGACCGGGCTGCTCGACCAGGCCGAGGAGCGCGCCGCCGAGGCGATCGTCCGGCTGGCCGAGCTGGAGGACGAGCACCGCGCGCTGCGGACCACCTGGGAGGCCGCCCAGGCGGGACCGCTCGCGCCGCTGCGCAAGCACGCCTGAGCCGGACCGCCAGCCCAGGTAGGGCATGATCGGGCGCCGTGACGACTGAGGACTCCCGCTTCGAGCCCGATCCCGAGCGGCTGGTCCCCGGACCCGCCGGCCTGCCCGCCGACTGGACGGTGGACGTCCCCGACCCCGGCGACCCCGCCGACGTGGCGCGGCTGACCGTGCTGCTGCGCGACCACGAGAAGCAGGGCCGCGGGTGGGCCGGCGCCGCCGAGGAGGACGTGCTGGTCGAGGTCTCCGAGCGCGGCCTGCGCACGCGGTCCAACGTCGTGGTCCGCGACGCGCACGGCCTGATCCGCGCCTGGGGCAGCGTGCACGACCGCGCGGGCGGACGGATGCTGCTGGTCCACGTGGTCGAGCGCGGGCTCGCCGAGGGGGTGGCCCGGTCCTGCTCGGAGGTGCTCGTGGCCTGGGCGGAGGGCCAGGCGCGCGAGGTCGGGGCCGCGCGGGGCCTGGAGCAGCAGCAGATCGACACCGGCGCCTACGCCGGCGACGAGCGGCAGGCCGGGTGGTTGCGGGACGCCGGCTTCGAGCGGGTGCGCACCTGGTGGCAGATGAACCGCCCCGTGGAGCCGGACGAGGCCCGGCTGGTGCCGGACCCGGGGCTGTGGGAGCGGGCCGAGACCGGGGTGCGGTTCCGGCTGGTGCGCCGCGCGGGTAGCGGCATGCCGGACGAGGACGACCTGCGCGACGTCCACGACGTGCTCGAGGAGGCCTTCCTGGACCACTTCAACTCCTGGGAGGAGACCTTCGAGGAGTTCCTCGGCCGGGTCCGCGAGGACCCCGGGCACCGCTGGGACCACTGGTGGCTCGCCGAGCTGGTCGACGGCTCCGAGCCGCGGGCCGTCGGCGCGCTGGTCGGCACGGTCTCCGAGGGCGGCCACGGCCCCGACGGGTCCTACGTGTCCTACATCGGCGTGCGCGAGGCCGCCCGCGGGCGCGGGGTGGCCAAGGGCCTGCTCCACACGATCATCGCCGATGCCGCGGCCCGCGGCCGCGACCGCGTCGGCCTCGAGGTCGACGCCGACTCCTCCACCGGCGCCGACGGGCTCTACACGGCCCTGGGCTGGACGACCACCTACGTCACGGAGTCCTGGCACCGCGACGTCCCCGTCGACGCCTGATCCACCGCCCCGCCCCGATGTAACGCCGAGTTACCTCGACCTGCGCCGCGTCGCGACGTGGCGGGAGCTTGGGTAACTCGGCGTTACAGCGGAGGGGCGGCCGGGCGAGGCGGGCGGGCCCGTCAGGAGAGGGCGGCGCGGAGGGCGCGGTGGACGCCGGCGGGGGTGAGGACGCCGACCAGCTGGTGGCCGTCGCGGACGGCGACCGCCGGCTCGTCGCGGCGCAGCATCTCGGCGAGCGCCTCCTCCAGGCTGACGCCGAGGTCGACCGCGCCGCCGACGTCGCCGGCGGTGACGCCGTCGACCGGGTCGAGGTGCTCGCGGGTCACCGGGATGACGGTGAGCCGGCGCAGGCCGCGGGTGGAGCCCACGAAGTCGGCCACGAAGTCGTCGGCGGGCCGGGCCAGCACCTCGGCGGGGGTGCCGTGCTGCGCGAGCCGGCCGCCCTCGGCGAAGACGGCGATCCGGTCACCCATCCGCACGGCCTCGTCGATGTCGTGGGTGACCAGCACCACCGTCTTGCCGAGGTCGCGCTGGAGGCGCAGGAACTCGTCCTGGAGGCGCACCCGCACCACGGGGTCGACGGCGCCGAACGGCTCGTCCATCAGCAGCACCGGCGGGTCGGCCGCCAGCGCCCGGGCCACCCCGACGCGCTGTCGCTGCCCGCCGGAGAGCTGGTGGGGGTAGCGGTCGGCGTAGCCGGCCGGGTCCAGGCCGACCAGGCCGAGCAGCTCCTCGGCACGCTCCCGCGCCGTGCGGCGCGACTCGCCGTAGAGCAGCGGCACCGTCATCACGTTGGTGACGACCTTCTGGTGCGGGAACAGCCCCACCTGCTGGATGACGTAGCCGATCCCGCGGCGCAGCCGCACCGGGTCCTGGTCGGTGACGTCCTCGCCCTCGATCTCGATCCGCCCGGTGGAGGGCTCGATCAGCCGGTTGACCATCTTCAGCGTCGTCGACTTGCCGCAGCCCGACGGGCCGACCAGGCAGACCAGCTCGCCGCGCGCCACGTCGAGGTCCAGCTCGTGCACGGCCACCGTGCCGTCGGCGTAGGTCTTGCCGACGCCGCGCAGCCGGATCGCCGGGACCCCGGGGTCCCCGTCGCGTCCGGCACCGTCGGGGACGTCGGGCGCCGGCGCGCCGGTAGGGTCCATGCGGTGACCCTACTGGTGGCGCGGGCCGTCGACGCGGGCGAGCCGAGCTGCTACAGCAGGCTGGTCAACGAGTGGTTCTGCGTCGACTACGTCCGCGACCGCCAGGCCGAGATCGTCGACGCCACGGCCCAGCACCTCGCGATCACGCTGTCCGCGGTCGTGCTCGGCGTGCTGGTCGCCTTCCCGCTCGCGCTGCTCGCCCGGCGCTTCCCGCGCCTGGAGGCCGGCATCCTCGGCGTGAGCACGGGCCTGTACACCGTCCCGTCGCTGGCGCTGTTCCCGCTGCTGGTGCCCTTCACCGGGCTCAGCGCGGTGACCGTGGTCATCGGGCTCGCGCTGTACGCACTGACGGTCCTGGTCCGCGCCATGCTGGAGGGCCTGCGCGCGGTGCCCGAGGACGTCCTGGAGTCCGGTCGCGGGCTCGGGTACGGCGCGACGCGGCTGCTGCTGCGCGTCGAGCTGCCGCTGGCGATCCCGGTCGTCATGGCCGGGCTGCGGGTCGCCACGGTCTCCACGGTCGCGCTGACCACGGTCGGCTCCCTCGTGGCCTACGGCGGCCTGGGGAACCTGATCAGCGAGGGCGTCACCACCGACTTCCGCGCCCAGCTGCTCACCGCCGCCGTCCTCTGCGTCGTGCTGGCGGTCCTCCTGGACGTGGTGATCGTGCTGCTGCAGCGGGTGCTCACCCCGTGGACCCGGGGGGTGGGCGCGTGATCGTCTTCGCCGACACCTGGGCCTACCTCACCGACGCCGGGAGCTGGACCGGCCAGGGCGGCATGCTCCAGCTGCTGCTCCAGCAGCTGCTGCTCACGTTCACCGCGCTGGTGGCCGCCTGCGCGGTGGGGCTGCCGGTCGCGCTGTGGCTGGGCCACCTCGGCCGGGGAGGCTTCCTGGCCATCAACATCTCGAACGTCGGGCGCGCGGTGCCGACCTTCGCGCTGCTGGCGCTCCTGGTCACCGCCGAGGTGCCGGGCACCGCCACCCTCGGCCCCTACGGCCGCGCCGGCCTCGCGACGCTGGTCGCGCTGACGTTGTTCGCGCTGCCGCCGATCATCACCAACGCCTACGTCGCCGTGCGCGAGGTCCCGGCGGAGGTCGTGCAGGCCGCCGACGGCATGGGCATGTCCGGCTGGCAGCGGTTCCGCGGCGTGGAGCTGCCGCTGGCGCTCCCGCTCGTCGTGTCCGGGGTCCGCCTGGCGCTGGTCCAGGTGTGGGCGACCGCCACGATCGCGGCCCTGGTGGCGGGACCCGGCCTGGGGCGGGTGATCACCGACGGCTTCTTCCGGACCAACTACGGCAAGGGCCTGGCCGGCGCGGTGGTCGTGGCCGTCGTCGCGCTCGCGCTCGAGGGTCTCGCCGCGCTGGCGCAGCGCCTGGCCCGTCCGGTGCCCCGGGGCGCCGCGGCGGGCGGACCCGGCCCCGACGTCCCGCCCGACGAGGACGAGGACCCCCGCGAGGACGACCGGCCACCGGCGGTCGATGGTCACGGTCGGGCATCATCGAGCGGCGGGGTGGGCGCCGGCCGGGGCTGAGGCCCTAGGGTGACCGCGACATCACCCCGGCCCCTTCGACCCGCATCGCGGGCGGGCCGGGCCCGGACACGCGCGGCGACCGCCGCGGGACACAGAAGGACCGCCCCCATGCCGCTCCGCCCCACGCTGGCCGCGCTCGCGACCGCCACCACCGTCCTGCTCGCCGGCTGCGCCGGCGACGACCTCTCCTCCGACCAGGGCTCCGACGAGGCGGCCTCCGGCGGCGGCGGCGGCGAGGTCTCGATCGCCGGTCAGAACTTCCCCGAGGCCACCCTCGTCGCCGCGATGTACGACCAGCTGCTGACCGAGGCCGGCTACACCACGGACGTGACCCTGGTGGACTCCCGCGACGCCTACATGGCCAGCTTCCCCGGCGAGGTCGACGTGGTCCCCGAGTACGTCGGCGGCATCGTGAACTTCCTCAACGCCCGCGAGAACGGCGCGAAGGCCGACCCCTTCACCGCCGGGGACGGGGCCGCGCTGGTCGAGGAGGGCGGCGCGCTGCTCGAGGACGCCGGCATCACCCTGCTCGAGCCCTCGGAGGCCGCCGACGCCAACGCGTTCTTCGTCACCGAGGAGTACGCCGCCGACAACGACGTCAGCACGCTCTCCGACCTGGAGGGCACCTCGGCGGTGCTCGCCGCGGCCCCCGACTGCGAGGGCCGCCTCGACTGCGAGGGCGGGCTGTCGGAGGAGTACGGCATCGACGTCACCCGCGTGCTGCCGCTGGGCTACGCCAGCAACCAGACCTACCAGGCCGTCCTCGACGGCGAGGCCGACCTCGGCGAGACCAGCACCACCGACGGGACCCTGGAGAGCCAGGGCCTCGTGGTGCTCGACGACGACCAGCAGATCCAGCCGGCCCAGAACCTGGTCCCGGCGGTCAGCACCGAGTTCCTCGAGGAGAACCCGGACGTCGAGGAGGTCCTGGCGCCGCTGATGGAGGCGCTGACCACCGAGAACCTCACCGAGCTCAACGGCCGCGTGGCCGTCGACCGGGAGCAGCCCGAGGACGTCGCCGCCGACTTCCTGGCCGAGCAGGGCCTGCTCTAGCCCGGCGCGGGCCCGCTCCGCGCGCGCTCAGCGCTCGAGCGGGCGCAGCGCCAGCGCCTCGACCGGCACGGTCGAGGTGTCGATGACCGGCACGTCCAGGCGCAGCCCGGTGTCCGTGCGCACGCGCGGCGCCGGGCCGCCCAGGTCGTGGACCCAGCGCATCACCGCGGTCGCGTCGTCCCGCCGGCCCTCGGCGACCAGCCAGCCGGTGAGCCGGTGCACCGGCGGCAGCCCGCTGTCGAGCAGCGAGCGCTCGGCCCACAGCTCGCGCACCCCGGAGACCAGCAGCTCCCACCAGGCGTCGTCGCAGCCGGGGACCAGCAGGAAGTAGCGCCACAGGTCGCCCGCGAGCACCCGGTCGAGGAACACCGGCAGCACCTCCTCGGCCTGGTCGCTGGCGCGCACGCTGGCCAGCGCGGCGCGCTTGGTGCGCCACCGGTCGTGCAGGTCCGGGACCTGGGAGCGCTGCTGGGTGATCGAGGTGCCGTCGTGGCGCACCCGCCACCGGTAGACCGGTTCGGCGATCACGTCGAAGCGGGCGCTGAGGTAGGCACGCGTGGTCATCGGCTGGTCCTCGTAGTGCACGCCCTCGGCGAAGGCCAGCCCCTGCTCGTCCCAGAAGTCGCGGCGGAACATCTTGTTCCACGCGAAGACGTCGCCGAGCACCTCGGGGTGCTCCGCGGCGCGCACCCCCGCGCGCGGTGGGGTGTGCAGCCGGCGCATCCACCGGGGCTCGACCTCCCGCTCGCCCTCCCAGCGCAGCAGCGAGCCGGTGACGAACGCCGACCCGGAGCGGTCCAGCGAGGTCAGCATCGTGGCGTACGCCGTGCGGGGCACGGCGTCGTCGGAGTCGGCGAACGCCACGACGTCGCCCCGCACGTGCCGGAGCCCCTCGTTGCGCGCCGCGCCGAGCCCCCGGTTGTCGGTGTGGACCACCCGGACCCGGGCGTCCCGCGCGGCGTACTCCTCGGCGATGTCGCCCGACTCGTCGGGGGAGCCGTCGTCGACCACGAGCACGTCGAGGCGCCGGTGGGTCGAGGCGAGGATGGAGTCGAGGCAGTCCGGCAGGTAGGCGGCGACGCCGTACACGGGCACCACGACGCCGACGAGGGTGCGTGCGGACCGCCCCCCGCGCCCGCTCCACCTCACCAGCGGAACGGTAGCGGGTGGCGGGCGGTGGCTAGGGTGGCCGACCGTGAGCGACGACCCCGCGGCCCGACCGGCGGTGCTGTGGGTCGCGGGGGCCGGCCGGAGCGGCACGAGCACCCTCGCCGGCCTGCTGCGGATCCTCGGTCTGCGGGTCCCCCAGCCCGAGGTGGCGCCGGACCCGAGCAACCCGAAGGGCTTCGGCGAGCCGCGCTGGGTGGTCGACCTGCACGACGGGCTGCTGGCCCGGGCCGGGGTCCAGGTCTCCGACGCCCGACCGGCCGCCTGGTTCGACACCGCCGAGGTCTGCGCGGGGGAGCCGGCCCGGTTGCGCGCCACCGCGTGGCTGGCCGAGCAGCTCGGCGAGGGCGGGGACCTGCTGGTCAAGGACCCCCGCCTCGGGTGGTTCCTGCCGCTGTGGCGCGTCGCCTCGGTCCGGGCGGGGGCACGACCGGTGTTCGCGACCGTGCTGCGGCCGCCCGCGGAGGTGGTGGTCAGCAAGCAGACCTACTACGCCAACCGGCTCGGTGCCGCCCACCTCGCCGCGTCCTGGCTCAACATGCAGCTGCACGTCGAGCGCGCCACCCGCCGCCCGCTGGGCGAGGCGGGCGACGGCGCCCGGGTCCTGGTCCGCTACGCCGACCTCCTCGACGACTGGGTCCGCGTCACCGGCCACCTCGCCCGCACGCTGGACCTGCCGGCGCTCGCGGAGCCCAGCGTCGAGCAGGTGCGGGAGGGGCACCGGTTCGTCGACCCCGGTCTGCGGCGGATGGACCAGCGCCTCGAGGACCTCGACGTCCCCGTGCGGCTGCGCGGGCTCGTCGAGGAGGCGTGGGCCGCGCTGGACCGCCTCGCCGATCCCGGCGGCGACCTCCCGGAGGTCCACGCCGTGCTCGACCAGGTGCGCGAGGCCTACGTCGACCTCTACGAGGAGTCCGAGGCGATCTCGCGCTCCTCGGTGGTGGCCGCCCGCCAGCGGCGCCGGTCCTCGGCGGGGACGGCCGAGCCGCCGGGTGTCGCGACCCCCGCGCCTCCCACGGCGCCGCCGGGTCCCCGCGCCGCCGACGCGGTGCCCCACGGCCTGCGCGCCCTGGTCCCGGGACCGGTGCGCCGCGGGCTGCGCCGCGCCGCGGGCCGGCCCCGGTGAGGCCGCACCCGGAGGGGCTGCGCAACCGGGAGCGCGAGCACGCCTTCGACGTGACCTGGCCGTGGCGGCGACCCGGCGGGCTGCGCGACGGCGCGACGGCCGTGGTCCGGGTCCGCGACGAGGCGCGCTGGCTGGCCGACGTGCTGCCGCCGCTGCTGCGGGCGTGCGACGAGGTGGTCGTGGTCGACAACGCCTCCACCGACGGCAGCGCCGAGGTGGCCCGGGCGAGCGCCGCACGGGTCGGGGGGCGGCTGCGGGTGCTCGACTACCCGTTCCCGGTGGCGCGCGCCGGCGCCGAGCACGAGGCGACGCCGCCGGACTCGGTGCACTCGCTGGCCTACTTCTACAACTGGTGCTTCGCCCAGGTGGGCACCCGCTGGTCGTGGAAGTGGGACGGCGACATGGTCGCCACGCCCGAGGGGGAGGCCACCCTGGCCGACCTCGGCTGGCAGGTCGGGCGGGTGCCGGCCGTCGTGCGCATCCCGCGCCACGGGCTGTACGTCGCCGACGACCGGCGCGGCTGGGTCGACCTCGGCTGGCGCAACGTCGAGGAGTGGGGCTTCCCGACCGGACCCGACTACGTCTTCGCCAAGGCCCCCGCCTGGGAGGTCCGCACCACCCCGCCCGACGTGCGCACGACGATCGCGCCGGCGGGTCTCGCCGTCGAGCTGAAGCACCTCGACGACGACGAGTTCGACCACTGGACGGACCCGGCCTCCTTCGCCACGGGCCGCCACGACCGCAAGCGCCACGAGGCCGAGGTGGTGGCGGCACTGCGCGCCGGCCGGACCCCGGCCGGCCTCCACGAGGTCGTCGCGCCCGCGGGCGAGGCCCTGGTGGACCACGTCGCCCGGCGGTGGCTGCCGGCGCGCCCCCGCCCGCTCGAGGTCACCGACCCCCGGGAGGATCCCGCCCGCCGGCAGCGGCGCCTGGAGCGGCTGCGCGCCGAGGCCGACGCGCTCGGCTGAGGCGAGCCGGCCAGGCAGCCAGCCAGGCACGCGGCCGGCCGGACCGCGTCACGAGCTCGCCGACCGCTGTCGGCCACGTCACACCCCCGGGACCCTGCCGGAGCCCGCGCGACCCGCGTACGCTCGGGGTCGACCCAGACCAGACGAGCTCGACGTCCGGTACCCGACCGGCCCCGCGAGGGGTGGACGGCGGGACTGGAACGGAAAGGTCTCGACATGTCGCACCTCCCCGACGGGGGGCTGCGGGTGGGCGTGGTCGGCGCGGGACGCGTCGGCGCCGTCCTCGCCGCACGCCTGCACGCCGCCGGTCACCGCGTCGTCGCGGTCGCCGGCGAGTCCGACGCCTCCCGGGGCCGCATCGCGGCCCTGCTGCCCGGTCTGGAGCCGGAGCGGCCGAGCGCGGTCGCCCGCGCCTGCGACCTCCTGCTGCTCACGGTGCCCGACGACATGCTGCCCAACGTGGTGCGGGTGCTGGCCGACAGCGGGGCGCTGCACCCCGGCCAGCTGGTCGCGCACACCTCCGGGCGGCACGGGCTGGCCGTGCTCGACCCGGCGCTGGCGGTCGGCGCCCGACCGCTCGCCCTCCACCCCGCGATGACCTTCACCGGCACCGCGCTCGACCTGGGCCGGCTCGAGGGCTGCGTGGTCGGCACGACCACCGGGCCCGGCGAGCGCGACCTCGCCGAGGCGCTGGTGGCCGACCTCGGCGCCCGCGCCGTGCGGGTGCCCGAGGAGATGCGCACGCTCTACCACGCCGGCCTCGCCCACGGCGCGAACCACCTGGTCACCCTGGTCACCGAGGCCGCGGAGATGCTCGCGGCCGCCGGCGTCGACGACCCCGCCGGCACGCTCCGCCCGCTGCTGACCGCGGCCCTCGACAACGCCCTCGCCGACGGCGACGCGGCGCTGACCGGGCCCATCGTGCGCGGCGACGTCCACACCGTCGCCGCCCACCTGGCCGACCTGCGCGCCTCGGCGCCCCAGGGCCTGCCCTCCTACCTCGCGCTGGCCCGGGCGACGCTGGCGCGCGCCGTGACCGACGGCCGGCTGCTGCCGATCCGCGCCCGGGCGATCGAGCGGGCCCTCGACGCCGCCGACCCCGCCCGGTCGCCCCGACGCGCGTCCCGACCGCCGGGTCGCGCCCAGGACCCGCGTTGAGCGGTCCCCGCCTGGTCGCCTCGCGCGCGGCGCTGCACGAGGAGCTCGGTCCGGCCCGGCGCGCCGGTGCCAGGGTGGCGCTGGTGCCGACGATGGGCGCGCTGCACGCCGGCCACGCGAGCCTGCTGCGGGCCGGTCGGACCCGCGCCGGCAGCGGCCCGCTGGTGGCCTCGGTCTTCGTCAACCCGCTCCAGTTCGCGCCGGGGGAGGACCTCGACCGCTACCCGCGCACCCTCGACGCCGACCTCGCGATCTGCGCCGCCGAGGGGGTCGACCTCGTCCTCGCGCCCCCCGTCGAGGAGCTGTACCCCGACGGCGTCGGTCCCGGGGCGCCCGGGGCGACCACGGTGGAGCCGGGGCCGCTGGCCGCCGAGCTCGAGGGCCGGACGCGTCCGACCCACTTCCGGGGCGTGCTGACCGTCGTGGCGAAGCTGCTCGGCCTGGTCCGCCCCGACGTCCTCGTCCTCGGCGAGAAGGACTACCAGCAGCTGGTGCTGGTGCGTCGGATGGTGCGCGACCTCTGCCTCGGGGTCGAGGTCCACGGCGCCGGGACGGTGCGCGAGCCCGACGGGCTGGCCCTGTCGAGCCGGAACGCCTACCTCGACGCCGTGCAGCGCGAGCGGGCCACCGCCCTGCACCGGACGCTGCTCGCCGCGTCCGCCGCGGCACCGCACGGGGTCCCCGCGGTCCTCGACGCCGCCCGCGCCGAGCTGCGCAGCCGCCCCGGGGGTGGACCTGGAGTACCTCGAGCTGCGCGACCCCGACCTCCTCCCGCTGCCGCCCGACCCGGCTGCGGGCACCCCGGCGCGGCTGCTGATCGCGGCCCGCGTCGGTCCCACGCGCCTGATCGACAACCTGCCCGTCGTCCTCGGGGCGACGTCACCCGACGTCACCGCCGTGGCCGCCCGGAGCCCCGGAGGGGTCGGACCCGCCCGGGTAGCCTGGCTGCGTGCCCGCCGCCACGGTGCCCGCCGTCCCCGATCGGCTGGCCGCCCCGCCGCCCGGCTGGACCACGCGCGCGGACGTGGTCGTGGTGGGCAGCGGCATCGCCGGCCTGACGGCGGCGCTGCGGCTGCGAGCGGCGCTCGGCGGTCGCGGCACGGTGCTGGTGGTGACGAAGGACGTCCTGGCCGCCGGGTCGACGTCCTGGGCGCAGGGCGGGATCGCCGCCGCGCTGGGTCCCGGCGACACCCCCGCCGAGCACGAGCTGGACACCCTGGTCGCCGGCGCCGGCGCGTGCGACCGCGACGCGGTCCGGGCGCTGGTCACCGAGGGCCCCGAGGCGGTCCGGGAGCTGATCGCGCTCGGCACGGTCTTCGACCACGACCCCGACGGCGTCCTCTCGCTGACCCGTGAGGGCGGCCACCACCGCGACCGGATCGCGCACGCCGGCGGGGACGCCACCGGCGCCGAGATCCAGCGCGCGCTGACCGCCGCGGTGGCCCGCGACCCGGGCATCGAGGTCGTCGAGCACGCGCTGGCCCTCGACCTGCTGCGCGACGCCGACGGCGGCGTGGCCGGCGTGACCCTGCACGTGATGGGCGAGGGCGCCCGCGACGGGGTCGGGGCCGTGCGCTGCCGCGCCGTCGTGCTGGCCAGCGGCGGGCTGGGCCAGGTGTTCTCCCAGACCACCAACCCGGCGGTCGCCACCGGCGACGGGCTCGCCCTGGCGCTGCGGGCGGGCGCCACGCTGCGCGACCTCGAGTTCGTGCAGTTCCACCCCACCGTGATGTGGCTCGGCCCGGACTCGCGCGGGCAGCAGCCGCTGATCAGCGAGGCGGTGCGCGGCGAGGGGGCGTTCCTGGTCGACGACGGCGGCGAGCGGTTCATGACCGGGGTGCACGAGCTGGCCGACCTCGCGCCGCGCGACGTGGTCGCGCAGGCCATCACCCGGCGGATGCACGAGCAGGGCCGCCCCCACGTCTGGCTCGACGCCCGCCACCTCGGCCGCGCGTTCTGGGAGCGCCGCTTCCCCACGATCCTGGCGACGGCCCTGGCCCGCGGCGTCGACCCGAGCGCGCAGCTGCTGCCCGTCGCGCCGGCGTGCCACTACGCCTCCGGCGGCGTGCGCACCGACCTCCACGGGCGCAGCGACCTCCCCGGCCTCTACGCCACCGGCGAGGTCGCCTGCTCCGGCGTGCACGGCGCCAACCGGCTCGCCTCCAACTCGCTGCTCGAGGGCCTGGTCTTCTCCCGGCGGATCGCCGAGGTCCTGCCCGGGGAGCTGCGCCCGTGGGCCGAGCCGCTGCCACCGCCCGCCGCCGCCCCGGTCGGTGCCGCCGTCGACGGCGGGGTGCTCCGCGAGCTGCAGGAGACGATGACCGACCGCGCGGGCGTGCTCCGCTCGGCCGCCGGCCTGGCGGCGGCGGCGCAGCGGCTGCGCGACCTCGCCGACCGGCCCACCGACGCGGTCTCCGTCGAGTCCTGGGAGGCCACCAACCTGGTGACGGTCAGCGCGGCCCTGGTCGCCGCTGCCGACCACCGCGAGGAGACGCGCGGCTCGCACTGGCGCGAGGACCGCCCCGAGCGCGACGACACCCGGTTCGCGGGCCACGTGGACCTGCGTCGCGGCCCCGCGGGAGCGCTCGCGGTGACGTGGGCGCCCTCAGCGCCGACCGACCGGCCGCTCGAGGACCCCGTCGGGGCCGGCCGGTGATCGCGCGCACGCCGTACGCCGACCTCCCGGACCGGCTGGTCGACCTGCTGCGGGACGTGGGCCTCGACCCGGTGGCGGTCCACGCGCTGGTCGCGGCCGCGATCGAGGAGGACCTGGCCGGCGGCCCGGTCGCCGACGACGTCACCAGCGCGGCCACGGTGCCGGCCGACGCCCGGGGCCGCGCCGTGATGGGCGCGCGCGACGCCGGGGTGCTCGCCGGTCTCGACGTCGCGGCGGTGGTCTTCTGCTACGTCCTCGGCGACGACCTCGACAACCTCTCGTTCCACGTGCGCGACGGCGACACCGTGGCACCGGGGGACCCGGTGCTCCACGTCGAGGGTCCGACCCGCGGCCTGCTCACCGCCGAGCGCACCGCCCTCAACCTCGCCTGCCACCTCTCCGGCATCGCGACCGCCGCCTCGCGGTGGGCCGCTGCGCTCGCCGGCACCGGCTGCGAGGTGCTCGACACCCGCAAGACCCTGCCCGGTCTGCGCGCCCTGCAGAAGTACGCCGTGCGCTGCGGCGGCGGCACCAACCACCGGTTCTCGCTGGCCGACGCGGCGATGGTCAAGGACAACCACGTCGTCGCCGCGGGCGGGGTCGTGCCGGCCTACGAGGCGGTACGCGCGGCCCACCCGGACCTGCGCGTGCACGTCGAGGTGACCACCCTGGACCAGCTGCGCGACCTGCTCGCCGCCGGCTGCACCACCGTGATGCTCGACAACATGGACATCGCGACGATGGCCGAGGCGGTGCGCATCACCGACGGCCGGGCCTCGCTGGAGGCGACCGGTCGGATGAGCCTGGACCGCGCCCGGGAGGTCGCCGAGGTCGGCGTGGACTTCATCTCCGTCGGCGCGCTGACGCACTCGGTCACCGTCCTGGACCTCGGTCTCGACCTGCAGGGGATCGGCGGGACCCGGGCCGGGCGGCGGCCGTGAGCCTGCTCGCGGTCGACGTCGGCAACGCCCACACCGAGCTGGGGCTGCTCGACGACGGCGAGGTCGGAGCCCACTGGCGCGTCGCCACCGTCGAGCGCCGCACCGCCGACGAGTGGGCGGTGCTCCTGCGCGGGCTCCTCGGCGCGGTCGGCGTCGCGGCCGAGGAGCTGGACGGCGTCGTCCTCTGCTCGGCCGTCCCCGCGGTGCTGCACGAGTGGCGGGACATGCTCGAGCGCCACCTGGCCGACGTGCCCCGCCTCGTGGTGGAGCCCGGCGTGCGCACCGGGCTGCCCGTGCTGACCGACAACCCCCGGGAGGTCGGGACCGACCGGGTGGTCACCGCGCTCGCCACCGCGCACCGGTTCGGGGGGCCGGCGGTGGCCGTCGGCCTGGGCGGCACCGCGACCACCTTCGACGTCCTCGACGCCCGCGACCGCTACGTCGGTGGGGCGATCGCGCCGGGGTTGGAGGTCTCCTCCGCGGCGCTGGGCCGCGGTGCGGCCCAGCTGCGCCAGGTCGAGCTGGTGCGCCCGCGGACGGCGATCGCGCGCAACACCGTCGAGGCGCTGCAGTCGGGCCTCGTCCTCGGCGGGGCGGCCCTCGTCGAGGGGCTGGTGGGGCGCATCGTCGCCGAGCTCGGGGTGGCGCGCGACGAGGTCGCGGTCGTCGCCACCGGTCACCTCGCCCCGGTGGTGCTGGCGGAGTGCGGGTGCTTCACCGACCACGTGCCGCACCTCTCGCTGGAGGGTCTCGGGCTGGTCTTCGCCCGTTCCCACCGCGCCTGATAACCGACGCCCGGCGGTGGCCCGCGGGCATTTCGGCAGTATTTCCGCGATGTCGTGGGCCGAATGGTCGAGAAATGCGCCGATAAACTCCGATAGGCGTTCTTGCTTTGTCTCCCGGTGAAGAAACGTGTGCTAGCGTCGTCATGCCCCGAAAGGGTTATCGACTGTTCGATCGATGCGAATTCAACGACCGTCCGAGTGAAAGTCAGGGAAATACCGATGGCACAGAAGGTCCACATCGTCCTCGAGGACGACATCGACGGTGGCGACGCCGCCGAGACGGTCTCGTTCGGCCTCGACGGCACCTCCTACGAGATCGACCTCAACGAGGACAACGCCTCCGGGCTGCGCGAGGTGCTCTCGACCTACGTCGGCCACGCGCGCAAGGTCGGCTCCGGTCGGCGCACCCGCCGGTCGGCCGGCTCCTCGAGCACGCCCGCGAGCGGTGGGCCGAGCGCGAAGGAGGTGCGCGAGTGGGCCCGGGACAACGGCCACAGCGTGCCCGACCGCGGCCGCATCCCGGCCGACGTGCGTGAGGCGTACGACGCCGCGCACTGATCGCGGCACCGCCCGGCCCGGGCGTGTTCGCTGACGGCGGACGCGCCTTGGGCGCCGGGCGGGAACGTCTAGGCTGGACCCGGGGTTGACCCAGATGTCCGCCCGACCCGCCATCCCAGGCGGGCCGGGCCCAGAACGCCCCGGAGGAGCGACGCATGTTCGAGCGGTTCACAGACCGAGCCCGCCGGGTGGTCGTGCTGGCCCAGGAAGAGGCCCGCATGCTCTCCCACAACTACATCGGCACCGAGCACATCCTGCTCGGGCTCATCCACGAGGGCGAGGGCGTCGCCGCCAAGGCGCTGGAGAGCCTCGACATCTCGCTCGAGGCGGTCCGCGCCCAGGTCGAGGAGATCATCGGTCAGGGCCAGCAGGCCCCCAGCGGTCACATCCCCTTCACCCCGCGCGCCAAGAAGGTGCTCGAGCTGTCCCTGCGCGAGGCGCTGCAGCTCGGCCACTCCTACATCGGCACCGAGCACATCCTGCTCGGGCTGATCCGCGAGGGCGAGGGCGTCGCCGCCCAGGTGCTGCAGAAGCTCGGCGCCGACCTCAACCGGGTCCGCCAGCAGGTGATCCAGCTGCTCTCCGGGTTCCAGGGCAAGGAGTCCTCCGCAGCGGCCGCGACCTCCGGCGGCGGCAGCGAGTCGCCGTCCTCCTCGCTGGTCCTCGACCAGTTCGGTCGCAACCTGACCCAGGACGGCCGGGAGGGCAAGCTCGACCCGGTCATCGGGCGCTCCCAGGAGATCGAGCGGGTCATGCAGATCCTCTCGCGCCGCACGAAGAACAACCCGGTGCTGATCGGGGAGCCGGGCGTCGGCAAGACCACGATCGTCGAGGGCCTGGCCCAGGACATCGTCAAGGGCAACGTCCCGGAGACGCTGAAGGACAAGCAGATCTACACCCTCGACCTCGGCGCGCTCGTCGCCGGCAGCCGCTACCGCGGCGACTTCGAGGAGCGGCTGAAGAAGGTCCTCAAGGAGATCCGCACCCGCGGCGACATCGTGCTCTTCATCGACGAGATCCACACCCTCGTCGGGGCGGGCGCGGCCGAGGGCGCGATCGACGCCGCCAGCATCCTCAAGCCGATGCTGGCCCGCGGCGAGCTCCAGACCATCGGCGCGACGACGCTCGACGAGTACCGCAAGTACCTGGAGAAGGACGCCGCCCTCGAGCGCCGCTTCCAGCCGATCCAGGTCGCCGAGCCGTCCATCGCCCACACCATCGAGATGCTCAAGGGGCTGCGCGACCGCTACGAGGCGCACCACCGGGTCACGATCTCCGACGAGGCGCTGGTCTCGGCCGCGACCCTGGCCGACCGCTACATCTCCGACCGGTTCCTGCCCGACAAGGCGATCGACCTCATCGACGAGGCCGGCTCCCGGCTGCGGATCCGCCGGATGACCGCGCCCGAGGACCTGCGCGAGTTCGACGACAAGATCGGTGAGGTGCGCGCCCGCAAGGAGGCCGCCATCGACGGTCAGGACTTCGAGGCCGCCGCACGCCTGCGCGACGAGGAGAAGCAGCTGATCCTCGCCAAGTCCGAGCGCGAGAAGCAGTGGCGCGCCGGCGACATGGACGAGGTGGCCGAGGTCGACGAGGAGCTCATCGCCGAGGTCCTCGCCGTCGCGACCGGCATCCCGATCGTCAAGCTCTCCGAGGAGGAGTCCTCGCGGCTGCTCAAGATGGAGGACGAGCTGCACAAGCGGGTGATCGGCCAGGACGAGGCCGTCAAGGCGCTGTCCCGGGCGATCCGGCGCACCCGTGCCGGCCTGAAGGACCCCAAGCGTCCCGGTGGCTCGTTCATCTTCGCCGGCCCCTCGGGCGTCGGGAAGACCTGGCTGTCCAAGACGCTCGCCGAGTTCCTCTTCGGCGACGAGGACTCGCTGATCCAGCTCGACATGAGCGAGTACGGCGAGAAGCACACCGTCTCGCGCCTCTTCGGCTCGCCCCCGGGCTACGTGGGGTACGAGGAGGGTGGCCAGCTGACCGAGAAGGTGCGGCGCAAGCCGTTCTCGGTGGTCCTCTTCGACGAGGTCGAGAAGGCGCACCCGGACATCTTCAACAGCCTGCTGCAGATCCTCGAGGAAGGTCGCCTGACCGACTCGCAGGGTCGCGTGGTCGACTTCAAGAACACCGTCATCATCATGACCACCAACCTCGGCACCCGCGACATCGCCAAGGGCCAGGGTCTCGGCTTCGCCCAGACCGGCGACGTGGCCGGGTCCTACGAGCGGATGAAGAACAAGGTCAACGAGGAGCTCAAGCAGCACTTCCGGCCCGAGTTCCTCAACCGTGTCGACGAGACGATCGTCTTCCCGCCGCTGTCGCAGGACCAGATCATCGCGATGGTCGACAACATGATCACCGGCGTCGAGCTGCGGCTGCGCGACCGGGACATGCAGCTCGAGCTCACCGACCCGGCCAAGCGGCTGCTCGCCGAGCGCGGGTTCGACCCGGTCCTGGGCGCCCGCCCGCTGCGCCGGACGATCCAGCGCGAGATCGAGGACGTGCTCGCCGAGAAGATGCTCTTCGGCGAGGTCGGTCCGGGCCAGCTGATCCTGGTCGGCGTCGAGGGCGAGGGCCCGACCGGGACCTTCACCTTCCGTGGCGAGAAGGTCGGCGAGATGCCGGACCTCCCGCCGCTGGAGACCGCCGAGGTCGGCGGACCGGAGGAGCAGGGCCCCAAGGACGTCCCGCGCGGTGGCGGCGACGACCCCGACCCCGGTACGGCCGGGGCGATCGCACCGCCCGCCTGACCCAGCACGTCCCCGACGGAGCCCCGGACCCCCTGGTCCGGGGCTCCGTCGCGTCCGGGGCGGCGCAACGAGCCGGACGGGAGCTAGGGCAGGGCGTAGCCGGTCGCGGTGCGGACGGCCAGGCCGTCGTCGACGAGCCCGGCCAGGCAGCGACGTCGCTGCGGCTCGTCCGCCCAGGCCCCGTCGAGGCGCGACGCCGGCGCGGAGCCGGTCGTCTCCCGCAGCACGGCGAGCAGCCGGCCCCGGCACTGCCGGTCGGTGCCCGCCCAGGTCTGCCCCCGCCGCGGCGGACCGTCGTCCGGGGGCCGCCCCGCGGCCACCCAGGCGCAGCGCTCGGCCACCGGGCAGGCGCCGCAGCGGGGCGAGGAGGCGGTGCAGACCAGCGCGCCGAGCTCCATCACCGCGACCGACCAGGTGGCTGCGGTGGGTCCGTCGGTGGGCAGCAGCGCGGCGGCCCGGTCGCGCTCGGCGCGGGTCAGCGAGCGGCCGGGCTGCTCGGTCCCGCCGACCAGCCGCGCCAGCACGCGACGCACGTTCGTGTCGAGGACGACGTGGCGACGACCGTGCGCGAACACCGCGACGGCCGCCGCGGTGTACTCGCCCACCCCCGGTAGCGCGAGCAGCGCGGCGTGGTCCTCGGGGACCTCGCCGCCGTGCTCGGCGGTGAGCGCGACGGCGGCGGCGTGCAGCCGCAGCGCCCGGCGCGGGTACCCCAGCCGGCCCCACGCCCGCACCGCCTCGCCGGCCGGCTCGGCGGCCAGGTCGGCCGGGGTCGGCCACCGCTCGAGCCACGCCGCGTGGACCGGCAGCACCCGGGCCACGGGGGTCTGCTGCAGCATCACCTCCGAGACCATCACCGACCAGGCCGACGCCCCCGGCTCCCGCCACGGCAGGTCGCGGGCGTGCTGGTCGTACCACGCGAGGACCGGCGCGTGCAGCGGGGCGTGGGGCGCGCTCATCGGCGTCCATCGTCCACCCACGGAGTGGCGTCACCGGCGCCGGGCCCCCCGCTGGCTAGCGTGGCCGGGTGAGCTCCCTGACCCGCGGCCCGTTGTCCGCCGGGGTCTACTGGCGGCGCCGGCTGCTGGCGCTGGTCGTGCTGTCGGTCGTGCTCGGCCTGCCGCTCGCGACGCTGCGGCTGACCGGGGACGCCGCCGGGCCGAGCGGTTCGACCCCCACCGGCGGGACCGCAGCCCCGGTCGCCCAGGAGGACGAGCCGACCCCGCCGACCGCGGCTGAGCAGGAGCGCGCCCGGCAGCGCGCGGAGCGCCGCGCCGAGCGCCGGGCGCAGCGCTCGGCCGAGCGCGCCGCCCGCGAGGCCGCCGCCGCGCCGCTGGCCGAGCCCGAGGGCCGCTGCTCCGACGCCGACGTCGTGGTCCGCCCCGTCGTCGAGGGCGCCGTGGCGGGCAGCGAGGTGACGCTGCTGCTCAACCTCCGCGCCGTGGCGACGCCGGCCTGCACCTGGCAGGTCGGCCCGGCCCACCTCACGGTCAAGATCACCTCCGGCGAGGACGACGTCTGGTCGGGGCAGCAGTGCCCGGGCGCGCTGCCCCGGCAGCGGGTGACCGTGCGCGCCGAGGCCACCAGCACGGTCGCGCTGACCTGGGACGCGCGACGCTCGGCCGCCGGCTGCCCCGCCACCACCACCTTCGCCGAACCCGGCTACTACCACGTGGTGGCCGCCTCGCTCGGCGGCGAGCCCAGCGACGTGCAGTTCGAGCTGGTGGACCCCCGCGTGGTCGCCGAGCGCGCCCGGTCGCGACGTCGGACCTAGCGAGACGCCCGACGTGGCGCGACGTCAGACGTAGCGCTCCAGGATGGTCGACTCGGCGAGCCGCGAGAGGCCCTCCCGGATCCCGCGCGCCCGCAGCTCGCCGACGCCCTCGACGGTCTGCAGGTCGCTGACCCCGGCCGAGAGCAGCTTCTGCAGCGACCCGAAGTGGTCGACCAACCGCTCGACCAGCGCCGGCGAGAGCCGCGGCACCCGGGCCAGCAGCCGGTAGCCCCGGGGGGCGACGGCACCGTCGAGGTGCTCGTTGCCGCCGAGCCCGAGGACGGCGGCCGTGGCGGCGGGGTCGACCAGGTCCGTCGCCGAGAGCGCCTCGAGGTCGGCGAGGAGCTGGCGGGGCGAGCGGTCGCCCCGGGCGGCGGCGACGTAGTCGCGCACCAGCAGCCCCCGCTCGACGTCGACGCCCGTGTTGAGCTCCTCCAGCTGCAGCGCCAGCAGCCGGCCGTCGGTGCCGAGCTGGAGGACGTAGCCCTCGATCTCGCGGGCGATCCGGGTGACCATCTCCAGGCGCTGCGCCACGACGGCGACGTCGCGCACGGTGACCAGGTCCTCGATCTCCAGCGCGGACAGCGTGCTGGAGACCTCGTCCAGGCGCATCTTGTAGCGCTCCAGCGTCGCGAGCGCCTGGTTGGCGCGGGAGAGGATCTGGCCGGAGTCCTCCAGCACGTGACGGGTCTCGTCGACGTAGGCCGCGATGATCTGCATCGACTGGGAGACCGAGATGACGGGGAAGCCGGTCTGCCGGGCGACCCGGTCGGCGGTGCGGTGACGGGTGCCGGTCTCCTCCGAGCCGATGGTGTGGTCGGGCATCAGGTGCACCGCGGCGCGCAGGATCCGGCCGGCCGAGGAGTCCAGGATGATCGCGCCGTCCATCTTCGCCAGCTCGCGCAGGCCGGTGGAGGTGAACGGCACGTCGAGCTCGAAGCCGCCGGTCGCGATGGAGCGGACGACGTCGTCGCAGCCGAGCACGATCAGGGCGCCGGTGCGCCCGCGGAGGATGCGCTCCAGCCCGTCGCGCAGCGCGGTGCCCGGGGCGATCGAGGCCAACGTGTCGCGCAGGCGCACGGCGGCGTCGGGTCGGTCCGTGACCACGGTGCCCCCTTCGGTGGTGCCACGACCCGTCGGCCGGGGCGCGGGCCGGTAGTCCTGAGTCTAGGACATCACCGGCGCTGGGCGGCTCCGCTCCGATCGCCGGACGGCGCCGTCGTCAGGGTCCGGTGGGGGGTGTCCAGCAGCCCCATCAGCCGCAGCGCCGAGACCGCGTCGGGTGCCTCGACGACGCGCAGGCCGTCGACCACGCGACCGGCGTCGCGGTGCGGGGAGCGCCGGGCCCCGGGCTCCATCGGGACCACCGCCACCTTGAACCCGAGCCGGGCGGCCTCGGCGAGGCGCAGCTCGAGGTCCCGGACCCGTCGCAGCTCGCCGGCCAACCCCATCTCGCCCATCGCGACCACCCCGACCGGTGGCGGCGTCAGCGACGTCGCGGACACGACGGCCGCCGCCAGGGCCAGGTCGCTGGCCGGTTCGGAGAGCCGGGCCCCGCCCACGGTCGAGGCGAAGACGTCGTGGTGGTGCAGCGGGACCCGTGCGTGCTGCTGGAGCACCGCGAGCACCATCGCGGTCCGGGAGCCGTCCAGCCCCGAGACCGTCCGGCGCGGCCGCTCGAGCGACGAGGGCGTCACCAGCGCCTGCACCTCGGCGAGGAGCGGGCGGCGGCCCTCCATCGTCACCGCCACGCAGGTGCCGGAGACCCGGCCGTGGTGGTCCTCCACGAACAGCCCCGTCGGGTCGGCGACCGCGCGGATGCCGGTGGCGGAGAGGTCGAAGCAGCCGACCTCGTCGACCGGGCCGAAGCGGTTCTTCATCGCCCGCACCATCCGGAACCGGCTCTCGCGGTCGCCCTCGAAGTGGAGGACGACGTCGACGAGGTGCTCGAGCACGCGGGGACCGGCGATCGAGCCGTCCTTGGTGACGTGACCGACCAGGACGGTGGTGATGCCGCGGGTCTTGGCGACCCGGACCAGCGCCGCGGCCACCTCCTTGACCTGGGTGACCCCGCCGGGCACCCCCTCGGTGCCGGGGGCCGAGATGGTCTGCACCGAGTCCACCACCAGCAGCGCGGGCCGGACCTGCTCGATGTGGGTCAGCACCGCCCCGAGGTCGGTCTCGGCCGCCAGGTAGAGCTCGTCGTGCACCCCGTCGGTGCGGTCGGCGCGCAGCCGGACCTGCGAGGCCGACTCCTCGCCGGTCACGTAGAGCACGCGGCGCGGGCCGGCGGGACCCGCGGCGGTCCGCGCGGCGACCTCCAGCAGCAGCGTGGACTTGCCGACACCGGGCTCGCCGGCCAGCAGGATGGCGGCCCCCGGCACCAGGCCCCCGCCGAGCACCCGGTCGAGCTCGTCGACCCCGCTGGGCCGGAAGGCGGACTCGCTGACCGAGACCTGCCCGATCGGCACCGCGGGGCTCGTCACCGGGGTCGCCGCGACCGCGCGGGCGGGAGCGGCCGCTGCCTCGGCGACCGAGCCCCAGGCCTGGCACTCGCCGCAGCGGCCCACCCACTTCGCGGTCTCCCAGCCGCACTCGCTGCAGCGGTAGGTGGCGCGAGGACGAGAGCGCGAGGTGGCCATGCCCCGCAACCTAGGCGACCGCGCCGACACCCGGTCGGCACCGGGCCGACGCCGCTCCGGAACCGCCGCGGCCACCGCCCCGCACCGTCATCCCCGGGGAGGGCCCGGCGTCGGAGGCGGCCGCGGTAGGCTCGCCTTGAACGATCCAAAAGGGGGGTGGCCCGTGGGGCGGATGCCGGAGCGGACGGTCGGGCGGCTGCCCAGCGCGCCCCCGACCCTGGCCGACGTCGCCGAGCGCGCCGGGGTGTCCCGGCAGACCGTGTCCAACGCGGTGAACAACCCCGAGCTGCTGCGGCCCGACACCCTCGAACGCGTCCAGGGCGCGATCGCCGACCTCGGCTACCTCCCCAACCGCGCCGCGCGCAACCTGCGGACCCGCTCGTCGCACCTGATCGGGCTGCGGATCGGTCCGCTGCTCCCGGGGACCGCCGAGGCGACGATGGACCGCTTCGTGCACTCCCTGGTCGAGGCCTCCCGCGGCGCGGGCTACCACGTCCTCCTCTTCGGCGCCGCGGACCGCGACGACCCGCTGGCCGGCTACGACGACCTGCTGCGCTCGACCGCGGTCGACGCCTTCGTCGTCACCGACACCTACCTCGGCAACCCCCAGGCCGGGCTCCTCGACGAGCGCGGCGCGCCGTTCGTCGCGTTCGGTCGGCCCTGGGACGACCCCGGGGCACCCCACCCGTGGGTCGACGTCGACGGGGCGGCCGGCACCCGGCTGGCCACCGAGCACCTCCTCGACCGCGGCCACGAGCGGGTCGCGTGGATCGGTTGGCGCAAGGACTCCACCATCGGCGAGGACCGCCGCGCCGGCTGGAGCGGCGCGCTGCACGACCGGGGGTTCTCCACCACCGGGATGGCCTCGCGGGTGGAGGACACCGTCTCCTCGGGTCGCGGGGCCGCGGCCGTGCTGCTCGACGAGGCCCGGCCCACCGCGTTCGTCTGCGCCTCCGACACCCTCGCGATCGGGGTGCTGCACACCCTCGCCGAGCGTGGGCTGGCGCCCGGTCGCGACGTGGCGGTCGTCGGCTTCGACGACTCGCAGGCCGCGCAGCTGGTCCTCCCCGGCCTCACCTCGGTGCGCCAGCCGCTGGAGCAGGTGGCCGTCGAGGTCGCGCGCGCCCTCGAGGGCGTGCTGACCCACCAGCCGCGTCCGGAGCCCGGGGTGCTGCTCACCCCGACGCTGAGCGTGCGCGGCACCACCTGAGGGTCCTCAGCGCCGCCGGACCCAGAGGTTGACGGCGTAGTCGACCGAGAGGCCCTCGTGCTCGGCGAGCACGGCGTCGGCGACGGGGGGCGGGAGCTCGATGCGCACCACCGCCTCGAGGTCGGCGCGACGCTCGAAGCGCCACCCCATGTCGACGGGCACCCGGGTCCAGCCGCGGGAGGACCAGAAGCGCTCGACGACCCCGGGCGGGGGCAGGTGGGGGTAGCCCCGCCGGAACCACGAGCCGAAGGTGGACCGGGAGGCGTCGTTGTCGACGACGAGGGCGGTCCCGCCGGGGCGCAGGACCCGGTCGAGCTCGGGCAGCCCGGGCTCGCACCCCGGGCCCAGGAAGTAGGCCCAGCGGGCGTGGACCACGTCGACCGAGGCGTCGGGCAGCGGCAGCCCCTGGGCCACGCCCTCGCGGACCTCGGCGCCGTCGCGCCCGCGCACCCGGCGCCGGGCGGCCGCGACCAGGGCCGGGTGCGGCTCGACCCCGACCACCCGGGCCCCCTCGGCGGCGAACCGCGGCAGGTGGAAGCCGTTGCCGCACCCGAGGTCGAGCACCGCCCGCCCGTCCCACGCGCCGGGACCGACGGCCTCGCGCATCGCCGTCCACAGGCGGCCGTCGGGGTCGGCGGCGCGGTTCTCGAGCTCGTAGGTGTCGGTGTGGCGCCAGATGTTGGGGCTCGGCACCGCTCCGGGCAGCACGGTCGGCGGTCCGGCGGTCAGCGGCCCGGTCGGCGGCCCGGTCGGGGTCTCAGAGCCGGACCAGGCCGTCCGGGGTCTGCACGTGGGCGGCGAGGATGCCGGGGGTGCCGTGAGGGGCGACCCAGTCGACCTTGACGTCCTCGAGCGGGGCCTCGACGGTCTCACCGAGCCACTCGCTGACCCGCTGCGGGTCGCCGGCGATCTCCAGGCAGGCCAGCGAGAACCGGCCGTCGGCGGCGGCACCCGGGTGGAGCTCGGGGGTCTCCCAGGCCACGAAGAACGGCAGCTGGGGATCGCTGAGGAGCCCGTGCACGCCGATCTGCGACCAGCGCAGCTCGACGCCGTCGGGCCGGTGGCGGTTGCCCGCGACGGCGCTGCGACCGAGCCGCTGCTCGACGGGGGAGATGTCGTCGACCGCGACGACCCAGCCCAGCCACCCGCCGCCGAGCTCGGAGCGGGCGCGGACGGCCTGGCCGAACGGCGCCTTGTCCGAGGCGGGGTGGTCGAGCACCTCGACGATCTCGAGGTAGGTGCGTCCGGCCAGCGGCAGCACCATGTTGCGCGTGCCGAAGCGGGGGTGGACGCCCCCGTCGAGGAAGGTCGCCCCGAGCTGGTCGCCGATGCGGCCGGCAGTGGCCCGGAGGCCGTCGGGTCCTGCCGCGTACGAGACATGGTCCAGGCGCATGTCCTCGATTGTGCGCCGGGGCGGACGGGTCGGGGACACCGGGGTCGGGTATCTCGACGTCGAGACACCGCGCGCCGCCGTGCCGGTGGCCCCATCCGTACGGGGGAGCCCGTCGGCGGTCAGATCGGGTCGGCGGGGTGGCGGGCGACGCCCGGCCGGGAGGCGAGGTGCGCCTCGCAGTGGCGCACCAGCTCGTCGTAGGCGCCCCGTCCCATCAGCGCGACCAGCTCGGGGGCGTGGCTGAGGTAGACCGGGTCGGGTGCGACGTGCGCCTCGGTGTTGCCCGAGCAGTACCAGTCGAGGTCGTGACCGCCCGGCCCCCACCCGCGCCGGTCGTACTCGCCGATGGTGACCTCGAGGTACTCGGTGCCGTCGGGCCGCTCGACGTCGCGGAACGTGCGGCGCATCGGCAGCTGCCAGCACACGTCGGGCTTGGTCTCGAGGGGCTCGCGGCCCTGCGCCAGCGCCAGGCCGTGGAGCGCGCAGCCCTCGCCGCCGGCGAAGCCGGGCCGGTTGCTGAACACGCAGGCCTGCTGGCCGTCGGCCTCGACGACGAGGGTCTTGCGCTCGCCGTCCTCCACCTCGACCCAGTCCTCGCGGGTCACCGGTCGCCCGGGGTGGTGCTGCCAGGTCGTCTCGTCGAGCTGCTCGACGAACGTCGCCACCCGGCGCTCGTCGTCGTCGTCGCAGAAGTGGGCGCCCAGCGTGCAGCAGCCGACGTCGGGGGCGTCCGCCACGATGCCGGGGCAGCCGGCACCGAAGATGCAGCGGTAGCGCGAGGTCAGCCAGGTGAGGTCGCAGCGCAGCACCTCGTCGGCGTCCTCGGGGTTGGTGAACTCGACGAAGGCGCGGGGGAAGTGGAGGTCGACCTCGGGCACCGCCCGAGCCTACGCAGCGACGGCCTGGGCCGGCACGTCGCACCGGTAGGTTGGCCCCATGCGCCTCGGCGTCCTCGACATCGGCTCCAACACCGGCCACCTGCTCGTGGTCGACGCGCACGACGGCGCCGCGCCGCTCCCCGCCTCGAGCCACAAGCAGCGCCTGCGGCTGGCCGAGCACCTCGACGCCGAGGGCGCGGTGTCCAGCACCGGCGTCGACGCGCTGACGGCGTTCACCGCCGAGGCCGTCGCGGTCGCCGAGGACAAGGGCTGCGAGGAGATGCTGCCCTTCGCCACCTCGGCCGTGCGCGACGCGGTCAACTCCGAGGAGGTGCTGGCCCACGTCGCCCGGGAGACCGGGGTGGAGATCCCGGTGCTGTCGGGCGAGGACGAGGCGCGGCTGACCTTCCTCGCCGTGCGCCGCTGGTTCGGGTGGTCCGCGGGCCGCCTCGCGGTCTTCGACATCGGCGGTGGCTCGCTCGAGATCGCGGGAGGCACGGCCGAGGTCCCCGACGTCGCCTGGTCGCTGCCGCTGGGCGCGGCCCGGCTGGCCCGGCAGCACTTCGGCGGCGAGCGTCCCGATGCCGCGACGCTGCGGGCGCTGCGCCGCACGATCCGCGCCGAGATCGCGCGCGACGCCGGCCACCTGCTCCGCGCGGGCGCGCCCCACCGGGCCGCGGCGACCTCGAAGACCTTCCGCTCGCTGGCCCGCGTCTGCGGCGCCGCACCGTCGGCCGAGGGGGCGTTGGTGCCGAGGTCCCTCGAGCTGGCGGCGCTGCGCGCCCGGATCCCCGAGCTGGGCGCGATGGACCCCGACCAGCTGGGCGACCTGCCCGGTGTGTCGACCTCCCGCACGCACCAGCTGCTGCCCGGTGCGCTGGTGGCCGAGGCGTGCATGGACATCTTCGACCTCGAGGCCCTCGAGATCTGCCCGTGGGCGCTGCGCGAGGGCGTGATCCTGGAGCGGATCGACCGGCTCGGCGAGGAGCGGCCCTCGCGCGGCGGGTCCGGTCCGGCATGAGCCGGCCCCGGATCGGCCTGTCGACGTCCTCGGTCTACCCCGAGTCGACCGCCCACGCCTTCGACTACGCCGTCCGCCTGGGCTACGAGGCCGTCGAGGTGATGGTGGGGGTCGACGGGCTGAGCCAGCAGCAGAGCGCGGTGGCGCAGCTCTCCGAGCACCACGGGATCCCGGTCAGCGCGGTGCACGCCCCCACCCTGCTGTTCACCCAGCGCGTCTGGGGCGTCGAGCCGTGGGCCAAGCTCGAGCGGTCGGCCGAGATGGCCCGGACCGTCGGCGCCGGCGTGGTCGTCGTGCACCCGCCGTTCCGCTGGCAGCGCGAGTACGCGCGGGACTTCGTCGACGGCGTCGCCGCGCTGGAGCAGAGCACGGGGATCGCCTTCGCGGTCGAGAACATGTACCCCTGGCGTGCCTCGTCGCGGCGCGGGGTCGAGATGTACCTGCCGGGGTGGGACCCGTCGGAGGAGACCTACGCCCACACCACCGTCGACCTCAGCCACGCCGCGATCGCCGGGTCGGACCCGGTGGAGATGGCCAAGCGGCTCGGCGACCGGCTCCGCCACGTGCACCTGACCGACGGCAGCGGCTCGGCCAAGGACGAGCACCTGGTGCCCGGGCGCGGCACCGTCGGCGCTGCCGCCTTCCTGCGGCACGTCGCCGACGTCGGGTTCGCCGGCGAGGTCGTGCTCGAGATCAACACCCGCCGCTGCCGCAGCGCCGAGGAGCGCGAGGCGGACCTGCGCGAGTCCCTGGAGTTCGCCCGCGAGCACCTGGCGGTGCCGGGGGAGGACCCGGCGTGACCGCACGCGCCGGCGCGGCGCGCCGGGGCCGTCGGCCGGGGACGCCCGACACCCGCCGCGCGATCCTCGCCGCGGCGAGGCAGCGCTTCGCCGAGGTCGGGTACGCGGGCGCGTCGGTGCGGGCGATCGCGGCGTCGGCGGGGGTCGACGCCGCGCTGGTGCACCACTACTTCGGCACCAAGGACGACCTGTTCGTCGCCTCGCTGGCGCTCCCCGTCGACCCGCGGGCGCTGCTCGAGTCGGTCGCCGAGGGTGATCTCGCCACGGCCGGGGAGCGGCTGGTCCGGGCCTTCGTCGCCGTCTGGGAGGACCCGACCGTGCGCTCGCCGCTGCTCGTGCTCCTGCGCGGTGCCTTCGACGGCCCCGAGCGGCGGCTGCTGGGGGAGGGCGTGGTGCCGCGCGTGATCCTGCCGCTGGGAGTGGCCCTGGGCCTCGACGAGCCGGAGCGGCGGATGTCGCTGGTGGCCAGCCAGGTGCTGGGCCTGGTGGTGACGCGCTACGTGCTCGAGCTCCCCCACGTGGTCGCGATGGACGCCGACGAGCTGGTGGCGACGTACGCCCCGACGGTGCAGCGCTACCTCACCGGGCGGCTCCCCCCGCGCTGACCCTTGCCACGGACCCGCTCCCGGGAGCATAATTCATCACATGGTGAAAAACGTGGTGGAGGTCCGCGACCTCACCGTGGTGCGGGGTGGCCGGCGGGTGCTGGCCGGTCTCGACCTCGACCTGGCCGGTGGCGTGACCGGGCTGCTGGGGCCCTCCGGGTGCGGCAAGACGACCCTGATCCGGTGCCTGGTCGGGGTGCAGCGGGTCGCGGGCGGGACCGTGCGGGTGCTGGGCGAGCCCGCCGGGAGCGCCGCGCTGCGCGACCGGGTCGGCTACGTGACCCAGGCGGCCAGCGTCTACGACGACCTCACCGTCGAGGAGAACCTCCGGTTCTTCTCACGGGTGCTCGGGACGCCGCGTGGCCGGCTGGGCGACGAGGTGGACCGGGTCCTCGGCGCGGTCGACCTGGTCGACCACCGCGCGAGCGTGGTGCGCACCCTCAGCGGCGGGCAGCGGTCGCGGGTCAGCCTCGCCGCCGCCCTGCTCGGCAGCCCCGAGCTCCTGGTCCTGGACGAGCCGACCGTGGGTCTGGACCCGGTCCTGCGCCGCGACCTGTGGGCGCTCTTCCACCGCGTCGCGGACGACGGCGCCGCCGTCCTCGTCTCCAGCCACGTGATGGACGAGGCGGAGCGCTGCGACCGGCTGCTGCTGGTGCGCGAGGGCGCGGTGATCGCCGACGGCACGCCGGCCGCGATCCGCGAGCGCGCCGGCACCGCGGACGTGGAGCAGGCCTTCCTCGGGCTGGTGGGGGAGTCGTGAACCCGCGCGTGACCGGCGCCATCGCCGGCCGGGTGCTGCGCCAGCTGCGCCGCGACCACCGCACCGTCGCCATGCTGGTGCTGCTCCCCTGCCTGCTGGAGGCGCTGCTGTGGTGGCTCTACAGCGACGCCGGCCCGGTCTTCGACCGGGTCGGTCCCGGCCTGCTGGCGATCTTCCCGTTCGTGGTGATGTTCCTCGTCACCAGCGTCACGACCCTGCGCGAGCGCACCTCGGGCACCCTCGAGCGGCTGCTGACGCTGCCGGTGGCCCGGCTCGACCTGCTGCTCGGCTACGCCGGGGCGTTCGCGCTCGTCGCGGTGGTCCAGGCGGGCCTGGCGGTGGCCGTCTCCCTCGGCCTGCTGGGTCTCGACGTGGCCGGCCCGGGGTGGCTGCTGGTGGTGGTGGCGGTCGCCGACGCCGTGCTCGGCACCGCCCTCGGCCTCCTGGTCTCCGCCTTCGCCCGCACCGAGTTCCAGGCGGTGCAGTTCATGCCGCTCTTCGTCGTGCCGCAGCTGCTGCTGTGCGGCCTGCTGCTGCCCCGCGAGGCCATGCCCGGGGTCCTCGGCGCCGTCTCCGACGTGCTGCCGCTGTCCTACGCCGTCGACGCGATGGGCGAGCTGACCCGGTCCGGCGACACCACCGCGGTGCTGGGCGACCTGCTCGTGGTGACGGGCTTCTCGGTCGTGGCCCTCGCGCTCGGTGCCGCGACGCTGCGGCGCCGCACCCCCTGACGGCGCCGCGGGCTAGGGTCGGGCGCCGTGGAGGAGGAGCGTCGGGCGCCGTACGACCCGATGCCCCACGGTCCCGAGGAGGTCGGGGTGGGCCCCTGGCCCGGCGGTGAGGACGCCTGGCCCGACGACCCCCGGCTCGATCCCGAGCTCCTGCGCGGGGGCGACCGCCGCAACGTCGTCGACCGCTACCGCTACTGGACCGTCGAGGCCGTGGTCGCCGACCTGGACCCGCGCCGCCACGACTTCCACGTCGCGATCGAGAACTGGCAGCACGACTTCAACATCGGCACCGTGGTCCGATCTGCGAACGCCTTCCTCGCCGCGGAGGTCCACGTCGTCGGCCGGCGGCGCTGGAACCGCCGCGGTGCGATGGTCACCGACCGCTACCAGCACCTGCGCCACCACGCGACGCCCGCGGACCTGGCGGCGTACCTGCGCGAGCGCGAGGTGGCGCTGCTCGGCATCGACAACCTCCCGGGCTCGGCGGCGCTCGAGACGACGACGCTGCCCCGCCGGGTCTGCTTCCTGCTCGGCCAGGAGGGGCCGGGGCTGTCGGGGGCGGCCCGCGAGGCCGTCGACGCCACGCTCTCGATCGCCCAGTTCGGCTCGACCCGCTCGATCAACGCCTCCGCGGCGGCCGCGATCGCGATGCACGCCTGGGTGGTGCAGCACGCCGACCTCGGGGGCGAGGGAGCGTGGCGCGGCTGACCGCGGGCGACCGCGGGTGACCCGGGTCAGCCGACGGCGGTGCCGGTGCGCTCCGCCAGCTGGGCGAGCAGCGAGCGGTGCGTGAGCTCGATGACGACCTCGCGCGCCGGCAGGTCGGTGACCACGTAGAGCCGGCCCGCCAGGCCGCGCGGATCGAAGGAGATGTCGAGCGTCAGCACGCTCGAGCGCGGGTCCACCTCGGCCGCGGAGAGCTCCATCAGCACCGTGCCGGGGGCGCGCACCTCGGCGGTCATCGCCAGCCTGCGGCGCGCGTGGTCGGCCTCGCGGACCTGCCAGAACCCGGCGCGGTCGCCGACGTCCAGCAGGTCGCGCCCGGGCAGCGACCACCGGCGGCCGCGGCCGAGGGCGAGCCGGTCGATGGCGCCGCGGACCACGAACGGCGGGGTGTCGACGTACCACGCGCGACCGTCGTCACCGCCGCGGCCGGAGGCCACCGCCGCCCACACCTCGCTCGCCGGGAGGTCGACCTGGGTGGAGCGCGAGCTGCGGTGCAGCGTCGGGAAGGACCTCACCCGGCGAGGGTACGCAGCGGGCGGGTCACCGCCCTCAGCCGTGGGGGTAGGGCGCCTGCTCGACGTTGACGGTCGGGACGCCCTCGCCGGCGCGGACGATCACCGCCAGCGACGGCTCGTCGCCGGGGTTGGACTCGCGGTGGACGGTGTGGGAGGGCACCTCCACGTAGTCGCCGGCCCGGGCGTCGACGTGACCGGCCACCCCCTCGCACTCCAGCCGGAGGACGCCCCGCACCACGTAGAGGCAGGAGACGTTGGTGTCGTGGTGGTGCCACCCCGAGACCGCCCCGGGATCGGTGACCACCTGCCCCGCCCACAGCCCCGGCACGTCGAACGCGCGGCGCCGGGTCATCCCGGACGTGGGGTCGGCCTCGACGAGGTCGGCGGCGCGGACCACGCGCACGGGTGGGGGACCGTCCACGTCCTGCTCGGAGGGGTGCGGGTCCGCGGGCGTGCGGCGCCGCCACTCCTGCTCCTCGGGCACGTCCTGCTGGTCCACCACGGCCCCACCCTAGGCCCGGACGTGGCCCGCATCACACGCACTAGGCTGGGACGGCACCTGCCGCTGCGCCGGCACACCGCTCGACCTGCCGCTCGACCCGCCGAGGAGATCCACGATGCCCATCGCCACCCCCGAGAAGTACGCCGAGATGCTGGACGCCGCGAAGGCCGGCGCCTACGCGTTCCCGGCGATCAACGTCTCCTCGTCCCAGACGCTCAACGCCGCGCTGAAGGGCTACGCCGACGCCGGCTCCGACGGCATCATCCAGGTCTCCACCGGCGGCGCCGAGTACTTCTCCGGCCAGGGCGTGAAGTCGATGGTGACCGGGTCCGCGGCGTTCGCCGCCTTCGCCGCCGAGGTCGCGGCGGCCTACCCCGTCAACATCGCGCTGCACACCGACCACTGCCCGCAGGACAAGCTCGACGGCTTCGTCCGCCCGCTGCTGCAGATGTCGACCGAGCGCGTGCAGCGCGGCGAGGCCCCGCTGTTCCAGTCGCACATGTGGGACGGCTCGGCGGTGCCGCTGGAGGAGAACCTCGACATCGCCGCGGACCTGCTGGAGAAGTGCATCGCGGCGAAGATCATCCTCGAGATCGAGGTCGGCGTGGTCGGCGGCGAGGAGGACGGCGTCGAGGCCGAGATCAACGACAAGCTCTACTCCACGCCCGAGGACGCGATCGCGACCGCCAGGGCGCTGGGCCACGGCGACCAGGGCTACTACATGACCGCGCTGACCTTCGGCAACGTCCACGGCGTCTACAAGCCGGGCAACGTCAAGCTGCGTCCCTCCGTGCTCAAGGACGCGCAGGAGGCCGTGGTCTCGGAGTTCGGGCTCGAGGCGGGCAGCAAGCCGTTCCACCTGGTCTTCCACGGCGGCTCCGGCTCCTCGGCCGAGGAGATCGCCGAGGCGCTGGACTACGGCGTGGTGAAGATGAACGTCGACACCGACACCCAGTACGCCTTCACCCGGCCGATCGCCGGTCACATGCTCGCCAACTACGAGGGCGTGCTCAAGGTCGACGGCGAGGTCGGCAACAAGAAGGTCTACGACCCGCGCGCCTGGGGCAAGGCCGGCGAGGCCGGGATGGCCGCGCGCGTGGTCGAGGCGTGCGAGAACCTCCGCGCCGCCGGTCGCTCGATCGGCTGACGCCCGGTCGTGGGCCCGCTGGCGCCGCGGGGGAGGATGGGGCCATGACGTTCCAGGACCTGATGGCCGGCCCCCCGCCCACCCACCTCCCCGAGGACCCGGCGAGCAGGGACCTGGCGGGCGGGCTCTCGCCCCGTGAGACCGTCCGCCGCCACCCGGCGTCACCGTCCGCGTGGGCCGCCCTCGCGGTCGAGGCCTCCAGCGCTGAGGGCACCGACGCGGTGACCGTCTACGCCTACGCGCGGGTGGGCTACCACCGCTCGTTGGACATGCTGCGCCGCAACGGCTGGAAGGGCCACGGCCCGGTCCCGTGGGAGCACGAGCCCAACCGCGGCTTCCTGACCTGCCTCGGGCTGCTGGCGATGACCGCCCGCGAGATCGGCGAGACCGACGAGTGGGAGCGCTGCTCGGACTTCCTGCGCGACTCCAGCCCCGCGGCGTACGAGGCGCTCCTCCCCGGCTGAACCCCCGGGGCACCCCACCCCCACCCCCCCGCCCCGCCCAGCCCCGCCCGCCGAGCCCGTTGTAACGCCGAGTTACCCGCTCTGGAACGGCGTCGCGACGGCGTAGGAGATCGTGTAACTCGGCGTTACAGCTGGGCGGGCGGGCGGGGTGGGGGCGCCCGGGGGAGCGGAGCGGGTCAGCGGGACTCGGGACGCAGGTGGGGGAACAGGATGGTCTCGCGGATCCCGACGCCGGTGAAGAGCATCATCAGCCGGTCGATGCCGAGGCCGAGCCCGCCCATCGGCGGGGCGCCGTACTCGAGGGCGCGCAGGAAGTCCTCGTCGAGCTGCATCGCCTCGGGGTCGCCACCGGCGGCCAGCTCGGACTGCCGGGTCAGGACCTCGCGCTGGACGACCGGGTCGACCAGCTCGCTGAACGCCGTGCCGCGCTCGACGCCGCCGACGATCAGGTCCCAGGCCTCGATCAGACCCGGCTCCGAGCGGTGCGGCCGGGCCAGGGGCTGCGCCGAGGGTGGGTAGTCGCACAGGAACGTCGGCTGCAGCAGCGTCGGCTCGACCAGCTCGGAGAGCAGCTCGAGGACGACCTTCTCGGCGTCCCAGGCGGGGTCGAGCGCCACGTCGTGCGCCGCCGCGAGCTCGCGCAGCCGACCGACCGGCGTGGCCGCCGTGACCTCCTCGCCGACCGCCTCGGAGACGCCCTGGTAGACCGGCAACCACGCCCACTCCCCGTCGAGGTCGACCACTCCGGCCGGGGTCTCGACCCGGCGCGACCCGACCGCGTCCGCCGCGGCCAGGACCATGGCCCGCATCAGCTCGGCCATCGTGTGCTGGTCGCCCCAGGCCTCGTAGACCTCGAGCATCGTGAACTCGGGGGAGTGGGTGGAGTCGGCGCCCTCGTTGCGGAAGATCCGGCCCATCTCGTAGACCCGGTCGACGCCGCCGACGACGGCCTTCTTCAGGTTGAGCTCCAGCGCGATGCGCAGGGTCATCTCCTGGTCGTAGGCGTTGAAGTGGGTCCGGAACGGCCGGGCCGCGGCGCCGCCGTGGATGCGTTGCAGCACCGGTGTCTCGACCTCGAGGAAGTCGCGCTGCTCCAGCGTCGACCGGACCGCGCGGGTCACCGCGGCACGGAGCCGGACCATGTCGCGCGCCTCCTGGCGCACGATCAGGTCGGCGTAGCGCTGGCGCACCCGGGACTCCTCGGAGAGGTCCTTGTGCAGCACCGGCAGCGGCCGCAGCGCCTTGGAGGCCATCTCCCACCGCGCGGCCATCACCGAGAGCTCGCCCCGGCGCGAGCTGATCACGCGTCCCTCGACCAGCACGTGGTCACCGAGGTCGACGGTGCGCTTCCAGTCCTCGAGCGCCTCCTCGCCCACCTCGGCCAGGCTGAGCATCACCTGCAGGCGCGTGCCCGCCCCCTCCTGGAGCGTGGCGAAGCAGAGCTTGCCGGTGTTGCGGACGAACATCACCCGCCCGGCGACCCCGACGACGTCCTGGGTCTCCTGGCCCTGCTCGAGGTGCTCCCACCCCTCCCGGACGGTTGCGAGGGAGTGCGTGCGGGCCACCGCGACCGGGTAGGCCTCCCGCCCCTGCTCGAGCAGCCGGCGGCGCTTCTCCTGCCGGACCGCCACCTGGGAGGTGGTGTCCTCGGTCTGCTCGGCCTCGCCCATGCGGCGCAGGCTACCGAGCGGACCGGGCGGTCCCCGGTGTCAGGGCAGCACCATCTCGTACGCCGCGGGCTCGATGTGCCAGGTGCGTTGCCGCTCCGGTCCGTCGATCTCCCCGTCGGCGCTGATCCAGAACTCCTCGCCGGTGATGCTGACCGTGCTGCCGCGCAGGTACAGCACGTCGTCGCGGCGGTGGTGGGTGCCCGTGCCCAGCCGCGCGGCGTAGCCGAACCGGGCGAGCGGGCCGGCCGCGCGCGAGACCATCACGTCCATCTTCCCGTCGCTGGCGTCGGCCTCGGGGGTCAGCTCGGTGCCACCGCCGACGGACCGGCCGTTGCCGACGGCGACCATCAGCACCGGGGTGTCGAGGTCGTTGACCACGGCGCCGTCGACCTCCACGCGCAGCCGCGAGACCGGCGGGTCGATGGCGGTGATGGCGGCGCCGATGGGGTAGCCGAGCTTGCCGAGGTTGACCTTCTTGTAGCCGACGCGGCCGAGCCGCGTCTTCCAGCGCACCGAGCGCCGGCTGGCGGCGGCACCCGCGCCGACGTGGACGCTGTTGACCACGATGGTGCCGACCTCGTCGACGATGAGGTCCATCGGGCGGGGGGTGCCCTCGAGCACGACCTCGACGGCGTCCAGGATGCCGAGGGGGACACCGTTGCTGCGGGCGAAGTCGTTGCCGGTGCCGAGGGGGAGCAGCGCGATCTGGTTGCGCCCCAGCTCGCGGCGCTTGTGGACCGCGGCGAGCACGGCGTGCAGGCTGCCGTCGCCGCCCGCGACGACGATCCGCCGGCTGCCGGCGCGGTGCAGCACGCCGTCGAGCTCGCCGGGGTTGCTGGTGCGGGCCACCTCGACCGAGGCGCGGGCGCGCATCGTCTCCAGGGCGTCGTGCAGCTGCAGCTCGTCGGCCGTGCCGGCGCCGCTGTTGGCGATCACGAGGAGGGGCTCGGACATGCGGGCCATCATGCCGGGGCGCAGGAAGCGGCCCGTGACGGGGGAGTTGGTAGCGTCCGGGCGTCGAGCCCCGGGCGGACCCGGGGCTCTCGCACGACGGGACACGGGCCGGACGGGTCCGGCCGCCAGCACTGTGAGGGAGCACGATGCCCGCCATCGCCATCATCGGGGCCCAGTGGGGCGACGAGGGGAAGGGCAAGGCCACCGACCTCCTCGGCAGCCGGGTCGACTACGTCGTGAAGTTCAACGGCGGCAACAACGCCGGGCACACGGTGGTGATCGGCGAGGAGAAGTACGCGCTCCACCTGCTGCCGAGCGGCATCCTCTCGGCCAACTGCACGCCCGTGATCGGCAACGGCGTGGTCGTCGACGTCGACGTGCTCTTCGAGGAGCTCGACGCGCTCGAGGCCCGCGGGGTCGACGTGGGCAAGCTGCGGGTGAGCGCCAGCGCCCACGTCATCGCCAGCTACAACCGCAGCGTGGACAAGGTCACCGAGCGGTTCCTCGGCTCGCGCCGCATCGGCACCACCGGACGCGGGATCGGCCCGACCTACGCCGACAAGATGAACCGGATCGGGATCCGCGTCCAGGACCTCTTCGACGAGAAGATCCTGGCCCAGAAGGTCGAGGGCGCGCTGGAGCTGAAGAGCCAGGTCCTCACCAAGATCTACAACCGCCGGGCCCCCGACGTCGACGCGGTGGTCGAGGAGCTGCTCGCGCACGCCGAGCGGCTGAGCCCGATGGTCTGCGACACCGGCCTGCTGCTCAACCAGGCCCTCGACCGCGGCGAGACCGTGCTGCTCGAGGGTGGCCAGGCGACGCTGCTCGACGTCGACCACGGCACGTACCCGTTCGTCACCTCCAGCTCGGCGACGTCGGGCGGCGCCTGCACCGGCTCCGGGATCCCACCGGGCCGGCTCGACCGGGTGGTCGGCATCGTCAAGGCCTACACCACCCGCGTCGGCGAGGGACCGTTCCCGACCGAGCTCTTCGACGACTTCGGCGCGCACCTGAGCAAGGTCGGCGCCGAGTTCGGCGTGACGACCGGGCGGGCGCGCCGCTGCGGCTGGTTCGACGCCGTGATCGCCCGCTACGCCGCGCGCGTCAACGGCGTCACCGACTACGTGCTGACCAAGCTCGACGTGCTGACCGGGCTCGAGCAGGTCCCGGTGTGCGTGGCCTACGAGGTGGACGGCGTGCGCCACGACGAGATGCCGGTCAACCAGACGGACTTCCACCACGCGCGGCCGGTCTACGAGTACCTCCCCGGCTGGTGGGAGGACATCTCCGACGCGCGCACCTTCGAGGACCTGCCGAAGAACGCCCGGGACTACGTCCTCGCCGTCGAGCAGCTGTCCGGCGCGCGGATCTCGGTGGTCGGTGTCGGCCCCTCCCGCGCCGCCACCATCGTCCGCCACGACCTCCTCTGATCCCCTGCCGGAGGGTCCGTCGCGAGCCGCTCGCCGGGGTGCCGTCGTCGCCGTAGCGCTGCAGGCTGTGGTGGGCCTCGCCGAGCCGGCGCAGCGCCTCGAGCAGCCGGCCGTAGACGACCTGGCCGACCACCAGCTGGGTGAGCAGCGCGGTCGGCTCGACGTCGCCGAGCGCGGCGACCTCGTGGCGCGCGACCTGGTCGGCGGCGACGACGTACGGCCGCAGGTCGCCGGTGTCCACCGGCAGCCCGACCTGCTCCGAGGCCAGCACCGTCTCCAGGACGCCGCGCAGCACGGCCTGCCACGACGGGGCGTCCCGCAGCCGCTCGTCCCACCCGACCTCGGCGGCGAGCTCGCGGGTGAGTGCGTCGGCGCGCTCGGAGAGGGGCCCCGGGTCGGCGACCGGACCGGCGAGGGCGCCGGACCCGGCCGCGAGCACACCGAGCCGCCCCGCCGGCTCCGACCCCCGGTGGTCCTCCAGCGCGGCGACCAGCCCGCGCAGCCGCTCGACGGGGACGTCCCCGACCTCGCGCAGCAGGCGCAGCAGCTGCAGCCGCTCGAGGTGCGCGGGACCGTAGTCGGCCCGGGTGGCGCTGCGCAGGCGCCCCTCCGGCAGCAGTCCCTCCCGCAGGTAGTACTTCACCGTCCCGACCGGGACGCCGGCGGCGCGGGCGAGACCGCCGAGGCGTGAGGGTCGGGGAGGCCCCGGTTGACGTCATGGTCGGATAGTGCCACTCTCCAAGTAAGGAACCACTACTTCCCAACGGAGGGTCCGATGACGGCCACCGGCAGCAGCACGGCCCCCGGGGCGCCCGCCTACCGCGGAGCGGCGCGAGGCGGCGCCGGCCGGCGTGCGCGGTCGGCGCCTGGTCCGCCGACGTCGACGGCGAGGTCGTGCTGTTCATCATCGGGATGCGGGTCAACCGGCTGGCGCAAGGTGCGGCACTGGGGCTACGTCGCCCGCCAGATGCCGGCGATGCTGCGCGAGCTCGCCGCGCTGCCGGACAGCCCGCTGCTGGCGTGCCGCAGCTGGGTGACGCGGCCGTGACCTCATGGTCACCCAGGTGTGGCGCTCGGCCGAGGAGCTCGGCCGCTTCTCGCGCGACCACGACCATCCGCACGCCACCGCGTGGCGCGAGTTCAACCGCCGGATCGCCGCCTCCGCCGACGTCGGGATCTGGCACGAGACCTATGTCGTGCGCGCCGACGCAGGTCGAGTCGCTCTACGGCAACATGCCGCCGACCGGGCTCGCCGCGGCGTTCGGCCTGGTCCCGGCCGGCAGCCGCCGCGCGACCGCCGCCGTGCGACGGGTGCACGGCGCCGCCGGTGACCACGCGCTGGGCGCCCTGGACTGAGGGTGCCCGGTCAGGGCGCCGAGGTGCAGCACGGCCGAGCACCCCTCGACGTCCGCGTCGCACGGCGGGCAGGACCGCAGGTGCGCGGTGATGCCGGGGACCGCTCCTCCGGGTCCTCCCGGCCGCGACGACCTCGACGTAGGCGTCGAGACCGGCGAAGACGGCGTCGCACCCGACGTCCCTCGGGTCGGTCGCCACGATCAGTGCGACAGCACGTCGCGGGCGGTCATCGCTCCTCCTTCGTCGAGACGTCCGTCAGGTAGCCCTGCTCGACCAGGGCGGCCCGCAACCGGCGGTGCGCCTCGAACATCGTCTTGTAGACCGCGTTCCGGTTGGTGCCGAGCTCGACGGTCAGGGCGTCGAGGGGGACCCCGTCCACCACCAGGGCGCCGAAGACGCGACGCTGGTGGGGTGTCAGCGCCTGCGGACGGCCGCGGTCACCGCCTGCACCATCTCGCGGGACTCGGCGACCTCGGCCGGCCCGGCGCCGAGTCGTTGCGGCAGCCGGTCCCAGGCGGGTTCGCCGAGGACGACGCGGTGGGCGGCCCACGTGTGGCGGCCGACCTTGCTCGAGACCTCGACGACCGCGAACTTGCACGCCCAGGTCGTGAACCGGCTCTCCCCGCGGAAGTCCGGGAGCCGGCGGAGGACCGAGACCAGCGGCGTCGTCGGCCGCCTGCTCGGCCAGGTCCTCCAGCTCGGGCCCGGCCAGGCCGTGGCTGCCCCGCGGCGGGACGCCTCACGGCGCGCGACGCGCCGCAGCAGGGCGTGCAGGTCGCGGACCGCCTCGTCCCGGAGGGCGTCGCCGGAGCCGAGCTCCGCGGGCCAGTCCCGCTCGCCGGGGCTGCTCGGACCCGGTGGCCCCGCTCATCTCCCCATCCTAGGAGCGCGACGTCGGCTCGGCGCCGTCCTGGCGCTGCGGCTCCCCCTCCCCGATCGCTCGTCCCCAGGCGACGCTGCGCCCCACGCGGCGCGCCCCGCCCTGCTCGCCGTGCGCCGCCACCCAGCGCATGCTCACCATCGCTGCCACGACCGCCAGGGCGGCCAGCACCGCCAGCGCCACGGCCAGCCCGACCATCGTCATCGTGCTCATGTCCATGCCGGTCTCCTCGATCACCGCCGGCGAGTGCCGACCATGGTCAGTGGCGCCCCGGGCGCGGTTCTTACCGTCCGAGCGCGACGAGCCCGCGCAGCGGTGGCCGCAGTAGGCTGTCGGCACGTGAGCACGCATCCCGCCGCGACACCCGCGCCCCCGCTGGTCGTGCTGGTCGTCGGCGGTGGCGGACGCGAGCACGCGCTGTGCCGGGCGCTCGCGCGCGACCCGGGGGTGGCCCGGGTGCACGCCGCGCCGGGCAACCCCGGCATGCGCCACGTCGCCGAGCTGCACCCCGTCGACGCCCTCGACGGCGGGGCCGTCGCCGACCTCGCCGTCCGGCTCGGCGCCGGGCTGGTCGTCGTCGGTCCCGAGGCCCCGCTGGTGGCCGGCGTGGCCGACGCGGTGCGCGAGCGAGGGGTCCCCGTCTTCGGCCCGACCCGCGAGGCCGCCCGGCTCGAGGGCTCGAAGGCCTTCGCCAAGGACGTCATGGCGGCGGCGGGCGTGCCCACCGCCCGCGCCCACGTGTGCTCCACAGCCGCGGAGGTCGCGGCCGCGCTCGACGACCTCGGCGCGCCGTACGTCGTCAAGGACGACGGCCTCGCTGCCGGCAAGGGCGTCGTGGTGACCACCGACCGCGACGAGGCGCTGGCCCACGCCGCGGGCTGCGAGCGGGTGGTGGTCGAGGAGCACCTCGCCGGCCCCGAGGTCTCCCTGTTCGCGATCACCGACGGGCTGACGATCCACCCGTTGCGTCCCGCGCAGGACTTCAAGCGGGTCGGCGACGGCGACGCGGGCCCCAACACCGGCGGCATGGGCGCCTACACGCCGCTGCCCTGGGCCCCGCCCGGCCTCGTCGAGGAGGTGCTGCGCGACGTGCTGCGCCCGACCGTGGCGGAGCTGGCCCGTCGCGGGACGCCGTTCGCCGGGCTGCTGTACGCCGGCCTGGCGCTGACCCCGCGCGGGGTGCGCGTGATCGAGTTCAACGCCCGCTTCGGCGACCCGGAGACCCAGGCGCTGCTGGCGCTGCTGGAGTCGCCGCTCTCGCCGCTGCTCCTCGGCGCCGCCACCGGCACGCTCGCCGACGTCCCCGCGCCCTCGTGGCGGCCCGGCTCCGCGGTCGCCGTGGTGCTCGCCGGGGGCGACTACCCCGCCTCGTCGGCTGCCGGCGACCCGATCGAGGGGCTGGCGGAGGCCGAGGCGCTGCCCGGCGTGCACGTCGTCCACGCCGGCACCGCGCTGGTCGGCGACGACGTCGTCACCGCCGGCGGACGCGTGCTCGCCGTCGTCGGCGCCGGTGACGACCTCGCCGCGGCCCGCGCCGCGGCGTACGACGGGGTGGGTCGGGTCCGCTTCGACGGCGCCCGCCACCGCACCGACATCGCCCTCGTCGCCGCGCAGGACGAGGCCCGGGGGAGGATGGGGTCGTGAGCGTCCCCCACGTCCTGGCCAGCCGCTACGCCAGCGACCAGCTCGCCGCGATCTGGTCGCCGGAGCACAAGGTCGTCCTCGAGCGACGGCTGTGGCTGGCCGTGCTGACCGCGCAGCGCGACCTCGGCGTCGACGTGCCCGACGGCGTGGTCGAGGCGTACGAGGCCGTCGTCGACAGGGTCGACCTCGCCTCCATCGCCGCCCGGGAGCGGGTCACCCGTCACGACGTCAAGGCGCGCATCGAGGAGTTCTCGGCGCTCGCCGGTCACGAGCACGTGCACAAGGGCATGACCAGCCGCGACCTGACCGAGAACGTCGAGCAGCTCCAGGTGCGCCAGTCCCTGCTGCTGCTGCGCGACCGCGCCGTCGCCTCGCTCGCGCGGCTCGCCCGGCTGGCCGTCGAGCACGGGGCGACCGTGATGGCCGGCCGCTCCCACAACGTCGCCGCCCAGGCCACCACGCTCGGCAAGCGGTTCGCCACCGTCGCCGACGAGCTGCTGGTCGCCCTCGAGCGGGTCGAGGAGCTGCTGGCGCGCTACCCGCTGCGCGGGATCAAGGGCCCGGTCGGCACCGCGCAGGACATGCTCGACCTCCTCGACGGCGACGCCGAGCGGCTCGCCGAGCTGGAGCGCCGCGTGGCCGCCCACCTGGGCTTCGGGCGCGTGCTGACCTCGGTCGGCCAGGTCTACCCGCGCTCGCTGGACCTCGACGTCGTCTCGGCCCTGGTGCAGCTGACCGCCGCACCGTCGAACCTCGCCACGACGATCCGGCTGATGGCCGGGCACGAGCTGGTCACCGAGGGGTTCGCCGAGGGCCAGGTGGGCTCCTCGGCGATGCCGCACAAGATGAACACCCGCTCCTGCGAGCGGGTCAACGGCCTCGCCGTGGTCGCCCGCGGCTACCTCTCGATGGTCTCCGAGCTCGCCGGGGACCAGTGGAACGAGGGTGACGTGTCGTGCTCGGTGGTGCGCCGGGTCGCGCTGCCCGACGCGTTCCTCGCCGTCGACGGGCTGTTCGAGACCTTCCTGACCGTGCTCGACGACTTCGGCGCGTTCCCGGCTGTCGTCGCCAACGAGCTCGACCGCTACCTGCCGTTCCTGGCCACCACGAAGGTGCTGATGGGGGCCGTGCGCAACGGGGTCGGCCGGGAGAGCGCGCACGAGGCGATCAAGGAGGCGGCCGTCGGCACGGCGCTGGACATGCGGCGCGGGCAGGCCGGCAACGACCTCCTCGAGCGGCTCGCCGCCGACGACCGGCTCGGGCTCACCGAGCAGCAGCTCGCCGGCCTCGTCGCCGACCCGATCGACTTCACCGGAGCCGCGGTGGCGCAGGTGGGCGAGGTGGTGCGGCAGGTGGAGGACGTCGTCGCGCGGCACCCGGCCGCCGCGGCGTACACCCCCGGCGCGATCCTCTAGCCCGTCGCCCCGGCCCCCGGGTCGGGTCGCCGCCAGGACCGGACGGCCATCGCGAGCGCGAGCAGCAGGAGCACGACGCCGGTCGCCAGCGCCACCCGGAACGCGGTGTCGGGCGAGGCGCGCTCGACGGTCAGCTGGTAGGCGGTGACGAGCAGCGCGGCGCCGATGGAGGAGCCGATCCGCTGACCGGTCTGCAGGGCCGCGCCGGCGGCCCCGCCCATCCGGGGCGGCACGTCGGCGAGGGTCAGCGTGATGTTCGGCGAGATCACCGCGCCGCCGCCGAGCCCGGCGAGCAGCAGGCACGGCGTGAGCCAGAGCCACAGCGGCTCGCGGCCCGGGGCGACCGCGAGCGTGAGCACCACCCCGACCACGGTCGTCGCGAGCGCGGCGACGGTGAGCCCGCGACCGACGCGGGTCACCCAGCGCCCCGCGAGCGGCGAGCTGATCGCCGACCCGGCGGCGAACGGCACCAGCAGCAGGCCGGTCTGGAGCGGGGTGTAGCCCAGCCCGTCCTGGAGCCAGACCGACAGCACGAGCAGCAGGCCGGTGAACCCGGTGAAGTACAGGGCGCCCACGGCGAGGCCGTCGAGGTAGCCGGGCAGGGTGCGCAGCAGCCGCAGGTCGAGCAGCGGCGGGTGCCCGCGCCGCGTCGTGCGCCGCTCCCAGGCGGCGAACGCCCATCCCAGCGCGGGGGCCAGCGGCAGCAGCAGCAGCGGCAGCCGCGCCCCGCTCTCGAGCGAGACCAGCGGGTAGAGCACGCAGACCACCGTCAGCCCGAGCAGCACGGCGCCGGGCACGTCGATGCGCGGGTCGCTCTCGTCGCCACCTCCGCGGCCGGGGACGAGGCGGGCCACGGCGACCATCGCGGCCGCGCCGAGGGGCACGTTGACGAGGAACAGCCAGCGCCACCCGTCCTCCTCGCCGGCGGCGGCGATGATCAGCCCACCGAGGACCGGTCCGGCGGCGGAGGCCACCGAGACGGTCAGGCCGAACAGCCCGAACGCCCGGCCGCGCTCCTCGCCGCGGAAGAGCTGCTGGATCAGCCCCGAGTTCTGCGGCGTCAGCAGACCCGCGGTCGCGCCCTGGACGAGGCGCGCGGTGATCACCAGCCCGGCGCCCGGGGCCAGACCGACGGCCGCGCTGGACAGGACGAACCCGGCCAGGCCGATCAGCATCAGCCGGCGCCGCCCGAACGCGTCGCCGAGGCGTCCCCCGGCGACCAGGGTGAGCCCGAAGGTGAGGGCGTACCCGGACACGACCCACTGGATCGTCCCGGCCGAGGTGTCGAGGCCGTCCTGCATCGAGGGGATGGCGACGTTGACGATCGAGACGTCGAGCAGCGACATGAAGCCCACGGCGAGCGAGACCGCGAGGATCCGCCACCGCCGCGGGTCCGGCTCCGCAGGCGGGTCCGGCGCGTCCGGCGCGGGGTCCGCGGGCGCGGCCGGGTCGGCGACGTGGTCGGTCACCGCCCCAGCCTGCCCCGCGCGCTCCGCCCGAAAGGAGGGCGAGCGGGGCGCTCGTGTGCGGGCATGCTGGGCCGATGAGCAGCGACAGCGGCCCCGGCAGCGCCTCGGCGGTGCGTCTCCTGGTGCGCGGCGACGTCCAGGGCGTCGGCTACCGGGCGTACGCCCAGCAGCAGGCGCGGGAGCTCGGTCTGGTCGGGTGGATCCGCAACGAGGCCGACGGCACCGTCAGCGCCCACGTCGAGGGCGGGAAGCAGGCGGTCGACCAGTTCGTCGCCTGGACCCGGCAGGGCCCGCCCGGGGCGGTCGTCGAGACGGTCGACGAGCGGGAGGCCGAACCCCACGGCCCGTCCTCGTTCGAGGTCCGCGACTGACCGCCGACATGACCCCCGCGACCGGCCGACACCTGACGACGCCCACGACGCCTCGAGATGACGATCAGCGGCGCCAGGGCGGCGGGTCGCCGGCGAGCCACCAGCCGAGCGCGCGGGTCATCCACGGCAGCGCGACGTAGGTCATCACCGGTGTCATCAGCAGCGTCGTGCCGAGCACCCGCGGCACCACGTCGAGGTCCGGGAGCAGCGCGCCGAGCGCGACCGTGACGGTCAGGCTGAGCGGGAAGAAGACGAGCCAGATCATCGTCGCCTGCTTCCACCGAGGGGGTGCCGGCGCGGCCGGGCGCAGGTCCTCGACGTCGTGCGTCGACGGTTCGTCGAACCACCCCTCGATGCCGGTGCGCCGCTCCAGCCGTGACTCGCCGACCAGCCCCTGCGCCGCGCCCAGCCACCAGGCCCGCTGGCTGGAGCCCTCCCACGTGGCCAGGGAGTCGTCGTCGGCGAACCGGTAGAGCATGTGCCACTCCTCCGACCCCGGCCCGCTGCGGACCCAGCCGGTGCCGAGGAAGCCGGGGAACCGCACGGCCAGCGCGCCCCCGGCCCGGATCCAGGCCAGCATCTGGTCGGCGTGCGCCGGGTCGACGTGACGCGTGATCGAGACCGTGACGGGAGTGCCCATGCCGCCATGGTCGGGGGTGTCCGGGATCCGGGGCCCGCCCGGGTGCTCGCGACGGACGACTCGACTGCTCGCGACGGACGTCTCGGCCGGTCGGGAGGGTCATGTCGGCGGTCAGGCGCGGGCGGTGCCGCCCCAGTTCGCCAGGCGGGTGGCGACGTGGTGGAGGTCGGCGCGCCAGACGTCCTCGGGTCCGGGCGGGATCAGGTCGTCCCACTCCATCGCGGGGGAGCCCAGGACCTGGCCGAGGCCGCGGGTGCGGGCGTAGAAGCAGGTGTGCAGGTGCGACCCGCCGTCGCCCCAGCGGTTGACGTGGACCCGACCGATCTCCGGGAGGCGCTCGACGATGCGCACCAGCCGGGTGGTGATCCGGCCCAGCTCGGAGGCGAGGTCGTCGTCGAGGTCGCCGAGGTCCAGGTGCTCGCGGGGCTGCAGGACCAGCACCAGCGGCAGCCCCGACGGCGCCCCGGGGTGCGTGAGCACCCAGTGCTCGTCCTCCCAGACCACGCGCGAGGGATCGAGGCCGTCGGTGCACGGACCGCACGGGTGGTCGGGCGCCTCGCCGCCGCGCGGCGGCTCCGCGCGGGGTCCCGCGAGGACCTTCGGCACGACGCGGCCGTCGACGGCCTCCCAGGGGAAGATCTCCCAGTCACCGGCGGGCGACATCGGCAGGCGGCCGTCCTCGCCGACGGCGGCGACGACGCGGGCGTGGACCTCGGCTGCTGACTCCGGCACGGAACCCACCCTGCCAGCGTGCCGGGGGTCACCGCCCCGGGGGTCCCGTCCCGCCCGGCTGCGGGCCCTGCCGGGACCACGTGGCCGTCGCCGCCCGCACGTGCGAGCGCGCCTGCTCGGCCGAGGGGGACGCGTCGCGCCCGTCGAGCACCGCCGCCCAGGTCGTCAACCCGGCGTCGACGCGGTCCTGGACCGCCTGCGCGACCGCCCCGAGCCCACCGCCGCGAGCCGTCGCCTCCCACGTCGCGCGTCGAGCCGCCGCCGCCGCGCGCCACTGCTCGTGCTCCCGGCGCAGCTCGGTGGTCCGGTCGTCGAGCCGGCGGACCGCCGCTGCCACCTCCTCCCGCACCCGGGCCGCCTCGGCGGCCGCCCACGAGCGGTCGTCGCTCACGACCCCGGTCCGGCGGCGGGGTCGCCGAAGCCGGCCCGGGTGACGTCGTCGAGCCGGAGTGCCGCGGCGGTGTGGGCGCCGGCCTCGCCGGCGTCGGCGGCGACTCCGACCACCTCCACCAGCAGCCGCACCCGGGCGACCAGGCCCGCTGCGAGCGCCGCCACCCGACGCAGCTCCTCCACCGCGTCCAGCCCGCGTCCGATGAGGACGACCATCCGGTGGACCCGTCCGGGCGTCGACGCCGCCGCCTTGGCCCACCCGAGCGGACCCGCGGCCGCCGAGAGCAGCAGCTCCTGGACCAGCCCGTCGAGGAACTGGAGCACCACGCAGACCAGCTCGGCGGTGGCCCGGGAGACCGCGACCACGTGGTCGAGCTGCTCGGCGACGAGCAGCGCCGCCTCGCGCTGGCGGTCCTGCACGTCGGCCGCGCGGCCGACCAGCCCGCCCGCCGCAGCGGCGGACTCGCCCTGCCACACCGCCGGCAGCTGGGCGGCGAGCCCGCGGTAGTTCTCCTCCACCCCGCCCAGCGCCGCGGCGGCGTGCAGCCACCCGGCCCGCATCGAGGACACCGCGCCCATGTCGCCGGCGAGCTCGTCCAGCAGCTCGGCGAGGAGGTCGTGACCCGTCAGCACGCGCACCACCTCGAGGACGCCCCCGATGAGCAGGCCGCACTCGTCGCGCAGGCCGTCGACGAACGCGCCGTCGGACTCCGGCGGCGGGACCGCCGCCCGGACCGCCGCGGCGGCGTCGACGAGCTCCCCGACGCGGGCGCCCGTCACCGCCACCACCCCGCGGCGGCGCGGCGCAGGTCGTGGGCGTCCTCCGCGCCGGCGAGGCGCTCGGCGGCGTCGTCGTAGGCCCTCGTGTCGGCCAGGGCGTCGGCGGTGGCCCCGAGCGTGGGACCGAGCCGGGCCAGGCGGTCGCGGACGGCGACCACGTCGTCCCAGCCGTCGGCGATCGAGCGTGCGGTGCCCTGCACGCCCCGGACCGGACCGGCGTCGCCCGCCGGTCCGGCCCGACCGGCCGCGGCGAGGTGCCGGGCTGCGGCGGCGTCGGTGCGCTGCTCCCAGCGCGGGCCGCCGCGGTGGGCTCCCGGCGCGGCCGGCAGCGACCACGGCCCACCGACCGGCCTCCCGTCCCCGAGCGACGGCACCGGCGCCCCAACCGCCCGCGCCGGCGCCGCGACACCGCCGATCGCCGCGACCCCGGCGACCCCGGCGACCCCGGCGAGCGACGGCCGCGCCGCGGCGCAGCCTCGCCTCCGCCTCCTGGTCGGCGGCCAGGACGTCCTCCCGCACGGACCGGACGCCGTGCTCCAGCACGCCCGCCACCCGACCGGACCCCTCCAGCCCGTGCCGGCCGGCGGCCACCGCCGCGGCGTACGGACCGGCGAAGACCCGGAGCGCGCCCGAGAACGCCTCGGGACGCTCGCACACCGCCGCCAGGTAGCCCGCGACGTCGCCGAGGTGGGCGCCCTGCCGCGCGCACACCTCTCCAGCGGCCGCGAGGCCGTCGGGGTCCATCTCCACGACCGCCTCCTCTGCTCCGCGGGTGGTCGCCCCAGGGATACCCCGCCGGGCGCGGTCGGAAACCGGACCGTTCGGCGGCTGTGGACGACGGCGCCGGCCGCCGTCGACGCCGGGCCGCCCGCACCCGGCGCTAGGGTCGGGCCATGCCCCCCGCGCCGTCCGCGCCCGCCCTCGACGGGCTGACCCACCTGCACTCGGGCAAGGTGCGCGACCTCTACCTGCTGCCCTCCGGCGAGCTCCTCGTCGTGGCCAGCGACCGGCTCTCGGCCTACGACTTCGTGCTCGGCACCACCATCCCCGACAAGGGCGAGGTGCTGACCCGGATGTCGCTGTGGTGGTTCGAGCAGCTCGCCGACCTGGTGCCCCACCACGTCGTGACCGCCGACCTCCCCCCGGGCGTGCCGGCGGAGCTGCGCGGCCGGGCGGTGGTCTGCGAGCGGCTGGCGATGCACCCCGTCGAGTGCGTGGCCCGCGGCTACCTCACCGGCTCCGGCCTGGCCGACTACCGCGCGAGCGGCGAGGTCTGCGGCCTCCGCCTGCCCCCCGGGCTCGAGGACGGCTCCCGCCTGCCCGAGCCGATCTTCACCCCCGCCACCAAGGCGGCGCTCGGTGAGCACGACGAGAACGTCGACCTCGACGGCGTCGCCGCAGCCGTCGGCCGCGCGACCGCGGAGCGGTTGCGCGACACCACGCTGGCCGTCTACGCCCGCGCCGAGTCGCTGGCCCGGGAGCGCGGCATCGTGCTCGCCGACACCAAGCTCGAGTTCGGCGAGCGGCCCGACGGCACCCTCGTCCTCGCGGACGAGGTCCTGACCCCCGACTCCTCGCGGTTCTGGCCCGCCGAGGACTGGCAGCCCGGTCGGGCGCAGGCCTCCTTCGACAAGGACGTCGTGCGCCGCTGGCTCGTCTCCGAGGAGTCCGGCTGGGACCGCTCCTCCGGCGAGCCCCCGCCCCCGCTGCCCGAGGCGGTCGTCGCCCGGACCCGCCAGCGCTACGTCGAGGCGTACGAGCGCCTCACCGGCCAGACCTTCTGAGCGAGGAGCGAGACCTGTGGTGACCGTGCCCTTCCCGGTGGCGCCCGACGTCGCCTTCGACTACCTGACCGACCCCGCCAACCGGCCCGCGTGGCAGTCCAGCCTGCGGGCGGTCGAGGACGTCGAGGGCGAGGTCGGCCTCGGCCAGTCGTGGGTCGACGTGACGGCCCCCGGCCTGCGGCCGCGGATGCGCACCACCGCCTACGACCGCCCCTCCCGGTGGACCGAGACCGGCACCTACCGGGGGATCACCGCCGAGCTCACGCTGCGCTTCGCGCCGTCCGGGGCGGGCTGCACCGTGCAGGTCGACACCCGGTTCCGGGCGACGGGGGCCTGGCGGGCGGTGCTCCCGGTGCTGCTGCTCAGCGCCCCCCTGGTCGCCCGGACGGACCTGCGGGCCGCCGCGAAGCGGCTCGGCGGGCGCTGAGGCGCGGCCGGGACCTCAGGCGAACGGGTCCGGCCGCAGCCCCGGCACCTCGGCGACCAGCTCGCGCGCGCGGGCGGCGTGCCGGTGCTCGACGAGGACCTCGTAGCGGGTCGCCACGATCTGGGTGACCGAGGAGAAGTCGCGCCGGCCGCGGGTGGAGGCGTAGCCGACCAGGGCCCAGATCAGCCCGAACAGCGCACCGAACAGCGCCGTGGCGACGATCGTGGTGAACCCCTCGGCGGAGAACAGGCTGAGCACGATCCCCACGAACAGGCCGAGCCACACCCCGGACAGCACGCCGCCGAGGGCGACCTTGCCGGTGGTGAGCCGGCCGGTGATCCGCTCGATGCGCTTCAGGTCGGTGCCGACGATCATGCACGCCTCGACCGGGAACTCGCGGTCGGAGAGGTGGTCGACGGCCTGCTGCGCCGCGTCGTAGTCGTCGTAGACCGCCAGCGACTGCGGGAACTCCAGCCGCAGCGGCGAGCGGTTGGCGCGGGCGGGACCGGTCGGGATGCTCATGACCCCATGATGGCGCGACCTCCTGTGAGGACCCTGAGCAGCCGGGTCACTACGCTGGCCACCTCCCGCCCCCGCCCCGATGGAGCAGCCGTGCCCCGTGTCGTCGTCGACGTCATGCCCAAGCCCGAGATCCTCGACCCCCAGGGCAAGGCCGTGCTCGGCGCGCTGCCGCGGCTGGGCTTCTCCGGCGTCACCGACGTCCGCCAGGGCAAGCGCTTCGAGCTCGAGGTCGACGGCGAGGTCACCGAGGCGGTGCTCGAGGACGTGCGCCGGATGGCCGGGACGCTGCTGTCGAACCCGGTGATCGAGTCGTTCACGGTCCACGCCGACGAGGCGGTCGAGGACCAGCCCGCCGTGCTCCCGCAGACCGGGGCGCCGGGGGTGGACGGGTGAGGGTCGGCGTCGTCACCTTCCCGGGATCCCTGGACGACGTCGACGCCCGCCGCGCGGTCGGGATCGGCGGCCACGACGCGGTCGCGCTGTGGCACGGCGACCACGACCTGCGCGGCGTGGACGCGGTCGTGCTCCCGGGCGGCTTCAGCTACGGCGACTACCTGCGCGCCGGGGCGCTGTCCCGCTTCGCGCCGGTGATGACCGAGGTGCTCGCGGCCGCGGGGCGCGGGATGCCGGTGCTGGGGATCTGCAACGGCTTCCAGGTGCTCTGCGAGTCCCACCTGCTGCCCGGCGCGCTGATCCGCAACGACACCCGTCGCTTCGTGTGCCGCGAGCAGCGGCTACGGGTGGAGCAGGTGCGCACCCCCTGGACCGCCGGCTACGCCGAGGGCGCCGAGATCACCGTCGTGCTCAAGAACGGCGAGGGCGGGTACGTCGCCGACGAGGCCACGCTGGACCGGCTCGAGGGCGAGGGCCGGGTGGTCGCCCGCTACCTCGAGGTCAACCCGAACGGCTCGATGCGCGACATCGCCGGCGTGGCCAACGAGGCCGGCAACGTGGTGGGGCTGATGCCGCACCCGGAGCACTCGGTCGAGGACCTCACCGGTTCCGGCACCGACGGCCTCGGCTTCTTCACCTCGCTGGCCGAGGCCGTCTGGGCCTGAGATCCGGGCCCCGACCAGGACCGGCGCTCACGCGCGGCCGCGCACCAGCGCCTTCCAGTCGTCGCGGGTGGCGATCCCGCTCGCGGGCAGGTCGACGCTCCCCTGCCAGCGGCGCAGCGCGGTCGCGGTGCGCTCGTCCATCACCCCGCGCGGGCGCAGCCGGACCTTGGAGGACGACGCGTTCAGCGCGCGCTGGAGGCGTCGCACGTCGGACCCGGCCGAGCCGACCTTGAGCACGGGCCGCTTCCCGGCGCCGAGCAGCGACATCCACACGGTGCGACCGGCCTCGTCGCCGGCGGCGATCCCGCGCCGCTCCCGCCACGCGCGCACCGCGGCGGCGGTGTCCCCGCCGTAGCTGCCGTCGAGGCGCCCGTCGTGCAGCCCCTTCTCGCGCAGCAGGCACTGCAGCGCCTTCGTGCGGCCCGCGGGCGGGACCTCGCCGCCGGCGGCGGGGCGCAGCACCGGGTAGGTGCGGAAGTTGACCGCCACGCCGCCGCAGCGCTCCTCGGGCCGGGCGACCGACCCGCGACCGACGTCGAGGTAGTTGCTGTCGATGTTGATCGTCACGCCGCCGTGGGTCTCGTCGTGGCCGCCGCGGAACTGCTTGACCCGTCCGCCGGGGCGCCACCCGTCGTCGCGGACGTAGCTGGTCGAGGTGGTTGCCGCGCCGTCCCAGCGCGCGATCCAGATCGTGTCCGGCAGCGCGAACGCCCCCGGGCGCTCCACGCGGGCGTCGTCGAGGGCCTTGATCCCCGACCCCGCGCTGGAGTAGACGCCGGAGACCCAGTCGAGCTCGTGGAGCCGGGTGGTCCAGGCCGAGAGGAACCTCAGCGCCGACTCGCGGCAGCGGGTGTTGGTGACGTCGAAGGCCTCGAGGTCGTAGAACAGCGTGCTGCCCGGGGTCAGCCCCAGCGCCCGGGCGGCGGCGACGGCGCTGCCGGCCTCGGCGCGCCCCATCCGGCGGGCGGCGGCGTACCGGTTGCGCGGGTCGGGGTCGATGGTCGGGTCGTCGCCGTAGCGCGGGAAGGACGGTTGGCAGGAGGCCTGCGGGCCGAGCGTGATCGGCAGCAGCCGCCAGCCCTTGCGCAGCTGGGTGCGCACCCACGACGGGGTCAGGTTCGGCTGGCTCCGGCAGCCGCGGGACCGTCCGGAGATGTAGATGCCGACCGAGAGGAACGGTGAGGTCTCCAGCCAGCGGTCCATCTTCCACTGCTCCGGCGCGAGGCACTGGTCGAAGCCGAGCCCGGTGAAGTCGCCCGGCGTGACGGGATTGGGCTGGCGGGCGGCGGACGACGGGGTGGCGGCCAGCAGGCCCACCGCGAGCAGCAGGGCGGTGAGGGCGGCGACCACGGCGGCGGGGACGGCGGCGGGGGCGCGCGGCGGGCGGGGCGGGACGGGCATGGGTGGTGTCTCCGGGAGTCACGGGGGGTGCGGGCTCGAGCACTCTAAGCACACGAGTCACACGCGTCACAGCGATCCCGTTGAACTACAGATCTGTAGTTATCGCAGGTCAGGGCCGTGCTGCCGGCCGATCGGGGCACCGCGGCGGCCGTCGGTCGACCCCGTCGCTAGATTGACCGCCGTGCTCGACACCGTCTCCGCCGCCGCCCAGGACCCCGACCGCGAGCAGCCCTGGGCCGAGCTCGGGCTGGCCGGCGACGAGTACGCGCGGATCCGCGAGATCCTCGGGCGACGGCCCACCGGCAGCGAGCTGGCGATGTACTCGGTGATGTGGAGCGAGCACTGCTCCTACAAGTCCTCGAAGGTGCACCTGCGCCAGTTCGGCGAGATCCCGCAGGAGACCCCGGCCGGCCCGATGCTCGCCGGGATCGGCGAGAACGCCGGCGTGCTCGACATCGGCCAGGGCTACGCCGTGACGTTCAAGGTCGAGTCGCACAACCACCCCTCCTACGTCGAGCCGCACCAGGGCGCCGCGACGGGCGTCGGCGGCATCGTCCGCGACATCCTCGCGATGGGGGCCCGCCCGGTCGCGGTGATGGACCCGCTGCGGTTCGGCCCGCTGGAGGCCGAGGACACCCGGCGCGTGCTGCCGGGGATCGTCGCCGGGGTCGGGGCGTACGGCAACTGCCTGGGCCTGCCCAACATCGGCGGCGAGACCGTCTTCGACCCCTCCTACCTCGGCAACCCGCTGGTGAACGCGCTCTGCGTGGGCGTGCTGCGCCACGAGGACCTCCACCTCGCGCAGGCCTCGGGCGAGGGGAACCTGGTGGTGATGTACGGCGCCCGCACCGGCGGCGACGGCATCGGCGGCGCCTCGATCCTCGCCTCGGTCACCTTCGACGAGGACGGTCCGGCCAAGCGACCCAGCGTGCAGGTGGGCGACCCGTTCATGGAGAAGCTGCTCATCGAGTGCACCCTCGAGCTGTTCGCCGCCGGCGTCGTGGCCGGTATCCAGGACTTCGGTGCGGCCGGGATCTCCTGCGCCACCTCCGAGCTCGCAGCGGCCGGTGACGGCGGCATGCACGTCGAGCTCGACCGGGTGCTGCTGCGCGACCCGACGCTCTCGCCCGAGGAGATCCTGATGAGCGAGAGCCAGGAGCGGATGATGGCGGTGGTCCACCCCGACCACGCCGCGACCTTCCTGGAGATCTGCGCCCGGTGGGACGTCGAGGCGGCCGTGGTCGGCGAGGTGACCGGCGACGGGCGGCTGCGCATCGACTGGCACGGCGAGACCGTCGTCGACGTCGACCCCCGCACCGTCGCCCACGACGGCCCCGTCTACGAGCGGCCGGTGGCGCGACCTCCCGCGCAGGACGCGCTGCAGGCCGACCGGGCGGAGCTGCTGCCGCGGCCGGTCGGGACCGAGGAGCTGCGGGAGACCCTGCTGCGCCTCGCGGGCTCGCCGAACCTGTGCGACAAGTCCTGGATCACCGACCAGTACGACCGCTACGTGCGCGGCGACACCGTGCTCGCCCAGCCCGCCGACGGCGGGGTCCTGCGCATCGACGCGGCGACCGGCCTCGGGGTGGCCCTGGCCACCGACGGCAACGGCCGGTACGCCCGCCTCGACCCGTACGCGGGCGCCCAGCTCGCGCTGGCCGAGGCCCACCGCAACGTGGCCGCGGTCGGGGGGCGGCCGCTGGCGGTCAGCGACTGCCTCAACTTCGGCTCCCCGGAGGACCCCGGCGTGATGTGGCAGCTCGCCGAGGCCTGCCGCGGCCTGAAGGACGCCTGCCTCGCGCTGGGCGTCCCCGTCACCGGGGGCAACGTCAGCCTGTACAACCAGACCGGCGACACGGCCGTGCTGCCGACCCCCGTGGTCGCCGTGCTCGGCGTGGTCGACGACGTCGCCCGGCGCACGCCCTCGCACGTGCTCGCCGCCGGCCAGGACCTCTGGCTGCTCGGTACCACCCGCGAGGAGCTCTCCGGCTCGGAGTGGGCCCACGTGGTGCACGGTCACCTCGGCGGGCTCCCGCCCGCGGTGGACCTCGCGGCGGAGCAGGCGCTCGCCGCGCTGCTCCTGACGGCCGGCGCGAGCGGGCTGGTCACCGCGGCGCACGACCTCTCCGACGGCGGCCTGGCGCAGGCGCTGGTCGAGGTCTGCCTCGGCGGCGGTCCGCGCGGGCAGCACGGCGTCCGCGTGGCCCTCGACGAGGTCGTCGACGACCCGTTCGTGGCGCTGTTCTCCGAGTCGGCCGGCCGCTGCCTCGTCACCGCGGCTCCGGAGGACGCGGGGGCGCTGGCCGCGCTCGCCGAGCGGCACGGCGTCGCGCTGGTCCGCCTGGGCGCGACCGGCGGCGACGCGGTCGTGGTCGAGGGGCCGGCCGGCTTCGAGGTGCCGCTCGACCTGCTCCGCGACACCTGGTCGGCCACCCTCCCCGCCGTCCTCGGGTAGACCTGCGGAGGCTGCCGTAGCCAGACGGACAGAAGTCGGGTGCGGCGCCTGCCGCTCCGCGTAACCGCAGGTCAGCGCGGTGCGCTGGTGGCCCTCGAGCACTTCTGTCCTTCTGGCTACGAGTCTCAGGCGAAGACGTCGGCCGGGAAGGCCCCGTTGGCGACGGCCTGCTTGGCGAACGGGCGCGCCAGCTCGCGCAACCGGGTGGCGGAGTCGTCGCCCAGCGCCGCCCAGGGCGCCAGCCCGAGCCGGTCGGTCTCCTCCTCGACCTGGCGGCGCAGGGCGACGCCGTCCTCGGTGAGCTCGCCCCCGCCGGTCATCAGGCCGCGCTCGGCCAGGGCGTCGACGCTCTGCTGCCACTCCTCGGCCGACCACCCGCGGGTGGCCTGCGCCGCCGGCACGGTGAACCCCTTGCCGGTCGCGGTGTGGGTGACCAGGGCCTCGCGGCCGCTGAGCCCGGCGTGGAGCAGGGCGGCCACGTGGCCGTCGCCGCGGTGCTCGCGCACCAGCGTGAGGGCGTGGAAGAGGACCAGGTGGGGCTCCTCGGGCCACGTCAGGTCGGCGTGCGCGGCGTGCAGCGCGCGACCCTCGGGCGCGCAGCCCTCGGCCAGGGTGCGGGCGAGCCCGGCGGCCTCCTCCATCTCCGCCGACCCGATCGCGTCGTCGCCCAGCAGGTTGCGGTACGCCGCGTCGACGCCGCGGTAGCGCGCCGCGTGGACGTCGTCCGGCGAGGCCAGGTCCCACGCGGAGGGGATGAAGTGGGCGACGAGTGAGGGGTTGAAGACGTAGAAGGTGGCCGTGACCGGCCCGGCCCCGACCCGCCCCATCGCGGCCGCGCGGCCGGCGAAGTAGCACATCCGCCCCTTGCGCAGCCCCACCTCGACCAGCGCCGAGTCCACCTCGGCGGAGAAGTAGCAGAGCGCGTGGAGCGTCTCCAGGGAGCGGGCGGTCCGGCCGGCGTCGTGGGCGTCCATGCCCCCGTGTCTACACGGCCCGGCGGGCGAGGTCAGGAGCGGACGTGCATCCGCTCGCCCTGCGGGCCGAAGATCCCCGAGCACCTCGGCCGGGTGCGGGCCCGGGTTGCCGACCCAGTGCGGGGTGCGGGTGTCGAACTCGACCACCTCCCCCGGCTCGAGGGCCAGGTCCCTGGATCCGAGCACCAGCCGCACCGTGCCCGAGAGCACGTAGAGCCACTCGTGCCCCTCGTGCGTGGAGGTCTCGGGACGCGCTGACGGGCTCGGCGGCAGGATGATCTTGTACGACTGCAGCCCGCCGGGTCGCCGCGTCAGCGCCAGGTAGGTGCGCCCGTGCCGCACGACCGGGGTCGACCGCACCCGCGGGTCCCCGGTCTCGGGCGCGTCGACCAGCTCGTCCAGCGCCACGCCGTGGGCGCGCGCCAGCGGCAGCAGCAGCTCGAGCGTCGGACGCCGCCCGCCCGACTCGAGCCGCGAGAGCGTGCTCACCGAGATCCCGGTCTCGGCCGCCAGGTCGGCCAGCGTCGCCTCCCGCTCGAGCCGCAGCTGGCGGAGCCGGGGCCCCACCCGTTCCAAGGTGCCTCCGAGGTCGTCCACACCGACAGTTTGCCAGATCGGCAAGCACGTTTGTCAAGATCGCTCCGGGTGCGCACACTCGGTCCATGACCTGCCTCTCCGCTGCCCACCCGCCCGCACCGGACGTCGACGTCGTCGTGATCGGCGGGGGCGCCGCCGGCCTCGCCGCCGCGATCGCCCTCGCCCGCTCCCGCCGCCGGGTGCTGGTCCTCGACGCGGGGGAGCCCCGCAACGCTCCTGCCGCGGGCGTGCACAACCTGCTCTCCCGCGAGGGCGTGGCGCCCGCGGAGCTGCTCGCGGCGGGCCGCGCGGAGGCGGCGGCGTACGACGTGGAGGTCCGCGCGGGGCGGGTGCTCGACGTGCGCCCGGAGCCGCACCCCGCGGGCGAGCCGGCGTTCCGCGTGGTCACCGACGCCGGCGAGGTCACGGCCCGCCGGGTCGTCGTGGCCACCGGGGTGCACGACGAGCTGCCGGACCTGCCCGGTCTCGCGCAGCGGTGGGGCCGCGACGTGCTCCACTGCCCCTACTGCCACGGCTGGGAGGTGCGCGACCGGCCGGTCGCCGTGCTCGCGACCGGGCCGATGGCCGCCCACCAGGCCCTGCTCTTCCGCCAGCTGACGGACGACGTCGTCGTCGTGCCGCACGGCGCCGCCCCGCCGCTGGCGGCGGGCGACCGGGAGACCCTGCACGCGCTCGGCGTCCGGGTGCTCGACGACCCGGCCGTCGAGGTCGTCGTCGAGGACGACCGCCTGGTCGGCCTCCGCCTCGCCTCCGGCGTGCTGCTCGAGCGGGACGCGGTCGTCGTCGCCTCGGTGCCCCGGGTCGAGGTGGGCCACCTGGCCGGTCTGGGGTTGCGACCGGAGCCGGTCGAGATGCACGGCGCGGTGCTGGCCAGCGTGCTGCCGAGCGGGCCGACCGGCGAGTCGCCGGTGCGTGGCGTGTGGGTCGCGGGCAACGCGGCCGACGCGATGGCGCAGGTGATGGCCTCGGCCGCGGCCGGCACCCGCGCCGGCGCCGCGGTCAACGCCGACCTCGTCGCCGAGGACGGCCGGGCGGCCGTCGCCCGGAACCGGGGTGCCTTCCTCGAGCCGGCCGCCTGGGACGAGCGGTACGCCGCGGGCCCGGTGTGGAGCGGCCGGGTCAACGCCCAGCTCGCCGCCGAGGCCGCCGACCTGGCGCCCGGCCGCGCCCTCGACGTCGGGAGCGGCGAGGGCGGCGACGCCGTCTGGCTGGCGGAGCGGGGCTGGGAGGTCACCGGCCTCGAGTTCAGCGCGGTGGGCCGGGAGCGAGCCGCCGCCCGCGCCGCCGCGGCCGGCGTCGCCGACCGCACCACCTGGCGCGACGCGGACCTGCGGTCGTGGGAGGCCGGCGAGGAGCGCTGGGACCTGGTGACCTCGCACTTCTTCCACCGCCCCGGCGCCGACCCGCTCGAGGACGTCCGCCGGCTGGCCGCGGCCGTCGCGCCCGGCGGCACCCTGCTCGTCGTCGGTCACCACCCCGACGACCACCCGGGTGACCACGGCGACCACGGCGACCACGGCGACCACGGCGACCACGGCGTCCCCCTGCGCACCGCCGAGGAGCTCGTCCCGGCCCTCGACCCGGAGGTCTGGGACCTCGAGGTCGTCGACGCGCGCACCCGCACCGGCCCGCACCCGGACGGCGGCACCGCGACGTGGACCGACGCGGTGCTGCGCGCCCGCCGACGGTGAGCGGCGGCGACCGATGACTTCCGCCCGGCCGTCGGGTCGGTGAGGATCGACCGGCGCGAGGTCCGCGCCGGCACCGACAGCTCGCAGGAGGGCACGTGGGACGCATCGTCGCCAGCTTCTTCACCACCGTCGACGGGGTCGTGGAGGCGCCCGACCAGTGGCACTTCCCCTACTTCGACGACGAGATGGGCCGAGCGGTCGACGGCCACACCAGCGGGTGCGCGGCGTACCTGATGGGCCGGGTGCTCTACGAGCAGTGGGCGGCCTACTGGCCGGGGAACACCACCGACGAGTTCGGGGCCTTCATCAACCCGCTGCCCAAGTACGTCGTCTCCTCGACCCTGGACCGGGTCGACTGGCAGGCCACCACGCTCATCCCGGGGGACGACGCCGCGCGCCGCGTCGCGGAGCTGAAGGCCACGACCGACGGCGACATCGGGATGTCCGGCTGCGCCACGACGGTGCGCTGGCTGCTCACCGAGGGCCTGCTCGACGAGCTGCACCTGCTCGTCGACCCGATCGCCGTCGGGACGGGTCAGCGGCTCTTCGAGGGCGCGGACCGCACCCCGCTCCGGCTGGTCTCGAGCCGCGCGCTGCCCACCGGGGTGCTCGAGCTGCGCTACGCGCCGGCCCCGCGGGCGGCCGACCCGGCATCATGAGGGGGTGGCCGACGACCTGCGCGTGACCCGGTCGCTGATCCTGCCGGGCGCGGAGCTGCGGGAGCGGTTCTCGCGCAGCTCGGGTCCCGGCGGTCAGGGCGTGAACACCGCCGACAGCCGGGTCGAGCTGGGGTGGGACGTCAGCGCCTCCGCCGTCCTCGCGCCGGCGCTGCGCGCCCGCCTGCTGCTCCGGCTTGCACCCCGCCTCGTCGACGGGGTGCTGACCGTCGCCGCGTCCGAGCACCGCACCCAGCTGGCCAACCGGCGCGCGGCGCGGGACCGGCTCGCGGCGCTCGTGCGCGAGGCCGCCGCGCCGCCCCCGCCGCCCCGGCGACCCACCCGGCCGACCCGCGGCTCGCAGCGGCGCCGGCTGGAGGGCAAGCGGCAGCGCGGCGAGGTCAAGAAGGGCCGGCGCGGCGACTGGGGCTGATCCGGTGCCCGGGGGGCTGCTTCGATGGGCGGGTGCCGATGCCCCGTCGTAGCCTGCTGCGGGGCGCGGGCCTGCTCGCCGGGGTCGGTCTCGCGGGCGCGTTGACCGGTTGCGGAGAGGACCCCGAGGTGACCAGGCCAGACACCGCTCCGGACGGCCGCTCCGGGCCGCGCCGGATCGACTACGGGCAGGACCCGAGCCAGCACGTCGAGCTCACCACCCCGCGGGGCTCGGCCCGCGGGGTCGCGGTCGTCGTGCACGGCGGCTTCTGGCGCGCCGCCTACGGCCTCGACCTCGGCCGACCGCTGGCCGCCGACCTCGTCCGCCGCGGCTGGGTGACCTGCAACGTCGAGTACCGCCGGGTCGGGCCGCCGGGCACGTCCGGCGGCGGGGGCGGCGTGCCGGCCACGCTCGACGACGTCGCCGCGGCGATCGACCTGCTGGCCGAGCCCGGGCTCGGGCTGGACCTGTCCACGGTCGTCACGCTCGGTCACTCCGCCGGCGGGCACCTCGCGACCTGGGCCGCGGGGCGGGGACGGGACCCGCGGTGGGCCGGCGGTGTCGACGTCACGGCGGTCGTGAGCCAGGCGGGGGTGCTCGACCTGGTGGCGGCGCACGACGCGGGGCTCGGTGGCGGCGCGGTCGAGGACCTCCTCGGCCACCCACCGGGACCCGCCGACGCGGGGGTCGACCCGGCGCAGCAGGTCCCGCTCGACGTGCCGGTGTGGTGCGTCCACGGCGACGACGACACCACCGTGCCGCCGGAGCAGTCCGTGGCCTACGTCGACGCGGCGACGAGCGCGGGCGCGCGCGCCGAGCTGGTCGCCGTGGATGGCGACCACTTCGCCGTGATCGACCCGTCGTCGCCCGCCTGGGCCCGGACGACCGAGGTGCTGGAGGGTCTCGCGCGCTGAGGGCCGCGCACTACCGCACCCCGGTGCGGCGGCGCGCCTCGGGTCCGCGGCCCGGCTGGCAGCGCGGGCACCACCACGTGCGCCGGTTGGCGGGGTCGTTGACCAGCTCGGGCACCACCTGCACCTCGGTGCCGCAGCGCAGGCACGGTCGCCGGGCCCGCCCGCTCACCCAGTGCTGCTCGCCGCGCACCCCGAGGCCGGTGGTGACCTGGTAGGCGCCCTCGACCGTGGCCGAGTGGCGCAGCGCGGTCGCGGCCCGCTCGACCAGGCGCCCGAGGTCGACGTCGCCGACCGCCGTCCACGGGCTCACCCCGGTCAGGAACGCGAGCTCGTTGACCCACAGGTTGCCCAGCCCGGCGATCCGGGTCTGGTCCAGCAGCGCGCGTGACCAGCGGGAGGTCGGGATCGGCGGCGAGCCGCCGGACCGCCTCGGCGGCGTCCCAGTCCGCGCGCAGCGGGTCGGGTCCGAGGTGCCCCACGATCCGGTGCTCGTCGGTGGTGGCGACCAGGTCGAGCTGGTGGAGCCGCCGTCCCCAGGCCGTGCCACCGGTGGTCTCCAGCACCAGCCGCACCTCGTGCATCACCCGCTGGGGGAGCCGCCGACCGGCCCGGGTCACCGACCACTCGCCGTCCATCAGCAGGTGCGAGTGCAGCGTCGCCGGCTCGCCACCGGCGCCCCCGTCGAAGCGCGTCAGCAGGTGCTTGCCGTACGTCGCGTGCGCCACCAGGGTGCGCCCCGTCAGGTCGCGCGTGGCCAACCGTGGCACCCGCAGGTCGGTGCGCAGCACCCGTTCGCCCCGCAGCCGCCGGTCGAGGCGGCGCGCGAGCTTGTAGACGCTGTCGCCCTCCGGCACCCGGCCAGTCAACCAGCGCCACGCCCCACCCCGCGGGGGACCCGGGGCCGCGCTGGCAGACTCCACGGGTGCCCGCCCGCCTGCGCCCCGCCGACCCGGTCGAGGTCGCCGCGGCCCTGGATCGGCTCCGCGACCGGGGTCGCGGAGCGCGACCGACCGGCGGCTGCTCGTCAAGCACTACCTCGCGGTGCTCGAGGAGCGGGTGCCGGGCCGCTCGGTCGAGGTCCGCGTGCCGCCGTACGCCGCGGTCCAGGTCGTGCCCGGGGTCCGCCACACCCGCGGCACCCCGCCGGCCGTGGTCGAGACCGATGCCGAGACCTGGATCGACCTCGCGACGGGGGTGCTCACCTGGTCCGCGGCCGAGGAGGCGGGCCGGATCTCCGCCTCCGGGCAGCGCGCCGACCTCGCCCCCCACCTGCCCCTGGCCTGAGGCGCGCTGCTGGCTAGCGTGGTCGCCATGCCCAGCACCGGCCCCGGCCCCAGCACCGACGACCTCCGCGCCCGCGTCCGGGAGGAGATGCCCCGGCTGCGTGCCGACCTCGAGGACCTCGTGCGCATCGAGTCGGTCAGCGCCGACCCGGCCCGGGCCGGGGAGGTGCGCCGCAGCGCGGAGGCCGTCGCCGCCCTGCTCGCCGCCGAGGGGTTCGTGGTCGACGTGGTGACCGCCGACGGCGGCGCCCCTGCCGTCATCGCCCACCGCGCGGGGCCCGAGGGTGCGCCCCGGGTGCTGCTGTACGCCCACCACGACGTGCAGCCGGAGAACGACCACGCCGACTGGGACAGCCCGCCCTTCGAGCCCACCGAGCGCGACTCCCCGACCGGGCGGCGCCTGTTCGCCCGCGGCGCCGCGGACGACAAGGCCGGGATCGTCGCCCACCTCGGCGCGTCGCGGGTGCTCGGCGAGGACCTGCCGGTGGACCTGACCGTCTTCGTGGAGGGCGAGGAGGAGGTCGGCTCGGAGACGCTCGGTGCGCTGCTGCGCGAGCACCGCGACCGGTTGGCGGCCGACGTGATCGTGATCGCCGACTCCGGCAACTGGGACGTCGGCGTGCCGGCGCTGACCACCAGCCTGCGCGGCCTGGTGCGGATGGACGTCACCGTCCGCACGCTCACGCACGCCGTCCACTCCGGGATGTGGGGCGGCCTGGTCCCCGACGCGCTGATGGCCCTGACCCGGCTGCTGGCCACGCTGCACGACGACGCCGGCAACGTCGCCGTCGCCGGCCTGCACGCCGGCCCCGCCGCGGACGTCGACTACCCCGAGGAGCGGCTGCGCGCCGAGTCCGGCGCCACCGCCGAGGTGCACTGGATCGGCGACGGCATCGGTGGTCGAGCGGCTGTGGACCAGGCCGTCGCTGTCGATCACCGGCCTCGACGCCCCGCAAGGTCGACGGCGCCAGCAACACCCTGGTCCCGGCCGCGCGCGCCCGGACTCAGCCTGCGGATCGCGCCCGGCGACACCACCGAGAACGCCGTCGCCGCGCTGCGCCGCCACCTCGAGCAGCACGTGCCGTGGGGCGCCACCCTCGACGCGGTGGTCAGCGACACCGGCGAGGCCACGCGGATCGACGCCACCGGCCCGGCGTACGACGCCGCCCGCGCCGCCTTCGCCGAGGCCTGGGACGGCACCGAGCCGGTCGACATGGGGGTGGGCGGGTCGATCCCGTTCATCGCCGAGTTCCTGGAGTCCTTCCCGGCCGCCAGCGTGCTGGTGACCGGCGTCGAGGACCCCGACACCCGCGCCCACGGCGCCAACGAGGGCCTGCACCTCGCCGAGTTCGAGCGGGTCGTGCTGGCCGAGGCGCTGCTGCTGCGGCGCCTGGCCGGGACGTCGCGCCACCGTCTGAGACGTACCACCCCCGGGGGTGGTACGGCCGCCGACCCCGGGTCGTGTAGCCATGACCAACCAACTCGGGAGGTCACGATGACCGACACCCCCGCTGCTCCCACAGCCAGCCCACCGCACGCCCGAGCCGCCGCAGGACGGCGTCCCGCCGCCGCCACTTCCTCGGCTACGTCCTCGGCGGCACCACGCTCGTCGCCGCGGCCGACCTCGGGCTCGGCATGGGCCGCCCGGCCCACGCCGACGGCATCCCGTCGGCGCCGCAGCTGCCCGAGCTCTACGACCTCGAGGACCTGCAGACCGACGCGGCCGCGCCGACCTCGCAGCTGATCTCGGTCATCATCACCGCGAACGGCACCGCCTCGCTTCGCGCTGCCGCGGATGGAGGTCGGCCAGGGCATCACCACGTCGACGGCGATGATCATCGCCGAGGAGCTGGACCTGCCCCTCGACAAGGTCGAGGGTCACCCTGGCCGCCGGCCCGCCCCGAGCTGCTGTTCAACCAGCTCACCGGCGGCTCCAACACCACGTTCTCGACCTACACCCCGGTCCGGGTCGCCTCCGCCGTCGCCCGGCGGCGCGCTGCTCGACGCCGCGGCCGCGTACTTCGACCAGACCGGCGACCGGCTCCAGGTCACGGCGGGCGTGATCACCAACACCGTCACCGGCGAGACCGTCACCTACGGCGACCTCGCCGAGGCCGCCGCCTCCCTCGTCGACCGCGAGCTCGAGGTCGAGCTGAAGGACGAGGCCGAGTTCACCGTCGTCGGCACCGCCCGCGACCGCGACGACGCCCTGCTCGCCGTCACGGGCCGCAAGGACTTCGCGATGGACCTGGCGGTCAAGGGCGCGCTGCCGACCATGGTCTGCCGCGCCACCGACCCTCAACGGCACCGCCGCGCCGGCTCCGCAACCGCAGCCAGGTGGCGCGGATGCCCGGTGTCAAGGGCATCGCCGTGGTCTCCACCGGCGTCGCCGTCCGCGCCCGCACCTTCGGCCAGTGCATCGACGCGATCCGCGCGATGAAGGTCGACTGGAACCCGGGACCGGTCGACGGGGAGTCCGACGAGACCATCCTCGCCGGCGTCCGGCGCGCCGAGGTGCCCTTCACCCCGATCTCGCAGCTGCCGGACCTCCCCGTGGTCGGCAACCGCACCTTCGAGGTCGACTGCGAGTTCATGTTCCGCAGCAGCGCGGCCCTCGAGCCGTACGCCGCCATCGCGGACGTCCGCGAGGACGGCGCCCGGATCTGGGCCGGCCTCAAGGTGCCGATCCTGGCCCAGCAGGACATCGCGAACCTGCTCGGGCATGTCGCAGGAGCAGGTCGAGGTCAACGTCGTCACCGGCGGCGGCTCGTTCGGCCACAAGCTGTTCAGCGACCACGCGCTCGAGGCCGCCGAGATCTCCCAGGCGCTCGGCAAGCCGGTGCGGCTGATGTGGCACCGCGCCGACGAGCCGCGCCAGGGCCGGCTGCACCCGATGGTCACCTCCCGGGTGCGGGCCGTGACCGCGCCCGCCCCGCTCCAGGGCCGCAAGGTCTACGGCTACGAGCAGCGCAACACCTCGGTCTTCACCGACTTCAGCCACGGCCTCGGGGAGATGCTCAGCGCCCTGGCGTCGGGCGACCTGCCCACCGAGCTCGACGACCTCACGCTCTCGCAGTCGATCTTCACCCTCACCCAGGAGCTCGGCTACGACTTCGGCGCGGTCACCCAGCTGCTCAACGAGACCGACGACCGGTTCAACACCGGCAGCATGCGCAACATCTACTCCCCGGACACCCGGGTCGCCGCCGAGCTGATGGTCGACGTGCTCGCCGCCGACGCCGGCAAGGACCCGGTCGAGTACCGCCTGGAGTTCCTGCGCAACGAGGAGACGCGGAAGGCGCTGGAGAAGGTCGCCGAGGAGGGCAGCTGGGGACGCTCGCCTGCCCGAGGGCATCACCCAGGCCGTCGCGGTGCACAAGGAGTACAAGGGCGCCACGGCGTGCCTGATCGAGCTGGACACCCGACCCGCGACGGTGAACCGCCGGATCCGCGAGGCGGTGACCGGGCCCCGTGTCGTCAAGGGCGTCTTCGCGGTCGACGCCGGCCTGGTGATCAACCCCCGCGGGCTCGAGGCGCAGATGATCGGCGGCTTCTCCGACGGCATCGCGCTGACCCTGACCAGCAGCGTCCACCTCAAGGCCGGGCACTTCCTCGAGGCCAGCTGGGACAACTACTTCTACACCCGGCAGTGGAACATCCCGCCCGAGCTCGAGGTGCACGTGCTGCCCTCGGACAAGACCCGACCCGGCGGGGCCGGGGAGGCCGGGGTCGCGGCCACCGCCGCGGCCACCGCCTGCGCCTACGTGCGGGCGATGGGGATCGACCCGACCGCCGGCACGCTGCGCTTCCCGCTCAACCACGACACCGTCGCTGTCGAAGTTCCGACCCAAGTCCTTCATCCCACCCGTCCCCGCCTCGCCGACCAACGGCCTGCGGTTCACCTACTGAGGAGCGACACGATGCCGAAGCAGACCTTCGTCCTCAACGGGTCGACCGTGACCGTCAACTGCCCCGACGACCTGCGCGTGCTGTGGGTGCTCCGGGACCTGCTCAAGGTCACCGGCCCCAAGTACGGCTGCGGGATCAACGTGTGCAAGGCGTGCACGTCCCACATCAACGGCAAGGCGTTCAACCCGTGCTCGGTGCGGGTCGGCGACCTCGACCGGCGCGACCAGATCACCACGATCGAGGGCCTGCCGGACGTCGCGGACCGCAGGCTGCACCCGATGCAGCAGGCCTGGCTGGACCGCGACGTGGCGCAGTGCGGCTACTGCCAGCCCGGGCAGATCATGGCGGCGACCGCGCTGGCCCGCAAGGTGCGCCGCGAGGGTCGCGAGATCACCGACAGCGACCTCGACTCGATCCGCAACATCTGCCGCTGCGGCACCTACACGCGGATCCGCGAGGCTGTCGTCCAGGGGGCCGCGGCGATGGGCCCCACCGACTGACTCGCGCCGCCCCGCAGATGTAACGCCGAGTTAGCTCATCTGGTGCGGCGTCGCGACCGCGCTCCAGAACGACTAAACCGGCGTTACAGCCGGGGTCGGCGCCGCGGAGGTGGGCGCCGGGGCGGCGACCCAGCCCCGGGGTCCTGCGCGAGCGCGCGGCGCACCTACCGGCCTCAGACGCCGGAGGTGGAACCGTCGGACCTGCTCATCGACTCCTGGACGGCCTCCATGACGGCGCGCTCGGCGTCCCCCACCCGTCCGCGGATCTCCCGCGCCCGACGGTCCGCCTCCCCGACCTCCGACCGAGGCACGAACCGCGTCAGGGGCGTGGCCAGGTCGAGGACCGAGACCAGCAGCGCCGTCCGCTCGTCGGGCACCGACTCGCCGAGCAGCGCGCTGCGCACCCGTGCCACCAGCTCCTCCCGGCCCGCCGAGGGGGTCGTGCGGTAACGGCGGAGCGGGACCACCCCGAGCACGCGCCGCGGCTCCTCGACGACCACGCCGGCGGCGACGAGGCGACGGAGGATCTCGGACTCGTCCGGCAGGAAGCCGACGAGCGTCACCACCTTCTGCCCGAAGGCGCCCGAGCCGACGGTCAGCAGGGCGTCGTCGAGCTCCTCGTCCCCCGACGGAGCGGGGTCGCGGACGGTGACGCGCACCTTCTTCCCGGTGCCCGACACCTCGAGACGCCCCTCGTGGGCCAGCTCGACCAGGAGCGCCGCGGCCACGAGGGGCCGCACGTTGTCCCACAGCTTCCCGCTGCCGGGATCGATGAGGGCGACGACGACGTCGCGCGCGAGGGACGGCGCGGCCCGGTCGGGGACCGGCGAGCGTCGCTCGTCCGTCTGATGCGCGTGGCGCCGCGCCTTGCTCAGCCGACCGAACACACCCGCTCCTCCTCCTGGCCTGGTCCCGCTCCGCGCTGCTCCCGGCGCCCCGGCTGCTGGTCAGCCGACCGCCGCGTCCACGGTGGCGCTGATGCCCCGACCCGCAGGGCTGGACACCCCGGTCGGGAGGGGCCTCGCGAGCCCACCGCCCGCAGCCTTGCCGCCGACCGTGCCGTAGTCGACCCCGGCCTCGTCGTCCGTCACCTGCCGGAGCAGCTCGCCACCGGCGTCGACGGTGCCCTTGTAGCCGCCGCGGACCGCGTGGTCGGCGGCGAACCCACCGACCCTGGCCTCGAGACCGGTGATCTTGCGGGTGAGCCAGGGCTGGGTCTCGACACCGTCGAGGATCCTGCCGGCCACGGCGCTGCGGGCGCGCTGGCCCAGCGGCGTCGCGAGCTGACCCAGGCCCCCGGTCAGCAGCCCGGCGCCGCCGCCCCCGAAGGCCTGCCGCGACAGCGGGTCGGCACCGCCCGCGACCTGGTAGCCGTAGCCCTCCGCGGTGCCGATCCCGGCGTGGACGGCCACCTTCGCCGTCGTGCCCAGCTTCTGCACGGTCGTGGTGGCGATCAGCGTGCGACCGCCGACGGCGAGCCCCTTGGTGGCCACGAAGCCGGCGCCGCCGGCGAGGCCGGAGACGGCCGCCTGCGCGTAGTTGACCTCGCCGGTGGTCGCCTTCTGGATCAGCACGTCGGCGCCGGCCGAGAGCGCCATGGCGCCCAGCGGGCCGCCCACCCCGGTGGCCATCAGCGCGGCGCCCCCGATGACCAGGGCCCCGCCGATGATCCAGTCCTGCTGCTCCTCGACGAAGTCCCACGCCTCCTCGTACCAGGGCGCGTTCGCCGCCGCGAGCTCCGCCTCGGAGACCGGCTTCAGGCCGGTCGGGTCGAGGGCGTGGAGGGGGTCGTTGCCGGCGTAGGCGTAGGGGTTGCCCGCCCACGCGGCCCCGGCGACGGGGTCGAGGGGGTCGGCGGAGAGGAACCCGCGGCTGGCGGGGTCGTACACGCGGGCGCCGAGCCACTCCAGTCCGCCGACGGTGAGGTCCCCGGTCGGGCCGACCCCCACCCCGGCGGGCACCCCGGGCAGCGGGGCCACGCCGCTCCCGGTGGTCGCGGCCCAGACGTCGCCCGCGTGCGAGCGCGAGGTGCGCCAGCCGGGCGCCGTCCAGCGGTCGCCGACCCCGGTGAGGCCGCCGGCGGTCACGACCGGGGTGGCGCCGATCTGCACCAGCGACGGCGCGTAGGGGTCCGCCGCGTCCCAGTGCACCGGGACGCCGTCGATGGAGGTGAGCTCGCCCGTGGCACCCACGTGGAGCTCGGTGCGCACGGCGGCGCCGCCCGCCTCGTCCACGATCGCGGCCAGCCAACCGGTGGACGACCACTCCAGGCGGCGGGTGCGGCCGTCGGGGAGCTGCGTGCCCACCCGGCGCCCGACCTCGTCGTAGGTGTGCCGGGTGGTGCCCTCGGGCCCCTCGACGGCCAGCAACCGACCCGCGGCGTCGTGGTGGAGCTGCAGGCGGGCCTCGTCGCCGGCCTCGTCCCGGACCTCGGTGACCAGGCGCCCCGACGCGTCGTAGCGCCAGCGGGTCCGGCGGTCGCCCGTGCGGGCCTCGACGAGCTGGCAGGCGGCATCGTGCTCGAAGGTCGTGGCGACCCCGTCGCGCTCGACGCCGCGGATGCGGCCCTCGTCGTCGCGCTCGACCACGGTGCGGGCGACGCCCCCGGACCCCGTGACGGTGTGAGCGACCACGAACCCGGCGGCGTACGACCACGACTGGTCGAGCCCTCCCGCGGTGGCAGCGACCACGCGACCGGCGGCGTCGCGCTCGAACGTCGCGCGGCCCAGCAGGGGGTGCTCCACCGCGGCCACCCGGCCGGCGGCGTCGTGGCGGTAGCCGACCGTGCTGCCGTCGGGCAGCGTCATCGCGGTACGACGTCCGGCGGCGTCGTGCTGCCAGGTCGTGGTCGCGCCGTCGCGGGTGGTGCGCACGACCTGCCCGCGGCGGTCCCACGACGTGGTGTGCTGCACGACCCGTCCGTCCGGCCGGGTGCGGTCGATCGTGACGACCGAGCGGCCGCGCGCGTCCCAGCGCGTCGAGCTCACCGGGCGTCCGTCCACCTCGACCGCGACGACGCGGCCGGCGGCGTCGTAGGTCCACCCGGTGCGGCGACCGGAGGGGTCCTCCTGCCACACCTGGCGCCCCAGGGCGTCGTAGCCCGCCCGCGTCGTGCGCCCCAGGGGGTCGGTCTCCGCCACGCAGCGGTCCAGCGCGTCGAACGCGCGGCGGGTCACCGCGCCGAGCGGGTCGGTGATGGCCACGGCGCGCCCGAGGTCGTCGTGGTCGTAGCGCGTGACGCCGCCGTTGCCGTCCGTCGCGGCGACCACCTGCCCGGCGGCGTCGTAGGTGAACCGCCGCAGCCCTGCGACGGTGTCGCGGACCTCGACCACGCGTCCTGCCGCGTCGTACCGCAGCCGGGACGCGCCGACGCCCGGCGTGGAGGTGCTGGTCACCCGACCGCACTCGTCGTAGTCGGTCCAGCCGACCTCGCCGGTCGGGTAGGTGAAGCGCACCGGCCGGCTGTCGGCGTCGTACTCGATCGTGGTCCGACCGCCGGCCGGGTCGACCACCGCGCTGCGCCGACCGCAGGCGTCGTGCTCGTAGCGGGTGACCCTGCCGGTGGGGTCGGTCACCGCGACCGGCCGGCCGGCGGCGTCGCGCTCGATCCGCGTCAGGGCGCCCTCGCCGTCGAGGAGCTCGACCGCGCGCCCGCAGCGGTCGTAGGTGGCCATCGCGACGGAGCCGTCGGGCCGCTCGGTGGACACCGGCCGGCCGAGCGGGTCGAAGCGGTGCGTCGTGCTGCCGAGCGCGTCGGAGCAGACCAGGGTGCCGCGTGCCTGGTCGCCGACGACGGCGGCCCGGTGGCCCAGGGGGTCCACGGAACCGACCCGGTTCCCCGTCGCGTCGTGGGTCTGCGTCCAGGTCGCGCCGTCCGGCGCGGTCGCGGAGGTCGACCGGGAGAGGGCGTCGTGGGTGAAGCGCCACGTGCTGCCGTCCGGGAGCTCCACCGAGGCGAGGTTGCCGAGGTCGTCGAGGCGCTGCCTCACGGCGCGACCCAGGGGGTCGACGCGCAGGCGCTCCTCGCCGTCGTCGCCGTGCTCCACGGTGGTGCGGGCCCCGGTCGGGTCGGTGACGGCGGTGAGGCGCCCGGCCGCGGTGCGCTCGTAGCGCCACACCGACCCGTCGGGGTCGCGGCGCTCCCGCAGCCCCTCCGGACCGTGGACGTAGGTGGTGGTGCGGCCGCGGGGCGTGGTGGCCGCGACCACGCGCCCGGAGCCGTCGCGCTCGAGGCGCGCGGTGTCGCCGACCGCGTTCGTCAGGGAGACCAGGTCCCCGTGCTCGTCGTAGCCGGGGCGCAGCTCGACGCCGGTCGGGTCGACCAGGCGGACCAGGCAGCCCGCGTCGTGCTCGAAGCGCGTCTCACCCCCGAGGGCGTCCACCATCGTCGAGGGGTGGCGCGAGGCGCCGCCGTAGGAGTAGCGGGTCTCCGCGCCCCCGTCGGCGACCACCCGGACGATCCGGTCGAGGTCGTCGTGCTCGAAGCGGAGGTCGGCGCCCGAGGGGCGGACCTCGCGCACCACGCGCCCGCGCTCGTCGTGCTCGCGCACCGTCGCGGAGCCGTCGCGCGCGACGACCAGCACCGGGTTGCCGTGCGGGTCGTAGCTGGTGGAGGTGCGGCCGCCGTCCGTGTCGACGATGCCGATCAGCTGCCCGCGGCCGTCGTGGATCCAGGTGTCGGCGCGGGTGCCGCCCGGGTCGGACACCTCGGTGACGCCGCCCGGCAGGTAGGAGTAGCGGCTGGTCCGCCCGTGCGGCGAGCGCTGGGCGGTGACGCGTCCCAGGTCGTCGTAGGTGTTCTCCACCTCCACCACGCCGTCGGCGTCCACCACCGCCTCGACGAGGCCTGCCTCGCTCCAGCGGTAGGAACGGGTGCCGAGCGGACCCGTCGCGGCGGTCAGCCGCCGGTCGGCGTCGTAGTCGTAGGTCACCCTCCTGCCGTCGGAGGCCTCGGCGGCGACGACGCGGTCCGCGTCCCAGGTGAGCGCGAGGTGGCGCCCGCGCTCGTGCTCGAGCCGGACGAGCCGCGCGTCCTCGTGGACGAAGGAGACCATCGTCCCCTCGCCGCGGTCGTGCGAGAGCGGGGCGCCGTCGCGGCCGAAGCGCCAGGTCCCGCCCGCGTTGTCGGTGACCCGCAGCTCGTCGGCGTGCGCGTCGCGCCCCAGCCACGACGACGCCCCGAGCGCCCGGTCCCAGCCCGCGCCCCGCCGCGGGAACACCACGACCCGGCCGTCGGGCAGCCTCAGGTGGGCGGCCTCGTCGTCGAGCTCGAGCCGGACCTCGGTCCAGCTGGACCACCCCGGCCCGAACGCGCCGGCCCGGCGGTGGAAGGAGTTGTACGTCCTCGTCAGCGCCAGTGCGGCGCAGCCGCCGGTGAAGCCCAGGTCGGACTCGGGCTCCACGAAGTTGCCCGTCGCGGTGTTGACCGGGTCGTCGGAGTACCCCGTCGTCGGGCGAGCCCGAAGAGCCGGGGCGACGTCGCCGGGATGTCCTGGCGCGAGACGCTGACCCCGGCGGCCTGCAGCGCGGCGACGAGAGCGGCGTCGGAGAGGACCATCGCACCACCGGGCGCCTGGCTCCCCGCCCGCTCGAAGGCGCCGGCGACGGTGTCGACCCAGGTCCGGTCCTGCCGGTTGAGCTGGTGGTAGAGGCGCAGCGCCGCGTAGACCGACGACCCGTCGACTCCGGAGGGCTCCCCGGTGCCCCAGTCGAACCCGGCGGTGAAGTCGGCGCCGGCCCCCCTCAGGCGGTCCGACCTGCCCTCGAGCGCCTGGTTCGCGCTCTCCACGCCCGTCGCGAAGCTCCGCAGCTCCTCGGGTCGGGCGGAGGAGGTGCCCCCGCCCCCGCCGCCTCCCGAGCCGGGCTGGGGCGTGTCGCGCTGGGATGCCGTCGCCGAGACCGAGGTGGGGGGTGGCGGCGAGGTGGGCCCCTCGGGCGGGGACTCGTCGCCCAGGACGTCGCCGAGGGTGATCTTGCTCTTGTCCTCGTCGCGGCGCTGCTGCCACTCCCGGGCAGCGCGGCGGCGGGCGTTCTCGTCGGGGACGATCGAGAGCAGGTGGCGGACCTGGCGCGCGACGTCCTCGAGGGCGTCGGCGATCTGCGCGCCGTCGCTGTCCGCCGTGCGCTGGTTCTGCTCGAAGACCCGCGAGAACCGTCCTTCGAAGTCCGTCATGGCCCGGGTGGTCAGCGAGCGGCGGCGCGCGACCTGCTCCCGGATCGCCGTTGCGGCGTCCTCGCACCCGGCGGCCAGCAGGTCCGCGGCCCCGGTGTCGATCCGGACGTCGGGCAGCCCTCGCCACGTGCTGGTGTCGGTCACGCTCCGCCTCCTGCGGGGTCGTCGGCGCGACCGGGTCGTCGGACCGGTCCGTCGCGGGATCATTGTGGCGGTCGCGCCGCGTCCTGGCACGGGTTCGGCCGAACCGCGGGCGCCGCCTACAGTGGGCGCGTGCCCTTCCAGAGCGGCCCCGGTCGTGCCCCCCGCGGCGACGGGCGGCTGACCCACGACCTCGACCCCCAGGACCGTGGCCCGCAGGACGCCTGCGGCGTCTTCGGGGTCTGGGCGCCGGGCGAGGACGTCGCCAAGCTGACCTACTTCGGCCTCTACGCCCTGCAGCACCGCGGGCAGGAGTCCGCCGGCATCGCGGTGAGCAACGGGCGCCAGATCCTGGTCTACAAGGACATGGGCCTGGTCTCCCAGGCCTTCGACGAGTCGACGCTGGCCTCGCTGCAGGGCCACCTCGCGATCGGTCACTGCCGCTACTCCACGACCGGCGCCAGCACCTGGCACAACGCGCAGCCCACCTTCCGCCCGACCGTCGCCGGCTCGATCGCGCTGGGCCACAACGGCAACCTGATCAACACCCACGAGCTGCGCGAGGTGGCCCAGGCCCTGCCGCCGGCCAACGGCGAGCTGGAGATCAACGTCCACCAGGGCGACGCCTCCACCAACGACACGGGCGTGGTGACGGCGCTGCTGGCCCACCACCCGGACACCACGCTCGAGCAGCGCGCCCTCGAGGTGCTGCCGCTGCTGCGCGGGGCGTTCTCGATGGTCTGGATGAACGAGGACGCGCTCTACGCCGCCCGCGACCCCCAGGGCATCCGGCCGCTCGTCCTCGGCCGGCTCGACCGCGGCTGGGTGGTGGCCAGCGAGGACGCGGCCCTGGCCACGGTCGGCGCCAGCGTCGTGCGCGAGGTGGAGCCCGGCGAGCTGCTCGTGATCGACGCGGAGGGGCTGCGCTCGCACACCTTCGCCGAGCCCGAGCCCAAGGGCTGCGTGTTCGAGTACGTCTACCTCGCCCGCCCCGACGCCACCATCGCCGGGCGCAGCGTGCACGAGGCGCGGGTGGAGATGGGGCGCCGGCTGGCGCGCGAGTTCCCGGTCGAGGCCGACCTGGTGATGCCGGTGCCCGAGTCGGGCACGCCCGCGGCGGCCGGCTACGCGGAGGAGAGCGGCATCCCCTTCGGCCAGGGCTTCGTCAAGAACGCCTACGTCGGGACGCACCTTCATCCAGCCCAGCCAGACCCTGCGCCAGCTCGGCATCCGGCTGAAGCTCAACGCCCTGCCGCACATGATCCGCGGCCGCCGCATCGTCGTCGTCGACGACTCCATCGTGCGCGGCAACACCCAGCGCGCCCAGGTCCGGATGCTGCGCGAGGCCGGGGCGAAGGAGGTGCACGTGCGGATCTCCTCGCCGCCGGTGCGCTGGCCCTGCTTCTACGGCATCGACTTCGCCACCCGCGCCGAGCTGATCGCCAACGGCCTGGACGGCGACGAGATCGCCGCGAGCGTGGGTGCCGACTCGCTGGGCTACATCTCCCTCGACGCCATGGTCGAGTCCACCGGGCAGGCCCGGTCGTCGCTGTGCCAGGCCTGCTTCACCGGGGAGTACCCGGTGCCGCTGCCCGACGAGGCGCTGCTCGGCAAGCACCTGCTCGAGACCTCGCTGACCGCCCCGACCCACGGCCGGGCGCTCCCCGTGCTGAACAACCCGTGACCGGGCCCGGCCCGACCCCCGCGTACGCCGCCGCCGGGGTGAGCATCGAGGCCGCCGACGCCGCGGTCGACCTGATGCGGGCCTCGGTCGAGCGCGCCCGGCGCCCGGAGCTGATCGGCGGGATCGGCGGGTTCGCCGGTCTCTTCGACGCCTCCGCGCTGACCCGCTACCAGCGCCCGGTGCTGGCCACCTCGACCGACGGCGTCGGTACCAAGGTCGCGATCGCGCAGGCGATGGACGTCCACGACACGATCGGCTTCGACCTGGTCGGGATGGTCGTCGACGACCTCGTGGTCTGCGGCGCCGAGCCGCTGTTCCTCACCGACTACATCGCCACCGGCCGCGTCGTGCCCGAACGCGTCGCGGCCATCGTGCGCGGCATCGCCGACGCCTGCGTCGAGGCCGGCTGCGCGCTGGCCGGCGGCGAGACCGCGGAGCACCCCGGCCTGCTCGGACCCGACGAGTACGACGTCGCGGGCGCCGCGACCGGCGTCGTGGAGGGCGAGCGGCTGCTCGGCCCGGCGCGGGTCCGGCCCGGCGACGCCGTCGTCGCGATGGCCTCCAGCGGGTTGCACTCCAACGGCTACTCGCTGGTGCGCCACGTGCTGCTCGGCGAGCAGGGGCTCGGGTGGGCGCTCGACCGGGACGTCCCCGAGCTCGGCCGCACCCTGGGTGAGGAGCTGCTCGAGCCGACCCGCGTCTACGCGAAGGCGTGCCTGGCCGCGGCCGCCACCGGTGCGGTCCACGCGATGGCCCACGTCACCGGCGGCGGTCTCGCCGCCAACCTGGAGCGCGTCGTGCCGGTCGAGCTCACCGTCACCCTCGAGCGGGGGACGTGGACGCCGGGCCCGGTCTTCGACCTGGTCGGCGGGGCGGGCGGCGTGTCGCGGGAGGACCTCGAGGCCACGTTGAACTGCGGGGTCGGGATGGTCGCGGTCGTCGCGCCGGCCGGTGTCGACGGCGTGCTGCGGCTGCTGCGCGAGCACGGCGTCCGGTCCTGGGTGGCCGGCGAGGTGCTCCCGGCGGGCACCGCGGCCGACGGTGGACGGGTCCGGCTGGTGGGCTCCCACCCGGGCGCCTGAGCGCCCCGACGCGCCGCGCGACGCACCCCCACCGGCGTGCAGATCCCACCGGTCATCGCGTAGCGTGTTCCTCACGATCACCGATGGAGACAGCCCGGTGCCCCGATCCCAGCGTCGGGCCCGGCCGAGCGTGCGAGGGGGCTGACCCTATGGGGCGCGGCCGAGCGAAAGCCAAGCAGACGAAGGTCGCCCGCGACCTGAAGTACCAGACCCACGAGACGGACTTCGGGGCGCTGGCGCGAGAGCTGCACGGTGGCGAGGACGACAGCGGCCAGGCCGAGGAGCCCGACGACTGGGCCGATCGCGGCGCGCGTCGCGACTGATCCCGTCCTCGCCCGGGGCCCGCTGCCCCGGCCCGCCCGACGTGGTCAGGGGGTCCAGATCCCCCGCAACCGGCCCACCTCGTGGATCCGTCGCTCGGCCATCCGGTCGGCGGCGACCGCCGGCGGCACCCCGTCGGACGCAGCGCGCTCGAGCACGGCCAGCGTGGTCTGGTGGATCCGCGAGGCCCGCTGCCGGGCCCGCTCGAAGCTGAACCCCTCGAGCTCGTCGGCGACCTGCACCAACCCGCCGGCGTTGACGCAGTAGTCGGGCGCGTAGAGGATGCCGCGGTCCTCGAGGACCTTCTCGATCCCGGGGTGCGCGAGCTGGTTGTTGGCCGCGCCGCAGACGATCCGCGCCGAGAGCGCGGCGACCACGTCGTCGTCCAGCGCACCGCCCAGCGCGCACGGGGCGTAGACGTCCAGGGACGAGGCGACCAGCTCGGCGGTCGAGCCGGCCGACCCGGCGACCTCGACCCCGGGGTGCTCGTCGCGGACCCGGTCGAGCGTGGGCGCGTGGACGTCGCTGACGACGACCCGGGCGCCGTCGGCGAGCAGGTGCCCGACGAGGTGGCGGCCGACCTTGCCGACCCCGGCCACCCCCACGGTCCGACCGGCCAGCGAGGGCTCACCCCAGGCGACCTGCGCCGCGGCCCGCATCCCCTCGAAGACGCCGTACGCCGTCAGCACCGAGCTGTCGCCCGCGCCGCCGTGCGCGGTGGTCCGCCCGGTGACGTAGTCGCACTCGCGCGCGACGACGTCCATGTCCTCGCTGAACGTGCCGACGTCGCAGGCCGTCCGGTAGCGCCCACCGAGGGTCTGCACGAAGCGTCCGTAGGCGCGCAGCAGGGCCTCGCTCTTGCCGGTGCGCGGGTCGCCGATGATGACCGCCTTGCCGCCGCCGAGGTCCAGGCCCGCCAGGGCGGCCTTGTAGGTCATCCCCCGCGACAGCGCCAGCACGTCGGCCAGCGCGTCGGCGGTCGAGGCGTAGGGGTGCATCCGGGTGCCGCCGAGCCCCGGACCCAGGGCGGTCGAGTGGACGGCGACGATGGCGCGCAGGCCGCTCGCGGGGTCGTGGCAGAACACGACCTGCTCGTGGTCGCGGCCGGGGCCGAACGGGTCCGGCAGGGGAGCGGGGGACGGGGTCTGCTGGGGCATGGGTGGTCTCCGCGTCGGTCGTCGGACGGCCCGGGGGTGGGGGGCCGCGGCGTCGGTCCGCGGGGGTGGAGCGGACCGACCCCGAGTCTGTCAGACCCGGCGCTGCTCGGACCCGGGCCGCAGGGTGGTCCGGTGGGTCGGGCCGCGACTCGGCGGTGCGACCCACGGAGTCCAGCGCGCGGCGACCCTGCTCGACCCGGTCGGCGAGCTCGTCGAGCAGCCGCCCGACCGGCGCGGGGTCCCGACGCTCCGCCGCGTCCTCCAGGCCCTGCGCGGTCGCCGCCACCCGCACCAGACCGAGGTTGGCCGAGCTGCCCTTGAGCTGGTGCGCCAGGCCGCGGACGGCGTCGTCCTCGCCCTGGTCGGCCGCCGCCGCCAGCTGGGCGAGGAGGTCGTCCACCCGGCGCAGGTAGGCCTCGCGGGTGCGGTCGAAGAAGCTCAGGCCGTCCTTGACCAGCGCGCGCAGCTCCTCGACCCGGGCGAAGTCCAGCACCGGCCGCTCGTCCTCGTCGGGGTACAGCAGGTCGGGGTCGGCGGTCACCACCGGCTCCACGTCCGCGAGCGGTCCGGGGGGCCCGGGGGGCGCCGCCGCGGGGTGGTCGACGTCCTCGGCGCGGTGCCGGCGGCGGCGCACCCACCGGGCGAGCGCTCGCGCGAGGTCGGCCCGGCTCACCGGCTTGGTCAGGAAGTCGTCCATGCCGCTGCCCAGGCACCGCTCGCGCTCCCTGTCGAGCACCGAGGCGGTCATCGCCAGCACCGGGACCCGGTCGGCGCCGGACTCCTGCTCCCGCTGCCGCAGCAGCCGGGTGGCCTCGACGCCGTCCATCCGCGGCATCCGGCAGTCCATCACCACCAGGTGGTACGGGTGGTCCGGTCCCAGGCGGGTCAGCGCCTGCTCCCCGTCGACGGCCACGTCGACGGTGCACCCCAGGCTCTCCAGGAGGCCCACCGCGACCAGCTGGTTGACCGCGTTGTCCTCCGCCAGCAGCACCCGCACCCCGTTCGGCGGCGCCCCCGGGATGCCTTGCGGTGCGACCTCGTCGGCGCCCCGCTCCAGCGCGACCAGCAGCGCCTGCCACAGGTCGTCGCGCCGGACGGGCTTCGCCGCGGTGGCGTGGAAGCAGGCGGCCAGGTCCGAGGAGCGCTCCAGGTCGAGGGCGAGGTCCTGGCCGGGAGCGGCGCCGTCGAGGAGCACCAGCCCGGGCCCGTCCCCGGTCGCCGCGAGCTCGCGGGCCAGCACGAGCGCCTCGTCCCCCGGCAGCGAGCGGTCGACGAGCACGACGTCGTACGCCGAGCCGGTCGAGCGGGCCCGCGCGAGCTCGGCGCGCGCCTCGGCCGCGGCGGCGCACGCGGTCGCGTGGGCCGCCCACCCGTGCAGGTGCACGACCAGCGCCCGGCGCGCCGCGGCGTTGTCGTCGACCACGAGGGTCCGCACCCCCCGCAAGGCGTGCGCCCGCACCGTCGTCGGGGCGGTGGCGGCGCACCGACCGACCCGGACGGTGAACCAGAACGTGCTGCCCCGGCCCGGTGCGCTCTCGATCCCGATCCGCCCGTCCATCGCCTCGACCAGGCGTCGGCAGATCGCGAGCCCCAGCCCGCTGCCGTCGTAGCGGCGCGTGGGGGAGGGGTCGGCCTGGGTGAAGGCCTCGAACAGCGCGTCGGGGGCGCCGTCGACGTCGAGACCGATGCCGGTGTCACGGACCTCGACCCGCAGCTGGTGGTGCTCGCCCGCCGGGTCCGTACCGGCCAGGGTCACCTCCACCTCGACCTGGCCGGCGTCGGTGAACTTGACGGCGTTGGAGCCGAGGTTCGTCACCACCTGGCCCAGGCGCACCGGGTCGCCGAGCAGCAGCTCCGGCACGTCCGGGGCGACGGTGGTGACCAGCTCGAGACCCTTCGTGCGCGCGGGACCGGCGACCACGGAGACCGCCTGCTCGACGACCGAGCGCACGTCGAGCTCGGTGACGTCCAGCTCGAGCCGGCCGGACTCGATCTTGGACAGGTCGAGGATGTCGTTGATCAGCCCGAGCAGGGTGTGTCCCGTGCCGCGCAGCGCCTCGGTGAGCGTGCGCTGCTGGTCGTCGAGCGGGGTGCGCAGCAGCAGCTCGGTCAGCCCGATCACACCGTTCATCGGCGTGCGGATCTCGTGGCTCATCGTGGCCAGGAACTCCGACTTGGTGATCGATGCGCGCTCGGCCTCGTCGCGGGCGACCGCGAGCCGGCGGGCGTCCCGCTCGCGCTGGGCGACGGAGCCCAGCTGCTCGGCCACCTGGGCCAGCAGCCGGAGGGTGGCCCGGTCGACCGGCGACTCGTCCACCTCGAGCTGCACGACGCAGCAGGTCTCGCCCTCGAGCGGGATCGGCAGCACGACCGTGGTGCGCCGACCGTCCGGACCGTCGGCGGGGGCGGTCTGCGCGCGACCGGTGACCCAGGAGCGCCGGGCGAGCTCGTCGCACGGGGCGGGGAGGTCGTCCTCCGGCTCCGGGCCCGGGTGGTCCTGCGGTCGCTCGACCGGCCGGCGCGGCCTGCTGACCCGCAGCGGGGGCGCGCCGCCGGCGTCCGCGACCGGCCCTCTCGGGCCGTCCGGGTCCAGCGGGTCCACCGGCGCGACCGGACCGGCGGGCGCGGCGTCGTCGGGCAGGAACACCGCGCACGGACGCCAGTGCCCGTGCCGGGCCAGCACGTCCCAGGAGGCGTCGAGCGCGTCGGCCAGGCCGGCGGCCCGGTTGGCGGCCTCGGCCACCCCCTGCACCAGGGTCAGCCGGGCGCGCGCCACGTCGGCCTCCTCCGTGGACTGCACCAGGGAGGTGATGTCCTGGATCGCGCCCCGGACCAGCCGGCCGCCGCCGGTGGGGTCCGCGACCACCTCGGCCAGCGTGCGGACGGTGACCCGGCCGCCGTCCGCACGGTTGAGCTCCATCCGCCAGGTCATCCGCTCCCCGGGGTCGAGGGGGCCGGACAGGTCGTGGAGCACGAGCTCGCGGTCCTCGGGCGCGAGCAGGTCCAGGGCGGCGGACATCGTCGGCTCGACGTCCTGACCGTCCAGGCCGAGGATCCGCAGGAGCGTCGGCGACCAGGCCATCTCCTCGGTGCCGACCCGCCAGGTCCAGGTGCCGACCCGGGCCAGCTCCTGGGCCGCGGCGAGCTGCTCGTCGCGCGCGGTCAGCGCGGCGCGGAGGTCCTGCCGGTCCTCCCGGTCCCGGCGCTCGTGCCGCTCGGTGGCCCGCAGCCAGCGCCGCCCGGTCCCGCGCTCGTCGTCGGGGAGGGGGCCGCTGCTGACCCGGCACCACGTCCGGCCGCCGTCGGGACGGACGAGCTCGACCTCCTCGTCGACGACCGCGTCCCTGGGGCCCGCGGCCCGGCCGATCCGCCCGGCGAGGTCCAGCCCTGCGACGTCGGCCTCGGCGACGCCGAGCACCCGGCAGAGCACGGCGTCGGCCCACACCACCCGTCCGTCGCGGTCGATGACCGCGTAGCCGTCGGAGCTGTGGCGGACGACGGCCACGGCGTGCGCGTCGGCCCCAGCGTGCATGGTCGTCTCCGGCGTTCCGTGTCGCGGTGCGGGGGCCCGCGGCGGGGTGGTCGGGGCACATCCTGCCGCAGCCGCCCGGCCCTCGTGACGGCATCGGGAAAACTGGGTCGGGGGCCGTCAGCCCGGCGCGGGGCGCTGGAGGACGAGGTCGCCGTGGGTGCCGTAGCCCGGCAGCGGACCGCCCGCCGGCGTGGCGTCGAAGCCGATCAGCAGCGGCCCGGCACCGGTCGCGGCGAGGGTGGGCCAGGGCAGGTTGCTGGGGTAGGTGGCGTCCAGCCGTCCGGTCTCGCGCAGGTCGAGGTCCAGCACCGGGTACGTCGCCGGGGCGCCCTCGTGGTCGCGGCGCCCGTCGCGCCCGTGGCTGGCGAGCACCCGCCACCCGGCCGTCGTCCGCAGCAGCGTCGGCCCCTCGCACGCGCTGCGGCCGCGCGCCGCGGCCAGCAGGGTCCAGCCCGCCGGGTCGGTCGGGTCCGGCCCCGCCGCGAGGACGGGGTGGAAGGAGAAGAAGCGGGTGGCGCTGACGAACGCCAGCAGCCAGCGGCCGTCGTCGGCACGGACGAGGTGGGGGTCCCAGGTGCCGACGGAGGTGAGCCCGGTCGTGGGGGCCGGCAGCGGCGCCGTGTCGAGCACGTGGGTCCCGCGCAGCAGGTCGCGGTCGTCGTCCACGACGGCGATGGTCATCGCGACCGACGGGTTGCGCTCGGGGTCGAAGTCGCCCCACGTGCTGGTCGCGACCAGCCACCGCCCGGCCCCGGTGGGGTCGCGCACGACGTGGGTGGCGTGGTCGCCGAGCACCCCGGTGCGGCCGGGACGGCGGAAGAACAGGTCACCGCGGTGGCGCAGCGCCAGCGTCGCCGGGTCCAGCGCCCACACCGAGGTGTGGCCCGACCCGAAGCCGCCCGGCCCGGCCGAGGTCGCGGTGAGCCACAGGACCCCGGGCGCGTCCGGGTCCTCGTGAGCCGTGCCGTCGGCGTTGGTCACCAGGCGCGGGTCCCGCAGCCCGAGCTGGCCGAAGCGGCCGGCGCGCTGCGCGTCGACCGCGCCGAGCCCGGCCAGCCAGGCCTCGTCGTGGGGGTCGGGCGTCGTCGGGCCGCCGGCCGGCGCCAGCGGCCCGAGGTGCAGCACGGCCCGCGCGCGCCAGGAGTCGCCCTCGCGCGTCCACGCCGCGGCGACCGGGCCGGTGAGGGTCACCGCCAGCGCGTCGGCTCGCGGTGACCGGGCGTGCCGGCGGCTCTCGTGGGTCGTCGTCCGGCCCTGGTGCTCGAGCTCGAGGTGGGTCCGCCCACCCTCGCGGCGGGCACGCAGCACGGTGCCGGCCGAGGCGAGCGCCACCGAACGGTCGGCGCCCGGGTCGTCGACGTCGACCTCGGCGGCGGCGCAGGGCGCCGCCGCGAGGTCGGTGCCCGGCTGCACCAGCGCGACGGGTCGGCAGCGTGCGACCGGGACCAGCGGGGGCAGCAGGGAGAGGTCCCACGGCGCGGGTGCCCCCGGCGCGGGAGCTCCGGGGACGGGTCCGGCGGCGCCCGTCACGGGGCGGGGTCGCTCACCTTGCCGCCGGTGGCCTCCTCGTGCTGGCGGCGGGCCCGCTCGACCTTGTCCATCAGCTCGGACTCGTCGCGCATCATCCGCTTGTACTCGGGGCCGAGCGAGCGGACCTGCTCGGACTCCTCGAGCAGCGCGGTGTAGACGCGCTCCCGCTCCGCCTCGTCGGCGGTGTAGTCGAGGTCGAGGTAGGCGTCGGCGTGGCGGCGGGCGTTGCCGATCGCGACCTTGGCGCGGCCCTTCTTGCTGATCAGGGAGGCCGCCACGGTCACGGCGAGGATCCCCACGATGACGCCGAGGGAGAGCCCGGTACCGATCTCGGTGACCTCGACGTGCTCGCCGCCGTTGATGAAGGGCAGGTTGTTCTCGTGCAGCGCGTGCAGCACGAGCTTGACGCCGATGAAGGCCAGGATCGCGGCCAGCCCGAAGGAGAGGTAGATCAGGCGCTCCAGCAGGCCCTCGATCAGGAAGAACAGCTGACGCAGCCCGAGCAGCGAGAACGCGGTGGCGGTGAAGACGATGAAGGTGCTCTGGGTGAGCCCGAAGATGGCGGGGATGGAGTCCAGCGCGAACAGGATGTCGGTGCCGCCGATGGCCACCATCACCAGCAGCATCGGGGTCAGCACCCGCTTGCCGTCGACCTCGGTGACCAGCTTGTCGCCGTCGTACTCCGGGGAGGTGCGGACCAGCTTGCGGGCCAGCTTGACCATGACGTTCTCGTCCTCGTGCGGGTCGCCGGAGCCGACCTCGCCCTTGATCAGGTTGCCCGCCGTGAGCAGCAGGATCAGCCCGAAGATGTAGAAGACCCAGGCGAACATGCTGATCAGGCTGGCGCCGATGAAGATGAAGACGGTGCGGGCGATCAGGGCGAAGACGATGCCGAACAGCAGCACCTTCTGCTGGTCCTCGCGGGGGACCTTGAAGCTGGCCATGATGATCAGGAACACGAACAGGTTGTCCACCGAGAGCGCCTTCTCGGTGATGTAGCCCGCGAAGTACTCCCCGCCCATCGTGCCGCCGCCGAACAGGAACACCGCCACCCCGAACAGCAGGGCGACGCCGACGTAGACGGCCGACCAGATGCTCGCCTCGCGCAGCGTCGGCACGTGCGCCTTGCGGGTGTGGAAGACGAAGTCGTAGACGAGCATGGCGACGATGACCGTGATGGTCACCGCCCAGACCCAGAACGGCACGCTCATGACAGTCCCCTCGCTCCTGCTCCGTGTGGCTGCGGCCCAGCGTAGGGCGCCGACGGGGTGACCACCGCCCCGGGAGACTCGGGGCGTGACCCCCGCCGAGCCCGAGCCGGTCGACCCGCACGCGCCGCCCGTGCCGGGGCCGGTGCTGATGAACCAGGACTGGCGCGACCTGACCTACCTGCACTGGGCGGTCCCGCCGCAGCGGGTGGCCGACCGGATGCCGCCCGGGGTCTCGCCCGACGTCCACGAGGGCACGACGTACGTCGGGCTGGTCCCGTTCCGGATGGTCGGTGCCGGCTTCGGCAGGCGCAGCAGCGTGCCGTGGGCGGGCACCTTCCTGGAGACCAACGTGCGGCTCTACTCCGTGGACCGGCGCGGCCGGCGCGGGGTGGTCTTCCTGTCCCTCGACGCCGACCGGCTCCCCGTCGTGCTCGGGGCGCGGGCCTCGCTGGCGCTGCCGTACCGGTGGGCGCGGATGCGTCACCACCGGGTCGCGGGTCCCGGACCGGGGCCGCGGGGTGACGTGCACACCTACGCCGCCCGGCTGCGCTGGCCGGGCGCGCGCGCCCGGAGCCGGGTCGAGGTCCGGGTCGGCGCCCCTCGCGAGCCCGACCCGCTCGACCACTTCGTCTCCGCCCGGTGGCGGCTCCACACCCGCGCCCTCGGACGTTCCCTGGTGGTGCCGAACGCCCACGAGCCCTGGCCGCTGCACGACGCCGAGGTGCTCGACCTGTCCGACGGCCTGCTGGGCTCCGTCGGGTTCCCCGACCTCGCCGACCGGGCGCCCGACCACGTCGCCTTCAGCCCGGGCGTGCACACCGAGTTCGGCCTGCCCCGCGCCTGAGCGTCGACGTGCCGGTCGCTCGTACCTGGTGCGTGCACCGGGCACATCGACCGGACGGTCCGGCGCGTGATCACGGCCCCACCGGGGGTTACCGACTGGTAGGAAGGGCGCATGAGTGCTCCCACCGTCATGATCACCGGGGCCGCCGCCGGCATCGGCCGCGCGACCGCCCTCACCTTCGCCCGGCAGGGCTACGTCGTGGGCGGCTACGACGTCGACGAGGCGGGTCTCGCCTCCCTCGCCGAGGAGGTCGAGGCGATCGGGGGACGTGCGCACACCGGGCACCTCGACGTCACCGACGCCGAGGCCTTCGCGGCGCGGACGGCCGAGCTGGTGGCGGCCACCGGTCGCCTCGACGTCCTGGTCAACAACGCCGGGGTCCTGGTCGGTGGGTGGTTCAGCGAGATCGACGTCGCCCGCCACCGGCGCGAGGTCGACATCAACGTCGGCGGCGTGCTGAACGGCTGCCACGCCGGCTACGAGCACCTGCGCGCGACCGCGGCGGCGCACGGTGGCGCGACCGTCGTCAACCTCGCCTCGGCGTCCGCGATCTACGGCCAGCCCGAGCTGGCGAACTACAGCGCGACGAAGTTCTACGTGCGCGGCCTGACCGAGGCGCTCGACCTGGAGTGGGGGCCCCACGGGATCCGCGTGGTGGCGCTCTGGCCGCTGTTCGTGCAGACCGGGATGGTGACCGGGCTCAGCACCGGCACCACCACGAAGCTCGGGATCCGCCTCGGTGCGCAGGACGTCGCCGACGCCGTCTGGGCCGCCGTGCGGCCGAGCCGGCCCCGCGAGGCGATCCACCAGGTGCACTTCCCGGTGGGGCTGCAGACCAAGGCCCTGGCGCTCGGCTCGCGCTTCTCGCCGGCCTGGCTCACCCGCGTCGTCAACGCGCGCCTCGCCGGGGGCCACTGAGCGCCGGCCCGTCCACCCCACCTGCACCTCCCGCCCCTCGCGGCGGTCCTCCCGGGGTCGTTGCCAGCAGGAGGATCTCCGCCTAGGGTCCTGCGCACTGCCACGTGCATCGGGCGCGTGGCCACATCTCGGGAGATCCTCTTGTCCGCACGTCCCACCACGCGGCGCCGCCTCGGCGCCGCCGGCCTCGCCCTCGGCGTGGCCCTCGGTGCCGCTGCCAGCGGCGTCACCTCCCTCGGCGAGCGCGGCCGCCTCCGCCAGCACCGAGGTCGCCAAGAAGAAGGGCCCCGGCCAGGCCACCAAGGCCTCGCGCCAGCTCCAGCGAGCGGTGACGCCCGAGGGCGTCAAGGACCACCTGCTGCGGTTCCAGGCCATCGCCGACAACGGCGACGGCAGCCGCTCGACCGGCACCGACGGCTACCGCGAGAGCAAGAACTACGTCGTGGAGCGCCTGCGCGACGCCGGCTACCGCCCGCTCGTCCAGCCGTTCAGCATCGACGTCTTCCGGGAGTCCTCGCCCAGCGAGCTGCAGCAGGTCACCCCGGACCCGACCGACTACACCGCCGACGACTTCGCGGTGATGGAGTACGCCGGCTCCGGTGACGTCACGGAGGACGTCGTCGTCGTCGACACCGACGTCAGCCCCTCGGAGACCTCCTCCAGCGGCTGCGAGGCCGATGACTTCGCCGGCTTCCCGGCGGGCGCGATCGCGCTGATGCAGCGCGGCAGCTGCTCGTTCGCGCAGAAGGTCGCGAACGCCGGCGACGCCGGCGCGGGTGCGGCGATCATCTTCAACCGCGGGACCGAGGGCAACGACGGGGTGGTCAACGGCACGCTGGGCGGCCCCGGCGACTACATCCCCGCCGTCGGCACCAGCTTCGCCGTCGGCGAGGACCTCGCCGACGAGGGCACCACCGCCCGCGTCCTCGTCGACGCCGTCTCCGAGAACGCCCGCACCTGGAACGTGATCGCGGAGACCCGCGGTGGTCGCGGCGACAACGTGGTGATGTCCGGTGCCCACCTCGACAGCGTCGCCGAGGGTCCCGGGCATCAACGACAACGGCTCCGGCTCCGCCGCGCTGCTCGAGGTCGCCGAGTCCTTCGCCGAGCGTGGGACGCCGTACCGCAACACGGTGCGCTTCGCCTGGTGGGGCGCCGAGGAGCAGGGCCTGTTCGGCTCCGAGCACTACGTCTCGGACCTGAAGGCCGACAACCCCGGCGCGCTGACCGACATCCGGCTGTACCTGAACTTCGACATGGTCGGCTCGCCGAACTTCGTCCGGTTCGTCTACGACGGCGACGGCTCCACCGGTGGGCCGGTGGGCCCGGCGGGCTCGGCCGCGATCGAGGGCACCTTCACCCGCCACTTCGAGTCCAAGGGCCTCGCGTCGGCCCCGACCGAGTTCAACGGCCGCAGCGACTACGGGCCGTTCATCGCCGAGGGCATCCCGGCGGGCGGTCTGTTCAGCGGCGCCGAGGGCGTCAAGACCGAGGACGAGGCGGAGGTGTACGGCGGCGAGGCCGGCGTCGCCTACGACGAGTGCTACCACCAGGCCTGCGACACGATCACCAACGTGAACATGCGGGCGATCAACCAGTTCTCGGACGCCATGGCCGATGCCGTGGCGCGCTACGGGCTGAGCACGCGTGACCTCCAGGCCGACTACGAGCGGAAGAGCCGCCCGTTCCACGCCCGGAGCCACCACCCGCGCCGCTGACGCGGGCAGCACCACCAGCACCGGCACCGGCCCCGGGTCCCCACGGACCCGGGGCCGGTCCGCGTCGACGACCGGTCGAGCAGCTCGCGCACCCGGCCCACCTCGGCCGCCCGGCCCGGGTGGGCTGGGTGGTCGGGGCCCGGCCGGACGGGTGGCGCCCACCCTGCCGGGGGAACCCCGACCTGGGGTCCCCTGGCAGATTCGTGGTGCGGACCACAGCCGCCGGCGGCCGCATCGAGGGCCCGGCCGGCAGGCGCCGCACCGCCCCTCCCGCCCGTCAGAACGGACCCGTCATGACCGCCCTCCTCCTCGGCTCCATCAGCACGCTCGCGGACACCTCCGAGCTCCAGCGCGACGCCTTCAACCGGGCCTTCGCCCAGCACGGCCTGGACTGGGAGTGGGGCCAGGACGAGTACGCCGCGCTGCTCACCGGCAACGGCGGGCGCGACCGGGTCGCCGACTACGCCCGCGAGCGCGGCCAGGACGTCGACGCGGACGCCGTCCACGCCACCAAGTCCGAGCTGTTCCAGCAGGCCCTGGCCGAGACCGAGGTCTCCCCCCGCGCCGGGCTGGTCGAGACGATCCGCCAGGCCCAGGAGTCCGGCACCCGGGTCGCCCTCGTCACCACCACCTCGCGCGCCAACCTCGAGGCCCTCGACCGCGCCCTGGGCGACCACCTCTCCCTCGACGCGCTCGACCTCGTCGTCGACGCCTCCCAGGTCGGGACGCCCAAGCCCGACCCGGCCGCCTACACCTACGCCCTCGAGCAGCTCGGTGAGGACGCCGGTTCCTGCGTCGCGGTCGAGGACAACGTCGGCGGGGTCGAGGCGGCCCGCGCCGCGGGCGTGCCCTGCGTCGCCTTCCCGAACACCAACACCGCGGGCCACGACTTCTCCGCGGCCGCCGAGCGCCTCGAGCAGCTCGACCTGCTCACGCTCCAGGAGCACCTCGCCGCCTGAGCGGCCCCGACCCCCCGGAGATGAGACCCACCATGAGCAACCCCACGGCGCGACTGGAGTCGACCGACACCGCCTTCCACGTCGAGGCCTACGAGCGGATCGACTACTCGCTGCTGCTCACCCCCGGGGTGTTCGACCCCACCCGGACCGAGCTGGCCGAGACGTTCGCACCGTTCGGTCGCTGCCTGATGGTCGTCGACGAGACGGTGCACGCGCTCCACGGCGACGCCGCGGCCGCGTACTTCGCCCACCACGGGATCGAGCTGACGGTCGTGGAGGTCCGCATCGCCGAGACCGCCAAGTCGTTGCGCACCGTGGAGCGGATCGTGGACGCCTTCGCCGAGTTCGGCCTGCTGCGCAAGGAGCAGGTCCTGGTCGTCGGGGGCGGGCTGACCACCGACGTCGCCGGCTTCGCCTGCGCCGCCTACAAGCGCACCACCGACTACGTGCGGATCCCGACCACGCTGATCGGCCTCATCGACGCCAGCGTCTCGATCAAGGTCGGCGCCAACCACGGTCGCCACAAGAACCGGCTCGGCGCCTACCACGCCTCGAAGAAGGTCTTCCTCGACTTCTCGCTGCTGCGCACGCTGCCCGTCGACCAGGTCCGCAACGGCATCGCCGAGATCATCAAGATCGCCACCGTCGCCCACGCCGGGATCTTCGAGCGGCTGGAGAAGTACGGCGAGGAGCTGATGCACTCCTCCTTCGGCTACGCCGACGACGCCGACCACCTGCGCGAGGTCGCCGACACGATCACCTACGACGCGATCCGCACCATGCTCGAGCTCGAGGTCCCCAACCTCCACGAGCTCGACCTCGACCGGGTCATCGCCTACGGCCACACCTGGAGCCCCACCCTCGAGCTGGCCCCCGACCCCCACCTGTTCCACGGCCACGCGATCAGCGTCGACATGGCGTTCTCCGCCACCCTCGCCGAGCGGCGCGGCTACCTGTCGGTCGCCGACCGCGACCGGGTGCACGGCCTGCTCGCCACGATGGGCCTGGCCATCGACAGCCCCTGGTTCACCCCCGAGCTGCTGGAGCGGGCGACGGCGTCCATCCTGCAGACCCGCGACGGCCTGCTCCGCGCCGCGGTGCCGCGCCCGATCGGCACCTGCCACTTCGTCAACGACCTCACCGTCGAGGAGCTGACCGAGGTGCTCGCCGCGCACCAGGACCTGTGCGCGGGCTACCCGCGTGGCGGGCAGGGCGTCGACCAGTACACCGCGGCCGAGGCCACCGTCCTCGAGGTGCCCGACCTGACCGAGGTCCCGGACCTGCCCCGCGCCTCCGGTGCCTGAGGCCCGACCGGTCACCCCGCTCGGCATCGCCGCCGAGCTGCTCGCCTCGGTGGCCGCCGGGCTCGCCGAGGTCCCCGGCGTCGGTGACGAGCTGCACGCGGACCTGGAGCGGGCCCGCGGCCTCGTCGGCGGGCTGGACCCCTTCGTGGCCCGGATGACCAGCCCCGCCTCCCCGGCGCTGCAGGCGCTCGAGGAGCGCACCCGGGCCGAGGACTGGGCCGTCCGGTCGCGCTCGGCCGGCTCGTCGCTGGAGCAGGAGATGCTCTCCGGCCACGTCGAGGGCCGGCTGCTGGCGTTCCTGGTGCACGCCGCGCGCGCCCGCAGCGTGCTCGAGATCGGGATGTTCACCGGCTACTCCGCGCTGGCGATGGCGGAGGCGCTGCCCGACGGGGGGCGCGTGGTCGCGTGCGAGCTCGATCCCGCCACGGCCGACGTCGCCCGGGAGTGCTTCGACGCGTCCCCGGCCGGGTCCCGCATCGAGGTGCGGGTCGGCCCGGCCGCGGACACCCTCGCCGACCTCGCGGCGGCGGGCGAGCGCTTCGACCTGGTCTTCGTCGACGCCGACAAGGGCGGCTACGCCGGCTACCTCGACGCCGTGCTCGACGGGCTGCTCGCCGACGGCGGGGTGGTCTGCGTCGACAACACCCTGCTCCAGGGCGAGCCGTGGCTGCCCGGTGGGCCGTCGCCGGCCGGCCGGGCGATCGCCGACTTCGACCAGCGGGTCGCCGACGACCCCCGCGTGGAGCAGGTGCTGCTGCCGCTGCGCGACGGCGTGACCCTGCTGCGGCGGGTCTGAGTGGCCGCCGGCGCGGCGGCCCGCACCGCCGCCCGGACGGTGGGCGCGCTGGCGCTGCTGCAGGTGATGCTGCCCGTGCACACCGTCGTCACCGCCCTGGCGCTGCTGCTGCGCCGCCCGGGACCGGTCGCGGTGCCCGCCCGGCGGCGGACGGTGCTGGTCAGCGGCGGCAAGATGACCAAGGCGCTGGTGCTCGCCCGCGCCTTCCACGCCGCGGGCCACCGGGTCGTGCTCGTCGAGTCGGGCCGCTACCGCCTCACCGCGCACCGGTTCTCCCGCGCGGTCGACGCCTTCCGCGTGGTGCCCCACGAGACCGACCCGGCGTACGCCGGCGCCCTGGTCGCGCTGGCCGGGCGCGAGGGCGCCGACGTCTACGTGCCGGTGTGCAGCCCGGTCGCCAGCGTCGCGGACGCCGACGCCGCCGCGGCGCTCGAGGCGGTCGGCTGCGAGGTCGTCCACCTCGGCCCGGCCGACCTGCGCACCGTCGACGACAAGCACGCCTTCGCGGTGGCGGCCGCCGAGGCCGGGCTCGCGGTGCCGGACTCGCACCGCATCACCGACCCGCAGCAGGTGCTCGACTTCGACTTCACCGGCCGGCCGCGGCCCTACGTGCTGAAGTCGATCCGCTACGACCCGGTGCGCCGTCTCGACCTCACCCCGCTGCCGCGCCCGACCCGCGCGGAGACCGAGGCGTTCGTGCGCGCGCTGCCGATCTCGCCGGACCAGCCCTGGGTGCTCCAGGAGCTGCTCGAGGGGCGCGAGTACTGCACCCACGGCACCGTCCGCGACGGGCGGCTGCGCGTGCACGTCTGCTGCGCGTCCTCGCCGTGGCAGCTGACCTACGAGCACCTCGACCACCCGGGCGTCCGCGACTGGGTCGAGCGCTTCGTGGCAGCGCAGGGGGAGGGCTTCACCGGGCAGGTCTCGCTGGACCTGATCGAGGACGCCGGGGGCGTGGTCCGGGCCATCGAGTGCAACCCGCGCACGCACTCCGCGATCACCCTGCTCGACGGGCACCCGGAGCTCGCCGCGGCCTACCTGGACCACGGCGACCGGGAGGTGCTCGAGCCCCCCGTCGGCGGCCGCCCGACGTACTGGACCCACCACGAGCTGTTCCTCGGGCTGCGCCACCCGCGCACCCTGCCGGATCGGCTGCGGCTGCTCGCGCGGGGCCGGGACGCCGTGTGGTCGGCCGCCGACCCGCTCCCGTTCTGGGCGCTGCACCACCTCCACGTCCCCTCGCTGCTGCTGGGCAACCTTCGTCGGCTGCGACCCTGGACCAAGGTGGACCTCAACATCGGCAAGCTCGTCGAGCCGGCGGGTGACTGAGGTGGGCCCGGACGTGCGTGACCCGGCGGGACGACCCGTGCGGGTGCTCCACCTCGCCGGGTCGGCCACCAGCGAGTTCTACGCCGACGTCTCGCGGCTCTACGCCGCGGACTGCCTCGCCGCGACCGCCGACCCAGCCCGCTACGAGCCCCACGTCGCCCACGTCGGCCCCGACGGGTCCTGGCGCTTCCCCGAGGACCTCTCGGCGGAGGCGATCGCGGCCGCCGCGCCCGTGCCGGTCGCGGAGGCGGTGGCCCGGATCGCGTCGCTCGCGCCCGACGTCGCGGTGCCGCAGATGTTCTGCCTGCCCGGGATGACGACGTACCGCGCCCTGCTCGACCTGCTCGACGTCCCGCACCTCGGGAACCCCGCCGCGGTGATGGCGCTGGGCGCGGACAAGGCGCAGGCGGCGGCCGTGGTGGCCGGTCGCGGCGTGCGGGTGCCGGCGTCGCGGGTGGTGCGCCCCGGCGACCCGGTGGACCTCGACCTCCCGGTGGTCGTGAAGCCGGTCGACGCCGACAACTCCCTCGGGCTGACGCTGGTCCGCGAGGTCGGCGACCTGGCGGCGGCGGTCGAGGAGGCCTGCCGGCACGCCGCCGGCGCTCCGCGGGCGCTGGTCGAGGAGTACGTCGAGCTCGGCCGCGAGGTCCGCTGCGGCGTGGTCGACGTCGACGGGGAGCTGGTCGCGCTGCCGCTGGAGGAGTACGCCGTCGACCCCGTCACCAAGCCGGTGCGCGACCGGGCCGACAAGCTGCGCCGCTCCGAGGACGGCGAGCTGGGGCTCGTCGCGAAGGACGCCGAGCACGCCTGGATCGTCCGCGACGACGCCGAGCACCCGGACCCCGTCGTCGCGCGCGTCCAGCAGGCCGCGCTGCGCTGCTACGACGCGCTCGGCTGCCGCGACTACGGGCTCTTCGACTTCCGCGTCGACCCGACCGGTGAGCCGGTCTTCCTCGAGGCCGGCCTCTACTGCTCCTACGCCCGCACCAGCGTGGTGACCGTCATGGCCGCCGCGGCCGGGATCGACCTCGACCGGCTGTTCGGCCTCGGCGTCGCCGCCGCGCTCGGGCGCCGCCGGCGCTGATCGCCGCGGCACCGACCCGTGCGGAATCCCCGGCCGGCCGGGGAAACTCGAGCTTGTCGGGGTTTGCAAAGGCCGACAAGCTCGAGGATCGCCCGACAAGTACGCCGCCAGCGGCACCCCCGCCGGCCCGACCGACCGGCTACTCGTCCGCCCGCCACCCGTCCGCCCGCCACCTGTCACGGCCGCGGGAGAGCACCGTGCGCAGCGCCAGGTGGTCGCTGCCGGCCACGGCGTGGGTGGTCGGCGGCGACAGCCGTACGTCGTGGGGGCCGGGGGCGAGCAGCACGTGGTCGAGCTGCGCGCGCGGGCCGGCCGCGGGGTAGGTGCGCGCCGGACCGGCCCCGGACCACCCCGTGACGCCGTGCGGGCAGCCGACCGGGCAGGTTGAGGTCGCCGAGCAGCAGCAGCGGTCGCGGCAGGTCCCGGGCCCACACCCGCAGCGCCCGCAGCTGCCCGACCGCCCGGTGCGGCGCGAAGGACAGGTGGGTGCACACCACGGTCACCTCGCCGAGCGGGGCGGCCACCACCGCGGCCAGCGCGACGCGCTGCTCGTCGGGCGCCCACAGCACCCGGGCGCCCGCCCCCGGCGGCAGCGGCACCGGCAGCCGGGCCCGCGACGGCGGCATCCGCAGCTCGACCCACCGCAGCACCGGGTGACGGGTGAGCAGCGCGACGCCGTACGACGGCACCCCGGCCTGCGTCGCCGGCGCGGAGGACGCGGCGGCGGCGAAGGTGTCGGCGCGACCCGGCGTGCCGTGGACGGCGGCGGCGAACCGCGCCCGCCACGGCGGACCGTCCCCGGCGCACGCGGCGGCGGCCTCGGCGGTCTGGTCGCGGCGGCCGCTGCGGTCCAGCAGGTGGTCGACCTCCTGCAGCGCCAGCACGTCCACGTCGAGCCCGGCCAGGGCGGCCGGCCACCCGTCACCTCCCGCCCCGGAGGCGAGGTTCGCCGTCGCGACGCGCAGCGTCGTCGGGGCGTCCACCCGCGGCACCCTAGGACCGCCGCCGGGAGGGCCGACCGCCCCTGCGGGGGGTCGCACTGCGGGTGAGGCGGGCCTTCGGGGCGCTGGGATGATGCAGCCAGGAGGATCGATGTCGGTATCGCTGGTGCGGACCGTCCGTGACGTGCCGCCGGCCCACGCGACGTACGACGACGTGGCGCGCGCGAGCGCCGCCGTCGTGATCGGTGCGTACTCCTCGTCGTTCGGGCTCGCGACCCGGCTGCTGCGCGAGCCGGTGCGCACCCACGTCCGTGACCTCTACGCCCTGGTGCGGATCGCGGACGAGGTGGTCGACGCGCCCCGGCCCGGTCGCGACGCCGGTCGCCGGCGCGCGGTGCTCGACACGCTGGAGGCGGAGACGCTGGACGCGCTGCGCACCGGGCACTCGCGGCAACCTCGTGGTCCACGCCTTCGCCACGACCGCTCGGCAGTGCGGGATCGACGCCGACCTGGTCGTCCCCTTCTTCGCCTCGATGCGCGCCGACCTCGAGCGCGTCGCGCACGACGACGACAGCTTCGCCGCCTACGTCCACGGCTCCGCCGAGGTGGTCGGCCTGATGTGCCTGCGCGCGTTCCTGGTCGGCGAGCCCGACCGCGACGCGCGCTACCGCGCCTGCGCCGACGGGGCCCGGCGGCTCGGCGCGGCGTTCCAGAAGGTCAACTTCCTGCGCGACCTCGGCCCGGACGCGGACCTGCTCGGCCGCCGCTACTTCCCGGGCGTCGACCCCGGCCGCCTCGACGACCGCCGCCGCGACGAGCTGCTCGACGACGTCGAGGCCGACCTCGCCGCCGCCCGCGACGTGCTGCCGATGCTGCCCGTCGCCAGCCGGGTCGCGACCTGCGCCGCCCACGACCTGTTCGCCGAGCTCGCGGTGCGGTTGCGGGCCACGCCGGCCGCCGAGCTGCGCCACCGCCGGGTGCGGGTGCCGGGAGCGGTCAAGGCCCGGCTCGCCGCCCGCGCAGCGGTCCGCCGCGGGCGCCCGCGGCGGACGGGGGCGCAGCGGTGAGCGCGGTGGTCGTCGTCGGCGGCGGGATCTCCGGCCTCGCCACCGCGGCGCTGCTGGCCGCCGACGGGCACGACGTCGAGCTCCTGGAGCAGGGCGAGGAGCTCGGTGGTCGCGCCGGGTCGTGGGAGCGCGACGGGTTCCGCTTCGACACCGGACCGTCGTGGTGGCTGATGCCCGACGTCTTCGACCACTTCTTCGCCATGCTCGGCACCACCACCGCCGAGCAGGTGGACCTGGTCCGCCTCGACCCCGGTTACCGCGTCTACATCGAGGGGCGCGCCGAGCCGCTCGACGTCGCCGCGGACGAGGCGGCCAACCGCCGCCTCTTCGAGTCCGTCGAGCCCGGCGCCGGCGCGGCCCTCGGTCGCTACCTGGACTCGGCGCGCGAGGTCTACGACCTCGCCGTCCAGCAGTTCCTGTACACCAGCTTCGACTCCACGGCCGCCTACGCCGGCCGACGCGTGCTGCGCAACGCCCCGCGCCTGGCCGCCCTGCTGGGGCGGTCCCTCGAGTCGTTCGTGGCATCGCGGTTCACCGACACCCGGCTGCGCCAGGTGCTGGGCTACCCGGCGGTCTTCCTCGGCTCGTCCCCGGACCGGGCGCCGGCGATGTACCACCTGATGAGCCACCTCGACCTCGCCGACGGCGTGCGCTACCCCGCCGGCGGGTTCGGCGTGCTCATCGACGCCGTCGCCGGGCTGGCCCGGGCCCACGGGGCGACGCTGCGCACCGGCTGCACCGCCACCGCGATCACCACCACCACCGCCGAGCGCGGGGGCCGCCGGCGCGGACGAGGTCGGCGCGCGGCGGTGACCGGGGTGACCTACCGCGACCGCGACGGCATCGAGCGCCGGTCGGCCGCCGACGTCGTGGTCGGCGCCGCCGACCTCCACCACGTCGAGACGCGGCTGCTGCCCGAGGCGCTGCAGACCTACCCCGAGCGCTGGTGGGACCGCGCGGTCTCCGGTCCGGGCGCGGTGCTGGTCAACCTCGGCGTGAGCGGCACGCTGCCCGGGCTCACCCACCACACGCTGTTCTTCACCGAGGACTGGCGGGCCAACTTCGACGCCATCTTCGGCACGCCCACCCGCGTCCCCGACCCCGCCTCGATCTACGTGTGCAAGCCCTCGGCGACCGACCCGACGGTCGCCCCGGGCGGCCACGAGAACCTGTTCCTGCTGGTGCCGGTGCCGGCCGACCCGGGCATCGGCCGCGGCGGCGTCGACGGCGCCGGCGACCGCGTCGTCGAGGAGGTCGCCGACCGGGCGATCGCGATGGTCGGCGACTGGGCGGGCGTGCCGGACCTGGCCGAGCGGGTCGTCGTGCGCCGCACCACGGGTCCCGGCGACTTCGCCGCCGACCTCAACTCGTGGTCCGGCGGTGCGCTGGGGCCGGCCCACACCCTGCGGCAGAGCGCGTTCTTCCGGGCCGGCAACGCCTCCCGCAAGGTCGACGGCCTCTACTACGCCGGCTACGGCACCGTGCCCGGCATCGGGCTGCCGATGTGCGTGATCAGCGCCGAGCTGGTGCTCAAGCGGCTGCGCGGCGACCGGTCGGTGGGGCCCTCCCGGGAGCCGGTGGCCGCGGAGCGGGTCTGATGGCGGGCGGGCGCTCCGACCCCGGCGGCCGCGCCGCCGAGTCCTACGCGCACTGGTCGCGGCTGCACGGCGGCCTCGACCCCACGTCCTCGGCCTGGGTCGCCGGCTGGGTGCGGCTGGTGCACGCGCTCGCGCGCCCGCTGGTGCGGCGCGGGGTGGGGCCGGACACCGTGACGGTGGTCGGTCTCGCGGTCGTGGTGCCGGCGCCGTTCGTCGCGGCGCTCGGCGGTGCCTGGCCGCTGGCCACCGCGGCGCTGGTGGCCCTCGGCGCCGTGCTCGACGGGGTCGACGGCGCCGTCGCCGCCCGCCGCGGCGGGGGGACCGCCTGGGGCCGGGTGCTCGACCCGTTCGCCGACCGGTGCGCGGACCTGCTGCTCGTGGCGCTGCTGGTGGTGGTGGGTGCGCCGCTGGGCGTCGGGATCGCCCTGGCGGCGCTGGTCCTGCTGCACGAGTCGGTGCGCCACAGCGCGCAGGCGGCCGGCATGGCCGGCCCGGGCGTGGTCTCGGTCGGTGAGCGACCGACCCGCGTCATCGCCGCCGGGCTCGCCGCGGGGCTGGCCGGCCTGGAGCACCTGGCCCGGGAGGCGGGGGTCGACCTGCTGCCCGGGATCGGTCCCGCCGAGCTGGCGTCCGCCGCGGCCAGCGCCGCGCTCGCGCTCACGGCGGTGGGGCTGGTCCAGCTGCTCGTGGCCGTGCGCCGCCGGCTCGCTCAGGCGGGGCCGACCAGGTCGGCGACGATCCGCGACGAGAGCACCACCAGCGGCAGCCCGCCGCCGGGGTGGGACGAGCCGCCGACGAGGTAGAGCCCCGCCACCGGAGAGCGGTTGGCCGGGCGCTGGAAGGCGGCGCGCGCGCCGTTCGAGGACGTGCCGTAGATGGACCCGCCCGGGGTCATCGTGCGCCGCGCCAGGTCGGCGGGGCTGATCGTGGTGCGGTGCCGCACGCGGTCGCGCACGTCGAGGCCGCGCTCGGCCATCAGGTCCAGCACCCGGTCGGCGTACGTGTCGGCGAGGCCCGGGCGCGTCCCAGTCGGTGCCGCCGTCCGGGTCGTGGCGCGGGGCGTTGACCAGCACGAACCACGCGCCCGTGCCGGGCCCCGGGACGAGCGCCGGGTCGTCGGGTGCGCTCACGTAGACGGTGGGCCGCGCCACCGGTCGCGGCGGGCCGCCGCGCCCGAAGACGGCGTCGAACTCGGCGTCGTAGTCCTCGGCGAACAGCACCTGGTGGTGCGGCTGGTCCGCGGGTGGGTCGTCGAGGGCGAGCAGCAGCACGAAACCCGACAGCGACGGGGTCGTGCGCGCGATCCGCCGCTGCTCCCGCCGAGCCGCCCGGGTGTCGACCAGGCCGCCGTAGAGCGCGGCGGCGTCGGCGTTCGCGACCACGACGTCCGCCGGGAGCGTGCTCCCGTCGGCCAGCCGGACGCCGCGTGCCCGACCCCCCTCGACGACGACCTCCACGACCTCGGTGCCGAGCAGCACCTCGCCGCCGAGGGCCCGGACGCGGTCCAGCAGCGTGGTCGCGATCCGGCCGAGCCCCCCGGGGACGTACCAGGAGCCGAAGGCCTGCTCGGCGTGCGGCACGCTGACCAGGGCCGCCGGGGCGAGCCGGGGGTCCGAGCCGGTGTAGGTGGCGTAGCGGTCGAGCAGCGCGCGCAGCCGCGGGTCGCGGAGGTACGAGTCGCCGAGGCCGCGCAGGCTGCGCCACGGCGCCACCGTGGCCACGTCGCCGACCCGGCGGGACAGGCGCAGCATGTCGCGGACGGTGATCGGGCTCTCCAGGAACGGCTGGTGGGTGACGTCCCAGACCCGCTCGGCGCGGTCCATCAGCGCCGCCCACTGCGCGCCCGTGCCCGCCCCCAGCGCCGCGTCCAGGGCGGCGGGCACGTCCTGGGCCCGGCCGGGCAGGTCGAGCAGCGTGCCGTCGGCGAACCGGTAGCGGCAGGCGACCTCGAGTCGCCGGGGGGCCAGCGCGGCGTGGAGGTCGGCGCCGGTGGCGGCGTACAGCTCCTCGAGGACGTGCGGCATGGTCACCAGCGACGGTCCGGTGTCGAAGGTGAACCCGTCGACCTCGAGCGTGCCGAGCTTGCCGCCGACCTCCCCGGCCTGCTCGACCAGCGTGACCCGGTGGCCGAGGGCGGCCAGACGAGCCGCCGCGGCCAGGCCGCCGACCCCGGCGCCGACGACCACCACCCGGCTCATGCGGGGCTCCCGAGCGGGAGCTCGACCGGCCGGCCCTTCCACCGCAGCGTGCCCCGGCGGCGCCCGACCACGGAGTCGGCCGTCAGCCCGACCAGCAGCAGCACCGACAGGGGGTGCGCCCACGCGTCCGGGTGCGCCCGGTCGCCGGTCCGCCGGGCCACCAGGACGCGGCCGGCGACCCCGGCGGCGTACCCGACGGCACCGGTGCGGGAACCGGTCAGCGCGGCGGCCGCCGGCACCACGTGGGTCAGCAGCAGCAGCGCGACGACGCCGGCCGCGCCGGCGGGGGAGCCGAACGCCGCCCACAGCGACTTGGTCCAGCCCGCGCGCACCGCCGGCCAGCCCTCGTACATCCGGCAGGTCGCCACCCCGCTGCCCTCGGCGACCACGCCCCGCCCGCCCGCGGCCTTGACCGCCCGCAGCAGCGCCAGGTCCTCCAGCACGGCGCCGCGCACCGCCCGGTGCCCGCCGGCGCGCCGGTACGCCGCGGCGTCGACGGCGAGCAGCTGGCCGTTGGCGGCCCCCAGGGAGGGCCGGGAGGACCGCTCGGCGAGCCCGAGCGGCAGCGTGCTCATCCAGGACCACACCAGCAGCGGCTGCACCAGGCGCTCCACCCCCTCGGCCTGCTGGTGCGGGTAGGGGCACAGCAGGTCCAGCCCGGCCTCGCGCAGCAGCGCGACGGTCGCGGTCAGCGCGTGGGGGGCGAGCGTGACGTCGGCGTCGACGAACACCAGCACCGCCGCCGGCCCCGCCTCGTCGGCGAGCTGCTGGCAGGCCCACGGCTTGCCGAGCCACCCCGCCGGCCTGGGTCGTCCGGTGACCACGGTGAGCAGGTCGGCGAGACCCGGCTCCGCGGTCAGCCGCCCCAGCAGCGCGGTCGTGCCGTCGGTGGAGCCGTCGTCCAGCACGACCACCCGCACCTCACCGGGCCAGCGGTCGGCGGCGGCCGCGAGGTGGCGCACGCAGCGCTCGACGGCGGCGAGCTCGTCGCGCACCGGCAGCAGCAGCGCCACGGGCTCGGGGTCGGGCGCCGCGGAGGGGTCGGGCTCCCGCACCCGCCGCGCGTTGTCGACCACGAGCGCCAGGGAGGTCAGCGAGAGGGCCGTGCCGGCCCGCACGACGTGGCGGAGCGGCCCCCTCACCGCGCCACCGGCCCGGCCGGTGGCCGGCGGTCGGCCCGGGTCTCCCGGAGCAGCCGGACGGCGACCGGGACCGCCACCACCCCCATCACCACGGCACCGACCAGCGCGACCGGTGGGCGGCCGAAGAACAGCGCGTGGGCCATCACCGAGGAGCCGTAGGTCCACAGGTAGACCGCCAGCGGCAGCCGGTCGAGCGGGTCGGCCGGGGCCTGTCCCGCCCGGTCGTGCGGGACCAGGCGGTCCAGGGCCGCGGTGATGAGCAGCGAGACCAGCAGCCACCCGGCGAAGTTGGTCAGCGGGATGCCGGCGACCCCCGGCAGCGCCGGGGTGGGGTCGGCCCAGGTCCAGTGCCCGGCGTCGACCATCTGCGGGTCCAGGAAGACGTCCCACGCGGTCAGCGCCCACGCGCCGACCGCCGTCGTGGCCAGCCGGCCGCGGCCGCCGGCCAGCAGCCGTCCGACGTGCAGCGCCGGCCAGGCCATCATCACCCAGGCCAGCGGCACCAGCGCGGGGACGCCGAGCGGCTCGGGTCCGAGCGTGCCGGTGTAGGCGTAGTCGCCGAACGGGAAGCCGGTGCGCACGCCCACCGCCTCGGCGACCATCCCGCCGCCGCCGGCGACGACGAGCAGGCCGGTCGCGGTCGCGGGGCCGTGCCGCACCAGGGCGTGGCCGAGGGCGGCGGCGGCCAGCAGCAGCACGCTGGCCGCGGTGAGGGCGAGGGTTCCGCCGCCGGTGAACGGGAAGACCATCTGCGCCAGCACCGCCCCCGCGGCGAGCCCGACGACCGCGGCGGCGGCGGGGCGCCGGAGGGCGCGCGCGGCGGCGGTGGTGCGGGTGGCGCTCACGGCCGCCGTCCCCGGTAGGTGCCCGCGACGTCCTCGACGGCGAACCGGGCGAACAGCTCCTCGGCGTACCACCGCGCCGGCCCGGTGCGGCGGACGGCCTCCTGGTGGGCCTCCGAGCGGTAGGCGAAGTCGACCAGGTGGTCGGCGGACTCCCACAGCGACAGCGTGCCCTGGAGCAGCACCGGCGACTCGCCGACGCCGACGGCCAGCCGCAGCCCGGGGGCGCCGGTGAGGTCGCCGACGACCGGGGGGACGGCCCGCCAGAACGACCGCGCGCGGGTCGCCCGCAACCGGGCCCGGGTGAGCGCCACCACCGGCCCGTCCCGGCGGGTCGGCGCCGGCAGGTCGGGGCCGCCGAACGGCTCCGCCCCGGACCAGCGCCCGCGCGAGGCCTGCGGCCGCAACCGCATCGTCAGCCGCTCGTGGGCGGCGTCGTCCCACGCCGACAGCAGCGCCGGGTCGGGCCCGGCGTCCGCCGTCGCCGCGTCGTCCCACACCGTCAGCAGCGCCCCAGTGGTGCGGGTCGGCGTCGCGCGGGGTGAAGGTGTGCCCGGAACCGGTGCCGAGCAGCTTGGCGAAGCGCAGCCCCGGCGTGCCGCGCAGCCGGCGCCGGCCGGTGCCGACCCGCAGCAGGGCGGGCAGCACCCGCCGGACCCCCCACAGCCGCACGTCGACGACGGGCACGCCGCCGCCCGCCGTCACGACGCGGCTCCCGCGGTGGTCACGGCGGCCCGCTCCTCCAGGGCGTGGGTGAGCGCCCAGCCCACCAGGACGATGGTGTGCAGCACGTAGAGCCACAGCCCGACCGCGACCACTCCACCGACCAGGGCGAGGCCGCCGAACGGGACGCCGACGTCGACCGGGATCGCGAGGAAGAGCTGGAACCCGTGCAGGAAGCCGGCCAGGAAGGACCCCGTCGCGAGCGCGCCGACCGCGACGACCCACCGGCGGGGCCGCCCGGGCGTCACGACGCCGTAGACCCACACCAGCAGCAGGGAGAGCGCCAGCCACAGCGCGGTGAAGCCGACCACCACGCGCGTCACCAGGTCCAGGACGCCGCCCCCGCCCCCCTCCGGAGCGAGCGGCGCCATCCGGTCGGCGACGGCCAGCAGGCCCCAGGCCAGCGGCGGGAGCGCGAGCAGCAGCGGCAGCAGCGCCGCCCGCGACCACCAGCCGGTGAGCCGTTCGCGTTCCACCTGCTCGGGCTCCAGCACCAGGGCGCCGCGGCGCAGCCCCTCGCCGTAGAACGTCGCGGGCAGCAGCGCGACCAGCGCCCCGAGGGCGCCGAGGTCCGCGCCGGCGCGGACGAGCGCGTCGTACGCCGCCCGCCCGCCCATGTCGGGCGGCACCAGCACGCGCAGGTCGAGCAGCCGCTGGGTGGCCTCGTCCGCACCGCGGGTCCAGCTGGTCGTCCAGAGCGCGAGCAGCAGCCAGGGCACGACCGCGATCGCGGCGAAGTAGGTCACCGTGGCTGCGGCGCCGGCCAGGTCGCGGCCCTCCAGGACCCGACCGGTGCCGCGCAGCAGGGACCGCGCCTCGGCGCGCAGGTCGGCCGGCGTGCGGGGGCGGCTCACCGGCACCCCCGGTGCGGGTGGGCGGGGACGGGGTTGGATGGGGCCATGCGGGAGCTCACGTACGTCGCGATGCTGGTCTTCGTGCTGGTGGCGACGCTACCGCTGGAGGTGCTGCTGCGCACCCGGGTGTACGCGCGGCTGCGCCGGCTCGGCCTCGTGCTGCTGTGCGTCGCGGTGCCGTTCGTGGCGTGGGACGTCGCGGCCACCGCCGCCGGGCACTGGTCCTTCGACACCTCGCGCACGCTCGGGCTGGTGCTCCCCGGCGGCCTGCCGCTGGAGGAGGTGCTGTTCTTCGTGGTCGTGCCGCTGGCCTCGGTGATGACCCTCGAGGCGGTGCGCAGCGTGCGTGGGTGGCCGGTCGGCGACGAGGTGGACGACGGCGCCGCGGACGGTCGGCGGTGAGCCACACCGAGGCCTCGTTGCTGGGGGTCCTCGTCACGGTGGTCCTGGACCTGTGGGTGCTGCGCACCCGGCTGCTCGCCCGGCGCGCGTTCTGGGTGGCCTACGCGATCGTGCTGGGCTTCCAGCTCCTCACCAACGAGTGGCTGACCTCGCGGGGCGTCTTCGACTACGGGGCGGACGCGATCATCGGCTGGCGCATCGGCACGGCCCCGGTGGAGGACTTCGTCTTCGGCTTCGCGCTGGTCACGCAGTCGATGGCGTGGTGGGTCTGGTGGGGACGTCGGGGCGTGCAGCGCGAGACGCCGCCGGGACCGCGTCCCGCGGCTCACGCGTCACGCCAGGCGCAGGCGTCGCTGAGGGCGCGCAGCGCGCGCCGGACCCCGTCGTCGACGGGGAGGGCGTCGAGGATCGCATGGGCCTCGGTCATCCGCCGCGTGATCCGGTCCTCGACCCGGTCCAGGGCCCCGGTGTCGTCGAGGACCTGCAGCACGGCCGCCAGACCCGACGGGTCCAGGTCGGGGTCGCCGAGGTGCCGGTCGAGGACGGCCTGCTGGCGCCCGCTCGCGCGCTCCTCCGCGAGGGCGACCAGCAGCGTCCGCTTGCCCTCGCGCACGTCGTCGGCGACGGGCTTGCCGGTGACGCCCGGGTCGCCGAGGACGCCGAGGACGTCGTCGCGCAGCTGGAACGCCTCACCGACGCGCAGCCCGAGGTCGGAGTAGCAGGCGAGGAGGTCGGCGGGGGCGCCGGCCAGGGCCCCCCCGATGAGCAGGGGGTGCTCGACGGTGTACTTCGCGCTCTTGTAGCGCAGCACCCTCTCGGTCATCGCCGTCGGCGTCGAGGGTCGCGCCTGGGCGAGGAGGTCGAGGTACTGCCCGGCGAGCACCTCGTCACGCATCCGCTGCCACACCGCTCGCGCCGCGTCGCCGCGCCGACCCTGGCGCGGCGACCGCGGTGGCCATCAGGTCGTCGGACCAGGTCAGGCACAGGTCGCCGACCAGCACGGCGGCCGCGTCGCCGAAGGTGCGGGCGTCCCCGCGGAAGCCGGCGTCGTGGTGGAGGTCGGCGAACGCGCCGTGCACGGTCCGCACGCCGCGGCGGGAGTCGCTGCGGTCCATCACGTCGTCGTGGACCAGCGCGGCGAGGTGGAAGACCTCCAGGGCGGCCGCGGCCCGGGCGGCAGGGCGTCCGGCGTGCTCGACGCCGGCCCCCCGTGCCGCCCACAGGCAGAAGGCGGCGCGCAGCCGCTTGCCGCCGGCGGCCAGGGACCGGACCCGCTCGACCGCCTCGTGCAGCGCGGGGTCGACGGCCACCAGCACGCCACCGCGGGTCTCGACCTCGGCGGCGATGAGGTCGTCGACGGCACCCAGCCCGTGCCCGTCGAGGTCGCGGGGTCGGGCTGCCACGGGGGGTGTGGACAGCATGCGGCGAAGGTACCTGCGCCCCGAGCGGGGTCAGTTCACCCGATGAGGCATCCCGGCGGGGTGGTCGGGCGTCGCGTCACGGGGTCCCGCTCGCCGTCGGCGACGGCGGGCGGCTGGTGCTGCGCGTGGTCGGGCTGGTCGACGGCGAGGCCGACGGGCTGCGGGTCGGGCTCGTCGACGGCCGGGTGGTCGGGCTGGCGGACCGGGTCGGGGAGCTGCTGGTCGAGGGGCTCGAGGACGGGCTGCTCGACGAGCCGGACGGGGAGGACGACGTCGAGCCGGACGGGGTCGGTGACCCGGACGGCGAGGTCGAGCCGGACGAGCCGGACGAGCCGGACGGGGTGGGGGACGAGGAGGGATCCGTGGGCGAGGGGTCGGCGCTGCCCGACGAGGACCCGTCGCTCGGGCTGGGCGACCCCGAGGCGTCCTGCTCGTCCTGCGGCCCCAGCGGCCCGAGGTCCTCCTCCAGGATCGCCAGGATCTGCTCCTCGAACGAGGACAGCTCGGCCTGCAGGTCGCCCAGCGGCATGTCCGGCACGCCCGCGCCCAGCTCGAGGGCGTCGGCCCACACCGCCTCGATCTCCTCGCGCGCCTGCGCGCTCGGCATCTCGTCGAGGGTCACGAACAGCTGCACCGCGAGCGCGAAGGTCACGCAGCTGGTGCACTCGTAGCTGGCCGCCACGGCCGTGTTGACCGGCACGGCGGTGTCGTTGTCGCCGACCGCGAGGACGACCTGGAAGGCGACCGCGACCGCGGCGCACCCGGTGCAGCTCGCCGCGGCGAACGCCTCGTTGGTCTGGTCGGCGACCTCGGTCCCGTCGGCCCACACCAGCGCGAACGCCACCGCGTACGAGGCGGTGCCGTCGGTGGTGTTGACCGCGAGCGCCTGGTTGTCCTCCTCGTCGGGGGGCAGCGGTTCGTCGAAGGGGAAGATCCAGGTGTCGTCGGCGGCGGTGGCGACCTCGCCCTCCTCGGGCACCTCGCCGTCGGGGGTGGCGCCTGCGTCGGCGTCGTCGCCGGCCTCGGCGGCGCGGTCGGCCGGGCTGGTCGTCGCCGTCCCGGCGCCGTCGGCCGGCACCAGCACCAGCGCGAGCTGGGGTCGCTCCTGGGTCGGCAGGGGCGTGCCGTCCGGCCACATCACGGTGCCCGTGCCGCGGCTGCCGACCGCGGTCCCGGTCGGCGGGCGGGCCAGCGAGAGGGCCTGCGGCAGGGTGCCGCCCTCCCAGGCCTGCACCGGGCGGTACCGCTCCGGGGTGGGCCACCACGCCACCACCAGGCCGGCGACCACGGCGAGGGCGGTGACCACGGCGAGGGTGCGCCGCAGCGGTCGGCCGTCGGTGCGCCGCCACACGGCGCCGCCGACCTGGCGGGCGAGGCGGACCAGGAGGTAGGCGATGGCGGCGACCGGGAGGGCGACGACCACCATCGCCAGGGCGCGGCCCATCGTGGCGAGCAGGTCGCCGTCGGCGTACGCGGCAGCCATCAGGTCCTGCTGCTGCCCGGCGCCGGCCCAGGCGGTGCCGACGATGCGCGGCAGGGTCCAGATCATCAGCACCAGCACCGCGAGCAGCACCGGCACGACCGTCAGCACCCACGCGGTCACCACCGCACGCGCCCACGGCTTGAGCGCCCGCGCCGCGGGCGGTGTGGGCTTCCACGGCACCAGCGCGGCCAGCGTCGGACCGATCCGCTGGAACAGGTCGGGCACGCCGGTCAGGTCGGCGAGCACGTGGTAGCCGTCGAAGCGGACGAGCGGCAGCAGCTGGCGCAGCATCTGCAGCAGCTGGGTCGCCACGAGCAGCAGCAGCGCGTCCCACCGCGTCGGCCACCACAGCGCCAGGGTCGCCACCGCGACGATCGCGTTGAAGTACAGCCCGCCGAGGTCGACGCGCAGCCGGCCGCCGCGGCCGAGGCGGTAGGAGTCGGTGACGTCGGTGTAGAAGGCGGGCCAGATCAGGTAGAGCCCGGCGCCCATCACCCCGGGCGTCGCGCCGCCGCGTCGCGCGGCGGCGGCGTGGCCGAGCTCGTGGAAGCCGGCGGAGAGCACGGTGACGCCGAAGACGAGCAGCAGCAGCCCGGGACGCTCGAAGGCCTGGTGGGTGGCGGCCGCCAGGCCCCGCTCGACCAGCACCCACCAGCAGGTCCACGCGAAGACCGCGAGCACCGGGACCAGCACGAAGAGGCTGAACAGCGCGGCGAACGGCGCCGTGATCCGGTTCGTCCGGTCGGGGTCGGAGACGGCGACCTTGAGCCGGAGCCCGAGCAGCGGGTTGCTGCGGGGGAGCTCGGGCTGGGAGCCGTCGGGGGACGCCACGAGACCGAGGGGGGCGAGCTTCTCGACGAGCTCGCGGACGTTGTCGCCGTTGACCGGGCGGCCCGTCCGGGCCGCCACCTCCGCGGCGAGCTCGTCGTAGGACGAGCGTCCGTCGAGCGCCGCGAGCGTCGCGTGCAGCAGCGGGGTGAGCTGCACCGTCTGCCCGTCGGACCGTCGCGCCAGGGCGGGCGGCTCGCGGTAGCCCGAGCCGGCCATCTCGCCGAGCAGCACGACGCCCTCGGCCCGGCTCGGGGTCGGCGCGGCGACCGGGGTCGTCGCCGGCGTCGGGGCGGCACCGCCGGCCCCGCCGGCGGCGACCCCCTCGCTCACGGCTGCGCGGGCTGGGTCTGCTCGGGCTGGCCCTGGTCGGCCTGCGTGATGTCGGACTCCTGGTCGGCGTTGGCCTCGGCGGAGCCGGTGATCTGCTGGTCGATGATCGCGTCCTGCTGGGCGACAGCGGTGGCCTCGCTGTCCACCGAGCCGACGTTGGCCGCGACGGCGGCGTCGATCGGGGCCGCCACGTTGGCGTTGGCCGCGACGGCGCCGTTGACCGGCGCGGAGATGTTCGCGTCGCCGTTGAGGTCGACGTTGACGTCGAGCAGGTTGCCGTCGCTGAGGTTGCCGAGCTGGTCGGCCGCCCCGCCGACCGCGCCGCCGGCACCGTCGACGGCGCCGCCCGCCGCGCCCCCGGCGTCGCCCACCGCGTCGCCGACCGCACCACCGGTGTCGCCCACGGCGCCGCCGGCGTCGCCGACCGCGCCGCCGGCGTCGCCGCCGACCGCGTCGCCCGCACCACCGACGGTGTCGCCGACGGTCCCGGCAGCGCCGCCGACGGTGTCGCCGACCGTGCCGGCCGTGCCGCCGACCGCGTCCCCGACGGGCGCGGTCGCGCCCGTGGTGCCGGTCGCGGCCGCGGGGTCGGCCGTCGCGCCGGCCTCGGCGCCCGTCGTCCCGGCGGTCGTCCCGGCGGTCGTCCCGGCAGCGGTGCCCTCGGCACCCGCGGCGGGCTGGGCCTGGTCGGCGGTCGGCGCGGCGCCCTGCTCGAGGTCGCTGTCCTGCGTGGCGTTCGCGGTGGCGTCGGCGTCGACGCCCTGGGTGATGACCGCGCCCTGGTCGGCGAGGGCCTGGGCGGTGGAGCCCTCCGAGAGCACGTTCGCACCGACCGCGGCGTCGATCGGCGCGGCGACGTTGGCGTTGGCGGCCACGCCGAGGTCGATCGGGGCGGCGGCGTCGATGGCGAGGTCGAGGTCGGCGTTCAGGTCGAGGATGGAGACGACCTCCTTGTCCGGCAGCGCGACCGCGTCCTCGGCGGCCATCTCGTCGGCGGACAGTCCGCGGGTCTGGTCGGTCATCAGTGCCTCCGGGCGTCGGTCATCGCCCCGCGGGTGCGCGCGGGCGTGCTCAGTGGACACCTTGCACCACGGGCGCGGTACCACCTCGCGGGGGTGTCTCGTCGGGGGGACGGCGCCGGACGGGGCCGGACGGGGAGGGACGGGGGGCGGCGCCGACCCGGCCCGGGGGAGGTCCTGGTCGGCGCCGCGGCAGGGTCCCTGCCCGTCGACTACCGGTCGGCGTCGGCGCACCCCCTCAACGCCGCGGGTGGTCGCGGGTCACGGGTGATCCGCTTCACATCCATGCACTGCGTCTCCGTGCAACAGCCTCGGAGCAGGGGTCGGCGGGCCGAGCCCGGACCGACCCCACGGGAGGGGGAGCCGCCGACGCGGGACGGTGCCTTCAATGGCTGCCTACCCCCACCGGCACCGCACCACCCAGGAGAGCCACGTGCACCTCGAACCGCTGCACCCGGTCGGCGTCCGCGTCAGCGACGTCGACCTGACCGACCCCCGCCTCGCCGAGGACCTGCCGCCGCTGCTCGCCGAGCACGGCGTCGCGGTGCTGCCCGGCCAGCACGACGTCGACGACGACGTCTTCGTCGCGTTCCTGCGCCGGCTCGGCGACCCGGCGTTCACGACCGGGGAGGTCCCGCTGGACGGGTACCCCGACCTCAACCTGATCAGCAACGTGGGACGCACGACGGCCCCGGTGAGCAACTTCCACGTCGACACCTCCTACGTGGCCCGCCCGCCCGCCTACACGGCGCTGCGCGCGGTGCGGATCCCCGAGCGCGGGGGCGCCACGCAGTTCACCAACCAGTACCGCGCCTACGAGACGCTGCCCGAGGACCTCCGCGAGTCCCTCGAGGGGCGGCTGCTGACCCACGTCGTCACCGGGGTCGAGCTGGGCCCCGACGACGAGGCGTCCGCCGACCACCCGGTCTTCCGGCCGCACCCGGTCACCGGGCGACGCTCGCTCTACCTCACCAGCCCGGGGCGCTGCCGGGCGATCAGCGGGATGGACGCCGACGAGACCGGGCGCACCGTCAGCCGGCTGCTCGAGCACTCCACGGACCCTGCGAACACCCTCGACCACGCCTGGTCGCCGGGCGACGTCGTCGTCTGGGACAACGCCGTCGTGCTGCACCGCGCCGACCACGCCGGCGTGGTCGGTGACCGGGTGATGCACCGCGGCATGGTCGCGACCTACCCCGCCGCCGCGTCCGCGTAGCCTGGCGACATGACGCTCACCGGCTGGATCGTCCTGCTGCTCGTGCTGGTCGCCGTCCCGCTCGCGGCCTGGGCCGGCATCCGGGTGCTCCGCGACCCCCACCGCAAGTAGCCGGTCGGCCACCCGGGGTCGGCACGCGACGACACGCCGGTCCAGACCCTGCTCGCCAGCAGGGGTGGAGCCTGCCACCGTGAGCCACGGCAGGGTGTCCCTGCCCGTCGACGACCCGAGGAGAGTCCTGTGAGCCAGTACGGATCGCCCCCGTCCGGGGACCCCCAGGAGCCCCGCGGCTCCGGGGACCCGCAGCAGCCGGGTCAGCCCGGTCAGCCCGGTCAGCCGCCCGAGAGCCCGTACGGCCAGCAGAGCCCGTACGGCCAGCAGAGCCCCTACGGCCAGCAGAACCCCTACGGCCAGCAGGAGCCCACGACGCAGCAGAACCCGTACGGCGGCCAGCAGAACCCCTACGGCCAGGGCCCCTACGACCAGGGCGGTCACGCCCAGCAGGGCAGGCCCGGCAAGGGACTCGCGATCGCCGCCCTGATCCTGGGCATCGTGGCGCTGCTGTTCAGCTGGACCGTCGTCGGCGGCATCCTGTTCGGCCTCGTCGCGCTGGTCCTCGGCATCATCGCCTCCGGCAAGGCCAAGCGCGGCACGGCCGGCGGTCGCGGGATGGCCATCACCGGCATCGTCCTCGGCGTCCTGGGGCTGGTGATCTCGGTCGCGATCATCGCGCTCGGCGTGGCCTTCTACCAGAGCGACAGCGTCCAGGGCTTCGAGGACTGCGTCAACGACGCCGCCGGGGACGCGCAGGCGCAGTCCCAGTGCGAGCGTGACTTCGAGGGCCAGCTCGAGGACACCTTCGGCCAGTGAGCGCGGGTCGGCTCAGACGGCCTCGTCGTCGGCGATGACGTAGCCGCCGCCGTCCGTCGGCTCGAGGTAGAGGCGACGGGTCTCGGTCTGCGACGACCCGTCGCTGGTGTAGGTCAGCTCGACGTCGACCGTGCTGCCCTCCTCGACCACCGACGTGCCCGTGACCTCGACGGCGTCGATGGTGCGCCAGAAGCCGCGGTAGCTGCTGTAGCTGGTGCCGGCCCGGTAGCCCTCCGAGAGCTGGTCGTAGGCGGCGCGGGTGTCGGTCGGTAGCAGCGCGTAGTAGTCGCTCGCGAAGGCGCCGACGTCACCGCCCTCCTCGGGGGTCTCCGTGGGGGTGGTGGACGGGGTCTCGGTCGGCTCCTCGTCCGGCGTCGCCTCCTCGGTCGGCGTCGCCTCCTCGGTCGGCTCGGCGGTCTCGCTGGGCTCCTCGGTGGGCTCGCTCGACTCGCTGGTCGCCGGGTCGGCCGCGGTCGGGGCCTGGTCGTCGCCGGCGGTCAGCAGCGCCAGCCCGACCACACCGGCGCCGATGAGGAGCAGCAGCGCGAGCACCGGTAGCAGCCACCCGGGCCGGCGCCGGGTCGTCGTCGGCTCGTCAGCGGCCGCCGGGGGCGGAGCGACGGGCGTGGCGGGGGTGGCGGGCTCGTCGGGCGCCGGGGGCGGCGCGACGGGCGCGGCCGGCTGGACCTGGGTGGGCGCCGCGGTCGCGGCGGTCGTGGCGGCCGGGGCCTCGCGGCCCAGCCGGGTCAGCTCGTCGGCCACCTCGTCCATCGGCCACCGGTCCTCGGGCTCGCGCGCCATCATCTGCTCGATGGCCGCGGCCAGGAAGCCGGCGCGCTGCGGCGGCGTCGGCGGCTCGGAGGCGATGGTGTTGAGCAGCGCGATCGGGTTGCCCGGGTCGGGGTAGGGGCCGTGGCCCTCGACGGCGGCGTAGAGGGTCGCGCCGAGCGCCCACACGTCCGCGGCCGGCCCCGGTTCGTGGCCCCGGGCGATCTCGGGGGAGAAGTACGTCGGGGTGCCGGTGATCAGCCCCGAGCGGGTCAGCTGGTCGTCACCGGGGGTCCGGGAGATCCCGAAGTCCATGATCTTCGCGTGGTCGTCGTCGGTGACCAGGATGTTGCCGGGCTTCACGTCGCGGTGCACGGTGCCCCGGGCGTGGGCCGCCGCCAGGCCCCGCGCCGCCTGCGCGACGATCGCGGCCGCGCGCGCCGGCGGCAGCGGACCGTCCTGGGTGATCATCTGCGCCAGCGTGCGCGACTCGACGTACTCCATGACGAGCCAGTTGTGCTCGCCGTCCTCGACGGCGTCGTAGACCGAGACGACGTTGGGGTGGTTGAGCGCCGCCGCCGAGCGGGCCTCGCGGAGCGCGCGGCGGATGTCGGAGCGGGACTCGGAGGGCATCGTCCCGACCTCCTTGACCGCGACGGTGCGGCCCAGGACGGTGTCGCGGCACAGCCACACCGTGCCCATCCCGCCCTGGCCGATGGCGCGCTCGACCACGTAGCGACCGGCGATCGTCTCGGGTGGCATGTCCCTCCTGGGGTCCGTGGCTGCGCAGCCACGGTAGTGCGCGACGGCGCCGCAGCGTCGCCCGACCTCGGGGCCTCAGCCCCACGGGTGGGGCCAACGACCCCGCAGGGACTCCTTCTCGGGCCGGGGATCGAGGACGTTGCCGGGTCCCGGCCCGACCGTGCGCCGCCCCTGGCCGAGCAACCGCATCAGCGGTCCGACCAGCCGGTCGTAGACCGGGGCGAGCAGCCGGAAGCCCGCGACCATCACGGCGTTCGCGACCCCGACGTTGACGTCGCGCCGGGGCCGGTCGAGGGCGCGGACGACGGCCGCCGCGACCCGCTCGGGCGAGGTGACCGGCGGCGGTGGGTGCCCGCCGTGCCCGGTGTAGGTGGCCGCCTGGTCGTAGATCGGGGTGTCGACGCCGCCGGGGGAGACCAGGGTGACCCCGACGCCGGGGAGCCGGCGGGCCTCGACCTGCAGCGCGCGGGCCAGGCCGTGGACCGCCCACTTGGTCGCGCCGTACGGGCTGATCAGCGGTGCGGCGATCTTGGCCAGCACCGAGCCCAGCAGCACCAGCTGCCCGCCACCCGCGTCCTCGAAGAGGCGCAGCGCCTCGCGGGCGACGTTGGCCGTGCCGGTGAGGTTGGTGCGCACGACCGCGTCGAAGACCTCGGGCGGGACGTCGTGGAAGCGGCCGTAGGCGACCACCGCCGCGGCGTGGACGACGCCGTCGAGGCCGTCGTGGCGTCCGCGCGCGGCCGCGAACAGCGCGGCGACGGCGTCCCGGTCACCGACGTCGGTGGCGACGACGAGCACGTCGGCGGCCCCCCGATCGGTGCACTCGCGCGCCACCTCCTCGAGCACGTCGGCCGAGCGGGACGCCAGCACCAGCCGCGCGCCCTCGCCGGCGAGGCGGTGGGCGGTCGCGCGGCCGATGCCCGAGGAGGCGCCGGTGACCAGGACCCGGCGTCCCGGTGGCACCGTCACGGCTGCAGGACGACCTTGATGCACCCGTCCTGCTTCTTCTGGAAGATGTCGTAGCCGTGCGGAGCCTGGTCCAGCGGCAGGTGGTGGGTGGCCATGTCCATCGTCCCGAGCGGGTCGGCGTCGTCGAGGGTGACCGGCAGGATCTCCTCCATCCAGCGCTTCACGTGGCACTGCCCGAACCGCATCGTGATGCCGCGGTCGAACATCTCCATCATCGGCATCGGGTCGACCTCGCCGCCGTAGACGCCGCTGACCGAGACCGTGCCGCCGCGGCGGACGCCCTTGATGGCGTTGGTCAGCGCGCCCATCCGGTCCAGGGCCATCATGTCGGCCATCGGCGCGGCGATCTTGTCGGGCAGCGCCCCGACGACCTCGTGGGCGATCTTGCCCATCGGGGAGTCGTGGGCCTCCATGCCCACCGCCTCGACCATGCTGTCGGGCCCGCGGCCGTCGAAGAGGTCGAGCAGGGCGGCCGGGACGTCGTCGACACCGCTGTCGTCCAGGGTCTCGATGCCGTGGCGCTGGGCCATCGCCAACCGCTCCGGCACGCGGTCGACGCCCAGCACCCGCTCGGCGCCGAGGTGCTTGGCGATCCGGGTCGCGAACTGCCCGACCGGGCCGAGCCCGAGCACCACCACGGTGCTGCCCTGCTCGACGTCGGCCCACTTCACCGCCTGCCAGGCGGTGGGGATGATGTCGGAGAGGTAGAGGTAGCGCTCGTCGGGGCCGTCGGTGGGGACCGGGACCGGGCCGAAGTGCGCCTGCGGCACCCGCAGGTACTCCGCCTGGCCGCCGGGCACGCCGCCGTAGAGGTCGGTGTAGCCGAACAGGCTCGCGCCCTTGCCGGTCGCGCGGTTCTGCGTGGTCTCGCACTGCGCCATCAGGCCGCGCCGGCACATGTAGCAGTGGCCGCAGGAGATGTTGAACGGCACGACGACCCGGTCGCCGGCCTTGATGTGGGTGACCTCGGAGCCGACCTCCTCCACGATGCCCATCGGCTCGTGGCCCAGGACGTCACCGGGGTTGATGAAGGGCCCCAGCACCTCCATCAGGTGCAGGTCGGAACCGCAGATCGCCGAGGACGTGACCTTGATGATCGCGTCGGTGGGCTCCTGGATCCGGGGATCGGGCACCTCCTCGACGCGCAGGTCGCGCTTGCCGTGGAAGGTCAGGGCTCGCATGGTGCCTCCGGGGTGCTCGGGAACGGTGTCCCCCCACGGTGTCCGGGGACGGCCACCGCGGAACCCACCCGACCGGGTGCGGGAGGGGCACCCCCCGGGGTGACGCGTGTCGGGTGCGGGCGGGCGGCCGATGCGGCACGCTCGGGGGCGACCCGGACCCGGGTCACGCTCACCGAGGAGGAACCGTGAACACAAGAACGATCGCCATCGCCGCTCTCGTCATCGCCGTCGTCGTCGTGCTCTTCCTGGTGCTCTGAGCCGGGCGCCCGGTAGCCGGCGCGGTCCTGCCGCGCCGGCCCGGGTGGCAGCCGGTCCTCAGCGACCGGAGACGCGGCGCTTCAGGTCGGCGCCGGCCTTGAAGGCGGGCACCGTGGTGGCGGGGACCTCGAGGCTCTCGCCGGTCTGCGGGTTGCGGCCGGTGCGCGCCGAGCGGCCGCGGGCCTCGAAGGTGCCGAAGCCGGGGATGGTGACCTTCTCGCCGTCGGCGAGGCTCTTGGCGACGGTCTCCAGCACGCCCTCGACGGCCTTCGCGGCGTCGGCGTTGGTGAGGGAGGCGTGGTCCGCGACGGCGTCCACGAGCTGGCTCTTGTTCATCAGGGGGTCCTTCTCAGTCCGAGGGTGGGTGGCACGCGGCCCCGTCGACGGGCCCGCTGGCGCCCCACCGTAGCCGCGCCCTGCGACGTTGCTCACTCCCGGCCCCCGCGTGGCGCCGCCTGCGGAATCCCCGGCCGGCCGGGGACTTTCGAGCTTGTCGGGGTTTGCAAAGGCCGACAAGCTCGAAACTCGCCCGACAAGTACGCCGGGCAGCCACCCTGCGGGTGCCTCGCGCGCACCCCACCCCGCTGCCCTAGCGTGGGACGCATGGTGCTGCAGGCGGTGATCCTGCCTTCCCGACCCGCGATCGAGGCCGCGGCCGCGGTGGTGCGGACGGTGAGCGCCAACCGGGACGACGGCGCCGGCGGGCAGCAGCGCCGGAGCCGGTTCGGCGGCCGCCGCGCTGCGGCTCCCGCCGAGCGGGTGCCGTTCGCGCTGCACGACCCCGCCCTGGCGCGGCTGCCGATCACCTCGTTCGGCAAGGTGACCACGGGCGACGCCGGCCGGTTGACGACCGCCGTCGCCGACGCCGTCGCAGGGTTGGCGCCGCCGCGGGTGCGGCTCGCCGGCGGCCTGGTCCTCGAACCGCTGGGCGACGACCAGGTGTGGGTGCGGGTCAGCGGCGCCGACGACCTGGGCGCCCTCCCGCGAGCCGTGGTCTCCGCCGTCGAGCGCGTCGGGTTCTTCTGCGACCGGCGCGCGTTCCGCGCGGAGCTCCCCCTGGCGCGGGTGACCGACGAGACGACGGAGGCGGACCTCGAGGCGGTGCTCGCCGCACTGGAGGCGTTCGTCGGCGAGCCGTGGCCCGTCGACCACGTCGCGCTGGTCGAGCGGTCCCCCCGCCCGGGCGTGCTCCCCGACCGCGAGGTGGCGCTCGTCCCGATCGGCCCGGCGGACGGCACCTGAGCGGACGCGAGGCGACGAACGCCCCCGCCGGGACCCGGCGGGGGCGTCGTGCGGCGGCCGTGGCCACCGGGTGCTCGTGGGCAGGGGCGGGGTCGAACCGCCGACCTTCCACTTTTCAGGCGGACGCTCGTACCGACTGAGCTACCTGCCCGAGCGACCGCCACCTTATCCGAGGCCGGGTCGCGGGCTGCAACCGGTCCGGCGTGCGGGAGGCACGGCGCAGCGGCCCGCCGCGCAGCCAGCTGCCCGTCGCCAGGGGCTGGGAGAAGGTCCTCGGGCGAACGCTCGCGCGTCACCCGCCGCCCCCGACCTCGGACGCGGTCCGCGGACCCGGACCCGGACTCGACCCGGTCGCCGGCGCCGAGCCGTCCAGGGCGGCCGGTAGGCGAGGTGGAGGCCCGAGAACGTCGTCCACGCCGCGCCGGCAGCATCCGCACCGGGCGGCCCGGCCCACCGCGGCGCCGACCCGAGGACCGACCAACGCCGCGCCGACGTCCCGGACCAGGTGCTCGTTGAACGGACCGTCCACGCTCACCCAGGCGCGGTGCAGGCCCAGGAAGGAGTCGTAGAACGAGCGGGGGGTTGTCGCCGCCCACAGGCCGGCGTAGAGGCCGGAGGCCGCCAGGACCACGGCCACCACCCGCTGGGCCGCGAGCATCAGCCGGACCACCCCGGCCCGGTGCGGCCCTGCGAGGGCAGTCCGTGTCGCCAGCTCCGGTACCGGGGCTGCCACCCGAGCACGGCGCGGGCCGCCGCACCGCTCGCGCCGCGCTGCTGCGTCATCACCGCCACCCCGGCGGCGCCCGCCGCGGGGTAGGCGGACCATCGCGGCACCCCGAGCGGGCGGGGCCAGCCCTCGAGGGACGCCCACGAGGTCAGCAGCTCGCGGTGCGTGACGGGCTCGTCGTCCACGACGTTGAGGACCGTGCCGGACGGGACCGGCTGCTCGACCGCCGCGACGGTCGCGGCCGCTGCGTCGTCGACGTGGACGAACGAGACCGTCCCGGCGCCGGAGCCGACCACGGGCAGCCGTCGCCCGCGGAGGCGGTGGGCGATGTCACCGTCGGCGGCGTACCAGGTGCCCTCGCCGTAGAGCGCCCCGTAGCGCAGCACGACGCCCTCCGGCACCCCGGCGACGACCTGCTGCTCGAGCGCGTGGGCCGCGGCGTAGGTGCGGCTGAGCACCCGCGGCCCCTCCGTCCACAACGGGTCGCCCTCGTCGGCCGCGCCGGGCGCGGGCGCGTACATGAAGGCCAGGCTCGCAGCCACGACCCGGCGGACGTCGTGGCGCCGCGCGGACCGGACCACGTGGGCGGTGCCCGCGCGCCGCAGCGCGTCGGTGGCCGGGGAGCCGCGGCGCAGGGCGCCCCAGCTCTGGGGGAGGGCGGTCATCAGGTGGACCACCACCTCCGGCGCTGCCGCGGCGAGGGCCGCCTCGACCGAGTCCGGCGACGTGCCGTCGCAGATCAGACCACGCGCCCCGGTCCGCCCGATGGTGGGCACGCGGCTCTCGTGCCGCGTGGTGCCCACGACCTCGTGCCCCCGGGCGACGAGGACGGGCACCAGCGCGCGACCGACCACGCCCGTGGCGCCGAGGACCGTGACCCGCACCCGCCTCAACCTAGGAAGGCCCGCTCGGGGGAGTCAACGACCGTTGCCGGACGCGGCGCCCGGGGTGTAGGTACGGGGAGGTGGCTACCAGGCGGCGCCGGGGGACGCGCGGCGGGGCTCGGGACCTGCCGCCGGGCCAGCGCCGCGTGCCAGGGCTCCCACGGTTCGGCACGCACCTGCACGACCCGCCACCGCGCGTCCCGCCGGACCCGGTCCTGGTGGTCGGCGGCGCCGCCGTCGCCGCCGAGGTCGTGGTGCCGGTGGCGGCGCTGCGCTCGATGCCGCGGACGCGGGTCGTCGCCGCCCTCCACTGCGTCGCGGGCTGGTCGGCGACCGGTCTCGTGTGGGAGGGCGTCAGCCTGCGCACGTTCTCCCGGGAGGTGGTGCGACCCGCCCTCGCGCCGGACGCCGTCGTGACCCACCTCGTCACGCAGGGCCGGGACGGCTACCGGTGCCCCGTCCTGCTCGACGACGTCCTCGCCGCCGACGTCCTGCTCGCCGACACGCTGGACGGAGCGCCGCTCGACGGGGACACCGGCGCTCCGCTGAGGTACGTCAGCCCGGGCCAGCACGGCTTCGTCAGCACCAAGCACCTGGCGCGCATCGAGGTGCGCACCGACGCGCCGCCTGGTCGTGCCGGAGGGGTGCCGCTCCCGCCCGCCGCAGACCGAGGAGCCGGACGACCCTCGCGTCGACCCGGGCGGTGAGGCGCGGTAGCAACCCGGGGCAGCGGGCCACGAGCGGCCCGGTCCCGGGCGGGCCGATCCACCGGAGCCCGTGGCACAGCACGACCAGCGGGCCGGGGGCGTCGGACCGGCCGCCGCCCGACGCGCCTTCCCGTCCTAGGATGTGGCCCGACCTGGCCCCCATCGTCTAGCGGCCCAGGACCCCGCCCTTTCACGGCGGTAGCACGGGTTCGAATCCCGTTGGGGGTGCCGATTGGGAGCGCCCCTGAGCATGGGTTAGAGTCCAACCGCTTCGTCCGCGAGGCCCGTCCAGGGCTGCGGGCAGAGCCGCCTGGCCCCGTAGCGCAGTTGGTTAGCGCGCCGCCCTGTCACGGCGGAGGCCGCGGGTTCGAGTCCCGTCGGGGTCGCCACCGAGCGCCCCGGACCGTGTGGTCCGGGGCGCTTCGTCGTCTCCTTGCCCGCCACGGTCAGACTGGTGACGTGACGCTGCAGATCACGCCCGAGGAGTTCGACCGGCTCGTCGACGCCGCCCTGGACGAGGTCCCCGACGAGCTCGCCGCGAGGGTCGACAACCTCGTGGTGCTGGTCGAGGACGAGCCGCCCGCCGGCGAGCCGGCCGACCTCCTGGGGCTCTACGACGGCGTCGCCCTGACCGAGCAGGAGGAGCGGCAACACCGCGCGGCTGCCCGACCGGATCCTCGTCTTCCGGCGACCGCTGCTCGACTACTGCGCCACGCCCGAGGAGCTGGTCGAGGAGATCAGGGTCACCGTCGTCCACGAGATCGCCCACCACTTCGGCATCGACGACGAGCGGCTCCACGACCTCGGTTACGCCTGAGCACCCGCCACCAGCGCGAACGCGGCCACGCAGCCGAGCAGGCCCAGCCCGACCGTGCCGAGGGCGTACGCCGCCCCCCGCGCGCGGCCGAGCGCGTGCGCCTGGACCGCGAGGCCGGACCACGTGGTGACGGCGCCGCACAGCCCGGTGCCGAGCAGGGCGGCGGTCGAGCCCGACAGCGCCAGCGCCGAGAGCGCGCCGAGCAGCGTCGACCCGGCGACGTTGACCAGGCCGGTGCCCCACGGCAGGGAGCGGTCGAGCGCCGCGGCGGCGACGACGCGCAGGGGGGCGCCGACGGCGGCGCCGAGCGCGACCAGCGCGACCTCGAGCGGGCTCATCCCACGTCTCCGTCGCTCGGTGCCCGCCGGGTCCGCGACCCGAGCGCCGCGACCACCGACACCGCGAGCAGCGTCGCGCCGAGGGTGGCGCCGACGTAGGCCGCCGCGGTGACGGCGGCGCCGTCGGCCAGCAGCGCGCGGGTCTCGTCGGAGACGGCGGAGAGCGTGGTGAAGCCGCCCAGCAACCCGGGCCCGAGCGCGGCCGCGAGCAGGCGGGACCGGCGGACGCGGGCGACGAGCGGGAGCGCGGCGAGCAGGGTCGTGCCGACGAGGTTGACCGCCAGGGTGGTCCACGGGAAGCCGCCCGCGTCGGCGTGGAGCTCCCCGGCCCCGGCGCGCAGCACCGCTCCCACGGCGCCGCCGAGGGCCACGACGAGCAGCAGCTGCGGCCCCGGCCGGGCCGCGGGGCTCACCCGGTCCGCGCCTGCTCCGCCCAGCTGGACGGCGAGGCGCCGGCGTCCTGCGCCGCGAGCTCCTCGAGCAGCCACCGCTGGAACCGGCGCTGCTCGCGGTCGCGGGCCAGGGAGAGCAGCCGCTCCTCGCGGCAGAACGCGTCGGCCTGCTCCAGCAGCTCACCCAGCCGCCGCAGCCCGGCCGCGCCGGCCCGGGTGAGCGGCACGGCGAGGTCGACCTCGACGTCGAGGTCGGTCCCGTCCTCCTGCGGCGGCGCGGTCTCGGCCGTCGGGGCGGCCAGCAGCAGGCCGTCGTGCGAGGGGGCCTCGAGGGCCGTGAACAGCTCGCTGAGGTCGCGCGCCAGGGGGTAGGTCGCCCCGTGGGCGAGCGCCAGCAACCGGATCTCCCGACGCAGCTCGCGGTAGTGCCGGACGAAGGAGACGTGCAGGCGCAGCGGCACGTCGCGCAGCACGAAGATCCGGGTCCGCGCGCGCCGCCGCGGGCGCGGGACGTCGCGGTCCAGGCCCGTCACCACGCCCTCGGTGGCCTGGTCGTCGACCTGCTCGGCGGGCTCGAACCAGACCACCTTGCCGGCGTCGTCGATGTCGGCCCCCCACGCCCGGGAGCAGCGCGCCACGATGCCCAGCCCCCGCCCGAACGTCAGCAGCGCGTCGTCCTCGTCGCTCACCGGTACCCCGAACGGGTCGGCCGGGCCGTGCCCGAGCCCGGCGACGAGCGCCTCCTCGAGCCCGAGGCCGACCGCGAAGCCGGCGTCCAGGCGCAGGCTGGGCGCGTCGGTGGACGCGTCGCGCACCTCCACGCGGGGGTGGGCGGTGGTGCCGGCGATGCCCACCTGGATCGGGTGCGAACCGTGCAGCAGCGCGTTGCTGACCAGCTCGGAGACACCGACCTCGGCGCACTCGGCCAGCTCGGGCCGACCCAGGTCGCGGCAGCGTCGCACGACCCAGCGGCGCGCGTCCTTGACGCTGCGCGGCCCTGGGACCAGGGCGATCTGCTGATCGGTCGGCATCACCTGAGCGTCCCTCCAGTGGGGGGTGGCGTCGCGCCATTGTCACGTGTTCTACCCCGGAGGGTGAAGAGTCAAACCACCGCGGGCCGGGAAGACCCTCGTGTGACCAGCCGGACGCGGTCCCCGGTTGGTGCCGGCGGCGCGATCGCGAGACGATGGGAGCAGCGGGACCGGCAGGCTCCTCGCTCCCGAACCAGGTACGGAGGACGCATGACCGCGACCGACCCCGGCAGCCCCGAGGCACCCCAGGACGCGCTCCTGGACCAGCAGGCCGGCACGCGTCACCGGGTGGTGATCGTCGGCTCGGGCTTCGGCGGCCTGTTCGGGACCAAGGCGCTGCGTCGCAGCGACGTCGACGTCACGATGATCGCCAAGACCACCCACCACCTGTTCCAGCCGCTGCTCTACCAGGTGGCGACCGGGATCCTCTCCGAGGGCGAGATCGCGCCCCCGACGCGCGAGGTGCTCAGCCGTCAGCAGAACGCGCGGGTGCTCCTCGGCGAGGTCACCGACGTCGACCTCGACGCCCGCACGGTGACCCACCACGTGCTCGGCCGCGAGACCGTGACCCCCTACGACTCGCTGCTGGTGGCGGCGGGCGCCGGGCAGTCGTACTTCGGCAACGACCACTTCTCCGAGTTCGCACCCGGCATGAAGACCATCGACGACGCCCTCGAGCTGCGCGGCCGGATCTTCGGCGCCTTCGAGATGGCCGAGGTCGGGGCGGCCAAGGGCGAGGACGTCGACCACCACCTCACCTTCGTCGTCGTGGGTGCCGGTCCGACCGGGGTGGAGATGGCCGGCCAGATCGCCGAGCTGGCCCACCGCACGCTGCGCCGCGACTTCCGGGCCATCAACACCCGCTCGGCGCGCGTCCTGCTCGTCGACGCCGCGCCCCAGGTGCTGCCGCCGTTCGGCGCCAAGCTGGGGGAGAAGTCCAAGCAGGAGCTGGAGAAGCTCGGCGTCGAGGTCAAGCTCGGCGCGATGGTCACCGACGTCGACGAGCGCGGGCTGGTGATGCAGTACAAGGACGGCACCACCGAGCGGGTCGAGGCCAGCGCCAAGATCTGGGCCGCGGGCGTGCAGGCCAGTCCGCTGGCCCGCCAGCTCGGGGAGCAGACCGGCGCCCCGGTCGACCGCGCGGGGCGGATCGGCGTCAACCCGGACCTGACCCTGCCGGGCTACCCCGAGGTCTTCGTGGTCGGCGACATGATCGCCCTCGACAACCTGCCCGGTGTGGCCCAGGTGGCCATCCAGGGTGCGAAGCACGCCGCGAAGGAGATCGACCACCGGATCGGGGGCAAGCCCTCCGTCGGCCCCTTCAAGTACTTCGACAAGGGCTCGATGGCGACCATCAGCCGGTTCCGGGCGGTGGCGCTGATCGGCAGGGTGCGACTCACCGGCTTCATCGCCTGGCTGATGTGGCTGGCGGTCCACCTGGTCTACATCACCGGTTTCAAGAACCGGCTCACCGCGGTGCTGCACTGGTTCATCTCGTTCTGGGGCCGCGGCCGCTCCGAGCGCACCGCCACCGAGCAGCAGATCTTCGGGCGCAACGCGTTGGCCAGGTTCGACCGCGGCGCCGTCGACCTCGTCTCCGAACCGGGGGCCTACGAGGCGGCCCGCGACATGATGGAGGCCACCCGCCGCGCCGAGCTCGAGGCCACCGCCGCCGAGAACGTCCGCCTCACCGACGCCGGCGAGCGCGGCCTCCGCGTCGGCGACCCCGTCTAGCCCGCCGACCTGACGCCCGCGACGAGCCGCCCTGACGCTCGCAGCACGGAGGGGCGCGGCATCATGCGGGCATGAGCGACGACGAGGGACGCCCCGCACCAGAGCTGGTCCGCTACGACGTCGCCGACGGCGTCGCCACGATCACGCTGGACAGCCCGGCCAACCGCAACGCCCTCTCGCGCCGGCTGGTCACCGGCCTGCTGGACGGTCTCGACCGCGCGGCCGAGGACGACGCCGTGTCCGTGGTCCTGGTGACCGCGACGGGCCGGGTCTTCTGCTCCGGCGCCGACCTGTCGGAGGCCACGGGCGAGGGCATGGAGGAGGGTGCGCGGACGATCGTGGCGCTCCAGCGGCGGATCGTCGCGCACCCCAAGCCGGTCGTGGTCCGGGTCCAGGGCCCCGTGCGTGCCGGCGGCATCGGCATCGTCGCCGCGGCCGACGTCGCCCTCTGCGCGGACGCCGCGACGTTCGCCCTCACCGAGGTCCGGCTCGCGCTGGCCCCGGCGGCCATCTCGCTGACCGTGCTGCCGCGGATGTCCAGCCGGGCGGGGGCGTGGGCGTGCCTGTCCGGGGAGACCTTCGACGCGGCGCAGGCCGCGGAGTGGGGCCTGGTCACCCGCGCGGTGCCCGCGGACGACCTGGACGAGGTCGTCGCCACCACCTGCCGGACCCTCGCGGCGGGTGCCGCCCAGGGCCTGCGGGAGACCAAGCGGCTGCTCGCGCGGGACCTGCTCGACCGCATCGACGCCCGCGGTGACGACCTCGCCGCGCTCAGCGCCCGGCTCTTCGCCTCGCAGGAGGCGAAGGACGCGATGACGGCGTTCCTCCAGCGGCGCTGACCCGCCGCCCCGGACCGGGCGGGCAACCGCGGCAAACCCGCCCCCGACCGGCCCGCGCGCGCGTACCGTCGGAGCCATGACCGAGCCGACCGCCGACGGCCAGGGAGACCTGGTCGAGCGCTGGCTCGCGCACCGCGCCGGGCCGCCGGCGGCGCATACCCGCGACCGCGGACGCCGGACCCGTCCCCGGGCCTGCTCCCCAGCCGGTCGACGCAGCGGCAGAGCCGATCCCCGAGCCGATCGCCGCCGAGGTGGTCGAGACGCCCGCCGCGGTGGTCGTCGACGAGCCGGCCGCTGCGCCGCCGCGTCCGCCCGACGCGCCGGACCGGGCCGGACCGGCGGCTGCCGCGCTGGCGCACCCGGTCTTCAGGCCGCGCCGGCTGGCGCGCGCGCTCACCGGCCTGCTGCTCCTCGGCTGCCTCGTCCTGACCGGGCTCCTCGCGTGGACGACGTACCTCGCGGCCGGTCAGGCGTCGGTGGTCCCGGTCCTGGTCGCCGCCGGCCTGACCGCGGCCGTCTGGGCGGCCCGCGCCACGACCACGACCGCCTACCTCGAGGTCTCCGGCGGCGTCCTCGTCGTGACCCGCGCCGGGCGGACCTGGCGCGCCGACCTGACCAGCCCGCTCACCGGGATCGAGGTCGTCGGTCGCCCCGGACGCCCGGGGTGGCGCGTGCGGTTCGGACGCCCCGGCGAGGCGACGGACGTCGTGGACGCCGCCATGGTGGACCCGCGGCACTTCATGCGGGTGCTGGTCCACCACCGCCCGGAGCTGGCCCCGGGCGCCCCCGGCGCCCCGGGCGGGGAGCCGCAGGACCGGGCGGTGGGCTCCGTGGGACTCGGACCCACGACCTGAGCAGCCCGACGGAGCGGGGCGACCCGGCACGTGGTGCCGAGATCTGATCGCCGAGATCGACGCCGGTGCCACCAGCGCAGAACCCCTGCGGTCCTCACCGGTGGGACGTCACCGCCCGCGCCTCAGCGCTCGACGAGGGTGAGCTCGAAGGAGTAGAGGTCGGGCCGGTAGGCGTGGCGCCCGAACTCCACCGCGCGACCGGAGTTGTCGAAGGCGCGGCGCTGCATCGTCAGCAACGGGGCGCTGCGCTTCTCCCCCAGCAGCGCCGCCTCGGCCGAGGTGGCCAGGCGAGCCCCGATCCGCTGGTGCGCTACCGACATCGTGATGCCCGAACGCCTCAGTGCCGCGTAGAGACCTTCGTGCTCGAGGTCGAGCAGGCCCAGGTCGATGACCTCGCACGGCAGGTAGTTGTGCATCAACGCCAACGGTTCGTCGCCGATGAACCGACGGCGGGCCACCGACCAGATGGGAGCGCCGACCCCGATGTTCAGCTCCCGGGCGATGTCCTCGTCGGCAACGATCCGCTCCTGGCTCAGGATGTCGGTCCGCGGAGCCTCCCCGGCTCGGACCAGGTCGTCGTAGAGGCTGGTCAGCTCCAGTGACCGGCGCACCTGGCCGTGCATGACCTGGGTGCCCACGCCGCGCTTGCGCACGACCATGCCCTTGTCGACCAGCAGCTGGATCGCCTGGCGCATCGTGGGCCGCGACAACCCGAGCTCCCGGGCCAGCGAGATCTCGTTGTCCAGCTTGGCCCCGGGGCCCAGCAGGCCGGTCAGGATCGCCTGCTCGACCTGCTCGGCGACCTGGAAGTACAGCGGCACCGGGCTCGATCGATCCACGACGATCGACGGGAGGCCTGCCATCGTCGAAGACTACCGGTATCTGTCATGACATATGCATGTCCTGACAAAGCCTTGACAGCACGTTATGACCGTTGTCACAATCGCACCTGCCGCCGACTTTGTCATGACAAACGCCGTGCGGTTCGCGCTCACCCTCCCTCGACGACGAAGGCAGCCGATGTCGACCACTCCAGCACAGCGCCGCAGCTCCCGCGAGCGGATCGCGGGCGCACCGATCTCCTGGGGCGTGTGCGAGGTGCCGGGCTGGGGCTTCCAGCTCCCGCCCGAGCGGGTGCTGGGCGACATGCAGGAGCTCGGCCTGGTCGCGACCGAGTTCGGGCCCGAGGGTTTCCTGCCCGACGCCCCGCAGGACAAGGCCGACGTCCTGAGCTCCTACGACCTGGCGGCGGTCGGGGGCTTCCTGCCGGTGCTGCTGCACGATCCCGGCCACGACCCGCTGCCCGAGGTCGACGTGTTCATCGACGCCTGCATCGCCGCGGGCGCCGGCGTCGTGGTGCTCGCTGCGACGACCGGCCAGGAGGGGTACGACGCGCGCCCCGAGCTCGACGAGAGCCAGTGGGCGGTGCTGCTGCACCACCTCGACCTGATCCGGGAGCACACCCACGAACGCGGTCTGCTGGCCGTCGTGCACCCGCACATGGGCACCATGGTCGAGAGCGCCGAGGACGTGCAGCGCGTGCTCGACGGCTCGCAGATCGGCCTGTGCATCGACACCGGCCACCTGGTCGCTGCCGGCGCCGACCCGGTGGCGATCACCCTGGCCAACCCCCATCGGGTCGGTCACGTCCACCTCAAGGACGTCGACGCCGCGCAGGCCGCGCGGGTCGTCGCCGGTGAGATCTCCTTCTCCGACGCCGTCGCCGAAGGGATGTGGACCGTCCTGGGTGAGGGATCGGTCGACGTCACGGCGATGATCGCCGCGCTGGAGGGCGCGGGCTACGACGGGTGGTACGTGCTGGAGCAGGACCTGATGCTCCGCGACGGTGAGCCGAGCGGCGACGGTCCCGCCGCCGACGTGCGCCGCTGCCTCGACTTCGTCGAAGCAGCCCTGACGTGAGCGCGCCCGTCGCCCTGCACCGCTCTCCCGGCCGCACGGGCGGGTTCGAGGTCATCACCATGGGTCGGGTCGGGGTCGACATCTACCCCGAGCAGGTCGGCGTGGGACTCGAGGACGTGACCAGCTTCGCCAAGTTCCTCGGCGGTAGCGCCACCAACGTCGCCGTGGCCGCCTCCCGGCTGGGCCACCGTGCCGCGGTCGTGACCCGGACCGGCGACGACCCCTTCGGCCGGTTCATCCACCGTGCCCTGGCGGGCTTCGGCGTGGACGACCGCTGGGTGACGCCGGTGGATCACCTGCCCACGCCGGTGGTGTTCTGCGAGCTGCTCCCGCCCGACGACTTCCCGCTCTACTTCTACCGCTTCCCCAAGGCGCCCGACCTCGAGATCTCTCCCGACGAGCTCGACTACGACGCGATCCGATCGGCCGAGGTGCTCTGGATCACCCTCACCGGCCTCTCGCAGTCGCCGAGCCGTGAGGCGCACCTCGCCGCGCTGGAGGCTCGCCGGCGCAGCGGCACCACGGTGCTGGACCTCGACTACCGCCCGATGTTCTGGGACTCGGAGTCCGAGGCGACCGAGCAGGTGCATGCCGCTCTGCCCCACGTCACCGTCGCGATCGGCAACCGCGAGGAGTGCCGCGTCGCCGTCGGCGAGACCGAGCCCGATGCGGTCGTGACGAGCCTGCACGACGCCGGCGTCGACCTCGCGGTGGTCAAGCAGGGTCCCGCCGGGGTGCTCGGGAGCGTGCGCCTCGCCGACGGAACCCTCGAGCAGGTCGTCGTGCCGCCGGTGCCGGTCGAGGTGGTCAACGGTCTGGGAGCCGGCGACGCCTTCGGCGGTGCCTTCGTGCACGGCCTCCTGACGGGACGAGACCTGCGAAGCACGCTCACCCTCGCCAACGGAGCCGGATCGTACGTGGCAGGCCAGCTCTCCTGCGCCGACGCGATGCCCAGCGTGGCGCAGCTCGACTGGCTACCTCGAGCAGGACGGAGCCCGGCCATGACTGATCTGCCCCCCACCCGCGTCACAGCGGAGGACATCGCCCGGCTGGTGACGCTGCGCACGACGGAGCCGCACCGGGTCGCCGAGGCAGCGGCTCAGCGGGAGCAGCCCACCGGCCAGGTCGGCTCGGACGGCCGGCTGATGCTGATCGCGGCCGACCACCCGGCCCGCGGCGCCCTTCGGGCCGGCGACGACCCGCTGGCGATGGGGGACCGGGCCCAGCTGCTGGACCGCCTGGTGCGAGCACTGGCCCGTCCCGGCGTGCACGGGGTGCTCGGCACTGCTGACATCCTCGACGACCTGCTCCTCCTCGGTGCCCTCGAGGGCAAGGTCGTGATCGGTTCGATGAACCGCGGCGGGCTCGCGGGCACCGTGTTCGAGATGGACGACCGCTTCACCGGGTTCGACGCCGCCACCATCGCCTCCGACCGGTACCAGGGGGGCAAGATGCTGCTGCGCATCGACCCCGACGACCACACCACCGTGGACACGCTCCAGTCCTGCGCCTCGGCCGTCGCCGACCTCGCCGGGCACCGGCTGATGGCCATGGTCGAGCCCTTCATCTCGGCCCGCGACGGCTCCGGCCGCGTTCGCAACGACCTCTCCACCGAGGCTGTCGTCCGCTCGATCGGGGTCGCGGCCGGACTGGCCCCCACGTCGGCCTACACCTGGCTCAAGCTGCCCGTGATCGAGGACATGGAGACGGTGCTGGCTGCCTCGACGCTCCCGGTGCTCCTGCTCGGTGGCGAGGTCTCCACCGACCAGACTGCTCAGCTGGCGTCGTGGTCGCGGGCGTTGGCCTGCCCGACGGTGCGCGGCATGGTCGTCGGGACGCTCGCTCCTCTTCCCCCCCGACGGCGACGTCGAGAGGGCGGTCGACTCCACCGTGGAGATGTTGTGAGCGGCCTGGTCCTGCGCCACGGCGCGACGGGCACCGGCCCCTTCGTCCTCGAGATCACCCCGCGGAGCGCGGGTTGGGCACACAGCGGCCTGCGCGTGGTCGAGCTCGCTGCCGGCGAGGACGTGGAGGTGGGCACCGACGGGTCCGAGGTCGTCGTCATCTCGCTGTCCGGCTCCGCGCAGGTCGGGGTCGATGACCGGTCCTTCGACCTGCTCGGGCGCGAGAGCGTCTTCGACGGGCCCAGCGACGCGGTCTACGCTCCGCGCGACTCCCTCCTGCGGGTGAGCAGCGTCGCCGGCGGGCGGTTCGCGCTCTGCTCGGCACGGTGCGAGCGTCGCCTGGAGCCGGCGTACGTCGCGAGGGCCGACGTGCCCGTCGAGCTGCGTGGCGCCGGACGGGCCAGCCGTCAGGTGCACAACTTCGCGGTGCCCGCCGTCCTCGACGCCGACCGGATCATCGCCTGCGAGGTGCTGACCCCGGCCGGCAACTGGTCCTCGTGGCCACCGCACAAGCACGACGAGGAGCGCCCGGGCGAGACCGAGCTCGAGGAGATCTACTACTTCGAGGTCGCCGACGGACCGGGTGGGCCGGGGATGGCCTACCAGCGCGTCTACGGGCACGGGGGCGCCGACATCGACCTCCTCGAGGAGGTCCGTACCGGGGACGCCGTGCTCATCCCGCACGGGTGGCACGGCCCCTCGATGGCAGCGCCCGGCTACGACCTGTACTACCTCAACGTCATGGCCGGCCCCGGACCCGAGCGCCGCTGGCTGATCTGCGACGACCCGGCGCACGCCTGGGTCCGGACGAGCTGGGCCGACGAGGTCGTCGACCCCCGACTTCCCTTCGGGACCGACGAGGAGGCACTGTCGTGACGACTCGGCTGACCGTGGCCCAGGCCACCGTGCGCTTCCTCGAGCGAGCAGCTGGTGGAGCGCGACGGCGACGTCCACCCGTTCTTCACCGCCTGCTGGGGCATCTTCGGCCACGGCAACGTCGCCGGGGTGGGTCAGGCCCTGCTGGAGCGAGAGCTGTCCGGCGACCCCTCGCACCTCCTGTTCCGGCACGGCCGCAACGAGCAGGCCATGGTGCACGCGGCTGTCGGCTACGCCCGCCAGCGCGACCGGCTCGCCGCGCACGTGGTCACCGCGTCGGTCGGCCCGGGAGCCACCAACATGGTCACGGGGGCCGCGCTGGCCACGATCAACCGCCTGCCGGTCCTGCTGCTGCCCGGCGACGTCTTCGCCACCCGGGTGGCCAACCCGGTCCTGCAGGAGCTCGAGGACCCCGCCAACGGGGACTGGTCGGTCAACGATGCCTTCCGGCCGGTCTCGGCCTACTTCGACCGGGTGCAGCGCCCCGAGCAGCTGGCCCCCGCCCTGCTGCAGGCCCTGCGGGTGCTCACCGACCCGGCGGCGACCGGAGCGGTCACCCTGGCCCTGCCGCAGGACGTGCAGGCCGAGGCGTTCGACTGGCCCGACGAGCTCTTCGCTCCCCGGGTCTGGCACGTCGCTCGTCCGGTCCCCGAGCCGGCCGCCGCTGGACCGCGCCGCCCGCGTCATCCGCACCGCCCGGCGCCCCCTGCTCGTCGCCGGAGGAGGGGTCACCTACAGCCGGGCCAACGCAGCGCTGCGCACCTTCGTCGAGGCGACCGGCATCCCGGTCGCCGAGACCCAGGCCGGCAAGGGCGCCCTGGCCTACGACCACCCGCAGGCCGTCGGCGCGATCGGCGCCACCGGCACGACGGCCGCCGACGCACTGGCCGCCGAGGCCGACGTCGTGATCGGGATCGGCACCCGCTACAGCGACTTCACCACCGCCTCCCGGACCGTCTTCGCCGCCGAGGGCGTCCGGTTCGTCAACCTCAACGTCTCCGCCTTCGACGCCCACAAGCTGGCGGCGTCCATGCTCGTGGCCGACGCCCGCGAGGGGCTCCACGCCCTGGCAGCGGCCCTGGAGGGATGGCGGGCCGAGCCGTCGCACACCGCGCGGGCCACCGACCTGGCCGCGGCGTGGGACCGCACCGTCGACGAGGCCTACGCCCGCTCGCAGGACGGCGGGCTGGTGCAGTCGGCGGTGATCGGTGCCGTCAACGAGCTGTCCGACCCGCGCGACGTGGTCGTCTGCGCGGCCGGCTCGATCCCCGGCGACCTGCACAAGCTGTGGCGCACCCGTGACCGCAAGGGCTACCACGTCGAGTACGGCTTCTCCTGCATGGGCTACGAGATCGCCGGCGGCATCGGGGTCAAGCTGGCCGCGGCGGACCAGGCCGCGCTCGGCGAGGACGCCGACCGGGACGTCTTCGTGCTCGTCGGCGACGGCTCCTACCTGATGATGAACACCGAGCTGGTCACGGCGGTCGCCGAGGGGCTGAAGGTGATCGTGGTCCTCGTCCAGAACCACGGGTACGCCTCGATCGGCGCTCTCTCGGAGTCCCTGGGCTCCCAGCGCTTCGGCACCCGCTACCGCTACCGATCGCCGAGCGGCCGCCTGGACGGCGACCGGCTCCCGGTCGACCTCGCCGCCAATGCCGCGAGCCTCGGAGCCGACGTCATCGCGGTCGAGACGCACGCCGAGCTGGTCGCGGCCATCGCCGAGGCGCGTGGCTCCCCCCGCACCACGGTGATCCACGTCGAGACCGACCCCCTGGTGCCTGCCCCGGCCAGTCCCGCCTGGTGGGACGTCCCGGTGGCCGAGGTCTCCGCCCTCGACAGCACCCGAGCCGCCCGGGCCGACTACGACCGGGCCAAGACCGCGCAGCGCCACCACCTCGCGCCCAGCGACCCCGGGGCCGAGGCAGGCCGCGAGCCCCAGCCACCTGACGCCGACCAGCACCGCCGACCAGCACCGGACAAGGACGAGCCGCGATGAGCAACCACACGACGTACGAGCACTGGATCGGCGGACGCCACGTCCCCGGCAACGGGGACCGCTTCGGCGACGTCTTCGACCCCGCGGCCGGCCAGGTCGCGAAGCGGGTCCGGCTGGCGGGCGTCGAGGACGTCGACGCGGCCGTGGCCGCCGCCCGGGAGGCCGCCGAGACGTGGGCGGAGTCCTCGGTCACGGCCCGCTCCCGGGTGATGTTCGCCTTCCGCGAGCTGCTGGTGCAGCACGAGGACGAGCTCGCCGCCGTGATCTCCGCCGAGCACGGCAAGACGCTGGACGACGCCCGCGGCGAGGTGGTGCGAGGCAGGGAGGTCGTCGAGTTCGTGTGCGGCATCCCGCAGCTGCTCAAGGGCGACTTCAGCGACCAGGTCTCCGGCGGCGTCGACTCCCACTCGTTCCGCCAGCCCCTCGGCGTCGTCGTGGGCATCACCCCGTTCAACTTCCCGATCATGGTGCCGCTGTGGATGCACCCGGTGGCCATCGCCTGCGGCAACACGTTCATCCTCAAGCCGTCCGAGCGGGTGCCCGGCGCCTCGGACCTGGTCGCGCGCCTCTACCAGGAGGCCGGGCTGCCCGACGGCGTCTTCAACGTCGTGCACGGCGACAAGGTCGCCGTCGACGCGCTGCTCGAGCACGCCGACGTCGACGCCGTCTCGTTCGTCGGCTCCACCCCGATCGCCAGGTACGTCCACGAGGGCGCCAGCCGCACCGGCAAGCGGGTCCAGGCCCTGGGTGGCGCCAAGAACCATGCGGTCGTCATGCCCGACGCCGACCTCTCCTTCGCTGCCGACCACATCGTCGCGGCCGGGTACGGCTCGGCCGGACAGCGGTGCATGGCCATCTCGGCCGTCGTCGCCGTCGGACCCGCGGCCGACACCCTGGTCGACAAGCTCCGCGAGCGCACCCTCGACATCACCGTCGGGCCGGGGGCACGCAGCGGGGTCGAGATGGGGCCGGTGGTGACGCAGGCGTCCCGCGACCGCATCGTGGACTACATCGCCCAGGGCGAGGGCGCCGGCGCCAAGGTCGTCGTCGACGGCCGCGGCCTCGTCGTGGAGGGTCACGAGTCCGGCTTCTTCGTCGGTCCGAGCCTGATCGACCACACCACCACGGACATGTCGATCTACACCGACGAGATCTTCGGCCCCGTGCTCGCCGTGCTCCGGGTGCCGACCCTGGACGCCGCCATCGAGCTGGTCAACGCCAACCCCTACGGCAACGGCACGGCGGTGTTCACCTCCTCGGGCGAGGTGGCGCGGACCTTCCAGCGCCGGGTCCACGTCGGGATGATCGGGATCAACGTGCCGGTCCCCGTCCCCATGGCCTTCCACTCGTTCGGTGGCTGGAAGGACTCCCTGTTCGGCGACCACCACATCCACGGTCCCGAGGGGATCCGCTTCTACACCCGGGCCAAGGCCGTCACCACGCGCTGGCCCCACCAGAGCGAGGAGTCCCTCGCTCAGCTGAACTTCCCGACGGCCCACTGACCGCCGGTCCCACCCCCGCCTGGTCGACGTCGACCACGCTCCAGAGGAAGAAGAACCAGATGAAGAACCTGCAGCTCGCTGGCAGTGCCGCTGCCCTGCTGATCTCGGCGTCGACCCTGACCGCGTGCAGCGGCACCGGCCAGGAGGAGTCCTCCGGTGGCGGTGACGCCGGTGCGGACCTGACGTTCGCCGTGGTCACCCACGCCTCTCCCGGGGACGCGTTCTGGGATCGCGTGCAGTCCGGCGCCGAGGCCGCCGGCGAGCAGTACGGCGTCGACGTCCAGTACTCCAACGACCCCGACCCGGCCAAGCAGTCCCAGCTCATCGACGCCGCTGTCGCCGACGAGGCCGACGGCATCGTGGTCTCGATGGCCAATCCCGACGGGCTGCAGACCAGCGTCGAGGCCGCGGTCGAGGCCGGCGTGCCCGTCATCACCATCAACTCCGGGGGCGACCAGTCCGCGGACTTCGGCGCGATCACCCACATCGGGCAGTCCGAGACCGTCGCCGGCGAGGCCGTCGGCGCCCGGATGGCCGACGAGGGGCTGTCGAAGGCGATCTGCGTCATCCAGGAGGCCGGCAACGTCGGCCTGGAGGAGCGGTGCGCCGCGGCGGCCGACGCGTTCGGCGGCGAGATGGAGAACCTGCAGGTCGACGGCACCGACGACAACGCGGTCACCGCCACGATCACCAGCCAGCTGCAGGCCGACCCCGGCATCGACGCGGTGCTGACCCTCGGCGGCCAGCAGGCCGTCGACGCCGTCGCTGCGGTCGACCAGGCCGGCTCGGACGCACAGGTCGCGACCTTCGACCTCTCCGACGACGTCCTCGCCGGCATCGAGGACGGGTCGATCCTCTTCGCCGTCGACCAGCAGCCCTACGTCCAGGGGTTCATGGGAGTCTCGGGCCTCTACCTCAAGTCGACCAACGGCAACGACATCGGCGGTGGCCAGCCGATCAACTCCGGCCCGGCCTTCGTCACGGCCGAGAACGCGGCCGAGGTCGCCGAGTTCTCCGCCAACGGGACCCGCTGAGGCCTGCCCGGGTCTCCCACCACCCAGCGCGGTCCGATCCGCGTCGCCATGTCCAGCCCAACCCGCACGGGAGTGTAGTGATGGCAACAGCCACGACCACCGCGGCCACCGATGAACGCATCGGCCACGCCTCGAACCTCAGCCGCATCCTGAAGCGCCCCGAGAGCGGCGCGATCGTGGCTGCAGCAGCCATCTTCGTCTACTTCGCCGTGACCACGGACACCTTCGCCACCGCCAGTGGCGCGAGCACCTGGCTGCGCGGTGCCTCCACGATCGGCATCATGGCCGTCGCCGTGGCGCTGCTCATGATCGGCGGCGAGTTCGACCTCTCGGCCGGAGCGATGACCGGGTTCACCGGCCTGGTCGTCGGGGTCCTCACCACCGAGTACGGCCTCAACATCTGGGCCGCGATCGTGGTCTCGCTGGCCTTCGCCCTGGGCATCGGCGCGATCAACGGCCTGATGGTGATGCGCACCGGGTTACCGAGCTTCATCGTCACCCTGGGCACGTTCTTCGTGCTGCAGGGCATCGACCTCGCAGGCACCTCCGCGCTCACCGGCCAGGTCGCCATCCAGGGGATGGCCCGGGTGCCGTACTACGGGCAGGCGGAGGCCGTCTTCGGTCGGTCCTTCGACCTGTTCGGCGGCAACATCTTCATCTCGGTGTTCTGGTGGATCGCGGTCACCGCGCTCGCCACCTGGGTGCTGCTCCGCACCCGGGCCGGCAACTGGATCTTCTCGGTGGGCGGGGCCCAGGTCGCGGCCCGCCAGGTCGGGGTCCCCGTCCTCCGGACCAAGATCGCCCTGTTCATGACCACCGCCGGTGCCGGTTGGCTGGTCGGGATGCTGCTGCTGTTCAGCACCTCCACGGTGCAGGCCAACACCGGGGTGGGCCAGGAGTTCATCTTCATCATCTGTGCCGTCGTGGGCGGATGCCTGCTCACCGGGGGCTACGGCTCCGCCATCGGGGCCGCGTTCGGCGCCCTGATCTACGGCATGGTCAACCAGGGCATCGTCTACAGCGGCTGGGACAACAACTGGCTGCGCGCCTTCCTCGGCGCGATGCTCCTGGGTGCGGTGCTGCTCAACGAGTGGGTCCGCAAGCAGGCAGGCGGACGATGAACGCCGGTGCCGAGCCCTCCGCCACCTCGCTCGGCGGAGCCCGCTCACTCCTCAGCCTCTCGACGACCCGAAGGATCCTCTCGTGACGACCGCACCCAGCACACCCGTCGGAGCCGTGGGCGACGACCCGGGGACTCCTGTCATCGAGGTCCGCGACGTCGGCAAGCGCTACGGCAACGTGATCGCGCTGGGCCAGATCAGCACGTCCGTGCGGGCGGGGTCGGTGACCTGCGTGCTCGGCGACAACGGCGCCGGGAAGTCCACGTTCATCAAGATCCTGGCCGGCGCCCACGCCCACAGCGACGGCGAGCTCCTCATCGATGGGAAGCCGACCACCTTCGGCAGCCCGCGCGATGCGCTTGCCAGGGGGATCGCCACGGTCTACCAGGACCTCGCCGTGGTGTCGCTGATGCCGGTGTGGCGCAACTTCTTCCTCGGCAGCGAGGTGAGCAAGGGCGTGGGTCCGCTGAAGATGCTCGACGTGGCCTTCATGAGGAGGACCGCCAAGACCGAGCTGGCCGCGATGGGTATCGACCTGCGCGACGTCGACCAGCCGATCGGCACCCTGTCCGGTGGTGAGCGGCAGTGCGTGGCCATCGCCCGCGCCGTCTACTTCGGTGCGCGCGTGCTGATCCTGGACGAGCCGACCGCCGCGCTCGGCGTCAAGCAGTCCGGCGTCGTGCTGCGCTACATCGCCAAGGCCCGGGACCGGGGACTCGGCGTGGTCTTCATCACCCACAACCCCCACCACGCCTACCCCGTCGGCGACCGGTTCATGGTGCTCCGCCGCGGCAAGTCGATGGGCGACTTCGCCAAGTCCGAGCTGACGCTGGACGAGCTGACGTCGATGATGGCGGGCGGCGCCGAGCTCGGTGACCTGACCCACGAGCTGGAGCGCACCCTGGGCGAGAGCGACCCGGTCGTCAAGGACTTCAAGGCCGAGACCCCGTGATGGAAGCGGGCGGTCGGGGCGAGCTCCGGGTCGGCGTGGTCGGCCTGGGCTGGATGGGTCGGCTGCACTCTCGCTCACTGGTCCGCCTCCCGCAGCACTACCCCGACCAGCCACTCGTCCCGCGGCTGGTGGCCTTCGCCGACCCCGCACAGGACGACGCGACCACCGTCGCCGCACGGTCCCTGGGCTTCGTCGAGCACCACCTCGACTGGCGGGAGCTGGTCGAGCGGGACGACATCGACCTGGTCTGCGTGACCGGACCGAACGCCACCCACCGCGACGTGGCGGTCGCGGCCGCCGGCAACGGCAAGCACCTGTGGGTCGAGAAGCCGGCAGGCCGCACCAGCATCGAGACGGCCCAGATCGCCGAGGCCGTCGCCGAGGCCGGCGTGCAGGCTGCCGCCGGGTTCAACTACCGCAACGCACCAGCGGTCGAGCACGCCCGCGAGCTGGTCCGGAGCGGCCGCCTGGGCCAGGTGCAGCACACGACCGTCCACTTCAGCTCCGACTACTCCGCCCATCCCGACGGGGCCCTCACCTGGCGGTTCAAGAACGACCTGGCGGGCTCGGGGGTGCTGGGTGACCTGGTCAGCCACGCCGCTGACCTGGCCCGGTACGTCGTGGGCGACCTGGCCGAGGTGGTCGCCGACACCGCCACCTTCATCACCGAGAGAGCCGTCCCCGACGGGAACGCCTCGCACTTCAGCCGCGGCGGCACCGGTCCGCGGCAGCCGGTGGAGAACGAGGACTACGTCAGCGCGCTGCTGCGCTTCGTCGACGGCTCGAGGGGCATCCTGGAGTCCAGCCGGACCGAGGTCGGGGACCAGTGCGCCTACAGCATCGAGGTGCACGGCGCGCAGGGCGCCGTGGCCTGGGACTTCCGGCGGATGGGGGAGCTGCGCACCTGCCTGGACCAGGACTACCAGGACGCGTCGTGGACGACCCAGCTCGTCCGGCCCGGGATCGGTGAGACCGGTGCGTTCCAGCCCGGGTCGGGTATCGCGATGAGCTACGACGACCTCAAGCTGATCGAGGCCCACCGACTGGTGACCTCCATCATCGGTGGCAAGGCAGTGGGGGCGACGGTCGACGACGCCCTCGTCGCGGCCCGCACCGTCGACGCCCTCCTCGCCTCGGCCGCCCAGGGCCGTTGGATCTCGGTGGAGGGAGCACGATGAGCGCTCCGCTCCGGGTCGGGGTCATCGGTGCGGGTGCGATGGGGGCCGACCACGTCCGCACCCTGGCCGCAGCGATCCCGCAGGCCCGTGTCGTGGCGGTCTACGACCTCGACACCGCGCGGGCCGCCGACGTCGCGGCCGCGGTGGGGGCCTCGGTGCCGTCGACGGCCACTGCCCTGGTCGCGTCCGAGGACGTGGACGCGGTCATCATCGCCTCGCCCGACTTCACCCACGCCGATCTCGCCGTCGCCTGCGTGGAGGCGGGGAAACCCACGCTGTGCGAGAAGCCCCTCGCGGTCACGGCGGCTGATTCGCTGAGGGTCGTCGAGGCCGAGGTGGCCCTCGGACGACGCGTGGTCCAGGTCGGTTTCATGCGGCGCTACGACCCCGGCTTCGTAGCCCTCCGGTCCACGATCACCGACGGCTCGGTGGGCCAGGTCCGCGTCGTGCACGCCGTGCACCGCAACGCCTCGAGCAGCACGAGCACCGACGACGCCGGGCTGATCACCGGTTCGATGATCCACGAGCTCGACACCGTCGCGTGGCTCCTCGAGGACGAGCTCATCGCCATCCGCGTCGAGTCACCCGTGGTGGACGGCTTCCGCGACCCCCAGCTCGCCACTCTCTGGACCCGTGGCGGGGTGCTCGTCACCGTCGAGGTCTTCGTCAACGCGGGGTACGGCTACGACGTGCGGTGCGAGGTCGTCGGCTCACGGGGCACGTCGTCGCTGGCGCCCACGTCCCCGGTCAGCACCCGGGTCGCCGGCGTCGAGGGACGACCGGTGCGTGACGACTTCGTGGCCCACTTCTCCGACGCCTACCGCATCGAGCTCGGTGGCTGGGCCGGTGCGGCCCTCTCCGGCTCCGTGCGGGGCCCGAGCGCCTGGGACGGCCACGTCGCCAACGTCGCGGCCGCGGCCGGCGTGGCCTCGCTGACCGGCGGCGCGCGCGAGGTCATCGATCCCGGCGCCCGACCCGATCTCTACCGGGATTGATCGATCTGACCTCCTCGCACCCCAGCCCCATCCCCACCGAACCCCGACACGCCCGGACGACGCCAAGGAGCACCATGCTCACCCCCCCTCTCAGGATCGCCCTGATCGGTGCCGGGCGGATCGGCGCGGCCCATGCCGAGACCGTCGCCAGGCGGGTGCCGGAGGCCGATCTCGTCGCGGTCGTCGACCCTCGCCCCGGTGCCGCCGCTGCGGTCGCGGAGCCGCTCGGCGCCCGCGGCGAGCTGCACCTCGAGACGGTGCTCGCCGCCCCGGACGTCGACGCGGTCGTCATCGCCGCGTCGTCGGTGGTCCACGCCGAGCTGATCGTCGCCGCCGCCGAGTCCGGCAAGCACGTCTTCAGCGAGAAGCCGGCCGGCATGTCGTTGCCGGAGGTCGTGGCCGGCCGGGACGCGACCGCGCGGGCCGAGGTGGCCTTCCAGGTCGGTTTCAACCGACGTTTCGCCCCCGAGTTCGTGGCGAGCCACGACGCCATCCTGGCGGGTCGTGTCGGCCGGGTGCGCCAGCTGCGCTCGTTGACGCGCGACCCGGGGGCGGGCCCGGCCGATCCGGACGCCGTGCCGGCCTGGACGATCTTCACCCAGACCCTGATCCACGACTTCGACACGCTGAACTGGCTCAACCCGGGCGCCCGGGCGGTCGACGTGATCGCCACCGCCGACTCGCTGACGGCTCCCGGCCACCCCACGTTGCTGGACCACGCGACGGTGGTGATCCGCTACGACAACGGGTCGATCGCGACGGCGGAGGCCAGCTTCGCCGCGGCGTACGGCTACGACGTGCGCGGCGAGGTGCTCGGATCGCTCGGCATGGTCACGATGGGCGACGGAGCCCGGTCCTCGTCACGCATCCACGACGGGTCCGGACGGACGGCCAGCACCAGCCACAGCGACACCGAGCTGCTGGCCGGCTCGTACGCCGCGGAGTTCACGGAGTTCGCGACCGCGGTCCGGGACTCACGCCCGCCGTCGGTCACCGGCGACGACGCGATCGCCGCGTTCGCCATCGCCGCGGCCTGCATCGAGTCGATCACCACCGGCGGTCGCGCCGCCGTCGACAGCACCCTGGGAGGGGAGTAGGAGATGAGCTTCACGCTGGCCGTCTGCTCGGAGATGGTCTACACCGACCTCCCGCACCTGGAGCGCGTCGAACGCATCCACGCCGCGGGGTTCGCGGCCGAGATCTGGGACTGGACGGCGAAGGACCCGGCGGCCCTGACCGCCACCGGGGCCGAGTTCACCTCGATGACCGGCTATGTCTCCGGTGACCTGGTCACGCCCGCCGGCGTGGAGGACCTGCTGGCCACCGCGGCGCAGTCGATCCCGTTCGCGAAGGCGATCCGGTGCCCGTCGCTCAACCTGCACGGGACCGGGCTGGGCGAGGGCGGCCTGCCGGTGCGGCCGACCCCCGTCGTCACCGGCGACATGTGGCTGAGCGCGCTGCAGACCCTCGAGCTCGTCGCCGCGCTCGGTGAGTCGTCCGACGTCACGTTCGTCCTCGAGAACCTCAACACCGAGGTCGACCACCCCGGCACCCCCTTCGCGAGGGCGGCCGACACGCTCGCGCTGGTGAGCGCCGTGGACAGTCCCCACCTGAAGCTGAACCTCGACCTCTACCACGCCCAGATCGGCGAGGGGAACCTGATCGAGCTCATCGGCCGGGCCGCGGCCCACCTCGGCGAGGTGCAGGTCGCCGACGTGCCGGGACGGGCCGAGCCGGGCACCGGTGAGGTGCGGTGGCCAGCGATAGCCCGAGCGCTGGCCGACGTCGGCTACGACGGCGTGGTCGCCATGGAGGCCTTCGCCTCCGAGCCGGGGATCGACGGCAGCGACCTGGCTCTCCAGCGCTTCCGCGACGCCTTCACGCTCTGACGACGCCGGACCCTGCCAGCCGCCCCCGGGCCAGCCGGCCCGGGCCAGCCACCACGAGCACGTGCAGGCGGTGCGAGGTGGGCCCCGTGGGACTCGAACCCACAACCTAAGGATTAAAAGTCCTCAGCTCTGCCCATTGAGCTAGAGGCCCGCGGCGGACCAGCCTAATCGAGCCCTCCGAGCACCCCCCGTGCAGCCTCCCGGGAGGGGGGTGGCCCCGGATCAGGCGTTCTGCCGCAGGGGTTGGTAGGGTCGGCAGTGCAACAGATGCAAGTTCCAGCTGGTCTGACGCCTGCGGAGTTTGTGATCCAACGGCGTTTCTGCTTCGTGGTCCTCCACGAGTCGGAGCGACGTGTCACCGCATCTGGTGCGGGTCGCCGAGGTGGCGACTCCCGCCCCGACTAAGGAGTATCGAGCGCAATGGCTCAGGGCACCGTGAAGTGGTTCAACGCCGAAAAGGGTTTCGGCTTCATCGCGCAGGAGGACGGCGGCGACGACGTCTTCGTGCACTACTCGGCCATCCAGGTCCAGGGCTACAAGTCCCTGGACGAGAACCAGCGGGTCGAGTTCGACGTCACGCAGGGTCCCAAGGGCCCGCAGGCGGAGAACGTCCGCCCCGTCTGAGACGAGGCCGACCTCAGGTCGAACACGAGGCCCCACCCGGTTCGGGTGGGGCCTCGTGCCGTCTCCGCCTCGCCGACCGGACCCGACGTCGGCAAGTCGTCGATCCGAGCAGGTTTGCCCGTACGGTGGATGGGGTAGAACACCATCGGCGATCGGGCGCCGCCACGGGAGGGGTGGGTCCAGTGCACGACCAGTTCGACGTGACGCTCGAGGATGTCGACCTGCTCGGCGAGGTCGAGCTCACCACCAACCTGATCATCGCCGCCAGCGAGTCCGAGGAGCACCTCTCGGACCGGCAGATCGACGCCATCCTCGGCGTGCTGCCCGACGACGCCCCCTGACCGGCCCCCGTCCGGTCACCCCTCGACCCGGAGGACCCCGGCATGAGCCTCACCAGCACCTGGACCGTCACCGGCATGACCTGCGAGCACTGCGTGGCCTCGGTGACCGAGGAGCTCACCGGGATCGACGGCGTGCAGGCGGTCGCCGTGACCCTCGAGGGCGGCCGCGTCGTCGTCGAGAGCGGGCGACCGCTCGGCCGCGGCGAGGTCGAGGAGGCCGTGACCGAGGCCGGGTACGCCCTGGCATGAGCAGCGCGGCCGAACCCGAGGTCCGGGTCGACCTGCTCGACCTCGAGCTGGCGATCGGCGGGATGACCTGCGCCTCGTGCGCGAACCGCGTCGAGCGCAAGCTCAGCAAGATCGAGGGCGTCGAGGCGAGCGTCAACTACGCCACCGAGAAGGCGGCCGTCCGCCACCCCGCGACGATCACGACCGCCGACCTGGTGGCCGCCGTGGAGGCCGCCGGGTACGCAGCGACCCCGGCCGCCCGCCGCGCCGACGGCCGCGCCGGTGGGCCGGCCGACGAGCAGGCCGCGGAGCAGGAGCGCGAGCTGGGCCTCCTGCGCCGCCGGCTGGTGGTCGCGACGGTGCTCGCGACGCCCGTCGTCGCGATGGCGATGGTGCCGGCGTGGCAGCTGCCCGGCTGGCAGTGGCTCTCGCTCGTGCTCGCCGCCCCGGTGGTGACGTGGGCCGCGTGGCCCTTCCACCGGGCCGCGCTGGTCAACCTCCGCCACGGCGCGGCGACCATGGACACCCTGGTCTCCCTCGGTGTGGGCGCCGCGACCGGCTGGTCGCTGGTCGCGCTGACCGTCGGCGGCGCCGGCGAGATCGGGATGCGCCACGCCCTCGACCTCACCGTGTCCCGCGACGGCGGCCTGGACGCGATCTACCTCGAGGTGGCGACCGCCGTCACGGCGTTCCTGCTCGCGGGCCGCTACGTCGAGAAGCGGTCCAAGCGCCGCGCCGGCGCCGCCCTGCGCGCCCTGCTCGACCTGGGCGCCAAGGACGTCGGCGTGCTCGACGCCGCCGGCCGCGAGCGGCGCGTGCCGGTCGAGGACCTGCGCGTCGGCGACCGGTTCGTGGTCCGGCCCGGCGAGAAGGTCGCGACCGACGGCGACGTCCTCGACGGGCGCTCCGCGGTGGACGCCGCGCTGGTGACCGGCGAGCCGGTGCCGGTCGAGGTCGGTCCCGGCGACGAGGTCACCGGCGGCACGATCAGCACCAGCGGGCGCCTCGAGGTGCGCGCCACCCGCGTCGGCGAGGAGACCCGGCTGGCGCAGATGGCCCGCCTGGTCGAGCAGGCCCAGTCCGGCAAGGCCGAGGCGCAGCGCCTCGCCGACCGGGTGGCCGCCGTCTTCGTGCCCGCGGTCGTCGTGCTCGCGCTGCTCACCCTCGCCGGGTGGCTGCTGCTCGGCGGCGGCGCCACCGCCGCGTTCACCGCCGCGGTGGCGGTGCTGGTCATCGCCTGCCCGTGCGCCCTCGGTCTGGCGACCCCGACCGCGCTGCTGGTCGGCACCGGCCGCGGCGCCCAGCTGGGCATCCTGATCCGCGGACCCGAGGTGCTCGAGAGCACCCGCCGCGTCGACACCGTCGTCCTCGACAAGACCGGCACCGTCACCACCGGCCGGATGAGCCTGGTCGACGTGGTCGCCGCGCCGGGCGAGGACGCGACCGAGGTGGTCCGCGTGGCCGCCGCCCTCGAGCAGGCCTCCGAGCACCCGGTCGCCCGGGCGGTCGTGGCGGCCGCCCACGCGTCGGGTGAGGTCGACCTGGCGCCGGTGCGCGCCTTCACCACCCTCGACGGGCTCGGCGTGCGGGGGGAGGTCGAGGGGCGCGCGCTGGTCGTCGGCCGTCCCCGGTTGGTCGAGGAGCGGTGCGGACCGCTGCCCGCCGCGCTCGCGGACGCCGTCGGGGCCGGCGAGACCGCCGGGCGCACCGCCGTCGTGGTGGCCTGGGACGACCGCGCCCGCGGCGTCCTGGTGGTGGGAGACACCGTCAAGGACGGCGCCGCCGACGCCGTCGCGACGCTGCGCGACCTCGGCCTCGAGCCGGTGCTCCTCACCGGCGACAACCGGCGTGCCGCGCACGCCGTCGCCGCGCAGGTCGGCATCGACCCGGGGTCGGTCGTGGCGGAGGTGCTGCCCGCCGAGAAGCTCGCCGCGGTGCGCCGCCTCCAGGGCGAGGGACGCGTGGTCGCGATGGTCGGCGACGGCGTCAACGACGCCGCGGCGCTCGCCGCCGCCGACCTCGGCATCGCGATCGGCACCGGCACCGACGTCGCCATCGAGGCCGCCGACCTGACGCTGGTGCGCGGCGACCTCCGGCTGGCTCCCGACGCGGTACGCCTGTCCCGGCGCACGCTGGGCACGATCCGGGCCAACCTGTTCTGGGCGTTCGCCTACAACGTCGCGGCGCTGCCGCTGGCCGCCGCGGGCCTGCTGGACCCGATGATCGCCGGGCTGGCGATGGCGCTGTCCTCGGTGTTCGTGGTCACCAACAGCCTGCGGTTGCGCCGCTTCCGCTGACCGCACCCGCCGGCAGCGCCGCGCGGAGGACTCAGCAGGTCGCGAGCAGCAGCGGCCCGGAGCCGAGGTCCGAGAGCACGTAGGACCCCTCGACCGGGTCGAGGTCGAGGACCACGACCCGGTCCTGCGCGGTGGTGCTGACCAGGTCGAAGCGCTCCGGGTAGGTCCCGCCCTGGCCGGGCGCCGGCCCCGAGGCGAGCACCGCGCGGGTGTCGGCGTCCGAGCGGGCCTGCTCCTCGGTCTCGAAGCCCAGCACCAGCGTCGCGTCGCCGCCGGGCTGGAGGGCGAGGCCGAACCCGGTCAGCGGGCTGACCGGCCCGGCCTCCTCGAGCAGCAGCCGGGCCTGCTCCTGGTCGGCGTTGTCCGCGGCGGACATCGCCAGGGACCCGCAGGCGAGGTCGCCGTCGTAGACCGATGCGGCCAGCGGCTCCCCGTCGGCGGTGAGGGCCCCGAGCACGTCGGCCACCCCGCGGGCGGGGTCGGGCGGCTCGGTGCTCGCCGCGGCCGCGACGTAGGTCGGGTCGTCGCCGGCGCGCACCACACCGGCGTCCGCGTCGATCGCGACGTAGCCCAGCTCGGGGGTCAGCGTGCCGAGCGCCGCCAGCACGTCCGGCCCGCCGCTCCAGACCCCGTCCGGCTCGCCGGGCTCGGAGAAGCCGGCCTCGGCCAGGCGCGCCTCGAGCAGGCCGACGTCGGCGTCCTCGTCGAGCCCGACGGTCACCAGCGCCCCCTCCTCGCCCTGGCTGAACAGCTCCCAGTCGACGCTGGCGGGGGAGAGGCCGAGCTGCGCCTGCGCGGTGGGCGCCGACTCCCCGAGGGCGGTGGTGGCGGACAGGTCCGCGTCGAAGGCCCGGTCGAGCAGCTGCTCGACGTCGCGGGTCGAGGGCTCGGCGATCGTGCCGACCCCCAGCTCGGAGCGGACCGCGGCCCAGTCGGTCCACGAGAAGCGAACGGCGTCCGCCGGCGCCATCGCGACCGCCCGCTCCAGGTCGCTGCCGGGTCCGAGCCCGGGGATCGAGGAGACGCCCGGCAGCGGGGGCAGCACCCCGCGGGCGGACCCGAGCACCGCCGCCGCCAGGCCCGCCACGACCACCGCCGCGACGACGACGACCAACCGGCGTCGCGGCCCGGAGGAGGCTCCCTGGCCCCCGGTCGTCGAACCCGTTGCCTGAGCCAACGTCCCCTCCGAGGTGCCTGCCGGTCTGCCTGCCGGTCGGTCCGCCGGAGGTGTGAGACTAGCCCGCATGGCCGCACCCCCCCGCGCCGTCCGTGCCGCCGGAGTGGTGGCGTTCCGACCGGGGCGGCAGGTGCTGCTGATCCACCGCCCCCGTTACGACGACTGGTCCTTCCCCAAGGGCAAGGTCGACCCGGGCGAGCACCTCGCCGCGACGGCCGTCCGCGAGGCGCACGAGGAGACCGGTCTGCGGGTGCGGCTGGGCCGCCCGCTGCAGGAGCAGCGCTACCCCGTGGCCGGCCGGCGCAGCAAGGTCGTCTCCTACTGGGTCGCGCGGGTCGTCGGCGACGACGACCTCTCCACCTACGAGCCCAACCCGGAGGTGGACGAGGTCGTGTGGTGCGACGCCGCGAAGGCGCGCTCGATGCTCACCTACGACCACGACCGGGCCACGTTGGCGCAGGCGCTGGCCGTGCGGAAGACGACCGTGCCGGTCGTCGTGCTCCGCCACGCCAAGGCCCGCTCGCGCAAGTCCTGGCGCCGCGAGGACCGCGACCGGCCGCTGCTCGCGGTCGGCGGCCGGCAGGCCGAGGCGCTGGTCCCGCTGCTCTCGGCGTACGCCGCGCGGCGGGTGGTCACCTCGGGCAGCGCGCGCTGCGCGCAGACGGTCGCGCCGTACGCCGCCGGCGAGGGCCTCCAGGTCGACCGGCTCCCGGTGCTCAGCGAGGAGGACCACACCCCGGCCGGGGTGCGCCGGCTGGTCGCGAGCACCCTGGAGCACGCCGCCGCCGGCCGCGGGAGCGTGCTCTGCTCGCACCGGCCGGTGCTGCCGCTGCTGATGCGCGCGCTGCGCGTGGAGGACCCGCGGCTGGCCCCCGGGCAGCTGCTGGTCGCCCACGTGCGCGGGGGACGGGTCGTCGCGCACGAGGTCCACTCGCCGCTCTGAGCCGTCCGCACCCCGGGGTGACCTGCGGCCCGGCGACGAAGCGTCCGGCGTCGTTCACCCTGCGTTCACCACCGGCGCCCGGACGGGTCACCTGGCCTCCTTAGCGTCCGTCACGTCAGACGACCAGATCCCCTTCACCAGGAGACACCTGAAGTGACGACCACGTCCCCGCGCCGCGCGGTCCTGCCTGCCGCGGCGCTCGCCCTCGCGCTCAGCGGCTGCGCCGCCTCCAACGAGGGCGGGTCCGCCTCGGCGGCCCCCGACGAGAGCGCGAGCGAGCTGTCCGGGCAGTACACCATCGGCGGCGCCTCCTCCCAGGAGGCCGCCCAGCTCGCCTGGACCACCGGCTTCACCGAGGTCGCCCCCGACGTGACCCTGACCTACGAGCCGGTGGGCTCCGGCGGTGGCCGGGAGAGCTTCATCTCCGGTGCCTACCTCGTGGCCGGCTCCGACGCCTACCTCACCGACGACGAGGGTGAGCTGACCGACGCCACCGAGCGGTGCAGCGGCGACGCTCCGATCGAGGTCCCCAACTACGTCAGCCCGATCGCGGTGATCTTCAACGTCGACGGCGTCGACGAGCTGAACCTCACCCCGGACGTCCTCGGCGGGATCTTCGCCGGCGAGATCACCGAGTGGGACGACCCGGCCATCGCCGAGGAGAACCCCGACGCGGACCTGCCGAGCGCACCGATCAACGCCGTGCACCGCTCCGACGAGTCCGGCACCACCGAGAACTTCACCAGCTACCTCGACGTCGCCGCCGGCGACGCCTGGGGCGGCGGTGTGGTCGAGACCTGGCCGCGCGAGCTGGGCGGGGAGGGCGCCCAGGGCACCTCCGGCGTCGTCACCGCCGTCACCGACGGCCAGAACTCCATCGGGTACGCCGACGCCAGCCAGGCCGGCGACCTCGGCACCGCGAGCATCCAGGTCGGCGAGGAGTTCGTCGCCCCGACCCCGGAGGCCGCGGCCAACATCCTGGCCGTCTCGCCCCCGGCGGAGGACGCCGGTGAGAACCAGCTGATCTTCGACCTGGACTACCTCACCGAGGAGGCCGACGCGTACCCGATCGTGCTGACCTCCTACCTGCTCGCCTGCCCGACCTACGACGAGCAGGCCGACGCCGACGTGGCCAGGGCCTACCTCGAGTACGTCCTCTCCGACGAGGGTCAGGAGCAGGGGGCCAGCGAGGCCGGCGCCGCTCCGCTCGAGTCGGGCCTGCAGGAGGACGCGCTCGCGGTCGTGGAGCAGATCTCCGCCGGCTGACATGCTGTGAACCGCCCTCGGGGGCCCCGACACGCCGCACGGCGTCCGGGGCCCCCGAGGGGCGTCACGGCTCCGAGACCCAGCACCAGCACCAGCACCAGCGCACACCACACGAAGGGGCCCCGGTGACCACGACCGAGACCGAGCCGCCGCGCGGCGACGACCGCTCCGCGGGCATCTCGCGCCGCGGGGACACGGTCTTCGCCGGCCTCGCCAAGGGCTCCGGGCTCTTCATCATCCTCGCCCTGGCCGGCGTCGCGCTGTTCCTCGTGCTGCAGAGCATCCCGGCGATCGGGGCGACCGGCGAGGACGCCTACGACCGGCCCAACATCGTGCTCTACATCTGGCCGCTGCTCTACGGCACCGTGCTGGCGGCGATCATCGCGCTGGTCATCGCCACCCCGCTGGCCATCGGCGTGGCGCTGGTGATCAGCCACTACGCCCCGCGGCGGATCGCGCGCCTGCTCGGCTACGCGATCGACCTGCTCGCCGCCGTGCCGAGCGTGGTCTACGGGCTGTGGGGCCGCGAGACCCTCCAGGGCTGGGTGTTCCCGGTCTACGAGTGGCTGGCCGACAACCTGGGCTGGATCCCGCTGTTCGCGGGGCCGGTCACCACCGGGCGCACCATCCTCACCGCGGGCATCGTGCTGGCGGTGATGGCGTTGCCGATCATCACCGCGCTGTGCCGCGAGGTCTTCGCGCAGACCCCGACGATGCACCAGGAGGCCGCGCTCGCCCTCGGGGCGACCCGCTGGGAGATGATCCGGATGGCGGTCTTCCCCTACTCCCGGTCCGGCGTCACCTCCGCGGTGATGCTCGGTCTCGGCCGCGCGCTCGGCGAGACCATGGCCGTCGCGCTCGTGCTCTCCGCCAGCGGGGTGATCTCGATCAACCTGATCTCCTCGCAGAACCCCTCGACCATCGCGGCCAGCATCGCCCTGAACTACGCCAACGCCTCGGGCATCAAGACCAACGTGCTGATCGCCGGTGGCCTGGTGCTGTTCGTGGTCACCTTCGCCGTCAACTTCCTCGGCCGGTGGCTCGCCACCCGCGGCCGGATCAAGGGGTGAGCCGCATGTCCCAGACCACGAGCACCCGTCCCGGCCCCGAGGGCCCGCCGGACGACGAGCACTACCACCTGCCCGCCGCCCCGCTCACGAAGCCCCAGCTGCCGGGGTGGGCGCCGGCGCTGGCCGCCGTCCTCGCCTTCGGCGTCGCCACCCTCGCCGGGCTGCTGCTCGGCTGGGGCGTCGTCGCGGTCGCGGTGGTCGGCTGGGTCCTCCTCGTCGTCGGGCTGCCCGCGTGGTCGACCGCCGTCGAGGGGTCGCGCAAGGGCACCGACCGGCTGGTGACCACGGCGGTGTGGACGACGTTCGCGATCGCGATGCTGCCGCTGGTGGCCGTGGTCTGGGAGGTCCTCAGCCGCGGGCTGCCCGCGCTGAGCCCGGAGTTCTTCACCGCGTCCCAGTCCGGGGTGCTCGGCGAGGGCGGCGGCGTCTACCACGCGATCATGGGCACGCTCATCGTCACCCTGATCGCCACGGCGATCTCGGTCCCGATCGGCATCCTCGCCGCGATCTACCTCGTCGAGTACGGCAAGGGCAACCGCCTCTCGCAGGTGCTGACGTTCCTCGTCGACGTGATGACCGGGATCCCCTCGATCGTGGCCGGGCTGTTCGCGCTGGCCCTGTTCACCCTCGTCTTCGGGCCCGGCACCCGGATGGCGGTGGGCGGCTCGATCGCGCTGTCGGTGCTGATGATCCCGATCGTGGTGCGCTCGACCGAGGAGATGCTCAAGCTGGTGCCCGACGAGCTGCGCGAGGGCGCGTGGGCGCTCGGCGTGCCGCAGTGGCGCACCATCGTCAAGGTCGTCCTGCCCACGGCGCTGGGCGGCATCATCACCGGCGCCACCCTGGCCGTGGCCCGCGTCGCCGGTGAGACCGCGCCGCTGCTGCTGATCGTCGGCACCTTCCGCGCCACGAACTTCAACCCCTTCGACGGCGCGATGGCCACGTTGCCGGTGCTGATCTTCTCCGAGGCCACCCGCGGCGGCCTGCAGGAGTACGTCCCCTTCCAGCTCGAGCGCGCGTGGGGCGCGGCGCTCGTGCTGATCATCATCGTGATGACGCTGAACCTGCTGGCGCGGGTCATCGGCGGCTACTTCTCCCCCAAGACCGGACGCTGAGCGGCGCGCGCGCCGAGAGGACCCTGACCGACATGGCCAAGAGCATCGACATCTCCGACCTGGACATCTACTACGGCGACTTCCTCGCCGTCCAGGGCGTCAACCTGACCGTGAAGGCGCGCCAGGTGACCGCCTTCATCGGCCCCTCCGGCTGCGGCAAGTCCACCGTGCTGCGCACCCTGAACCGGATGCACGAGGTGATCCCCGGCGCCCGCGTCGAGGGCAAGGTCGTCGTCGACGGGCAGTCGCTCTACGACCCCTCGGTCGACCCGGTCGCCGTGCGCCGCCAGATCGGCATGGTCTTCCAGCGGCCCAACCCGTTCCCGACGATGTCGATCTACGACAACGTGCTGGCCGGCAACAAGCTCAACGCCCGCCGGATGAGCAAGTCCGACATGGACGACGTCGTCGAGCGCTCGCTGCGCGGCGCGAACCTCTGGACCGAGGTCAAGGACCGCCTCGGCAAGCCCGGCATGGGTCTCTCCGGCGGTCAGCAGCAGCGGCTGTGCATCGCCCGGGCGATCGCCGTCGAGCCGCAGGTGCTGCTGATGGACGAGCCCTGCTCCGCGCTCGACCCGATCTCGACCTCGGCCATCGAGGACCTGATCCACGAGCTCAAGAGCGAGTACACGATCGTCATCGTCACCCACAACATGCAGCAGGCCGCCCGCGTCTCCGACGAGACCGGCTTCTTCAACCTGAAGGCCACCGGCGAGCCCGGCCAGCTGGTCGAGTTCAACACCACCTCGAAGATGTTCTCCAACCCCGACGAGAAGGCCACCGAGGCCTACATCTCCGGCCGCTTCGGCTGACGCCCCCCGGCCCCCTCCGCCCCGCGCCGGCGTCCGGCGGCGTTCGGAACCATGTCGTTTGGTCCCCAACGACAGGTTTTCGGGCTGATTTCGTGTCGTTCGTGACCAATCGATAGGCCTGGCGAGCGGCCGGGCGCCGATCGCACCGCCGGCGTCACCACAGCCGACGTACCGCCGACTTCTCTCCCGCGCATCCCGGACTTGTCGGGGGTATTTCGAGCTCGTCGGGGTTTGCAAACCCCCACAAGCTCGGGAATCCCCGGCCGGCCGGGGATTCCGCAGGGCCCAGCAGGCCTACGGCAGCCCCAGCACCACCCGCACGACGAGGTACACCAGCGCGGCGGCGCCGGCGGCGGCGGGGAAGGTGAGGACCCAGGCGGTGAGGATGGAGCGGGCGACGCCCCAGCGCACGGCCGAGATCCGCTTCGGTGGCGCCCACGCCCATCACCGCCGAGGTGATGGTGTGCGTGGTGGAGATCGGGGCCTCGTAGACGTAGGCCGTGGTGTAGAGCACGGTCGCGGCCACCGACTCGGCGGCGAAGCCGCGGGCGGGGTCGAGGTCGATGATGCGGCGGCCCAGGGTGCGCATGATCCGCCAGCCGCCGGAGTAGGTGCCCAGCGAGATCGCGGCCGCGGCCGCGAAGATCACCCAGACCGGCAGCGGGTCGCCGTCGGCGACGTACCCGCCGGCGAGCAGCGCCAGGAAGATCACGCCCATCGTCTTCTGCGCGTCCTGCAGGCCGTGGCCCAGCGCCATCGCGGCCGCGGAGATGGTCTGGGTGAAGCGGAAGCGCCGCTGGGCGCGGTGGGGGTTGGCGCGGCGGAACAGCCACATCAGCGCCAGCATCACCGCTCCGCCGGCGGTGAAGGCGAACAGCGGCGAGAGCACCATCGGGATCAGCACCTTGCCGATGACGGTGTCCCAGCTGACCGAGACCCCACCGGCCAGCGCCGCCCCGCCGAGGCCGCCGATCAGCGCGTGGGAGGACGACGACGGCAGCCCGTAGTACCAGGTGACGAGGTTCCAGGTGATCGCGCCGAGCAGGCCGGCCATCACGATGACCAGCGCGTGCTCGGGCCGGGTGGCGAGCATGTCGTCGGGGAAGGTGATGACGTCCGCGACGGTCTGGGCGACCTTCTGGCCGAGGAAGGCGCCGATGAAGTTCATCACCGCCGCCATCGCCAGCGCGACCCGCGGGGTCAGCGCCCGCGTCGAGACCGACGTGGCGATGGCGTTGGCGGCGTCGTGGAAGCCGTTGGTGTAGTCGAAGACCAGGGCCACGACCACGACCGCGACGACGATCGCGAGGACCACCTCAGCCCTCCTTGACGACGATCTGCTCCACCGTGTTCGCGACGGCCTCGAAGGCGTCGACGGCGGCCTCGAGCGACTCGACGACGTCCTTGAGCTTGAGCACCTCGAGGGTCTCGTAGCTGCCCGAGAACAGCGACGCGAGCGCGCGGCGGTGGTTCTGGTCGCCGGCGTTCTCGAGCCGGTTGACCTCGATCCAGTACTCGTCGAGCGAGGCCATCGACTGCAGGTTCGGCATCGCGGCCGCGGTCAGCTCGGCGCAGCGCTCGAGCACCTCGACCTGGGCCAGCGCCTCCGGCGGCGCCGCGGCGACCTCGTAGAGCAGGATCAGGTCGACGACCTCGTCGATCTCGTCCATGACGTCGTCGAGCCCCGAGGCGAGCCGGTAGATGTCCTCGCGGTCGAAGGGCGTCACGAAGGTGCTGTTGACCCGGCGGATGATGGCGTGGGTCGTCTCGTCCGCCGCGTGCTCGGCCTCGCGCATCCGCCGCGCGACGTCGGTCTTGTCGGACCCGTCGGCGAGCATCTCCGCGAGGAGGGCGACCCCGCCGACGAGGTGGTTGGCCAGGTCGGTGAAGTCGTCGTAGAAGGCGGTGTTGACCGGACGCAGACGCAGTCCCAACGGGAGCTCCTGGTGGTGGGGGAGGCGAGCGCCCCACAGCGTAGGGCCGTCCGCCCCCCAGCGGTACGTCGGCCGTCCGGTCGGCGGGCCGCGCGCCCCTCAGCCGCGTCGGCGCCGCTGGCTCTCGATCAGCCGCTCCTGCAGGTGCACCGGGCCGTCGTGGTGCTCCCACGTGCCGTCGCTGCGCAGCTCCCACGCGGCGGTGTCGTCGTGGAAGGCCAGGTCGAGCAGCTCGGTCAGCGGGCGGCGGGACTCCTCGCCCGGCATCCGCACCAGCACCTCCACCCGCCGGTCGAGGTTGCGGTGCATCAGGTCGGCCGAGCCGATCCAGCACACCGGCTCGCCCCCGTCGGCGAACCAGAACACCCGGCTGTGCTCGAGGAAGCGGCCCAGCACCGAGCGGACCCGGATGTTCTCCGAGAGCCCCGGCACCCCGGGTCGCAGCGCGCAGATCCCGCGGACCAGCAGGTCGACCTGCACGCCGGCGCCGCTGGCGAGGTAGAGCGCGTCGATGAGGGCCTCGTCGACGACCGAGTTGGCCTTGATCCGGATCCCGGCGGGACGGCCGGCCCGGTGGTGCTCGATCTCGCGGTGCACGGCCTCGACCAGCCCGCTGCGCACCGAGTCCGGCGCGACCAGCAGCTCGTCGTAGCGGGCGTTGCGCGACCAGCCGGAGAGGTTGTTGAACAGGTGGGCGACGTCCTCGCCGACCGCCTCGTTGCAGGTGATCAGCCCGAGGTCCTCGTACATCCGCGAGGTCTTCGGGTTGTAGTTGCCGGTCCCGAGGTGGGTGTAGCGGCGGATGCCGTCGGGCTCGTCGCGCACCACCATCGCCAGCTTGCAGTGCGTCTTGAGCCCCACCAGGCCGTAGACGACGTGGCAGCCGGCCTGCTCGAGCTTGCGGGCCCAGCGGATGTTGGCGTGCTCGTCGAAGCGCGCCTTGATCTCGACCAGCACCAGCACCTGCTTGCCGCTCTCGGCGGCGTCGATGAGGGCGTCGATGATCGGGGAGTCGCCCGAGGTGCGGTAGAGCGTCTGCTTGATCGCCAGCACGTGCGGGTCGGCGGCGGCCTGCTCGATGAACCGCTGCACGCTGGTGGCGAACGAGTCGTAGGGGTGGTGGAGCAGCACGTCGTGGCGCCGCGCGGCCTTGAACACGTCGACCGGCGCCGCGGACTCGACCTCGGCGAGCAGCGGGTGCGTGGTCGGCACGAAGGCGGGGTACTTCAGCTCCTCGTGCGAGAGGTCGGCGATCCCGTGCAGCCCGCGCAGGTCCAGCGGGCCGGGCAGGGTGAACACCTCGTCCTCGGTGACCTCGAGCTCCTCCATCAGCAGCTCGAGCACCGCGCTGCTGATCGACTCCTCGACCTCCAGGCGCACCGGCGGGCCGAACCGGCGGCGCAGCAGCTCCTTCTCGAGCGCCGCGAGGAGGTTCTCCGCGTCGTCCTCCTCGACCTCGAGGTCCTCGTTGCGGGTGACGCGGAAGGTGTGGACCTCCAGCACCTCCATGCCGGGGAACAGCCGCTTGAGGTGGGCGCCGATGACGTCCTCCAGCGGCACGAAGCGTGCGTTGCCCAGCGGCACGAACCGGTCGAAGATCGGCGGCACCTTGACCCGTGCGAAGTGCTGCTTGTCGGCCTTGGGGTTGCGCAGCACCACCGCGAGGTTCAGCGACAGCCCCGAGATGTAGGGGAACGGGTGCGCCGGGTCGACGGCCAGCGGGGTCAGCACCGGGAAGATCCGGTCGCGGAAGAGCCGCTTGCAGTCCTTCTGCTCCTCGCGGGAGAGGTCCTCCCAGCGCACCAGCTCGATGCCGTGCTCGGCCAGCGCCGGGACGACGTCCTCGGCGAAGACCCGCGCGTGGCGGGCCATCAGCTCGCCGGACACCTGCCAGATCGAGTCCAGCACCTCGCGGGGCAGCATGCCCGAGGCGGCGCGGACGGCCAGGCCGGTGGCGATGCGGCGCTTCAGCCCGGCCACGCGGACCATGAAGAACTCGTCGAGGTTGCTGGTGAAGATGGCCAGGAACCGGGCCCGCTCGAGCAACGGCAGCGAGGGGTCCTCGGCGAGCTCGAGGACCCGCTGGTTGAACCGCAGCCAGGACAGCTCGCGGTCGAGGAACCGCTCCTCGTGGGCCTGGACGGCGGCCAGGTCGTCCTCGTCCGGGGTGAACGGCACGGTCTCGGCGGTCTCGGCCAGGTCGGTGGGGGCGCTGGGGGAGCGCGGCTGCTCACCGTCCTGGGCCTCGGCGATGGTCTGGGCGGACATGCCCGCATCATCCCACCCGCGGGTGGACGGCGGTGGTCCTGCGGGTTACCAGCCAGTACGCTCAGCCCGCCGTCGATGAGAGGAACCAGCCCATGGGCTCGACCCAGACCGAGACCGACCGCGGACCGAGCGCGCGGGCCGCGAGCCTGCCCCGCTCCGTGCCCGCCCTGCTCCTGCGGCTCGAGGGGATGGGCGTCAAGGCCGCGCTCGGGCTGCCGGCGGGCGTCAAGCGCAAGCTCGCCGGCCCCCCGGTCACCCGCGACGGGCAGGCGCTGGCGACCGAGACGCAGCTGATGCTGCGGCTGGCGGAGGTCGCCGGCAAGCCCGACCCCGGCGCGCTGCCCGTCGCGGAGGGCCGCGCCGCCCTGCGCGAGCAGTCGATGTCGGTCGCCGGCACCCACGTCGTCGCCGAGGTCCGCGAGCTGGAGGTCGCCGGCCGCCCGGCCCGGCTCTACGTGCCGCGCGGGCTGCCGCCGGGCGCGGGCCCGCTGCTGGTGTTCTTCCACGGCGGCGGCTTCATGCACGGCGACCTCGACACCCACGACGGCACCTGCCGCTTCATCACCGGGCGCGCCGGGGTGCGGGTCCTCTCCGTGGACTACCGGCTCGGCCCGGAGCACACCTTCCCGGCCGCCCACGACGACGCGTTCGCGGCCTACGAGTGGGTCCTCGAGCACGCCGACGAGCTCGACGCCGACCTCGACCACGTCGGGGTGGGCGGCGACTCCGCCGGGCGGCAACCTCGCCGCCGCGGTGGCCATCCACGCCGCGCGGCAGGGCTGGCCGTGCACGGTGCAGCTGCTCGTCTACCCGGCCACCGACTGCGCCGACCGCTCCGAGCACCGCAGCGCCTCGATGTTCGCCGCCGGGTTCTACCTGACCAGCACCTACATGGACGCCGCCAACGAGGCGTACGCGCCCGACCCCGAGGACCGCCGTGACTGGCGCCTCAGCCCGCTGCGGATGCCCTCCGAGGACCTCCCGGAGGGCCTGGCCCCCGCGCTGGTCGCCACCGCCGGCTTCGACCCGCTGCGCGACGAGGGGGAGGCCTACGCGCGCAAGCTCTCCGAGGCCGGGTTCGAGGTGCAGCTGACCCGCTACCCCGACCAGGTGCACGGCTTCCTCAACGTCGTCGGCGTCGGCAGCGAGACCCGGGCGATCAACGCCGAGATCGCGACCCGGGTCGGCAACGCGCTGCGGCGCGAGCCCGACGCCGAGGACCCCGACGAGCCGGACACCGCGGTCGAGCCCGAGCCCGACCCGGATGCCGGGACCAGCCAGCCCGGGACGCAGGGCCCGCGCGACCCGCGCACCGGCAGCGGCAGCGCCGACACCGAGAAGACCGACGACCCGGCCGACCGGGGGTGACGCCGAGGCGGGCCGGTCGGCCTCAGGCCCGCCGGTACATCACGTGCGTGTCGACCTCGGCGTGGGTGAACCCCAGGCGGGAGTAGACCGCGACGGCCGGGCCGTTGTCGGACTCCACGTAGAGCAGCACCTCGTCGGCGCCGCCGCCGGCGAGGTGGTGCAGCCCGGCGAGGGTCAGCGCCCGGCCGAGGCCGCGACCCTGCGCGGCCGCCGCGACGCCGACGACGTACACCTCGCCCAGCGCGGCGGAGTGGCGCTTGGTCCAGTGGAAGCCGAGCAGGTCACCGGTGGCGGTGTCCTCGGCGAGCAGCAGGCCGGCCGGGTCGAACCAGTCCTCGCCCATCCGGGCGTCCAGGTCCGTCGCGGTCCATCGCGCCCTGCTCCGGGTGGTCGGCGAACGCCTCGGCGTTGACCGCGAGCAGCGCCGCGGCCTCGGTGTCGGCGTCCTGGCCGTCGCTGCGCCAGTGGCGGACGCGGACGCCGGCGGGCGGGTCGAGCGCGGGCAGCGGGTCGGCACCGGCGCGGCGCATCACCCACAGGTCGCGCACCCGCTCCAGGTCGTGGGTCGCGGCGAGCCGGGCGGCGGCGGGGTGGTTGCCGTGCGACCACGCCGTGACCGCGCCCCCGTCGGCGAGCGCCTGCGCCGCGAGCGCGGCGCCCACGCCGCGTCCGCGCGAGCCCGGGTGGACCACCAGGTCGAGGGCACCGTCGTGGCGCAGCGCGAAGCCGCCGTCGTGCTGGTCGCCCTCGCTCCACAACCGGGCCCCGGCGAGGCCGCGGTGCTTCAGCCGCAGCCGGGCCGCCTCGTCGAGGGGGTCCTGCCCGTCCTGCTCCGTGGCGGCGCGGGCGATCCCGAGGACCAGGTCGACGCCGGCCTCGTCCTCAGACCTCAGCGGTCTGCGCCTCGGTCGGGGCGGACCCGGAGTCGCCGGCAGGCGCCGCGGCGGCCGGGTCGACCGGGTCCTGCCCGCGCTTGCTGGGCAGCACGAACCGGTAGCCGACGTTGCGGACCGTCCCGATCAGCGTCTCGTGCTCGGGGCCGAGCTTGGCCCGCAGCCGGCGGACGTGGACGTCGACGGTGCGGGTGCCGCCGAAGTAGTCGTAGCCCCACACCTCCTGCAGCAGCTGCTGGCGGCTGAAGACCCGGCCCGGGTGCTGGGCGAGGAACTTCAGCAGCTCGAACTCCTTGAACGTCAGGTCCAGGCTGCGGGGGCCGACCTTCGCGGTGTAGGTCGCGTCGTCGACGACGACCTCGCCGGAGCGGATCACGTGGGCCTCGGGGTCGGCGGCGTCGTGCGCGGCGCGCAGCCGGCCGACCGAGAGCCGGACCCGCGCCTCGAGCTCGGCGGGACCGCAGGTGCACAGCACCACGTCGTCCATGCCCCAGTCGTGGGCGACGACGGACAGCCCGCCCTCGGTGACGACCAGCAGCACGGGCGCGTCGGAGCCGGTGGTGCGGATCAGCCGGCACAGGTCGCGGGCGCCGGCGAGGTCCTGGCGGCCGTCGACGAGCAGCAGGTCCGCGTCGGGGGCCTCGAGCAGCGCGCTGCCCTCGGCCGGCAGCACGCGGACCTGGTGACCCAGCAGCGCGAGCGACGGCAGCACGTCGGCGGAGGGCTGGAGCGCGTTGGTGAGGAGCAGCAGGGTGCTCATGGGGGTCTCCCGGGTCTCCTGGGGGTGAGACCGAAACGCGGCGGTGGGCTCCGGCGGCACCCCGCTGTCTCGGGGGTGTCGCAGGCAGAATAGCGACCCATGAGCGACACACGCCCGTTACCGGCCGGTACTGAGACGCACGTGACGGTCCGCTACTGGGCCGCCGCGCGGGCCGCCGCAGGCACGTCCGCCGACACCGTCCCGGTCGGGGAGGGCGGCGCCACCCTCGCCGAGGTCACCGAGCGCGCCGTCGCGGCGCGCGCCGGCGCGCCCGGTTCGGACCGGCTGGCGGCCGTCCTCGCGGCCTGCTCGGTGCTCATCGGCGAGCAGCCCGTCGGCCGCCGCGACCCCGCCACCGTCGTGGTGCCGCCGGGCGCCAGCGTGGAGTTCCTGCCGCCCTTCGCCGGCGGCTAGTAGACGAGGGCCTGGACGCCCTCGCGGAGGACCTCCTCGGTCCACACCGCCGCGCCGGCGATCCGCACCCCGGCCAGCAGGTCGGCCTCGCCGATGCCCCGGCGGGCAGCGCACTGCGTGCAGACCGTCACCGACCCGCCGGCGAGCACCGCCGCGACCAGGTCGTCGGGCGCCGCCGCGTGGTCGAGGGCGTACGCCGCGGGCCGGCCCGCCGTCGTCTCGGCCGTGCCCCACCAGGTCGCGTCCCCGGTCAGCCACAGCGACACGCTCGCCCCGGCGGCGACCGCGGTCGCCGCGACCGTGAGGCCCTGGTTGCCGCGCTCGGGGGCGTCGGCGGCGCAGGTGACCTTGACGTTGAGGGGCCGGGGGGTCGGGTTCGGATCGGGCACGCGACGAGCCTAGGCGGCGTCCTAGACTCCGCTGCGTGCCTTTCGAGATCCCCGAGAACCTGCACCCCGACTGCGGACCCGTGGCCTGGCTGCTCGGCACCTGGCAGGGCAACGGCCACGGCGACTACCCGACGATCGATGCCTTCCAGCTCGGCCAGGAGCTGATCTTCACCCACGACGGCCGCCCCTTCCTGCACTACTTCTCCCGCGCGTGGATCGTCGACGAGCACGGCGAGAAGGTCCGCGAGGGCGCGCTGGAGACCGGTTTCCTGCGCTGCAGGCCCGAGGGTCGCGTGGAGCTGCTGCTCGCCCACCACACCGGCTTCGTCGAGATCTGGTACGGCACCGCCGAGGGCGGCAAGCTCGACCTGACGACCGACGCCGTCGCCCGCACCGAGACCGCCAAGGAGTACGTCGGCGGCAAGCGGCTCTACGGCAACGTCGAGGGCGACCTGCTCTACGCCTACGACATGGCCGCGATGGGCCAGGCGCTGCAGCCGCACATCTGGGCGCGGCTCCGGCGGGCCTGAGGCCACCGTGCCGGCCGGCGAGGAGCCCGGGCCCGACTGGCGCGCGCGGCTGCGCGAGCGGGGCTACCGGTTGACCCCCCAGCGCGAGCTCGTGCTCGCGGCGGTCGACGCCCTCGGCCACGCCACCCCCGACGAGGTCCACGCCGAGGTCCGGCGCCACGCCAGCGCGGTCAACGTCTCGACCGTCTACCGCGCCCTGGAGGTCCTCGAGGACCTCGGCCTGGTCCGCCACACCCATCTCTCGGACCGGGCCCCGACCTACCACTCGGTCTCCGGCCACGAGCACGTCCACCTCGTCTGCCGGCGCTGCCGGCGCACGATCGCGGTGGACGCCGAGGTCGTCGGGCCGCTGCTCGACCGGTTGCGCGCCGAGCACCGCTTCGTCGCCGACGTCGGCCACCTGACCGTCTTCGGCGAGCACGAGGACTGCGCGCCGACGACCGATCCCGACCACGGGGACGAGGACCCCGGCGCTCCTGCGTAGCAATCGCGGCGCGGCCGGCGACACCCTCCGCGTCGTCGCAGGTCAGCGAGGTGGGGCCGGCCGTCGCCACCCGGTTCGTGCCCGATTGCTACGCAGGAGCGCGGGGCACCCGTCCCGTGGCGGGTCCGCGGGGGCCGGGTGCGGAGGAACACCGGGGCCGTGCCGGGCGTTGGGACAGCCATGAGCGATCCGCAGACCGCCGGCAGCCCGCTGCTCGAGCTGCCCGGCGCCGTGGCCGGCGACGGGATCGACGCGCCCGTGGCCGCGCACTACGGCTCCTTCAACGCCGAGCAGCGCCACCTCGAGGCGGGGGAGGGATTCGTCGACCTCTCCCACCGCGACGTCATCCGGGTCTCCGGCCCCGACCGGCTCAGCTGGCTGCACGCCCTGACCACGCAGCACCTCACCGACCTGCCACCCGGTGAGACGACGGGCGTCCTGGTGCTCAGCCCCCAGGGTCACGTCGAGCACGCCTTCTTCGGCGCCGACGATGGCGAGGCCTTCACCGCGCACACCGAGCCCGGGCGGGCCGGGGCGCTCGTCGCCTGGCTGGACCGGATGCGGTTCATGTCCCGCGTCGAGGTCGCCGACGTCACCGAGGACCACGCCGTGGCCTGGCGGCCCGCCAGGGCCGGTGCCGCGCCCTACTCCGGCTACGAGCTCGTCCCCCGCGACCAGCTCGCCGCCTACGCCGAGGCCGCCGGGCCCGCCGCCGGCCTGTGGGCCTTCGAGGCGCTGCGGATCGCTCGCGGCGAGCCCCGCGTGGGCCTGGACACCGACGAGCGCACCATCCCCAACGAGGCCGGGTGGATCGGCCCCGCGGTCCACCTCGACAAGGGCTGCTACCGCGGTCAGGAGACCGTGGCGCGGGTCCACACCCTCGGTCGGCCGCCGCGCCGGCTCACCATGCTCCACCTCGACGGCACCGAGAACCGGTTGCCGACCCGCGGCGCCCCGCTCGTCGTCGACGGCGACGAGCGCGCCCGCCCCGTCGGCTTCGTCGGCACCTCCGCGCGCCACCACGAGCTCGGCCCGATCGCGCTGGCCATGGTCAAGCGCAACGTCGACCTCACCGCTCAGCTGCTCGCCGACGGCCTGCCCGCCGCCCAGGAGGTCGTCGTCGACCCCGAGGTCGGGTTGCACGTGCGGCCCACGGGGTTCCGGTGAGCGCCGGGTCCTGGGTGCTGCTGGGCGCCCTCGTCCTCGCCGGTGCCTTCGGGCTCCACCGGCTGCGCACCGACGGCCGGCTGCGTCCGGTCCGGTCCGGCGACGCCCCGGCCGACCCGCCCGCAGGCACCGACCTGCCGCAGGTCGAGCCGACGGCCTGGTCCGCGGTGGCCGACGCGGCCGCGGTCCAGGCCGGGGAGCGGGCCACCCTGGTGCAGTTCTCGTCAGCCTTCTGCGCCCCCTGCCGCGCGACGCGGCGGATCCTCTCCGACGTCGCCGAGGTCGTGCCGGGCGTGGTCCACGTCGAGATCGACGCCGAGGCCCACCTCGACCTGGTGCGGGCGCTGGACGTGGTCCGCACCCCCACCACGCTGGTGCTGGACGCCGCCGGTGTGGAGCGCTCGCGTGCGGTCGGCGCCCCCCGCAAGGAGCAGGTGCTCGCCGCCCTCGCGGACGGCTGACTCTCTCCCGCGCCGTCCCCCGGACGCCCTCGGGACCCCTCACTGGTCTGGTCCGCGTGTCCAGACCGCCCAAAGGCCCTCGTGACGCGGCGCTCCGCGTCCTCGTTCTCCTGTCGCAGCCGTACCCCACATCGGCGACTTGGAGACCCTGATGATCCACGGAGCGCGACCCCCCGGAACCCCCCGCGAGCACCTCGACGTCCTCGACGTCCTCGAGGTGCCGCGCTCGCCCGCGACGTCCGCCGAGCCCCCCGCCGGCGACCCCCTGGACGTCGCGGGCGCGGCGTCGCTCGACCCGGTGCTCGGCGACGCGTTCACCCGCTCGCTGGACCACTCCGGCGACGCGGCGCTGGTGGCGCTGGTCAACCTCGGGCTGGAGGCCCCCGCCACGCGGCTGCGCAGCCGGCACGAGGCCAGTGTCGCCCCGCTCGCCGCCCGGCTGGCTCCCGCCGACGCCGACACCGTGCTGCAGCAGACCTGGGACCGGCTCGTCGACGGCGTCCGGCTCGGGACCGGCCTGGACGTGCCGGTCCGCGTCGCCTGGCTCTCGCTGGTCGCCCAGCACGTCGCCGGTGGTCGTGCCCCCCGTCCCTGGGTCGGCGGGGACGCCGTGTGGGGCGCCTTCCTCCAGCTGTCGCCCACCTGGCAGGCCGTGCTCTGGCACCACGAGGTCGAGGGCGAGGACGCCGGCGCCGTCGCCGAGCTGGTCGGCGCCGAGCGGGCCAGCGTCGAGCGGTGGACCCGGGTCGCCCGGGGCGCGCTGCGCCGCGAGGTGGTCCGCCGCCACCTGCCCGCGCTGGGCGAGGCCCAGTGCGTGCGTGTCGCTGGACGGCTCTTCGAGGAGCTGGACGCCCACGTCACCAGCGTCGACCTGCACCTGCTCCACGCCCACGGGGCCGGGTGCGCGGACTGCCGGCTGCTGGTGGCCGACGTGATGACGGTCGAGCAGGGGCTCGGCGAGGCGCTCGGCAACCGCGTCCTCGGCGCCCACGCCTTCTGGTACGCCGCCCGCGGCGAGGCGGACGCGGTCGTCCCCGAGATCGCGCCGGCAGCCGCTGAGGAGGCCGAGCACGCCGTCCCGGTGCCCGCTCCCGTGCCCGCTCCCGTGCCCGTCGCCGTGCCCATTGCCGTGCCCGCTGCCGTGAGCGAGCCCGTCGTCGAGCAGCCGGCCGCGGTCGTGGAGCAGCCCGTCGTGGAGCAGCCGGCGCCGGTGGTCCTCGCCCCGGTCGCCGCCGTCACCGCGCTGCCCGCGCCGCCCGACGTGCCCGAGCTGCGCGGGGTGCCCGAGGTGCCCGAGCTGCCCGAGCTGCCCGAGCGGGAGGCGCACACGACGCGGCCGGTGCCGATCAACCGTCCGACCCGGCCGGCCGCGACCACCCGTGACCGCACCCGCCCCGGGGGGCCCACCCGCCCGGCGGCGACGGCGGGCCGCCGCCGCAGCGGGAACCTGCTCGTGGGCCTCGCCGCGGCCGGCGTGGTGGGGGTCGTGCTGCTGGTGCTGCCCGGCGGGGACGGGCCGGTCCGGGGGGACCTCGAGGCCGGGGGGCCGAGGTCGGGGAGCGTGGCGGGGGCCGGCACGCCGGACCGCGCTGCCCCGACCGGCGGCCTGGCCCGCGCCACCCCCGCCCTCGCCGGCGGGGACGACGCGACCGGCACGTCCGGCGCGAACGACCCGACGGGTACGTCGACCGCTGCCGGCGCCGCGGCCGCCGGACCCGGTGCCGCCGCACCTGCGGTGGCGCCCGGCCCCGGGCCGGCTCCCGGCCCTGGACCCGGCCCCGGACCCGGCCCTGGGCCCGGGCCCGGACCTGGCCCCGGACCTGGCCCCGGCCCGGTGCCGCCGCCTCCCGCGCCGCCCGAGCCCGAGGAGCCGGAACCGGTGCGGCTGAGCATGGACCCGATGACCGGGTCGATGACCCTGCAGGTCAACCCGCCGGTCGGCGGGAGGGTCGAGGTCGTCACCCCGCCGCTGACCGCTCCGACCAGCCGCTAGCCGTCATCGGCCGCTCGGCTACTCGCGGAAGCCGCGCGGCGCATCGACCGACGACCGGGCCGCGTCGTCGCGGGGCCGGTAGGGCTCCAGCAGGCCGGTCCGCCCGAGCACGCGTCCGGCGGCGGTGAGGCGCATCGTCCCGACCACGGGCGGGTCCGGCCGGTAGGTCAGCCGCGCCGGGGGGCTCTTGCGTGGATCGGTCACCCACAGCCGCTCGGTGGCGTCGTAGGAGGCCTCGAAGCGCCGCGCGACCAGCGACAGCTCGTCGCCGCGCACCTCGCCGACCAGGTAGCTCGTCCCGCCCCAGCCGAACAGCCCGCCGTGGCTGACCTGCGTCACGCCCCGGTCGCGCACGGCGGTGACGTCGTGCACCTCGCCCGCGAGGTAGAGGTCGACGTCGTGGGCGACCAGCGTCCGCCACAGCGCCGAGCCGCGCCCGCCGTCGTACATCAGCCCGGAGCTCGCGACCTGCCGCACCGGCCCCAGCACGGGCGTGTGCCCCTGCACCACGACCCAGTCGACGGCGTCGCGCTCGGCGCGGGCGAGCGTCCGGCGCAGCCACGCCAGCTGCGCCGCGTCGATCCGGGCGCGCACGCCCGACCTGGTGCGGGTGAAGACGTCGAGGGTGACCAGCTGCACCTCGGGGCTCGGGCGGGTGGCGTACGCCGTGCGCCGGGCCTGCCCGTCGGCCGGGTGGGAGGCGTAGCCGTGCGGCGCGACCAGGGCGTCGGCGTAGAGCCGGCGGAAGCGCTCGAGGGCGCGCCACTTGAAGCCGGGGCGGTCGCGCGAGGCGGCACGCCAGGGGTCGTCGCCCAGCTCGTGGTCGCCGACGGCGGTGTGCGGCACCGGCAGCCCGTGGTCGGCGAAGCGCTCCAGCCAGGCCGGGTAGTAGCTGTGCGCCGCCCGGGTCACCGCGCGGCGCTGCTGGCGCTCGGTGCGGACGGGGCCGAACAGGCCGGTGCCGTCGGTGTCCATGCCCCAGTGCCCCTCGACCAGGTCGCCGGCGACGAGGACGTCCTGCGGCTGCTCGGCGACCCACGTGTCGAGGACGACGGACAGCGCCGCCTCGTGGTCGGCGGAGGTTCCCTCGGGTAGGCCGCGCCGCCAGGTGGGCAGGCCGGTGAGGTCGGCGACGTCGGTGTTGAGGAAGTCCGGCGAGGAGAGGAACCGGTAGTCCGGCGCCGCCGCCGGGTCGTCCGCCCGGTCGTCCGCCCGGTCGTCCGCTGCTGCGCCCGGGGCGAGAAGGGCCAGCAGGACGGCTGCCGTGCCGCTCAGTCCCGCAGCGGCACGGAGGAGGACGCTGGCGGGCACGGCCGAAGACTAGGTGCTGGCGGAGATAGGCGTCCGTCGCGGGCGCGGAGGTGCCGGTGACTCCGCGCCGCACGCCGGGTCGACCACTCCATGATCATCGTCTCCGGCCACCTCGTCGTCGCCCCCGAGCAGCGCGCCGCCTACCTCGCCGAGTGCGTCGACGTCGTACGCCGGGCCCGAGCGACGGAGGGCTGTCGGGAGTTCGCCCTGTGTGCCGACCCCCTCGACCCCGGCCGGATCGTCGTGCTCGAGCAGTGGGACTCGAGGGCAGCCGTCGAGGCGTTCCGGGGCGACGGCCCGGGTGCGGACCAGCGCGTCGCGATCCTCGGCGCCTCGGTGGACGAGCACGAGGTCGCCGTCAGCCGCTCGCTGACCTCGTGACCCAGCGACGCGACCAATTGTTGAGACGCCTGTCCACGCCTTGGGATGCCCGTCTGGCCTGGTCGCCACCGCGTGCCTACCCTGGACACATGTCCTCGACCTGGCTGACGAAGCGGCGCGCAGTGGACCACTGCCGCGTGCGCTCCAGCCTGTGTCGACGCGCCTGAGCGCCGAGGCACACCTCCGTCCCCTCCCGGGACCGCCCCTCGGCCGACGTCCGCCCGTCCGGACCCCGCCCAGGAGAGCCACCACCATGTCCCAGACCCCCACCACCGACCGTCCCGCGGCCGCCGGCCCCGCTGGCGGCGCCGCCGGGATCGACCCCCGCGGCCCGCGCCTCGCCGCGGCCGTGACCAGCGTCGTGCTCGCCGCGGTGCTCGTGACCGCGCCCAGCGCGTTCGCGACCGTGCTGCTCGCCGCCCAGACCGCCGTGTTCGCGGTGGGTGCCGGGCTCGGGGTGCGGCGCACGCCGTACTCCTGGCTGTTCCGCACCCTGGTCCGCCCGAGGCTGGCGCCGCCGACCGAGCTCGAGGACCCGGCCCCGCCGCGGTTCGCGCAGACCGTCGGCCTCGTCTTCGCCGGCGTCGGCCTGGTCGGGCTGCTCACCGGCGTCACGTCGCTCGGGCTCGTCGCCGTCGGCGCCGCGCTGGTCGCCGCGCTGCTGAACGCGGTCTTCGACCTCTGCCTCGGCTGCGAGCTCTACCTGACCCTGAAGCGGCTGCAGCCCGCCGCCGGCTGACCACCCCGACCCCGCTTCGTACCCACCTCGTACCGACCCGTACCCCAGCACCGAACTAGGAGCACCAGATGACCCGCGAGAACAGCCTCGTCACCGCCCAGTGGGTGGAGGACCACCTCGACGACCCGAAGGTGGTGCTCGTCGAGGTCGACGAGGACACCTCGGCCTACGACAAGGGCCACATCCAGGGCGCGATCAAGCTCGACTGGACCACCGACCTGCAGGACCAGGTGCGCCGCGACTTCGTGGACAAGGACCAGTTCTCGGCGCTGCTCTCCGAGCGCGGCGTCAGCAACGACGACACCGTGGTGCTCTACGGCGGCAACAACAACTGGTTCGCCGCCTACGCCTACTGGTACTTCACCCTCTACGGCCACGCCGACGTGCGGCTGATGGACGGCGGCCGCAAGAAGTGGGAGCTGGACTCCCGCGAGCTCACCGACGAGCTGCCCTCCCGCGAGGCCACCACCTACACCGCCTCCGAGCCCGACCTGTCGATCCGCGCGTTCCGCGACGAGACGGTCGCCGCGATCGGCTCGCAGAACCTCGTCGACGTCCGCAGCCCCGACGAGTACGCCGGCCGGCTGATGGCCCCCGCCCACCTCCCGCAGGAGCAGGCCCAGCGCGCCGGGCACATCCCGACCGCGGCGAGCGTGCCGTGGAGCAAGGCCGCCAACGACGACGGCACCTTCAAGTCCGACGACGACCTGCGCCAGATCTACACCGACGCCGGCGTCGACTGGGACAAGGACACCATCGCCTACTGCCGCATCGGCGAGCGCTCCAGCCACACCTGGTTCGTGCTCAAGGAGCTGCTCGGCCAGGAGAACGTCAAGAACTACGACGGCTCGTGGACCGAGTACGGCTCCCTCGTCGGCGTCCCGGTCGCCCTGGGCGACGAGCGGGGCGAGGCCTGATGTGCGGCGCGACCGCGGGCGGCCTGTCCCTCGACGGCGTCGACGTCGCGAAGGAGGCCGTGGTCCAGGGCCAGGTCGTGCGTGACGGCGAGCCCGTCGGCAACGCCTACGTCCGCCTCCTGGACCGCACCGGCGAGTTCACCGCCGAGGTCCCCACCTCGGCCAGCGGCCACTTCCGCTTCTTCGCCGGCGACGGCGAGTGGACCCTGCGCACCCTGGCCCCCAAGGCCGACCCCGTCGACCACCGCGTCCAGGCCGCCACCGGCTCCGTCGCCGAGGTCACCGTCACCCTCTGACGCCCCGCAGCCCCCGATGTAACGCCGAGTTACCCAACCTGATCCGCCGTCGCGACGCCGGACCAGATGCGGTAGCTCGGCGTTGCAGGTCGGGGGGCGGCGGGCCCCGGCGGCGGCGCGCGGATGCTCCCGGGTCACTCAGCCGTCGCGCAGACGGCGTAGGCGTACAAGGTCCAGCTCGTGCCGGTCGGCGGCTGCTCGCGGGCCTCGATGTACCACGAGGTCGGGTTCGGCACCTGCCCGGGCGCGCTGACCCAGACCCGTGCGGTCGTCTCGTCGCCCACGATGATGTGCCCGCCCCCGGTGACCTTCCTGCCGGGCGGGCACGTCGCCTCGCTGGACTTGGACGCGGCGGCCCCGGCCCCGCTGGCCGCGTAGATCACCTGGTGGCCGGTCACGCCGCCCGGGGCGCCGGCCGGGCCCGTACGCCCCCTCGGTCCTGCCGGGCCGACTGGGCCCGCCGGGCCGACCGGGCCCGCCGGGCCCTGCGGAAGGTCGTCCGCGGCGAAGTCCTCGGTCACGAGGGTGCCGTCCAGCACCTTCGCGGACGTGACCGCGTCCGACTGCAGCTGCGCGGTCCCGACGCTGTCGCGGGGGATCTTCATCGCCGCGTAGGCGCCGCCGCTCATGGCCATGACGAGCGCGAGGGTCGAGGTCACGTTGGCGTAGGAGACCGGCGAGCGGCGCCGAGTCCGCTGGCTCTTGCTCGCGGAACCTGGACATGAGGGCCTCCTGGGGTCAATCCTTCGACGTTAGGCCCACGCCCGCGCTTCCGCGATCGGTCGAAGGTCCCGACCACCCCAGTCCCGGGGCGGGGCCGCAACGTTCGCGGGTGCCCTGCGCTCCTGCGTAGCGATCGCGCAGGCCGCCGCACCCCGCCGTGACCTCGGCCGATAGCAGGTGCCGGGGCGCCCAGGCGTCGATTGCTACGCAGGAGCGCGGCGCACAAGGCCGCGCCAGCCCCGACGAGGCCGGCTCAGGGCTCGAGCAGCAACGCGACCGGACCGCCGTTGACCGACGCCACGGACGTGTCAGCGCCGAAGACCCCACGCCGGACCGACGCGCCCAGCCGGGCGAGCTCGTCGCAAGTGGCCCCGTACAGCTGCTCCGCGATCGCGCCCACCCCGCCGCCCTCCAGTCCGGGCCTTCGCTAGGTCGGCCGAGGGTCCGTCCGGAAGGTCACCCGCGCCGCCTCTGCGGACCGGCCCACCGAGTTCTCGGCCCGGATCCGCACGCTGTAGGTCCGCCCCGGCCGGAGGCCGTTGAGCTTGGCGGATCTCGCGGGGCTGGAGGGCGGCGAAGCAGGACCCACGAACGCCCGCTGTTGGCCGTGATCTCGAGGCGATAGTTGGTGATGCTTGCCCCTCCGGTGTCGGCCGGAGACCGCCACGCGAGAGTGACCGATGTCGGCGTGGTCGTACCAGCCCGGACCATCAGGTCGACGGGTTCCGAGGGAGCGACACGCGGCAGGAGTGCGGGGACCGCAGCGCTGTACGGGCCCGGCCCGACCGAGGTCTCGGCCCGCACCCTGAGCTCGTAGGAGGTGCCACGCGCCAAGCCCGCGACGTCCATCGACGTCGACGTGGTCAGAGGATGTGGAAGCTGTTGCCAGGTCACGCCGTGATCGGTGGACTTCTCCACGCGGTAGGTGATGAGGGGCGTGCCACCGAGGTCGACCGGTCCCTCCCACGAGAGTCGCAGGGCACGGGGACCTGTGACGACTGACGTCAGGTTCCGAGGCGGAGACGGTAGGCCGCTCGGGGTCTCGAACGTGGCCGCTTCCGACCATCGACCGGTTCCAACAGCGTTGACCGCACCCACCCGGACCCAGTACCCGGTCCGCCCGCTCAGGCCCCTGATCCTCATCGACGTCGCACTCGTCGGTGCGTGGGGCACGGGACGCCAGGTCGCCCCTCTGTCGGTCGACACTCCGACCGCGAAGTCGGTGATGGGTCGACCGCCGTTGTAGTCAGGTGCCAGCCAGGACACGTCTGCCTCCGAATGACTCGCGGGGGTGGCGGTCACGCCGGTCGGAACGTCGGGCACCTCGGCGGCCGGCATGGTGGCGGCCGCGACGTCCGACCACGTGCCTGCCCGTCCACCGTTCTCGCCGCGGCACCGGAACTGGTAGGTCGTCCCAGCGGACAGGTTGTCGACGGGGAGAGTCGTCGACGTACCGACGCCGTCGTCCAGGGTTGTCCAGGCCCCCTCGGCCAAGCGGACCTGGATCTCGTAGTCCTGCAGCGCCGGGTCGCCGAGGAAGGTCGGTGCGGTCCATCGAAGTACGCCGCTGGTCGGGCGCGTCGGGGAGAACGCGACGCTTCCCGGGGCTGTCGGTTGGCCGGGCGGAGTTCGGGTGACGTCCAGGGTGCCGATGGGATCGGCGGAGGTCTGGGTGTGGCCGAGGATGTCGGTGAGGACGCCGTTGGAGCAGGTGTAGGAGCCGGGCCTGAGGCCGTGCTCGATGGTGGCCTGCAGGGTCAGGGTCAGGTCGCGGCGGGTGCCGCGGGTCTCGAGGAGGGTGGCTCCGGCGACGGTGACGTCGGTGGCGTCGTCGACCCAAATGCGGATGTCGGCTGCGATGTGTGACCGCTGTTGTTCTTCGTCGTAGTAGTGGCAGCTGAGGCCGGCTTTGGCGATGCCGGTCTGGTCGGTGAGGTGGAGGTCGAGGGTGGTGGTGGCGCTGGTGGTGCCGACCTCGACGGTGTCGGGGCTGAATGTGGTGGGACCCATGACCGGCGGGTCGTCGTCGTACCCGGAGCCGGTTCGGGTGACGTTCAGGGTGCCGATGGGATCGGCGGAGGTCTGGGTGTGGCCGAGGATGTCGGTGAGGACGCCGTTGGAGCAGGTGTACGTGCCGGGTCGGAGGCCGTGCTCGATGGTGGCCTGCAGGGTCAGGGTCAGGTCGCGGCGGGTGCCGCGGGTCTCGAGGAGGGTGGCTCCGCCGACGGTGACGTCGGTGGCGTCGTCGACCCAGATGCGGATGTCGGCTGCGATGTGTGACCGCTGTTGTTCTTGGTCGTAGTGGTGGCAGCTGAGGCCGGCTTCGGCGATGCCGGTCTGGTCGGTGAGGTGGAGGTCGAGGGTGGTGGTGGCGCTGGTGGTGCCGACCTCGACGGTGTCGGGGCTGAATGTGGCGGGACCCATGACCGGCGGGTCATCGTCGTACCCGGAGCCGGTTCGGGTGACGTTCAGGGTGCCGATGGGATCGGCGGAGGTCTGGGTGTGGCCGAGGATGTCGGTGAGGACGCCGTTGGAGCAGGTGTAGGAGCCGGGCCTGAGGCCGTGCTCGATGGTGGCCTGCAGGGTCAGGGTCAGGTCGCGGCGGGTGCCGCGGGTCTCGAGGAGGGTGGCTCCGGCGACGGTGACGTCGGTGGCGTCGTCGACCCAGATGCGGATGTCGGCTGCGATGTGTGACCGCTGTTGTTCTTGGTCGTAGTAGTGGCAGCTGAGGCCGGCTTTGGCGATGCCGGTCTGGTCGGTGAGGTGGAGGTCGAGGGTGGTGGTGGCGCTGGTGGTGCCGACCTCGACGGTGTCGGGGCTGAATGTGGTGGGACCCATGACCGGCGGGTCGTCGTCGTAGGTGCACGTCGTCGTTCGGGGCTCGGTGGCCGTGTAGTCGCAGACGTTCAGGCCGAAACCGCCGTCGAGTGAGTCGACGCCCGTCCCGCCCACCAGGATGTCGTCCCCGAGGCCGGCATCGATGAGATCAGTGCCCCCGACGCCGTACAGCTCGTCGGCGCCGTCTCCTCCGAGCAGCTCGTCGGGCCCCGGAGTTCCGATGAGCTCATCGGCTCCGTCCTCGCCGGAGACCTCTGCCGCTCCGCCGTCGGCGCCATCGAACTCGTCGTCCCCCTCGCCGAGATCGACGGTCACCGATCCCAGGCCGTCGGCGTCGACGACGTCGTTCCCTCCACCGGCGTCGATGGTGTCCTCGTCGGTCTCGCCTGCCGAGCCCACCCGTGAGCACATCATCGCCGGCCGTCCCGACGATCTGATCGCTACCCGGACCGCCATCGACCTCCGCGGAGGCGCCCGAAGGCGCCGTCGGAGCTGTCGTCCCCGTCCTCGAGGAACGCGACCATGGTCTGGCCGGGGTGCATGACCACGACGTCGTTGCCGCCGCCCGCGTGGACGATGTCGTGACCACCTCCGCCGCAGATCACGTCATCGAGATCGGTCCCACGGAGGTCCTCGTCGCCGGCGTGCCCTGGATGGTGCACGTCGGGCCGACCGCGCTCGCGCTGGTGGCCAGTGCCACGGGGTAGGCGAGGACGAGGGCGACAGCGATCGCGATCAAGCGCAACAAGGAGGTCCCCGCGTGTGTCATGTGCGGTAGGAGTTCCGCGCAGATGAACGCTAACAAGGGTGACGGCCGCAAGGGACGGGGAAAAGGACCGGAGTCCGCGCCGGAGACCATCGGTCCAGCAGTGGAGTGGCGCTGTTCCGGGGAGGAAGGCCAGCACGTCGGCCGCGAGAGACCTGCTCAGCGCTCGAGCAGCAACGTCACCGGGCCGTCGTTGACCGATGACACGGCCATGTCGGCGCCGAAGACCCCGCGCCGGACCGACGCGCCGAGCCGGGCCAGCTCCTCGCAGAACGCCTCGTACAGCGGCTCCCCGACCTCGCCGGGCGCGGCGGCCGCCCAGGTCGGCCGGCGGCCCTTCCGCGCGTCGCCGTAGAGGGTGAACTGGCTGACCACCAGCACCGGCGCGCCGACGTCGGAGGCCGAGCGCTCGTCGCGCAGCAACCGCACGTCCCACACCTTGCGCGCCAGCCAGGCCACCTCGTCGGGGCCGTCCGAGTGCGTGACGCCGAGGTAGACCAGCAGCCCTGGGCCGTCACCCTGCTCGATCGCGCCGACCACCTGCCCGGCGACCGACACCGAGGCCGACTCCACCCGCTGCACCACCGCCCTCACGGGCGCCGACCCTGTCACCACGGGGGTCCGGGGTCCACACTGGGCGGGTGCCTGTCGTGATCCCGTTCCCCGAGGGGGGCCGGCGCGGCTACGAGGAGCGGCGCCAGCGCGAGGCGGCGGCCGACAAGGTCGCCGACACCGAGGCGCGCCTCGACGACCTCCGGGCCAGCGTCGAGGAGGTGGCGGCGTTCCGGGCGATGGCCGCCCCCCGACCCCCGCGGGTGGGGCCCCCGCCGGCGACGGAGGTCCTGCTCACCGTCCACGTCGAGCTCGAGGACACGCGCCCCGCCGTGTGGCGCCGGCTGGTGCTGCCCGGCGACGTCACGCTCGACCGGTTGCACGCCCTGCTCCAGGTGGCCATGGGCTGGACCGACTCCCACCTGCACGCCTTCGCCCTCGGCCCCGGCGAGCGTGACCACGGCGTCGCCTCCTTCGCGACCGCGTACGACCTCGAGGAGGGCGACGACCCGGACCCGGTGCCCGAGGCCGGCGTCCGCGTCGACCAGGTGCTGCGCGAGGTCGGCGACCGGCTCTACTACGACTACGACTTCGGCGACGGGTGGAGCCACGTGCTGCGGCTCGAGGAGGTCGCCCCGCTCGACGGGGACGCACCCGGCGCGGCGCGCTGCCTCGGCGGGGAGCGGGCCTGCCCGGTCGAGGACGTCGGCGGGCCGTACGCGTGGAACGACCTGGCCGCGCACCTCGAGGGCCGCGAGCCCCAGGAGGGGGTGTTCGGCGAGGACAGCCTGGCGACGCGGGCCGCGTGGCTGCCCGACGACCTCGACCCCGCGTTCTTCGACGCGGCCGGCGTCGACGCGGCGCTGCGTGGCACCCCGCTGGGCGACCCGTTCGCCGTCCTGCGCGACCCCGACGTGGTGGTGCTGGTCGAGCGGCTGGGCGGGCTGCCGGCGGCCCTCGCGCTGGCGGCCACGCTCGCCGGGCCGGCGGCCGCGCCCGACGCCACCGAGCCGACCACGCAGGAGAAGGCCCGGCTGATGCACCCGTTCCAGGTGCTGCTCGAGGTCGTCGGTGAGCACGGCGCGGCCGGCGCGCCGCTGACCCCCGCCGGGTGGCTGCGGCCCGCGCTGGTGCAGCGCATCTTCGAGCAGACCGTCCCCGAGGGCCGGCGGTTCGGCAAGGGCAACCGGGAGGACGTCACACCGGACGTCAGGAACCTGCGCGACGCGGCGACCGTGCTGCGGCTCGTCCGCAAGCACCGCGACCACCTCGTGCTGACCCCGCTCGGGCGTCGGGTCCTCGGCGACACCGACGCGCTGTGGGACGCCGTCGCCCACGCCCTGCCGCTGGGCAAGGAGCCGGTCGAGCGCGACGTGGGCGTGCTGCTGCTGATGTCGTGGACCCACCCCGACCCGCGCACGGCGTTCCGGGAGCTCTGCCCGCCGCTGGCCTGGCTCGCCGGCTGGCGCCGCTCGGACGGACGGCCCGTCGAGGCCGAGGACCTGGTCGGGTGGACGCTGCCCACGATCCGGTTGCAGGGCGTGCTCGACCCCTACTACTACCGCCCGTCGCGGTCGGACCTGCACCCCCTCGTCGCCGCGCTCGCCCGCGCCGCCCTGCGCACCTGACCGCCGACCCGTCCGTCGCGCACAGCCGACATGCCCGTTCCGCACAGCCGACATGTCGCTTGCGGACAACCGACATGCCCCTCGCGAACAGCCGAGAGGTCAGGGTCAACCAGCTGGCCGGTGCGCCGAGCGGGCGCTCACAGCCCGGCGCACTGGTCCTCCTTGTTGCCCTGCACCACGTTGCCGCTACCGGTCGGGGCCGGCCGGTTCGACTTGCACTGCAGGTTGCCGTCGACGCGGTTGTCGGTGAAGGTCTGCGCGCCGCGGTTCGAGAACGACTGAACGTCGGAGCCGACCCGGTTGGCGGTCAGGGTGGCTGCTCGGCCTTGCACGACCTGGATGCTGCCGTCGACCACCGATCGCTGCACGGTCACGCGCCGGTGACCTTGGTGGTCTCTCGGGGACGGCTTGGACGGACCCGCAGAGGTGGTCGCGCCCCCGCAGGACAGTCGTACCGTCGGGCGCATGCAGGCCATCACCTACTCCGAGTACTCCGACGATCCCGCCGCCGCGCTGAGCCTGAGCGAGGTCGACGACCCGAAGATCGGGCCGGACTGGGCCGAGGTCGAGGTCCGCGCCGCCTCGGTCAACCCGGTGGACTGGAAGATCGCCACCGGCGGCATGGACGCGATGCTCGAGACGTCCCTGCCGGTCATCCCGGGCTGGGACGTCGCCGGCGTGGTCACCCAGGTCGGACCGGCGGTGACCGCGGTCGAGGTCGGCGACGAGGTCTACGGCTACGTCCGCAAGGACGCCGTCCACGCCGGGACGTACGCCGAGAAGGTCGGCGTGCCGGAGCGGTGCCTGGCCCGCAAGCCCGCGTCGCTGTCCTTCGAGGAGGCGGCCGGGGTGCCCCTGACCGGGTTGACCGCCTACCAGTGCCTCGAGGCGATCGGTCTGCACGCCGAGGACACCCTCCTGGTCCACGCCGCAGCAGGCGGCGTCGGGATGTTCGCGGTGCAGGTCGCGGTCGCCCGCGGCGCCCGCGTCATCGGGACCGCCTCGGAGGACAACCACGACTTCGTCCGCTCGCTCGGCGCGGAGCCGGTCGCCTACGGCGACGGCTTGGCCGACCGCGTCCGCGACCTCGCGCCGAGCGGCGTCACCGCCGTCCTCGACACCCAGGGCGGCGAGACCCTCGAGCAGAGCCTGGCGCTGCTGGGGGAGGGCTCGACCGGGCGCGTCGCGTCGATCGCCGACCCCGGCGTCGCCGCCCACGGCGGCCGCTACGTCTTCGTCCACCCCAGCCGCGAGGACCTCGACGCCCTCTCGGCGCTGGCGGACGAGGGGCACCTCCGCGTCGAGGTCGCCGCGACGTTCCCGCTGGCGCAGGCCGCCGACGCGTGGCGGCGCAGCATGGCCGGCCATGTCCGCGGCAAGCTCGTCCTCACCGTGGGAAGAAGCCCCCAGCGATAGGCGCTGGTCCGCCTCAGCACAGACCGAACCCGGACCCGCCAGGGGCCTTTCTGCCTGCAACCGGAGCGGGTCGGCTCGCCTAGGGTCGGGCGCGGCCCGGCACCAAGTGGTGGTGCCGCCGACGGAAGAGGGACCCGCATCATGTTCACGCGTCTGGGAGTCGTCCGCCGAGGTTTCGCGATGTCCGCCTGCGGCGCGGTGCTGCTCTCGGTGCTGCTGGCCCCCGGCGCTCACGCGGACACCATCAGGGTCGACGACGACGAGCGAGGTCACGAGGCGTGGTTCCTGGCGATCAAGTCCGCCACGTTCACCAACGGGTCCCAGAGACTGAGTACTCGGGTGAAGCACCCGAGCCTGCACCGTGAGTACGTCGACTCCTACCAGTTCAGCATCTACACGAACGCGACGAGGATGTCTTCAACCGCAGCCTCTACACGCTCGCCTTCCAGCGCGATGACGGCCCGCTCTACGGTGCGGGCCTGCACCTCTACCGCAGTGAGCCGGGGATGGAGAACCACGTGGTCGAGCCCTGCCCGGGTCTGCGCATGAAGCGCGTCGAGGGTGGCGACAAGCCGGGGTCGGTCACCGCGTCGGTGCCGCAGCGGTGCATACCCGGCAGCAGGTTCGTCCAGTTCGAGTACCGGATCCAGAACTTCGGCGGCGATGTCGTCGACCACGCGCCCGGGCGCGGTCGCGGTCACGAGTTCACCCGCTGGGTGAAGCGGGGCTGAGCGCACGCGACGACCCGACTCGTCGTCGGGCGCCCGGGCCCGTGACAACGGGCTCTCGCCGGGGCCGGCCCCGGTCCAGCCGCAGGTACGCGGATCAGGTGCCGGCGCTGGTCGGTGTTTTGCCTGCGCTGCGGTCCTCACCGTGCCTTAGTCCGCCGCTGCGCGATCCGTGCGTCTGTGGCTCCGTTCGCATCGCAATACGTCGTCTCAGGGTCCAGACTTCGTGGATTCCGGCCGTGACCGGTCTCCGGTACGTTCGTTGTTGAACTCGGTCCGACCTGGCATACGCCGGTGTCGTCGCCCACCCGTGTGACGCCGCTGCTGTCCCCTCTCGGGACTCCGCGAGCAGACCGATGCTCGGGGTGTGGGACAGGCCGTAATGCCCGAGGTACAGCTTTCGATGTCAGCCTCACCCCCGTCCGATCCTCCGGACCGACCCGACCCCACCCGACTCCGACCGTGATCCAGACCTGGACCCTGAAGGCCGGGCATGGCTCGGTGGTGTCGGCCCCCTCTTCGTCGTGCTCGTGATGGTCGTCGTGGCACTGCTCTCCGTCCCGCTCGGCCTGCGTCGACCGCGGATCCCGCAAAATGTGAAGAACCGCTGTACGAGCTGGCCATCTACCGCGCGCTCGCCCGCTGGGCCGCGCGGCGGCCCGACGTCCCCGCCCGAGCCACGCCCATCGGGTACAGCCTGGTCGTGGGGCCGATGCTGTGGCTGTGGATCCTCGGGTCCGCCGCGGAGGTGGTGGTCGTGGAGGTCGTGCTCCGCGCCGTGGACCAGGCGTGGGCGGAGGCGCTGCGGCTCCCCCTGTCGGTGCTGGGGATC
>CAWBNM010000002.1:0-504280 GCA_963790175.1 uncultured Actinomycetota bacterium | reverse complement strand
AAGCCGTAGGCCTCGTTGATCGCCGCGATCCCCTCGGGCGTGGCCCGCTCCCCCCAGCAGCGACCTGGCGAGGGTCGCCCGGCAGCGCGCGGACCCAGGCGAAGAGCAGCACCGAGAGCCCGAACAGGACGGGGACCAGCAGGCCGAGCCGTCGGAGGACGAATCGCAGCATCGGGGACCTTCGGGCTCAGAGGGGTGCCGGGAGGTGCCGGCCCCGGGCCCGCCGCAGCGGGCCCGGGGTCGGCGCAGGGTCACTCGCCGACGGAGACGGCGTTCCAGACCTCGTCCTGGACCGGGCTCTGCTGGTAGCCGTCGACGTCGGGACCGAAGGCCAGCGACGGCACCGGGTGGGCCAGCGGGACCCCGGGCAGGTACTCCATCACCATCTGGTTGATCTCCTCGTACAGCGGCTCCTGCTCCTCGGGCGTGGGCAGGCCGCGCGCCTCGGTGAGGGCGTCGAAGATCTCGGCGTTGTCGAAGCCCCACTCGTTGCTCTCGCCACCGAAGAAGACGCCGAGGAAGTTGTCGGTGTCGTTGTAGTCACCGGTCCACCCCAGCAGGTGCAGCCCGTGGTCCGGCGTCCCCTGGATCTTCTCCAGGTAGTCCGGGCTCCACTGGTCCGCGGTCGGCTTGATGTCCAGGCCCACCGCCTCCAGCTGCGAGCGGATCACGTTGAAGGTGTCCTCGGGCTGCGGCATGTACGGCCGGCTGACACCGGTCGGGTAGTTGAACTCGATGGTGGCCCCGTCCGCGCCGGCCTCCTCGAGCATCTGCTGGGCCAGCTCCGGGTCGTACTCGTAGCCCGGCACGTCCTCGGTGTAGCCCATCACCAGGTCGGGGATGAACTCGATCGCGGGCTCCGTGCCCTCGGGCATCGAGGCGCTGATGATCTCGGGGATGTTCAGCGCGTGCGCGATCGCCTGGCGGACCATCGGGTCGTCCAGCGGCTTCTGCTTCTGGTTCATCCCGAGGTAGAGCACGTTGAAGGGGTCGCGGTCGACGATCTGGAACCCCTCGTCCTCGAGCGGGGCGACGTCGGCGGGGCCGACCAGGTCGTAGCCGTCGATCTCGCCGCTGCGCAGCGCGTCCGCGCGGGCGGTCGGGTCCTCGATGGCCACCACGACCGCCTCGTCGACGAGGGCCACGTCGCCCCAGTAGTCGTCGTAGCGGGTCAGCGTCACCTGCTGGCCGCGGTCCCACGAGCCGAGCTGGAACGGGCCGGTACCGGTGGGCTGCTCGGTCGAGTACTCGGTGTTCTTGGGGTTCGCGGCCCCGTCGTTCTGGAACTCGTCGAGCGCGCTCGGGCTCTGCATCGAGAACGCCGGCAGCGACAGCGCCGCGATGAACCCGGCGAACGGCTCGGCCAGCGTGACGGTGGCGGTCAGCTCGTCGTCCACGCTGCACGACTCGTAGACGGCGTCGTCGGAGCTCGGGCCTTCCTCGAACCCGCGGAACAGCGAGTTGTAGTAGTAGGTGAGGTCCTCGGTCTGCGCCGACTTCGGCATCGAGTACCAGCGCTCGAAGTTCGCGCAGACGGCCTCGGCGTCGAACGGTGTCCCGTCGTGGAAGGTCACGTCCTCGCGCAGCGAGAAGGTGTGCGAGAGGCCGTCCTCGGCGCTCTCCCACGAGGTGGCCAGCAGGGGCGCCGGGTCGGCGGTGCCGGGCTCGGTGCCGACGAGGCCCTCGAAGATCTGGCGCGAGACGCGGAAGCTCTCGCCGTCCGAGGCGAAGAACGGGTCCAGGGTGACCGGCTCGGCGGAGCCGGCGAAGAGGAACGTGCCCCCGCTCTGCTGCTCACCGCCGCTGCCTTCGTCCGAGCGGTCGCTCTCGGCGCAGCCGGTCAGGACCAGGGCCGCCGCGGTCAGGCCGACCAGTCCGGCGCGCGTGGGAAGGGGTGGCAGACGCACGAATCACCTCACAGTCAGGTGTCCCGTCCGGATGACGAGACAGAACCTGCGGGACACTAGCGCGCGAACGGCGCGGGCGGCACCGGGCACCGGCCCGGGGCGGGTCGCGATCTGACAACGATCCGGACCCGGTCGCCCCGATCAGCCCGCGGTGTCCGCGAGGGCGACCAGGTCGGCCACGCCGAGGTCGCTCAGCGTGGGTGCGAACGCCCGCCGCTCCCCCGCGGGCACCGGCACGTGGTGGGGCACCACGAGCACCCGGCAGCCGGCGGCCTCGGCCGAGGCGGCGCCGGTGGGCGAGTCCTCCAGCGCCACGCAGTCCGCCGGCGGGACGCCGAGCAGGGCGGCGGCGCGCAGGTAGGGGTCGGGGTGCGGCTTGCCGCGCTCCACCTCGTCACCGGTGACCACCGCGTCGAAGGAGCCGGCCGGGAGCTGCTCGAGCACCGGTTCGACGAAGCGTCGGTACGACATCGTCACCAGTGCGGTCGGCACGCCCGCCTCGCGCAGCGCGGCCAGCAGCTCGCGGGCCCCGGGACGCCAGGGGACCGCGCCGCGCACCTTCGCCACCACGCCGTCGAGCAGGACCTCGACGATCTCGGCCGGCGTCAGCTCGAGCGCCCATCCGGTCGGCGGATGTAGGCGCCGGAGTCGAGCAGGTCGCTGCCGACCAGCGCCATCGCGTCCTCGTGGGTCCACGTCGCGCCGTTGGCCCGCGCCAGCGCCTGCTCGGTCTCGATCCAGTACGGCTCGGTGTCGACGAGGGTGCCGTCCATGTCCCACAGCACCGCTGCGGGCGGGCGGCCCGCCCCCGCTGCGGCCGGATCAGTCATCAGTCATCAGGGTCGTAGCCGAGGTTGGGCGAGAGCCACCTCTCGGCCTCGGTGAGGCTCCACCCCTTGCGCTCGGCGTAGTCGGCGACCTGGTCGCGACCGAGGCGCCCGACGACGAAGTACTGCGCAGCGGGGTGGCTGTAGTAGGTGCCCGAGACCGAGGCACCGGGCCACATCGCCATCGACTCGGTCAACGAGATCCCGGTCGCCTCCTCGACGTCGAGCAGGTCCCAGATGGTCGGCTTCTCGGTGTGGTCGGGGCAGGCCGGGTAGCCCGGCGCCGGCCGGATCCCGGCGTACCGCTCGGCGATGAGGTCCTCGTTCGAGAGCCCCGCGTCGTCGGCGTGGCCCCAGAGCTCGGTGCGCACCCGCTGGTGGAGCCGCTCGGCGAAGGCCTCGGCCAGCCGGTCGGCCAGCGACTCCAGCAGGATCGCGTTGTAGTCGTCCTGGTCGGCCTTGAACGCCTCCACCCGCTCCTGCAGGCCGATCCCGGCGGTCACGGCGAAGGCCCCGACGTGGTCGGGCAGCCCGGTCGCCACCGGCGCCACGTAGTCCGAGAGCGCCCGGTGCGGGACGCCCTCACGGTGCTCGCCCTGCTGGCGGAGGTGGTGGAGCACGGTCAGCCGCTCGGTGCGCTCGTCGTCGGCCCAGACGACCACGTCGTCGCCGTCGGCGTTGGCCGGGAACAACCCGACCACCCCACGAGCGGTCAGCCAGCCCTCCGCCACGACCGTGTCGAGCATCTCCTGCGCGTCCTCGTAGAGACGCCGGGCGGTCTCACCGGTCGTCGGGTTGTTCAGGATGTCGGGGAAGCGCCCCTTCATCTCCCAGGCGTTGAAGAACGGCTGCCAGTCGATGTACTCCCGCAGCTCGGCGAGGTCGTAGCCGTCGAGCACGTGGACCCCGGGGGCACGCGGCGCCGGCGGCGCGTAGCCGTCCCAGTCCACGGGCGTCGCGTCCGACCGGGCGTCGCCGAGCGGGACGAGCCGGCGGGTGCCCTTGCCGGCGTGGCGGGTGCGCAGCGACTGGTAGTCGGCTTGCACGTCGGCCATCAGCTGGTCGCGGCGCTCGGGGCTGAGCAGCGCGGCCGCGGTCGGCACGGAGCGCGAGGCGTCCTTGACCCAGACCACGGGGCCGTCGTACCGGGGGTCGACCTTGACCGCGGTGTGAGCGCGCGAGGTGGTGGCGCCGCCGACGAGCAGCGGGATCGTCATGCCGCGGCGCTGCATCTCGGTGGCCAGGGTGACCATCTCGTCCAACGAGGGGGTGATCAGCCCGGACAGCCCGACGACGTCCGCGTCGACCTCGACGGCGGTGTCGAGGATCTTCTGCGCCGGCACCATCACGCCGAGGTCGATGACCTCGTAGTTGTTGCACTGCAGGACGACCCCGACGATGTTCTTGCCGATGTCGTGGACGTCGCCCTTGACGGTCGCCATGACGATGGTGCCGTTCGTCTCCTTGGCCGTGGCCAGCGCCGGGTTGTCCAGCTTCTCCTGCTCGATGAAGGGGATCAGGTGCGCGACGGCCTTCTTCATCACGCGCGCCGACTTCACGACCTGGGGCAGGAACATCTTGCCGGCCCCGAACAGGTCGCCCACGACGTCCATCCCGTCCATCAACGGGCCCTCGATCACCTCGATCGGTCGGCCGCCGCGGTCGGCGATCTCGCCGCGGAGCTCCTCGGTGTCGTCGATGACGTGGGCGTCGATGCCCTTGACCAGCGCATGGGTGATCCGCTCGGCGACCGGCAGCGCGCGCCACTCCTCGGCCGCCGCCTCGGCGACCTCGCCCTGCAGGTTGTGGGCCTCGGCGATCTCGAGCAGCCGCTCCGCGGCGTCCGGGCGGCGGTCGAGGACGACGTCCTCGATGCGCTCGCGCAGCTCGGGCTCGACCTGGTCGTAGACCACGAGCGCGCCGGCGTTGACGATCCCCATGTCGAGGCCGGCCTCGATGGCGTGGAACAGGAAGACCGCGTGGATCGCCTCACGCACCGGGTTGTTGCCCCGGAAGGAGAAGGAGACGTTGGAGATCCCGCCCGAGACCCTGGCCCCGGGCAGGTTCTGCTTGATCCAGCGCGTCGCCTCGATGAAGTCGCGGCCGTAGGAGGCGTGCTCCTCGATGCCCGTCGCGACGGCGAAGACGTTGGGGTCGAAGATGACGTCCTCGGCGGGGAAGCCCACCTCGTCGACGAGGATCCGGTAGGCCCGCTCGCAGATCGCCTTGCGGCGCTCGAGGTTGTCGGCCTGGCCGTCCTCGTCGAAGGCCATGACGACCGCGGCGGCCCCGTGGCGGCGCACGATCCGGGCCTGCTCGCGGAAGCGCTCCTCGCCCTCCTTCATGGAGATGGAGTTGACGATCGACTTGCCCTGGACGCACTTCAGGCCGGCCTCGATCACCTCGAACTTCGAGGAGTCGACCATCACCGGCACGCGGCAGATGTCGGGCTCGGCAGCGACCAGCTTGAGGAAGCGGTCCATCGCCGCGACCCCGTCGATCATGCCCTCGTCCATGTTGACGTCGATGACCTGCGCACCGTTCTCGACCTGCTGGACGGCGACGGACAGCGCGGCGTCGTAGTCGCCGTCGCGGATCAGGTTGCGGAACTTCGCGGAGCCGGTGATGTTGGTCCGCTCCCCCACGTTGACGAACAGGCTCGCGCCGTCGACGACGAACGGCTCGAGGCCGGAGAGCCGCAGCGCCGGCGCCACCGACGGGACCCCGCGCGGCGGACTGCCGGCGACACCCTCCGCGATGGCGGCGATGTGCGCCGGGGTGGTGCCGCAGCAGCCGCCGACCATGTTGACCAGCCCGGCCCCGGCGAACTCCGCGAGGACGGCGGCGGTCTCGTGGGCGGCCTCGTCGTACTCCCCGAACGCGTTGGGCAGGCCCGCGTTGGGGTAGGCGTGGACGTAGGTGTCGGCGATGCGGGACAGCTCGGCGACGTGCGGGCGCATCTCGGCGGCGCCGAGGGCGCAGTTGAGACCGACCATCAGCGGGCGCACGTGGCGCACGGAGTGCCAGAAGGCCTCGACGGTCTGGCCGGACAGCGTGCGCCCGGAGGCGTCGGTGATGGTGCCCGAGATGACGACCGGCCACCGTCGCCCCTCCTCGTGGAAGAGCTCCTCGAGGGCGTAGATCGCCGCCTTGGCGTTGAGGGTGTCGAAGATCGTCTCGACCGCGATCAGGTCGGCGCCGCCGTCGACGAGGCCGCGGGCGGCGGTGGCGTAGGCGGCGACGAGGTCGTCGTACTCGACGTTGCGCGCGCCCGGGTCGTTGACGTCGGGGCTGATCGAGGCGGTGCGGGTGGTCGGCCCGAGGGCGCCGGCGACGTAGCGCGGACGGTCGGGGTCCTGCGCCGTCGCCTCGTCGCAGACGCGGCGGGCCAGGCGCGCGGCCTCGAGGTTCAGCTCGTAGGCCAGCTCGGCCATGCCGTAGTCGGCGAGCGAGACGGCGTTGGCGTTGAAGGTGTTGGTCTCGATCAGGTCGGCGCCGGCGTCGAGGTACTCGCGGTGGATCGCGGCGACGATGTCGGGCTGGGTGAGCGTGAGCAGGTCGTTGTTGCCCTGCAGGTCGCGGTGCCAGTCGGCGAACCGCTCGCCGCGGTAGCCGGCCTCGTCGGGGCGGTCGCGCTGGATGGCGGTGCCCATCGCACCGTCGATGACCAGGACCCGCTCGGCCAGGGCGGCCTCGAGGGCAGCCGTCGGGTCGGGCCGGTGGTCCCGGTCGGGGGTGCGCTCGTCGGTCGTCGGGGGCTGCGGCACGTCCGGGGACTCGGCGGGCGGTGCGGAGGGCGGTGCGGAGGGGCTGCTCACACGGTCTCCTCGGGATCCTGGGCCGCCGGCGCTACGCGTCCCGACGGGTGGACGGCTGTCTCATCCCGCATGGTGTCACCCGCCGATGCGGCCCCCGTAATCCTCGGGCCCATCTCCTAGGCTGGTGCGGTGATCGAGATCGAGGAGACCGCCGACCTGGTCGATCCCGTGGTGATCGCGGCGTTCGAGGGGTGGAACGACGCGGCCGAGTCGGCCTCCTCGGTGGTCGACCACCTGATGCACGTGTGGGGCGCACGGGTGGTCGGCGCGATCGACCCCGAGGAGTTCTACGACTTCCAGGTCACCCGCCCCTACGTCGGCAACGACGCGTCGGGGTTCCGCAAGCTGACCTGGCCCACCACCCAGGTGGCGGTGGCCTCGCCGCCCGACCTCGACCGCGACGTCATCCTGATCCGCGGCATCGAGCCGAACATGCGCTGGCGGCAGTTCTGCGCCGAGCTGCTCGCAGCGGTCGACGAGCTGGGCGGCGAGCTCGTCGTGACGCTGGGGGCGTTGCTCTCCGACACCCCGCACACCCGGCCCGTCCCGGTGACCGGCACCGCCACCGAGCCGGAGCTCGTCGACCGGCTGCGCCTCGAGCAGTCGACCTACGAGGGCCCGACCGGCATCGTCGGCGTCTTCCAGGACGCCTGCGTCCGGCTCGACGTCCCCTCCGTCTCCTACTGGGCGGCCGTCCCTCACTACGTCGCGCAGCCGCCGTGCCCGAAGGCGACCCTCGCCCTCCTCGGCCAGCTCGAGGAGCTGCTCGAGGTCTCCATCCCCCTCGAGGACCTCGCCGAGGAGGCCCGCGCCTGGGAGCGCGGCGTCGACGAGCTCGCCGAGGACGACGAGGAGGTCGCGGCGTACGTCCGCAGCCTCGAGGAGAGCCGCGACACCACCGAGCTCCCCGAGGCCTCCGGCGAGGCCATCGCCCGCGAGTTCGAGCGCTACCTCAAGCGCCGTCGCGGCGACTCCTGACTCCCCCCGCCCCGCTCCCCCGTCCCGCTCCCCGCCCCGTCCCGTCCCGCGGCCCCGACCCCGTTTGCGCAGCCCCGACCCCGTCGCGGGCCCCTGCCCCGTCGCGCGGCCCCTGACATGTCGTTTGGTCCCCAACGGCAGGTTTTCGGGCCGATTCCGTGTCGTTCGTGACCAATCGATGGGGTACGGCGGCCGGTGCCCGCTGCTGGGCCCCACGGCCGGGACCCAGGCCGCCTGGCGCGCGCGAGCATTGTCGTTTGGTCCCCAACGGCAGGTTTTTGGGCCGGTTCCGTGTCGTTCGTGACCAATCGGTGGGGTACGACGGGCGGCGGGCGGGGGTGCCTCGCCCGGGCCGGCCCCAGCGTGCCGCTCGCGCGGGAGGCCAGCCGCTACAGCGCCAGGCCGAGGGCGCTGTCGAGGAGGGTGCGGACGAGGTCGGCGGCGTCGGGGTCGCCGGTCTCGGCCAGGCCGGTGGTGCCCAGGGTGGCCTCGACCCAGCGCTGGACGGCGGCGACGGCGGTGGGGGCGTCGAGGTCGTGGGCCAGCGCCGCCAGCACCTCCTCGACCACCGGCAGCGCGGGCGCGCCGCGGCCCAGGGACAGGGCGCGGCGCCAGGTGGCGAGGGTGTCGACGCAGTCGAACAGCTCGGCGTCGGTCCACTCCCAGTCGGAGCGGTAGTGGTGGCGCAGCAACGTGAGCCGCACCGCCATCGGGTCGACCTCGCTGTTGCGCAGCGCGGAGACGAAGACCAGGTTGCCCCGCGACTTCGACATCTTCTCGCCGTCCAGGCCGACCATCCCGGCGTGGACGTAGGTCCGGGCGAACGGCGTGCCGGGGTCCACGACCTGGGCGTGTCCCGCGCACATCTCGTGGTGGGGGAAGACCAGGTCGCTGCCGCCGCCCTGCACCTCGATCGCGCCGCCGAGGTGCTCGGTGGCGATCGCGGCGCACTCCACGTGCCACCCCGGGCGCCCCCGACCGAAGGGGCTCTCCCAGGCCGGCTCGTCGGGCCGCTCCGCGCGCCATACCACGGGGTCGAGCGGGTCCTTCTTGCCCGACCGCTCCGGGTCGCCGCCGCGCTCGGCGAACAGCGCGAGCATCTCCTCGCGGTCCAACCCGGACTCCCGGCCGAACGCCGGATCGGCGGTGGCGGACTGGTAGAGGTCGCCGTCGACGGCGTAGACCGCCCCGGCCGACCGCAACCGCTCGATCATGGCGATGACGAGCGGGATCGACTCCACGGCGCCGACGTAGGCGTCCGGCGGGAGCACCCGCAGCGCCGTCATGTCCTCGCGGAACAGCTCGGTCTCGCGCTCGGCCAGCTCGCGCCAGTCCGTGCCGACCTTCGTGGCCCGCTCGAGCAGGGGGTCGTCGACGTCCGTGACGTTCTGCACCGAGCGCACCTCGTGCCCGGCGGCGAGCCAGGCGCGGTGGAGCAGGTCGAAGCCGACGTACGTCGCGGCGTGGCCGATGTGCGTCGCGTCGTAGGGCGTGATGCCGCAGACGTAGAGGCGCGCCGGACCGTCGTCCGGCGTGGGTGTCACCAGGCGACCGCTCGCCGTGTCGTGGACCGCCACCGGCGGGCCGGCGACGGGCAGGGCGGGCACCGCCGGGGCAGACCAGGAACGCATGACCGCAGCCTAGTCAGCCGCTCTCGGCCGCCTCAGAACGGCGGCCACGGGATCGCGGGGTACTCCCCGCGCGGGGCCGGGAAGCAGCCTCGGTCGAGCAGCCGCCGGGCGCGGCGGTCGACGGCGTCCAGCTCGAGGTCGGTGAGGTGGTCGGCGAGCCGCGACCCCAACCACCCGGTCAGCGCCGTGCGCACGCGGAGCACGCCGGCCACCTCCTCGTCGTTCAGCGGTGCGCCGTGCCAGCCCCACAGCACGGTGCGCAGCTTGTGCTCGTGGTGCAGGGTCACCCCGTGGTCGACGCCGTACCGGTGGCCGTCCGCCATCGCGAGCACGTGCCCGCCCTTGCGGTCGGCGTTGTTGACCAGCACGTCGTAGACCGCCATCCGCCGCAGCGCTGCGGTGTCCTCGTGGACCAGCGTCACCGCGCGGTCCCGCTCGTCGAGCCCGTCGAAGACGGCCAGGTAGCCGTCGCGGACCCGACCCTCGCGGACGATCGTCACCGCGACCTGGTCCGGGTCCGGTTCCTGCCAGCGCTGGAGCATCCCGAGCCCGTGGGGGCCCTCGCCGAGCCAGGTCTGGGGGACGACGTCCCAGCCGGTCGCCCGGGAGACGAGGTACGCGGCGACCTCGCGGTCGGCCAGCGTGCCGTCGGGGAAGTCCCACAGCGGTCGCTCCCCCGCCGCCGGCTTGTAGACGACGCCCACGCCGCCGACCTCGCCCAGGAACGTCGCGTTGGACGCGGGCATGATCCGCCCCCGCAGCTCGACCTCGCCGTCGGGCACCGGTTGCTCGGCGGCCGCGGCCGGCCCGGCCTCCCCCGCGGACTCGGCCCGCTCGGTCACGGGTCGCGGCGCTTGAACCCGTTGGCGCGCACGCACAGGTGCCCGTCGGGGTCCACCGGGTTGCCGCAGAACGGGCAGGAGGGCCGCCCCGCCTCGAGCACCTGCTCGGTGCGGGCGACGAACGCCCGCGCGTGCCCGGCCTCGAGGCGTACCAGGAGCACCTCGTCGGGCTCGGGCTCCTCGTGGTCCTCGTCGACCTGCTCGGGGGCGACGACGGCCGCCTCGGAGTAGGGGAAGACCTCGATGACGATCCGCTCGTCACCCGGGTCCCAGGACAGCGTCATCGTGCCGGCCCGGAACTCCTCCTCGATCGGCTGCTCCAGCGGCTCGGAGTCCTGGAGGCCGACCGGGACCACCGCCGGCACCACGCCCTCGGTGGTCTCGCTGGCCATCACCTCGTCGAGCAGCTCGTCGACCCGCTCGGCCAGCGCCGCGACCTGCTGCTTCTCGAGCGCGACGCTGACGACGCGGACCCCGGAGCGGGCCTGCAGGAAGAAGGTGCGCGAGCCCGGCTCGCCGACGGTGCCCGCGACGAAGCGCTCCGGGGGGTCGAAGCCGTGGACGATGGGCATGTCGCTCACCCTATGACGTACCCGGAGGGGTGCCCGGCCCCGCGCCCCCGCCCACGGCGGCGTCGTCGGCGGCCGGCGCGGCGACCCCGCGGCCCCCGCGGCGGGCCCGGCGCCTGGTCGGCGGCGGTGCCAGCCACGACAGGTCGCCGGCGTGGGTGTTGGAGGACACGACGTAGGGCCGGCTGCCGGTGTAGCGCACGATCGAGACCGACGCCGGGTCGACGGTGATCCGCTGGAACAGGTCCAGGTGCAGCCCGAGCGCGTCGGCGAGGACCGCCTTGATCAGGTCGCCGTGGCTGACCGCCACCCACACCCCTCCGTCGCCGCGCTCCTGCGTCACCTCGGCGTCGTGGCGGCGCACCGCGGCGACGGCACGCGCCTGCATGGTGGCCATCGACTCACCACCGGGGAAGGTGACCGCGGAGGGCTGGGACTGCACGGTGCTCCAGAGCTTCTCCTTCGCCAGGTCCTTCAGCGACCGCCCCTGCCACTCGCCGTAGTCGCACTCGCTGAGCCCCCGGTCGACGACCAGCGGGACGTCGGGGCCACCGACGGGGCGGGCGGCCAGCACGGCCCGCGCGGTCTGCTTGCAGCGCTCCAGCGGGCTGCTGACCACCGCCGCCAACGGCACCGGCGCCAGCCGCTCGGCGGTCCGGCGGGCCTGCTCGGTCCCGGTGCCGTCCAGGCGCACCCCGGGCGTCCGGCCGGCGAGGGTCCCGCTCGCGTTGGCGCTGGTGCGGCCGTGACGGACCAGGATGACGGTGGCCATGGCGGTGAGCCTAGCCACGCCGCCGCGGCCGACCGGGTGGCTGGACAGGACACCTAGCGTGGCCTCCGTGATCGTCGACAGCGCCGTCTACCGCGACGGCTCCCGCCACCACCTCGACGTCGAGGCGCACGACTACGCCGCGCTGCGCTCGGCGGTCGACGGCGCGCACGACTTCGTGTGGATCGGGCTGCACGAGCCCACGGCCGAGGAGCTCTCCCACGTCGCCGACGCCTTCGACCTGCACCCCCTCGCGGTCGAGGACGCGGTGAAGGCACACCAGCGGCCCAAGCTCGAGCGGTACGGGGCCTCGCTGTTCCTGGTGCTGAAGACGCTCTGGTACGTCGACGAGGACGACGCGGTCGAGACCGGGGAGATCAACCTGTTCGTCGGCGACCACTTCGTGGTCAGCGTCCGCCACGGCGCCGGGTCGGGGTTGCAGGGCGCGCGCTCGTTCCTCGAGGGCGAGGAACGCGTGCTGACCCACGGCCCGTCCGCGGTCGTCTACGCGGTCTGCGACCAGGTCGTCGACGACTACGTGCGGGTCGTCGACGCCCTCCAGGTCGACGTCGACGAGGTGGAGGAGTCGGTGTTCTCCCCCGCCCGCACCGACGACGCCACCCGCATCTACGTGCTCAAGCGGGAGATCTCCGAGGTGCGCCGCGCGGTGCTGCCGCTGCGCGACCCGATGCGCCGCTTCGCCGGCGGCGAGGTCCGCGAGCTGGAGCAGGACTCCGCGCCGTTCTTCCGCGACGTCTCCGACCACCTCGCCCAGGTCGCCGAGGTCGTCGACACCCTCGACGGGTTGCTCTCGACAGCCTTCGACGCCTCCCTCGCCAGGATCTCGGTGCAGCAGAACGACGACATGCGCAAGATCTCCGCGGGAGCCGCGATCGTCGTGGTGCCCACCCTGGTCGCCGGCGTCTACGGGATGAACTTCGACGCGATGCCCGAGCTGTCGTGGACCTACGGCTACGCCTGGGCGCTGTTCCTCATGGTCGGCAGCGCGGCCGGCCTGCTGTGGCTGTTCAAGCGGTCCGGCTGGCTCTGAGCGCTCAGGGCGCCCTCAGCACTCAGGGCGACAGCACGCCGGTGGCGACCAGCACCAGCACCGCGCTGCCCAGCACCACCCGGTAGACCACGAACGGTGCGTAGGAGCGGGTGGTGACCCAGCGCAGCAGCCAGGCGATCGCGGCGTAGCCGACGACGAAGGAGACGACGGTGGCCAGCACCGTGGGGCCCCAGCCGTAGGCGTTGTCGCCGCCGGGGATCTCGGAGAGCTGGAAGACGCCTGCGCCGACGACGGCCGGGATCGCGAGCAGGAAGGCGAACCGCGTGGCCGCCTCCCGCTCGTACCCGAGGAACCGACCCATCGAGAGGGTCGCGCCGGAGCGGGAGACCCCGGGGACCAGGGCGGCGGCCTGCGCGAGCCCCATCAGCACGGCGTCGCGCAGGCCGAGCTGCTTGATCGCCCGCTCGTTGCGTCCGTACCGGTCGGCCAGGCCCAGGACGAGACCGAGCACGATCAGCGTCGTGCCGATGATCCACAGGCTGCGGAAGTCGCGCTCGATGACGTCCTTGAGGGCGATGCCGAGCACGACGATCGGCACCGACCCGATGATGATGTACCAGCCGAGCCGGGCGTCGACGTGGCCGCGGTCCTCGGCGTGCCTCAGCGATCGCAACCATCGCGTCGCGATGCGCCACAGGTCCTCGCGGAAGTAGAGCAGCACCGCCAGCTCGGTGCCGATCTGCACCACGGCGGTGAAGGCGGCGCCGGGATCGCCCCAGCCGAAGAGCTCGGGGAAGATCCGCAGGTGGGCGCTGCTGGAGATCGGCAGGAACTCCGTGAGGCCCTGGAGGGTGCCCAGCACGACGGCCTTGAGGAGGTCCAGCACGGCGTCGAGCCTAGGGGCCGCGCGGGTCGTCCCGACCACCGGCTCGCGGGTCGCTACGGTGACGCCCATGCAGCGGCGACGGCTCGGGACGAGCGGGCTGGCGGTGTCCCGGCTGGGTCTCGGCACGATGACCTGGGGCGCCGACACCGACGAGCACGAGGCCCGCGACCAGCTGGTCGCCTTCGTCGGCGCCGGCGGCACGCTGGTCGACACCGCGGCGGGGTACGCCGACGGTGGCGCCGAGCGGCTGCTCGGGTCCCTGCTCGGCACGGCGGTGGCCCGCGAGGACGTGGTCGTCGCCACGAAGGCCGGGGTCTCCCGACGCGGCGGCGCCCGGGTGGTCGACACCTCCCGCCGCCACCTGCTGGCCGGCCTGGACGCGTCGCTGGAGCGCCTCGGTGTCGACCACGTCGACCTGTGGCAGGTCCACACCTGGTCGACGAGCGCGCCGCTGGAGGAGACCCTCGCGGCGCTGGACCACGCGGTGTCCACCGGCCGGGCCGCCTACGTCGGGGTGTCGAACTACGCCGGGTGGCAGACCGCCCGCGCCGCCACCTGGCAGCAGGCGGTGCCGGGCCGCACCCCCCTGGTCTCCACCCAGGTGGAGTACTCCCTGCTCAACCGGGCCGTCGAGCACGAGGTGCTGCCCGCGGCCGTCGCGCTCGGGCTCGGCGTGCTGCCGTGGTCGCCGCTGGGCCGGGGCGTGCTCACCGGCAAGTACCGCGCCGGCACGCCCTCGGACTCCCGCGCCGCCTCCCCCGTCTACTCCGGCTTCGTGGGCGCCTACCTCGACGACGAGGGCCGGCGGGTCGTCGAGGCCGTCGCCCGCGCGGCGGACGGCCTGGGTTGGACCCCGCTCGAGGTGGCCCTGGTCTGGGTGCGGGACCGGCCCGGCGTGACCGCTCCGGTCATCGGTCCGCGCACCGCGGCCCAGCTGGCCGCCGCGCTCGGCACGGAGGACAAGACGCTGCCGGCGGAGATCGCCGCGGCGCTCGACGACGTCTCGGAGGGGACCCGGTGAGCCGGGTCGGACGCCGCGCGCCGGGGCGTGCGGTGGAGTGGGAGTTCGACCGGGTCACCTTCTCGCGCGAGTTCCCCCGCGGGGTGGTCACCAAGCTGCTCGTCGACCGCGCGGAGCACGGCGGGTGGGAGCTGGACCGGGTGCGGATCGCCACCGACGGCACCCGTCGCGTCGTGCTGCGCCGCCGGATCATCCGGCAGCTGCGCCCCACCTGCTGACGCGCCGCCGACGCGACGGACCCCCGACGCGCGGGTGCGCGACCGGGGGTCCGTGCTGCCGGGGTGGGGCTGGATCAGCCCTGGAGCCCGAGCGCGAACGAGACGTTGCCGCCCTCGTCCACGCTGGCGTCGAGCACCTTGTCGTCGAGCTGGTCGGTCGCGGTCTGGTCGAGGAAGACCTTCGCCCCGTCCTGCTCGACGACCTGGTCGCTGGCCTCGGGCTGCTCGGCGGCGCTGACCGCGAAGGACGGCTCGGGGCCGGCCTCGCTGCTGATCCGCAGCCCGGCCTCGGGCTGCCCCTGCTGCTCGGCGATCTGGCTGTTGATGTCCTTGACGATCGTGCTGGCGTTCTCGGTGAGGGTGAGCACGGCTCTCCTTCCGATGGCGTGCATGACGGCCACCACCGTTCCAGCGACGTCCGCCCGAGGCAAACCGAGGGGGCCGGCGGCGTGTCAGACCTGGTCGAGGAACCGGTCGAGGACGCGTGCGCCGAACTCCAGCGCGTCCACCGGGACCCGCTCGTCGATGCCGTGGAACAGCGCGGTGAAGTCCAGGTCGTCGGGCAACCGCAGCGGCGCGAACCCGTACGAGCGCATGCCGAGCCGGGTGAAGTGCTTCGCGTCGGTGCCGCCGCTCATCAGGTACGGCGCCACCAGCGCGTCGGGGTCCTCGGCCACCAGCGAGCGGGTCATCGCGTCGACGAGGTCGCCCTCGTAGGGCATCTCCCAGGGCTGCTGGTGGGAGAGGAAGTCGATGTCGACGTGCTCACCGCACAACGAGCGCAGCGTGTCGAAGAACTCGTCCTCGTAGCCGGGCAGGAACCGGCCGTCGACGTGGGCCGTGGCCTCCTGCGGGACCACGTTCACCTTGTAGCCGGCGTCGAGCATGGTCGGGTTGGCGGTGTTGCGGATCACCGCGGCCAGCATCCGGGTCGCCCCGCCGAACTCCTCGACCAGCTCCTGGGCGTTCTCGGGGGTCGCCTCCGTGCCGGCGAGCCCGGCGACCGAGGCGAGGAGCGTGCGCATCGCCGGGGTCAGCCGGACCGGCCACTCATGGGCGCCGATCCGGGCGACCGCCCCGGCCAGCTCGGTGACCGCGTTCTGGCGGTTGATCATCGACCCGTGGCCGGCGCGGCCGTGGGCGGTGAGGCGCATCCACGCCATCCCCTTCTCGGCGGCCTCGATCAGGTAGATCCGGCGGCCGCGCACGGTGGCGCTCCAGCCGCCGACCTCGCCGACCGCCTCGGTGCACGCCTCGAGCTGGTCGGCGTGGTCGCGCACCAGCACCTCGGCGCCCTTGTGGCCGCCCGCCTCCTCGTCGGCGGTGAACGCGAGCACGACCGGGCGGTCCGGCACCGCGCCGGCCCGGGCCCGGGCGCGGACCACCGAGAGCAGCATCGCGTCGAAGTCCTTCATGTCGACGGCGCCGCGACCCCACACGTAGCCGTCCTGGACCTCGCCGCTGAACGGGTCGACCTGCCAGTCCGCGGCCTCGGCCGGGACGACGTCGAGGTGGCCGTGGAGCAGCAGCGCGTCCGACCGCGAGGGGTCGGCGCCGCCCCAGTGGGCGATCAGCGAGGTCCGGCCGGGCTCGGACTCGACCACGTCGGGAGGAGATGCCGACCTCGTCGAGCAGCGTGGCGACGTGCTCGGCGGCCTTGCGCTCCCCCGGGCCCTCCTGCTCGCCGTAGTTCGAGGTGTCCATCCGGATCAGGTCGCGACAGGTCTCCACGACCTCGGCGGTCGGGTCGTACGACGCGCCGCCGGCGGCGTCGCGGGCCTGGTCCTCTCCGTGGCTGCTCATGGGGCCATCGTGGCACCCGTTCGCCACCCGCCCGATGCAGGAGCGGCACCCCTGCTTTGCTAGCCTCGCTCCCGCACTCGTCCGGGTGGCGGAATTGGCAGACGCGCTAGCTTGAGGTGCTAGTGCCCGTATTAGGGCGTGGGGGTTCAAGTCCCCCCTCGGACACCGTCAGGTCGGGACCTGCTGGACCTGGGCGTCGGGGCCGGCGAGGTAGTCGCCGAGGTTCGCGGCGTGCTCGGCGTATGCCGGGTCCTGGCCGTGCCGCGCGACCGCGGCGGACGCGGCGTGCTCCTGCGCGGGGGCGACCGCGCCGAGCGTGCGGGGCTGCTTCGGGAGCCACGCGTGGATGCCGGTCGCGGACTCGTGCAGCTCACCGCCCACCGACGGCTGGACCCGGGGCGGCCGCAGCGCCGCCTCGTCGAGCGCGAGCCCGCAGCTCGCCAGCCGGTCGGCCACCCACAGCAGGGCGAGGTCGCTGAGCCCGGTGTCCTCGTAGCCGCCGCCGACGTCGCTGTGCACGCCGCTGAACCACACCTGCTCGACCCGTTGGCCGGCCTCCCGCGCCGCGGCATCGGGGGGCTCCCACAGCGTCGGGCCGAACGCACCCCGGCGCTCGTCGATCGCGACGGCGTGGAAGGCGTTCGCGACCCGGCTGGACAGCGTCACGTCGTGGAACTGGTAGCGGCGGTTGACCCAGCGCACGAGGTCGAGCGTGCCGATCGGGATGCCGAGCGAGCCCACGGTGTCCCACACCGCGATCGCGTGGATCCCGCTCTCGTGGGACCACCGGGCCCGGAAGTCCAGGGCGACCGGGTCGTCGGGCCCGTGCTCGTCGTCGCGGTACAGCGCGTAGGCCTCCGCGACCCGGTCCTCGTCCGCCTCGCGCAGCACCCCGGCGTTGCGGACCAGCCCGGCGAGGCTGCGCGCCGTGTAGGCGCCCCGGCTGAAGCCGACCAGGACCAGCTGGTCGTCGGGCTCGAACTCGCGCACCAGGAACCGGTAGCCGTCGAGCACGTTGTCGGAGAGCCCGAACCCGAAGGCGCCGCCGACGACCCGCTCCCACGGAGCCGTCCCCACGCCCGGCACGTAGTGGGCCTCCTGCTCCGTCCCGTCAGGGTCCGTGGCGGACACGGCCGCGCGGAGCTTCGCGACGTTCGTCGGGCGCCCGCGCGACGCGCTGTTCCAGGTGCCGTCGCAGCAGACCACCAGCCGTCGCACCCCGCACCCCCCGGCACCCGCGCCGGTCACGACGGCGCGCCTGCCACGGTAGGACAGCAAGGGGTCGCTGTCGACGGGTCCGCCTACGCTCGCTGCGTGCCCCCGCCGTTCCGCGTCGCCTTCGTCCCCGGCGTCACGCCCGATCGCTGGGCGACCCGGTTCCGCGAGCGGGTCCGGCGCCCCCTCGAGCTGGTCCCCGTCGCGGAGGAGGACCAGGAGCGGGTCGTCCGCGACCGTGACGTCGACATGGTGCTCGCCCGGCTGCCCGTCGACCGGGACGGCCTGCACTGCGTCCGGCTCTACGAGGAGCTGCCCGTCGTCGTCGCCGCCGCCGACCACCTGGTCTCGGTGGTCGAGGACGTGACCACCGAGGACCTCGCCGACGAGCAGCTGGTGCTGCCCGAGCGCTCGGGCTGGTGCCCGCCGACCGAGCAGCGCCCGTGGCCGCCGATGGACGCCGCCCAGGCGGTGGCGGTGGCCGCCAGCGGCGCCGGGGTCGTGGTGCTCCCCATGGCCGTGGCCCGCCTCCACCACCGGCGGGACGTCGTCCACCGCCCCGTCACCGACCTGCCGACCACCGCCGTCGGTCTGGTCTGGCTCGTCGAGCACGACCCGCCCGAGGTGCAGACCTTCGTCGGCGTCGTGCGTGGCCGGACCGCGCGCAGCTCCCGGGGCTGAGCCGCCGAGCGGGACCCTGCCGGGCTCCTTCCCAGGGGTGAGGTCGAGGGCGTGGTGGGTCCACCAGGCCACCCGTAGGTTCGGACGGGCGCCTTCCCCCGAGGTGCTCGCCGGGCGGGACCGCCGATCCGGCACGATCGCCGGTCCTGGGGTGGCCGCTCGTCGTCCGCCCGGGTGAGAGGTGCCGATGCACGCCGACCACGCGAACGAGCCCGCCGTGCAGCCACCCGACGAGTCCCAGGCTCGCGCACCGTCCGGTCGCCCAGCAACGGCCCCGGGCCCTGCGGAGGCGCACCTCAGCGTCGGCGACCTGGCCACCCGGACCGGCGTCGCCGCCGGGACGCTGCGGATGTGGGAGCAGCGCTACGGCTTCCCCGAGCCGAGCCGGCTCCCGTCGGGCCACCGGCGCTACCGCGAGGGCGACGTCGCCGCCGTGCGCCGGGTGGTCGCCGCCCGCGAGCGCGGGGTCCTGCTCGAGCAGGCGGTCGCCGAGGCGCACCTGCTGCACCGGGTCGGCGACTCCGTCTACGGGCTGCTGCGCTCGCGGCACCCCGAGCTGACCCCGCACCAGATGCGCAAGCAGACGCTGCAGTCGCTGTCCCACGCGATCGAGGACGAGTACTGCGCGACCACCGACCGCAACCGCATCCTGGGCGGCTTCCAGACCACGTCCTTCTTCGGCGGCGCGGTCCAGCGCTGGCGACGGTTGGCCGAGATGAGTCGCGCCGCCGTGGTCTTCGCCGAGGAGCACCCCGGCGCAGCAGCGGTGCCCGACCGGATCCACCACGTCCCGCTCGACCCCGCGGCACGCTCGCGCCGCGAGTGGTTCCTGGTCTGCGAGTCCAGCACGCTCCCGGTCACCCTGGCCGCCTGGGAGCTGCCCGGGCAGGAGGACGTGCGCGAGCGCGACCGGCGCTTCGAGGTGACCTGGAGCCTCGACCCGGCCGTGGTCTCGGACTCCGTGATGGCGTGCACCGAGATCGCTGCGGCCGCAGGGCGGCCGATCAGCGGGCCCGACCCCGCCCTCGCCGGTGCACCGGTGGTGCAGCAGACCGCGCTGTTCCTGCGCGCGGTCTCCTACGTCGACGCCGACCGCTCCTGAGCCGCTGCCGGCCGGGCGCACCCCGGCACCGGCGTCACCAGGAGGTGGCCAGCGGACGCCCCTCGGTGAACCCGGCCGCGGACTGGACCCCGACCAGGGCCCGCTCGTGCAGCTGCTCCAGGGTGGCCGCCCCCGCGTAGGTGCAGGCCGACCGGACCCCGGAGCAGATCTCGTCGATGAGGTCCTCGACCCCGGGGCGGACCGGGTCGAGGTACATCCGCGAGGAGGAGATGCCCTCCTCGTAGAGGCCCTTGCGCGCCCGGTCGAAGGCCGACTCCCCCGCGGTGCGGTGGGCCACCGCCCGTGCCGAGGCCATCCCGAAGGACACCTTGTAGGCCCGCCCGTCGCCGTCGTGCTCCAGGTCGCCCGGCGACTCGTGGGTGCCGGCGAACCACGAACCGACCATCACCGAGGACGCCCCGGCTGCCAGCGCGAGCGCCACGTCGCGCGGGTGCCGCACGCCGCCGTCGGCCCAGACGTGGCCGCCGAGGTCGCGCGCGGCCGTCGCGCACTCGAGGACCGCCGAGAACTGCGGCCGGCCGACGCCGGTCATCATCCGCGTGGTGCACATGGCGCCCGGGCCGACCCCGACCTTGACCACGTCGGCCCCCGCGCCCAGCAGGGCCCGGGTCCCCTCGGCGGAGACGACGTTGCCCGCCACCACCGGGACCGCGGGGTCCAGCGCGCGGACCGCTGCCAGCGCCTCGAGCATCCGCCCCTGGTGGCCGTGGGCGGTGTCGACGACCAGGCAGTCGACCCCTGCGCCGAGCAGCTCGCCCGCCCGTGCGGCGACGTCGCCGTTGACGCCCACCGCGGCCGCGAGACGCAGCCCGCCACGCTCGTCGACGGCGGGGGCGTACAGCGTGGCGCGCAGCGCGCCGGTGCGCGTCAGGACGCCGGCCAGCCGGCCCTCCGCGTCGACGGCGACCGCCAGCGGGGCGTGGGCCGCGTCGATCAGGTCGAAGGCGGTGCGCGGGTCGGTGTCGGCGTCGATCGTCGCGGACGCCGGCCGCATCACGTGCCGGACCTGCGCGAACCGGTCGACCTCGGCGCAGTCCGCCTCGGCCACGACCCCGACCGGCCGGCCGTCGTCGTCGACCACCACCGCCGCTCGGTGCGCGCGCTTCGGGATCAGCGACAGCGCCTCGGCGACCGTCTGGTCCGGTCGCAGCTCGATCGGGGTGTCCAGCACCACGTGCCGGGTCTTGACGAACGAGACGACGTCGGCGACCACCCGCGTCGGGATGTCCTGCGGGATGACCGCGAGCCCACCGCGGCGGGCCACCGTCTCGGCCATCCGTCGTCCTGCGATCGCCGTCATGTTCGCGACCACCAGCGGCAGCGTGGCGCCGGTCCCGTCGTGGGTCGCGAGGTCCACGTCGTAGCGGCTGCCGACCTCGGAGGGCCGCGGCACCATGAAGACGTCGTCGTAGGTGAGGTCGTGAGGGGGGCGATCGTGCAGGAAGTCCACCGCACGACCGTAGGTCACCCCAGGTCGCGGCCGAACACCTGCGCGGTCTCGCGGGCGGTCGGTCGGCCCGCGTCCGGGTCGGCGCCCGCGGCGAGCAGCACCGCGACGACGGCGTCCTCGCCCTTGAAGACCGCGCCGGCCAGCGGCGACTGGCCGCGGTCGTTGAGCCGGTCCACGTCGGCGCCCCGCCCCGCCAGCGCCTCCACGACCGGCGCGTGCCCGTGGTACGCGGCGAGCATCAGCAGCGTGTTGCCCCGGGCGTCGGTCAGGTCGGCCGGGACCCCTGCGTCGACGTAGGCCGACAGCCGCTCGACGTGACCCTCCCGGGCGAGGTCCAGGACCTGGTGGGCGAGCTCGACCAGCGCCGGGTCCGGCGCCGGGTCGTCGGTCACGTCGCCGCCACCCCGATCGCGCCGGAGCGGAACGCCTCGACGAACAGGGCGTGGTCCTCGCGCACCTGGTCGGCGTAGCCGAGCCCGAAGTCGGTCACCCAGTCGACCAGCTCGCGGCGCCGGCCCTCGACCGAGGTGGCGACCGCCTCCTCCACCTGGAAGTCGACGAGGTCCTGGTCGCTGTCCTCGTCGCTGGCGCAGTGCACCTTGGCGGTCGCCCGACCCAGGAGGTCGACCACGCCGGCGATGTCGTCGGGCTCGATCAGGCCGTCCCACTCCAGGTCGACCTCGTAGGGCGACACCTCGGACACCACGAAACCCTTCCCGTCGAGCGTGGTGTGCCCGAGCAGCGGGTCGGTGTGCACCTGGAGCGCGCGCTGGCTGACCGCCGTGCGGTGGCCCTCGTGCTCGAAGTAGCGCTCGACGTCGTCGTGGTCGACGAAGCGGCTGGCCGCGGGCACGTTGGCCTGCTTCATCGACAGCAGCACGTCGTTCTCCAGGGCCTGGCTGTAGCCCTCCACCAGCACGTTGTAGGCGGGCAGACCGGCGCTGCCGATGCCGAACCCGGACTTCCCGACCACGTCGAGGACCTCGTAGAAGAGGTCGCGGTCGTGCCGCTTGTCCTTCGGGATCGACTCGAGGTAGCGGCCGAACGCGCGCTCGACCTTGGTCCGCTCGGTGCGCGAGAGCCGGCGGACGGTGGGGTGGTCGGCGAACCGCCGGCGGCCCTCGTCATCGACGACGGTCTGCGGGTCCAGCAGGCCGATCCGGGTCTGCGCGCGTGCCTCCACGAGGGCGGCGCGGACCGGACCGTCGGTGTTGCCCAGGTGCAGCGCGAAGTCCTCGTCGGAGTCCGTGTCGCGGTACCCGTCGACCTGGGCGAGGTAGGCGCGCACGTAGCGCCCGATCAGCCGACGCACGTCGTCCTCGGGCAGCGCCTTCTGCCACCCGGTCAGCGCCAGCGACGCCGCGAAGCGCTGGAGGTCCCAGGTGAAGCGGCCCAGGTAGGCCTCGTCGAAGTCGTTGACGTCGAAGACCATCCGGCCGTCGCTGTTCAGGTAGGTGCCGAAGTTCTCCACGTGCAGGTCGCCGTGCACCCAGATCCGCCCGCTGCGGTCGTCGCAGAAGGGGTCGGGGTCGCGGGTGACGTCGGCGTAGAACAGGCAGGCCGTGCCGCGGTAGAACGAGTGGGGGTCAGCGGCCATCTTGCGGTACTTGGTCCGGAACGCGGCGGGATCGCGGCGCATGAGGTCGGCGAAGGCGTCGTCGAGCACCCCGACGATGGTCTCGGTGCGGCGCTCGGCGGTGCGGGGGGTGGCCATGGCCCCACCCTGCCACCGCCGGACGCCGCCCGGGTGACCCGATCAGCCCGTCAGCGCAGCTGGGCGCTGGTCAGCCCCAGGACCCGGCGCGCCACGATCAGCTGCTGGATCTGCTGGGTGCCCTCGAAGATGTCGAGGATCTTGGAGTCGCGGCCCCACTTCTCGAGCAGCTCGGCCTCGGAGTAGCCCAGCGTGCCGGCCAGCTCGACGCAGCCCAGGGTGATCGCGGAGCCGACGCGCCCGGCCTTCGCCTTGGCCATCGAGGCCTCGAGCGAGTTGGGCTTGCGGTTGTCGGCCAACCACGCCGCCTGCAACGTGAGCAGGTAGGCGCCCTCCCAGTCGGCCTCCATCGCCAGCAGCCGGGCTGCGGCTGCCGACTGGACCTGCGCCGGGCGGTCGTGGTCGACCTCGACGCCGGCCTGCGCCAGCAGGTCGCGGGTGAGGTCCAGCGCCGCCCGCGCACAGCCGACGGCCATCGCCGCGACCAGTGGCCGGGTGTTGTCGAAGGTCGCCATCGCGCCGCCGAAGCCCTGCTTCGTGTCGACCTCGGGGCTACCGAGCAGGTTCTCCTTCGGCACCCGGCAGCCCTCGAGGACGATGGTCGCGGTGTCGGAGGCCTTGATCCCGAGCTTGTGCTCGAGGCGGTCCACCCGCATGCCCGGGGTCCCCTTCGGGACCACGAAGGACTTGATCGCCGCGCGCCCGAGGTCGCGGTCGAGGCTCGCCCAGACCACCACGTGGTCCGCGCGATCCCCCGAGGTGACGTAGATCTTCTCGCCGTCGAGGACGTACTCGTCCCCGTCGAGGCGGGCCGTGGTGGTGATGTTCGCCGAGTCCGAGCCGGTGCCGGGCTCGGTGATCGCCATCGCGGCCCAGACCCCGGCGAACCGCTCGAGCTGCTCCTCGTCGGCGACGGAGGCGATCGCGGAGTTGCCCAGACCCTGGCGGGGCATCGAGAGCAGCAGCCCCACGTCGCCCCAGCACATCTCGGCGATGGAGAGCACGGAGGCCAGGTTGGCCCCGTTGCGGGCGCCGGAGGTCTCTCCCCCGCCGCCCGAGCCGCCAGAGCCGCTCGTGGAGCCGGTGGAGCCGCGACCGACCCCGCCGGCACCGGCACCCTCGGAGGCACCCGCCTCGGAGAGCCCGTCGATCATCGAGGCGAGCATGTCGAGCTCGCGGGGGTACTCGTGCTCGGCCTTGTCGTACTTGCGCGAGACCGGGCGCAGCATGTTCATCGCGACCTGGTGGGCCTGGCCCACCAGCGGCCGGAACTTCTTCGGTTCGTCGAGGTTGATCATCAGACGAGCACGCTCCCTTCCATCACGCCGACGGCCCGCAGGTCGCGGTACCACCGCTCCACCGGGTGCTCCTTGACGAAGCCGTGGCCGCCGAGGAGCTGCACACCGTCCAGGCCGATGCGCATCGCCTTGTCCGAGCACAGCGTGCGCGCCAGGCCGACGGCGCGCGCCACGTCCTTGCCGGCGGCGGCGCGGCCGGCCGCCTTCCAGGTCAGCAGCCGCATCGCCTGCAGCTCGATGGCCATGTCGGCGACGGCGAAGGCGACGGACTGGCGGTGGGCCACCGGCTCGCCGAACGCGTGCCGCTCCTTGACGTAGGGCGCGACGTAGTCGAGCACGGCCTGGCCGGTCCCGACGGCCAGCGCGCACCAGGCGATCCGCGAGAGCCGCACGCACTCGGTGTAGGTCGATCCGTCGGTCAGCCCCAGCACCGCGTCGCCGGGGACCCGGACGCCGTCGAGGTGGAGCCGGGTCAGCGAGGCCGCCCGCAGACCCATGGCCGGGTCGGACTCGACCACCAGCCCCGGCGTGGCGGACTCGACCAGGAACAGGCAGGGCGACCCCTCGAGGTCGGCGCCGACGACGAACAGCTCGGCCTCGGCACCGCGGACCACGGCCGACTTGACGCCGTCGAGGCGGAAACCGCCGTCGGCCTCGCGGACCGCGGTGGTCCGGGGTGCGAGCACGTCGGGCAGGACGTGGGGCTCGTTCAGCGCCAGCGCCGCGGCCGGGACGGTGTCGCCGTCGGCGCGCGTGTCGCCGGTGAAGGCGGGCAGGTAGGTCTGCTGCTGGAGCTCGGTGCCCCACAAGCCCAGGGCGGTGGCGACCGCGCCCGGCGCCAGGACGGCGACGGCGAGGCCCATGTCGCCGTGGCCCAGCGCCTCGGCGACCAGGGCGCCGGCCACCGCGGAGCGCTGCTCGGAGATGCCACCCAGCGACTCCGGGACCCCCAGGACCGGGAGCCCGATCTCCAACCCGGCACGCAGCACCGGCTCGGGCGCGGCGCAGGCCTCGTCCGCGGCGGCGGCCGCGGGGCGCAGCACCTCCGCGGCGTACTCGGTGACCACGTCGACGAGCATCTGCTCGTCCTCGGTCGGGGTCAGGTCGAAGACCCCGGTGCGCGGCGCAGCCGGGACCCGGGCGCCGGGACGTGCCGCCGACCCGGCCCGGGCGAAGGTCCGCCCGGCCGTGGTGACGGTGCGGAAGCCGGTGCGGGTGACGGTGAAGACGGCTTGCTCGGCCTGGCGTCGCAGCCCGACGCGGTCGAGCACGTCGCTCTGGGCCAGCCGGTTGAGGCCGGCGACGACCAGGCCGATCGGGTCGCGCTGCGCGGCGGTCGGCACGCCGTGCCGGCCGCCGGGTCGCAGGGTGCTGAGGAGGGACATGACGTCAATGTAACTGCTAGTTACACTCACTGCTACAGGTGTGGTCCGTTCCGCGGGTCACACCCGCCCGGCCGCCCCCCGGGCCGTCCCCGGCGTCCGGGACGCCCGATCTAGGATCAGGGTCCGTGACCGACGCGAACCAGCCGCACGCCCCCCACGGACCGCTGCCACCGGGCGGCACGGCGCGTCCGGTGACGCGGTGGGGCGCCGAGGTGATGCATCGGCGGCAGCGGCGCGTCGAGGCCTTCGACGACGAGCTGCGCGAGCTCGTCGCCGACATGGTCGCCACGATGTACGCCGCGGACGGCGTCGGCCTGGCGGCCTGCCAGGTCGGGGTGGACCGCGCCGTGTTCGTCTTCGACTGCCCCGACGACTCCGGGCGGCGCACGGTCGGCGTGGTCTGCAACCCGCGCCTGGTGCTGCCGGAGGGTCGCGACCGCCGCCTCGACGTCGACGACGAGGGCTGCCTGTCCTACCCGGGCGGGTTCGTGGAGTGCGCGCGGCCGGACACGGCCACCGTGGTGGGCCGCGGGCTGGACGGTGGGGAGGTCGTCTTCAGCGGCGACGGCCTGCTCGCGCGGTGCCTGCAGCACGAGACCGACCACACCGAGGGCACCGTCTTCGGGGACCGGCTGCCGACCAAGGCTCGCAAGCGGCTGCAGCGGGCGGTCGAGCGGCAGGCCGCGGACTTCCCCGACGGCTGGCCCGTCCGGGCCTGACGCGACGGGCCACGTCCCACCGCCGGCGCGACGGCCCAGGCCCCTTCCGCTGCGCGCCGCGCGGGTCCACAGTGGTCCGAGGAGGTCGGTGGGGGCCGACCGGGGGGAGCATCGTGGGACTGGTACCGACCGTGGTGGTGCGCGTGCCGCGCCGGGGGGACGTCGTGGGACGGCGGTTCCTGGTGGCGGGGATCGGCGAGGGGTTCGAGGGGACGCTGGACGTGGAGGTCCGCGACGAGGACCGGGTGGTCGCCCGCGCCTTCGCGCAGACCCGGGCCGGCGGCGTCGGCGCCGGGGACTACGCGGTGGAGGTCGAGCTGGAGGAGCGGGTCCGCGGCGGCACGCAGCTGGTGGTCCAGGTCGCCAGCAGCACCGGCCAGGGGCAACCCGGCCCGGAGCGCACCGACCGGACGCGGGTGGTGTGCTTCCCGCGCGCCACCGGCTTCGTCGTGCACGAGGTCGACCCCGGCGACACCCTGACCGGGATCCTGCGCGGCCTGGGCGACCTGACCTCGGCCGACGTCGCAGACGTGGTCGCCGCCAACCGCCAGGTCGAGGACCCCGACGTGATCGAGGTCGGCTGGCGCCTCACGATCCCGCTGCTGCCCGCCGGGCCGTGACGTAGCACGCGACGGCCGCCGCCGCCGCGACGTTGAGGGAGTCGATCCCGGGGGCCATCGGGATCACGGCGCGCCGGTCCGCTGCCTCCTGCCAGCGCGGGGTCAGTCCCGGGCCCTCGGAGCCCAGCACGAGCGCGACGCGGTCGAGCCCGGCCACGGCCCGCTCCACCGGCTGGGCGTCAGCAGCCAGCGTCAGCGCCACGGTGGTGAAGCCGCGCGCCGAGAGGTCCGGGAGCGCGTCCCGCCAGTCGCCGAGCCGGGTCCAGGGCAGTGCGAACACGGCCCCCATCGCCACCTTGACCGAGCGGCGGTACAGCGGGTCGGCGCACCGCGGCGAGAGCAGCACGGCGTCGAAGCCGAGGGCGGCGGCGCTGCGGAAGGCGGCGCCGACGTTGGTGTGGTCCACGAGGTCCTCGAGCACGAGCACCGACCGCGCACCGCGCAGCACCTCGTCGACGGCGGGCAGGGGCTGCCGGGAGAACGACGCCAGCGCGCCGCGGTGGACGTGGAAGCCCGAGACCTGCTCGGCGAGCGCCTCGGGAACGACGTAGCAGGGCGCGGTCGAGGCGGCCAGGACGTCGTCGAGGCCGTCGAGCCACCGTGGCGCCAGCATGAACGAGCGAGGCGCGAAGCCGGCCCCGGCGGCGCGGCGGACGACCTTCTCGCCCTCGGCCAGGAAGAGCCCGTGCTCGGCCTCGAGGTGGCGGCGCAGCGCGACGTCGCGCAGGTCCCGGTAGTCGGCCAGCCGTGGGTCGTCGGCGTCCGTCGACCTCGACCAGCTCGGCCACCCCGGTCACCCGTCCCGGTGCGTCGGGCGGGCGACCGAGACCACGTCGCCGACCACGATGATCGCCGGCGGTCGCACGCCCTGCTCCGCGACGTCGTCGGCGAGGGAGCCGAGGGTGGACAGCACCTCGCGCTCCCCCGGCATCGTGCCCTCGACGAGCACGGCCACCGGTGTCGTCGGCCGCACGACCGCCCGCGACGAGGGCGGCGGCGATGGCCCCGCTGTTCTCGACCGCCATCAGCAGCAGCAGCGTGCCGCGCAGCCTCGCCAGCGCCGACCAGTCGACCAGGGAGTCCGGGTGCCCCGGAGGAAGGTGTCCGGAGACGACCGCGAGCTCGTGGGCGACACCGCGGTGCGTCACCGGGATGCCGGCACGGGCGGGCACCGCGAGCGCGGACGTCAGGCCGGGCACGACCGTCACCGGGACTCCCGCGGCCTGGCAGGCCAGCACCTCCTCGTACCCGCGACCGAAGACGAACGGGTCCCCGCCCTTGAACCGCACGACCCGCCGGCCCGCCCGTGCCCGGTCGACCAGCAGCGCGTTGATCTGCTCCTGCGTCGCGGCGCGCCCCCGCGGCAGCTTGGCGACGTCGACCAGCTCCACCTGCGGCCCGAGCTCGCCGAGCAGCTCGCCGGGGCGCCAGCCGATCGGCGACGACCACGTCGGCGGAGGCGAGCGCGCGTCGGGCGGCGATGCTCGCCAGCTCGGGGTCGCCGGGCCCGCCTCCCACCAGCACCACCCCGGGCGTCCGGTCCAACCCGGCCGGGGCGGCCAGCCGACCGTCGCGCAGCCCCGCCATGATCTCGTCGCGCACCCCGGCGGACAGCCGGGGCTCGCGGTTGGCCAGGACGGCCACGGTCACCCCGCCGTGGCGGCCGAGCGCCGGCGTCCAGGCGCTCGCCGAGGCGGCGTCGTCGGCCCGCACGCAGAAGATCCTGCGCTCCTCGGCTGCGGCCAGCACTGCAGCGTTGACCGCTGGGTCGTCCGTCGCGGCGAGGGCGTACCAGGCGCCGTCGAGGTCGCCGGGTCGGAAGCCGCGCTGCTCCCACGGAGCTCGGCGGCCAGTCCCTCGAGCGCCGGCGTCACCTGCGGGGAGACCACGAGCACGTCCGCCCCGGCGCCGATCAGCGACGGGACGCGCCGCTGCGCGACCTGCCCGCCGCCGACGACCACGACGCGTCGGCCGGCGAGCCGCAGGCCGACCGGGTACGGCGGCGGGGCGTCAGGGCTCGCGGGCTGGTCGTCGGTGGCCACCGGCCCATCCTCCCCCGTTCGGGCACAGGCGCTCGACCGGGTGGTGGTCCCGGCGACCGGCTGCTGGCTAGGTTCACCGGATGAATCCTCGAGCGTCCCGTCGCCCCCGACCCGTACGACCTCCTGCCCCCGGTGCCGTCCTTCACCGTCACCAGCGAGGACGTCTCCCCCGGCGCTCCGCTGAAGCACGACCAGGTCGCCGACGGCGGGAACACCTCGCCGCAGCTGTCGTGGGAGGGCGCCCCGGAGGGCACGAGGAGCTACACGGTCACCTGCTTCGACCCCGATGCCCCCACCCCCAGCGGGTTCTGGCACTGGACCCTCGTCGACCTCCCGGCCGACTGCACCTCGCTGCCCGCCGGGATCGGCGCCGAGGGCGCGGAGCTGCCCGGAGGGGCCTTCATGTGCCGCAACGACATGGGGGCGAAGGCGTTCGTCGGGGCCGCGCCGCCCGAGGGCGACCAGGTCCACCGCTACTACTTCGTCGTCCACGCGGTCACCCAGGACAGCCTCGGGGTCGACTCCGACGCCTCCCCGACGTTCGTCTCCTTCAACCTGGTCTTCAACACCGCCGCCCGCGCGGTCCTCCAGGGCACCTACCAGCACTGACCCTGCGGTCGGCTTTCTTGACTTGTTCCAGAGTGATCGGCATCGTGGTCGATGATGACCGCGACCACCACCGACCACCGGCACCCCGCGCACGGCGACCAGCTGCGCGCGGTCGGGCTCCGGGTGACGCGCCCGCGACTCGCGGTGATGCAGGTCGTCGAGGACCGGCCCCACGCCCGCACCGACGAGGTGATCGCGGCGGTCCGTGGGAGTGCCCCCGTCTCGGTCCAGGCCGTCTACGACGTGCTGCACGCCCTCACCGAGCGCGGCGTCCTGCGTCGCATCCAGCCCGCCGGCTCGCTCCCGCGGTTCGAGCTGCGCGCCCGTGACAACCACCACCACCTGGTGTGCCGCTCGTGCGGCGCCGTGACGCGATGTCGACTGCGCGGTCGGTGCCGCGCCGTGCCTGACCCCGGCCGACCTCGGCGTCCACGCGCCGGGCTTCGAGCTCGACGAGGCCGAGGTGACCTACTGGGGTGTGTGCGTGGCGTGCCGGACCGCACCCGACGAGACCACCGAGCACCCGGACCCGATCGACCCGACCCACCCGAACGACCACGACGACGAGCACCACGAGGGAGTCCCCGCATGACCCAGACCTCCACGCCGCACAACGCGGCCGCCCACACCGGCTCCACGACCGGCACCGGCGCCCCCGCCCCGAGCGACCGCAACAGCCTCACGATCGGCCCCGACGGGCCGATCCTGCTCCACGACCACCACCTCATCGAGCAGATGGCGCACTTCAACCGCGAGCGGGTGCCCGAGCGCAACGTGCACGCCAAGGGCTCGGGGGCGTTCGGCGTCTTCGAGGCCACCCACGACGTGTCCGCCTGGACCAAGGCGGCCATCTTCCAGCCGGGCACGAAGACCGAGATGCTCGCCCGGTTCTCGACGGTGGCGGGCGAGCAGGGCTCGCCGGACACCTGGCGGGACCCGCGCGGCTTCGCGCTGAAGTTCTACACCTCCGAGGGCAACTGGGACCTCGTCGGCAACAACACCCCGGTCTTCTTCGTCCGCGACACGATGAAGTTCCAGCACTTCATCCGCAGCCAGAAGCGGCGCGGCGGCTCCGGCCTGCGCGACAACGACATGCAGTGGGACTTCTGGACCCTCAACCCGGAGTCCGCCCACCAGGTCACCTGGTTGATGGGCGACCGCGGCATCCCGCGCACCTGGCGCCACATGAACGGCTACGGCAGCCACACCTACCTCTGGTACAACGAGGCCGGCGAGAAGTTCTGGGTCAAGTTCCACTTCATCTCCGACCAGGGCGTGGAGTGCCTGGAGCAGGAGGACGCCAACCGGATCGCCGGAGAGGACTCCGACTTCCACCGCCGCGACCTGCGCGAGGCGATCGAGGCCGGCGACCACCCGAGCTGGACCCTCAAGGTGCAGGTGATGCCCTACGAGGAGGCCAAGGACTACCGGTTCAACCCCTTCGACCTGACCAAGGTGTGGCCGCACGGCGACTACCCGCTGCACGAGGTCGGGAAGATGACGCTGAACCGGAACCCGGAGAACTTCTTCGCCCAGGTCGAGCAGGCGTCGTTCGCGCCGTCGTCGGTCGTCCCCGGGATCGGCTTCAGCCCCGACAAGATGCTGCTGGGGCGGGTGTTCTCCTACGCCGACACCCAGCGCTACCGGATCGGGCCGAACTACCAGCAGCTGCCGGTCAACAAGCACCGGGTCGAGAACGCCTACACCTACCAGTTCGACGGCCCCATGGCCTACGAGCACGCGGGTGACCGCTCGAAGTACGCGCCGAACAGCTACGGCGACCCGTACTCCGACCTGACGGGCCCGGCCGAGAACGGCTGGGAGACCGACGGGGAGATGGTGCGCGAGGCCTACACCCTGCGTCGCGACGACGACGACTTCGGCCAGGCACGCACGCTGGTCAACGAGGTCTGGGACGACGCCGCCCGCGAGCGGTTCGTGGCCAACGTGACCGGGCACATCCTCGGCGGGGTCACCGACCACGTCCTCCCCCGCGTCATCGAGTACTGGAAGAACGTGGACGAGGAGATCGGCAAGCGCATCGAGGTGTCGGTGCACGAGGGCCGCGGCAAGGACGTCGCGCCCGGTCCGACGGAGTCCTCCGAGGTCGTCTGAGCGACCGCACGACCTCCGCAGCACCCCGGACCTGACGGCCGGGGCCCGCAGGGAAGGGAAGGATCGGCGGGTGACCGCCCGCGCCTCCCCCCTCCCGAGGTGGGCCCCGGCCGTCGTCCGGTGCCTGCCGGTGCCCACACCTATTACTGGGTGTGTCCCTATTGCACGGCCGGGTTTCGTAGGCACCGTGCGAGGCATGTCGTACCCCAGAGATCTGACAGACGAGCAGTGGGACTTGCTGCAGCCGGTGTTCAACGCGCCGGGCAAGCGGGGCCGTAAGCGCGGCGATGACCTGCCAATCGTGGTGGACGCGATGCTGTACGTCGCCCAGACCGGCTGCCAGTGGCGCTACCTCCCGGCGTCGTTCGGACCATGGACTCGGGTCTGGTCGCAGTTCCGCCGGTGGTCGCGCAACGGCACGTGGGCGCAGGCCCTGACGGTGCTGCACGCTGCCGTGCGCCGAGAGGTCGGGAGGAGGGACGGGACGCCCTCGATGATCGTCATCGACACCCACCTTGCTCGCGGCGCCTCAAACGGGGGGTTCACCTTCCACGACCGAGGTGGCCCCTACGGTCGCACCAAGGGCGCCAAACGCGTCGTGGCGGTGGACGTGACCGGCCTCCCGGTGGCTGCGCTGGTCGTGCCAGCTTCTACCCACGAGAGCCGGGCCAGCGAGCTGATGCTGGAACACCTGACCCAGTAGGGCGTCACTGACCGCCTTGAGCTGGTCTTGGTGGACCGAGGAGTCACTGCAGCCGCAGCCCGCAGACTCGGCCACCAACACGACCTCGAGTTCCACCGGGTCGGGTGGGACGACAAGCAGCCGACCTTCCGTCCCATCCGCCACGCCTGGCGCGTCGGGGTCGCTCACGGCCGACTCGGACGCTCTCGCCGGCTGGCGAAGTCGCTCGAGAACACCATCACCTCGGCCACCAGCTGGCTTCAAGTCGCCTGCATCGCCACGACGTTGCGCCACCTGTCACGGGAACGAACCTGCCGGCCCGATGTCGAGCTCGCAGCCTGACCATCGGCCGTCACGGACCGCGCGGATCGCGGCAGTTTCGGGCGCATCGCTTTCAGAACGCCTTACTGATGTGCGGTCGGGTCTAGTGGGACGGGCGCTCCACCAGCAGGCCGACGCCGAAGAGCATGAGAACGCCCCCGCTACCGCGCAACACGTTCCGCATGACCCGCCCCTTGGTGAGCAAAGTCCGGGCTGCGCCGAACACGAGCGCGTAGACCACGGACGCTGCGAACCCGAGAGCCGCAAAGACCAGGCCAAGGGCGAAGGCGTCTGTCCCGGAGCTGGACGCGGTGAGGAACTGCGGGATGACGCTGGCGTAGACGAGAACGGTCTTCGGGTTCGACATGTCGCAAAGGAAGCCCTCGCCGAAGGCTCGCCTCGCGGTGACCTTGGCTGATCCGTCACCTCCGCCCTGGTCCGGCGCCAGGTCGAACTCACGGGTACGCAGCAGACGAACACCGAGGTAGAACAGATAAGCAGCCCCGACCACGCGAACCACGTCCAGGGCGACCTGGGACGAGACCAGCAACGCGGTCAAACCGACTACGGACGCTGTTGCCCAGATGAGGTCAGCAGCTAGAACACCTAGCGCCGTCACGGTCGCGGACCCGCGTCCGCGCAGCATGGCGTTCTTCAAGATGAGGATGACAGCGGGGCCGGGAATCGCGACCAGCACGGCGGACAGGGCAGCAAAGGCCAGGACGGTGTCAACCCTCACTTCGCGATGATGCCACGGGCCCGCAGCGCCCCCCGACTCTCGACATGAGAGTGCGTATGGACTTCCAGGGTTGGAACCGGCCCGAGGAAATGGGACACACCCAGTTAGTGTTGCGGCGCATGACCGGGGACGTCGTCGTTGCGGTCATCGCACTGGTGGGCGTCCTGACCCCTCTCTACCTCAGCTCGAGCTCGGCCGGCCGCGAGCGGCGGGCACTGAAGGAGCTCGCCGACATCGTGGCTGTGCTGCCGCAGGGTCTCGGCAGCGAAGCCGCCCTCCGCGCGCACCTCGATGATGCGATGGAGGGTTACGTCGTACGGCACCAGCCCGATGCGGCGATGCGGCGAGCACTGCGGCGCCGCGGCAACGGGCTCGTGGCCGGCGGGCTCGTCGGCTTCCTGTTGCTGACGCTCGTCCTCAGCGGCATCCTGAACAACGACATCGGCGGGCGCCCCGCCGACCTGGACAGCCTCCTGCCGGTCGTCGTGCTCGTCGCAACCGCGTCGTACGGGCTGGTCGGCGCGGGTGCCTGGATGCGCGTGCGCGGCAGGGAGCGCAGCTAGCGGTCGAGGTCGCGCAGTGCTCGCCGGCGCTGCGCGCGCTGCACTGAGTCCGGTGCTCTCGCTGCGAGCCGCCCGGCCCGCGCCGGTCGCCGACACGGCGGGGGTGCTTTACGCCGACCCGCCTCGTCACTAGGTTCAAGCCCTCGGACCGGGCGACCCGGGCCCGGTTCCCGATGTGTGGAGCCCCCATGAGTGGACAGACCGACCGACCCGACGCCCGCTCCAGGTCCCGCAAGCAGGGCCGGGCCGGGGTGGAGACCGAGCAGCGCGACGACGCCTACTTCGAGGAGCGCCAGCTCCAGCAGGGCGCCGCGGGCTGGGTGCTGCTGGCCGGGCTCGGCGTCGCCTACGTCATCTCCGGCGACTTCGCCGGGTGGAACTTCGGGCTGGCCGAGGGCGGGTGGGGCGGTCTGCTGGTGGCCACGATCGTGATCGGCGCCATGTACTTCTGCATGGTCCTGGGCCTCGCCGAGCTGTCCTCGACCATCTCCACCGCCGGCGGCGGCTACGGGTTCGCCCGGCGCGCGCTCGGCCCGTGGGGTGGGTTCCTCACCGGCACCGCGATCCTCGTCGAGTACGCCATCGCCCCCGCCGCGATCGCCAACTTCATCAGCGCCTACACCGAGTCGCTGTTCGGGATCAGCGGTCCGCTCGTGTTCGCGCTGTTCTACGCCGTCTTCATCGGCCTGCACCTCTACGGCGTCGGCGAGGCGCTGAAGCTGATGTTCGTCATCACCGCCATCGCCGTGGTGGCCCTCCTGGTCTTCGTGGTGGCCGCTGCCGTGCAGTTCGACCCCGCCAACCTCACCGACATCCCCGCCGATCCCGACGCCGCGGGGTCGTCGTCCTTCCTGCCGTTCGGGATCCTCGGGATCTGGGCGGCACTGCCCTACGCGATCTGGTTCTTCCTCGCCGTCGAGGGCGTGCCGCTCGCCGCCGAGGAGACCAAGGACCCGGCCAGGTCGATGCCCCGCGGCATCATCGCCGCGATGCTCATCCTGCTGGCCTTCGCCGCGCTGATCCTCGTGGTCGGGCCGGGTGCCGCCGGCTCGGACAGCCTGCAGGAGTCGGGCAACCCCCTCGTGGACAGCCTGGAGACGGCCTACAACGGGTCCACGGCGGTGAGCACGTTCGTCAACGTCGTCGGCCTGCTGGGGTTGATCGCCAGCTTCTTCTCGATCATCTTCGCCTACTCGCGCCAGACCTTCGCGCTGTCCCGGGCCGGTTACCTGCCGACCGTGCTGTCCAAGACCGGCAAGCGCAAGACCCCCTACCTGGCGCTGATCGTCCCCGGGATCATCGGGTTCGTCATGGCCGTGCTCAACCAGGGCGACCTGCTGATCCTGGTCGCCGTCTTCGGCGCGACCATCTCCTACGTGCTGATGATGCTCAGCCACATCGTGCTCCGCATGCGCGAGCCCGACCTGGAGCGGCCCTACCGCACCCCGGGCGGCGTCGTGACCACCGGCATCGCCCTGGTGCTGGCGCTCGTCGCCGTGATCGCCGGCTTCCTGGTCGACCCGCGGGTCATCCTGGTGACCGCCGGCGTCTTCGCGCTGGCCATCGCCTACTTCGGCCTCTACTCCCGCCACCACATCGTCTCGGGAGCCCCCGAGGAGGAGTTCGCCTCCATCACCGATGCCGAGAAGGGACTCAAGTGAGCGACGCCCTGGACGCCACCTCGACCGATGGGGGGACCAGCCAGCCGATCAACGCCCGCATGCTCACCGTCGACCGCCTCCGGCAGCTGATCACCGACGGCGAGATCGACACCGTGATCATGGCCTTCACCGACATGCAGGGCCGGCTCTCGGGCAAGCTGCTCCACGCGCAGTACTTCCTCGACGTCGCCCTGGCCAACGGCGTCGAGGGGTGCAACTACCTGCTCGCGGTGGACGTGGACATGAACACCGTGGACGGCTACGCCATCTCCTCCTGGGAGCGCGGCTACGGCGACATGGAGTGGGTGGCCGACTGGACCACGCTGCGCCGGCTCACCCACCTGCCTGCGACGGCGATGGTCCAATGCGACCTGGTCTGGCCCGACCACACCCCGGTCGCCGAGTCGCCCCGCGGCATCTTGAAGGCGCAGCTCGACCGGGCCCGCGAGATGGGCTTCTCGGTGCACGCCGGCACCGAGCTGGAGTTCATCGCCTTCGAGGACACCTACGAGGACGCGGCCCGCAAGGGTTGGACCGACCTGGTGCCGGTCAACCAGTACAACATCGACTACTCCCTGCTCGGCAGCACCCGTGTCGAGCCGCTGCTCCGCGACATCCGCAACCACATGTACGCCGCGGGCATGGACGTCGAGAGCGCCAAGGGCGAGTGCAACTTCGGCCAGCACGAGATCGGCTTCCTGTTCAACACCGCCCTGGTCACCTGCGACCAGCACGTGGTCTACAAGACCGCGGCGAAGGAGATCGCCTCCCAGCACGGCAAGTCGCTGAGCTTCATGGCCAAGTACGACCAGCGGGAGGGGAACTCCTGCCACATCCACCTCTCGCTGCGCGGGCTCGACGGCGAGCTGGTGTTCTGGGACGAGGAGAAGGATGAGCGCACCCCGCTCTACGACTCCTTCGTCGCCGGCCTCCTCGGGACCATGCGGGACTTCACGCTGCTCTACGCGCCGAACGTCAACTCCTACAAGCGCTTCGCTGACGCCTCCTTCGCACCCACCGCCATCGCGTGGGGGATGGACAACCGCACCTGCGCGGTGCGGCTGGTCGGCTCCGGCGGCTCCGCACGGCTGGAGAACCGCGTCCCCGGCGGCGACGTCAACCCCTACCTGGCCGTCGCCGCGATGCTGGCGGGCGGGCTCGACGGCATCGAGCGCCGGCTCGAACCGGTCGAGCCGACCGAGGGCAACGCCTACGAGAGCGGCAAACCGACCGTGCCCCGCACCCTGCGGGCGGCCCGGGAGGCGTGGGCGGACTCGGAGGTGGCACGATCGGCCTTCGGCGACGCGGTCGTGGACCACTACCTGAACATGGCCGACGTCGAGCTCGCCGCCTTCGACTCCGCGGTCACCGACTGGGAGCGCCGGCGGGGGTTCGAGCGCCTCTGAGCCCTGTGGGCTCGGGCCCGCCGTACCGTCCCACCCCCCGAGCTGTGCGGAGCGCGCCATGAGCACCACCTGGACCGTCGTCGACCCGTCGACGGGTACGCCGTTGCGCGAGGTCGCGATGACCTCGCTGGAGCAGACCGACGCCGCCGTCGAGCGCGCGCACGAGGCGTTCGCCGCCTGGCGTGCCGTCGCCCCCGGGGAGCGGGCCCGCCTCCTCCGTCGCTTCGGCGACGTCGTGGACGCCCACGTCGAGGAGCTCGCCGAGCTGGAGGTGCGCAACGCCGGGCACACCCGCGGCAACGCGCGGTGGGAGGCCGGCAACGTCCGCGACTGCCTGCACTACTACGCCGGTGCGCCCGAGCGGCTGCACGGGCGGCAGATCCCGGTGGCCGGGGGCCTCGACGTGACCTTCCACGAGCCGCTGGGCGTGGTGGGGATCATCGTCCCCTGGAACTTCCCGATGCCGGTGCTGGCCTGGGGCATGGCCCCCGCCCTGGCCGCGGGGAACTGCGTGGTCGCCAAACCGGCCGAGCTCACCCCGCTGACCGCCCTGCGGATCGCCGAGCTCGCCATCGAGGCGGGCCTGCCCGAGGGCGTGCTGACCGTGCTGCCCGGGGAGGGCCCTGTCGTCGGTGAGCGGTTCGTCACCCACCCGCTGGTGCGCAAGGTCTGCTTCACCGGCTCGACCCGGGTCGGCAAGCAGGTGATGGCCGGCTGCGCCGAGCAGGTCAAGCGGGTCACCCTCGAGCTCGGCGGCAAGAGCGCGAACATCGTCTTCGCCGACGCCGACCTCGAGGCGGCCGCGTCGAGCGCGCCGTACGCGGTCTTCGACAACGCCGGGCAGGACTGCTGCGCCCGGTCGCGGATCCTGGTGGAGCGGTCGGTCCACGACGAGTTCGTCTCGAGGCTGGAGCCCGCGGTCACCGGGCTGCGCGTGCTCGACCCCGGCGACGACACCAGCGAGATGGGCCCGCTGGTCTCCGCGGCCCACCGCGACCGCGTCCGCGGCTTCCTCGACGGCGTCGAGGTCGCCTTCACCGGTTCCACACCCACCGGTGGTGGCCTCGAGGACGGGTTCTGGGTGCCGCCGACGGTGGTGACGACCGAGGACGCCGGGGCCCGGCTGTGGCGCGAGGAGGTCTTCGGCCCGGTGGTCGCGGTGATGCCCTTCGACGACGAGGAGCACGCGCTGGCGCTGGCCAACGACAGCGAGTACGGCCTCTCCGGTTCGATCTTCACCCGCGACCTCGGCCGCGGACTCCGCGTCGCGCGTGGCGTCGAGGCCGGGAACCTCTCGGTGAACTCCCACGCCGCCGTCCGCTACTGGACCCCCTTCGGCGGCTACAAGCAGTCCGGTCTCGGCCGCGAGCTCGGCCCCGACGCCCCCGCCTCCTTCACCGAGGAGAAGAACGTCTTCATCGCGCACTAGGGCGCCGCGGTTTCCCCGGCCGGCCGGGGACTTCCGAACTTGTCAGGGGTTGCAAAGGCCGACAAGCCCGAAATTCCCCTGACCAGCACCCCGCAAGCACCACCGCACCACCACCGCACCCACCACCGGATCCCAGCCCGGAGCAAGCAGGAGGAACCACCCATGGCAGGACGCATCCAGGACCGCGTGGCCGTCGTGACCGGCGGCTGCTCGGGCATCGGCCTGGCGACCGTGCAGCGCTTCGTCGAGGAGGGCGCGCGCGTCGTGATCGGCGACCTGGACGACGAGCGGGGCCACCAGCTCGTCGGCCAGCTCGGCGGCACGGATCTGCTGACCTACGTCCACACCGACGTCACCGACGAGGAGCAGGTGCAGACGCTGTTCCGCACCGCGAAGGAGACCTACGGCTCGGTCGACATCGCCTTCAACAACGCCGGGATCGCCCCGCCCGAGGACGACTCGATCCTCGACACCGACCTGGCCGCGTGGCGCAAGGTGCAGGAGGTCAACCTCACCAGCGTCTACCTGTGCAGCCGCGCCGCGCTGCCGTACATGCTGGAGCAGGGGCGCGGGTCGATCATCAACACCGCCTCGTTCGTCGCGGTGATGGGGGCCGCGACCTCGCAGATCTCCTACTCGGCCTCCAAGGGCGGGGTGCTCAGCATGACCCGCGAGCTGGGCGTCCAGTTCGCCCGCCAGGGCGTCCGGGTCAACGCGCTGTGCCCGGGGCCGGTCAACACCCCGCTGCTCCAGGAGCTCTTCGCCGCCGACGCCGAGCGCGCCGCCCGCCGCCTCGTGCACGTGCCGATGGGCCGGTTCGGGGAGCCCGAGGAGATGGCCGCGGCGGTGCTGTTCCTCGCCTCCGACGACAGCTCCTTCATGACGGCCACGACCTTCCTGGTCGACGGCGGCATCTCGGCGGCCTACGTCACGCCGCTGTGAGCGTTCCCGTCGTCGGCCTGACCACCTACCGCGAGCAGGCGGCCTGGGGCGTCTGGACCGAGCGCGCCGACGTCCTCCACGCGGCGTACGCCGACGCGGTGACCGCCGTCGGTGGGCTGCCGCTGCTGCTGCCGCCCGTCGACGCCGCGGACGCCCCGGGCGCCGCCGACGTGGTCGTGGAGCGGCTCGACGCGCTGGTCCTCACCGGCGGGGCCGACGTCGACCCCGCGGCCTACGGCGCCGAGCCGCACCCCCGCACCGCCGGCTGGCGGACCGACCGCGACGCCTGGGAGCTGGCGCTCGCGGTCGCCGCGGACGCCGTCGGCCTGCCGCTGCTCGGCGTCTGCCGCGGCATGCAGCTGCTCGCGGTGGCTGCCGGCGGCCGGCTCGAGCAGCACCTGCCCGACCGGGTCGCCCACGACGACCACTCCCCCGGCGGCGACCGGTTCGGCGCGGTCGGGGTATCCACCCGGCCCGGGTCGCGGCTGGCCGGGCTGGTCGGCGACCGGCTCGAGGTCGGCTGCCACCACCACCAGGGCGTCGCCGACCACCCGGGCTGGGAGGCGGTCGCCCACGCCGACGACGGCACGCTCGAGGCGATGGAACGACCGGGCGAGCGGTTCTGCCTGGCGGTGCAGTGGCACCCGGAGACCGCGGCCGACGTCGGGCTGCTCGCCGGTCTGGTCCGCGCCGCCGCCACCCGCGGGGTGGCAGGATCCGAGCGGTGAGCGACCCCGACCCCCGGCGCGTCCCGGACGTCCTCGGCGAGCCCTGGACGGCCGAGACGCTGCCGCTGACGGCTGACCACGAGGGCGAGGTCGTCGCCACGCTGGTCCACCACGCGGCCCCCACCCCGACCGGGCGGGCGGTGCTGCACGTGCACGGGTTCTCGGACTACTTCTTCCACACCGGCTACGCGCAGTGGTGGCTGGCCCGCGGCTACGACGTCTACGGGCTCGACCTGCGCAAGTACGGCCGGTCGCTCCGCCCGCACCAGACCGCCAACTACGTCACCGACCTCGCGGCGTACGACGAGGACCTCGACGCCGCGTGGGAGGTGATCACCCGTCGCGACGGGCACACCCGCGTGGTCGTCTCCGCGCACTCCACGGGCGGGCTCACCGCGCCGCTGTGGGCCGACCGGCGCCGCCCGGCGGAGCTGGTCGGCATGGTGCTGAACTCGCCGTGGTTCGACCTGCAGGGCAGCGCGGCGCTGCGGCTGGTCGGCTCACCGCTGGTCAAGCAGCTCGGGCGGTTCCAGCCGATGCGGGTGCTGGCTCGCGAGGTGACCGGCCTCTACGCCCGCAGCCTGCACCGCGACCACGACGGCGAGTGGGACTTCGACCTGACCTGGAAGCCGCTGCGCAGCATCACCGTGCACGCCGGGTGGCTGCGGGCGGTCCGGCTGGGCCACGCTCGGCTGCACCGAGGGCTGGACGTCACCGCCCCGGTCCTCGTGCTCTCCTCCGCGGTCTCGACCCTGCCGCGCACGATGGGCGAGGAGGTGCACACCACCGACGTCGTCCTCGACGTGCGCCACATCCGGCGGTGGGCCACCGCTGTCGGGCCCCACGTCACCTACGTCGCCGTCCCCGGCGCCCGCCACGACGTGGTGCTCTCCCGGCCGGGCCCGCGCGAGCGGGCCTACGCCGAGATCGACCGGTGGCGGACCGCGCACGTCGACCGCGGCTCCGACGACCTCGTGCCCGACGCCCGCCCGGGCGCCGCCGGCACCCACTAGGGTCCCCCCATGGATCCTGTCACCGCCCTGGCGCTCGGCCGGGTCGCGGCCGGCGCTCTCGCGCTGGCCCGACCCGACGCGCTGACCTCGCTGCTCGGCCTGGGCGCACCCGGCGGGAGCGGCCGCGAGGTCGTCACCCGGCTCTTCGGTGTCCGCGAGGTCGCGCTGGGAGCGCTCACGCTCGCCGTCGGAGCCGCCGTCGGCCCCGGCGCTGCGACCGCGCGTCGCAGCGTGGTCCGGGCCGGCGTCCTGGTCGACCTCGGTGACGCCGCTGTCGCCGTCGGCGGGCACCGGGCCGGCCAGATCGGCACCAGCGGCACGGCCGTCCTGGCCGCGGTGGCGCTCACCGCTGCCGCGATCGGCGCCGCGTCGGCGTCCGGCGACTGAGCACCACCCACCCGTCCCACCACCGAGGAGCACCGATGAGCTACCCGAACCAGCCCGGCACGCCGACCACTGCCGGGAGCCCCGCCACGCTGGGACCGCGCTTCCTCGCCCGGCTCCTCGACGGGCTGATCCTCGCTGCGGTCTCGATCATCATCGGCCTCGTGCTGGGCGGCGGGCTCGTCGCCTCCGGGACCGCGGGCGAGGGTGGCGCCGCCGCGGGGGCCAACGCGCTCGGCACCCTGCTCAGCGTGGTGATCGCCTTCGCCTACTTCGGCCTGCTCGACTCCTCGCAGGGCGCCACGCTCGGCAAGAAGGCGCTCGGCCTGCGTGTGTCGAGCCCTCGCGGGGACAACCCGACCTTCGTCGAGTCGGCCAAGCGCAACGTCTTCTACGCGTTCGGGCTGCTCGGCCTGGTGCCGTTCCTCGGCATCATCGGCTCCCTGGCGAGCCTGGCGGCCGTGATCGTGATCGCGGTGCAGATCAGCCAGGACGGCGAGCGCCGGCAGGCCTGGCACGACGCGTTCGCCGGCGGGACGCAGGTCCTCAAGACCCGCTAGGCCCGCTCAGCGCAGCAGCACGACGAGCGCGGTCACGCCGACCACGACGATCACCGTCCGCAGCACCGGTGAGGGCAGCCGGCGGCCGACCCGCGCGCCGATCAGCCCGCCGACGACCGAGCCCGCCCCGATCAGGGCGACCACGGCCCAGTCCATGTCGGCGACGAGGACGAACAGCAGGCCGGCGACCGCGTTGACCGCGGCAGCGAGGACGTTCTTGACGGCGTTGAGGCGCTGCAGCGACTCGGTGACCCCGATCCCGAGCACCCCCATCAGCAGCACGCCCTGCGCCGCGCCGAAGTAGCCGCCGTACACCCCGGTCAGCGCGACCAGCGGCCACACCCACCGCGCGTCGTGCTCCGTGGGGGTGCCCCGCTCCTCGCGTCGCCGGGCCACCTTCCGCGAGAGCCACGGCTGCACGACCACGAGCAGCACGCCGAGCCCGATCAGCGCCGGCACCACGGTCGCGAAGGCCTCGGCGGGAAGCACCAGCAGCAGCACCGCGCCGCTCGCACCGCCGAGCACCGAGCCGACCAGCAGCCGCAGCGTCCGGCGCGACTGGCCCCGCAGCTCGCGCCGGTAGCCCCAGGCGCCGGTCAGCGACCCCGGGACCAGCCCCAGGTTGTTCGAGACGTTGGCCGTCACCGGCGGCACACCGAGCGCCAGCAGGGTCGGGAAGGTGATCAGGGTGCCGGAGCCGACGATCGTGTTGATCGTGCCGGCCCCGACACCCGCCACGGCGACGAGGACGGCCTCCCAGACCGTCACCGGTGGAGCGTCACGCAGCGACTCAGAGCTGGGCGGGGGGTGGCTGCGACCCGGCGTCTCCGTCGGTCGCCGTCGGGTCCGCGTCCTGCTGGCCGTGCTCCCTGCGCGCCTTGCCCGGGTTGGCCGCCTCCGCAGCCTCGCGGATCGCGGCCTGCACCGCCTCGTTGGTGGTGGCGCCGGCACGCTCCCCCGGCTCGCCGGGGACGTCCGGGACGGTGGAGCCCATGTCGACGCGGGTGAGCGGCCCGTCGACCTCCTGCGGGATGCCGCGCAGCTCGTTCATCGTCGAGCCGAGGCCCTCCAGCGCGCGCCCGATCTCGCTCGGCACGATCCAGACCTTGTTGGCGTCGCCCTTGGCGATCTCGGGCATCATCTGCAGGTACTGGTAGGCCAGCAGCGACTGGTCGGGCCGACCGTCGTGGATGGCCTGGAAGACCGTCTGGATGGCCTGTCCCTCACCCTGGGCGCGCAGGATCTGCGACTCGCGGTCGGCCTGCGCGCGCAGGATCTGGCTCTCCCGGTCGCCCTCGGCCGAGAGGATGGCCGACTGCTTCTCGCCCTCGGCCGACAAGATGGCGGACTGGCGCTGCCCCTCGGCGGTGAGGATCGCGGCGCGCTTGTCACGGTCGGCGCGCATCTGCTTCTCCATCGAGTCCTTGATCGACGGCGGCGGGTCGATGCCCTTCAGCTCCACCCGGTTGACCCGGATGCCCCACTTGCCGGTCGCCTCGTCGAGCACCCCGCGCAGCCGGGTGTTGATCTCGTCGCGGCTGGTCAGCGTCTCCTCGAGGTCCATCCCGCCGACGATGTTGCGCAGCGAGGTCATCGTGAGCTGCTCGACGGCCTGGATGTAGTTGGCGATCTCGTAGGTCGCCGCGACGGCGTCGGTGACCTGGAAGTAGATGACGGTGTCGATGGAGACCACGAGGTTGTCCTCGGTGATCACCGGCTGCGGCGGGAAGGAGACCACCTGCTCGCGGAGGTCGATGCGGTAGCGCACCTTGTCGATGAACGGGACGATCACCTTCAGCCCGGGGTCCAGGGTGCCCTGGTACTTGCCGAAACGTTCGATGACTCCGGCGCGTGCCTGCGGCACGATCTGCACGGCCTTGGCCAGCAGCACGACCACGAAGGCCAGCAGCACGGCGACGACGATCAGGAACTCCACAGGGTCTCCTCTGCTCTCCCGCGGCTCCCGCGGGGACGGACGGTCAGGACTCGAGCGTGGGTACGGGGTGGACGTAGGCGGTGGCGCCGCGGATCTCGAAGACCTCGACGGTCTCGCCGGCCGGGATCGAGAGGTGCTCGTCGTAGGGGGCGGCGGTCCACTCGTCGCCCTCGAGCCGCACCCGTCCGGCGTTGAGCCCGCTGACCTCGACCGTGACCACGCCGCGGGCCCCCACCAGGCGCCGGTGACCCAGGGTCAGCTCGGGCCCGGTGTGCAGCCGCTTCAGCGCCTGCGGGCGGACCAGCACGAGCATGCCCGCGGCCGTGGCCGCGGCGACCAGCACCTGGACCGGCAGCGCCGCCCCGAGCAGCGCGGCCGCCACGCCTCCGCCGGCGCCGACGGCCAGCATCACCAGCACGAAGTCGAGGCTCAGCATCTCCGCCGCGCCCAGCCCGATGGACAGGGCGAGCCACACCGCCCACGCGTGCTCACCGAGCCAGTCCATGCTCCGACCCTAGCCGCCGGACCCAGGCCCGGGGGCGCGACCGGCCCACCGTCGTGGGTGGGTGCTGATCAGCGGTGGCGCGGCTCGCGGCGGGCGGCCCACCGGTCGTCCTCGTGGCGCAGGGCCAGCGGCATGCCGAACGTGGTCGAGAGCAACGCCGGGGTCAGCACGTCCTCCAGCGGGCCCGCGGCGACGACGGCGCCCTGGCGGAGCAGGAGGGCGTGGGTGAAGCCGGGCGGGATCTCCTCGACGTGGTGGGAGACCAGCACGGTCGCGGGGGCGTCGGGGTCGTGGGCCAGCGTCGCCAGCGTCGAGACGAGGTCCTCGCGGCCCCCGAGGTCCAGGCCGGCGGCGGGCTCGTCGAGCAGCAGCAGCTCGGGGTCGGTCATCAGCGCGCGGGCCACCTGGACCCGCTTGCGCTCGCCCTCGCTGAGGGTGCCGAAGACGCGGTCCACGAGGTGGGCGGCACCGACCTCGACGAGCAGGTCGTGCGCGCGCTCGTGGTCGAGGTCGTCGTAGGCCTCGCGCCACCGGCCCACCACCCCGTAGGAGGCCGAGACGACCACGTCTCGCACCACCTCCTGGCGCGGGATCCGGTCGGCGAGCGCCGCGCTGGTCAACCCGATGCGCGGGCGCAGCTCGAAGACGTCGACGGTGCCGAGCACCTCGCCGAGGAGGCCGACCACGCCGTCGCTCGGGTGCAGCTGGGCCGAGGCCAGCTGGAGCAGCGTGGTCTTGCCGGCGCCGTTGGGACCGAGGACCACCCAGCGCTCCCCGTCCCGGACCTCCCAGGTCACCTTGTCGAGGAGCACCGCCCCACCCCGGCGGATGGTCACGTCGGCGAGCTCGAGGACGGCGGGCATGGCGGTCACCCTAACCGTGGCGGGCGCCGGGACGGGCGTAGCCTCGGGCGCCGTGACCCACGCCCGCGACGACGTCGTCGTCCACGACGAGCTCGAGGGCGCCCCGGTCTCGCTGCGGCTGGCCTGGTGGGGAACGGCGTGGCTGCGCGGGGCCGTCGTCCCCGACCTGCTCCTCGACGCGGTGATCGGCTCGGAGGCCACGCACGCCGTGGCCGGTCTCGACGGCGCAGCGGGCACGGAGACCCTGCTGGCCGGGTTGGCGCGGCTGCGGGCAGCCGGCGCGCGGTCGCTCGGCCTGGCGCTGCCCGTGGGGGGCGACCCGCTCGGGCTCGGTGGACCGGCGCCGTTCAACACCGAGGCGATGGAGGCCGGTCAGGCCGTGGTGGTCGACGGGGCCGGGGTGGGGCTGGTGCCCCGGTCGACCGGCGCCGCGACCACCTGGTCGGCGCACCCCGCCGGCCGCCGCCAGCTGCCGGACGTCGGCGAGGCCGACCGGGCGCTCCGCTCGGCGCTGCTCGAGGCGGCGGGGGAGCTCGCGCTCCTCGACGTCGCCCGGTGGCGACCCGAGGTCGCCGACCGGCTCCTCGACCTGCGCCGGGGACCCCGGCTCACCGGTCCCGACGGCGTGCCCGCGCGGTGCGTCGAGCTGGCCGCGCGCGGCCTGCAGGCGGTGGCCATCGTCGAGCTCGCCCTGGAGGACGACGGCGGCGCCGTCTCGGCGGCGGAGATCACCGCCCGCGAGCAGGCGCTGCGCCCGCTGGAGCGGGCCGGGCGTCGGGCGCTCGTGGCCGCCGGATCCCCGGAGGTCTGGCCACCGGGCTAGCCTCGCGGTGCCATGGTCGCCACCTCCCGCTCCGAGACCCTGCTGATCACGCTGACCGGCACCGACCGTCCGGGCGTGACCGCCACGCTGCTCGACACCCTGGCGCACGCCGGCGTCGAGGTGGTCGACGTCGAGCAGATCGTGCTGCGCGGGCGCCTGGTCCTCGGCGTGCTCGTCTCGGTGCCACGGGAGGCGCAGCAGCTGGCCGCGGAGGTGGAGGCCACCGCCGCCGACCTCGGGATGCAGCTGGAGCTGGTGCGCGGCACCGGTGACAACCGGTCGCGCCCCGAGGGCCGCAGCCACGTCACGGTCATCGGCGCCCCGCTGACCGCGGTGGCGCTCTCGGCGATCACCGGCAAGGTCGCCGCCTGCGGCGCCAACATCGACCGGATCGAGCGGATGGCGCGCTACCCCGTGACGGCCATCGACCTCCACGTGTCCGGGGCCGACCCCGTCGAGCTGCGGGCGCTGCTCGCGACCGAGGCGGCCTCCCAGGGCGTGGACGTCGCCGTGCAGCCCACCAACCTGCTCCGCAACGGGATGCGGCTGATCGTGATGGATGTCGACTCCACCCTCGTCCAGGGCGAGGTCATCGAGATGCTGGCCGCCCACGCGGGGTGCGAGGACGAGGTCCGCCGGGTCACCGAGCGGGCGATGGCCGGTGAGCTGGACTTCGAGGAGTCGCTGCGCAGCCGTGTCGCGCTGCTGGAGGGGGTGCCGGAGAGCGCGCTCGCGGAGGTCTACGACCGGATCGTGCTCGCCCCGGGCGCCCGGACGCTGGTGCGCACCCTGCGTCGCCTCGGCTACCGGTTCGGGCTCGTCTCGGGCGGCTTCAGCCAGGTGACCGACCGGCTCGCCGCCGACCTCGGCATCCACTACGCGCGCGCCAACGAGCTCGAGGTCGTCGACGGTCGCCTCACCGGCCGGGTGCTCGGCGACGTGGTCGACCGCGCCGGCAAGGCGCGCGCCCTGCACGACTTCGCCGACGACATCGGGATCGACGTGAGCGCGACGATCGCGATCGGCGACGGGGCCAACGACCTCGACATGCTGGCGGCGGCCGGCCTCGGCATCGCCTACAACGCCAAGCCGCAGGTGCGCGAGGCGGCGGACACCACGGTCAACGTCCCCTACCTCGACACGATCCTCTACCTGCTCGGGATCTCGCGGGAGGAGATCGAGGCCGCCGACGCCGCCGCCGGCGTCGTCACGCCGTCGCCGCCGGTCTGAGCCCGGGCCGCGCCGGGCTCAGCCGCGACCGACGTGGAACGCCTCGACGCGCGAACCTCCCGCGGTGAGGTCGCTCCACGACCCGTCGTGGGCGAGCACCGCGGCCGCGGCGGTCGGGAACCCCGCCGTCATCTGCGCCTCCGCCGCCGGGTCCCCCTCCCCGTCACCCAGGAGCTGGGCCAGGTAGCCCATCGTCGGGTTGTGCCCCACCAGCACCACGACGGCTGCGCTGTCGTCGACCGCGCGGACCAGGTCCAGCGCGGTGTCGGGGTCGGCCGCGTACAGCCCCTCGTCGTGGGTGGGCGCCGCCGCCCAACCGGCCCCGTCGGCGAGGGCCTCCCACGTCTGCCGGGCGCGCACCGCCGCCGAGACGAGGGCGACGTCCGGCGGGTCGGTGCACCCGGCGAGCCACCCGCCGAGGGCCCGGGCGTCGTCGCGGCCCTGCGGCGTCAGCGCGCGCTCGGCGTCGCTCGGCGCCGTCGCCTCGGCCCGGGCGTGTCGGAGGACCACCAGCCGGCGGCGGGGGCTCGGAGCGTGGTCGGGCACCCCCTCAGCATGCCGCACCCGATGCCCTAGCGTGACGCCATGCCCCCTGGCCCCCTGCTCGTCATCGGCGGAGCGGAGGACAAGCTGCGCCGTCGCGTGATCCTGCAGCGCTTCGTCGACCTGGCCGGCGGTCCGGAGGGCCGGATCGCGGTGGTCCCCACGGCCTCCTCGCTCGGCCCGGAGATCGTCGAGGTCTACGACGCCCTGTTCCGCTCCGCCGGGGCCGGCGACGTCGTCGCCGTCCGCCCGGAGAGCCGGGAGGAGGCCCACGACCCTGCCCTGGTGGCACGGCTGGACGGTGCCACCGCTGTCTTCATGACCGGCGGCAACCAGCTCAAGCTGTCCAGCATCCTGGGCGGCACGCCCGTGGGCGAGGCGATCCGCGCCCTGCACGAGCGCGGTGGCGTCGTCGCCGGGACGTCGGCGGGTGCGAGCATCCAGTCCAGCCACATGGTCGCCTTCGGCAGCGGCGGCACCACCCCCAAGCAGCGGATGACCCAGGTCGCAGCGGGCCTGGGCCTGATCGGTTCGACCGTGATCGACCAGCACTTCGACCAGCGCAACCGGTACGGACGGTTGCTGATGATCGTCGCGCAGTCGCCGCAGCTGCTCGGCATCGGCGTCGACGAGGACACGGCCGCGGTGGTGGAGCGGGTCGAGGTGGACGGTGAGGACGGCCGGGAGGAGCACGAGCTGCTCAGCGTCCTCGGCCGGGGAGCCGTGACGGTCTTCGACCCCGCACGCCTCATCACCAACGCCTACGACGCACGCCGGTCCGCCCCGCTGCTGGCCAGCGGTGTGGTGCTGCACGTGCTGCCCGAGGGCAGCCTGTTCGACCTCACCACGCGGCGGCTGGTGCCGCCCGACGCGCGGGTCGACCCGGGCGAGGCGGACGAGCTGGCGGCGGCGGGCCGGGACCTGCGCCAGCTCGCCCGCGACATCGCGGCGGGCGACGCCTCGCCCGGCGCGCTGCGCCGCCGTCGCACCCGGTCGCAGCTGCGTCCGGCCCCCCGCGACGCCCACGACCTCGCCCCGGCGGCCGTCGCCGGACCGCCCGAGCCCGTCCGCGACGGAGGAGACCCCGCATGAGCCGCCCGACGCCCGACCTCGCCATCACCGAGACCCGCGTCTACCGCGGCGCCAACGTCTGGTCCTACGACCGCGCGATCCACCTGGTCGTCGACCTCGGCTCGCTGGAGGAGTTCCCGACCAGCACGCTGCCCGGTTTCACCGACCACCTGCTGGCGATGCTGCCCGGGCTGCGCGAGCACTCCTGCTCCCGGGGGCGCCGCGGCGGCTTCGTCGAGCGGCTCCACGAGGGCACCTGGCTGGGTCACGTGGCCGAGCACTGCTCGCTGGCGCTCCAGCAGGTCGTCGGCCACGACGTGCGTCGCGGCAAGACCCGCGGGGTGAAGGGACAGGCGGGCGTCTACAACGTCATCTACGGCTACGACGACGAGCAGGTGGGCCTGGCCGCCGGCCGCCTCGCCGTCCGGCTGGTCAACCACCTCGTCGAGGCCGACCCCGGCTTCGACTGGGACGCCGAGCTGGAGTCGTTCATCCGCCGCGCCCAGCGCACCGCGTTCGGTCCCTCCACCCAGGCGATCCTGGACGAGGCGATGAGCCGCGACATCCCGTGGATCCGGCTCAACCAGCACTCGCTGGTCCAGCTCGGTCAGGGCGTCCACGCCAAGCGGATCCGCGCGACGATGACCTCCGAGACGGCGGCGATCGCCGTCGACATCGCCTCGGACAAGGACCTCACGACGCGGCTGCTCGGGGCCGCGGGGCTGCCCGTGCCCAAGCAGGAGTCGGTGCGCACCGCCGACCAGGCCGCTCGCGTGGCCACCCGGATCGGGTACCCCGTGGTGGTCAAGCCGCTCGACGGCAACCACGGCCGCGGGGTGTGCCTGGACCTGCAGGACGAGGCCGAGGTGCGCGAGGCCTTCGAGGTCGCCCGCGGCGAGTCCCGCCGCGGCGTGGTGGTGGTCGAGTCGTTCGTCACCGGCAAGGACTACCGCTGCCTGATCATCGACGGCCGGGTCGCCGCGATCGCCGAGCGCGTCCCCGCGTCGGTCACCGGGGACGGCATCAGCACGGTCGAGCAGCTGGTCGACACCGCCAACGCCGACCCGCGCCGCGGCGTCGGCCACGAGAAGGTGCTGACCCGGATCAAGGTCGACGACGCCGCGGTCGCGCTGGTGCGCGAGCAGGGCCTGGAGATGGGCCAGGTCCCGCCGGAGGGACAGGTCGTCAAGCTGGCGCTGACGGGCAACATGTCCACCGGCGGCATCTCCATCGACCGGACCCTCGAGGCGCACCCCGAGAACGCCGAGATCGCCGAGGAGGCGGCCCGGATGATCGGGCTGGACATCGCCGGCATCGACTTCATCTGCCCCGACATCACCGAGCCCGTCCGCGAGACCGGCGGCGCGATCTGCGAGGTCAACGCCGCACCCGGCTTCCGGATGCACACCCACCCGACCATCGGCGACCCCCAGTTCATCGCCAAGCCGGTCGTCGACATGCTCTTCCCGCCGGGTGCCCCGTCGCGGATCCCGATCGTGGCCGTGACCGGGACCAACGGCAAGACGACGACCGCCCGCATGATCAGCCACGTCTTCAAGGGCATGGGCCACAAGGTCGGGATGACCTCCACCGACGGCGTCGTCATCGACGAGCGGCTGCTGATCCGGGCGGACGCGTCCGGTCCGCGCTCGGCACGGATGGTGCTGCAGAACCCCCGCGTGGACCTGGCCGTCTTCGAGGTCGCCCGCGGCGGCATCCTGCGCGAGGGCCTGGGCTACGAGCGCAACGACGTCGCGGTGGTCCTCAACGTCGCCCCCGACCACCTCGGCCTGCGCGGCATCGACACCGTCGAGCAGCTCGCGGACGTCAAGGCCGTCCTGGTCGAGGCGGTCCCCCGCGACGGGCACGCCGTGCTCAACGCCGACGACCCGCTGGTGCGAGCGATGCGCCGACGCTGCTCGGGCCAGGTGGTGTGGATCTCGATGGACGAGCCGGGCAGCGAGACGCGCGAGATGATCGACGCGCACTGCCGCCGGGGCGGCAAGGCGCTGGTGCTCAACCCCTCCGAGCGCGGCGAGATGATCGTGGTCAAGCACGGCCCGCGGGAGATGCAGCTGGCCTGGACCCACCTGCTGCCCTCGACCTTCGCGGGCCGGGCGCGGATGAACGTGCAGAACGCGCTCGCGGCGGCTGCCGCGGCGTTCGCGACCGGCGCGCCGCTCCACGACATCCGCCAGGGCCTGCGCACCTTCTCCACGAACTACTACCTCTCCCCCGGCCGCCTCAACGAGATCGAGGTCAACGGGGTCAACGTGATCGTCGACTACTGCCACAACGCCCCCGGCATGCGCATGCTCGGCGACTTCGTCGACCGGGTCGGCGAGTCCCTGGAGTCCTCCCACGAGCTGGCCCGCCCGTCGCGGATCGGCGTGATCGCGACGGCCGGCGACCGCCGCGACGCCGACATGCGCGAGCTCGGCTCGGTCGCGGCGCACCACTTCGACGTGGTGGTGGTCCGCGAGGACGAGGGCCTGCGCGGTCGGGCGCGCGGCGACGTCGCCGCCCTGGTCACCGAGGGGGTGCGCGCCGCGATCGAGGAGGGCGCGCGATGCAAGCAGGTCGAGGTGGTGCTGGACGAGATCGAGGCGGTGAGGCACGCCATGTCGCGCGCCAATCGCGGCGACCTGATGGTGATCTGCGTCGACCAGCACCCCGCGGTGATGAGCGAGCTGGAGAACTGGTCGCCGCAGGCCCAGGCCGGAGCGGGCGTCAGCGAGGAGGCCCCGGGCGCCGATCCGGACTACTGGACCGCCGAGGCCTGAGCCGGGCACGGCGCGCGAAGGCTCCGGCGTGGACGGGTTCCCGACCTTCGGCACCCAGCACCTCGTGATGCTGGGCGTCTTCGTCGCGGGCGTGCCGCTGGCGGCCCGGTGGGGCCGGGCGGTCCGCGGCACGGCTGCGCAGCGGCGCACCTGCCGTGTGCTGGCCGTCGGCGTGGCCGCGGTGCTGGTGCCCCTCCAGCTGCTCGACTTCCTCCCTGGCCAGTACGACCTGGCCACCACCCTGCCGCTGCAGCTGTGCGACCTGGCGGCGGTGGCAGCGGTGGTCGCCCTGTGGAGCGGGAACCGGCACGCGGTCGCGCTGACCTACTACTGGGGCCTGCTGCTGACCACGCAGGGCGTGCTGACCCCGGCCCTGGACTCCGCGTTCCCGTCGGTGAAGTTCCTCGGGTTCTGGGCGCTGCACCTGCTGGTGGCGTGGTCGGCGGTCCTCCTCACCTTCGGCCTGCGGCTGACGCCGACGTGGGCCGACTGGGTGCGCACGGTCCTGACGACGCTGGTGTGGGCGGGCGGCGCCTACGCCTTCAGCGTCGCCACGGGCACCAACTACGGCTTCCTGGTCCGCAAGCCCGAGGGCTCGGTGCTCGACCTGCTCGGTCCCTGGCCGGTCTACGTGGCCGAGATGGCGCTCGTGGTGCTGGTGCTCTGGGCGCTGATGACCTGGCCCTGGACCCGCCGCACGCGGTCGCGCAGCACCTCGGGCGAGTCGGGTGTGCCGCCCACCGACGCGATCCAGTCGTAGCACTCCTGCCGCTCGGCGTGGCACATCAGCCCGACGACGTCGCCGGGGCCGGCCCGGTCCACGAGCGCCTGCAACGACTCCAGCTCGGTGTCGTAGGACGTCACGTCGGTGACCCCGACCCGGGCCAGGCCGGCGCGCAGCCAGCCGTCGAGCTGCTCCTGGGTGCGGTCGCGGAAGTACTTGGCCTTGTGCCCGATGGCGACCAGGTCGGCGTCGCGGCCGGCGATCTCGCCGAGCGCCTCGATCAGCTCCTGCGTCCGGTCGCCCACGACGCCGAGCCCGAGCAGCACCCGGCCGCCCGGCGGCAGCACGCCCCGCATGATCTCGACCATCGCCTCGAGGCCGACCTCGTTGTGCGCGAGGTCCATCACCACCGAGACCGGCCCGGCCGCGGGCGAGCGCGGCGGCAGGGTGAAGAAGTTCATCCGGCCCGGGTTGTGCTCGGCGTCCGGGGTGAAGTCGCGCAGGCCGGCCACGACGTGCTCGCGCGCCAGGCCGACCGCCAGCGCCGCCGAGGCAGCCGCGAGCGCGTTCTCGACGTTGAACCGCGACAGCCCGCTGAGCGTCATCGGCACGTCCACCAGCTCCACGAGCGGGTCGGGGTCGGCGTCGGGGCGCAGCACGGTGACCCACCCGTCGATCACCGTCGTGGCGCGTCCGCCGTGCTCGAGCACCTCGCGGACCGCCGGGCCGTCGGGGTCGCGGGTGAAGACCCACCACCGGGCCCGGGTGACCAGGCGCATCGCGTGCACCCGCGGGTCGTCGGCGTTGAGCACGGCCCACCCGTCGCGCCGGGTGATCCACGGGACCACGGCCTTGACCTCGGCGAGCTGGTCGACGGTGTCGATCCCGTGCAGCCCCAGGTGGTCGGCGGTCACGTTGGTGACCACGGAGACGTCGTTGTGGGTCAGCCCGATGCCCTTGAGCAGGATCCCGCCCCGCGCCGTCTCGGTCACCGCGAGGTCGACCTCGGGGTGGGCGAGCACCCGGCCGGCGCCGGAGGGCCCGGAGTAGTCGCCGGCCTGCACCAGCTCGCCGTCCACGTAGACCCCGTCCGTGTTGGACCAGCCCACGTGACGTCCGGCGGTGCGCCCGATGTGGGCCACCATCCGCGACGTCGTGGTCTTGCCGTTGGTGCCGGTGACGGCGACCACCGGTACCCGGGGGCGCAGCGTGGTCGGCGCACCACCCGGCTCGACGCCGCGCACGGAGGTCGCGGCGCGCTCGACGAGCTCCTCCCACGAGCCCGCGCCGGGATCCTCCATCGCGTCCAGCACGCCCGCGACGGCCTCACCCAGGGCCCGGGCTCGGCTGCGGTCGCGCCAGGGGTAGGCGACCACGACGCGCAGCGGGTCGGCGGTCGGCCGCACCCGCACGCCGAGCCGGGTGGTGCCGGCCTCCCGGGCGACCTGGCGCACCAGCCGCTCGACCACCCGGACCACCGCCCGCTGCCGGAACCCGCTGCCGGCGGGCCCCGGCCGGGAGGAGCGCAGGCCGACGCGAGCGGCGAGGCGGCCCACGACGTCGTCGGGCGCGGCCGCGAGGCCGCCGACGTCGAGGGTCAGCTTGACCGCGGCCCGGGGGAAGTAGAGGTTCGGTCCCTCCAGGACGCGCAGCTCGACGAGTGAGGTCACCGGCGGCACGCTACCCACCCGGTCCGGGCACCACGGGCGGGGTACGGCCGGGCTCGGCGGGGTCCGGCCCCGGTCAGGCGCCCATCGCGTGGAAGCCGCCGTCGACGTGCACGATCTCGCCGGTCGTGGCCGGGAAGAAGTCCGAGAGCAGCGCGCAGACGCCCTTGGCGGTCGGGGTCTGGTCGGTGTTGTCCCACCCCAGCGGGGACCGGTCGCCCCACATCGCCTCGAGGTCCTCGAACCCCGGGATGGCCTTGGCCGCGAGCGTCTTCAACGGGCCGGCGGAGACCAGGTTGACCCGGATCCCCCGCGGCCCCAGGTCGCGGGCGAGGTAGCGCGCCGTCGACTCCAGCCCGGCCTTGGCCACGCCCATCCAGTCGTAGGCCGGCCAGGCCACCGTCGCGTCGAAGGTCATCCCGACCACCGAGCCGCCCTGCTCCATCAACGGCGCGCAGGCCACCGACAACGACTTCAGCGAGTACGCCGAGACCTGCACCGCCTGCGCCACGTCGGGCCACGGCCCGTCGAGGAACTTGCCGCCCAGCAGCGTCTCCGGGTTGCCGAAGGCGATCGAGTGCACCACACCGTCCAGGCCGTCGACGTGCTCGCGCACGGCGTCGGGGAGCCCGGCGAGGTGGTCGTCGTCGGTGACGTCGAGCTCGAGCACCGGCGCCTCCGCCGGCAGTCGCTTGGCGATGCGCCGGGTGATGCCGAGCGCCCGCCCGAAGTTGGAGATCAGCACCGTCGCGCCCTGCTCCTGGGCGATCCGCGCGGTGTGGAAGCCGATGGAGGAGTCCATGGTCACGCCCGCGACCAGGATCCGCTTGCCCTCGAGGAGGCCCGTCATGTCAGTGTCCCATCCCTAGTCCGCCGTCGACCGGGATCACGGCCCCGGTCACGTACGCCGCCTGCTCGCTCGCCAGCCAGGTGACCGCGCCGGCCACCTCGTCGGGCCGGGCGTAGCGGGCGAGCGGCACCTGCTGCTTGATCGCCGCGCGCTGCTCGTCGCTGAGCGCCCCGGTCATGTCGGTCTCCACGTAGCCCGGCGCCACCACGTTGGTGGTGATGCCGCGGGAGCCGAGCTCGCGGGCCAGGGAGCGCGCCATCCCGACCAGCCCGGCCTTGGAGGCCGCGTAGTTCACCTGACCCGGCGAGCCCAGCAGGCCCACCACCGAGGAGATCAGCACGATCCGGCCGCGACGCAGCCGCAGCATCCCCTTGGCCGCACGCTTGACCAGCCGGAAGGAGCCGGTCAGGTTCGTCTCGAGCACCGAGGACCAGTCGTCCTCGGACATCCGCAGGAGCAGGGTGTCGTGGGTGATACCGGCGTTGGCCACGAGCACCTCGACCGGGCCGTGCGCCTCCTCGACCGTGGCGAAGGCCGCGTCGACCGCCGCGGGATCGGTCACGTCGCAGCGGACGTCGAGGGCGCCCTCGGGCGCGCCGCCGCTGCGCGTCGTGACGGCGACCCGGTCGCCCTGGGCCAGGAACGCCTCGGCGATGGCGCGGCCGATACCGCGGTCGCCCCCGGTCACCAGGACCGAGCGGCCGGTCGGGGTGCCGGGGTCTGGGGGGTGTCCTCGCTCACGTCCAGCGACGCTAGCGACTACCGCGCAGTAGCCCCAACCCGGGACGTCCGGCTACTCGTCGTCCTCGAGCCGGAAGCCGATCTTCATCCCGACCTGGAAGTGCTCGACCGTGCCGTCCTTGATCTGGCCGCGGACCTGCGTGACCTCGAACCAGTCGAGGTGGCGCAGGGTCTGGGAGGCCCGCTCGATGCCGTTGCGGACCGCCGCCTCGATCCCGTCCGGGGAGGTGCCGACGATCTCGGAGACGCGGTAGGTGCGGTTGCTCATGGCCGGAGTCTAGGGCGGACCCGACCCGGCGCGCGGGGGCCGCGCGGGGTGCCGTCCGCGGTGAGCGGACCCACCCCTCGGGACCGTGGCTGCGCCCTCCGCCCGACGTAGGCTCGGGGCATGGCCCGCTCCCCCCGACAGACCGACGAGGCCGTCCGCATCACCACCGCGGCGACGAACCGCGCCGACGACATCGCCACCCGTCAGAGGCGCTACCTGTGGTCGATGAGCCTGCGCTCGGCGTGCTTCGTCGGCGCCGGTGTCGCCGCCCTGACGGGCGTGTCGTGGCTCTGGCCGATCCTCATCGCCGGTGCGATCGTGCTGCCCTACGTCGCGGTCGTGCTGGCCAACGCCGCGACCACCCGGACCGACGTGTTCGAGCTCCGCCAGCCCGCCCCGCAGCGGCGCGAGCTCGGAGCCGGCACGCAGGAACCGGCCGCTCGCCCGTGACCGCGCTGGCCTAGCCTGCCGGCATGGAGCCCGACGTCTGCTCGGCCAAGGGGTGCCGCGAGCCCGCGGCGTGGCAGCTGCGGTGGAACAACCCGCGCCTGCACCCACCCGAGCGGCGCAAGACCTGGTTGGCCTGCGACGAGCACCGGGAGAGCCTCGGGCACTTCCTGGGGTCGCGCGGGTTCCTGCGCGGACCGTCCCGCACGCAGACGACGCCGACCCCCCGCTGTAACGCCGAGTTACTTCACCTGCATGCGCGACGCGGCGCACATCCAGGTCAGGTAACTCGGCGTTACAGCGACCGGGTCAGCCGCCGATGGCCGACATGGGACGGTCCGGCTGCAGGAAGCTGACGTCGTCGATGCCGTGACCGGCGGCCTTCGTGCCCATCGCGACCACCCAGCGGTCGGCGATCTCGTCGTCGGAGGCACCGCCACGCAGGGCGGTGCGGAGGTCGGACTCGTGCCGGGCGAACAGGCAGTTGCGCACCTGGCCGTCGGCGGTCAGCCGGACCCGGTCGCAGTCGCCGCAGAACGGGCGGGTCACCGAGGCGATCACCCCGACGGTGCCAGGTCCTCCGTCGACCAGGAACTTCTCGGCGGGGGCGCTGCCGCGCGGCTCGGCGGCCGGGGTGAGGGTGAAGGACTGCTCGAGGCCGGCGAAGATCTCCTCGGCCGTGACCATCGCCTCCCGGCTCCAGCCGTGCTGGGCGTCCAGCGGCATCTGCTCGATGAACCGCAGCTCGTAGCCGCGCTCCAGGCACCACGCCAGCAGCTCGGCACCCTGGTCGTCGTTGACCCCGCGCAGCAGCACCGCGTTGACCTTCACCGGACCGAGGCCGGCCGCGTCGGCGGCGGCCAGACCGGCCACCACGTCGTCGAACCGGTCGCGCCGGGTGATCGTGCGGAAGGTCTCGGGACGCACCGTGTCGAGGCTGACGTTCACCCGGGCCAGGCCCGCCTCGGCGAGCGCGCGGGCGTTGCGCTCCAGCCCGAGGGCGTTGGTCGTGATCGACTGCTCGACCCCGGGGTCCATCGCGTGCACGGCCGACACGATGCCCACCAGCCCGCGCCGGATCAGCGGCTCCCCGCCGGTGAAGCGCACCTCGCGGACGCCGAGGCGCTCGACCCCGATCCGCACCAGCCGGACGACCTCGTCGTCGGTGAGCACCTCCGGCGTCGGCAACCAGTCGAGGCCCTCGGCGGGCATGCAGTAGCTGCACCGCAGGTTGCAGCGGTCGGTCAGGGAGACCCGGAGGTCGGTCGCGACGCGGCCGTAGCGGTCGGCGAGCGGACGAGTCTGCATGCCCGCAGTCTACGGCCCACGGGGTTGGCCACGGGTCGGCCCGCGTCACCCCCGCTCGGTAGCCTGGGAGCGTGAGGTCGCTGCGGTTCCTGGTCAGCCGCCGGTGGGCGCTGCTGGCCCTCGCGGTGACCGTGGTCGCCGGCGCCACCTGGTGGTTGGGCGGCTGGCAGTTCGACCGGCTCGCCGAGCGGCGGGCCGGCAACGAGGTGGTCCGCGCGAACGAGGAGCGGGACCCGGCACCGGTCGCGGAGGTCCTCACCCCCGGCGGCGCCGTGGCCGCGGACCAGGAGTGGCGCGTCGTCACGGCGTCCGGCGAGTACGCCGCCGACGAGACCGTCGTGGTCCGCTACCGGACCCGGGACGGGGCCCCGGGCGTCGACGTGGTCGTCCCGCTGGTGACGGCCGACGGCACGGCCCTGCTGGTCGACCGCGGTTGGCTGCAGACCGAGGCCGCTGGTCGCGCACCCACGTCGGTCCCGGCGCCGCCGACGGGCGAGGTCACCGTGACCGGCTACGTGCGGGCCGACGGCACCGGCGACAGCACCGGGGTCGTCGACCGCCAGACCCGGGCGGTGAGCAGCGAGCGGATCGGCGAGGCGCTCGACCGGGAGGTCTACGGCGGCTTCGTCGAGCTCCGCACCGAGGACCCGCCTCCCCCGACCGCGCTGATGCCGACCGAGCTGCCCGATCTCGACGACGGCCCGCACTTCTTCTACGGGCTGCAGTGGTGGTTCTTCGGGCTGCTGGCGCTGACCGGCTTCGGCTACCTGGCCTACGACGAGTGGCGTCGGAGCCGCCGCCCATCCCGGTCGCCGGCGCCGTCGCCGGCCTCGGTTCAGGCCGAGGAGGACGCCGGCTCCTCGGCGAACTGGGTGCGGTAGAGGTCGGCGTAGAGCCCGCGCCGGGCGAGCAGCTCGGCGTGCGTGCCCCGCTCGACGATCCGGCCGTCCTCGAGGACCAGGATCTGGTCGGCGTTGCGGACCGTGGACAGCCGGTGCGCGATCACCAGCGACGTGCGGCCCTCGAGCGCGGCGTCGAGGGCGCGCTGCACCGCCGCCTCCGACTCGCTGTCCAGGTGCGCGGTCGCCTCGTCGAGCACCACCAGCGCCGGCGCCTTCAGCAGCAGGCGGGCGATGGCGAGGCGTTGCCGCTCCCCACCGGAGAGCCGGTAGCCGCGGTCCCCGACGACGGTGTCGAGACCCTCGGGGAGGCTGCGCACCAGGCCCTCGACCTGCGCAGCGCGCAGCGACTCCCAGAGCTGCTCGTCGTCGGCGTCCGGGCGGGCGTAGCGCAGGTTGGCCCGGATCGTGTCGTGGAACATGTGCGCGTCCTGGGTCACGTAGCCCACCGCCGCCTCCAGGGACTCCAGCGTCACCTCGCGCACGTCGTGGCCACCGACGCGCACGACGCCTTCCCGGGGGTCGTAGAGCCGGGCGACCAGGTTGGTGACCGTGGTCTTGCCGGCGCCCGACGGGCCGACCAGGGCGATCATCTGCCCGGGGTCCGCGCGGAACGACACGTCGCGCAGGACGGGCCCGCCCTCGCGGCTCTCGGCGCGGGCGACGGCCTCGAGCGAGGCCAGCGAGACCTCCTCGGCGCGCGGGTAGGTGAAGCCGACGTGGTCGAGCTCCAGGCTCGCCGCGTCCCGGGGGAGGTCGCGCGCACCGGGACGCTCGGCGACCAACGAGGGCAGGTCGAGCACCTCGAAGACCCGGTCGAAGCTCACCAGCGCCGTCATCACGTCGATGCGCACGTTCGAGAGGCCCTGGAGCGGTCCGAGCAGGCGCAGCAGGAGCGTGCCGAGGGCGATCAGCGTGCCCACCGAGAGCTGCTGCTGGATGGCGAGGTACCCGCCGACGCCGTAGACCAGCGCCGTCGCCAGGGAGGGCACCAGCGTCATCGCGGCGAAGAACAGCCGCGTCAGCAGGGAGATCCGCACCCCGAGGTCGCGCACCCGGTCGGCCTTGCGCGCGAACAGCGCGTCCTCGTCGCCGCGCCGCCCGAACAGCTTGAGCAGCATCGCGCCGCCGACGCTGAACCGCTCCGTCATCGCGTTGCCGAGATCGGCGTTGCCGTCCATCTGGTCGCGGGTCATGCCGGCCAGCCGGCCGCTGACCCAGCGCGAGGTCAGCAGCAGCAGCGGGAACAGCGCGAGGCAGGCCAGGGTGACCTGCCAGCTCAGCGCCAGCATCGTGACCCCGACGACGACCGCCGAGACGGTGTTGGACACGGTGCCCGACAGGGTGGAGGTGAAGGCGCGCTGCGCCCCGATCACGTCGTTGTTCAGCCGGCTGACCAGCGCGCCGGTCTGGGTGCGGGTGAAGAACGCCAGCGACTGGCGCTGCACGTGGGCGAAGACGCGGGTGCGCAGGTCGTAGATGAGGCCCTCTCCGATGCGCGAGGAGAGGTAGCCGCTGGCGACTCCCATCGCCGCGGTCACCACGGCGGCGAGCGCGATGCCGCCGGCGTACCAGGCCACGGTCGGGACGTCGCCGTCCAGGATGCCGTCGTCGACGAGCCGCTGGATCAGCAGCGGCGGGACGACGACGAGCGCCGCGTCGATGACCGTGATCACGAGGAACACCGCGATCAGCCGGCGGTGCGGGCGGGCGAAGGTTCCCACGCGCCGCAGCGTCCGCCGCTCGATGCGGTTCTCGACCGCGCCGCGGTCGGTGCGCAGGTGGCGCCAGGCAGAGCCACCGCCGTGCCCCATCAACGACATCCCGACCCCCTCCTCGTCCGCACAGGTCCACAACCGCGGGGGAGGCGCTGTTGTTCCTCGCGCACCTCCCGGCTCAGCCGCCGGCCGCGAGCGTGCGCAGGCGTCGGACCTGCGCCTCGCGCTCGCGGCGGCACTGCTCGGCGGGGGTCCGCTCCCCCGCGCCCTGCAGGAGCGCCTTGGTCTCGGCCACCACGCCGGGCAGCGGCGCCAGCAGGGCCTGCACCAACCGGTCGACGGTGGCGTCGAGGTCCTCGCGCGGGACGGCCTGGAGCGCCAGGCCGAGGGCGACCGCCTCGTCGGCGCCGACCGGGCGGGCGGTGGCGCACAGCTCGAGCGCGCGGGCGTAGCCGACCGCCTGCACCAGCGGGCGGGTCCCGGCGAGGTCCGGCACCAGGCCGAGGGAGGACTCCTTCATGGCGAACGCGACGTCGTCGGCGACCACCCGCAGGTCGCAGGACAGCGCCAGCTGGAAGCCGGCGCCGATCGCGTGGCCCTGCACCGCGGCGACCGAGACCCACTGCGGGTCCTGCAGCCAGGTGAAGCCGGCCTGGTAGTCGGCGATGGTGGCCGCCATCGCCTCGTCGTCGAGGTCCAGCAGGCCGACGACGGACTCCTCCCCGGCGGGCCCGGCGCCGGGGACCAGCAACGAGCGGTCCAGGCCGGCGGAGAACGACGGCCCCTCGCCGCGGAGCACCACGACCCGCACCTCGTCGCCGAGCCGGTCGCCGATCGCGGCCAGCGCCCGCCACATCGCGGGGGTCTGGGCGTTGCGCACGGCGGGCGGTCGAGGGTCACGGTGGCGACGGGGCCGGTGACGTCGATCCGGAGGCCGTCCGGGGCGGACCCGGGGTCAGCCGGGGCTGCGGGAGGGGGGCACATGGGCCCGAGCCTAGGACCCCACCGCGACGGGACGGGGCCGCTCACCGGCGGACGTGGTCATGCCAGCGAGACGAGGTCGCCGTAGTCGGCGTTCCACAGGTCCTCGGTGCCGTCGGGCAGGATCAGCACCCGGTCGGGCTCCAGCGCGTGCACGGCGCCCTCGTCGTGGGTGACCAGGATGATCGCGCCCTCGTAGGAGCGGATCGCCTCGAGCACCTCCTCGCGGGACGCCGGGTCCAGGTTGTTGGTGGGCTCGTCGAGCAGCAGCACGTTGGCGCTGGAGACGACGAGGGACGCGAGCGCCAGGCGGGTCTTCTCGCCCCCGGACAGGACGGCCGCGGACTTGTGCGCGTCCTCGCCGGAGAACAGGAACGAGCCGAGCACGCTGCGGGTCTCGGTGTCGGTGAGCTGCGGCGCTGCGTGCTGCATGTTCTCCAGCACCGAGCGGGAGGTGTCCAGGGTCTCGTGCTCCTGGGCGTAGTAGCCGACCTTCAGCCCGTGCCCGGGGTGGACGCGCCCGGTGTCCGGGGCGTCGACGCCGGCGAGGATGCGCAGCAGCGTGGTCTTGCCGGCGCCGTTGAGGCCGAGGATCACGACGCGCGAGCCGCGATCGACCGCGAGGTCGACGTCGGTGAACACCTCCAGCGAGCCGTAGGACTTCGACAGCCCGCCCGCGGTCAGCGGGGTCCGCCCGCACGGCGCGGGCGCGGGGAACGCGATCCGGGCCACCTTGTCGGCGGCGCGCTCGGACTCGACGCCGGCCATCATCTTCTCGGCGCGCTTGAGCATCGACTGGGCCGCCTGGGCCTTGGTGGCCTTGGCGCGCATCTTGTTGGCCTGGTCGGTGAGCGTCTTGGCCTTGGACTCGGCGTTCGAGCGCTCCCGGCGGCGGCGCTTCTCGTCGGTCTCGCGCTGCTGGAGGTAGCGGCGCCAGCCCATGTTGTAGACGTCGATGGTCTCGCGGTTGGCGTCGAGGTGGCAGCACCTTGTTGACGGTCTTCTCGAGCAGCGCGTTGTCGTGGCTGATCACGATGAAGCCGCCCTGGTGCGGCCTGGAGGAAGTCCCGCAACCAGATGATCGAGTCGGCGTCGAGGTGGTTGGTCGGCTCGTCCAGGATCAGCACCTCGGCGCCGGAGAACAGGATGCGTGCCAGCTCCACGCGGCGCCGCTGACCGCCGGAGAGGGTCCCGAGCGGCTGGCCGAGGATCCGGTCGGGGATGCCGAGGCTGGCCGCGATCGTGGCGGCCTCCGCCTCGGCGGCGTAGCCGCCGCCGGCGTGGAGGTCGGCGTCGGCGGTGGTGTAGCGCCGCATCGCCCGCTCGCGCACCGCGGGGTCGTCGGTAGCCCATCTGCTCCTCGGCCTGCCCGCAGCCGGCGCACGGCGTCGTCGAGGCCGCGGGCGGACAGGATCCGGTCGCGGGCCAGCACCTCGGGGTCGCCGGTGCGGGGGTCCTGCGGCAGGTAGCCGACGTCACCGGTGGTGGTGACGCGGCCGCCGGCCGGTTGGCCCTCACCGGCGAGGATCGTGGTCAAGGTGGTCTTGCCGGCGCCGTTGCGCCCGACCAGGCCCACCTTGTCGCCGGGTCCGACCCGGAAGCTGACGTCGGCCATCAGGAGTCGCGCGCCCGCACGGACCTCGAGCTGGTGGGCGGTGATCATGACCGCTCCAGTCTAGGGAGCGACGCCGCGCCCGCCCGCATCGCGGCCGGCGTGATCCGGGTCGCGCCGACCGCGCGGGGCTCAGCCGGCGAGCAGGGCCTCGACGGCGTCGGACTGGCGCTCCAGGGAGCGCAGGTAGGGCGCGACCGAGGGGTGGCGGAACTTGGCGGCGAGGGCGCCCTCGCCGCCGGCGACCCGGGAGAGCGCCCAGTCCGCGCGGCTCAGCGCGGTGTACACCGCCGTCGCGCGGGCGCCGAGCAGCACCTGCTCGGGGGACGCGACACCAGCGGGCAGTCCGAGCAGGAAGGCGTCGACCAGCGGTTCGAGGTCCTCTCGGGCCGACAGCGCGTAGTAGCCGAGGTCGCCGCCCACCGCCCCGGTCCCGAGGCTGCCCCAGTCCACCGCCAGCACGTCGTCGCCCTCACGACCGCGCAGGTTGGCCGGGGTCGGGTCGCCGTGCTGGAGCACCTGGGGCAGCGCGTCGAGCCGGTCGAGCCAGGTCCCGCGCCGCGACCAGAGGTGGTCGGCGACGTCCGCCACGGTGGTGCGGGCCAGCGTCGTCCACCCGCCCCGGGCGGCGACCCGGGCCAGCCGGTCGCGGAGCTGGTCGCGTGCGAGGGGCACGTCGGCGGCGCCGACGGGCGGTGCACCGGCCAGCCGGCCGAGCGCGTGGGCCACGAACAGCCCGCTGCAGGACGCGTCCTCCACCCACTCCTGGGTCAGCGTCACCCCCTCGGCGTCCTCGACCACCTCGACGAGGTCCCCGGCGGGCCCGCGGACGCCGGGGAGGCGGGCGGCCAGGCCCGCGACGAGCACGTCGGCCTCGCGGCGCCAGTAGGCGAAGTGGTGACGGTCGCCGAGCTCGGGCGGGTCGTGCTCGCCCGGCGCGGCGAGCCTCTTCACCACGAGGGGCCGGTCGCCGGACGCGGTCCGCCACACACCGACCGTCGAGGGCCCGGCCGCCCCGGGTAGGAGGTGCCAGCCGGGCTCGGGCTGCCACATGCCGCGGACGCTAGTCCACGGCGGGCGTCGCAGGCCGCCGCGCGGCGGGACACGCCGGTGCGTCCCTCAGGCGTTGACGACCCGGACGCCGGCCGAGGCGGCGTCGCGGGCCGCCGCCTCGAGGACGCTCCGGCGCGGGTCGGGCACGTCGAGCCAGGGCTCGTGCACGCGGAGGGACCGCAGGCGCGGGTCGGCCAGCACCTCCTCGACGGCTGCCCGGTCGCCGCCGGCGACCAACGGCCCGGAGGTGGCGGCGAGGTCAGCGAGCACGCGGGCGGCGTGGTCGGCGGCGGCCTCGTACGCCTGGCGGGCCTGGTTGTCCCGGCGGCGGGCGAACCGCTGCTGGGACTGCCCACCGGCCTTGGTGCGGCCCTGGACGTGCCGCTGACCCACCTTGGAGGCGGCGATCACGGTGCCGGTGAGGAGGGCGACCGCGAAGCCGCCCTTGCGCACCAGCAGCAGCCCCCACTCCCCCGGCACGGCGTCCCGCACGGCGACGGCGAACGCAGGCGGCGTCGGGCGTGACCGGCGTACGCGCGGTCGAAGGGCAGGCGGGCGACGAAGCGTGGACCCGTCCGCGGCCTCCCCGGCCAGCGCGCCGTCCTCGACGGTGAGGACGAGGGCACCGTGGCGCGCCTCGGTGTTCGCGACCCACCGCTCCACCCGCTCCGCCGGCACCAGCACGGTGGTCGGGGGTCTCATGCTTCAGACGCTAGTCGCGGGCTCCGCCGGATCGGTCCGCTCGGGCGCGCAACCAGTCGGCGGCGGGTCGCCGGGCGGGGCTGCGTCCAGGGGGTGGGTGCCGGCGTGCGAGCGCAGGTACCTCTCGCCGCCCGGGCTCGTCCACAGGTAGAGGCCAGGGGTGAGGACCTCGTACCACCAGCCCAGGAAGGTCTTGGCCCGGTGGTGCCGCCGGCAGCAGGGCGCGATGTTGTGCGTGGCGGTGGGGCCCTCGGGGTAGGGGACGACGTGCTCCTTGTCGGTGCGGACGGCGGGCCTGGCGCAGAAGGGGAACGCGCACGTGCCGTCCCGCAGCTCGGTCTGCTCGCGAAGCCGGTCGGAGACCTCGTAGGAGTCGCAGTGGATGGCCTCCGCCAGGTCGATGACCGGGCGGATGGTGATGGTCGCGGCGGTGCGCGCCCACTCGCGCACCATGCTGGTCAGGATCGGCCCGCGAACGGGGTGGCGGTCGTCGAGGCGGGAGACGAGACCGGCCTCCCAGCCAGTGGCCCGCGCCAGACCCGCGTCGATCGCCGCGGCCGGCACGTGGGCCCACAGGTGCAGGTGCCGGCCCGGCCCGGTGTCCGCCGCTCGCGCGGTCGTGCCGGCGACGGGGAGGGTCTCCTCCCCCGCCGCCAGGGCCCCGAGGGCGCGGGAGCGCCGCACGTCGAGGGACTCGGTCGAGCCGCCCGCGGCCAGCGCCCGCGCACCCTCGCGCACCGCGGACTCCAGCGCGAGCGCATCGGCCACGTCGATCCCGGCATCGAGGTGGACCAACCCGTCACGGTGGTCGGCGAGGTGGATGTCGCAGTGGCGGCCGTCAGCGGCCGCCCGCCGCTTGGCCTCGGCGGCCTCGGGGTCCCAGCGCAGCAGCAGCTCGTCGGCCAGCCTGGTCAGCCGGGCGAAGGACATCGCGTGGGCGAAGGGCGCCACGTGCCGGTCCATCTCGTCGGCGCCGTCCTCGCACAGCGCCATCGACTTCTCCGCGACGATGCGGGCGCGCCACACCGGGCAGGCTCCCGAGACGACCTGCTCCCAGAGCCGTGGCAGCCGGTAGCGCAGCTCGAGCGCCACCCCGACCTGGGCCGACCCCGACATCGTCGAGACCCCGAGCCCCGCTGCCAGCTCGACCACCGCGGACTCGCGCACCAGCGGGCACCCGGGCCCCCCGAGACCCAGGGCGTGCTCGCCGTAGCCGGCGAGGAACGCGGCCTCGTCCTCGCGCAGCACCTCGTGCGCGGAGCACCACTCGATGATCCGTCGCAGCACCGCCACCTCGGCGGCGTGCTGCGCCCGCTTGGCGTCCTTGACCGACGCCAGCAGCCCGAGCCTGGTCGCCTCCCGCGCACGCTCCTCGACCAGCACCTCGGTGAGGTAGTCCGGCTGCCGCGTGTGCGTGGTCATGCGGCCAGTCATACTCGAACACGTGTTCGACCGCCAGGGCTGACGACCACCCTGTGCACCGGGCTCGCGGCGCGGCCGGCCCCGGGACGGGCTACTGACCGAAGACCAGCCGGAACCGCTCGAGCACCACCGGCATGTCCGGCTCGAACCCACCGGCGGGACCGCCGAAGAACTCGGCGTGGACGCGGCGCCAGTGGGCCAGGGACCGGTCGCCCTCACCCTCGTCGCGGGCGTGGTCCTCCCCCACCTCGGAGAAGGCCACCACGTCGACCGAGGTCGTCTCGACCAGCGCCCGCGGGTGGCCGGCCCCGTCGAGGACGATGCCGAGCTCGCCGGGCCGCGGCAGGGCGGCACCCTCGGCGTCGTAGTCGGCCCGCGCGCTCGCCGTGGCGGTCTTGAGCCCGTCGAGCACCAGGCCCACGAGCTCGTCGGCCTGCTGCGGGGTGCGCCCGAACGACCACGTCGGCGGCGGGACCGCCTCGAGCGTGGTCGAGGGCAGGTAGCCCGGGAGCGTCGTGAGCTTGGCGCGGTGGCAGGCCAGCGACCAGAACCGCTCCACCTCCCCCTCGTCGGGGGCGGCCGGCTCCGCGACGTCCGGCCCCTGCGTCACCGGTCGACGCTCAGACGTTGAAGCCGAGGGCGCGCAGCTGCTCGCGACCGTCGGGCGTGATCTTGTCCGGGCCCCACGGCGGCATCCAGACCCAGTTGATCGCCACGTCGTTGACGAGGCCCTCGAGCGCGGCCCGGGTCTGGTCCTGGATGACGTCGGTGAGCGGGCAGGCCGCGGAGGTCAGCGTCATGTCGATGACCGCGTTGCTGCCCTCGTCGACGTGCACGCCGTAGACGAGGCCGAGGTCGACGACGTTGATCCCGAGCTCGGGGTCCACCACGTCCTTCATCGCCTCGGTGACGTCGTCCTCGCTGGCCGCCGAGGACCCGGCTGCGGTCGCCTCGGGGACCGGCGGCAGGTCGGTGTGGTCGGGGGCCACCTCGGGGGCGGTGGTGGTCGGCTCGTCGGTCTTCTGCTCGGTCATGCTGGCTCCTCCATCACGTGGGCGGTGGCGTCCTTCCAGGCCATCCAGGACAGCAGCGCGCACTTCACGCGCGCCGGGAACTTGGCGACGCCGGCGAAGGCGATCCCGTCCTCGAGGACGTCCTCGTCGGGCTCGACCTGGCCCTTGCCCTGCATCAGGGTCAGGAAGTCCTCGTGCACCAGCATCGCCTGCGCCACCGGCTTGCCGATCACCAGGTCGGCCATCACCGAGGTCGAGGCCTGCGAGATCGAGCAGCCGACCGCGTCGTAGGACACGTCGGCGACCACCGGGCCGTCGGGCCCGTCCGCGAGCTCGACGCGCAACGTGACCTCGTCACCGCAGGTCGGGTTGACGTGGTGCACCTCGGCGCCGAAGGGCTCGCGCAGGCCCGCGTGGTGCGGGTGCTTGTAGTGGTCGAGGATGATCTCCTGGTACAGCGCGGCCAGGTCCTGCCCACCGGTTCCGGTCGTCGTCATCACCGGTCCAACCCGAAGAAGGTGCGGGTTTGTTCCAAGCCGGCCACGAGGGCGTCGATCTCGCCCGGGGTGGTGTAGAGGTACGACGACATCCGCGTCGAGCTCTGGACGCCGAACCGGGCGTGGGCGGGCCTGGCGCAGTGGTGACCGGCCCGCACGGCCACGCCGCGCGAGTCGAGCACCTGCGCGACGTCGTGGGGGTGCACCCCGTCCAGCTCGAAGCTGATCGCGCCGCCGCGCTCCACGGCCGGGTCGCTGGGGCCCATCACGCGCAGCCCGGGGACGGTCGCGAGGCCCTCCAGGGCGTAGCGGGTGATCGCCCGCTCGTGGGCCGCGACGCGGTCCATGCCGAGGTCGCGCAGGTACTCGAGCGCGGCGCCCAGCCCCACGGCCTCGACGATCGGCGGCGTGCCGGCCTCGAACTTGTGCGGGATCCCGGCGTAGGTCGAGCCCTCCATGCGGACCGTCTCGATCATCTCGCCGCCCGCCAGGAACGGCGGCAGCTGGTCGAGCACCTCGCGGCGCCCCCACAGCACGCCGATCCCGGTGGGACCGACGCACTTGTGCCCGGTGAAGACCAGCAGGTCGGCGCCCGAGGCGACCACGTCGACCGGCATCTGCGGCACGGCCTGGGAGGCGTCGACGACGACCAGCGCACCGACCTCGTGGGCCCGTCGGGCGATCTCGGCGACCGGGTTGACGGTGCCGAGCATGTTCGACACCCAGGTCAGCGAGACCACGCGGGTGCGCTCGGTGATGAGGGAGTCGAGGTCGGCGAGGTCCAGCCGGCCGTCGTCGGTCAGCCCGAACCACCGCAGCGTCGCGCCGGTGCGCTGGGTGAGCAGCTGCCACGGGACGATGTTGGAGTGGTGCTCCATCTCGGTGATCACCACCTCGTCACCCTCGCCGAGCGGCCCGACGCGGGCCGACCAGTCACCCTCGGCCCAGGCCAGGGTGTTCGCGACCAGGTTGAGCGCCTCGGAGGCGTTCTTGGTGAAGATGACCTCGTCGCGCGAGGGCGCGCCGATGAACGCCGCCACCGTGTCCCTCGCGGCCTCGAACGCCTCCGACGCCTCCGCGCCGAGCTGGTGCATGGCCCGGGCGACGTTGGCGTTGTGGTGCTCGAGGTGGTCGACCATCCGGTCGATCACGCACTGCGGCTTCTGCGAGGTGTTGGCGCTGTCGAGGTAGACCAGCGGCAGGTCGCCCGCGAGGGTGCGGGAGAGGATCGGGAAGTCCTTGCGGACCACGTCGAGGTCGGGCAGCAAGCCGTCCATCACGTCATCTCCTGACTGGGGGTGGGGCGCCGGGCACCGGGACCGCTGCGCGGTCTCAGACCGCCGAGGGTCGGAGGTACTTGTCGTAGCCCTCGGCCTCCAGCTGGTCGGCGAGCTCGGGGCCTCCCTGCTCGGCGATCCGACCGTCGACGAAGACGTGCACCTGGTCGGGCTCGATGTAGCGCAGGATGCGGGTGTAGTGCGTGATCAGCAGGACGCCCTTGCCGGGCCGCTGGCGGAACCGGTTCACGCCCTCCGAGACGATCTTCAGGGCGTCGATGTCGAGCCCGGAGTCGGTCTCGTCGAGGATCGCGACCTTCGGGTCGAGCAGCTCGAGCTGGGCGATCTCGTGGCGCTTCTTCTCCCCGCCCGAGAAGCCCTCGTTGACCGACCGGGTGCCGAAGGTCGGGTCGAGGTTGAGCTGCTGCAGGGCCGCGTTGACGTCCTTGACCCAGGTGCGCAGCTTGGGGGCCTCGCCGTCCAGCGCGGTCTTGGCGGTGCGGAGGAAGTTGGACACCGAGACGCCGGGGACCTCGACGGGGTACTGCATGGCCAGGAACATCCCGGCCCGCGCCCGCTCGTCGACGCTCATCGCGAGGACGTCCTCGCCGTCGAGGAGCACCTCGCCGCCGGTGATGTCGTACTTGGGGTGACCGGCCACGGAGTAGGCCAGGGTCGACTTGCCGGAGCCGTTCGGCCCCATGATCGCGTGGGTCTCGCCGTCGCCGATGGTCAGCGTGACGCCCTTCAGGATCTCCTTGGGGCCGTCCTCGGTGGCGACGGAGACCCGCAGGTCCTTGATCTCGAGGGTGCTCATCTGGTGGTTCTCTCTTCCGTAGTGCGGGCAGTTCAGCTGGGACGGACGCCGTTCAGCGTCGTGGAGGTGTCGACGTAGACGTCACCGTCGCGGACCTCGGTGGGGAACGTGGACACCGGCTCGGTGGCGGGGAAGCTGGTCGGCTTGCCGGTGCGCAGGTCGAAGGTCGACCCGTGCAGCCAGCACTCGATCCGGCAGTCCTCGACCTCACCCTCCGACAACGCCACGGCGGCGTGGCTGCACAGGTCCTGGACCGCGAACACCTCGTCACCGTCGCGAGCCACCGCGAGCGTCAGGTCGCCCACGTCGACGGCCAGGGCCTCGTCGGCCTTGACGTCGTCGAGCGCGCAGGCGCGCACGAAGCCGGTCACGTGGGGACCGCCTCGTAGCCCTTGAGCACGTTCTTGGCGAGCTCCTCCTCGACCGTGGCGGTCAGCCGCTCCTCGATCTCGGGGACGCCGACCTTGCGGATCAGGTCCTGGAAGAAGCCGTGCAGCACCAGGCGACGCGCCTCCTTGTCCGAGACCCCGCGCGAGCGCAGGTAGAACAGCTGCTCGTCGTCGAAGCGCGCGGTCGCCGAGGCGTGCCCGGCGCCCTCGATCTCCCCCGTCTCGATCTCGAGGTTGGGCACCGAGTCGGCCTGGCAGCCCTCGGTGAGGACCAGGTTGCGGTTCTCCTCGTAGGTCTCGATGCCCTCGGCGACCTGGCGGATGAGGACGTTGCCGATCCAGACCGTGTGCGCCCCCTGGCCCTGCAACGCGCCCTTGTACAGCACGTTGCTCTTGGTCTTCGGCGCGTTGTGGTCGGCGAACAGGCGGTGCTCGAGGTGCTGGCCCTCGTCGGCGAAGTACAGGCCGAGCAGCTCGGCCTCGCCGCCGGGGCCGGAGTACTCGACGTTCGCGTGCATCCGGACGAGGTCCCCACCGAAGGAGACGCTGGTGTGGCGCACGGAGGCGTCGCGGCCGACCTGGATCGCGTCGCGGCCCAGGTGCACCGCGTCGTCGTCCCAGTCCTGGAGGCTCAGCACGTTGACCTGCGAGCCCTCGCCCGCGAGCACGGTGGTGATCGCGCAGTAGCGCGCGGACCCGGTGTGCACCAGCACGACGGTGGCCTTGCTGTGGTGGCCGAAGCGCAGCACGAGGTGGCCCCACACGAGGTCGTCGACGGACTCGCCGTGGAGCCGGATGATGACCGGCTCGTCGACCTCGACATCGGCGGGGACGTCGAGCAGCGTCGCCCCGCCCGAGTTGGCCGCGGCCAGCGCGGCGGGACGGTCGCTGGGGGCGATCTCCCCCAGCTCGCGCGCCTCGTCCTGGCTGATCGCGCTCACGCTGACGCCCTCGGGGACGCTCTGCTCCCACGTCAGGCGCGTCGGCGAGGCCTCCCCGTCGAGGATGCCGCGCAACCGCTTCAGCGGCGTGAAGCGCCACGTCTCCTCCCGCCCGGTCGGCACCGGGTGGTCGCCCAGGTCGTAGGAGGGAGGCGGGTTCAGGTGCGAGACGATCCGCGGACGGTCGCCCTGCTCCAGCGCGGCCTCGACGCTCTCGCGAGCAACATCGGTCACAGTCACAAGCCTTCGTTGTCCTTCTGGTTCGGGGGGTGCGGGGGGACGGGCGGCCTCAGCCGACCGCGCCCTCCATCTGCAGCTCGATCAGCCGGTTGAGCTCCAGGGCGTACTCCATCGGGAGCTCCTTGGCGATCGGCTCGACGAACCCGCGCACGATCATCGCCATCGCCTCGTCCTGCTCCATGCCGCGCGACATCAGGTAGAACAGCTGGTCGTCGGAGACCTTCGAGACGCTGGCCTCGTGGCCCATGGACACGTCGTCCTCGCGGATGTCGACGTAGGGGTAGGTGTCGGAGCGGCTGACCTGGTCGACGAGCAGCGCGTCGCACAGCACGTTGGACTTCGAGCCGTGGGCGCCCTCGTTGACCTGGATCAGGCCCCGGTAGGAGGTCCGGCCACCGCCGCGGGCCACCGACTTGCTGAGGATCGAGCTCGAGGTGTGCGGGGCCGCGTGCACCATCTTGGCCCCGGCGTCCTGGTGCTGGCCCTCGCCGGCGAAGGCGATCGACAGGGTCTCGCCCTTGGCGTGCTCGCCCATCAGGTAGATCGCGGGGTACTTCATGGTGACCTTGGAGCCGATGTTGCCGTCGACCCACTCCATCGTCGCGCCGGCCTCGCAGGTCGCGCGCTTGGTGACCAGGTTGTACACGTTGTTCGACCAGTTCTGGATGGTCGTGTAGCGGCAGCGGCCGCCCTTCTTGACGATGATCTCCACGACCGCGGAGTGCAGGGAGTCCGAGGAGTAGATCGGCGCGGTGCAGCCCTCGACGTAGTGCACGTAGGCGTCCTCGTCGACGATGATCAGGGTGCGCTCGAACTGACCCATGTTCTCGGTGTTGATCCGGAAGTAGGCCTGCAGCGGGATGTCCACGTGGACGCCCTTGGGCACGTAGATGAACGAGCCGCCCGACCACACCGAGGTGTTCAGCGCCGCGAACTTGTTGTCACCGACCGGGATCACGGTGCCGAAGTACTCGGCGAACAGCTCGGGGTGCTCCTTGAGCGCGGTGTCGGTGTCGAGGAAGAGCACGCCCTGCTCCTCGAGGTCCTCGCGGATCGAGTGGTAGACGACCTCGGACTCGTACTGCGCGGCGACGCCGGAGACCAGGCGCTGCTTCTCGGCCTCGGGGATGCCGAGCTTGTCGTAGGTGTTCTTGATGTCCTCGGGGAGGTCGTCCCACGTCGCGGCCTGCTTCTCGGAGGACCGCACGAAGTACTTGATGTTGTCGAAGTCGATGCCGCCGAGGTCGGAGCCCCAGGACGGCATGGGCTTGCGGTGGAAGAGCTTCAGGCCCTTCAGGCGCAGGTCGAGCATCCACTGCGGCTCGGACTTGAGCTCGGAGATGTTGCGCACGACGTCCTCGGACAGCCCGCGCTTGGCGGTCGCCCCGGCGACGTCGGAGTCGGCCCAGCCGAACTCGTAGCGGCCGATGCCCTCGAGCTCGGGGTTGCGCTCGTCGATGGTCGTCATGAGATGACCTGCTCCTTCATGTCGGGTACTGAGGTCGGGATGCACGTGGTGCAGACCCCGTCGCCGTGGGCGATCGTGGCCAGGCGCTGCACGTGGTGGTCCAGCACGCGGCTGATCGCCGCGGTCTCGGCCTCGCACAGCTGCGGGAACTCGTGGGCGACGTGGGCGACCGGGCAGTGCTGCTGGCAGAGCTGCTCGCCGACCGGGCCCTCGCGGACGGAGGCGACGTAACCCTCCTCGGTGAAGACCTGGGCCAGCACCTGCGCCGGCGTCCGGTCGGGCTGCTGGTCGGCCAGCGTCGCGAAGCGGTCCTCGACGAAGGCGACACGGCGCTCGGCGAAGGCGCGCACGGCGTCGTCCCCGCCGGTCTCGGCGAGGTAGCGCAGCGCCTGGGCGGCGAGGTCGTCGTAGGCCTGGGCGAAGCGGTCGTGCCCGGCCGGGGTCAGCGCGAACAGGCGCGCCGGGCGCCCCCGCCCGCGTGCTGCACCGGGGCGCGGGTCGCGCGGCTCCACCGCGCCCTCCTCGACCAGCTGGTCGAGGTGGCGACGCACGGCCGCAGGCGTCAGCGACAGGCGATCCGCGAGCACGGCGGCGGTCGACGGGCCGTGGTCGAGGATCGACCTGGCGACGCGCTGGCGTGTCGTCCGGTCCATTTCCACAACACCAGTGTGCCGTTATTACCTGGACCCGTTCAAGTAAGGCCACCCTCACCCGATGCCCCGACCCACGGATCCCGCGCGGCGGGCCCGTCGGGGGGTCCGTGCTGGCAGGATGACGCCGTGCCCGCCCCTCCCCCCGGCCGCGGCCGGGGGGACACGACCACCCGGCGGGCCCTCCTCGTCACCGGCGGTGCGGCCCCCCACGTCCTGGCCGCCGCGCGCAGCCTGAGCCGGGCCGGCTGGGAGGTCGGCCTGGCGGTGGCGGAGGGGGACGCCTACCCGACGCGCGCCGTCGTCCGCGCCCACCGGGTCCCCGCGCCCGAGCGCTCCCCCGACGGCTTCGTCGCCGCGGTCGCGGCGCTGGTGGGCCAGCACGGCTACCAGGTGGTCCTGGGTGCCGACGACATCGAGGTGCTGCTGCTCTCGGCACGTCGCGACGAGATCCCCGCGGTCGTCCCCCACCCCGACCACGCGGCCGTGCTCGGGGCGCTCGACAAGCTGGCCCTCACGGGTGCGGCAGCGCGCGCGGGTCTCGGGGTCCCGCGGACGGAGCCGGCCACCACCGCCCGGTTGGACGCCGTCGACGGGCCCGTCGTCGTGAAGTCGCGGCTGCACTGGGACCCCACCATGGCCGGCGACGGCCGGCACCTGCTGGCCGCGGTCTGCGCCGACCGCGCGGCGGCCCGGCGGGCGGCGGACGTGATGACGGCGGCGGGCGGTGAGGCGCTGCTCCAGGAGGTGGTCGAGGGCGAGCTGATGGCGCTCACCGTGGTCCGGGACCGCGACGGTCGGCTGCTCGGGGTGGTCCAGCAGCGCAGCCCCGGGCTGTCGGACCGGGGCACCAGCTGCCGCGCGGTCACGGTGCCCGTCGACACCACCCTGCTCGCCGGGGTGGAGCGGCTGCTCGACGGCCTCGGCTGGTGGGGGCTGGCCAACGTGCAGCTCCTGCGACCCCCCGGTGGCCGGCCGCTGCTGATCGACGTGAACCCGCGGATCTACGGCTCCCTGGCGCTCGCGGTGGCCGCCGGGGTGCCCCTGCCCGACCTGTGGTGCAGGGCGGCGCTCGGGGAGCACGTGGTCCCCGCCTCCCCCGCCCGGGTCGGGGTCCGGTTCCAGTCGCTGCTCGCCGATCTCGCCCGCGCCCGGCGCGAGCGACGCGGCGGCCTCGTCCGCGATGTCGCCTCCTGCGTGGCCTGGCTGCCGGCCGCGCACCCGCACGCCCACTGGCGCGACCCCGCCCCGGCGGTGCGGGTGCTGCGTGAGCGCCTCGCGCGCCGCGCCGCCGCGCCCGGGGAGCGACGGTGAGCGGCGCCCGGGCGGCGCTGCTGACCGTGCGGGACCTCGGGGCGGAGGACCTCGCGGCGTGGGCGGCGCTGGAGCGGGACGCGGTCGAGGCCAACCCCTTCCACGGTCCCGCGCTCGCGGTCCCGGCCGCCGCGCACCTTCCCGCGGGTCACGAGGACCGGCTGCTCGTGGTCCGCGACGGCGACCGGTGGGACCTCGCGCTCGTGGTCCGCGGCCGGCGGACCCACCGCCGGGTCCCGGTGCCGACCTTCCGGGCGTGGGGGCACGACCACGCGTACCTCGACACGCCCCTGCTGCGCGACGGGGATCCCGAGCGCTCCTGGCACCTCGCGCTGGACCTGCTGCGCGACCGCCGGGCGGGCTGGCTCTCCCTGGAGCGCCTCGCGGGCGACGGAACGGTGCGGGACGCGCTCGGGGCGGCCACGCGAGCCCGGGGCACGGGCGCGCAGGTGCTGCTGCGCCGCGACCGGCCGGTCGTGCGGCGACGGGCCGAGCCGACCTACCTGGAGGGTCGGCTGAGCTCGTCGCGTCGCCGCAAGCTGGCCCGTCTCCGCCGCCGGTTGGAGGGCGCCCTCGGCGGCCCGATCGGCCTCGTGGACCACGCTGTCGACGACCTCGACGGCGCGGTGACCCGGTTCCTGGCCCTCGAGTCCGCCGGGTGGAAGGGGCGCGCCGCGAGCGCGCTGGCGTCCACGGCGGAGGGCGAGGCGTACTTCCGGGCGGCGATGGGCGAGGCCGGTCGCGCCGGACGCGCCCAGGTGTGGGAGCTGGGTGCCCCGGGGACCCCGGTGGCGAGCCTGTGCGTCGTCCTCGGCGGCCGCGGCGCCTTCCACCTCAAGACCGCCTACGACGAGCGGTACGCCGACACCTCGCCGGGGCTCCAGCTGGAGGTGGCGGCCGTGGAGGCGTTCCACCAGGACCCCGCTGCCGATTGGATCGACTCCTGCGTCACCGATCCGGGCGACTCCCCGTCGTCGATGCTCTACCCCGACAGCCGGCCGGTCGAGTCCGTGCTGGTCCCCCTGCGCGCCGGGGCCCGACCGCCCGCGGCGGCGCTGCGGGTGGCGCTGGCCCGCCGGGAGGCGCGCCGGCGCCTGACCGAGGAGACCGAGCCGGGGGCCGGCGATGGATGAGGCGCGGGCGGCGGAGGTGCTGGTGGCGCTGGCCGAGGAGGTCGGCGACGAGCTGCTGCTGTGGCGCGGCGAGCGCCTCGACGGCGGGGACGTCGACGTCGTCGTCACCGCCGCCGGCGCTGCGCGCACCGCCGCGGTGCTGCGCGGGCGCGGGCTCGCCCCGGCGCCGCAGGAGCCCGGTCGGGTGCTGTGGCGCCTGCTGCCGTCGCTGGACGTGGTGGTCGACGTCTCGGACGACCACGCCTGGCCGCGGATGTACCCCCCGCTCGCCGATGTGCGGGCCCGGGCCCGACGGGGTCGGCACGGGCTCCCGGTGGCCGCGGTGGGCGACCGGGCCCTCGTGCACGCCGCGGAGGGGCTGGCCGGGTGGTCCTGGCCCCGGACGGCGGCCCGCCTCGCCGCCTGCGCGGCCGACCCCACCCTCGCCGAGGGCCTCGCCCGCGCGACCACGGCCGACCCGCGGCTCGGCCCGCTCGCCGACCTCGTCCGCAGGGCCGGGTGGCGGGCCCCCGACGCCCCGGAGCACCTCCCGCTGCGGGTCAGCGCCGCGGTGGCGGCGCGCACCCCCTACGCACGGCACGCGCTGCGCTCTCGCCTGCTGGGCGAGCCGATGGCGACGCCACCGGCCGTGGTCGCGCCCCCCGGCGGCGCGCTGGTCGTCGCGCTGAGCGGGATGGACGGCGCGGGCAAGTCGACCGCCTCCCTCGCCCTGCTGGACCGCTTCGCAGGTCGCGGCGAGGCCGCGGTGGTGCGCTGGGCCCGCCTGGCGCGCGACCTCGGGGCGCTCGAGCACCTGGGCCGGATGGTCCGGCGGCTGCTGCGACGATCGCGGTCCGTGTCGACCTCGCGACGCCCGGGCGACCCCACCGGACCCGTCGCGGAGACCGGCACCGGAGCTCCCCGTCGCCGCGGCAGCCCGGTCGACGCCGCCTGGGTGGTCGTGCTCGCGCTCGCCAGCGTCCGCGCGGGGCGCCGAGCGGCCCGGGTGCGCCGCGCCGGCACGCACGTCGTGTGCGACCGCTGGCGTCTCGATGCGGTGGTCGACCTCCGGATCCGCTACGGAACCGGTCACCGGGTGGCCGAGGAGGTCCTGCGCCGCGGCTTCCCCGGGCCCGACGTCGAGGTGCTGCTGCGCCTCGACCCGGGCGAGGCCGCCCGGCGCAAGCCCGGCGACCAGCGCCCCGACGTGCTGGCGGAGATGGGCGCCCACTACGACGACCTGGCGGCGGCGTGGGGGGTGCGGGTCCTCGACGCGGGCCGGCCCTCCGGCGAGGTGGTGGCCGAGCTGCTCGGCCTGGTGCCCGACCGGTCCTAGGTGGGACGGGTGCGCCGCAGCCACAGCAGGCCGAGCACCGGCAGCACCAAGGGCACGTACCCGTAGCCGGCGCCGAACCCGGACCAGACGGTGGGCTCGGGGAACAGACCGGGACGAACCTGGCTGAGCCCGCCGACCGCGAGCACGCCGACCAGCTCGACGGTGCAGGCCGCGACGGCGGTCACCCAGGCGCGGGCCCCGCCACGCAGCAGCGCGAGGGTGGCGACCACGTAGACCACGGCGGCCAGCAGGGAGAGACCGTAGGCCAGCGGCGCCGTGCCGGCGTCCGTGGCCAGCTGGAAGGCCGAGCGCGCGGTCGCCGACAGCGCGAAGACGCCGTAGACGAAGACCAGCATCCGACCCGCGCCGGAGGACAGCTCGCCGCTGCGGGCCACCTCAGCCGCCCGCCGACCAGATGTCGACCAGGCGCGCCTCGAGCGCCGCGACGGTGAGCGCCGCGAGCAGCACCACCCCGGTGCCGGCGCGGGAGCGCTCCGCGAGCGACCAGAACGCGCCGATGGGCAGCGCGACGAGGACCCCGACGAGGTAGCCGACGAACAGCACCGCATCGACCCCCTCGCCGGTCGCGGCGAGCAGCACCAGGCCGACCACCAGCTGCACCGTGATCGCCGCCTCGGCCAGGGCCATCACCGCGAAGCCGCGGTCGCCGAACGGGCGGTCGCGCACCATCTGGACCGCCGCCACGACGGCGACCAGCCCGGTCAGGGTGAGGACGGCGACCAGCACCCAGGTGTTCACGGTGCGCCAGCCTAGACTCAGGACGTGCCGTCCCCCGCCGCGTCGACCCCCTCGTCGACGCCGGTGCCGACCCCGGTGCCGACCCCGACGTCGGCCGCGGTCGAGGTGCGGGGGCTGGTGATGCGCTACGGCCCGACGACCGCCGTCGACGGCCTCGACCTCGACGTCGCCCGGGGCAGCATCACCGCCGTGCTCGGCCCGAACGGCGCCGGCAAGACCACGACGCTGGAGACCTGCGAGGGCTACCGGCGACCGCAGCGGGGAAGCGTGCGCGTGCTCGGCCTCGACCCGGTGCGCCAGCGTCGGGCCCTGCTGCCCCGGATCGGGGTGATGCTCCAGGCGGGCGGTGCGTGGAGCGGCGTGCGCGCCCTCGAGATGCTCCAGCACGTCGCCGCGCTGCACGCCCACCCCCTCGACATCGCCGTGCTCGCCGACCGCCTCGGGCTCCACGAGTGCGGGCGGACCCCGTACCGGCGGCTCTCCGGTGGTCAGCAGCAGCGCCTCGGGCTGGCGATGGCCCTGGTGGGGCGCCCCGAGCTGGTCTTCGCCGACGAGCCGACCGCCGGCATGGACCCTGCTGTGCGCCGCTCGGTGTGGACCCTCCTGGAGGAGCTGCGCACCGACGGGGTCACGGTCGTGCTCACCACCCACTACCTCGAGGAGGCCGAACGGCTCGCCGACCAGGTCCACATCGTCGACCGGGGACGGCTGGTGGCCTCCGGGTCGCCGCTGCAGCTGACCCGCGGCGGCCGGGTGGCCACGATCCGGCTGGTCGTGACGCGGCCGTTCCCGCCGGGGTCGCCGGACTCGCTGCGCGCCGCCCTCGGCCAGGACGTGGAGGTGGTCCAGCTCGACGAGCTCAGCCTGGTCGTCACCGGTCCGGCCGACGCCTCCACCCTCGGCCGCGTCTCGCGCTGGTGCGAGGACAACGACGTGCTGCCGGAGTCCCTCACGCTCGGGCAGCGCAGCCTCGAGGACGTCTTCCTCGAGCTCACCGGCCGGGGGCTCGGCGGGTGAGCGCCGGGACCTGGACCCCGCGGCCGGGCGCCGCGCCGCTGCCGCGCCAGGTGCTCGCGCAGGCGCGGATGGAAGCGCGGCTGCTGCTGCGCAACGGCGAGCAGGTGCTGCTCGCCGTCGTGATCCCGGTGGTCGTCCTGCTCGCGGGCGTCGTGGGCGCCGGACGTGTCGGCCTCGACTTCGCCCGGCCCTCCGTGGACGTGCTCACCCCGGGGGTGCTCGCCCTGGCGGTGATGTCGACCTCGTTCACCTCGCTCGCGATCGCCACCGGCTTCGAGCGCCGCTACGGCGTGCTGAAGCGGCTCGGCGCGTCACCCCTGCCGCGGGGCGGCCTGCTCGCCGGCAAGGTGCTCGCCCTGCTCGGGGTCGAGATGCTGCAGGTGCTGGTGATCGGGGCGGTCGCGCTGCTGGTCGGGTGGACGCCCGCGACCGCGGGGTCGGCGCTGCTCGGGCTGCTGCTGGCCCTCGTCGCCGGTACGGCCGCGTTCGCGGGCCTCGGGCTGCTGCTGGCCGGTGCGCTGCGCGCTGAGGCCACGCTGGCGGCGGCGAACCTCGTCTACCTGCTGCTGCTCGTCGGCGGCGCCGTCGTCCTCCCCCTCTCCGCGTACGGTGAGGTGGGGGCGGTCGTGCAGTGGCTGCCCTCCGCCGCCCTGGGCGACGCCGTGCGCGCCGCGCTGCTCGACGCCCGGGTGGCCGTCACCGACCTGCTGGTGCTCACCGGCTGGGCCGTGGCGGCCGGCGCCCTGACCGCACGCACCTTCCGCTGGGAGTGAGCCAGTGACCGACACCGTCGGGCGCCCCCGCGCCGCCGACCGCACCGCTGCCGGGTCCGGCTCGCCGGCCGCGGGCGCGCCGCCCGTCGGGCGGGCGTTGCTGCGGTTGGCGTGGGCCAGCCTCGTCGCGAACGTGGTGATCGTGCTGACCGGCGGCGCCGTCCGCCTGACCGGCTCCGGGCTCGGCTGCCCGACCTGGCCGCGGTGCACCGACGAGTCGTTCGTGCCGCACGGCTCGCTCGGCATCCACGGGGCGATCGAGTTCGGCAACCGGCTGCTGACCTTCGCCCTCGTCGCGGTCGCCGCCGCGACGCTCGTTGCGGCCTGGCGCACCGGCCGCGGTCGGCTGCGCCGGCTGGCGCTGCTGCTCGCCCTCGGCATCCCCGCCCAGGCGCTGGTGGGTGGGGTCACCGTGCTCACCGACCTCGACCCCTGGGTGGTCGCGCTGCACCTGCTCGTCTCGCTGGCGATGGTCGGCGTCGCGGTCGCGCTGGTGCGTGCCGCCCGACGGCCCGCGGGCGCGGCGGCGGCGGCCGTCGTCCGGTCCCCGCTCGCCCCGCTCGCCGTCGCGACGTTCGCGGTCGGCTGGGTGGTGCTCTACCTCGGGACGGTCGTCACCGGGTCCGGACCCCACGCCGGCGACCTGGACGCCGCTCGCAACGGCCTGGACCCCCGCGCCGCCAGCCAGCTGCACGCCGACGCGGTCTTCCTGCTGGTGGGCCTGAGCGTGGCGTTGCTCGTGGTGTCCCGCGTCCGCACCCGGTCGGGGCCGCTCGCCGACGCCGAGCAGCGCCGGGCCGTCGCGGCGCTCGTGGTCGTCGAGGTGCTGCAGGGGGGCGTCGGGTTCGTCCAGTACGCCACCGACCTGCCGCTGCTGCTGGTCGGCCTCCACCTCCTGGGCGCCGCGGTCACCGCGGCCGCGCTCGCCTGGGTGCTGCTGGCCCACCTCCGCCCGGCGGCCGCCCCCGCCCCCGCCCCCGCGGCGCCGGCCCAGCTGTAACGCCGAGTTACTTCACCTGGTGCCGCGTCGCGACGCGGCACCAGAGCAAGTCACCCGGCGTTACAGCGGACGGGGTGCCGGCGGGAGCCCCGGGCCGGGCCGGAGGCGGGCGACGCCCTCAGCCCAGCAGCGGGTCGAGGGCGACGGCCACGAACAGCAGCGACAGGTACAGGTTGCTGGAGTGGAAGAGCCGCATCGGCGCGATCACCGCGAGGTCCTCGGTGTCGCGGGCCCGCACCGCCATGCGGTGCGCCTGCACCAGGAACCCGGCACCGAGGACGGCCGCGGCGACCGGGTAGAGCGGTCCGGTGCCGGCGACGGGCCAGAGCAGCAGGGACACCGCGACCATCACCCACGAGTAGGCCACGACCTGGCGGGCGACCACGCGGGCCGACGCCACCACCGGCAGCATCGGCACGTCCACGCCGCGGTAGTCCTCGCGGTAGCGCAGCGCGAGGGCCCAGGTGTGCGGCGGCGTCCAGAAGAACACCACCGCGAACAGCACGACCGGCGTCCACGACAGCGAGCCCGTGACCGCCGTCCACCCGATCAGTGCCGGGAAGCACCCGGCGAGACCGCCCCAGACGATGTTCTGGGTCGTGCGTCGCTTGAGCACCATCGTGTAGACGAGCACGTAGAAGGCGTTGGCGAGCACCGCCAGCCCGGCCGAGAGCGGGTTGACCCAGACCAGCAGGACCACGGTCGACACGACGCCGAGCAGCAGCCCGAACACCAGCGCCGACCGGGGCGTCACGATGTGACGGGGCAGCGCGCGGCGGCGGGTGCGGCGCATCTGCTCGTCGATGTCGCGGTCGTAGACGCAGTTCAGCGCCGAGGCCGAGCCCGCGGACAGCGTGCCGCCGACCACCGTCGCGAGCACCAGCCCGAGGGGCGGCACACCCCGGGCCGCGAAGAACATCACCGGCACCGTCGTCAGCAGCAGCAGCTCGATGACACGCGGCTTGGTCAGGCCGACGTAGGCGGCGACCACGTCCCGCCAGCCGCTGCCGCCGCGGGTCCACCCACCGACCGCCGGGGCCGGCTGCGAGACGTGGGTCAACGATCGTCCTGGGGAATAGGGAGCGTCCGGGAGTCGATGCACCCGGTCGGGCGTGGCGTGCTGGACCTGCCGCTAGGAGTGTAACGGTGACCCTCAGTAGGGTCGGGTGACGCAGCCTCCCCGCACCGGGCCGACCGGTGCTCCTGCCCGCGTACCCAGAACCCGTGAGAGGACCAGCGTGACGACGAGCAGCACGACGAGCACGAGCCTGGACTGGACCGAGATGGACGACCGAGCGGTCGACACCGTGCGCGCGCTGGCGATGGACAGCGTGCAGCGGGTGGGCAACGGCCACCCGGGCACCGCGATGAGCCTCGCCCCGGCGGCCTACCTGCTGTTCCAGAAGGCGATGCGGCACGACCCGGCCGACCCCGACTGGGTCGGGCGCGACCGGTTCGTGCTCTCCTGCGGCCACACCTCGTTGACGCTCTACCTCCAGCTCTTCCTCGGTGGGTGGGGCCTCGAGCTCGAGGACCTCCAGCAGCTGCGCACCTGGGGCAGCAAGACGCCGGGTCACCCCGAGCACGGCCACACCGCGGGCGTCGAGACCACCACCGGCCCGCTGGGCCAGGGGGTCGGCAACGCCGTCGGCATGGCGATGGCCGGCCGGCGGCTCAAGGGCCTGCTCGACCCCGAGGCCGCCGACGGCGCCTCACCGTTCGACCACCACGTCTACTGCCTGGCCTCCGACGGCGACATCGAGGAGGGCGTGGCCAGCGAGGCCTCCTCGCTGGCCGGCACCCAGCGGCTGGGCAACCTCACCCTGATCTACGACGCGAACAAGATCTCGATCGAGGACCACACCGACATCGCGCTCTCCGAGGACGTGGCCGCGCGCTACGAGGCCTACGGCTGGCACGTGCAGACCGTCGACTGGACCACGGGCGAGGAGTACGCCGAGAACGTCCAGGCGCTCTGGGACGCGCTGCAGGCGGCCCGCGAGGTGACCGACCGCCCCAGCTTCATCGAGCTCCGCACGATCATCGCCTGGCCCGCGCCCAACGCCCGCAACACCGGGTCCGCGCACGGCTCGGCGCTCGGCGAGGACGAGGTGGCGGCGACCAAGGAGATCCTCGGCTTCGACCCCGAGCAGACCTTCGAGATCCCCGAGGGCGTGCTGGAGCACACCCGGGCGCTGCGCGAGCGCGGCGCCGAGGCGGGCCGGGCCTGGGACTCCGACTTCGGGTCCTGGCGCGAGCAGCACCCCGACCGGTTCGCGATGCTGCAGCGGATGCGCGAACGCGCGCTGCCCGACGGGTGGGACGCCGACCTGCCCGTCTTCGAGGCCTCCGAGGGCGGGGTGGCCACCCGGAAGGCCTCCGGCCAGGTCATCAACGCCGTGGCGGCGACGGTGCCGGAGCTGTGGGGCGGCTCCGCCGACCTGGCGGGCTCCAACAACACCACGATCGACGACGCGGCCTCCTTCATCCCCAAGGACCGCTCGACCGACAAGTTCTCCGGCGACCCCGTCAGCGGTCGGGTCCTCCACTTCGGGATCCGCGAGCACGCGATGGGCGCGATCATGAACGGCATCGCCCTGCACAGCGGCACGCGCGTCTTCGGCGGGACCTTCCTGACCTTCTCCGACTACATGCGCCCCTCGGTGCGCCTGGCGTCGCTGATGGGGCTGCCGGTCACCTACGTGTGGACCCACGACTCCATCGGCCTCGGTGAGGACGGCCCGACCCACCAGCCGATCGAGCACCTCGCCGCCCTGCGCGCGATCCCGGGCCTCGACGTGGTCCGCCCCGCCGACGCCAACGAGGTCACCGCGGCGTGGAAGGCCGTGCTCGAGCACACCGACCGGCCCGCCGGCCTGGTGCTCTCGCGCCAGAACGTGCCGACGTTCCCGCGTGGCGAGGACGGTTTCGCGACCACGGCCGACGTCCGCCGCGGCGGGTACGTGCTGCTCGACACCGAGGGCACGCCCGACGTCGTCCTGGTCGGCACGGGCTCGGAGGTCCAGCTCGCCGTGCAGGCCCGCGAGCAGCTGGCCGCCGACGGCATCGCGGCCCGCGTGGTCAGCATGCCGTGCCGCGAGTGGTTCGACGCGCAGGACACCGCCTACCGCGACACCGTCCTGCCGCCGGGCGTCCGTGCCCGGGTCTCGGTCGAGGCCGGCATCGCGATGGGTTGGCGCGAGGTCGTGGGCGACCACGGCCGCAGCGTCTCCATCGAGCAGTACGGCGCCTCCGCCGACTACGAGCGGATCTACGCCGAGTACGGCATGACCGCGCGTGCGGTCGCCGACGCGGCCCGCGACAGCATCACCGCCGCCGGCGGCCGGGCCTGACCCGTCCGACCGGCACCCCGCACGACAACCCCTGGGAGGGAACATGAGTGACCGTCTGAAGGCCCTGTCCGACGCGGGCGTCTCCATCTGGCTCGACGACCTGTCGCGCGAGCGCATCGAGTCCGGCGGGCTGCAGCAGCTCATCGACGAGCGGTCCGTGGTCGGGGTGACGACCAACCCGACCATCTTCGCCTCCGCGATCGCCGAGGGGGAGCGCTACGACGCGCAGGTCAAGCAGCTGGTCGCCGACGGGGCCGGCGTCGACAAGGTGATCTTCGAGCTGACCACCGAGGACGTCCGCAACGCCTGCGACGTCTTCTCCCAGGTCGCAGGCTCCACGACGTCCGACGGCCGTGTCTCCATCGAGGTCGAGCCGGACCTGGCGAACGACACCGAGGGCACGCTGGCCTCGGCGCGGGCGCTCTGGTCCGCGGTGGACCGGCCGAACGCCTTCGTCAAGATCCCGGCGACCCTCGAGGGGCTGCCCGCCATCACCGCCGCCACCGCGGAGGGGATCAGCGTGAACGTGACGCTGATCTTCAGCATCGAGCGCTACCGGGCCGTGATGGACGCCTACCTGACCGGCCTCGAGCAGGCCCGCGACGCGGGCCTGGACCTCGGGCGGATCCAGTCGGTGGCCTCCTTCTTCGTCTCGCGCGTCGACTCCGAGGTCGACGGCAGGCTGGCGGAGATCGGCACCGACGACGCCACCGCGCTGCGGGGCCGGGCCGCGGTCGCCAACGCCCGGCTCGCGTACGCCGCCTACCAGGAGGTCGTCGCCTCGGACCGGTGGAGGGTGCTCGCCGAGGCCGGTGCCCACGCCCAGCGGCCGCTGTGGGCCTCCACCGGCGTGAAGGACCCCGACTACCCCGACACCCTCTACGTCACCCAGCTCGTCGTCGACGACACGGTCAACACGATGCCGGAGAAGACGATGGAGGCCTTCGCCGACCACGGCGAGGTCGAGGGCGACACCGTCACCGGCCGAGCGCAGGAGGCGCAGGAGGTCTTCGACCGGCTCGCCGCCGTCGGGATCGACCTCGACGGGGTCTTCCTCGCCCTCGAGGAGGAGGGCGTGGACAAGTTCAAGAAGTCCTGGGGCGAGCTCGTCGAGACCGTCCGCGGGCAGATGGAGCAGGCCCGATGACGCTCTCGCTGGAGGTCCTCGCCGCAGAGCCGGCCGACCCCGCCGCTCTGGACGAGGCCGTCTCCACGCTGGTCGCCGACGGGGTGGCCGGCCGGATCGCCGCGCGCGACGCGTCGCTGTGGGGCGCCGAGGCCGAGGACGAGGCGTCCAAGCGGCTCGGGTGGGTCGGCCTCGCGGAGGCCTCCCGCCCCCTGGTCGCCGAGGTGGCCTCGTTGCGCGAGGAGCTGCGCGGCCGCGGAGCGACCCACGTCGCGCTGTGCGGGATGGGTGGGTCGTCGCTGGCCCCCGAGGTCGTGTGCGCGGCCGAGGGCGTCGAGCTGACCGTCGTGGACTCCTCGGACCCCGACTTCGTCCGGGCCGCCGTCCAGGACCGGATCGAGGCGACCGTCGTGGTCGTCTCCTCCAAGTCCGGCGGCACGGTGGAGACCGACAGCCAGAAGCGGGCCTTCGAGCACGCCTTCCGCGAGGCCGGCATCGACCCTGCCGAGCGGGTCGTGATCGTCACGGACCCCGGGTCGCCGCTGGAGAAGGCGTCCCGCGAGGCCGGGTACCGGGTCTTCCTCGCCGACGACGAGGTCGGGGGGCGGTACTCCGCGCTGACCGCGTTCGGGCTCGTCCCCAGCGGGCTGGCGGGCGCCGACATCGGCGCGCTGCTCGACCAGGCCGAGGCCGCGAGGGCCGCGCTCGAGGCGGACGAGCCCGAGAACCCGGGGCTGCGGCTGGGCGCGCTGCTCGGCGTGGCCAACCGGGCCGGTGCCGACAAGATGGTCCTGGCCGCCGACGGTGCGGGCTACACCGGGTTCGGCGACTGGGCCGAGCAGCTCGTGGCCGAGTCGACCGGCAAGGTGGGCCGCGGCGTGCTGCCCGTGGTCGTCGATCGGCTGGACGCACCGAACCTCGCACCCAGCACCCTCGACGAGGTGCTCGTGACCTTCGGGCCCGGGACCACGCTCGGCGACCGGGTGCACCCCGCGTCCGGCTGGGGCGCCCGCGTCGACGGGCCCCTCGGGGCGCAGCTGCTGCTCTGGGAGTACGCGACGGCCGTCGCCGGCCGGCTGATCGGCATCAACCCCTTCGACCAGCCCGACGTGGAGAGCGCCAAGGCTGCCGCCCGGGACATGCTCGGTGGCGGCGGGGCGGGCCCCGAGCCGCAGCTCGTCGAGGGACCGATCAGCGTCTACGCGTCCGGCGGCTGGCTGCCCGCCGGCGCCGACACGGTCGAGCACGCCGTGCGGGCCCTGCTGGCGCAGGTCGACCCCGACCACGGCTACGTCGCCGTGCAGGCCTACCTCGACCGGCACCGCGACGCGGCGCTGGCCGGCGTCCGGGACGGGTTGGCGCGACGCACGGGCCGCCCGACGACGTTCGGGTGGGGCCCGCGATTCCTGCACTCCACGGGCCAGTACCACAAGGGCGGCCCCCCGACCGGGGTGTTCGTGCAGGTCACCGGCGAGCCGGAGGCCGACCTCGACGTCCCCGGGCGCGAGTTCACCTTCCACGAGTTCCTCACCGCGCAGGCGGTGGGGGACGGCCGCGTGCTGGAGGCGGCCGGTCGACCGGTGCTGCGGTTGCACCTGGCCTCGCCCGCCGACCTCGACGTGGCGCGCCAGCTGCTCGGCTGACGCGGGTCCCGCTCCCCCACCCACCCCTGCAGGAGGTCACGTGACCAGCGACGCCCCGACGGGGCCCGGACCCCGCCCCGAGCCGAGGGTCGAGGTGCACCCGGACGCGTCCGCGCTGGCCTCGGCCGTGGCGGGCGAGCTGCTCGGCCGCCTCGCCGACGCGCAGCGCGCCGGCCACCGGCCGCACGTCGTCCTCACCGGCGGCAGCATCGCCCGCGAGGTCCACCGGGCGGTCGCCGGGCTCGCCGGCGCCGCCGAGGTCGACTGGGACCGCGTCGTGGTCTGGTGGGGCGACGAGCGCTTCGTGGCGCGCGGTGCCGAGGACCGCAACGCCACCGACGCCTGGGAGGACCTGCTGGCGCCGGTGGGCGCCACCGACGTGCACGAGGTGCCCGCGACCGACGACGTCCCCGATGTCGCCGCGTCCGCCGCGGCGTACGCCGCCGACCTCGCCGACCACGGCCCGGACCGCTTCGAGGTCGTGATGCTCGGTGTCGGTCCCGACGGTCACGTCGCCTCGCTGTTCCCGGGCTACGACGCCCTCGCGGTCGAGGACCGCGATGCCGTGGCGGTGACCGGCTCCCCCAAGCCGCCGCCGGAGCGGGTGAGCCTGACCTACCCCGCCCTGAACCGCGCCCGCTCGGTGTGGCTGCTGGTCAGCGGCGAGGGCAAGGCCGAGGCCGTCGCGGCCGCGCTGGCGGTCGAGGGCGCGGTCGAGCACACCCCCGCCCGCGGTGTCCGCGGCGAGGAGGAGACCGTCTGGTTCCTCGACACCGAGGCCGCCTCCCGCGTCTGACCGGTCGCGGCCCAGCTGGCCGAAAGATCAGCGCACGGACCCGACGGTGGCATCAGGGAGCAGATCGGGCGTCACAGCAAGCACGCCCTCCTCCCAGACGGTTCTACGTGGTTCGTGACCGATCGGTGTGCATGAGCGGTCCGTCCAACCAAGTCGTAGGGGCCGCGCGCGTTGCCGTTTGGTCCCCAACGACACGTTTCCGGGCTGATTTCTTGCCGTTCGTGACCAATCGATGGGGTCCCGTCCCACTTCGGGCGACCGTCAGAAGATGATGTCCCCGGACTTGCGGCGCGACCGGAGCAGGGCGACGGCCTCGTCGAGGATGTCCTCGGCCTCGGCGTCGGAGCGGCGCTCCTTCACGTAGGCGAGGTGGGTCTTGTAGGGCTCGATGCGGGGAGCCGGCGGGGGGTTGTCGGAGTCCATCGACGCCGGCAACCCGCACTTCGGGCAGTCCCACTGCTCCGGTGGGGTGGCCTCGACCGCGAAGGCGACGACCGAGCGGTGCTCGTGGGAGCAGAAGTAGGTGACGGTCTGGCGCGGCGCGGCCTCGCCGCGCTCGGCCTCGCCCATCGGTCCCGCGCCGACCCGGCTACCCCGGATCGCGTTGCCTCCACCGGCCATGTGTGGTCCCTCTCGTTCTCGTGCTGCTGGATCGGGTGGTGCAGGACGTTCGGGGTGCAGCGGGCGCGCCCGCCGGACCTCGGCCTAGTAGGCGAGCAGCAGGCCGAGCGCGATCACGCAGGCGAACCAGATCACACCGATCCCGACGGTGAACCGGTCCAGGTTGCGCTCGGCGACCGACGAGCCGCCCAAGGAGCTCGAGACACCACCGCCGAACATGTCGGACAGCCCGCCACCGCGACCCTTGTGCAACAGGACCAGCAGGATGAGGGTGGCGCTGGTGGCCACGAGCAGGATCGTGAAGAGCGTCGTCACGGTCGACGATCCTACGTCAGGGTGGTCCGGATCAGAGGACCGGCAGGTCGTAGAACCTGCAGATCCCGGCGAACTCGTCGACCTGGAGGCTCGCACCGCCGACCAGGCAGCCGTCGACGTCGTCCTGGGCCATGGTGGCGGTCACGTTGGCCGCCTTGACCGAGCCGCCGTAGAGCACCCGCACCCCGTCGGCGGCAGCGTCGCCGTGCTGCTCACGGACGTAGGCCCGGATCGCGCCGCAGACCTCCTGCGCGTCCTCCGGGGTGGCCACCTCGCCGGTCCCGATCGCCCAGACCGGCTCGTAGGCCACCACCAGGCCGGCGACCTGCTCGGCCGACAACCCCGCCAGCGATCCCTCCACCTGGGCCAGCGTGTACGTGACCTGCTCACCGGCCTGCCGGACCGCGAGCCCCTCGCCGACGCACACGATCGGCGTGAGGCCGTGCTGGAGCGCGCGGTGCGCCTTGGCGTTGACCAGCTCGTCGGTCTCGTCGTGCCGCTCGCGGCGCTCGGAGTGGCCGACCACGACGTAGGAGCAGCCGAGCTTGGCCAGCATCCCCGCGGCGACCTCGCCGGTGTAGGCGCCGGACTCCTCGGCGGAGACGTCCTGGGCGCCGTAGCGCAGCGACAGCCGGTCGCCGTCCACCAGCGTCTGCACCGAGCGCAGGTCGGTGAACGGGGGCAGCACGACCACCTCGGCCCGGGCCGGGTCGTGGCGCTTGTCCGACAGCGTCCAGGCGAGCTTCTGCACCAGGACCACCGCCTCCTGGTGGTTCAGGTTCATCTTCCAGTTCCCCGCCATCAGCGGGGTCCGTGTCGTGCTCATGCGTTCGCCTCCAGGACGTCGATGCCGGGCAGGTCCTTGCCCTCGAGGTACTCGAGGCTGGCGCCGCCGCCGGTGGAGATGTGGCCGAACGACGCCTCGTCGAAGCCGAGGGTCCGCACGGCGGCCGCGGAGTCACCCCCGCCGACGACGGAGAGCCCGTCGACCTGCGTCAGCGCGCGGGCCACGACCCGGGTGCCGTCGGCGAAGGCACCGACCTCGAAGACGCCCATCGGCCCGTTCCAGAAGACCGTGCGGGCGTCGCGCAGCGCCCCGGCGAAGGCACGCGCGGAGTCGGGGCCGATGTCCAGCCCGAGGGCGTCGGCGGGGATCTCGCTGGCCGGGACGACGGTCGGCTGGGGGCGCCGGTCACCCCCGGGGAACTCGGTGTCCACGACGATGTCGTGCGGCAGCAGCAGCTCGACGCCGGACTCGGCGGCGCGACGCAGGTAGCCCGCGCAGGTCTCCAGCTGGTCCTCCTCGAGCAGGCTGCGGCCGACCTCGTGGCCCTGGGCGGCGAGGAAGGTGAAGACCATCCCGCCGCCGATCAGCAGCTTGTCGGCCTTGCCGAGCAGGTTGTCGATCACCCCGAGCTTGTCGGAGACCTTCGACCCGCCGAGCACGACCACGTACGGCCGCCGGGGGTCCTCGGTGAGCCGGCGCAGCACCTCGACCTCCGCCGCGACCAGCCGACCCATCGCGTGCGGCAGCCGCTGCGCGACGTCGTAGACGCTGGCCTGCTTGCGGTGCACGACCCCGAAGCCGTCGGAGACGAAGGCGTCGGCCAACGCCGCCAGCCGGTCGGCGAAAGCACCGCGCTCGGCATCGTCCTTGCTGGTCTCGCCCGCCTCGAACCGCACGTTCTCCAGCACCGCGACCTCGCCGTCGGCGAGGCCCTCGACGGTGCGCCGCGCGTCGTCGCCGACCGTGTCGGCGGCGAGCGCCACCGGCGCACCGAGCAGCTCGCCGAGCCGTTCGGCGACCGGCCGCAGCGAGTACGCCGGGTCGGGCGCGCCCTTCGGCCGGCCGAGGTGCGCCACGACGACGACCCGGGCGCCCGCCTCGGCGAGGTCCCGGATGGTCGGCACGCTGGCGCGCACCCGGCCGTCGTCGGTGATCACCCCGTCCCGCAGCGGCACGTTCAGGTCCGAGCGGACCAGCACCCGCCGCCCGCGGACGTCACCGAGACCGGCGTGCTCCCCCATCGCCGTCCCGTCCCTCAGAGGGACTGGCCGACGTGGGTGATCAGGTCCGCGAGGCGGTTGGAGTAGCCCCACTCGTTGTCGTACCAACCGACCACCTTCACCTGGTTGCCGATGACCTTGGTCAGCGGCGCGTCGAAGATGCACGACGCCGGGTCGGTGACGATGTCGGAGGACACCAGCGGGTCGGTCGAGTAGCGCAGGAAGCGCCCGTCGGCGGCCTTCTCCATCGCCGCGTTGACCTCCTCGACGGTGGTCTCGCGACCCACCTCGACCGTCAGGTCGGTGGCCGAGCCGGTCGGCACCGGCACGCGCAGCGCGTACCCGTCGAGCTTGCCCTTGAGCTCGGGCAGGACGAGCCCGATCGCCTTCGCGGCGCCGGTCGAGGTGGGCACCACGTTGATCGCGGCCGCCCGCGCCCGTCGCAGGTCCTTGTGGATGTTGTCCTGGAGGTTCTGGTCGGCGGTGTAGGCGTGGATCGTCGTCATCAGCCCGCGGACGATGCCGAACTCGTCGTTGAGCGCCTTGGCCATCGGCGCGAGGCAGTTGGTGGTGCACGACGCGTTGGAGATGACCACGTGCGAGGCGGGGTCGTAGTCCTCGTGGTTGACGCCCATCACGACCGTGACGTCGTCGTTGCTGGCCGGCGCGGAGATGATGACCTTCTTCGCGCCGCCGGCGTCGACGTGGGCGCGAGCCTTGGTGGCGTCGGTGAAGAAGCCGGTGGACTCGACGACGACGTCGACGCCGAGGTCGCCCCAGCGCAGGTTGGCGGGGTCGCGCTCGGCGAAGGTCTTGACGACCTGGTCGCCGACGCGGATCTCGTCCTCGCTGGCGCTCACGTCGGCGTCGAGGCGGCCCAGGATGGAGTCGAACTTCAGCAGCGGGGCCAGCGCCTGGTTGTCGGTGAGGTCGTTGACGGCGACGATCTCGATGTCGGCGCCGGAGGCTCGCACGGCCCGGAAGAAGTTGCGGCCGATCCGGCCGAAGCCGTTGATGCCTACGCGTACGGTCACTGCGCGCTCCTGTGGTTGGTGCGGGATGGTCGGTGGGACGCCCGTGCCCGGGGGCCTGCGGAGGTCGCTACGTCGGCGACCCTACCGAAGCCGTGGCACGGGTCACGGTCCGTCCCGGCGTACGTGCGAGTAACCGCGGGCGGGTCGGCTCACGCCTCGTCGGCGAGCATCTCCTCGGTGAGCGAGGCCTCCGTGTCGGGCTCGCCCCGGTCCTGCGCGGTCTTGTCGGCCATCGCGAGCAGCCGCCGGATCCGGCCGGCGATCGCGTCCTTGGTGAGCACCGGGTCGTGCAGCTGACCGAGCTCCTCCAGGGAGGCCTGCTTGTGCTCCAGGCGCAGGTGCCCGGCGAGCTTGAGGTGGTCGGGGACCTCCTCGCCCAGGATCTCCAGCGCCCGCTCGACCCGGGCGCCGGCGGCGACGGCGGCGCGCGCGGAGCGGCGCAGGTTGGCGTCGTCGAAGTTCGCGAGCCGGTTGGCGGTGGCACGCACCTCGCGGCGCATCCGACGCTCCTCCCAGGCCATCAGCGACTCGTGGGCGCCCAGCCGGGTCAGCAGCTGACCGATCGCGTCGCCGTCGCGGATCACCACGCGGTCGACACCGCGGACCTCGCGCGCCTTCGCCGGGATGCCGAGGCGGCGCGCGACGCCGACCAGGGCCAGCGCGGCCTCCGAGCCGGGGCAGGTGATCTCCATCGAGGAGGACCGGCCCGGCTCGGTCAGCGAGCCGTGCGCCAGGAACGCTCCGCGCCACGCGGCGACGGCGTCGCAGGCGCCGCCCGACACCACGGCGGGCGGCAGGCCCCGCACCGGTCGGCCGCGCTGGTCGACCAGCCCGGTCTGACGCGCCAGGGCCTCGCCGTCACGGGCGACCCGCACCAGGTAGCGGCTGCCCTTGCGCAACCCGTTGGCCTGCACCATCACCACGTCCGACTGCGTGCCGTAGACCTCCGCCAGGTCGCGACGCAACCTCCTGGCGACGGCCCCGGTGTCCAGCTCGGCCTCGACCACGATGCGCCCGGCGACCAGGTGGAGCCCTCCGGCGAAGCGGAGCACCGAGGCGACCTCGGCCTTGCGGCAGCAGGTCTTGGTGACCGGCGTGGACGCGAGCTCCGCCTTCACCTGAGCCGTCATCGCCATGCCGCGATCCTGCCACGAGCGTCAATCACGCGGGACCGCGGTCGGCGCCCTCCCCGGCGAGGATCCGGGCGTACGCCGCGGCCAGCAGGTCGGGGTCGTGGCGCGGCGATCCGTCCGCTACGGCGAGGTCGTCGACCACCAGCCGCGCGCCGAGGGCGGCCACCGTCTCGGCCAGGTCGTGCTCGTGCCCGGCCACCCCGGCCCGGTCGGCGAGGACGGTGTCGACCCGGAGCCGCGGCGCGTGCTCGGCCAGGACGGCGAGGTGGTCGGCGGGGGCGAACCCGGGGGTCTCACCCTCCTGCTCGGCGAGGTTGAGCACGACGAGCAGCCTCGCCGGCGTGCTCTCGATGGCGCGGCGCAGCGCCGGCACCATCAGGTGCGGGATGACGGAGGTGAACCACGACCCCGGTCCGAGCACCACCCAGTCGGCGGCCCCGATCGCGGTCAGGGCCGCCTCGCTGACCGGAGGGTCGGCCGGCTCCAGCGCGATGGCGTCGATCAGGCCGTCGGTGGTGGCCACCTCGACCTGGCCGCGGACCGTGGTCAGCTCGACCGGGTCCGGCCGCAGACCGCGGACGGTGGCGGTGATGTCCATCGGGCACAGCGCCATCGGCAGCACCCGGCCCTTGGCCCCCAGCAGCCTGCCGACCCAGTCCAACGCCGCCACGGGGTCGCCGAGCTGCTCCCAGAGCCCGACGATCAACAGGTTCCCGATGACGTGCCCGCGCATCTCGCCCTCGCCCTGGAACCGGTGCTGGAGGACCTGGGACCAGGTGACGCCCCAGTCGTCGTCGCCGCAGAGGGCGGCCAGGGCCATCCGCAGGTCACCGGGCGGCAGGACCTGGAACTGCCCGCGCAGCCGACCCGACGACCCGCCGTTGTCGGCGACGGTGACGACCGCGGTCAGGTCGTCGACGGTGAGGTCGTCGACGAGGAGCCGCAGGGCGCTCAGCGACGCGTGCAGCCCGTGCCCGCCGCCGAGGGCGACCACCGCCTGGGCGCGCTGGTCACTCACGTCCGAGGTCCCGGTGCACGACGCGGACGTCGTGGCCCAGCTCGGCCAGCCGGCGACCGGCCTCCTCGGCCATCGCCACGCTCCGGTGCTTGCCGCCGGTGCAGCCGACGGCGACCCGCATGAACCGCTTGCCCTCGCGCAGGTAGCCCTGCGCGACGGAGTCCAGCAGCGGCACGTAGCCGTCGAGGAACTCCGCGGCCCCGTCGCGGCTGTGGACGTACGCGGCCACCGCGGCGTCGCGGCCCGTCCCCTCCCGCAGCTCGGGCACCCAGTAGGGGTTGGGGAGGAAGCGCATGTCGGCGACGTAGTCGGCGTCGACGGGGATGCCGTACTTGAAGCCGAAGCTGATCAACGTCAGCTTCAGGCGCCGCGTCCCGGCGTCGCCGAACGCCTCCGCGACCCGGTCGGTGAGCTGGTGGACGTTGAGCGTGGTGGTGTCGATGACCAGGGCGGCCTCGGAGCGGAGGTCCGCGACCGCGACCCGCTCGCGGTGGACGCCGTCGAGCAGCCGGCCCGTGCCCTGGAGCGGGTGGGGCCGGCGGGCCGCCTCCTGGCGACGCACCAGCACCTCGTCGGCGGCGTCGAGGAAGACCATCGAGGCGGTGCGGCCGTGCGCACCGGCGGCCAGCTGGGCACGCAGGTCGGCGAAGAACGAGCCGGACCGGACGTCGACCACGACGGCGATGCGTTGGGTCGTGCCGAGATTCTGGTCGACCAGGCGCACCACGTCGGGCAGCAGTGCCGGGGGCAGGTTGTCCACGACGTAGAAGCCGAGGTCCTCGAGCTCCTTGGCCACGGTGCTGCGGCCGGCGCCGGTCATCCCGGTGACCACGACCAGCTCGCCCGGTGCGCTCACGGCTCCTCGATCTCCCCGGTCGCGGTGTTCACGGTCAAGCCCACCGGGTCATCCTGCCGGTCCCCGCCCCCGGCGGCCGCCGCGGGCCCACCGCCGGGCGCGGCGCTCACGGACTCCTTGATCGCCGCGGCGGTGCGCGGACCGATGCCGGGCACCTGCGCGATCTCCTCGACGCCGGCGGCACGCAGCTTCTTCAGCGAGCCGAAGTGCTTGAGCAGCGTGCGGCGCCGCACCTCCCCCAGACCCGGCACGTCGTCGAGGGCGCTCTCGACCATCGACCGCGACCGGCGGTTGCGGTGGTGGGTGATCGCGAAGCGGTGGGCCTCGTCGCGGATCCGCTGCAGCAGGTAGAGGCCCTCCGAGGAGCGGGCGAGGATGACCGGGTCGGCCTCGCCGGGCACCCACACCTCCTCGAGGCGCTTGGCCAGCCCGACCACCGGCACGTCGTCGATGCCGAGCTCGTCGAGCGCCCGTTGCGCGGCGGCGACCTGGGGCGGTCCCCCGTCGACGACGACGAGCCCCGGCGCGTAGGCGAACTTGCGGGGGCGCCCCGTCTCCGGGTCGACCAGCATCGGCCCCGACGCCCCGTCGCCGTCGGGCCGCTCCACCCGCTCGGAGGAGGCCTGCTCGTCGAGCAGCCGGCGGAACCGCCGGGTGATCACCTCGTGGACCGACGCGACGTCGTCCTGGCCGTCGACCCCGCGGATCACGAACCGGCGGTACTCGCCCTTGCGCGGCAGCCCGTCCTCGAAGACGACCATGGAGGCCACCACCTCGGTGCCCTGCAGGTTGGAGACGTCGTAGCACTCCAGGCGCAGCGGGACGTCGTCGAGGTCCAGCGCCGCCTGGATCTCCTCCAGCGCGCGGTTGCGGGTGGTGAGGTCGCTGGCCCGGCGGGTCTTGTGCAGCACCAGCGCCTGGCCGGCGTTGCGGGCCACGGTCTCCTGCAGCGTCTTCTTGTCGCCGCGCTGGGGGATGCGGACCCGCACCTTCGCCCCCCGCAGGTCGCCGAGCAGCTGCTCGAAGGTCGCGACGTCCGGCGGCAGCGCCGGGACCAGGATCTCGCGGGGCACGACGTCGCCGCCCTCGTCGCGCGGGGTGCCGGCGTAGAGCTGGAGCAGGAAGTCCTCGACCAGCTCGGCGGTGCCGCCGTCGGTGACCCGGTCGGCGACCCACCCGCGCTGCCCGCGGATCCGGCCACCGCGGACGTAGAAGATCTGCACCGCGACCTCGAGCGGGTCCTCGGCCAGGGCGATCACGTCGGCGTCGGCGCCGTCGCCGAGCACGACCGCCTGCTTCTCGAGGGCGCGGTTCATCGCGCCGAGGTCGTCGCGCAGACGCGCGGCCCGCTCGTAGTCCTCGGCCTCGGAGGCGGCGTACATCTGCTGCTCGATCCGGCGCAGGAACGGGCGGGTGCGCCCGCCCATGAAGTCGCAGAAGTCGTCGACGATCTTGCGGTGCTCCTCGGCGGACACGGTGCCGACGCAGGGCGCGGCGCACTTGCCGATGTAGCCCAGCAGGCACGGCCGGCCGATCTGGGCCGACCGCTTGAAGACGCCGTTGCTGCACGAGCGCATCGGGAAGACCCGCAGCAGCACGTCCACGGTCTCGCGGATCGCCCAGGCGTGGCTGTAGGGCCCGAAGTAGCGGGTGCCGCGCCGCTTCGCGCCGCGCCCGACCATCACCCGCGGGAACTCCTCGCCCGTGGTCACGGCCAGCCACGGGTAGGACTTGTCGTCGCGGTACTTGACGTTGAACCGCGGGTCGTACTCCTTGATCCAGGAGTACTCCAGCTGCAGCGCCTCGACCTCGGTGTTGACGACGGTCCACTCGACGCCGGCCGCCGTGGTCACCATCGAGGCCGTGCGTTGGTGGAGGTGGGCGACGTCCTGGAAGTAGGAGGACAGCCGGGCGCGGAGGTTCTTGGCCTTCCCGACGTAGATCACCCGGCCCTGGCCGTCGCGGAACCGGTAGACCCCGGGCTGGGTGGGGATCGAGCCGGGCTCCGGCCGGTACGACGCGGGCCCGCGGGCGGGTCGCGGGGGCCGGGCGGGGGTCACCGGGCAACCCTACGAGCAGGCGCCGACGCAGCGACCGGGAGCCTCAGGCGAGCGTGACGTCGCCGCCCTCGACCGAGATCTCGACGGCCGCGAGCGGCTCCGTGGCCGGACCGTCCACGGGCGCGCCGTCCGCGAGGGAGAACACGCTGCCGTGGCAGGTGCAGCCGATGCCGTCCTCGCTGACCGTGCTGACCGGGCACCCCTGGTGGGTGCAGATGTTGGAGAAGGCGAGGATCTCGCCCTCGGTGGGCTGGGTGAGCACGACGCCCTGGTCCTCGAGGATCAGGCCGCTGCCCACGGGCACGTCGGACGCGGCGGCGAGCGGACCGTCGCTGGCCGGCGAGGCGGGAGCCGTGGGCGCCGGGTCGTCCGCCGTGCCGCCGTCACCGCCGCAGGCGGCGAGCACCGGGGCCGCGAGGCCGACGACGGCCGCGCCCGACAGGGCACGCCGGCGGGTCAGCCCGGTGGCGTGCCGGCAGGACGGGTCGCAGCGGGAGGGGACGGGCTCGGCCACGGGTGCTCCTGGGGTCGGGGAGGGGCTGCGTCGAGCCTAGCCAGGCGACCGCGGCGGCTAGGACGCGCGCGCTGCCGACCCGCCCGCCGCCTTCGCCTTCTTCGTCGCCTTCTTCGTCGCCTTCTTCACCGTCTTCTTGGCGCTCCCCGTGGAGGCCTTCGTGCCGCCGGCGCCGCGCGCGGGCGGCGCGGCGGCGGCCGGCGCGCGGCGGGGAGCGCCCGGCTGCTTCGCCCCCCGTCCCTCCAGCAGGGGTGCGAGGAACTGCCCGGTGAAGCTGGCCCGGACGGCCGCCACCTCCTCGGGCGTCCCCTCGGCGACCACCTCGCCGCCACGCGACCCACCCTCGGGACCCATGTCGACGATCCAGTCCGCGGTCTTGATCACGTCGAGGTTGTGCTCGATCACCAGCACGGTGTTGCCCTGGTCGACGAGCTTGCCCAGGACGCCGAGCAGCTTGCGGATGTCCTCGAAGTGCAGGCCGGTCGTGGGCTCGTCGAGCACGTAGACGGTCCGGCCGGTCGAGCGCTTCTGCAGCTCCGCGGACAGCTTGACGCGTTGCGCCTCGCCGCCCGACAACGTGGTCGCGGGCTGCCCGAGCCGGACGTAGCCCAGCCCGACCTCGACCAGCGTGGCGAGGTGGCGCGCGATCGCCGGGACGGCGGCGAAGAACTCCACCGCCTCCTCGATCGGCATGTCGAGGACCTCGGCGATGGTCTTGCCCTTGTAGTGGACCTCGAGCGTCTCGCGGTTGTAGCGGGCCCCGTGGCACACCTCGCAGGGGACGTAGACGTCGGGCAGGAAGTTCATCTCGATCTTGATCGTGCCGTCGCCGGAGCAGGCCTCGCAGCGCCCGCCCTTGACGTTGAAGGAGAACCTGCCCTGGAGGTAGCCGCGCATCTTGGCCTCCGGGGTGGAGGCGAACAGCTTGCGGACGTGGTCGAAGACGCCGGTGTAGGTCGCCGGGTTGGAGCGCGGGGTCCGCCCGATCGGCGACTGGTCGACGTGGATCACCTTGTCCACGTGCTCGAGCCCGGTGATCCGCTGGTGCCGACCCGGCACCGCGCGGGCGTTGTAGATCTGCTTGGCCAGCGAGGTGTAGAGGATGTCGTTGACGAGCGTCGACTTCCCGGACCCCGAGACGCCGGTCACGGCGACGAACAGCCCCAGCGGGAAGCTGACGTCGACGTCGCGCAGGTTGTGCTCGCGCGCGCCGACCACGGCGAGCTCGCGGCCGCGGGTGCGCGGCCGGCGGACCGCGGGCACCGGGATCTCCCGGCGCCCGTCCAGGTACTGGCCGGTCATCGAGTCCGGGTGGGCGTACAGCTCGGCGACGGTGCCGCTGTGGACCACCTGCCCGCCGTGCTCGCCGGCGGCCGGGCCGAAGTCGACGACCCAGTCGGCGACCTTGATGGTGTCCTCGTCGTGCTCGACCACGATCAGGGTGTTGCCGAGGTCGCGCAGCCGGACCAGGGTCTCGATCAGCCGCTGGTTGTCGCGCTGGTGGAGGCCGATCGAGGGCTCGTCGAGCACGTAGAGCACGCCGACGAGACCGGCGCCGATCTGGGTGGCCAGCCGGATCCGTTGCGCCTCGCCGCCCGACAGCGACCCGGAGGGCCGGTCGAGGGAGAGGTAGTCCAGGCCGACGTCGAGCAGGAACCGCAGCCGCTCCTGGATCTCCTTGAGAACCTGCTCGGCGATCTGCTGCTCGCGGGCGCTCAGCTCGAGCGCGCCGAGGAAGTCGGCGGCCTCGTTGATCGGCAGTGCGCAGACCTCGGCGATGTTCTTCTGACCGTGCGCGGCGGTGCCCATGGTGACCGCCCGGATGACCGGCTTGAGCCGGCTGCCGTCACAGGTGGGGCACGGGACCTCGCGCATGAAGCCCTCGAACCGATCCCGGCTGGTGTCGGTCTCGGCCTCGCGGTGGCGGCGCTCGACGTAGGGACGGACCCCCTCGAAGGCGGCGTGGTAGCTGCGCTGGCGTCCGTAGCGGTTGCGGGTGACCACGTGCACCTTGGTGCTGTGCCCCTCCAGGATCGACCGCCGCGCCCGCGTCGGGAGGTCGTCCCAGGGCGTGTTGAGGTCGAAGCCGAGCTCCTCGCCCAGCGCCCCCATCAGCTTGAGGAAGTAGTCGGCGACGTGGGCGCCCGACCACGGTTGCACGGCGCCCTCGCCGAGGGTGGCCGCGCCGTCCGGCACGACCAGCTCCGGGTCGACCTCCATCCGGGTCCCGAGGCCGCTGCACTCGGGGCACGCGCCGAACGGCGAGTTGAAGGAGAACGAGCGCGGCTCGAGCTCGTCGGTGTCGAGGACGTGCTCGTTGGGGCACGACATCTTCTCGCTGAACCGCAGCTCGCGCTGCGGGTGGTCGTCGTCGAGGTCGACGAAGTCGAGCAGGACCAGGCCGCCCGCGAGGTTCAGGGCCGTCTCGACCGAGTCCGTCAGCCGCCGCTTCGCGGACTGCTTGACCGCGAGCCGGTCGACGACGACCTCGATCGTGTGCTTCTTCTGCTTGTCCAGGGTGGGCGGGTCGTCCAGCGGGTGCGTCTCGCCGTTGACGCGGGCCCGGCTGAAGCCCTGCACCTGCAGCTGCTTGAACAGCTCGAGGTACTCCCCCTTGCGGCCGCGCACCACCGGAGCGAGCACCTGGAAGCGCCGACCCTCCTCGAGGGCCAGGACGCGGTCGACGATCTGCTGGGGGGTCTGCCGCTCGATCGGTGCGCCGCAGGTGGGGCAGTGGGGGTGGCCGGCACGCGCGTACAGCAGCCGGAGGTAGTCGTAGACCTCGGTGATCGTGCCGACCGTCGAGCGCGGGTTGCGCGAGGTCGACTTCTGGTCGATCGAGACCGCCGGTGAGAGACCCTCGATGAAGTCCACGTCCGGCTTGTCCATCTGGCCGAGGAACTGCCGGGCGTAGGCCGAGAGCGACTCCACGTAGCGCCGCTGGCCCTCGGCGAAGATCGTGTCGAAGGCCAGCGAGGACTTGCCCGAGCCGGAGAGGCCCGTGAACACGATCAGCGAGTCGCGGGGAAGGTCGAGCGAGATGTCCTTGAGGTTGTGCTCCCGGGCGCCCCGGATGATGAGCTGGTCAGCCACGCTGGTCCTTCCGAGTGCTCGCGTACGCCGGGTCGCGGACGGTCGAACACATGTTCGTCGGGTCGACGCCCGGCGCGCAACTCCGCGCGCCGTCCTCGTCCCAGGTTCTCACGCGACCGGCGGGCCCCTTCCGGGTGACCGGGGGCGTGGCCCACCATGGCCCGATGAGCTCCCCCGGACCCACCGACCCCGGCCCGAACGGTCCGCCGGACGGACCCCTGCCTCCCACCGTGCGCCGCTCGCTCGACGACGCCAGCCAGCGGCTGGTGCGCCGGGTGGACGCGATGACCGACGCGGCGTACGCCGAGCCCAGCCGTCTGCCCGGGTGGAGCCGCGCCCACGTCGTCGCCCACCTCGCGCTCAACGCGGAGAGCCTCGCGCGGGTGCTGCGCGAGGTGGCCGCGGAGGGCGAGGCGGCGATGTACCGGACCGCCCGGGAGAGGGACGCCGACATCGCCGCGCTGGCCACGGCGCCGCCCGACGAGCTGCGCGAGCGGCTGCTGGTCTCGACGCGGGAGTTCTCGGAGGCGCTCGACGACACCCCCGCGGACGCGTGGTCCGGCGGCTTCCGGCGGCTGCCCGACTCCCCCGCGCTGCTGCCGCTGGGGCAGGTCCCCGGCATGCGCCACCGCGAGGTCGAGCTGCACCACGTCGACCTCGGTTCCGGCTACGACCCGATGGACTGGCCGGGCGACTTCGCCGCGGCCGCCGTCAGCGCGCTGCGCGGGCGCGCCCCCGACGCGACCCTGCTCGCCACCGACCTCGGTCGCACCTGGCACGCCGAGCCGGCCCGGGTGACGGTGAGCGGACCCGCGCCCCGGCTGGTCGTCTGGCTCAGCGGGCGCGGCGACGAGGGCCTGACCAGCAACGGCGGCGACCTGCCGCGGATCGAGGAGTGGTGATGTCCGGCACGGACGAGTACGCCGGGGACGTCTCCCCGGGAGGGGAGCCCCAGACCCGGGTGGCCGGGTGCCTGCGGGTGACGAAGGTGGCGGTCGACCCGGAGATGTCCAACAACTGCTACCTGCTGCGTTGCGAGGAGACCGGGGACCAGGTCCTCGTCGACGCCGCGGCCGAGCCGGAGCGGTTGCTGGAGCTGGTCGGCGACGGCGGGCTGACGGCCGTCGTCACCACCCACCAGCACTGGGACCACCACCGGGCCCTCGCCGAGGTGGTGGCCGCCACCGGCGCCGACGTCGTCGTCGGGCGTCCGGACGCCGCCGCGGTGACCGAGCAGACCGGCGTCGACGTGACCCGCGCCGTCGACCACGGCGACACGGTGCGGGTGGGGGCGTGCACCCTGGAGGTCGTCGCGCTGGCGGGTCACACCCCCGGTTCCATCGCCCTCCTGCACGCGGACGCGGAGCGCGGGGACGGGCGGCCCCACCTGTTCACCGGCGACTCGCTGTTCCCGGGCGGGGTCGGCAACACCTTCGGTGACGCCGACGCCTTCCGCACGCTGCTCGACGAGGTGACCACCAAGCTCTTCGACCGGCTGCCGGACGCGACCTGGTTCTACCCCGGCCACGGCGACGACTCGACGCTCGGCGCCGAGCGGCCGCAGCTGCCGGAGTGGCGCGAGCGGGGCTACTGAGGGGCCCACGGGCGAGGGGGTCACGACCTCGTCGGCGCGGCCACGGCGACCAGGACCTTCTCGGGATACTCACCCCATGATCCCCTTGCTGCGACGGACCTCGGCCGAGCGCGAGCGCTGGGCCGACGAGGTGCTGGACTGGCTCAGCCCCGCCATGGCTGCGCTGGGCGTCCTCTTCCTGCTCGTCGTCCTCGGCGAGAGCGTCGCCCAGGAGGGGACCTCGGTGGCGGTGGCGCTCGCGGTGCTGGGGTGGGGGCTGTGGCTGGTCTTCGTGGTCGAGTTCGTGGCACGCCTGGTGGTGGCCCCGGACGCGGGCCGGTTCCTGCGCCGCAACTGGTGGCAGCTGCTCTTCCTGGTCCTGCCCTTCCTGCGCGCCCTGAGGGTGGTGCGGGCGGCCAGGTTCCTCCGGACCGGCCGCGTCCTCTCGTCCGCCGTCCGGTCCTCCCGATCGGCGCACCAGGTGCTGGGGGGCCGGGTCGGGTGGTTGGGCGTCATCTGGGCGATCACCGTGATGGGGAGCAGCCAGCTGCTCTTCCAGTTCTCCGGGTACACCCGGTACGCGGACGCCCTGCACGCCACCGCGCTGGCGACCATCACCGGCGAGCCGCTGGGTCAGCCCGACGGCTTCGCCCGCTCACTGGAGGTGGTCCTCGCGGTGTTCTCGGTCGTCGTGTTCGCCACCCTCGCAGGCAGCCTCGGCGCCTTCTTCCTCGAGCGCCGGGAGAGCGAGCGTCGTGCGCCTAGTCCGGCTGCCCCGCCGGGGGTGGGGACACCGACCCGTCGAGGGTGAGGGCGGCCCCGTTGATGCACCAGCGTCGGCCCGTGGGCGCCGGACCGTCGGCGAACACGTGTCCCAGGTGCCCTCCGCAACGGGTGCACGAGGCCTCGCGCCGCGGCACCAGCATCGTGAGGTCGGTGCGGAGGCCCACGGCGTCCGGGGTCGCCGGTTCGGTGAAGCTGGGCCACCCCGTCCCGGAGTCGAACTGGTCGTCGGTGCGGAACAGCTCGGCCCCGCAGCCCGCGCACCGGTACACCCCGACCAGGCCCTCGGGCGGGTGCTCGTACGGACTGGTCCGGGGAGCCTCCGTGCCCGAGCGGCGAAGCACCCGGTAGGCCTCGGGCTCGAGGCTCGCCCGCCACTCGGCATCCGAGCGGACGACCTCGGGGTGTTCTCGGGAGCGGCGCCTGAACATGTGACCAGACTAGGGACGGGGTCCTGACGGCGATCCGGCTCCAGAAGGCGCCGCGACCGGCCCCGGGCGGCGCCCGTAGGCTGGCGGGCGTGATCGAGCTGCGCACCCCGACCCAGATCGAGCAGATGCGACCGGCCGGGCGCTTCGTGGCCTCGGTCATCACCGCGCTCGCCGAGAAGGCCGACGTCGGGGTCAACCTGCTCGAGCTCGACGAGCTCGCGCACGCGATGATCCGCGAGGCCGGGGCCGAGTCCTGCTACATCGACTACCACCCGTCGTTCGGGGCCTCACCGTTCGGCAAGGTGCTGTGCACCTCGGTGAACGACGCGGTCCTGCACGGGCTCCCCCACGACTACGTGCTGGCCGACGGCGACCTGCTCAGCGTCGACTTCGCGGTGAGCGTGGACGGCTGGGTCAGCGACTCGGCGTTCTCGCAGGTGGTCGGCACGCCCCGGCAGGAGGACCTGGACCTCATCGCGACCACCGACCGGGCGCTGGCCGCCGGCATCGAGCAGGCCGTGCCGGGCAACCGGCTCGGCGACATCTCCGCCGCGATCGGCGAGGTCGCGCGCGGCGCCGGCCTCGGCGTCAACCTGCAGTTCGGCGGGCACGGTGTGGGGCGCACCATGCACGGCGAGCCCCACGTGCCCAACGACGGCCGGGCCGGGCGGGGCCTGAAGCTGAAGGAGGGGCTCGTCATCGCGATCGAGCCGTGGTTCCTCCACACCACCGACGAGATCGTCTTCGACCCCGACGGCTGGACCATCCGCAGCGTCGACGGCTCCCGCGGCGCCCACATGGAGCACACCGTCGCGATCACCGCCGACGGCCCGCTGGTCCTCACCGCCCGCGACTGACCCCGGCTGACCGCACCGCACGCGTCGGCCGGGCGGATGTAACGCCGAGTTACCTGGTCCATGAGGACGCCGCAACCGCGTTCCAGAAAGAGTAACTCGGCGTTACAGCGGTGCGGGCGGCCGATCGGGGGCGGTTCAGGAGGTGGTGCGGTAGCGGCCGCGGTAGAACAGGAGCGGGTCGCCGGGGGCCTCGCCGGCGAGGGTCAGCACGCGGCCGACGACCACGTCGTGGTCGCCGGCAGGGTGCACCGCCTCGACCTCGCAGTCGACGTGGCCCAGGGTGCCCTCCAGCACCGGCGAGCCGGTGCGCGACGAGGGGCGCCACTCGACCTCGGCGAACTTGTCGGCGCCTCGGCTGGCCATCACGTTGGCGACCCAGGCCTGGTCGGCGGCGAGCAGGTTGACGCAGAACCGGCCGGTCGCCTCGATGCGCGGCCAGGACCGCGAGGTCCGCGACGGGACGAACAGCACGAGCGGCGGGTCCAGCGAGACGCTCGCGAAGGACTGGCAGGTGAGGCCGACGGGGACGCCGTCGTGCAGGGCGGTCACCACGGTCACCCCGGAGGCGAAGCGGCCCAGCACGTCGCGGAACGCGAGGCTCTCCTCGGCCGAGCCGCCCTCGCCGAGCCAGGCCTCGAACAGCTCCGGGCACGGCTGCGACCGGTCGCCCGCGACGTCGGGGCCCTGCTGCGCCGCGGTGCTCATGGGGCCACCGTAGTCCCGCTGGTCAGGTCAGCCAGCGTCCGGCCCGGCGGGCGAGCGCGCTCTTGCGGCCGGGATCCATCGCCTCGTAGGACCTCGCGATCATCGAGCTGCGCGGGTTGCGCGTGAACACGTCGAGGTGGTCGCGGACGAAGGTCCAGTAGAGGGCGTCCCAGTCCTCGCGCCACTCCCCCGGCCCGTAGTCCGACATCTTGCGCAGGTAGTTGCTGCCCGAGACGTACGGCTTGGTCGTCACCGCCTCGCCGGCGGCGAACTGGCTCATCGCGTAGACGTTGGGCACCATCACCCAGTCGTAGGCGTCGACGAACATCTCCATGAACCACTCGTACGCCGCGTCCGGGTCGATGCGCATCAGGCACATCGCGTTCCCGAGCACCATCAACCGCTCGATGTGGTGGGCCCACCCCCGCTCCAGCACCCGCTCGATGACCAGGTCGACCGGCGCCAGGCCGGTCTGGGCCGTCCACCACCCCGGCTCCAGCTGCCGGGCGTGACCGAGGTGGTTGCGCGTCCGCATCGCCCGCCCCTGCTGGACGTAGGTCGCGCGCATGTACTCCCGCCAGCCGATCACCTGCCGCACGAAGCCCTCGAGCGAGCTCAGCGCCACGTCGTGCTCGTCGGCCGCCGCCAGCGCCCGCTCCAGGACCAGCTGCGGGGAGAGCAGGCCGATGTTGAGGCCCGGGGTCATCACCGAGTGGAAGACGAAGGGGTGCTCGGAGGACAGCGCGTCCTCGAACGGCCCGAACTGGGTGAACCGCTCCTCGAGGAACCGGTCCAGCATCCGCTCGGCCTCGGCGTGGGAGGTCGGCCACGCGAAGCGCCCCGGGTCGCCGGGCGCGTCGGGGAAGTGCTCACCCACCCAGGCCACCGCCTCGTCCACGGCGGCGCGGGCGTCCTCGTCGCGGTCGTCCTCGCCGGGCAGCGCGACCTCCGGCACCGGGTGGTCCTTGGGGAGCTTGCGCCGGTTGTCCTCGTCGAAGGACCACTTCCCGCCCACCGGCTGGTCGCCCTCGACCAGCACGTCGAGGCGCCGCCGCTGCCAGGAGTAGAAGTGCTGCATCCGGGTGCCACGGCCGCCGGTGCCGACGTGCTCGGCGACCTGCTCCCGGGTGGTCAGGAAGTTCGGCGTCTCCAGCCACCCGCCCTCCAGCAGGAGGCCGAGGTCGGCGAGCGTGGCCTCGACGTCCTGGGAGAGCCAGTCGTCCACCACGTCGTACGCCGTCACCTCCTCGGCACCGAGGCGTTCGAGCACGCGGACCGTCGCGGCCCGGCTGGTCGTCCGGCCGTCCGACCCGACCAGCTCCACGTCGTACCCGGCCTCGCGCAGCCGCTCCGCGAACCGCGTCATCGACGCGCGGTGCAGCACCAGCTTGTGGCTGTGGAAGGCGTACTGCCGGAACAGCAGGTCGTGCTCCACGAGCACGAACGTGGTGCCGGCGGTGGCGTCGAGGTGCTCGACGAAGAGCTGGTGGGGGTAGACCAGCCGGACCCGCTCTCGCTGCGCCACCAGGGCACGCTAGCCGTGGCGGCGCGCGCGCCGCTCACGCGCAGGGGTGGGCGGTCGGCGGGACAGCGGGCAGGATCACGCCATGACGAACGCCCAGGACCACGTCCCCGCCGCGCTGACCGGGTGGACCCCGGGAAGCCACACCGACGACGCGCACACCACCCACCCGACGTACCGGCGGGGCGCCGGACCCGCGGTCGTCGTCATCCACGAGATCCCCGGCATCACCCCGGCCGTCGTCCGGTTCGCGCAGGAGGTCGTCGACGCCGGGTTCACCGTGGTGCTGCCCCACCTCTTCGGCACCCCCGGTCGCGGGATGTCGCCGGGTCACGTCGTCCAGGCGTTCCGCCAGGTGTGCGTCTCCCGCGAGCTCACCAAGCTCGCCACCGGTGAGACGGCCCCGGTGGCCGGCTGGCTGCGCAGCCTCGCCCGCTCCCTGCACGCCGAGCTCGGCGGGCCCGGTGTCGGCGCGCTCGGCATGTGCTTCACCGGCGGCTTCGCGCTGGCGATGATGGTCGACGACTCCGTGACCGCGCCCGTGGTCTGCCAACCGTCCGCTCCCTTCCCGGTCGGCCGCAAGCGCGCCGCGGACCTGAACCTCTCCCCCGAGGACCTCGACGTCGTGCGCCGCCGGGCCCGGGGCGGCTGCCCGGTGCTCGGCCTGCAGTACGCGAAGGACCCGGCTACCGGCACCCGCTTCGACACCCTCGACCGCGAGCTCGGCGACGCCTTCCTGCGCGTCGACCTCGAGGGACGCGGGCACTCCACGGTCACCCTCCACCGCCAGCAGGCCGCGGTCGACCGCGTCCTGTCCTTCTTCCGGGAGCGGCTCAGCGGCTGACGCGGGGCGCACCTAGGCTGCGGCGGTGCCGCCGATGCCCGCCGACCTGCTCGCCCACGCCCGGGCGGCGACCGGGTTCATGCCCGAGGAGGAGGGGCTGCTGCTGCACTCGCTGGCGCTGACCTGCCTGCCGCGCGGCCCGGTCCTCGAGATCGGCACCTACGGCGGCAAGTCGGCGGTCTACCTCGGGGCAGCGGCGCGCGGGGTCGGCGGCGACGCCTGCGTGTTCACCGTCGACCACCACCGCGGGTCGGAGGAGAACCAGGCCGGCTGGGAGCACCACGACCCCTCGCTGGTGGACCCCCGCTCCGGCCTGATGGACACCCTCCCGCTGTTCCGCCGCACCCTCCACGACGCCGGGCTGGAGGACCGGGTGGTCGCGTTCGTCGGCAGGAGCACCACCGTGTCGCGGTGGTGGCGCACCCCGTTGTCGATGGTCTTCGTCGACGGCGGGCACGCCGCCGAGCACGCGCACGCCGACTACACCGGCTGGGCGCCGTGGCTGATCGCCGACGGGCTCCTGGTGATCCACGACGTGTTCCCCGACCCCGCCGACGGGGGTCGCCCGCCGTACGAGGTGTACCTCCGTGCGCTCGCCACCGGCGGCTTCGAGGAGGTCGACGCGCTGGGCTCGCTCCGGGTGCTAGCCAGGACGCGAGGAGAGCCCGGGGACCCGGTCGCCTGACCCGGGGGACGTCGGGCGCCCGCGATCGCCGGGGCAGCCGCACTCCAGGGCCAGCTCGGAGAAGTGGGGGGCCAGGGACTCCCCGCGCATGATCCCCGAGCCCGGCGTGCCGTGCCCGTAGGTGTCCCCGAGGGCGTCGACGGCCAGCAGCAGGGCGCCCGCGGTGTACGCGGTCAGCTCCTGCGGCCAGTGGACGTCGTCGCCGAAGACCCACCCGGTCCAGTAGCCGCCGGAGGCGTGCCGCAGGTGCTGGACGTCCGCCAGCAGCCGACGCGCCCGCTCGGGCCGGCCCGCGACGTCGAGCGCGAGCACCAGCTCGCAGGTCTCGGCCCCGGTCACCCACGGGTTGGTGTCGACGCATCGGGCCCCGAGGCCGGGCACCACGAAGTCGTCCCACCGGTCCGCGAGGCGGGCGCGCGCCGCCGGGCCCCGCAGCGCCCCGCCCAGCACCGGGTAGTACCAGTCCATCGCGAAGGTCGACTTGTCCAGGAACGCGTCCTGGTGCTCGCGCACGGCGTGGCCCAGCCGCCCACCGGCCAGCTCCCACTCCGGCTGCGGGTCGTCGAGCAGCTCGGCCAGGGCCACGCCGGCACGCAGCGACTGGTAGATGCTCGACGAACCGGCCAGCAGCGCGCCCTGGTCCGCGCCGTCGCCGGCCACCGGCGCCCCGTCGCGCCACGGCTGGCACCAGGCGATCCCCCCGAACGAGAGCTGGCGGGAGACCACCCACGACAACCCGGCGCGGACGACCGGCCACATCTGCTCGACGAACGTCCGGTCGCGGCGCACCAGCCAGTGGTGCCAGACCCCGACCGCCGGGTAGGCCGACATGTTCGCCTCGCCGCGGTCGTCCTCGACGACCCCCGCGGTGACCTTCCACGGGAACGAGCCGTCGGCCCGCTGCACCCCCGGGAGCCACGCGTAGGCCCGCTCGGCGGCGTCCACCCGACCGCCCACCAGCAGCCCCATCGCCGCCTCGACGTGGTTCCACACGTCGGTGTGCGCCCCCCTGCTCCACGGGACCGCGCCGTCCGGCTCCTGGACCGCGGCGACGGCGTCGGCGGTGGCGGCCACCTGGGCGCGATCGAGCACGCCCTCGACGAAGGGCAGCGCAGCCGTGAGGGTCATGCGACCTCCAGCGCGTCCGGGACGTCCTGCTCGGCCGCGAGGGGCTTGGTCAGGTACAGCACGAGGCTCTTGCCGATCAGTGGGTCCAGCACCCGGCCGGCCCAGCGCAGCAGCCGCGGCTGCCGCTCGATCTCCCACACCAGCAGCCGGTGGTAGGCGCGGGGCAGGGGGTGGTCATCGCGGCGCACCCCGACGGCGCACTTGAGCCACCAGTACGGCGAGTGGAGCCCGTGGGCATAGCCGGTCCCGACGTGGCGCAGGCCGGCCGCCTCGAGCTTCCCGACCAGCTCGGCGTCGGAGTAGATCCGCACGTGACCCCCGGGGTTGTCGTGGTACTCGCGCGACAGCGACCAGCAGACGACCTCCGGCAGCCACCGCGGGACGGAGACCGCCATCGTGCCGCCGGGCCGCAGGACGCGGACCAGCTCGGCGACGGCGCGCAGGTCGTCGGGCACGTGCTCGAGCACCTCGGCCGCGACCACCCGGTCGAACTCGCCGTCCGCGAACGGCAGCCCCAGCGCGTCGCCCTCCTTGGTGTCGGCCTCTGCGCCCGGCGGCACCTCCCCCGCCTCCCGCATCGCCGCGAACAGCTCCCCGACCCCGGACAGCTCGTCCGCGTCCTGGTCGAAGGCCACCACGTCCGCGCCGCGCCGGTACATCTCGAAGGCGTGGCGCCCGGCGCCGCAGCCCATGTCGAGGACGCGGTCCCGCGGGCGCAGGCCGAGTCGGTCGAAGTCAACGGTCAGCACGGACGGTCCTCCTGGTACGGGTGAGGGACAGGTCGGTCAGGCGGTGCCGGAGGCCCGCCGGGAGGATCCGCGGCAGCCGGTCGGGGGGGACACCCCCCGCGGCGCGCGCGTCCTCCACCGCCGCCGCGTACGCGACGACGACGGTGCGCGCCGCCGCCCGCCAGCTGAAGTGCTCCTCGACGCGGCGACGCCCGGCGCGACCCATCCGCTCCCGCCGGACGGGGTCGTCGAGCAGCGCCGCCAGGGCCGCGCGCAGCGCCTCGACGTCACCGGGCGGGACGAGGTCGGCGCACTCCCCGTCGGGGCCGACGACCTCGGGCAGCGCCCCGGCCCGGGAGACCACCAGCGGGGTGGCGCAGGCCATCAGCTCCACCGCCGGCAGCGAGAACCCCTCGTGCAGCGAGGGCACGCACGCCACCTCGGCGGAGCCCATCAGCGTCACCAGCGCGGCGTCGTCGAGGCCGTGGACGAAGCGGACGACGTCGCCGAGCCCGAGCCGCTCGACCAGCCGCTCCGTGCGGCCGCCCGGCCGCGTGACCAGGACCAGCTCGACGTCGCGCTCGGTGCGCAGCTTGGCGACCGCCTCGAGGAGCACCGGCAGGCCCTTGAGCGGGGCGTCCGCGCTGGCCATCGCCAGCAGGCGGCCGGGCACACGTGGCTGGTCCGGGGGGACGAACCCGTCGTCGACGCCCAGCCACGCCACCCGCACCCGGGCCGGGTCGACCCCGAACTCGGCGACGACGTCCTCCCGGGACGCCGCCGAGGGCACCAGCACGGCACGGGCCCGGCGCGCGACCCGCCCCTGCATGCCCACGAAGGAGTACCAGCGGCGCAGGGAGACGCGCCGCACGACGCCCTCGGCCGCGGCGAGCTCGATGCGACGGTCGAGGGTGATCGGGTGGTGGATCGTGGTGACGACCGGGAGCCCGTCCGCCTCGACGTCGAGGATCCCGTAGCCGAGGACCTGGTTGTCGTGCGCGACGTCGAAGTCGCCGGCCCGCTCGCTCAGCAGGCGCGCCACCCGTGCGCTGAAGGTCTTCGGCTCGGGGAAGCCGCCGACGCACATGGTGGCCACCTCCTCGAGGTCGGTGCGGTCGCGGATCTCGGAGGGCCGCGGGAGCCGGAACGGGTCGGGCTCGCGGTAGAGGTCGAGGCTCGGTACCCGCGTCAGCCCCACGCCGGGGTCGAGCTCGGGGTACGGCGGGCCCGAGAAGACCTCGACCTCGTGGCCCAGCCGGACCAGCTCGCGGCTCAGGTGCCGGACGTAGACGCCCTGACCGCCGCAATGGGGCTTGCTGCGGTAGGACAGCATCGCGATCCGCACGCCGCGCCCCTCCTCGCTCCGGGCCCCCGGGAACCGCGGGCAGGTGGGGGCGTGCCAGCGCGCACACGATAGCGCCGCCCGGCGGCGCCCCGGACGCAGGTCAGCCGGCGGCCAGGTCGACGCCGCGGCGCTCGTCGTCGCGCTCGACCCGCTCCGCGGCCGCACGGGTCCCCGGGAGGTCCACGACGACCTCGGTGCCACCTCCGGGACGCGGCAGGATCGCGACCCGCCCGCCCATCTGGTGGACCAGCTCGTGGACCACGGTGAGGCCCAGCCCCAGGCCGCCGTCCCGCTCGGCGCGCGAGCCGCGCTGGAAGCGCTCGAACAGCAACCCGGTCTCACCGGGTGCGATGCCGCGGCCCCGGTCGGCCACCACGATCTGGACCCACGGGTCGACCGACCCGACGGAGACCTCGACCGCGGTGTCCGGGGGCGAGTACTTCACGGCGTTGCCCACCAGGTTGGCGACCACGCGACCCAGCGCCTCCTCATCGACCACGGCCCGCTCCGCGCTGCCGTTGACGACGACCCGGCGCCCGGCCGTCTCGGGTCCCAGGGACTCCAGGCAGCGCTGGAGGAAGGCGGTGAGGTCCACGTCGTGGCAGTCCATCACCAGCCCCCCGGCCTGGAGCCGGCTGTTCTCCACGAGCAGGTCCACCAACCGGGAGAGCCGCTCGGCGCTGCCGACGATGTGCACCGCCTGCTGGCGCTGCTGCGGGTCCTCGAGCGAGTCGGCGAGCAGCGAGGCGAACCCGCCGATGGCCATCAGCGGAGAGCGGAAGTCGTGCGTCATCCCGGCCACGAACGACTCCCGCGCCTGCTCGAGCCGGTGCTGCTCGGTCGTGTCGCGGGTGACCTTGGCGAAGCCCTGCAGCCGGCCGGAGGGGTCGCGCACCGCGGTGACCACGACGTTCGCCCAGAACTGCGAGCCGTCGCGACGGCGGCGCCACCCCACGTGCTCGGCGCTGCCGCGGGCCCGCGCCTCGCGCAGCAGGCGTGAGGGAAGGTCCTCGCGCCTGTCCGCCTCCGTGTAGAACATCGAGTGGTGCGCGCCGAGGGCCTCGGGCTCGGTCCAGCCCTTGAGCCGCTGCGCGCCCGCGTTCCACGACGTCACGATGCCGGCGGGGTCCAGACCGATGATGGCGTACTCGCTGACCTGGGAGACCAGCAACCGGAACCGCAGCTCGCTGCGGGAGAGCTCCTGCTGGACGGCGTGCTGGTCGGTCAGGTCGCGGGTGACCTTGCCGAAGCCGGTCAGCTGCCCGGTCTCGTCGTGGATGGCGGTGATGACCACGTCGGCCCAGAACCGGGTCCGGTCCTTGCGGACCCGCCACCCGCTGTTCTCGACGCGTCCCTCCCGCCGGGCGGTCTCGAGCAACCGGGCGGGCAGCCCGTCACGTCGGTCCTCGGCGGTGTAGAACATCGAGAAGTGCTCGCCGAGCGCCTCGGTGGTGGAGTAGCCCTTGAGCAGGGAGGCGCCGGCGTTCCAGGAGGCGATCACGCCGCTGGGGTCCAGGCCGATGATCGCGTAGTCCGCCACCTGGGAGACGAGCAGCCGGAAGCGTGCCTCGCTCTCGCGCAGCCGCTCCTCGGTCTCGTGCTGCTCGGTGCGGTCCCGCGTGATCTTGGCGAACCCGGTCAGCACGCCGTCCGCGCCACGGAGCGCGGTGATCACCACGTCACCCCAGAAGCGGGTGCCGTCGCGACGCACCCGCCACCCGGTGTGCTGCACCCGGCCGTCGAGCCGGGCCTGCGCGAGGAGCCGGCCGGGCAGGTCGGTGGCGAGGTCCTCGGCGGGGTAGAACATGGAGAAGTGCCGTTCGAGCGCCTGCTCGGCCGACCAGCCCTTGAGCTTCTCCGCGCCGGCGTTCCACGAGCAGATGACCCCGCTCGGGTCCAGCCCCACCAGGGCGTAGTCCGTCACCTGTGCGGCCCAGCCAGGATCCCAACCCGAGACGTCGTCAGTCGTGACCACGCGCTTCTCCTCGTCCTCCTACGACGCGCAGCATAGGCACGCGGGTTCGCCCGTGCGGACGAACACGCGTCCCGGCGGAGGATGGGGACCTTCGGCCCGGATCGGCCGGTTGCCGCCGCGCGACCAGTTCCGCCGTTCCGGTTGCCGACCCCCCGGGTGTCCCGCAGGATGGACACCGGCCGGCTACCCACCGGGCCACTCCCCCTGATCTCGGCGACAGGACCCCTGATGCCCGGCCTCCCCCAGCTCGTGACCGACCCTTCCGACGCCGCGCCCGACGGTGCCCCGGACAACGTCCGGGACCTGCCCACGGCGGTCATGCTCGCTCGGCGCGCGGAGGAGCAGCGGCAGCGCGCCCTCGACAGCCTCGTTCTCGAGGAGGGCGTGGCGCGGGAGCGCTTCGACCGGATCACGCGGATGGCCTGCCGGATCCTGGACGTGCCGCAGGCCTACATCACGGTGCTGGACCGCGACCGCGCGTGGTGGCCCAGCATCGTGGGCTTCGACGGCGTCACCGAGGCACCGCGCGAGCAGACCCTCTGCCACACCACCCAGGCGCTCGGGGCGCCGGTGGTGGTCCCCGACGCCCGGTCGGACCCGCGCTTCGCCGGCCTCGGGCTGGTGCGCGACGGCCTGATCGTGTCCTACGCGGGGTTCCCCCTCCGCGACCCGTCGGGCCACGTCCTCGGCAGCCTGTGCGTCTCGGACACCCGGGTGCGCGTGCTCGACCAGGACGACCTCGCCGCCCTCGCCGACCTGGCCGCCTGGGCCGAGCAGGAGCTGCTCGCCTCGCGCGAGATGCACCGGGCGCGCCAGGTGCAGAGCTCGATGCTGCCCGGCGCCACGGTCACCCCCGAGGAGTGGCAGGTCGCGGGGTTGTGCCTGCCCGCGCTCGCCGTCGGCGGCGACTTCTACGACTACACCAGCGCTTCGTCGGTGCTGCACGTGATGCTCGGCGACGTCATGGGCAAGGGGACCGGAGCCGCCCTCGTCGGCGCGGGCGTCCGCGCCGCCCTGCGGGGGACGACCGAGGCGGTCGTCGCCGGGGTCGACCTCGGCGTCACCACGACCCGGGTCGCGCGCGCGGTGCAGCGCGACCTGGACCGCGCCGGTGCCTTCGTCACGCTGCACCAGGTGGCCGTGGACCTCGAGGACGGGACGGTGAGGTACGTCGACGCGGGCGCGGGCCTGGGCCTCCTGGTGGGCGCCGACGGGACCTGCACGCGCCTCGACGGCCAGGACCGGCCCCTGGGCGTCCTCGAGGCCGACACCTGGACCGAGCACGTGGTGCGGATGGGTCCCGGCGACCGGCTGCTGCTCGTCAGCGACGGCGTCCTCGACCTGATCGACGACCCGCTGACCTGGTGGGAGCCGCTGTGCGCGCTGGTGCGCGCCGCCCCCGACGCCGACCACCTCCTCGCCGACGTGGCGGACCTCGCCCGCCGGACCACCCCCCTCGACGACGTCACCGCCGTCGCCGTGCTGCGCAACCCCGAGGATCGCCCGTGATGGAGATGACCGTCGACCAGTCACCCGGGGGCGTCGGGGTCGTCACCCCGCGCGGGCGGCTCAACGCCGTCTCGGCGAGACGGCTGAAGGACGTGCTCGCCGAGCTCGTCGCGGGGGGCACGGTGCGCATCGTGGTCGACCTCGGCGAGACCACCTTCCTCGACTCCTCCGGCCTGGGAGCCCTGATCGCCGGCCTCAAGTCGGCGCGGCAGGCGGACGGCGACCTGCGCGTCGTCCGGCCGACCCCGGCGGTCCGTGCGGTCTTCGAGCTGACCAACCTCGACCGGGTGCTGCAGGCCGGCGACGACGTCGGGACGGCCTTCGATGCTTGAGACCACGCCGGAGGGACCGCGGACGGCGCTCGAGGTCGACATGGCCGCGCACGAGGGCGCCATCGACCTCGCGCACGACCTGATCGAGCGCCTCTACGCCGAGCACGAGGACCTCGCCGACCGCGACCGGTTCCGCTTCGAGACGGCGGTGGTGGAGATCCTCGCGAACATCGTCGAGCACGCCTTCGCCGCCGACGAGGAGCCCGGGGTGCGGCGGCTCAGCCTGCGGGTCGCGGTCGACCCGGACCAGCTCCACGCCCATCTCAGCGACAACGGCCGGCCCTCCGACGTGGACCTCAGCCAGGTCACGATGCCCGACGAGGACGCCGAGTCCGGGCGCGGCCTGGCCCTGGCGCTGCGGGCCGTCGACGACCTGACCTACCGCCACGCCGACGGCCGCAACCACTGGCAGGTGCTGTGCCGCCGCGCGACCTGACCCGGGTGCCCGTCAGCCGTCCGCCGAGGAGTGGCCGGGGAACACGTGCGCCCGGGGGTCCAGCACGACCGTCGCGTTGTTGACCGCGGTGGCGGCCTCGCCGAACCCCACCGAGATCAACCGCACCTTCCCCGGGTAGTCGGTGACGTCCCCGGCGGCGAAGACCCTCGGCAGGTTCGTGCGCATCGCGGCGTCGACCCGGACGTGCCGCTGGTGCACCTCGATGCCCCAGTCCTGCAGCGGCCCCAGGTCCGCGATGAACCCGAGGGCGGCCACGACCGCCTGGGCGGGTCGCACCTGCTCGGCGCCCCCGAGGTCCAGCACGGCCTCGGCGAGGCGCTGCTCCCCGTCGGGTCCGGGCCGGCCACGCAGGGCGGCCACCTGGGCGCCCGTGACCACCTCCACCGACGAGGCCCGGACCTGGGCGACCGTGCGCTCGTGGGCGCGGAACCGCTCCCGCCGGTGCACCAGCGTCACCGAACGAGCGACCGGCTCGAGGTGCAGCGCCCAGTCGCAGGCGCTGTCGCCGCCGCCGACGACGAGCACGTCGAGACCCGCGTAGGGCGCCGCGCTCGGGACGAAGTACTGCACGCCGCGCCCGACCCAGCCGTCGCCGCCCGGCAGCGGCCTGGGCGTGAAGGTGCCGATCCCCGCGGTCACGACGACGGTCCCGGCATGGACGCGGGTGCCGTCGTCGAGCCCCACCACCACGCCGTCGGCCGTGGACCCGAGCGTCAGCGCGGTCCGACCGAGGAGGTAGACGGGGTCGGCGGACGCGGCCTGCGCCACGAGACCCGACACCAGGTCCCGACCGCGCACGGCGGGGAAGCCGGCGACGTCGAAGATCATCTTCTCGGGGTACATCGCGGTGACCTGACCCCCGAGCTCCGGCAGCGAGTCCACCACCGCCACCCGGTGACCGCGGAAGCCGGCGTAGTAGGCCGCGTACAGCCCGGTCGGTCCCGCACCGACCACGAGCACGTCGCAGTCGACCCGCACCGGGGACGTGGACGGGGGTCCCGTCGCGGCCTGGCTCACGCCGACCATCCTGCCCCACGCCGGGGTCGCGCCTCAGCCCGACGCGTCGGCGGTCAGCGAGGCGCGGTCGACGACCCGCCGGGTCCGCACGCGGTAGCGGACGATCTGGACGACCCCGAGCGTCCAGAGCAGGTACTGCGTGCTCATCGCCCACCGGAACGCCGAGGGCGTGTAGGCCGCGCTCTCCCCCGGCGTCCGCCAGTCGAGGACCAGCCCGACGGCGACCACGAGCAGCAGGCTGGCCAGGAACCCTCCCACGTTGATCATCCCGGTGGCGCTGGCGAGCCGCGCCGAGGGGTTCGAGGTCCGACCGAGGTCGAAGCCCACCATCGAGCCCGGACCCCCGATGCCGGCGACCACGACGAGCAGCACGAGCAGCCCCAGCGGGGCCGGCCCCGGCCAGACGAGGACCACCGTCCACGTCGTCACGATCGCCGCGATGATGCCCAGCACCAGGGTCGAGCGGTGCCAGGGGTGCCGACCCACCGACCAGCCCACCGCGGGTCCGGCCGCCGCCAGCGCCAGGACCATCACCGTGAGCAGCGCCCCCGCCTCGGTCGGCGTCCGTCCCTCCCCGCGGACCAGGAACGGGTAGCCCCACAGCAGGGCGAGCATCGTCGAGCTGAACTGCGTCGTGAAGTGGATCCAGAACCCCAGCCGGGTGCCGGGGTGGGCCCAGGAGGCGGCGAGGCTCGCCCGGACGGCGAGCAGGGAGAGCGCGTCACCGCGCCGGCTGCGCTCCCCCGGGCCGTCCCGCAGCACCACCAGACCGACCCCGCCGAGCACCAGGCCGAGCGAAGCGGTGACCAGGTAGGCACCGGTCCACCCGAGCGAACCGAGGGCCCAGGTCATCGGCAGCGCGGCGCCGATCGCGCCGAGCTGCCCGAGCGGTCCGGTCAGCTGGGTGACCAGCGGCACGCGGCGCGGCGAGAACCAGCTGGCGACCAGGCGCAGCACGCACACGAAGGTCAGCGCGTCCCCCAGCCCGACGAAGAACCGGGCCACCAGCGCCAGCGCGTAGGTGTCGGCGAGCCCGAACGCCGTCTGCGCGAGGCACAGGACGGCGACGCCGGTCAGCAGCACCCGCCGCGGGCCGAACCGGTCGACCAGCAGCCCGGTCGGGATCTGCATGCCGGCGTAGACCAGCAGCTGCAGCATGGTGAACGTCGCCAGCTGGGCCGCGGAGATGTCGAACCGCTCGGTCGCGGCCAGTCCCGCCACGGCGAGCGAGGAGCGGTGGAAGACCGCCAGGACGTAGATCAGCAGCGCCACCGACCACACCGCCAGCGCGGTCCGCAGCGGCGGGACGACGGGACTGCTCACGGCCCCATCATCGCGTGCGGCTCAGTCGAGGCAGAACTCGTCGCCCTCCGCGCTCGTTCCTCGCTCGGGCGGCGCTCCTCACTTCGTCGCCGTCCTCGCTGGCGCTCGGGGCTCCTCGCTCGTCGGCCACCTCGAGCTCGTTCCTCGCTCGGGCGGCGCTCCTCACTTCGTCGCCTCCATCATCTGGCGCAGCTCCTTCTTGAGCTCCGAGATCTCGTCGCGGAGCCGGGCCGCGACCTCGAACTGGAGCTCGGCCGCGGCGTTGCGCATCTGGTCGGTGAGGTCCTGGATGAGCTGCGCCAGGTCCGCGCTGGGCATGCCCGCGAGGTCCTGGGCGTGGCGGCCGGCGGCGTCCGCGGAGAGCGCGGGCACCGGCTGGCGGGCCTTCACCCCGCCCGCGCGGCCCTTGGCGGCCGTGCCGGCCCAGGTCTCGAGCAGCGCCTGCGTGTTCTCGTCCTCGCGGGCGAGCATCTCGGTGATGTCGGCGATCTTCTTGCGCAGCGGCATCGGGTCGAGGCCACGCTCGGTGTTGTAGGCCACCTGCTTCTCGCGGCGCCGGTTGGTCTCGTCGATCGCCGACTCCATCGACGGCGTGATCTTGTCGGCGTACATGTGGACCTGGCCGGAGACGTTGCGTGCAGCGCGGCCGATGGTCTGGATCAGCGACTTGTCGGAGCGCAGGAACCCCTCCTTGTCGGCGTCGAGGATCGAGACCAGCGAGACCTCCGGCAGGTCGAGGCCCTCGCGCAGCAGGTTGATCCCGACCAGCACGTCGTAGTCCCCCAGCCGGAGGTCGCGCAGCAGCTCGATCCGCTTCAGCGTGTCGACCTCGGAGTGCAGGTAGCGGGTGCGCACGCCGGCATCCAGGAGGTAGTCGGTGAGGTCCTCGGACATCTTCTTGGTCAGGGTCGTGACCAGGACCCGCTCGTCCTTCTCCGCCCGGACCCGGATCTCGTGGATCAGGTCGTCGATCTGGCCCTTGGTGGGTTTGATCACCACTTCCGGGTCGATCAGCCCGGTGGGGCGGATGATCTGCTCGACGGTGTCACCCTGCACCTTGTCCAGCTCGTAGTTGCCGGGCGTGGCGGAGAGGTAGATGGTCTGCCCGACCCGCTCCAGGAACTCCTCCCACCGCAGCGGCCGGTTGTCCATCGCGCTGGGCAGCCGGAACCCGTGGTCGACGAGGTTGCGCTTGCGGGACATGTCGCCCTCGTACATGCCGCCGATCTGCGGCACGGCCACGTGGGACTCGTCGATCACGACGAGGTAGTCCTCGGGGAAGTAGTCCAGCAGGCAGTTGGGCGCGGAGCCGCGCGAGCGCCCGTCCATGTGCATCGAGTAGTTCTCGATCCCCGAGCACGACCCGACCTGGCGCATCATCTCGACGTCGTAGGTGGTGCGCATCCGCAGCCGCTGCGCCTCGAGCAGCTTCCCCTGCCGCTCGAAGGTCGCCAGCTGCTCCTCCAGCTCGGCCTCGATGCCGGCGATCGCGCGCTCCATCCGCTCGGGACCCGCGACGTAGTGGGTGGCGGGGAAGACGTACAGCTCGCCGTCCTCGGTGATCACCTCGCCGGTGACCGCGTGCAGCGTCATCAGCCGCTCGATCTCGTCGCCGAAGAACTCGATGCGCACGGCGTGCTCCTCGTAGACCGGGAAGATCTCGAGGGTGTCGCCGCGCACCCGGAAGGTGCCTCTCGTGAAGCTCATGTCGTTGCGCGTGTACTGGATCTCGACCAGCTGGCGCAGGATCGAGTCGCGGTCGCGCTCCTCACCGACCCGCAGCCGCAGCATCCGGTCGACGTACTCCTGCGGGGTGCCGAGGCCGTAGATGCAGGAGACGGTCGAGACGACGATGACGTCGCGCCGGGTGAGCAGCGAGTTGGTCGCGGAGTGGCGCAGCCGCTCCACCTCCTCGTTGATCGAGGAGTCCTTCTCGATGTAGGTGTCGGTCTGCGGGACGTAGGCCTCGGGCTGGTAGTAGTCGTAGTAGGAGACGAAGTACTCGACCGCGTTGTCCGGGAAGAGCTGGCGCAGCTCGTTGGCGAACTGGGCGGCGAGGGTCTTGTTGGGCTGCAGGACGAGCAACGGCCGCTGCACCTGCTCGGCGACCCAGGCGACCGTGGCGGTCTTGCCGGTGCCGGTCGCGCCGAGCAGGACGACGTCCTCGACGCCCCCCTCCACCCGTTTCGTGATCTCGGTGATCGCGGCCGGCTGGTCGCCTGAGGGCTGGTAGTCGGAGACGACCTTGAACGGCGCCACCCGGCGCTCGAGGTCGGTCACGGGGCGCATGCTCCGAGCCTACGTCCGGGCGCCGACGCCGCTCGACTAGGTTGGCGACCGTGAGGTCGAGCAGGGCACGGGCGACCGGGCGGGCGGTGCGCGTCCTGCGCCGGACGTTGCTCGCCGTCTTCGGGGTCCAGGTCGCGCTGGCGCTCACGATGTCGCTGGTCGACTCCTACCGGCGTCGCGGCAAGCGTCCGGCGCCGTTCCCGACCACGCCGCCCCGCACGGTCGCGGTGGGCGAGAGCGAGGTCACCACCTACACCTACGGCCGCGACCTCTACGAGGACATGATCGCCGCGATCGAGGGCGCCCGACGCCAGGTGCTCTTCGAGACCTACATCTGGAAGGGCGACGCCACCGGCGAGCGCTTCAAGAAGGCGCTGTGCGACGCCGCCGCACGCGGGGTCGACGTCCACGTCATCTACGACGGCTTCGCCAACCTCGTCGTCTCCCCCGTCTTCAAGCGGTTCCCGTCCACGGTCAAGGTGCTGCGCTACCCCGTGTACGCCGCCGGGTGGCGCTTCCTGGACCTGCGCCGCTACGGCCGCGACCACCGCAAGGTGCTGGTCGTCGACGACCGGGTCGGCTTCGTCGGCGGCTACAACGTCGGCGCCGCCTACGAGACCGAGTGGCGCGACACCCACGTGCGGATCACCGGCCCGGGGGTCCACGACCTCGAGCGCGCCTTCGCCGACTTCTGGAACCTCCACCGCCGCCGGCGGCTGCGCCACAGCGAGCGGCCGCTGCTGCTGGAGACCGCCGCCACCTGGGAGCCGAGGATCCGGGTGCACCGCAACGTCCCGCGGCTGCTGCTGTTCCCGATCCGCGGGATGTACCTGGAGGTCATCAACCGCGCCGCGACGCGGGTGTGGATGACGCAGGCCTACTTCCTGCCCGACCAGGACTTCGTCGACGCGCTGAAGGCGGCAGCCAGGCGGGGGGTGGACGTGCGGCTGCTGCTCCCGCTGAAGTCCAACCACATCGTGGCGGACTGGATCAGCCGGGGCTACTTCTCCCAGCTCCTCGAGGCCGGGGTGCGCGTGTTCCGGTTCCGCGACGCGATGGTGCACGCCAAGACCGCCACCGTCGACGGCAGGTGGAGCACGGTCGGCACCGCCAACATCGACCGGCTCAGCCTGTCGGGCAACTACGAGATCAACCTCGAGGTCATCGACGAGGAGGTGGCGCGGGTGCTGGAGGAGGTCTTCGCCCTCGACGAGTCGCACTCCCTGGAGCTCACCCGGTGGGAGTGGGAGGCCCGCGACCTGCACCGCCGCTTCACCGAGGCGTTCCTGCGACCGCTGCGCGCGCTGCTCTAGCCAGCGCCCCGAGCCGGCACGGGCTCAGCCGATCGGGCGGTCCGGGTTGCGCTCGGGACGCTGGTCCAGCTCGACCTGCGCGACGACCTTGGTGTCCTTCTGCCGCGGGGTCAGGTTGACCGCCCACCCGCCCTCGCGGTTCGACCCGCACAGCGCCACGTCCAGCACCGTGCCGCCGTCCTGGACGCAGGTCAGCTGGAGGATCCGGCGACCGCCCACCTGCACGCGGGTCTCGCCGCGCTCGAGGGCCAGGTCCACGTCGGCGAGGACGCTGTCGACCAGGGCGCGGCCCGGCTCGTCGCCGCTCTCCACGGTGACGCCGCGCAGCGTGTAGGCGAGCCGGACCAGCAGGGTCGGCCGCACCAGCGGGACGGTGACCGGCTCGACACCGACCTCGGGGACGTCCGGCAGCCGGACCTCGCCCTGGCTGGTGCGGATCTCGAGGTCGGTCAGGGTGGTCGGCCCGGGGACCTGGAGCGGCGGGTAGGTACGCAGGCTGACCTCGTCGACCGCCTCCGGCGCGCGCAGCCAGTGCGTGACCTGCACGGTGCCGTCCGGCTGGACCCGGGCGTCGACGAAGGCGCCGGGGTCGGGCAGCCGCACCGGCTGGGTCGGGGCGGGGCTGGCGACCAGGGCGGCGCGGCCCTGCTCGGCGACCACGGGCGGCGAGCCCGCCTCGTCGGGCTCCCCCCGCCCCGGCAGGACACGCCACCACACGAGCGCGCCGAGCACCGCTGCGACCAGCACGGCGACCAGCAGCCGGGACGGCTGGTGGGAGGCGCCGCCGGTCACCCGGAGCCCCCGGGCGCGGGCCGGGCGGTGACCACCGCGAGGTTCTGGTAGCCACCGCGCGCACGGACGAACGGCGGGGCGCAGGTGACCAGCGTCAGCCGGCCCGGGCCCGCCGAGGAGAGCACCCGCGGGTAGGAGGCCAGGTCGTCGAGCGGGACGAGGTCGCGCGAGACGACGTCGTAGCGGGTGGTCCGACCGCCGGCGCGCACCGTGACCCGGTCGCCGCGGGCGCTGGTCAGCAGCACCGCCGACGGACCGAGGCCCTCGGTCTCGGAGTCGACGTGACCGGCGACCAGGACCGAGCCGAACGGGTCGCCGACCCGGGAGCCGCCCTCCCACCACCCGAGCAGGTCGACGTCGTCGGGCACGTCGAGGATGCCGTTGGACCGGGTCCCGACCGCGACCACGTCGAGGAACCGGGTCCCGGGCAGGCGGACCTGCCGCGGCTCGGCGGGGACGACGGAGCCGACCCGCTCCGCGGCGTTGGCCTCGACCTCGCGGACCTCGACCTCGGGGTCCGGGGAGGGCTCCGCCGACGTCGGACCACCGGACGCGTCGGGACCCTCGTCCTGCGCGGTGGCGTCCGTGGGGGCGGGACCGGGCTCCGTGGTGGCGCCGACCACCCCGGTCACCACCAGCACGGCGGCCAGCAGCAGCCCGGCCAGCACCAGGACGCGACGGCGCACCGTGCTCACCGCGTCCTCACCGGGTCGACCGGGCCGACGGCGACGACGGCGCGCTCAGCGCCCGGCGGGCGCGACCAGGAGGTCGCGCGCCAGGCCGGCCGAGGAACCGGTCTCGATGCGGCTCGGCGCGACGCTGCCGTCGGCGGCCAGGCCGGCGGAGTGGGAGACCACGCGCATCGAGTTGTCCTGCGGGAAGCCGACGGCGTAGACCATGGTCACCGTGCGTGCCTCGAGGTCCACGTCGAGCGGGCCGAGGAAGGCGCCGCGGTCGGACCCGGTCGGGAGCAGGGCCACCTTGCGGGTGCCGGAGGGCACGTCGGCCTTGGCGAACTCGCCGTTGGCGATGTTGCGGAAGACCGTCTGACCGTCGACGCGCACGTCGGCCGGCGGTGCGGTGGCGGTGTGGGCGAGCACGACGCGGGCCTTGCGAGGGCCGATCGGCTGGTCGGGGACGTCGTAGGTGCTCACGAGCGGGTCGCCACCGCGCGAGGCGGGGCGGTGGAGCACGACGTCCATCACCTCGCCGCGACCCATCTTCACGCTGGTCCTCACCGACCACTCGTCGGTGGACAAGGTGACCTCGCGCGAGCCCACCGGCACGTCGAGCGGGCCGACGACCTTGCCGACACCCAGGTCCTCGCGCACCAGCTCGCCGTCGACCTCGACGTCCACCCGCTTGCTCGGTACGGCCTGCACGACGTACAGCTGGCCCTGGCCCTTGCCCTTCGCGACCGGTGCGGCTGCGGCCGGTCCGGTGGCGCCCGCGGTCGCGGTGGTGCCGGCCGCGGCGAGGCCGACCATCAGCAGCCCGGCTGCGGCTGCGGAGGCGGTGGTGGCGGTCAGGCGTCGTCGCTGCATGTCGGGGCATCTCCTGGTGCGTCCGGTGCGCGGTCGCGGGGGGCGACCGGGACGGCCGAGTCGGGGCTCCGGCATCGACAGCACCACGTCCCCACGTCATCGCCGATGCTACCAGCGGCATCCGCCGCGGCCCTGGTCGGCGCGGGGCCGGGTCCGGGCCGCTGGACACCGGTCAGCGGCGTCCCACCCGCGCCGGGAGGTGGGTGCGCGGGGCCATCCGCGCACCGTGGCGGGGTCGGTGCAGCCGGGCGGCGCCGAGGAGCGCGACCACCCGCCCGCGCTGGGGACGCCACGGCTCGAGGTACGCCGCCATCTGCTCGTCGTCGAACGGCTCACCGGTCAGCGCCCACCCGACGTCCTTCGCGACGTGGTAGTCGCCGAAGGACACCGCGTCCGGGTCACCGAACGTGCGCTGGCGGACCTCGGCGCACGTCCACACCCCGATGCCGGGCAGCGAGCGCAACCGGCGCTCGGCCTCCTCGGGCGCGAGGCCGACGAGCCGCTCCAGGGTGTCGGCGACGCGCGCTGCGGCGACGATCGTGCGGGAGCGGGCGGGGTCGACGTGCATCTGCAGCCACTCCCACGAGGCGACCCGGCGCAGCCGCTCCGGCGCCGGCTGCACCCACAGCCGGAGCGCAGGACCGGGCCCGGGAGCGCGGTCGCCGGCGCGGTGCACCAGCATCCGGTAGCCGGCGAACGCCTCCTGCCCGGTCACCTTCTGCTCGAGCACGGCCGGCAGCAGCGCCTCCATCAGCAGGCCGGTGCGGCCCAGGCGCAGGTGGGGGTGACGGCGGCGGGCGTCGACCAGCACGGGGTGGCGCGGCTCGAAGCCCGACCAGTCGTCGGCGGACCCGAGCAGGTCCGGGACCGCGTCGAGGACCCAGGCCGCGCCGGGACCCCAGGCGGCCGCGGCGACCTCGCCGGCCACGGGCCGCTCCTGGAGGACGAGCGTCGCCGGGCCGGCGGGCGTCCGGATGCCCCGCCAGTGCCGTCCCGCCTCGTCGACCCGGTAGGTCGGGTCGCCGGGTCCGCGGCGGTGGAGGTGCAGCACCTGCCGCAACCGGCACGGACCGGGCAGCCGGACGACGCGCGCCGCGTCGGGAGCCCGGTCGGCCCGCTGGTCCACCACGACGACGACGGTAGCCCAGGGCGGGTGCAGGATGGGGCCGTGCTGCTCGCCGAGGTCGTCGCCACGTCGTCGGCCCTCGCGGCCACCCGGTCGCGCAAGGCCAAGGTCGCCGCGCTCGCGCCGGTGCTGGCCGCCGCGCACGCCGAGGACGGCACCTCGCTGACCACGGTGGTGGCGTACCTCGGCGGGACGCTGACCCAGCGACGCACCGGCCTGGGCTGGCGCGGCGTCGGCGGGCTGCCCGACCCCGCGCCGGAGCCGTCGCTGACGGTCGCCGAGGTGGACGACGCGTTCGAGGCGCTCGCCGCGCTGCGGCGGCCCGGGCTCGCAGGCAGCGCGCCGCGACGCCGTGGCGGCCCTGTTCGCACGGGCCACCGCCGAGGAGCAGACGTGGCTGCGCGCCGTGGTCACCGACGAGTGTGCGGCAGGGTGCGGCGGACGCGTTGGTGCAGGAGGCGCTGGCCGCTGGCGGCCGGCGTCCCGCTCGCCGCGGTCCGGCGCGCCGCGATGCTCACCGGGTCGACGAGGGCGGTCGCGCGGCTCGCCTTCGACGGCGCGGGGGCGCTGGCGGCGTCGGCCTCGAGGTCGGACGCCCGGTGCTGCCGATGCTGGCCTCGAGCGCCCCCGACGTCGCGACCGCGATGGCCCGCGCGGAGGGCGCCGAGGTCGCCGTCGACACCAAGCTCGACGGCATCCGGATCCAGGTGCACCGCGACGGCGACGACGTGCTCGTGACCACCCGGACCCTCGACGACATCACCGCCCGCCTGCCCGAGGTGGTCGCCGTGGTGCGCGACCTGCCCGCCGGCGCGCTCGTGCTGGACGGCGAGGCGCTGGCGCTCGACGAGGACCGGGCGTCCGCGGCCGTTCCAGGAGACGGCGTCGCGGACCGCGCAGGCGGCGGGCGTCCAGGTCACGCCGTACTTCTTCGACGTGCTGCACCTCGACGGCCGCGACCTGCTCGGCGCCCCCGGCCACGAGCGCGGCGGCCGTCCTCGACGCGCTGGTGCCCGAGCGCCACCGCGTGCGCGCGGGTGGTGACCGCCGACCCCGCCGAGGCGGAGGCGTTCTTCGACCGCCGTGCTGGACGCCGGGCACGAGGGGGTCGTCGTGAAGGACCTCGGTGCGCCCTACGAGGCCGGCCGTCGTGGCGCCGCCTGGGTCAAGGTCAAGCCGCGTGCACACCCTCGACCTCGTGGTCCTCGCCGTGGAGTGGGGGTCCGGCCGACGCACCGGGCTGCTGTCCAACCTGCACCTCGGCGCGGCCGACGGCGGCGGCTTCGTGATGCTGGGCAAGACCTTCAAGGGGCTGACCGACGAGCTGCTGGCCTGGCAGACCGAGCGGTTCCTCGACCTCGAGACGCCACCGCGACGGCCACGTGGTCCACGTGCGGCCCGAGCAGGTGGTCGAGATCGCCTTCGACGGCGTGCAGCGCTCGACGCGCTACCCCGGCGGCGTCGCGCTGCGCTTCGCGCGCGTGCTGCGCTACCGCGACGACAAGCCGGTCGCGGAGGCCGACACCCTGGCCTCGGTGCGCGCCCTGCTCTGAGCCGGCGTCCTCGACGCACGGGCACCCGTCGACGTGCCACCGGCGTCCACACGACACCGGCCCCGAGGCGTCCTCCCCAGGTGCCGGCCGCGTGCGGGCGGGGCGCGGGGCGCCGGGCGCAGGGTCGGGCCATGACCCTCCACGCGCTCCCCGGGTGCACCGAGCTCCTCGCCGAGGCGGTGGGCCTGGCCCGGACGGCCGAGCGGCTCACCCGCGACGGGACCGACCCCGCCTCCGCGACGCTGCTGCGCACGCTCACCGACGACCTCGGCACGGTCGTCCGGGTGCTGGAGGAGAGGCTGGAGCCCGTCGCTCCGCGCCGCGGCCACCTCGCCGTCGAGCGGGACGGCGGTGACGTCCGGCTGCGCGGGCGCGGGCCGGCGCCCGACGGGGACGTGGTGCGCTCGGCGCTGGAGACGGCGGCCGGGCTGCGCGGCCGCAGCGGTGAGCCGTCGTCCGCCCGGCTCTGGGACGCGCTGGTCGCGCTGGCCCGGGACGGTCACGACCCGCCGACGGCCCTGCCCACCCCGCTGGGCCTCGTCGGCCGGGCGCGCCCGCAACGCCGGTGAGCACGTGCTGCAACTACGAGTTGCACACGCCGTACAGTGACGCCATGACCACGGCACCGCCGACGGACGGCAGGCGCCGGGCAGCGGTCGCGCGGCGCCGGGCCCGTGAGGCCGAGATCATCGCCGCGACCCGGGCGCTCTTCGACGACCGCGGCGTCGCGCGACGCGCAGATCGAGGACATCGCCCGCGCCGTCGGCATCAACCGCGCGATCGTCTACCGCCACTTCACCGGCAAGGAGGAGCTGTTCGCGCTCACCCTGGTCGGCTACCTCGACGAGCTGCGCGACGCGCTCGGCGGCGGCCGACCGGTCCGACCAGCCCCCGGCCGACCGGCTCGCGGCATCGTCGAGGTCTTCGTCGACTACGGCGTGGCGCACCCCGCCTTCGTCGACTGCGCCCAGGCGCTGATGCGCCGCCAGGGCTCGGAGCTGCTCGACGAGATCAGCGAGGGCGCGCTGTTCCGCCTCGGCCGCGGCGATCTCGTCCTGCCTGGCGATCCTCTCCGCGGTGCTCGAGGACGGTGACCGCACCGGCGACTTCGCCGTCGCGGACCCGACGCTGCTCGCCAACACCCTCTACGCCAGCGGGCTCGGCGCGCTGCAGCTCGCCCGGGTCGGCATCCTGGTCAAGGAGGCCGCTCCCGGCATCCCGACCGTCGGGCAGATCTCCGCCGAGCAGGTGCGGGACTACCTGGTCGCGCTCGGCCCTCGCCCTGGTGACGGCGGGGGTCAGGGACGCTCGAGGATCGCGGTGACCCCCTGGCCGCCGGCGGCGCACACCGAGATCACGCCGCGGCCGGCGCCCTGGCCGGACTCCTGCTGCGCGAGCAGCTTGGCCGAGCACGGTGACGATCCGACCGCCGGTGGCCGCGAACGGGTGCCCGGCGGCGAGCGAGGAGCCGGTCACGTTCAGCTTGGCGCGGTCCACGGTGCCCAGCGGCGCGTCGAGGCCGAGACGCTCCTTGCAGAAGACCGGGTCCTCCCAGGCCTTCAGCGTCGAGAGCACCTGGGAGGCGAAGGCCTCGTGCATCTCGTAGAAGTCGAAGTCCTGGAGCGTGAGCCCCTCGCGCTGGAGCATCCGCGCCATCGCGTAGGCCGGCGCCATCAGCAGGCCCTCGCCGCCGTGCACGTAGTCGACCGCGGCGGTCTCGTAGGCGGTCAGGTAGGCCAGCACCGGGAGGCCGTGCTGCTCGGCCCACTCCTCGGAGGCCAGCAGCACCACCGACGCGCCGTCGGTCAGCGGCGTGGAGTTGGCCGCCGTCATCGTCGCCGCCTCGCCCTTGCCGAAGACGGGCTTGAGCTTCGCCAGCTTCTCCATGGTCGTGTCGGCGCGCAGGTTCTGGTCGCGCTCGAGCCCGCGGAACGGCGTGATCTGGTCGTCGAGGAAACCGGCGTCGTACGCGGCCGCCAGGTTGCGGTGGGAGGCCGCGGCCAGGGCGTCCTGGTCCTCGCGGCTGATCTGCCACTCCAGTGCGGTCAGCGCCTGGTGCTCCCCCATCGACAGGCCGGTGCGGGGCTCCCCGTTGCGCGGGATCTCGGGGACCAGGTCGCCGGGGCGGATCTTCGCCAGCGCGGCCAGGCGGCCCTGGAGCGTCTTGGCCCGGTTGGCCTGGAGCAGCACCGTGCGCAGGCCCTCGCCCACGGCGATGGGGGCGTCCGAGGTGGTGTCGGCGCCGCCGGCCATGCCGACCTCGATCTGGCCGAGCGCGATCTTGTTGGCGACCTGGATCGCCGCCTGCAGACCGGTGCCGCAGGCCTGCTGGACGTCGGTCGCGGGCGTCGCGGCGTCCAGCTTCGAGCCGAGCACCGACTCACGGGTGAGGTTGAAGTCGCGGGAGTGCTTGAGCACGGCGCCCGCGACGACCTCGCCGAGTCGCTCACCCTCGAGCCCGAACCGCTCGACGGCGCCGTCGATGGCGGCGGTCAGCATCTCCTGGTTCGTCGCGGTCGCGTAGGCGCTGTTGGAGCGGGCGAAGGGGATCCGGTTGCCGCCGACGAGGGCGACGCGGCGGGTGGTGGTGATCATGGGCACATCCTGCTGCCCGACCCGGCGCAGCGGAAGCCGATGAGGGGCAGGTCACGAAAAGTGGACGTGAAGTTACACATGGAGTTACATGATCGGCGCCGACCTCGACCGCGACCCACCGGAGGACCCCCTCGATGACCGACCGCTACCAGGCCTTCTCCAGCAGCCCGATCGGACGGCTGGTGGTCAAGAACCTCGGCCTGCCCGACCCGACCCGGCTCGAGCGCTGGACCGAGGGAGCACCGCTGGTCGACGGCACCGTCCTCGTCGGCGGCCGCGGTCGTCTGGTCGAGTCGCTGCCGGGCCTGCTGGGGCAGCTCGACGTCGACACGACCACCGAGGTCCCCGAGGAGGGCCGGCTCAAGGCCGTCGTCGTCGACGCCACCGGGGTGACCTCCAGCAGCGGCCTCGGCCTGCTGCGCGAGGTGGTCGGCCCCGTGCTGCGCCGGCTGGAGGACTGCCCTCGAGTAGTCGTCCTCGGCACGCCGCCCGAGCTGGTCGCCGGCTCGGAGCGGGTGGCCCAGCGCGCGCTCGAGGGCTTCACCCGGTCGCTGGGCAAGGAGCTGGGCCACGGCGGCACGGTGCAGCTGGTCTACGTCGCCGAGGGGGCCGAGGGCAGCCTGCTGAGCACGCTGGCGTTCCTGCTCTCCCCCAAGTCCGCCTACGTCTCCGGCCAGGTCGTGCGCGTCGGCGCCCGCGGCGCCACTGCTGCCCCGACGGTGACGGACTGGGCCCGCCCGCTCGAGGGGAAGGTCGCCCTGGTCACCGGCGCGAGCCGCGGCATCGGTGAGCAGATCGCCCGCGTGCTGCACCGCGACGGGGCCACGGTCGTGGGTCTCGACGTCCCGCAGGCCGCCAGCGAGCTGCAGGCGCTGACCCGGGAGCTCGACGGCGACTGGCTGACCCTCGACATCACCTCGGCGGACGCACCCCAGCGGATCGCGCAGCACCTGCGCGACAAGCACGGTGGGGTGGACGTGGTCGTGCACAACGCCGGGATCACCCGCGACAAGAAGCTGGCCAACATGGACGAGAGCCGCTGGGAGTCCGTGGTCGCGGTGAACCTGACCGCACCGGAGCGGATCACCCGCGAGCTGCTCGACCAGGGCGTGATCAACGACAACGGCGCCGTCGTGGGCGTCGCCTCGATCGCGGGCATCGCCGGCAACGTCGGGCAGACCAACTACGCGGCCTCCAAGGCCGGCGTGATCGGACTGGTCGACGCCTTCACCGAGGAGCTGGCCGGCGACACCGGCCGCGGCATCACCGTCAACGCGGTCGCGCCCGGCTTCATCATCACCCAGATGACGGACGCCGTCCCGTTCGCCACCCGCGAGGTCGGGCAGCGGCTGAACGCGCTGGCGCAGGGTGGGCTGCCGGTCGACGTCGCCGAGACCGTCGCGTGGTACGCCAGCCCCGGCTCGACGGCCGTGACCGGCAACGTCGTGCGGGTCTGCGGCCAGATGATGCTGGGGGCCTGAGATGACGGACGATCGCCCCGAGCCCCGCGTCCTCGAGGGTGAGACCGGCGGGGTGCGCACCCTGCTGCGCGCCGCGTTGCCCGCGCTCCCGGTCGTGGGCGGCCTGCCGGGGGTGCGCAAGGCACCGGCCGAGGGCTTCACCGGGCTGGCCTTCCGGCGTCCGCCGGTCCGGGTCGAGCGCGACCACGTCGACCGCTACGCCCGGGTGTGCGGGTTCCCGGTCAAGGACGACGTGCCGCTGACCTACCCCCACCTGCTGGCCTTCGGCCTGCACATGGCGATCCTCACCGACCCCGCGTTCCCGGCCCCCGCCGTGGGCACGGTGCACCTGGAGAACGAGATCACCCGCCACCGGACCACCCGGGTCGGTGACAGCCTCGGCGTCGAGGCGCGCGTCGGCGCACCCGCGGCGCACCCCAAGGGCACCGTCTACCGCGTCGAGGTCGAGGCCCGCGCGGACGGCGAGCTGGTCTGGGAGAGCGTGTCGACCTACCTGCGGCGCGGGCGGGGCGACAAGGACGCGCCCAGCGGGTCCGCCTTCCCCGACGCCCCGCCCAACGGCACCGTGTGGTCGCTCCCGAGCGACCTCGGCCGTCGCTACGCCGCCGTGTCGGGCGACCACAACCCCATCCACCTCCACCCGCTGACCGCGAAGCCGCTGGGGTTCCCGCGGCACATCGCGCACGGGATGTGGACCAAGGCGCGTTGTGTCGCGGCGCTGGAGAACCGGCTCCCCGAGGCCGTGCGCGTGGCGGCGGCCTTCAAGAAGCCGGTGCTGCTGCCCGGCCGGGTGGCCTTCGGCTCGGCCACGCTGGACGACGGCTACGCGTTCTCCCTGACCAGCCCGGGCAGCGGCGCTCCGCACCTGGCGGGACGCACCACCACGACCTGACCGCTCATCCCGCCCGGACCAGCCCGGGCGGGACGGGGAGTGGTGGGGCGTGGCTGCGGTAGGTGTGGCCGGTGGGGGTGGTGGTCTGCACGGTGTGGCGGTGCTGGTCGTCGAGGTCGGCGCTGGCGTGCCAGCCGGTGGTCTCCTTGACGTAGTTGCAGCCCTCGCACAGCCCTTGGGTGTTGGTCGCGGTGGTCGCGCCGCCGTTGCGGGCTGGTCGGACGTGGTCGGCGTGGGCGGCGGGGGCGTTGCAGAACGGGGTGCGGCAGGTCCCGGCGTCGCGGATGTCGACGACGAGCTCGCGCAGCAGGCCGGTGAGGAGTCGGTGGTCGGACTCCATCGCGACCAGGGTGGCGCTCTCGGGGAAGCAGAAGACCCGCCGTGCGCTGGACAGGGTGTGGGACAGGCCCCGGGCGACCATCGAGCGGGCGATCGAGGCCGGCAGGTAGCCGTAGCCGGGCAGGTAGCCCGGTTCGCTGCTCTCGCCGAGCAGGGTCTCGGCGGAGACGAGGATCTTGGCCGCGACCGGGGTCCCGGTGCCGAGGGTGGTGCCGGCGAGGCGTTCGCGCGGCGAGGTCGGCGACCAGCTGGGTCCGGGTCCGCTCATCCGCGCCGGCGTCCGCGCCTGCGGTGGCGTGGTCGGTGGCCTGGTCGGTGGCCTGGTCGGTGGCGCGGTGGCGGTCGGCGGCCTCGCGCAGCGAGGCCACGATCATCGCGACGACCTCGCTGGGCAGCAACGCGGTCAGCGACGACATGCCATCGGCCAGGGGTCGACAGGTGACCCGCCGCCCGCCCAGGGCGCGCGAGCGGCGGGCGAGGTAGCCGGCCTCGTCGAGGCGCAGCACGACCCGGCGCACCGCCTGGGTGGTCTCGGCCTCGCCCAGCTCGGGCAGGCGGGGCGCGATCAGCTGGTCGAGGACCAGGCGCTGCTCACGGCTCAGGTGGACCGACTCCACGGCCACGATCTCGGCGCGTCGTTCGGAGATGTCGCCGGCGCGCAGCGCGGCCAGGGTGTGGGGCAGGTCGCGGGTCAACGCCCGTGCCAGGCGCAGGTGGGCCCGTCCCCGGTGCGGCGACTCCCGGCGCGCGAGACCGATCTCGGCGCCGACGCCACCGTCGGAGGGCCGGCGCCCCGCCGCGGCCGCCTGGTCGAGGCGGACCCGGTCCAACGCCGCCGCCAGGTCCGCCTGCCGCGCCGCCGCCGCACCCTTGAGCCGCTCCAGGCCGTCCAGCAGGTCCACCAGGTCCCGGTCGCTCGCGCCGTCCAACCCGGCCAGCGACTCTGCAACCGCGCCCAGCACGAGCACCGCCGCGCACGGCGCGACGCTGCCCTCGTCGCCCGGCCCGCCGGCCACCTCGTGATGGATCATGTGTTCGATACTAGAACCACCCGCCGACAGGGGTGTCGTCGTCCCACCCCGCCTGCGCCCGCGCGCCGCCGGGCCTCGGCGCCTCCCGCCATGTCCCCATCCCCGCACCAGGACCTCGAGGATCAGTGCGGCAGAAGCAGCAGTACCGCGATCGGGACGATCAGCAGCATTCCGGGGGCCGTGACGAAGATGACTGTTCGCACGGGCGTGAGCTCCCAGCGCCAGAGGATGGTGGCGCAAGCCGCCGCCACGCCAATGATCGACAACGCCGCGATCGATCGCCCCTCACCCAGCCGAGCCCTTCGATGGTGACGGCGGACCTGCAGACCCGGCTGACCAACGAGCTCCAAGCACGGCGTCGCCACGACTCGGGTCCCTCAACTACCCGCACCTCCAGGAACCACACGCGCTCCAGCGGGTGCCGCTCGAAGACCTCGCGATCGCGGCGCGGGACGCAGTCCGAGCCGGTCCACACCATGTCGACCTGCCCTCGACCAGCGCGACCGACGACATCAGCAGGCCGTTGAAGCACCCGACGTCCAACATGGTCGCCGAGCGCCGGCCGACCTAGCCACCCAGAGCGCTGCGCCCGACCCTCAACCCACCGGCGCCACGGTCCCCCGCCGCCCGCGCACGCCGTACGACGCGATCGCCGCCGCACCCAGCAGCGTCAGCCCTGCGGAGGCGATCAGGGCGACGTCGAAGCCGGCGGTGATGTCGTCGGAGAGCTGGGAGATCGTGGCGAAGACGGTGATGCCGCAGGCCGCGCCGAGGTAGCGGGCGGTGTTGTTGGCGCCCGACCCCATGGCCGCGCGGTGCGGCGGCACGCTGGCGACCGCCTCGCGCCCGAGGATCGCGTTCAGCGCTCCGGTGGCGAGCCCGGCGACGACCATGGCCGCGGTAAGTCGCCACAGCGCCGACCCGGCGGTCACACCGAGGCACAGCAGCTGGCCGGCTGCGACCACCACGAGCAGCGCCGCGACCGGGCGCGGTCCGGTCGGGGTGACCCGCAGCCGGGGCAGCAGCACCGAGACGACCACGCTGGTCAGCGACCAGCCGAGCACCGGCACGGTGGCCACCCCCAACCCCTGGTCGTACCCGACGTCGACCAGCGTGGGCAGGTACGACGTGGTGCCGATGATGCCGAGACCCAGCACCAGCGATCCCGTGGTCGCCGCGCGGAACCGCGGGTCGCGCAGCAGCACCGGGTCGAGCAGGGGCGCGGCGACCCGGCGCTCGACGGACACGAAGGCCACGACCGCCACGAGGGCGGTCAGACCGAGCACCACGGTGGGCGCGTCGATGCCGCCGCGGCCCTGGGTCAGCGCTGCCACCAGCGCCGTCGCGGCGGTGCTGAGCAGAGCGAGCCCCGCCAGGTCGACCCGCCCCGGTACGCCGGGGGGTGCCGCCACGCCGCGCCGGGTCGGGACCACGACCGCGAGCATCGCCAGCCCGGTGACGACGTAGGTCTCACGCCACCCGGTCGCCCAGCCGGACTCGATGTCGAGGGCGAGCGCGACCAGGGCCCCCGCGGAGATGCCCAGCCCGACGCTGGCGCCCCAGACCGCGGTGGCCCGGGTGCGGGCGGGCCCCGGTTCGGTGGCGGCCGCGAGCAGCGCCAGCCCGCAGGCCAGCACGGCGGCGCCGCCGACGCCCTGGGCGACCCGAGCGGCGACGAGGAGCCACGGCTCCCACGCCAGCGCGCAGACCAGTGCGCCGGCGCCCATCAGCACCAGCCCGCCGAGGTAGACGCGCCGTCGGCCGCGGGTGTCCCCGGCGACACCGGCCGCCAGCAGCGCGGCAGCCAACCCGACGCTCATCGAGCTGAGGATCCAGGCCCGCGCCGCGGGTCCGGCGCCCAGGTCGGCGGCGCTGCGTTCGAGGGTCGCGATCGGCGTCACGTAGGTGACCAGCACCAGCACGGTCCCGGTCGCGATCCAGAGCAACGTCCGGTCCGGCGCGCCCGATGTCGGTTTGACTTCCAAACTCACCCGGGCGAGGCTAGCAGGTGTGAGCCTCCGACCCGTACCCCTTGCCGGGCTGCCCGGGCGCCCGTGCCCCGCTGCGGCCGCGCTGGAGGTCGTGGGCGAGCGGTGGTCGCTGCTGGTCGTGCGCGAGCTCCTGCTCGGGCGGTCGCGGTTCACCGACGTGGTCCGCGGCACCGGGGCCCCGCGCGACCGGGTGGCCGCCCGGCTGCGCTCGCTGGAGGACGCCGGGCTGGTCGCGCGACGCCGCTACCAGGACGCCCCGCCACGCGACGAGTACCTGCTCACCCCCGCCGGGCTCGCGCTCGCCCCGGTCATCGACCGGCTGGTCGACTGGGGCCGGCGCCACGCCGTGGCCGAGGACGACCCGCTGCGCGACCGCGCCGCGTCGACCCGCTGGCGGCCGGCGGTGCTCAGCCCCGCCGACGGGGACGGATCAGGCCCTCCTGGGCCACCGTCGCCACCAACGTCCCGGCAGGGGTGAACACGCGGCCCACCGAGAGCCCCCGGCCACCCTGCGCCGACGGCGACCACTGGTCGTAGAGCCACCAGTCGTCGGCGCGGAAGGGCCGGTGGAACCAGATGGTGTGGTCCAGCGAGGCCATCTGCACCTGCGGTGGCAGCACCGGGTGCGCGGCCAGCGAGGCGCCGAGCAGGCTGACGTCGCTGGCGAAGGTGAACATCGCCTGGTGCACGGTCGGGTCCTCCGGCAGCTCGCCCTTGACCTTGATCCACATCCGCGACTGCGCGGGGTGGTCCGGGTCGCGCTCGAGGCCGTGCTCCGACGTGCCGAGCAGCCGCATGTCCATCGCGCCCCACTCGCTGGCCAGCGAGTCGGCCTCGGTGTTGCCGGCGAGGCGCATCAGCTCGATCATGTCGGTGCCCGCGGCGGGCTCGGGCACCTCCGGCATCCGGTCCTGGTGGTCGTAGCCGTCCTCGCGCCGGTGGAAGCTGACGGTCTGGTAGTAGATGACGCGCCCGTGCTGGCGCGCCTCGACGCGGCGGGTGGCGAACGAGCGGCCGTCGCGGATCCGCTCCACGCCGTAGATGATCGGTACGCCGTAGTCGCCGGCGAGCAGGAAGTAGGAGTGCAGCGAGTGCACCAGGTACCCCTCGTCGACCGAGCGCAGCGCAGCGATCAGCGCCTGCGCCGCGACCTGACCGCCGTAGACCCGCTCCCGGGTGGTGCGGGGGTGGCTGCCGCGGAAGAGGTCGTCGTCCAGGCGCTCGATGTCGAGCAGCCGCACCAGCTCGGCGGTGCGGTCCGCCCCCTCCGGCGGGTCCTGCGCGCTCACCGCTCGTCCTCGGGGTTCTCCAGCCCGGCCAGGAACCGTTCGAACTCCTGGCCGATCTCCTCCCCGGTCGGCAGCGGGCGGTCGGGCGCCAGCAGGTTGGAACCGCTCTCCTCGGCCCGCTCGAAGGCGTCGTACTGCCGCTCGAGAGCGGCGACGACCTCGCCCACCTCCTCGTTCTGGTCCAGGTAGTGGGCGATCTCGCTGTCGCGCTGCTCGCCCTGCGAGCGCAGCGCGTCGAGGACGACCGTCAACCGGGCGGCCTTCTCCACCTGCTCGAGCAGCACGACGGAGGCCTGCGGGTAGTCGAGCTGCGCCAGGTAGTGGGGGATGTGCGCGACGAAGCCGAGCGCGTCGTGGCCCCACTCCCCCAGCCGCAGCTCGAGGAGCGCCTGGGCGCTGCCGGGGATCCGCAGCTCGCCCCGCCAGGGGCTCTGCCCCGTGACCAGCTCGGGACGGTTGCCGTGGTGGGTGACCGAGATCGGCCGGGTGTGGGGCACCGCCATCGGCACCGAGCCCATGCCGACGACCCGGGTCACGCCGAACCGCTCGACGACCTCGCGGACGGCCAGGGCGAAGGCCTCCCAGCGGGTGTCGGGCTCCGGCCCGTGCAGCAGCAGGTACGGCGTCCCGCCGCTGTCGCGCAGCAGCCGGACCAGCAGCCGGGGGGCCTCGTAGTCGGCGTAGTGGTCGCGCACGAACGACATGGGCGGCCGCCGGGCGCGGTAGTCGTGCAGCTCGTCGACGTCGAAGGTGGCGACCACCGGACCGACCGCGGGGGTCCGCGATCCCGCTGCCGCGGGCCCGCCGAGCGGGCCGCTGTCCGCGGTACCCGCGGTGTCGGCGCCGGTCTCGGAGACCGGCATCTGCGTCACGCCGGCCTCGTCGACGGCCACCAGGTGACGAGCGGCGAGCGCGGCGGCGTTGCCGGCGTCGAGGAAGCCGTCGAGCACCAGCACCATGGCGAGGTCCTCGACGCCCTCGAGGGCGGGCACGTCGTCGACGATGTGGACCAGGCGCGGGGAGCTCACCGCTCCACGGTATTCCCCGGGGTGGTCACGTCCGACGCCCCGGTGGGGTCAGCGGGGTCGGTGGGGTCCGTCGGGCCGGTGGGGTGGTCCTGCGCCGTCATCGCCTCGACCACGTCCCGTGCGACCGCCTGCGCCGTCAGGCCGATCCGCTCGAGGACGGCGCCGCGCTTGGCGTGGTCGAGGAACTCCTGGGGGATCCCGCGCACCTGCACCGGGGTCCTGACACCAGCAGCGACCAGCGTCTGGAGCAGCACCGCGCCGCAGCCGCCCACCACGCCGTTGTCCTCGAGGCTGACCACCAGCCGGTGGTCCCGGGCCAGGTCGACCAGGTGGGGCGAGACCGGCTTCACCCACCGCGGGTCGACGACGGTGACGCCGATGCCCTGGTCGCGCAGCCGACCGGCGACGTCGACGGCGGTGGTGGCCATCGCGCCCACGGCGACCACGAGCACGTCGCGGGCACCGTCGCGGACCAGCACGTCCAGGTCCCCGACCCGGTCCACGGCGGGCACGTCCTCGGGCGGGGCGCCCTTGGGGAAGCGCAGCACCGTCGGTGCGTCGTCGACCTCGACCGCCTCGTCGAGCAGCTCGCGGAGCCGGGTGGCGTCGCGCGGCGCGGCGAGCCTCAGGCCGGGCACGACCTGGAGGAAGGACATGTCCCACATGCCGTTGTGGCTCGCGCCGTCGTCGCCGGTCACGCCGGCGCGGTCGAGGACGAAGGTGACGCCGCACCGGTGCAGCGCGACGTCCATGAGCACCTGGTCGAAGGCACGGTTGAGGAAGGTGGCGTAGACCGCGACCACCGGGTGCAGGCCGCCCAGCGCGAGGCCGGCGGCGGAGGTCGCCGCGTGCTGCTCGGCGATCCCGACGTCGAAGGTCCGCTCGGGGAACCGGGCCGCGAACCCGTCCAGGCCGACCGGGTGCATCATCGCCGCGGTCATCGCGACCACGTCGGGCCGCCGGCGCCCGACGTCGACGACCGCCTCGGCGAAGTGGTCGGTCCAGATCCGGCCCTTCGGGTTCTCCTGGCCGGTGTCGACGTCGAACGGTCCCGGCGAGTGGAACTGGTCGGCCTCGTGCCGCTCCGCGGCGTCGTAGCCGAAGCCCTTGCGGGTCAGCGCGTGCACGATCACCGGCCCACCGAACCGCTTGGCGCGCGTCAGCGCCTGCTCCATCGCGGCGCGGTCGTGGCCGTCGACCGGGCCGACGTACTTCAGCCCGAGGTCCTCGAAGAGACCCTGGGGCGCCAGCGCGTCCTTGAGGCCCTTCTTCATCGCGTGCAGCGCGTCGTACGCCGCGGTCCCGACGCCCGGGACCGCGTTGAGCCGCTTCTTGACCAGGTCGAGCAGCTGCTCGTAGCGCGGGTCGGTGCGCAGCGAGGTCAGCGCGGTGGCCAGGCCGCCGACGGTCGGGGTGTAGGAGCGGCCGTTGTCGTTGACCACGATCACCAGGCGGCTGTCGCGGGCGACGGCGATGTTGTTCAGCGCCTCCCAGGCCATGCCCCCGGTCAGCGCGCCGTCGCCGATCACGGCGACCACGTGACGGTCCTCGCCGCGGATCGCGTAGGCCTTGGCCAGGCCGTCGGCGTAGGACAGCGAGGTCGAGGCGTGCGAGTTCTCCACCACGTCGTGCTCGGACTCGGCCTGGCTGGGGTAGCCGGACAGGCCGCCCTCCTGCTTGAGCCCGGCGAACTCACCGGCGCGACCGGTCAACGCCTTGTGGACGTAGGACTGGTGCCCGGTGTCGAGGACGACCCGGTCCCGCGGGGAGTCGAAGACCCGGTGGATCGCCAGCGTGAGCTCGACGACACCGAGGTTGGGTCCGAGGTGCCCGCCGTTCTTCGCACAGGTGCGGATCAGCAGGTCGCGGATCTCGCTGGCCAGGTCGGTCAGGTCGTCGTCGGAGAGCCCGCGCAGGTCGCGCGGGCCGTGGATCGACTCGAGGAGGCCCATGGCGACGAGTCTACGAGCCACCCGCGCGCCTCACCTGGTCCCTGTAGGCGGGATCGGCGACCAACGCGGGCAGCACCTCCGCCGCGAGCGTGGAGAGCGGGAGCCCCATCGCCGCCCCCGGCGCCAGGAAGACGATCTGGCGCCCCTCGCCGCAGACCACGTCGGCGTCCGTGGCCTCGGTCGCCGCCGTGTGCACGTGCACCTCGCCGTCGCGGGTGAGCACGGTGCGCCACGCGCGGAGCCCGGAGGGCGGCACCGGCAGGCCGGTCTCCTCGGCCAGCTCGCGCTCGGCGGCCCGAGCCGGGGTCTCCCCGGGCTCCACGTGACCGCCCACCAGGCTCCACAGCCCGGGGTCGATGGCGGGGTGCTCGTCCCGCTCCTGGAGCAGCAGCCGCCCCTGCGGGTCGACCAGCACGACCGAGGCGAACACCGTCACGGGCCCAGGCTAGGCGCCGCTCAGAGGCGGGCGGCGAAGCGCCGGCCGCGCAGCGCCTCCTCCACGAGGCCGACCGCGCGCCGCACCCCCTGCAACCGCGCCTCCTCGGTCAGCCACGCGGCGACCGCGGCGCCGACCACGTCCGGCCCGAGGACGGTCCGCAGCTCGGCGCGGGCCTCGCTCAGCGCGCGGTGGCAGGCGTCCCGGCTGGCCTCGACGTGGTGCACCGCGAACCGCGCCAGCAGCACCGGGTGCCCGCGCACGGCCCGGTAGGAGCGGTACTCCGGCGGGCAGAGGTCCAGCAGCCAGGCGACCGCGGTGCGCTCCCACTCGGGGGCGTCGGGGGGGCGGACCTCGGCGGGCCAACCGGGCGGGGCGACGTTGGGCACATCGCCAGCCTAGTCGAACTGGTGTTCGACGGCCACCCCGCTCACCCCGGCAGGAAGCTGAACCGGACCTGCCGCTCGGCGTTGTCGACGTTCAGGTCGACCAGGCACACGCTCTGCCAGGTGCCGAGCGCCAGCCGCCCCCCGAGCACCGGCAGCGTGGCGTAGGGCGGCACCAGGGCCGGCATCACGTGGGAGCGCCCGTGCCCGGGCGTGCCGTGCCGGTGGCGCCACCGGTCGTCGGCCGGCAGCAGGTCGCCCAGCGCGGTGAGCAGGTCGTCGTCGCTGCCGGCCCCGGTCTCCAGCACCGCGAGCCCAGCGGTGGCGTGCGGCACGAACAGGTGGAGCAGGCCGTCGCCGTCGGTGCCTGCGAGGAAGTCCTCGCACTCCCGGGTCAGGTCGAGGACGACGTCGCGGTCTCCGGTGCGGAAGCTCCTGGTCTCGGACTGCATGCGCCCGATGCTGCCAAACGGTCTCGCTCCTCAGTCGCCGAGGGCGCGCTCGAGGCGCTCGACCTTGCCGTCGAGCTGGCCGTCGTAGCCGGGTCGCACGTCGGCCTTGAGCACGAGCGAGACCCGGGGCGAGACCGCGGCCACCGCGTCCACGGCGCCCTTCACGACCGCCATCACCTCGTCCCACTCCCCCTCGACCTCGGTGAACATCGCGCTGGTCCGGTTCGGGAGCCCGGACTCGCGGACCACCCGGACGGCCGCGGCCACCGCGCCCGCGACGCCCCCGTCCTCGTCGGCGGTGGCGGGGCTGATGCTGAAGGCGGCGATCATGACGCCAGGATAGTCCGCGCTCCTGCGTAGCAATCGGCTCCGGTCCGCGGGCCGACGGGCGTCGCTCTCCACGTCGTCGCAGGTCAGCGAGGTGCGCCGCAAACCGTCAGCAGCGACGGCCGCGGTTTGCTACGCAAGAACGCAGGGCTCCGACGGCTCAGCCGGCGAGGGAGACCGTGCTGCGCACCAGCAGCACCAGCGAGGAGCCGGCACAGACCAGCAGCACGGCCGGGCGCACTCGCTCGGGGGAGAACCGGCGGCGCGCGCGGGTGCCGAGCAGGGTGCCGATCAGCAGCATCGGCAGCATCACCGCGGCGATCAGGAACCGGGAGAGCTCGAGCTGGCCGGCGAGGGCCAGCCCGACCAGCGACATCGCGGCGCCGTAGGTGAAGAAGACCGCCATCGTGCTGCGGATCTGGTGGGCGTCGCGGTGCTGGTAGAGCAGCGCCATCGGCGGCCCGCCGATCGAGCTGGCCGTGCCGGCGAAGCCCGCCAGCAGCCCGGCTCCGAGCAGGGACGTCCGGGTCATCGGCACGGTGACCGCGCGCCAGGTCGCCGCGACCGCGACCAGCACGATCACCCCGACCAGCACGCCGAGGCTGGCCACCGAGATCGTGGCGACCGCCGCGACGCCGACCACCGTGCCGAGCACCCGGCTCGGCACCGACCAGCCCAGGCCGCGCCAGTCGATGTCCTCGTGGTCGCGCCACAGCGTCAGCAGCGGCAGCGACATCGCCAGCCACAGCATCACGTCCGGCATCAGCGTCGGCGCGACCAGCGTGATCACCGGGGCGGCGACCAGGCCCAGGCCGATCCCGACCAGGTTCTGGGTCACCGCCCCGGCGAGCAGCGCGAGCGCGACGACGGTGAGGACGACCAGCGGCTCCCCGAGCAGCACCCGCCGCTCAGCTGCGACGCAGGCTGCGCAGCACGTACTGCATGATCCCGCCGTTGCGGTAGTAGCCCGCCTCGCCCGGGGTGTCGATCCGCACGACCGCGTCGAACTCCACGTCGCCGGCGGTGACGTGCACCGTCGAGGGCGTCGTGCCGTCGTTGAGCTCGGTGACCCCGCTGATCGAGAAGGTCTCCTCGCCGGTCAGACCCAGCGACTCGGCACTCTCCCCCTCGGGGTACTGCAGCGGCAGGACGCCCATCCCGATCAGGTTCGAGCGGTGGATCCGCTCGTAGGACTCGGCGATGACCGCCCGCACGCCGAGCAGGGCGGTGCCCTTGGCCGCCCAGTCGCGCGAGGACCCCGAGCCGTACTCCTTGCCGGCCAGCACGACCAGCGGCGTCCCCGCCTCGGCGTACTTCTGCGGAGGCCTCGTAGACCGTGGTCACCTCGCCGTCGCCGCCCTCGCGAGGTCGCGGGTCACGCCGCCCTCGGTGCCCGGCGCCAGCTGGTTGCGCAGCCGGATGTTGGCGAAGGTGCCGCGGATCATCACCTCGTGGTTGCCGCGGCGCGAGCCGTAGGAGTTGAAGTCCCGCTGCTCCACGCCGTGCTCGGCGAGGTAGGTCCCGGCCGGGCTGTCCTTCTTGATCGCGCCCGCGGGCGAGATGTGGTCGGTGGTCACCGAGTCGCCGAGCTTGAGCAGCACCTTGGCTCCCTCGATGTCGGTGACCGGCTCCGGCTCGCTCGGCATGCCGTCGAAGTACGGAGGACGCCGCACGTAGGTCGAGTCCTCGTCCCAGGCGAAGGTGTCGCCCTCGGGGGTCGGCAGGGACTGCCACCGCTCGTCGCCGGCGAACACGTCGGCGTAGTCGTCGGTGAACATGTCCGAGGTGATCGCCGAGGCGATGACCTCCTCGATCTCGCTCGCGCTCGGCCAGATGTCCTTCATGAAGACGTCGTTGCCGTCCTCGTCCTGCCCCAGCGGGTCCTCGAACAGGTCGACGTCCATCGAGCCGGCCAGCGCGTAGGCGACGACCAGCGGCGGCGAGGCCAGGTAGTTCATCTTCACGTCCGGGTTGATCCGGCCCTCGAAGTTGCGGTTGCCCGACAGCACCGACACCACGGCGAGGTCGGCGTCCTGGACGGCCTGCGCTGACCTCGGGGATCAGCGGACCGGAGTTGCCGATGCAGGTGGTGCAGCCGTAGCCGACGAGGTTGAAGCCGAGCTTGTCGAGGTACGGGGTGAGGCCGGCCTTCTCGTAGTAGTCGGAGACCACCTTGGAGCCGGGCGCCAGCGAGGTCTTGACCCAGGGCTTGCGCTCCAACCCCTTCTCGACGGCGTTCCTGGCCAGCAGCGCGGCACCGATCATCACCGACGGGTTCGAGGTGTTCGTGCACGAGGTGATCGCGGCGATCGTGACCGCGCCGTGGTCGAGGTCGAACTCCGTGCCGTCCTCGAGCGTGCACCGGCGACCGGGTTGCTCGGTCGGCCGCCGTCCTTCGGCGCCGCAAGTGCCGCGGCCTGCCGTCGCCGTTGCCCGCGGCGAGTCGGCGCGTCGCTCGCGGGGAAGGTCTCGTCGAGGGACTCGTCGACGGGGCTGTCCGAGGACGACTCCTCCTCCTCGACGTAGTCGGCCAGCGCGCCGCGGAAGGACTGCTTGGCCTCGGAGAGCGACACCCGGTCCTGGGGTCGCTTCGGCCCGGCCAGCGACGGGACGACGGTGGCGAGGTCGAGCTCGAGCTGCTCGGAGAAGCGGGGCTGCGCGTCGGGGTCGTGCCAGAGGCCCTGCGCCTTGGCGTAGGCCTCGACCAGCGCGACCTCCTCGGCGGTGCGGCCGGTGAGCTCGAGGTACTTGGTGGTCTCCTCGTCGAGCGGGAAGACGGCGATCGTCGAGCCGAACTCGGGACTCATGTTGCCGATCGTGGCGCGGTTGGCCAGCGGCAGCGCGGAGACGCCGGGGCCGTAGAACTCCACGAACTTCCCGACCACGCCGTGCTCGCGCAGCATCTCGGTGATCGTCAGGACCAGGTCGGTGGCGGTGGAGCCCTCGGGCAGGTCGCCGGAGAGCTTGAAGCCCACCACGCGCGGGATGAGCATCGACACGGGCTGACCGAGCATCGCGGCCTCGGCCTCGATGCCGCCGACGCCCCAGCCGACCACGCCGATGCCGTTGACCATCGTGGTGTGGGAGTCGGTGCCCACGCAGGTGTCGGGGTAGGCCAGTGCGCTGCCCTCCCCGTCCTCGCGGGCGAACACGACGCGGGCGAGGTGCTCGATGTTGACCTGGTGGACGATGCCCGTGCCCGGCGGGACGACCTTGAAGTCGTCGAAGGCGCCCTGGCCCCAGCGCAGGAACTGGTAGCGCTCGCGGTTGCGCTCGTACTCGATCTCCACGTTGCGCTCGAAGGCCTCGGGGGTGCCGAAGACGTCGGCGATCACCGAGTGGTCGATGACCATCTCGGCCGGGGCGAGCGGGTTGATTGGTGGCGTCGCCGCCGAGCTCGGTCATCGCCTCGCGCATGGTGGCGAGGTCGACCACGCACGGCACACCGGTGAAGTCCTGCATGATGACGCGCGCCGGGGTGAACTGGATCTCCTGGCTCGGGTCGGCGTCGGGGTCCCACCCGGCGACCGCGGCGATGTCGTCGGCGGTGATGTTCTCGCCGTCCTCGGTGCGCAGCAGGTTCTCCAGCAGCACCTTCAGGCTGAACGGGAGGCTCGCGACGTCCAGGCCGTCGCCGGCCACCGCGTCGAGGCGGTAGTAGTCGTAGGACGTCCCGTCGACGTCCAGGGTGTCCTTGGCGCCGTAGCTGTCCGTGCTGCTGCTGGCCATACCGGTCATCTCCTCTGTCGCGTCTGCGCTGACGTCGCGGTGTCCGCGCCGCCCATCCTGCCGTCGCGGGGCGCCCCGACGGTAGGAAGGTCACCCTCACCGCGGCACACCCGGACGAAGTCTCTTGATATCAAGATATCACGATCTCGTCAGCAGGGGCCCACTCCTACCCGGCTGCAGTCGACGACCCGCCGGTTCCCGGCAGTACTGGACGCCGACAACATCGCGTGGGTGCGTGACTACCGGACGGCGAACGCCCCGTTCACCAGCGGCGGGGTCTACCTCGGTCCAGATCAAGTCCGAGCACGACGGCCCCCGCAACGTCTTCGCCGCCAGCCACGACATCCGCCCGCTCCAGCAGGGCGACGCACTCCACGTGGTGGGTCATCGGGAACAGGTCGAAGGCCCGCAGACCGGACAGCGTCCAGCCCAGGCCCGCGAAGGTCGCGACGTCGCGCGCCAGCGCGGCGGGGTCGCAGGCGACGTACGCCACCGCCCGCGGGCCGCGGGCCACCACCTGCTCGACGACCGCGGCCCGGGCCCCGGTGCGGGGCGGGTCGAGCACGACGAGGTCGACGGCCGGCGCGGCGCCGTCGACCAGCGCCTGCTCCACGGGGCCGACGACCACGTCCGCACCCGGCACGTTGGCCGCCGCGTGGCGGGCGGCGGGCCGGTCGCCCTCCACGAGCGTGACCAGGCCGGGGTCACCCACGGCGTCGGCCAGGAACCGGGCGAACAGCCCGACCCCGGCGTACAGGTCCAGGACCCGCTCTCCCGGCTGCGGCGCGAGCGCCGCCAGCACCGCGGCGACCAACGCGTCCGGCGCGCCCGGGTGCACCTGCCAGAAGCCCTCCCGCTCGGCCTCGAAGGCGTGGGGCCCCACCTGGCGGGACGGCGGCCGGTGCGCGTCGAGCAGGCAGTCGTCGACCTCGACGACCTCGTGGGAGCGGTGCTTGCGCATCCCGCGGCGACCCTCCGGGAGGTCGACGTAGCGGTGCCGGGTGCGCCACCGCAGCCCCTGCTCGTCGCCCGGGACGACCTCCACCTCGACCGCCACGTCGAGGTGGGCGAGCCGGGACAGCTGCTCGCGGACCACCGCCGCCTTGAGCGTGCGCTGCGCTGCGAGGTCCGCGTGCTGCCAGTCGCAGCCCCCGCAGCGACCCGGCCCGGCGTACGGGCAGGGCGGGACGACGCGGTCGGACGAGGCTCCCACCACCTCGACGGCGTCCGCGCGCCAGAAGCGGTCGTCGTCACCGCCCTCGGTCACCGCCACCACGACCTGCTCCCCCGGCAGCGCGTGACGGACGAAGACCACGCGCCCGGCGTCGGCGCCCGCGCGGTCGTCGAGCCGTGCGACGCAGTGCCCGCCGTGCGCGACCGGGCCGACCTCCACCGCGAACCGCTCCCCCACGCGGGAGGTACCCCGGGCCTGCTTGTCCCGCGGGCGGCGCGGCCGCCCCCGACCGGGGCGGGCTCACCCGGGTCACCGGCTCAGCGCGTCGTCGTCGACCCGGCCGCGGCGCAGGTCACCGGGCTGCACGCGCGACCCCTCGCGCAGCACCTTCTCCTTCGCGATCCGCGAGGACCGCAGCTGGAAGGGCACGGAGGTCACCATCACCCCCGGGGTGAACAGCAGGCGGCCCTTCAGCCGCAGCGCCGTCTGGTTGTGCAGCAGCTGCTCCCACCAGCGACCCACGACGTACTCCGGGATGTAGACCGCCACGACGCCCCGCGGGTTGGCCCGGCGGATCTCGCTGGCGTACTCCACGATGGGCTTGACCAGCTCGCGGTAGGGCGAGTGGAGCACCTTCAGCGGCACGCCGAAGTTGCGCTGCTCCCACGCGTCGAGCAGCGCGGTGGTCTCACGCGCGTCGCTCGAGACGTAGACGCCCTCGAGCACGTTGGGCCGGGTCGCCTTGGCGTACGCCAGCGCCCGCAGCGTCGGCTTGTGCAGCTTCGAGACCAGCACGATCGCGTGCACCCGGGTCGGCAGGATCTTGTCCGTCTCCTCCGCCGCGAGCTCCTCGGAGACGCTGTCGTAGTGACCGCGGATGCCGCGCATCAGCAGGAAGAACCCCCCCATCGCGAGCAGCGTGATCCAGGCCCCGGCGAGGAACTTGGTCACCAGGATGACGACGAGCACCACGGCGGTGAGGACGAATCCGACCGCGTTGATCATCCGCGAGCGCACCATGCGCCGACGCACGGCCGCGTCGCGCTGGGTGCGCAGGTTGCGCGTCCAGTGCCGGATCATCCCGAGCTGGCTGAGCGTGAACGAGGTGAAGACCCCGACGATGTAGAGCTGGATCAGCCGGGTGGGCTCCGCGTCGAAGGCGACGATCAGGACGATGGCCATCGCGGCGAGGAAGACGATGCCGTTCGAGTAGGCCAGCCGGTCGCCGCGCGAGCCCAGCGCCCGGGGGGCGAAGCCGTCCTGGGCGAGGATCGAGCCGAGCACCGGGAAGCCGTTGAAGGCGGTGTTGGCCGCCAGCACCAGGATGATGCCCGTCATGACGACGACGAAGTAGAACCCCGGCCGGAAGTCGGCGAAGACCCCGTCCGCGATCTGCGCGAGCAGCGCGTCCTGGCGGTAGTCGGCCGGCACCGGCGACCCGCCCGGCAGCCGCAGCCGGTCGACCTCGGCGGGGTCGACGTAGCGCACGCGCATCTGGTCGGCCAGCACGATGACGCTCATCATCATCGTGACGGCGATCAGGCCGAGCAGCAGCAGCGTCGTCGCGGCGTTGCGGCTCTTCGGCTTGCGGAACGCCGGCACCCCGTTGGAGATCGCCTCCACCCCGGTCAGCGCCGCGCAGCCCGACGAGAAGGCACGGGCGAGCAGCACCACGAGGCCCAGGGTGGTGAGCGCGCCCTCGAAGTCGTCGCGCGGCACGATCTCGAGCGCGGCGCTCGGCGCGTCCGGCAGCGTCCCGGTCAGCAGCTGGACCAGCCCCACCCCGCACATGCCGAGGACCGCGACCATGAACAGGTAGGACGGGACCGCGAAGAACGTCCCCGACTCGCGGATGCCGCGCAGGTTCACCGCCATCAGCACCACGACCGTGACGCTCGCGGCGAGCGCCTCGTGCCCGCCGAGGAACGGCAGCGCCGCCGCCGCGTACTGCGCGCCGGCCGAGATCGACACGGCCACGGTCAGCACGTAGTCGACCAGCAACGCCGAGGCCACGGTGGTCCCGGCCGAGCGACCGAGGTTGACGCTGGCGACCTCGTAGTCGCCGCCCCCGCTGGGGTAGGCGTGCACCGTCTGCCGGTACGAGGCCACCACGGCGGTCAGGATGACCGCGACCGCGATGCCCACCTGCCAGGAGAAGACGTAGGCCGACGCACCAGCCAGCGAGAGCATGATGAAGATCTCGTCGGGGGCGTAGGCGACCGACGACAGCGCGTCGCTGGCGAAGACCGGCAGCGCGATCCGCTTCGAGAGCAGGGTCTCGCCGAGCTGCGAGCTCCGCAGCTTGCGCCCGAGCAGGACCCGTTTCGACGCGTCGCGGAGACCCACGGGCCAGAACAGTACGGCACCCGGGACCGCCCCGGACCGAAGCGGGATACGGTGACCGGGTGCACGTCGTGATCATGGGGTGCGGCCGGGTCGGCTCGACCCTGGCGCGCAGCCTCGAGGACCGCAACCACACCGTCGCCGTCATCGACAGCGAGCCCGACGCGTTCCGCCGGCTCGGGCCCGAGTTCAACGGCGAGAAGGTCGCCGGGATGGGCTTCGACCAGGAGGTCCTCGAGAAGGCCGGGATCCGCCGCGCCGACGCGTTCGCGGCCGTCTCCTCCGGGGACAACTCCAACATCATCGCCGCCCGGGTCGCCCGCGAGACCTTCGGCATCGAGCAGGTCGTCGCCCGCATCTACGACCCCGGCCGCGCCGAGGTCTACCAGCGGCTCGGGATCACCACGGTGGCGACCGTGAAGTGGACCGCCGACCAGGTGCTGCGCCGGCTGGTGCCGGCCGGCGCGGAGCCGGACTTCCGCGACCCTCGGGCACGATCCGCGTGGACCACGTCGACGCCCCCGACAGCTGGGTGGGCTCGCGCACCGGGGAGTTCCAGACCCAGTCCAGCTCGCGCATCGCGTGGATCGACCGGCTGGGCGAGGGCATGCTGCCGACCCCCGACTCGGTGATCCAGCAGGGCGACCTGCTCCACCTCGTGATCCGCGAGGACCACGCGCAGTACGCCTACCGCGTCATCGAGCGCGGCCCGGAGCAGGAGTGAGGAGCACGCCATGAGGGTCGCCATCGCCGGGGCCGGCGCGGTCGGCCGCTCGATCGCCCGCGAGCTGATCGGCAACGGCCACGAGGTCCTGCTGATCGACAAGTACGCCCGGGCGATCCGCCCCGAGCGGGTGCCGGACGCGGAGTGGCTGCTCGCCGACTGCTGCGAGCTGTCCTCGCTCGAGGAGGCCCGCCTGGACCGCTGCGACGTCGTCATCGCCGCCACCGGCGACGACAAGGCCAACCTGGTGACCTCGCTGCTGGCCAAGACCGAGTTCGGGGTGCCGCGCACGGTCGGCCGGGTCAACCACCCGAACAACGAGTGGCTGTTCAGCGAGGCCTGGGGGGTCGACGTCAACGTCTCCACGCCGCGGATCATGTCGGCGCTGGTCGAGGAGGCCGTGACCGTCGGCGACCTCGTCCGGCTGTTCACCTTCCGGCAGGGCAACGCCAACCTGGTCGAGATGACGCTGCCCACGGACTCGCCCTACGTCGGCAAGCTGGTCGGGCTGATCCCCCTGCCCGACAACTGCGCGCTGGTCACGATCCTGCGCGACGGGCAGGTCTACGTGCCGGACCCCGAGCAACCGGTCGAGTCGGGCGACGAGCTGCTGTTCGTCGTCCCGGACACCGGCGAGGACGAGCTCGAGCGGCTGCTCGCACCCGGCGCCCACCCCGGCAGCGGCTAGGTCGCCTGCTCGACGGGCGTGCGGTCGCGGGTCAGCACCCAGATCATCGAGCTCCAGGACAGGATCCGCAGCGGCCAGCCGCAGACCCAGCCGCAGCACGCCCAGCACCAGCACGGCCAGGTCGATGTCGAGCACGCCGCTCCAGCCGGCCAGCCACACGGTCCCTGGAGCCCGGCGCCCACCGCGCCCGGCAGCAGGAACAGCCAGGTCAGCCTGGTGCACAGCGACACCACCTGTCGGTCGGCGTGCCAGGCGGTCGGGTCGCCGGTGACGCTGCCCAGGAGGAACCCGACGAACGGCCAGCCGGTGAGGCACGAGGCGGCCATCAGCACGGTGTAGGCGGTGCTGATCAGGATGCCGGGCAGGAAGAAGGCGAGCGCCTGCTCGGACTCGTCGCCACCGGACGCGGCCGCGAGCCGGACGAAGAGGTAGCCGATGGCGATGGCGACCAGCGCGTTCAGGCAGAACTGGACCGTCGAGCGCTGGACCAGCCGCACCGCCAGCAGCACGAGGGTCACGACGAGGCTGACCACCAGGGCCAGCGGGACGTCCTTCGTGGCGAGCCAGAGCACGGTGAACAGCGCGCCCGGCACGCCCGCCTCCACCATGCCGCGACGCCCACCGAGGGCGGTGGCCATCTGGGCGCGCACCGCGGCCTCGACGGTGTCCGGGCCCAGCGCCGGGCGGGGCGTCCCGGGCGCGCTCACGGGAGCAGCTCGTAGCGGGGGTTGTACATCATCCGCACCCCCTCGTGGACACCGATGCGGCCCTGGACGCGCAGCCGGCGACCGGCGTGGATGCCGGTGATGTGTCGGCGGCCGAGCCAGAGCACGGTCAGCGACCCCGAGTCGTCCGCGAGCTCGGCCTCGAGCGCCGGGACCCCGCCCCGCGGGCGCAGCGTGAGGCTGCGCAGGGTCCCCTCGAGCAGCACCGGCCGGCGGTCCGGGGCGTCGGCGACCCTGGTGCGGGGGGTCCCGGCCGGCCGGGTGGGCCGGTCGCGGTCGTCGTCCCCGTCGCGGTCGCCGCGCGCCGCGCGCCCGCGCCGCAGGGACCTCACGACCGGGGGTCGGCCGGCGGCCGCGGCAGGCGACGCGCGTTCTCCGGCAGGGTGACCGGCAGCGGCTCCCCCGGCGGGACGGCGTGCTGGCCCCGGCGCACGACGACGCGGGTGAGCACCTCCTCCCACTCGCGGGCGGCCTCCTCGTCGACCGCCGGCTTGCCGATGAAGGTCGCGCGCAGCATCCACCGGGGACCGTTGACCCCGACCACCCGGGACTGCTGCACCCCGACACCACCGTCCGGGGTGCGGACCCGGACCTCGCAGGCCAGCTCGGTGCCGAACCGGCCCTGCTGCTCGGTGGCGGTGCCACCGCGGCGGGCCATGTCGGCGGCGATCCGCGGTCGCACCTCGGACCACAGGTCGCCGTTCCGGGACGCGGCGAACGCGCGCACGTCGAGGGCTCCCTCCTGGCCGGCGAGCAGCACCGACTGCACGTCACCGGTGCTCTCGTCGACCTGCAGCCGCAGGTCGCGCTCCGGCTCCCCCTGCATCAGCAGCGACCCGAGGTCGACGCGCTCCACCCCGTCGTCCGCGACGTCGGCGAGGTCCCACGGCCCGGAGGCCGGCTCCTCGGGCCCGGCCGCCCCGGACGGCGACGCGTCGTCGCCCGTGGCCTGCCCGGGCGCGTCGGTGGACCTGCGGCGGAACCTCACTGCTCTCCTCCTGGGACGTCTCGACCGGGGCCAGGACCGTCGGCGGCGCCGGGCCCGAAACCCCCGGTAGAACCGTAACCCCCCGCCCCGCGCTCCGAGGCGTCCAGCCGGTCCACCGCGACGAACCGTGCCCGCTCGTGGCGCTGGACGACCAGCTGGGCGACGCGGTCGCCCCGCCGCAACCGCACCGGGCTGACCGGGTCGTGGTTGACCAGCAGCACGCGGACCTCGCCGCGGTAGCCGGCGTCGATCGTGCCGGGCGTGTTGAGGACGGAGAGCCCGTGGCGCGCGGCCAGGCCCGAGCGCGGGTGGACCAGCCCCACGTACCCCGGTGGGAGGGCCAGCGCGATCCCCGTCGGCACGAGCGCGCGCTCGTGCGGGCCGAGCTCGACGTCCACCGCCGTGAACAGGTCGGCCCCCGCGTCTCCTGCCCGGGCGTAGGAGGGCAGCGGGAGGTCGGGGTCGAGCCGCACCAGCGGCACGTCCAGCGGCAGGTCGGTCACGCGCGGAGGTTAGGCCATCGGTCGCCGGGGCGCGCCCCCACGCGTGGACCGGGGTGGGACGCTGGGGGCGTGACCTCCCCGTCCCCCACCCCCACCGCCCGCCCCGACGGGGCGCGCGGGCACCACGAGCGGCTCACCGTGCCGCTGCGCTGGTGGGCGCAGGGGACGATGCTGGTGGCCTCGCTGTGGCTCGCGCTGGTGGTCGCCGTGCCGGGCGTCGTCGCGTGGACGGTCACCGGGCTGTGCCTGGCGCTGCTGGTCGCGCTGCTGGTCTCCTACGGCGCCGCGCCGGTGGCGGTCGACGCCGGCACGCTGCGGGCCGGTCGCGCCCGGATCGCCGGGCAGCACCTGGGCACGGCGGAGCCCCTGGACCCGGCGGCCGCGAGGTCGCTGGCGGGCCGGGACGCCGACGCGCGCGCCTACCTGCTGCTGCGTCCCTACCTGCGCCGCGCCGTCCGGGTCGAGGTCACCGACCCGCACGACCCGGCGCCGTACTGGCTGGTCGCGACGCGCCACCCCGAGGAGCTCGCCGAGGCCGTGCGGGCGCTGCGGGTGCGCTGCACGTCCGGCGGCTGAACCGCGCCCCGGTGGGCCACGCCGGCGGGTGGTGGACACCGGTCGACCCGTCGATAGGGTCGGGACCATGGCATCGGAGAGCTCCAAGGTCTGGTCCGTCTTCTCCCTGGGCGCTGCGCTCGGCGCCGCCACGGTGACGAAGAAGGTGCTCAACACCGGGTGGCAGAAGTCCACGGGCAAGCAGCCGCCGGCGAACCCGGCCGACCCGGACGTCGACATCTGGGAGGCGGTGGCCTGGGCGGCGGTCTCGGGCACGCTCGTCCAGGTCGCCCGGATGCTCGCGAGCCGCCGGGCAGCGCACTACTACACGCGCTCCACCGGTCACCTGCCGCCGGGGCTCGGCGCCGACCGGTTCGACGAGGACGCCCCCACCCCGGCCAGCTGACCAGCCGCCCGACCAGGACGGACGACGACCCCGGTCCCACCCGGGGCCGGGGTCGCTGCGTGCGGGGTGCCGGGTGCGCCGGCGACGGCGCTCAGGCGCAGTCGCGGCAGATCATCTTCTTCTCGTCGGCCAGCTGGCTGCGGTGGTGGACCAGGAAGCAGCTCATGCAGGTGAACTCGTCGTCCTGCTTCGGCTTGACCTCCACCGCGAGCTCCTCGTGGGAGAGGTCGGCGCCGGGCAGCTCGAACGCCTCGGCGGCCTCGGCCTCGTCCTCGTCGACCTTGCCCGAGTTCTTGTCGTGGCGCCGCGCCTTCAGCTCCTCGATGCTCTCCTCGGACTGGTCCTCCTCGTTCTTGCGCGGCGCGTCGTAGTCGGTCGCCATGTGCCTCGTTCACTCCCCTCGCGATGTCTGCCCGCCCTCGTCGGCGCGCCAGATTGTGCACCATCGGACGGCCCGCGGCGACGGGGGGCCACCAGGCGGGCCGGGCCGCGGTGACCGCGGCCACGTGCGGGCGCGACGGCGAGCGGCAGAACGCGGACGGGATGCGGCCTATTCCCCCGGACCGCCGGCGGCGAAACCCGCGTCGTGCACGGCGTCCCACAGCTCCTCGAACCCGTCGGCCGGACCGCAGACGAGCAGCGGCCGTCCGCCCGCCCCGGTGGTCGTCTCGACCCGCGCGCCAGCCGCTCGCGCCAGCAGCCCGGCGGCGGCGTGGTCCCACAGGTGGGTGCCCTCCTCGACGTAGCCGTCCAGGCTCCCGGCGGCGACCAGGCACAGGTCGAGCGCGCACGAGCCGAGCCGCCGCACGTCGCGCACCTGCGGCAGCAGCCGGGCCAGCGCCAGCCCCTGGCGGGCACGCAGCGCCGGTTCGTAGGAGAAGCCGGTCGCGATCAGCCGCCGGCCCAGCGGCACCCGCTCGCGCACCCTCAGCGGCTGCCCGTCCCGGGTGGCGCGCACGACCCCGGTCGGGTCCGTCCGGGCGAGGTACTCGGCGCCGGACGGCACCTCGACGACCACACCGGCCACCACGGCCGGCGACCCACCGGGCGGGGTCACCTCGGCGGCGATGCTGACCGCGTGGTGGGGCAGTCCGTAGAGGAAGTTCACCGTGCCGTCGATCGGGTCGACGATCCAGCGGACCCCGGAGGTGCCGGCCCGGTCCTCCCCCTCCTCGCCGAGCACGGCGTCGTCGGGGCGGGCGGCCAGCAGCCGCCGGCGGACCAGCTCCTCGCAGGCCCGGTCGGCCTCGGTCACGGGGTCGACGTCGCTGGTCTTGGTCGCAGCGACCGTGACGCCCGCCGCGGCGCGGTCCCGCACCAGCGCCGCCGCCTCGCGGGCCACGTCGAGGGCGAGGTCGGCGAGCCCACCGGCATCGGACGCGGCGACGCTCACCCGTCGAGACCGCAGAGCGCGGGCCGAGGGGTCCCGCTGGCGCAGCAGCCGGCCGGGCACAGGTCCCACATCGGCCCCGTCGCGCCCACCGCCGAGCGAGCGACGTCGGATCCGCGCTCGACGGCGGCGCGCTCGGTCAGCAGGTCCCGGACCACGGCCACGAACCGCGGGTCGGTACCGGCCGTCGCGGCCCGGCGCATCGGCAGCCCGAGCTCGTCGGCGGTCTCGCGGGCCTCGGTGTCGAGGTCGTAGATGACCTCCATGTGGTCCGAGACGAAGCCGACCGGGACCAGCACCACCGCGGGCGCGTCACCGTCGGCGACCAGCTCGCGCATCCGGTCGTTGACGTCGGGCTCGAGCCACGGCACGTGCGGCGGGCCGGAGCGGGAGCAGAAGACCAGCTCGTGGGACCGCTCGACACCGGTGTCCCCGGCGACCCGGGTGGCCACGACGTCCGCGACGTCGAGGTGCTGGCGCACGTAGGCACCACCCCCCTGCTCGGGCGGGCCGGACGCGTCGTTCATGGAGTCCGGGATCGAGTGGGTCACGAAGAGCAGCCGGGCGTCGTCGCGGACCTCCTCGGGCAGCTCGGCCAGCGCGGCGAGGGTCGCGTCGACGACGGGGTCGACGAAGCCGGGGTGGTTGAAGTAGTGACGCAGCTTGTCGAGGCGGGGAGCCCCCGGGCCGGCGCCGCCGGCCACGGCGTCGTACAGGTTCTCCCGGTACTGCCGGCAGCCCGACCACGAGGAGTAGGCGCTGGTGACGAAGCACGCGGCCCGCGTCACCCCGTCGGCCGTCATCTCGGCCAGCGCGTCCGCGAGGTAGGGGTCCCAGTTGCGGTTGCCCCAGTAGACCGGGAGGTCGATGCCGGCGCGGGCCAGGTCGTCGCGCAGCGCCGCGAGGAAGTCGCGGTTCTGGTCGTTGATCGGCGAGCGGCCGCCGAAGAGGTGGTAGTGCTGCCCGACCTCCGCCAGGCGCTCGCGGGGGATGCCGCGGCCCCGCGTCACGTTCTCCAGGAACGGCAGCACGTCGTCGGGTCCCTCGGGGCCGCCGAAGGAGACGAGGAGGACGGCGTCGTACGGGGCGACGTCGGCGGCTCGGCGCTCGGCCGGGACCGCGCGAGGAGCGCCGTCGGAGGTCTGGCTGGTCACGAGGACCCATCCTAGGGAGGGCGCTCCTCACCCGCCGCGTCGCACGCCCGCGGGGGTCGCGCTGGCGTAGGCTCGCCGCACCGTGGGAGGACGACGAGCGAGTGCCGGGCTGCACGCCCCGGCCGGGGAGGTGGGGCCCGTGCCGCACCTGACCCTGGTCGGGACGAGCGACGACGGCGACCGTCTGCTGCTCGTCGACGACGCCGGCGCCGAGTTCACCCTCGCCGTCGACGGCCGCCTGCGCGCCGCGCTCCGCGGCGAGACCTCACGCCTCGGCCAGTTGGAGATCACCATGGAATCGACCCTGCGCCCGCGCGACATCCAGGCCCGCATCCGGGGCGGTGAGACGCCCGAGGCCGTGGCCCTGGCCGCCCAGACCACGGTCGAGCGGATCATGGCCTTCGCGGGTCCGGTGATCGCCGAGCGGCAGCACGTGGCCCAGCGCGCGCAGCACTCGTCGCTGCGCCGGCGCGGCGACACTGCCGGCGCGCGCACCCTCGGCGAGGCCGTCGAGACCCACCTGCGCTCCCTCCAGGTCGACCCACGGACGGTGGAGTGGGACGCCTGGCGGCGCGAGGACGGCCGGTGGACCCTCACCGCCGCCTACCGCACCACCCGCCGCGAGGGCACCGCCTCCTTCTCCTACGACGCCCCGGGGTCCTACGTGACCCTGGACGACGACGACGCCCGCTGGCTGGTCGGTGACCAGGTCGAGGCGCCGCGGACCCGCGGCTCCTCCGACGACGACCTGAGCGCGGCCCGCGCGCGGCGACGCGCGACGGGTGCGGGCGAGGACGAGCTGCCGCTCGGCGACGACGCCATCGAGCTGGTCTCCGACCCCGCGACCGCTGCCGACCCCGGCACGCCCGCGCCCGCCGCGGACCCGGCCCCGGCCGAGCCCGGCGTCGCCTCCGAGGAGGACCCGACGAGCGCCTCCGAGGACGACGAGGCCCCCCGGCGTCCCGTGGCGAAGCGCCGCGGTCGCGCCTCCGTCCCGAGCTGGGACGAGATCATGTTCGGGGGGCGCGACCAGTAGCCCGACCCGCTAGCCTCCGGCCATGTCGTACTTCGTGACCGGCGCCACGGGCTTCCTCGGTCGTCACCTCGTCCAGGAGCTGCTCGAGCGCCGCGAAGGCGAGGTGTTCGTGCTGGTCAGGGAGGGTTCCCGGGGCCGGCTCGACGTGCTGCGGCGGGGGTGGGCCTCCGACCGGGTCGTCCCGGTCGTCGGCGACCTCGGCGAGCCCGGACTCGGTGTCGACGAGGACTGGGTCGCCGCCCACACCGGCGACGGCGACAGCGACGACGGCATCGAGCACTTCTTCCACCTGGCGGCCATCTACGACATGACGGCCGACGCCGCGACCAACGAGGCGCTCAACGTCGGTGGGACCCGGCACGCCCTCGAGCTCGCCGACCGGCTGGGGGTCGGCTGCTTCCACCAGGTCTCCTCGGTCGCGGCGGCCGGGGACCACCAGGGCCGGTTCGACGAGACCATGTTCGCCGAGGGGCAGCACCTCCCCTCGCCCTACCACCGCACCAAGTACGAGTCGGAGCGCATCGTGCGCGAGGAGGCGACGGTGCCGTGGCGGGTCTACCGCCCCGCGATCGTGGTCGGGCACTCCGAGACCGGCGTCATGGACAAGGTCGACGGCCCCTACTACTTCTTCCCCGCCATCAAGGCGCTGCGCGACACGCTGCCCTCCTGGATGCCGCTGCTCGGCCTCGACCTCGGCCACACCAACGTGGTCCCGGTCGACTACGTCACCGCGGCGATGGACCACCTCGCGCACCTGCCGGGTCACGACGGTGAGGCCTTCCACCTCGTCGACCCGGACCCGCAACCGGTGGTCGAGACGATCAACGCCTTCTGCGCGGCGGCCAGCGCGCCGCGGTTCGCCACCCCGGTGGAGAAGGGATTGGCGCGGTTGTCCGCCAAGCCGCTGCTGCCCCGGGCGCTGCGCCCGGCCACGATCCTGAACGCGGTCGTGCGGACCGCGCCGGTGCAGGCGGTCCTGGACCAGACCATCGGCCGGCTCGGGGTGCCGGCCGAGGTGCTCGCCCACACCTCCTTCACCGCCGTCTTCGACTCCCGGCGCACCGAGCGTGCGCTGGCCGGGTCCGGCATCGCGGTCCCCGACCTGGACTCCTACGCCGCGAAGCTGTGGAGCCACTGGGAGGAGAACCTCGACACCTCCACCGGTCGGGACCCCAAGGTGCGCGCCGCGCTCGAGGGCAAGCACGTCGTCATCACCGGGGCCTCCTCCGGGATCGGCCACGTGGTGGCGCTGAAGGTCGCCCAGGCCGGCGGGATCCCGGTGCTGGTCGCCCGTGGCAAGGACAAGCTGGAGGAGGCACGGGCGGCGATCGAGCTGCGCGGCGGGACGGCCCACGTCTACCCGTGCGACCTCTCCGACCTCGAGGCCATCGACGCGCTGTGCCGCCAGCTCGTCGACGAGCTGCCGGCGATCGACGTGGTGGTCAACAACGCCGGCCGCTCGATCCGCCGCTCGCTGCGGCTCTCCGAGGACCGCTTCCACGACTTCGAGCGCACGATGCAGCTGAACTACTTCGGCGCGATCCGGCTGGTGATGGGCCTGCTGCCGGCCATGCGGGACCAGAAGCGCGGCCACGTGGTCAACATCAGCTCGATCGGCGTGCAGACCTCCCCGCCCCGGTTCTCCGCCTACGTCGCCTCCAAGGCCGCGCTCGACGCGTGGAGCAACGTGGTCGCCTCGGAGGTCGTCGACGAGGGGATCACCTTCACCGGCATCCACATGCCCCTGGTGAGCACGCCGATGATCGCCCCCACCAAGCTGTACGACAAGTTCCCCACCCTCTCCCCCGCGCAGGCCGCCGACCTCGTGGTCCGGGCCGTCGTCGAGCGGCCCCACGAGATCAACACGCTGCTCGGCAACGCCGGCGCCGTGCTGCACACCGTCGCCCCGAAGGCCGCGTTCCGGATCCTCAACGCCGCGTACCACGTCTTCCCGGACTCGGCGGCGGCCAAGGGGCCGCAGGTCGAGGGCGACCGCGGCGTGCGCGAGTCGGAGCAGATCATGCTGGCCCGGGTGCTCCGGGGCGTGCACTGGTAGTGGCCCACCTGCACTTCTTCACCGGCACGATGGACTCCGGCAAGAGCACGCTGGCGCTGCAGACCAACCACAACCACGCCGCCCGCGGCCGCGCCGGCCGGATCTTCACCACGCTCGACCGGGCCGGCGCGGCGACGGTGTCGAGCCGGCTCGGGCTGACCCACGACGCGGTCGAGGTCGCCGCCGGCTTCGACTTCTGGCGCCACGTCGTCGACACGCTCACCCAGGGCGCACGGATCGACTACCTGATCTGCGACGAGGCGCAGTTCTACACCCGCCGGCAGGTCGACGACCTCGCGAAGGTGGTCGACGAGCTGCAGATCGACGTCTTCGCCTTCGGCATCCTCACCGACTTCCGCGGCCTGCTCTTCGAGGGCAGCGCGCGGCTGGTCGAGCTCGCCGACCGGATGCAGACCCTGCAGGTGCAGGCGCTGTGCTGGTGCGGGAAGCTCGCGACCCACAACGCGCGGACCGAGGACGGCGTGATGGTCACCGAGGGTGAGGTCATCGTCGTCGGGGACGTCGCCGGCGAGCCGTCCGACCGGGCGGGCAGCGAGGCCGTCGTGGCCTACGAGGTGCTCTGCCGCCAGCACCACCGCCGCCGCCTCACCGCCGCGCGGGCTCGCGCGGTCAGCCTGGCCCCGGACCCGCTGCCGTTCGGCTGACCACGCTCGTGGTCTAGACCATCCGGGAAATGTGGTTCCCAACCACCCGGAGGGGCGAGCACATTGGGTGCGACAGGACGTAGTGCATCGAGACGGGGGACTCGACATGAGAGGGACCTATCGCTTCCTGGGCTACGCGATCGCCGTGCTGGTGGTCGTGCAGGCGGGGGCCATCGCCTGGGCGTTCTTCGGGCTGACCGACTGGATCAGCAACGAGAACGGCGTGGTCGACAAGGCGCTGCTCGAGTGCAGCGACTGCGAGCCGCAGTTCACCGCCGAGTGGGGATTCGCGATCCACATGTTCTTCAACGGCCTGCTGCTGATCCCGCTGCTGTCGCTCGTGATGCTGATCGTGTCGTTCTTCGCCAAGGTGCGTGGCGGGGTGGTCCTGGCGGCGGCGGTGGTCGGCCTCGTCGTGCTCCAGGTCATCGTGCTGCCGATGCTCTCCCGCGAGATCGACCCCGCCTTCGGCGCGCTGCACGGGGTGAACGCGCTGGTGCTGATGGGCGTGGCGCTGATGGCCGGCCGCCGGGCGAGCCGACCCGTGCCGGCCGTACCGCCGGACCGGGCGTCCGTCCCCGCCTGAGGTGCCGCTGGGCCGCGGTCCCCGGGTCGCCCTCGCCTCCGGCGCCGCGCTGGCCGTCCTGGCGCCGCTGGGGTGGGTCTGGCACGCCAGCCTCCTGCCCGACCGCTACGACATGGCCACGATGGGCCACCCCGACTGGGGCGGGGGTCCCGTGCCGGCCGACGGCGGGCACGCAGGCGGGAGCGTCGCCGTGGCCGACCTGGAGGCCGACGACCCCGGACGGCCCGACGTCCGGGTGGACCTGACGGTCCGCGACGAGGGGGACCGCTACACCGTGGACGGGACCTCCCCCGGGCCGACGATCGAGGCCACCCAGGGCGACCTCGTCGAGGTCGTGCTCCGCAACGAGGACGTGGCCGACGGGGTGACGCTGCACTGGCACGGCCTGGACGTCCCGAACGCGATGGACGGCGTCGCCGGGGTGACGCAGGACGCCGTCCGGCCCGGCGAGGAGTTCGTGTACCGCTTCGTCGCCGACCAGACCGGCAGCTACTGGTACCACTCCCACCAGATCTCCCACGAGCAGGTCCAGCGCGGGCTCTTCGGGGCGTTGGTGGTGCGGCCCGACGACCCCGACCCCGTCGCCGCCGACGAGGTCGCGCTGCTCCACCGCTACGGCGGAGTCGGCACGCTCAACGGGCGCGAGGGGGTGACCACCCTCGACGCCGAGCCCGGGGACCGGGTGCGGCTGAGGGTGGTCAACACCGACAACGGCATGGCCACGCTCTGGGCGACCGGTGCACCGGTGCGGGTGCTGGCCGTCGACGGGACCGAGGTGAACCGGCCCGGCGAGCTGGTCGGCACGGGCGTCCCCGTCCCGGCGGGCGGCCGCGTCGACCTCGGGCTGACGGTGCCCGGCTCGGGGGCGCGGCTGGACTTCTCCGGCGGCCCCTCCCTGCTCGTGGGTGAGGCGGACCCGACGGCCCCCCGGGCCCCCGCGCCGTCCTCGACGCTCGACCTCCTCGGGTACGGCGAGCCGACCGGCGCCGACCTCGGGGAGCCCGACCGGCGCTGGGACTACGTCATCGACCGCCGGCCCGGTTTCCTGGACGGGCGGCCGGGCCTGTGGTGGACGGTCAACGGCGGGATCTACCCCGACGTGCCGATGTTCATGGTCGAGGAGGGGGACGTCGGGGTGTTCACGATCCGCAACGACAGCGGCGACGCCCACCCGATGCACCTGCACGGTCACCACGGCCTCGTGCTGTCCCGCAACGGGGTCGCGGCCACCGGCAGCCCGTGGTGGGTGGACTCGCTCGAGGTCGGCGTCGGCGAGACCTACGAGGTCGCGTTCGTCGCCGACAACCCCGGCCTGTGGATGGACCACTGCCACAACCTGCCGCACGCGACCGACGGCCTGGTGGCGCACCTGATGTACGCGGGGGTCGCGTCGTCGTACGAGGTCGGCGGCGCGTCGGGCAACCGCCCGGAGTAGGCCCGGCTGCTCAGCCGGCGGGGACCGGCACCCGCCAGGCGACCTCGGTCCCCCCGCCCGGCTCCGAGCGCAGGTCCAGGTCGCCGCCGTGGCGCTGGGCCCGGTGGCGCATGTTGGCGAGCCCGCTGACACGGTCGGGGTCGGCGAAGCCTCGGCCGTCGTCGCGCACGCTGAGCACGACGCCGTCGTCGCCGGCGGCGAGCTCGATGCGCACCGCGGTGGCGTCGGCGTGGCGGCCGGCGTTGCTGATCGCCTCCGTGAGCACCGCGAGCAGGTCCGGCACGACGGCGTCGGGCACCCCGGTCCGCACCGGGCCGGTGAAGCGCAGCAGCGGGCGGAAGCCGAGCACCGGTTCCGCCCAGGCGACGACGTCGGAGACCTGCTCCTGCACGTCGCGCGACTCGCCGGCCCGTCGCAGCTGGTGGATGGCGGAGCGGAGGTCGCGGATCGTCTCGTCGATCTGCTCGACGGCGTCGTCGACGCGGGCGGCGTGCTGGTCCGCGGGCAGCCGACCCAGCGCCTCGAGGCCGAGCCCGATGGCGAACAACCGTTGGATGACCACGTCGTGGAGGTCCCGGCCGATCCGGTCGCGGTCGCGGAGCACGGCGAGCTGACGCTGGTCGAGGTTGGCCTGGGAGACCTTCAGCGCCAACGAGGCCTGCTGGGCGAACCCGGCGGGCAGGGCGGACTCGAGGCGTTCGAAGCGCTCCCGGTCGCGCGGCTCCCAGGCCAGGCCCAGGGCGCCGCGCACGCCGGCGGCCATCAGCGGCACCACGATCGTGGGGCCCAGCTCGGGCCAGCCGGGGATCAGCCCGTGGCGCGAGACGCGGTCGTCGCCGGCCAGGTCGTCGAGCCGCAGCGGCTCACCGGACTCGAGCACGGCGGACGCCACGGAGTTGTCCAGCGGCAGCGCCTGCAGGTACTCGATGTCCACGTCCGCCCCGGCCACCACCCGGACCTGCAGCCCGTCCGGCGGTACCTCGGAGATCACCCAGCTCACCCGCGCCCGGGCCAGCTCGCGGGCCCGGTCGGCGACCAGCTGGAGCGCCCCGACCTCGCTGGTCTGCTCCAGCAGCCGGGCGGTGATCTCCGCGCTCGCGGCCAGCCACTGCTCGCGACGCTCGGCCTGCGCGTGGAGCCGGGCGTTCTCGATGGTGACGCCGGCCGCCGCCGCGAGCGCCACGACGATGTCCTCGTCGTCCGGGGTGAAGCCGCCCCCCTGCCGGGCGACCAGGTGGAGGTGGCCGAAGACGCGGTCCCCGACCCGGACGGGGACCTCCATCCAGGCCCCGGGGTCCAGCAGGTCGGCCGGTGACCCGGGCGGCTCACCGTGCTCGACGAACAGCTGCGCGGGCTCCTGGTCGTCCGGCGAGACCACGCGCAGCGCGACGTAGCGCGCCTGGACCAGCTCGCGCGCGACGGCCACCATCCGGGAGAGGAGGTCGTCGACCTGGCCGGTCCGGGCGAGGCCGACGACGGCCTCGAGCAGCAGCCCCCACCGGTGGGTCCCGGCGGTGGGGTCCACCGGGGCGGCGTCGTCGGCCGGCACGGCGCTAGGGCCGGTCCGTCAGGTTCTTGGTCGCGAAGATCGCCGCCTGGGTGCGGCTGTCGAGGCCGAGCTTGGCCAGCAGCGAGGAGACGTAGTTCTTCACCGTCTTCTCGGCCAGGAAGATGGTGGAGGCGATCTGCCGGTTGGTCATGCCCTCGGCGATCAGCCCGAGGATGCGCTGCTCCTGGGCGGTGAGCTGCTCCATCGCGGTGGCCTGCTGGGCCCCGGTGCGCAGCCGCTCCAGCACCGCGGTGGTCACCGCCGGGTCGAGGGTGGACTGGCCGGAGGCGACGCGTCGCACCGTCTCCACCAGCTCGTTGCCGCGCACCTGCTTGAGCACGTACCCGGCGGCACCGGCCATGATCGCCGAGAACAGCGCCTCGTCGTCGTCGAAGGAGGTCAGGATCAGGGCCGCGATGCCGGGGTTCGCCGAGCGGACCTCGCGGCACACGTCGACGCCGGAACCGTCGGGGAGCCGACCGTCCAGGACGGCCACGTCGGGCGACAGCGCGGGGATCCGCTCCAGCGCCTCCGCGGCCGTGCCGGCCTCGCCGACGACCTCGATGTCCGGCTCGGCGGCGAGCAGGTCGCGGATGCCGCGGCGAACGATCTCGTGGTCGTCGAGCAGGAAGACCCGGATCGGGCGGTCACCGAGGTCGTGGTCGGGCTGGTCGGGCTGGTCCACGCGGGCCACCCTAGCCGCCGGCGCGGGGGTCCGGGGAGCAGTCAGGACCAGAAGACGCGGTCGACCACGCTGCGCACCCGGCGGGCGCTGCGCAGGTAGTCGTTGACCATCGCGTCGGTGGACGCAGGGGGGTAGCCGAGCACGGCGGCCACCGCGGCCCGCTCGCGGACGGCGCGCGGGATCTCGTCGCCACCCCGGCCCCGGACCAGCGTCACCGCGTTGCGGGTCCGGCTGGCCAGCCGCCACCCGGTGCTCAGCACGTCGACGTCCTCGCCCGTGAGCAGCCCTGCCTCCCCGGCGGCGGCGAGGGCGTCGAGGGTCTGCGGCGTGCGCAGGCCGGGGACCCGGCCGGCGTGCTGGAGCTGGAGGAGCTGGACGGTCCACTCGATGTCGGTCAGCCCACCGCGACCGAGCTTGAGGTGCAACGCCGGGTCGGCGCCGCGGGGCAGCCGCTCGTCGTCGACGCGTGCCTTGATCCGCCGGACCTCGACCACGCTCTCCTCGGGCAGCCCATCGGCCGGGTAGCGCACCGGGTCGACGAGCTCGTGGAAGCGCCGCCGCAGCTCCTCGTCGCCGACCACCGCGTCGGCGCGGAGCAGCGCCTGCGCCTCCCAGGTCTGCGACCAGCGGCGGTAGTACGCGGCGTAGGAGTCCAGGGTGCGCACCAGCGCGCCGTTGCGTCCCTCGGGCCGCAGGTCGGCGTCGACGACCAGCGGCAGGTCGGCACCGGGCTCGGCGAGCAGGCGGCGCAGGTCGTTCGCGACGGCCTGCGCGAACCCGGCCGCGGCGCCGGGGTCGGCACCCTCGACCGGCTCGTGCACGAAGAGCACGTCGGCGTCGCTGCCGTAGGAGAGCTCGAAGCCGCCGTAGCGGCCCATCGCGACCACTGCGAGGCGGGTGGGGGCCTCGGCGTGGCCGCGCTGCTCCGCGACGGCGCGCGCGGCCACGTCGAGGGTGGCCTGGAGGGTGGCGTCGGTGAGCCGGGACAGCCCGCGCCCGACCTCGGCCACGTCGGTCAGGCCGAGCAGGTCGCCGACCGCGATCCGGAACAGCTCCCGACGGCGCACCACGCGGATGGCACGCACCGCCTTCTCGCGGTCCTCCTGGCGCGAGGCGGTCGCCGACATCTCGGCGAGCACCTCGCTCGCCGAGCGCGGGCTCAGGTCCTCGCCGAGCATCCGCACGCCGCGCGGCTCCCGCTCGAGCAGGTCGGTGGCGTAGCGGGAGGTGGAGAGCACGTGCGCGAGCCGCTCCGCGACACCGCCCTCGTCGCGCAGCGTGGTCAGGTACCACGGCGAGTCGCGCAGCGCCTCGCTGATCCGCCGGAACCGGAACAGCCCGGCGTCGGGGTCGGGGCCCTCGGCGAACCACTGCAGCATGACCGGCAGCAGGGTCCGCCGGATGGACGCGGTCCGGGAGACGCCGTCGGTCAGCGCCTCCAGGTGGCGGAGCGCGGCCTCCGGGTCGTCGTAGCCGAGGGCCACCAGCCGGTCGCGGGCGGCCGCCGAGGACAAGCGCACCTCGGTGCCGGGGACCTGGGCGACCGCGGTGAGCAGCGGGCGGTAGAAGAGCTTCTCGTGCAACCGTCGGACCTCGCGGCGGTGCGCGTGCCACTCCTTCTCCAGGCTGGCCGCCGGCTCGGTGTGGAAACCCATGCCACGCGCGAGGCGGCGCAGCGCGGCCTCGTCGGTGGGCACCACGTGGGTGCGCCGCAACCGGTGCAGCTGGATCCGGTGCTCGAGGGTGCGCAGGAACCGGTAGGCCCGGTGGAGGGCGTCGCCGTCCTCGCGGCCGACGTACCCCCCGGCGATCAGCTGGGCCAGCGCGGAGAGCGTGGTGGGCGCGCGGATCGCCTCGTCGCCCCGCCCGTGCACGAGCTGGAGCAGCTGGACCGCGAACTCGACGTCGCGCAGACCCCCCGAACCGAGCTTGAGCTGGCGGTCCGCGTCGCGCGCCGGGATGTGCTCGACCACCCGACGACGCATCGCCCGGGCCTCCTCCACGAAGCCCTCCCGGTCGGCGGCGGTCCACACGAACGGCGTCACCGCGGCGAGGTACGCCCGACCGAGGGCGGCGTCGCCGGCCACCGGTCGGGCCTTCAGCAGCGCCTGGAACTCCCAGGCGCTGGCCCAGCGCTCGTAGTAGCCCTCGTGGCTGGCCACGGTGCGGCTCAACGGGCCCGCCGAGCCCTCCGGGCGCAGGTTGGCGTCGACCGGCCAGATGGTGCCCTCGGCCGTCTGCTCGGAGCAGACCCGCATCATCTGCGAGGCCACCCGGGTGGCGGCCCGCGCCGCCACGTGGTCGGCGGCGTCGTCGACCGGTTCGTGGACGAAGACCACGTCGACGTCGGAGACGTAGTTCAGCTCGTGCCCGCCGCACTTGCCCAACGCCACCACCGCGAGCCGGGCCTGCTCGTGGCCCGGGCCCACCCGGGCCCGCGCGACCGCGAGCGCGGCCTCGAGGGTGCCGGCGGCGAGGTCGCTGAGCTCGGCGGCCGCATCGTCCACCCCGACGTCGTGGGTCAGGTCGCGCGCGGCCAGCCGCAGCAGCACGCGGCGGTACTCCACGCGCAGCGCGTCGGCGGCCTCGTCGTCGGGGAGGGCGGAGACCGGCACGGCGTCCGCCGGGTCCGCGCCGACAGCGCGCAGCAGGCCGGCGCGCACGGCGTACGCGGCGGGTCGCGTGGAGCCCAGGTGGGGGTCCCGCAGCTCGGTCCACTGCCGCGGGTGCCGGACCAGGTGGTCGGCCAGGGCGCTGCTGGCGCCGAGCACGCCCAGCAGCCGCATCGCCGTCCCCTCGTCGTCGACGAGCGCGGCCAGCAGGTCGACGCCCGACCCGGTCCCTCCTACGTCGGCGTCGGCGGCGTCGAGCAGCGCGACCAGCGAGGCCAGGGCGGCATCGGGGTCGGCGGTGCGGCCGAGCACCGCCAGCAGCGGGTCCGGCGGTGGCGGGCCGAAGCGCTCCAGCTCGCCGAGGTCGCGCGCCGCCGTCGTGAGGTCCAGGAAGCCGAGGCGGGCCAAGGCGCTGCGGCCCCGGCCGTCCGTGCCGGGGCGGCGGGTGGGCCCGCCCTCGGCGGTCGTCACCGGGTCCCCCTCCCGATCAGATGACCGGCAGCATCTGGTCGCGCTCGTAGGTCGAGACCTGGCCCCGGTAGTCGGCCCACTCGGCCCGCTTGTTGCGCAGCACGAAGTCGAAGACGTGCTCGCCGAGCGCGTCGGCCAGCAGCTCGGAGTCCTCGGCGATCAGCAGGGCCTCCTTCAGGCTCTCCGGCAGCGGGTCGATGCCGAGGCTCTGCCGCTCGCGGTCGGTCAGCGTCCACACGTCGTCCTCGGCCTCGCGCGGCAGCTCGTAGTCCTCGGCGATGCCCTTCAGGCCGGCGGCGAGGACGACGCTGTAGGCGAGGTAGGGGTTGCAGGCCGGGTCGATGGTGCGCAGCTCGACCCGGGTCGACTGACCCTTGAGCGGCTTGTACATCGGCACCCGCACCATCGCGGAGCGGTTGTTGTGGCCCCAGCAGATGTAGGAGGGCGCCTCGGTGCCGAACATCATCCGCTTGTAGCTGTTGACCCACTGGTTGGTGATCAGGCTCAGCTCGGGGGCGTGGCGCAGGATGCCGGCGATGAACTGCCGGCCGGTGCGCGAGAGCTGGTACTCGGCACCGGACTCGTAGAAGGCGTTCTGGTCTCCCTCGAACAGCGAGAGGTGGGTGTGCATGCCGGAGCCGGGGTGGGTGGTGAACGGCTTGGGCATGAAGGAGGCCCAGATCCCCTGGCGGAGCGCGACCTCCCGGATGACGGTGCGGAAGGTCATGATGTTGTCGGCCGTGCTGAGCGCGTCGGCGTAGCGCAGGTCGAACTCCTGCTGCCCCGGGCCGTGCTCGTGGTGGCTGAACTCCACGGAGATCCCCATCGCCTCGAGCATGGTGATCGCCTCGCGGCGGAAGTCCGCGCCCATCGACTGCGCGGTGTGGTCGAAGTAGCCGCTGCGGTCGACCGGGACGGGGTCGCCACCCGGCACCGGGTGGTCCTTGAACAGGTAGAACTCGATCTCGGGGTGGGTGTAGAAGGTGAAGCCCAGGTCGGCCGCCCGGCCGAGCATCCGCTTCAGCACGTTGCGCGGGTCGGCGTAGGACGGCGACCCGTCGGGCATGACCAGGTCGCAGAACATCCGCGACGTCGACGGGCCCTCGTCGCGCCACGGCAGGATCTGGAACGTCGACGGGTCGGGCTTCGCCAGCATGTCGGCCTCGTAGACCCGGGCGAACCCCTCGATCGCGGAGCCGTCGAAGCCGATGCCCTCGTCGAAGGCGGCCTCGAGCTCGGCGGGGGCGACGGCGACCGACTTCAACGAGCCGAGCACGTCGGAGAACCACAACCGCACGAACCGGACGTCGCGCTCCTCGAGCGCCCGCAGCACGAAGTCCTCCTGCTTGCCCATGGCGGGGAGCCTAGGGCAACGCCGACCGGCCCCGGGTGCGGGCTGCCAGCGCGACCAGCGCCTCGGCCACCGGGCGCCACCCGGCGTGCAGCTCGGTCTCCCGCGCGGCCACCTCGGCCAGGGCGGCGTCGACGACCGCGTCGCCGTGCACGGGCCGCGACTCGTGAGCCCACCCGGCCAGGACCGCCTCGTCGACCTCGGGGTGCAGCTGCACGCCCCACACCCGATCGGCGAACCGCGCGACCTGGACCTCGCCGCCCGGGGCCGTCGCGAGCACCTGGGCGCCGTCGGGCAGCCGGGTGACGACGTCGTCGTTCCAGTGCACGCCGCCGACGGTGTCGACGGCCGTGCCGACCAGCGCATCCGCGTCGGCGTCGGGGGCCCAGCCGACGTCGAGCACGCCGAGCTGCTGGCCGCGGGGGTTGCGGCCGACCTCGCCACCCAGGGCGACGGCGCACAGCTGGTGGCCCAGGCAGATGCCGAGCACCGGGACGTCCTGGTCGACAGCGCGGCGCACGAGGGCGCGGGTGGCCGGGATCCAGGGGAGCTCGTCGCTGGTCGCGCTCATGCTGCCGCCGAGCACCAGCACGGCGTCGTGGTCGTCGAGGGTCGCCGGGAGCGGGGCGCCGTGGTAGGGCCGGTGGACGTCCAGCTCGGCCCCGGCCTCCTCCAACCACCGGCCGAACCACGCGGCGGGAGCGTCGGCCTGGTGCTCGACGACGAGCACCCGCGGACCGGTCACCGGGGTCACCGGGGCACCTGGTCGAGGTCCGCGAGCCATGCGTCCGGCGAGGCGTCGGAGGGCATCCGCCAGTCACCGCGGGGCGACATGGTCCCGCCCGGGCTGACCTTGGGCCCGTTGGGCAGCGCCGAGCGCTTGAACTGGTTCGCGAAGAAGCGCCGCAGGAACAGCTCCATCCAGTGGCGGACCTCCGCCAGGTCGTGGGCTCGGCGCCGGTGCTCGGGGTAGCCGGGCGGCCACTCCCCCGACCCCGCGTCGCGCCAGGCGTGCCAGGCCAGGAACGCGATCCGGCTCGGGCGCATCCCGTGGCGCACCAGGTGGTGCAGGGTGAAGTCCTGCAGCGCGTAGGGGCCGACCGCGTCCTCGGTCGACTGCGGACCCTCGCCGTCGGCGGCGGGCACCAGCTCCGGGGTGATCTCCTGCTCCACGACCTCGCGCAGCAGCACGCCGGTCTCCTCCTCGAGGAGCCCGGAGTCGGCGACCCACCGGATCAGGTGCTGGACCAACGTCTTCGGCACACCGGCGTTGACGTTGTAGTGCGACATCTGGTCCCCGATCCCGTAGGTGCACCACCCCAGGGCGAGCTCGGAGAGGTCGCCGGTGCCGGCGACGATCCCGCCGCGCTGGTTGGCGAGCCGGAACAGGTAGTCGTAGCGCAGCCCCGCCTGGACGTTCTCGAAGGTCGTGTCGTAGACCGGCTCGCCGTCGCCGGCCGGGTGGCCCAGGTCGCGCAGCAGCTGGGTGGCCGCCGGTCGGATGTCGAGCTCCTCGAAGGTGATGCCGAGGGACGCGGCCAGCCGGCCCGCCAGCGACCGGGTGGTCTCGCCGGTGGCGAAGCCCGGCATCGAGAAGCCGAGGACGTCGCTGCGCGGCCGGCCCAGCCGGTCCATCGCGCGTACCGCGACGAGCAGCGCGTGGGTGGAGTCCAGCCCCCCGCTGAGTCCGATCACGACCTTCGGCCGTCCGATGGCGGCGAGCCGCCGCTCCAGGCCGAAGACCTGGATGGCGTAGGCCTCGTAGCAGTCCTGGGCCAGCCGGGCCGGGTCGTCGGGCACGAACGGGAACCGGTCGACCTTGCGGCGCAGGCCGACGTCGCCGGCCGGCGCCGCCAGCGTGAACGGCACCCGACGGAAGGCCGCGACCCGGTCGGCGTGCGCGCGCCGGTTGTCGTCGAAGGTGCCGGTGCGCAGCCTCTCCTGGCGGAGGCGGTCCAGGTCGACGTCGGCGACCGCGCGTCGCGGCCCCGCGGGGAACCGCTCCCCCTCGGCCAGCAGCTCGCCGTCCTCGTAGACCAGGGTCTGGCCGTCCCACGACAGGTCCGTGCTCGACTCGCCCTCGCCGGCGGCGGCGAACACGTACGCCGCGGTGCACCGCGCGCTGGCGCTGCGCACCAGCAGCCGTCGGTCCTCGGCGCGGGCGACCGTGATCGGGCTGCCGGAGAGGTTGGCGAGCACCGTGGCACCGGCCAGCGCGGCCTCCGCGCTCGGCGGCACGGGCACCCACATGTCCTCGCAGACCTCGACGTGCAGCACCAGCCCGCGCACGTCGGTCGCCTCGAACAGCAGGTCGGGGCCGAGCGGGACGGTCCGCCCACCGAGCCGGACCTCGCCGCCGCGGCGGTCGTCGCCGGGCGCGAAGTGCCGGCGCTCGTAGAACTCGCGGTAGTTCGGCAGGTGGGACTTGGGGACGACGCCGAGCAGCTGTCCGTCGTGGACGACCAGCGCGCAGTTCAGCACCCGTCCGTCAACGGCCACGGGAGCCCCGACGAGCACGACCGGGAGCAGCCCGCGGGTGCCCTCGACGACGACGTCGACCGCCCGCTCCACGGCGTCGAGCAGGACGTCCTGGAGCAGCAGGTCGTCCAGCGAGTAGCCGGAGAGGCAGAGCTCGGGGAAGACCGCCACCGCGACCGCGTCCTCGTGGCAGGCCCGCACCTGCTCCAGCACGCGACCGGCGTTCTCCACCGGGTCGCCGAGCGCGACCGGCAGCGTGCACGCCGCGACCCGGGCGAAGCCCTGGGCGTAGGCGGAGTAGAAGTCCACGGGCCCACCCTAGGGTCGGCGCTGCTCGTGGCGCCGTCGACGTCGCCTCCGGCCGGCGCGGTCGGCGGGCCAGCTCACCGATTGGTCACAGACGGCACGATCCGGGGCCGGAAGGTGCAGTTCGTGACCATTCGGTGGGGCAGCTCACCGATTGGTCACAGACGGCACGATTCCGAGGCCGGAAGGTGCAGTTCGTGACCAATCGGCGAGGCATGGCATCCCGCCGGCTTGGCACGGACGCCACGACGCGCGGCCTCGTCGCTGCGTTTGTGACCATTCGGTGGGGCAGCTCGCCGATTGGTCACAGACGGCACGATTCCGGGGCCGGAGGGTGCAGTTCGTGACCAATCGGCGAGGGGTGGTTCGGCGGTGCCTACGATCGCCGGATGGCGTTGCGCGCGGGGATCGTGGTCACCGGCACCGAGGTCCTGACCGGTCGGGTGCCCGACGCGAACGGCCCGTGGCTCGCCGAGCGGCTCCGGCTGCTCGGCGTCGACGTCGGCCGGGTGGTGGTGGTGGGTGACCGCCGTGACGACCTGGCGGACGCGATCCGGTTCCTCGCCGCGGACCACGCGCTGGTGATCACCACCGGCGGTCTCGGACCGACCGCCGACGACCTGACGGCCGAGGTGGTGGCCGACGTCCAGGGGCTGGTGCTCCGTCAGGACGACGGGGTGGCGGACCGGGTGCGTCGCATCGTCGCCCGGCTCCACTCCGAGCGTGGCTGGTCCGCGCCCGGCGACGACGCCGAGGCGGGCGTGCTGAAGCAGGCGCGGGTGCCCGAGGGGGCCCGGGTGCTGGAACCGGTCGGCACCGCTCCAGGGCTGGTGGTGCCGCCGGCGTCCGGCGACGGACCACCGGTCGTGGTCCTCCCGGGGCCGCCCGGCGAGCTGCGGCCGATGTGGGAGGACGCGGTGGCCGACCCGCTGGTGGCGGCGGCGCTGACCGGCCGCACCGAGCTGCGGCAGGCCACCGTCCGGCTGTGGGGCCCGCCCGAGGCGGCACTCGCCGCGCTGCTGCGCGACCACGCCGCCGCCCCGGCGGGTCGCGACCTCGACGACCTCGAGGTCACCACCTGCCTGCGCGACGGCGAGCTGGAGGTGGTCACCCGCTACGCGCCCGGGTCGCAGCCGGCGCAGGACGCGCTCGAGGACGCGCTGCTGGACCGGTTCGGGCCGGCGGTGTTCTCGCGCGACGGCCGCAGCGTCGACGAGCTGGTCGCCGATGCGCTGCGTGGGCGGCGGGAGACCGTCGCGACCGCCGAGTCCTGCACCGCGGGGCTGGTGGCCGGCCGGCTGGCCGACCTGCCCGGGTCCTCGGCGTACCTGCTCGGCGGGTTCGTCACCTACGCCGACGCTGCGAAGACCGACGAGCTCGGCGTCGATGCCGACCTGGTCGCCCGGGTCGGCGCGGTCAGCCCCGAGGTGGCTCGGGCGATGGCCCACGGCGCGCGGGGGCGCCTCGGTGCGACGTACGGCATCGGGGTCACCGGGGTGGCCGGCCCGGACGGCGGGACCGCGGCCAAGCCGGTCGGCCTGGTCGAGGTGTGCCTCTCGAGCGCGACCGGCGACGAGGCCCGCACCCTGCGGCTCGGCGGGTCCCGGGCGCAGGTGCGGGCCCGCACCGTCGTCCACTGCCTCCACCTGCTCCGGGAGGCGACGACGGGCGGGCCCGCCTAGCGTTCGGTCAGGCGACCATGCCGTGCGGGTCGATGACGTACTTCGTCGCCGCGCCCGCGTCGAACTCCTGGTAGCCGCGCGGGGCGTCGTCGAGGCTGATCGTCTGGGCGTTCACCGCCTTCGCGATGTGCGCCTTGTCGGCCAGGATCATGTTCATCAGCTGCCGGTTGTACTGCTTGACCGGGCACTGGCCGGTGACCATGCGGTGCGACTTGGCCCAGCCGAGACCGAGCTTGACCCCGATCTGGCCCTCCTTCGCGGCGTCGTCGATCGCCCCGGGGTCCCCGGTCACGTACAGCCCGGGGATGCCGAGCGAGGCGCCGGCCCGCGAGATCGTCATGACGTCGTTGAGCACGGTCGCCGGCGCCTCCTGGGCGCCCTCGCCGTGGCCACGGGCCTCGAACCCGACCGCGTCGACCGCGGCGTCGACCTCGGGCTCGCCGAGCAGGTCGGCGATCTTGTCGGCCAGGCTGCCCTCGGTGGTGAGGTCGACGGTCTCGCAGCCGAAGGTCTCGGCCTGGCGGAGCCGGTCGGCGATCATGTCGCCGACGATGACCCGGGAGGCGCCGAGCAGCTGGGCGGAGTACGCGGCGGCCAGGCCGACCGGGCCCGCGCCGGCGACGTAGACCGTGGAGCCGGTGGTCACGCCGGCGGTGTAGGCGCCGTGGTAGCCGGTCGGGAAGATGTCGGAGAGCATCGTCAGGTCGAGGATCTTCTCCAGCGCGGCGTCCCGGTCGGGGAACCTGAGCAGGTTGAAGTCCGCGAACGGGATCATCACGTACTCCGCCTGGCCGCCCAGCCAGCCGCCCATGTCGACGTAGCCGTAGGCCGCGCCGGCACGGGCCGGGTTCACGTTCAGGCAGATGCCGGTCTTGCCCTCGTTGCACATCCGGCACCGCCCGCAGGCGATGTTGAACGGCACCGAGCAGATGTCGCCCTCCTTGACGAACAGCACGTCGTCGCCGCACTCGACGACCTCGCCGGTGATCTCGTGCCCGAGGGTCTGCCCGACCGGTGCGGTGGTGCGGCCGCGGACCATGTGCTGGTCGCTGCCGCAGATGTTCGTGGTGACCAGCTTGAGGATCACGGCGTGGGGGGCGGCCTGCTTGACGCCCATCGCGTCCGCGACCTCCTTCGGGATCTCCAGCTTCGGGTGGTCCAGCGTCTCGATGCTGACCTCGCCGGGCCCCTGGTAGGTGACGATGCGGTTGCCGGACATGTGTCCTCCTCTGCCCCGGGTCGAGCCGGGGCCTCGTGTGCGCCTGCGGATGGTGGGCGCGAGCACCGGGGGGTGCTCGGACGCCACCCTCCCGACCTTGCCGTGACCCGGGTCACACCCGCAAGGGCAGCACTACCCTGCCCGGATGACCAGTACCGACGAGCCCGGTCCCTACGGCGGTGCGGCGACACCGCCCGTGCGCCGCGTGCGCACCGCGCACCTGCGCGAGATGAAGGAGCGTGGCGAGCGCTTCGCGATGCTCACCGCCTACGACCACCTGACCGCGGCCGTCTTCGACGAGGCGGGTGTCGAGGTGCTGCTCGTCGGCGACAGCGCCAGCAACGTCGTGCTGGGCCACCGGACCTCGCTGCCGATCACCGTCGAGGAGCTGCTGCCGCTGACGGCGGCGGTCGCCCGCGGGGCGCAGCGCGCGCTCGTCGTCGGCGACCTGCCCTTCGGTTCCTACCAGGCCTCGCCGGAGCAGGCGTACCTGACGGCGGCCCGGTTCCTCAAGGAGGGCGGCGCGCACTGCGTCAAGCTCGAGGGCGGGGTCGAGGTGGTGCCGCAGATCGAGCGGATGTCCCGCGGCGGCATCCCGGTGATGGCCCACGTCGGGTTCACCCCCCAGTCCGAGCACGCGCTGGGCGGCTACCGCGTGCAGGGCCGCGGGGACGCGGCCGAGCGGGTGCTCGCCGACGCGCGTGCGGTGGAGGCGGCCGGGGCGTTCGCGGTGGTGCTGGAGATGGTGCCCGGCGACGTCGCCACGCGGGTCACCGCCGAGCTGGCGATCCCGACGATCGGCATCGGCGCCGGCGTCGGCTGCGACGGGCAGGTGCTGGTCTGGCAGGACGCCTTCGGGCTGTCGACCGGCCGGCTCCCCCGCTTCGTCCGGCAGTACGCCGACGTCCGCGGCCTGCTCCTGGACGCGGCCCGCGCCTACGCCGCGGACGTGCGGTCGGGGGACTTCCCAGGACCCGAGCACACCTTCTAGCCGACGCTGGTCGCCACGTCTGCTCGGCACTACCCTGCCGGGCATGCGCTGCCTGCCCCGACTGCTGCCGGGCCTGGTCGCCGGCCTCCTGCTGGGTGGCGTCGCGCCGGTGGCCCACGCCGCCGACGACGTGCCGCGGTTGCGGGTCACCACGCTGGCCTCGGGGCTCGACCACCCGTGGGACGTGAAGCACCTGCCCGGGGTGGGGCTGCTGGTCTCGGAGCGCGAGCGGGCCACGCTCAGCGTCGTGCGCGACGGCACCACCACGACGCTGGACCTCGAGGGCGACCCGGTGTGGGTCTCGGGCGAGACCGGGCTGATGGGGCTGGCCGTCGACCCCGCCTTCGCCGAGACCCGCCGCTTCTACTCCTGCCAGGGAGCGACGACCGACGCGGGCCGCAACGAGGTGCGGGTGGTGGCGTGGCGGCTCGACGACGACGGTGCCGGCGCGCGCCAGACCGAGGTGCTGCTGCGTGGGATCCGGGCGACGTCGGGTCGCCACGGCGGCTGCCGGCTGCTGGTCACCCGCGGTGGTGCGCTGCTGGTCGGCACCGGGGACGCCGCGGTCGGCAGGCTGCCCCACGACCGCGGCTCGCTGAACGGCAAGGTGCTCCGGCTCGACCCGACCACCGGCCGCCCCTCCCCCGGCAACCCCTGGGTCGGCGCGCGCGACCGGGAGCGCCGCTACGTGCTGACCTACGGCCACCGCAACGTTCAGGGCCTGGCGCAGCGCGCCGACGGCTCGCTGTGGTCGGTCGAGCACGGCACGGACCGCGACGACGAGGTCAACCTCCTGCGTCCCGGCGGCGACTACGGCTGGGACCCGGGCCCGGGCTACGACGAGTCGGTGCCGATGACCGACCGGTCCCTGCCCGGCCGACAGCGCGCTGCACGCTGGCGCTCGGGGTCCCCCACGGTCGCGCCGTCCGGCGGGGCCTGGGTGCGCGGGGCGGGCTGGGGCGCGCTGCGCGGCCGGCTGGCGGTCGCGGTGCTCAAGGACGAGCGGATGATGTTCCAGCGCTACGACGGCCGCGGCCGGCTGCGCGGGGTGCGCTCGCCGCGGGCGCTCACCCGGTGGGGCCGGCTCCGCGCCGTGACCGCGCTGCCCGGTGGGGCGCTGGTCGTCACCACCGACAACGGCGACGGGCAGGACCGGGTGCTCCGGGTGACGCCCCGCTGAGGATCCTGGTCGCTAGATCACCAGACCCAGCGCGAACGGGCCGATCACCACGGTGAAGAAGGTGATCAGGACCGCGCCGGTCACGTTCAGCACCGCACCGCCGCGCACCATCTCGGCGATCTTGACGGTGCCGGTGCCGAAGACGATCGCGTTGGGGGGCGTGCCCACCGGCAGCATGAACGCGCAGGTCGCCGCGAGCGCGGCCGGGATCAGCAGCGTCGTCGGGTCCACGCCGATCCCCACGGCCACGCCGCCGAGCACCGGGATGAAGGTCGCGGCGGTCGCCGTGTTCGAGGTGATCTCGGTGAGCAGCAGGACGATCACGACGACGGCGAACAGCAGCAGCACGATCGGCAGCGCCCCGAGCCCGCCGACCTGCTGGCCGAACCACTGGTCCAGGCCGGAGGAGGCGACCGCGCCGGCGAGGCTCAGGCCACCGCCGAAGAGCAGCAGGACCCCCCAGGGCAGGCCCTTCTCGGCGTCGGACCACGCGAGGGTCATCGTGCCCTTGTCGTCGGCGGGGATCAGGAACAGCACGATGCCGGCGCCGATGGCGATCACGGTGTCGTCGAAGGTGCCCAGCCAGGGCGCGGCCGAGGCGATGGCGTCGATGTTGGAGAGCACCCCGGGCACGATCCAGAGGAACGCGGCGCCGGCGAACACCGCGAGCACGATCTTCTCGCCGCGGCTCATCGGGCCGAGGTCGCGGATCTGGGAGTCGATCAGCTCGTCGCCGCCCGGGATCTCGTCGAGCTGGAAGCGGAACACCAGGCGGGTCACGATCAGCCAGGCGAGGCCGATGAACACCACCACGATCGGCACCCCGAGCAGCATCCACTGCAGGAAGCCGATGTCGGTGCCGAGCTCGCTGCTGAGGTAGCCGGCGACGATGGCGTTCGGGGGGCTGCCGAGCAGCGTCCCGAGACCACCGATCGAGGCCGCCCACGCGATCGAGAGCAGCAGGGCGACGCCGAAGAGCTTGACGTCCTTGTCCTCGACGAGGTCGCTGACGCTCGCCCCGTCGTGGAGCGCCTCCGCGGTCTCCTCGGCGCCGGGCGCGCGCCCACCGCCGCGGTGGCTGTTCTCGACGACCAGCGAGAGGACGCTGATGCCGATCGGCAGCATCATCAGCGTCGTGGCGGTGTTGGAGACCCACATCGACAGGAACGCGGTCGCGATCATCATCCCCAGCACGATCCGTCGCGGCTGGGTGCCGACGCGGCGCAGCGTCAGCAGCGCGATGCGGCGGTGCAGGTTCCACTTCTGCATCGCGATGGCGATCAGGAAGCCACCCAGGAACAGGAACACGATCGGGTCGGCGTACGGGGCGGTGGCGTCGTCGATCGAGAGCGCCGTCAGCGGCGGGAACAGCACGATCGGCAGCAGCGCCGTCCCGGAGAGCGGGAGCGCCTCGGTCATCCACCAGACCGCCATCAGCGTGCCGACGGCGGCGACCACGCGTCCGTCCGCGGACAGGTCGGCGCCCCCGAGCAGGAGGTAGACCGCGCCGGCGAGCACCAGGCCGAGGGCGCGGAAGGTCCACACCGTGCCGGGCGACCGCCCACCGGTGGCGCCGTCACCCCCGTCGCCGGCGCTGCCGTCGCCGCCGGCGGGCTGGGACGTGGTGGGCGTGCGGTCCGGCTGCTCGCGCTGTGTCACTGGGTCCTCCCGGGCGCGCCCCGGGGGCGCGGCTGGTCCTGTGGGCGCCGTCACACTAGCGGGACCTCGGTCCCGCTCGTCGGACGGCGCGCGATCAGTCCCAGGCGCCCAGCGACGCGCCGCCCACCAGCACGACGAACCAGACCACGACGGACGCGAGGGCGACCCAGGGCAGCCGGCCGGGGTGGGGCGTCCACCACCGCAGCCCGGTCACCAGGGCGACGACCCACATCGCCAGCAGCCCCAGCACCGCCCACCAGGGCACCACCAGCGCGCTGGCGCCCTGGAGGAACAGCGAGCAGGCCAGGCCGGCCAGGCCGACGAAGGCCCACGGCGAGGGCGCGTCGGGCGGACGGGGGGCGCGGCGGGCTGCCCGTCGGGCCTCGCGGGCGGCGGAGCGGCGCCGGGCCACGGTCGGGCTCAGTCCTCGCCGTCCTCGGCCGCGTCGTCGTTCCACCGGGGGTCGTGGTCCCAGGCCTCGGTGCGCTCCGCGGCCGTCTCCAGCGCCCGGGACGCCTCGGTCTCGCTCGCGTACGGGCCCAACCGGTCCTGGTTGCGGCAGCCGTCGGGCCCCTCGACCCGGTGGTGGTTGAGGCAGAACCAGTACTCGGCCATGCCGCGAAACTACACCGCGGTCGGCCCGCACGGCCCGACCCGACCTTTGTAGGGTCGCGCCATGAACGCCATGTTCAGCGACTACGCCTCGAACGGCCCCGCCTACGACGAGATGTTCGACGGGACGTCGCTGCGGCCGCCCTACCAGCGGCTGCGCTCCTCGTTGCGCACGATGACCACTCCCGAGCTGGTCGACCGCGTGGAGGCGCTGCAGTCGGCGTACCTCGACCAGGGCGTCACCTTCGACATCGGCGGCGAGGAGCGGGCCTTCCCGCTCGACATCCTGCCGCGGGTGATCGAGCGGGACTCGTGGGCGACCATCGACGCCGGGGTGCAGCAGCGGGTGCGGACCCTGGAGGCGTTCCTCGAGGACGTGTACGGCGCCGGCGAGGTGTTCGAGGACGGCGTGGTGCCGCGCGAGGTGGTCACCACCTCCTCGCACTACCACCGCGAGGCCGCCGGGATCCGCGCCCCGAACGGGGTGCGGGTGCACGTCTCGGGCATCGACCTGATCCGCGACAACGCCGGGGAGTTCCGCGTCCTCGAGGACAACGTGCGGGTGCCCTCGGGGGTCTCCTACGTGATGACCAACCGGCGGGCGATCTCCGCGGCGCTGCCCGAGACGGTGGCCGAGCACCGGATCCGTCCGGTGCAGGGCTACCCGCAGCGGCTGCTGGCGGCGTTGCGGGCCGCCGCGCCGGCGGGCGTCGAGGACCCGACGGTGGTCGTGCTGACCCCGGGGGTCTACAACGGTGCGTACTTCGAGCACGCGTTGCTGGCACGCACGATGGGCGTCGAGCTGGTCGAGGGCCGCGACCTGGTGTGCCGGCGCGGCCGGGTGATGATGCGCACCACCCAGGGTCTCGCCCCGGTGCACGTGATCTACCGACGGGTCGACGACGAGTTCCTCGACCCGGTGCACTTCCGCGGCGACTCGGTGCTCGGCTGCCCGGGCATGATCGACGCGGCGCGCTCCGGCAACGTGACCCTGGCGAACGCGGTCGGCAACGGGGTCGCGGACGACAAGCTCGTCTACACCTACCTGCCCGCCCTGGTGCGCTACTACCTCGGCGAGGAGCCGGTGCTGCGCAACGTCGACACCTGGCGGATGGGCGACCGCGACCACCGCGAGGAGGTGCTCGACCGGCTGGACGAGCTGGTGCTGAAGCCGGTCGACGGCTCGGGCGGCAAGGGGATCGTGATCGGCCCACGGGCGAGCCGTGCCGAGCTGGACGAGCTGCGCACCAAGGTGCTGGACGACCCGCGGTCCTGGATCGCGCAGCCGGTCGTGCAGCTCTCGACGGTGCCGACGTTCGTCGACGGGCGGCTGGGCCCGCGGCACGTCGACCTGCGCCCGTTCGCGGTCAACGACGGCAACCGGGTGTGGGTGCTGCCGGGCGGTCTGACCAGGGTCGCGCTCGCCGAGGGCGAGCTGATCGTGAACTCCTCGCGCGGCGGCGGGTCCAAGGACACCTGGGTGCTGGCCGGCCCGGCGCACCCGGAGGTGGGCGCCGCACCGGACGTGACGGCACCGGGGTCGGGTGACCGCGAGGCGCCCGAGGTCCGCGAGGCCGGGCCGACGCCCAGCGAGCCGCCGGCGCCGGGACCGGGGTTGCAGGGACTGCGCGACCAGTCCGAGCAGCAGCAACAGCAGCAGCAGCAGCAGCAGGAGCGCGACCGTCGTGCGCCCGGGGGGAGGCGCCGACGTGCTGAGCAGGATCGCGGAGTCGATGTTCTGGATCGGGCGCTACGTCGAGCGGGCGGAGGACACCGCGCGGATGCTCGACATCCAGACCCAGCTGCTGCTGGAGGACCACGGGGTCGACGAGGAGGCGACCTGCCGGGCGCTGCTGTCGATCATGGGGGTCGAGGCCGACCCCGAGGCGCGGGCCGACGTCGGGGCGCTGCTCGAGGCGCTGGCCTACGACCCCGCCTCCCCCACCTCGATCGCGTGCGCGCTGGCCAACGCCCGCGAGAGCGCGCGCCGGGCGCGGGAGACGCTGTCGGTGCCGCTGTGGGAGGCGCTGAACACGACGTACCGGACGTTGGGCAGCGGCCACGGCCAGGGCCAGTTCCGGCGGATGCGACCGCCGGCGGTCTTCGGGTGGGTGCGGGAGCGGGCGGCGCTGATCAACGGCACCGCGGACGCGACGATGACCCGTGACGAGGGCTGGCAGTTCCTGGTGCTCGGGCGCTGCGTGGAACGCGCCGACATGACCTCGCGCCTCGTCGCGGCGGCCGCGGCGTCGACGGCCCACGCGACGCCGTGGTCGACGACGCTGCGCGCGTGCGGGGCGCACGAGGCGTTCCTGCGGACGTACCGGGGCATGGAGACCGAGCGGGCCGCCGTCGAGTTCCTGCTGCTGGACCGGCTGTTCCCGCGGTCGGTGGTCTTCGCGCTGGCGCGCGCCGAGCTGTGCCTGGCGAACCTGGACAGCGGCGGCGGACGGGCGGGCTTCCAGAACGAGGCGCAGCGGTTGATCGGCCGGATGCGGGCCGAGCTGGAGTACCGGAGCCTCTCGGACGTGATGGAGGACCTGCCGCACGAGATGGAGCGGCTGCAGCGCACCTGCGCGACGGCCACCGACGCCGTCACGCGGCGCTACTTCACCGCGAGCGGCTCGACGTCGTGGACCGGACTGCGCGAGGGGGCGCCGGCATGAGCATGCAGCTGCGGATCACCCACACCACCGGGTTCGAGTACGACGGCAAGGCGGTGGCCTCCTACAACCAGGCGCGGCTGACGCCGGTGACCAGCCCGGAGCAGATCGTGGTGCACAGCAAGGTGGAGGTGCACCCGAAGCCGTGGGTCTACGAGTACCGCGACTACTTCGGCTCGCAGGTGACCAGCTTCGAGGTGCTCGACCCGCACGACTCGATGACGGTCACGGCCACCTCGACGGTGCGCACCGACCGCGCCGAGCCGAGCGACCCCGTGCTGGGCTGGGACGACCTGGCCGGGCCCGAGGTGGCCGACCGGTGGACCGAGTACCTGACGCTGCCCCCGCTGGTGGCGCCGCCCGAGGACCTCGTCGAGCGCGTCGCCGTGCTGCGGCAGGAGGCCGCCACGCCGGGCGCGGCCGCGGTCGCGGTGTGCGCGCTGGTGCACGACGAGGTGAAGTACCTCCCCGGCTCGACCGACGCCGGCTCGACCGCGGGCGAGGCGTGGGGACAGCGAGCCGGCGTGTGCCAGGACATGGTGCACGTGACGCTGGGTGCGCTGCGCACCCTCGGGATCCCGGCGCGCTACGTCTCCGGCTACCACCACCCGTGGACCGACCCCGTGGTCGGCGAGACGGTCTCGGGCGACTCCCACGCCTGGGTGGAGTGGTGGGACGACGGGTGGCGGGGCTTCGACCCGACCGCCTCCTGCCCCCCGGACAACCGGTACGTCGTGCTGGCCACCGGCCGCGACTACGTCGACGTGCGCCCGCTGGCGGGCATCTACTCGGGCGGCGCGTCGACGTCGAGGATGACGGTCGAGGTCGACCTGACCCGCTTGGCCTGAGGACCCCCTCTGGTAGACCTGCGGCATGCGACTGCTCAGGGGTGCCGCCGCGTTCGGCGTGGCGAGGAGGCTGTACCAGGAGGCCCGCAAGCCGGAGAACCAGCGCCGGATCCGGGAGACCGTCGACAAGGTGCGGAACCGGCGGGGGCAGGCACCGCCGCCGCGGTAGCGCCCCCGGGTCACTCGGCCAGGTCGGCGCACGTGTCGACGTAGGTGTCGGCGTAGGTGTCGGCGAAGGCCCGCGCGGCGGCGACGAAGCCGTCGAGGTGCTCGTCGGTGAGGGCCAGGCTCAGGGCCAGGTAACCGCGCTCGGCGAGGTAGTAGCCGCGGGCGAGCAGGTCGTGGAAGAGCAGCCGGCGCCAGCGGGGGTCGGCGCCCGCGACGTCGGACCACCGCTCGACGGGCCCCGGGACGGGGTGGAGGGTCATCATCGACCCGGCGCCCGTCACGCAGAAGCCGACCGGGGCCAGCGCGTCGCTCAGCCGGTCGCGCAGCCGGTCGCCGCGCTCGTTCAGCCGCGCGAGCGTCGCGGCGTCGAGCAGCCCGGTGATCCTGCGGCCCACGGCCATGGTGAAGGCGTTGTTGTTCCAGGTGCCGCCGTGGGTGAGACCGCCCTGGGCCGGGTCGAACGCCGCCATCACGTGGCGCGGCCCGCCGAAGGCGCCGAAGGACAGCCCGCCGCCGAAGTACTTGCCGAGGACCGTCAGGTCGGCGCGGATGCCGTGCACCTCCTGGGCGCCACCCACGGCCCACCGGGAGGTCATCACCTCGTCGACGACGAGGAGGGCACCGTGCTGCGAGGTGAGGTCGCGGAGGGCGTGCAGGAAGTCCGACGTGGCGGGGATGCACCCCCCGGCGCCGAGCATCGGTTCGACCAGCACGCAGGCCGTCTCCGCCCCGTGCCGGGTGAGCTCGGCCTCGGCCGCCGCGACGTCGTTGTAGGGCAGGACGGCGAAGTCGAACGGCGCACGCAGCGGCTCGCTGCCGGGCAGGAAGGTCAGCGGGCCGCCGTGGTAGGCGCCCTCGAAGACGACCACCCGGTCGCGCCCGGTGACGTGGCGGGCGGTCAGGACGGCCATCAGGTCCGCCTCGCTGCCCGAGCTGGTGAACCGCACCTGGTCGACCGAGGGGTAGCGGTCGACCAGCGCCCGGGCGAAGCCGGTCTCGTCCTCGGCCATCGCGCCGTAGCCCCAGCCGCGGTCGAGCACGCCGCGCACCGCCTCGGCCACCTCGGGCCGACGGCCCAGGAGGCCGGCGGAGTAGTCGCCGAGCAGGTCCACGACGAGGTCACCGTCGGCGGTGGTGAGCAGGGCACCCTCGGCACGCTCGACCCGGACGCCGAAGGGGTCGGTGTGCAGCACGGAGCGCGTGTTGCCGCCGGGCATCACCTCCGCGGCGGCTCGTGCGAGCCGCTCGCTGCGCGGGTTGCGCTCGCGGTAGCGACGCGTCGCGTCGGCCAGGGCGACGTCGAGCGGGTCGCCCACGGTCATGGCCGGATCCTAGGCCCGCCAGGACCGGTCCGGTGGCGCCCGCGGACCGGACGTCGACCACCCCTCGGGACGAATCACCCGGGGCGGGCCCCCACATCCGGTGATCCTGCGCGCCGCCGGTCGGCGGATCGGTACCGTCCGCAGGACGATCATCCTCGCGGGCCCCGGCGCGATCGTCCTGGCAGCGGGCGCGAGGAGGTCACCGGACGTGCGGAGGCGCAGGCGGGACGACGTCATCGGCCGGTGGTGGTGGGTTTCCGGCGTCCTGCTGCTCGCGGTGATGGTGGCGGTCGACGCCGGCTTGAACCGGCAGATCAACGGGGTGTTCGCCGGCGCCGCCGTGCTCACCGCGATCAACGCCGACCTGCGCCGCACCGCGGGCGTCGCAGCGCTGGCCGTGGTCGCCTCGGTCGGATCCGGGGTGTGGAACGACGACCTGTTCGGCAGGGGGTGGACCGTCCGGTTCGTCGCGTGCCTCGTGATCTCGGTCCTGGCGCTGGTGGCGGCGCGTGCCAACCAGCGCCGCCGGAGACGGCTGGAGCGGACGACGGCGCTGGCGCAGCGAGTTCTCGACGCGCTCGCGGTGGAGCTGACCGGCGCCCGGACGGTCAAGGAGGTCGCGGACGGCTTCGTCGGCCACGCCGCGACCACCCTCGGCGCCACGTCGGCCGCGGTGCACTGGCTCGACGCCGACGACGTGCTGCGCGAGATCGCGTCCCGCGGTGACGACCGGGCGGAGGTGGGTGCCGCCGGCGGAGACGGCGACCAGCGTCCCGAGATCCCGCTGCGCAGCGACCACCCCGTCGCCGCGGCCGTCCGCGACGGCGTCGACGTGCACCACTGGACGCGGCGGGAGGTCGAGCGCGTCCTTGCAGGCGCGGACGCGGACGGCCGCACCCTCCACCTGCTCCCCCTCCGACGCGACCACCGGGCGCTCGGCCTGCTCACCGTGATCTTCCCGTCGACGGTGTTCACCCCCGGCGAGGCCGGCTTCCTCCGCTCTCTCGCGGGCGCCCTGACCAGCGCGGTGCTGCGGGCCGGCCAGCTCGAGGTCGTCGACGCTGCCGGGCAGCGCACGGCGCTGCTGGCCGAGGCCTCGCTGACGCTGTCGCGCAGCCTCGACCTGGACACCACCGTCGGCGAGGTGTGCCGGCTGCTGGTGCCCCGCTTCAGCGACTGGTGCGTGCTGCAGCTGCTGCGCGACGGACAGCTCGTGACCGTGGCCATGCGCCACCGAGACCCGGAGAAGACCGAGTGGGCCCGCTTGCTGATGGAGGCGTTCCCGACCCAGATGGACTCGCCGACCGGTGCCGCGAACGTCGTGCGCACGGGCAGGAGCGAGATCTACCCGTTCATCCCCGCCGAGCTGATCGAGGCGGCCGCCGTCAGCGCCGACCACCTGGCCCTGCTGCGACGCTTCGGGTTCACCAGCGCGATCGTCGCCCCGCTGGTCGGGCACGACGGCGTGGTCGGCGCGGTGACCCTGATCCACGCCGAGTCGGGTCGCCGCTACCGCGACGAGGACGTCGCCTTCCTGGAGGAGGTGGCCGCGCGGGCGGCGATCGCTGTCGACACCGCGGCGACGTTCGAGCAGCAGTCGCAGCGGCTCGCCGGCGTCACCCTGGTAGCGGAGGCCGCCCAGCGGGCGATCCTGGCTCCGCCGCCGCCGCGGACGGGCCCGGTCGCGCTGTCGGTGCGCTACCGGTCCGCGGTCGTCGAGGCACAGGTCGGTGGCGACCTGTACGAGGTGTTCCCGGGGCCGTCGTCGACGCGGCTGCTCGTCGGGGACGTGCGGGGCAAGGGGTTGACGGCGATCCGCACCGCCACCGTCGTCCTCGGGGAGTTCCGCGCCGCCGCAGCCGGACCCGGCGACGTCGCCCACGTGGCCCGGGAGATCGACCGGCGGATCCTGCCCTACCTGCTCGACGCCGAGGAGTTCGTCACCGCGGTGCTCGTCGACATCGACCACGACGGGTCCTTCCACGCCGTCTGCTGCGGCCACCCGGCTCCCGCGCTGCTCGGTGCGGACGGAAGCGTGACGACCCTCGAGGTCGACCCCTCACCGCCTCTCGGCCTCGGCGCCGATCCCGTCGCCTCGCACGGCCGGCTCGCCGCCGGGGACCGCATGCTGCTGTTCACCGACGGGCTGATCGAGGCACGGGCACCCTGCGGCGACTTCGTCGACCCCTCCCCCTTCCTGCCCGCCGTCGCCAGCGCCGACCTCCACTGCGCCCTCGACGGTCTGCTGTCCTCGTTGACCGAGGCGTCGGGACAGGACCTCGCCGACGACGTCGCGCTGCTGCTCGCCGGTTACGACCCGGTCTGAGACTCGCCCACCTGCGGCTCGCTGCGACACGTCGTCGCCGCGCCGACCCGCCCGCACCCGGGACGCGCTCGACGCCGTACCGGCCGACGCCTGCCCCGGCCGGGCGACTCGGCGGGCACGGCGGTAGGGTCGGGATGCGGATGGGCCGGCCGGGCGACCGCGTGGGCGGGGAGCGATCCCCGTCCCCGAGGAAGGTCCGGGCTCCACAGGGCGCGGTGGTGGGTAACTCCCACCCGGGGTGACCCGCGGGACAGTGCCACAGAGAACAGACCGCCTCCCCGACCACGGTCGGGGCGGCAAGGGTGAAACGGTGGTGCAAGAGACCACCAGCGGTCCGGGCGACCGGACCGGCTAGGCAAACCCCACCCGGAGCAAGGTCAAGAAGCCGCTCCCCGGAGCGGCGCGCGCACGTTCGAGGGCTGCCCGCCCGAGTGCGCGGGTAGACCGCTGGAGGCTGTCGGAGACGGCAGCCGTAGATGGATGGTCGCCCCCGGCACGGTGACGTGCCGGGACAGAACCCGGCCTACAGGCCGGCCCGTCCGCTCCGGCCCGGATCGCGAGAGCCCCGACCTCGGCGTTGCGAGTCCCCCGCCGTGCGTGCGGACGGACCCGGCGGGTCCCAGGATTCCTCCCGCGCCAGTAGAACGTGCTTCGGCGGTGAGGTCATGGTCAGCACGCTCGCGTAGTACTAGTGTCGGTTCGGGCCACCGGCGCCCGCCGGGTGCGGTTCGGTCCGAGCACCGGAGGTCACCCATGCGAAGCCCACGACGATCTTTCGCTGGTATCGCCGCCGTTGCGGCCCTGACCGCAGGCATGGTCCTGAACGGAGGCCAGGCGAGCGCGGCACCCCCCACGAAGATCACCGAACCGATCGCGTTCACGTTCGTGGAGGAGGACTTCTGCGGAGAGCCCGGCCTGAGCGTCGAGATCGTGGGGAAGGGCGAGTTCCGCGTGCAGATCGCGCAGCGCAGGGGCGAGACGTACTTCTCATCCCATGTCAGGCGCACCACGAAGCTGACCAACACCGCTACGGGCAGCTTCATCACCGCACGGGAGGTCTCCCGGGGCAACGAGCTGCGCGTGACCGACAACGGCGACGGGACGATAACGATCCTGTACTTGCAGACAGGCTTCTTCATGGCCTACGGCCCTGACGGTCGGATCATCGGCAAGGACACCGGCCAGTCGCGCTTCGAGACAGTCATCGACGACAACGGGACTCCGGAGTTCCCCGACGACGACACCGTGATCTCCGAGGAGCTGGTCTTCGGCTCGACCGGGACCAACGACGACTTCTGTGAGGTCGCGCTCGGCGCACTGGTGTGACGTCAGGGCGGGTGCGCGTCAGTGGGTGTCCGGGCGCGACCCATTCGGAGCGGGGCGCCGATCTTGGGGCCGGTGACGGAACGCCAGGACCAGGACGGCAACGGCGTTCAGGCGTCGGCGTTCGCCCCTACGTCCTGAGCTGGCGGGTGCGACGCCGAGGGCTGGGACAGGATGGGTCTTCTCGGCCGAGCCTGCGCGTGACGGGCGCTCTGCGCCGGGTCGGCGAGCAGCTCGGGATCGATGCCGAGACGCTGCGCGGCTGGGTCGGGCAGGCCGAGATCGGCGAGGCCACCGGCCAGCTGTCAGCAGGGCGGATCGGTGGTGCGGTGGCTCGCCCGGTCAGAAGGGCGGCGGGTCTGGATCCGAGGCTGGCTCAGCGGGTGCGGCACGGCGGGCGCGTTCGGCTGCGGGTGGGTCGATCCGTGTGGGGAGGGGTCGCCAGCGGGGTGGTGGTGCGGTCTCGGGGAGCGGGTCGGGTGGTGGGCCGCTCTGCTGGGGTGGGTCGAGCTCGTGGGTGCCGGCGTGGGAGCGCAGGTAGCGCAGGCCGGTGGGGCTGCGCCAGAGGTAGAGCCCGGGGGTGAGGACGGTGTAGGTCCAGCGCATGAAGGTCTTGGCGCGGTGGTGGCGTCGGCACAGCGGGGCCTGGTTGTGCGATCGCGGTGGGACCCAGCGGCCAGGGGACGGGGTGCTCGTCGTCGCAGTCGGTGGCGGGGCGGGTGCAGTGGGGGAAGGTGCAGGTCCGGTCCCGCTGGTGCGGTCTGGGTGGAGAGGCGGTCGGAGGCCTCGTAGGACTCGCAGTGGATGGCTTCGGCGAGGTCGAGGACGGGGCGGACGGTGATCGTCGCGGCTGATCCGCACCAGTCGCGGACCGCGGCGACCGGTACCGAGCCCAGGACGCCGGCGCCCTCGAGGCGTCCGCGCTGGTCCTCGCCGGCGTTGGGACCGGCGGTCCCGCCGCACCAGCAGCCGCCGGTCGCGACGGCGGCCGCGGACAGGTGGACCGACAGGTCGCACCCGGCCCGCAGCCCGGCCCGGCGGGCGTGCGCTCGTGGCGGCGGTCCGCACTCCTGGCGGGCTCGTCGTCAGCGTCGGGGAGGGTGCTCCTGGCCGAGGTGGTCGCGGGCGAGGTCACCCAGCGCCTGGGAGCGGCGCACGTCGAGGGAGTCCTCGCAGCCCAGCCGACCCAACGCAGCGGCGCGGGCGGCGAGGGCGGCGTCGAGGTCGAGGGCGTCGGGCAGGTCCATGCCACCGCGCAGCTCGACCACCCCCGTGTCGTTGGCGTGGGCGAGGTCGAGGCTGACGTGGCGGTCCTCGGCCGCGGCCTTCCGCTTCTCGGCCGCCGCGGCCGGGTCGAAGCGGGCCAACGCGTCATCGACGACCCGGTCCAGCTGCGCCCCCGAGATCCCGTGCGCGAACGGCGCCACGCACGCATCGACCCAGTCCGCGCCGTCCTCGCACAACGACAACGTCGCCGCCGCGACCCGCCGCGCCCGCCACACCGGGCAGCCGCCGGCGACCAGCCGCTCCCACAGCCGCGGGAGCCGGTAGCGCACCTCGAGGACCTCCGCGACGTAGGCCGACCCGGCCGCCGTCGACATCCCCAGCACCGCGGCGTAGTCGATGACCGCCGACTCCGCGACCACCGGACACCCCGGACCCCCTAACGACAGACCACGGTCCCCGAACCCCGCCGCCGCCCAGATCGCGTCCTCGGGGTCCACCCGGTGCGCGGCGCAGTACTCCACCGTCGCCACCGCCAACGCCACCTCGCCGGCGTCGCGGGTCGCACGCGCGGCCCGGGCGGGAGCGAGGAGATCGGCGCCGGTGGACATGGGTCGATCATACTAGAACACATGTTCGAGCGCCACGGTTCGGCAGGAGAGGTGTGGACGGATCGAGGAGTGGACCCGCGCGAAGCCCGCCGCGCCGCGCTCCCAGGCCCGTCAGTCCTGCGTCGGCGGCGACACGGCGTCCGACGCGGCCAGCCAGGCCTGGTAGCCGCCGCGCAGGTCGGTCGCGTTCGGCAGCCCGATCCGCTGCAGCGTGTGCGCCGCCAGGCTGGACGCGTAGCCCTCGTTGCAGACGATCACGACGCGTCGCTGCGCGTCGCCGGCCCCCACCAGCCGGTGCGGGCCGGCCGGGTCGAGGCGCCACTCCAGGACGTTCCGGTCGACCACCACGGCGCCCGGCAGCCCGCCGTCGCGCCGGCGCTGCTCGACGGGCCGGATGTCGACGACGAGCGCGCCGGCGGCCGACACGGCGTCGAGGTCGGTCGGCTCGACGCGGTCCAGGCCGCGCCGGCTCTCCTCGAGCAGCGAGGTCACGTCGTGGGCGTCGGCGGTCATGCGCCAGGCTAGGCCGCGTCCACCTGGCAGGACCACGGTCGTAGGTCCCCCACCGGTGAGGTGTCGCGACGGAGGGGGACGTCGCTCGCAGGCGCCGGTACCGTTCGCGGCGTGGTCCCACCGCTGCGCGTGACCGGGCTCCCACCCGCCGCCCCGATGCCGTCGGACGTGCCTCGGTGAGCCTCGCGCAGTGGTCCTACGCCACGATGCTGGCCTTCTGCCTGGCCGGCACGCTGCCGCTGGTCCCGGCGTTCCGGCTACGGGTGCTCCGACAACCACGACGACTGCTGCTGACCGTCGTCGCGGCCGGGACCCCGTTCCTGGTCTGGGACCTGCTCGCGACGAGGGCGGGGCACTGGCGCTTCGACGCCGACCAGACGCTTCCCTGGCGAGTGGCCGGCGTGCCGCTGGAGGAGGTCGCGTTCTTCGTGGTCATCCCGCTGGTCTCCGTCCTCACCTACGAGGCGGTGCGCTCGGTGCGCTCGGTGCGCGGCCGGACACCTTCGCCGGGCGGGCCGGCCGCGCCGCCGTCACGCTCGCGGGACGGCCGGTGACCTACACGGCGCTCGCGGTCCTTGCCGCGCTGGCAGCGGTCGCGCTCGACCGCTGGGTAGCGCGGACGCGGATCACCTCGACCCGCACCTGGTGGGCGGCGTACGGCATCGTCGTGGTCTTCCAGCTGCTGACCAACGGCTGGCTCACCGGCCGCGGCATCGTGCGCTACGACCCCCGGGAGATCATCGGCACCGACGACGTCGGCTTCCTCGGCGAGGGGCGCATCGCCTACGCGCCCGTCGAGGACCTGCTGTTCGGTCTCGCGCTGGTCCTCACCACCTGCACGGTCTGGGTCTGGCTCGGGCGCCACGACGACGACCCGCCGCGGGTCACCGACCCGCGACCTCCCGCGTCCGGTCGAGCCATGCCACGACGAGGGCGTGGGGGACGGTGAGCGCGGCGAGCAACCAGATCTGCTCCGAGACGAAGCCGAGCGCGCTGCCTCCCGACCACACCCACAACCCGGCCAGGACGACGGCCGCCCCCGCGGTCGGGGCCGCGGCACGTCGCGCGAGCGTGCCCGGCGCGAGGGGCCCGCTCACGCCCCGCTCCTCCGCGAGCAGCACCCCGGTGTGGCGGACCGCGTGCCACCAGCCGATGTAGGTGGCGACAGCCACGGCGGGCGGCGCGGCCAGGGCGAGCACCACGAGGAGCAGCAGCTCCCCCGCCACGACCCACCGACCCCGCAGCGCGGCCCCGGCCCCGGCCACGAGCGCGACGGCGAGCACGGCACCGGCCAGCACCACCTCCGTGGAGCCGCCGAGCCGGCCGTCCCAGCCCGGCACCATCGCGCGCAGGTACGGCGCAGCCTCGGACGCGTGCGTCAGCAGCGGGAGCAGCACCACGACGAGCGCGGCTGCGAGCCCCGCCCCCCGCGACGCCGTCCCCGGTCGACGCATCCCGTGGAAGGTCGCCTCGCCCAGGCCGAAGTGGACCACCGACAGCACGAGCAGCGCGGCGAGCCCGAGCCCGGGCGACGACCGGAGCACCACCCAGGCGACGAGCGCGAGCGCGACGTACCCGGCGATGAGCACGAGCACGGGCAGATACCGCTGCGAGCGCCGCCAGCGGGGTGCCAGGTGATCGACCGCGCCGTGGGGCACGGCCACCAGGAGCCCGGCCACGACGAGGTACGTGCCGACGCCCGACCAGTCGACCCCGAGCGCGCGCAGGACCACGCTGACGCCGGCGACACCGGCGACGACCACCCAGGACGCGACCAGCGCGCGGTCCAGGTCCGGCCCCGGGGAGGCGACGGCTCCCGACCGGGTCGCGCGGGCGTCGAGCGGTGGGGACGTCACGGCTCGAGCCTAGGCACGTCCGTCGCGCGCCGGACCGCCCGCGAGGGGTGGGTCCGCGACCGGTCCCGGCCCCGGCCCGCGGCAGGGACGCCCGCCGGGTGACTCCCCGAGCGGGGACCGCGGCTACGGTGGGCCCCCGCGGCCGCGCCCGGCGCGCCGACCGAGCACGAGGAGGCGGGGACCACGCGCGTCGCACGCCTCCTCCTGGGCGCCACCCATCCCGGCCCCGCCGTCGCCGTCACCCTGCTGGCGGCGCTGCTGTGCGTGCCCGCCCGGCTGGACCCGGCGACCGCCGCGCTCGTCGTGGCGGCCGTCGCCACCGGCCAGCTGTCCATCGGCTGGTCCAACGACCTCGTCGACCTCCCCCGCGACCGCGCGGTCGGACGCACCGACAAGCCGCTGCTCACCGGCTCGCTGCCGGTGGCGCTCGTGCAGGTCGCCTGCGCGATCGCGCTCCTCGCCACCGTCGCGCTGTCGCTGGTCCTCGGGGCCGCAGCGGCGGCCCTGCTGCTGCTCGTCGTCGGCGCCGGGTGGGCCTACAACCTGGGCCTGAAGTCCACCGTCGCGTCGTGGCTGCCCTACGCGGTCGCCTTCGGCGCGCTGCCCGCCGGCGTCTGGGCGGCCGGCCCGACCGGCGGCGGCGGGACGGCCGCTCCTGCCTGGGTCGTCGCCACCGGCGCCCTGCTCGGCGTCGGGGCCCACCTCCTGAACGCCGTGCCCGACCTCGAGGACGACGCCGCCACCGGCGTCCGCGGGCTCCCCCACGTCCTCGGCGCCCGCGGCTCGCGCACCGGCGCCGCCGTGCTGCTGGTGACCGCCTCCGGCGTGCTCGCCGCCGCCGCCTCCCTCCCGCTGCTGGTACGCCTGCCCGCCCTGCTCCTCGCCGTCGCCCTCGCGGTCGTGGCCCTCGTCGCGCAGGGACGCCAGGCCTTCCGTGCCGCCGTCGGCATCGCGCTGCTCGACGTCGCCGTCCTGGCGGTGGCCCGGTGACCGCCCCCGGGCACGACCCCGCCGGGACCGGTGCCGACGTCGTCGTCGTCGGCGGCGGACCGGCCGGCGCCCTGGCCGCGGTGGCTGCGCTCCGCGTCGATCCCGACCTCCGCGTGGTCCTCGTCGACCGCGCCGACTTCCCGCGGGACAAGTCGTGCGGTGACGGCATCGCCGCGCAGGCCGTCGACGTGCTCCGCGACCACGGTCTCGCCGACGTGGTCGACGGCTGGACCCCGCTGCGCCGCCTCGAGCTCGCCATCGGCGACACCCTCGTCGACGGTCGGATGGCGCGCGACGTGCACGTGATCCCCCGCCGCGTCCTCGACGCCCGCCTGGTCGAGCGCGCGGTGGCGCGCGGGGCCCACCTCGAGCGCCGCCGCGTCACCGGCACGGTCACCCGCGCGACCGGGCCCGTCGAGGTCCGCGACGACCACGACGGGCTGCGGGCCGCGGTCGTCGTCGGCGCCGACGGCGCCCACTCCCGCGTCCGCGCCTCCCTCGCCGGACGCACCGGCCGCGACCGCCTGCCCCCCGGTCGCCGGGCGCTCGCGCTGCGCGGCTACGCCCCGACCCCGTCGTGGCTCGAGGGCCGCCAGGTCATCCGCTACGGCCCCCGCCGCCAGCCGTCGTACGCCTGGGCCTTCGACCGCGGCGACGGCCTCGCCAACGTCGGCTACGGCGAGCTGGTCGACGACGGCCGCGGCCGCACCACCCCCACCACGCGCGCCGGCCTCCTCGACGGGCTCGAGCAGCTGCTGCCGGGCCTCGTCGCGACCGGCGGCGACTGGCGCGGCCACCCCCTCCCGCTCTCCGGCTTCCGCTGGCCGCAGCCCGACGGCCCCGTGCTGCTGGCCGGGGACGCCTCGGGGCTGATCAACCCGATGACCGGCGAGGGCATCTACTACGCCGTCGCCACCGGCGCGCTCGCCGGCCGCGCCGCCGCCGAGGCCGTCCTCGCCGGCCGCCCCGACCGGGCGGGCGCCCGCTACCGCGCCGACGTCCGCCGCCTGCTCGGTGCGCACCTCCGCCACACCTGGGCTGCCGGCCGGCTCTCCCAGGACCCCCGGGTCGTCGCGGCCGGCGTCCGCGCCGCGAGCCACGACCAGCGCGTCTTCGACGACCTCGTCGAGATCGGCCTCGGCGGCGGCCGCATCACCCCCCGGCTGGGCCGCGCCCTCGCGACCCGGCTGGTCCGCCCGGGCGCCGGCGACCCCACCCCACGTCCGACCCCCGGCCCGACCCCATGATCGGAGCACCATGCAGATCCTGACCGCCCGCGGCGCCCTCCCCGAGCACCGCTACCCCCAGGACGAGATCACCGACGCCTTCGCCGACGTCATCGCGCAGGGCCGCCTCGACGAACGGGTGCTGCGCCGCTTCCACCGCAACGCCGGGGTCGACCACCGCCACCTCGCGATGCCGCTGGAGCGCTACGGCGCCCTGAGCGGGTTCACCGAGGCCAACGACACCTTCATCGAGGAGGCGACGCTGCTGGGCTCGCGCGCCGTCGAGGACGCGCTGAAGGCGGCCGGGCTCACGCCCAGCGACGTCGACCTCGTCGTCTCGGCGACCGTCACCGGCCTGGCGATCCCCTCGCTGGACGCCCGCATCGCCGGTGCCACCGGCATGCGCCCCGACGTGCGCCGGATGCCGCTGGTCGGCCTCGGGTGCGTCGCCGGCGCGGCCGGGCTCGCGCGGGTCCACGACTACCTGCTCGGCCACCCGGACCACGTCGCGGTGCTGGTCGCGGTCGAGCTGTGCTCGCTGACGGTGCAGCGCGACGACGTCTCGGTGCCCAACCTGGTGGCCAGCGGCCTGTTCGGCGACGGCGCCAGCGCGGTCGTCGCCGCCGGTCGCGACCGGACCACGCCCGACCCGTCGCCGGTGCGCGTGCTCGACACCCGCAGCCGCCTCTACCCCGGCACCGAGCGGACGATGGGCTTCGACGTCACCAGCGGCGGGCTGCAGATCGTGCTCGACGCGGAGGTCCCCACCATCGTCGAGCGGCACCTGCGCGGCGACGTCGACGGCTTCCTCGCCGACCACGGCCTGACCCGCGACGACATCGGGTTCTGGGTCTGCCACCCCGGCGGCCCGAAGGTCATCGAGGCGCTGCAGTCCGCCCTGGAGGTGCCGCAGCACGCGCTCCAGCTGACCTGGGACTCCCTGGCGCGGGTCGGCAACCTCTCCTCGGCCTCCGTGCTCCACGTCCTCGAGGACACCCTGCGCGACCGGCCGCCGGCGCCCGGCTCGCTCGGCGTGCTGATGGCGATGGGGCCGGGCTTCTGCTCCGAGCTGGTGCTGCTGCGCGCGGAGGACGCCCGGTGACCTCGCTGACCGCGTTCGTGGTCCTCGTCGCGCTCGTCGCGCTCGAGCGGTTCGCCGAGCTGGTCGTCTCGAAGCGCAACGCCGCCTGGAGCCTCGCCCGCGGCGGCGTCGAGACCGGGCGCGGCCACTACCCGGCCATGGTGGTGCTGCACACCGGGCTGCTGGTCGCGATGCTGGTCGAGGCGGTCGTGCGCCGCCCCGACGTGCCGGGGCTGCTCGCCTGGTCGATGCTCGCCCTCGTGGTCGCCGCGCAGGCGCTGCGCTGGTGGTGCATCACCACGTTGGGCCGGCGGTGGAACACCCGGGTCATCGTCGTGCCGGGTCTGGCGCCGGTCCGATCCGGCCCGTACCGCCTGCTCGGCCACCCCAACTACGTCGCCGTCGTCGTCGAGGGCGCCGCCCTGCCGCTGGTGCACGGCTCCTGGATCACCGCGGTCGGCTTCACGGTGCTCAACGCGTGGCTGCTGACGGTCCGGTTGCGCGCCGAGAACGCCGCGCTGGCCTCGTTGCCGATCGCGGAGCCCGCCCGTGCGTGACCTCGTGGTCGCCGGCGGCGGACCCGTCGGGCTGGCCGTCGCCCTGCACGCGGCCCGGGCCGGCCTCGACGTCGTGGTGCGCGAGCCGCGCACCGGCCCCGTGGACAAGGCCTGCGGCGAGGGACTGATGCCCGGCGCGCTCTCCCGCCTGGCCGCGCTGGGCGTCGACCCGTCGGGCGTCGACCTCGGCGGGATCTGCTACCTCGACCCCGGCCACCGGGCGGTCGCGCGGTTCCGGGCCGGTCCCGGCCGGGGGGTGCGCCGCACGACGCTGCACGCCGCGCTCGCCGAGCGCGTCGCCGCCGCCGGCGTCCCGGTCGAGGCGCGGCGGGTCGGGACGGTCGAGGAGCGCGGCGACCACGTGCTCGTCGACGGCGAACCGGCGCGCCACCTGGTCGCCGCCGACGGCCTGCACTCCCCCGTGCGCCGGCTGGTCGGCCTGGACGCGCCCTCCCGGCCGGGCGCCCGCCGCTACGGCCAGCGGCTGCACGTCTCGACCGCCCCGTGGAGCGACCTGGTCGAGGTGCACTGGGGTGCCCGGGCCGAGGCCTACGTGACCCCCGTGGCCCCGGACCTGGTCGGGGTCGCGGTGCTCAGCGCGGAGAAGGGCCCGCTCGAGCGGGTCCTGGGCGGCTTCCCGGCGCTCGAGGAGCGGCTCGGCGAGGCCGTGCGCACCCGGGCGCGGGGCGCGGGGCCGTTGCGCCAGCGCTCCCGGCGCCGTGTCGCGGGGCGGACCCTGCTGGTCGGCGACGCGGCGGGCTACGTCGACGCACTGACCGGCGAGGGCATCGCGCTCGGCCTCGCCGAGGCGGCAGCGGCCGTGGACGCCGTCGTGCACGGCTCGCCCGCCTCGTACGAGGCGGTCTGGCGCCGGCTGCGCCGCCGTCACGAGCTGCTGACCCGTGCCCTGCTGGGGGCGACCCGGCGCCCGGCCCTGCGCCGCAGGCTGGTGCCGGCCGCAGGCGCTCTGCCCGGCGCCTTCGGCCTCGCCGTGGACCAGCTGGCGAGGCCGGTGTGAGCGCGGGGGTCGAGCAGGTCGTGCTCCTGGACGAGGAGGGGCGCGCCATCGGGACGGCCGACAAGGCCGGGGTGCACCACGCGGCGACGCCGCTGCACCTGGCCTTCTCCTGCTACGTCTTCGACCGCCGCGGCCGCTTCCTGCTGACCCAGCGGGCCGCGGCGAAGCGGACCTGGCCGGCGGTGTGGACCAACTCCGCCTGCGGCCACCCCGCCCCCGGGGAACCCTTCCTCGACGGCGTCCGGCGCCGGGTCGGCCAGGAGCTCGGTCTCGGGCTGGAGGAGCTGCGCCTGGTGCTGCCGGCGTTCCGCTACCGCGCGGTGATGGCCGACGGCACCGTCGAGAACGAGATGTGCCCGGTGACGGTCGCGCTCACCTCCGACGACCCGAGGCCGGACCCCGCCGAGGTCGACGAGGCGGTCTGGGTCGACTGGGCCGGCTTCCGCGCCGACGTGCTCGCCGGGCGCCGCGAGGTCAGTCCGTGGTGCGTCCAGCAGGTCGCCGCCCTGCCGGCGGACCCCCTGGCCGCGCCGGCGTGCCCGGCCTCCGAGCTGCCGCCCGCCGCCCGCTGACGCGGTCGGGGCGTGCCCCGGGCGACGGTGGTTCGGTGCGCCGACATCGCCGTTTGGTCCCCAACGGCAATGAATCGGCCCCGATCCGTGTCGTTCGTGACCAATCGGTGGTGCGGTACGCCCACCCCAACCGGCGCCGCCCTCCCGGCCCCACCGACCCACCTCGACCTGACGAGCCTCAGAAGTCCTGGCCGGACTCGTGGTGCCGATCCGGCGAGATGCGGCGGAGGTGCACCCTCCGTCGCAGCCGGATCGCCGGGCGGACCGCGAGCTGGAGGCTGCCGATCAGGAACAGCCAGGTGCCGGCCTCGGTGGTGGATGGGAAGAAGAACAGCACGCTGCCGAGGACGAACCACAGCGCGATCGCGAGGTCGTTGAGGATCGAGGCGACCTCGTAGCGGTCGCGGACCTGGACCTCGTCGTGCGAGAACGGGATGCGGGCTGCCATGGAACAGACGCTAGGACAGCAGCCCCGAGCGGCCCGTCACCCCCACGAGGTGTCGCGGCGGCCCGTGCGACGCGGCCTCAGCCGGCCGGGGCGACCAGCCCGAATCCCACCCGACGGTGCTCGACCGAGGCCTCGACCAGTCGGACCCGCACCTGCTCCCCCAGCGGCAGCGGGACGTCGGCCGTCACCGGCCCCTCGACGGCGACCTCGGCGACGACGACTGTGCCCCGCGTCGGGTCGTCACCGTCCACGTCGACGACGACGCCGTCGAGCTCCTCGCCGACCCTGGGCGCGAGCAACCCGGCCTCCACCAGGTCGACGACGGCGTTCTCGTAGCGGCGCGCCAGCTGCGCCGAGCGCCGCAGCGTGCCCGGGAGACCCGGCAGCGCCTCGAGCACCCAGGCCGGTACCGGCTCATCGGCGCACAGCGCGACGCACACCTCGGCGGCGAACCGGTCGCCGAGGCGGCGCAGCGGCGCGGTGACGTGGGCGTACTCGGAGGCCAGCGCGGCGTGGTCGGGGTCGGCCGGTACCTCCCCGTCGAAGGCGACGTAGCCGCTGCCGCGCAGCAGGCGGGTGCAGGCGACCACCATCGCCGCGTGCGCCGGGACGCCCGGGTCCAGGCTGCGCACGAAGTCGGGGTAGAGCTGCTCCGCCGGCCAGGGGACGCCCAGCCCGCGGGCGGTGCGGTGCAGCCGCCGGACGTCGCGCGGGTCCGGCGGCGGGAGGGTGCGCAGCAGCCCCACGCGGGCGTAGACCATCAGCGAGGCGGCGGCGAAGCCGGTGAGCAGCGAGATCTGCGCGTTCCACTGCTCGGCGGGCAGCTGCCGTCGGAACGACAGGGACCAGCGCCCGCCCTCGACGTCGACCTCCTGCTCGGGCAGCGGCAGCGACACGCCGCCGCGGGCGGCCTCGCGGGCCAGCCGCAGCTCGCCCACCTCGCGCAGCAGGAGCAGCGTCTCCTCGGCCGTGCCCGCGTCGACCGCGGCCTGGACCTCCTCGTAGGTGAGCCGGGCCCGCGAGCGCACCAGCGCCCGCTCCACCTCGACCTCCGTGCCCTCGCCGGTCGCGTCGACGCGCATCGTCCAGAGCAGGGCGGGGCGGACCTCGTCCGGCAGCAGCGACGCCGCCCCGGCCGAGAGCACGGGCGGGTGCAGCGGCACGGAGCCGTCCGCGCCGTAGAGCGTCTCCCCGCGCCGCCGCGCCTCCCGGTCCACGGCGTCGCCCGGAGCGACGAACGCCGCGACGTCGGCGATCGCGTAGTGCACCACGTAGCCGGAGGGGTCCTCGGGGTCGCGCTCCAGGTGCAGCGCCTGGTCGAGGTCGCGCGCGCCCGGCGGGTCCACCGTCACCAGCGGGAGATCGGTGCGGTCGAGGGCCGGCAACCGCGGTCGCGTGGCTGCCTGCTCCGCCGCCGCGAGGACGTCCTCCGGGAACGCGGGGGTCACCTCGAGCTCGGCCTGGAGCGCCGCGACGCCGCGGCGCAGCACGTCGTCGTCCCCCTGCGTGCGGGAGCGGACCCGGACCACACGACTGCTCGCCATGGGTGCGAGCCTAGGCCCCGTGCTCGTCCTGCTCCCGCCCAGCGAGGGCAAGACCGCGCCCCGTCGCGGCGCCCCGCTCGACCTCGACTCGCTGCGGTGGCCGACGTTGACCGGGGCGCGCCGCCGAGTGCTCGACGCGTTGGTCACGCTCAGCCGCGACGACCCGCCCGCCGCGGCGGCGGCCCTCGAGCTCGGCCCCACCCAGCTCGACCTGGTCGAGCGCAACGCCGCCCTGCTCGGAGCCCCGACCACGCGCGCCGACCGCGTGTACACCGGCGTCCTCTACGACGCCCTCGACGCCGCGTCCCTCGACGCCGCCGCCAAGCGGCGCCTCGGCCGCCGGGTCGCGGTCGTCTCGGCGCTGCTCGGGCTGGTCTCACCCGCCGACCGCGTGCCCGCCTACCGGCTCTCCGGCCAGAGCGTCCTGCCCGGCCTCGGTCCGGTCGCCCAGACCTGGCGCGGGTCGCTGGGACCGGCGGTGCGCGAGGCGCTGGGCGCCGGTCTGCTCGTGGACCTGCGCAGCTCGGCGTACGCCGCGTTCTGGCGCCCCGAGCCCGACCTCGCCCGCCGCACGGCCACCGTGCGGGTGCTCCAGGAGACCGACGGCCGACGCTCGGTGGTCAGCCACTCCAACAAGGCGACCAAGGGGCGGATCGTGCGCGCCCTGCTCGAGGAGGGCGCGGACCCCCGCACCCCCGCCGCGCTGGCCGCGACGCTGCGCGACCTCGGCTGGACCATCGAGGAGCACGACGACGGACGCCGCGGCACCCGTCTCGACGTCGTCGTCGCCGCCCCCTGACCTCACCCCCGCGCGGCTAGCGTCGGTGCCATGACCCGACGCTCGCTGCTGCCCACCCTCGCCGCTTCGCTGGTGGCCGTGCTGGCCGTCGCCTGCGGGTCCGACCCGTCCGGCGCGGCCCCGGAGCCGGCGGCGTCCGGGCCGGACGTGGCCGGCGGGGCGGAGCGGATCGAGGTCGCCGGCGGTGACGCGCTCGCGTGGGGTGCGCCCGGCAGCGACCTGGGGGTCGTGCTGGCCCACGGCGCCGCCTTCGACGCGGTGAGCTGGTCCGCGCAGGCCACCGCGCTGGCGGACGGCGGGGCCCGCGTCGTCGCCGTCGAGGAGGTCTCGACCGAGGCGCTCGCCGGCGCCGCCGACCTGCTGCGCGAGGAGGGCGCCGCGGAGGTCGCGCTCGGTGGTGGCTCGGTCGGCGCGGACGCCGTGCTGGACCTCGTCGCCGAGCGGCCCGGCGTCGCCGACCGGCTCGCCCTGCTCTCCCCGAACAGCCCGGTCGACGACCTGGGCGGTGTCCCGACGCTCGTCGTCGCCAGCGAGGACGAGGCGGTGGTCGACGTCGCGCGCGGCCTCGCCGACGCCGCCACCTCCACCGAGGCCGTCCTGCTGCCGGGTTCCGCGCACGCGCAGAACCTCTTCGACTCCGACCAGGCCGGTCGCGCCCAGGAGCTGCTGCTCGCCGGGCTCACCGGCACCCGCTGAGCGCCGCTACCAGGTGGTCGCGGCCACGCCCAGCCCGCCGGCCTCCGGCGGGCGCGCGTTGAACAGCCGCAGCGACCCTCGCCCGGGCTCCCCGGACCCGTCGCCACCGGGCCAGAAGGACACCACGCTGACCGCCGCCGGCGCGAGCTCCATCCGGAACGCCGTCTCCACCGGCACGCCGAGCGCGCGCGAGACCAGCACCTTGATCGGCGTGACGTGGCTGACCACCACCACCAGCTGCCCGGCGTACGCCGCCAGCGTCCGGTCCAGCCCGGCCAGCACGCGCTGCTCGACCCCGCGCAACGACTCCCCCGGCGTCTCGGTGCCCCCCGCCGGGAGGTCGGCGGACCCGAGCCACGCCGCCAGGTCGTCGGCGTGGCGCTCGCGCACCTCGGCGAAGGTCAGCCCGTCCCAACCACCGAACTCCATCTCGGCGAAGTCGGGCTCCTCGACCAGGGGCCGCTCCAGGACGGCCGCGAGGATCTCCGCCGACTCCCGGGTCCGCCGCACCGGCGAGGCCACGACTGCCGCAGCCTGCTCCGCCAGCGGGGCGAGCCACGCCGCCGTGGCGCGGACCTGGTCCCGGCCGTCGTCGGCCAGCGCCGGGTCGCTACCGCCCAGGCCGCCGGAGAACCGCTTGCTCGCCGTCATCGCCGTCACCCCGTGCCGCACGAGGACCAACGTGGTCGCCGCCCCGGGGTCCATGTCCCAGACCCGCGCCGACCCGGTCTCGGCACCGCTCCGGGCGCCGCTCCGGGCCCCGCTGACCGTCACGCCCTCGCGCGCCCCGTCCAGCGCCTGGTTGGCCAGCCGGTCGGCGTGCGCGTTGCGCGCCCGGGGCACCCACGTCCAGGTCGTCCCCGCCGGCGCCAGCGCGCGGGCCTCCTCGTGCAGCGGTTGCAGGCCCGGGTGCTTGACCCGCCACCGGCCGGCCATCTGCTCGACGACCAGCTTCGAGTCCATCCGCACCTCGAGCCGCGCCCCGGGGGCGAGCTCGGCGGCGAGGCGGAGCCCGCCGAGCAGGCCGTGGTACTCCGCGACGTTGTTGGTCGCCCGCCCGAGGGTGGCGCCGTCCTCGGCGAGGACCTCGCCGGTGGCGGCGTCCTTGAGCACCGCACCGTAGGCCGCGGGGCCGGGGTTGCCGCGTGAGCCGCCGTCGGCCTCGACCACCACCGCTGCCGGGCCCGAGGGGGACGCCGTCGGGTCGGTCCCCGTCACAGGCCGCTCTCGCCGGTGCGGACCAGGATCCGTTGGCACTCCTCGCAGCGCACGACCTCCTCGTCGGGGAGCGCGCGGATCCGGGACAGCTCGGCGTTGTCCAACCCGAGTCGGCAGCCCCCGCACTGCCGCGCCCGCAGCTCGGCGGCACCGACGCCACCCTTGGCCGCGCGCAGCCGGTCGTAGAGGGCCAGCAGGTCCTCGGGCAGGTCCGCGGCCACCCACCCGCGGGTGCCGGCGACGTCGGCGGCGCGCTCGTCGACCTCGCTCCACACCCGGTCGCGCGCCTCGGTGAGCTCGGCCGCACGCCGCTCGGTGCCGGCGAGCTCCTGCTCGAGGTCGTCCAGGTGTCGCTGGGCGTCCTCGACGCGACCCATCACCTCCAGCTCGTCGTCCTCGAGGGAGGTGATCCGCCGCTCCAGCGAGACCAGCTCGTGCTGCATCCGCTCCAGGTCCTTGGGGTTGGCGACCGCGCCGCGGTCCATCCGGTCCTGGTCGCGGGTCCGCCGGGCGCGGACCTGCTCGACGTCGGCGTCGATCTTCTCCTGCTCCGCCGTCAGGTCGGCCACCTCGATCCGGGCGTCGCGCACCGCGTCGACGAGGCGGCCACGCGATCGCGCCAGGGCGTCGAGCTCGGCGAGCTCCGGCAGGGTGGCGCGGCGGTGGGCGAGCTGGTCGGCCGTGGCGTCGAGCGCCTGCAGCTCGAGCAGCCGGGCCTGGGCTGACGGGTCGGCCTTCAGGGGTCCTCCTGGGATCGGGACCCGGGCCCGGCGGCCACGCCGCCGTCCTGCCGGGTCGGGTTCTGCTCAGCGGCCGTCGTGGTCGACCCGGAAGGTCCAGGGGTCGGTGACCAGGGTGCTGACACGGACCTCCACCGTAGCGCCCAGCGCTCCCGCCAACCGCCGTTGCAGCACCGGCAGCCAGGTCCACTCCGCGGCCCAGTGGGAGACGTCGACCAGGGCCGGTCCCCCGCGCTCGAGCAGCTCGGCGGCGGGGTGGTGGCGCAGGTCGCTGGTGACGTAGGCGTCGGCCCCCGCCGCGGCTGCGTCGTCCAGCAGGCCGTCACCCGCGCCACCGCAGAGCGCGACGCGGCGCACGACGCGATCGGGGTCGCCACCCACCCGGACGCCGTGCGCGGTGGCGGGCAGCACGGCGGCGACCGCGGTCGCGAGGTCCCGCAGCGTCGTCGGCGCGACCTCGCCCACCCGTCCGAGACCGGTCGGCTCCAGACCGGGGTCCGCGACCTCGAGCAGGTCGTAGGCCGGCTCCTCGTAGGGGTGGGTGGCGAGCAGCGCAGCCACGACGTCGTGGCGACGGGCGCGGTCCAGCACGACCTCGACCCGCTCCTCGGCGACGGTCTCCCGACGACCCACCTGGCCGATGGTCGGGTCCGCACCGAGCGAGCGGGCGGAACCGACCCTGCCCGCGGACCGAGAACGAGGCCTCGTCGTAGTCACCGATCCGGCCCGCACCGGCCCCGGCGAGGGCGGCGCGCAGCGCCGGGGCGTCGTCCTCCGGCACCATCACGGTGAGCTTGTCGCGCGCGGGTGCGGGCAGGCGCCGCAGCGGGCGCTGGTCGTGCAGACCCAGGGCGTCGGCGAGAGCGTGGGAGACCCCGCCGTCCGCCTGGTCGGCGTTGGTGTGCGCCGTGAGCAGCGCGCAGCCGGCGCGCACCAACGTGGTCAGCGTCCGGCCCTTCGGGGTGGTGGCCGCCACCGATGCACGCCGCGCAGGAGCAGCGGGTGGTGCACCAGCAGCAGGTCCGCCCCCGCGGCGACGGCCTCGGCCGCGACAGCCGGCGCGGGGTCCACGGCGAGGTGGACCCGCCGCACCTCCTGGTCCGGGTCGCCGCAGACCAGACCCACCGCGTCCCACGCCTCGGCGGTGCGCGGCGGGAACCAGTCCTCGACCAGGTCGAGGACGTCGGCGAGGCGCGGCATGCGCGCCACCCTAGGGCCGTGGCGGACCGGGGGACTCAGTTGACCTGCCGGTCCCTGCCTTCCCAGTACTCGGCGCGCAGCTTGAACTTCTGCAGCTTGCCGGTGGCGGTGCGGGCCAGCTCCTCGCGGAGCTCCACCGACGTCGGCGCCTTGTACCCGGCGGCCTTGTCCTTGCACCAGGCGATCAGGTCGGCCTCGGTGGCCTGCTGACCCTCGGCGAGGACCACGAGCGCCTTGATCGTCTCGCCCCACTTCTCGCTCGGCACCCCGATCACGGCGACCTCCGCGACGGCCGGGTGGGAGAACAGCACGTCCTCGACCTCGATCGAGGAGACGTTCTCGCCGCCGGTGATGATCACGTCCTTCTTCCGGTCGCTGATGGTCAGGAAGCCGTCGTCGCCGAGGACGCCGCCGTCGCCGGTGTGGAACCACCCGCCCGCCAGCGCGGTCGACGTGGCGTCCGGCTGGTCCCAGTAGCCCTCCAGCACGACGTTGGAACGGGCCAGCACCTCCCCGCCGCCCTCCTCGGGGTCACCCTCGGAGATCTTCAGCCGGACCCCGATCGCGGGGGCGCCCGCGCGGACGAGCAGCTGGGCACGCTCGTCGGCAGGCAGGTCGTCCCACTCGGAACGGGCGCGGTTGACGGTCAGCAGCGGAGAGGTCTCGGTGAGACCGTAGATCTGGATGAACTCCCACCCCAGCTCCTCCTGCACCCGCACCACCGTCTGGGTGGGGGGCGGCGCGCCGGCCATCACGATGCGGACCCGGCCGCGCCCGGGGATCTCGCCCTCCCAGTCGCGGGCGGCCTCGAGGACGGACGCCGCCACCGCCGGCGCGGCGCACATCATGGTGACCCCGTGCTCCTCGACCCGGCGCAGGATCTCGGCGCCGTCGATCTTGCGGATCACCACCTGCTTGACGCCCATCCCGGTCATCGCGAAGGGCAGCCCCCACCCGTTGCAGTGGAACATCGGCAGCGTGTGCAGGTAGACGTCGCGGTCGGTGACGCCGGTGTGGAGGGCGAAGGTGGTGGCGTTGACCCAGATGTTGCGATGGGTGATCTGCACGCCCTTCGGCCGCGCGGTGGTGCCCGAGGTGTAGTTGATGCAGGCGGTCGCGTTCTCCTCCGGCTCCCACGGGCGCGGGTCGGCGGCGTCGGCGGGGGCGTAGAGGTGCTCGTCCTGCCCGAGCACGAAGCGGTGCTCGGCGGTGACCTCGGACAGCGCGTCGTCGAGCTCGGGGTCGACGTACAGCACCCGCGCACCGCTGTGGCCCACGATGTAGGAGACCTCGTCGGGCCGCAGCCGGAAGTTGACCGGGACCAGCACCCGCCCCGACCCGGCGACGCCGAAGAACGCGGCCAGCAGCCGGGCGCTGTTGTGGCTGACCACCGCGACCCGCTCGCCGACCTCGATGCCGAGCTCGTCCAGCTTGGCCGCCTGCCGCCGCGCGAGCTCGCCGAGCTCGCGGTACGTCAGCGCGCCGAGACCCGGCGCCGGCTGGTCCGGCTCGTCGACCACCCCCGTGCGGTCGGCGTAGACCTGGACCGCGCGGTCGATGAAGTCGGTGACGCTGAACGGGACGATCACGGGTCCTCCTGGCGGACGGGCGGGGCGGCGACCGCACCCCGTGCTCGCGACGCGGGGTGACCCAAGTCACCCTACCGAGGTCGATGAGAGAGCTCTCACCTCGTTCTCATCTCGCGCCAACCTGCGCGCGCGAGGCTGGCGCCGTGCCCCTCCCGTTGAAGGTCCTGCTCGGCGCGCTGCCCGTGCTGCTGCTGGGCGGCGCCCTGGTCGCCGGCGTGCTCGCGACCGCCGAGGTCGGGCCCGCCCCCCGCGAGACGATCGTGGTCGGCCGCGACGGGCCGGAGCCAGCGACGGTCCGGCTGGGCGACCGGCCCGCGCTGGACGACCGCGGCGCCGACCGACGGCGGGGCGACCGGGACGACCGGGGCGACCGGGACGACCGGGACGACGGGGACGACCGGGACGACCGGGACGACCCGAGACCGGTCACCCCCGGCCCGGTCGACCTGGACGACGACGGGGACGATGATGACGGCGCGGACGACGACGGGGACGACGGGGACAGTGGGGCGGACGACGGGGACGACGACTGAGCGACCGCGGTGGTGAGGTCCACCGCGGTTGCGCGACGACCCGGCGTCTCGGTCCGCACGCGCCTCACCCTCGCCACCACGCTGCTGGTCGCGGTGGCGCTCGGCGCCGCCGGTCTCCTCGTCCTGACCATCGAGGACGAGCGCCGCGCGGACGAGACCAGCGCCGAGATCGACCAGGAGTTCGCCGAGCTCGCCGGCCTGCGGGACGGGCGGAACCCCGACACCGGGGAGGAGTTCGCCGACCGCGGAGGAGCTGCTGGCGCTGTTCCTGAGCCGCAACGTCCCGGACGACACCGAGCTGCTCGCCGGCTGGTGGGACGGCGCGACGCGGCAGGTCTCCCTCGGGGGCGAGGCGGTGGCCGACGACCCGGCGTTCGACGCTGCCGTGGGCCCGCTGCTGGCCGACAACGGCTCGACCGTGCTCGACACCGCCGAGGGTCGGGTGCGCCTCGACGTGCAGACCGTGCGCTTCCGGTCCACCGGCGACGAGGGCGCGCTGGTGGTCGGCACCTTCCTCGACCGCACGCGGTCGGGCCTGGTCGACACCATGCAGACCTACACGCTGGTCGCCCTCGTCCTGCTCGTGCTGGTGACCGCCGTCGCCGCCTGGCTCTCGGGTCGGCTGCTGGCACCGCTGCGCGCGCTGCGGAGCACCGCGGAGTCGATCGGTGAGAGCGACCTCTCGCAACGCATCCCCGAGCGCGGCAACGACGACCTCACCGCGCTGACCCGCACGGTCAACGGCATGCTGGACCGGCTCGAGACGGCCTTCGTGACCCAGCGCCGCTTCCTCGACGACGCCGGCCACGAGCTGCGCACCCCGCTGACCGTCCTCTCCGGCCACCTCGAGCTGCTCGACCCGACCGACCCCGAGGACGTCCGCGACACCCGTGCGCTGCTGCTCGACGAGGTCGACCGGATGAACCGCCTCGTCGGCGACCTGATGCTGCTCGCCAAGAGCGAGCGGCCGGACTTCCTGCGGCCCGCGCCGGTCCGGCTGCCCCGCCTGGTCGCCGGCACCCTGGCCAAGGCGCGCGCGACCGCGCAGCGCGACTGGGTCGACGAGGGAGCGGGCAGCGCCACCGTGGTCCTCGACGAGCAACGCATCACCCAGGCCCTGCTCCAGCTCGCCGACAACGCCGTCAAGCACACCGGTCCCGGTCAGGTGGTGGCGATCGGCGCCGACAACGACGAGAGGCACGCGCGGCTGTGGGTGCGCGACACCGGTCGGGGCGTGCCCGAGGCCGACCGGCACCGGATCTTCGAGCGGTTCGGGCGCAGCGCCGTGCCCCGCGGGGACGAGGGCTTCGGGCTCGGCCTCTCGATCGTCGCCGCGATCGCCGCGGCGCACCACGGCGACGCGCACGTCGAGGACGACCGGCGGTGGCGCCCGGTTCGTCATCACGCTGCCGCTCGCTCCTCCTCCTGCGGACGACGCCGGGGACAGCCACGACCAGACGACGGTCGGCGACAGCCGCACCCGGGAGAGCCGAGGGGCCATGGCCCGGATCCTGATCGCCGAGGACGAGTCGAGGATCGCCGCGTTCCTCGACAAGGGGTTGCGTGCCGAGGGGCACCTCACGACGGTCGTCGGTGACGGCCGGGAGGCGCTCGACCGGGCCCTCGACGGCGACCACGACCTGGTCGTGCTCGATCTCGGGCTGCCGGGCCTGGACGGCACCGAGGTCCTCACCGCGCTGCGCGCGCAGGGCTCGCGGGTCCCCGTCATCGTGCTCACCGCCCGCGACTCCGTCCACGACACCGTCTCGGCCCTGGAGGGCGGGGCCGACGACTACATGGCCAAGCCCTTCCGGTTCGCCGAGCTGCTGGCGCGGGTCCGGCTGCGGCTACGGCAGGCCGCGGACGCCGGCTCGGGTCCGCGGGACGACGCCCTGCTCGCCGGCGGTGTCCGGCTCGACCTGCGGACCCGCCGCGCCTCGGTCGACGGCCGCGACGTCGACCTCTCGGCCCGTGAGTTCCTCCTGGCCGAGATCCTTCATGCGCAACGCGGGGCAGGTGCTCTCCCGCGAGCAGCTCCTCGACCACGTCTGGGGCTTCGACTTCGACCCCGGGTCCAACGTGGTCGACGTCTACGTCGGGTACCTGCGGCGCAAGCTGGGCGCCGGCGCGATCGGCACCGTACGGGGGATGGGATACCGGTTCGGCGCCTGAGGCGGCGATCAGCGCTTCACCGAGAACGTCAGCCGCGCCGGCGGTTGCGCGGTGACCACCGGTTCCAGCGCGTCGACGACCTCGTGCGGGAGCGGGCGATCGCCCGGGCGCGGCGCCAGGCAGGCGAGGACGACCTCGGCGACGGCGGGAGGCGTCCGGTCGGGGAGCGTCGCCGACGGCTCGCCCAGCTGGGGGTGCTGCTCGCGCAGGTCGCCGGCCCCCGGCGCGGGATCGGCGAAGGCCCGACGACCCGCGACGGCCTCGAAGAGCGTGGCGCCGAGCCCCCAGACGTCGCTGGCGTGGCACGGCACGCCGCGGCCGCCGGGGTCGCACTGCTCCGGGGCCATGTAGGCGTCGGTACCGATCCGGTCGCGTAGCGCGGCCGCGTCGGCCGACGGACGCGCGACCGAGAGGTCGATGAGGCGGGCCGGGGCGCCCATGATGATGTTGCTGGGCTTCACGTCCAGGTGGACCACGTCCACCTGCCGGAAGTAGTGCAGCGCCGACGCCATCTCGACGGCGAGCGGGAGGTACTGGGCCGGCTGCAGCGGACCGTGGCGCCTCAGCAGGCTGGAGAGCCGCGGCCCGTCGAGGTGCTCGAGCACGACGTGGGGCCGATCACCGTCGCTCCGGTGGCGCAGCGTGCGGACCACCGCCGGGTGCGCGACCGCGCGCAGCGTGTCGATCTCACGACGGCAGCCCGCTCAGGCTCTCCTCGTCGTCGACCTGGTCCGGTCGCAGCACCTTGACGACCACGGGCCCGTAGGTGATCTCGTCGAAGGCGAGGTAGGCCTCGAAGGCGGAGCCACCGCCGAGCAGCCGCATCGCGGTCAGCCCGGCGGTGATCTCCTCGCCCTCGCGGAAGCCCCAACGGTCGTCGTGCACGCCCACGCCGGTCCTCCTGCTGCTCATCCGGTCCCTGGTCAGCCGCGGGTGTTGTCGCGGTCGCGGTCACGGGACTTGTCGCGGTCGCGGTCGCGGGTGTTGTCGCGGTCGCGGTCGCGGTCGCGGGACTTGTCGCGGGTGTTGTCGCGGTCGCGGTCACGGGTGTTGTCGCGGTCGCGGTCGCCCGACTTGTCGCGGTCACGCCCAGCCGTCGTGTTGGTGGCGTCCCGGCCCTGGCGGGCTCCGGTGTCGTCGTCGTCGTCATCGGCGACGAGCACGATCTCGGCGACGTCGTCGTCGCGCTTGACGATGTCGTCGGCCGAGGCAGACGTGGCCGACGAGAACGGCAGGGCGAGCACGCCGGCGACGAGGAGGCCGGCGACGCCGGTCGTGCCGGCGGTGAGGGTGGAGCGCTTCATGGGGGGTCCTCTCGGGTGGTGCGCGGCCCGGAGGGTCCCCTCCGGCTGGTGGCACCAGCCTGCGGGCCGGTCGTGACACAGGCGTGAGACGACGATGAGAGGCCTCTCACCGACCGTTGCTGCTGGTCGAGCAGGTGGGAGGCCCCTCATCGGGGGGTCGAGCGGGTGGTGCGGATCGTGCGGTCGGCTCAGTCGGGCCAGGTGAGCTCGGTGACCTCGCCACCGCGGACGGTGGCCTCGAGGACCACCTCGGTCGACCCCTTGGGCACGAGGCGGTAGTGGCCCTCGACCAGCTCGGGGTAGACCAGCGCCGGGACCTCCTGGCCGGAGGGCAGCGGGCGCCGGACCACGGCCACGTGCTGCGGGTGACCGCTGCCGTGCCCGTGCCCGTGTCCGTGCCCGTGGTCGTCCTCGGCAGCGGGACCGGTGGGGTGCTCGCCATCGGCGAGCACCTCCACCTCGTGGCCCACCAGCGAGTCCGGCATCACGACCAGCAGGGCACCGACGTCACCGCCGATGTCGAGCATCACCGCGCCCTGCCCGGCACCGGGGTTCTCCGGCGAGTCGGGCTCCCGCTCGTGGGCCACCAGGCTCACCCCTCCTCGGGCGCCGGGTTGTTGCCCTCGGCCTTGGTGAAGCCCGGCGTCGTCAGGTAGCCGTTACCCGGCAGCCCGAGGTAGGGGAACTTGTCGACCTGGGGGGCCTTCGTGTCCTCGTCCTCGGGGTCGCTGGTGCCGTCCTTGATCGCGCCGGCCGCAGCGTCGGGCTCGTAGTCCGGGTCGACCAGCTTGATGGTGCTCCCGGCGATCGCCCGCAGCTCGATGGTCACGACGTCGTCGTTGATCCGTCGGCCGTTGGGGAAGCCGGCCGGGTCGCCCCCGACCAGGCCCAGCTCGTTCTCGTCCTCGGGTGCGGTCGGCGGGATGGCCACGTTGAGCCGCAGCAGGTCGGCGGGGTTGGGCCCGGTGTAGTTCTGGAACCCGGGGACCACCCCCGACGGGATGCCGGTCATCAGGATCGCGTCCAGGTCCGCCCGCGGCTCGTCGTACGCCGCGAGGTTCGGGAACACGTCCGGGTAGAGCACCGGCAGCAGACCCTGGAGCTCGGGACGACGGACGTACTTGCGGAAGGCGGCGTCCTGGGTGGGCGGGACGGCGTTCCAGCGGTCCTTCTCCCCCATCGGGATCAACACCTCGTTGACCAGCGGGTTCGCCAGGCGGGAGACCTGGACGTACTTGCCGCTGCCCTCGTAGGAACCGCTGCTCCGGTTCCAGGTCCGGCCCCGGCGGCGGCTCGCGGTCGCGTAGACCCCGATCACCGCCTTGCGGGCGCTCGGGTTCTCCGGCACCGATCCGTCGCGGGTGAGCTCCTTGATCGGCACCTGGACGGCGATGGTGTGGATGTTGGTGGCCTGGACGGAGTTGATGCCGTCCATGGTCTCCAGCTTGATCAGGTGCGCCTGGTTGAACGGGCGCAGCCCGCCGAGGTCGAACACGCTGCCGAGGTCGACGCGGAACGCGTCGGCGCGCTGCCCGGCGTAGAACATCCGGGGACCGCGCTCGTAGGTGCCCTGGTCGGCCAGCTCGGAGTAGTTCGGGGTGCTGCGGCGCCCGACGTTGACCGGCGGGGTCAGCACGCGGTCGAGCATGACCTTGCGCCGCCCCCTCTTGACCCGGGTCACGCTGTAGTACTGCGGGCGGTTCCACGACTCGTCGTCGATGTTGTTGATCTGGTTGGTGTTGTAGAGGAACGAGCCGGGGTTGCGGACCTCGGTGGTGAACCGGAACTGGTAGGTCACGGCCGGCTCGTGGTCGTTGCGGTTGGTGACGTGGATCTCGTAGAGCACGTCGTCGCCGAACTCGAAGAAGTTCGGCCCGCCGTAGGGGTCCTGCAGCGGGATGAAGTTCGCGATCAGGTTGACCTTGCTGGGGTCCTTGTGGTCGCGGAACGCGTAGACGTCCGTGCTGTCGGCGACGGGGTCCTTGGAGATCTCCGGTGCTTCGCGGTGGCTGCTCATCTCACTTGCCTCCTGCGGCGTTGAGGATCCGGGTGACGAGGTCGCGGTCGCGGACCTCGACCTCGTCCTCGCCGACGAGCAGCGTGACGACGTCGCCGCGCGGGTCCTCGACGAGGGCGAGCACGCGCTGCCGTGCGCGCTTGGCGCTCGGCGCCGCCGTGGCCTGCGGCGCGGTCGCCACGAGGGCCACCCCTCCGGCTGCCGCGGTGGCCCCGGTCGCGGCCAGGAACTTCCTTCTGCTGGTGTCGCTCATTGCGTGTCCTCCGAAGGGTGGGGATGGCTGCGGCGTGAGCCGCATCACAGATGCGTTCGGAGCCCTCCCCCACGGGGATGGGTCCGCACCGGGGTTATTTCTCCGGTGGGCGCAGAGGGGATCGAACCCCCGACGTCTTCCTTGTAAGGGAAGCGCTCTACCGCTGAGCTATGCGCCCGCTCGCCCTACGGCGGCGCGCGGCGCCGGACGGGAGCGGGCAGCAGACTACGACGCCCCGGCACCGTCCCGAAATGAGCTGAACCGCCGGCGTCTCGGGTCGCCAGCGGTTCAACACCACGGACGTTAGCCGAGCCGCGCGGCCTACGTCACCCCTGATGCGGAAAAACTTTCAACCAGGTCGCGACCGGTCCAGACCGGGGCGGCGACCGAGGTCAGCCGGCCGCGTGCAGACGGCGCAGGTGCTCGTCGAGGTCGCGACCCTCGGGCAGGGCGTTGTGCACCGACCAGGCCACCGTGCCGGCGCGGTCGACGACGTAGGAGGAGCGCAGCGGGGCGCCGCGGGCCTCGTCGAGCACCTCGTAGGCGCGGGTCACCTCGCCGTGGGGCCAGAAGTCGGAGAGCAGCGGGAAGTTCAGCCCGTCGGCGTCGGCGAAGGCGCGCAGCGCGTAGAGCGGGTCGCAGGAGATCGCCAGCACCTCGGTGTCGAAGGTGACGAACTCGGCGAGCCGGTCGCGGACCGCGGCCAGCTCGCCGGTGCACACCCCGGAGAAGGCGAAGGGGAAGAACAGCAGGGCCACGGACTTCACGCCCCGGAAGGAGCCGAGCGTGACGTCCTGGCCGAACTGGTCGCGCAGGGTGAAGTCGGGGGCGGGACCACCCAGCCGCAGGCCCGCGTCGCTCACTCCTGCTCGTCCTGCCCGTCCTGCTCGTCCTGCCCGTCGTCCACGAGGTCCCGCTTCAGGATCTTGCCGGTGGCGTTGCGGGGCAGCTCGTCGAGGAGCACGACCTCGCGGGGCACCTTGTAGCGGGCGAGGTTCTGCTTGACCCAGTCCTTGCAGCCCGTCCTCGTCCACCGAGGCACCGTCGCGCAGGACCACGAACGCCTTCAGACGCTTGCCGTAGTCCTCGTCGTCCACCCCGATCGCGGCGGCCTCGACGACGTCCTCGTGGGAGGTGAGGCAACCCTCGACCTCCTGCGGGAACACGTTCTCCCCACCCGAGACGATCATCTCGTCGTCGCGGCCCTCGACGTAGAGGCGGCCGTCGTCGCCGACGCGGCCCACGTCGCCCGACGACATCAGCCCGTCGACGACGTCCTTGCCCCCGCCGCCGGTGTAGCCCTCGAAGAGCAGCCCGTTGCCGACGAAGATGCGGCCCGACCCGCCCTGCGCGACCTCCTGGTCGTCCTCGTCGAGGATCTTCACCACGGTGGCGTGGGGCGGGCGACCCGCGGAGTCCGGCGCCTCGCGCAGGTCCTGGGGCGTCGCGATCGAGGCCCAGGCGACCTCGGTCGAGCCGTAGATGTTGTAGAGGTTCTCCCCGAACCGGTCCATCCACCGGCCGGCGAGGTCGCCGGGCAGGGCCGACCCGGAGGCGGCGACCACCTTCAGCCGGTCCAGCCGGTAGCGGTCGAGGACCTCGTCGTCGAGAGCCAGCATCCGCTGGATCATCACCGGGATGACCACCAGCGACTCGCACCGCTCGTCCTGGACCGCCCGCAGGCACTCCTCGGGGTCGAACGTGCGGCGCAGCACCACGGTCGACCCGAGCAGCATGGCCAGGGCGAGGTGGGCGAAGCCCCAGGTGTGGAACAGCGGCGCCGCGATGTGCGTGCGCCAGCCGTGGCGCAGCGGCATCCGGCTGAGCAGCGAGACCGCGGCGTCGACGCCCGCCTCGTTGCGGGGTGCGCCCTTGGGGGTGCCGGTGGTGCCCGAGGTGAGGATGATCGTGCGGCCGTGTCGCTGCGGGGGGTCGAGGTCCGCGTCGTCGGCCCCGGAGACCAGGCGCTCGAGGACGTCCGCGCCGTCGAGGTCGTCCGGGTCGCCGTCGACCCACGCGACGACGCGGTGCTCGACGTGGGCCTCGGCCAGCAGCCCGGTGAACTCCTCGTCGTGGATGACCACGGCGGGCGCCTCGCGCTCGAGCACCTCCACCAGCTGGGGCCCGGCGAACGCCGTGTTGAGGTAGAGCAGGTCGGCGCCCAGCTTGTTGGCCGCGACGGAGGCATCGATGAAACCGCGGTGGTTGCGGCACATCAGGGCGACGCCGTCGCCCTCGCCGACACCCCGCTCGCGCAGCGCCCGCGCCAGGGCGTTGGAGCGGCGGCGGAGCTCGTCGAAGGTCAGGCAGCCGAGCTCGTCGACCAGGCCGACCCGGTCGGGCTCGCGCACGGCCAGGGTGGTGAAGCCGCCGGCAGGTCCGGTGCCCCACCGGCGCAACGTGGTGGCCAGGCGGGCCAGCACGATCGGCGAGTAGGGGCGGACCACGCCGGCCTCGGCAAGGACCTTCAGGCTGGTGCCGGCGTTCGCGGCGCGGAGGGCGAGCTTGTCGAGCACGGCAGTCCTGACGGTCGGGGTGTCGGGGATGGAGGGGCGGCGGCCGGGGCGCGCTAGGCGGGCGTCTTGGGGGCGACGAGGCGGGTCGCCGCCCAGTCGCGGCTGACGGTGACCGAGGTCGTCTGGGCCAGGCCGGCGATCGGGGCAGCCTCGGCGACGTCGGCGGCGTCGACGGACTGCGGCCGGCCGACCTTCGGGGTCAGCAGCCAGATCACGCCGCCACCGACGAGGTCGGTCAGGGAGTCCACCAGCCCGTCGACCAGGTCGCCGTCGTCGTTGCGCCACCACAGCAGCACGACGTCCACCACGTTCCCGTAGTCGCCGTCGACCATGTCCGCGTCGATGGCGTCCTCGATCGAGGCGCGCAGCTCCTCGTCGGTGTCGTCGTCCCAGCCGAGCTCCTGGACGACCGTCCCGGGCTTCAGCCCCAGCCTCCCGGCGGGTCCGCTGGGTCCGGTCTGGGTGGGCCCGCCACCCGCGGTCGAGCTCACTGGTGCCTCCTGACGGCGCTGCACCGGCGTCGGTCGACCCGGCGGCGGGACCGGGTCGAGCCGGTCCGGTGGACAGTCCAGCGGAGTTGCCCGACCGGCGCAACCCCGGCGCGGCCCCCCGCGCCGGCGGCGTACCCGTCGGTAGATTTCGTGGCCCCGGCGCGCGTGCGACGATGAGCGGGTGACCGAGCAGAAGACCAAGCCCGACACCGCGTCCTCCTCGACCTCCGAGAACGGCGCGCGCACCGCCCGCGCGACGGTGATCCACGAGGGACTGCCCACACAGCTGCCCGACATCGATCCGGACGAGACCCAGGACTGGATCGACTCCTTCGACGCGATGCTCGACGAGCGGGGCCGCGACCGGGCCCGCTACGTGATGCTGCGCCTGCTCGAGCGCGCCCGCGAGACGCAGGTCGGGGTGCCGGCGCTGCGCAGCACCGACTACATCAACACCATCCCGCCCGAGCGCGAGCCCTGGTTCCCCGGCGACGAGGAGGCCGAGCGACGCATCCGTGCGTTCATCCGCTGGAACGCCGCCGTCATGGTCTCGAGCGCCAACCGCAAGGGCCTCGAGGTGGGCGGCCACATCGCCACCTACCAGTCCTCGGCGAGCCTCTACGAGGTCGGCTTCAACCACTTCTTCCAGGGCAAGGACGCCCCCGGCGGCGGCGACCAGATCTACATCCAGGGCCACGGGTCGCCCGGGGTCTACGCCCGCGCCTACCTCGAGGGCCGCCTCGAGGAGGAGCAGCTGTACCGGTTCCGCCAGGAGGTGCAGCACGGCACCGGCCGGGGCCTGCCCTCCTACCCCCACCCGCGCCTGATGCCGGACTTCTGGGAGTTCCCCACCGTCTCGATGGGCCTGACCGGGATCAACTCGATCTACCAGGCCCGGTTCAACCGCTACCTGCACAACCGTGGGCTGAAGGACACCGACCAGCAGCACGTCTGGGCCTTCCTCGGTGACGGCGAGATGGCCGAGCCGGAGTCGCTGGGCGCCATCGGCGTGGCCGCACGCGAGGAGCTCGACAACCTGACCTGGGTGATCAACTGCAACCTCCAGCAGCTGGACGGCCCGGTGCGCGGCAACGGCAAGATCATCCAGGAGCTCGAGTCGACGTTCCGCGGGGCCGGGTGGAACGTCATCAAGGTGGTCTGGGGTCGCGAGTGGGACCAGCTCCTGGCCCGCGACGTCGACGGCGTGCTGGTCAACCGGATGAACACCACGCCCGACGGCGCGTTCCAGACCTACTCCGTGGAGAGCGGGGACTACGTCCGCGAGAGCTTCTTCGGCACCGACCCGCGCCTGCGCAAGATGGTCGAGCACATGAGCGACGGCCAGATCCAGAAGCTCCCCCGCGGCGGTCACGACTACCGCAAGGTCTACGCGGCCTTCGACGCCGCGAAGAAGCACGCGGGGCAGCCGACGGTGATCCTGGCGAAGACCGTCAAGGGCTGGACCATCGACGGTCTCGAGGGCAAGAACGCCAGCCACCAGATGAAGAAGCTGACGCCGGACGACCTGAAGAAGTTCCGCGACCGCCTCTACCTGCCGATCTCGGACCGCGACCTGGAGCGGTCCTACGAGGAGACCGGGGCCGCGCCGTTCTTCCACCCCGGCAAGGAGTCCGACGAGATCCAGTACATGATGGAGCGTCGAGCCGCCCTGGGCGGATCGGTCCCCCGCCGGGTCAACCGTGCCGAGATGCTCACGCTGCCCGGCGACTCCATGTACGCCGAGCTCAAGCAGGGCTCGGGCAAGAACGCGATCGCCACCACGATGGCCTCGGTCCGTCTGCTCAAGGACTGGATGAAGGACCCGGGGATCGGCAAGCGCGTCGTACCCATCGCTCCCGACGAGTACCGCACGTTCGGCATGGACTCGATGTTCCCGAGCGCCAAGGTCTACAACCCCGGCGGGATGCGCTACGAGTCGGTGGACCGCAAGCTGCTGCTCTCCTACAAGGAGTCCAAGCAGGGTCAGATGCTCCACGAGGGCATCTCGGAGGCCGGGGCGATGGCCTCGGCGACCGCTGCCGGGTCGTCGTACACCACGCACGGCGAGCACATGATCCCGTTCTACATCTTCTACTCGATGTTCGGCTTCCAGCGCACCGGCGACTCGATCTGGGCGATGGCCGACCAGATGGCGCGCGGGTTCCTGCTGGGCGCCACCGCCGGTCGGACCACGCTGACCGGTGAGGGGCTGCAGCACGCGGACGGCCACTCGCCGCTGCTGGCGGCCACCAACCCCGCGGTCGTGCACTACGACCCCGCCTTCGCCTACGAGGTCTCCCACGTCATGCGCAGCGGTCTGGAGCGGATGTACGGCAGCACCGAGGAGCACCCCGACGGCGAGAACGTCATCTTCTACATGACCGTCTACAACGAGCCGGTCGTGCAGCCCAAGGAGCCCGAGGACCTCGACCACGACGGCCTGCTCCGGGGCATGCACCGGACCCGGCCGGCCGAGGACGGCGACGGGCCGCGCGTGCGGCTGATGGCGTCGGGGATCGCCTACCCGTGGATCGAGAAGGCCGCCCGGCTGCTGGCCGAGGACTGGGGGGTGCGGGCCGACCTGTGGTCGGTCACCTCCTGGAACGAGCCGGCCCGCGAGGCCGTCGCCACCGAGGAGCACAACCTGCTGCACCCCGGCGACGACGCGCGCGTGCCCTGGGTGACCACCAAGCTCGCGGACGACGACGACCTCCCGACGGTGGCGGTCTCGGACTTCATGTGCGCGGTGCCGCTGCAGATCGCCCGTTGGGTGCCCGGCGACTACCGGGTCCTCGGGACCGACGGGTTCGGCTTCGCCGACACCCGGCCGGCCGCGCGACGGTTCTTCCACGTCGACGCGGAGTCGGTGGTCGTGCAGGCGCTGCAGGCGCTCGCCGACGCCGGCGCGGTCGACCGCGCCCAGGTCGAGAAGGCGTTCGCCGAGTACCGGATCGACGACCCGACCGCCGTGTCCGACGTCAAGCAGGAGGGCGGGGACGCCTGAGCCGGTCCGGCTCAGGCGGTCTCGACGCTGGTGAGGTTCGGCGGCGGCGTCGCCGCGAGGCCGTTGCGGAGCAGACGCCGCCACTTGGCCCGCGAGTACGACGCGGGGCTGGTGGTGCGCACGAACTCGTCGAGCGTGCGCGCGAACCGCTCGGGGTGGTCCTTGTGCGGGAAGTGGCCCGCGTCGTCGAGCACCTCGATGCGCGCCTTGGGCGCCAGTGCCGCCGCGTTGGCGGCGTGGCTGACCGGGATGACGTGGTCGTCGCGACCCCACACCACCGCCATCGGCATGGCATCGGTGAGGTAGGCGCGGTCGGCCATGGTGACGACCTGGCCGCGCCAGTCCACGACGGCGCTGACGACGTGCCGGATGGCCGCCCGGGCGTGGGGGTCCCGGAACGTCTGGTAGATGGCGGCGACCTCGCCGAGGTCACGGGTGTGGCGCGAACCCGTCGCGTGCAGCGCCCGCAGCCCGGCCACGCCGACGTGGCGCAGGACCGGCATCGTCAGCACGCCCATCGCCTGGTGGTAGCCCGGCGTGGTGATCGCGCGGATCACCGGGCTGACCTCGGGTCCGAGGCCGCCGGAGCTGACCAGCGCCATCCGCTCGGTGCGCTCGGGGAACTGGTAGGCGAACTGCATCGCCACGCCGCCGCCGAAGCTGTGGCCGACCACGGTCACCTTGTCGATGCCGAGGACCGTCAGCAGGTCCCGCATGCCGTTGGCGTAGCCCCCGACGCTGTAGTCGGCCCGGGGTTTGGCCGACTGGCCGTGGCCGAGCAGGTCGGGCGCCAGCACGGTGTAATCCTCCGCCAGCGCGTCGATGACCGGCTCCCAGGTGGTGTGGTCGCAGCCCAGCCCGTGCAGCAGCAGGAGGACCGGGCCGGAGCCCTCCAGCACGTAGGCGCGCCGGTGACCGTGGACGGTCACGAAGCGCACCTCGTGACGCCGGGGGTGCTGGCTCTCGGGCACCGGGCCTCCTCGGGGTACTGGTCTCGGATTCAACCACGACCGGTCGCCGCCGGGACCAGGGGCCCGGGATGCGCGGGTCGAAGGTCCCTCACCCTGCCCGGAACGGACTGCGCGCAGACCCGGCTAGGGTCACGATCGTGTCACCATCGCCCCCGCCCGACCGGGACGACTGGCGTGAGCGCTGCGCGGACGCGGTCGCTCGCAGCACCGGGGCGCTCAGCAGCGCCGCCGTGGCGCGGATGGAGACCGACCGGACCTGGTTCGCCGAGCTCGACGCCGAGAACCGGTCCTGGGTGGGCCTGATCCTCCAGGCCGGCGTTCGTGGGTTCGCCGACTGGCTGCGCCGCACCGGGACGGCGACGGGGCCGACGTCCCCGCCGCCACCCGGCTCGGGCCACGTGCCCGCGCTCGCGGCGTCCGTCTTCGGCGCCGCGCCGCGCGCCCTGGCCGGCATCATCACGCTCGCGCAGACCGTGGACCTGGTGCGGATCTCGATCGAGGTGGTGGAGAGCAACGTCGACGAGATGGTCGCACCGGCCGACGCCGTCGAGCTGCGCGTGGCGGTGTCGCGCTACGCGCGCGAGGTGGCCTTCGCCACCGCCGAGGTGTACGCCCGCGCCGCCGAGGCTCGCGGGGCCTGGGACGCGCGGCTGGAGGCCCTGGTCGTCGATGCGGTGCTGCGCGCCGAGGCCGACGAGACGGTGCTGTCGCGCGCCAGCGCGGTGGGGTGGGAGGGGCGGGGCGAGGTGGCGGTCGTGCTCGGCGACGTCGCGGCCCCACCGGTCGGTGTCGTGGACCCCACCGGCGAGACGGGCCTCTTCGAGGAGGTGCGGCGTCGCGCCGCCGGGGCCGGGCTGGACGCCCTGTGCGCCGTGCAGGGCGAGCGCCTGGTCGTGCTGCTCGGCGGCGTGCAGGACGCACGCGTCGCCGCGACCTCGGTGGTCGACCTGTTCGGGCCGGGCCCGGTCGTCGTGGGACCCGTGGTCGTCGACCTCACCCGGGCCCACCTCTCCGCGCGGGCCGCGCTGTCGGCCTACCGGGCCGCACCCGGTTGGCCCGACGCCCCCCGGCCGGTGCCCAGCGTGGACCTGCTGCCCGAACGGGTGCTGGCCGGCGACGGGCACGCCCGGCGCCACCTCGTCGAGGACGTCTACCGACCGCTCGCGGCTCAGCGCGACACCCTGGAGATCACGCTGAGCACGTGGTTCGGCCAGGCCGGGTCGACCGAGGCCACGGCCCGCGCGTTGTTCGTCCACCCCAACACGGTCCGCTACCGGTTGCGCCAGGTCGCCGAGCTGGTCGGCCTCGGCCCCCACGACCCCCGCGACGCGTTGACGTTGCGCCTCGCGCTCGTGCTGGGCCGCCAGGCCGCACCTGAGCAGCGCGAGCGCTAGCACCCGGCGGTGGGCGGGCGACGTCGTGGGTGCACGGACAGCCGGGCGCCCAGTGTCCAACTCTTGTGGGAACCCCACAACGGAGCGCCCGACAGTTTCGTCCGTGCCGGGAGCGACACGTGGCCGGAGGGCCCGGCAGAGTGAGGGGCGTGCTCGTCATCGTCGCCCCCGGACAGGGAGCCCAGACCCCCGGGTTCCTCCGCCCCTGGCTGGAGGACCCCACCTTCGCCGCGCGCCTGGAGTGGCTCTCCGTGGTCGCTGGCGTCGACCTCGCCCACCACGGGACGGAGTCCGACGCCGAGACCATCCGCGCCACCGAGGTGGCGCAGCCGCTGCTGGTCGGGACCGGTCTCGTCGCGGCGCTGGAGCTCTTCCCGCACCCCGCCGACGCCTTCGAGCAGATCGGCGCCGTCGCGGGGCACAGCGTCGGCGAGCTCGCCGCCGCGGCGGGTGCCCGCGTGATGACCGCCGAGCAGGCCATGGTGCTGGTCCGCGAGCGCGGCCTGGCGATGGCCGAGGCGGCCGCCGTCACGCCCACCGGGATGACCGCCGTGCTCGGCGGCGACCGGGACGAGGTCCTCGCGACGCTGGAGCGCCACGGGCTCACCGCCGCGAACGACAACGGCCCGGGCCAGGTCGTCGCGGCGGGCACCACCGAGCAGCTCGCCGCGCTGGCCGACGACGCGCCCGCCCGGGCGCGGCTCACCCCGCTGCCGGTCGCGGGAGCCTTCCACACCCGCCACATGGCGCCGGCGGTCGACCGGCTCGGCCGGCTCGCCCGCTCGGTCTCGGTCCACGACCCACGCACGGCGGTGATCAGCAACCGCGACGGCCAGGTCGTCCACGACGGGCCGGACGTGCTGAAGCGGATCGTGGGGCAGATCGCGAACCCGGTCCGCTGGGACCTCTGCCTGGAGACGATGAGCGACCTCGGCGTCACCGGTGTGCTCGAGATGCCGCCCGCCGGCACCCTGACCGGGATCGCCAAGCGCGCGCTGAAGGGGGTCGAGACCTTCGCGCTGAAGACGCCCGACCAGCTCGACGACGCCCGCGACTTCTGCGCCCGCCACGGCGAGGGCTCGCTGATCGCCAGCACGCCGACCTGGCGGATGGTCGTGTCACCGACCAAGGGCACCTTCCACCGCGATCCGGCGGCGGACGTCGACGAGCTCGCTGCCGGGGCCGCGGTGGGTGAGGTCGCCAGCTCCCGCGACTCGGTGCCGGTGCGCTCGGCGCACGGCGGTCAGGTGGTGGAGTGGCTGGTCGAGGACGGGGACCCGGTCTCCCCGGTCAGCCGCTGCTACGCCTGCACCCCACCGGGGCGGCCTCGTGAGCGCCGCGTCGGGGCCCACCGACGGCGTCGCCCTCCGCTCGGCCGACGGAGCGCAGCACGCCGCCGTCCTCGGGATGGGTGCCTACCGTCCCTCGCGCGTCATCCCGAACTCCGAGGTGGTCGAGGCGATCGACTCCAGCGACGAGTGGATCCAGCAGCGCTCGGGCATCAAGCAGCGCCGTTGGGCCACCGAGGACGAGACCGTCCAGTCCATGTCGGTCGCCGCCAGCCGGGACGCGATCGCTCGCGCCGGGCTCGAGCCCGCGCAGATCGACTGCGTCGTGGTCGCCACCGTGAGCCACATGATGCAGACCCCGGCGGTGGCCACCCTGATCGCCCACGAGCTGGGAACCGAGCAGGCGGCCGCGTTCGACATCTCCGCGGCCTGCGCCGGCTTCTGCCACGGCATGGCGATGGCCGCGGACTTCGTCCGCGCCGGTAGCGCGCGCCACGTGCTGGTCATCGGCGTCGAGCGGCTCTCCGACATCACCAACCCCGAGGACCGCGGCAGCGCCTTCATCTTCGCCGACGGCGCCGGCGCGGCCGTGGTCGGCCCCAGCGACTCCCCCGGCGTCGGCCCCGTGGTCTGGGGCTCCGACGGCGAGCAGTACGACCTGATCCGGCAGCGCGAGGACTGGCGCGACGTCGTGGTCTCCGAGGAGCCGGTGATGCCGCACCTGGTGATGCAGGGCAACGCGGTCTTCCGCTGGGCCTCCTACGCGATGGCCAAGATCGGCCAGCAGGCCCTGGACCGCGCCGGCATCACCGTCGACCAGCTCGACTGCTTCGTCCCGCACCAGGCCAACATGCGCATCACCGACGCGATGGCGCGGGCGATGAAGCTGCCGCCGGAGGTCCGCATCGCGCGTGACATCGCCGAGCAGGGCAACACCTCGGCGGCGTCGATCCCGCTGGCGCTCGACCGCATGTACGCCGACGGCGACGCCCGCAGCGGCGACCTCGCCCTGCTGATCGCCTTCGGCGCCGGCCTGGCCTACGCCGCCCAGGTCGTCCGGCTGCCCTAGCCGGCCCCGATCGCTGCACCCGCAGCCGCACGACGCACGACCCCCCCGGGACCCTCCGGGACCACCCCGCACCCAGCACGACCGAGACAGAGGAGACGACCAGCATGGCCACCACCGAAGAGATCCGCGCCGACCTCGCCGAGATCACGAACGAGGTCGCGGGCACCGACACCGACGACGTGCAGCTCGACAAGTCCTTCGTCGACGACCTCGACATCGACTCGCTGTCCATGGTCGAGATCGTCGTCGCCTGCGAGGAGAAGTTCGGGGTGACCATCCCCGACGAGGAGGTCAAGAACCTCAAGACCGTCGGGGACGCCGTCGCCTACATCGAGCGCGCCCAGGGCTGAGCGCCCCGCCGCCCGGTCACCGTCGAGGTGCCGGGCGGCGCCGACGGCCTCCGCGCCGTCCAGTCCAGACCGAGCACGAACCGCACACCAGCACGACGAGGAGCCGCCCCCATGAGCCGCACACGTGTCGTGGTCACCGGACTCGGGACCACCAGCCCCATCGGCGGCGACGTCGCCTCCACCTGGGAGGGCCTGCTCGAGGGCCGGTCCGGGGTGCGCGCGCTCACCGAGGAGTGGGCCGAGCAGCTGCCCGTCAAGATCGCGGCGCGGGTCGCCGTCGAGCCCACCGAGGTCCTGGAGCGCGTCAAGGCGCGCCGGCTGGACCGATCCGCGCAGCTGGCGATGGTGGCGGCCATGGAGGCGTGGCGCGACGCCGGTCTCGTGGACGCCGAGATCGACAAGGACCGCCTCGGCGTCGCGATGGCGTCGGGGATCGGCGGGGTCAACACCCTGCTGTCCAACCACGACGTGCTCCGCGACAAGGGGCCCCGGCGGGTCTCCCCGCTGGCCGTGCCGATGCTGATGCCGAACGCCCCCGCGGCCAACATCAGCCTCTACGTCGGCGCGCGCGCTGCCGTCAACACCCCCGTCTCGGCCTGCGCCTCCGGCAACGAGGCGATCAGCCTCGCGGTCGACCAGATCCGGCTCGGGCGCGCCGACGTGGTGGTGGCCGGTGGTACCGAGGCGGCGGTCCACCCGCTGCCGATGGCGGCGTTCGCCAACATGATGGCGTTGTCCAAGAACCCCGGTGACCCGACCACGGTCTCGCGACCGTGGGACACCGCACGCGACGGGTTCGTGCTCGGGGAGGGCGCCGGCGTCCTCGTGCTCGAGTCCGAGGAGCACGCCCGCGCCCGTGGCGCGAGGATCTACGCCGAGGTGCTCGGCGCCGGCATCACCGCGGACTCCCACGACATCGCCCAGCCCGACCCGGAGGGCCGCGGCGGCTCCCGGGCCATCCGTCGGGCGCTCGAGGAGTCCGACCTGGACCCCTCCTCGGTGGTCCACGTCAACGCGCACGCCACCTCCACCCCCCTCGGTGACATCGCCGAGGGCCTGATGCTGCACGCCACCCTCGGCAAGCACGCGAACGACGTGGTCGTCACGAGCACCAAGTCGATGACCGGGCACCTGCTCGGGCGGCGGGGGCGATCGAGTCCATCGCGACCGTCCTCGCGCTGCACCACCGGGTGGTGCCGCCCACCATCAACCTCGACGACCAGGACGAGCGGGTCGACCTCGACATCGCCACCAAGCCGCGCGACCTGCCGGTCGGCGACGTCGCGGCGCTGAACAACAGCTTCGGCTTCGGCGGCGCCAACGTCGCCGTCGCCTTCGGGAGCGTGTGATGACCCAGGTCGCCCAGCCCGCCACGTCCTCCGGGAAGCCGGCCAAGCCGCCACGCGAGGAGGACCCGCGCAACCCCGTCCTCCGGCTCGAGGCGCTCTTCGACGACGGCACCTGCGAGCTGCTGTCCCCCTTCGACGAGTCCGGCATGCTCGCGGCGCGCGGTCGCGTGCACGGCACCGACGTCGTCGCCTTCTGCTCCGACGCCACCGTGATGGGCGGGGCGATGGGTGACGACGGGTGCCGGGTGGTCGTCGACGCCTACCACCTGGCGGTGACCGACGGCGTCCCGATCATCGGGCTCTGGCACTCCGGGGGTGCCCGGCTGGCCGAGGGCGTGCTCTCGCTGCACGCCGTGGGCCGCATCTTCGCGGTGATGACCCAGGCCTCCGGCGTCATCCCGCAGATCTCGGTCGTGCTCGGCCCGGCGGCCGGCGGCGCGGCCTACGGACCGGCGCTGACCGACGTCGTCATCCTCGGGCCGGAGGGGCGGATCTTCGTCACCGGGCCCGACGTGGTGCGCTCGGTGACCGGCGAGGCGGTCGACATGCTGCGACTCGGCGGCCCCGAGCCGCACGGCCGCCGCTCCGGCGTCGTCCACGTCCTCACCGAGTCCGAGCGCGAGGCGCTCGACCGCGCTCGCTCGATCGCGCACCTGCTGGGCACCCAGGGCCTGCTGCGGGTCGAGGACGTCGAGGACCGGGACCTGGACTCGCTGCTCCCGGAGTCCAGGAAGCGCGCCTACGACGTCCACCCGCTCGTCGAGGGCATCCTCGACGACGGCACCGCCCAGGAGCTCCACGCCCGCTGGGCCCCCAACATCGTCACCGCCCTCGGGCGGTTCGGCGGACGCACCGTCGGCGTCGTCGCCAACAACCCGCTGCGCCTCGGCGGCTGCCTGGACTCGCTCTCCGCGGAGAAGGCCTCCCGCTTCGTCCGGCTCTGCGACGCCCTCGGCGTGCCGCTGGTCGTGCTCGTCGACGTGCCTGGCTACCTCCCCGGCGTCGGCCAGGAGTGGGACGGCGTGGTCCGCCGCGGCGCCAAGCTGCTGCACGCCTTCGCCGAGTGCGTGGTCCCCCGGGTCACCCTGGTCACCCGCAAGACCTACGGTGGTGCCTACATCGCCATGAACGCCCGCTCCCTGGGCGCCACGCGCGTGCTCGCCTGGCCCGGCGCCGAGGTGGCCGTGATGGGCGCCGTCGCGGCGGTGCGGGTCCTGCACCGGCGCAAGCTGGCCGAGGTGGCCCCCGACCTGCGCGCGCAGGTCGAGGCCGAGCTGGCCACCGAGCACGAACGGCTCGCCGGCGGCGTCGAGCGTGCCGTGGAGATCGGCGTGGTCGACGAGGTCGTCGAGCCCGCCGCCACCCGGACCGCGATCGCCCGCGCCATCGACGAGGCGGTGCAGACCCACGGCGTCCGCCGCGGGCACCACGGCAACATCCCGCTCTGACGGGGCTCGGGCGGGGCTCGGACGACCCGGCTCAGACGACCTGGTGCAGCCAGCGCACGGGCGCGCCCTCGCCCGCGTGCCGGAAGGTCTCCAGCTCGTCGTCCCACGGCTTGCCGAGCAGCTTGTCGACCTCGAGCTCGAGGGTCGTCTCGCCGATCCCCGCCTTGACGAGGGCGGCGCGCAGCCGGTCCTCGGGGATCATCACGTCGCCGTGGACGCCGGTCACGGCGTGGAAGACCCCGAGCGACGGGGTGGAGGAGTATCGCGCCCCCTCGGTGCCGGTCGAGGCGTCCTCGGTGACCTCGAACCGCAGGTGGTCCCAGCCGCGCAGCGCCGAGGCCATCCTCGCGGCCGACCCGGACCCGCCCGACCACGAGAGCTCGGTCCGGACACTGCCCGGCTGGGCCGGCTGCGGCTGCCACGAGGGGTTGACAGGCACACCGAGCACGCCGGCGACGGCCCACTCGATGTGGGGGCACAGCGCGGAAGGTGCCGAGTGGACGTAGAGCACGCCGCGACTGGGCACCCGCGCTGGGCTGGCTGTGGTCATCTCTGATCTCCATCGTCAGCGGCGGGAGGACGTTCCCGCCTCGGCGCGAGCGACGCCTTCCCCAGCGGGCTCGACGACGAGGGTGGACCACGGATGACACCGATGTAGTTGTGGGACCATTGTGGCGCACGGGACGCCGTCGCGCCAGTGGTCCCGGTCACCGCGAGGGGCCGCACGCGACCGGCCGTGGTGCCCTAGCCTGCGGCCATGTCCCCCGCGCCGCGCCTCTCCCTCGCGCGCGCTTCGCAGACGTGGGGCCTGGTCGCGCTGATGGGGGTCGTCGCGCTCGGCTCCGCGGGCACCTACTACGTCACCACGCCCGAGCCGCTGCCGTCGGGGACCGGCGTGGTGACCGCCTCGGTGCCCTCGAACCAGTCGGTCTACCTCGGGGTGCTGCGGCTGCCCCGCGACTTCGACCGCTCGCTGCAGGTCCAGGGGGTCCAGGTGGAGGTGACCGCCACCTCCGAGGTCGCGGTGCTCCCGCTGTTGTGCCTCGGCGGCGACATCGACGTCACGACCTCGCCGACCACCCGCTGCGACGACGTGGTCGACCCGGTCGGCGAGGAGCTGGGCTCCGGCGACACGCTCGTCCTGCAGGTCACCGGGGACGGCGCCACCGTGGCCGTCGTCGAGCCGGTCACCATCTCCTTCCGCGAGGGCCTGCGCCGCGGGTCCCGGGTCGCGGGCTCGGGCGCGCGGATCCGGGTGCTCGGCGCGGCGGCGGTCTAGGCCGGCGCCGGTCCCGACCCGAATCGCCGCTCGAGCTCAGCGGCACGCTGCTCGGCGTCGGTGAGCTGGTCCGCGTCGATGGCGTGGGTCCGGTGGAACCACTCCAGCGCGTCCCGCTCGCGACCGGCGGCCACCAGCGTGTCGGCGTAGGCGTAACGCAACCGGACCACCCAGGGCGCACGGTTCTGCGACCCCAGGGGCGAGGTCTCGAGCACCCGCAGGGCCGCGTCGTGCTGCTCGAGGTCGCGACGGGCCCCGGCCTCCACGATCGTCATCTCCGCGCGCGCCTCGGGCGCGAAACCCGCGACCGACGGGCTCTTGGCGAGCTTGAGCGCCTGCTCGGGCTGGCCGAGCGCGCGGTGGCAGTCGGCCATGATCGGCAAGTAGGCCGTGGCCCCGTTCATCCGCTTGGCCGCCCTGAGGTCGGCCAACGCCTCCGCGTAGTGCCCTGCCGCGTAGGCGGCCTCGCCCACGGCCTCGCGCACCACGGCGATGCGGGGCGCACGCGCGCGCGCAGCGAGCGCGTGCCGGTAGGCGGTCTCGGGGTCGTCGTCGAGCAGCACCCCCGCAGCGGCGAGGTGCCGGGCGACCCGAGCCGCCAGCTTCTCCGGCAGGCCCTTGAGCTGGGCGCTGACGGAGCGGTCGAGCTCACGGCCGGTGACGTCGTCCGGCAGCGGCGGACCGTCGTAGATCGCCTGCTCCTCGGGGGTGCGTCGGATCCGGGCGGGCTTGTCCTCGCCGGTGCCGCGGCGGCGGTCGGCGCCGCGCCCGCGGTCGTCGGGACGCGTGCGGTCGCCGCTGGGTCGCCGGTCACCGGCGCGTCGGCGGTCGTCAGAGCCTCGCCGGTCGTCGGGGCCTCGCCGGTCGTCGGGGCGCCGTCCCTGTGACGGGCCGCGTCGTTGCTCGGCCACCTGGTCTCCTCTGTGCAGATCGGGCCGGCACCGGTCGTCCGGTGCCGACGGGGTCGCGGGCGGGCCCGGGCTGCGTCGGCGCAGGCCGGGACCCAAATGAGACGTAGGGGCCACCGGTCTCCCAGTGGCCCCTACGTGACGTGATGCCCGGCGGCGTCCTAGTCTCCCACAGCCTCGCGGCTGCAGTACCATCGGCGCTGAGAGGCTTAACTTCCGGGTTCGGGATGGGACCGGGTGTTTCCCTCTCGCTATGGCCGCCGTAACTCTATGACCCCCTGTCGCCACCACTGGCCGGGCCGTGTGGTCCGGGGGTGGTGGGTGGGGGTGGATCGTGGACGCGTTGTCTCGCAGCAGATATCAGTCTTTTACGGGTCTCGTTGGACCAGTTGAGCATTTGTGTAGGCAAGCCCTCGGCCTATTAGTACCGGTCGGCTAGGCATCACTGCTGTACACCTCCGGCCTATCAACCCCATGGTCTGTGGGGGGCCTTACCCCATAACGGGTGGGAAACCTCATCTTGAAACGTGCTTCCCGCTTAGATGCATTCAGCGGTTATCACTCCCGAACGTAGCCAACCAGCCCTGCACCTGGCGGTACAACTGGCACACCAGAGGTTCGTCCATCCCGGTCCTCTCGTACTAGGGACAGCCTTTCTCAAGTTTCCTACGCGCGCGGCGGATAGGGACCGAACTGTCTCACGACGTTCTAAACCCAGCTCGCGTGCCGCTTTAATGGGCGAACAGCCCAACCCTTGGGACCTACTCCAGCCCCAGGATGCGACGAGCCGACATCGAGGTGCCAAACCATCCCGTCGATATGGACTCTTGGGGAAGATCAGCCTGTTATCCCCGGGGTACCTTTTATCCGTTGAGCGACACCCCATCCACATGGTGGTGCCGGATCACTAGTTCCGACTTTCGTCCCTGCTCGACATGTCTGTCTCACAGTCAAGCTCCCTTGTGCACTTACACTCGCCACCTGATTGCCAACCAGGCTGAGGGAACCTTTGAGCGCCTCCGTTACTCTTTAGGAGGCAACCGCCCCAGTTAAACTACCCATCAGGCACTGTCCCTGATCCAGATCATGGACCTAGGTTAGACATCTAGTACGACCAGAGTGGTATTTCAACGTCGACTCCACCCACACTGGCGTGTGGACTTCACAGTCTCCCACCTATCCTACACAAGCCGAACCAAACACCAATACCAAACTATAGTAAAGGTCCCGGGGTCTTTCCGTCCTGCCGCGCGTAACGAGCATCTTTACTCGTAGTGCAATTTCGCCGAGTCCATGGTCGAGACAGCGCCCAAGTCGTTACTCCATTCGTGCAGGTCGGAACTTACCCGACAAGGAATTTCGCTACCTTAGGATGGTTATAGTTACCACCGCCGTTTACTGGGGCTTAAGTTCTGCGCTTCACCACGAATGGCTGACGCGTCCCCTTAACCTTCCAGCACCGGGCAGGAGTCAGTCCGTATACATCGTCTTACAACTTCGCACGGACCTGTGTTTTTAGTAAACAGTCGCTTGGGCCTGGTCTCTGCGGCCCTCACCGCTCTCACCCGCGAAGGGTGTCACGGATCGGGCCCCCCTTCTCCCGAAGTTACGGGGGCATTTTGCCGAGTTCCTTAACCATGGTTCGCTCGATCGCCTCGGTATTCTCTACCTGATCACCTGAGTCGGTTTGGGGTACGGGCGGCGCGTAGCTCGCTAGAGGTTTTTCTCGACAGCATAGGATCACCCACTTCCCCCTGAACGGGGTCGGCATCACATCTCAGGCACGACATCGAAGTCAGCATCCCGGATTTCCCTGGAACACACCCTACCTGCTTACCCGTGGACAACCATCGCCACGGTTGGGCTACCTTCCTGCGTCACCCCATCGCTTGACTACTACCGGATCGGTTCGTGCGCTCCACCATCACGCCCACCACCCGAAGGTGGCAGGTCACGCGGCTTCGGGCACTTAGCATCACCGGGCTCGTCATGGGCGCTACTTTGCCGGTACCAGAATATCAACTGGTTGTCCATCGACTACGCCTGTCGGCCTCGCCTTAGGTCCCGACTTACCCAGGGCAGATTAGCTTGACCCTGGAACCCTTGATCAATCGGCGCACGGGTTTCTCACCCGTGATTCGCTACTCATGCCTGCATTCTCACTCGTGTCGCATCCACCACTAGATCACTCTGCGGCTTCACCCGCGACACGACGCTCCCCTACCCATCCCCACACCCGTTAAGGCCGCACACCTAAGTGCGATGGGAATGCCATAGCTTCGGCGGATGACTTGAGCCCCGCTACATTGTCGGCGCGGAATCACTTGACCAGTGAGCTATTACGCACTCTTTCAAGGGTGGCTGCTTCCAAGCCAACCTCCTGGTTGTCCGTGCGACTCCACATCCTTTTCCACTTAGTCACCGCTTAGGGGCCTTAGCTGATGGTCTGGGCTGTTTCCCTCTCGACTACGAACCTTATCGCCCGCAGTCTCACTGCTGCGCTCTCACTTACCGGCATTCGGAGTTTGGTTAACGTCAGTAACCTGGTCGGGCCCATCGGCTATCCAGTGCTCTACCTCCGGCAAGAAACACACAACGCTGCACCTAAATGCATTTCGGGGAGAACCAGCTATCACGGAGTTTGATTGGCCTTTCACCCCTATCCACAGGTCATCCCCTCAGTTTTCAACCTAAGTGGGTTCGGTCCTCCACGCGGTCTTACCCGCGCTTCAACCTGCCCATGGATAGATCACTCCGCTTCGGGTCTTGATCGCACGACTCACACGCCCTATTCGGACTCGCTTTCGCTACGGCTTCCCCACACGGGTTAACCTCGCCACACAACGCAAACTCGCAGGCTCATTCTTCAAAAGGCACGCCATCACCCACCCAAGTACAAGACTTGCCAGGCTCTGACGGATTGTAGGCACACGGTTTCAGGTACTATTTCACTCCCCGCCAGGGGTACTTTTCACCTTTCCCTCACGGTACTTGTCCGCTATCGGTCATCGAGAAGTATTTAGGCTTGACGGGTGGTCCCGCCAGATTCGTACAGAATTTCAGGGGTTCCGTACTACTTGGGGCTTGCATCCCACGAAGACACGCACTTACACCAACGGGGCTATCACCCACTACGGCGCTGCTTTCCAACAGACTTAGGCCTCACACGTGTTTTATCACTCCGCCGCACGATGACAGTCGCACGCAGACACACCCCACAACCCCGACCGTGCAACCCCTGTCAGGTATCACACACGACCGGTTTAGCCTCCTCCGATTTCGCTCGCCACTACTCTCGGAATCACTATTGTTTTCTTCTCCTGCCGGTACTGAGATGTTTCACTTCCCGGCGTTCCCTCCACACGCCCTATACATTCAGGCGCAGGTGACTGGACACGACTCCAGCCAGGTTTCCCCATTCGGACACCCCCGGATCACAGCTCGGTTGCCAACTCCCCAGGGCTTATCGCAGGCTCCAACGTCCTTCATCGGCTCTCGATGCCAAGGCATCCACCATGTGCCCTTTGCAGCTTGCCACACACAAACACTCAACAAGCACAACAAAGACACAAACTAATACACTACAAAACAACACCACCACCACGACCAACAACGTCGCGGCAGTGAATGCTCGCGTCCACTATCCAGATACCAAACACCACGAAGACAACCCCCGACCCGCAGCCACCAAGACCACGACCAGACGATGCTCCCCTGAGAACCACACACCCCACCCACACACCCACTCGGTGCGCACGCAAGGCCACGTGATGCCTCAGAACCCCAACAGCATGCCTTGCCACCCCACCCCCACCCCAGACCAAAACCCGAGGAAGGGACGAGAGCGCCGATGAGATCCACTAGTGAGCACCACCAAAACGAGATCGGACACTCGCCGACCCACGGTGTGCGTGCTCCTTAGAAAGGAGGTGATCCAGCCGCACCTTCCGGTACGGCTACCTTGTTACGACTTCGTCCCAATCGCCAGCCCCACCTTCGACGGCTCCCCCCACGAGGGTTGGGCCACCGGCTTCGGGTGTTGCCGACTTTCGTGACGTGACGGGCGGTGTGTACAAGGCCCGGGAACGTATTCACCGCAGCGTTGCTGATCTGCGATTACTAGCGACTCCGACTTCATGGGGTCGAGTTGCAGACCCCAATCCGAACTGAGACCGGCTTTTTGGGATTCGCTCCGCCTTACAGCATCGCAGCCCTTTGTACCGGCCATTGTAGCATGCGTGAAGCCCTGGACATAAGGGGCATGATGACTTGACGTCATCCCCACCTTCCTCCGAGTTGACCCCGGCAGTCTCCTATGAGTCCCCAACACCCCGAAGGGCTTGCTGGCAACATAGGACAAGGGTTGCGCTCGTTGCGGGACTTAACCCAACATCTCACGACACGAGCTGACGACAGCCATGCACCACCTGTACACCGACAAAAAGGGGCACCATCTCTGGCGCTTTCCGGCGTATGTCAAACCCAGGTAAGGTTCTTCGCGTTGCATCGAATTAATCCGCATGCTCCGCCGCTTGTGCGGGCCCCCGTCAATTCCTTTGAGTTTTAGCCTTGCGGCCGTACTCCCCAGGCGGGGCGCTTAATGCGTTAGCTGCGGCACGGAACCCGTGGACGGGCCCCACACCTAGCGCCCAACGTTTACGGTGTGGACTACCAGGGTATCTAATCCTGTTCGCTCCCCACACTTTCGCTCCTCAGCGTCAGGTAATTCCCAGAGAACCGCCTTCGCCACCGGTGTTCCTCCTGATATCTGCGCATTTCACCGCTACACCAGGAATTCCGTTCTCCCCTGAATACCTCTAGTCTGCCCGTATCGGAAGCCAGCACCGAGTTAAGCCCGGTGTTTTCACTCCCGACGCGACAAACCGCCTACGAGCCCTTTACGCCCAATAATTCCGGACAACGCTCGCACCCTACGTATTACCGCGGCTGCTGGCACGTAGTTGGCCGGTGCTTCTTCTGTACCTACCGTCACCACCAAAAGGCGCTTCGTCGGTACTGAAAGAGGTTTACAACCCGAAGGCCGTCATCCCTCACGCGGCGTTGCTGGATCAGGCTTCCGCCCATTGTCCAATATTCCCCACTGCTGCCTCCCGTAGGAGTCTGGGCCGTGTCTCAGTCCCAGTGTGACCGGTCACCCTCTCAGGCCGGCTACCCGTCGAAGCCTTGGTAGGCCATTACCCCACCAACAAGCTGATAGGCCGCGAGCACATCCCCCACCGAAAAACTTTCCAACACCCCACATGCGTGGAATGCTCCTATCCGGTATTAGACCCCGTTTCCGAGGCTTATCCCAAAGTGGAGGGCAGATTACTCACGTGTTACTCACCCGTTCGCCGCTCGTGTACCCCCGAAGGAGCCTTACCGCTCGACTTGCATGTGTTAAGCACGCCGCCAGCGTTCGTCCTGAGCCAGGATCAAACTCTCCATCGAAAGCTCAAACCCAACAGACAAACCCTGACAAAAAACAATTGCCAGAATCATCCATCAAAAAACAAACCCAAACCAAAAAAGGCAAGGGCATACAAACTAATTCTCATCGACTAGACAAGACACACTGTTGAGTTCTCAAACATCACGCGCACCCGCCGCTCGCCCTCTCGGGTCCGCCGCGGGACAACCTGCAGTAACTTACCGGCCCGCTCCGTCGTGGTCAACTCGGGGTGTACCCCTCGTCGGCCGGTCCGGCCGGGCAGCCGCGTGCGGTTCGGCCCGCCCCTGATGGACCGACGTGGGTCCCGAGGTGGGCGCTGAGCGCGCCGCGACCTGAGGAACGTTAGCAGCGGCCGGGGGGTGCGCCAAACCCAGGGGCCTCGGCGGTCGCGCGGGGGCTGCGTCGGTAGGTCGAGACCGTCGGGTCGTCCGCGACCCACCACCGCCACGGGCGGTCGGGGGCCCCGGTCAACCCGACCCGGGGCCCGCGGCGCACCCGCCCGGCCGGTGAGCCCGGCGCCAGGGACGCGACGCCGGCTCCCAGCAGGTCGGCGCCGTCGTGCTGCAACCCGATCCCGAGGCAGCGGCAGAGCAGGGCCGGGCCCCGGGCGAGGAGGTGGTCGGCGGCCCCGGACCGGCGCTCGCGCGCCACGTCCAGCCCGTCGACGACCTCGCCGGCACGCAGCAGCACGGCCGAGGCGTCCCCCGCCGGGCCGGTGACCACGTTCGCGCACACGTGGATCCCGTAGGAGAGGTAGCAGTAGAGCGTGCCGGGACCCTCGAACATCGTCGCGTTGCGCGGAGTGCGGCCGCGCACCGCGTGGGAGCCGGGGTCGCCGCTGCCGCCGTAGGCCTCCACCTCGGTGAGCCGGACCGCCACGGGCCCGAGCCGGACGACCGCCCCCAGCAGCTCCGGTGCCACCGCGTCGGCAGGACGGGACAGCAGCGACCGCAGGTCGGTGGGCACCGGCTCGCCTCCCCCCTCGCTCGGCTCGAGCCCGCTCAGGACAGGGCGGAGCGCAGCGTCGTCGCGCGAGCCACGAGCTCGGCGAGCTGCTCGCGCACGCGGACCGCGGCCGTACCCCCCCGTCCCGCGCGGGACGCCACCGAGCCCTCGACGCTGAGCACCTCGCGCACCAGCGGGCGCAGGTGGGGGGAGATCGCGGCGAGCTGCTCGTCGGTCAGGTCGGCCAGCCCGACCCCGAGCTCCTCGCAGCGACGCACGCACGCACCGGCGAGCTCGTGGGCCTCTCGGAACGGCACGTCCTGCCGCACCAGCCACTCCGCGACGTCGGTGGCCAGCGAGAAACCCTGCGGCGCGAGGGCGGCCAGGCGCTGCGCGTCGAAGACGAGCGTGGCGACCATGCCGGTCATCGCCGGGAGCAGCAGCTCCAGCGTGTCGACCGAGTCGAGCACCGGCTCCTTGTCCTCCTGGAGGTCGCGGTTGTAGGCCAGCGGCAGCGCCTTCAGCGTCGCGAGCAGACCGGTGAGGTTGCCGATCAGCCGGCCGGCCTTGCCCCGGGCGAGCTCGGCGACGTCCGGGTTCTTCTTCTGCGGCATGATGCTCGACCCGGTGGACCAGGAGTCGTGCAGCGTGACGAACGCGAACTCCCGCGTCGCCCACAGCACCACCTCCTCGGCGAGCCGGGAGAGGTCCACGCCGACCTGCGCGGCGACGTAGGCGAACTCGGCGACGAAGTCGCGGGCCGCCGTGCCGTCGATGGAGTTGGCGGTGGAGCCGGTGAAGCCGAGCTCGGCGGCCACCGCCTCCGGGTCCAGCCCGAGGCTCGACCCGGCCAGCGCACCCGCGCCGTAGGGCGAGTCCGCGGCGACCCGGGCGTCCCAGTCGGCCAGCCGGTCCACGTCGCGCAGCAGCGGCCAGGCGTGGGCGAGCAGGTGGTGCGAGAGCAGCACGGGCTGGGCGTGCTGGAGGTGCGTGCGCCCGGGCATCACGGTGGGCTCCTCCCCCGCCAGGTGCGTGCGTGCCTGGCCCGCCAGGACGTCGACCAGGTCGAGCACGAGCGCCGCGATCACGCGAGCGTGGTCGCGGAGGAGGACCTTCAGCAAGGTCGCGATCTGGTCGTTGCGGCTGCGCCCGGCGCGCAGCCGGCCGCCGACCTCGGCGCCGACCTCCTCGACCAGCAACCGCTCGAGGGCACCGTGGACGTCCTCGTCGCCGGGGTCCGGCCACAGGTCGCCGGCGGCGTACCTGGCCCCGAGCAGGTCGAGGCCACCCACCAGCACCTCGAGGTCGGCAGTGTCGAGCAGACCCGCCCGGTGCAGCGCGCGGGCGTGGGCCCGGGACCCGGCCAGGTCGTAGGGGGTCAGCCGCCAGTCGACGTGCGTCGATCGCGACAGCGCCTCCAGCTCGGGGCTGGGGCCGGTGGCGAACCGCCCGCCCCACAGCGCTCCGCGCACGGTCCGGCCGGTCGGGTCGGGGTGGCTGGTCACGGGACCAGCCTGCCAGCCGTCCGGCTCAGTCCAGGGCCCGGCCCACGGCCCGGGCCCGGATGTCCGGCGCGGCCAGCCGCTCGGCGTTGGCCGTCAGGTCGTCGGCCTCCGACTGCGACTCGCGCTCGGCGGCGACCCTCGCCTCGTAGGCGGCGATCTCGTCGGCGCGCCGGTCGTCGTCCCACCCGAGGACCGGTGCCACGAGGTCGGCGGCGGCTCGGGCGGCCTCGAGACCGCGGTCCGGGGTCTCGATCGAGATCCGGGTGCGCCGGGCCATCAGGTCGTCGAGGTGCAGGGCCGACTCGTGCGTGACCGCGTAGACCAGCTCCGCCCTGAGGTACTCCTCGGCGCCCGGCACGGCCTGCAGGAGGTCGGGGTCGTCGGCGCCGAGGTCGAGGACCTCCGTCAGCAGCGAGCCGTAGCGGTCGAGCAGGTGCTGCACCCGCCACGCCGGCAGGTCCCGCTCCCGGGCCAGCCGCTCCACCTGGTTGGCGAGCGCCTGGTAGCCCTCGGCGCCGACGATCGGGACCGTCTCGGTCACGCTGTCCACCACACCCGGACCGAGGTCGACCTTGGCGGCGTCGACCGCGTCCTCGGCCATCACCCGGTAGGTCGTGTACTTGCCACCGGCCACGGAGATCAGGCCCGGCTGCGGACGGGCGACGGCGTGCTCGCGGGAGAGCTGGGAGGTGGCGTCGGACTCGCCGGCCAGCAGCGGCCGGAGACCGGCGTAGACGCCCTCGATGTCGTCGTGGGTCAGCGGCGTGGTCAGCACCCCGTTGACGTGGTCGAGGATGTAGTCGATGTCCTCGCGGCTCGCCGCCGGGTGTGCCTTGTCGAGGTCCCAGTCGGTGTCGGTGGTGCCGATGATCCAGTGCGTGCCCCACGGGATGACGAAGAGCACCGACTTCTCGGTACGCAGGATCATGCCGACCTCGGCGTTGATCCGGTCGCGGGCCACCACGATGTGCACGCCCTTCGAGGCGCGGACGCGGAACCGGCCCCGGCCCCCGGCGAGCTCCTGGACGTCGTCGGTCCAGACCCCCGTGCAGTTGATGACGACCCGGGCCCTGACCTCGTGGGTCTCGCCGGTCTCGACATCGGCGACGCGGGCCCCGACCACGCGCTCGCCGGCGCGCAGCAGGTCCTCGACCTTCGCCGAGGTGAGCACCGTCGCGCCGTAGGAGGCCGCCGTGCGCGCCACCATCATGGTGTGCCGGGCGTCGTCGCACTGGGCGTCGTAGTAGAGCAGCGCGCCGGTCAGCGCATCCTTGCGCAGCGCCGGGACCAGGCGTCGGGCACCGGTCCGGGTCAGCTGCCGGTGCCCGGGCACCGAGCGCGCGCCGCCCATCCGGTCGTACAGGGTCAAGCCCGCGGTGACGTAGGGCCGCTCCCAGATCCGGTGCTGCAGCGGGTAGAGGAACGAGACCGGCTTGACCAGGTGGGGTGCGAGCCGGGTCAGGTTGAGCTCGCGCTCGCGCAGCGCCTCCCGCACCAGCACGAAGTTCATCTGCTCCAGGTAGCGCAACCCGCCGTGGAACAGCTTCGAGCTGCGCGAGGAGGTGCCGCTGGCGAGGTCGCGCTGCTCGACCAGGGCGACCCGCAGGCCACGGGAGGCCGCATCCAGCGCCACGCCGGCACCGGTCACCCCGCCGCCGACGACGAGCACGTCGACCTCCCGCTCCGCCAGCTCCCGCCACGCCTTCGCGCGGGCGTCGGGTCCGAGTCTGGCGGCTGAAACCATGAGCGATCTCCTCGTGCTGGGGGCGCTGCGCGCCGTGCTGGGCCGATCGAGCGACGTCGACCACACCCTAGGCGGCGAGTCGCACCTAGCGCTCCCCCGGTCGAGTCCCTAACGTGACCCCGGTCACGTCGCCCGTCCGGGCGCCGGTCCACCCCGACGGAAGGGGCCCCGTGCTCACCGACATCTTCCTGCCCGAGGTGCTGGGCACCGCCACGCTGCTGCTGCTGGGCTGCGGCGTGGTCGCCAACGCCGTGCTGCCGAAGACCAACGGCAACGCCGGCGGTTTCCTGATGATCAACTTCGGGTGGGGCCTCGCGGTCTTCGCCGGCGTCTACGTCGCGGTCAAGTCCGGCGCGCACATCAATCCCGCCGTGACGTTCGGCCTGCTCGTCAACGGCACCGTGAGCGCCGGCGACGCGGTCGTCTACGTGATCGCGCAGCTGATCGGTGCGTTCATCGGCGCGGTGCTCTGCTGGGTGGCCTACAAGAAGCACTTCGACGAGGCCGAGGCGCTGCCCGACCACAAGCTCGGCGTCTTCAGCACCATGCCCGGCATCCGCTCCTACGGCTGGAACCTCGCCACCGAGATCATCGGCACCTTCGTCCTGGTCTTCGTCATCCTCGCCTTCGCCGGCACCCCGACCCAGCTCGGCCCGCTCGCGGTCGCCCTGCTCGTGGTCGGCATCGGCGCCAGCCTCGGTGGGCCGACGGGCTACGCCATCAACCCCGCCCGCGACCTCGGCCCGCGCATCGCCCACGCCCTGCTCCCGATCCCGGGCAAGGGCCCCAGCGGCTGGTGGTACGCCTGGGTGCCGGTGGTCGGCCCGCTCATCGGGGGCGGCCTCGCCGGGCTCGCCGGCCTGGCGCTGAGCAGCACCCTCGGCTACGCCTGACAGCCCGCGCCGGAACCCGACCGTCCGCACAGCCCGACCGACCGACCGACGCTCAAGGAGAACCAGTGGCAGACAAGACCTACATCCTCGCCATCGACCAGGGCACGACGAGCACGCGCGCGATGATCTTCGACCACGGAGCCACGGTGGTGGCGGTGGACCAGGTCGAGCACGAGCAGATCTTCCCGAGGGCGGGCTGGGTCGAGCACGACGCCAACGAGATCTGGGCGAACACCCGGAAGGTCATCGGTGGCGCCCTGTCGAAGGCCAACCTCAACAGCGGCAACATCGCGGCGGTCGGGATCACCAACCAGCGTGAGACGGCGCTGGTGTGGGACAAGAACACCGGCGAGCCGGTGTACAACGCCATCGTCTGGCAGGACACCCGTACCCAGAAGATCGTCGACCGCCTCGCCGGCGACGCGGGCGCGGACCGGTACAAGGCCGTCTGCGGCCTGCCGCTGGCGACGTACTTCTCCGGGCCCAAGATCGCGTGGATCCTGGAGAACGTCGAGGGCGCCAAGGACCGCGCCGAGGCCGGCGACCTGATCTTCGGCAACACCGACACCTGGCTGCTGTGGAACCTGACCGGCGGCGCCGAGAACGACGGCGTCCACGTCACGGACGTGACCAACGCCAGCCGCACCATGCTGATGGACCTGTCCTCGCTGAGCTGGGACGAGTCGATCGCCTCCGACATGGGCATCCCGATGTCGATGCTGCCCGAGATCCGCTCCTCCTCCGAGGTCTACGGCGAGTGCAAGCCGGGCGTGCTCAAGGGCACCCCGGTCGCGGGCATCCTCGGCGACCAGCAGGCCGCGACCTTCGGCCAGGCGTGCCTGGAGAAGGGCACCGCCAAGAACACCTACGGCACCGGCAACTTCATGCTGCTCAACACCGGCACCGAGCAGGTCCCGAGCGAGAACGGGCTGCTGACCACGGTCTGCTACAAGCTGGGCGAGGAGGACGTGGTCTACGCCCTCGAGGGCTCGATCGCGGTCACCGGCTCGCTGGTGCAGTGGGTGCGCGACAACCTCGGCCTGATCTCCGACGCCTCCCAGATCGAGGAGGACGCGCGCAAGGTCGACGACAACGGCGGTGCCTACTTCGTCCCGGCGTTCTCCGGGCTGTTCGCACCGCACTGGCGCTCCGACGCCCGCGGCGCCCTCGTCGGCCTGACCCGCTACGTCAACAAGGGGCACCTCGCGCGGGCCGTCCTGGAGGCGACCGCCTTCCAGACCCGCGAGGTGCTGGACGCGATGAACGCCGACTCCGGCGTGCCGCTGACCGAGCTGCGCGTCGACGGCGGGATGGTCGTCAACGAGCTGCTGATGCAGTTCCAGGCCGACATCCTCGGCGTCGACGTGGTGCGCCCCAAGGTCGCGGAGACGACGGCGATGGGTGCGGCGTACGCCGCCGGCCTCGCGGTGGGCTACTGGGAGAACACCGACGACATCACCACCAACTGGGGCGAGGACAAGCGCTGGACGCCCTCGATGGACGACGACGAGCGGGAGCGGATCTACCGCAACTGGAAGAAGGCCGTCACCAAGACCCTGGACTGGGTCGACGACGACGTCGAGTGAGCCTGCGTCCCGGTGGTGACGGGGCCGGCCGCGGCCGGCCCCGTCACCCCGGGAGCACGACGATCTTGCCCACGTGCTCGCGCGCTGCGAGCGCCTCGTGCGCCACGTGGATCCGCTCCAGCGGGTGGCGCGCGGCCACCCGGGGGTTGATCGCCCCGCGGCGCGCCAGGTCGGCGAGCAGCGCGAAGTCGTCCGGGACGTGCATCGTGGAGCCGATCAACCGTCGGTCCTGGAGGTAGAGGCGGCGCAGGTCCAGCTCCACCCGGGCTCCGGCGACCGCGCCGGCGACGATCCACCGGCCCCCGGGTCGCAGCAGCGGCAGCAGCCGCGCCAGCTGGGCCCCGGCGACGACGTCGACGACCGCGTCCAGGCCGTCCCCGACCAGGGCGCCCAGACCCGTCGCCTCCCGGTCGACGATCGCGCTCGCACCGGCCCCCCGCACCAGGTCGGCCTTCGCCGGGGTGGTCTGGGCGACCACCTCGCAGCCCCGGGCCGCGGCCAGCTGCACGGCGGCGAGGCCGACCCCACCGGACGCGCCCGTCACCAGCACGCGCTCACCGGTCGCGACCTGTCCGCGCTCGAGCATCCCCAGCGCGGTGCCGTACGCGATCGGCAGGCAGGCCAGCTGCTCGTCGGTCAGCGGCGAGGCGGTCACGTCGTGCACCTGGTCGGCCGGCACCGCGACCTGCTCGGCGAAGCCACCGTCGGACTCGCTCCCCAGGACCGCGACCAGCTCCGGGCCCCAGCGCCGCGCCTCGAAGGTGCCGGGGTCCACCAGGACCCGTCGGCCCACCAGGGCCGCGTCGACGTCGGTCCCGACGGACGCGACGGTCCCGGCGACGTCCCCTCCCTGGATCCGGGGGAAGGCGATCGGGCCGGTCCACCCGGCCAGCGCGTCGGGGTCACCGGGGAGCCCGTAGGCGCCGGCCCGCGTCCAGAGGTCGGTGTTGTTGACCGCGGCCGCACCGACCCTGACGACGACCTGGCCGGGGCCGGCGACCGGGTCGGCCACGTCGCGCAGCACGACGGCCTCGGGGCCGCCGAACCGGGTCAGGACCGCCGCGCGCACGGGGCTCCCCTCCCCCGGCTCAGTCCGTGCCCGATTCCATGGCGGCGTCGTCGAGCCACCGCTCGCCGGGACCCTCGCCGGCGGCCGGGTTGCGGGCGATCCGGTCGTAGCCGCCCTTCTCGATCTCGCCGTAGAGGGTGCCGTTCTCGACCAGGACCTGGCCCTGGTCGAGCGGCTGCGCGGCGTAGGCCTCGAGCTTGTCGCGGGAGTCCGCGATGTCGAGGTTGCGCATGGTCAGCTGGCCGATCCGGTCCACCGGGCCGAAGGCGGCGTTCTCGGTGCGCTCCATCGACAGCTTGTCGGGGTGGTAGGAGAACCGCGGGCCGTCGGTGCGCAGCACCGTGTAGTCCTCGCCACGGCGCAGCCGCAGGGTGACCTCACCGGTGACCAGCGAGGCGATCCACCGCTGGATGGACTCGCGCACCATCAGCGCCTGCGGGTCCAGCCAGCGCCCCTCGTAGAGCAGCCGACCCAGCTGGCGGCCCTGGTCGTGGTAGCGGGCGATGGTGTCCTCGTTGTGGATGGCGTTGACCAGCCGCTCGTAGGCCGTCCACAGCAGCGCCATGCCGGGCGCCTCGTAGATCCCCCGCGACTTCGCCTCGATGATCCGGTTCTCGATCTGGTCGGACATGCCCAGGCCGTGACGGCCGCCGATGGCGTTGGCCTCCATCACCAGGCGGACGGGGTCGGTGTAGGTCTCGCCGTCGATGGCGACCGGACGTCCCTGGTCGAAGCGGATCGTGACGTCCTCCGTCGCGATCGCCACGGCGGGGTCCCAGAACTTCACGCCCATGATCGGCTCGACGGTCTCCAGGGAGACGTCGAGGTGCTCGAGGGTCTTCGCCTCGTGGGTGGCGCCCCAGATGTTGGCGTCGGTGGAGTACGCCTTCTCCTCGCTGTCGCGGTAGGGCAGGTCGTGGTCGGTCAGCCACTGGCTCATCTCGGTGCGTCCGCCGAGCTCGGCGACGAAGTCGGCGTCGAGCCACGGCTTGTAGATCCGCAGCTCGGGGTTGGCCAGCAGGCCGTAGCGGTAGAAGCGCTCGATGTCGTTGCCCTTGAACGTCGAGCCGTCACCCCAGACGTCGACGCCGTCCTCGTGCATCGCGCGCACCAGCATCGTGCCGGTCACGGCGCGGCCCAGCGGCGTGGTGTTGAGGTAGGCGCGGCCGCCGGACCGGATGTGGAAGGCGCCGCAGGCGATCGCGGCGAGGCCCTCCTCCACCAGCTGGGCGCGGCAGTCGACGGCGCGGGCGATCTCGGCGCCGTAGAGCAGGGCGCGGTCGGGCACGCCGGCGATGTCGGCCTCGTCGTACTGGCCGATGTCGGCGGTGTAGGTGCAGGGCACCGCACCCTTCTCGCGCATCCAGGCCACGGCCACGGAGGTGTCGAGACCGCCGGAGAAGGCGATGCCGACCCGCTGGCCGACGGGGAGGGAGGTCAGGACCTTGCTCACAGGGGGGTCGTCCTTTGCTGGGTGTGGGGGTGGTGGTCGGTGCCCGCGGGGTCGCGGGGGGTGTGGAGCGGGTCGGCCGGGTCCGGCCGGGACAGGTCGAGCAGCCGCCGGGCGAGGTCCTCGCCGCCGCCGGGCTCGCGGCCGATGAGCAGCACGGTGTCGTCGCCGGCGATGGTGCCGAGCACCTCGGGCAGCTCGGTGCGGTCGAAGGCGGAGGCCAGGAACTGCGCCGCGCCCGGAGGCGTGCGCAGCACCACGAGGTTGGCGCTGGCCTCCGCGCTGACCAGCAGCTCGCTGCAGAGCCGCGCGAGGCGGGCAGCGCTGGCGGCCGACTCGGCCGGGGCGGAGGGGCGCCGGTCGCCGCCCTCGGCGGGCACGGCGTAGACGAGGGTGCCGGCGGCCGTGCGCACCTTGAGGGCGTCGAGCTCGACCAGGTCGCGGGAGAGCGTCGCCTGGGTGACGTGGACGCCGGACTCGGCGAGCAGCGCGGCCAGGTCGACCTGGGAGCGCACCTCGTGGTGGGTGACCAGGTCGATGATCCGCTGGTGGCGGGCGTTCTTGGTGCTGGGCCGCAGCGCTGACTCGGTCACCGGGCCACCCCCACCGGCTCGCCCGCGGGCGTCGCCGCGAGCCCGGAGCGGGTGACCAGCCAGGCGAGCACCGCCTTCTGGGCGTGCCGCCGGTTCTCCGCCTCGTCCCAGACCAGGCTGCGCGGTCCGTCGAGCACCTCGGCGGCGATCTCCTTGCCGCGGTAGGCCGGCAGGCAGTGCAGGACGACCGCCTCGGCGGGGGCCTCCGCGACCAGGTCGGCGGTGAGGGCGTGCCCGGCGAAGACCTGCTCGCGGGTCACGGACTCGGCCTCGCGGCCCATCGACACCCAGGTGTCGGTCACCAGGACCTCGGCGCCGCGCACCGCCTCGACCGCGTCCGGGACCACGGCGACCGACCCACCCGTGGTGGTCGCGATCGCGCCGGCGCGGTCGACGACCTCGGGGTCCGGCCGGTAGCCCACGGGGGCGCTGACCCGGACGTGCATCCCGGCGGTCGCGCCCGCCAGCAGCCAGGAGCTGCCCATGTTGCAGGCGCCGTCGCCGACGAAGGCGACGGTGAGCCCGGCCACCCGGCCGAACCGCTCCCGGACGGTCAGCAGGTCGGCCACCAGCTGGCAGGGGTGGAAGTCGTCGGTCAGGGCGTTGACGACCGGCACGCCGGCGTGCTCGGCCATCAGCTCCAGGTCGCGCTGGTGGAAGGTGCGCCAGACCACGACGGTGGCCTGGCGGCCCAGCACGCGGGCGACGTCGGGCACCGACTCGCGGTGGCCGATCGCGGCGAGCGCGCCGTCGATGACCATCGGGTGGCCGCCGAGCTCGGCGACGCCGGCCCCGAAGGAGACCTGGGTGCGCAGGGTGGGCTTGTCGAAGACCATCGCGACCGAGCGCGGCCCTGCCAGCGGCTTCGCGTCGTACGGGGCGGCCTTGAACGCCGCGGCCAGGTCCAGCACCTCCGCCTGCTCGGCCGGGTCGAGGTCGTCGTCGCGCAGGAAGTGGCGCGGCGCGGTCACCGGGCCGCCCCGTCGAGGATGTCGGGCCACGCCGCGACGAACGCCCGGGCGTCGGCCTCGGCCAGGACCAGCGGCGGCGCGAGGCGGACCCGGTCGGGGCCGGTGGCGTTGACGATCCACCCCTCGTCCTGCGCCGACGCGACGACGGCGGGCGCCTCGACCGCCTCGAGGGTGACCCCGACGAGCAGACCCTCCCCCCGCACATCCGTCACGCGCGGGTCGGCGGCCATGCCCTCGCGCAGCAGCCGGCCCACGGCGGCGGCGTGGTCGAGAAGGCCCTCGGCCCCGATCGTCGCGACGACCGCGAGCGCCGCGGCGCAGGCCACCGGGTTGCCGCCGAAGGTGGTGCCGTGGTTGCCCGGCTGGAGCAGGTCCGCCGCCCCGCCGGTCGCCACGCAGGCACCGATCGGGAAGCCGCCACCCAGCCCCTTGGCCAGGGTGACCACGTCGGGACGGACGTGCGGGTCGCCGCCGACGGTGGGCAGGTGGTGGGCGAACCAGGCGCCGGGGCGGCCCATGCCGGACTGCACCTCGTCGAGCCACAGCAGCGCGCCGTGCCGCTCGGTGACGGCGCGGGCGTGGGCGAGGTAGCCCTCGGGGGCGACGTTGACCCCGGCCTCGCCCTGGATCGGCTCCAGCAGCACGGCGGCGGTCTCGTCGTCCACGGCGGCCTCGAGAGCGGCGGCGTCGCCGAACGGCACGAAGGTCACGTGCCCCGGCAGCGGTTCGAACGGCGTGCGGTAGGCCTCCTTGGACGTCAGCGCGAGCGCGCCCATGGTGCGGCCGTGGAAGCCGCCCTCGGCCACCACGACGCGGGTGCGGCCGGTGCGCCGGGTGAGCTTGAAGCCGGCCTCGACGGCCTCAGCCCCGGAGTTCGCGAGGAAGACCTTGCCCTCGCCGGCGTCCAGCAGCCGCAGCAGCGTCTCGGCGAGCTCGACCTGCGGGACCGAGGTGAAGAAGTTCGAGATGTGGCCCAGCGTCCGCAGCTGCTCGTGGACGGCCGTCACCAGGGCCGGGTGCGCGTGGCCGAGCGCGTTGACGGCGATGCCGCCGAGCAGGTCGACGTACTCCCGGCCGTCGGCGTCCCACACGTGGGCGCCCTCGCCGCGCACCAGCGCGAGCTTGGGGGGGCCGAAGGTGTTCATGACCGCGTCGGCGTAGCGGTCGCGGAGGTCGGCGTGGTCGCTCACTCAGGCCTCCTTGGGCTGCGGCTTGTGGCGGGCCTTGCGGTACTTGGTCTCGACCCCGGGCAGCACCTGGGTGCCGACCCCCTCGTCGGTGAACAGCTCCAGCAGCACCGCGTGCGGCTCGCGGCCGTCGACGACCGTGGCCCGGGGCACGCCGTCGCGGACGGCCTGGTGGCAGGCGGCCATCTTCGGGACCATGCCGCTGGCCAGCGTCGGCAGCAGCGCCTCGAGGACCTCGGGGCTGACCTCGTGGATCAGGTCGTCGCTGGCGGGCCAGTCGCGGTAGAGGCCCTCGACGTCGGTGAGCACCAGCAGCTTCTCGGCGCCGAGCGCCACCGCGAGGGCGGAGGCGGCGGTGTCGGCGTTGACGTTGTGGACCAGCCCGTCGACGTCCGGGGCGACGGACGAGACCACCGGGATCCGGCCGGCCTCGATCAGGTCCTGCACCGACTCGGGACGCACCGAGGCCACCTCGCCGACCAGGCCCAGGTCGACCTCCTCGCCGTCGACCACGGTGTTGGTCGGCTCGGCGGTGAACAGCCCGGCGTCCTCGCCGGAGAGCCCGACGGCCAACGGGCCGTGCTCGTTGATCAGGCCCACCAGCTCGCGCTGGACCTGGCCGACCAGGACCATCCGGACGACGTCCATGGCCTCGGGCGTCGTCACCCGCAGGCCGCCGCGGAACTCGGTCTTGATGTCGAGCTTGTCGAGCATCGCGGAGATCTGCGGGCCACCGCCGTGGACGACGACCGGCCGGAACCCGGCGAACCGCAGGAAGGCGATGTCCTCGGCGAACGCACGCTTGAGGACGCCGTCGGTCATCGCGTTGCCGCCGTACTTCACCACCACGACCTTGCCGTGGTAGCGCTTGAGCCACGGCAGCGCTGCGGCCAGCGTGCTGGCCTTCTCGGGATCGGCCGCGGGCACCTCGGAGAAGACCATCGCGCTGGGGTCCAGGCGCGGGTCGGGCTGGCCGCGGCTGGCCGGGCTGGTCGGGCTGGTCGGGGGTCATCGGCTCGCTCATGAGGAGTAGGCGCTGTTCTCGTGGACGTAGGCGTGGGTGAGGTCGTTGGTCCAGACCGTCGCCCGCTCGTCGCCGGACTTCAGGTCGATGGTCACGGTGACCTCGCGCGGCGCGAGGTCGACCTCGGCCGGGTCGGCGGCGGGGGTGCTGCGGCGGCAGACCCAGACCCCGTTGATCGCGACGTCGAGGTCGGCGGGGTCGAAGGCGGCGGCCGTGGTGCCGATGCTGGCCAGCACGCGGCCCCAGTTGGGGTCCTTGCCGAACACGGCGGCCTTGAACAGGTTGGAGCGCGCGACGCTGCGGCCGACCTCGACGGCGTCGTCCTCGCTGGCGGCGCCGAGCGTGGTGATCGCGATCTCGTGGTCGGCGCCCTCGGCGTCGGCGAGCAGCTGCAGCGCGAGGTCGGCGCAGGCCTGGGTGAGCGCCTCGGTGAGGTCGGGCAGGGTCGGGGTGATGCCGCTGGCTCCGCTGGCCAGCACGGTCACGGTGTCGTTGGTCGACATGCAGCCGTCCGAGTCGAGGCGGTCGAAGCTGACCCGGGTCGCGGCGCGCAGCGCACGGTCCAGGTCGGCGGCCGGGACGACCGCGTCGGTGGTGAGGACCACGAGCATGGTGGCCAGCTGCGGGGCCAGCATGCCCGCGCCCTTGGCCATGCCGCCGACCGACCAGCCGCTGCCCTCCACGACGACCTGCTTGCTGACCGAGTCGGTGGTCATGATCGCGTGCGCGGCGTCGTCCCCGCCGGCGAGGTCGAGCGCGTCGTGCGCCGCGTCGGCGCCGGCGAGCACCGCGCCGCGGTCGTTGGTCAGCCCGATCAGGCCGGTCGAGCACACGACGACGTCACCGGCGCCGATGCCGAGCCGATCGGCGACCCGCTCCGCCACGGCGTGCGTGGTCGCGAACCCTTCGGGACCCGTGTAGCAGTTGGCGCCGCCGGAGTTGAGGAAGACCGCGCGCACGACGCCGTCCTTGACGACCTCCTGGCTCCACAGCACCGGGTTGGCCTTGCAGCGGTTGGCGGTGAACACGCTGGCGGAGTCGTGGGTGGGGCCGTCGTTGACGACGAGGGCGACGTCGCGGCCGCCGCTGGCCTTCAGACCGGCCTCGACGCCGGCGGCGCGGAAGCCCGCGGGGTGGGTGGTGCTCACCGGGCACCCCCGTCGGCCGCCTCGACCGCGAGCCCGTGGTCGGACCACGCCCCGACGACGAGGTCGGTGGCGTCGACCGGCACCAGCAGCCAGTCGTGGTCGGCGGTGCTCAGGGCGCGGACGTCGGCCTCGGGCGGAAGGGCGGTCAGCGCCGAGACGAGGGCGGTGGCGCGGAGGTCGCCGACCTCCGGGACGACCTCGAAGGCGGTGAACGGGCCCTCGGGCCGGGCCTTGCGCGGGACCGCACCGGCGCCGCAGACCACCGTCGTTGCCCCGGCGGTGGCGGTGACCGACATCAGGGTGGTCGAGGTGGCCCAGGCGGGGACGTCGGCCCCGACGCCGAGGCGGGCCACGGCCAGCGTCTCCTCGTGGCGGCGCAGCGTCGCGGTCACGGCGCCAGCCCCACGGTGGTCAGGCCGGCGGTCTCGTCGAGGCCGAGGGCGAGGTTCATGCACTGCACGGCGGCCCCGGCGGTGCCCTTCGCGAGGTTGTCGACGGCCCCGACGGCGACCAGCCGGCGTGCGGCCTCGTCGACGGTGACCTGGAGGTGGACCGCGTTGGACCCGACGACGGCCTGGGTCTGCGGCCACTGGCCGCGGGGCAGGAGGTGCAGGAACGGCTCGTCGGCGCACGCCCCCGCGTACGCCTCGTAGGCGTCGTCGGCGCTGACGCCGTCGCGGACGCGGGCGGACGCGGTGGCCAGGATCCCGCGGGACATCGGGACGAGCACGGGGGTGAAGCTGACCGAGACCGTGCCCGCGGTCAGCGCCGAGAGGTTCTGGGTGATCTCGGGCGTGTGCCGGTGCACGCCCCCGACGCCGTACGCCGAGGCGTTGCCCATGGTCTCCGAGCCGAGCAGGTGCGGCTTGGGGCTCTTGCCGGCGCCGGACGTGCCGGACGCGGCCACCACGACGACGTCCGGCTCGACGAGGTCGGCGGCGACCGCGGGGGCGATGCTCAGCGTGGAGATCGTCGGGTAGCAGCCGGGGACCGCGACCCGGCGGGCCCCGCGGAGCGCCTCGCGGCGGCCGGGCAGCTCGGGCAGGCCGTAGGGCCAGGTGCCGGCGTGGTCACCGCCGTAGAACCGCTCCCACTCCCCCGCGTCCTCCAGGCGGAAGTCGGCGCCGCAGTCGACGACGAGGACGTCGTCGGGCAGCTGCGCGGCCAGCGGCCCGGACTGCCCGTGGGGCAGGGCGAGGAAGACGACGTCGTGGCCGGACAGGGTCTCGGCGCTGGTCTCCTCCAGGACCCGGTCCGCGAGCGGGACGAGGTGGGGCTGCAGCGCCCCCAGCGGCTGGCCGGCGTTCGAGCCACCGGTGAGCGCCCCGATCTCCACCTCGGGGTGGCCCAGGAGCAGGCGCAGCACCTCGCCCCCGGCGTACCCGCTGGCGCCGGCGACGGCGATGCGTGTGGTCATGACGCATGACTATACAACCGACCGTATCCCTATGCGAACCGGCTCCCCCGCCGAGACGTCCGTCGCGAACAGCCGAGCGGTCCGTTGCGAGCACCCTGCTGCTCGCAACGGACGTGTCGAGTGCTCGGAACGGGCGTCTCGGCTAGCGCTGGACGGCGCCGCAGCGCTGGACGGCGACGGCGACGGCGGCGGCGCGGGCGGCGCCGGTCTCCTCCTCGGTCAGCGTCCGGTCGGGGGCGCGGAAGCGCAGCGCGAAGGCCAGCGACCGGTGCCCCTCCCCCACCTGCGGGCCGGTGTAGACGTCGAAGAGCCGGATCGACTCCAGCAGCGGCCCGGCACCCTCGCGCAGCGCCGCCTCGACGTCCGCCGAGGGCACGTCGTCGGCCACGACGAGGGCGACGTCCTCCTTGGCCTGCGGGAAGTCGGAGTACGACGGCGCCGGCACCACGCCGGGCGCCAGCTCGAGCAGCCGCGACAGGTCGACCTCCGCCGCGCAGGTCCGGGCCGGGACCCCGTGGGCCTGGCAGACCCGCGGGTGCAGCTCGCCGGCGTGCCCGAGCACGACGTCGCCGACGACGACCTCGGCGCACCGGCCGGGGTGCCAGGGGGCCCGGGTGGTGGCGCGGACCTCCACCTCGACGTGGAGCGCCTCGGCGACGCGGCGCACGGCGTCCACGGCGTCGGCCCACACCGCCGCGCGCGCGCCGCCCCACCAGCCGGCCCGCTCGGCCTCGCCGGAGACGGTCAGCCCCAGGTGCAGCGGCTGCTGCGGGAGCGCCTCGTCCAGGTCGACGACCTCGCCGGGGCTCGGCCGCCGGTCGACGCCGTAGATCGGGGTGGGCCCCGCCCCGTGCGGCAGCGTCACGGTCGCGGTCTCGAAGAGCGCGGTGCTGGTGGCCCCCCGCCCGGCGTTGCGGGCCACGGTGGCGAGCAGGCCCGGTAGCAGGGTGGTCGTCATCGCCGGAGCCTCGGCCGAGAGCGGGTTGGCCAGCCGGAGCAGCGTGCGTCGCTCGTCGTCGGCGGGCAGTCCGAGCCGGTCGAGGTCGGCCTCGCCGACGAACGGGAAGCTGATCACCTCGACGTAGCCGGCGCCGGCCAGGGTGCGGCCGACACGCCGGCGCAGCTGCTGGGCGCGGGTCAGGCCGCGGCCCGCGGGCGGGGTGGGCAGCACGGAGGGCACCCGGTCGTAGCCGACCACGCGGGCGACCTCCTCGACCAGGTCGTAGGGGTCGCTCAGGTCCGGACGCCACGGCGGCGGGGTCACGCTGAGCACGCCCGCGCCGTCGGCGACCTCGCACCCCACCGCACGCAGGTGCGAGGCGGTGGTGGCCTCGTCCACGTCCATCCCGGTCACGCGGGCCGCCAGGTCGCGGGGAAGCGCGATCGGCGGGGCCTGCGGGGCGGTGCCGACCACGGTCACCCCGGGGTCAGCGGTCCCCCCGCCGTACGTCGTGAGCAGCTCGACCACCCGGTCGGCCGCGGCCTCGCAGATCGTCGGGTCCACACCGCGCTCGTTGCGCCTGCCCGCCTCGGAGGTGATCCGGTGCCGCTTGCCGGTGCGGAACATCGTGGTGGCGTCCCAGTGCGCCGACTCGACGAGCACCCTGGTCGTGGTCGAGGACATCTCGGTGGCCTCGCCCCCCATCACGCCACCCAGGCCGATCACGCCGGACCCGTCGACGACGACGAGGTCCTCGGGCGACAGCGCCCGGTCGGTGCCGTCGAGGGTGGTGAGCCGCTCGCCGTCGCGGGCCCGGCGCACGCCGACCGCGCCGGTGAGCCGGTCGGCGTCGTAGCCGTGGATCGGGCGGCCGGTCTCGAGCATCACGTAGTTGGTGACGTCGACGGCCAGCGAGATCGGCCGCATCCCGGCCAGCTGGAGCCGCCGCGCCATCCACGACGGGGTCGCGGCGGTCGGGTCGAACCCGGACACGCCGCGGGCGACGAAGACCGGGCACCCGTCCGGGTCCTCGATCACGACCGGGTGGCCCCGGTCGTCGGCGGGGGGGACGTCGCGCGAGCACGGGTCGTGGAACGCCGCCGCCGGCAGCGAGTAGGCCAGCGCCGCGTCCCGGGCCACCCCGCGCAGCGACAGCGCGTAGGCGCGGTCGGGGTTGATCTCGAGGTCGATGACCTCCTCGTCGAGACCGAGGACCGGGCGGGCGTCCTGGCCCGGCACGCCGGCGTCGGCGGGCAGCACGCAGATGCCCTCGGCGGAGCCGAACGCGTCCTCGGCGAGGCCGAGCTCGGTCGCCGAGCAGATCATCCCGGCCGAGACGTGGCCGTAGGTCCTGCGGGCGCCGATCGCGAACCCGCCGGGCAGCACGCCGCCGGGCAGCACCACCACGACGAGGTCGTCGGGAGCGAAGTTGTGCGCGCCGCAGACGATGCCCTGCGGCTCCCCGGTGCCGTTGGCGTCCCCGACGTCGACGGTGCACCAGTTGATGGTCTTGCCGTTCTTCTGGGGCTCCGGCTGCATGGTCACCACCCGGCCGAGCACGAGCGGGCCGCTGATCTGCTCGCCGGGGCGCTCGACGGCCTCGAGCTTGAGCCCGAGCGCGGTGAGGCGCCGGGCGAGGTCGTCGGTGGACACGTCGGCCGGCAGGTCGACGTGCTCGCGGATCCAGGAGACCGGGGCCTTCATCTACAGCTCCGTCCCGAGCGCGGCCGAGAACCGCACGTCGCCCTCGAAGATGTCGCGGAGGTCCTCCGCGCCGTGGCGGAACATGAACGACCGGTCGATGCCCATGCCGAAGGCGAAGCCGGTGAACGTCTCGCTGTCGACGCCGCACGCGGTCAGCACGCGCGGGTTGACCACGCCGCAGCCGCCCCACTCGATCCACCCCTCGCCGCGGCAGGTCCGGCAGGACGCCACGTCCGGCTCGCGGCCCCGGCAGACGAAGCAGACGAGGTCCACCTCGGCCGAGGGCTCGGTGAAGGGGAAGTACGACGGCCGGAACCGGGTGGTGATGCCGTCGCCGAACAGCTGGGTGGCGAAGTGGTCCAGGGTGCCCTTGAGGTGGGCCATCGTGATGCCGCGGTCGACGACGAGACCCTCGACCTGGTGGAACATCGGGCTGTGCGTGGCGTCGTACTCGTCGGTGCGGAAGACGCGGCCCGGGCAGATCACGTAGATCGGGGGCTCGCGGGTGAGCATGGTGCGGGCCTGCACCGGCGAGGTGTGCGTGCGCAGGACCACGTGGTGGTCGGCCGGCTCGGTCCAGAACGTGTCCTGCATCGTGCGCGCGGGGTGGTCGGCGCCCAGGTTGAGCGCGTCGAAGTTGAGCCACTCGGCCTCGACGACCGGACCCTCGGCGACCTCCCAGCCCATCGCGACGAACAGGTCGGCGATGTGGTCGGACATCAACGTGATCGGGTGCCGGGCGCCGCGGGCGGCCCGGGCGGTCGGCAGCGTGACGTCGACGGTCTCCTCGACCAGCATCCGCTCCTCGCGCTCGGCCTCGAGCTCGGCCTGGCGGGCCGCGCAGCGCCTGGCCGACCGCGCCTCGGGCCTGCCCGACGCGACTGTCCGGCGTCCTTGCGGGCCTGGGGCGGCAGCGCACCGATCTCGCGGTTGGCCAGCGCCAACGGCGACCGGTCGCCGGCGTGGGCGGTCCGGACCGCCTTGAGCGAGTCGAGGTCGGCGGCGGCGGCGACGGCGACCAGGGCTGCGTCGCGGGCCTCGTCGACCTGCTCGGCCCCCGAACGGGGTCACCTCCACGGGGTCGTAGTCGGTGTTGGGTCCGGACATGGCCCCGAGTCTAGGAACGCCCGCGGACGGGGCGGCGACCGGGTTCCTCGCTGGTCAGCCCGGCCAGCGCGTCCCGGCAGGCGGTCAGCGGCGGAGCGGCGCGTCCTCGTCGTACGCCGGCCACCGCCACCACGAGCCGGGCGCCGCCGCCGGGGGCGTCGTCGATGAGCACGGAGCCGCCGTGGGCGCGGACCAGGCCGTGGACGACGTAGAGCCCCAGCCCGGAGCCGCCGCGGGCCCCGTGACGCCAGAACTTCGTGAACACCTGGCGGCGCAGCGCCGGCGGGATGCCGGGGCCCTCGTCGTCGACGGTGAGCCGGACGCCGTCCGTCTCCGCCGCGAGGTCCACCCGGTACCGCACCGGCGCCGTGCTGCACGGCGTTCTCGACGAGGTTGGTCGCCACCTGGGTCAGCTTGTCGGGGTCGGCCAGCACGGCCGGGAGGCCCGTGCCGGTGGTCAGCGCCGACCGGGGTCGCGGTGCCCGCGGTGATCGAGTCGACCACCCGCGCGACCAGCACCACGGTGTCGCAGGGCCGTTGGTGGAGCTGCAGGCGGCCGGTGTCGATCCGGGCGACGTCCAGCAGCTCGGCGATCAGCCGGCTCAGCCGGTCGGAGTCGGCGTTGACCGTGGTGAGCATCAGCTTCTTCTGCTCGTCGTTGAGCTTGTCCCAGCGGTTCAGCAGCGCCTGCACGAACCCCTTGACGCCGGTCAGCGGGGACCGCAGCTCGTGGGCGACGGTCGCCACGAGGTCGGAGCGGTCCCGGTCCAGGCGGGCGCGGCCCCGACCGGAGCGGAGCACCACCGCGACCCCGTCGACCGGGCGGCCGCGGGCGGGGCGGTGCAGGCGGGCGGTCAGCAGCACCTCGTGGCCGTCGGGCAGCAGCGCCGTGGCCTCGGGGACGGCCGTGCGCGAGGGCAGACCGTCGTAGGGACGGCTGCGCTCGTACCAGGACCGGCCGTCCTGGTCGGGCAGGCCGAGCACCTCCGCGAGCTCACGGCCCTCGAGGTCCGTGGGCTGCCGGCCGAGCATCCGCGCCGCGACCGCCGAGACCCGGGTGACCCGCCGGTCCGGCCCGGCCAGCACGACGCCGTCGGGGAGCAGGTCGAGCGCGTCGGGGCCGTCGCCACGGCGCCCAGGCTAGGTCCGCGGCCGGTCGCCGCTGGGCGGTGCGCCGACGCGTAGAGGCACAGCGCGGCCGCGTGGACGCCAGGTTCAGGCTCTCGGCCCGCCCGTGCAGCGGGACCCGGACCCGGTGGTCCGCCGCGGCGAGCAGACCGGCGTCGAGCCCGTGGGCCTCGTTGCCCAGCAGCCACGCCGTCGGCCTCTCCAGCAGGCCGGCGGGTGGCGCGGTCAGGTCGACCTCGCCGTCGCCGTCGGCGGCGAGCAGCTGGAGCCCGGCCTCCCGGGCGACCGCGAGCGCCCGGTCGGGGTCGGGCTCGACGGCGACCGGCACGTGGAAGGCGCTGCCGGCGCTGGCGCGCAGCGTCTTGGGGTTGTGGAGGTCGACGGCCTCCCCGGCGAGCACGACGGCGTCCCCGCCCGCGGCGTCGGTGGTGCGCACCACCGTCCCGGCGTTCCCGGGGTCGCGGACCTCCGCGCACACCGCGACCAGGCGGGCGCCGGCACGCACGACGTGGTCGAGCGGACGGTCCAGCAGCCGGCAGACCGCCACCAGGCCGGCCGGGGTGACGGCCTCGCCAGCGAGGCCAGCGCGCGGTCGTCGACCGCGGTCGACAGCGACGCCACCGAGCAGGTCGGCGAAGCGGCGGGTGGCGTCGGGGGTGGCGAAGACCTCGACCACCCGGCCCTCGACCTCGAGGGCCGCCGAGACGGCCTGCGGCCCGTCGGCGAGGAACAGCCGCCGCTCCGTGCCTCCGGAGCGGCGGCCGAGCCGTCGTGCGTCCTTGACGCGGGCGTTGCCGGCGGTCAGGGGCGCGGTCGGGGTGGCGCTCAGGCCGACGCCGCCGTGGTCGTGCCGGTCTCGCGGGGCGCGTTGACGTCCTCGGGCAGGGCGTCCTTCGCGGTGGCGACGAGGGCGCGAACGCGGCCGGGTCGTTGACGGCCAGGTCGGCGAGGATCTTGCGGTCGACCTCGACGCCGGCCAGGTTGAGACCCTGCACGAAGCGGTTGTAGGTCATCCCCTCCGCGCGGGCGGCGGCGTTGATGCGCTGGATCCAGAGCCGGCGGAAGTTGCCCTTGTTCTTGCGGCGGTCGTTGTAGTTGTAGACCAGGGAGTGGGTGACCTGCTCCTTGGCCTTGCGGTAGAGCCGCGAGCGCTGGCCGCGGTAGCCGCTGGCCCGGTCGAGGGTGGTGCGGCGCTTCTTCTGGGCGTTGACCGCCCGCTTCACGCGTGCCATGGGGTGTCTCCTTCGGGTTCTTCTTCAGGTTCGGGTCCGGCCGGGGCCGGGGGGCTCAGCGGCCGAGCAGCTTCTTCGCGCGGGGGACGTCGGCCTTGGCGACCTCGGTGGTGCCCGAGAGGCGACGCGTCAGCTTGGAGGGCTTCTTCTCCAGGTTGTGGCGCATCCCGGCCTTCTGGCGGCGGATCTTGCCCGAGCCGGTCACCCGGAACCGCTTGCTGGCGCCCGAGTGGGTCTTGTTCTTCGGCATGGTGCTCCTCCTAGGGGGTGGCGGGCGCGGGGTGCACGCCCGTCGGGCCGGGAACGCCCCGGCTGGTGGTCTGGTGCCGGCTGTGTCCGGCGTGGTTCGGCGGGCCGAGGCCCTCAGGCCTCGATCTCGGGGTCGAGGTTCTCGGATCGGCCGCGCTCCTTGGCGACGGTGCTGCGCCCGGCGTTCGCTGCCGTGCGCTCGGCCTTGTCCTCGGCCTCCTCGGCGGCCCGCTCGGCCATCCGGGTCTCCTTCTCGGCCTTCATCTGGTTCTTGGCCTCGGCCTTCTTGCGGTTCGGTCCGAGCACCATGACCATGTTGCGGCCGTCCTGCTTGGGCGAGGACTCCACGAAGCCCAGCTCGTCGACGTCCTCGGCGAGGCGCTGGAGCAGCCGGAACCCGAGCTCGGGGCGGTGCTGCTCGCGGCCGCGGAACATGATCGTGATCTTGACCTTGTCGCCGGCCGAGAGGAACCGGACCACGTGACCCTTCTTGGTCTCGTAGTCGTGGGCGTCGATCTTGGGCCGGAGCTTCATCTCCTTGATCACGACGTTCGTCTGGTTGCGTCGTGCCTCACGGGCCTTCTGGGCGTTCTCGTACTTGAACTTCCCGTAGTCCATGAGCTTGCAGACCGGCGGGCGGGCGGTCGGGGCCACCTCGACGAGGTCGAGGTCGGCCTCCTGGGCCAACCGCAGGGCCTGGTCGGTCGGCACGATGCCGACGGTCTCGCCGTTGGGTCCGACGAGCCGGACCTCGGACACCCGGATCCGGTCGTTGATGCGCAGCTCGGTGCTGATGTGTCCTCCAGTGGGTCAGGGGCACGGAGGCCGGTGACGCCGGGCGGCCAGTGCGGTGCGCACGGGCCGGGGACGACGAAGGCTCCCGCTCGGACCAAGCGGGAGCCAGCACCACACCGACGCCCTGGCGGACGCCGCGGTCCGTGCCTGGCGGACGCCAGGGGCGCCCCGGCAGCACGAGCCGGTGGACCTGACCCGACGACCTGGGCGGTGGTGGCCGCGGGCGGTCGGTGCGGGTGGGAGTCGGTGGAGCGTGACCCCGCTTGTGGATCGGTGCGCGTCGCGGCCGGAGCCGTCCCCCGCACTGATCGGTCAACGTCAGATGCTAGCCGATCAACCCGGGGGCGACGAATCCGCCGGCCCCGGGGCCCGGCCCAGCCACACCAGCGCACCGTCGACGCGCGCGGGGCGCCAGCCCGCGGCGAGCGGGCGCAGGTGGGTGCCCGCGACGACGTACGACGCCGGGCCGGCCACGTCGACCACGACCGCGGCGGCCCCCTCCTGCACGGCGGCGAGCGCGGCGGTGGTCGTCGTCACCGGGACCGGGCGGGCCGCGGGGTCCCACGCGGCCAGGCTGTCGGCACCGGTGAAGGCCAGCAGGGCCGTGCGTCCGTCGGCGCCGGTCAGCAGCACCGCCGCCATGTCGCTGGACTTCTCCTGCAGCAGCCCGTGGGAGCCGGTGGTGGTCTCCCCCACGACGGCCACGACCGGGACCAGCAGCCTGGCCGACGCGAGCGCTGCCAGCACCTCGACCGGTCCGGCGTCCCCCGCCCGGTGGGCGGCCAGCGCGGCGCGCAGCACGGGGTCGGGGGCGCCGTCGTCGTCGGCGAAGCCGGGGTCGGGGATGACGCGCTGGCTCACCGGACCAGTCTCCCGCACCCGGGGGCGTGCCAGGCTGGGGGCATGGACGACGCGAGCTGGCTGGCGCTCACCGTCACGCTGACCGTGCTGGGTGCGGTCGCGACCTGGCTGGCGCACCGACGCCGCGGGGTCCCGGCCGCGATGCTCGGCGCCGGGTTGACGCTGCTGGTGCCGGCCGCCTACCTCACGGACACGCTGCGGATGCTGACCCGCGTCGTCGACGCCGTCGCCGACTGGGCGACCGGCCTGGTGCTCTCCCCCGCGGTCTGGGCCGGGATCGTCCTCGCCGGCCTCGGGGTCCTGCTCGTCGGCGCCTCGCGCCCGCTGGCCGCTCGCGGCCTCGGCGCCCGGCGCGGCGGCACCGCCGTCGAGCGCGGGGCCGGTCGGCGCGAGGTCGGGGCGGCGGACCCGGCGTCGTCGGCCCCGGCCGCCTCCGGGCGGAAGGGGCGCGGTGCTCCCGGCCGGCAGGGTCGCGGCGCCGAGGACGACATCGACGACGACCTCGCCGACGTCGAGGCCATCCTGCGCCGGCGCGGGATCTCCTGACCGCGCCCGGCTCGCCGGACCGGGTCGCCGCCCACCTGCTCGGGCTGCTCGCCGGTCGACCCCCGACCCTCGGCACCGGCAGGCTGTTGTGCCTGGACGGTCCCGCGGGCTCGGGGAAGACCGCGCTCGCGGGTGCCGTCGCCACGAGCTCCGCCGGGACCCCGGCGACGGTCCGCGTGGTGCACCTCGACGACCTGTACGACGGCTGGGCCGGCCTCGACGGCGTCGGCGACGCGCTCGGCGGGCTGCTGGGACCGCTCGCCGAGGGGCGGGCCGGCAGCTACCGGCGCTACGACTGGCACGCGCGTGCCTTCGTCGAGACCGTCGAGGTCGCGCCGGTGCCGCTGCTGGTGCTGGAGGGCGTGGGCAGCGGGACGGCGGCCCGCACGGTGGCGCCGACCCTGCTGGCCTGGGTCGAGGCGCCGCCGGACCTCAGGCTGGCCCGGGGGCTGGCGCGCGACGGCGAGGCGCTGCAGGCGCAGTGGGTGCGGTGGCAGCGGCGCGAGGACGCGCACTTCGCCCGTGAGCGCACCCGCGCCCGCGCCGACGTGGTGGTCGACGGGACCGGACGGCTCGCGCCTACCGCTCGCTGAGCGCCCGCAGCTCGCGCACGGCGCGCCGCGACCGGGCGCCGTCGCTGCCCTGGATGCCCATCGCGGCGACGGTGCGTCCGTCGGAGAGGTCCAGGGTCACCCAGGGCGCGCCCGGTGCGAGGTGCACGCCGACGACCTGCTCCCAAGCGAACCGGTGGCGGCGGTAGCCGTTGACCACCGTCAGCCCGCTCTCGTCGGCGCGGACGCGGCTGCGCACCAGCGCGTTGATGGTGGCCAGCGCCAGCAGGGTCAGCGCCACCACCGTGCCCCGCTGGAACGGGGTGAACGAGGCACGCGTGGCGTCGTCGAAGGTGAACCAGGCCCCCGCACCGGCGGCCAGGAGGGCCAGCATCGCCACCACGCCCGCGACCCGGGGGCCGAGCGGGCGGTAGGTGCGCGGCAGGGCAGGCAGGTCGGCGGGGTCGGGTCCTGCGCCGCCCGTGGCCTCAGAGCCGGCAGGCATGGATGTCGGTGAGCAGGATCCCCCGGGCGCCGAGCCCCCACAGCTCGTCCATCAACCGCTGGGCGCCGTGCCGCGGCACCATCGCCCGGACGGCCACCCACCCCTCGCGGTGCAGCGGCAGCACCGTCGGGCTCTCGATGCCGGGGGTGAGGGCGACGGCGGAGTCCACCGAGGCCTGCTCGATGTCGTAGTCCATCATCACGTAGGTCCGCGCCACCAGGACGCCCTGGAGCCGGCGCCGGAAGACCTCGAGGCCCTCGGGCCGGCTCCCCTGCCGGGCGACGAGGACCGCCTCGGACTCCAGGATCGGCTCGCCGAAGACCTCCAGGCCGGCTTGGCGCAGCGTGCCGCCGGTCTCGACGACGTCGGCGACCACGTCGGCGACGCCGAGGGCGATGCTCGACTCGACGGCCCCGTCGAGCCGGGTCACCGTGGCCTCGACGCCGCGCTGCTCGAGGAAGGCGGCGACGACGCCGGTGTAGGACGTCGCGATCCGCGCACCCCGCAGCTGGTCGACCGTGGTGTAGCGGCCCGTCGGGCCGGCGAAGCGGAACCGGCTGCGCCCGAAGCCCAGCGGCACGAGCTCCTCGGCCTTCGCCCCGGAGTCGAGCAGCAGGTCGCGGCCCGTGATGCCGATGTCGAGGGTCCCCTCACCGACGTAGAGCGCGATGTCGCGCGGACGGAGGTAGAAGAACTCGACGCCGTTCTCGACGTCGGTCAGGGTCAGCTGCTTGGTGTCCTCGCGCTGCCGGTAGCCGCACTCGCGCAGGATGTCGGTCGCCGCGAGGGACAGCGAGCCCTTGTTCGGCACGGCGATGCGCAGCAGCGGCGCCCCGGTGTCGGGGTCGGCGGTGGTGGTGTCCATGGGGGTCCTCGGCGCTCTCAGAGGTGGGCGTAGACGTCGTCGAGCTGCAGCCCGCTGGCCAGCATCAGCACCTGCGCGTGGTAGAGGAGCTGGCTGATCTCCTCGGCCGTGCGCTCGGGACCCTCGTGCTCGGCGGCCATCCAGGACTCGGCCGCCTCCTCGACCAGCTTCTTGCCGATGGCGTGCACGCCCGCGTCGAGCTCGGCCACGGTGCCCGAGCCGGGGGGCCGGGACCGCGCCTTCTCGCTCAGCTCGTCCCAGAGGCCCTCGAAGGTCTTCACGGCGGTCCAGCCTACGGCGCCGCGGCTCACCGGTCGGCGTCGAGGGTACGCAGCGCGACGGCGGTGAGCAGGGCCGCGGTGGTGGCCTCGTGGCCCTTGTCCTCCCGCGAGCCGGCGAGCCCGGCCCGGTCCCGCGCCTGCTCGTCGTCGTCGCAGGTCAGCACCCCGAAGCCGACCGGCACGCCGTGGTCGAGGGAGACCCGGGTCAGCCCCTGGGTGGCGGCCTGGCAGACGTAGTCGAAGTGCGGCGTCCCGCCGCGCACCACCACGCCGAGCGCGACGACCGCGTCGTACCCGCGCCGGGCCAGCGCGTCGGCGACCACTGGCAGCTCGACCGTGCCGGGCACGCGCACCACCCGCGGCTCCAGACCGGCCTCGGCGCAGGCGCGTCCGGCGCCGGCGAGCAGGCCGTCCATCACCTCCTCGTGCCACGAGGCGGCGACCACCGCGACGCGGAGGCCGCGGGCCGCCTCGGGGTCGACGTGCTGGGCGGCGGGGGCGCCGTGTCCGCTCACGCGGGGTCTCCTTCGGTCGCGGGGTCGGTGGCGTCGGGGAGGCCGGGGAGGCTGTGGCCCATCCGGTCGCGCTTGGTCAGCAGGTAGGCCAGGTTGTGGTCGTTGGGCCGGGTCGTCAGCGGCACCCGCTCGGCGACCTCGATCCCGAAGTCCTCGAGGTTGCGGACCTTGTCGGGGTTGTTGGTCAGCAGCCGGACCGTCTCGACCTTCAGGTCCTTGAGGACCTGGGTGGCGGTGCCGTAGTGGCGGGCGTCGGCGGGCAGGCCGAGGTCGAGGTTGGCGTCGACGGTGTCCCGGCCACCGTCCTGCAGCTGGTAGGCCTGCAGCTTGGCGACCAGGCCGATGCCGCGGCCCTCGTGACCGCGCAGGTAGACCACGACGCCGCGCCCCTCGGTCACCACCCGCTCGAGCGCCTCGTCGAGCTGCGGACCGCAGTCGCAGCGGTCGGAGCCGAGCACGTCGCCGGTCAGGCACTCGGAGTGCACCCGGGTGAGCACCGGCTCGGGTCCGGAGACGTCCCCGTGCACCAGGGCGAGGTGCTCAGAGCCGTCGACGGTGACCCGGTAGCCGTAGGCGGTGAAGTCGCCGTGCCGGGTGGGCAGCCGGGTCTCGGCGACCCGCTCGACCAGGTTCTCGTGCCGGCGGCGGTGGCGGACCAGCTCGTCGATGCTGATCATCGCCAGGCCGTGCTCGTCGGCGAACGCGCGCAGCTGCGGCCCTCGCTGCATGGAGCCGTCGTCGTTGACGAGCTCGACCAGCACGCCGGCGGGGGTCAGCCCGGCCAGCCGGGCGAGGTCCACGGCCGCCTCGGTGTGGCCGCGGCGCACCAGCACGCCGCCCTCGCGGTAGCGCAGCGGGAACACGTGCCCGGGGCGGGTGAGCTCCCACGGCTCGGTCGCGGAGTCGGCCAGGACCCGCACCGTGTGGGCCCGGTCGTGCGCGGAGATGCCGGTGCTCACCCCGTCGCGCGCGTCGACCGAGATCGTGTACGCCGTGCGCAGCTTGTCGCGGTTGTGCGGGGTCATCAGCGGGATCTCGAGCCGGTCCAGCATGGCGGCCGGCATCGGTGCGCAGATCACGCCGCTGGAGTGGCGGATCGTGAAGCCCATCAGCTCCGGGGTGGCCTTGCTGGCCGCGAAGATCAGGTCGCCCTCGTTCTCGCGGTCCTCGTCGTCGACGACGACCACGGCGCGCCCGGCCGCGATGTCGGCGACGGCCCGCTCCACGCTGTCGAGGCGGACGCCGCCGTGGGCGGTCGCCGGGTGGGCCTGGCTCATGCGCTGGCTCCTCGTTGGGTCTGCTGGTCATGGTCCTGGGCGGGCAGGAGGCGGGCTGCGAGCAGCTTCTCCACGTGCTTGGCGAGGATGTCGACCTCGAGGTTCACCTGGTCGCCGACACCGCGCGAGCCGAGGGTCGTGCGGGCCAGCGTCTCCGGGATCAGGCTGACCGTGAAGGACTCGTCCTTCGCCTCGACGACGGTGAGGCTGATGCCGTCGACGGTGATCGACCCCTTGTCGACGAGGTAGCGGGTCAGGCCGTGGGGCAGCGAGACCTCCACGACGTCCCAGTGCTCGGCCGGGCTGCGCGAGAGCACCGTGCCGACCGCGTCGACGTGCCCCTGCACCACGTGGCCGCCGAGCCGCTTCTCGGCGGTCACGGCGCGCTCGAGGTTGACCCGGTCGCCGACCCCGACCGTGGCCATCGAGGTGCGGTCGAGCGACTCCTTCATCACGTCGGCGCTCCAGGTGTGGTCGTCGATCGTCACGACGGTCAGGCAGCAGCCGTTGACGCTGATCGAGTCGCCTGTCCCCGTGCCCTGCAGCACGGTGCTCGCGGCGATCCGCAGCCGCAGCGCGTCGGTCAGGTCCTCGACCCCGGCGACGGTGCCGAGCTCCTCGACGATGCCGGTGAACATCAGTGGTCCTCCTGGGGGTCCGGTCGGGGGGCGAGCGTGAGTCGCACGTCGGGCTCCTCGCCGTCGATCCCGTCGATCACGGCCACGTCGGTCACGCGGAGGCGCAACGCATCGGCGATGGTGCCGATTCCGAGGTCGCCCACGGCGCTGCGGCCCGCTCCGAGCAGCACCGGGGCGACGTAGCAGACGACCTCGTCGACGAGCCCGGCCCGCAGGAACGCTGCGGCGAGGGTGGGTCCGCCCTCGAGGAAGACGTGCTGGCGGTCACGGGCGCGCAGCGCCGCCAGCGCTTCACGGGGGTCGCGGGTGCGCAGGTGCACGCTGGCGTCGGGGGCGCCGTCGAGGACGTGGGCGCCGGGGTCCACCTCGCGCTGGCCCATCACCGCGCGCAGCGGCTGGACCGCGAGGGGCCGGTCGTCCTCGTCCCGGACCGTCAGGCGGGGGTCGTCGGCGACCACGGTCCCGGTGCCGACCAGCACCGTGTCGGCGCGCGCCCGCAGCCGGTGGACGTCGCGACGGGCGGCGCGACCGGTCACCCACCGGCTGGTCCCGTCCGCCGCCGCGCTGCGTCCGTCCAGGCTGGCGGCCAGCTTCCAGGTCACGAAGGGCCGGCCGCGCTCGACCGCGAGGCTCCACACCGGGTTGACCGCGCGCGCCTCCGCGGCCAGCAGGCCCTCCTCGACCTCCACGCCGGCCGCGAGGAGGGTCGCGGCCCCCCCGGCGGCAACCGGGTTGGGGTCGCGCTGGGCCAGCACCACGCGTCGCACGCCGGCGCGGACGAGCGCCTGCGAGCACGGCCCGGTGCGCCCCGTGTGGTCGCACGGCTCGAGGGTGACCACCGCGGTGGCGCCACGGGCGGCCGCGCCGGCCCGCGCCAGCGCGTCGACCTCCGCGTGCGCGGTCCCGGCGCCGCGGTGGTGGCCCTCCCCGAGGGTGCGGCCGTCCGGGCCGAGCAGCACGCAGCCGACGCGGGGGTTGGGCCCGAGCGGGACCCCGGGGGTCGCGGCCAGCTCGAGGGCGCGCCGCATGGCGAGGCGCTCCGCCGCGGTGCTGGCCATCTCCCGACCCCTCGTGTCCTGGTCGCGGACTCCGGGGTCGGGACGCGCGATCGGTACGGTCGCCCACCCCGGTGCGGGGTGGGTCGCCGGCCGACCACGTCCGCGTGCGCTTCTCATCCGGACTCTCACCGTCGGTCCAGGAGTTCCACCTGGTCCACCGGCCACGGGTCCGTGGCCGGGTCGCGGGCTGTCACCGCCGGCTCGGAATTGCACCGACCCCAGAGCACGCGAGCATCGTCTGCTCGTCGTCACGAGTCTGCCACAACGACGCGGTCCCCCCGGGGTGGCCCGGGGCACACCGCCCGGGTCAGCCGGCGTCCGACCCCCGGGCGCCGGCGGCCGCGTCCCGCAGCGCGGCGACCATGGCGTCGGGGTCGTCGGCGCCGAAGACCGCGGAGCCGGCCACGAACACGTCAGCGCCGGCCTCGGCGCAGCGGCCGATCGTCTCCAGCGAGACGCCGCCGTCGACCTGCAGCCAGGTCTCGACGCCGTGCCGCTCGACCAGCGCCCGCGCGCGGCGGATCTTCGGCAGCACCAGGTCGAGGAACGCCTGGCCGCCGAAGCCGGGCTCGACGGTCATCAGCAGCAACGTGTCGAGCTCGGGGAGGAGGTCCTCGTAGGGCTCGACGGGGGTGGCCGGGCGCAGCGCCATCGCCGCCCGCGCACCCGCCGAGCGCAGCTCGCGCGCGAGCCGCACCGGCGCGGCGGCCGCCTCGACGTGGAAGGTGACCGACCCGGCGCCGGCCTCGACGTAGGTCGGGGCGTGCCGGTCGGGGTCCTCGATCATCAGGTGCGCGTCGAGCGGCACCGGGCTCGTCGCGGCCAGCGCCTCGACCGTCGCCGGGCCGAAGGTGAGGTTGGGCACGAAGTGCCCGTCCATGACGTCCACGTGGACCCAGTCGGCGCCGGGGATGCGCGCGACCTCGGCGCCGAGCGCGGCGGGATCGGCGGCGAGGATGCTGGGGGTGATCTGCGGGTCCACGGCGGGCGAGCCTAGCGTCCGCTCTCGGCGGGGCGCCTTCACCGACCCGTGGGGCACGATCACCTCGTGAGCACGCGACCCCTGCTGCACCTGACGGCGGAGACCGGGTGGGTCAACGACCCCTACGGCGTCCGGTTCGTCGACGGGCGCTACCACGTCTTCTTCCAGCACGTCCCCGGGAGCGCGACCTGGGCCGCCGAGCAGCACTGGGGCCACGCCGTGAGCGAGGACCTGCTGCGTTGGCAGGAGCTCCCGGTGGCGCTGGCGCCCGACGCGGAGGACCACGGGATCTGGTCGGGTTGCGTCGTCCACGACGCCGAGGACCCGGCCGGGGCGACGCTGCTGTACACCGCGGTGCGCCACCCGGACCTGCACCTGGGTCGGGTCCGCGCGGCCCGACCGGTCGACGCCACCTGGACGCGCTGGACCAAGGGCGCGGTGGTGCTGGGGCCACCGCCCGACCTCGCCCTCACCGCGCTGCGCGACCCCTTCGTCGTCCGCGACGGGGACCGGTGGCGGATGGTCGTCGGCGCCGGCCTGGCCGACGGGACCGGGCTCGCGCTGACCACCACCTCGCCCGACCTGCGCTCGTGGGGCCCGCTCGCCGAGCTGGCGCGACGGCACCGGGACGAGGTGGAGCCGGTGTGGACCGGGTCGGTGTGGGAGTGCCCGCAGCTGATCCGGGTGGCCGACCGCTGGGTGCTGGTGGTCTCGGTGTGGGACGAGGAGGTCACCCGGCACGAGGCGTGGGCGGTCGGCGACCTGGTCGACGGCCGGTTCGAGCCGCAGCGCTGGGGACGGCTCTCCCACGGCCCGGCGCACTACGCGGCGTCCGCGTTCGAGGACGCCGCGGGCCGGCCCTGCCTGCTGCACTGGCTGCGCGGGGTCGCCGACCCCGACGGCGGCTGGGCCGGCGCGCACTCCGTGCCGCACGTGCTCGACCTGGACGGCGACCGGCTGGTCGTCCGGCCGCACCCCGTCGTCGACGGCCTCCGCGGCAGCGGTCCGGGCGACGAGGACGCGACGGCGTGGGACGTCGAGGTGGCGCTCGGGCCGGGGCACGGCGCTACCGCCGCCGTGCTGCTCGGCGGTGGGGAGCGCCTCGACCTCGACGCCGGCGCCCTCCGGCTGAGCACCGCGGAGGGCCGCTGGAGCATGCCGGCGCCGGACGGACGCCTGCGCCTCCTCCTCGACGGACCCGTCCTGGAGGTCTTCGGCGCCGCCGGCGTCCTGGGTGCCGCCGTGCGGTCCACGCCGGGCCGCGCGCCGCAGGTCGTCGGCGCGGCCACGTCACGGACCTGGACGCTCGCCTGATCCGTCAGGCGTCCGGGTCGGCCGGGGGCGGGGCGCCGGCCCGCTCGTCCCGGTCGGCCCACTCCAGCAGGGGCGCCAGGTCGAGGACCTCGTGGTCGATCCCGGCGTGGAGGTCGCCGAGCTCGGCGAACCGCGCCGGCACCGTGAAGATGGTGAAGTCGCGGGGGTCGCAGTCGTCGACCTCGTCCCAGCGCACCGGGGTGGAGACCCGCGCGTCCGGCAGGCCGCGCACCGAGTACGCCGCGGCGATGGTGTGGTCGCGCGCGTTCTGGTTGTAGTCCACGAAGAGCTTGCGGGGATCGCGGTCCTTGCGCCACCACGTGGTGGTCACGTCCTCCGGGGACCGGCGCTCGACCTCCCGGGCGAAGGCGAGCGCGGCTCGCCGCACGCCCTTGTGGTCGTGGTCGGGTCGCACCCGGACGTAGACGTGGAGCCCGGAGCCGCCGCTGGTCTTCGGGAACCCGACCGCGCCGAGCTCGTCGAGGACCTCGTGCACCACGTGCGCGACCCGCTGCACCTGCGCGAAGTCCGACTCGGGACCGGGGTCGAGGTCGATGCGCCACTCGTCGGGTCGCTCGGGGTCCTCGCGCCGGCTGTTCCACGGGTGGAACTCGACGGTCGACATCTGCACCGCCCACACCACGCTGGCCAGCTCGGTGACGCAGAGCTCGTCGGCGGTGCGGTCCCAGCGGGGGAAGTGGAGCCGCACGGTCTCGACCCACGGCGGCGCCCCCTTCGGGAGCCGCTTCTGGTGGACCTTCTCCCCCGCCAGCCCGGTCGGGAAGCGGTGGAGCATGCACGGTCGCTCCCAGAGCGCGCCGACGATCCCCGGCCCGACGGCGAGGTAGTAGTCGACCAGGTCGCGCTTGGTCGCGCCGCTCTCGGGGAAGTAGACGCGGTCGGGGTTGCTGAGCCGCACGACGCGGTCGTCGACCTCGATCTCGACCGACGGGGAGGTGGCCACGGGTCAAGTCTTGCGCAGCAGCGCGATGAACATCGCGTCGGTGCCGTGGCGGTGCGGCCACAGCTGCACCGTGCCGGGGATCCTGCCCTCGACCCCGGTCATCGCGGACGGCAGCAGCGCGGCGGCGTCCTCGGCGACGACGTCCGGACGCTGCAGCGCGCCGGCGACCACCTCGTCGGTCTCGGTCAGCACCGGGGAGCAGGTGGCGTAGACGGCGACACCTCCCGGCCGCAGCAGGTCCAGGGCGGTGCCGAGCAGGCGCCGCTGGAGCAGCACCAGCGGGAGCACGTCGTCGGGCCGACGCCGCCAGCGCGACTCGGGGCGTCGTCGCAGCGCCCCCAGACCGGTGCAGGGCGCGTCGACCAGCACGCGGTCGACCGAGCCGAGCAGCAGCGGGGGGCGCGTGCCGTCGGCGGCCACCACCGTGGCGTGCGCCCCGGCCGCCCTCGCCGGCGCCAGCGAGCGGCGCACCAGCCGGGCGCGGTGCTCCTGGCGCTCGATGGCCACCAGCCGGGCACCGCGGGCCGCGGCGAGCCCGGCGAGGAGGGCCGCCTTGCCGCCCGGGCCCGCGCACAGGTCGACCCAGGTCCGGTCCGGACCGGCGACCTCGGCGGTGGCCAGGACGTGGGCGACCAGCTGGGACCCCTCGTCCTGGACCCCGGCACGGCCCTCCGCGACCGCGGGCACCGCCGCGGGCGAGCCGCCGGGCAGGATCGCGCCGTAGGGCGACCACGGCGTCGGCTCCCCGGGCAGCTCGGCCCGATCGGCCAACCCGGGCCGGGCGACCAGCGTGACCCGGGGCGGCACGTTGTCGGCGCGCAGCAGCGCGTGCAGCTCGTCGTCGCCGACCGCACGGCGCAGCTCCTCGACCACCCAACGCGGGTGGCTGAAGGCGACCTCCTCGTGCCGGCTGGAGCGCGGCGAGCGTGCGGGGGCGAGCGCGGCGACCCAGCCGTCGAGGTCGTGCGCGGTGACGCCGTGCAGCACGGCGTTGGCGAAGTTGGCAGCACCGGCGCCGGCGCGCACCCGGACGAGGTCGACGGTGGTGCTGATGGCGGCGTGGGCCGGCACCCGCATGGACAGCAGCTGGTGGGTCCCCAGGCGCAGCGCGTCGAGCACCTTGGCCTCGACCTTGCGCAGCGGGCGCTCCACGCAGGCGGCCAGCACCGCGTCGTAGGTGCCGCGCATCCGCAGCGTGCCGGAGGCCAGCTCGGTGGCGAAGGCAGCGTCACGACCCTCGAGGGCGAGCCGGCCGAGCACGGCGGGCAGCACGAGGTTGGCGTAGGCGCCGTCCACCCGCACGGCCTTGAGCACCTCGAAGGCGGCCAGCCGCGCCGGGTCGACGCGGGCCGCCGCCGGGGGGCCGGCGGGTCGGGCCCGCACCGGGTCAGCCACGGTCGTCACGGTCGCCGGGGGCCGCGGGGCCGAGGGTGGCGCCGGGCGCGGGACGGGCTCCTCGCGCCCAGGCGTCGGCGTCCATCCACCCCTTGCCGACCGGCTTGACCCGGCCGAGCCGGACGGCGCCGCGACCGGTCCCGACGTGGACCTCGTGGCGTCCGACGACCAGCTCGCCCGCCGCGGGGGGCCGGGTGTCCCCGCCGGTCGCCTGGAGGTCGGCGGCCCGGACCGGCAGGACCGGCTCGAGCTTGAGCCGCTCCCCCGCCCAGGTCGTCCAGGCACCCGGAGCCGGGGTGCACGCCCGGACCAGCCGGTCGATCCCGACGGCCGGATCGGTCCAGTCGACCTCCCCGTGGGCGACCTCGAGCTTGGGGGCGTGCGTGATCCCCTCGGCCGGTTGCGGGCGGGCCTCCACCGCACCGGTCGCCAGCCCGTCCAGCGTGGCGACCAGCAGTCCCGCGCCGCCCTCGGCCAGCCGGGCGAGGAGGCTGCCGGCGGTGTCCTCGGGGCGCACCCGCTCGGTCATCACGCCGAACGTGGGTCCGGCGTCGAGCGCGGGCACGATCCGGAACGTGGTGGCACCGGTCACCTCGTCACCGGCCAGCAGCGCGTGCTGGACGGGAGCGGCTCCGCGCCACCGGGGCAGGCAGGAGAAGTGCAGGTTGACCCAGCCCAGTGGCGGGACGTCGAGCAGCGGCCCGGGCAGCATCGCTCCGTAGGCGACGACCGGGCAGCAGTCGGGGCGCAGCGCGGCCAGCTCCTCGGCGAAGCCGGGGTCGCGCGGGTGGGCGGGCTTGAGCACCGGGAGCCCGAGCTCGTCCGCGGCGCGGCCGAGCGGGCTCGGGGCGAGGCGCCGACCGCGGCCGGCGGGGGCGTCGGGTCGGGTCACCACGCCCACCACCTCGTGGTCCGAGGCGGTCAGCGCCGTCAGCGTGGGCAGCGCCACCTCCGGCGTCCCGGCGAGCACGACGCGCACGGCTCAGAGCCCCAGGCCGCGCATCGGGTGCGGGGAGAGCTTGACCACCGGCTGCTCCAGGCCGAACCAGTCGGACGCGCGGATCACGCGCATCGCCTCCTTGCGCGCCGCGGGGTCGAGCCGGTCGAGGAAGAGCACCCCGTCGAGGTGGTCGGTCTCGTGCTGGACGGCGCGGGCGAGGGTGTCGGAGCCGGCGAGGCGCACCGGCTCGCCGTGCTGGTCGAACCCCGTCGCGACGACCGAGCGGGCCCGGCGGCAGTCGATGACCAGCCCCGGGATCGACAGGCACCCCTCGTCGCCGTCCTGGGTCTCCTCGGACAGCTCGAGCACCGGGTTGACCAGGTGGCCGACCTCGCCGTCGACGTGCCAGGTGAAGACCCGCAGGCCGACTCCGATCTGCGGCGCGGCCAGGCCGGCGCCGGGAGCGTCGAGCATGGTCTCGGTCAGGTCGGCGACGAGCGTCCGCAGCTCCTTGTCGAAGTCGGTGACCTCGGCGGCGCGACGGCGCAGCACCGGGTCGCCGAGGAGTCGGACGGGCTGGACTGCCATGGGGGGTGGGGACCTCACTGCTCGGGCGGACGCGCCCGGCACATCCTAGGAGGCGGACGTCGACCGCGACCCGGCGACGGGGGGAACGGGTCCGGTCGGTGGGCCGCCGGCTAGAGCGAGGGCGGGTCGACCTGGACCCGGACCGGGTCGAGCTTGCGGGCCGAGCGGACGCGGCGCAGCTCGACGAGCGCATCGGCCAGGTCGGTGGCCCCCGCACGTGGCACCCGGACCACGACCCGCTCGACGCCCTCACCGACGGGGACCGGTCCGAGCCGCTCCGCGGCCGCCGGGAGGTCGAGCAGGGTGAGCGCGTCGTCCAGCGCGCCGGGCGGGCCCGTCAGCGTCGCGAGCCGGGACGCGGGCGGCAGGTGGGCCTCGCCGCGCTGGTCGAGCTCGCGGTCGGCGTGACCGGGCTGGTCCCAGCGCACCAGGGCCTGGACCGCCGGGTGCGCCGGGTCGCCCACCACCACCACGCCGGCGCCCGGTGCGGCGAGCCCGACGGCGTTGCTCCACCGGCGCAGCGCCTCCTCCTCGGCGCGCAGGTCCACGCGGTCGAGCAGGAGCCAGCCGTCGAGCAGGACGACCGCGGCGTAGCCCCGGGCGGCCACCGGCTCCGCACCCGGCGTGGCCACGACGACCTGCGGCTCGTCGCCCACCGCGTCGAGCACCCGCTCCCCCGAGGACGAGCGCACGAGGGCACGCGGGAAGGCCCGGCCCAGCTCCTCCGCGGTGCGGCGGTCGCCGACCACCGGGGCGCGCAGCCCGCGGGCCGCGCACACCGGGCAGGCCCACCCGGGCGCCGGGGTGGCGCACCACCGGCAGGCGGGCGGGGACGTGGCCGCCCCGAGCGCCAGCGGCCCGGTGCAGCGCGGGCACCGGGCCGGGGTGCGGCAGCGCTCGCAGGCCAGGGCGGCGGCGTAGCCGCGGCGCGGCGTCTGCACCAGCACGGGGCCGTGCTCGAGGGCGGAGCGGACCAGGTCGTGCACCTCGCGGGGCAGCCGGGCACCGCGGCCGTGGGGGTCGCGCTCGCGAGCGTGGTCGCTCGCGCCGGCCACGGCGACGCGCACCCGGTCCCGGACCGCGCTGCGGTCGGCCCGCAGCGGGCGGGCCCACCCCGTGCGCAGCAGGTACGCCGTCTCCGCCGTCGTCGAGAAGCCGCCCACGAGCGCGGCGCACCCCTGCTCCGCCGCGCGCAGCAGCAGCACCTCCCGGGCGTGGGGGTAGGGCGCCCGGGGCTCGGCGTGCAGGTCGTCACCGTCGTCCCAGACCGCGACCAGCCCGAGGTCGTGGACCGGGGCCAGCGCCGCGGCACGGGTGCCGACGACCACGCGCCGGGCGCCGCGGGCGACCGCCAGGAAGTCGCGGTAGCGAGCCGCGGGTCCGGCGTCCGCGGTGAGCACGACGTGGTGCCCGGGGCCGAGCACCGCGGCGAGCGCGGCGTCGACGCGCGTGGCGTCGCGACCGTCGGGCAGGCACAGCACCGTCCCGCGCCCACCGGCGAGGGTGGCCGCGGCAGCGTGGGCGAGCAGGAGCGGCCAGTCGGCGCCGGGCGGGGCGTGCCAGGCGGCCCGGGGAGAGCCTCCCGCTCGCAGGTGCGCCAGGAAGGCCGCCCCGGTCGGGTGGTCGGCCCACGCCGCACCGGCGGCAGCCTCGTCCCACCGGGGCGGGTCGGGCGCGGGCGGCGTCGGCTGCTCCTCGGCCCGGGCGTGCCGGGGCGGGACGGCCAGCCGGACGACGTCGGCACGCGTCCCCGCGTAGCGGGCGGCCACCACCCCGGCGAGCGCGGCGATCTCCGGGAGCAGGACCGGCTCCCGCCCGACGACCCGACGCAGCGGGGTGAGGCTGCCGGGGTGGTCGCTCGCCGCGAGCCGCTCGAGCAGGTAGCCGCCCGCCTCGTGGCCGGCGAAGCGCACCTTGACCCGGACGCCCGGGACGGCGGCGGCGGCCATCGACGCGGGCACGGTGTAGTCGAAGGGCCGGTCGAGGTGGGCCATCCCGGCGTCGACCAGCACCCGCGCGACCGGGTCGACCTCCGCGGTGGCCGCGGCGGCCGCGCGCCGGGCGCGCGTCTCGCGGGCTCGGGCCTGCGAGACCCGGACCTGCTGGCGGACCAGGCCCGGCAGCAGCTCGGGGTCCTCGCTCACGCCCGCCTGTCTACCAGCGGGCGGTGACAGGACCCGACGCCCGCCTCAGGCGCCGACGGCCGTCCGCAGCGCCTCGGCCCGGTCGGTGCGCTCCCAGGTGAAGTCCGCGTGCTCGCGACCGAAGTGGCCGTAGGCCGCCGTCCGGGCGTAGATCGGACGGAGCAGGTCGAGGTCGCGCACGATCGCGGCGGGGCGGAGGTCGAAGACCTCGAGGACGGCGCGCTGGATCTCCTCGTCGGGCACGGTCCCGGTGCCGAAGGTCTCGACGAAGACGCCCACCGGCTGGGCCTTGCCGATCGCGTAGGCGACCTGCGCCTCGCAGCGGCGGGCCAGGCCCGCGGCCACGACGTTCTTGGCCACCCAGCGCATGGCGTAGGCCGCGGAGCGGTCGACCTTGGAGGGGTCCTTGCCGGAGAAGGCGCCCCCGCCGTGGCGGGCCATGCCGCCGTAGGTGTCGACGATGATCTTGCGGCCGGTGAGGCCGGCGTCGCCCATCGGGCCGCCGACCACGAAGCGGCCGGTGGGGTTGACCAGCAGCCGGTAGTCGTCGGAGGGGATCTCGAACCCGGCCAGCACGTGGTCGATGACGTGCTTCTTGACGTCCGGCTCGAGCGTGTCGAGCTCGACCTCCTCGGCGTGCTGGGTGGACAGCACGACGGTGTCGACGCGCACCGGGCGGTTCGCCTCGTCGTACTCGACGGTGACCTGGGTCTTCCCGTCGGGGCGCAGGTAGGGCAGCGTGCCGTCCTTGCGCACCGCGGACAACCGCTCGGAGAGGGTCTGCGCGATCTTGATCGGCAGCGGCATCAGCTCGGCGGTGTCGTCGCAGGCGTAGCCGAACATCAGCCCCTGGTCGCCGGCCCCCTGCTTGTCCATGGCGTCGACCGACCCGGTGCGGGACTCGTGGCCGGTGTCGACACCCTGGGCGATGTCGCCGGACTGGCCGCCGATGGCGACCATCACGCCGCAGCTCTCGCCGTCGAAGCCCTTCTCGGAGTGGTCGTAGCCGATCTCGAGGATCCGGTCGCGGACGACCTGCTTGATGTCGACGTAACCCGTCGTGGTCACCTCGCCGGCCACGACCACGAGGCCGGTGGTCAGCAGCGTCTCCACCGCGACCCGGCTGTGCGGGTCCTGGGCCAGCATCGCGTCCAGGACGGAGTCGCTGATCTGGTCGGCGATCTTGTCGGGGTGACCCTCGGTCACCGACTCCGAGGTGAAGAGACGTCCAGGCACAGCTGCTCCGATCGGCGGGGTTCGGTGGGCCCGGGGCGGGGCGCCGGGCCGGGCTGTCGGCAGGCTAGACCCGGGCTCGGGCGGATCCCGAATCGCGGACAGCCGTCCCACGCCCTGGCAGGGTGCGCCGGCGCGGGAGCCGGGGGTCAGGGGGCCAGGCGGGCGACGACCTGGTCCCACACGACGTGGGCCAGGGCGGACTTGGTGCCGGGGGCCACCTCGGTGGTCGAGCCGTCGGCGGCCAGGACGACGGCCTGGGTGTCGTCGGAGCCGAAGACCGCGCCCCCGCTGACGTCGTTGACCACCAGCAGGTCGCAGCCCTTGCGTGCCAGCTTGGCGCGCGCGAGGTCGAGCACCGAGGAGCCGTCGTCCCCGGTCTCGGCGGCGAAGCCGACCAGGAGCTGGTCGGGCGGACGGCTCTCGACGAGCTCGCGGAGCACGTCGGGGTTCTGGGTGAGCTCGATGACCGGGGCCGAGCCGTCCGCGGGCTTCTTGATCTTGTGGGTCGACTCCCCGGTGGGGCGGAAGTCGGCCGGGGCGGCGGCCATCACGACGGCGTCGGCGCCGACGCGGGCGACCAGCGCGGCCTCACGCAGCTCGGCCGTGCTCTCGACGCGGACCACCTCGACGCCCGCGGGGTCGGGCAGCGCGACGTTGGCGGCGACCAGGCGGACGGTGGCGCCGCGTGCGACGGCGGCGCGGGCGAGGGCCCACCCCTGCCGGCCCGAGGAGCGGTTGCCGAGGAACCGCACGGGGTCGAGGCGCTCCCGGGTGCCGCCGGCGGTGACCACCACCGTCCGGCCGACGAGGTCGGGGCGTGCGTCCCCGCGGGCGAGGACGTCGCGGGCGACCGCGGCGATCTCCTCGGGCTCGGGGAGCCGACCACGGCCCGTGTCGGCGCCGGTGAGGCGGCCGACCGCTGGGTCGAGCACGACGACGCCGCGGCCGCGGAGGGTGGCCACGTTGGCCCGGGTGGCCGGGTGGTCCCACATCTCGGTGTGCATCGCCGGGGCGAGCACCACCGGGCAGCGGGCGGTCAGCAGGGTGTTGGTCAGCAGGTCGTCGGCGAGCCCGTGGGCGGCGCGGGCCAGCAGGTCCGCGGTCGCCGGGGCCACCACGACGAGGTCGGCCTCGCGGCCGAGCCGGACGTGCGGCACCTCGTGGGCGCTGGTCCACACGTCGGCCGCGACCGGGCGGCCCGAGAGGGCCGCCCACGTCGCCTCGCCGACGAACTCGAGCGCCGCGGCGGTGGGCACGACGGTGACCTCGTGCCCGGTCTCGCCGAGCCGGCGCAGCACCTCGCAGGCCTTGTACGCGGCGATGCCGCCGGCCACCCCCAGGACGACCCGGGGTGCCGGCGGCCCGGCCGGTGGGTCGTCACCGGCCGGCGGGGTGGGGCTGGACAGGGACCTAGTCGTTCGACTGGGCGGCGGCGACCGCGTCGGCCTGGGCCTGCGCGGCGGCGGCCTCCTCGGCGGCGAGCTCGGCGGGGTCGACGGCCTCGCAGGTCAGCAGGTCCCCGTCGATCTCGCGCAGCGCGATCGAGAGCGGCTTCTCCTGGACGTGGGTCTCCACGAGCGGGCCGACGTACTCGAGCAGGCCCTCACCCAGCTGGGAGTAGTAGGCGTTGATCTGCCGGGCGCGCTTGGCGCTGTAGAGGACCAGCTGGTACTTGCTGTCGGTCTTGGTCAGGAGGTCGTCGATCGGCGGGTTGGTGACACCCTCCGCGGCGATGTTGGGGGCAGACACGCGTGAGCCTCGCTTGGGTCGGGTTCGGATGAGCGGGGACCGCGCCGCGCCGACGTGGTGCAGCCCCGTCGTGCAGCCCCGTCGTGCGGGGTGCGGCGGGTGGACCGGCGGCGTCGGGACGCACCCGCGCTCAGACGGGGAGGTCCCCGTGCATCAAGGCTACCAAGTCCTGCGCGGCAGCGTGAACGTCGTGGTTGACGACGGTGACGTCGAACTCGGTCTCGGCGGCCAGCTCCTCGCGCGCGGTGGCCAGGCGGCGCTCCCGCTCGTCCTCGGGCTCGGTGCCGCGACCGACCAGCCGGCGCACCAGCTCCTCCCACGAGGGCGGGGCCAGGAACACGAACAGCGCGCCGGGCATGGTGGCGCGGACCTGGCGGGCGCCCTGGAGGTCGATCTCGAGCAGCGCCGGTCGTCCGCGGGCCAGCGCCTCCTCGACCGGGCGGCGCGGCGTGCCGTAGCGGTGGCGGCCGTGGACCACCGCCCACTCGAGCAGCTCGCCGCGCTCGACCATGGCGTCGAAGTCGGCGGGGGCGACGAACCAGTAGTGCTCGCCGTGCACCTCACCGGGCCGGGGGCTGCGCGTGGTGGCCGAGATCGAGAGCCAGACGTCGGGGTGACCGGCCCGCACGGCCGCGGCCACCGTGCCCTTGCCGACCGCGGTCGGGCCGGCGAGGACGACCAGCCGGCTGGGCGGTCCGGCCGGGGGCGGCACGACCCCCTCAGTCACCCTTGGCGAACTCGCGCTGCAGCGCGGCGACCTGCTTGGTGCCGAGCCCGCGGACCCGGCGGGACTCGGCGATGCCGAGGCGCTCCATCGTCTGGCGCGCGCGGACCTTGCCCAGGCCAGGCATGGACTGGAGCAGGTCGACGACCTTCATCTTGCCGATGACCTCGTTGGTCTGCCCCTCCGCGAGCACGTCGGACATCGAGGCCCCCGAGTTCTTCAGCCGGTTCTTCACCTCGGCACGCTCGCGCCGGGAGGCCGCCGCCTTCTCGAGGGCGGCTTGACGTTGCTCGGGCGTGAGTGGGGGCAGGGCCACTGCGCAAGTCCTTTTCGTCGATCGGTGGTGAGGGCACCCACCACGTCGGTGGGCAATCTAGTCAGCCCCGCCGCGCTGGGCAATCGGCGACCCCCGGGGTGGCGTCGCCCGCGCGCTCAGACGACCAGCGAGGTGCCGCACACGTCGCGCGCCTGCTGCTGCACCGCGGAGAGCGCCGCGACCATCTCCGGGGTGGCCAGCTGGCGGGCCGCGGCCTCGATGGCGGTCCGCTCCTCCTCGGCCAGGTCCGCCGGCGGGTCCGTGCGGTCGTAGGTGCCGGGGTCGACGCCGGCGGCGGACAGCGCGTCGTCGAGGGCGCCGAGCCGGCCGACCACGACGTCCCAGTCGTCGCGCAGGTCCGGCGGGGACGCGTCCCGCAGGGCCTCGAGGGAGGGTGCCACGTCCAGCAGCGCCGTCGGCCCTCCCGCCGCGGCCGCCTCCGTGAGGGCTTCGCGCTGCGCCACGACCTCGGCGCAGTACGTGTCGACGGGCTCCTCGGGCGCGCAGCCCGCGAGCAGGCCGGCCAGCAGGCAGGCGAGCAGGCCGGCGAGCAGGCCGGCGAGCAGGCCGGGGAGCACGGGGACCGGCGGGCCCGCCACCGCTCGTGCCGTGGGCCTCACGCGTCCGCCCCGCTGGCGAGCGCCGTCGCGAGCTCGTCGTTGCCGCGGCGCACGGCGTCGCGCAGCGCCGCGGGGTCGGGGCCCTCGCGCAGCAGCCCGCGGGAGGTCGAGGCGAGCACCGCCCCGGCCGAGGTCCCGAAGATCCGTCGCAGGTCGTCCGCGGTCCCGCCCTGCGCGCCGTACCCCGGGGCCAGCACGGGTCCGCCCGTGAGCAGGTCCTCGTCGGTCTCGCCGATCGTCGCACCGACGACCGCCCCGAACGAGCCGAGCGGCCGCACGCCGGCGTTGAGCGCGCGCAGGTGGTCCAGCACCACCCCGGCGACGGTCCGGCCCTCCTCCGCGCCCGGCTCCGGGCCGACCGCGCGGGCGTGCTGCACCTCGGGACCCTCCGGGTTCGAGGTGAGCGCCAGCACGAACAGCCCGGCACAGTGCCGGCGGGCGCTCTCCACCATCGGGTCGAGCGAGCCGAAGCCGAGGAAGGGGTGCACGGTGATCGCGTCGACGGCCAACGGCGACGTGGGGTCGAGGTAGGCGTCGGCGTAGGCCTGCGACGTGGAGCCGATGTCGCCGCGCTTGACGTCGAGCAGCACCAGCGCACCGGCCTCCCGGGCGGTGGCCACGACGCGCTCCAGCACGGCCACGCCCCGGCTGCCGAAGCGCTCGTAGAAGGCCGACTGCGGCTTGACCACCGACGCGACCGGGGCGACCGCCTCGACGGCGGTCAGCGCGAACCGCTCGAGCCCGCCCACGTCGTCGGGCAGGCCCCACTCGGCGAGCAGGCCGGCGTGGGGGTCGAGGCCGGCGCAGAGCTGGCCCCGCTCGGCCAGCGCGGCGTGGAGCCGTGCCCCGAAGGACGGGGGGGTCGGGTCGGGGATCACCGGGGGTCCTCTCGCAGGGCGGTGGCCAGCCGGGCCGCCGTGGTCGGGTCGTGCAGCAGGGCCGTGCCGACCGCGACGGCGCGGGCTCCGGCGTCGAGGTGGGCGCGCGCGTCCGCGGGGGTGGCCACGCCTCCGCAGCCGACGACGTCGAGGTGGGGCAGGGTCGCTGCGACCCGGCGCACGCAGGCGAGGGCGACGGGGCGCACCGCCGGACCGCCGAGCCCCGCGGGGCGCCCGTCGGGCAGCACCGCCGGCAGCGCGTCGCCCACCACGACCGCTCCGGCGCCCGCCTCGGCCACGGCGCGCGCGACGGCGACCACCCGCTCGACGTCCGGGCGGAGCTTGGCCCACACCGGCAGCCCGCGGGGCAGCTCGCGGGCCACCGCGGCGACCAGGCCCGCCGCCTCGTGGGGCTCGACGGCGCGGAAGAGGTCCTCCACGTCCGGGTCGTGGGCCAGCCCGCCGGCCGGCGCCAGCGCCACCTCGACGGCGGCCACGCCGGGCGCCCGGCCGAGCCGGCGGGCCAACCCGGCCGCGTCGGCGGCGGACCGGGCCGCGACGGACACCACCACCCGGGCGTCCTGGGCCACCAACCAGGGCAGCTCGGTGGCCAGGAAGTGGTCGACGCCGGGGTTGGGCAGCCCGGTGGCGTGCGCCAGCCCGGCGGGCGTCTCGACCACGTGGCCGGCCGGCGCCCCCGGGCGCGGGTCGCTGGTCACGGTCCGCGTGGTGAAGGCACCGAGGTCCCCCAGCGCGCCGAAGGCCGCGAGCTCGCGACCCGTCCCCCCGCACCCCGCGGCGACCACGACCGGCGAGCGCAACCGCAGCCCGGCCACCTCGACCGCGGTCACAGGTCCCCCCAGCGGACGCGGTCGCCACGCAGGACCGGGCCGTCCACGCAGGCCCGGGCCCAGCGCGGGGCACCCGACTCCCCCACCACCGGCACCTGGCAGCCGAAGCACAGACCGGTCGCGCAGGGAGAGGGCACCTCGACCGCGCACTGGCTCCAGGCCCCGTGGTCCTCCGCGGCCGCCGCCACCGCGTGCAGCAGCGGGGACGGGCCGGCGGCGTAGACCACCTCGGCCCGGCTCGACGCCAGCGCCGCCGGCAGCGCGTCCGCGGTCTCGCCGGGCGTGCCGACCGACCCGTCGCGGGTCACCACCGTCACCGCCCGGGCGGAGCGGCGGGCCTCGAGCGCCGACATCAGGTGCGCCTCGTCCCGGGCGCCGAGCAGCAGCGTCACCGCGCAGCCGCGCTCGCGCAGCCGCAGGGCGAGGGGGAAGACCGGCGCGGCCGCGTACTCCTCGGCCACCAGCAGGCAGGACACCGGCTCCCTGGGCAGCGCGAAGGGTCGCCCGAGCGGCCCGGTCAGCTCCAGCGGCGTCCCGACGGGCGCGGTGGCGAGCCAGCGCGACCCGGCCCCGCGCGGTTCGACGACCAGCCCCAGCGCCAGCCCGCGGCCGCCCACCGGCTTGACCTCGTGGATCCAGTAGCTGCGGCGCGCGAGCCGGCTGCGGGCGACCGGGTGGCCGACGGAGACCGCGACGGCGGTGCCCGGCCGGAACCGCTCGCCGACGCCGGGAGCCAGCACGCTGAGGTGGACCAGCGCGCCGCTGGTGCGCGTGGCCAGGAGCTCGCCGCCGACGTGCAGGGGGGTGCGCTCGGCGGGCCCCGTGTCGCGGGAGGCGCTCACGGACCTGGCCCCGGCCCGGGTCCGGCCAGCCCGCGGAGGACGCGTCGCGGCCACAGCGGACCCTCGTAGACGAACGCGGTGTAGGCCTGGAGCAGGTCCGCGCCGGCGGCCAGCCGCTCGCGGGCGTCGGCCGCGGTCGTGATCCCGCCGACGCCGACCAGCGTGGGGCCGGGACCGAGCCGGTCGCGCAGCAGCCGCAGCACGGCGGTGGCCCGCACCGCGACCGGGGGACCGGAGAGGCCGCCGCCGCCGGCGGCCTCGACGAGCGCCGGGGCGCTGCGCAGGCCGTCGCGGCCGGTGGTGGTGTTCGTGGCGACCACGCCGTCGACCCCGTCGTCGGCGCGCACCAGGTCGGCGACCGCCAGCACGTCGTCGTCCGCGAGGTCGGGCGCGATCTTGACCAGCAGCGGCACGCGCCCCAGCCCGGCGGCTCCGCGGCTCTCGTCGGCGCTGCGGCGCACCCGGCCCAGCAGCGGGGCGAGCCGCTCGACCGACTGCAGGCTGCGCAGCCCCGGGGTGTTCGGGGAGGAGACGTTGACGACCAGGTAGTCGGCGTGCGGGGCGAGCAGGCGGGTGCTGGCGTCGTGGTCGGCTGCCACCGCGGCCGCGTCGTCCTCGGGGACCACCTTGGACTTGCCGAGGTTGACCCCGACCACCGGTCCGCCCGGCCTGCGGCGGCGGGCGGCCAGCCGCGCGGCCACGGCCTCGGCGCCGGTGTTGTTGAAGCCCATCCGGTTGACCACGGCGCGGTCGGCGGTCAGCCGGACCAGCCGCGGGCGCGGGTTGCCGGGCTGTGGCAGCGCGGTGACGGTGCCGACCTCGACGAAGGCGAAGCCGAGCGCGCCGAGGGCGTCGACGCCGCGGGCGTCCTTGTCGAACCCGGCGGCCAGCCCCAGCGGGTGGTCGAAGCGCAGGCCGAGGGCGTCGACCGGGCCGACGCCGGCAGGCACGACCGGCGGCCGCGCCCGCAGCAGCGGTGCGCCGGCCCGCACGGCGGCGAAGCCGAGGTGGTGGGCCCGCTCGGGGTCGACGCGGGTCAGCGCGCGGTCGAAGAGCAGGCGGTAGGTCACCTCGGCCTCAGCGTCCCCGCGCCCAGTCCTGCAGGCTCTGCACCCCGATGTCGCCGCGGCGCATCGCCTCGATCCCCTGCACGGCCGCGCCGAGGCCCTGCACCGTGGTGATGCACGGGACGTTGGCCATCACCGCCGCGGTGCGGATCTCGTAGCCGTCCAGCCGGGCACGGCCGCCGGTGCCGGCGCCGTAGGGCGTGTTGACGATCAGCTGCACCTCACCGTCGCGGATCAGGTCGACCGTCGTCCGCTCCCCGTCGGGGCCCGGACCCTCGAAGTGCTTGCGCACCACGCGGGTCGCCACCCCGTTGCGGCGCAGCACCTCGGCGGTGCCCTGGGTGGCGAGGATGACGAAGCCGAGGTCGGCGAGCACCTTGACCGGGAAGATCATCGACCGCTTGTCGCGGTTGGCCATCGAGACGAACACGCAGCCCGAGGTCGGCAGCGGTCCGAAGGCGGCCGTCTGGGACTTGGCGAAGGCGGTGCCGAAGTCGGCGTCGAGGCCCATCACCTCACCCGTGGACTTCATCTCCGGGCCGAGGACCGTGTCGACCTGGGCGCCGTCGGGGGTGCGGAACCGGTTGAAGGGCATCACCGCCTCCTTGACCGCGATCGGCTGGTCGCCGGGCAGCGTGCCGCCGTCGCCGGTGGCCGGCAGGACGCCCGCGGCGCGCAGCGCGGCCACGGACTCCCCCAGCATCACCCGCGCCGCGGCCTTCGCCAGCGGCGTCGCGGTCGCCTTCGACACGAAGGGAACCGTCCGGCTGGCGCGGGGGTTGGCCTCCAGGACGTAGAGGATGTCCGAGCCGAGCGCGAACTGGACGTTCAGCAGCCCGAGCACGCCGACCCCCCGCGCGATGGCCTCGGTGGCCTCGCGGATCCGCTCCACCTCGCGCTCCCCCAGCGTGATCGGCGGCAGCGCGCAGGAGGAGTCACCGGAGTGGATGCCGGCCTCCTCGATGTGCTCCATCACCCCGCCGAGGAACAGCTCCTCGCCGTCGAAGATCGCGTCGACGTCGATCTCGACGGCGTCGTCGAGGAACCGGTCGACCAGCACCGGCGCCTCGTGGGAGATCATCCCCTCGGCGACGTAGCGCTCCAGGTAGGTCCGCAGCGCCGCGTCGTCGTAGACGATCTCCATCCCGCGCCCGCCGAGGACGTAGGAGGGCCGCACCAGGACCGGGTAGCCGATCTCGTGCGCGATCCGCTGCGCCTCGGGGTAGGAGGTGGCCGTCCCGTGCTTGGGGGCCACCAGACCGGCCTCGGCCAGCACGCGGCCGAAGGCGCCGCGCTCCTCGGCCAGGTCGATCGCGTCCGGGGACGTCCCGACGACGGGAACCTGCGCGGCGGCCAGCCCCTGCGCGAGGCCGAGCGGGGTCTGCCCGCCCAGCTGGCAGATCACCCCGGCCACGGGTCCGGCAGCCTGCTCGGCGTGGACCACCTCGAGGACGTCCTCCAGGGTCAGCGGCTCGAAGTACAGCCGGTCGGAGGTGTCGTAGTCGGTGGAGACGGTCTCGGGGTTGCAGTTGACCATCACCGTCTCGTACCCCGCCTCGGAGAGCGCCAGCGAGGCGTGCACGCACGAGTAGTCGAACTCGATGCCCTGGCCGATCCGGTTGGGACCCGAGCCGAGGATGATGACCGCCGGCCGCTCCCGCGGGCCGACCTCGTTCTCCTCGTCGTAGGAGGAGTAGTGGTAGGGGGTGGCGGCCGCGAACTCCGCCGCGCAGGTGTCGACGGTCTTGAAGACCGGGCGGATGCCCAGCGCGTGCCGCACGCCTCGGACCACGTCGGCGGTCATCCCGCGGATCTTGCCGAGCTGGACGTCGGAGAAGCCGTGCCGCTTGGCGCGGCGCAGCAGCGTGGGGGTGAGCTCGGGCGCGGCCGTCACCTCGGCGGCGACCTCGTTGATGAGCGCCAGCTGGTCGACGAACCAGGGGTCGATCCCGGTGGCCGCGTGGACCTCCTCGACGCTCGCACCGGCGCGCAGCGCGTCCATGACGACCCGCAGCCGCCCGTCGTGGGGGGTGCGCGCCCGCTCGAGCAGCGCCTCCCGGTCGAGGTCGACCCACTCCTGGTGCCAGTCGAAGACCGCGTCGCGCGACTCCAGGCTGCGCAGCGCCTTCTGCAGGGCCTCGGTGAAGCTGCGCCCGATCGCCATCGCCTCGCCCACCGACTTCATGTGCGTGGTGAGCACCGGGTCGGCCCCGGGGAACTTCTCGAAGGCGAACCGCGGCACCTTGACGACCACGTAGTCGAGGGTCGGCTCGAACGCGGCCGGCGTGCTGGTGCCGTCCGGGCGTGCCGTGATGTCGTTGGCGATCTCGTCGAGGGTGTAGCCGATCGCGACCTTCGCGGCGATCTTGGCGATCGGGAAGCCGGTCGCCTTCGAGGCCAGCGCGCTGGAGCGCGAGACCCGCGGGTTCATCTCGATCACGACGAGCCGCCCGTCGGCGGGGTTGACGGCGTACTGGATGTTGCAGCCGCCGGTGTCGACGCCCACCGAGCGGATGATGCCGATCGCGAGGTCGCGCATCTTCTGGTACTCGCGGTCGGTCAGCGTCATCGCCGGGGCCACGGTGATGGAGTCGCCGGTGTGGACGCCCATCGGGTCGACGTTCTCGATCGAGCAGACGATGACGACGTTGTCGGCGGTGTCGCGCATCACCTCCAGCTCGTACTCCTTCCAGCCGAGGATCGACTCCTCGAGGAGCACCTCGGTGGTGGGGCTGAGCGAGAGGCCCGTTCCGGCGATCCGTCGCAGGTCGGCCGCGTCGTGGGCCATCCCGGACCCGGCCCCGCCCATGGTGAAGCTGGGTCGCACCACGACGGGGTAGCCGAGCTCACCGGCGGCGGCGAGGCAGTCGTCCATCGAGTGGCAGATGACGCTGCGCGCGGACTCGCCGCCGAGCTCGTCGACGATCTTCTTGAACACGCTGCGGTTCTCGCCCCGGTCGATCGCCTCGATCGAGGCGCCGATCAGCTCCACGCCGTAGCGCTCGAGAACCCCGTCGGCGGCCAGCGCCGTGGCGGTGTTCAGCGCGGTCTGCCCGCCGAGGGTGGCGAGCAGGGCGTCGGGTCGCTCCTTGGCGATGACCTTCTCGACGTACTCCGGGGTGATCGGCTCGACGTAGGTGGCGTCGGCGAACTCGGGGTCGGTCATGATCGTGGCCGGGTTGGAGTTGACCAGCACGACGCGCAGGCCCTCCTCCTTCAGCACCCGGCAGGCCTGGGTCCCGGAGTAGTCGAACTCGCAGGCCTGGCCGATGACGATCGGCCCGGAGCCGATGACCATGACGCTGCGCAGGTCCTCGCGGCGCGGCATCAGGCGGCCCGCCGCGCGGCCATGAGGTCGCAGAACCTGTCGAAGAGGTGGTCGGCGTCGTGGGGTCCGGCGGCGGCCTCGGGGTGGTACTGCACCGAGAAGGCGCGCAACCCGCCCCCGCCGCCGTCCTCCGCCGATGGCGCGTGCAGCTCGAGTCCCTCCACCACGTCGTCGTTGAGGCACACGTGGCTGACCCGGGCCTCGCCGTACGGCGTGGCGACGGGGGTGCCCAGGTCCGTGCCCTCGGGCCAGGCGACCGCGAAGCCGTGGTTGTGGGACGTCACCTCGACCTTGCCCGTCGTGCGGTCCATCACCGGCTGGTTGAGGCCGCGGTGACCGTAGACCAGCTTGAAGGTCCCCAGCCCCAGGGCGCGGCCGAAGAGCTGGTTGCCGAAGCAGATCCCGAAGTAGGGCAGCCCGCGCTCGAGCGCTCCCTGCAGCAGCGCCACCTGGTCGGTGGTGGCGGCCGGGTCGCCCGGGCCGTTGGAGAAGAACAGGCCGTCGGGACCGTCGAGGCCGTGCCCGCGGCCGACGGCCAGCACGTCGTCGAGGGTGGCGGTCGCGGGCAGGACGTGGGTCTCGATGCCGCGCTCGGCCATCCGCCGCGGGGTCATCGTCTTGATCCCGAGGTCCACCGCGGCGACCACGGCCCGCCGCTCACCCCAGGGGCCGGGCTCGGCCGGGACGACGTAGGAGGTGTCGGTGGAGACCTCGGCAGCGAGCTCGGTGCCGGTCATCGCGGCCTGCTCCCGCACGCGGGCCAGCAGCCGTGCAGGGTCCGGCTCGACGGTGGAGATGCCGACCCGCATCGCGCCCCGCTCGCGCAGGTGACGGGTCAGCGCCCGGGTGTCGACGCCGCTGATGCCGACGACGCCCTGGTCACGCAGCGCGTCGTCGAGGGTGCCGGTGGCGCGCCAGCTCGACGGGCGGCGCGCAGGGTCCCGCACGACGTAGCCGGCGACCCAGATCCGCCGCGACTCCGGGTCCTCGTCGTTGACGCCGGTGTTGCCGATGTGCGGCGCGGTCATCACGACCACCTGGCGGTGGTACGACGGATCGGTGAGCGTCTCCTGGTAGCCGGTCATCCCGGTGTTGAAGACCGCCTCGCCGAAGGTCTCGCCCTCGGCGCCGAACGACTCGCCGTGGAAGGTCCGGCCGTCCTCGAGGACCAGGACCGCGGTGCGCACCGCGCGGGGCGGGACCGGGACCGGTCCGGGAGCGGCCGGTGCGGGGGCGTGCACGGTCACGCCGTACCTCCTTCTCCGCCTCACGGGACGGATCGTTAAAGGATGTCGAGCGCGGCGATCCTAGCAGCGCGGGGGGCCCGGTCCACGTGGCGCTCGGCCAGCAACGTCCTCACGTCCGACGGTGGAAGCGGAGCTTGCCGTTGGGTAGGACGGTGACGTCGTAGTCGGGGTCGTGGACGCGGGCGTGGTGGCAGGGGCACAGCAGGCGGGCGTCCTTGACGTTGGTGGGTCCGCCTTCGGACCAGGGGGTGTCGTGGTGGACCTGGCACATGCCGGGTGGCCAGTCGCAGCCTTCGGCGGTGCAGCCCCCGTCGCGGATGGCGATCGCGATGCGTTGGGGTTCGGTGTGGAAGCGGGCGGTGCGGCCGAGGTCGAGGACCTGGGCTGCGGTGCCGAGGACGGCGGGCATGAGCCCGGCTTCGCAGGCCATGCGGCGGATCCGGTCGATCGAGACGACCTCGCCGGTCTCGAGGGTGGCCAGGCCGACGCCGGTGACGAGGTCCTCGCCTGGTACGGCGGTGATCACGAGGTTCGCCGAGACGCCGCCGGCGCGAGGGGCGCGGTCGGTGGGGTAGGTCAGGATCATCTCCGCGAACGCGGCGCCCATCTTCTGCGCCGACGGTCGCCCGGCGAGCCAGGACCCGGCGCCCCGGTGGCGTTGACGTGGGCGGGGGCGGCGAACGCGTGGAGGATCTTCTGCAGCATCCGCCCTTGGACCATCGGCAGGGTAAACCGGCCGTGGCTGAGTCCGTGGCCGTCGAAGGACAGGGTGAGGCGTTGCTTCTGCTGGGCGCGTCGCTCGTCGGCCTCGACCTTCTTGCGGTCGGCCTCCTCACCGACCTCGGGGGCGACGGTCGACAGGATCCGCTTGCCGAGCAGGGCCAGGGCGTCGGGGTCGTGGACCAGCGCGAGCTCGACCAGGGTCTGCTCGGCCGACGCGACGACGTCGGCCGGGATGTCGTCGGGGAGGTCGTCGAGCGCCCGGACGACCACGCGGGCCTGCTCGAGGCTCATCGCGGCGTCGGCGAGCGCGTCGCGGACCCGGTGCCAGCGGGACTCGAGCGCGTTGGCCAGCCGCACCTGACCGGCGGCGGTGCGGCGGTTCTGCCGGGTCGCGACCGCCCACCACACCCCGGTCGACGTGGCACCTGAGTCCGCGCCGACCTTCACCACGTCGGCGTGCGCAGCGACCCCAGAGTCGCAGCGAGGCCAGCCGTGCCTCGCGCGGCAGCCAGCGCCACGAGCGTCTCCCGCGTGCTGGCCGCGTCCAGCGACAACGACCGGTCCGCCAGCACGGCGCCACCTTCGCGACCTGCTGCTCGACGGCGCGGACACCCGCCGGCACGGGGTGCCGGGTCAGGGTGTCCTCGTCCTTGGCCATGTCCCCATTCTGGCAGCGACCACCGACAGCGGTCAGTGGAGAAGCCAGTCTGCAGCAGGTCAGAGGAGGATGAACAGATCACGATTCGATCGCGGTTTCGAGTCAGTCTCGGCGCTGGGCCGGCTAACTCCGTCGCGGACGCGCCCTCGCCGTCGGCGTCGCCGTCCACGGGTCCTCCGGCCAGGAGTGGCGCGGGTAGCGCCCACGCATCTCGGCCCGGACCTGCGGGTAGACCTCGGACCAGAAGGCGGCGAGGTCCGCCGTCACCGCGAGGGGCCGCCCGGCCGGCGAGAGCAGGTGCAGCAGCAACGGGACGCCGCCGTCGGCGAGTGCGCGGTGCGCCTCGCCACCCGAGCACCTCCTGCAGCCGCACCGCGAGCACCGGCTGCTCGGCGCCGTAGTCGATCCGGACCGACGCCCGCTCGGCACGACGACCCGCTCCGGTGCCAGCTCGTCGAGGCGGCCCGCCTCGGGCCACGGCAGCAGGCCGCGCAGGGCCGCGACCAGGTCGGTGCGCCGGGGGTCGGCACCGAGCCAGCGGTCGGCGACGGCGAGCAGGCCGTCGTCGGTGACGTCGGGCCACGGCTCGCCCACGGCGCGGTGCAGGAAGTCGAGCCGGCGCCGCAGCGCCCGGGCGGCCGTCGTCCAGGCCAGCACGTCGAGGCCCTCGCGGTCCAACCGCCGCCGCCACGCCCGCGCCACGGCGTCCGCTCCCGGCTCCGGCAGCGGCACCGAGCCGAGCTCCACCGCCCCGAGCCGGGTCACCCGGCGGGCGACCACCCGCTCCCCGCGCCAGGAGACCTCCTCGGCCTCGACCAGGCGCGCCCCGGCCGCCTCGCGGGCGAGGTCCTCGGTCAGCGGCGCCGCGGCCCGGATCGTCGCGTCGCCCGCGCCCGGACGCCGGTCCACGTCCGCCAGCGCCAGCCACGGCACCCCGGCGAGGCCGCCCGGCGTCGCGGGGAAGACCGCCCCCGTGCCGCCGACCATCAGGTACGAGGAGCCGCCGGGCCGCAGCCGCGCCACCCGCTCCGGGTGCGCGAGCGCGACCACCAGCCCCACCGCCACGTCGTCGGGCAGGTGCTCGGCGGGATCGTCCCGGCGGTCGACCAGCACCTCGAGCCGACGGACCCCCACCCGCCACCCCTCGCCGCCGGGGCCGCCGTGCCCGCCGCGCCGCGCCGCGCGCAGCGTCGCGACCAGGTCGGCGTCCCGGCCGCGGACGTCCTCGGCCAGCAGCGCCACCACCTCCGCGGCGCGACGAGCGCCCACCAGTACCGCGCCGTCCAGCAGCGCCCTGGCCAGCCGAGGATCGGCCGGGACGCCCGCCATCGCTCGCCCGCGCGGGGTGACCGCGCCGTCCCCGTCGATGGCGCCCAGGTCGGTCAGCGTCGCCCGGGCGGCCGCGAGCGCCGGCGCCGGCGGCGGGTCGAGGAGCGCCAGACCGGCGCCGCCCGGATCCCCCCACACCGCGAGCTCGAGGGCGAGCGCGGTCAGGTCGGCGGTGCCGATCTCGGGCGCCGGGTGCGCGAGCAGGTGAGGCTCGTCGGCCTCCGCCCAGCAGCGGTACACCGTGCCGGGCGCTTCCCGTCCGGCCCGCCCGGCCCGCTGGTCCGCCGCGGCCCGGCTGACCCGGACGGTGACCAGGCCACCCAGCCCGCGGCGGTGGTCGGTGCGGGGCTCGCGGGCCAGCCCGGCGTCCACCACGACCCGTACCCCCGGGACGGTCAGCGACGACTCCGCGACCGCCGTCGAGACCACCACGCGACGGCGACCCGGCGGCGAGGACGCCAGCGCCAGGTCCTGGCGCTCCCGCGGCAGCCGGCCGTGCAGCGGGTGCACGTCGAGATCCGGCGTCCCGCCGAGCCGGCGGGCGACCGCGTCGACCTCGCCGGCGCCGGGCAGGAAGACCAGCAGGTCGCCGTCGGTCCCGGCCAGCGCGCGGCGTGCGGTGGCCGCGACGTGGTCGAGGAAGCGGGGCGTCAGGCCCCGGTCGTCGAGCCGCTGCACGCCGGGCGGCGGCGGGACCCACCGGCGCGCCACCGGGTGCAGGGCGCCCGGCACGTCCACCACCGGCGCCGGGCCGCCCGGGTCGCCGTGACCGAGCGCCGCAGCGGTGCGGGCGGCCTCGACGGTCGCCGACATCGCGACCAGCAGCAGGTCCGGTCGCAGCGCTGCGCGCACCTCGACGAGCAGCGCCAGCACCAGGTCGGACTCCAGCGCCCGCTCGTGCACCTCGTCGAGCACGACCGCGCCCACGCCGGGCAGCTCGGGGTCGTGCTGGAGCCGGCGCAGCAGCACCCCCGGGGTCACCACCTCGACCCGGACCCGGGCCCCGCCCTGCCGCTCGCCGCGCACGGCGAGGCCGACCCGCTCCCCCACCGGCTCCTCGAGCAGGGACGCCAGCCGCCGGGCGGCCGCCCGCGCGGCGACCCGCCGCGGCTGGGTCACCACCACCCGGCCGCCGCCGCCCACGAGGTCGGCCACGGCCGGCGGGACGAGCGTCGTCTTGCCCGACCCCGGTGGCGCCTGCAGGACCGCGTGACCGCGTCGGCGCAGGGCGTCGCGCAAGGCACCGAGACCGGCCGCCACCGGTAGGTCGGGCGGGTCGGCCAGCAGCGGCGCGCCGCCCCGCTGCGGGGGCGGGCTCACCGTCCGACCGGGTCGGGCTCCCCGTCGGGGTCGACGAGCGCCCCGTCGAGCACGGTGGGCCGACCCCGCAGCAGGGTGGCCCGCACCGCGCCGGTCAGCCGCCGGCCGTGCCACGGGTTGTTGCGCGACCGGGAGGCCGACGCCTCGCGGTCGACGACGTGCTCGGCCGTGGGGTCGACCAGGGTGAGGGTGGCCGGCGCCCCGGTGACGAGGTCGTGGCCGTGGTCGACCAGCCCCGCGATCCGTGCAGGCGTGCGCGACATGACGCGGGCGACGTCGGTCCAGCCCATGCGCCCGGAGGCGACCATCACCGTGGCCACGACCGGGAGCGCGGTCTCGAGGCCCACCATCCCGAACGCCGCGTCGACGAAGGCGTGCTCCTTGTCGTGGCGCGCGTGCGGGGCGTGGTCGGTCGCCACCGCGTCGATGGTGCCGTCGGCGAGAGCCTCGCGCAGCGCCTCGACGTCCTCGGCGGGCCGCAGCGGCGGGTTGACCTTGAACGTGGGGTCGTAGCCCTCGAGCAGGTCGGTCGTCAGCAGCAGGTGGTGGGGGGTGACCTCGGCGGTGACCGCGATCCCGCGGGCCCGCGCCCACCGCAGCACCTCGACCGTCCCGGCCGTCGAGACGTGCGCGACGTGGACGCGGGAGCCGGTGTGACGGGCCAGCACCACGTCACGCGCGACCACGACCTCCTCGGCGACACCCGGCCAGCCCGGCAGGCCCAGCCGCCCCGACACCTCGCCCTCGTGGCAGCACGCGTCCGGACCGGCGAGGTCGGGGTCCTGGGCGTGCTGGCTGACCACGCCGCCGTAGGTCTTGACGTACTCGAGCGCCCGGCGCATCACGCGGGCGTCGGCCACGCAGCGGCCGTCGTCGGAGAACACCCGCACCCGGGCGCGCGAGCGCGCCATCAGGCCGAGCTCCGCCAGCTCCTGGCCGGCGAGGCCGCGGGTGACCGCGCCGACCGGCTGCACGTCGACCAGGCCCGCCTCCCGGCCGAGGTCGAGCACCCGCTCGGCGGCCTCCGCGGTGTCCGTGACCGGCGACGTGTTGGCCATCGCCAGCACGGCGGCGTACCCGCCGGCGGCGGCGGCCCGGGACCCGGTGAGCACGGTCTCGGCGTCCTCGCGGCCGGGCTCGCGCAGGTGGGTGTGCAGGTCGACCAGCCCGGGCAGCGCCACGAGGCCGTCGGCGTCGACCTCGCGGGCCCCGAGCGCCGACAGGGCTCCGCGGGTGCCGACCTCGGCGACCACGCCGTCGCGCAGCAGCAGGTCGGCTGCGGGTCCGCCGAGCACGGACGCCCCGCGGACCAGGATCGTCTCCGGCATCAGGAGTCCTCCCCGGCGAGCAGGTGGTACAGGATCGCCATCCGCACCGCGACGCCCGCCGAGACCTGGTCGAGGACCAGCGACTGGGCCGCGTCCGCGGCGTCCGCGGCGATCTCCAGCCCCCGGTTCATCGGTCCCGGGTGGCAGATCGGCACCTCGGGCCCGAGCACGGCGAGGCGCTCGCGGGTCAGGCCGTAGCCGATGGTGTACTCGCGGGCGCTCGGGAAGTACCCACCGGCCATCCGCTCCCGCTGGACCCGCAGCATCATCACGGCGTCGGCCTTCGGCAGCACCTCGTCGAGGTCGTAGGACGTGGCGAAACCGGCCGAGCGCGACCACGCCTCGACGCCCGCGGGCATCAGCGTGGGCGGCGCGACCACCGTCACCTCGGCGCCGAGCTTGGTCAGGCACTTGACGTTGCTGCGGAACACCCGGCTGTGGGTCAGGTCGCCGACCAGCAGCACGTGGCGGCCCTCCAGCCCGCCCAGCCGGCGCTGCAGCGTGTAGGCGTCCAGCAGCGCCTGGGAGGGGTGCTCGTGGGTGCCGTCCCCGGCGTTGACCACGGTCGCGTCGACCCACTGCGCGACCTGGTGGGCCGCGCCGCTGGCGCCGTGGCGGACCACCAGCGCGTCCACGCCCATCGCGGCGACCGTCAGCACCGTGTCGCGCAGGCTCTCCCCCTTGGAGGCCGAGCTGCCCTTCCCGGTGATGTTGATGGTGTCCGCGGAGAGCCACTTGCCGGCGATCTCGAAGCTCGACCGGGTGCGGGTGGAGTCCTCGAAGAACAGGTTGATCACCGTCCGCCCGCGCAGGGCGGGGAGCTTCTTGACCTGGCGGCGCTGGACGTCGTGCATCTCGGTGGCGGTGGCGAAGACGGCGGCCACGTCGTCGGCGTCGAGGTCGTCGACGGAGAGCAGGTGCTTCCTCACGCGGCACCCTCCGGCGTCCCGGCGATCCGGACCTCCTCGAGGCCGTCGAGCTCCTCGAGGCGCACCATCACCCGCTCGGTGCGGGCGCTGGGGAGGTTCTTGCCGACGTGGTCGGCGCGGATCGGCAGCTCGCGGTGGCCGCGGTCGACCAGCACGGCGAGCCGGACGACGTCCGGCCGGCCGAGGTCGTTCATCGCGTCGAGGGCGGCGCGCACGGTCCGCCCGGAGTAGAGCACGTCGTCGACCAGGACGACGGTGCGGCGGTCGATGCCGTCGACCGGCACCTCGGTGTGCTGCGGGCCGCGGGCCGGGTGGCGGCGCAGGTCGTCGCGGTACATCGTCACGTCGAGAGCCCCCACCGGGACCTCGACCCCCTCCGTGGCGGCGATGCGGCGGGCGATCCGGCGGGCCAGGCCGACGCCACGGGTGGGGATCCCGAGGAGCACGAGGTCCTGCGGCCCCTTGTTGCGCTCGAGGATCTCGTGGGAGATGCGGGTCAGCGCCCGGGCGATGTCGCGGGCGTCGAGCACGACGCGTCCCTCGTCCGCCGGAGCTGGCAGGTCCGCCGGGTCTGCCGGGCCCGCGGCGGCGCCGTCGTCGGGGTCGGCCGGCTGGTCGGCCGGGGCGGTCTGCGGGGTGGGCACGAGGCGCCGGACCTCCTTCTCCGCCTCACGGGACGGCTCCTTAAAGGATGTCGATCGCGGCGACCCTAGCAGCCGCCCCACCCCCGCCCGGCCCGCTCGCTGTAACGCCGAGTTACTTCACCTGGTGCCGCGTCGCGACGCGGCACCAGGTCGAGTAACTCGGCGTTACAGCTGGTGGGCGGGGCGTGGTAGGAGCCGGGGGTTCAGGCGTCGGCCACGTCGAGGAGGACCTTGCCGACGGCGCCGGCCTCGACGGCGTCGTGCGCGGCCGCGACGTCCTCGAGCCGGTGGTGGTGCAGCGGGAGCCCGGCGTCCTCCCCGACCCGCAGGGCGCCGTCGGCCAGGGCGGCCGAGACGTCGGTGATCGCCAGCGAGCGCATCGCCTTGTCGAGGGTGTAGAGGATGATGAACTGGTAGCGCAGGTTGCGGCTGAAGGTCTCCCGCAGCGGCAGGACCAGCTCGGCGCCGCCGTTGTTGGCGTAGACCGCGATCGTGCCGTGCACCCGGGTGACCGCCAGGTCCAGCGCGCGGTTCGGCGCGGGAGCGACCTCGACGACCAGGTCCACGCCACCGGGGGCGACCGCGAGGATCTCCGCCTCGGCGTCGCCGTGCACGTAGTCGACGACGTGGTGCGCCCCCGCCGCGCGCGCCAGGGCAGCCTTCTCCTCGCTGCTGACGGTGGTCACGACGGTCGCGCCGGCCCACCGCGCGAGCTGGACCGCGGCGTTGCCGACCGCGCCGGCCCCGCCGGCCACGAGCACCACGTGGTCGTCGAGCGAGCCGGGTCCGAGCCGGTTGACCTCGCCGGAGGTCAGCGCGCGGTGGGCGGTGATCGCCGGTACGCCGAGGCTGGCTCCGAGGTCGAAGGAGGCCCCCGCCGGGAGGTGCACCACGCGGTCGGCCGGCAGGACGGTGTGCTCCGCGGCGGCACCGTGGGGACGCTCGTGCTGGGCGAGCAGGAACCACACCCGGTCGCCCTCGGTGAGGTGCTCGACCCCGTCGCCGACCGCGTCGACCACCCCGGCGCCGTCCTGACCAGGCGTGACCTCGTCGTGGCCACCCATCATCCCGGCGCGGAACTTGTGGTCGGTCGGGTTGACCCCGGCCCGGAGCACCCGCACCCGGACCTCGCCCGCCGCGGGCTCGGGCACGGCGCGGTCGACGAGCCGCAGGACGGAGGACGGACCGGTCTCGGAGTAGACGACTGCTCGCATGACCGCGACGCTAACGCGCGCCGTCGGGGCCGATCACCCCCCTCCGCGGCACGGCGGCGGTCGACGACCGTCAGAGGGTCGCGGCCATCCCGGCGCAGGCGCGCAACCAGGCGCGGCGGGTCTCGCGCGAGAGCTGGGCGTAGGGGACCACCGACCCGGAGACCAGGGCGGGGTCGTAGGGCACCCGGTAGACCGCACGGGTGCGCTGCTCGTAGACCTCGGTCAGGTCGCGGGCCAGACGCTCGTCGACCTTCGGGGACGGGTCGGAGAGGACGGTGATCGTGCGCCGCTTGAGGTCGGCGTACCCGGCGTCCTGGAGGGCGTCGAGCATCCACAACCCGCTGTAGCCGGTGTCCTCGCGCACCGTCGTGGTGACCACCAGCAGGTCCGCGGACTCCGCCGCCGCCAACCAGTTCTCGGCGCGCATGTTGTTGCCGGTGTCGACCAGCACCACCCGGTAGAACCGCTCGAGGAGCTGGTGGACGGCGGTGAAGTCGTCGGCGTGGATCGTGCCGGTCACGTCGGGCCGCTCGTCGGAGGCCAGCACGTCGAAGTGGGCGTCACCCTGGGAGCGGACGAACGCCCCGAGGTCGCCGATCCGCGACTGGTAGACGTCGGTGAAGCGGCCCAGGTCCTCCAGCAGCTCGCGGGTGGTGTTGCGGTGCTCCCCCCGCATCCCGCGGATGCCGAGCGTGCCGCGGGTCTCGTTGTTGTCCCACGCGACCACGCCGCCCCCGCGGATGGTGCCGAACGTGTGGCCGGCCGCGAGGGCTCCCGTCGTCTTGGCCGCGCCGCCCTTGGGGTTGACGAAGACGACGGTCCGGGGGCCCTCGAAGTCACGCTGGATCGCCCGCCGCTGTTGCTCGTGCTCGCGCTCGGCCCGGCCCGCTGGCAGCCGGAGCACCCCGCCGCTGGCGCGGTTGAGCCAGCCGCGCCACCCCCAGGTCGCGGGCCCCTGCTCCTCCTCCTGCCGGCGGCGGTCCAGGAAGTCCGTGGCCGTCACGAAGCGCCGCGGCTCGACCGACGCGCGCGTGCCCGGCTGCTCGACGGCCGCGTCGGCGGGCTCCTCGACCGGCTGCTCGGCGGGCTGCTCGGCGGGCGGGGCCGCGCGGCGACCGCCGGGGGCGGTCGGGCCCGGCGCGTGCTCCTCGGCTGCCGGCTCGCCGACCCGACGGCCGCGCGCGGGCGCAACCGGCTGCTGGTCGGCCAGCCCAGGGGGTCGGCCAGGGGGTCACGTCCCGGGTCGTGGCTGCTCATGTCGGCTCCGTCGGCGCGCGGTCAGATCGGGCCCACCCTGCCACGACCTTCTGGCGGTCGACGCCCGTCCACGGTCGATGGCCCCTCCCAGGGGCGGGCGGCTGCTCAGCGGCGCAGATGCCGGGCGCGTGCGAAGCAGAAGACGCCGTAGCAGGCGATGCCGACCGCCACCAACCCGAGCAGCACCGGCCCGAAGGGCTGCTGGAGCACCTCCTGCAGCGCCTCGTCCAGGCCGCCGGAGCGGGACGCCTCGTGGGTGACCGCGGCGTAGAGGACGAGCCCGCCCACGACCGACACGGCGATCCCCTTCGCGGCGTACCCGACCTTGCCGGCCAGCACGTACGCGCTCCCGCTGCGCCCCGACTCGCCCTCGGCGTCGAGGTTGTCGCGGAAGTCCTCGCTCCAGGAGAGTCGCAGCTGCGCGAGGGCGTAGCCGACGATCGCCAGGCCGACCGCGCCGACCAGGAGCTGGCCGCCCGGCAGCTGCATCAGCTGCGCCGTGGCGCTCTCCGCGCTGCTGCCCGAACCACCGGACCCGCCCGAACCGCCGGAGCCGCCCGATCCGCCGCCGGAGCCACCCGATCCGCTGCCGGAGCCGCCGCCCGACCCACCGCCCGAGCCACCCGTCCCGCCGAGCGCGACCCGGACGGCGCTGAAGGCGAGCGAGGCGTACAGCACGCCCTTGAAGGCGGACCCGATGCGCTTGCGCGTCGGGTGCTCCTCGTCGCGGTGCCCGGCCACCACCTCGAGCACGCGCCAGGCCACGAGCGCGACCAGTCCGACCGCGACCAGCCACAGCGCGACCTGGCCGAACGGCTGCTGCGCGAGCTCGCGCAGGGCTCCGGTCGTGGTGGTCGAGCCGTCGGAGCTGCCGAGGGCGAGCTGCAGCGCGAGCCAGCCGAGCAACAGGTAGACCAACCCGTAGGCGACCATCCCGAAGCGCACCGCGTGGTCGACCCAGGCGTGGTCCTCGGCCTCGGCCATCGAGCGGGGTGCGGAGTTCTCCGACTGGGTGGTCACCGCGGCACCCTAACGGGCGGCCTAGCCGTCGAGGTCACCCAGCGCGGTCTCGATGGCGCGGTGGAAGGTGGGGTAGGCGTAGATCATCGACCGCAGCGTCGCGACCGGCACCTCCGCGTGGACCGCGACGGCCAGGAAGCCGAGGATCTCCCCGCCGGCCGGGCCCACGACGGTCGCCCCGACCAGGACGCCGCGGTCGGCGTCCTCGACGACACCGATCCAGCCGCGGGCACCGGGGCCGTGGGTGAAGCCGCGCGAGGACGACTCCAGCGGCGTGCCGCCGGTGCGGACCGTCAGCCCTGCGTCGCGGGCCTGCTGCGCGGTCATCCCGACGCCGGCGACCTCCGGGTCGGTGAACGTCGCGTGCGGCACCGCGTGGTAGCTCGCGGGCGGACCGTCCTCACCGAGGACGGCGCGCAGCGCGATCGCGGACTGGTACATGGAGACGTGGGTGTAGGCGCCCTTGCCGGTCACGTCGCCGACGACCCAGAGGCCGTCGAGGGGGCCGTCGGGACCGAGCGCCCGCAGGTGCTCGTCGACCTCGACGGTCCGCGCGGACGGGTCGAGGCCGACGGCGTCCAGGCCGAGCCCGTCGAGGTTCGGCGTGCGACCAGCGGCGACGAGCAGGCGGTCGGCGTGCAGCGTCTCCTCGCTCCCGTCGTCCTCGGAGACGGTCAGCGTGAACGTGCCGTCGGCGTGCGAGACGCGGCTCAGCCCGGCCCCCGTCATCACCCGGATCCCCTCGGCGGCGAAGACCTCGGCGAGCAGCTCGCCGGCCTCCGGCTCGTCGTTGGCCAGCAGCCGCGGGCCGTGCTGGACGACGGTCACGCGCACGCCGAAGCGCGAGAAGACCTGTGCGAGCTCGCAGCCGATCGGGCCGCCGCCGACGACGACCAGCGACCCCGGCAGCCGGTCGACCTGCACGGCGTCGCGGTTGGTCCAGAACGGGGTGCCCTCGAGGCCCTCGACGGGGAGCACGGCGGGTCGGGTGCCGGGGTTCAGGACCACGCCGCGCCGAGCGGTGTAGGTCGTCGTGCCGCCGCCGGCCAGGGTGACCTCGACCCGCTTCGGCCCGGTCAGGCGCGCGGTGCCGTGGTGGACGGTGGCGCCGGCGTCGCGCAGCCGGTCGACGGCGACCCCGTCGTCCCAACCGGTGGTGGCCTCGTCACGGATCCGGGTCGCGACCGGGGCCCAGGACGGGGTGACCGACGCGTCGCCGGCGAGCCCGCCGACGCGCGAGGCCTCGGCGAGCGCGTCGGAGGCGCGCACCATCATCTTGGTCGGGATGCAGCCGTAGTACGGGCACTCCCCGCCCACGAGGTGCTTGTCGACGACGACGACGTCGAGCCCGCCGCCGGCGGCCCCGGTGGCGAGCGACTCACCGCCCGGACCCGCGCCCACGACGACGAGGTCGACCTCGCGCAGCTCGGGGGTGGACGCGTCCTGGCTGCTCGCGGCGTTGCTCACCGGCCCAGCCTCGCACGACCGCGGGGGCACCAGCACGGGACCTTGGTGGGATCGCCCCCGCCTCGGCGCGCACCTAGCCTCCCAGGATGGGAACCGACGAGCACGCTGCAGCAGACGAGGTGTCCCGCCTCGCGGCGTGGCGGTCCCGCACCGTGGGCGAACCGGTCGCCGCCGTCCACGACGGTTCCGCCGTGTGCTTCTTCGCCGAGGACCGGCTGCTGGCCTTCGCCGACGACGTCGAGCAGATGACGACCGAGCTGGACGCAGGTCTGCGGTTCGAGCCACTCCCGGACCCCGAGCCGCTCCAGCTGCTCGACCGGTCGCGACGTCGTGACGCGAGCGGTGCGCCCCGACTCGGCACGTTGGTCTTCGACGGCACTCGCTACGAGCTCGAGGACACCGACGAGGTCGGTCCCCGGCGGTCGGTCACGTCGCGCGCAGGTGCCGGGACGGTAGCGCTCGCGCAGGAGCTGCGCCGGCGCGGCCTGCGCGTGGGGCTGGACTGCTACGGCGACTTCTACGCGCTTCCCGCCACCTCGGCGTCCGAGGGGACCGGTCCCGCCGGGACCGTGGACGCCTACGCGCTGGAGCAGAACAACGGCAGGTCCGGTCTGGTCGAGGCGTGGCAGCTGATCGAGGCGCACCGTCTGCTCGGTGGCAACCCTGCTCCTGTCCAGGTGGGCATCATCGACGGCGGCTTCTGGTTCGACCCGGTCACGGGGGCCTGCCGCGCGCCGAGAGGCGTGCAGGCCGAGTTCCCGGGGCTCGTCCCCCAGCACGACCTGGTCGGAGGGGGACCGCGCGCCGGGGGGCCGAACCCGGGCAACGGGTCCGAGTGGCACGGGCAGGGGACGGCGGCCGTGGCCCTGGCGCCGCACGGTGACCGAGCAGGCGTCGCAGGAGCGGGCGGCTCGGTGGCGACGCCCTTCCTCTTCCGCACGAACCTGGCTGCACGCCAGGTGATCCAGGGCCTGCGGCTGTCGGTCGCGTGGGGCGTCGACGTGGTGAACATGAGCTTCGGCATCGAGCCGAACTTCGTCCTGGGTCTCGGCTCGTTCCCCGAGGAGGCCTTCGAGGCGATGTTCGAGTGGGCGGAGCAGAACGGGGTGGTCGTCGTCGCTGCCGCGGGGAACGCCGGCGCTCGACTACCCGGGCTCGACGTCCGCCCGGCGACCCGGACCCCGGGCGTGGTCACCGTGGGCGCACTCGCTGCCAGGGACAGCACGGACGCAGCAGGCTTCTCGAACTACGGCGTCTCCGTCGACCTCTGGGCGCCCGGGCAACGCGTCTGGGTGGGTCCCGACGGCCGGTCCGACGTCCTCGGGCTGGCGAGCGGGACGTCCGTCGCCGCCCCCCTCGTCGCCGGGGCCGCCGGCATGGTCATCGCGCTCCACACCGACGTGCACGGCCGTCGACCGACCGCGGGCGAGGTCCGTGACGTCCTGACCCGCACCGCGTGGCGCAGCGCGACCGACCCGAAGGTCACGGCCGGGCTGGACGCCGCGGCGGCCCTGTGGTCCGTCCTCGGCGGCCGGTTCCGGTCCGAGACCACGGAGCCCAACGACACGGCTGCCGCCGCCAGACCCCTGGTGCGAGCGGCCGAGGGCCGCTGGGTCCCGTCGGTGACGGGGCCGCGCGCGCTGGCCTCGTTCGGGGACGCCGACTGGTGGCTGCTCGAGGTCGACCGGCTCAGCTCAATCCAGGTGCGCCTCGAGGCCTTCGAGCGGTGGGGCCTCCCGACCCTCCTGCTGCAGCCGGACGACCCCGAGAGCCTGGTCGGCGAGGAGATGGTCCAGGGCGAGAGCGCGAGCACCCGGACCATCGACGCCGCCGTGGTCCCGCCGGGTCGCTACCGCATCGGCGTCGTGGGTGGACGGACGCTCTACGACCTGACGGTGGAGGTCGCTCCGACGGTCCTGGGCGCCGACGAGTGGGAGCGCAACGACACCCTGGCCACGGCGAGCCAGTTCTCCATGAGGGAGCACCTGACCGTCGACCTGCTGGGCGCGGTGACGCACCCGCGCGGGAGCTACGAGTTCACCCTGCACGCCGGCGACGTCGACTACCTGCGGGTGCAGGGCGTCCCGGTGCACACCGGCGGTGCACGTGCGGAGGTCCAGGTCGGCGTGGCCGACGCGCTCGTCACCACCGAGGTCCTCGACGCCTCCGGACGACCGCTGCGACGCACGACGAGCCAGTACTACGCCGGACGCCTGAACCTCGAGCCCGGCACCTGCTACGTGCGGGTCTCGGGCAACCAGCCCACGCGGTACCTGCTGACCCTCACGATGATGGCCGACCTCACCCTGCCCCCGATCAAGATCCCGGTCGACCTGCTCGCCCCGTGGGAGCTGGAGTCACCCCTGCTGCTCATGTCGTCGGAGCAGCACTTCCTGATCACCGTCGACCCGTCCTCGCCGGTACGCGGTCTCGAGGTGCACGGGGACCCGTCGCTCGCGCTCGAGGTCCTCGACCCCTCGGGAGGGACGGCGGTCCGCGGCGTCCCGTCGGCGGGAGGTGTGCAGGTCGACACGTCGGGTCTCGCCGCGGGGCAGCACCTGCTGAGGATCAGCCGGCCGACGACGCGTCCCGGGGTCCGGCGGATCCCGCTCCGGGTCACGCCGGTCCTGGGAGGGACCGGGGCATGAGCCGGCCGGCGGACCGGTGACCGGCCTCGCGGCCGGCCCGGTGGCTCAGCCGGCGAGCGTGTCCTTCTCCCGCACGATCGTCCCGAGCAGTCCGTGGACGAACTGCGGCGAGTCGTCGGTCGAGAGGTCGCGCACGAGCGCGAGCGCCTCGCTGACCGCGACCTCGTCGGGCACGTCCTCGGCCCACAGGACCTCCCAGACGCCCAGCCGCAGCACGTTGCGGTCCACGGCGGGCATCCGCTCGACGGTCCAGTCCGTCGAGTACGTCGACAGCAGCTCGTCGATGCGCGCGCGGTGCTCGACGACCCCGCGCACGAGGGTGGCGGTGTAGGGGTTCGTCGGCCCCTCCCCGGCCTCGACGGCCCGCTCCAGCGCGGTGACGGCGTCCTCGGCTCGCAGCTCGGAGGCGTAGAGCAGGTCCAGCGCGCGCTTGCGTGCCTTGGACCGGGCCCCGGCGACCACCCTCAGCCCTTGACGCGGCCGAGGTAGGAGGAGTCCCGGGTGTCGACCTTGACCCTCTCGCCCTGGGTGATGAACAGCGGGACCTGGATCTCGTGGCCGGTCTCGAGGGTGGCCGGCTTGGTGCGGCCGGTGGCGCTGTCGCCGGCGACCCCGGGCTCGGTGAAGGTGATCTCCAGCTCGACCGACGGCGGCAGCTCGACGTAGAGCACCCGGCCCTCGTTGGTGGCGACGATGGCCTCGCCGTTCTCGAGCAGGAAGTTGGCGGCGTCGCCGATGATCGCGGGGTCGACCTCGAGCTGCTCGTAGTCGCCGGTGTCCATGAAGACGTAGGACGTGCCGTCGTTGTACAGGTACTGCATGGTGCGCTTGTCGACGTTGGCCACCTCGACCTTCACGTCGGCGTTGAAGGTCTTGTCGACGGTCTTGCCGGACTCGATGCTCTTCAGCTTCGAGCGGACCACGGCTCCGCCCTTGCCGGGCTTGTGGTGCTGGAACCAGATGACCTGCCAGAGCTGGCCGTCGAGGTTGAGCACCATGCCGTTCTTCAGGTCGTTGGTCGTTGCCATGCGCGCGGGTCAGCCTTCGGTGTCGAGGACGGGTCGCGGCGCCGTCCGGACCGCCCCGGGGGTGACCGGGGCGCGGGGCGCCGACCTCGGAGCCTACCCGCCCGCCAGGTGGGCCAGCGCCACGCGGTAGCCCTCCACCCCGCGGCCGGCGACCACGAGCGCGGCGTGGGGGGTGACCACCGAGTGGTGGCGGAACTCCTCCGGCCGGGCCAGCGGGTCGGAGAGGTGCACCTCCACCAGTGGCGCCTCGAGCATCGCGCACGCGTCGTAGAGCGCCCACGAGTAGTGGGTCCAGGCGCCCGCGTTGAGCACGACGGGGGTGCGGTCGTCCGCGGCCGCGTTGAGCAGGTCGATCAGCCGGCCCTCGTGGTTGGTCTGCTCCACCTGCACCGCCAGCCCGAGCTCCTCGCCCCATCCCCGGCAGAGGTCGGCGAGCTCGTCGTGGGTGGTGGTGCCGTAGATCTCGGGCTGCCGCCGTCCGAGGCGGCCCAGGTTCGGGCCGTTGAGCACGAGCGTCCTCATGAGTCCCCCTCCAGCGCGGGGGTCAGCCCGCGCACCACGTCGTGGGCCGCCCGCAGGTCGGCCTCGTCGGGCCCGGCGAGCACCCGCGGTCGCGCGAGCCCGTCGAGGACCACGAACCGCAGCTGGTCGCCACGGGCCTTCTTGTCCACGCGCATCGCGGCCAGGAGGTCCTCGAACGGGGCGCCGGCGTAGCCCACCGGGAGCCCCACCCGCGACAGCACCGCGCGGTGGCGGTCGGCGAGGGCGTCGTCCACCAACCCGGTCCGGCGGGCGAGCTCGGCGACGAAGACGCAGCCGACCGCGACCGCCTCGCCGTGCCGCACCCGGTAGCCCTCCTCCCGCTCGATCGCGTGGGCGAGGGTGTGGCCGTAGTTGAGCGCCTCCCGACCCGGGTGACCGCCGCCGCCCGCGTCGCCGACCCGTTCGCGCAGGTCGGCCACCACGACGTCGACCTTGACCCGCACCGAGCGCTCCACGAGCTCGCGCAGCACCGGCGAGGTCGGCACCAGCCCGGCGGGGTCCGCGGCCTCGAGGAGGTCGAGGACGACCGGGTCGCCGACGAAGCCGCACTTGACCACCTCGCCGAGCCCGGCGACGAGGTCGCGGCGCGGCAGGGTGTCGAGCAGGGCGAGATCGCAGACCACGCCGGCGGGCTCGTGGAAGGCGCCGACCAGGTTCTTGCCGGCGGCCGTGTTCACGCCGGTCTTGCCGCCCACCGCCGCGTCGACCATGCCGAGCAGCGTGGTGGGCACGTGCACGACGCGCACCCCGCGCAGCCAGCCCGCGGCGACGAAGCCGCCGACGTCGGTGGTCGCGCCACCGCCGAGGGTGACGACCGCGTCGGAGCGGGTGAAGCCCCGCTCGCCGAGCGCCTCCCAGCAGTCGGCCGCCACCGCCACGGTCTTGGCCTGCTCGCCGTCGGGCAGCCCGAGGGCGAGCACGTCGTAGTGCTCGACCAGCCGCTCGGCGAGCGCCTGCGCCTGCTCCCCGAGCGCGCCGGCGAAGAGCAGCGCGACCCGGGTCGGGCGGTCCCCGAGCAGGTCGGCGACCCGGTCCAGCACACCGCGGCCGACCACGACGTCGTACGGCGAGGCCCCGCCGACGTGCAGCGTGGTCGCGTCCGCCACGGCGCTCACGGCGCGACCCCGTCCAGGGCGCGGGCCACCTCGTCGGCGACGTCCTCGGGCGGGCGGTCGTCGGTGTCCACCACGTACCGGGCGACCGCCTCGTAGACCGGGGTCCGCTCGTCGAGCAGGGCCTTGATGCGGCCGCGGACGTTGCCGAGCAGCAGCGGTCGTCCCACACCCAGCCCGACGCGGCGCACGGCGTCGGCCAGCCCGACCCGCAGGAAGACCACGTCGTGGCCGGCCAGCAGGTCGCGGGTGGCCGGATCGAGCACGGCGCCACCCCCCAGGGCCAGGACGCCGTCGTGCTCGGCGAGCGCACGCGCCACGGCCTCGCGCTCGAGCGCCCGGAACACCTCCTCGCCGTCGTCGACGAACAGCTCGGCGACGCTGCGACCGGCGCGGGCCTCGACGTCGGCGTCCGTGTCGCGGACGGGCAGGTCCCAGGCCGCGCCGAGCAGCGCTGCGACGGTGGTCTTGCCGGCGCCCATCGGGCCGACCAGCACCACCCGCGGGCGGTGCGCAGCGCCGCTCACCGGTAGCGCAGCGCGGCGAGGTAGCCCTCGACGTTGCGCCGGGTCTCGTGGACGGCGTCGCCGCCGAACTTCTCCACGACCGCGTCGGCCAGCACCAGCGCCACCATCGCCTCGGCGACGACGCCGGCGGCCGGCACCGCGCAGACGTCGGAGCGCTGGTGGTGGGCGCGGGTCTCCTCGCCGGTGGCGACGTCGACGGTGCGCAGCGCCCGCGGCACGGTGGCGATCGGCTTCATCGCCGCGCGGACCCGCAGCACCTCGCCCGTGGTCATCCCGCCCTCGGTGCCGCCCGAGCGGCCGGTGCCGCGGGTCAGCCCGTCGGGGCCGGTGAGGATCTCGTCGTGGGCCAGCGAGCCGGGGGTGGCCGCGGTCGCGAAGCCGTCCCCGACCTCGACGCCCTTGATCGCCTGGATGCCCATCAGCGCACCGGCGAGCCGGGAGTCCAGCCGCCGGTCCCAGTGCACGTGGGAGCCGAGCCCGGGCGGCAGGCCGTGGACGACGACCTCCACCACGCCGCCGAGGGTGTCGCCGGCCTTGTGGGCCTCGTCGACGCGGGCGACCATCGCGGCGGACGCGTCCGGGTCCAGGCAGCGCACCGGGTCGGCGTCGAGGCGCTCCACGTCGTCGGGACCGGGCACGGAGCCCGCAGGCGCGGGCACGCCGCCGAGCTCGACCACGTGGGAGACCAGCCGGGCGCCGGTGGCCTGCTCGAGGAACGCCGACGCGACGCAGCCGAGCGCGACCCGGGCCGCGGTCTCCCGGGCGGAGGCGCGCTCGAGGACGGGCCGGGCGTCGTCGAAGTCGTACTTCTGCATGCCGGCGAGGTCGGCGTGACCGGGCCGGGGACGCGTCAGCGGCGCGTTGCGCCCGAGCCCGGCGAGCGTCTCGGCGTCGACGGGGTCCGGCGACATCACCTGCTCCCACTTGGGCCACTCGGTGTTGCCGACCTCGATGGCGACGGGACCGCCCTGGGTGCGCCCGTGCCGCACGCCGCCGGTGAAGGCGACCTGGTCCTGCTCGAACGACATCCGGGCCCCGCGGCCGTAGCCGAGCCGACGCCTGGCCAGCGCCGCTGCGACGTCGTGGGTGGTGACCTCCACGTGGGCGGGGAGGCCCTCGAGGATCGCCACCAGGGAGGGGCCGTGGGACTCCCCCGCGGTCAGCCAGCGCAACATGCCCGCAGTCTCCCACCCCGGTCTCAGGGCGATCCGGGTCGGTCCACCTGCGCATCGGGCACGAGGGTTCCACCGGGGGGCACGCCAGCCTCCGTTCTGACCGACCCTCCTGTCCGCCGGGCCGTGCAGGACCGGGGATGGTCGGTGTGCGACGGTGCCGATCGCACGTGACGGGGGCGAGCGGAGCGGGGACGACCGCGTGGCGCTGATGGGCGAGGTGTTCCTGCCCCGGAGGCATGGTGCTGTCGGGCTCGGTGCTCGGGTGGGGCTGATGGGCGAGGTGTTCCTGCCCCGGAGGCATGGTGCTGTCGGGCTCGGTGCTCGGGTGGGGCGAGCCGGCCCTCGCCACGTGCGCGGCGATCGTCGTCCTGACCCTCGACACGGAGGAGCGGCCGCGTCAGGTGCGCGAGGCCTCGCGTCGCGGGCCAGCAGCCCGAGCCTCATGGCCGCCGGCGTCGCTGTAACGCCGGTTGACGTGCTCTGGTGCCGCGTTGCGGCGTACCGGAAGATGATGTAACTCGGCGTTACAGCTGGCACGGCGGATCGGCACGCAGGGGCCGGTGTGCCCCGGGGGGCAGTCGGTGACGTCCTCGGGTCCGCAGGGTCGCTGGATCAGGGAGCGGCCAGGCCGAACCACGGTCGTGCCTCGGCGACGCCGGTGACCTCGACGCGCGAGCCGTGCCCGGCGGCGAGCCACACCTCCCGCTGGAGCCGCAGGTGCACGAGCTCGACCACCCCGGCGGCCGAGTCGGTGAGACCGACGCCGTTGTCCACGTAGCCCAGGCGGCGGGAGACCCCGAGCGAGGGGGCGTTGTCGCGGCGCGCCGAGGTCACCGCCGCGCGGGCCCCGAGGTGGTCGAACGCCAGCGCGAGGACCGCGGTCCGCATGGCGACCCCCACGCCGCGTCCCCGGGTCGACGGCACGAGCCACGAGGCGGTGTCGACGGTGCGCAGGCGGGGGAAGTCGTCGGCCTCGAGCGTCTGCATCCCCACCGGAGCGCCCTCGTGCTCCACCACGAACGGCCACGACCAGGACGAGGGTGACCAGGTGCCCATCGAGCGCCAGTAGTCCTGGTGGAGGAGGCGTCGTCGCTGCTGGCCCTCGTCCAGGCCGGGCAACAGCTCCGCGTGCGGGTCGTGCTCCCAGTCCGCCGGCAGGATCGAGGCGAGCGGGCCGAGGTCGTCCTCGCGCACCGGGCGGAGGTGGACCGCGCCGCAGTCGAGCCGGATGCCCGCCAGGGGCCAGTCGGCCGGGCTCACGACCACCCCAGCGCGCCGACGACGGGGTCGCCCACCACGACGCCGAGCAGCGCGCCGACGAGAAGGAACGGCCCGAACGGGTACGCCGTGCGCAGCAGCGCCCGGTCGCGGCGCGCCAGCGCCAGCAGCGCACCTGGCACGCCGAAGACCAGGAACCCGGCGTAGAGGCCGACGGCCACCTCCGCCCAGCCGAGCGGCCCGAGACCGGCACCGACCATCGCAGCGAGCCGGACGTCGCCGAAGCCGAGCCCGGCGGACCGGACCAGCCACAGCAGCCAGTAGACCGAGCGCGCCACGACCATCCCCAGCACCGCGCGCAGCAGGGCGCCGACGTCGTCCGGGCCGCCGAGGAGCGCCGCGACCGCCGGCACCAGCAGCAGCACCCCGGTGGCCGGCAGCACGAGGACCCGTGGCAGCAGCCGGGTGCGCAGGTCGACGACGGCCAGCGCCACCGCCACCGGCGTCACCGCCACCAACCCGACCAGGACCGGGCGCGGACCCACCGCGACCGCGAGCACCGCGGCTACCGCAGCGGACAGCAGGACGCAGCGCAGCGCCAGTCCGGGGCGGTCGGCCACCTCGGCGTACGTCGGGGGCGGCGCCTCCCCCTCGGGCAGCCCGAGCGTCGCCGGGTCGGGCGACGGCACCCGCCGCAGCAGCGCCGGGACCCCGGCACCGGCGGCACCGGCGATGACCGCGCAACCGAGCACGAGGAGCAGCAGGTCGACCTCCACGGCGGCGATCAGCCGGCCGCACGGGCGGCGAGGGTGTCCATCCCGGCGCGGCGCAGCAGGTCCGGTCCCACGCCGAGCCCGGTGAAGGCGAGCACCTGGAGCACCGCCTGGTGGGCGAGCAGGTCGAGACCTGAGACCAAGGTCCCGCCGCGGTCGGCGACGGCGGCGGCCAGCGGCGTGGGCCACGGGTCGTAGACCGCCTCCAGCACCACGGCGGCGCCCGCCCAGCCGTCGACCAGGGGCGGGGCCTGCGCTACGGCCGGGATCGTGCTGACGACGGCGTCTGCCGCCCACGGCGCCACGTCGAGCGGGGCGGTCCCGACCTCGGGGCCGGAGCGGTGCGCCCGCACGGCCCGCGCCGTCGGCTCCGCGCGGGCGGGGTCCCGCGCCAGCAGCGTGACCCGACGCGCGCCCAGCCCGACCAGCGCGAGCGACACCGACGCCGCCGTGGCCCCCGCGCCGAGCACCACGACGTCCCCGACCGTCCCGTCGTACCGCTCGCGGACCGCCGCGGCCGCCCCGGGCAGGTCGGTGTTGTCGGCGTGCACGCCGTCGTCGGTCAGCAGCAGCGTGTTGGCTGCGCCGACCAGACGGGCCCGGTCGGTCGCCTCGCCGGCGAGCGCGAGCGCCTCCCGCTTCAGCGGCATCGTCACCGACAACCCCCGCCACGGCGGCCCGTCCGGGGCCCCGCGCAGCGCGGCGACCGCCTCGGCGAGACCCCCCACGGGCACCACGACCGTCGTGTAGGTCCAGTCCAGCCCCAGCGCGGCGTACGCCGCTGCGTGCAGCGCCGGGGAGAGCGAGTGGGAGACGGGGTCCCCCACGACGGCGCAGCGCATCCCGACCTCAGCAGCGGTCGGACTGCGTGGCGCAGTACTCGTCGAGCTCGTCGCGGAAGCCCAGGAACTCGTCGTAGTCGTCGGTGAACTTGGTCTCACCGGTCGACAGGTCGACGGTCACGTAGAAGAACCACGGGCCGTCGGCCGGGTTCGCCGCCGCCGCGATCGCGGCGTCGCCCGGGGCCTCGATCGGGCCCGGCGGCAGCCCCTTCTGCGTGTAGGTGTTGTACGGCGAGTCGGCGACCGACTGGATCTCGTCGGTGGTGAGCCGGGCGATCGGCTCGCGGCCGAGCGCGAAGTTCACCGCGGCGTCGACCTGGAGGAATCCGGCCGCGGGGTTCGGCTCGATCTCGAGACGGTTGTAGATCACCCGCGCCACCTTGGGCATGTCGTCGCCGCGCCCCTCGGCCTCGACCAGGCTCGCCACGGTCATCAGCTCGTGCGGGGTGTAGCCGAGGTCCTCCGCCGCGGCCTCGAGGTCCGCGTCCTCCGCCGCCTGCCGCCACCGGTCGACCATGGCGGTCAGCATGGTGACCGGGGTGTCGGCCGGGCTGAAGGCGTAGGTCGAGGGGAACAGGTAGCCCTCGGGGTCGCCGCCGGCGTACTCCGGGAGCCCGATGCGCCCCGGGTCGCGCAGCACCGCCACGAACCGACCCCGCGGGAACTCGGTGTCGTCGGCCAGGATGTCGAGCACGTCGGCGACCCGCAGCCCCTCCGGCACGGTGACGGCGGTGTTCACCAGGTTGCCGGGGTCGACCAGCTCCTCCAGCGCCTCGGCGGAGCTCATCTTCTCCTGGAGCTCGTAGAAGCCCACCTGGATCGCCTCGGCCCGGTCGTCGCCCTGCGCGACGTCCAGGAAACCCTCGACGCTGGCCACCACGTCCTGCTCGCGCAGGTTGCGGGCGATCTCGGCGACCGTGTCGCCCTCCTCGACCTCGAAGCCGACCGAGCCGCTCCCCGGTCCGGCGTAGTCGGCCGGGTCGGCGAAGTAGTCCTCGACCAGGTCCTGGCCGCGGGTGACCCCGACGTAGCCCAGACCCGCGATCACGGCCAGCACCAGCAGCACCGGCAGGCAGCCGGAGAGCCGGGGCTTGCGCTTGCGGCGGGATCCCCCGCGCGCCGAGGCGGCCCGGGTCATCTGGTCCAGGCCACCCTCGGGCTGGCTCATCGCTGCTCCTCGTCGTCGGCCGGGTGCCCCCGGTCGGGCTGCTGCTGCGCGGTCGCGACCAGCTCACCCGGCGGCTGCCCGGTGGCCCGCTCGGTGTCGAGCGCCTGCTGCAGGATGACCACCGCGGCCGCCTGGTCCACGACGGCGCGCCGACGGGCGCCCGAGCGGCCCTGGCCCCGCAGCACCGCCTCGGCGCTGACCGTGCTCAACCGCTCGTCCACGAGGCGCACCGGCACGGGGGCGAGCCTACGGGCCAGCCGGTCGGCGAAGCCGCGCACCTTGGTCGCCGCCGGTCCCTCCCGCCCCGAGAGCGACCGGGGCAGGCCGACGACCACCTCGACGGCCTCCACCTCCGCTGCCAGCCTCGCCAGCCGGCGCACCTCGCCGCCACCGACCCGCACGGTCTCGACCGGGGTGGCGAGCATGCCGGACGGGTCGCTGCGGGCGACGCCGATCCGGGCGTCACCCGGGTCGACGCCGAGCCGCACCCCGCTCCGCACCCGCGTCCCGCCCCTCAGCCGCTGACCACGGCGGCCACCGCGCGGCGGACCTCGGCCACGGCGTCGTCCACGCGCGAGGTGTCGGCGCCGCCGCCCTGCGCGACGTCGGCCTTGCCTCCGCCACGACCGCCGACGAGCGGGCCCACGGCCCGCACCAGCTCGTCGGCGGAGAGCCCGCGCTCCCGCGCCTCGTCGGTGGTCGCCGCCACGACCGCGACCTTGCCGTCGTCGACGCCGAGGAGCACCACGACCCCGGGGGCCGCGTCGGGCAGCCGGCCGCGCACGTCCAGCGCCAGCCGCCGGACCTCGCCCCCGCCCGCCCCGTCGACGCGCTGGGCCACCACGCGCACGCCCCCGACGTCCTCCGCGCCCGCCGCCAGCTCGGCGCCGGAGGCGAGGAGCCGGTCCAGGCGCACCCGGTCGATCTCCTTCTCGGCGGCGCGCAGCCGGGCCACGAGGTCCTCGATCCGCTCGGGCAGCTGCTCGCGACGGACCTTCAGGACCTCGGTGAGCTGGTTGACCAGGACGTTCTCGCGAGCCAGGAACCGGTAGGCGTCCCCGCCCACCAGCGCCTCGACCCGGCGCACCCCGGAGCCGATGGAGCTCTCGCCCAGCAGCTTGACCACGCCCAGCTGCCCCGAGCGGCCGGCATGGGTGCCGCCGCAGAGCTCGCGGGCCCACTCCCCGACGGAGACGACCCGGACCTGGTCGCCGTACTTCTCCCCGAACAGCGCCATCGCGCCGGAGGCGACCGCCTCGGCCTGCGTCATCACCTCGGCCTCGACGGCGAGGTCGTCGAGGACCACGTCGTTGACCCGCGCCTCGACGTCGGCCATCACCGACGTCGGCACCGAGCCGGACGCGGAGAAGTCGAAGCGGAACCGGCCCGGCGCGTTCTCCGACCCGGCCTGCGTGGCGGTCTCGCCCAGGGCCTCCCGGAAGGCCTTGTGCACCATGTGGGTCGCGGTGTGGGCGCGCGAGATCGCCCGTCGGCGCTCGACGTCGACGGCGCTGTGCGCGCCCAGCCCGACGGTGACCTCCCCGGCCAGGACCGTCGCGCGGTGCACGACCAGACCGGTCACCGGGCTCTGGACGTCGCGCACCACCAGCCGGGCGCCGTTCTCGAGCTCGACGAGGCCCTCGTCGGCGAGCTGCCCGCCACCCTCGGCGTAGAACGGTGTCCGGTCGAGGACCACCTCGACCTCCTCACCCTCGGCCGCCGAGGTCACGGCCCCCCCGGCCGAGACCAGCCCGCGGACGGTGCCCTCGGCGACGACGTCGGTGTAGCCGACGAAGTCGACCGGGCGCCCGAGCGCGTCGGCGACGGCGCGGTACGCCGACGCGTCGCGGTGGGCGCCCTTCTTGGCCTGCGCGTCGGCCTTGGCCCGGTCGCGCTGCTCACCCATCAACCGGCGGAAGCCGCCCTCGTCGACGCTGAGGCCCTGCTCGGCGGCCATCTCCAGGGTCAGGTCGATCGGGAAGCCGTAGGTGTCGTGCAGCGCGAACGCCTGCTCCCCGGCCAACCGGTCGCCCCCGGTCTCGCGCAGGCGGGCCGTGGCCTGGTCGAAGATCGTCGTCCCGGCGCGCAGCGTGGAGCGGAACGCCTCCTCCTCGGCGTAGGCCACGCTCGAGATCCGCTCCCAGTCGCGGTGCAGCCCGCTGTAGGTCTCCCCCATCCGGTCGCGGCTGACGGGCAGCAGCTCGGGCAGCGCCGGGTCCTCGTGGCCGAGCAGCCGCACCGAGCGGACCGCGCGGCGCAGCAGACGCCGCAGCACGTACCCGCGCCCCTCGTTGCCGGGGACGACGCCGTCGCCGATCAGCATCATCGAGCTGCGCACGTGGTCGGCGACGACCCGCAGCCGGACGTCGTCGACGGGGTCCGCGCCGTAGCGACGACCGGTGAGCTCCTCGGTCCGGTCGATCACCGGGCGCATCACGTCGATCTCGTACATGTTCTCCACGCCCTGGAGCAGCATCGCCACCCGCTCGAGGCCCATCCCGGTGTCGATGTTCTGCTGCGGCAGCGACCCCGCGACGTCGAAGTCGGACTTGCTGCGCACGGCCGACAGCTCGTCCTGCATGAAGACCAGGTTCCAGATCTCGACGTAGCGGTCCTCGAGCTCCGGGGGCATGTCGGGCCCGATCCGACCCAGGTCGGCCTCCGGGCCGTACGCGGGCCCGCGGTCGTAGAGGATCTCCGAGCACGGGCCGCCCGGACCGGGCACGCCCATCGACCAGTAGTTCTCCTTCGCGCCGAGCTTGACCACCCGCGACTCGGGCAGGCCGGTCGCGCCGCACCACAGCGAGACCGCCTCGGGGTCCTCGAGGTAGACGCTCGGCCACAGCCGCGACTCCTCCAGGCCCCACCCGCCGTCGGCGAGCGGCTTGGTCACGAGGTCCCACGCGAGCTCGATCGCGCGCTGCTTGAAGTAGTCGCCGAAGGAGAAGTTGCCGCACATCTCGAAGAACGTGCCGTGCCGGGTGGTGCGACCGACGTCCTCGATGTCGGGGGTCCGCACGCACTTCTGGACGCTCGTGGCGCGCAGGTAGGGCGGCGTCTCCTCGCCGAGGAAGTAGGGCTTGAAGGGCACCATGCCCGCGTTCACGAACAGCAGCGTGGGGTCGGCGGCCAGGAGGGACGCCGAGGGCACCGCGACGTGGTCGGCGGCCTCGAAGTGCCCCACGAACCGCTCCCGGATCTGCGCGGTGTCCATCAGTGCTCCCTCTCCTCGGGCGCCCCGGCGGGCGCCTCGCGTGGTGGGCCGGTCGGCCCGGACAGCTGGTGCGGCCCGCGCGAGCGGTGCTGCAGGTCCTCGCGCAGCTCGGTCTCCCGCTCGGCCCGCCCGGCGGCCACCTCGTCGCGCAGCAGCCGGGCGCCCAGGACGGCGGCGCCGACCCGGTCGCGCAGGCCGTCGGCGCTCAGCGCCTCGGCCGCGCGCCGGCCGCGGACCACCGCGTAGATCCCGGCGCCGGCTCCGGCCGCGAACCAGAGCCCGCGGCTCATGCGGCGCTGCCCTCCCGGCGCCCGCGCGCCTCCCAGTCGCGCCGGGCGGCGCGCAGGTCGGTGCGCCGCTGCTTGCGCGCGCGCCTGACCTCCTGCCGCATCTCGACCCGGATCCGGGCCCGGGTCTGCGGGGCGAGCGCCCGACGCACCCCGGCGGCGAGCGAGGCGGCCTGGACCACCGACTCGCGCAGCACCAGGTCGGCGAACAACGGCGCCGGGACCACCCGGGCCGGCACCGGCTCCCCGAGAGTCTCCCGCGCCCCCTGCGTCCCCGACACGGGTGATCACGTAGTCGGGAAGGGCGGGTCTCGGGGCGTCGTGGTCGGGCGTGGCGCCCAGCCGGCGCTCGATGCCCGCCACCGTCTCGCGCAGGGCCGCCGCCTCCTCCTCCGCCCGCGCGAGCCGCTGCTCGGAGCGGACCCGTTCGGCGCGAGCGCGGGCCAGCTGCGCCAGCGCGACCAGGACCGCCACCACGGCGACCCCCGTCAGCACCACGACCAGCACCACGACCAGCAGCACGGCGTACCCCGGGAGGCTCCACTGCTCGGTCATGGCGCCCGACCCTACCCGTCGCCCCGGGGCCCGCCCCGGACCAGTCGGCGCACCCGCTCCCACCGCTCGCGCACCGCGGCCTCCGCGCCGAGCGAGGTGGGTCGGTAGTAGCTGGCGTCCGCCACGACGTCGGGGGCGTACTGCTGCTCGGCGATCCCGTACGGCGCGTCGTGGCTGTAGACGTACGGCGTGGGCGCGCCCTGGTTGTGCCCGAGCTTCGCGGCGCCCGCGTAGTGCCCGTCCCGGAGGTGCGCCGGCACCACGCCGATCCTGCCCGCCCGGACGTCGGCGACCGCCGCGCCGATCGCGGTCGTGACGGCGTTGGACTTGGGCGCCACCGCGAGCGCGATCGTGGCGTGCGCCAGCGTCAGCCGTGCCTCCGGCATGCCGATCAGCTGCACGGTCTGGGCCGCCGCCACCGCGGTGGTGAGCGCGGTCGGGTCGGCCAGCCCGATGTCCTCGCTGGCCAGGATCAGCAGCCGACGGGCGATGAACCGCGGGTCCTCGCCGGCCTCCAGCATCCGCGCCAGGTAGTGCAGCGCGGCGTCGGCGTCCGACCCCCGTACCGACTTGATGAACGCGCTGGTCACGTCGTAGTGCTGGTCGCCCTGGCGGTCGTAGCGCACGGCGGCCTGGTCGACGGCCAGCTCGGCGGTGGCGAGGTCGACGACGTCGGAGCCGCGGCTGGTCGCGGCGCCCGCGGCAGCCTCCAGGTAGGTCAGGGACCGGCGCGCGTCCCCCCCGGCGAGCCGCACCAGGTGGTCCAGGGCGTCGTCGTCGACCGTCACGGCGCCGGCCAGGCCGCGCTCGTCGGTGGTCGCGGCGAGCAGGACCCGGCGGACGTCGTCGTCGGTGAGGCTCTCCAGCCGCAGCAGCAGGCTGCGCGAGAGCAGCGGCGAGATCACGCTGAAGTAGGGGTTCTCCGTCGTGGCCGCCACCAGCGTCACCCACCGGTTCTCCACCCCGGGCAGCAGCGCGTCCTGCTGGGCCTTGCTGAACCGGTGGACCTCGTCGACGAACAGGACCGTCTCCTGCCCCGCTGCGACGAGCCGGCGCCGGGCGGCGTCGATCGCCGCGCGCACGTCCTTCACACCGGCCGAGACGGCCGAGACCTCGACGAAGTCCCGGTCGGTCTGGCCGGAGAGGATCGAGGCGATGGTCGTCTTCCCGGTGCCCGGCGGCCCCCAGAGCAGCAAGGACATCGACTGGTCGCCCTCGACCAGCCGCCGCAGCGGCGACCCGGCGGCCTGGAGCTGCTCCTGCCCGACCAGCTCCTCCAACCGGCGCGGCCGCATCCGCACCGCCAGCGGGGCCGCCGCGTGGTCGGCGCCCGCGAGGCTGCCCCCGGCGGTCGGGCCCGGCCCGGCCGTGCGGGCGGCCGGCCCGGCGTCGGGCGGTGCGTCGAAGAGTCCGTCGGGCTGCTCGTCCACCCCGGTGACGCTACCGGCGGTCCGGGCCGGTGACGCTGCGCGTCTCCAGGTCGTACCAGGTGTCGCCGAACCCGGGCCGGTCGTCGATCTGCACCGCCGTCGCGGTGGGGTCGGGCGCGCCGCTGTCGTCGGTGCCGAGCAACGGCGCGGTGATCGGGCGCTGCGGGTGCTTCCCGAGCTCGCCGGGGAAGTGGCAGGCGACCTTGTGCCGCGGGCCGATCTGCAGCAGCGGCGGCTCGACCCGGGCGCAGATGTCGCGGGCCAGCCGGCACCGGGTGCGGAACGAGCACCCGGACGGCGGGTTGACCGGGCTCGGGACGTCGCCCTCGAGCCGGATCCGCTCCCGGCGGGCGCCGCTGGCCGCCTGCGCGACGTCGGGCACGGCCGAGAGCAGCGCCTGGGTGTAGGGGTGGTGCGGGCGGTGGTAGAGGGTCTCGCGGTCGGCGACCTCGACGATCCGCCCCAGGTACATCACCGCCACCTGGGGGCAGAAGTGCCGCACCACGGCCAGGTCGTGGGCGATGAAGAGGAAGGCGATGCCGAACTCGCGCTGCACGTCCTGGAGCAGGTTGATCACCTGCGCCTGGATGCTGACGTCGAGCGCGGAGACCGGCTCGTCGGCCACCAGCAGCTTGGGCTGCAGCGCGAGGGCGCGGGCGATGCCGATGCGCTGGCGCTGACCGCCGGAGAACTCGTTGGGGTAGCGGTTGTAGTGCTCCGGGTTGAGCCCGACCACCTCGAGCAGCTCCTGGACCCTCGGCAGCACCCGGTCCTTGGGCACCACCGAGTGCACCTGGAGCGGCGTGCCGACGATGGTGCCGACGGTGTGGCGGGGGTTCAGGGAGGAGTAGGGGTCCTGGAAGATCATCTGGATCTCCCGGCGGATGGGCAGCATCTGCTTGGAGGAGAGCCCCCCGATCTCCTGGCCCTCGAACTCGATCGAGCCGGCGGTGGGCTCGTAGAGCCGGGTGACCAGGCGACCCAGGGTGGACTTGCCGCAGCCGGACTCCCCCACCAGGCCCAGCGACTCACCCTGCTCGATGGCGAAGGACACGCCGTCGACGGCCTGCACGTTCCCGACGGTGCGGCGGAGCAGACCGGAGGAGCGCACCGGGAAGTACTTCTTCAGCTGGCGCACCTCCAGCAGGGGGGTGCCGCCGGTCCCCCCGGTGGGGGCCGGCGCCGTCGCCGCGTCGCTCGTCGTCACGTCGCTCATCGCCCGTCCTGCGTGGTGGGGGCGGTCGCGCCGGCCGCGACCTGGTCGACCTGGGCAGCACGCTGCTCCTCGGCGAGCCGCTCGATCTCGGCACGGTTGGCCTCGAAGACCCCGTCGGGGTCGGCGAGGTGGCAGCGCTTCTCGTGCCCGGGACCGCGCCCGCCCGGCAGCAGCAGGGGCAGCTCGGTGGTGCACAGATCGCCGGGGACCTGGTCGCGGAAGGTGCACCGCGGGTGGAAGGCGCAACCGGGGGGCGGGTTCAGCAGGCTGGGCGGGGTGCCGGGGATCGGCACCAGCGGGAGGTCGACGTCGCCGGCGACCTCCGGGATGCTGCTGAGCAGGCCCCAGGTGTAGGGCATCTCGGGGTGGGTCAGGATCTCCTTGCAGGCCCCCTTCTCCACCGCGCGGCCGCCGTACATGACCAGCACGTCGTCCGCGATCTCGGCGATCACGCCGAGGTCGTGGGTGATCATCACGATCGCGGAGTCGAACTCGCGCTGGAGGTCCTGGAGCAGGTCGAGGATCTGGGCCTGGACCGTGACGTCGAGGGCCGTGGTCGGCTCGTCGGCGATCAGCAGCGTCGGGTCGTTGACCAGGGCCATGGCGATCATCGCGCGCTGGCGCATCCCGCCGGAGAACTGGTGCGGGAAGTCGTCGACCCGCGACTCGGGCTGCGGGATCCCCACCCGGTCGAGCACCTCGACCGCCCGGCGGCGCGCCACCTTCCGGGAGACGTCGTGGTGCACCCGGTAGGCCTCGGTGATCTGGCGCCCCACCGAGTAGAAGGGGTGCAGCGCGGTCAGCGGGTCCTGGAAGATCATCGCGACCTCGTTGCCCCGCAGCTTGCGCATCTCCGACTCGGAGGCGCCGATGACCTCGCGGCCGTTGATCCGGATCGAGCCCTCGAGGCGGGTCTGCTTCGGGTCGTGCAGGCCGAGCACCGCCATCGAGGAGACGCTCTTGCCCGACCCGGACTCGCCGACGATGCCCAGGGTCTGGCCGCGGCGGACGCTGTAGCTGAGGTCGGAGACCGCCTGCACCAACCCGTCGTGGGTCGGGAACCGCACCGAGAGGTTGCTGACCTCGAGCAGCGGCGCGTCGGCGCCCGCGGTGCCGGGTCCCGGGGAGGCGGTCACGAGATCCTCACTCGGGGGTCGAGGAAGCCGTAGATGATGTCCACGACCAGGTTGGCGAGGGTGATGATCACCGCCACCACGAGCACGGTGGCGATCACCACCGGGAAGTCCAGCGGCGGGCGGGTCACCGCGTCGAGCGCCCACCGGCCGATGCCGTCGATCTGGAAGATCTGCTCGGTGAAGATGGTGCCGCCGAGCAGCGCGGCGAAGTCGAGACCGAAGATGGTGACGATCGGGACGATCGCCGCGCGGAGCGCGTGCCCGAACACCACCCGGTTGCCGGGCAGGCCCTTGGCGGTGGCGGTGCGGATGTAGTCCTCGCCCAGGGTCTCGACCATCTGCCCGCGGGCGAAGCGTGCGTAGTTGGAGGAGTTGAACAGCCCCAGCACCAGCCACGGCAGCAGCATCGCCAGGAACCACGGCCCGACGCCCTCGGTGATCGGCAGGTAGCCGGTGGTCTCGAAGATCGGTGATTTCAGGACCAGGAAGATGTAGGCCAGCAGGCAGAACAGGTAGTACGGGATCGAGCTGACGATCAGGCTGGAGCTGACCAGCAGCCGGTCGGTCGTGGTGCCGCGCCGCTGGGCGGCCAGCACGCCCAGCGTGACCCCGACCACCAGGTAGATGATCGAGCCGCCGACGGCGAGGGTGATGGTCGCGGGCGCGCGCTCCTTGAGCTCGTCGGTGATCTGGCCCCGGGTGCCGTAGGAGATGCCGAGGCACGGGAACGGGCAGTCGTACTCGGCCTCGCCGAAGCTGACGGTCCGTCCGGCGAGCACGCCGCCGGCGAAGTCTGCGTACTGGGTGAGGATCGGGTCGTTGAGCCCCATCGCCTCCTCGATGCCGGCGAGGCGCTCCTGGGTGCAGCGACCCGAGGCCTCGCACACCGGGCCGGCCGGGTTCGCGACGCCCTTGAAGAACAGCACGAACACGAAGACCGAGGTGAGGAACACCACGAGGATCGCGGTGAGCACGCGGCGCACGACGAAGCCCGAGCATCGGCGGCCTTTCGTGGGGAGGGACGTCGGGACGGACGGAGCGCCGAGGCGGGTCCGGGTGGACCCGCCCCGGCGGCTCGTCAGGTGGGACTCGGGTCGTCAGGCGCTCAGCCCGGGTCGACCCACATCTGCTTCCAGGTCGGCATGCCGTGGTTCTGGTCGATCTCGATGCCCTGATCCGCGAGCCGTGCGCCTGCGCGACCCCGGCGTAGGAGTGCGGGATCACCGGGAGGTACTCCTCGGCGATCTACTGGTCCAGCTCGTTCCACGCCGCCGGCTGGTCCTCGATCGGCGAGCCGAGGACGTCGTCGATCCGCTGCGTCGATGTCCGGCTCGCTGAACGCCGCGTAGTTGGAGCCCAGGCCCTCGTCGTCGAGGTTGGTCGAGCTGAGCACCGGCGGGAACCACGAGCCGCCCGACGGCCAGTCCGAGCACCAGCCCGCGGTGCGCATGTTGATGTTGGCGTCGGGGTCGGCGCGCAGCGTCGAGAAGCTCGGCGAGGGTGGTGGCCACCGGCTTGGTGGTGAAGCCTGCCTCCTCGAACGCCTCGACGATGACGTCCTTGGCCGTGACGGCGTTCGGGTCGTCGTTGGCGAACAGGAACCTCAGCTCGAAGCCGATCTCGCCGGCCTCCTCCAGGATCTGCCTGCCGCCTTCGCGGGGTCGGTCGTGCCGGGCTCGTGCTCGGGGATCGGGTTGTACTCCTCGCGACCGGGGATGCCCGGGGGCATCAGGTTGGTCGCCGTCGATGATCCGGGTCACGTCGACGATGTAGCCGGCGGCCACGGTCGCGTCCTTGTAGGGGTAGGCCCAGGCCAGCGCCTCGCGGCACCTTGTCGGGACTCGATCTTGCGGTAGTCCGGCGCCAGTAGTAGGTGCACGGTGCGCCGCCCTCGACCAGCCGGTCCGAGTGCTCGTCGACTGGAAGATCGCGGTAGTTCGCGGCCAGCACGTCGTCGTAGGTGATCGTGGTCTGGCCGTCACCGGTGTCGTTGAGCAGGATCTCGTCGATCTGCGCGCTGGCGGCCTGGAAGTCGAAGACGTAGGTGTCCGGGTAGGCCGTGCGGCCGGGTCGGTCGCGGGGTCCCACTCCTCGTTGCGGACCAGGGTCAGGCTGCGCTCGGGGTTGTACTCGTCGAACTTGTACGGACCGGTGGCCAACGGCTGCTGCGCGTACTTGGCTGGGGTCGGACTGGCGGCCCTCGGGGATCGGGCCCATCGCCGGGAAGGTGCCCCAGTAGGGCATGTCCGGGAACGAGGTGTCCATCTCGATCGTGATGTCGTTGCCCTCGACCGTGATCGCGTCGAAGTTGGTGTCACCCCGCGGTGTAGGGGCCCTTGTAGTCCTTGCCGCCCGCGAAGTAGTCGTTGCGAGAACGCGGGACCCTCGGGGAAGGCGGTGCGGTCCATCGAGCGCAGCATGCCGAACTCGACGTCCTCGACGGTGACCTGCTCGCCGTTCTCGTAGCGTGACGCCCTCGCGGATGGTGAACGTCCACTCGGTGAAGTCCTCGTTGGGCGTGCCGAGGTCGGTGGCGAGGTCGGGCACCAGGATCGTGCTGGCCGGTCTCGGGGTCGTAGACGTACTGGGTCAGCGTCCGGGTCACCAGCCCGGTCAGGATCGAGTCGGTGTTGGTGTAGTAGACCTCGCTCGGGTCCATGCTGTTGGCGCCGGAGACGCTGAGGACGGTGACCGTGCCACCCTCCGTCGGCGCCCTCGATCTCGACCGGACCCTCGCGGTCCGGATCGGTCGCGTCGCCGGTGTTGCCGAGGTTCTCGCGGTCGACGTTGTCCGAGCCGGTGGTCGGCCGTCGCCGCTGCCGCCGCAGGCGGCCAGCGACGACGCAGGCCGGCCGTGGTCAGCGCCGACCGACGGTTTCTTCAACCGCATGGTGTCTCCTACCTTTCCTATTGGGGTTGCCGACCGCCGCGACGTGGGTCACCGACGGGTCCTCGGGTCGAAGGCGTCTCGGACCGAGTCGCCGAGGAGGTTGAGCGCGAGCACCAGCACGGTGACGACGCCGACCGGCGACCCACAGGTAGAGGCCGTAGGTCCGCGTAGAACCCGGTCGGCGCCGCAGGATCATCTGCCCCAGGGACGGCTGGCCGGTCAGCCCGATGCCGAGGTAGGACAGGCCGGCCTCGGCCGCGACGAAGGCGGGAAGCATCAGCGAGGTGGACACCACGATCGGCGCGACCATGTTGGGCAGCAGCTCCTTGAACAGGATCCGTCGCGTCGGCACGCCGATCACCTGGGCGCTCTGGATGAACTCCCGCTCGCGCAGCGAGAGCACCTGGCCGCGGATCAACCGGGCCAGGGACATCCAGCCGAAGATCACCAGCACCGCGATCAGCCCGAGCAGCTGCGCCCGGTCGAGCAGCTCGAGGTTGCTGCTGAAGCGCGACGTGAGGATGGGCGCGAGCGTCAGCGCCCCGAGCAGGAACGGGAAGGAGAGGAAGAGGTCGATCACGAAGGACAGCACCCGGTCGAGCCAGCCGCGGGAGAAGCCGGCCATCAGGCCGATCGTGATCCCGACCACGGTGGAGAACAGGGTCGCGACGGTGGCGACCAACAACGAGGTCCGCAAGCCGTAGAGCAGGTTGGCCAGGTTGTCGACGCCGGTGTTCGGAGCGATGCCGAGCGGGTGGTCCCAGGTGAAGCCGTAGTACGGCGGTCCGGTCTCGGGGAAGTTGAACTGGTCCAGCATCTCCGAGGGCTTCGGTGCTCCCGGGCTGGTGATCTCGGGGTAGATGCCCCACAACCGGGTGATGACCGGGGCCAGCAGCGCCGCTGCGACCATCAGGAAGAGGATGGCGCCGCAGACGACCGCGACCGTGTCCTTCCGCAGCCGGGTCAGCGCGATCTGCGTGGGGGACTTGCTGTCCAGCGTGCGCACCGACTGCGGGTCGGCCTCGCGCCTCGAGTCCTCGGTCTCGCTGACCGTGCCGGGCTCGTTACCGGACTGCAGGGTCATGCTCACCTCGGATCTCGGGCGTGCGACGCAGGGGTGGGACGGGGGGTGGTCGACGGGGGTGACCCGCACCGCACGGGAGCCTATGTCAGGTCCGTCAACGAACCGCGGCGCCCGCCGTAACGGTTCGGTTGCAGAACGTCCCGATCGGAAGGAACGCCGCCACGCCGCAGGATCGCCGGTCGGCGGCGCTCAGGCCGGGACGTCCTTGCCCGGTCGGGCGTCCACCCCGGCGTCCTTGCGCTGCTCGGCGCTGATCGGCGCCGGCGCGCCGGTGAGCGGGTCGTGCCCGCCGCCGGACTTCGGGAAGGCGATCACGTCGCGGATCGAGTCGGTGCCGGCGAGCAGCGCGCAGATCCGGTCCATCCCGAGCGCGATGCCCCCGTGCGGTGGGGCACCGTAGGAGAACGCCTCGAGCAGGAAGCCGAACTTCTCCTGGGCCTCCTCCGCGCCGAGCCCCATCACGGCGAAGACCCGCTCCTGCACGTCGCGACGGTGGATCCGGATCGAGCCGCCACCCAGCTCGTTGCCGTTGCACACCACGTCGTAGGCGTAGGCGAGCGCGGAGCCGGGGTCGGTGTCGAAGGTGTCGGCGAACTCGGGCTTGGGGCCGGTGAAGGCGTGGTGGACCGCGGTCCAGGCGCCGGAGCCGACCGCGACGTCGCCGCCGGCGACCGCGTCGGCGGCCGGTTCGAACATCGGGGCGTCGACGACCCAGGTGAAGGCGAAGGCGCTCTCGTCGATGAGCTCGCAGCGTCGGCCGACCTCGAGGCGTGCGGCCCCGAGCAGTGCCCGGCTGGGCCTGGTGGCGCCGGCGGCGAAGAAGACGCAGTCGCCCGGCTCGGCCCCGACGTGGGCGGCCAGCCCGGCCCTCTCGTCCTCCGAGAGGTTCTTGGCGACCGGGCCGGTGAGCTCGCCGTCGGGCTGCACCAGGACGTAGGCGAGGCCCCGCGCGCCGCGCTGCTTGGCCCACTCCTGCCAGGCGTCGAGGACCTTGCGCGGCTGGCTCGCGCCGCCGGGCATGACCACCGCGCCGACGTACTCGGCCTGGAACACCCGGAACGGCGTGCCGGCGAAGTAGGAGGTGCACTCGACGAGCTCCTGGCCCATGCGCAGGTCCGGCTTGTCGGAGCCGAACCGGGCCATCGCGTCGGCGTAGGTCAACCGGGGCAGCGGGCGAGGCACGTCGACACCGACCAGCGCCCACATCGCGGCCAGGACCTCCTCGGTCAGCGCGATCACGTCGTCCTCGTCGGCGAAGCTCAGCTCGACGTCGAGCTGGGTGAACTCGGGCTGCCGGTCGGCGCGGAAGTCCTCGTCGCGGTAGCACCGCGCGATCTGGTAGTACCGCTCGAGGCCGGCGACCATCAGCAGCTGCTTGAACAGCTGCGGGCTCTGCGGCAGCGCGTACCAGCTGCCCGGGCGCAACCGGGCGGGGACCACGAAGTCGCGGGCACCCTCCGGCGTGCTCCGGGTCAGCGTCGGCGTCTCGACCTCGACGAACGCGTGGGCGTCCAGCACGTCCCGGGCGGCCTTGTTGACCCGGCTGCGCAGCCGCAGCGCCGCAGCGGGGCCGGGCCGGCGCAGGTCGAGGTAGCGGTGGCGCAACCTCGCCTCCTCCCCCACCTCGCCCGAGCCGTGGCCGGTGTCGTCGACGGCGAACGGCAGCGTCGCGGCGGGGTTCAGCACCTCGACCTCGCCGGCGATCACCTCGACGGCACCCGAGGGCAGGGCGGGGTTCGCGTTGCCCTCGGGGCGCGCGGCGACCTCGCCGGTCACGCGCAGGCAGTACTCGTTGCGCAGGCTGTGCGCGACGTCCTCGTCACGGACGACGACCTGGCAGACACCGCTGGCCTCGCGCAGGTCGAGGAACGCGACGCCGCCGTGGTCGCGGCGACGGGCGACCCAGCCGGCGAGGGTGACGGTCTGGCCGACGTGCTCGGCGCGCAGCGCGCCGGCGTCGTGGGTGCGGATCACTTCGGTTGCTCCTCGGTCAGGACCCGGGGGTGCAGGTCCTCGGTGGGGGGTGTCCAGGTGGTCGGGTCGGCGGCGACCTGCTCGCCGGAGCGGATGTCCTTGACCTCGTGGCCGCCCTCGGCGCTGCGGAACCACACGTAGGGGATGCCACGTCGCTCGGCGTGGCGGATCTGCTTGCCGAACCTCGCCGCCGTCGGGGCGACCTCGCAGGGGATCTCCCGCGCGCGCAGCGCGGTCGCGACCGCGTCGGCGTCGCCACGGCTCTCCTCGTCGGCGCACCGCCACCAGGACCGCGCTGGGCACCGACCGGTCCGCCCGCATCCCGGTGCGCGCGAGCAGGGGCACCACGACGCGGCTCACGCCCAGGGAGATGCCCACGCCCGGGTAGGTGGCACGGCCGTCGGTCGCCAGCGCGTCGTAGCGCCCGCCGGAGCAGATCGAGCCGAGGGACTCGTAGCCGTCCAGGCGGGTCTCGAAGACGGTGCCCGTGTAGTAGTCCAGGCCGCGGGCGATCGACAGGTCGGCCTCGATGCGGACGCGGTCGTCGACCAGGTCCGCGCAGGCGGCGACCAGCGCGGCGAGCTCGTCGAGCCCCTGGTCGAGCAGCGGGTGCTCGCACGCCGAGCCCGCGGACCCGCGCGACGAAGGTGGTGTCGGCGGTCCGGATCGTGGCGAGCTCCAGCACCCGGTCGGCGTCGGCGCTGTCGAGCCCGGCCTCGTCGACCAGCAGCTCGCGCACCTCGGTCGGCCGGCAGCTTGTCGAGCTTGTCGACCAGGCGCATCACCTCGTCGGTGTCGCCCAGCCCGAGACCGGCGTAGAAGCCCTGGATCAGCTTGCGGTTGTTCACCTGCAGCCGGAAGCCGCGGCAGGAAGTCGAGGCGCGAGAGCGCGTCGAGCATGACCCGGGCGACCTCGACGTCGTGGTGGAAGGGCAGCACGTCGCGGCCGACCACGTCGATGTCGGCCTGGGTGAACTCCCGGAAGCGGCCCTCCTGCGGCCGCTCGCCGCGCCAGGCGCGCTGCACCTGGTAGCGCCGGAACGGGAACTCCGAGCCTGCCGGCGTTCTCCAGCACGTAGCGCGCGAAGGGCACGGTCAGGTCGAAGTGCAGCCCCAGCCCGGCGTGGCCCTCGGCGGACTCCTCGCTGCAGGCGCCGCAGCAGGTAGACCTCCTTGGACGTCTCGCCCTTGCGCAGCAGCTGGTCGAGCGGCTCCACGGCGCGGGTCTCGATCGGCGCGAAGCCGTGCAGCTCGAAGGTGCGCCGCAGCGTGTCGACGACCTGCTGCTCGACGAAGCGCTGGGCGGGCAGCAGCTCGGGGAACCCGCTCAGCGGGGCGGTGCGCGCCATCGTCAGCGGCCACGCGCGGCCGCGGCGCGGCCGTCCTGGAGGTCGAGCAGGTAGGGGTTGCTCGCGCGCTCGCGACCGATCGTGGTCTGCTCGCCGTGACCGGGCAGCACCACGACGTCGTCGGGCAGCGTGAGCACCTTGGCGGCCAGGCTGCGCAGCATCGTCGGGTGGTCGCCACCGGGCAGGTCGGTGCGGCCGATCGAGCCCGCGAACAGCAGGTCGCCGGCGAACATCACCTCGGAGACGTCGTCGGCGGCGTCGTAGGGCGAGCGGAAGGTCACCGAGCCCTCGGTGTGCCCGGGGGTGTGGTCGACCACGAAGCGCAACCCGGCGAGCTCGAGCTCCTGGCCGTCGGCGAGCTCGCGGACGTCGTCCGGCTCGGCCCAGGTCGTGGTCACCGCCCAGCAGCATCGCCGTCGTCTCCGCCGACATGCCGGCCATCGGGTCGGTCAGCAGGTGGCGGTCGGCGGGGTGCACCCAGGCGGTGGCGTCGTAGGCGCCCGCGACGGGGGCCACGCACCACATGTGGTCCACGTGGCCGTGCGTGACGAGGACGGAGACCGGCTTCAGGCGGTGCTCCCGGACCAGCTCGGCGACGCCGGCGGCGGCGTCCTTGCCGGGGTCGACCACGACGCACTCGCTGCCCGGACCGGTGGCGGCGACGTAGCAGTTCGTGCCCCACGGACCCGCGGGGAAGCCGGCGATCAACACCCGTGCAGGGTAGCGACCCGGCAGCCGGCGCCCCGCGGCCGGTGGGGCCGCTCGCAGCCCCGGCACTAGCATGGCGTCCCGGCGACGACGGCTCAGCGCCGACGAGACCGACGACGTGACGACGGCGACGAAGAGGATCGGCAGTGACGAGCAGCGAGTGGGGCCGGGTCGGCGACGACGGCACCGTGTACGTGCGCACCGCGGCGGGCGAGGAGCGCGCCGTCGGGCAGTACCCCGAGGGGACGCCGGAGGAGGCGCTCGGCTTCTACGCCGAGCGCTACGCCGCGCTCGGGACGGAGGTGCACCTGCTCGACCAGCGGGTGCGCTCGGGGGTGCTCGCCCCCGACGACGCCGCCGAGCGGGTGCGCGCGCTGCGCACCCAGGTCGTGGCGGCCAACGCTGTCGGCGACCTGGCCGCGCTGGCCGGGCGCCTGGACTCCCTCGGTCCGGTCCTCGCCCAGCAGCGCAGCGCCCGCAAGGCCGAGCGCGACCAGCGCTCGGCGGAGGCCAAGCAGGCCAAGGAGGCGCTGGTCGTCCGGGCCGAGGCGGTCGCCGCCGGCACCGACTGGCGGCACGGCTCGCAGCGGCTGCGCGAGCTGCTCGAGGAGTGGAAGGCGCTGCCCCGCATCGACCGGGCCGCCGACGACGCCCTGTGGAAGCGGTTCAGCTCCGCTCGCTCGTCCTACGGCAAGCGGCGCAAGCAGCACTTCGCCGAGCAGGAGGAGCAGCGCGAGGGCGCGCGCGCCGTGAAGGAGCGGCTGGTCAAGGAGGCCGAGACCCTCGCCACCAGCACCGACTGGGGCCCGACGTCGGGCCGCTACCGCGACCTGATGCGCGACTGGAAGGCCGCCGGGCCGGCGCCGAAGTCGGTCGACGACGCGCTGTGGGCCCGGTTCCGCGGCGCGCAGGACCAGTTCTTCGGCGCTCGCGACGCGGCCAACGCCGAGCTCGACCGCGAGTACGCCGGTAACGCGGAGGTCAAGGACGCCCTGATCGTCCGGGCCGAGGCGCTGCTGCCGGTCACCGACCAGGAGGCCGCCAAGCGGGCGTTCCGCGAGATCGCCGAGAAGTGGGACGACGCCGGCAAGGTGCCGCGCGACCGGGTCAAGGAGCTGGAGGCCCGGATCCGCAAGGTCGAGCAGGCCATCCGCGCGGTCGAGGACGACCGCTGGAAGCGCTCGGACCCGGAGAAGTCGGCCCGCGCCGACGACATGGTCGCCAAGCTCGGGTCCGCCATCGCGGAGGTCGAGGCCCAGCTGGAGCAGGCCCGCGCCGCCGGCGACGACCGCCGCGCCCAGCGGCTCGAGGACGACCTCTCCTCGCGCCGCGCCTTCCTCGACATGGCCCGCAAGGCCTCGGCCGACTTCGCGGACCGCGAGCGCGGGGCCGTCCGCCGACCGTCAGCTGATCGCCCGGATCCGTCCTGCAGTCCATCGGCTGGTCGCGACGGCAGGCAGCCCTCGTCACATGTTCTGCCCCCTCCCTCCAGCGAGACCCTCTTCGTCTCGCCCACGCCGCGACCCTGGCCTGCTCACCTTGAAGTTCAACGGAGTCGGTCTTCCGGCGATCAGCACCGCCACCGGCCGTCCGGCGCGGTGTCGCGGATCGGCGGTGGATGATGCTCTCGCCGCCACCCGTGTAGAACAGGACGACGAGTAGGCGGTTCGACCGACCGCCGGCGGCATCCCAACCGGTGCAGGTCTGGACCTTCGCCACCACCGTCCCGGCGGTCGACACCGCAATCGCCCGCCACTGGCGTGACGACGCTCAGCGGCCGTGAGAAGGGCTCGCACGATCAGGACGCAGCTCCCGTACGGTCCAGAGGCCTGATCCAAGCCCGACGAGCCCGTGAGGTCAACCGGCGGACGCGGGTGACGCGGTAGGCGTCGAAGACACCGGGCACGCCGCGCACGGTGCGCAGACCTGGTCGAGGTGCTTGGTCTCGGCCATCTCGAAGGTGAAGCGCGAGGTGGCGACGCGGTCGCGGGTGGTGCTCAGCGTGGCCGAGAGGATGTTCACGTGGGCGTCGGAGAGCGCCATCGTGATGTCGGAGAGCAATCGGGCCCGGTCCAGCGCCTCCACCTGGATGTTGACCAGGAACATCGACTGCGCGGTGGGCGCCCACTCGACCTCGAGGACCTTCTCGGGCTGGCGGCGCAGCGCTGCGGCGTTGGGGCAGTCCTGGCGGTGCACCGAGACCCCGGAGTCCTTGGTCACGAAGCCGAGCACGTCGTCCGGCGGGACCGGGGTGCAGCACTTGGCGAGCTTGACCCACACGTCGGAGGCGCCCTTGACGACCACGCCGGAGTCCCCGCCGGTCGGCGCCTTCGACCGGCCGCGGCGGCCGGTGATGGTGACCGCCTCGGCGAGGTCCTCCTGCGCCCCGTCGTTGCCGCCGTGGAGGTCGAGCACCCAGCGCACCACCGCCTGCGCCGAGATGTTGTTCTCCCCCACCGCGGCGTACAGGGCGGAGACGTCGTGGAGGTGGAAGTGGGCCGCGGCGAGCTGGAGCGAGTCGTGGGTGAGCAGCCGCTTGAGCGGCAGCCCCTCCTTGCGCATCATCCGCGCGATCTGGTCCTTGCCCTGCTCGATGGCCTCCTCGCGGCGCTCCTTGGTGAACCACTGCCGGATCTTCGAGCGCGCGCGCTGGGACTTCACGAAGCCCTGCCAGTCGCGCGAGGGCCCCGCGTCGGCGGCCTTCGAGGTGAACACCTCGACCACGTCGCCGTTGTCCAGCGTCGACTCCAGCGGCACGAGGCGGCCGTTGACCCGGGCCCCGATCGTGCGGTGCCCGACCTCGGTGTGCACGGCGTAGGCGAAGTCGACGGGGGTCGCGCCGGCGGGGAGCGCGATCACGTCGCCGCGCGGGGTGAACACGTAGGTCTCGGCGCGGTTGATCTCGAAGCGCAGCGACTCCAGGAACTCCCCGGGGTCCTCGACCTCGCTCTGCCAGTCCAGCAGCTGGCGCACCCACGACATGTCGTCGAGGTCACCGCGCTGCTCGGTGTCGAGGCCGGCCCGGCCGTCCTCCTTGTACTTCCAGTGCGCGGCGACGCCGTACTCGGCGCGACGGTGCTGGGAGAAGGTGCGGATCTGCATCTCCACGGGCTTGCCCTGCGGGCCGATCACCGTGGTGTGCAGCGACTGGTACATGTTGAACTTCGGCATCGCGACGTAGTCCTTGAACCGGCCGAGGACCGGGTTCCAGCGCGAGTGGAGCACGCCGAGGACGGAGTAGCAGTCGCGGTCCTCGTCGACGAGGATCCGGATGCCGACCAGGTCGTAGATGTCGGTGAACTCGCGGCCGCCGACGATCATCTTCTGGTAGATCGAGTAGTAGTGCTTCGGGCGTCCGGTGACGGTCGCCTTCACCTTGGCCTCGCGCAGGTCCTTCTCGACCTGCGTGATCACCTCGGCCAGGAACTGGTCGCGCGAGGGCGCGCGCACCGCGACCATCCGCACGATCTCGTCGTAGATCTTCGGGTGGAGCGTGGCGAACGCCAGGTCCTCCAGCTCCCACTTGATGGTGTTCATGCCGAGCCGGTGGGCCAGCGGTGCGTAGATGTCGAGGGTCTCGCGGGCCACCCGCTCCTGGGTCTCCTGGCGCACGTAGCGCAGGGTGCGCATGTTGTGGAGCCGGTCGGCGAGCTTGATGACCAGCACCCGGATGTCGCGCGACATCGCGACGATCATCTTGCGGATGGTCTCCGCCTGCGCGGAGTCGCCGTACTTGACCTTGTCGAGCTTGGTCACCCCGTCGACGAGCCGCGCCACCTCGGCGCCGAAGTCCTTCTCGACCTGCTCGAGGGTGTACGGGGTGTCCTCGACGGTGTCGTGCAGCAGCGCGGCGCACAGCGTCGGCTCGGTCATCCCGATCTCGGCCAGGATCGTGGTGACCGCCAGCGGGTGGGTGATGTAGGGGTCGCCGCTCTTGCGGGTCTGGGTGCGGTGGAGCTCCTCGGCGATGGTGTACGCCCGCTCGATCAGCGCGAGGTCCGCCTTCGGGTGGTTGGCGCGGACGGCGCGCAGCAGCGGCTCCAGGACCGGGTTGCCGGGCTGGTTGCGGGTACCCATCCTCGCCAGGCGGGCGCGCATCCCCCGCGCCGAGGGGGCGGTCGAGATCGGCGGGCCCGCGGGGGCCGGGTCCTCCGGGGTGTCCCGCCTCGGGGAGCCGGCGCCGGCGTCGCGGTCCCGCGTCACCGTCCGGTCCTCGCTCATCGCCCCATCCTAGGCGCTGCTCGTGTGGGCCGGACCGGCTCAGACCGGGCGGAGCGCGGTCACCGGCACACCCGGCAGCGCGGCGCGGCCCGGGAGGAAGGTCAGCTCGAGCAGCACCGCCACCGCGGCCACCACTCCCCCGCACCGCTCCACCAGCTCGCGGGTGGCCCGAGCGGTCCCACCGGTGGCGAGCACGTCGTCGACGACCAGCACCCGTTCGCCGGCCGCGACCGCGTCGTGGTGCAGCTCGAGGGTCGCCTCGCCGTACTCCAGGGAGTAGGTGACGCCGTGGGCGGGCCGCGGCAGCTTGCCGGCCTTGCGCACCGGCGCGAACCCGACGCCGAGGGCCAGGGCGACCGGCGGTCCGAGGATGAAGCCACGGGCCTCCATGCCGACCACGCGGTCGACGACGACCTCGCCCTGGGGGTCACGGCCGGCGGCGGCGAGCGCGGCCACGACGGCGGCGAGCGCGGAGGGGTCGGCCAGGACCGGGGTGATGTCCTTGAAGACGATCCCGGGCTCGGGGAAGTCGGGGACGTCGACGATCAACCGGTCGAGCGCCTCGCCACCACGCGCGAGCGCGTCCGCCGCCGCGGTGGCGGGCTCGTCCGGGCGGTGGCTCACCTGTCCCGCTTCGGCTTGCGCGTGGGCTGGGGGCGGCCCGAGGCGGCGCTCGGGCCGACCGGTCCGTGCGACGGTGGGACGGTCCGGCCGCGGCCGCTGGCCTCCGGGCGGCGCGGTGGCGCCGTCACCGGGGCGCCACCGGCGGGTGCCGGTCGGCGGCCGGTCTCCCCGGCGTCGTCGGCGGCACCGGCGTCCCCGGGCGGGCGCGGCTCGTCGCCGACCGGCATGTCGTCGGCGTAGGACGGGACCGCGGCGTAGGGGTCCGCGGCCCGGGCCCGCGTCTTGGCGCGGCGCTCGGCCTCGAGCACGTCCTTCTCGTTCTGCTTGAGGTGGACCGCCAGCGGGGTGGCGATGAAGACCGAGGAGTAGACGCCGGCCGCCATGCCGATGAACAGCGCGAGCGAGAGGTCCTTCAAGGACCCGGCGCCGAGCTGGATCGCACCGATCCACAAGATGGCGGCCACCGGCAGCAGCGCGACGACGGAGGTGTTGACCGACCGGACGACGGTCTGGTTGATCGCCAGGTTCGCCGACTCGGCGTAGCTGCGGTTGGCGCGCTGCGAGCCGGTGGTGTTCTCGCGGACCTTGTCGAAGACGACGACGGTGTCGTAGAGCGAGAACCCGAGGATCGTCAGCACGCCGGTGACGGTGGCGGGGGTGACCTCGAAGCCGACGATGGCGTAGATGCCGACCGTGATCACGACGTCGTGCGCCAGGGCGACCAGCGCCGCGACCGACATCTTCCACTCGCGGAAGTACGCCCAGATGCCGAGCGCGATCAGCACGAGGAAGACGCCGATGCCCATGAGGGCGCGCTCGGCGATCTCGGAGCCCCAGCTGGGACCGATCTCCTGCTGGGAGATGTCGCCCGGAGCGGCGCCGGTCGCCTCGAGGATCGTGTCGACGACCGCGGCGCTCTCCTCGTCGCTGAGCGTCTCGGTCTGGACCTGCACCGCCTCCTCGCCCGAGGTCGCCACGATCGGCGCGGAGGCTCCCGGGATGCCGGTGGCGGCGACGTCCTCGCGCAGCGCGTCGGCGGTGTCCTGCGTGGCAGCGGTGGCCGGCAGCGACACGGTGTACTGCGCGCCGCCGGTGAACTCGATGCCGAGGTTCAGCCCGCGCACCAGCAGCCCCGAGACGGCGATCGCGACGATCACCGCGGAGACGGCGTACCAGAGCCACTTGCGCCCGACGAAGTCGAAGGACCGCGTGCCGGTGTAGAGGTCGTGACCGAGTCGTGAGTAGCTGCCCATCAGGCTCTCCCTCCCACGCTGACCGCAGGCTCGCGACGGCTGGTGGCCGCCGGGAGCTCGTCGATCCCGAGGGTGCCGGCCGACAGGCCGGAGTAGCGGTGGCCGCGGTTGAAGAACCGGGCCCGGGCCAGGCTGGAGACCATCGGCTTGGTGAAGAAGAAGAACACCACGAGGTCGATGATCGTGGACAGGCCCAGCGCGAACGCGAAGCCCTTCACCACGCCGGCGGCGAAGATGTAGAGGATGACCGCGGCGAGGATCGACACGGCGTCGGCGGCGACGCAGGTCGCCCGCGCGCGCGGCCAGGCCGACTCGACGGCGACCTTCATGGACTTGCCGTCGCGCATCTCGTCGCGGATCCGCTCGAAGTAGACGATGAAGGAGTCCGCGGTGATGCCGACGGCGACGATCAACCCGGCGATGCCGGGCAGGGTCAGGGTGAAGCCGGCCGCCTCGGCCAGCAGCAGCACCATCGCGTAGGTCACGCCACCCGCGACGAGCAGCGAGGCGATGATCACCAGGCCGAGGCCGCGGTAGTAGAGCAGGCAGTAGACCATCACCAGCGCGAGGCCGATCAGGCCGGCGAGCACGCCCGCGCCGAGCTGGTTGCCCGCCAGCGTCGGCCCGACGTTGACGACGTTGGGGTCGTCGCTGAACGCGATCGGCAGCGCGCCGAACTCGAGGCTGGTGGCGAGGCTGGTGGCGGAGGTCTCCGTGAAGTTGCCCGAGATCTGCGCCTCGCCGTTGGGGATGATGCCGTTCATGGTCGGCGCTGACAGCACCTGCCCGTCGAGGACGACGGCGAACTGCTCACCGGTGCCGACCAGCTGACGGGAGACGGTGGCGAACACGTCGACCGCGTCACCGCCCATCTGGAGGTTGACCACCCACTGCAGCTGACCCTGCGGGATGCCGGCGGTGGCGCCCGACAGCGAGGTGCCCTGGATCACCGCGGGGCTCAGCAGGTACTTCTGAGCCGGCTGGAAGTCGACGCTGCCGGAGTCGCCCTCGGGCTGCGAGCAGGCGACCAGCGGCTCGAGGGAGACGTCGTCGAGCCGGGTGGGCTCGCCCTCGGCGTCGAGCAGGACCCCGTCCTCACGGCAGGAGTAGGCGTTGAACTGCTCCACCGCCTCCGGCGGCGGCTGGTCCTGGAAGGTCAGCATCTCCTGCACGTCGGCGACGGCGTCCGGGTCCTCGGGTGCGGCGTCCTCGGACGGCTGGTCGCTGGGCTGGTCGCTGGGCTGGTCGCTGGGCTGGTCGGTGGGCTGGTCGCTGGGCTGGTCGCCCGCGCCGAAGCCGACGGGCGCGCGGTTCGCGCCGCTCCCGTCGCCACCGCCGCCGCTCCCGTCGCCGCCGCCGCCGTTGCCGCCGCCGTCGCCGCCGCCTGCCACCCTCGGCACCGCCGGGCGGGGCGAGCGAGTCGGCACCGGGCACGCCGGTCGCGGGCGCGCCGCACGGCGCGCTCTCGGAGCACGCGACGAGGCGGAAGCGCAGCTGCGCCTGGCGCTGGACGGTCTCGAGCAGGCCGCGCTCGTTCTCGCCGGGCACCTCGACCACGATCTGGTCACCGCCCTGCGTGGTGACCTCGGCCTCGCTGACCCCCGAGCCGTTGACCCGCTGGTCGATGATCGAGCGGGCCTCCGCCAGCGCCTCGCTCTCCGGGTCGTCCTCGGCCTGCAGCGTGATCTGCGTACCGCCCTGGAGGTCCAGGCCCAAGCGGGGGGTCCAGTCGGCCGTGAGGGCGACCAGGGCGAACATCAGGCCGACGAGCGCGAAGAAGACGGCCAGCGTGCGGCCGGGGCGCTTGCCGCGCCGGGCCACCTCAGCCGTCCTCGGGACGCGGCGCGCCCGCGGACCGGTCGTCGCCCGGGCCGACCTGGTCCTCCTGGCTGGTGCGCGCCGCGATCGCTCCGCGCACGACGGTCACCTGGACGCCCGGGGCGACCTCGATCTGGGCGCGGTCCTCGGCGAGAGACCGCACCGTGCCGACGAGACCGGAGCCGAGCAGCACCTCGTCGCCGACGGTCAGCTCGGCCTGCAGGCGCTGCATGGCCTTCTGCCGCTTCTGGGCGGGGCGCAGGATCAGCAGCCAGAAGATGAGGGCGAGCCCCACCACCGGCAACAGCTGGACGAGCTCGGGCACAGCAGGACCTCGCGAGACATCGGGGAGAGCGGCGTCTCCGGCGGGTCGCCGGGAGCCGACGGGGAAGTCTAACGGGGGCACCCCGGGGGCTGGCGCACTAGTCCTCGGGTGCGTCGGCATCCTCGAACAGCGTCGCCGCCGGGGCTGCGGTCGCGCCGCCGCCGAGCAGGTCCGTGACCGGCGGGGCGAGACCGAGGTGCCGCCACGCGGCGGGAGTGGCGACGCGCCCCCGCGGCGTGCGGGCGAGGAAACCGGTGCGGACCAGGAACGGTTCGGCGACCTCCTCGACGGTCTCGCGCTCCTCGCCGACGGCGACGGCGAGGGTCGCCACGCCCACCGGTCCGCCGCCGAACCGGCGGCACAGCACGTCGACGACGCCGCGGTCGAGCCGGTCCAGGCCGAGCTCGTCGACCTCGTACAGCTCGAGGGCGCGCCGGGCGATGTCGAGCGAGACGACGCCGTCGGCGCGGACCTGCGCGTAGTCGCGGACCCGGCGCAGCAGCCGGTTGGCGATGCGGGGGGTGCCGCGCGAGCGCGACGCGATCTCCGCGGACCCCTCCCCGGTCAGGTCGACGCCGAGCAGGTCCGCGGAGCGGCGCAGGATGAGGTCCAGCTCGTCGGCCTCGTAGAACTCCAGGCGTGCGGTGAACCCGAACCGGTCGCGCAACGGGCCGGGCAGCAGGCCCGCGCGCGTGGTGGCGCCGACCAGGGTGAACGGTGGGATCTCGAGGGGGATGGCCGTCGCGCCCGGGCCCTTGCCGATGACCACGTCGACCCGGAAGTCCTCCATGGCCATGTAGAGCATCTCCTCGGCCGGGCGCGACATCCGGTGGATCTCGTCGACGAAGAGCACGTCACCCTCGTTCAACCCGGAGAGGATCGCGGCGAGGTCACCGGCGTGGGTGATCGCGGGACCGCTGGTCAACCGCAGCGGGGCGCTCATCTCGTGGGCGATGATCATCGCCAGCGTGGTCTTGCCCAGGCCCGGTGGCCCGGAGAGCAGCACGTGGTCGGGTGGGCGGGCCCGCATCCGCGCGGCCTCGAGCACCAGCCCGAGCTGCTCGCGCACGCGGGACTGCCCGACGACCTCGTCGAGCGACCGGGGCCGCAGCGCCGCCTCGACGGCCCGCTCGTCGCCCTCCGCCTCGGCGACCGTCAACGGCGAGCCGCCGCGCCCGCCCTTCCCGGCCCGCTCCTCCAGGGCGCGGGCCTCCTGCTCGTCGAGCTCGTCCTCGTGCACCGCCCGGTCCCTGCTCACGTCCGGCTCAACGAGCGCAGGGCGGCGCGCAGCAGCGAGGCGACGTCCGGCGCGGGACCGGCCTCGGGCGCGACGGCGTCGCAGGCGGTCTCGGCGTCGCGCGCGGACCAGCCCAGGCCCACCAGGCCCTGGTGCACCTGGTCGCGCCAGGCGTCGGCCGGGGCGGGCACGGAGCCGGGGCGCGCGGTCGCACCGGTCGGTGCGCCGAGCCGGTCCTTGAGCTCGAGGATGATCCGCTGCGCGCCCTTCTGACCGACGCCGGGCACCCGGGTCAGCGTCTTGACGTCCTCGGTGGACACCGCGCGGCGCAGCGCATCGGGCGGCAGCACCGCCACCATGGCCTGGGCCAGCTTGGGGCCGACCCCGGAGGCGGTCTGGACGAGCTCGAAGACCTGCTTCTCGTCGGCGTCGGCGAACCCGAACAGCGTCAGGGAGTCCTCGCGGACCACCATGCTCGTCGGCAGGGTCGCGCTCTCGCCGGTGCGCAGCCCGGCCAGCGTGCCGGGGGTGCACATCAGCTCGAGGCCGACCCCGCCGACCTCCAGCACCGCGCTCGTCGGGGTGAGCTCGGCCACGTGGCCTCGGACGAAGGCGATCATCGGGCCCTCCCGGCGGTGGTGTGGCGGGTGCGGGCGGCCAGGGCCGCGGCCTCGAGCCGGGCCTGGGCGCCGCCGCGCCAGATGTGGGTGACGGCCAGCGCCAGCGCGTCGGCCGCGTCGGCGGGACGAGGCGGGGCGTCCAGCCGCAGGATCCGGGTCACCATCTGGCCGACCTGCGCCTTCGTGGCACGGCCGTTGCCGGACACGGCCGCCTTGACCTCGCTGGGGGTGTGCAGCGCGACCGGCAGCCCGAGCCGGGCGGCGACCACCATCGCGATCCCGCTGGCCTGGGCGGTGCCCATCACGGTGCTGACGTCGGAGCGGGCGAAGACCCGCTCGACCGCGACGGCGTCGGGCCGGTGCTCCTCGATCCACGCCTCGACACCGCGCTCGATCGTGACCAGCCGTTGCGGGACCGGCAGGTCGGCGGAGGTGCGCAGCACCCCGACGTCGACCAGCCGCAGCGGCCGGCCGGTCTCACCCTCCACCACGCCCATCCCGCAGCGGGTCAGGCCGGGGTCGATCCCGAGCACACGCACCAGGCAGCCTCCCGTCGTCCGAACAGGTGTTCGCACGCCACGCTATCCGGCGATCGCCGGGCGCCCGGCCCGACACGCGGGGAGGGGTCAGGCGTCCTGGAGCTGGTCGAGGACCTCGTCGGCGATGTCGAAGTTGGCGTAGATGTTCTGCACGTCGTCGAGGTCCTCGAGCACGTCGACCAGCCGCAGCACCTTGCCGGCGGCGTCGCCGTCGAGCTGGACCTGCATGTCGGGCCGGAACTCGGCCTCGGCCGAGTCGTAGTCGACGCCGGCCGCCTGGAGGGCGGTACGGACGGCGACCAGGTCGGTGGGCTCGGCCAGCACCTCGAAGACCTCGCCGAGGTCCGAGACCTCCTCCGCGCCGGCGTCCAGCGTGGCCTCGAGGACGTCGTCCTCGTCGACCGTGCGGGCGTCCTGCTGCGCCGGGACCACCACCACGCCCTTGCGGTTGAACAGGAAGGACACCGAGCCGGGGTCGGCGAGCGAGCCGCCGTTGCGGGTCATCGCGGTCCGGACCTCCATCGCGGCACGGTTGCGGTTGTCGGTCAGGCACTCGATCAGCATCGCGACGCCGCCCGGGCCGTAACCCTCGTACATGATCGTCTGGTAGTCCGCTCCCCCGGCCTCGGCGCCGGAGCCGCGCTTGACCGCCCGGTCGATGTTGTCGTTGGGGACCGAGGACTTCTTGGCCTTCTGGATCGCGTCGTAGAGCGTCGGGTTGCCGGTGGGGTCGCCGCCGCCCATCCGGGCCGCCACCTCCACGTTCTTGATCAGCTTGGCGAACAGCTTGCCGCGCTTGGCGTCGACGACGGCCTTCTTGTGCTTCGTGGTCGCCCACTTGGAGTGGCCAGACATGCGTCCTCTTCGGTGCTGGGGGTGCCAGGTCTCGGTCGGGTGGCGGGGGTGCCGCTGCGGCCAGCAGCCTACCTGCCGGCCCCGGCGGCGACCCCGGCCAGGAACAGCCGGTGCAGGCGCAGGTCGTGGCCGACCTCGGGGTGGAAGGCGGTCGCCACCAGCGGCCCGCATCGCACGGCGACCGGGCGGCCGGCTGCGGGCGCGGGGGCGCGGGGGTCGTCGATCCGCGCCAGGACCTCGACGTCCGGCCCGACGTCCTCGACCCACGGGGCGCGGATGAACACCGCGTGCACCGGCCCGTCCAACCCCGCGACGTCGAGATGGGTCTCGAAGGAGTCGACCTGGCGGCCGAAGGCGTTGCGGCGGACCGTGACGTCGAGCCCGCCGACGGTCTCCTGGCCCGGCTCGCCGTCGAGGACCCGGTCTGCGAGCAGGATCATCCCCGCGCAGGTGCCGAGGACCGGCAAGCCGGCGCCCACCCGCTCCCGCAGCGGCTCGAGGAGGTCGAAGGTGCGGGCCAGCCTGGCGATCGTCGTCGACTCCCCGCCGGGGAGCACCAGCGCGTCGCAGCGCGCCAGCTCCTCGCGCCGGCGTACCCGCAGCGTCCGCGCGCCGAGCCGATCGAGAGCGACGACGTGCTCCCGGACGTCACCCTGCAGGGCAAGCACCCCGACGACCGGCCCGGTGCCGGCGGGGACGTCGGCCTGGCTCACTCCTCGATCGTAGGTCGCAGGCCCGCCGCCGTGCAGAATCCCCGGCTGGCCGGGGATTCTGCGGCCTGCGCGGGACCTGTCGGGGAAAATTCGAGCTTGTCGGCCGTTGCAAACCCCGACAAGCTCGAAAGTCCCCGGCCGGCCGGGGAAACCCCGCGGCGGCGCGCCCGGCCTACCAGCCGCGCTGGGCCAGCCGGTGGGGCTCGGGGAGGTCGTCGACGTTGATGCCGACCATGGCCTCACCGAGGCCGCGGGAGACCTTCGCGACCATGTCGGGGTCGTCGTGGAACGTGGTGGCCTTGACGATCGCCTCGGCGCGCTGGGCGGGGTTGCCGGACTTGAAGATGCCCGAGCCGACGAAGACGCCGTCCGCGCCGAGCTGCATCATCATCGCCGCGTCCGCAGGGGTGGCGATGCCGCCGGCGGTGAACAGCACGACCGGCAGCGAGCCGCGCTCGGCGACCTCGCGCACCAGCGCCAGCGGAGCCTGGAGCTCCTTGGCGGCGACGTACAGCTCGTCGTCGTCCAGCACCGTCAAGCGGCGCAGCTCACCGCGGATCGTGCGCATGTGCATCACCGCGTTGGAGACGTCGCCCGTGCCGGCCTCACCCTTGGAGCGGATCATCGCCGCCCCCTCGCCGAGCCGGCGCAACGCCTCACCGAGGTTGGTGGCGCCGCACACGAAGGGCACGGTGAACGCCCGCTTGTCGATGTGGTGCGTGTAGTCGGCGGGCGTGAGCACCTCGGACTCGTCGACGTAGTCGACCCCGAGGCTCTGGAGCACCTGCGCCTCGGTGAAGTGGCCGATCCGGGCCTTGGCCATCACCGGGATGGAGACCGCCTCGATGATGCCGTCGACCATGTCGGGGTCGCTCATCCGGGCCACCCCGCCCTGGGCGCGGATGTCCGCGGGCACCCGCTCGAGCGCCATCACCGCGACCGCGCCGGCGTCCTCGGCGATCCGGGCCTGCTCCGGGGTGACCACGTCCATGATCACGCCGCCCTTGAGCATCTCCGCCATGCCGCGCTTGACCCGGTCCGTGCCGGTGCGCGCGTCCTCGTCGGCGCCCTCGCCGGGGCCCGGCACGCCTGCGGTGGCGCCGGTCGCGAAGGTCGGAGGAGTCGGGTCGAGCTGCGGGTCGGACATGCCTCCAGCGTACGCCGGGAGCCGGTCACCCCCGATTCGTCGGGACCGCCTGCCGGTGCACCTTGCGGATCCGGAACACCACCGTCGCGGTGCTCGCGACGGCGAGGATCCACAGCGCCGCGTGCATCAGCACCGGCACCCCGAAGATCGCCCCGAGCCCCGTCGCGACCAGGACCAGCACCAGCCGGTCGGCCCGCTCTGCCAGCCCGCCCCGGGCGTCCATCCCGAGCGACTCCGCGCGGGCCCGGGCGTAGGAGGTGACCGCCCCCATCACCACGCAGTACAGCGACAGGCACAGGTAGACGTAGCTGTCCCCGGGGCCGGCGAAGTACAGGACCAGGCCGCCGAAGATCGCGCCGTCCCCGATCCGGTCCAGCGTGGAGTCCCAGAAGGCGCCGAACGCCGAGGTGCGCCCGGACAGGCGCGCCATCTGGCCGTCCACCAGGTCGGAGAAGACGAACGCGGTGATCACCAGCACCCCGGTGAGCAGCATGCCGCGCGGGAAGAACACCAGCGCACCGGCAGCGACCCCGATCGTGCCGACCAGCGTCACCGTGTCCGGGCTGACCCCCCAGCGCAGCAGGAGACGGACGACCGGCATCAGCACGACGCCCTGCCAGAAGCCCTTGAACCTGTCCAACATGGTGCCCGCCAGGCTAACGGTGCCCGGGGGCCGTACGGACTGCCGGCCCGTGCGCACCGGCGTAGTGTCGGCGGACGGGGCCATCCAGGCCCTCCACCCGAGGACCACCATGAGCGACAAGTCACCGCGCCAAGCCATGTCGAAGAAGTCCGGCCAGTCCCTCAAGCAGAAGCGCGGAGCGAAGCGCGACAAGACCGATGCCGCGTCCCAGGCCGTCAACGCCGTCGAGAAGGCCGTCGGCAAGAAGAAGAAGTAGACCTGCCTGGACGGCTGCGGGGACGTGGCCGTCGCGTCCCTCACGGTCGCCACGTCAGCGCTGGACCTCCTGGCCCCAGGCGTCGGCGAGCAGGGCGCGGGTGTCGCCCAGCAGCTCCGGCAGCGTCTTGGTCCGGCCGATCACCGGCATGAAGTTCTGGTCGCCGGGCCAGCGCGGCACGACGTGCTGGTGCAGGTGTGCGGCGATGCCCGCCCCGGCGACGTCGCCCTGGTTCATCCCCAGGTTGAACCCGGCGGCCCGCGAGACGCGACGCAGCGTGCGCATCGCGGCCCGGGTGAGGTCGGCCATCGCCGCGGCCTCCTCGTCGGTGGTCTCGGTGTACTCGGCGATGTGCCGGTAGGGGCACACGAGCAGGTGGCCGGGCGCGTAGGGGTAGAGGTTGAGCACGGCGAACGCGAGGTCGCCGCGGTGGACCACCAGCCCCTCGTCGTCGTCCAGGGAGGGCACCCGGCAGAACGGGCAGGTGCCGGCGGTCGAGTCGGCGGGCTTGTTCTCGCCCCGGATGTAGGCCATCCGGTGCGGGGTCCACAGCCGCTCCAGCCCGTCCGGACGTCCGATGCCGTCCTGGTGGACCTCCTCCGCCGCGCTCAGCGCTCCACCTCGCCGTCGGCCGGCTCGCCCTCGAGCGCGGCGGCGAACAGCTCCGCGACGGGGACGTCCGGCGCGAGCACGACCCCCCGGGCGGCGGCGAGCCCGGCGACCTGGTGGAAGAGCGCCTCGCTGAGCCGCTCGACGAACGCGGGCGCGGCCGGCTCGCGGTCCGGGCGGCCCATCCACCGGCGCACCGCGGTGAAGACCGCCCCGACGAGGCCGAAGACCAGCGGGTCGAGGGCCTGCCGGTCGTCCTCGTCGAGGCGGACGCCGAGGACCTGCACGGCCATGCTGATCAGGTCCTCGATCTGACGGGCGATCTGCTCGATGGCCGCCTCCATCTGGCTCGCGCCGCCGTCAGGGGCCTCCTGGTCGGCGAAGCGGTGGAGCGCGGGGTGGGCGGTGGCCCAGCCCACGTAGGCCGCCACGATCCGGCGGACGATGTCGAGGACGGTGCCCTCGAGGGCGAGGCCGGGCACGACCGAGTCGCGCAGCTGGTCCATGATCCGGGCCCGGACGGCCGCGTCGAGGTCGGCGCGGTCGGTGAAGTGCCGGTAGACGACGGTGCGGCTCAGGCCGGCGGCCCGGGCGACCTGCAGCACGCGCACCTCGGCACCGGGGCCGACCTCCTCGAGCACCTCGACGGCGGCGTCGATGATGTGCTCGCGGCGGGCGGAGTTGTGGCGGTCCCAGCGGGCCTGGCGTCCATCGGCGCCTCGCGCCTCGCCCCCGCTGCCCGGCATCTCACCCTCGCTCCCGCGTCCGCCCCCTCCGGCCGCTGCGGCCGCGCCCCGCGCCGGCGCCCGGGGTGGGGCCAGCGTAGTCACGGGCACCCGTCGCGAGCTCGCGCGCCGCGGCGGGGTCGACGACCTTCACCCGGGGGCGGCCCTGCTCGGCCCCCCGACGCCGCTCCTCGGCGTCGAGGCGGCGCCACGCGGCCAGGTCCAGCGCACCGCCGGCGAGCAGCCGGTCCACGAGCGCGACGCGGGCGGCAGCGGGGTCGGCCGCGCCGGCCCGGTGCCCCGCGTCCAGGTCGTCGAGGAGGGCGTCCACGCTCTCCCTCGCGTCGACCTTGTTGGTGCCGATGAAGCCCGTCGGGCCCCGCTTGACCCACCCGGCGGCGTAGACGCCCGACCGCACCCGGCCGCGCTCGTGCACCACGGCGCCGGTGACCGGGTCGTGGGGGAGATCGACCACGGGCGTCCCGCGGTAGCCGACGGAGCGGACCACCAGGCCCGCCTCGAGGTCCTCGGTCTCCCCGGTCGGCACCGCGGTCACCACCCCGCCGATGTCCAGCAGGCGGGTCCGCTCGACCCGCAGCCCGCGCACGCGATCCTCGCCGAGCACCTGCACCGGACGGGTCAGGAAGCGCAGCACGATGCGGCGCGCCGCCGACCGGGCCGTGCCCGCCCGGGCCGGCGCCGCCAGGTCGGCCAGCACCCGCTCGCGCTGCCCGTCGCCGAGCGCGAGCCCACCGGTGTCGACCTCGACGGCGACGCGGCCGGTCTGCGCCAGGCCCCGCAGACCGACCAGCTCGGGCAGGGTGAAGGCGGCCTGGGCGGGCCCGCGTCGGCCCAGCACGAGGACCTCGCGGACCCGGGAGGTCCTCAGCGCGGCCAGCGCGTCGTCGGCGATGTCGGTGATCGCCAGCTCGGCGGGGTCCAGGCTCAGCACCCGGGCGACGTCGAGCGCGACGTTGCCGTTGCCGACGACCACCGCGCGCCGACAGCCCTCGGCGGCGAGGTCGAGGCCGGCGTCCCGGACCAGGTGGCGCCGGTCGGGGTGGCCGTTGTACCAGCCCACGAGCTCGGTGGCGGCGACCGAGCCGGGCAGGTCCTCGCCCGGCACGCCGAGGCGGCGGTCGGCCGCTGCGCCGACCGCGTAGACGACCGCGTCGTAGGCCTGCTCGAGCTCGGCGAGCGTGACGTCGCGTCCGACCTCGACACCGAGCAGGTAGCCGAAGCCGGGCTGGTCCTCGATCGCGGCGAACAACCGCTGGACCTGCTTGGTGTCCTGGTGGTCCGGCGCGACGCCGGCCCGCACCAGGCCGTGGGGCGTGGGCAGCCGGTCGAGCACGTCGACGGCGATCTCGGGGTGCCGCAGCAGCTCGTCGGCGGTCTGCAGCCCGGCCGGTCCTGCGCCCACGACGGCCACCCGGAACGGCCCGGGGGCGCGCAGCCGCCGCTGGCGTGGCACGACCGCCAGCGGGGTGCGGTCCGGGTGGGGGGAGGTCGCGTAGTAGTCCGCGTTGAGCTGGCGGAAGGGCTCCTGCTCGGGGGTCAGCGCGGTGTGCGGGACCACCGCGTCGACGGGGCAGGCCGTGGCGCAGGCACCGCAGTCGACGCACGCGTCGGGGTCGACGTGCAGCATCTCGGCGGTCGCGAAGCCCGGCTCGCCGGGGGCGGGGTGCAGGCAGTTCACCGGGCAGGCGACGACGCAGGAGGCGTCGGCGCAGCACGAGCGGGTGACGACGTAGGGCACGGCGACGGTCAGTGCGACGCGGCGGCGGGCTCGCTGCGGAAGCGCGACGGGCGGCCGTCGATCCGGAGCAGACGCCACAGCAGGTGCGAGGTGCGCCCGGTGAGCCCGGCCTCCTCGACCAGCATCCGCACGTCGGCGAAGAGGTCGCGCAGCACCTTGCGCGACGCGGGGCTGCGCCACCAGAGGTCCCGCACGACGTGGCGCGGCAGCCCCATGTCCCGCCGCGCCCGACGGCTCGGTACCAGGATCTGGTCGCACAGCACCCGCATCACGACCGGCGCCAGCAACGAGAGCCAGAACCGCTGGACCGGTCCGAGCCGGGGCGCGCGGTAGGTGACCAGCTCGTGCGCGAACCCGATGTGGCGGGCCTCCTCGGCCACGTGGATCGCCATGATCCGCTGCAGCAGCGGGTGCATCGCGTCGCCGGCGCGGAGCACGGACTTCTGGACGTGGTCGATCGGCTCCTCGCCGGCCAGCACGCCGATGAAGAACCCCACCGGCGCCCACCGCGCGAACAGCGGTAGGAACGGCGCCACCAGGCGGAAGCCGGCGCCCGCACCGGCCACGTCCTGACCGCTGCGGTTGACGAACTCCTGGAACATCTGGGTGTGGTGGCACTCCTCCGTCGCCTCGTGGGTGGCGTAGCGGAACTCCGGGGAGCCGTTGCGGCGGGTGAAGGCGTAGCCCATCAACCCGGCGACGAGCACCTGCTCGAACTGGAGCCCGACCTTGGTGATGTTGGCCTGCCGGTAGAGCCCGATCGCGACCTGGCGCTCGCGCGGCAGGGCGCGGTACCACTCGTGGCCGCCGAGCAGGTCGACCTCGGGCAGCACCCACCTCTCGTCGTGGGGGTCCACGGCGTAGGCGGGGTCGTCCCACGCGATGTCGGTGAAGGCGTCGAAGTGCTGGTGGACCGAGGCCTCGCTCAGCGTGCGCAGCCGTGCCTCGTACGCCGCGCGGGCGTCCGCGCGCGGGTCGGCAGCGGGGCCGGTACCGGTGTCCTGCACGAGCGTCATGACGTCGCCTCTCGCCGGTGGAACGGGATCCCCCGACGTTAGTGCGACGCCCTGTCGCGTGTAAAGAGTTGGGTGCGACAGCGTGTCGCAGTCGGTGTGTGGCGGTGGCGTTGCGACCTCAACCGAGCAGCCCGTCGAGGACGAGCGCGGCAGTGACCCGGCCGCGGGCGACGTGGTCGACGGCCGGCTCCCGCAGCCGCATGGCCAGGCATCCGCTGACCACGACCAGGAGGTGCGCCGCCACCTCCTCGGCCCGCGCGGCCGACCCCTCGACCAGCGGCCGCGCCAGCTGCGCGAGCCGGTCGTGGAGCAGGGCCGTGTCGCGCCGCACGGCGTCGGCGACCGCCCTCTCGGTCGTGGTGCCCTCGGCCGCCGCTCCCAGGAAGGTGCACCACCGCGACGGGACGTGCTCGGCGTGGAACGTGCCCAGCGCGTCGAAGACGGCCAGCACCCGACCCCGGTCGTCCCGTGCGGTGGCGACCGCCTGGGACCAGGTCTCGTCCCAGCGCGTCAGCCGGCGGTCGAGGGTGGCCCCGAGCAACCGGTCCTTGCTGCCGAAGTGCGCGTAGAGCGTGGCCGGGGCCACCTCGGCGCGGGCGAGCACCACGTCGACCGGGGTCGCCGCCCACCCGCGGGTGGCGACGAGCTCGTCGGCGGCGTCGAGCAGGCGTTCCCGGGCGGGTGGACGAGCACTCATGCCACGACTGTAACGTGCGTTATGTGAAACGGTCGTTTCGTTCGGTGGACCTGGTCCTGGCCGGCACCGCCCTGGTCGCCGCGACCTACGGGCTGGTGCGGGGCGCCTACGGCCTGGTGCTGCCCGCCGTCCAGGAGGACCTCGGCCTGACCCAGGTCGGGGCCGGCGTGGTGTCGGGGCTGACCTCGCTCTCCTACTGCGTGGCCGCCGGGCTCTCCCTGCTCACCTGCCAGCGCCACCCGCGCGCCGTCGTGCTCGCCGCCGGGGCGACGGGCTCGCTCGGCGCCGCCGGGGTGGCGGCCGCGCCGGACGTCGCGTGGTTCGCGGTCGCGGTGGTGCTGGGGAGCGCGGGTGCGGGGGCGACCTCGCCCGCGCTGGTGGTCCTGGTCGCCCGCGCGGTGCGTGGGTCCCGGTCGGTGGGCGCGCAGTCGGTGGTCAACGCCGGGCCCGGCCCGGGTCTCGTGCTCGCCGGGCTGCTGGCGCTGGCGGTGGGCCAGCAGTGGCGTGCGGCGTGGGTCCTCGCAGCCGTCGCCACCGCGACCGCCACGGCGTGGACGCTGCGCGCCTCGCGCGACCTCGGGCACGGACCCGGTCCCGGGCCGGCCGTCGACCTGCCCCTCGACGGACACCGCGGCCGCGCCGTCGACCTGTCCCGGGCCTGGCTGGCCCCGGCAGCCGGCGCGTTCGCGTTCGGCGCCGGCAGCGCCGCGGTCTGGACCTACGGCCGCAGCGTCCTGCAGCAGGCCGGGGTCGCACCGGGCGATGCCGTGCTGGCGTGGGTGGCCCTGGGGGTGGGCGCCGCGCTGTCGGCGCCGATCGCACCGTGGCTGCTGCGCCGCGGGACGCACGGCGGCTGGGCGGCGACGGTGCTGGTCACCGCGGGCGCCACCTGGCTGGTCGCGGTGGCCGACGACCGCTGGGCCGGCTGGCTGGCCAGCCTGCTCTTCGGGGTCGGGTTCAACGCCGGCACGACCGTCCTGATCGCCTACGCCGTGCAGGTCTCCCGCACCCCGGGACCGGCGGCGTCGGCGTTCTTCGTCGCCGCCCTGCTCGGCCAGGCCGCCGGCGCGCCGCTGGTCGGTCGGCTGCTCGAGCACGGAGCCGCGGTGGCGTTCGGTGCCGCCGCGGTCGCGACCCTGGTCGGGGCCGGCTCGGTGCTCACCGTGGGTCTGCGAACCAGCGACCCAGCTCCGCTGACACCCCGGGGCACGTGACGTTCAGGTCGCGCGAGTCCTGCAGCCACTGGCCCATCACGGCCTCGCCGCCCTGGATCGACTCCTCCTGCCGGCACCGCGACAACGCCTCGGCGCGCGAGGTCTCCCCCGCCGCGCGCCACTCGGGCAGGCCCAGCTCGAGGTCGGCCACGATCTGCTCCCAGAGGTAGGGCGTGGAGTAGATCCCGACCTCGTAGCCGGCGTCCTCGTAGCCGCGCACCACGCCGCGCACGACCGCGGCGTTCGCGTCGGGGTCGTCGCTCCACTCGAAGTCGCTCACCGGCTCCACGTCGACCCAGACCACCGGGGTGTCCAGCCCGTCGCGCTGCATCAGCCGGACGCCGTACGCGGCCTGCTGGTAGCCGGTGTTGGCGAGCCGGCCGCTGGCCGTGCCGGCGTCGAACGGGCCGTCGTCACCGGCGGTCTCGAGCGCCTCGGCGTCGGGGTAGCTGGTCACGGCGTACGCCGCCAGCAGCTGCCCGGCGGCCTCGACGGCGGCGACCTGGTCGGCGAGGCAGGGGTTCTCGGTGAACGCGGGACCGTTGGTCAGCCCGACCACGACGTACTGCGCCTCGGGGGGCGGGGCCGGCAGCCCGAGGGTGCGCCGCTCGGGGATGCCCATCCCCTTCGGGCACTGCGGCCACGACACGTCGGCGCCGAGCACCGGACCGCTCCGGGCCAGGTCGTCGGCGTCGCGAGCGCTCTGCTCGGCCAGGTCGGCGAGGTCGCCGAGCGCCTCCTCGTCGAGCGAGGGCGTGCCGCCCGGACCGCCGCGGTCCGGACGCAGCAGCGACACGTCGTCGGACGGGTCGTCGAGCGCGCCACCCGGGCCGGGCCTGTCGTCGGAGGGCGTGGGCACCTCCTCCACGGTCGGCATCGGCTCGATCGCCCCGTCGTCGTCGCCGCAGCCGGCGAGCAGCGCGAACGACACCACCGCGACCGCCCCCGCGACGGCGCGCCGCAGCACGGTGCTCAGACCTGCTCGCGGGACGCGACGGCGGACGCGACCCGCTCGATCGCCTCCTCGACGGGGACGCCGTTGTCCTGGTGGCCGTCGCGGTAGCGGAAGGACACCGCCCCCGCCTCGACGTCCTGGTCCCCGGCGATCACCATGAACGGCACCTTCTGCAGCTGGGCGTTGCGGATCTTCTTCTGCATCCGGTCGTCGGAGTCGTCGACCTCCACCCGCAATCCCCGCGCGCGCATCCGCCGCGCCGCGTCGTGCAGGTGGTCGGCGTGCCGCTCGGCGATGGCGATGCCCTGGACCTGCACCGGGGCCAACCACGGTGGGAACGCGCCGGCGTAGTGCTCCACGAGCACGCCGAGGAACCGCTCGATCGAGCCGAACTTGGCCGAGTGGATCATCACGGGGCGCTGTCGGGTGCCGTCGGCCGCCTGGTACTCCAGCTCGAAGCCCCGGGGCTGGTTGAAGTCGTACTGGATGGTCGACATCTGCCAGGTGCGACCGATGGCGTCGCGCGCCTGCACCGAGATCTTCGGCCCGTAGTACGCCGCCCCACCGGGGTCCGGCACCAGCTCCAGGCCGGTCTCGGTCGCCGCCCGCTCGAGCACCGCGGTGGCCTCGGCCCACTCGTGGTCGTCGCCCACGAACTTGTCGGGCTTGGAGTCGTCGCGGGTGGACAGCTCGAGGTAGAAGTCGTCGAGCCCGAAGTCGCGCAGCAGGCTCAGCACGAAGCCGAGCAGGTGCTTGATCTCCGCGGGCGCCTGCTCGGGGGTCACGTAGGAGTGGGAGTCGTCCTGGGTCATCCCCCGGACGCGGGTCAGGCCGTGCACGACGCCGGACTTCTCGTTGCGGTAGACCGAGCCGAACTCGAAGAACCGCAGCGGCAGCTCGCGGTAGGAGCGGCCCCGCGATCGGTAGATCAGGTTGTGCATCGGGCAGTTCATCGCCTTGAGGCGGTAGTCGTTGCCGTCGAGCCCGAACGGGGGGAACATGCCGTCGGCGTAGTACGGCAGGTGACCGGAGGTGTGGAACAGGCCCTCCTTGGCGATGTGCGGGGTGCCGACGTACTCGAAGCCCTCCTCGATGTGCCGGCGGCGGACGTAGTCCTCCATCTCCCGCTTGACGACCCCGCCGCGCGGGTGGAAGACCGCCAGGCCCGAGCCGAGCTCGTCGGGGAAGCTGAACAGGTCGAGGTCGCGACCGAGCTTGCGGTGGTCGCGCCGCTCGGCCTCCTCGATGCGGTGCAGGTGGGCGGCGAGCTCGTCCTTCGACGGCCAGGCGGTGCCGTAGATCCGCTGCAGCTGCTTGTTGCGCTCGTCGCCGCGCCAGTACGCCGCCGCCGAGCGGGTCAGCGTGAACGCCGGGATCCGCTTGGTGGTGGGCAGGTGGGGGCCGCGGCACAGGTCGCTCCACGCGACCTCGCCGTCGCGGCGCACGTTGTCGTAGATGGTCAGCTCGCCCGCGCCGACCTCCACGGCCGCACCCTCCGCGGCGTCCTCACCCTTGCCGGAGCCCTTCAGGCCGATCAGCTCGACCTTGTACGGCTCGTCGGCGAGCTCGGAGAGCGCGTCGGCGTCGGTGGTGACGCGGCGGGAGAAGCGTTGCCCCTCCTTGATGATCTTGCGCATCCGGGTCTCGATGCGCTCCAGGTCCTCCGGGACGAACGGGGTCTCGACGTCGAAGTCGTAGTAGAAGCCGTCGCGGACCGGGGGCCCGATCCCCAGCCGCGCCCCGGGGAACAGGTCCTGCACGGCCTGCGCCATCACGTGCGCGGTGGAGTGGCGCAGGATGTCGAGCCCGTCGGGGCTGCCGATGGTCACCGGCTCCACCTCGTCACCCTCGGCCAGCTCCTGGGCCAGGTCGCGCAGCACCCCGCCGACGCGAGCGGCGACCACCGACGGGTCGTCGGCGAACAGCTGCCAGGCGCGCGTGCCGTCGTCCACCTGCTCGGTGGTCGTCGTCGGCTCGCCCCCGGGCTCGGGGTGCGGGCGGACGACGTGGATCTGGGGCACCGGGGGCTCCTGGGCTCGTGGGCTCGCGGCAGCGGCCTCGGAGGACGCCGGCCCGACCGGGCCGGCCACGCGATCGTAACGAGCAGACGGCGCACGTCACGCGGCGCCAGGCCTCCAGGGCCGGCGACAACCTGCGACGCGGCACCGGGCCGGTGCGAGCCCGTGGCTCAGGCCGGCGCCTCGCCGGTGCACTCCTCGTAGGCCGCCACGTACTCCGCGGAGCTTGCCGGCGCCTCGAGGACCTCGCCGCCGAGGCGGGCGACGAAGGCATCGTCGTACGTCGTGAGCTGACCGCCGTCCTCGCAGCCGACGACGACCGGTGCGACCTGCTGCCCGTCCTCGGTGCAGCCCTGGTAGTCCTGCTCCAGGGTCGCGCCGTCGACCCACACCTCCGCGCAGTCCTGCAGGTCGCCGGCCTCGCCGGCCTGGCTCTCGTCGAGGTTCTCGTCACCGCACGCGGCGAGCGGGAGGATCAGGGCACACAGGCCGAGCACCAGTCGCATGCCGCGACCGTACGACGCGCCACCGGGGCGCCGACCCACCCGTAGGGCCAGCACCGGACGTTGCCGATCAGCGCAGGACGACGGCGTCCAGGTCGGTGCGGGGGTGGCCGCGGGTGGCGCGGTTGCGGACCTCCAGCACCGACCCCTCCGCGACCTGGCCCACCCAGGCGATCACGCGGTGGCGCCGCACCGGGGCGTGGTTGTCGACCACGGCGACGCGCTCTCCGTCGAGGCGGACCACCGCCCGGCCGCGGTCGGGGCCCTCGGCCATCACCGGCGCCACCTCCGCGGCGCCGCCGTCGAGCTGACGCTCCGGCACGATCCGCGCGACCGCCCCCGCCGCTTCGTCCAGGCCCGGGTGGCGCCGGGAGCGCACCGGCAGCCCGGGTGCGCCACGACGGGTCCAGCCGGATGCTGGCCCAGTCGGCGCTGTTGGGGCTGCGACCGTCCTGCTGGACGACGTGGGGGCGCCCGCCGGCGACGGAGGCTGCCGGTCTGGCCGTCGCCGGCGGCGGCGTCGACGCGCCAGCCGATCGGGACGGCGCTCCCCCCGCCGAGGTCACCGAAGTAGTCCTGCAGCGTCGCCGTCAGCGAGTCCCGCCCCGACGCCCCGGCGGGGAAGGCGCCCAGCGGTGCCGGCTCGAAACCGCTGTAGCGGGTGAAGACCTCGAACCGCCGGACGTCGGGGTCCGGCGAGGACCAGGTCAGCCGCAGCGGGACGTCGGTGTAGTCGTCGAGGAGCTCGTCGTTGGTCTGGTCGCTGCGCGAGACCTGGGACCCCACGACCGGGACGGTCGACGCCACCAGCTCGGGAGCGCCCGCTCGGCCGCGGTCACCGACCCGGCCGCCGCGGCTGGCAGCACGGCCCACCCCAGGGACCCCACCGCGACCGTCGCCACCAGAGCGCGCGCGACCGCGTGCTGCGACCGCCGGGCCCTCGCTCGCAGCACCATCAGCTGGTCCCCCCTGGTCTCAGCCCTCGGAGCGCGACACCGTGACCCCGCACGGCGACACCGCCCCTCGCCCGCCCACCCCCCGTGGGGGTGGCTGCCCCGTGGGGGTGGCTGACAGGGCCCGGGCCGGGCCCGCGGTGGTCACGCCGCCGACGTGGCGCTGCTCGGGGCCCGGTCGGCCTGCCGTCCCGCCGCGCGGCGGGGACCGGGGACGACCCACTGCGGACCTGCGGCCTCGGGCAGCAGCACCCGCACCCGGTCGCCGTGGCGCAGGGCCTGGTCGGCCGGCAGCTCGACCTCGACCCCCGACCCGTCCTCGCCGGCGAGGGAGGCGATCGTGCGGACCCCGTCGGGACGCAGCCGGACGACGCGCGCCTCGGTCCCGGCGCCGGTGGGGGCGCTCCCAGCACCGGCCGGGACGACGCGCAACGACTCCCGGCGCACCAGGAGCAGCGCCGCCGCTCCGGTCGCTCCGGTCGCTCCGCTCGCGTCGCTGGCAGGGGCCGCACCGCCGTCGACGACCGGGACCCGTCCCCACGCGGAGCGGTGGACACCGTCCTCGACGGTGCCGGGCACCTCGGTGAACCCGCCCAGCAGGCGCGCCACGGCGACGCTCGCCGGCCGCCGGTACAGCGCGGCCATGGGGGCGTGCTGGTGCACCACGCCGTCGACGAGCACCGCCGTGGTCTCGGCCAGCGCGGCCTCGCCGAGGTCGTGGGTGACCAGCAGGATCGTCGGCGCCAGTGCGGCGCGCACCTCCCCGAGCAGGTCGTGCATGGCGGCGCGCAGCTCGCGGTCCAGCGAGCTGAAGGGCTCGTCCAGCAGCAGCGCCCCGCGCTCGGCGGCGAGGGCGCGGGCCAGCGCGACCCGTTGCTGCTGACCGCCTGACAGCGACGAGACGTGCCGCCGGTCCAGGCCCACCATGTGCACCAGGCGCAGGTAGCGCTGCGCGCAGCGTCGGGCCTCCCGTCGTCCCAGCCCTGACAGCCGGGGCGCGAAGGCGACGTTGCCGGCGACGTCGAGGTGCTCGAAGAGCAGCGGGCTCTGGAAGACCACGGTGAGGTCGCGCTGCTCGGCGGGCAGGCCCGTGACGTCCCGACCGTCGACCAGCACCTGACCCGACGTCGCGACCTGCAGCCCGGCCGCGACCCGCAGCAGGGTGCTCTTGCCGGACCCGCTGGGCCCCACGACCGAGACCATCTCGCCGTCGGGGACGGCGATCGACGCGCCCAGGAGGGCGGGCCCCTCGGCGTCGGGGTAGCGGTGCCGCACGTCGCGGACCTCCAACGAGCTCATCGTGCGGTCCTCTCCAGGGGGCCGTGGTGCGCGGTCGGGTCGGCGGTGCGGGACGGACGGGTCGGCTGCGCGTGACGCACGGAGCGGCGCAGCCCGGCTGCGACCGTCACCAGGAGCACCGGCGGGAGCAGGGTGGCCAGCGCCGTCGCGGCCGCCGCGGCCTCGTTGCCCGAGCCGGCCGCCGCGGAGCCCAGCAGGACGGGCGCGGTGACGACCTGCCCGCCGCCGACGAGCAGCGTGACCACGTAGTCGCTCCACCCGACCAGGAAGGCCAGCAGCGCGGCCACCAGGACGCTGCCGCGCACCGCCGGGAGGACCACCCGCAGCCGCGCCTGTCGCGGGGTCGCGCCGAGGGCCCGCGCCTGCGCCTCCAGCTCGGGCGGGGTCCGGGCGAAGCCGGTCGCGCTGGTGTACGCCGCGTAGGGCAGCGCCACCACAGCCAGCAGCAGCACCACCGAGACCAGCTCGGGCAGCCCGGTGCGGATCAGCAGCACGTCCAGCCCCATCGCCACCGCGAACGGGGGCAGCACCAGCGGGACCAGCAGCACCCCGACCACGAGCCGCGGTCGGCGGGTCAACCGCCACCCGAGCACCCGACCCGCCATCACGCCGAGCGGCGTGGCGACCGCGGCGACGGCGAGGCCGAGCGCCAGGGAGCGCAGCAGCGCCGCGGGCAGCCCCGCGCCGACGGCGTCGCGCCACCCGTCCAGGCCCCACCGGCGCGGCAGCAGGTCGGGGAAGGTCCACCGCTCGGCCGCCGCCCAGACCAGCACCGGCAGCAGCGGTAGCGCGAGCCAGACCAGCGCGGCGCCGGTCCCGGCCGCGCGGAGCACGCCGCCGCGGCTCACGAGGTCCCCCGGCCCAGTGCCGCCGCGGAGCGCAGCCGCGGCAGCGCCGCGAGCGCGGGTACGGCGACGCCCAGCGCGAGCGCCGCCCCGGTCGCCGCGGCCGCGGCGGCCGCCGGTCGGTCGGTGAGCTCGATCGAGCCGAAGAGCCGGAAGGCGAGCACCGGCAGCGGCTCCGGGACCGCCCGGCCGAGCAACCGCGGCACCTCGTAGGAGCCGACGGCGTAGACCAGGGTGACCAGCGAGGCCGCCGCGACGGCGGGGGCCGCGGTCGGCAGCAGCACCCGGGTCACCCGGCGCCACGGACCGGCGCCCAGCCCGGCCGCGACCTCCATGCGCTGCCGGTGGCCGGGCGCGACCGCGGCGACGACGACCAGGGCGACGAAGGCCGACTCCTTCCACGCCAGCTCCAGCACGGTCGCGACCGGCCACGGCCCCCCGACCGCGGCCGGCCACGCGTCGCCGAGCAACGGTGCCGCCGCCCTGGCCGCGACCCCGCCGTCGCCGAGCAGCAGCAGCACCGACGTGGCGCCCACGAGGTGGGGCACGGCGAGCACGACCAGGCAGGCCAGCCGCACGACGGCGGCGGAGCGACCGTCACGCAGCAGCGTCGTCGCCAGCAACAGCCCGACCACGGCCGCCAGCACCGTCGAGGGCACCGCGACGAGCAGCGACTCGCCGACGCCGGCCGCGAGGTCGGGCGCGGCGGCGCGCCAGCCGGTCAGCCCCGGGGTCGGCTCGCCGTAGAGCGGCACCAGACCCACCGAGGTGGCCAGCACCACGACCATGCCGGTGCCGGAGACCACGGTCACGGCGACCACCCCCGGGGTGGCGCCGCCGGCGCGGGACCACGTCATCGCCGGCCCAGCACCTCGCGGCGCCAACCCTCGTCGAGGGGGCCCACCCAGTCGGCCGACAGCTCCGGCTGCGCGTTCTCGGACAGCTCCTCGTAGGGCGGGACGACGGGCGAGTCCGGGAGCCGGTCGAAGGCCCGCGCGTCGTCACCGTCGAGGAGCCCGGTGTCGAGCACGGTGAACTGGCCCCAGACGTCGGGGTCGGCCTTCGCGGCCTGCTGCTCCGGCGAGAGCGCCAGGTCCGCGACGACCATCGCGCCCGCCTGGTCCGGCGAGCCGGCCGGGATGGCCAGGAAGCTGGCGTTGCCGACCGTGCCGTCGGTGACGGTGAGCACGCGCGTGGTCTCGGGGAAGGTGCCCTCGCGCACCAGCTCGGTCAGGGTCGCGGGCCCGTAGGTCATCGTGAGATCGACCTGGCCGTCGGCGAACAACCGGTCCAGCGCCACCTGGTCGCGGGGGTAGGTGCGCCCCTCGCGCCACAGCGCGGGGGCGAGGTCGCGCAGCCGCTCCCACAACGGCGGCGCCAGCTCGTCGTACGCCTCCTGGTCGAAGGTGGTGGGCACCTCCGGGGCGCCCCCGGAGACGGCGTAGAGCGCCTGGCGCACGAACACCGAGCCGGTGAAGTCCGGCGGCGCGGGGTAGGTGAAGCGGCCGGGGTGGTCCTCCGCCCAGTCCAGCAGGCCCGCGACGGTCGTCGGCGGGTCGCTGACCCGCGCGGCGTCGTAGGCGAAGGTGAACTGCGCCTTGTGCCACGGCGCCTCGCACCCCTCGACCGCGACCCCGAAGTCGTCAGTGACCAGGGGGTCGTCGTCGGCGACGCCGACCATCGCCGGCAGGTCGTCGGACCACCCGCACAGCCAGGCGCCGGCCTGCTGCCCGGTGGCGAAGTTGTCGCCGTTGACCCAGACCAGGTCCACCGAACCGTCGTCGGCCCCGGCGGCGCGCTCGGCCAGCACGCGGCGCACGGCGTCCTGCGTGTCCGCGACCGGCACCCGGCGCAGCGTGACCCCGCGCTCGGCGGCCGCGGGGGCGAGGACGTCGTCGACGTAGGCGTTGCCGCGGTCGTCCCCGCCGTACATCCACAGGTCCACGGTCTGGCCGTCCGCCTCCGCGAGCACCTGCTCCCAGGGCCGGTCCGCCGCGGTGGGGCTCTCGGCGGCCGGCGCGGCGCACGCGCCGGCCAGCACCGCGCAGGCCAGCGCGATCGCGGTCGGGACCAGGCGTCGGGGGGTCATCGCGGCGGTTCTCCTCGGGGGGGCTGGGACGTGTCGGGCACGCCCGCCGTCTGCCTCGGGAACACCGTGGGGGTCCTGGGGACTTCCCCTGGCGTGGAATCGGCGGCGGGGCGAGGGCGGGCCTGGGCGCGGTTGGGTGCGCTGGTGGCGGTCCTGCTCGTGGTGTTCGTCGTCGAGCAGGTCCGCGGATGGGACGACGTGCGGCTGCTGCGCGAGCAGGTCGACTCCGCCGGCCCCCTCGGGGCGGTCGTCTTCGTCGCCGGGTACGCCGTGCTGGTGCTGCTGCCCGCGCCCAAGGCGCTGCTCACCGCGCTGGGCGGCGTGCTCTTCGGGTTGTGGCTCGGGGCGCTGCTGTCGTGGGTCGCCGCCGTCCTGGGTGCCGTGGCGGCCTTCGCGCTGGGCCGCGTGCTGGGCCGCGACGCGGTGGACCGGCTGACCCGCGGTCGGGTGGCACGCGCCGACCGGCTGCTCGCGGCGCACGGCTTCGCGGCGGTGGTCGCGGCGCGGCTGGTGCCGGTGCTGCCGTTCACGGCGATCAACTACGTGGCCGGCCTGAGTGGCGTCGGGTGGCGCCCCTACCTCGCCGGCACCGCCCTCGGCATCGTGCCGGGCACGATGGCCTACGCCGCCCTCGGCGCGTGGGGCACCGACCCGTGGGGCGTGCTCGCCGGGGTGGGCGCGCTGGTCGCGCTGGTCGCGGTCGGTGGCCTGGCGGGGCGACGGTTGTTGGCCCGTGACGAGGCACCCGCCCCGGCGGGTGCGGAGGAGGACGCCTGATGCTCGACGCCGCGCTGCGACGCCGTCTCGACGGTCCGCTCGACCGGGTGGCCGCCCGGCTCGACCGCCCCTGGCTCAGCCCCGACCGGCTCACCCTCGCCGGCCTCGGCCTCGCGCTGGCCAGCGCCGGCCTCGCGGCCGGGCAGCTCTGGGGGTGGGCGCTGGTCACCTGGCTGCTGTCCCGGGCGATGGACGGCCTCGACGGTCCGCTGGCCCGCCGTCGGGCCCCCGCCGGCCAGGGTGCCCCGGCCGGTGGGTTCCTCGACATCACCTCCGACTTCCTGGCCTACGGCGCCACCGTGGTGGGCGTGGCGGTCGGCGCGACGACGGACCCGGTCGGGCTGGCGGACTGGCTGCCCTTCGCCGGCGTGCTGCTCGCCTACTACGTCAACGGCACCGCGTTCCTGGCCTTCTCCTCGATCGCCGAGCGCACCGGGCACCGCATCGACGACGGCCGCTCGCTGAGCTTCCTCGGCGGGATCGCCGAGGGAGCGGAGACCATCGCCGTGCACTCGCTGTGGCTGCTGCTGCCGGCGCACGCCGCGCTGATCGCCACCGTCTGGGCGGTGGTGGTCGCCGTCAGCGCGGCCCACCGGGTCGTGGTCGGCTACCGGACCCTGCGCGGTCCGGTGCACGGCACCGGCTGAGCCCGCGGCCGTGGCGGGAAGGCACCGCGGTGGTCGCCGGGTTCCCGTGGTGTGCCCCCCTCCTCCTCCTTCTCCGACACGGACGACACCCCCGACACCTCCGGCGCGCCGGACGAAGCCGTGCTGGCGTCGCAGCCGTCGCCCCGCACGTCCGCCCTGCGCCTGGTCGGGCTCGTCCTCGCGTTCGTGGCGGTCCTCGGCGCGGTCCAGCTCAGCGGTTGGAACGGTCCGGCGCGGTTGCAGGACCTCGTGGAGCAGGCGGGCTGGGCCGGCGTCCTCGTGTTCGTCGTCGGGTACGCCGTGCTCGTGCTGGTGCCGACCCCGGCGTCGCTGCTGACCATCCTCGGCGGGGTGCTGTTCGGGGTGTGGTGGGGTGCCCTGCTGGCCTGGGCGGGCGCGCTGCTGGGCGCGGCGGGCGGCTTCCTGGTCGGTCGGCGCCTGGGGCGCTCCGCGGTCGACCGGTTGCTGCGCGGCCGGCTGCAGCAGGCCGACCGGGTGCTGGCCGACCACGGGCTGGCGGCGGTGCTGGCGGTCCGGCTGCTGCCGCTGTTCCCCTTCACCCCGCTCAACTACGCCTCGGGGCTGCTCGGGGTGCGCGGACGCGACTACGTCATCGGCACCGCGGTCGGCATCCTGCCCGGGGCGGTGGCCTACGCCGCGGTCGGCGCGTCCGGCGCGGACCCGCTCGGCATCGCCGTCGGCGTGGGCGGCCTGGTCGTGCTGGCGCTGCTCGGCGGCACGGTCGGGCGCGGGCTGCTGGCCCGCAGCCGCACCGCCGGCGGGTCCGGCGACGGCGACGGCGGCGACGTGGACGTGGACGTCACGGCCGGTAGCCGCTGATCCACCGCCGGTCGATGCGGCGCTTGAGGGCCAGGCTGGCGCGACCCAGCCACCACCAGCGCCCGCGCACGGCCAGGGCGGTGCCCGCACCGAGGTCGAGCACCGCCAGCGCGTGGCGCGCGGGCCGGTAGACCGGGCCCGGCGCGCCGGCGGCGCGGGCCAGCAGGGCCGCCAGCAGCACGGGACCCTGCCGGACCCCGTGCACCCCGATCCGCGGCAGCGGTGACGGCAGGAAGTGCGCGCAGTCGCCGGCGGCGTACACGTCGTCGTCGTCGCGGTGCTGCAGGGTGGCCCGCACCGGGAAGCCGTCGGGCGCGCCCAGCGGTGCCCGGGTGGCCAGCGGCGGCGGCAGCAGCCCGGTGGCGACCACCACCGTGTCGTGCGGCACGCGGGTGCCGTCGGCGAGGACGACCTCGTCGTCGCCGACGTGCTCGATCTCGGCACCGGTGGTGATCCCCACCCCGCGCGCCTCGAGCAGCCGCACCAGCCGCTCGGCGGCGCCGGTCGGCAATGCCGCGGCAACCCGGGGTCCGGCCTCGAGCAGGTGGACCCGGTCGGTGCCGGGTCGCGCGGCGAGGTGCGCGGCGAGCTCGGTGCCGCTGGCCCCGGCGCCGACGACGGTGATGCGCCGGCCCGGCCCGGCCGTCGGCAGCGCGTGCCGCTCCCGCAGCCGGGCGAGGTCGTCGAGCGGCTTGACCCCGACGATCCCGGTGGTCCCGGCACCCCGGCCCGCCGGCACGGGGACGGCGGCGACGCTGCCGATGTTGAACGACACGACGTCCCAGGCGACCTGCGACCCGTCGTCGGTGGTGGCCGTCCGCGCCACGGGGTCGACCTCGGCCACACGCCCGTGCCGGTGGTCGACCGACGTGCCCCGGGTCAGGGCGGCCACGTCCACGCGACCCTCCGCGGGGTCGAGGTCACCGGCGGCGACGGCGGAGGCCACGCCGCTGTAGTCGAACCAGCGCGGCGCCACCAGGGTGGTGCGGTAGCCGGCACGGTCCAGCTCGTGGGCGTGCCGGAGCAGGTGGAGGTGGGCGTGACCGGCGCCCACCAGCAGCAGCCGGCGCTCAGCCGGCACGACGCCCCACCCACCACCGGCGCGTGCGCGCCAGGGTCCGCAGCGCCGTGCGGGTGGCGGGGCGGCCGAGCTGGTCGCGCACGTCCGCGAGCGCGGCGTTCCACGGCCCGTCGTTGAAGGTCGGGTAGGCGTGGGTGACACCGGCCAGGTCGCGGGTGCGCAGGCCCCGCCGCACGGCGAGGGCCAGCTCGCCGAGGGTCTCCCCCGCCCGCGGGCCGACCACGGTGGCGCCGAGTAGCCGGCCCCGGCGGTCCACCGCGAGCCGGGTCATCCCGTCGGTCGCCGCCTCGGTGACGGCGCGGTCGACGTGCTCGTGGCCCAGCGCGAGGATGCGGACGCCGTCCCGCTCCCGGCCGGTGTCGACGCCGACGGCGGCGACCTCGGGGTCGGTGTAGGTCACCCGTGGCACCGCGGCGGTGTCCACCGAGCGTCGCACGCCGAGCACCGCGTTGCTCGCGGCGAGGCTGCCGTGGACGCCGGCGAGATGGGTGAACTGGGGGTGGCCGGTCAGGTCGCCCGCGGCGCGGACGAGGGGGTTGGTGGTGGTGAGCCGGTCGTCGACCACCACGAAACCCCGCTCGTCCAGCTCGACGCCGATGGCCTCGAGGCCGAGGTCAGCGGTCCGCGGCCGGCGGCCCACGGCGACCAGCAGCCGGTCGAAGGCGACGGTGCTGCCGTCCTCGAGGTGCAACGTGCCGCCCTGCGGCCCGTCGGCGACCACCGACGTCACCGGCTGGCCGACCCGGACCGTCACGCCGTCGGCCACCAGCGCGCGGTGGACCACCGCAGCGGCCGCCGGGTCCTCGCGGGGCAGCAGCTGCGCGGCGCCCTCGACCAGCGTCACCTCGCAGCCGAGCCGCGCCATCGCCTGGCCGAGCTCGCTGCCGATGCTCCCGCCGCCGAGCACCGCGAGGCGCTGCGGCGCCTCGACCAGGTCCCACACGTTCTCGCTGGTCAGCACGTCGAGGTCGGTGAGCCCCGGGATCGGCGGGAGCGCGGGCGAGGCGCCGGTGGCGAGGACCGCCTGGGCGAAGCCGACGGCCTCGCCGTCGAGGTCGAGCACGCCCTCCGCGACGAACCTCCCGCGCCCGGCGCGGACGGTCACGCCGGCCGCCGTGAGCGCCTCGGGCGAGTCGACCGGCGCGATCCGGCCGATGGCGCCGTGCACGTGGGCCATGGCCTGCGCGAAGTCGACCCGCACGCCGTCGACCCGGACGCCGAACCGGCCTGCGCGGCGGGCGTCGGCGGCGGCGCCGGCCGCGGCCAGCAGCGCCTTCGACGGCACGCACCCGGTCCACAGGCAGTCGCCGCCGGTGCGGTGCTCCTCGACCAGCAGCGTCCGCGCGCCGAGGCCGGCGGCGGTCTTGGCCGCGACGATCCCCGCCGTGCCACCGCCGAGGACGAGGACGTCCCACCGGTCCTGCCCGCTCACGAGCGACGCCCGTCGACCAGGTCGTCGAGCACGGTGCGCATCCGGTCCAGCGAGCCCGCCTCGACCGGGTGGCGGGCCGACCACCCCGCCAGGGCGCGGCGCAACCGCCGGTGCTGGCCGACCATCCCGCCGCACCGCGCACAGGTCGCCAGGTGCTCCTCCAGCCGGGTGACCTCCCCCGGGGTCAGCGGCGCGGCCGGGTCCGCGTCGAGGTAGCGCTGGAGGCGCCTCGCCGTCCAGCGGCAGGTCAGCAGCTGCCGGATCGCTCCGCCGGTCATCGCACTCATGGCTGCGCTCCTCGGGTCGGGGTGAAGGTGGGGCCGAGCGCGCTGCGCACGCGCTGCCGTGCTCGGCTCAGCCGGGACATGACGGTGCCGACCGGCACGTCGAGGACGGCGGCGGCCTCGGCGTAGGAGAGGTCGTGGACGTCGACGAGCACCAGCGCCGAGCGGAACCGCGGGTCCAGGCCCGCGACGGCGTCGTGGAGCCGGGCGTCGAGCTCCTGATCGAGGTAGAGCTCCTCCGCACCGGGTGCCTCGGCGGCGCCGAAGGCGGGGCGCGAGGCGTGCAGCAGCTCGCGGTCGTCGACCACGACCGGGCGTCGGCGGCGGTGCAGGTTGACGTTGGTGCGGCGCAGGATCGTCAGGAGCCAGGCCCGCGGGTGGCGGCCGTCGAAGCCGGCGATGCCGCGGAAGGCACGAACCAGCGACTCCTGGACCAGGTCCTCGGCGTCGGCGGCGCTGCCGGTGATGCTCCGCGCGACGCGGAGCATCACCTCGATCTCGGGCTCGACGACCTCGGCGAAGGCGCGCCGCCGGGCGACGTCGTCGCTCGTGCCCGTCTCGCCCACACCGGGGGAACCCCCCGGGACCCCGGATGTGTTCCGGGTCGGGGGGGTGGTGTCCTCAGAGGACCAGCGCATCCAGGTCGATGCACGGGTGCCCACGGGTGCCGCGGTTGCGGACCGTCACGACCGACCCGGCCGCGACGTCCCCGACCCAGGCGACGACCCGGTCGCGACGCGTCGCCGCGTTCGTGTCGACGACGGCCACGCGACGTCCGTCCACGAGGACCGCCGCCCGACCCCGCCGGGGCCCTCGGACGTCACGAGGGCGATCGGGGCGGGCGGTCCGGGGTCGACGGGGGCCGGATCCGCGCCGTGGCCCCGGCGCGCCGGGTGGTGGCCCGCAGCCCGCCCGAGGCGCAGTCGCAGGACCGGACGCGCTAGCCGCGGTTGAACCGGACGGGGTCGCCGGTGGCGATGTCGTCGGTCTGCACCACCCGGCGGCGACGTGATGATGCGCACAGCTGGCCGCCTCGTCGCCGATCTTCGCGGAGACCTCATCGAGGACCTCCTGGAAGACCTTGTTGCGAACGACCCTGATGTAGTGGTGCGCGGTGTTCAGCCGCTCGGCCGGGTAGTGCGTCGCGTGGGGCTGACGCAGCAGGCGGCCGATGACCGGCTCGATCACCACCGTGGACTCCATCGACCGATCGACGTAGGCGCGGTGGCACAGCGGGTCGTCCCAGCCCTCCTGGAGCGACTGGATGACGATGATGTGTTGGTAGTCGCCTGCGGCGAACATCGCGTGATCCTTGTCGCCACCGCCGAACAGAACGAAGTCGTCCGGGGGCGGGTTGTCCTTCTCGAGCTTCAGGTTCGCATCGTCGCGATCTTCTCGGGGTGGCTGCGGCTGCCGGGGGTGGCCCGGAGATCGTGGCGAGCGGCCGGCGTGCGACGCGCCCCGGTTTGCGGCCGCTACCTTCCGGCGCCACCCGCCGCCGTCCCAGCGTCCGGCCCGCCCGGCGGCCACCCCCGAGGGTCGGGGTGTCAGCCGATGACGACGGCGTCGAACGCCAGCCGAGGGCTGCCGGGGGTGGCCCGGTTGCGGACCTCGACCACCGACCCCGCCGGGAGCTCCGCGACCCAGGTGACGACGCGGCTGCGGCGCACCGGGGCACGGGTGTCGACCACCGCGACCCGGCGCCCGTCGACACGCACCACCGCGCGGCTGTTGCGCGGGCCCTCCCCCATGACCAGGGCCACCTGCGAGGCGGCACCGGCGGCACGGCGGGTGACCACCGTCGCAGTCGCGCCTCGCCGCTCGGTGAGCGCCTGCCGACCCCCGGACGCGCAGTCGCAGTCACGCACCCGCCAGTCCGACCCGACACGGACGCGCGCGTAGCCCGACGAGCGCGGGTCGGCACCGTCCTCCTGCACCACCCGTGGCTGCCGCCCGACGTCGATGGAGCCGACGCGACGACCCCCCGCGTCGAAGGCCCTCACCCGCCAACCGGACCTCACGCCGGAGCCACCACCGAAGGTGCCGTCGTAGTCGCCGATGCTGCTGACGAGCGAGTCCTGCGCGGAGGCCCCGGCCGGGAACCTGCCGAGCAGGACCGGGGGGGCGCCGGCGAAGACGCTGAAGACCTTGAAGCTGTCGACGTCGCGGGACGTCGATCCCCACGACACCTCGTAGTCGAGGTAGGAGTAGTTCTCGATGCCCTCCCCGTCGCGGAGGTCGCTGCGCGACAGCGTGGCGCCCACGAGCGGCACGGCCGTGGCCGTGACCTCCTGCCGTGGCGCCGACGAGGACGCCGGCGACGGCACGGCGACTAGTGCGGCCGCGACCGCGATCGTGAGCAGGACGGCCGGCGTCCTGCGTCGCGTCGGAGCGCCTGCTGGCGGTGTGGCCACGATTCCCCCCGGAGCTCGTTCGTTGGCGAGACCGTAGGCCGCTGCGGCCGGTGGGGGTCGCAATCCCCACCGGATCCTCCGACGACAAGGAATCACTGGCGTCCGACGGGCGCCGCGGTAGGGGTCCTCACATGTCGCGGTTGCGGCCAGCGGCGGCGAGCCGGTCGCGGACCCGGTCGGGCCCGGCGGCGACCGGGGAGCCCCAGTCGTCGCCGTCGACGTACAGACCGGCGTAGGCGGCCGTGTCGCGCTGGAAGCGCCACGAGTCGGCGAGGCTGCCGCCGTCGAACGCGTCGTACCGATCGAGTCGAGAACGCCGCCCTCTCGCGCCTGGGCCCCTCCTGGCCGCTCGCGATGACGTCACGACGAGCGGCGGGTGGCGCGACCCACCCCGGGGCGCGGGCCACCGACGGGGTCGGCTCCCGCCGACGCGCCAGCCGGCGCCGTGCGGTCCTCGTCCGGCTCCCAGCGGAGCAGGTCGCCGGGCTGGCACTCAAGCGCCTCGCAGAGCGCTGCGAGCGTGCTGAAGCGCACGGCCTTGGCCCGTCCGTTCTTGAGCACGGCGAGGTTGGCGGGGGTGATGCCGACCCGGTCGGCGAGGACGCCGACCGGCATCTTCCGCCGGGCGAGCACCACGTCCACGTCGACGATGATCGGCATTCAGATCACCGCGTCCAGCTCGGAGCGCAGCAGCCTGGCCTCGGACGCCATGGCGACGGCCTGGGCCAGCAGGACCCGTTGCACGTGCACCACCAGCGCCACGCCGGCCGCGACGAGGGCGAACCCGCAGATCAGACCCACCAGTCCGGGGGCCACCTCGTCACCGGGGGTCGCGTGGTTGGCGAACCGGGCGACCACCGCGACCGCGAGGAGGAGGACGGCGAGCGCGGCGATCGCCGCGACGACGCCGTCGACGTAGCGGAAGGACGCCCGGGAGAACACCGTTCCCCTGCGGACCATCGTCAGCAGCCGCCACACGCACACGCCGATCACCTGCAGCGAGCCGACGCCGAGCAGGAGGACCGTGACGAGCGAGATGCGGATGCCGGGCGGGGCGCCGTCCAGGTCGAGCCACAGCAACGGGGCCAGCACCCCCTGGACCACTACCGACCCGACCAGCGCGACCGCGATGATCACCCGCAACGTCCGTACCGCCCACCCTGCCATCGCGTCCGCCCACCCCTCCTGGACGACCATGAGCCGCCTCGATCGAACGACCTTCGACCGCAATCTATCGAACTGTCGACCGAAACGACAACGACAACCCCTCGTGGGTTCCCGATCGCGCGACGGACCCACGGCGGCGGACGGTCGCCTCGGGGCGCCTTCCGACCGCGATCGGCTCGGGTGACCCTGGCGACGTGCCACCTCGGGCAGCCGCGTGCTGCGGCGGCTCCGCCCGGCGGGCGCCGGGGGTCGTGACGGTGGGCGATACTGGGTTCGAACCAGTGACCTCTTCGGTGTGAACGAAGCGCGCTACCACTGCGCCAATCGCCCAGGCGGCTCGCGCCGACTGCGGTCGCAGACTCTAGCCCATCGGCTCGGGCCGGCCCGCACCCGGCTACCGGCCCAGCAGCTCGGGTTCGCGGCGCCGCCAGGTCGCGAGCGCTTCGCGGGAGACCGGTCCGGGGGCCGGCAGCTCGACGTCGTCCCACCGGGACACGGCCTGGACGTCGCGGGTCGTGGAGGCGAGGAACACCTCGCTGGCGCCGCGGACCACCTGGATCGGCTCGTCGACCTCGCGCCCGCCGACCCAGTCGAGCAGCAGGCCTCGGGTGACACCGGCCAGGCAGCCGCCGGCCAGGGTGGGCGTGCGCAGCTCGCCGTCGACGACGTAGAAGACGTTGGAGCCGGTGCCCTCGCACAGGTGGCCGACGGTGTTCGGCAGCACCGCCTCCGTGGCGCCACGGCGGTGGGCCTCGGCGAGCGCGACCACGTTCTCGGCGTAGGAGGTGGTCTTGAGGCCGGCGACCGCGCCGCGCTCGTTCCGCGGCCACGGCACGGTGGCGACGGTGGTGACGTCCGGGGTGACCGCCATCGGGACGGAGACGACGACGAGGCGCGGCGGGCCGTCGCCGCGCGCCGAGCCGAGCGGCGCGGAGCCCGCGGTGAGCGTGATGCGCAGCCGGCCGAGCGGCAGGTGCTCCGCGGCGAGCACGGTCGCGACTCCCTCGCGGACCATCGCGAGGTCCGGCGTTCCCAGGCCCAGCCCCTCCGCGCTGCGCACCAGGCGGTCGAGATGGAGGCCGAGCGCGAACGGCTGCCCGTCGACCACCTTCACTGCCTCGAAGACGCCGTCGCCGACGGTCAGGCCGTGGTCGGTCACCGGGACGACGGGGGTCTCGGGGTGGGCGAGCAGGGCGCCGTCGATCCAGGTCTGCACGACTCCGAGCCTAAGCAGCGCGCACCCCGGGGTCGGTTTTGGCCCTCTCCGGGGCATCGGCTAGTGTTTCGCCCGCACCGCAGGCCTCCGGGCCGGTGGCCGCAAGCGGACGTAGCTCAGTTGGTAGAGCGCAACCTTGCCAAGGTTGAGGTCGCGAGTTCGAGCCTCGTCGTCCGCTCGGAGAGGTCGTTTCTCACGGTTGGACCTCCATGGTGGGTTGGCCGAGAGGCGAGGCAACGGACTGCAAATCCGTGTACACGGGTTCAAATCCCGTACCCACCTCGACCACCACAACTCCACACACGGGCGATTGGCGCAGCGGTAGCGCGCTTCCTTGACACGGAAGAGGTCACTGGTTCAAACCCAGTATCGCCCACCACGGTTGCTCAGGCTCACGCACCTGGGGCGCCCCGAGACACGGATGTGGTGCGGCTCGATGGGCCGGCGCTGCTGGTCGGCGGCGCGAGCGCAACCTTCTCGCAGTCCTCACTCGTCGAGGGGCCGGCGCGCTGAGGTCGATCAGGGCGAGCCCGTCACGGCACCGTCGTCGCGGCCGCACCCCGTCTGGCCGGCAGCGGACCGCTCACCGGCCCAGACCGATCCCCCGCGGCCGCACACGCTCACCACGAACGCCATGCCGGCGCGCTCCGCCCGCAGCGCGTCGTCGCGGGACTCGACCACCCGCCAACCGGCGGCAGCCAGCGCCGAGCGGTAGTGCGCGAGCACGTCGACCTGCTCGGTGAGGACGAGCAGCCGGTCGCACCCCGCGACGCCGCTCGCCCCGCCACGCCCGAAGTACCCGACGTGGTCGATGGAGTCGAACGCGCGCTGGGAGTCCCGCGCCGCGCGCGACCCCCGCCCGGCGCCGCCGTCGTCCTGGGGGACGCACCGCGGCGCGGTGTCGTACTGCGTCTCCAGCTTGTGCCGCAGCGCCAGCGGGGTCGCGGCGAGCATCGCCACCGCCATGACCACGGGCAGTGACAGAGCGAGAGCCCGCCACCCGGGGCGACGCGTCGCCACAGCCGCGACCACGGCCACGACGCCGACGACGAGCACGGCCAGCAAGCCGGTGCCGGTCACGAAGGCGTCCCGCCACGCCTCGGCAGCCGAGTCGGTGACATCGCCGTACTCCGCGGTGAGGCCGTAGTGAAGGACCACCGCGAGCCCCGCGAGGGCGGCCTCGACCAGCACCAGGCCGATGGCGACGACGGAGCGGGCGTTCCTCACGGCCCCAGTATGGGCGTCACGCGCCGCCGGGACCGGCAACCGGCACCTCGCCCCGCGGTGCTTGTGCGTACGTTCGAATCTTGTGGAGTCGTCGAGGTGTCTCCGCGTCAGAGGTGTGGATACGGCCCGACCCCTGTCGGTGGTCGCTGCCAGAATGAGGGCATGGCCAAGGACGAGGACACCCTGACCCGGCACCCCGTGCCGGCGGGTGTCCGCGCCGTCGAGCAGCAGGTCGCGGAGGTGGCCGGCGTGCTGGCGGACCGGTCGTTGTCGCTGGACGCCGCCGGGACGCGGGAGACGCTCCTGGTCGCTGGCTCGCCGCCGCGGAGCACGGCTGGACTCGCTGACCCTGCCGTGGCCGCGCACGCCGACGTGGTGAAGGTCGGCGCCGACTCCGGTGCCACGTCGACCGGGGTGTGGTGGGCGGTCGCCACCAGGCAGAACCGCCGCACCGCCGCCGGCCAGGTACGCCTGGCCAACGCGCTGGAGTCCCGGTGGCACCGCGTCCGCGACGCCCTCGCGGACGCCGCGATGAGCGCCGAGCAGGCCCGCGTGGTCGTCCGAGCACTCGACGACCTCCCCGACGACCTCGAGCCGAGCGTGGTCGCCTCCGCCGAGCAGACCCTGGTCGAGCTCGCGCTGGACCACGACCCCGACGCCCTGGCCCTGCTGGGCAAGCGGATCCTCTCGACCGTCGCACCCGAGGTCGGTGAGGAGGCCGACCGCAAGAAGGTCGAGGCCGACGAACGCCGCGCCCAGCAGAAGCAACGCCTCACCCTGTCCTTCGACGGCCACGGGCTCAGCCACGGCCGGTTCACGCTGCCGATGTTCCAGGGACGGATGCTGCAGAAGATCCTCCACGCTTTCGCCGCCCCCGCCCACGTCAACACCACCCAGGGCGCCGGGTCCTGGCTCGCCGGGCGCCCGTCGCCGCAGAAGATGGGCGTCGCGTTCGGAGAGATGATCGAGGCCTACCCCAAGGACCGGGCGCCGCGTGCCGGTGGGACCTCGGCGAGCCTGGTCGCGCTGTACCAGGGTGCCGACCTCGTCACCGGCGTCGGGCTCGCCACCCTCGAGACCGGCGACCTCGTCTCGATGGGCCAGATCCGCCGCATGGCCTGCGAAGCCGGCGTGATGCCCGCCGTCCTCGGCACCGAAGTCCCACGTCCTCGACCTCGGCCGCACCGCCCGCTTCCACACCGAACCCCAACGCATCGCCATCGCCCTGCGCGACGGGGGCTGCACCGCCGAAGGCTGCGACTGGCCACCGGGCATGTGCCAGGTCCACCACGACACCCCCTGGTCCGAAGGCGGACCCACCAACGTCGAAGACGCCCGCCTGCTGTGTCCCTGCCACCACGCCCGCGTCCACGACCCCGACTACGACGTCACCGTCCTGCCGAACGGCAAGCTCCAGGTTCCACCGTCGGACGTGAGCCACCGGGCACGGGGACATCAGCCGGCAGGACCCTGGTGACCGGTCTCAGCCGTGATGCGCCGCGCCCATCAACCCGTCGACGTCCGGCAGACCCGCGAACCGGGTGACGGTCCCTTCGTGCGCGAGCTCGTACGCGGCGTCGAGGAAGCCGCCCCACGCGGTGCGTGCGAACGTGCCGCCCACGCTGATCCGGCGCACTCCCAACCTGGCCGCTTCGGCGACCGTCGTGAACGGTGCGTTGAGCAGCAGGTTCACCGGCGTGGTCCCCGCTGCGGCGACGACCGCCTCGACGTGGTCGAGCCGGGTCAGCCGGGGCGCGTAGAGGCAGTCCGCACCGGCGTCGGCGTAGGCGCGCAGCCGCCGCACGGTCTCGTCGATGTCGGGTCTCCCGCACACGAACCCCTCGGTGCGGCCGGTGAGCACGACACCGGCGCCGCTCTCGTCGATCGCCTGGCGCGCGGCAGCGATCCGCTCGACCGCCAGGTCGATGTCGTAGAGCGGGTCCGAGGCGTCGCCGGAGGCGTCCTCGATCGAGAGGCCGGCGATGCCGGTGCCCACCGCGCGTCGGACGTTGGCCGCGACCCCGGCCGGATCAGTCGCATAGCCCTGCTCGAAGTCGGCGTTCACCGGGACGGTCACGGCGGCGGCGATCGCGGTCAGGTGCGCGAGCACCTCCTCGAGGGTGGCGGACCCGTCGGCCCGCCCGAGCGTCCAGGCAAGGCCGGCACTCGTCGTGGCCACCGCCGGGAAGCCGAGGTGCTCCAGCGCCCGCGCGCTGCCCACGTCCCAGGGGTTGGGCATCACGAAGCAGCCCGACTCGTGGAGGCGACGGAACTCCGCCACCCGGTCCGGACCCTGCACCAGACACCTCCGACGCCCTCCCGGCCTCCCCAACGTACGCCCGCCGGACGGGGCTGGCCACCCAGACCGGGGCGGTCTTCCGGGTGGGCTCTGCCAGCACCAGCACCAGCACCAGCACCAGCGTGCGGGCCGGCCACCGAGCGCGCGCCCATCGCGCGGCGCCACCTCGACCCAACGGGTCACCACCCGCCGCAACCGCCGACGCGACATTTCGGTTCGTTCGGCGACATCCAGATCCTCCGCGCGCTGTGGCCGCCCTCCCCTGTCGCGGTGCATCCTGGACGCCCAGACCTGACGCCCGCACGGGTCCGGGGGGAGCGCCATGCGCAGGTTGGTACCGACGGTCGTCGGCGTCGGGTTGCTGCTCTCGGGCGTGGGGCTGGCTCCCGCGCCGTCCCACGCGGCGAGCAAGCCGGTCCTGACCGCGGCGGCGCCGGCTGTCGAGGAGGACGCGAGGAGCGGGAAGGCCCGCGTCCGGCTCATCCTCGACCGCGACCCGAAGAGCCGCGTCAAGGTCGCGTGGGAGACCCAGGACGGCACCGCGGAGGCGGGCGAGGACTACCGGCAGAGATCCGGCGACGTGGTCTTCGACGTCGGTGCCCGCAAGCGCACCGTCACGGTGCCCGTCATCGACGACGACGTGGCGGAGGGCAAGGAGAGGCTGTTCGTCGGGCTCAGCCCACGTGGTGCCCGGGTCGCCGACCAGAAGATCGCCGTGGTCATCAGCGACGACGACGGCGGCGGGGGCGGCGGGCTCCAGGTCGAGGTGGCCGGTGGCCGCGCGACCAGCCACACCTTCGACACCCAGGTGAGCAACGACGACCCGACCCTGGTGGGCGCCACGATGACGACCACCGGGCCTGACGGCACCGGCTACAGGCTCACCGTGCCCGACGGCGCCCTGGCCAGTGAGACCACCGTGACCATGACGCCCTGGAGGTCCGCCAGCGGCACGGGCGTCACGGGAGGGCGCCTGGTGGGGGTCCGCCTCTCCCCCGCCGGCACCGAGTTCCTGCTGCCCGCGACGCTGGTGGTGGACCCTCCGGGCTCCGACCGGGTCCCAGCGGTCACGTTCACGCAGGAGGGGGACGAGACCCACGGCTACCCCGTCGACCTGGACCCGGACCGGCTCGTCTTCCGCGTCATGCACTTCTCCGACTTCTACGGCCACACCGGCGACGGGATCTCGATCAAGATCGTCGACCCCGCACCGAGCGACCCCGCGCAGGCACTGGCCTCGGAGATCGAGCGGATCCTGCGCGACGAGCGCGACCGCCAGGTCGAGGGCGCCGAGCCGGACCCGGCGGTGATGGAACGGGTCGCGGAGCTGCTGGAGTCCTACTACGACCACGTCGTGGCCCCGATGCTGGCGGGCATCCGCACCGACTGCTCGCAGGCCAGAGCGGGCAACAACCAGGTCCTCGGTCTCGCGCGCCAGGCCGCGCTGCTCAGCATCATGCCGGACCAGCAGCAGACGATCCTCGAGGCCGTCGCCACCGGGATGGAGAACTGCCTGGCGGAGGCGCTGGAACCCTGCGTCGACCAGACCGATGCCGAGCGGATGGAGCGGATCAAGGTCTTTTGGCGGCAGGTGCTGCCTGATGGGTGGGGCCGTCCCCGACCCTGGTCCGCTCGACCCGGCACGCGCCTGCGCGAACCTCCTCGTCGGGACCATCACGATCGACGTGCACTGGCTCAGGGAGGTCAACGGGTTCCGGACCGAGGAGTCCTGGACGCTGACCTACCGCCCGAGGTTCGTGAACCCGGACCGCGGACAGGTCTGGTTCGACGACGGACGCGGCGGGTGGACGGTCACCGGCAGCTACCTGCAGAGGACCTGCGTCCCGGGGCCCAGTGCCGAGTGATGAGTGAGCGCACCTACAGCGGGAGCGGCACCCTGCACACGACCTTCGCCGGACAGCTGGACCCCGAGACGGACCGGGACGAGGGGATCGCGGAGCTCGAGTACTTCCTCCCGTGGTCGGACGGCAACCTCGGGCTGGTCCCCGTCCTCGACGGGGAGGTGGTCGGCGACAGCCAGCGGACGATCTACCAGAGCACCGACGGGGAGTGCGTGTCCAGGACCGAGGAGGTCGGACACGTGTTCATGCCGAGCTGGGGACCCGGGCACAGCGGCGCGCCGGGCGTCGTCGTCGACGACGCCGCGGGCCGAGGTGTGGACTTCGACCACACCTACAGCGACGACCGGTCCGCCCCGGGCGACACCAACACCTACGACCTGCACATCGTCGGCTCGCTGCGGCCGGTGCGCGGGTGAGCCCGTACGCCCGGGGCCGGGCCGCAGTCCTCGCTCGGCCCGTCGTGGCCGGCCCCGCGCCCGGTCACCCGCGGACGTCGTCGCGGAGGTAGGCCAGGGCGGCGAGGACGCGCCGGTTCGTGCCGAGGTCGGCGTGCAGGCCGAGCTTGGTGAACACCGCGCTGACCACGGGTTCGACGGTCTTGATGCTGAGGTGCAGCTCGGCGGCGATCGCCGCGTTGGACAGGCCACGCGCCAGCAGCGCGAGCACCTCCTGCTCGCGCCCGCTCAGCCCCTCGAGGTGACCGGCGCGCTGCTCGCGGTCGATGACGGCCGCGAGGCTCTGGCGCTCCAGCACGAGCGCGGCCTGCGCCGCGAGGTCGTCCATGAGGCGTCCCTCGGCGACGGTCAGTCCCTCCCCGCGGGAGCGGTCGACGGTGACCGCTCCGGCGACCTCCCCGCGCACCCGCACGGTCCGGCGGTGCCGCTCGCCCTCGCCGGGTCCCGCCGTCGGATCCGCGGCGCGGGGCCACACGCCGACCGGCTGCAGGTCGTCGGCCGGGCCCAACCACAGCACGGCGAGCCGGGCCGACAGCGCCTCCCCCAGGGCCTGCGGCGAGGGCGTCCGGCAGGTCCCCGTCCTCGGGGACGCTCCGCGACAGCCAGGTGAGCGCCGTGTGCGCTGCGGCGTGCTGGCCGTGCACGACCGCCCAGCCGGCCGCCAGCGGCACGAGCGAGGCCGCCAGCACGCCGGGCAGCGGCGTGCCGGCCACCGCGAGCCCGACCAGCAGGGCGACCGCGGACATGCCGGCGGCGGCCACCAGCCAGGCGAGCTGGACCCGGACGTGGCCACCCGCGACTCGCCAGCGGGACACCACCGCCACCACCCACAGCACCTGGAACGCGACGTAGGCCGGGTGGGCGAGCGCACCCCAGAGCAGGTCCACCGCCGGTGGCGTCGCGCCGGCCAGCGGGTGCTCGGCGCGGAGCCCGACGGCGTCGTACTCGACCGGCCACAGGGCGGAGAGCGTCGCGCACGTCCCCGCCACGACCCCGACCCCGACCACCACCCACCGCCAGCGGGTGGAGGGCAGCCGGCCGTCCGGGAAGCAGAGCACCGCCAGCGTGACGAGCGCGAGGGCGAGGGCGACGGGCCACACCCCCAGCCAGCCCCACCACGACACCTCGCCCGCCGTGGCCGCGAGGCCGACCTGGCGACCCAGGTAGATCACGGCCTCGACCGCGCCGGTGGTCAGGAACAGCAGTCCCTCGCGGTGTCCTGGTCGCTGGCGCAGGACGTAGGCACCGACCCCCGCGAAGGCGAGGGCGAGCAGCCCGTTGTGCAGGTTGGAGACCCACAGCCCCTGGGCGGACCCGACGCTGACCGCGACCACGACGGCGGCGACGACCAGCAGCGGGGCGGGCGCTCCACGCGGTCCGCGTGCGTCCGGGGCGGGCACCGGCCCATCGTGGCACGCACCGCCCGTCGCGGCGCCCAGGGTTTTCCCTGGGACCGTTCCGCAGGGTCAGCCCCGTGGCCGCGCACGCCACCGCGCCCGGACCGTGGTCGTGCAGGCACACCACCGAGCCACGGAGGACCCCATGACCACCACGCCCGTACCGCACGCCACTGCCGGCGACCGACCGTCCACCGCGCGTGACCGCGTCGGCAGCACCCCGACGGAGCGGCTGCTCACGGCCTCGCTGGTCGTAGCGCCGCTGGTCTACCTCGCGGCGGACTCCACCTACGCCGTCCGCGGCTGGGAGGACCCGACCGCGGGCGTGCTCCACGTGCTCGGCGCCCTCGGGTACGGCTTCGTCGTGCTCCGGGTGGCCGCCTGGCTGCCGCCTGAGTCCCGGCTCGCCGCCGCACTGGTCGTGACCGGGCTCATCGGCATGGCCGGCAACGTCGCCTACGGCTTCGAGACGATCCACCTCTCGCTCGGCGACGTGCAGCTGGTCGACCAGCCGGGGGCGGCGAACCTGATCAAGCCGCTGGGCCTGGTCTTCCCGCTGTCCTTCGTGCTCGTGGCGGCGGCCCTGGCGCGGCTCGCCGCCCGGTGGCAGGCGGCGGTGGTGCTGGTGGCGGTGCTGGCCTGGCCGGTCGCCCACATCGGCGATGTCGCGCTGGTCGCCGTGCCGGTCAACGTGGCGCTGGTGGTCGCCCTCGGCAGCCTCGCGTGGACCCGCGAAGCCCCAGGCACGCACGGGACGCGCCGGGTCGCCGGCATCCGATGACCTTCGTCCCCCGGTACGCCGGACCAGCGACCCTGGGGTGGACCAGACCGGAGGCGCACACTGGTCCCACGAGGTCGGGTGGCTGCTCCACCTGGCCTCGGGGGGAGGGCTGGCGTCCGGGGCGACCCGGGCGCCGCGGTCCCAGTCTCGGGACCGGATGTGCCGCCGACGGTTGTCCCCCCTGCCGTCGAGGGACCCGCGCCCTCGGGCCCGACGGGCCCGGGGGCCGGTGTCAGCCCATGAGCTCGCGGTGGATCCCGACCGTCGTCCCCGCGATCGCATCCCAGCTGGAGGACTGCTCGGCGCGCTCGCGACCCGCCCGCCCGTACGCGGCAGCGCGGCCGCGGTCCGCAGGGACAGCGGCAGGCCCTTCTGGCGGGTGACCTGGCCGACGAAGGTCACCGCGGGCCGGTCCGGGTCGACACCCAGCGCCCGCACCCGGGCGGGGTCGACGTCGGGACGTCCGGCCACCGGCCCGACGGGCCCTCGCCTCCGCCGTCGTGCGTAGCAACAGGGCAGCCAGGCCCGCCGGCTCCGACGTCGGCGCAGGTCAGCGGCTCGCGCCCGGCGAGCAGGCGGCGATTGCTACGCGGGAACGCGCCACCCCGGGCCCCCGTGCGGCTGGAGGCTCGACCGCACCTGCTGGTGGCAGCATGGTCCCTCGCACCGGATCCGCCAGTCGCGAGCACCGCAAGGAGGTCGAGTCATGACAGCGCCGTCAGACGTCCACGGTCGGTGCATGTGCGGCGGCGTCCGATTCACCGCCGGCGGCGAGCTGCGCGACGTGATCGACTGCCACTGCGAGCGGTGCCGGAGGTTCAGCGGGCACTACGTGGCCGCGACGGCGGCGCTGCTCGACGAGCTCAGCATCGACGACGCCGAGTCGTTGCTCCGATGGTTCTCGCCAGCCCCTGGGGCGAGCTACGGATTCTGCTCCCGCTGCGGGTCGTCCCTGTTCTTCCAGTCCACGTCGGACCCGGAGCGCAGGTCCATCTGCGCAGGCACCCTCGCCGCACCGACGGGCCTCAGGACCACCAGCGCGTGGTGGATCAGCCAGGCCGGGGACTACTACGACCGACCACAGGTGACCGAGCTCGAGACCCAGTGACCCACACGAGTCCGTCGGCCAGGACCGCGCACGCCGGCTCGCCCCACCGCGCCCGGTGCCGCAGGCCCAGCTGCAGCAGGTGCTGCATGCCTGTCCCCGCCGCGAGATCGGTGAGCTCCACCGCGCAGGGGAGAGCGGAGTCCCGGTCGGGCAGCACCCGGCAGAGTGCTTCGAGCGTCCAAGCGTCGACCCACCGGTAGCCGTCAGGTAGCCGGCTGCTGCGCCGGCGCGCATCGCGCAACGTCTCGACCGCTGCGGCCACGGCGCCGGTGCGCGCCAGGACCAGACCCCTCCCCCGGCCCGCGACACCCTCCCAGCAGGGGTCCCCCAGCTCACAGCTCGTCTCGAAGGCCGCATCGAGCCGGGCAGCGGCTTCGTCGATCCGGTCCTCGACCAGGTCCACCTCGGCCAGCAGGCTCTCCGGCCACGGCACGAAGGACCGCCACGCGGCACGCAGCGCGCCCTCGAGCGACTCCTCCAGCGCCGCCCGCGCCTCGTCCGGCCGCCCGGCGAGCAGGTGCGCGCGGCCGACCATGCTTGCGGCGTACGCACGACGGCGCGCGTCGTCGGTCCAGGTCGCCACGCGCCGCAGCGCCACGAGGGCGTCGTCGTAGCGTCCCGCGTCGCTGAGCGCGCTGCCGCGGACCGTGTCGGCCCGGGCCCGGACGACCGGGTCCTCGGGAGCCGCGCGTTCGGCCCGCACCAGCCAGGGCTCGACCGCATCGAGCCGCCCGCGCAGGAACTCGACGTACGCCAGCTCGGTCGCGGCCGCGGCCGCGAGCCCGGGAGCCCGGTCCGCAGCGACCTGCACCGTGCGGTGCAACGCCGTGGCTCCCTCCTCGTCCTGACCGCGGACCGCGTGCACCAGCGCGGAACCGAGCGCGAGCAAGGCCCTGGCCTGGGTGGCAGGGTCCCCGCTCGCCTCGGCGGCCGCGCGACGCAGGCACTGCAGGCCCGCGTCGATCGCGCCCGCAGCCACCGCAGCCTCGCCCGCCTCGACCTGGGCCAGCACGCCGGCGGTGCCGGTCCGGCCGGCGGCGACCGGCCGGTCGGTCAGGACCGCGGCGGCCGCGGCGAGGTCCGGCCCCGGCTCGGTCCCGAGGTCGCGACGGAACAGCTCACGGCACGCCGCCACCCGACGGGCGGCCGCGAGCCCGTCCCCCGACGCGGCCAGCGCCCGGACCAGGAGCGCGTGGTGCACCTCGTCGTACGGAGCCAGCGCCACCAGGCGCCCCGCCAGCACGGCGGCCTCGCCCGGCCTGCCACCCGCCAGCGACCGCAGCGCCTCCTCGTGCACCCGCTGCACCCGCTGGCCACGCAACCGCGACCGCGTCGTCTCCAGCCAGAGCTCGAACTCGGGCGCCGACGTGAAGGCCACGCCCTCGAGCAGCTCTCCGGACCACTCGTGCGCCGGGACGCCCCGGATGTCGACGACGTCCCCGGGGCCGAGCCGCAACGAGACCGGGTCGGCCGCCAGGCCCGGGTGGTCCCCGACGAGGCGGCGCAACGACGAGAGGCTCCACCGCAGCGCCGCCCGTGGGTCCTCGGCACCCCCGAACAGCAGAACGCAGAGCGAGGTCCGGGTGGCGGGAGCGTCCTCGACCAGCAGGTAGGCGAGCAACGCCCACGCCTTCCGCCCGCGTGGACCCGGTACCGCGACGCCGTCGCGCAGCACCTCGGGGACGCCGAGCAGGCGAATCGACAGGGCCACCGGACCATCCTGCTCCCGCGCGGGGCCCGGCGCACCGGTCCGACGCCGAGCAACGGCGACGTCAGGAACCTGCGGGCACGGGCGCGGTCGCCGTCGTCGGGTCGATCACCGATCGCACCGCGGCGACGCTGTCGGCCGGGAAGCCCCCACGCCGGGCGTGCTCGCGGACCAGGTCGGCGTCCGTCGCGCGGTAGACGCAGTAGATCCTGTCGTCCGTGACGTAGCTGTGCACCCACTGCACGTCGGTGCCCAGCTCGTCCAGCACGGTGCACGACTTCTGCGAGACCGCCTGCAGCTCCTGCGCCGAGGCGCCGCCGATGCCCGCGATACCCCGCTCGATGACGAAGGTGTCCATGATGTCCTCCTCTGCCGGCCCGGGACCGTCCCGGACCGTGTGGAGCACCCTGCGCCGGGACCGTGTGACCGGGCGGTTGACCGCTGACGAGCCATCGATGCCGCCGGGACGCCGACGTAGGACGCAGCTCCAGGGTCGGGGGCCGGCCGGCTTCGTCGGCTGCGCGAGGTCGTGCCGAAGGTCCCTTGCCGCCAGCCGCCAGGGCGAGGAAGGTCAGGGGCGGCCCCCCAGGACAGCCCTGCCGACTGGAGCGAGCCATGACCACCGTGCACGACGAGACGACGACCGACCCCACCGGAGCCACCGACCCCGGCAGCTCCAGCCGACGAGGCCTCGTCCGGGCGGCCTTGCTCGGCGGGCCGCTGGCCCTGGCCGCCGTGGCCGGGGGCGCCTCGCCGGCGCGGGCCGCACCCGCGACCGCGACCTGGAAGCTGGGTGGAAACACCGCCGTCAACACCGACGGCACCAACTTCCTCGGCACCCTCAACGTCGCGCCGCTGGTCTTCAAGACCGCCCAGACCGACGGCACCCCCCTCGAGCGGATGCGGATCGACCCCACCGGACGCGTCGGCATCGGCACGACCGCCCCCACCGCCAAGGTCCAGGTTCATACCACCACGCCGACCGGCGTCTGGGCCCGCCACCTCTCCAAGGCCGGAATCGCTCCCGCCGTGCGCGGCGACACCAGCGCCACCGTCGCCGGCGCGACCGGTGTTCAGGGGACCATCATCTCGACCTCCGCCGGAGCAGACTCCGCGGCCGTCCGCGGCATCTGCCAGAGCACGCAGAGCGGGAACGGCGTCGTGGGCACCACCGCCGGCAGCGGGCAAGGAGTCCTCGGCAAGTCGACGAACGGGACCGGGGTGCGCGGCGACGGGTTCTACGGGATGTGGGCGGCGGCCAGCGACACGACCAACGGCTACGGCGCGGTCGTCGACGGCGGCTACGTGGGCACCTACACGACAGGCGACTACGCCGTGCTGGCCTACGGGGAGACCCGAGGTGTGCTGGGATCGGCTTTCGCCTCCGGGATCGGTGTGGAAGGCAGGAGCTCGGGGGCGGGGGCGATCGGGGTCCGCGGCTACGCCAGCGGCGACGGGGCCAACGGTGTGGTCGGTGACGCCACCGGTACGAACGTGCCCTACGGCGTGTGGGGCATCGGGAACACGACCGACGGGACTCCCTCCTACGCCGGCTTCTTCAACGGCAACGTCAACGTCGTCGGGACGCTGTTCAAGTCGGCAGGATCGTTCCGCATCGACCACCCCCTCGAGCCGGCGAAGAAGTACCTGTCCCACTCCTTCGTCGAGTCCCCGGACATGATGAACGTCTACAACGGCAACGCCGAGCTCGACGCCGACGGCACCGCCGAGGTGACCATGCCGGACTGGTTCGAGGCGCTCAACCGCGACTTCCGCTACCAGCTCACCGCGATCGGCGCCCCCGGGCCCGAGCTGCACGTCGCCTCGACGATCTCGGGCAACTCCTTCCGGATCGGCGGCGGCACCTCTGGGATGACCGTCTCCTGGCAGGTCACCGGCATCCGCCAGGACGCCTACGCCAAGGCCCACCCGATCGAGGTCGAGCAGGCCAAGCCACCCGAGGAGCAGGGCACCTACCTCACCCCGCGCGAGCACGGGAAGCGCGCCAGCACCGCCGTCAACGCGCGCCGCCTCGACAGGCTGCGGGTCGAGGTCGCCGAGAACCGGCTGCGACCGCCCGACCTCGCGCGACGCTAGGCAGGACCCCGCTCGTCCGAGCGTCGCGCGGGCGGGGCCCGCCCGGTCCGGTTCCGGACCTTCCGGCTCAGGCGGATCCCGGCGTGGTCTGCCCGGACGAGCAGCCGGGGCGCGTCCTGCTCGGTGCGGTCGTGGCACGGCGTCAGGTCGCCGGCAGCGACCCGCGCGGCTGCGCCGGGGCCGACGACCAGCGCGACCTGTGCGGCCTGGTGTGCGTGCAGGCTCACGCCGGGCTCGGCTCGACCGCGCCCAGCGAGGCGCGAGCACGGTCGAGCACGGCCTGCGTGCCATCGACGCCGATGGGGCCAGTGGTGTGTGGGTGCCGGGAGGCACTTCCCCATCACTCCTGGCGGTACCAGGTGGCACGGGTGCCGGCGGCCGCGCAGGTTGGCGAGGGCGGTCACGCCCCGGTGTTCCCGGGCAAGCCCCCACCTCGTGGTCGCGCTAGGCCCGCCCCGGCGTCCGCCCCGGTCAGGTCGCCGGGACGAGACACACGACGCTCAGCGCTCGAGGATGACGAGCTGACGGTAGCCGGGTCGCAGCTCGACCGGGATCGCGGTCATCCGCCCGTTGCTGATCGTCCACGCTGCACGCTCCCCCCGGTAGGCCGGGATCGCACTGCAGGTGTCGCCGTTGCCGTTGCGGCCGTTCCTCGTAGGCGGCTGGGGAACGGGCAGGACGGAGAAGTCGGTCCCCGTTCCCGAGTTGAGGAGCATCCAGTCCCTCTGCTGGATGTCGTCCGCGTTGGACTCCAGCTTCTGCACGACGAGCAGGTCCCGCGCATCGTCGCTGTCGGCCCGGCCGCTGCAGAAGCTCACGCCCGCTGCCAGCGGGTGGCTGAAGTCGAGCTGCGGGAAGTGCGGTGCCTCCTGCACGTTCAGCCGGACTTCCAGAGCACCACTGGAGACGGTCACCAGGTCCAGCCAGGCGTCGCCGTTCAGGTCGACCAGACCCGCGTCCGTCCACGACCGGTCCGGCAAGCCCTGGTCCTCAGCCACCTCGGCGTAGGAGACGGGTCCGGTCGGAAGGGTCTGGTTGCGGTAGAGGCGTAGCTCTCGGGAGCACGACAGGAAGTCCTGGCGACCGTCCCGGTCGAAGTCCCCGGTGGCGGAACAGCTGGTGTCCTGCGTCGAGGGCAGGCCGGCGGTGCTCCTCTCGACGAACCGCCCGCCCGTGTTGTGGAAGATGTGATCCTCGCTGGGGTGCTCCTTCGGCTTGGCGTTGCCGACGAAGAGGCTGGGTCGTCCGTCGCCACGGATGTCCAGGATCGAGACCGTCCGACCTCGTCCGGAGGGGTCCACCGCACCCCAGCGCCGCACGACGTTCCTGAAACCTCCGCCTGCTCGCTGCACGCGCAGCTCGTTCGCCTTGTCCGACAGGGTCCCGGCGTTGGCCCCGCGGACGCAGTACAGGTCGGCTCGCCCATCGGGAGGTGTGCGACCCGGCCCGGCGAAGTCGGCCGTCGCGCAGTTGTGGCGATCGGTGCGGGGCAGGGACTGGTCGAAGGTGAAACCCCCGCGCTCCGTCCCCAGCCAGATCTCCCACGGGTCGGTGTGGAACGTGAGCAGCAGGTCCGGGTGCCGGTCCCGGTTCTTGCGGAGGACCACGCTGTCTCCCCAGGTGTCGGCGAAGGCGCCGACACCGCGTCGCTCGGGATCGACGCGGAGGGTGATGTCACGTATCCGAGGACCGGCTTCTTGCCGCGAGCGCGACAGCAGTCCGAGAGCGACCGCGCGACCGTCGACGGTGCTGGTGGTGACCTGCGCTTCGTCGACCGTGGAGGGGACCGTCCCACGCTCGGGCGGAGGCCCCTGGGCCGCAGATGCGCCGCAGAGACCGACGACGAGGGTGGAGGCCAGGACGTGGGCGAGCCCGGTGCGGTCCATCAGCCGTCACCCCTCCAGGAACCGGTGCTGAGCGGTCGCCGGGGGCGCTTCCTCCCTACACCTCCAGGTGTCGGGTGGCAACGGCGTCGGCGACCGCGCTAGACCACTCTGCGACTACCCGGCGTGACGCGCTCCTCCCGACCGAGGGGCAGGGCTTCGCTCCCTCGCTCAGCCCACCAGGTCGCGGTAGATGCCCACCGTCGTCTCGCCGATGGCCGCCCAGCTGAACGACCGCTCCGCGCGGGCCCGTCCGGCCCGTCCGTACGCCGCTGCCCGGTCGGGGTCGGAGACCGCGTCGGTGAGCGCGGCGCCGAGGTCGGCGACGTACCGCTCGGGGTCGAGCGGGGTGCCGGTGCCGTCGTCGGCCTGCTCGATCGGGACCAACCACCCGGTCTCCCCCGGCACGACCACCTCCGGGATGCCGCCGGTCGCGGTGGCCACCACCGCGGTCTCGCAGGCCATCGCCTCCAGGTTCACGATGCCCAGCGGCTCGTAGATCGAGGGGCAGGCGAAGACCGTCGCCGCCGTGAGCAGCGCGACCACGTCGGGGCGCGGCAGCATCTCGGCGATCCACACCACGCCGTCGCGCTCGGCGGACAGCCCGGCCACCAGGCCCTCCACCTCGGCCATGATCTCGGGGGTGTCGGGCGCGCCCGCGCACAGCACCAGCTGCACGTCCGGCGGCAGCGCGGCCGCGGCCCGCAGGAACAGCGGCAGGCCCTTCTGGCGGGTGATCCGGCCGACGAAGATCACCGCGGGCCGGTCCGGGTCGACACCCAGCGCCCGCACCCGGTCGGGGTCCACGCGCGGCGACCACGACGTGGTGTCGATCCCGTTGTGCACCACGTGCACCCGGGCGGGGTCGACGTCGGGGTAGCTGCGGAGCACGTCGTCGCGCATCGCCGCGCTGACCGCGACCACGCCCGCGGCCGCCTCGTAGGCGGTGCGCTCGGCCCACGACGACACGGCGTACCCGCCGCCGAGCTGCTCGGCCTTCCACGGTCGCATCGGCTCGAGGCTGTGCGCGCTCACCACGTGCGGGACGCCGTGCAGCAGCGAGGCCAGGTGGCCCGCCATGTTCGCGTACCAGGTGTGGGTGTGGACCAGGTCGGTCCCCTCGCAGCCGGCGACCATCTCGAGGTCCACGCCCAGGGTCCGCACCGCCGGGTTGGCCGCCGCCAGACCCGGTGGGTCGGCGTACGCGGTGGTGCCCTCCTCGGCGCGCGGGGCGCCGAAGCAGTGGACGCGCGCGTCCACGTCGCCCCGGGCGCGTAGCGCGCGGACCAGCTCGTCGACGTGGACCCCGGCGCCGCCGTAGACCTCCGGTGGGTACTCGCGGGAGCAGACGTCGATGCGCATGACCGGGAACCTACTCGGGCCGCACCCCTCCCGCACCAGGCGTCGCGCCGTCTAGGTTCACTCCCATGAGCTCAGCGTCGAACCGCAGGAACGTCCTCGCCATCGTCCTCGCCGGCGGGGAGGGGAAGCGGTTGATGCCGCTGACCGCCGATCGCGCCAAGCCCGCCGTGCCGTTCGGGGGGACCTACCGGCTGATCGACTTCGCGCTCTCGAACGTCGTCAACTCCGGCTACCTGCGGGTGGTCGTGCTGACGCAGTACAAGAGCCACAGCCTCGACCGGCACGTCACGACGACCTGGCGGATGTCGACCCTGCTCGGCAACTACGTCACCCCGGTGCCCGCGCAGCAGCGGGTCGGCAAGCGGTGGTACCTCGGCAGCGCGGACGCGATCTACCAGTCGCTGAACCTGCTCAACGACGAGAAGCCCGAGATCGTCGTCGTCGTCGGCGCCGATCACGTGTACCGGATGGACTTCTCGCAGATGGTCGACCAGCACGTGCTGTCCGGGGCGATGTGCACGGTCGCGGCCATCCGCCAGCCGATCGGGCTCGCCGACCAGTTCGGCGTCATCGACGTCGACCCCGAGGACCCCTCCCGGATCCGCGCGTTCCTGGAGAAGCCCAAGGACCCGCAGGGCCTGCCGGACGCGCCGCACGAGGTGCTCGCCTCGATGGGCAACTACGTCTTCGACGCCGAGGCGCTGCGTGACGCGGTGACCCGCGACGCCGCCGAGGACACCAGCCACGACATGGGCGGCGACATCGTGCCGTGGTTCGTCGCCCGCGACGAGGCCGACGTCTACGACTACCAGGACAACGTCGTCCCGGGGTCCACCGAGCGCGACCGCGGTTACTGGCGCGACGTCGGGACGATGGAGTCCTACTACGCAGCCCACATGGACCTCGTCGCGCCGCTGCCGGTCTTCAACCTCTACAACGCCGACTGGCCGATCTACACCAGCCACGGTCCGCACCCGCCGGCCAAGCTGGTCGCCGGTTCGGACGGCGCGCAGGTCCGCGCCTACAACTCGATCCTCTCCCCCGGCACGGTGGTCACCGGCGGCAGCATCAGCAACGCCGTGCTCGCCCCCGGCTGCTACGTCGACACCGGCGCCGAGGTCAGCGACTCCGTGCTGCTGCCCGGGGTGCGCATCGGGGCCGGCGCGGTCGTGCGCGGCGCGATCATCGACAAGAACGTCGTGGTCCCGCCCGGCGTGCGCATCGGTGTCGACCACGCCGAGGACCTCGCCCGCGGGTTCGCGGTGCAGGACGGGTTGACCGTGCTCGCCAAGGACCAGCACGTGCCCGAGGCGAGCGGAGCCGGGCTGGAGCCGGTGGCCGACGGCCCGGTCGAGCCGCCGCAGCCCACCGAGCCCCCGAGCCACCGAGCCCACCGAGCCCACCGAGCCCACCGAGCCCACCGAGCCCACCGAGCCCCGGTCGACGGGGGGCGCGCGTGAGCAGCGACCGGGCCGGCACCCAGGCCCGACCCGAGGACCTCGTGGACGTGGCCGGGCTGGTCACGGCGTACTACACCGAGACCCCCGACCCGGACGACCCGGACCAGCAGGTCGTCTTCGGCACCAGCGGCCACCGCGGCTCGAGCCTGCGCCGGGCGTTCAACGACGCCCACATCGCCGCCACGACGCAGGCGATCTGCGACTACCGCCACGAGCAGGGCTACGACGGCCCGCTGTTCCTCGGCGCCGACACCCATGCGCTGTCGAGCCCGGCGTGGGCGACCGCGGTGGAGGTCCTGGTCGCCAACGACGTCACCGTGCTGGTCGACGACCGCGACGGCTGGACGCCCACGCCGGCGGTCTCCCACGCCATCCTGCGCGCCAACGCCGGGAAGGACCTCACGAGCGGGCGGGGCCTGGCCGACGGGATCGTGGTGACGCCCTCGCACAACCCGCCCGGCGACGGCGGCTTCAAGTACAACCCGCCGCACGGCGGCCCTGCCGACTCCGACGCGACGAAGGTGATCGCCGCCCGCGCCAACGACCTGGTCCGCGGTGGTCTCCGCGAGGTCCGCCGCACCCCGCTGGGGCGAGCCCGCGGCGAGGTCGGCCGCTACGACTTCCTCGGCACCTACGTCGACGACCTGCCCTCGGTGCTGGACCTGGACCGGGTGCGGGAGGCCGGGGTCCGCATCGGCGCCGACCCGCTCGGTGGCGCGTCGGTGGACTACTGGGGCGCGATCGCCGAGCGGCACCGCCTCGACCTGACGGTGGTCAACCCCCTGGTCGACCCCACCTGGCGGTTCATGACCCTGGACTGGGACGGCAAGATCCGGATGGACTGCTCCTCACCCTCGGCGATGGCCTCCCTGATCGGCCGCAAGGACGAGTACGACGTGGCGACCGGCAACGACGCGGACGCCGACCGGCACGGCATCGTGACCCCCGACGCCGGGCTGATGAACCCCAACCACTTCCTGGCGGTCGCGATCGGCTACCTCTTCGGGGGCGCGCGCCCGGACTGGCCGCGGACCGCGCGCATCGGCAAGACGCTCGTGTCCTCCTCGATGATCGACCGGGTGGCCGAGGACCTCGACCGGCCGCTGGTCGAGGTGCCCGTCGGCTTCAAGTGGTTCGTGCCCGGCCTGGGCGACGGGTCCTTCGGCTTCGGCGGCGAGGAGTCGGCCGGCGCCTCGTTCCTGCGACGCGACGGCTCGACGTGGACCACCGACAAGGACGGCATCCTGCTGGCCCTGCTCGCCAGCGAGATCCTGGCCGCCACGGGGCGCACCCCGAGCCAGCACTACGCCGAGCTGGTCGCGGCGCACGGCGAGCCGGCCTACGCCCGGGTCGACGCCCCGGCCGACCGCGACCAGAAGGCCAAGCTCGGCGCCCTCTCACCGGATGACGTGAGCGCCACCGAGCTGGCGGGCGAGCCGATCACCGCCAAGCTGACCGAGGCGCCGGGCAACGGTGCAGCGGTCGGCGGGCTGAAGGTGACCACGGCGTCGGCCTGGTTCGCGGCGCGGCCCTCGGGCACCGAGGACGTCTACAAGATCTACGCCGAGTCCTTCGCCGGGCCCGACCACCTCGCGCAGGTGCAGCAGGAGGCCCGGGACGTGGTCTCGGCGGCCCTGCGCGGCTAGGGCCGCCAGCCGACCGGAGCCCACCAGGACCGGGACCTTCGGCCCTGATCGGCGATCGGCGCCGCGAACCACTCCCCCCGGTCACCGCGCACCCTCTAGAGTTGGTCCTGACCGAGCCGCTGGTGACCCGAGACGCCAGCGGCTCGGTCTCTCACATTTCGGGGAAACCCGTCACGCCCCGACGGGCCCCGTGCCATGATTTCGGCGCCCGACCGAACCATCCCCCCGGAGCGGCGGGTCGCCAGGCCGTGCCCATCAGACGGGCGCGGCCTGGTGCCTCTCCGGCTCGCGTCAGTCCTCGTCGGAGGCGAAGTCCTCGTTGTGGGTCCCGGGCCGCGGCGCCCAGGGCAGCTCGCGCGCGGGCCGGACCACGACCAGCCGGTCGCCCCGCGCGAGCTGGGTGACGGTGGGGTCGAAGTAGCGGTAGACCTTCTCGTCGCGCACCACGGCGATCACCTGGTCCGGCAGCGACTGCGGCTGCGCGCCGACCTCGCCGACCAACAGCTCGCGCTCGGCCACCTCGAGACCGTCGCCGTAGGTCAGCAGGTCCTCCATCACCGATCCGAGCGTCGGGGACAGCGAGGACAGCCCGAGCAGCCGGCCGACCGCGTCCGAGGACGTGATCACCGAGTTGGCCCCGGACTGGCGCATCAGCGGGGCGTTCTCCTGCTCGGTGACCGAGGCGATGATGTAGGCGTCGGGGTTCAGCTGGCGCACGGTCAACGCGGCCAGGACGTTCGAGTCGTCGCGCCCCGTGGTGATGATCACCTGGTCGGCGGAGGCCACCCCCGCGCGGCGCAGCACCTCGCGCCGGGTCGCGTCGCCGGTCACGACCGCGAGCCCGTCGGCGTGGGCGTCGGCGAGCGCCACCGAGCTCGGGTCGACGATCACGAAGCTGTCGCGGTCGATGCCGTTGTTGACCAGGGTGTCGACCGCGCTGCGGCCCTTCGTGCCGTAGCCGACGACGACGACGTGATGACCCATGTTCTTCCTCCAACGAGAGATGCGCAGGGCCTCGCGGCCCTGCGAGGCCAGCACCTCGAGCGTCGTGCCGATGAGCAGGACGAGGAAGGCGATGCGGGCGGGGGTGATCACGAAGGCGTTGACCAGGCGCGCGGTCTCGCTGACCGGGGCGATGTCCCCGTAACCGGTCGTGCTCAGGGTGACGGTCGTGTAGTAGATCGAGTCGAGCAGGTCCACCGTGCCGGTCGGGTCGCCGTTGTCGACGTAACCGCGGCGGTCGAGGTAGACGATGACGACGGTGCCCACCAGGATGCCGGCCGCGGCGAGCAGCCGGCGGACGAGCTCCCAGACCGGGCTCCGGGCCCGCTCCGGGAGGCTGAACCGGCCCCGTCCGGCGCCGACGCCGTCACGACCCCCGCCGAAGGGCAGCCGACCCGCGTCGGTCTCCTCCGTGGGCTCCTGCACGCCGTGAACCTAGCCGACGTCCCGGCCCGGACCAGGGAGGCGGCCGCGCCACCGGGCGCGCAGCGCGGACCGGGCGTGGGCCGTCGTCTGCTGGCCGACGACCTCGTCGACGGCGGCGTTGACCGCCGCGCCGATCAGCACGGCGATGGCGACCACGTAGAGCCACAGCAGCACGGCGATCGGCGCCGCCAGCGGACCGTAGATGGACCCCGAGTCGGCCGACGTCACCGTCAGCACCCAGCGCAGCACGAAGGAGCCCACGATCCAGGCCACGAGCGAGAAGCAGGCGCCGGGGAGGTTGAAGCGCCAGTGGGTCCGCACCGGCACCGAGACGTGGTAGAGCGTCGCCAGGAAGCACACGCACAGCACGACCACCACCGGCCAGTAGAACCCCAGCAACGGGTCCAACCGCGCCGGCAGCACCCGGGCGACCACGCGGGGGCCCGCGACCACCAGCGGGAGCGCGATCATCCCGATCAGCATGGCCAGCAGGTACAGGCCGAAGGAGAGGGCCCGGGTCGCCACGATCCCGCGCTGCCCCCCGAGGCCGTGCATGATCGTGATGGTGTCGACGAAGACGTTGAGAGCGCGCGAGCCCGACCACAGCGAGAGCACGAAGCCCAGCGAGATCACGTCGAAGCGCCCGCCGTCGAGCACCTCCTCGATCGTCGGGTCGATGATCCGGCTCACGGCCGGTTCGGTCAGCACCCGCGAGGACAGGTCGACCACCGCGGCCCTGACCTCCTCGACCTGCGCGGCGGTGAACCGGTCGGAGACGTAGCCGATCGCCCCCGCCAGGGCGAACACCAGGGGTGGCACGGAGAGCACCGCGAAGAACGCCGCCTCGGCGGCCAGCCCGGTGACCCGGTGGCGCAGGCAGGCGCCGACGGTGGTGACCAGCACCCGCCACAGGGCGAGGAGCAGCCGAACCGCCATGGCGCGTGCGCGCGAGGTGTCAACGGCGACGGCGCGAGGTGCGGAACGCGTCGGGCGCGGCGCTCGAGGGGCCCGGGCCGGGGCCGCGTCACCCGGCGGCGGATGCCGCTCGGTGGGCGCGACCATGGCCCTACGGTAAGGCCATGCCCGCCCCGGACCCGTCAGCCGACGTCCGCGCCGCCCACCGCGTCGCGGCCAACCAGGCCCCGCCGCTGGTGGGTCACGACGTGGTCGGGGGCGACGCCGCGTTGCGCGACGCGGTGCTCCGCCACGCCGACGCCGACGTCCTGGCCGGACTGGCCGGCCTCGGCGCGGAGGCGGGCTCGGCGCTGGCCCGGGAGCAGGGCCGGCTGGCGAACGAGCACCCGCCGCGGCTGGTGCCCTACGACCGGTACGGCAACCGCGTCGACGAGGTCGAGTTCCACCCGTCGTGGCACTGGCTCCTCGACCGCGCCGTCGGTCACGGGCTCGGCGCGACGGCGTGGGAGTCCGACGCGCCGCACGCGCACGTCCGCCGGGCGGCCGGGTTCCTGGCCTGGTCGCAGACCGAGCCCGGGCACGGCTGCCCGGTCTCGATGACCTACGCCGCGGTGCCGGCGCTGCGCGCCGACGACGCCATGGCGAAGGAGTGGACGCCGCTGCTGGCCTCGACGTCGTACGACCCCGGCCTGCGCGCACCCGCGGGCAAGCGAGGCGCGCTCGCCGGGATGGGGATGACCGAGAAGCAGGGCGGCTCCGACGTGCGCGCGAACCTCACCGAGGCGCGCCCCACCGCGACCGACGGCGAGTACACGCTGCACGGCCACAAGTGGTTCACCTCCGCGCCGATGAACGACGTCTTCCTCGTCCTCGCGCAGACCCCGGCGGGGGTGACCTGCTTCGTCGTGCCGCGGGTGCTGCCCGACGGCAGCCGCAACCCGCTGGACGTGGTCCGGCTGAAGGACAAGCTCGGCAACCGCTCCAACGCCTCCGCCGAGCTGGAGCTCGACGGCACGCTCGCCCGGCGCCTCGGCGACGAGGGCCGCGGGGTGCGCACCATCATCGAGATGGTCGCCGCCACCCGGCTGGACTGCGTGCTCGGCTCGGCGTCGCTGATGCGCCGCGCCGTGGCCGAGGCCTCGTGGCACGTCGCGCACCGCGCGGCGTTCGGGCGCCGGCTGGCCGACCAGCCGCTGATGCAGAACGTCGTCGCCGACCTGGCGCTGGAGTCGGAGGCGGCGACCGCGCTGGCGCTGCGGCTGGCGGCCGCGGTCGACGGCGCCCCCGACCCCCACGAGGTGGCGCTGCGCCGCCTCGCGCTGCCGCTCGCGAAGTTCTGGGTCTGCAAGCGCACTCCCGGCATGGTCGCCGAGGCGCTGGAGTGCCTGGGTGGCAACGGCTACGTCGAGGAGTCGGGGATGCCGCTGCTCTACCGCGAGGCGCCGTTGAACTCGGTGTGGGAGGGCTCGGGCAACGTCAACGCCCTCGACGTCCTGCGCGCGCTGGGCCGCGAGCCCGAGGCGCTGGACGCGTGGATCACCGAGGTCGGCCTGGCCCGCGGCGGCGACGTCCGCCTCGACCGCGCCCTCGACGACACGCTGGCGCTGCTCGGCTCGCTGCTGGCCGAGCCGGCATCGATGGAGCGCGCCGCGCGCCGCCTGGCCGGCCGGATGGCGCTGCTGCTCCAGGGCTCGCTGCTGGTGCGCCACGCCCCGCCCGAGGTCGCCGACGCGTTCTGCGCCTCCCGGCTGGCCGCGCCGCACGACGGGGTCTACGGCGCCCTGGACGGCGGCGACCTGCGCGCGCTCGTCGAGCGCACCACGCCGACCGTCGGCTGAGCCGCGATCCGGTGGAGCTTCGTGTCCTCGACCGCGGTGACGCTGCGGCGCTGGCTGAGGCCTGCACCGTGGAGTGCGCCGCCACCGGGCACGCGCGACCGGGGTGGGTGCCGCTGCGCGAGGCGCAGATCCACGGCCGTGCGGCGCGGGTCCGGACCAGCAGCGACGACGCCAACGCGTGGATGCGGGCGATCAACGAGCGGCTCGGGTTCGTCCCGGTCGAGTCCGAGGTGCTGCTGCAGAAGCGCCGCCCGGACCCCGGGCCAGGGCGTCCCGCGTAGCGCATACAGGCTTGCGACCCGGCGCTTGCCGAGCCGTCGGCCCCGACCGCCAGCACCACGCCGGCAGGTCCGGGGTCAGGAGAGCTGGAGGCCCGGGTAGAGCGGGTTCCTCTCGAGCATCTCCGCCGAGGCGTCCTTGACCTTGTCGGCGACGCCCTCGGCGAGGACGTAGGAGGCCTTGGAGGGCCCCCCGGCCTTGGTGGTGCCGGCCTGGGTGCTCTCCAGGACCTGCACCACGAGGTCGGCGACCTGCTCGAACTCGTCGTGGCCGAAGCCGCGGGTGGTCAGCGCCGGGGTGCCGAACCGGATGCCGGAGGTGTACCAGGCGCCGTTGGGGTCGGCGGGCACGGAGTTGCGGTTGGTCACGATGCCGGCCTCGAGCAGCGCCGACTCCGCCTGACGGCCGGTCAGGCCGTAGCCGCTCACGTCGAGCAGCACGAGGTGGTTGTCGGTGCCGCCGGTGACCAGGGTGGAGCCGCGCCGCAGGAACCCGTCGGCCAGCGACTTCGCGTTGTCGGCGACCTGCTGGGCGTAGGTGCGGAACGACTCCTGGCGGGCCTCGGCGAAGGCCACGGCCTTCGCCGCCATCACGTGCGAGAGCGGACCGCCCAGGACCATCGGGCAGCCGCGGTCGACCGAGGGGGCGTACTCCTCGGTGGCGAGCACGATCCCGCCGCGGGGGCCGCGCAGCGACTTGTGGGTCGTCGAGGTGACGACGTGGGCGTGCGGGACGGGGTCCTCGTCGCCGGTCATCACCTTGCCGGCGACGAGGCCGGCGAAGTGAGCCATGTCGACCATCAGCGTGGCGCCGACCTCGTCGGCGATCTCGCGCATCGTCGCGAAGTTCACCCGCCGGGGGTAGGCGGAGTAACCGGCCACCAGCACCAGCGGCTTGAACTCACGTGCCTTGGCCGCCAGCGCGTCGTAGTCGAGGAGGCCCGTCGTCGGGTCGGTGCCGTACTGCTGCTGGTGGAACATCTTGCCGCTGATGTTGGGACGGAAACCGTGGGTCAGGTGCCCGCCCGCGTCCAGGCTCATCCCGAGCAGCCGCTGGTCCCCCATCCGCCGCCGCAGCGTCTCCCAGTCCTCCTCGCCGAGGTCGTTGATCGACCGCACGCCGTGGTCGGCCAGCGCCGGCGACTCCACGCGGTGGGCCAGGATCGACCAGAACGCCACCAGGTTCGCGTCGATCCCCGAGTGCGGCTGGACGTAGGCGTACTCGGCGCCGAACAGCTCGCGCGCGTGCTCGGCGGCGATCGACTCGACCGTGTCGACGTTCTGGCAGCCGGCGTAGAAGCGGTGACCGACCGTGCCCTCGGCGTACTTGTCGGAGAGCCAGCTGCCCATCGTCAGCAGCACCGCGGGCGAGGCGTAGTTCTCGCTGGCGATGAGCTTCAGGGAACCGCGCTGGTCGTCGAGCTCCTGGGCGGTGGCCGCCGCGATCCGCGGCTCGACGCTGCCGATGAGCTCGAGAGCCTGCCGGTAGGCGCTGGAGGCGAGGCTGGACTGGTGGGACTGGTCCGCGGCGGTCATGGGGCCAGACTAGGACGGAGCGGACGCGGGCGCCGCGTCGGCGGGACCCTCGGATGCGCCACCATCTCATTCCTCGGACCGTCGTCTCACCACACGAGATCGCGAGTTGTGGGGCCACGTCCACGAGGTGAGACTCGTCGTCGTGCTGACCCTGGGGACCTCCGCCTGCCTCGTGGTGCGTCGCCACGTGGACCTCGGGCGCACCCGCAGCGCCCTCTGTCGGACCCGCTGAGCCTCGCCCCCCGACTGCGCGCAGTGCCGCGCGCGGACCAGCCGCCGGTCGCCGGCACCCGACGACGAAGGACCTCGCTCCCCCATGCCCGACTTCCGCTTCTCGGCCGCCCGGGCCGCCCACACCGAGATCCCGCGCCCCAAGCGCGCCGAGGGTCAGTGGGCCCTGGGCTACACCGAACCCCTGAACAAGAACGAGCAGGCCAAGAAGGACGACGACGCGCTGCACGTGCGCGACCGGATCCTCCACATCTACTCCAAGCGCGGCTTCGCCTCGATCGACCCCGCCGACCTGCGCGGACGCTTCCGCTGGATGGGGCTCTACACCCAGCGCGCCCCGGGCTTCGACGGCGGCAAGACCGCCACCGTGCCCGAGGAGGAGCTCGACGACTCGTTCTTCATGCTGCGCGTCCGCTCCGACGGCGCGCTGCTCGACCACGAGGCCGTGCGCACCCTCGGCCGGATCGGTGTCGACTTCGCTCGTGACACCGCCGACGTCACCGACCGCGAGAACATCCAGTACCACTGGATCCGGATCGAGGACGTCCCCGAGATCTGGCGCCGCCTCGACGAGGCCGGCCTGAGCAGCCTCGAGGCGTGCGGCGACTCCCCGCGGCCCTTCCTCGGCTCGCCGGTGGCCGGTGTGGCCAAGGACGAGATCATCGACGGCACACCGGCACTCGACGAGATCAGGCGCCGCTTCATCGGCGACCCGGCGTTCTCGAACTTCCCCCGCAAGTTCAAGACCGCGCTGACCGGCCACCCGGGCCACGACGTGTGCCCCGAGACCAACGACATCGCGTTCGTCGGCACCGTCCACCCCGAGCACGGTCCCGGCTTCGACGCGTGGGTCGGTGGCGGCCTGTCGACCAACCCGCGGCTGGCCGAGAAGCTCGGCGTCTGGATCCCGCTGGAGGACGTCGCCGACGTCTGGGAGGGCGTGGCATCGATCTTCCGCGACTACGGCTACCGCCGGCTGCGCTCCCGTGCGCGGCTCAAGTTCCTGGTGGCCGACTGGGGCAAGGAGAAGTTCCGCGAGGTGCTGGAGAAGGAGTACCTCGGGCGGGAGCTCGTCAGCCTCGCGTCGCCGCCGTCGCCGACCACCGGCCAGCGCGACCACATCGGGGTGCACGAGCAGAAGGACGGCCGGTTCTTCGTCGGCGTCGCGCCCACCGCCGGCCGGGTGTCGGGGTCGATGCTGGTGGCGCTCGCCGACGCGATCGAGGAGCACGGCGCCGCCGGTGCCCGACTCACGCCGTACCAGAAGATCGTGGTGCTCGGCGTCGAGGCCGCCCAGGTCGAGCCGCTCGTGGCACGACTGGCCGCGATCGGGCTCGAGGCACGGCCCTCGAACTGGCGCCGCAACACGATGGCCTGCACCGGCATCGAGTTCTGCAAGCTCGCCATCGTCGACACCAAGGACCGCGCCCGCGACCTGGTCGCCGAGCTCGAGGAGCGGGTGCCCGACCTCGACGTGCCGATCACCGTGAACGTCAACGGCTGCCCGAACGCCTGCGCGCGCACCCAGGTCGGGGACATCGGCCTCAAGGGCCAGCTGGTGATGCACGAGGGGCAGCAGGTCGAGGGCTTCCAGGTGCACCTGGGCGGCGCCCTCGGGCTGAACGCCAACTTCGGCCGCAAGCTGCGTGCCCACAAGGTGACCAGCGCCGGGCTCGGCGACTACGTGGTCGCGGTCGTGCGCCACTACCTGGCCGACCGCGCCGTCGGTGAGGAGTTCGCCACCTGGGTGGCGCGCGCCGACGAGGGGCTGCTGCGCGGCGAGAAGGTGCTCGAGCCGGGCGGCGTGGGGTGAGCCTCCGATGAGCGCCCGGGGGGTGCCCTACCACTGCCCGTACTGCGGCGACGAGGACCTGTGGCCGCACGAGCCCGAGGACGGCACCGGCGGCCACGGCGCCTGGGAGTGCCGGTCCTGCCTGCGCGCGTTCGCGCTGCGGATGCTCGGTCAGGTGCCGCCACCGCCGTCGGTAGCGGCCGAGCGCGCCGATCGGACCGGCCGATGACGACCGCGACGACCGCCTCCGCGCGCCGGTTCCGCGGGGCGACCGCCGGCAACCGGTCGCCCGAGGAGCTGCGCGAGCTGGTCTCGCACTGGGGGGCCGAGCTCGAGCTCGCCCCGGCCGAGACCATCGTCGAGTGGGCCGCGGCCACCTTCGGCGAGCGGTTCTGCGTGACCTCGTCGATGGCCGACGGCGTGCTGGCCCACCTGGCCTCCACCGTCGTGCCGGGCATCGACGTGGTCTTCCTCGACACCGGCTACCACTTCGCCGAGACCATCGGCACCCGCGACGCGGTCGCAGCGACGATGGACGTCAACCTGCTCAGCATCACCCCGGTCCAGAGCGTGGCCGAGCAGGACGCCGAGTGGGGTACGGACCTCTACCGGACCGACCCCGACCGGTGCTGCGCGCTGCGCAAGGTCGCGCCGCTGGCCGAGGCGCTCGACGGCTACGAGGCCTGGGCGACGGGCCTGCGCCGCGCCGAGACCAGCCACCGCGTGATCGCCCCCGTCCTGGGCTGGGACTCCCGCAAGGGCAAGGTCAAGGTCTCCCCCCTCGCGCGCTGGAGCGACGAGCAGGTCGAGGAGTACGTCGCGGAGCACGGCGTGCTGGTCAACCCGCTCGTCTACGACGGCTACCCCTCCATCGGCTGCGCGCCCTGCACGCGCCGCGTCGCCCCGGGGGACGACCCGCGCAGCGGCCGCTGGGCCGGTACCTCCAAGACCGAGTGCGGGATCCACGCATGATCGTCCCCGCCGCCGCTGCTCCGCACACCCCCGACCGTCGACCGAGGAGGTCCTGATGGCCGCCCCCGCACTCGTCGCCCTCGCCACCGGCAGCCGAGACCCGCGCACCGACGCGACCGCCACCGCGCTGGGCCTCGAGATCCGCGCGCTGCGTCCCGACCTGCGCGTCGAGGTCGCCTTCACCGGCCCCACCCGTCCCGGGCTCGACAAGGTCGTCACCCGGCTGGCGCGCGCCGGTCACGACGAGGTGGTCGTGGTCCCGCTCGCCCTGGTCGCGGCCGAGCCCGGCGCAGCCGAGCTGGCCGCGGTCGTCTCCGCCACCGCCGCCGCGCACCCCGGCGTCGGGATCCGCTCGACCGAGGTGGTCGGGCTCTCGCCGCGGTTCCTCGGGGTCCTCGACGAGCGGCTGCGGGCCGCGCTGCGGGTCTCGCGGGTCCGCGAGCTCGACGCGCTCGTGCTGGCCGGCGCCGGGTCGACCGACGCCCTGGTCAACGCCTCCGTGGCACGACTGGCGCGGCTGTGGGGCTCCCGGCACCGGTTGCCGGTCGCAGCGGCCTACGCCGGGTCTGCCCCTCCGGCCACCGGCGAGGCGGTCCGCGCCTTCCGGGCCCAGGGGCGCCGCCACATCGCCGTCGGTTCGCTGTTCCTCTCCCCCGGTCCGCTCCACGCCCGGGCGGCCGAGCTCGCGAGCGAGGCCGGTGCGGTCGCCGTCTCCGACCCGTTGGGCGCCCATCCGGAGGTCGCGCGCGAGGTGCTGGCCCGCTACGCCGTCGGCGCGGTCGAGCTCGTCCCGGTCTGACCGGGGATCACCCGGGCCCGCAGGCCCTCGCGACCAGGTCGGTCAGCGTGGCTGCGGGGTCGGTCGTCGTGCCACCGTGCACCGGTCCCGGCTGCAGGACCGTGCTGCGTGGCGCGCGCAGGAAGCCGAAGCGCTGCCCCAGCGGCTGCGTCGCGACCCCACCTGCACGCCGATCCCCGCGGCACACCGCCTCGACGAAGGACAGCGAGTCCCGCACCCGGGCCACGTCGAGCGAGGGCCACAGCGCTGAGAGCCGGCCCTCGTCCACGCCGGAGGCCGAGACGAGCGCCTCGGCCGCCTGGCAGTAGAGCACCACGCCGACGTTGACGAACTCCTCGCGATCGGCACGCGGGACGCAGCGCAGCACGACGTACTGGTAGGGCAGCGCCACGGACCCGGTCGGCGGGTTCACGCGGTGCCACCGGGGAGCCACTGCCGCGTGCCCAGGCGGGCGACCAGGAAGGCCACGTACGCGGAACGTTGCTCGGCCGGTGTCGTGGCGCCCGGCACCGGCTCCAGCCACTCGTCGGGGACCTCGTCCAGGGCTCCCCGCAGCGCCGCCTCGGTCAGCAGCGGCGCCACCTGCGCCTCGGCGTCGGCGAGCCGGTCCGCCCACGCACCGAGGACGTGGTCGGAGCCGTCCCACGGCTGCGCGGCGAACCTTCCCGGGTCGCCGACCCCACCGGCCCACCCGTGGTGGAAGTACAGCGCCGCACCGTGGTCGATGGCCCACAGCCGGTCGTGCCAGACGAGCAGGTTCGGGTTGCGCCAGGACCGGTCGACGTTCGCGGTGTAGGCGTCCAGCCACAGCACGACGGCCGGGTCCAGCGGGTCGCCGGGAGGATCACCGTCGTAGCCGAACGCCCCGGGCAGGAAGTCGATGCCCAGGTTGAGCCCCAGGCTCGCGGTCAGCAGGTCCTGCACCTCCTCGTCGGCCTCGTAGCGCGCGATCGCGGCGCCGAGGTCCAGCGCCACCAGGCGCGGCGTCCGCAGCCCGACGGTGCGAGCGAGTGCCCCGACCACCACCTCCGCCACCAGCACCCGCAGGCCCTGACCGGCTCCGCGGAACTTGCAGACGTACGTGCCGAGATCGGCCGCCTCCACGATGCCGGGCAGGCTGCCGCCCTCACGCAGCGGTGTGACGTAGCGCGAGACGGCGACGCGCTCGATCACGCGTCGTCGCCGACCAGCCGGGCGCGTTGCTCCTCGACGTCGAAGTCGGCAGCCGGCCAGGTGGGGGCCATCCGCGCCAGCTCGGTCGCCAGGAGCTGCCCGACGGCGAGGTTGCGGTACCACTTGCGGTCGGCCGGGACGACGTACCAGGGGGCGAGCTCGGTCGTGGTCTGCTCGAGGACCGACTCGTAGGTGGTCCGGTAGTCGTCCCACCGCATCCGCTCGTCGACGTCCTGGGGGTCGAACTTCCAGTGCTTGGACGGGTCGTCCAGGCGCGCCAGCAGACGCTCCAGCTGGGTCGCGCGGGAGACGTGCAGCAGGACCTTGAGCACGTGGACGCCGGAGCCGACCAGCTCCGCCTCGAAGTCGTTGATCGCCGCGACCCGTCGTCCTACCTCCGCGTCGTCGACCAGGTCCTTGACCCGCGGCACCAGCACGTCCTCGTAGTGGCTGCGGTCGAAGACGCCGATCTCGCCCGCGCGCGGCACCGCCGGCCGGATCCGCCACAGGAAGTCGTGCTCACGCTCCTCGGCGGTGGGCGCCTTGAACGAGGTGATCCGCAAGCCCTCGGGGTCGACCAGCGCGACGGCGTGGCGCACCACCCCGCCCTTGCCGGCGGTGTCCATCCCCTGGAGCACGAGCAGCAGCGCCCGCCCGCCCTCGCCCACCGGTGGGCCGGCCGTCCCCTCGGCCAGCAGGCGCCGCTGGAGATCACCGAGCGGACCGCCCAAGGCCGCCAGCGCGCGCTTGCCCTCGACCTTCCCGCCGTCGAAACCCGGCGTGGCGTCCGTCGGCCACGCCGCGAGGTCGACGGGACCGGGAGGGAGGCGGAACGCCTCGTCCACGCGACGGCTGATCGGGGCGGCGAGGTCCACGGCGCCATCATGGCCCACCGGACACCCCGGTGGCGGTGCCGGCCCGGGTCGGGCTCAGACCGGCCCGGACCCGACGCTCCCAGCGGCCATCCGACCGGGCCCTCGTGTCGCCGCTGCTACGCGCTGGTCGCCCGTCCGAGGGGCTCCCGGTCGTCGTGGGAGTCGTCGAGGTTGTCGTCGACGGGCGCCTCGTGGTGCGCGTGCAGCTCCTCGCGGACCACGGCGAGGGCCAGGCCCGGGCCGTAGCCCTTGCGCCCGAGCATCCCCACCAGCCGCCGCGTGGCGGTCGTGATGTCGACCTGGGACAGCGTCCGCAGCTTCTTGCGGACCAGCAGCCGGGCCGCGGCGGCCTCGGTCTCGGGGTCCACCTCCTCCAGCGCCTCGCGCGCGACCTCGTCGGCGACCCCCTTGCGGCGCAGCTCCTGGGCCAGCGCCCGGCGGGCCAGGCCCTTGCCGGCCTGCCGCGAGGCGACCCAGGCCCGCGCGAAGGCGACGTCGTCGACCAGCCCGACCTCCTCGAACCGGTCCAGCACCCGGACCGCGACCTCGTCGGGCACCGCGCGCGCCGCGAGCTTGTCGCGCAGCTCATGACGACTGCGCGCCCGCCCGGTCAGCTGGTCGAGCAGGATCGTCCGGGCCACGGCCTCCGGGTCCGCGTCCGGGCCGAGGTCCTGCGGCGGCTCAGAAGTCATCGATGCCGATCGGCTCGTCGGAGAGGTCGGACTCGGCGTCGACCTGGGGGCCCACCCCCAGCTTCTCCAGGATCCGCTTCTCCAGCTCGTTGGCGAGGTCGGGGTTGTCGCGCAGGAACGTACGCGCGTTCTCCTTGCCCTGACCGAGCTGGTCGCCCTCGTAGGTGTACCAGGCACCGGCCTTGCGGACGAGGCCCGCCTCGACCCCGACATCGATCAGACCGCCCTCGCGGGAGATCCCCTTGCCGTACATGATGTCGAACTCGGCCTGCTTGAACGGTGGGGCGACCTTGTTCTTGACGACCTTGACCCGGGTCCGGTTGCCGACCATGTCCTGGCCGTCCTTCAGGGTCTCGATGCGTCGCACGTCCAGGCGCACCGAGGAGTAGAACTTCAGCGCCCGGCCGCCGGTGGTGGTCTCGGGCGAGCCGAACATCACCCCGATCTTCTCGCGCAGCTGGTTGATGAAGATCGCGGTGGTGCCGGACCCGTTGAGCGCACCGGTCATCTTGCGCAGCGCCTGGCTCATCAGCCGCGCCTGGAGGCCGACGTGGCTGTCGCCCATCTCGCCCTCGATCTCGGCGCGGGGCACCAGCGCGGCCACCGAGTCGATGACGACCAGGTCCAGGGCACCGGAGCGCACCAGCATGTCGGCGATCTCCAGCGCCTGCTCGCCGGAGTCGGGCTGGGAGACCAGCAGGGCGTCGGTGTCGACGCCGAGGTTCTTGGCGTAGTCGGGGTCGAGCGCGTGCTCGGCGTCGATGAAGGCGACGATGCCGCCGGCGCGCTGGGCGTTGGCCACCGCGTGCAGCGCCACGGTCGTCTTGCCGGAGGACTCCGGGCCGTAGATCTCGACCACCCGACCCCGGGGCAGGCCGCCGAGACCGAGCGCGACGTCGAGCGCGATCGACCCCGTCGGGATGACCTCGAGCGGGGCGCGCGTCTCGTCGCCGAGCCGCATCACCGAGCCCTTGCCGTACTGCTTCTCGATGTTGAGCAGCGCCGCCTCGAGGGCCTTGTCGCGGTCTCCACCAGCCATGATCTCTCCGTCCTCGCCGGGCCGTCGGCCCGCTGTGTGTCCTGGGTGCTTGGGTGTCGACGACGCTAGGGGGACCCGCCGACAGGGGTGGCGGCCCGGGGTGGGCCTGGGGAAGGACGGCCGCGACGAGCGACCTGTGGACCCAACCTAGCCCGAACACCTGTTCGACGCCCCCAGGCGACGCGGCGTGTCGCGCGGCGGCCGACGAGGTCAGCCCCGCGTCCCCCGGGCGCCCGGCCCGCGCCGCTCCCGCCCCCGACCCAGCACGGCGACCAGGACGGCCGCGGCGGTCAACGCCGCCAGCACCAGCCACCCCGTGGCGTAGTCGCGGTCGAGCAGCGTCAGGTTGTCCTGCTTGGCCCCGAACCGGCCGAGCACCGGCACGGCCATCAGGGTCACCGACCCGAGCACCACGGCGCCTGCGCCGACCGGGCCGCCGACCGCGCGCGGCAGCACCCGTGCGGCCGCGGCGCCGAAGGCGAGCTCGAGCCCGCTCACCACGACGTCGTGCAGCAGCAGGCCGGCGACGACCCACACCGCGACCTCGAGCACCTGACCGGTCTCCTGGCGGCTGAGCAGCAGCCACGCGCCGTACAGCCCGACCAGCACACCGGCGGCACCGAGCACCAGGCGCAACCGGGACGAGGAGCGGTCGGCGCCGGCGGCCCGGTCGGCGGTCGCTCCGCCGCCGCTCACGCCTCCACCTCGACGACCTCGAGGCGGTCGACCCACTTGGTCTGCAGGACACCGGGTCGGTTGGGAGCGATCACCCGGCACGGGTAGCCGTGGTCGAGGGTGAGCTCCTCCCCGTCGAGCGCGAGCGCCAGCAGGGTGCGGTCGTCGGCGACGAAGTTGGCCGGGAGCAGGCTGGTCGCGAAGGCGCCGAAGCGCTGCAGCGAGCCGACCTGGACGTCGCTGCTCCCGGGCGCACCCACCAGCGCGAGCACCTCGCTGACCCGCGGCCCGCGCCAGGTGCCCGACGCGCTCCAGCCCTCGACGCAGGCGATCGGCAGCGTCTCCTCGTGCTGCTCCAGCGCCTCGAGGTCGGCGCGCACCAGCCGGACGGACCGGTCGCCGTGGACCACCTCCAGCACGTACGCCTCGGTCACCGCGGACACCGTCACCCCGGCCGCCTCGGCGGAGCGGTTGATCGGCACGCCCTGCGGCCCGTCGCCGGAGCGCACCCCGAGCACCGAGACGTCCCGCAGCCAGGGGACGCTGCTGCCGACCGTGGCGAGCACGGCGACGCCGGACGCCGCCCAGGTCGAGCGCAGCAGCCCGCGGCGCGTCAGCAGGCCCTCCCGGGTGGCCGACGCGCGGTCGTGGCGGGTGTCCTCCACGTCGCCGGTCAGCGCGTCGCGGATCACCGGGAGCTTGACCGCCACGTGGACGACCAGCGAGCCGATCAGCACCCACGACATCGCGTAGTGCGTGGGCCGGAACGAGAAGCCCCAGGGGTACCACTGGGCGCTGTTCATCGTGCCGATCGCGAGCTGGAACACGGCCGCGCCCACGAGGACCGCGATCGAGGCCCGCTCGAGGCCGTGCACCGCCAGGCGGCGCAGGTCGCGCAGCGGGACGGGTTGGAACAGGTTGGGGTAGACCGTCCACAGCTTGACCAGCAGCAGCGGGATCGCCGCGTAGCCGGAGTAGACGTGGACGCCCTGGGTCACGCGGTAGCCCCACGAGGGGTCCGTCGGGAAGGGCACCGGCCGCTCGGGCAGCTGGGCGTAGTGGCTGATCAGCCCGGTCGCGAAGCACAGGGTGAAGGCGACGCCGAGCCACAGGCCCACCCGCGCGGCCACCGCGGGGCTGCGCAGCCGGCTGCGGAAGTCCTGCTCGGAGGGGACGGGCAACCGGTCGGCGGGACGCGTGCTCATCGCGGGTCCTCCAGCACGACCGACCACCGGTCGGGTCCGTGGCGGTGCGTCGCGGCGACGGCGAGGCCGACCGCGGCGGCGATGTGCTCGACGTCGTCGATACCGACCACCGACCAGCGGAAGGGTCGGCTGCGGGTGCCGGCGCACTCCAGCGCGGCCCAGTGGGTCGAGAACGGTGTGCCGGGCCCGGCCACCTCGGCGATCACGCGACCGGCGGGCTCGAGGAGCTGGCGCACCCGCTTCAGCAGCGCCTCGGGGTCGCCGCCGATGCCGACGTTGCCGTCCGCGAGCAGCGCCGAGCGCCACCGGCCCTCGCCGGGCAGCCGGTCGAAGACGTCGCGGCGCAGCGCGGCGACACCGCGCTGGCGGGTCTGCCCCACCGCCTCGTGGACGACGTCGATGCCGAGCACCACGTGGCCCGCCTCGGCGAGGGCGGCGCTGAGCCGCCCGGGACCGCAGCCGATGTCCAGGGTGGAGCCCAGGCAGTGCGCGATCATCGACCGGTCGTCGTCGTCGGCGGCACGGGTCCACTCGCCCACCGGGAGGTGCTGCGGCTCCGGTCCCAGACCGACGACGTGGCACGGCTCGCCGCGCAGCGCGTGGGAGAAGACGGTGCTGAACGAGGCCTGGCCCTCGTCGTCGAGCGCCTCCAGCACGCCCGCCGGCGGGTCGGCGTCGCGGCCGAACGGGTCGAAGACCCCCTCGACCGGCTCGGGCGTCGGCTCGCCGCTCATCCGGCGGCCCCCGGCGACGTGCCTCCCGGGGCGTCCGGGAGCGGCGGGCGCGCCTCGGCCCACGCCGCGGCGAACCTGCTCCCCGGCGCCAGCGCGGCCACCGCGTCGGCGTCCGCGACCTCGTCGACGTCGCGCAGCGACACGGTGGTCCCGACCCGCCAGCCGGCGCGGGTGAGCGCGGCGCGGGTCTCCTCGCCGGTGCGCTCGGTGGACATCTCGACCTCCGCCAGCACGGCGGCGACCGCCGGGTCGCGACGAGCGAGGACCCACCAGCCGCCGTCGTCGGCCGGGCCGAGGACGGCGTCGTGCGCCGGCGCGTCGGCGCGCAACGGCGCCGCCGCGGCGACGAGGTGCTCGGCGGTGGCGTGGGGGGTGTCCATGCCGACCTGGACCACGACACCCGGACCGGCCTCGGCGTGGGCGTGGGCGAGCCGTCGGGCGAAGCCGTCGCCGTGCTGCGGGGTGACCGTCCACCCGGCGAGCGCGGCGCGGAGGGCGTCGCCCTCGACGGCCCCGTCGAGGTCGCCCTCGAGGGCGAGCAGGCAGCCCTCGGCACCCGCGGCGGCCGTGGCCGCCTCGATGGTGTCGAGCAGGGCGGCCGCGGCGACCCGCGCGGCGGCCTCGTGACCGACGTCCGCCCCCAAGCGGGTCTTCACCCGCCCGGCGACCGGCGCCTTGGCCATCACCAGCACCCGGAAGCCGACGCTCACGCGAGCACCTTCCAGAAGTCGCGGGCGGTCCGGACGGTGCCCCGGACCGAGCCCGAGACCTTGGAGCGGGTGCCTTCGGCGCGCGGGTGGTAGCCGACGTCGCGCTCGCTCAACCGCCACCCGGCCAGCGTCGCCTTCTGCAGCAGCTCCACCGGGTAGCCGAAGCGGCGGTCGCGCACGTCGAGGTCGAGCAGCGCCCGGCGGCCGCAGACCCGCATCGGGGCGATGTCGTGGGCGTCCATGCGGATCCGTCGGCGCAGCCAGCCCACGATCAGCGCGTTGCCGGCGCGGGCGTGCCAGGGCCACACCCCGCGCCGCACCGGCCGGCGGCGACCGACCGCGAGGTCGGCCCGCCCGGAGCGGACGTCCTCCAGCAGCGGCAGCAGCTCGGCGGGGTCGAAGGAGCCGTCGCCGTCCATGAAGGCGACGTGGTCGTGGGTGGCGGCCAGCAGGCCGGCGTGGACGGCGGCGCCGTAGCCGGGTCGGTCCTCGACCACCACCTGGGCACCGAGGCCGCGGGCGATCTCGGCGGTGCCGTCGCGCGAGCCGTTGTCGACGACCACCACGGCGAACTCGGCCGGCACGCGGGGCAGCAGCGCGCGCAGCGCGGGCCCCTCGTCACGGCACGGGAGCACCAGGTCGCAGGTCGTCACGGGGAGAGACTAGAGCGTCCGCCCGCGCGCCCCGCGCTGCGACCGCCCCCGGCACTCCGGCGCGCCGGGGTCGCCTCCGTACCCTCGGCGCCATGGACGACCCCGGCGAGGACGCGGTGGAGGCACCCGCCGGGCGGTGGCCCGCGGTGGGGCTGGCGGTCGTGGTGGTGCTCGTCGTCGCGGCCAGCACGCTGCCACCGCTGCTCGGCTGGGACGTCGCCCCGCGCGACGACGACAAGGGCACCCCGCCCACCCACGGCTACCTCCAGGTGAAGGTCGGGCCCGGCACGCTGCCCGCCGTGCTGCTGGCCGGCCTCGGCTGGCGGTACGCCGCGGGGCTGGCGGCCCGCCTGCCGTGGCGCGGGCTGCTCGCGGCGTCGTTCGCCGGCTCGCTGGCCTGGATGGTCGCCCTCGCGCTGGTCGACGGGCCGGACGGGCTGACCCGCGTGCTCGGCAACGGCTACGAGTACCTGCCGACGGCGCGGGACGTCGACGACGTCCCGGCGATGCTGGACACCTTCACCGAGCGGATCCCCTACGCGGCGGAGCCCGACAACTGGGTCGTCCACGTCGCCGGCCACCCGCCGCTGGCGCTGCTGTTCTTCGTCGGGCTGGTCCGCCTCGGGCTCGGCGGCGACCTCGCCGCGGCGCTCGTCGTGGTGGTGCTGGCCGCCACCATCGCCGTGGCGGTGCTGGTGGCGCTGCGCGCGCTCGGCGCCGAGCAGGCCGCACGCCGGGCGGCGCCGTTCCTGGTGCTCGCCCCCACCGCGGTCTACCTCGCCGTCTCGGCGGACGCGCTGTTCGCCGCGGTCGCCGCGTGGGGGTTGGCAGCGCTGGCGCTGGGGGCGACCGCCGGGCGTCGCGGTCGGTCCCGGTCGGCCGCGGTCGCCTGGTCCGCGCTGGCCGGGCTGCTGCTCGGCTGCTGCGTCCTGCTCTCCTACGGCCTGCCGCTGCTGGGGCTGCTCGCGCTGACCGTGCTCTGGCTGGCCCGGTCGTGGCTGCCGCTGCCCGTCGCGGTGGCCGCCGCGCTGGTGCCGGTGCTGGTCCTCGCCGGCTTCGGGTTCGCCTGGTGGGAGGCCTACCCGGTGCTCGTGGAGCGCTACCGCGACGGCGTCTCCTCCGAACGGCCGATGGCGTACTGGGCCTGGGGCAACCTCGCGGCGCTCGCCTTCGCGACCGGGCCGCTGCTCGGCGCCGGTGTGGCCAGGCTGGCGCAGCTCGCGGCGACGCCGCGGACCCGCGAGGCGCTGCGCGCCCGGCCCGACCACGTCCTGGCCGCCCTGTCCGCCGCGGCGCTGGCCACGATCCTGGTCGCCGACCTGTCGGGCATGAGCAAGGCCGAGGTGGAGCGGATCTGGCTGCCGTTCGCGCCGTGGCTGCTGCTGTGCCTGGCGCTGCTGCCCGAGCGGTGGCGGAGGTGGGGCCTCGCGCTGCAGCTGGTCTCGGCGCTGCTGGTGCAGCACCTGCTCTACACCAGCTGGTAGCCGAGGTGACGCGCGCAGCGCGTCGAGGTGACGGCGCTCAGCCGCGCAGCGGGGCGGTCGCGAACTCCCGCAGCCCCTGGTCCGGGCTGACGGCCGCGGTGAAGCCGAGCTCCTCGGTGGCGCGGTCGGGCGAGGCGACGATGTGGCGGACGTCGCCGAGCCGGTAGCCGCCGGTCACCTCGGGCTCGATGCCGACGCCGGTGCCGGCGGCGACCGTGCGCGCCACGTCGAGGATCGAGACCGGTCGCCCGGAGCAGACGTTGTAGGCCCGGTGGCTGCCCACCTCCGCCGCGAGGACGGCGTCGACGGCGGCGAGGTTGCACCGCGCGACGTCCGCGACGTGGACGAAGTCGCGCATCTGACCGCCGTCCTCGTAGACCTGCGGCGCCTCGCCGCGCTCGAGGGAGGAGCGGAACATCGCCGCGACCCCGGAGTACGGCGTGTCCTTGGGCATCCGGGGGCCGTAGACGTTGTGGTAGCGCAGCGAGACCGCCGCCGACGCGGCCTGGCGCGCCCACGAGACGGCGTAGTGCTCCTGGGCCAGCTTGCTGGCGGCGTAGGCGCTGCGCGGCTCCAGCCGCGCGTCCTCGTCGACGACGTCCCAGCCCAGCACCCGGTCGCAGCGCGGGCAGTGGTTCTCCACGTCGCCGGACTCCAGCGCCTCGACGCGGCGCGAGCCGGGCGGCTGGTCGCCGTGCTCGGGGCAGGTGTAGCGGCCCTCGCCGTAGACCACCATCGAGGAGGCCTGCACCAGCCGGGTCACGCCGGCGGCGGCCATCGCGGCGAGCAGCGCGGCGGTGCCGAGGTCGTTGTGACCGGCGTACGCCGGCAGGTCGGCCACGGTGACGCCGGCCCCGACCAGCGCCGACTGGTGGCAGACGACGTCGACGCCCTCGAGCAGCCCGGCCCACTCGTCGCTGGTCGCGGCGTCGCGGACGTCGAGCCGGTGGGTGCCGTCCGGCAGGTCGGCCCCCGTGCCGTGGGCGTTGGGCAGCATCCAGTCGACCCGGACGACCTCGTCGCCGCGCGCGGTGAGCGCGTCGTCGACCGCGCTGCCGATGAAGCCGGCCGAACCGGTCAGCAGGACCCTCACGCGCCCGCCCCCGGGACCTCGTAGGTCAGCTCGACGCCGTCGGACCAGGTCGAGCAGGAGCAACCCTCCGGGTCGGGGGCCGTGGCGATCACCTCGGTGAGCAGACCCGTGAGCCGCTCGAGGTTGGCCTTGAACAGCGCGAAGACCTCCTCCTGGCCGACCCCCTCGCCGCTCTCGGCGCCGGCGTCCATGTCGGTGACCAGCGCGATCGCGGCGTAGCACTGGCCCATCTCGCGCGCCAGCGCCGCCTCGGGGGCGCCGGTCATGTTGATCAGGGTCCAGCCCTGGTCGGCGTAGTGGCGCGACTCGGCGCGGGTCGAGAACCGCGGCCCCTCGACGACGACCATCGTCCCGCCGCTGGTCACGTCGGGCGCTGCGCCGGTGATCGCCCCGGTCAGCCGGGCGCAGTAGGGGTCGGCGAAGGGCAGGTGCACCGCGCCGGACTCCACGAACGAGCCGACCCGGCGGAAGGTGCGGTCGACCAGCTGGTCGGGCACCACGACGTCCCCGGGGGCCACCTCGTCGCGCAGCCCGCCGACGGCGCACGGCGCGAGCACCTGCCGCACCCCGAGCGATCGCAGCGCCCAGGCGTTGGCGCGGTAGGGGATGGCGTGCGGCGGGTGGTCGTGGTGCGGCCCGTGCCGGGGCACGAACGCCACCGACCGCCCGGCGACGGTCCCGACCGAGATCGGCGCGGAGGGCTCCCCGTACGGCGTATTGACCGCGTGCTCGACCGGGTCCTCGAGGAAGGTGTAGAAGCCGGTGCCGCCGATGACGGCGATCTCGGCGACAGGTCCGGGCGGCGGTGCGCTGGTCACCCGGTCAACTCTGCCAGCCCCGTGCGGGACCGCCTCAGCGAGGGCCGGTGCCGGTCACGCCGCCGCCCCCGCCGTCCTCCCCGAGCCGCGCCGCCTGGCGCGCCTCCGGGACCGTGCCGCCGGGGACGAGGTACCCGTCGATCGCGACCGTCGCGCTGTTCGCGGCGCCGCCCTGGACGAACTGGTTCGTGTAGACGGCCGACCCGTTCGGGACCGGGACACCGGCGGGGTACTGGCGGACGACCGTCCCGGGCGAGGTCAGCGTCGCGAGGCCGACCAGGCCCCGCCCGGAGCCGAAGGTGCACGGGGTCGCCGTGGGGCTGACGAAGATCCGGTGCACGTTGCCGCTGGTCCCGACCGAGTAGGCCGCGACCTCGGTGCCGGTCAGGATCAGCGCCTTGCCGCTCGGGGGTTCGTAGACCTTGGTGCAGGTCGAGGGCGAGCTGCTGAAGCTCTCGCCGACCGCGCTCACGAGGTCGGTGGGGCCCGCCTCCCGGGCGGTGACGGACCCGTTCACCTTCAGGCCCCCGCCGGTGACCTTGGCGGACTTGCCGGTGGACTTGTCCACGATGCTGACCAGCTGGCCGGCGGCGACGGCGGTGCCGCTCATCGCGATGACCACCGCGAGCCCGGCCAGGACGACGGCGAAGGACGGGCGGCGTGGGCGACGCGGGTTCGGGCTCATGCGGGATCTCCTTGGTGAGTCGCGGGAGATCGCGCAGCGTTCCGGGAGGTACGCGGTCGCTCGTGAGGACGTCCTTCGACGGTAGGCACCTGCTCCGCCGCTGCACAGGGCCCGAAGGCCCGACCCGCGCGACCTGCGCGACCAGCCGCTGCTACCGGCCGGGGCCGCCCGTCGCGTCGACGCCGGCCCGGGACGGCGCCCTCGTCCGGGCCGCGGCGAGCAGCACGAGCCCGGCCAGCAGCACGCTGCCCAGCGCCAGCGCCGGGAACCCCGCCACGGCGACCGCGACGCCGGCCAGCGCCCCGCCGCCGGCGGCGGCGAGGTTCATCACCAGGTCGGCGGCGCCCTGGACGTCGGCGCGCACGTCGAGCGGGGCGAGGTCGGCGACGAGCGTGGAGGCGGCCACGGTGGCCAGGGACCAGCCGAGGCCCAGCAGGAAGAGCCCGGCGGTGATCCGCGCCGACCCGCCCTCGGGCGCGGCGCCGCACAGGCCGAGCGCGACCAGCAGGACGACCCCGCCCGCCCCCAGCACCGCCGGTCGACCGAGCCGGTCGGCGAGCACGCCGACCACCGGTGCGAAAGCGAACATGCCGAGGACGTGGACGCTGATCACCACCCCGATCAGGCGCAGCGCCGCTCCCCCGTGCTCCATGTGCAGCGGGGTCATCACCATCACCGCGACCATCGCCGTGTGGGCGCCGGCGAGCCCGACCACCGCCCACCCCAGCGCCGGGGTCGCGGCGACGGCCTCGCGGACCCGGCGCCAGGAGGTGCCGCCGGCGGGACCGTCGACGGGTGAACCGGCCGCGGCCCGGGCCAGCAGCAGCGGGTCCGGGCGCAGCAGCAGGCCGACCACCGCGGCCGCGGCGAGCATGCCGACGGTGGCGACCAGGAAGGGGCCGGTCAGCGGCGGCAGCCCGAGCCCGCGGGCCAGGGACGCGGCGGGGCCGGTCAGGTTGGGCCCGGCGACCGCGCCGAGGGTGGTCGCCCACACCACGACGGCCAGGGAGCGGCCGCGCCGGTCGACGAGGGCGAGGTCCGTGGCGGCGTACCGGGAGCCGCTGTTGGCCGCGGTCGCGGAGCCCAGCAGCACCGCACCCAGGAGCAGCAGCACCATCGACCCCACCGCGCCGGCGAGCACGACGACCGCGGCGCCGAGCGCCCCCAGCAGCCACCCCGTGGCCAGGCCGACCCGACGACCGCGCCGCGACATCAACCGGGCCAGCAGCCACGCGGCGGCCGCGGCGCCGAGGACCTGGGCGGTCTGCGCCGTCCCCGCCAGGCCGTCGCGCCCGGAGAGGTCCCGCGCCAGCAGCGAGGCGGTGGCGACACCGATCGTGATGCCCACGGCACCGACCGCCTGGGCCAGCACGAGGACCCGCAGCGCACGCGTCTGCGCCCGGCCGAGCTCGGCCGCCGACGGGACCGCGGTCGACGCGGCGGGGGTCGTGGTCACCGCTCGCGGTCGGGCAGGTCCAGGACGCGCCACACCGCGCGCCAGACCCGCTGCGGGTCCTCGCCGTCGTCGAGGGCCTGCCGCGGCGTGCGCTCGCCGAGCTCGCCGACGACGTGCTGGTCGGCCCAGACGCGGTAGTAGACCGGCCCCAGCGCCTGCTCGAGGCGGGACCAGAACTCGGTGTAGGTCATCGCCGCCCAGGATCGCACGCGCCCGGGTCGCGCCCACCCGGGCGACCGTCCTAGGTTCGTGGCACACCCGCACCGCGGCGCCGCGCCCCACGCGACGTCGACGCGACAGGAGGAGGACCGGTGCCGCTCTCCCCGGCGTACCTGACCGACCGCTACGAGCTGACCATGCTCTCCTCCTGGGTCACCGAGGGCACCGTCGACCACCGCGCGGTCTTCGAGGGCTTCGCGCGCCGGCTCCCCGAGGGGCGCCGCTACGGGTTGCTGGCGGGCCTGGGGCGGCTGCTGCCGATGATCGCCGACTTCACCTTCGACGCCGACGACGTCGCCTGGCTCCAGGAGCAGGGGGTCGTCAACGACGCCGGCGCGGACTACCTGCGCGACTTCCGGTTCGGGGGCGACGTGACCGCCTACCGCGAGGGCGAGCTGTACTTCCCCGGCAGCCCGGTGCTGACGGTCAGCGGGACGCTCGGCGAGTGCGTCGTGCTGGAGACGCTGGTCCTCTCGGTGCTCAACCACGACAGCGCCGTGGCCGCCGCCGCCGCGCGGATGGTCACCGCCGCCGGCGGGCGGCCCCTCGTCGAGATGGGCTCGCGGCGGGCCCACGAGCAGGCGGCCGTCGCGGCCGCGCGCGCGGCGTACCTCGCGGGGTTCGCCTCGACCAGCAACCTCGCGGCGGGCCGCCTGCACGGCGTCCCGACGGTCGGCACCGCCGCCCACGCCTTCACCCTGGCCCACGCCGACGAGCCGGCCGCGTTCCGCAGCCAGGTCGCGGCGCAGGGCCCGGGCACCACGTTGCTCGTCGACACCTACGACGTCGACGAGGGCATCCGCAACGCCGTGGCGGCGGCCGGCCCGGACCTCGGCGCGGTCCGCCTGGACTCCGGCGACCTCGCCGAGGAGGCGGCCCGGGCGCGCGCGCTGCTCGACGAGCTCGGCGCCCACGGCACCCGGGTCACGGTCACCAGCGACCTCGACGAGTTCGTCATCACCGCGCTCGGCGACGCGCCGATCGACGGGTACGGCGTCGGGACCCGGCTGGTGACCGGGTCCGGCCACCCCACCGCCGGCCTGGTCTACAAGCTGGTCGCCGTGGCCGACAGCCCCGGCCCCGACGCGCCGATGCGGCCGGTCGCGAAGCGCTCGGCGGACAAGCGGTCGGTCGGCGGGCGCAAGACGGCCTGGCGCCACCACGACGAGCGCGGGCACGCGGTCGCCGAGCGGTTCGCGACCGACGACCGCGACCCCCCGGCCGACGCCCGCGCGCTGCAGGTGCCGGTCGTCCGGGCGGGCGAGGTCGTGCACTCGCCCGACCTCGCCGACGTGCGCCGGCACGCCGCCGCCGCGCTGGCCACCCTCCCCCCGTCCGCCACCCGCGTCACAGCGGGCGGCCCCCACCTCGAGTCCCGACCCGTCGAACCGGAGGAGCAGCCATGACCCAGATCGACCCCAGCCCCCCGACCGGCCCCGCCCGCGCTCTCGTCGTCGTCGACGTCCAGGTCGACTTCGTCGAGGGCGGCTCGCTCGGTGTCGACGGCGGCGGCGCCGTCGCGGAGGGCGTCAGCCGGCACCTGGCCGAGCACGCCGACGCCTACGCCCTGGTCTGCGCCTCGCGGGACTGGCACGAGCCGCACGGCACCAACGGCGGCCACTTCGCCGGGCCGGGCGAGGACCCGGACTTCGAGACCACCTGGCCGGTCCACTGCCTGCGCGACGGGCAGGGCAGCGACTACGCCCCGGGGCTGGAGACCACCCACGTCGACGTCCACCTGCGCAAGGGGGTCGGGTGAGCCGGCGTACAGCGCGTTCGAGGCCGTCGACGACGAGGGCCGCCTGCTCGGCGACCTGCTGCGCGGCGCCGGGGTCGGCGACGTCGACGTGGTCGGCATCGCCACCGACCACTGCGTGCGGGCGACCGTCCTCGACGCCCGCGCCCAGGGCTTCGGCGTGCGCCTGCTCGACGGGCTCCACGCCGGTGTCGCGCCGGCCACGAGCGACGCCGCGCTGGTCGAGATGCGGGCCGCGGGCGCCGTCACCGGTCCCTGGGCCGGGCTCGGGCCGGGTGCCTGAGGTGGCCGAGCAGGTCTCCGTGGCGGTCGACCTGGCCGTGCTGACGATCCGCGACGGGGCGCTCGCGGTGCTGCTCGTCGAGCGGGGCTCACCGCCCCACGAGGGCCGCTGGGCGCTGCCCGGCGGGTTCCTCGAGGCCGACGAGGACGCCGAGCAGGCCGCCTGGCGCGAGCTGGGAGAGGAGACCGGGGTGGAGCGGTTCGCCGGGCACCTCGAGCAGCTGCGCACCTACTCCGCCCCGGACCGCGACCCCCGGGGCCGGGTCGTCTCCGTGGCGCACGTCGCCCTCGCGCCCGACCTGCCGGACCCGCGGGCCGGGTCCGACGCGGCCGGCGCGCGGTGGTGGGCCGTCGACGACGTGCTCGACGCGCCGGAGGGTCCGGCGCTGGCCTTCGACCACCACCAGGTCCTCACCGACGCCGTGGAGCGGGTGCGGGCCAAGCTGGAGTACACGACCCTGGCGCTGCGGTTCGTGGACGAGCCGTTCACGCTGCCCGAGCTGCGCCGCGTGTACGCGGCCGTGTGGGGCGATCCGCCCGACCTCGGCACCTTCCGCCGCAAGGTGCTCGGCACGGCCGGCTTCGTCGAGCCCGTCGAACCCGCCGCACCCGGCGGGTCCCTGCTCTACCGGCGCGGGACCGGGCGCGACGTGGTGCCGCCGCTGACCCGGCCCCCGCGCGCGCCCGCAGGGGTGTCGTCGCCGTCCTCCACACTGGAGCCGTGAGCAGCACGACCACCGCCTCGCCGCTGTCGGCGTTCAGCGAGCCGTCCCGGGCGTGGTTCGAGGCCGCGTTCGCCGACCCGACCCCCGCCCAGGCCGGCGCCTGGGCCGCCATCGGCGAGGGCCGGCACGCGCTCGTGGTGGCCCCCACCGGCTCCGGGAAGACCCTCTCGGCGTTCCTGTGGTCCCTGGACCGGCTGATGACCACCCCGCCGCCGGAGGACAAGCAGCACCGCTGCCGGGTCCTCTACATCTCCCCGCTCAAGGCGCTGGGCGTCGACGTCGAGCGCAACCTGCGGGCCCCGCTCACCGGTATCCGCCACACCGCGCACCGGCTGGGCCAGCAGGTCCGCGACGTGAGCGTGGGAGTGCGCTCCGGCGACACCAGCGCCGCCGACCGCCGGCGGCTCTCCTCCACCCCGCCCGACATCCTCATCACGACCCCCGAGTCGCTGTTCCTGATGCTGACCAGCGCCGCGCGCGAGACGCTGCGGGGGGTCGAGACGGTGATCCTGGACGAGGTCCACGCCGTCGCCGGCAGCAAGCGCGGCGCCCACCTCGCGCTGTCGCTCGAACGGCTCGACGCGCTGCTCGACCGCCCCGCCCAGCGCGTGGGCCTCTCGGCGACGGTGCGGCCGCTCGAGGAGGTCGCGCGCTTCCTCGGTGGGGCCGCCCCGGTCGAGATCGTCGCCCCGCCCGCCGAGAAGCGCTGGGACCTCACCGTGGTCGTCCCGGTCGAGGACATGACGAATCCCGAGGCCCCCGCCAGGCCCGCAGCGGCGGCGCTGCCGGGAGGCGGCTCGGCGGCCGGGGCGTCGCCGTTCGTGCCGGACCCTCCGGGCGGCGCCGCTGCGGCGGTCGAGCCGGTCGAGGAGCCGGCTGGCGGCGAGGACCGGCCGGACGGCGCTGAGCTCGACCCGTTCGCCGACGACTTCTTCGGCGACGGCGCCGAGCGCCGACCCGAGCGGGCGAGCTCGATCTGGCCCCACGTCGAGGAGCAGGTCGTCGACCTGATCGAGGCCCACACCTCGACGATCGTCTTCGCGAACTCCCGGCGCCTGGCCGAGCGGCTGACCGCGCGGCTCAACGAGATCGCCTCCGAGCGCGCCGGCCTCGACCCCGACGACCCGGACGCCGCCGGCGGCGACGGCCCCCGCACCCCGGCGCAGCTGATGGGGCAGGCCGGCTCCAGCGCCCCGCGTTCGGCGTCGGAGGAGACGACCCCGGTCGTGATCGCCAAGGCCCACCACGGCTCGGTGAGCAAGGAGCAGCGCGCGCTCATCGAGGACGACCTCAAGCGGGGCCGGCTGCCGGCCGTGGTGGCCACCAGCAGCCTGGAGCTCGGCATCGACATGGGCGCGGTCGACCTGGTGGTGCAGATCGAGTCACCGCCGAGCGTCGCGAGCGCGCTGCAGCGCGTGGGCCGCGCCGGGCACCAGGTCGGCGAGGTCTCGCGCGGCGTGCTCTTCCCCAAGCACCGCGGCGACCTCGCGCAGACGGCGGTCTCGGTGCAGCGGATGCGCACCGGCGGCATCGAGTCGCTACGGGTCCCCACCAACCCCCTCGACGTGCTGGCCCAGCAGGTGGTCGCCGCCACCGCGCTGGAGCCGGTCGAGGTCGAGGAGCTCTACGAGCTGGTCAAGCGCAGCGCGCCGTTCTCCGCGCTCCCGCGCTCGGCGTTCGAGGGCACCCTCGACCTGCTCGCGGGGCGCTACCCGAGCGACGAGTTCTCCGAGCTGCGGCCGCGGGTGGTCTGGGACCGGGTCGCCGGCACGCTGACCGGGCGACCCGGGGCGCAGCGGCTCGCGGTGACCAGCGGCGGCACCATCCCCGACCGCGGTCTGTTCGGGGTGTTCCTGGCCGGGGGGCAGGGTCCCGGCCGCCGCGTCGGCGAGCTCGACGAGGAGATGGTCTACGAGTCGCGCGTCGGTGACGTCTTCGCCCTCGGCGCCACCAGCTGGCGCATCGAGGACATCACCCACGACCGGGTCCTCGTGAGCCCGGCGCCGGGCGTCCCCGGGCGGCTGCCGTTCTGGCGCGGCGACGCGCTCGGCCGCCCCGCCGAGCTCGGTGAGGCGGTCGGCGGGTACACCCGCGAGCTCGGGGCCCTGCCGCGCGAGCAGGCCGAGCAGCGGGCGCGCGACGACGGCCTGGACGCCTGGGCCGCCGGCAACCTGGTGACCTACCTGCACGAGCAGCTCGACGCCACCTCGGTGCTGCCCTCGGACACCACGCTGCTGGTCGAGCGGTTCCGCGACGAGCTGGGCGACTGGCGCCTGGTGCTGCACTCGCCCTACGGGACCCCCGTGCACGCGCCCTGGGCGCTCGCGATCAACGCCCGGCTGCGCGAGCGCTACGGCGTGGACGGCCAGGCGGTGGCCTCGGACGACGGCATCGTGGTCCGGATCCCCGACACCGGGGCCGAGCCGCCCTCGGGCGAGGTCGTGGTCTTCGACGCCGACGAGATCGCCGACGTGGTGACCACCGAGGTCGGCGGGTCGTCGCTGTTCGCCTCCCGCTTCCGGGAGTGTGCCGCCCGCGCCCTGCTCCTCCCCCGCCGGGACCCGGGCCGTCGCTCGCCGCTGTGGCAGCAGCGGCAGCGCTCCGCGGCGCTGCTGGAGGTCGCCAGCAAGTACCCCTCCTTCCCGATCGTGCTCGAGGCGGTGCGCGAGTGCCTCCAGGACGTCTACGACCTGCCCGCGCTGATCGCGCTGATGAGGCGGGTCGACCGCCGCGAGGTCTCGGTGGTGGAGGCCGCGACGACCAGCCCCTCCCCCTACGCGCGGAGCCTGCTGTTCGGCTACGTCGCCCAGTTCGTCTACGAGGGCGACTCCCCCATCGCCGAGCGGCGCGCCGCGGCGCTCTCGCTCGACCAGGGCCTGCTCGCCGAGCTGCTCGGCCGCGCCGAGCTGCGCGAGCTGCTGGACCCCGCGGTGCTCGCCGAGGTCGAGGCCGAGCTGCAGCGCACCGCCGAGGACCGGCGAGCGCGGGACGCGGAGGGGTTGGCCGACCTCGTGCGGCTGCTCGGACCCCTCACCGCAGCCGAGGTGCGCGAGCGCGGCGTCGCCGACGCACCGGTCGAGGAGTGGGCGGCCACGCTGACCGCGCAGCGCCGCCTGGTCGCGGTCCGGATGGGTGGCGAGGAGCGGTGGGCCGCGGTCGAGGACGTCGGCCGGCTGCGCGACGGCCTGGGGGTCCCCGTGCCCCCCGGCACGCCCGACGTCTTCGCCGAGCCGGTGGAGGACCCGCTGGCCGACCTGGTCGCCCGCCACGCCCGCACCCACGGCCCCTTCACCGTCGACCAGGTGGCGACCCGTCTCGGCCTCGGCGCGGCCGTCGTCCGCCACACGCTGCAGCGCCTCGGCGCGCAGGGTCGGGTGCTCGACGGCGAGTTCCGGCCCGGGGCCAGCGGCCAGGAGTGGTGCGACGCGGAGGTGCTGCGGCGGCTGCGGCGGCGCAGCCTCGCTCGGCTCCGCCAGGAGGTCGAGCCGGTCGACCCGGCGGCGCTGGGCCGGTTCCTGCCCGCCTGGCAGGGCGTCACCACGTCGCGCGGCCCGGGCGGGCGCCACCGCGGCGTCGACGGCGTCCTGGCCGTGGTCGAGCAGCTCGCCGGTGCGCCGGTCCCGGCCTCGGCGTTGGAGTCGCTGGTGCTGCCCGCCCGCGTGCGCGACTACGAGCCCTCCTACCTCGACGAGCTCACCGCCACCGGCGAGCTGGTCTGGGCCGGCCACGGCACGCTGCCGGGCAGCGACGGCTGGGTCTCGCTCCACCTCGCGGACCAGGCCCCGCTGACCCTCCCGGAGCCGGACACCGACGATCCGGACGAGCTGGGCCGTGCCGTGCTCGACGCGCTCGGTCCGGGCGGTGCGTGGTTCTTCCGCCAGCTCGCCGCCACGGTGACCCAGCAGCTGCCCCGCACCACCGACGCCGCGCTGGCCGACACCCTGTGGGCGCTGGTCTGGTCGGGCCGGGTCACCAACGACACCCTCGCGCCGCTGCGCTCGCTCACCCGGGGCGGCGCCGCCACCCACCGCACCCGCCGGGGCCCGGCCCGCACCCGCCGTGCCGGCTCGGCCGGACGCGCCATGCCGTCGCGCTCGGGTCCGCCGCAGGCCGCCGGCCGCTGGTCGCTGCTCCCCGAGGCGGACCTCCACCCGACCCGTCGTGCCGCGGCGACGGCCGAGCGGCTGCTCGACCGCCACGGCGTGGTGATCCGCGGCGCCGTCGTCAGCGAGCGCGTCCCGGGCGGCTTCGCGGGCGTCTACCGGGTGCTCTCCACCTTCGAGGAGTCCGGTCGCTGCCGCCGCGGCTACTTCGTGGAGGGCCTCGGCGCGGCCCAGTTCGGCACCGCCGGCTCGGTGGACCGGCTCCGGACGTTCAGCGAGGTCGCCCCGGACGCCGTTCCCGTCGCGATCGCCCTGGCCGCCACCGACCCGGCCAGCCCCTACGGCGCTGCGCTGCCGTGGCCCGACCGCGCGGCAGCGGCCGGCGCCGACGGGGAGGGAGGCAGCGGGCACCGACCGGGGCGCAAGGCCGGGGCGATGGTGGTGCTGGTCGACGGCGAGCTCGTGCTCTACGTCGAGCGCGGCGGGCGCACCCTGCTGACCTGGACCGACGACGAGCGACGCCTGGTGCCGGCCACGGCGGCCCTGGCGGAGGCGGCCACCCGCGGCTCGCTCGGCCGGCTCACCGTCGAGCGTGCCGACGGGGAGCAGCTCCTCGGTCGCGGCGGCACCCCGCTGCGCGCCGCCCTCGACGCGGCCGGGTTCGTGGCGACCCCGCGCGGCCTGCGGTTGCGTGCCTGAGGGCGACACCGTCTGGCGCACCGCCCGGTCGCTGCACCGGGCGCTGTCCGGGCGGGTGCTCTCGACCGCCGACCTGCGGGTCCCGCAGCTGGCGACGGTCGACCTGCGCGGCGCGACGGTGCTCGACACCCGGTCCCGCGGCAAGCACCTGCTGACCCGGCTCGGACACGGGGACGACCGCTGGACCCTGCACACCCACCTGCGCATGGAGGGCTCCTGGCACCTGCTGCGTCCCGGACAGCGGTGGTCGCGACCGGCCCACCAGGCGCGGGTGGTGCTCGGGACCGACGCCGTCACCGCGGTCGGGTTCTCCCTGGGCGTGGTCGAGCTGGTGCCGACCGCGGAGGAGGACGGCGTCGTCGGCCACCTCGGACCCGACCTGCTGGGCCCGGGCTGGGGCGCGGACGACCGCGACGAGGCCGTGCGCCGCCTGGTCGCGAGCGGCGACCGGGCCGTGCACGAGGCGTTCCTCGACCAGACCTGCCTCGCCGGGGTCGGCAACATGTACGCCGCCGAGCTGTGCTTCCTCCGCGGCCTCGACCCGCGGACGCCCCTCTCGGCGGTCCCCGACCCGCCGGGCATCGCCGGCCTCGTGGACCTGGCCCACCGGTTGCTCGGGCAGAACCGCGAGCGTGCCACCCAGGCCACCACCGGCGACCTGCGGCGTCCGTTGTGGGTCTACGCCCGCGGGGGCCGGCCGTGCCGTCGGTGCGGCACGCCGGTGCTCACCGGCGAGCTCGGGCCCGCCGGTCGCGAGCGGCTGCTGTTCTGGTGCCCGCGCTGCCAGCCGGCACCCTGAGGCGACCCGCGATCGGTTCGGTCAGGCGGCGGACGCGACCACGTCGGCGACCGGCGCCGGCACGGAGACCGGGGCGACGGCCAGCGGGACCGGACGGGCAGCGGCCTCCTCGACGGCGATCGCGTCCGACACGTCGCGCAGCACGTCGGAGAGCGGGAGGTCGAGGGCGCCGCACAGCGAGGCCAGCAGCTCGGACGACGCCTCCTTCTGGCCCCGCTCGATCTCGGAGATGTACCCGAGGCTGACCCGGGCCTCCTGCGAGAGCTGGCGCAGGGTCAGGCCCTGGTCGACGCGGTGCTGCTTGAGCACGTCACCGAGGAAGCGGCGGAACACGAGCATGTGCACTCCTCGGGTCTCGGTGGTCCCGGACGGGCGTCGGCAGGTCCGGTGGACCCGCTCGGGAGCAACGCTACTAGGGTCCCGGTTCTTCCGGGGCACCTCCCCTCACCCGTCCCCCCGACCGGACGGGCTACCCGCGTCGCACCCGGAAGCCGTAGGTGACCGCCGCGCGCTCGACGTCGTCGTCGCCGAGGTAGACCACCCGGACCTCCTTGCGACCGGTGCGCCCGAAGGTGCCGATCCGGGTGGTGGCCACGCCGGTCCCGTCCAGGGTGAGCCGCTGCGGGTCCCGGCTCAGCACCCGCACCCGGACGTCGCCGGTCGGGACGACGCCCGGCGCGCTCACCGCGATGGTGAGCTCGGTGTTGGTCTCCCCGCGCACCACCCGCTGCGGGTCGCGGTCGACGACGATCGTCGGCGTGGCGGGCTCGCCGCCCCCGCCGCCGGCGACCTGCACCGGCACCACCACCTCGGTACCGGTGTCGTCACCGACCACGACCAGCTCGGCGACCCCGGCCGGCGTACCGGCGGGCAGCGTCACCTCGATGCTCGCCCGTCCGGCCTCGTCGAAGCCCGGCAGCGCGGCCTGGCGCTCGGTCGTCACCGGCGCGGTGCCGACCTCCGCGCCGTCCAGCAGCACCCGCACCCGATCGTCGGTGACGTCGCCGTTGCCGGTCATCGACAGCGACGACAGGTCCAGGGTGACGGTCTCCCCCGCGGCGTAGGTGTCGCCCTCCGGGAGCTCCACGCCGACGGCCCGCTGGCTGCGGTCGACGGCCAGCGGCTCGTCGGTGGCGTACTCCTCGAGGTAGTCCACCGCCGCCTGCAGGTCGGTCACGCCCGTGTCCTGCGGGCTGCCGGTCTCCCCCGCCTCGTCGAAGGCGGCGAAGCTGTCGCCGCCGGAGGCGAGGAAGGAGTTGACCGTCACCGAGTACGACGCGTCGGGCTCGATCGGCTCGCCGTCCAGGCGCATCTCGCGAACGTGCTGGCCCTGGGGCGCGTCGGGGTCGTAGGTGTAGGTGAAGCCCTCGGAGACCCCCAGCTTCAGGAACGGACGCGACGCGCCCTCGGGCTGCCACTGCTCCTCCAGCGCCTGCTCGATCTGCGCGCCGGTCATCTGCTGGTTGACCAGGGTGTTGGCGAACGGCTGCACCGTCGCCGCCTGCTGGTAGGTCACCGGTCGCGGGGTGCCCTCGTCGACCAGTCCGGTCAGGTCGGCGCGCAGGCCGCCGGGGTTCATGAAGGCGATCTGCGCCCCGCCCCGGTTCTCCTCCTGCGTGGCCCACCGCTGGATCTCGGCCACCAGGTTGCCCAGCGTCGACTCGCCACCGCGGTTCTCGGTGGTGCCGTTGGCGAGCTTGGCCCGGCTGAAGGTGTCCTCGATGTCCCCGAGCTCCTCGGCGCCCAGCACCTCGGCCTCGGCGACGGCGTCGGCCACGATCTCCGCGGTCTCCCCGTCGGCGGGGAAGGCCCCGGCCAGCGCCACCAGCGACTGGTCGACGTCGAGGAGCTCGCCGGTGAACGAGTCGATGTCGAAGGTGAGCCGGTTCAGGTTGGTGCCGTACTGGCCGGCGGAGACCACCGGGCGCTCGGTCACCTCGCGGTCGGCCCATCCCGCCACCGGCAGCGAGCAGTCGTAGGCCAGGTGGGTGTGACCCGACACGATGGCGTCGACGTCGTCGCTGACACCGGTGACGATGCTGCCCCACTTCGAGCCGGGTTCGTCGTCGAAGGTCGAGCAGTCGGTGCCGGGGGCGCCCTCGTGGACGAGCAGGACGACCACGTCGGCCCCGTCGGCCTTGAGGTCCGCGGCGGCCTGGTTGGTCGCCTCGACCACGTCGGTGATCCGGAGCTGCTCGATGCCCGACGGCGAGACCAGGGACGGGAGGTCCTCGGTGACCGCTCCGACGAAGCCGACCTCGGCCGCCCCGAAGTCCTGGGTCCAGGTCTCCGGCAGCGCGTCCGAACCGTCCAGGAGCTTCACGTTGGCCCCGATGTACTCCCAGGCCGCCCCGCCGAACGGGTTGTCCTCGGACTCGGGCGCCATGACGCGGTCGACCAGGTCGTCGTACCCGCGGTCGAACTCGTGGTTGCCGACGGCGGAGACGTCGAGGCCGGCCTCGTTGAGCGCGTCGATGGTCGGCTTGTCCTGGGCGATGAAGGACTCGAAGGTCGAGGCCCCGATCAGGTCGCCGGCGGCGGCGAAGACCGTGTTCGGGTTCTCGCTGCGCAGCTGCTTGACCGCGCCGGCGAGGACCGCCGCCCCGGCCTCGGACCCGTTGCGCTGCAGCCGCCCGTGGAAGTCGTTCGTGGCCAGCAGCTGGACCTGGGTGGTCCGGCTCGGACCGGTGCTCAGGCCCACGACCTCGGGGTTGTGGTCCGAGGCGGCGAAGACGTCGGGGGCGAAGAACGGGGTGACGTTGTAGTTGCGGCGGCTGTACTGGAAGGCCACCGACTCGTTGGCGTTGGTCTCCCAGATGTCGGCGCCGGTGACCATCGCCTCGGCCGCCGGGCTGGCCAGCACGTGGTCCAGCGAGCCGGAGAGCCCGCTGAAGCTGTAGCTGTACTCACCGGGGGTGTCGGACTCCACCTGCGCGAAGCCCTCGCCGTAGAGGACCTGCATCGGGTCCTCCTGGGAGTAGGCGTTGAAGTCGCCGGTGAGGAACACCTTGCGGGTGTCGCGGTCGACGGCGAACTGCTTCGCGAAGCCGGCGAGCGCCTCGGCCTGCGCCACCCTCTCGTCGTTGGCGTTGCCCTGCCCGTCGGGGTCGGGCGTGCCGGAGCCCTTCGACTTGAAGTGGTTCACCACCACCGCGAAGGCGTCGAGGCGCCCGGTGCCGGCCGGCTTGAAGGCCTGCGCCAGCGGCTCGCGGGCGCTCGCGAAGGCAGCGGAGCCCACCAGCACCTCCGGTGCGCCGACCGTGCTGACCGCGGTGGGGTCGTAGATGAACGCGGTGCGGATGACGTCCTGCTCGGCCACCGGCGGCAGGTCGGCGGGGTCCGGCGAGGGCACGAACGCCCACCGGCGGGTGCCCGCGTCCTCGTTGAGCGCCTGGACCAGGGTGCGCAGCGCGCCGTCGCGGTCGGTCTCGCCGATCAGCTTGACGGAGTTCTCGATCTCCTCCAGGGACACGATGTCGGCATCCATCGTGTTGATGGCGGTGACGATCTTCTGCTGCTGGCGGCGGAGGTCGCCGAGCTCGGCGGCGCCGCGCGGGCCGTCCGGCGTGCAGGAGTTCACCGTGACCGGGTCGTCCTCCCGGTCGAGGTAGTAGGTGCACGACCCGCCGTCGTCCTCGAACTGCGAGCCGGTGGTGTCGAAGTAGTTCAGCACGTTGAACGTGCCCAGGCGCAGGTCGCCGCCGACGTCGGCCGGCCGCAGGTTCTCCGGGCGGGTGTCCTCGAAGGCCGCGACGTCGCGTCCCTCGTCGGTGACCTGCTCCTGCGGCTGGAAGCGCCAGGTGCCGAAGCGCTGCTCGAGGACCACCGGTGCCACCAGCTCGGCGGACGCGCCGACCCGGATCGGGTTGTCCTTGCTCAGCCACGGCAGGGGGGTGTCCTGGATCGCTCCCCCGCCGAACGGCAGGAAGTCGGTGGTGGCGCCGTCGTCGAGGGTCACCGCGCGGGCGGCGTTGTCCGCGGCCACCTCCTCGTCCTCGGTGCCCTGCGCGTCGGCGACCTCGGTCGGCTGGATCAGCGGACGGTCCCCGGTGGCCAGGCCGATCTCGGCGTAACGGTTGGTGCTGAAGACGTTGGTGACGGTGAGCTCGTCGGTGGGGGCGAGCAGCTCGCCCTCGTGGGCCTCGCGGTCCGCCTCGGTGGTCGGGTAGGCCGCGGCGAGCGGCGTGACGGGGTCCAGCGCGGGGGCCACGGCCGCGATCCCGGCGTCGTCGACCGCCACCTGCGTGCTCCCGCGGAACTCGGCGACGGTGCCGGTGACCTCCACCGAGTCGCCGAGCGCCAGGCCGCCACCCTCGAAGTCCCCGCCGCCGTAGACGAAGACGGCGTCCGAGGCACCCTCGGTCTCGTCGGCACCGGCGCCGGTGCCACCGGTCTGGAGGTAGAAACCGTCGAGGCTGCCCGGGTAGAGCGCAGTCACCACGCCCCGGGTGGTCACCTCGCGACCTGCGAGCGGGCTGGCGGACCCGGTGCCCTGGATGTCGGCGATCTCGACCGGGCCGGCCGGCGGCTCCGGCTCCTGCTCGCCGCCGGTGCCGACGGGCGCCGGCTCGCCGGCGGTGAGGTCGGCTGCGTTGTCGTCGGTGTCGGTGCCCTGCGCGTCCCGGGACGCGGACGTGGTGCTGGACAGGGCGGGCGCCGCGTCGGTGCCCTCGTGGACCTCGGCGGAGCCGTAGCCGACCAGGTCGACCAGCCGTCCGCCGGTGGGCGCGGCGGCGTCGAGGACGACGGGGTCGTCGCCGGTCACCAGCGCGACGGTCCCGTTGCTGCCCGAGAGTGCCTGGGTCCCGGTGGCGTCGGGGCCGGGCAGCGGAGTCGTGCCGCCGTTGCCCTGCGCCTCCTGCACCAGGTAGTAGCCCCCCGCGGGCACCTCGCCGCTCAGCGGCGTGACGCCGTTGCCGGTGCCGCCGCTGCTGCGGTACTGGACCGAGAGGTCCTCGACGCTCAGCGGCGCATCGGTGGGGTTGTGCAGCTCGACGAAGTCGTTGCGGTACGTCGCGCCGGCGTTGCCGCCGCCGCCGTACACCTCGCTGATCACGACGGCACCGCCGCCGGGCGCCGCAGCGGCCGGGAGGGCCAGGGCGGAGAGCAGGGGCGGCACGGCGACGCCGAGACCGGTGGCGGCGGCGAGGAGCCGCTTGGAGCCCGAGATGCGCAGAGACACGTGGCAGACCGTTCGCTAGGACCCGGTGGGGTGGGGTCAGGCGCGAGCACCCTAACCCGGTCTGGACCACGATGAGACGGCCGAACCGGCAACGATCCGGTGAACGCTGCCGGGCGTCGCGGCGCCGCGCGGTCAGCCGCCCGCGCCGCCCCCGCCGAGCTCGTGGCGCTGGCGCCACACGCCTCGGAAGAACTCCCACCCGGACCACAGCGTCAGCGCCACGGCGACGGTGAGGCACACCTGGAAGGCGTAGAACAGCACCAGCGCCGGGACCTCGAGCGCGCCCGCGAGGTCGGGATCGCGCAGCGGCAGGCAGAGCCCTCCGAGGGCCAGCGCCTGGAACGTCGTCTTCCACTTCCCGAGGTCGGCCGCCGCGATCACGATCCGCTTGAGCACGGACAGCCGCAGGAGCGTGACCGACCACTCGCGCAGCAGCACGACCACGGTGACCCACCACCACACGTCACCGAGCACGGAGAGACCGATGAAGGCCATCCCGGTCAGGGCCTTGTCGGCGATCGGGTCGGCGATCTTGCCGAAGTCGGTCACCATGTTGCGTGCCCGCGCGAGGTCCCCGTCGATCTTGTCGGTGATCATCGCCAGCGCGAACAGCACGAACGCGACGCTGCGCCACACCAGCGACTCGCCGCCGTCGACGAGCAGCGCCCAGCCGAAGAACGGCACCATCGCGATGCGCAGCGTGGTCAGCGCGTTGGGCAGGTTCCAGTTGCTGACCCGCGCCGGTGCGTCGGGGGTGGTCACCGCACGCTCCCCGGCCCGTGGGCGACGACGACGAGGTCGGCGCCCTCGCTCGCGGTGACGGTGCCGGCGACCAGGTCGCCCACGCGCGCCGTCCCGGGGTGGTCCTCGACCCGGCAGGTGCCGTCGACCTCGGGCCCCTGGTGGGCCGCGCGTCCCTCGACCAGCCCGTCCTCGACGTGCTCGACCAGGACCTCGACCCGCTCTCGCCACGCGCTCCTCCGCACGCTGGGCGACCAGCTGCTCGACCAGGTCGGTCACGTGGGCGACCCGCGCGGCCACCTCCGCCTCGTCGTGCTTGTCGGCGAACCCCTCGGCCTCCGTGCCGTCCTCGTCGGAGTAGCCGAAGACGCCGACGACGTCGAGCCGGGCGGCGACGAGGAAGTCGGTGAGCGTGGCCAGGTCGGACTCGCTCTCGCCGGGGAACCCGACGATGACGTTGGAGCGGACGCCGGCCAGCGGCGCACGGTCGCGCACCTGCTCGAGCAGCCCGAGGAAGGAGTCCGGGTCGCCGAACCGGCGCATCCGACGCAGCACCGTCGGGCTGGCGTGCTGGAAGGACAGGTCGAAGTACGGCGCGACGCCCGGGGTGGCGGCGATCGCCTCCACCAACCCGGGCCGGGTCTCGGCCGGTTGGAGGTAGGAGACCCGCACCCGCTCGACGCCGTCGACCGCGGCCAGCTCGGGCAGCAGCGTCTCGAGCAGGCGCAGGTCGCCGAGGTCCTTGCCGTAGGACGTGGAGTTCTCGGAGACCAGGAACAGCTCACGGGCCCCCTCGCCGGCCAGCCAGACCGCGTCCTGGAGGACGTCCGAGGGCCGGCGGCTGACGAAGCTGCCGCGGAAGGCGGGGATGGCGCAGAAGGTGCAGCGGCGGTCGCAGCCGCTGGCGAGCTTCAGCGACGCCAGCGGGCCCTCGTCGAGCCGCCGGCGGGCCACCGGCGCCGGAGCCGTCCGGTCGACCGGGCTGATCGGCAGCAGCCGGCGGCGGTCGGCCGGCACGTGGGCCGGTCGCCGCTCGCCGGCGGCGATGCCGCGTAGCCGGTCGGCGATGTCGTCGTAGTCGTCGAACCCGAGCACCGCGTCGGCCTCGGGCAGCGACTCGGCCAGCTCCGCGCCGTAGCGCTCGGCCAGGCAGCCGACGGCGACCACGCTGGTCGGGCGCCCCTGCTCCTTGAGGTCGGCCGCGGCGAGCAGCGTGTCGACGGAGTCCTTCTTGGCCGCCTCGACGAAGCCGCAGGTGTTGACCAGCACGCTGTCGGCCTCGGCCGGGTCGGCGACGAGCCGGAACCCACCCGCGCTGAGACGGCCGGCCAGCTCCTCCGAGTCGACCTCGTTGCGGGCGCAGCCGAGGGTCACCACCGCGACCGCGTGCCGCTCCCCCTCGGGGACGGCATCGGGGCGCGGCGGGGCCGTGGTCACCGTCGTGGGGCTCGTCATCGCCCCCGAGTATGACCTGCGTCGGAGCGCAGGGCCGAATGCGGCCGCGCCCGACGCCGCCACCGGTGGCCGCCGGGCCGCCGCCCTAGGGGACGAAGACGTCCTGGGCGTCCTGGCCGGTCTCGCCGAGCGGCCCCTGGTCCTCCCCGTCGACGCTGACGACGAGACCGCCGTCGGTCGAGGAGACCCGGACCGGCGGCGCGACGTCGAGCTGGACGGTCTGCATGAAGGCGAGCTGGTCGTCGAAGACGACCTGCGAGCCGCTGCGCACGATCACCTGGGCGCCCCCGCCGGCGGCGGTGAGCTCGACGGGGACGGCCGCGCCGGTCCCGGCCTGCACGCCGTTGTCGACCCCGCCGCTGCTGTTCAGCCGCACGGACGGCGCGGTCACCTCGGTCGGTCGGTCGACGACGAGCTGCGCGACCGACCAGACCAGGATGACGGTCATCACCGCGGCCACCAGCACCGACCAGTTGGGGCCGCCCCGGGTGCCGCGGATCGCACCGCCGGAGGCCGTGGCGAGCTCGGCCTCGAAGACCCGGCGGGCGTCGATCGGCGCGTCGGCGTACCGGTCGTCGTAGGTGGCCAGCAGCGGCGCCACGTCGACGCCGAGGACCCGGGCCAGGGTGCGGAGGTGGCCGCGGGCGTAGAAGTCGCCGCCGCAGGGCGCGAAGTCGTCCACCTCGATCGACTCGATGACGTGCGGTCGGACGCGGGTGCGCTCGGCCAGCTGGTCCACGCTCAGCCCGAGCCTGGTCCGCGCCGCGGTCAGCTCGGGACCGATCACGGGGTCGACGACCGGCCGAGGCGCGTGGTCCTCGATCACGAGCGGGAGGACGGCCTCGCCGGGACGGGCGATCGGGCGCACCCGGTCACCCCACAGCGAGGTCTCCTCGACCAGGTCCACGCTGCCGTCGCGCCGCAGCTCGCGGGCCTCCGGCAGGCGGGGGCCCCGTCGGTCGGCCCCGTCGGTGGCGCCGTCGGAGCCGTCGGAGTCGTCGGAGTCGTGGGGGTCCAGGCGCAGCGCCGTGGCGCCCAGGACGACGTCGGAGCGCGCGCCGCCGGTCGGGTCGCGCAGCGGCAGCGGGGTGCTGCTCGCGACCAGCGGCGGCGGTCCGGGCACCAGCACGTCCCGGTCGCGCGCGGGAGCGTCGGCCGGGTCGGCCGGGTCGGCGTCGCCGGCCCCGTCCACCGGCGAGGCATCCGGCGCGACGGTCTCGTCCGGCTCGACCTCGACGACCGCGGCGCGGTCACCCGCCAGGTCCGCGAGACCCGTGGTCAGGTCGACCGCTCCCGCGACCCGCGTGGTGAGGGTGAGGGGGACCCGCAGCGGGCCCTGGTCGGCAGCGGTGACCCGTAGCGTGCCGTCGCGCAGGCCCCGACGCGGGTGGACCTCGGCGCGCTCGACCTGCTGCCAGGTCAGCCCGTGCCAGGTCCGGCCGCGACGCACCCGGACCCCCTGGCCGTCGGCCACCAGCACCGGCGTCCGCGCGTCGACGAGGGCGAGGAGGTTGACCACGCCGACCGCGGCCACGAGCAGGCACAGCGTCCAGTCGGCCGCGGACCCGGACGCCGTGGCCCGGGCGAACCAGGCGAGCGCCACCAGGCAGCCCGCCACACCGACGGCCCCGGTCACCTCACCGCGGCGGCGGACCTCGACCTCGCCCGTCGCGCCGGGGTCGCGGACGTCGTCCTCGACCTCCGCGCACGGGTCGACCTCGGGCTCGACCACGGCGTCACCGGTGGCGTCGGTCGGGTGGACGGTGGTCCCGGCGCTGCTGCTCATTGCTCTCCCTGGATGACGGCGACGACACCGTCGACCTCGTCGGGCTTGACCAAGACGTCGCGGGCCTTGGACCCCTCGCTGGGACCCACCACCCCACGGCTCTCGAGGATGTCCATCAGGCGCCCGGCCTTGGCGAAGCCCACGCGCAGCTTGCGCTGGAGCATCGAGGTCGAGCCGAACTGGGTCGACACGACGAGCTCGATCGCCTGGACCACGAGGTCGAGGTCGTCGCCGATGTCGTCGTCGAGGTCCTTCTTGGCCGCTGCGGGCGCCGTGACGTCGTCGCGGTAGGTGGGTCGGAGCTGGGTGGTGCAGTGGGCGACCACCTGGGCGATCTCGGCCTCGGTCACCCACGACCCCTGGATGCGGGCGGGCTTCGAGGCGCCCATCGGCAGGAACAGCCCGTCGCCCTGACCGACCAGCTTCTCGGCCCCCGGCTGGTCGAGGATGACGCGGCTGTCGGCCAGCGACGAGGTCGCGAACGCCAACCGTGAGGGGACGTTGGCCTTGATCAGCCCGGTCACGACGTCGACCGAGGGCCGCTGGGTGGCGAGCACCAGGTGGATGCCGGCCGCGCGGGCGAGCTGGGTGATCCGGACGACCGCGTCCTCGACGTCGCGCGGGGCGACCATCATCAGGTCGGCCAGCTCGTCGACGATCACGAGCAGGTAGGGGTAGGGCGCGAGCTCGCGCTCGCTGCCCGGCGGCAGCTCGACCTTGCCGGCGCGCACCGCCTTGTTGAAGTCGTCGATGTGGCGGAAGCCGAAGTTGGCGAGGTCGTCGTAGCGCAGGTCCATCTCGCGCACCACCCACGCCAGCGCCTCGGCGGCCTTCTTCGGGCTCGTGATGATCGGGGTGATCAGGTGGGGCACGCCCTCGTAGGCGTTCAGCTCGACCCGCTTCGGGTCGACCATGATCATGCGCACCTCGTCGGGGGTCGAGCGCATCAGCACCGAGGTGATCATCGAGTTGATGAACGAGCTCTTCCCCGAGCCGGTCGCGCCGGCCACGAGCAGGTGCGGCATCTTGGCCAGGTTGGCCACGACGAAGCCGCCCTCGACGTCCTTGCCGAGCCCGGCGACCATCGGGTGGTGGTCCCCGCGCGCGACCCCCGAGCGGAGCACGTCGCCGAGGGAGACCACCTCCTTGTCGACGTTCGGGATCTCGATGCCGATCGCGGACTTGCCGGGGATCGGGCTGAGGATCCGCACGTCGGCGGAGGCCACGGCGTAGGCGATGTTCTTGCTGAGCGCGGTGACCTTCTCGACCTTGATCCCGGCGCCGAGCTCGACCTCGTAGCGGGTCACGGTGGGCCCGCGGGTGTAGCCGGTCACCTGGGCGTCGATCCCGAACTCGTCGAGGACCTGGGTGAGCCGCTCGACCACGGCGTCGCTGGCCTTGGACCGCGCCTTGTGGACCGAGCCGGGCTTGAGGACGCCGCTCTCGGGCAGGCTGTAGACCACGTCGCCCGAGAGCGCGAGCTGCTCGACGCGGGCGGGCAGCGGCGAGTGCGGTGGCGGCTCGAGGTCGCCGGTACGCCCCTCCGCGGGCCGCGCGGCGCCCGCCGGGTCGGCCGGCTCGGGGCCGTCGACCGGCGGCAGAGCGGCCTGGGTCGCGTCGGCGTCGAGGTCGACGTCGTAGGGCGCGTCCCCCGTCCCGCCGCTGCGCGCGACCGGTCCGGTGGGCTCGTCCCCGCCCCGCCGACGGCGCTTGCGCGGCTCGCGGTCGGTGAGGACCGGGGAGTCGTAGGCCGGGTCGCCGGCGTCGGGGTCGACCTCGCGCCCGACCGGGCGGCCGGCACCGGTGACCGGGTCGGTCGCGCCGGCGCCCGAGCCGCCGGTCGCCGGGACGCGCCCGAGGGCCTGGTCACGGAGCGCGGCGAGCCGCTCCGGGATGCGGTAGACGGGGGTGGCGGTGATGACGAGCACGCCGAACAGGCACAGCAGGAGCAGCACCGGGACCACCACGAACGGGGTGCGGAGCAGGTCCAGCAGCAGGGACGCGACGACGTAGCCGACGCCGCCGCCGCCCTCGCGCAGCGGCGTGGTGTCGCCGGCCAGCGGCTGCGGGTCCCCGGCGGCGATGTGGACGACGCCGAGGACGCCGAGGGTGAGCGCCGACCAGCCGATGCCCTGCCGCCCGGCCGGGCCGTTGCGGACCGGGTCGCGCAGCAGCCGCCAGCCGGCGACGACCAGGGCGAGCGGGACCAGCCAGCCGACCTGCCCGACGCTGCCGGTGACCAAGGTCCGCACCAGCTCCATCGCGCCGCCGGGGACCTCGAACCACACCGCGGCCGCCGAGACCAGGGCTACCGCCAGCAGCACCAGGCCGGCGCCGTCGCGGCGGTGCTCGGGGTCGAGGTCCCGCGCGCTGTGCCCGACGCCGCGGGCGGCGGATCCGACGCCACGGGCCACTGCCGTCCAGGTGGTCGCGATCCCCCGCGCCCCCAGGCCGGCCACCCGGGCCACCGGGCTCGGGCCGGAGCGCACGGCGCGCGGGGCGGGGCGGGGCGCGGCGGAGCGCGCGGAGCTGCTCGACGTGCTGGGCTTCCGCGTGCTCCGGGTGGTGGTGCCGGAGGTGCCCTTGCCGCGGGACGACGAGGACGTGCTCCTGCTCCGCGACCCCGGCGGGGAAGACGTACGGGTCGCCATGGTCGACACCCTAGGTCCGCGCCACATGCGTCACACGCACCACACGGGTGCGTGTCGCCGGCGGGTCCCGCGCCACCCGACCGCTGGTCGTCGGACGGGTGCCGGTCAGGCGGGTCGGTCGACGGGGTGCGGCAGCCGCACCGTGAAGAGGCTGCCCCGACCGAGCTCGGAGGTCACCGTCACGTCGCCGCCGTGGAGCCGGACGATGCGCCGCGAGATCGCCAGCCCGAGGCCCGACCCGGGCTGGGAGAGCGCCTCGGGGTCGGTCGAGCGCTGGAAGACGGAGAACAGGTGGGCCTGGTCCTCCTCCGAGATCCCCAACCCGGTGTCGGCGCAGTCGAGGAACACCCCGTCGGCGTCCTCGCCGACGGTCACGGTGACCCGTCCCCCGCTCCGCGTGTACTTGACCGCGTTGCCGACCAGGTTGTCGACCACCGTGCCCAGCTCCTCGGCGTCCCCGTCGACCCAGACCGGGTCCGGCGCGGCCTCCAGGGCCAGCGTCAGCCCGCCCCGCTCGGCCTGGACCGCCACCAGGTCGATGCTGCCGGCGCCCAGCGTGCGCAGGTCGACGGCGCGGCGCTCGTGGACGCGCGCCTGCTGGAGCGCGGAGTAGTCGAGCAGGTTCTTGACCAGGCGGTCCAACCGCCGGGCGTTGCGGGCGATGGCGGCGACCGAGCCGATCTCCGTGTCGACACCGACGAGGTCCCCGAGCAGCTCGGTGTGCCCGATGATCGAGCTGAGCGGGGTGCGCAGCTCGTGGGAGATCGTCGCGATCAGCTCCCCCTTGTACCGGTCCAGCTCGCGCAGCTCACCCACCAGGTGGCGCTCGCGCTCGAGCAGGCGGCCGTCGAGCACGACCCGGCCGAGGGCCGTGCCGACCTCCATCAGGGTGTGCTGCTCCAGCTCGCTCCAGACCGGCTCGTCGGCGTCGCGGGCGAGCACCAGGTAGCCCATCACCTCGCGACCGCTGCTGACCGGGGCGAGCAGCATCTGCACCTGGGCCTGCGCGCTCCGGGGGTCGTAGTACTCGACCGTCCGCGGCGACATGGGGCCGAAGGCCTCCGCGAGCTCGGCCCTCCCCAGCAGGACGGGGTGGCGGCTGATCGCCGCCCGCCGGGCGAGCTGGGCGGCGGCGGCGACGAGCTCCTGGGAGCTCTCGGTGCCGGCGGGGTAGACGTGGGGCGTGGTCTCGTCGCCGAGCTCGTCGGCGGGGAAGCACCGGATCCACACCCGCCCCTTGCCGAAGCCCTCCTCCAGGGCGACGCCGGCGCCCTCGAGGGTCCGCTCGAGGTCCGAGAGCCGCGCGGCGGACGAGACCGCTTGCAGGACCTCGCCCATCCGGACCTGCGCGGCCAGCCGCTCGCGCTGCACGGCGTTGTCGAGCGCGAGACCGGCCTGCACGACGAACATCTCGAGCAGCTCCCGCTGCGCCGGGCCGGGGACCATGCCGTCGGCCGGGAGGTCCACCGCCAGGTTGCCGAGGAGGACGCCGGTGGCCGACCAGAGGGGGGCGTACAAGGTGTCCAAGGGGTGCCACGCGCCGGGGACCCCGCTGACCGCGACGTCGGGCACCCACGCCGCCTCCTCCAGGGGGGCGGGCAGGCGGTCGTGCGGGACGAAGCGGAGGACGCCCCACTCGTCGGCGACGTCGAACTCGTTGATGATCGAGGCGACCGGTGTGCGCCGCCCGACCAGCTCGTCGCGCACCCGGGGCGGGGCGACGACGTTCGTCATCACGAGCGTCTCGCCCTCGAGACGCGAGATCGCGGCGACGCCGAAGCCGAGGACCTCCACGACGCCGCGGGCGATCTCGTCGAGCACCTCGGAGAGGTCGACCGAGGCGTTGACGCGTTGCATCAGGTCGTAGAGCCGCCGCAGCACCTCGGGGCGCGAGGAGGGGTCGACCGCCCCCGGGAGGGATCCCGGGTCGAAGGACGGAGCGGCCACCAGCACGCCGGAAGTCTAGGAAGCCCGGGCCGTCCGCGCGGCGGAACGGGGCAAACCAGGGTCGGTCTCAGGCCTCGATGACGACCGGGACGATCATCGGGCGGCGGCGGTGGGTGTTGCTCACCCACCGCCCGATGGTGCGGCGCACGGTCTGCTGGAGCTGGTGGCTGTCGGTGTTGCCGTCGGCCATCGCCTGGTTGAGCGCCTTCACGATCAGGCCGCGGACGTCGTCGAAGGTCTCGCCCTCGAGCGCGTTGCCCTTGGCGTGGATCTCGGGCCCGGCGAGCACCTTGCCGCTGCTCGCGTCGACCACGACGATGACCGAGACGAAGCCCTCCTCGCCGAGGATCCGCCGGTCCTTGAGGTCCGACTCGGTCACGTCGCCGACGGAGGAGCCGTCGACGAAGACGTAGCCGCAGTCGACCTTGCCGACGATGTCGGCCCGCCCGTCGACGAGGTCGACGACCACGCCGTCCTCGGCGACCACGACGTTCTCGACGCCGGTCTGGCGGGCCAGCTCGGCGTTGGCCAGCATGTGGCGGATCTCGCCGTGCACGGGCAGCACGTTGCGGGGCTTGACGATGTTGTAGCAGTAGAGCAGCTCGCCGGCGCTGGCGTGGCCCGAGACGTGGACCAGGGCGTTGCCCTTGTGGACGACGCGGGCCCCGAGCCGGGCCAGACCGTTGATCACGCGGTAGACGGCGTTCTCGTTGCCGGGGATCAGGCTGGAGGCGAGCACGATGGTGTCGTCGTCGCCGACCTGGACGAAGTGGTGGTTGCGCTGCGCGATGCGGCTCAGCGCGCTCATCGGCTCGCCCTGGGAGCCGGTCGAGACCAGCACCTGCCGGTGGGCGGGCAGGTTGGCCAGCTCCTTGGCGTCGACGATGACGCCCTCCGGGACCCGGAGGTAGCCGAGGTCGCGGGCGATCCCCATGTTGCGGACCATCGAGCGGCCGACGTAGCCGACCTTCCGGCCGTGGGTGACCGCGGCGTCGAGGACCTGCTGCACGCGGTGGACGTGGGAGGCGAAGCAGGCGACGATCAGCCGGCCCTCGGACTCGCGGAAGACCTGGTCGAGGACCGGGGTGATGCTCTTCTCGGCGGTGGTGAAGCCGGGGGTCTCGGCGTTGGTGGAGTCGGTCAGGAAGAGGTCGACCCCCTCCTCACCCAGGCGGGCGAAGGCCCGCAGGTCGGTCAGCCGGCTGTCCAGCGGCAGCTGGTCCATCTTGAAGTCGCCGGTGTGCAGCACCATCCCGGCCGGGGTGCGGATCGCCACGGCGAGCGCGTCGGGGATCGAGTGGTTGACCGCGACGAACTCGAGCTCGAAGGGGCCGAAGGAGATCCGGTCGCCCTCGGAGACCGTGTGCTGGACCGGCTGGCGCAGCCGGTGCTCGCGCAGCTTGGAGTCCAGCAGCGCCAGGGTCAGCCGGGAACCGACCAGCGGGATGTCGGGGCGCTCGCGCAGGAGGTACGGCGTGGCGCCGATGTGGTCCTCGTGGCCGTGGGTCAGCACCAGCGCCTCGACGGCGTCCAGGCGGTCCCGGATCCAGGTGAAGTCCGGGAGGATCAGGTCGACGCCGGGCTGGTGGTCCTCGGGGAACAGCACCCCGCAGTCGACGATCAGCAGACGGCGGTCGTGCTCGAAGACGGTCATGTTGCGACCGACCTCGCCCAGGCCGCCCAGGGGGACGACGCGCAGCCCGCCGGGGGTCAGCGCGGGGGGCTCGGTCAGCTCGGGGTGGGGATGAGACACGGGGTCCTCTCGGGATGGGCCGGCGGGTCGACCGCGGGCGTGCCCGCCGGCCGCGCCGGGTGGTTCGGGGTCAGAGCACGCCGGCGGCCTCGAGCCCGGCGCGCAGGGCGCCGACCTCGTCGTCGTCCAGCGGCAGGAGCGGGGCGCGCACCCGGCGGTTGTCGAGCACGCCGAGCAGCTCGAGAGCCGCCTTGGCGGTGGTGGCGCCGTAGTTGGCGGGGCCCATCACGGCGTCGACCGCGGGCAGCGTCGCGGTGTAGACCTCGAGCGCACGGGCGGGGTCACCGCCGTGGAAGGCGCGCACCATCTCGGCCAGCTGGTCACCGATCGCGTGTCCGGCGACGCTGACGAAGCCGGCGGCGCCGTGGGCGAGCCAGGCCAGGTTGTTGACGTCGTCGCCGGAGTAGACCGCGTAGCCGAGGCCGCGGAGCCGGACCCCGCGGGCGAGGTCGCCGACGGCGTCCTTGACCGCGACGACGGGGTCCCAGGCGATGGCCCGCTCGTAGACCTCCGCCGAGATCGTGGTGCCGGTGCGGCCCGGCACGTCGTAGAGCATCACCGGCACGTCGGTGGCCTCGACCACGCTGCGGAAGTGGTGGAGCACCCCGCCCTGGGAGGGCTTGCTGTAGTAGGGGGTGACCAGCAGGAGGCCGTCGGCTCCGACCTTCGCGGCCTGGCGGGCCAGCTCGACGGAGTGGGCGGTGGCGTTGGTGCCCACGCCGGCCACGACCACCGCGCGGTCGCCGACGGCGTCCCTGACCGCCGTCAGGATCGCGCCGTCCTCCGCCACCGTCGTGGTGGGCGACTCCCCCGTGGTCCCGGACACGACGACACCGTCGTGACCGTGGTCGACGAGGTGGGTCGCGATCCGGGCGGTGCCCTCGAGGTCGACCTCGCCGTCCGCGTCGAACGCCGTGGCCATCGCCGTGAGCACCCGACCGAAGGGTGCGGCGGGGGTCGACGTCATGCTGCCCAGGCTATCGCTCGGGCGCCCGCGACGGGCGACCGGCGTGCGGGCGCGGCGGTCGTGGCGGACCCACCGGCGCGGTCTCGTCCCGGACGCCACCGACGGTCCAGCCCCAGGTGGGCTGCTGATCAACTGTCGCGCCAGGACCTTGGTGACGCACCTGGGCCCTGGGGTGCTCGCCGAGCAGGGGGCGGGCCACCCGACGCGCAGCGAGTGCCAGCGCGATTCCCAGAGGGGCCGAGCTTGCGTTGCGCTCGAACACGTGTTCTAGTATGATGGATCCATGTCCACCGTCGCCGATCTCCTCGCTCCCGCCCGGGCAGCGCGCGCGACCCGCGACGCTGCCGAGGTGGCGTTGGCGGTGGCGACGGTGGAGTACTGCACCGCGCACCGGGTGGACCCCGAGGACGCGATCTGGGCCGCGGCGGGGTTCGGTGACCGGGGTCTGTCGTTGGGGGGTCCGGGGTGCCCGGTGATGGCGGAGTCGGCGGTCATCGACTACGCCGCGGTGCTGGGGATGTCGACCGCCGCCGGGTCGGCCTACGTCGCGGAGGTCCTCGAGGTGCGCTACCGCCTCCCGCGGCTGTGGGAGCGGCTGGTCGCCGGTGGCTGCCCGGTGTGGCGGGCCCGCCGCGTGGCGGCGGCGTCGATGTCGTTGTGCGAGGACGGCGCGGACTGGGTCGATGCGTGCGTGGCGCCGTTCGCGCACGGCATCTCGGGGGCGCAGCTGGACCGGGTCGTCGAGGACGCGTTGGCCCGCTTCGACCCGGCACGGCCGCCGACGCCAAGCGGAAGGCCGACGCCGAGGGGCGCCGCGTCGACCTGGACCTGGCCCACGCCAACGAGTCCGGGATCGTGGAGCTGCGCGGCGGGTTGGACCTGCCCGACGCCCTCGACCTCGACGCCGCCCTCGCCGCCCGCGCCGCCGCCCTGGGCCGGCTGGGCTGCGAGGACTCCCTCGACGTGCGCCGCTCCCTGGCCCTGGGCGACCTCGCCCGCGACCACCTCGGCCAGCAGGAGCTCCCCGACCCCGCCGACCCCGCCGACGACCGCGACGACACCGCGGGGGGCGGGACCAGCGCCACCAGCAGCGCACGCGCGCCGGGCCGGGCCGTCGACCTGTCGGTCCACCTCTCCGCGGCCGCCGTCGCGACCGGCGGCTGCTGGTGCGGCGGGACCGCCGGTCCCAACGCCGGGGAGGACCAGCGCGGCCGCCTCGAGGGCGCCGGCGTCCTGGGCTCGGTACCCGTCGCCGCGGTCCGCGACTGGTGCGGATCAGCCGCGACGATCACCGTCCGCCCCGTCCTCGACCTCGCCGAAGCCATCCACTGCGAGTCCTACGAGGCCTCCGACCGCCTCTCCACCCAGACCCACCAGCGGGACCGGACCTGCACCTTCCCCCACTGCACCCGCCCCGCCACCGACTGCGACGACGAGCACCCCGTCCCCTAGCCGCTCGGACCCACCGCGACCCACAACCAGGCCCCGCTGTGCCGACGCCACCACCGCGCCAAGACCTTCATGCGCTGGACCTACGAGGTGCTGACCCCCGGGCTGTACCTCTGGACCAGCCCCACCGGGCTGCGCTACCTCCGCTCCCACGCCGGCACCCACGACCTCGACCCACCCCAGCAGAGCGGCCCACCACCCGACCCGCTCCCCGAGACCGCACCCACCACCACGATGGCGACCCCTCCCCCGACGGATCGACCCACCGAAGCGGCGCCAGCCAGCCCGCACCAGCCGAACCAGCCTCGGACCCCGACCCGCCGCCCTTCTGACCGAGAGCACCACCGCACCAGCACAGCCAGACAGCACCCGTACCGCCGGACAGCCACGCGCCCCGGCGGTACCGGCGCGTCCGTCACGTGGTCTGCCGGCGCACCCACCAGACCCGGTCGAAGCCGTCGAAGGACTCGCGGCGCTCCTCGCGCCAGAGCGCGCGGTCGAAGGCGGGGTAGTGCACGTCGCCCGCCGGCCGCAGCCGCACCTCGGTCAGCACCTGGGCGTCCGCACGGTCCATGGCGGCGGCGTACACCTGGGCACCCCCCGCCACCACGACGTCTCCCGGGTGCTCCTCGGCCAGGGCCAGCGCCGCGTCGAGGTCGGCAGCGACCAGCACGCCCTCGGCCGTCCAGGACGCGTCCCGGGTGAGCACGACGGTCGTCCGTCCCGGGAGCGGCCGCCCGATGGACTCGTAGGTGGTGCGCCCCATCACGAGGACGTTGCCGAGGGTGAGCTGCTTGAACGCGGCCTGCTCCCCCGGGACCGTCCACGGGATGTCCGGGCCGTCGCCGATCACGCCGTTCTCGGCGACCGCGGCCACCATCACCACCCGCTTGCCCGACGGCGTCACGAACCGCTCACACCGCGATCGGCGCCCGGATGCCCGGGTGCGGGTCGTAGCCCTCGACGGAGAGGTGGTCGAGGTCGAAGCCGTCGAGGGTCGTCACGGAGGGGTCGAGGCGCAGCGTCGGCAGCGGCCGAGGCTCGCGGGTGAGCTGGAGCCGCGCCTGCTCGAGGTGGTTCTCGTAGAGGTGCGCGTCGCCCAGCACGTGCACGAAGTCCCCCACCCGCAGCCCGGTGACCTGGGCGACCATGTGCGTGAGCAGCGCGTACGAGGCGATGTTGAACGGCACGCCCAGGAAGACGTCGGCCGAGCGCTGGTAGAGCTGGCAGGAGAGCCGTGACGGTCCGCCGTCGTCGGCGGGGGCGACGTCGAACTGGAACAACGCGTGGCAGGGCGGCAGCGCCATGCGTGGGATGTCGGCGACGTTCCACGCCGAGACCACGTGGCGTCGTGAGTCCGGGTCGGTGCGCAGCTGCTCGACCACCCGCGCGAGCTGGTCGACGTGGGTGCCGTCGGGGGTCGGCCACGACCGCCACTGCGCCCCGTAGACCGGCCCGAGGTCGCCGCTCTCGTCGGCCCACTCGTCCCAGATCGAGATGCCACGCTCCTGCAGCCAGCCCACGTTGGTCTCGCCCCGCAGGAACCACAGCAGCTCGCCGAACACCGAGCGCGTGTGCACCTTCTTGGTGGTCACCAGCGGGAAGCCCGCAGCGAGGTCGAAACGCATCTGGTGCCCGAAGACGCTGCGCGTGCCGGTGCCGGTGCGGTCGCCCTTGGCCACGCCCTCGTCGAGCACGCGCCGCAGCAGGTCGAGGTAGGCGCGCATGCGCGGCAACCTACCCCGCAGCACCCACGCCGAGGTCCACGTGACCGGACACCGTCGTGCGGGTCTCGCCGCCCACCAGCACCACGTCCCCACGCCGCTCGACGTGCACCCGCCCACGCCGCCCGATCGCCGTCCCCTGCGCCGCGACGTAGGCCGCCGGCAGGACTCCGCCGGCCAGCCACTGGCCGAGGCCGGCGTTCAGGCTCCCGGTGACCGGGTCCTCGGTGATCCCCAGCCCCGGGCAGAACGCGCGCACCTCGGCCGCGACGTCCGACCCCGCCGGGTGCGGCCCGACCACCCCGATCTCCAGGCCGTCGAAGGCCGCCCAGTCCGGCGCCAGCGCGAGCACCGCGGCGGCGTCGTCGAGCAGCACACCCACCCAGCCGGGCCCGTTGTCGACCCAGGCAGCGTCCACCACGCGCTCGACCCGCAGCGCCCGCCGCACGCGGTCGAGGTCCACGTCCGCCACGGGTCCCGACCGCAGCAGCGGCGGTGCCTCGAAGGCCAGCCGCCCATCGCGGTGCACCGCGACCAGCCCCGCGCCGCACTCCTGGACCACCCGGTCGCCACCGGCGGGGACGCCACCCGTCTCCAACCAGGCGTGCGCCGACCCCAGCGTGGGGTGCCCCGCGAACGGCAGCTCGGCGCCCGGGGTGAAGATCCGCAGCCGGTAGTCCGCGCCCGGGACCGTGGGGCGCAGGAGGAACGTGGTCTCCGAGAGGTTCGTCCAGGTGGCGAAGGCCTGCATCTGCTCCGTCGTCAGCCCGTCCGCGTCGTGCACCACGGCCACGGGGTTGCCCAGCAGCGGACGGTCCGAGAAGACGTCGACCTGGCTGAAGGCCCTCACGGGTGCAGCGACATCGGGCCGTAGACCCGCCGGTCCAGCTCGAAGAGGGTGACCGCGTCGACACCCTGCGCCGCCAGGTCGGCGAAGCACTCGCCGACCCAGGACTCCGCGTCGCCCTGGTTGGCGAAGCGCTGCCCGGCCAGGGGCTCCGGCACGGTCACCTCCCCACCGGCGGCGTCCTCGAGACGCCACCACCACGGCCGCTCGGCCGGCTCGGGCTCGCGGAAGGTCGGGGGCTGCTCGGGGAGGTTCACCTAGTCCTCCCGCACCGGGCTCGGCACGAACGGCGGTCGCACCACGTCGAAGACCTCCGGGCGCCCGCGTACGTCGACCCCCACCTGGGCACCCTCCTCGACCTCCGCCGCGACCAGCGCCAACCCGACGCCGGTGCGCAGGGTCGGCGAGAACGTGCCGGAGGTGACGTGGCCGACCGGCCCGGCGTCCGAGGACACGGCCATGCCGGGCCGCGGGATGCCACGACCGGTGGCGCGCAGCCCCACCAGCCGGCGCCGGGGACCCGCCTCGCGCTCGGCGAGCAGCACCTCGCGGCCCCAGAACGCCTCCTTCTTCCACCCGACCGCCCAGCCGAGCCGAGCCTGCACGGGCGTCACGTCGAGCGACACGTCCTGCCCGTGCAGGGGGTAGCCCATCTCGGTGCGCAGCGTGTCGCGGGCGCCGAGCCCGCACGGCGTGATCGCGTGCTCGGCGCCGGCCGCGAGCAGGGCGTCCCACAGCTCTCCCGCAGCGGCCGCCGGGGCCACCAGCTCGTAACCGCGCTCACCGGTGTAGCCGGTGCGGCAGACCACGACCTCGGTGCCCCGGAAGTCCTGCTCGCCGAAGCTCATGTAGCCCAGCCCGGCCAGCAGCCCGGCGCCGGTCAGCACCTCGTCGCAGCGCGGCCCCTGCAGCGCCAGCACGGCGTGCTCGTGGTGCTGGTCGGTGACCTCCACCCCGGGCGGCGCCGAGTCGCGCAGCCGCCGCACCACCTCCGCGGAGTTCGCGGCGTTCGGCACCAGCAGCAGCTCCTCGTCGCTGCGCAGGTAGACGATGAGGTCGTCGACGACTCCCCCGCCCTCGTCGCAGCACAGCGTGTACTGCGCCCGGCCGGGCCCGATGCGGCTCAGGTCGTTGCTCAGGGTCGCGTTCACGTGCGCCGCCGCACCCGGTCCACGCACCGTCGCCTTGCCGAGGTGGCTGACGTCGAAGAGCCCGACGCCGGTGCGCACCGCGGTGTGCTCGGCCACCACCCCGGTGGGGTACTCCAGGGGCATGCTCCAGCCGCCGAACGGGGCGAGCCGGGCACCCAGGGCCACGTGCCGGTCGTGGAGCGGGGAGAGGCTGGGGGCGGTCCCGGACGCGTCGGACATGCCGCGAACGTAGCGCAGCGGCGGCCCCCGACGGCCCGCCCGGCCCGCCCTCGGAGCCCGGCTAGGCTGCCGCGGTGACGACCTACACCCTGCGCTCGGCCAGCCCCGCCAAGACCCGCGTCGACGTGGTGGTGGTGGGCCTGACCCAAGGCGGGGACCGTCCGGAGGTCGCTCCCGGCGGGGAGGACGTGGCCAAGGCGTGGGGACGCAAGTTCGCCCCGATGCTGGCCTCCCTGGGGGTCACCGGCAAGGTCGGCGAGGTCACCCGGATCCCCACCGCCGGCACCATCGCCGCCCCGGTCCTCGTGCTGGTCGGCCTCGGCGCCGAGGTCACCACCACCGGTCTGCGCGCAGCCGCCGGGACGGCCGCCCGGTCGGCCCGCAACGCCGCCTCCCTGGCGCTCGCGCTGCCCGCCCCGGGCGTCGAGGAGGTCCGGGCGGTCACCGAGGGCTACCTGCTCGGGGGCTACACCTTCACCGCCTACCGCAGCACCCGCCAGGACGACACCGGCCCCGCGGACGCCCCGGAGGACCGGCCGGCCGACGTGGTCGTGCTGAGCCCGGCCGCCCGGCGCAAGGAGGCGACCACCGCCTTCGAGCGCGCCCAGGTCCTCGCCGCCGCGGTGGCGACGGCCCGCGACTGGGTCAACACCCCGGCCGGCGACCTGCGACCGCCCGCGTTCGCCGACGCCGTCGACGAGGCCCGGTCCGCCTTCCCCAAGCAGCACGCCGCCGGCCGCGGCACGCCCAAGGTCGGCGTCCGGGTGTGGGACGAGCAGGCGCTGGCGGACCAGGGCTTCGGCGGCCTGATCGGCGTCGGTCGCGGCTCCTCGGCGCCACCCCGCCTGGTCGAGCTGACCTGGTCACCCAAGGGCGCGACGACGCACCTCGCCCTGGTCGGCAAGGGCATCACCTTCGACTCGGGTGGCCTGTCGATCAAGCCCGCGCAGGGCATGCACGAGATGAAGTCCGACATGGCCGGTGCGGCGGCGGTCGTCGCCGCCACCCTCGCCATCGCGGCGCTCCGGCTGCCGGTGCGCGTGACGACCTACGCGGCCATGGCCGAGAACATGCTCGGCTCCGACGCGACCCGCCCCGGTGACGTGGTCACGATCTACGGGGGCCGCACCGTCGAGGTGCTCAACACCGACGCCGAGGGCCGCCTCGTGCTCGCCGACGCCATGGTCAAGGCCGGGGAGCTCGAGCCCGACCTGGTCGTCGACGTCGCCACGCTGACCGGCGCCATGGTCGTCGCGCTCGGCGACAAGGTCGCCGGCGTGATGGGCAGCGACGACGTCGTGGCCCGGATGGGCGACGCGGCGCGCGCGGCCGGCGAGGAGTCCTGGCCGATGCCGATCCCGGCGGAGATGCACGAGCGGGTGCGCAGCAGCAAGGTGGCCGACCTCGCCCAGGTCGACTGGGTCCGCTGGGGCGGTGGCCTCTACGCGGCCGCCTTCCTGCGCGAGTTCACCGCCGGACGCCCCTGGGCCCACCTCGACATCGCCGGACCGGCCTTCGGCAGCAGCACCACCGGGCACGTCACCGCCGGCGGCTCCGGCTACGGCGTCGCCACCCTGGTCGAGCTGGCCGAGTCGCTGGCGGACGGCCGGGGCTAGGCCCTCAGGGCGCCGGACGCCGCTGCTCGCGCTGGCGCTGCTTCTCGCGCCGGTTCCAGTCGCGCATCCGCTGCGGGATGCCGACGAGGCCGGCGTCGTAGCTGGGCACCTGGTGGTCGTTGCAGAAGTCGTGCGCCCACCCCACCGAGGGGACGCGGCGCCGCGTCCACTCCCCGTCGTGCGCGACGAGCAGCAGGGTCACGTCGCTGACCGCGGTCCGCGGCTCCACGAACCCCTCCACCCCGCGCCGCGCGGCCACGAAGTCGCGCAGGTGCTCCTGGTCCACCTTCGTCGCCGCCCGCACCCGGGTCGAACCCGTGCGGGCGGCGTCGCGCGCCGGCCTGCTCGTCCTGGTGCGCCCACCGCCGCGGAACCGGTCCCAGATCGCCATGGCCCCAGTCTGCCCTGCCGCGCCAGGTCACGGGCCCGCGCGAGGCTCCCCCCGGGTCGCGCCACACCCCTGCGGCCCCTGGCCACGACCCCGGTGGAGGGTGCAAGGATGGGCGCCCCGACCGCCAGGCGGTCCCCGCGCGGCAGAGAGGACCAGCGTGCCCGACCCCGACTTCGACGTGCTCGTCCTCGGTGCGGGCTCGGGAGGTTATGCCTGTGCGCTGCGGGCCGCGCAGCTCGGGTTCAGCGTCGGGCTGGTCGAGAAGGACAAGGTCGGCGGCACCTGCCTGCACTCCGGCTGCATCCCCACCAAGGCGCTGCTCCACGCCGCGGAGGTCGCCGACTCCGCGCGGGGCAGCGAGCGGTTCGGGATCCGCGCCACCTTCGAGGGCGTCGACGTGCCCGCCGTGAACGCCTACCGCGACGGCGTGGTCTCCCGCTTGCACCAGGGCCTGACCGGGCTGGTGCGCAGCCGCGGCGTCACCACGATCGTGGGCGAGGGCCGGCTCACCGGGCCCGGCGAGGTGAGCGTCGAGGGCCGTGCCCACACCGCCCGCCACGTCGTGCTGGCCTCGGGCTCGCGCCCGCGGCTGCTGCCGGGCGTCGAGGTGGACGGCACCCGCGTGCTGACCTCCGCCGGGGCGCTCGACCTCGAGCACGTCCCGGCGTCCGTGGTGGTGCTCGGCGGCGGTGTCATCGGCTGCGAGTTCGCCAGCGTCTGGCGCAGCTTCGGAGCCGAGGTCACGATCCTCGAGGCGCTGCCCCGCCTCGTGGCCGGCGAGGAACCGGCGTCCTCGGCGGCCCTGGAGCGCGCCTTCCGCAAGCGCGGCATCACGGTGCGCACCGGCACGCCGTTCCAGAGCCTCAAGACCACCGACGACGGGGTCGCCGTGACCGTCGAGGGCGGTGAGGTGATCGAGGCCGAGCTGCTGCTCGTCGCCGTCGGCCGAGCACCCGTCACGGAGGGCCTCGGCTACGAGGAGCAGGGGGTCCACCTCGACCGGGGCTTCGTGGTGACCGACGAGCGCTGCCGCACGGCCGTCGAGGGCGTCTACGCCGTCGGCGACATCGTGCCCGGGCTCCAGCTCGCGCACCGCGGGTTCGCCCAGGGCCTGTTCGTCGCCGAGGAGATCGCGGGCCTCGAGCCCGCCCCCGTCGACGAGCTCGCCGTCCCGCGGGTGACCTACTCCCACCCCGAGGTGGCCTCCGTCGGCCTGACGGAGGAGCAGGCCGTCGAGCGGCACGGCACCGACGGCGTCGAGACGGTCACCTACGACCTCGGCGGGAACGGTCGCAGCCAGATCCTCCGCACCCAGGGCTTCGTCAAGCTGGTCCGGGCCACCGACGGCCCCGTGCTCGGCGTCCACCTCGTCGGCGAGCGCGTCGGCGAGCTGATCGGCGAGGCCCAGCTGATCTACGGCTGGCAGGCGCACGCCGAGGACGTCGCGCCGCTGGTCCACGCCCACCCCACCCAGCACGAGGCCCTCGGCGAGGCCCACCTCGCCCTGGCCGGCAAGCCGCTGCACGCCCACGGCTGACCCGCAGGACCAGCAGCACCGCAGCACCCGCACCGCACCAGCACCGCACGTCCCCCGCACCGACTGCACCGAAGGAAGTCCCATGGCCACCGAAGTCACCCTCCCCGAGCTCGGCGAGTCCGTCACCGAGGGCACCGTCACCCGCTGGCTGAAGCAGGTCGGCGACGAGGTCGCGGTGGACGAGCCGCTGCTGGAGGTCTCGACCGACAAGGTCGACACCGAGATCCCCTCCCCGGTCGCCGGCACGCTGCTGGAGCAGAAGGTCGCCGAGGACGACACCGTCGAGGTCGGCGGGCTGCTCGCCATGGTCGGCGACTCCGACGAGGCCGGTGGTGGCGCCGACGACAGCGATGACAGCGACGACAGCGCCGGGGACGACGCGGAGGACACGGAGGACACGGAGGAAGCCGAGCCCGAGCCGGAGGAGCCGCCGAGCCGGAGCCGGAGCCGGAGCCGGAGCCCGAGCCCGAGCCCGAGCCCGAGCCGGAGCCCGAGCCGGAGCCCGAGCCGAAGAAGGAGTCCGGCGGCGGCTCCTCCTCCGGCGGGGGCGAGGCCACCTCGGTGAAGCTGCCCGAGCTCGGGGAGTCCGTCACCGAGGGCACCGTCACGCGGTGGCTCAAGCAGGTCGGCGACGAGGTCGCCGTGGACGACGCGCTGCTGGAGGTCTCGACCGACAAGGTCGACACCGAGGTGCCCTCGCCGGTGGCCGGCACGCTGCTGGAGCAGAAGGTCGCCGAGGACGAGACCGTCGAGGTCGGCGCCGAGCTGGCCCTGGTCGGCTCCGGCGAGCCGGCCGACGGCGGATCCGAGCCCGAGCCCGAGCCCGAGCCGGAGCCCGAGCCGGAGCCGGAGCCCGAGCCGGAGCCGGAGCCGGAGCCGGAGCCGGAGCCGGAGCCGAGGAGACGCCGGAGGAGAAGGCACCGGAGCCCGAGCCGGAGCAGAAGAAGGAGTCGGCCTCCGAGGCGCCCGCCCCGACCAAGCAGACCGAGCAGGACACCGGGAAGAGCAGCGGGTCCACCGCCTCCGACGGTGGCGGGGACGCGCCGTACGTGACCCCCCTGGTCCGCAAGCTCGCCGCCCAGCACGACGTGGACCTGTCCTCGCTGAGCGGGTCCGGCGTCGGCGGGCGGATCCGCAAGCAGGACGTGCTCGACGCCGCCAAGAAGGCCGGCGAGCAGACCGCCGCCGCGGAGCAGCCGACCCCGGAGCCGTCGGCCGCCTCGGCCGGGCAGGCAGCACCGGCCGCCTCGTCGTCGGCCCCGTCCGGCGAGCCGTCGCCGCTGCGCGGGACGACCGAGAAGGTCAGCCGGCTGCGCAAGATCATCTCCGAGCGGATGGTCGGGTCGTTGCAGACCTCCGCGCAGCTGACGCAGGTCGTCGAGGTCGACGTCACCAACATCGCGCGGCTGCGCGACGCGGTGAAGGCCGACTTCGCCTCGCGGGAGGGCGTCAAGCTCTCCTACCTGCCGTTCTTCGCCAAGGCGGCGATCGACGCGCTCAAGCAGCACCCCAAGCTCAACGCCACGATCGACACCGAGAAGGGCGAGGTGACCTACTTCGACCGCGAGAACGTGGCGTTCGCCGTGGACACCGACAAGGGCCTGCTGACCCCGGTCGTCCGCGACGCCGGGGACCTGTCGATCGCCGGGTTGGCCAAGAAGATCGCCGACGTCGCGCAGCGCACCCGGACCAACAAGATCGGTCCTGACGAGCTGTCCGGCGGCACGTTCACGATCACCAACCTGGGCAGCGTCGGCGCGCTCTGGGACACCCCGATCATCAACCAGCCGCAGGTCGCGATCATGGGCCCGGGTGCGGTGGTCAAGCGTCCGGTGGTCATCGACGACGCCAACCTGGGCGAGACGATCGCGGTGCGCCACATGGTCTACCTCGCGCTGACCTACGACCACCGGCTGGTCGACGGCGCCGACGCCGGGCGGTTCCTCAAGGACGTCAAGGCCCGCCTGGAGTCCGGCAGGTTCGAGGTCTGATGCCGTTGCGCGTGGTGGTGGCCGGCGCCTCCGGCTTCCTCGGCACGCACCTGGCACGGGCGCTCACCACGCGCGGTCACACCGTGACGGCGCTGACCAGGCGCCCGGCCGAGGGCGACGGCGAGTCCCGGTGGGACCCGTACGCGGGGCGGCTGGACCAGTCGGTCGTCGACGCGGCCGACGTCGTGGTCAACCTGGCCGGCTCACCCACGGCCGGCAACCCGCACTCGAAGAAGTGGGCCCGCGAGCTGCGGGAGAGCCGGGTCACCACCACGACGGTGCTCGCGGAGGCGGTGGCCGCGGCCGGCGGGCGGCCGGCGTACCTCGCCGGCAACGGCATCTCCTGGTACGGCGACCACGGCGGCGCGCTGCTCACCGAGACCGCGGACACCCGCGGTCACGCGCTGCTCACCGAGGTCACGCGGGAGTGGCAGGCGGCCGCCGACCCGGCCCGGGACGCCGGGGCGCGGGTGTGCGTGCTGCGCACGGCGCCGGTGATGGACGCCGACGCCCCGCCGCTGAAGCTCCTCAAGCCGCTCTTCGCCGCCGGTCTCGGCGGGCGCCTCGGTGACGGCCGCCAGCACATGGCGATGACCTCGTTGCGGGACTGGGTCGGTGCCGTGGTCCACCTCGCCGAGCACGACGTGTCCGGCCCGGTCAACCTGTGCTGCGTCGACACGCCCACCAACCGCGAGTTCACCGAGACCCTCGCCTCGGCGCTGCGCCGCCCGTCGTTCGCGACGGTCCCGGCGCCGGTGCTCCGGGTCGCCACCAGCCGGCTGTCGTCGGAGCTGCTGGGGTCGCTGAACGTCCGCCCGCAGGTCCTCCTCGACAGCGGCTACGAGTTCGCGGACCCCGACGTCGGCGCGGTGGTCGCGGCGGCGCTCGCCCGCCGCCGCTGACCCCGGGTCAGCCGTCGACCGGGCGCACCTGCGCGACGAGCCACCGGCCGGTACGCCGGTGGAGCTCCACGACGCGGGTGCTGGGGCGGTCGCGGCCCAGCCGCACGGTCGGCGTACCGGGGTCGGCGTCGTCGGCGCGCACCCGGAGCCGGTCGGTGACCTCGAGCACCAGCCGCCGCGGACGCAGCGTCCGCACGCGGAGGTCGTCGACCCGCAGGCGCAGGCTGTCGACCCGCAGCCCGGCCGCGTTCCACCGCTGGAGGAGGTCGGCGTCCACCGCGGCGGCGGACGAGCCCGGCGTGTACAGCGCGCGGACGTCCTCGGCCTCGCCGCCGCGCCACGCCCGCTCCCGCTCGCGGTCCCACGCCGTCAGCAGCCCGCGCGCCCACGCCCGGGCCTCGGCGGGGTCGCCCGGGCCGGGGGCGGTCGACCCGGTGGTGGGCGCCGGTCGGCCCGGCAGCGCCGGGTCGCGGGCTCCCCCGGTCTCCCCGGTCCCCGGCCACCGCGGCGCGGCCGGCGTCGGCCAGCCGGGGGCGCGGGTCCCCGATCGGCACGCCCACCGCGGAGAGCACCGCCGCGGCGGCCAGCCCGAGGGCCACCAGCCCCACCGCGACGAGCGCGATCCGCGTCGGCCAGGTCCGGCTCGGGACGACGGGGTGGGGGGCGGCGTGGCGCATGCCCCGTTCCTACCCCGGCCGGGGCCCCGCCTGCCGGCGTCGTCCACAGCGCACCGGTGACCTGCGGAGTAGTCTCGACCGACGTGAGCACCCCCGACCTCGTCCGGGACGGCCTCGGCGCAGACGCCGTCGACTACCGCACCGCCTGGGAGCGCCAGCGCGTGCTCCACGCCTCGGTGGTCTCCGGCGAGCGCGGCGACACCGTCTGGCTGCTCGAGCACCCGCCGGTCTTCACCTGCGGCAAGCGCACCGATGACCACGAGAAGCCGCTCGACCCCGGCGGCGCCGAGGTGGTCGACGTCGACCGCGGCGGCAAGATCACCTTCCACGGCCCGGGTCAGCTCGTGGGCTACCCGGTGGTGCGGCTGCCCGACCACGTGAAGGTCGTCGACTACGTCCGCCGCGTCGAGGAGGCGCTGATCCGTGCCTGCCGCGACCTCGGGGTGACCACGGCCCGGATCCCGGGCCGCAGCGGGGTGTGGCTGCGGGCCGACGCCCGCGGTCCCGAGCGCAAGGTGGCCGCGATCGGGATCCGCGTCAGCCGCGGCGTGACGATGCACGGGTTCTCGCTCAACGCCGACGTCGACCTCGCGTGGTACGACCGGTTCGTGCCGTGCGGCATCGCCGATGCCGGCGTCACCAGCCTCAGCCGCGAGCTCGACCGCCCCGTCGGGATCCCGGAGGTGCTGCCGCACGTCGAGCGGCACCTGGTCGACCTGCTCGCCTGGCAGCCCTACGACGCCACCCCCGACTACGACCCCCGGCCCGAGCCCGGCCGGGGGCCGCGGGTGGAGGTCCTGACCCGCTGACCCGGCCCGGTCGGGGTGGGCCCGCGGCGTAGCATGGGCCGACGTGAGTGCCTCCCCCACCGCCCCCGACGGTCGCAAGCTGCTGCGCCTGGAGGTCCGCAACGCGCAGACCCCCATCGAGCGCAAGCCGGAGTGGATCAAGACCAAGGCCACGATGGGCCCGGAGTACACCGAGCTGAAGAAGCTGGTGAAGTCCGAGGGCCTCCACACGGTCTGCCAGGAGGCCGGCTGCCCCAACATCTACGAGTGCTGGGAGGACCGCGAGGCGACCTTCCTCATCGGCGGCGACCAGTGCACCCGGCGGTGCGACTTCTGCCAGATCGACACCGGCAAGCCCGAGCCGCTGGACCGCGACGAGCCGCGCCGGGTCGCCGAGTCGGTGCGCACGATGGGGCTGCGCTACGCCACCATCACCGGCGTCGCGCGCGACGACCTCCCCGACGGCGGCGCCTGGCTGTACGCCGAGACGGTCAAGCAGATCCACGAGCTCAACCCCGGCACCGGCGTGGAGAACCTGATCCCGGACTTCAACGCCCGTCCCGAGCAGCTGGCCGAGGTGTTCGACTCGCGCCCCGAGGTGCTGGCGCACAACGTCGAGACGGTGCCGCGGATCTTCAAGCGGATCCGGCCGGCCTTCCGCTACGACCGCTCGCTGGGCGTGCTGACCTCGGCGCGCGACGTCGGCCTGGTCACGAAGTCGAACCTGATCCTCGGCATGGGCGAGACCCGCGAGGAGGTCTCGCAGGCGCTGCGCGACCTGCACGACGCGGGCTGCGAGCTGATCACCATCACCCAGTACCTGCGCCCCTCGCCGCGCCACCACCCGGTGGAGCGCTGGGTCAAGCCGGAGGAGTTCGTCGAGCTGTCCAGCCGAGGCCGAGGAGATCGGCTTCTCCGGCGTGCTCTCGGGCCCGCTGGTGCGTTCGTCCTACCGCGCCGGCCGGCTGTACCGTCAGGCGATGGACGCCCGCGCGGGCGCACCCGCCTGAGCCCCCCGGCCCTGCCGACGACGACGGACACGAGGACCCAGCCGACCATGGCGCGCGAGAAGAAGCAGAAGAAGCAGAAGAAGGCCTACGACCCGAACGACCCGTCGTCGATGAATCGTCGCCAGCAGCTGGCGGCGACCTACCGGATGACCAAGCAGACCGACCCGCGGATCGGGCTGTGGCTGCTCGGGGCGTTCGTGGTCTCGGCGCTCGTCGGCTTCGCGCTGTTCTGGGTGCTGCCCGGCGGGGGGACCGTGGGCCTGGTCCTCGCGGTCATCGGCGGTGTGCTGCTCGGGGTGCTCGGGGTGCTCGTGATCTTCGGTCGCCGCGCCCAGGCCGCTGCGTACGACCGGATGCACGGGCAGCCCGGCGCCGCCGCGAGCGCGTTGACGATGCTGCGCCGCGGGTGGAAGACCGACCCGATGGTGGCCTTCAACCGCCAGCAGGACGTGGTGCACCGGGTGATCGGGCCGCCGGGCATCGTCCTGGTCGGCGAGGGCAACCCGACCCGGTTGCGCGGCCTGCTGCCTCGAGGAGCACCGCAAGCACGAGCGGGTCGCCTCCGGCACGCCCGTCCACGAGATCCAGTGCGGCGACGCCGAGGGACAGGTACCGCTCCCCCAGCTGGTCAAGCGGGTGCGCAAGCTGGGTCGCAAGGTCAAGCCGGCCGAGATGACCGACGTCATCCACCGGCTCAAGGCCCTCGATGCGCGCCGCTCGGCCGTCCCGATGCCCAAGGGCCCGGTCCCGCAGAACATGAAGGGTCTGCGGGGCAACCTGCGCGGTCGCTGAGCCGGTTCAACGCGCGGCGGAGCCGAGCGCGCGGTAGGTGCCCAGCGTGATGGTGCAGGTGCCGGCCGCGAGGTCGTGCAGCCCGCGACCGTCCGGCTTCCAGACCAACGGCGGGACGACGAGCGCCACCAGCACCTGGCGCAGCAGCAGCCGCACCGGGTTCATCGGCCTGCTGCCGCCGCCGGCCCACACCACCCGGAGCCGGGTGACGAGCTTGCCGAACGACCCGCCCGCGAGCCAGGTCAGCAGCGCGGACTCGACGACGTACAGGCCGAGCACCAGGAACGAGGCGCGGCTGCCGGGGGCGGTGTAGGCGGCCAGCCCGACCACGCCGACGACGACGAGGGTGCAGGCGAGCCAGTCGACGACCAGCGCGAGGATCCGGCGTCCCCAGGGGGCGGTCGGGAACGGAGGGGAGTCGACGGCCACGGGTCGAGCCTAGGTCGGCCCCGGGCGGACGCGGCCGGCCCCCGGCTCGCCCGTGGGGACGTGTTACACCGCTGAAACAAACCGGATACGGTCGAGAAACTGCCCCCGCCTACGTTCGGCCGCACACCCCGGTCGCACCACCGCGCCGGGCCCCACCCGATGTAGCCACGGCCGGCGCCCTCGCGCGTCCGCCAAGGAGGGCGAATGTTCTCATCCAGCGACGAGCTGCTGAAGTACGTCAAGGACGAGGGCGTCGAGATGGTCGACGTCCGCTTCTGCGACCTGCCCGGCGTCATGCAGCACTTCACCGTCCCGGTGTCCTCGTTCGACCAGAGCGTCTTCGACGACGGTCTGAGCTTCGACGGCTCCTCGATCCGTGGGTTCCAGGCCATCCACGAGTCGGACATGTCCTTGTTCCCCGACCCGACGACGGCCTACCTGGATCCGTTCCGCACCGCCAAGACCCTGGTCGTCAACTTCTTCATCCACGACCCGATCACCGGCGAGCCCTACTCGCGCGACCCGCGCAACATCGCCCGCAAGGCGATGGCCTACCTCTCGACCACGGGCATCGGCGACACCGCCTTCTTCGCACCCGAGGCCGAGTTCTACGTCTTCGACTCCGCCCGCTTCGAGACCAAGCAGAACGTCGGCTACTACGAGCTGGACTCGATCGAGGGCGCCTGGAACACCGCGCAGGAGGGCAGCCTCGGCTACAAGACCCCCTACAAGGGCGGCTACTTCCCGGTCGCGCCGACCGACCACTTCGGCGAGCTGCGCGACGAGATGGTCATCGAGCTGGAGAAGTCCGGCCTGCTCGTCGAGCGCGCCCACCACGAGGTCGGCACCGGCGGCCAGGCCGAGATCAACTACCGGTTCGCCGAGCTGCTCCAGGCCGCCGACGACGTGATGAAGTTCAAGTACATCATCAAGAACGTCGCCTGGCGCAACGGTCGCTCGGCGACCTTCATGCCGAAGCCGCTCTTCGGCGACAACGGTTCCGGCATGCACTGCCACCAGTCGATCTGGAACGAGGGCGAGCCCCTGTTCTACGACGAGACCGGCTACGGCGGCCTCTCCGACATGGCGCGCTGGTACATCGGCGGCATCCTCAAGCACGCGCCGTCGCTGCTGGCGTTCACCAACCCGACGGTGAACTCCTACCACCGCCTGGTGCCGGGCTTCGAGGCGCCGATCTCGCTGGTCTACAGCCAGCGGAACCGGTCGGCGTGCGTGCGCATCCCGATCACGGGCGCGAACCCGAAGGCCAAGCGCATCGAGTTCCGCTGCCCCGACCCGTCGGCCAACCCCTACCTGGCCTTCTCGGCGCTGCTCCTGGCCGGGCTGGACGGCATCAAGAACAAGCTCGAGCCGGCCGCCCCGATCGACAAGGACATCTACGAGCTGCCGCCCGACGAGATGGCCGACATCGACCAGGTCCCGACCTCGCTCAACGCCGTGCTCGACAACCTCGAGCGCGACCACGACTTCCTCACCGTCGGCAACGTCTTCACCCCCGACCTGATCGAGAACTGGATCGAGTACAAGCGCACCAACGAGATCCTCCCGGTCCAGCTCCGCCCGCACCCGCACGAGTTCGAGCTGTACTACGACATCTGATCCGCCGGATCGGCGACGTGACGGCGCTCCAGCCCGGCCACCCGGGCGGGGGCGCCGTTCGTCGTCCTCGTCCGGGAGTCCCGGGCCTCCTCCCCTGGCGCGCCGGGCGGCACGGTGTTCCATGACCGGGCGTTCCCTGACCGGGTGACCCCAGCACCGACCACCACACCGACCACCCGGGCCGAGGTCACGGCACGCTGGTTCACCCCGGCGAGCCGGGTCCCCCTCGTGCTCGCGGCCGGCAGCGTGGTGACCCCGCTGCAGCCCCTCGTCCTCGCCGCGCTGACCTGGGTGTGGTTGTTCTCCCCGCGCGGTGCCGCGCTGATCAGCTGGCTGATGGACTGAGGGGCCACCGGCCCGCGCTCCTGCGTAGCGATCGCGCCCGCCCGGGCGCCGCCAGGCGACGTCCGTTGCGTCGTCGCAGGTCAGGGCGCCCCGCGTCCGACGGTGCCGACCGCCGTCCGACGATTGCTACGCAGGAAGGATCAGGCCCCTGCCCTCACCGACGAGGACGACCGGCCGGGACCACCTGGCGTGCCAGCTCGGCCCGTCTGCTGAGGGTGGTCGATCTCGGCGGCAGCGCTGGACGCGACGGCTTCGACCACGGCGGCATCGGGACGGGTCGGCGCTTGCCCGCTCGTCGCGCTGCCCGACGGTGGTGCTGGACCCGTTGCCGACCGCGGGCCGATCGCCCGCGCACCGGCCGGTGTCAGCGGCCGAGCAGCCGGCCCAGCCAGCCGCTGCGGCGCTCCGCCGCAGCGTGGCCCGGGCACCACTGGTCGTCGGGCACGGAGGCGCGGACCTGGGCGACGTGCTGGCCGCACCCGGCCCAGGTCGTCCTCCCGCAGGTGCGGCAGGTCGTGGCTCTGCACATGGTTCTCTCCTCTTGTTCCGGGTCGGGTCAGTGATGGGCGAAGGTGATCCGAGGCAAGACCCTGGTCAGCCACCGGGGCGTGTACCACGCGGCCCGCCCGGTGAGGCGCAGCAGCACCGGCAGCAGCACCAGGCGCACCAGGAAGGCGTCGAGCAGGACCGCGAGACCGAGGACGACGCCCATCTCCTTGGGTGGGATCGGTCCCGACAGCGCAAAGGTGAAGAACACCGCGACCATCACGGCGCCGGCGGCGAAGACCACGCGGCCCGACTGCGCCAGTGACCCCACCATCGCCTCGCGCGGGTCCCCCGTCCGCTCGTAGTTCTCCTTGGCGGAGGCGAGCAGGAAGACGGTGTAGTCCATCGCGATCGCGAAGATCATCGCGAAGAAGAACACCGGCGCCCAGGCGTCGAGGAAGCCCTGCGGCTCGAAGCCGAGCAGGTCCGCACCGACGCCCTCCTGGAAGACCACCCGCGCCATGCCGAACGCCGCCGCGGTGGACAGCAGGCTGGCCAGCGTGCCGAGCAGCGAGATCAACGGCGCCTGGAGCGCGATGAGGAGCAGCACGAAGCCGAGCACGAGCACGACGCCGATCACGAGGGGCGTCGACTCGTCGAGCTGGGCCTTCAGGTCGAGGTTCTCGACCGCGGCCCCGCCGACGAGGGCGCCGTCGGGCAGGTCCGCGCGCAACCGGTCGACGATGCCGTCCAGCTCCGGGTCGGACGGGTCGACGGTCGGGACCGCCTGCACCAGCACCAGCCGGCTGCCGTCCTGCGCGGGTTGCGGCTGCATCGCCGCGGCGACGCCGGGGTCCTGGCCCAGCACGCGACCGGCCTCGCGGGCCTGGTCCTCCGGCACGACCACCTGCAGGGCGCCCGGGGCGCCCTCGCCGAAGGACTCCTGCACCTGGTCGTAGCCGACCCGGGCCGAGGCGTCCTCGGGCAGCACCTCGATCGACGGCATCGCCGTGCGCAGGCCGAGCACGGGCGCGGCCAGCGCCAGCAGGACGACGACCGAGGCGAGGCCCCACACGAACGGTCGCCGCCAGAGCCGCTCACCCCACGCGGCGAACCGCGGCGACTTGTGCTCCCCGGAGCGCGCCCAGGGCAGCGCGAACCGGTCGATGCGGTGGTCCAGGCTGAACAGCACGAGCGGGAGCAGCGTCAGCGTCGCGGCGAGCACGAAGACGACGGACAGCATGATCCCGCCGGCCATCGAGCGGAACGACGGCGAGGGGACGAGCATCACCGCGGAGAGGGAGACGAGCACCGTGAGCCCGGAGAGCAGCACGGCCTTGCCCGCCGTGTCCATCGTCTGCGCCACCGCCGCGCGCCGCAGGTCCCGGTCGTCCGGGCTGATCGGCCCCTCGCCCGGCGCCGCGGTGCTGGCGGTCGCCGCGGCCTCGGCCCTCGCGACCTCGGCCCGTTGCGCGGCCCGGGCCGCGCGGTAGCGCACCACGACGAACAGGGCGTAGTCGATGCCGAGCGCGAGCGCGAACATCATCGCGAAGTTCATCGCCCAGATCGAGACCGGGACGAGCTCGTTGATCAGCACCAATGAGCCGGCCGAGGCGACCAGGCCGGCGAGCGTCAGCAGCAGCGGCAGGCCCGCGGCGACCAGCGCACCGAACGCGAGCACCAGGATGGCCAGGGTGACCGGCCAGGACACGACCTCGGAGGTCAGCATGGCCTCGAGGTTGGCCTCGTTGAAGTCCGACCAGAGCAACGACGACCCGGAGGGGTTGACCTCGACCGCGTCCGTCGAGAGGCCCTCGAGCTCGCCCTTGAGGTCGGAGGCGACCCGCACCATCTCGTTGGTGTCCTCGCCCGCACCGCCGAGCACGATGGCCGTCGAGCCGTCCTGCGAGAGCGTGGCCCCCGGTTGCGGCGCCACCACGTCGGCGATCCGCGGCTCGCCCTCGAGGGCCTCGGTGACCTCGGCGAGCACCTCGCGGCCCTCACCCTCGGTCACCGGGCCGTCGTCGGAGTGGACGACGACCTGGATGGCCGAGGAGGCGTTGCCGCCGAAGTGCTCCCGGGCCATCTCGCGGACCTGCACCGACTCGGAGCCGTTGGCCTGCCACCCGGCACCGGAGAGGTTCTTCTCCACCTGCGGGGCGAAGGCGCCGAGCCCGACGATCGCGAGCAGCCACACCACGGTGACGAGGCGGCCGTGCCGTGTCACCCAGACGCCGAGGCGCCCGAGTGGCCCCGCCTCCGGGGAGGCCTCGGCCGTGCGCTGGTCGGCCCGGTGGGCGGTAGTGGTGCTGGTCATCGACGTCCGTTCGGGTCGGGTGCACGGGGGCGGTGGAACCCCCCGGGGGGACCCGGCGAACCATACACATCCCCCCGGGGGGTTCGCCACTGGCGATCGGCGACACGTGGGACGAAAGTCCCGGCTGACCCAGGACCTCCGCCACTGACGCCCCGTGGGTCCCGGGTGCAACGTGGGTGGATGGAGACGGTCCCGGCCGGGTCGGTCCTCGCCGCGTTCGACACCAGCCAGCACTCCGAGCGGTCGCTGCGCTGGGCCGCGGCGCAGGCCCTGGCCGAGCGCCGGCCGCTCGACATGGTCCACGTCGTCGACCTGGCCCAGGTGCAGGCCGTGGCCTGGGGCGGGTTCACGAGCGCCGCCCCCCACCTGCTGGCCGACATCCGCGCCTCCTCCCGGCTCGCGCTCGACGACGCGCACGCCCGGGTGCAGGCCGACCACCCCGATCTGGAGGTCCGCTGCCACCTCGTCGACGGCGAGCCGCGCGACGTCCTGGTCGAGCTCTCCCGGCGCGCCCACCTGCTCGTGCTCGGCTCGCACGGGCGCGGGCCGGTGCGCAGCGCGCTGCTCGGCTCGGTGAGCGCCGCCGTCGCCCGCCGGGCCGACTGCCCGGTGGTCGTGATGCGCCCGGTGGGCCGGGAGCAGCCGACCGGAGGCGTCGTCGTCGGCGCCGACGGCACGGCGGAGTCCATGCCCGTCCTCGAGTTCGCGTTCACCCAGGCCTCGCTGCACCGGATGCCGCTCACGGTGGTCCACTGCGTGCGCGACGTGATCGCGGCCTACGTCGGCGACACCGGGTTCGCCGACCAGGACCACCTGACCGAGGCGCGCCTGGTGCTGGCCGAGTCGGTCGCCGGCCTGGCCGAGAAGCACCCCGAGGTCGCGGTGACGCGTCGCGTCGAGCACGGCCTGCTGGAGCGGGTGGTCAACCAGGGGCGCCCCTGGGAGCTGGCCGTCGTCGGGCGCCACCACCACAGCGCCTGGCACCGGCTGGTGCTCGGGTCCACGATGACGACCGTCCTCGAGTACGCCCACGGACCGGTCGCGGTCGTGCCGGAGCACGCGGGCGCCGCCCGGCATCCTTGACCCTGCCCAGCGGGACGGGTGGGACGGGCGGGACGGGCACCCTCGGGGGTCAGCCGGGCTTCGGTCGCAGGACGCCGGCGTCGGCCAGCAGGTAGAGCAGCGCGACGAAGGCAGCCGGGTCGACCGTGACCTGCCACCGCTTCACCCGGCGCCCGGGGTCCCAACCCACCCAGGCCTTGCGCGCCGTGCCCGAGCGGCAGCGCACCGTGATCGGGCGCCCGTCGCCCAGCAGCTGGACGTAGGCCCCGGACCGCTCCTCCACCGAGGGGCCCCCGGGGTTGCCGTTGACCGACCCGGACACCGACCTCGTCGAGAGCGTGGACCCGGCCACGACGAACCGGACATCGGTGACCGTGCGTCGCCGGAGCCCGGTCAGGCTGCGCCACCGCAGCGATCCCCCGTCCCAGTCGAGACGCCCCCCTCGCAGGCCACGCCCCCGCCAGGTCGCGCCGGCGTCGTCCTCCCCGGGGTGGGTCCCGCCGAGGTGCCGCTCGAGGTTGGCGGCGCGGAGCGCGACGCCGCACACGGGGCAGGCGAGCGTGGCCGTCGGGGTCGCGGCGGCCAGCCGCCGGGCGATGTCGATGATCTGGGACATCGCATCCTCCACTCGTCCCCGCCGGCGCTGCCGCGTGCCCCAGTCTAGGCGCTCGCGCCGGTGGCGTCCTCGGCGACGTGGTCGCGCAGGTCGGCGCCGCCCCACGGGTCCGCGGACCACCTCAGCAGCCGCCACCCGGCGTCCGGGTCGCCCTCGAGCAGGGCTCCCCCGGTGTTGGCGACCGGTTGCGCGGCCGCTCCGCGGGCCTCGGGTCCCCCGTGGAGGCCGGTCCAGACCCGGATCGCCGCGCCGTGGCTGACGACCGCGACCGTCGCGCCGGGCCCGTGGGGCGCGCACGCGCGGCGGACCGCGGTGCTGAAACGGTCCACGAACGCCTCCACCGTCTCGCCACCGGGCAGCACCGCGTGCGGCTCCCCGCGCAACCACGCCGCGACGCAGCCGACGTACCGATCGCGCGACGCCTCGTCGGTGCGCATCTCGAGCCCACCGGCAGTGATCTCCTCCAGGCCCTCCTCGACCAGCACCGGGAGCGAGAGCGCCGCGGCCAGGGGGGCCGCCGTCTGCTGGGTGCGCACCAGCCGGGAGGCGTGCACGGACGCCGGTGGCCCCGCCGTCGCCCCGCCGAGCACCGCAGGGAGCGCCGCCGGCAGTGCCGCGGCCTGCCGGCGGCCCAGGTCGGTGAGGTCGGCGCCGGGGGCGGCGGTGTCGAGGGCGCCCGTGACGTTCGACCCGGTCTGGCCGTGTCGGATCAGCAGCAGGTGCACCCCGGGAGCCTATCGACGCCGCCGCCCACCCCTGGCGGGCCCGGACGTGCTACCAACGGGTCGTGCAGGTCAGGTTGCGGGTGCGACGGGTGGGCGACCTGGCGCGCGGCCGCGCGGGCGTCCTGCGCGCCGACCTGGCCCACCGCGGCCGGCGTGCGCTGGAGGCCGCCCCGCTGCCGGTGCGCGTCGGCTACGGGCTGGCCGAGCGGACGGCCCGGGACGCGCGCCGCGACCGCGTGCTGGGGCTGGCGGCCGAGTCCGCGCTGTTCACGCTGATCTCGCTGCCGGCGCTGATGCTCGTGGTGCTCGGCTCGCTCGGCTTCGTCGCCGGCGCCCTGGGACCCGAGGGGACCGCCGAGCTGGAACGCATCGTCTTCGACCTGCCCCGCGCCGTCCTGTCCACCACGACGTACGGCGCCTACGAGCCGCTCGCCCGCGACGTGGTCGCCGGCGGCCGGGCCGACGTCGTCGGGTACGGCCTGCTGCTGAGCCTGTGGACAGGGTCGCGAGCGGTCAACCGCTACCTGGACACCCTCGCCGTCGCCTACGACGTGGACGAGCCGTGGTCCCCCTGGAAGCGCCGGGTGCTCGCGCTGGGGATCACCGTGGCCGGGCAGGTCGGCGCGGTCGCGGTGCTGCCGCTGCTCGTGCTCGGACCCCGGCTGCTGCGGCTGGTCGCCTCCGACGACGTCGCCGCGGCGACCCTGGCCGCGCTCGCGTGGGCGTACTGGCCCGGCCTCGGGCTGCTGCTGCTCGCCGCCCTGACCACGCTCTTCCACGTCGGCGTGCCGTGGCGCACGCCGTGGCGGCGCGACCTGCCCGGCGCCGTGCTGGCCATGCTGCTGTGGTTCGCCGCCGCCGCTGGCCTGCGCGCCTACCTCGCGCTCGGCGGCGCCGAGCAGATGTCCCGCGCCGGCACGGAGGTCTACCAGCAGCTGGGCGCGCCGATCGCGATGGTGCTCTGGCTCTACGTCTCCGCCGTCGCCGTGCTCCTCGGCGCCGAGCTCAACGCCGAGATCGAGCGCACCTGGCCCACCCGCCCGCCGGACGCGCGCCGGGAGGTTCCCGGCTCCCCGCCCGCGACCTAGCCTGGGAGGCATGAGCACGACCGCCCACCAGACCACCGACCAGACCGCGACCGGCCCGACCGCGCTGGACGACCGGCTGCAGCACCGGTTCGCCGACGACCTCCCCGAGCTCGCCGTGCGCTGGCAGGCCGCCGACGCGCCGTCGCCCCGGCTGCTCACCCTCAACGAGCCGCTCGCGGCCGAGCTCGGGCTCGACCCCGCCCGGCTCCGCGAGGAGGCCGGCGTCCGCCTGCTCACCGGTGGGGCGGTGCCCGAGGGGGCCACCCCGGTCGCCCAGGCCTACGCCGGGCACCAGTTCGGCGGCTGGTCGCCCCGCCTGGGTGACGGCCGCGCCCTGCTCCTCGGCGAGCTCACCGACCGCGACGGCCGCCTGCTGGACCTGCACCTCAAGGGCTCGGGCCGCACCCCGTTCGCGCGCGGCGGCGACGGCTTCGCCGCGGTCGGCCCGATGCTGCGCGAGCACGTCGTCAGCGAGGCGGTGCACGCCCTCGGCATCCCCACGACCCGCGCCCTGGCCGTCGTCGCCACGGGCCGTCCCGTGCGGCGCGAGACCGTGCTCCCCGGGGCCCTGCTGGCGCGGGTCGCCTCCAGCCACCTGCGCGTGGGCAGCTTCCAGCTGGTGGCAGCCGGCGGCGACACCGCCCTGCTGCGGCGGCTGGCCGACCACGCGATCGCCCGCCACCACCCGGCCGCCGCGGAGGCGGACCAGCCCTACCTCGCGCTCTACGAGGCCGTCGTCGCGGCGCAGGCCGACCTCGTGGCGCAGTGGATGCTGGTCGGCTTCGTCCACGGCGTGCTGAACACCGACAACGTCACGATCTCCGGCGAGACCATCGACTACGGCCCGTGCGCGTTCCTCGAGGCGCACGACCCCGCGACGGTCTACAGCTCCATCGACGAGGGCGGCCGCTACGCCTACGGCCAGCAGCCCCCCGTGACCGAGTGGAACCTGGCCCGGCTCGCCGAGGCGCTGCTGCCGCTCCTCCACGACGACCAGGAGCGGGCGATCGGCCTCGCGACCGAGGCCCTCGGCCGGTTCCGCTCGCGCTACGCGGCCACCTGGACCGCCGGCATGCGGACCAAGCTGGGCCTGCCGGACGGCTTGGCCGAGGACCTCACCGCCTCCCTCGTCGACGACCTGCTCGACCTCGCGCGCGAGGGCCACGTCGACCACACCTCGTTCTTCCGGCGCCTCTCCTCGGCTGCCCGCGGCGACGCGGAGCCGGTCCGCGAGCTCGTCCTCGACCTCGGCGGGCTGGACGCCTGGCTGGAGCGGTGGCGTGCCCTGGACCCCGACGCCGACGCCATGGACCGGGTCAACCCGGTCTACGTGCCCCGCAACCACCTCGTCGAGGAGGCGCTGACCGCAGCCACCGCGGGCGACACCGGCCCGGTCGAGCAGCTGCTCGAGGTCGTCTCGGCGCCGTACGACGAGCGGGCCGGCCTCGAGCGGTACGCCGAGCCGGCCCCGGCCGACTTCGGGGCCTACCGGACCTTCTGCGGCACCTGACGGCGCCCGCGCAGCGGCCGCTCAGCCGTTCTGGTCGATGCGCACCCGGACCTGGTCGGGCTCGAAGCCGTGGGAGAGGCCCCAGATCACCGCCTGCGGCCGCGTGGCGGCACCGATCTTGCGGTAGGCGGACCGGATGTAGGTCTTGACCGTGTTGATACCGATGTAGGCACGCTGGGAGATCTCGACGTTGCTCAGACCCTGGCAGATCAGCGCCAGCACCTCCGACTCGCGGGCACTCAGCCCGTGCTGGTCGCCGGGCCACCGCCCGAAGACCTCCCCCCCACCCGGGTCCTCGCTGCCCTCCGGGACGACCGTCTCACCCGCGTGCACCCGCTCGAGCGCCGCGACCAGGTCCTCGGGGCTGGCCGCCTTCGAGATGTAGCCGGCGGCACCCTGCTGGAGCGACTGCTGGACCTGCTGCGGGTCGACGTTCCAGGAGAACACGACGAAGCGCGCGTTGCTCGTGCCGACCAGCTCGTCCGGGTGGCAGTCGGCCCCCTGGGGGTTGCCGAAGGTGTCGTAGAGGATGACGTCCACCTCGCCGATCACGGGCTTGCGGCTGTCCAGCTCGACCACCGTGACCCGGTCCGAGAACGGCTCCAGCACGCGCGCGGTCCCGGCCACCACGATGTGGTAGTCGTTCACGAGGGCGACGCGTACTGGTCCGGGCATGCGACGCATCCTTCCAGATGCCGGTGCCGCCCGGGGCAGGCACCACCCGGCCGGGTGTTGGGTGCGGCGGGCGGGCCTGGTGCGGTGGTAGTTCCGCACCCGATCGTCAAGGAGTACTCCGTGGCACAGCTCGACGGCAAGAAGATCGCGTTCCTCGTCGCCAACTCCGGCGTGGAGCAGGCCGAGCTCACCCAGCCCTGGGACGGGCTGCAGGCCGAGGGGGCGCAGTGCGTGCTCGTCGCGCCGGAGAGCGGCACCGTCCAGGCGATGAACAACGACGTGGAGCCGGGTGACACCTTCACCGTGGACACCACGGTCGCCGACCTCGACGGCTCGACCATCGACGCCCTGGTGCTGCCCGGGGGCACGACCAACCCCGACCAGCTGCGCCTGGACGAGGACGCCGTCGCGCTGGTCCGGGAGCACGTCGGCGCCGGCAAGCCCGTGGCCTCCATCTGCCACGGCCCCTGGACGCTGGCGGAGGCCGACGTCCTGCGCGGGAAGACGATGACCAGCTACCCCAGCGTGCAGACCGACCTGCGCAACGCCGGCGCGACCTGGGTGGACGAGGAGTCGTTCACCTGCCCCGCCGAGGGGTGGACGCTCGTGACCAGCCGCAACCCCGGCGACCTGGAGGCCTTCGTGGACGCCGCGGTCGAGGCGTTCGCCGGCTGACCCCGGGACGGGCCCGCGGCTAGGGTGCGGCGGTGGTCAGCACCGGGGTCGGACGCGAGCGCCAGGGGTACGTCTTCGCCCAGGGGGTGCTCGGCCGTCGGCCCTCGGTGCCCACCGACGCGGACGCGCTCGAGGCACGCGCCCGCCGGGTGATGAGCGCCCGGGCCTGGGCCTACGTCGCCGGTGGGGCGGGCCAGGGGCGCACCCTGGCCCGCAACCGCCGTGCCTTCGACCGGTGGGCCGTCGTGCCCCGGGTGGCGCACGGCCAGGCGGTCCGCGACCTCTCGGTCGAGCTGCTCGGGCGACGCCTGCCGGCCCCGGTGCTGCTGGCGCCGATCGGGGCGGCCGGCCTGGTGCACCGGGACGCGGACCTGCTCGTGGCCCGGGCCGCCGCGGCCACGGGCACCCCGTACGTGCTCTCGAACCAGGCGAGCAGCCCGATGGAGGAGGTCGTCGCCGAGCTCGGCGGCTCGCCCCACTGGTTCCAGCTGTACTGGAGCAAGGACGAGGGCCTCGTCGACAGCCTGGTCGCGCGCGCCGAGGCGAGCGGCGCGGAGGCGCTGGTGGTCACGCTGGACACCACGGTGCTGGGGTGGCGGCCGCAGGACCTGGACCTCGGGTCGTTGCCGTTCAGCCGGGGCATCGGCATCGCCCAGTACACCGGCGACCCCCGCTTCGCCGAGCTCGTCCGCGAGCGGGTCGAGGCCGCGCGCCGCGGCGGGGGCCAGGCGGTCGAGGTGACCCTCGGCGCCGTGCGGACCCTGGTCGACATCGCGCGGAACCACCCGGGCTCGTTCCGCGCCAACCTGCGGGCTCCCGAGCCCCGGGCCGCGGTGGAGACGTTCCTCGACGTCTACTCCAACCCCGGGTTGTCCTGGGACCACCTCGCGACGCTGCGCTCGCGCACCTCGCTGCCCGTCGTCCTCAAGGGCGTCCTGCACCCCGACGACGCCCGCCGCGCGCTCGACCTCGGCGTCGACGCGATCGTGGTCTCCAACCACGGCGGCCGCCAGGTCGACAACGCGGTGGCCTCGCTCGACGCGCTGGTGGCCGTGCGCGAGGCGGTCGGACCGGACGCGACCGTGCTGCTCGACAGCGGGGTCCGCACCGGCGCCGACGTCTTCGTCGCCCGGGCGCTGGGCGCCGACGCCGTGCTGCTCGGTCGTACGCCGATCTACGGACTCGCCGTCGCCGGGCAGCGCGGGGTCGAGGAGGTGCTCCGCAACGTCGTCGCCGAGCTCGACCTCACCATGGCGCTGACCGGCTCCCCGGACCTCGCCTCCGTCACGCGGGAGGCGCTGGTCCCGGCCGGCCCCCCGCTGTAACGCCGAGTTACCCCAGCTCGTACGGCGTCGCAACGCGCAGCTGGTTGAGGTAACTCGGCGTTACAACGGGGCAGCGGCGCGACAGCCGGCCGGTGGGGGCGGGTCGGGTCGGCGGGGTCAGTCGAGGAGCAGGGGGATCAGCATCTCGTCGGGGGTCAGGGAGCCGTGGAGGCCGACGAGGCGGGCCTCGTGGGACCAGCCGACGGTCGAGACCACCGAGGCCGCGTCGCGGCACGCCACGAGCACGTCGCCCAGCCGCGGGGCGACGGTCGGGGAGACCGGGCCGAACCAACCGCGGGCGACCGCGTCCTCGCGGGTCAGCACCTCGGCGGCGTCACCGAGCGTCTCGCGCCACGTCGCCACGACGTCGGCGACCGCGCCCCGGGCGCAGTAGAGCTGGCGGAAGCGGGCCTCGCCGCCGAACAGGGCGACCCCGTCGCCGAGCGCGGGGATCGCGTCGACGTCGAAGCGCCGGTCCGGGTCGGCGTCGACCATCCCGTGGTCGGCGACGACCAGCAGCCGCACGGACGCCGGCAGCGCCTCGCGCAGCTGCTCGGCCTCGGCGTCGATGATGGCCAGCTGCTGGAGCCAGGCCGTGGAGGCGACGCCGTGGCGGTGTCCCGTCCAGTCCAGGTCGCCGTCGTAGAGGTAGGTCAGCGACGGCGTCGTCGCGCTGGTGCGCAGCGTCTCGGCGATCCGCTCGCCCACCTTGTCCGCGCCCACGAACTCGGCGCCGCGGTGCGCCGCCTCGGTGAGGCCGCTGCCCTCGAACTCCCGCTTGTTGACCACGCTCACCGCCACCCCGGCGGCGCGGAGCCGGTCGAAGGTGGTCGGGTGCGGCTGCCACTGCCGCGGGTCGACCGCGGCGTCCCAGCCCAGCGCGAAGAGCAGGCGGTCGGTGCCCGGGATCCGCGAGCTGTAGCCCACCACGCCGTGGCTGCCCGGCGGCAGCGCCGTGCCCAGCGAGGTCAGGCTGGTGGCCGTCGTCGACGGCACCCCGGCGGTGGCGCGGTCGTCGACCACCGGCAGCGAGGACAGGTACGGCGCGGCGTGGGCGTAACGGGCGAGCTGCCGCGTCCCGAGACCGTCGACCAGGAACATCACGTACGCAGCGGCCGGCGGGAGGACGAGTCCCCCTGCTCCTCGCAGCCCGGCGGCGAGCCCAGCGGTGAGCCCAGCGGTGAGCCCAGAGGTGAGCCCAGCGCACGGGCGACCGCGGGCACGACGTCGCCCAGGGTCCGCCGGCCGTAGGCGGGTTCGAGCAGCGTCACCGCAGGTGGGTGCGCGCCGACAGGGACTCGGCGAAGGACAGCAGCCCCGCCACGGCGTCGGGGCCGTCGGCGGTCGCGGAGACCCGCAGCGTGAAGTCGTCCGCGGTGAGCACCCCGGTGTAGCCGTGGTCGGCGTCGCAGTCGGGGTCCTCGCAGCCGGCCGGCTCCAGGTCGATGCGCCCCACGCCACCCCACCCGATCGTCATCACGGCCTCGGCCGGCGGCGTGGGCCCGGCCGTGGGGTTGGCGATCATCCGGGTCACCACCACCGAGCGCACCGAGTCCAGCCGCACCGACTCGGTCGACGTCGAGGTGTAGGGCTCCGGCAGCAGGTCGTCACCCGCGTGCTCGTCGGTGTGCGCCAGCACCAGCCGCGAGGGCGTGAGCACGACCACGCTCTGGTGGCGCCGCACCTCGTCGTGCTCGAAGGTCGGCTCGTGGTGGACGTAGTAGGAGACCACCTGCTCCCCGGCCACCGCCGACTCCACCCCGTCAGCGACCACCTCGGGGTAGTAGCCGGTCTTCTCGATCGCCCGGCGCAGCTCCCGGGCGCGGTCGCGGTCGTCGGTGCGGGTGCTGCGCATGGTCCGCAGTCTTGCACGGGGCCCTGCCCGCCCCGGGGCCGGCGGAGACCGCGTCAGAACTCGTAGCCGAGCTCGTCGACGTCGCGGGCGAACAGCTCGCCGACACGGTCCCGCATCGCCGGGGTGTACGCCGCGCGGTGGTCGACCCGCTCGTCGTCGGCGTTCCAGCGCTCACCGGAGCGCCGGGGCAGGCCGAGCCGGTCGGCGAGCCCGTCGAGGTCGGCGTCCAGGCGCTCCTGGCGACCGACCACGTCGGCGCGCCGGCCGGGTGCCTCGAGGTAGGCGACCTGGGGCCGCCGCAGCCGCGGCAGGACGTCGGGACCGCGCAGCACGAAGTCCTCGAAGTCGGGGAACTCCTGCGCCACCCGCTGCGCGAAGCGGTTGCCGCGGAAGTTCGGCACGGCGGTCAGCGGCTCGCCGACCGGCACCCAGGACACCCACCGCAGCACCATCCGGTGCCAGGACAGCAGCCGCGCCCACGGGTTGCGCACCACCCCGAACACGAGGTGGTCGGCCAGCCCCGGCTCGTCCGCGAGGATCGTGCGCAGCCCGGCGTGCCGGTCCCGCCCGGGCAACCGCCGGGCGTCGGGCAGCACCTCCTCCAGCCACCGCTCGACGGTGACACCGCCGGTCTTCTGCACGTGCACGAAGACCAGCCCCGCGCTGTCGGAGACGATCACGCCGGGGTCCGGGGCGTCAGCCGGGGCCGGTCTCGCCGGGCAGGTCGGGCATCCGCCGGGCGTAGAGGTCCGAGCGAGGGGCGGCCACCGGCTCCACCCGCGCCGTCGCGGTCAGCACGCTGGTGTGGTCGGTGCCGGCGATGACCAGGCCCAGCTCGAGCGCGCTGACCTCGGGGAAGTCCAGCTGCAGCTGGGAGACCCGCCCGATCAGCAGCTCCACGCGCTCGACGTCGACCGGGTCGGCGCCGCGGTAGCCGAAGAGCATCGGGGAGCTGCGCATCTCGCGCACCATCTCCCGGGTGTCGCGCTCGCTCAGCGGGGGGATCCGGTAGGCGACGTCCGCGAGCAGCTCGATGACCGGGCCGGCGATGGCGAAGGAGACGACGGGACCGAACAGCGGGTCCTCGCTGCTGCGCACCACGACCGGGACCCCCGGCTCGGCGGTCCTCTGCACCACGAACCCCGGCTCGGCCACACCGGCCAGGGACGCTCGCAGCGCCGTCCAGGCCGCGCCCAGCTCGGCGGCGTCGGAGATGCCGCGCCGCACGTGGGCGAGGTCCGGCCGCTCGCGCAGCGACTCGGCGGTCGCCTTCAGCACGACGTCGTGGCCCGCGTCCCAGCCGAGCTCCTGCGCTGCCGTCCTGGCCGCGGCGAGGGTGTCGACCCGACGGGCCGGCCAGAGGTCCACGCCGTACGCCGCGAGCAGCTCGCGCAGCGCGTCGTCACCGAGGTTCACCCCGTCGGGATCGGCCGCGAGCGCGCGCCGCACGACCGCGCGCGCTGCCGCGTCGTCGACGTCGCTCGGGTCGGGGGGCGCTCCCTCCGGGGTGCGCCGCCAGATCGCGTAGTCGGCGACCCGGGCCAGCGCCCGCACCGCCGCCTCCACCGCGGGGTAGGACGGCACCGAGCCCCGGCCGGCCGTGGCGCCGGCGACGTCGGGGACCCGCAGCAGCTCCGGCACGCCCTCCGCGCCGAGGAAGGTGGACACCAGCGGCTTGTCGGACTGCTCCCCGACCGCGGCGAGCACGTTGGCGACGTCCTCGCCGGTGACGTTCAACGGCGGGATGTAGACCGCCATCACCGCGTCGACCTCGGGGTCGTCGATCGCCTCGTCGAGCGCGTCCTCGAAGTCCTCGGCGGTGGCGTCCGCCCCGAGCGGGACGGCCCGGGTGACCTGGAGACCGACCGGGGCGGCGGCGTCCGCGGCGAGCAGGCCGAGGGCGTCGGAGTTGCCGACCAGCGCCACCCGTCGACCGCGCGGCAGCGGCTGGTGGGCCAGCAGCTGGGCGACGTCGAACATCTCCTCGAGCGTGTCGACCTGGATCACGCCGGCCTGGCGGAACATCGCGTCCACGGCCTGCGCCGGGGCGCCGATGCGCCGGACGGTGTGACCCATCGGCACACCCTGGGTGCTGCGCCCGGACCGGACCGCGACGATCGGCTTGCGCTGGGAGACCCGCCGCGCGATCCGGGAGAACTTGCGCGGGTTGCCGATCGACTCGAGGTAGAGCAGCACGACCTCGGTGGACTCGTCCTCCTCCCAGTACTGGAGCAGGTCGTTGCCGGAGACGTCCGCGCGGTTGCCGGCGCTGACGAAGGTCGACAGACCGAGCCCGCGGTCCTGGACCTTCTCCAGGATCGCCGAGCCCAGGGCGCCGGACTGGCAGAAGAAGCCGGCCCTGCCCGGCAGCGGCATCACCGGGGCCAGCGAGGCGTTGACCGAGACGCCGGGGTCGGTGTTGATCACGCCGAGGCAGTTGGGTCCGATCAGCCGCAGCCCGTAGCTGCGGCACAGGCCGACCAGGTGGCGCTGCCGGCGCCGGCCCTCCTCCCCGGTCTCCGCGAAGCCCGAGGAGATCACGACCAGCCCGTGCACGCCCTTCGCGGCGCAGTCGAGGACGACGTCGGTGACGGCGTCGGCCGGCACGGCGACCACGGCCACGTCGACGTCGCCCGGCACCTCGGTGACGCTCTCGTAGGCGGGCAGCCCGGAGACCGCGCCGGCGCTGGGGTTGACGGCGTACACCCGCCCGGTGAAGTCGCCGGTGACCAGGTTGCGCACCAGCTGCTGGCCGATGGTGTCCTGGCGACGGGACGCGCCGACGACCGCGACCGAGCGCGGGTTGAGGAACCGCTCGATGGACGCCGCCTCGGCGCGCTGCTCGCGCCCCCGCATCACCCCGATCGCGGTGTCGGTGGCCGCGATCGGGAACTCGAGCGCGATCACGCCGTCCTCGTAGCCGCTGGCCACCCGGTAACCGGCGTCGCGGAAGGTCTGGATCATCCGGTGGTTGTCCGGCAGCACCTCGGCGGTGAACCGCTCGAGGCCGCGCTCGCGGCCGGCGGCCGCGAGGTGCTCCAGGAGGACCTGGGCGATGCCTCGGCCCTGGTGGCGGTCCTCGACGAGGAAGGCGACCTCGGCCTCACCGGCGCCGAGGTCCTCGAAGCGGCCCACCGCGATCATCTCGTCGCCCAGCAGCACCACGAGCGCCACCCGCTCGACGTGGTCGACCTGGGTGAAGCGGCGGACGTCGCGCTCGCTCAGCGTCGGCATCGGGCTGAAGAAGCGGTAGTACTTCGACCGGTCGGACACGCGGGCGTAGAAGGAGACGAGCAGGTCGGCGTCGGCGGGGCGGATCGGGCGCACGTGAGCGGCGCGGCCGTCGCGCAGCAGGACGTCGGCCTCCCAGTGCCTGGGAGCAACCGGGGCCTCCGGGGCGCCCGGGGCCTGGTCCGCCTCGCTCGTCACGCGCTCCAACCTAGCGGGGCCGGACGGCGGCCCGGTGACCACGGCGTGCCCCCCGGGCGACGTCCGGGCGGGCGCGGGAGGATGGGCGCATGGCCGGCCGCACCCCTCCCCACCCCCGCCCGACGAGGTCGAGGAGCACGTCCTCGACATCGACGTCGGCGAGGAGATGCGTTCCTCGTTCCTCGAGTACGCCTACTCGGTCATCTACTCCCGGGCGCTGCCGGACGCCCGCGACGGCCTGAAGCCGGTCCAGCGACGGATCCTCTACACGATGGACCAGATGAACCTGACCCCCGAGCGGGGGCACGTGAAGTGCGCCCGCGTGGTGGGCGAGGTGATGGGCCGGCTGCACCCGCACGGCGACAACGCGATCTACGACGCGTTGGTCCGCACCGCGCAGCCGTGGTCGATGCGGCTCCCGATGGTCGACGGCCACGGCAACTTCGGCTCCCCCGACGACTCCCCCGCCGCGATGCGCTACACCGAGTGCCGGATGGCCGCCCCCGCGGTGGCGATGACCGCCTCGATCGACGAGGACACCGTCGACTTCCGGCCCAACTACGACAGCCGCGAGCTCGAGCCCGCCGTCCTGCCGGCGGCGCTGCCGAACCTGGTGGTCAACGGCACCACCGGGATCGCGGTCGGCATGGCCACCAACATGGCCCCGCACAACCTGGTGGAGGTGGTGCAGGCGCTGCGGCACCTGATCGTGTCGCCCGGCGCCACCACCGAGGACCTGATGCGGTTCGTGCCGGGGCCGGACCTGCCCACCGGCGGCAAGATCGTCGGCCTCGCCGGCGTCCGCGACGCCTACGAGACCGGGCGGGGGTCCTTCCGGATGCGAGCCACCGCCCGGGTCGAGCCGGTCGGCCGGCGCAAGGGCATCGTGGTGACCGAGCTGCCCTACGGGGTCGGCACCGAGAAGGTCGTGGAGCGCATCAAGACGCTGGTGCAGGCCAAGAAGCTCCAGGGCATCGCCGACATCAAGGACCTCACCGACCGCGAGCACGGCCTGCGCCTGGTGGTCGAGGTGAAGAACGGCTTCGTGCCGGAGGTGCTGCTCGAGCAGCTGTACCGGCAGACGCCGATGGAGGACTCCTTCGGCGTCAACGCGGTCTCGCTGGTCGACGGCCAGCCCCGCACGCTCGGCCTGAAGCAGATGCTCGAGGTGTTCCTGGACCACCGCTTCGAGGTGGTACGACGCCGCTCGCGGTTCCGGCGGGACAAGAAGGCCGAGCGGCTCCACCTGGTCGAGGGCCTGCTCGTCGCGCTGCTCGACATCGACGAGGTCATCGCGGTGATCCGCAGCAGCGACGACGCCGCGGCGGCCCGCGAGCGGCTGACGACCGTCTTCGACCTCTCCCGCGCCCAGGCCGACTACATCCTGGAGATGCAGCTGCGCCGGCTCACCCGCTTCAGCCGCATCGAGCTGGAGAAGGAGCAGGACCAGCTGCGCCGCGAGATCGAGGAGCTCGACGCGATCCTCGGCGACGACGCGCTGCTGCGCGAGGTGGTCTCCACCGAGCTCGCCGAGGCGGCCGCCACCTTCGGCACCCCCCGCCGCACGGTGCTCCTGGAGTCCGCGGGCAGCACCGCCGTGACCGCCGCGGGCCCGCTGGAGGTCGCCGACGACCCGTGCCTCGCGCTGCTCTCGAGCACCGGCCTGCTCGCGCGCACCGCCGGACCGGGCGAGACCGGGCCGTCCGACGGTGGGGAGGGGCGGGCGGCGCACGACGTGGTCGTCTCGGCCGTGCGCACCACGGCCCGCGGCGAGGTCGGCGTGCTCACCTCGCAGGGACGGGTCCACCGGCTCGGCGTGCTCGACCTGCCCGCGCTGCCACCGTCCGCGGGCCACCCGACCCTGCAGGGCGGGCTGCCGCTGGCCGAGCTGCTGGTGCTCGACCACGGCGAGCGGGCGCTCGGGCTGTGCACGCTCGCCGCCGACGGACCCGGCCTGGCCGTGGGGACCCGCCAGGGCGTGGTGAAGCGGGTCAACCCGGAGGTGACCGGGCGCGACTCGTGGGAGGTGCTGCGGCTCGCCGAGGACGACGAGGTCGTCGGCGCGGTCGAGCTCGCCACCGGCGAGGAGGAGCTGTGCTTCGTCTCCAGCGACGCACAGCTGCTGCGCTTCGGGGCCGATCTGGTGCGCCCGCAGGGCCGCTCCGGCGGCGGGATCGCCGGGATCAAGCTGGCCCCCGGCGAACGGGTGCTGCACTTCGGGGCCGTCGACCCGAACGCGCCGCAGGGGGCGGTCGTGGTCACCGTCGCGGGCTCCTCGACCGCGCTGCCGGGCACGGAGGCAGGAGCGGCCAAGGTCACCCCGTTCGCGGAGTACCCGGCCAAGGGACGCGCCACCGGCGGCGTGCGCTGCCACCGCTTCCTCAAGGGCGAGGACGAGCTGGTGCTGGCCTGGGTGGGACCGGCGCCCGCCCGCGCCGCAGCAGGCAGCGGCGCCCCTGTCGACCTGCCGCCGGCCACCGGCCGCCGGGACGGATCGGGCCTGCCCCTGGCCCAGCCGGCCGCCGGGGTGGCGGGCCCGCTCGGGGCGCAGCCGGCCGCCGGGTCCGTGACCGCCGCTGTGGAAGGCTGAGGCACATGGCCCCCCTCCCCCGTCGCGCCCGCGGCGCCGTCCCGGCGTCGGCCCTCCTGCTCTGCCTCGGCCTGCCCGCCGCGCTGCTCTCCGCCTGCTCCGGCGACGACGGCAGCGGGGCCGCCGACCAGGACGGCGACGGCGAGGCCAGCCCCGAGGAGGTGCTCGCGCAGGCCAAGACCACGCTCGACGAGACCCCCGGCGTGCAGATCGCGCTGACCACCGACGACCTGCCCGAGGGCACCACCGGGATCACCAGCGCGACCGGGGTGGCGACCTCCGCGCCGGCGTTCGAGGGCCAGATCGCGGTCAGCCTGGCCGGCAACGCCGTCGAGGTCCCGGTCGTCGCGGTCGACGACGAGGTGTACGCCGAGCTGCCGCTGGTCCCCGGCTTCCAGCCCATCGACCCCGCCGAGTACGGCGCCCCCGACCCGAGCCGGCTGATCGACCCCGACGAGGGCGTCTCGACGCTGCTGACGGCGACCGAGTCGCCCGTCGCGGGTGAGACGGTGCGTGGCGGCGCCGACAACACCGAGGTGCTCACCGAGTACACCGGCACGGTCACCGACGAGGTGATGACCAACCTGATCCCCTCCGCGGAGGGCGACTTCGACGTCGTCTACACCGTGACCGAGGACGGCGAGCTGCGCGAGGCCGTGCTGACCGGTGTGTTCTACCCCGCCAGCAGCGCGATGACCTACACCGTCGACCTCACCGACTACGGCACCGAGCAGGACATCACCGCCCCGTGACGTCCGTGGGGCCGGTGGACCCCGTCGGTCCGGCGGTCGCGGGCCCCGGCGGGCGCGCGCGGCTGCTGCTGTCGCTGGCCGCCGTCGCGGTCGCCTTCGCGGCCGCCGACACCTACGTGGTGGTGCTCGCGCTGCCCGAGATGGGCGCCTCGGTCGGCGTCTCCGCCGAGGAGCTGCAGCGCGCCGCGCCGATCATCTCCGGGTTCCTGCTCGGCTACGTCGCCGTGCTCCCGCTGATCGGGCGGATCGCGGACCTGCGCGGGCGCACGCCGGTGCTGGTCGCCTCGCTGGTGGTCTTCGCGGTCGGATCGCTGGTCACGGCCCTGGCCTACGACATGCCCAGCATGGTGGTCGGTCGGTTCCTGCAGGGACTCGGCGGCGGCGGGCTGGTGCCGGCGACCCTCGCGCTCGTCGCCGACCTCTACCCGGTGCACCGGCGGGGCGTACCGCTCGGCGTGGTCTCGGCGGTGCAGGAGGCCGGGTCGGTGCTCGGGCCCCTGCTGGGCGCCGTGGTGCTGGCGGTGGCCGACTGGCGGGCGATCTTCGTGCTGAACCTGGTGGTCGGGGTGGTGCTGGCGCTGGCCGTGCGCGCCGCCTCCCGGGAGCGCGGGGCCGACCCGCCAGCACGACCACCCGCCGGGGGCGGCCGGTCGCCGTCGCCCGGACGTGGTCGGCCTCGTCCTGCTCGGGGTCGCCACCGGGGCTGCGGTGCTGACCGTGCTGCGGCCGGCCGCGCTGCTGCGCGACCTGACGTGGGGCGGGCTGTTCGTCGGGCTGGTCCCCGACGCCCGGTGGCTGACGCCCGTCGGGCTCGTCGCGATCGGCGCGGTCCTGCTGCTGCTCGGGTGGAGCCTGGTGGCGCGCCACCCGCTGCTCGACCTGCGCGGCTGGTCGCGCACGTTGCGCGAGGCCGACGTGGTGGGGGCGACCTACCTCGCGATCGCCCTGGGCGGGGTGATCCTGGCCTTCGCCACCGCCGACCCCGCCGTCGAGCTGTTCGCGGACCAGGGCTGGTGGTACCTCGCCGGGTCCGCCGCCGCGACGGTCGCGCTGCTGGTGCACCTCCGTCGCGCCGCCGACCCGCTGGTGCCCCGCGGGGCGCTGTCCGCCCGACCGGCGTGGGGTGCGGCGCTGGTCAGCCTGTTCGTCGGCGCCGCGCTCATCGCGGCGGTCGTCGACATCCCGCTGTTCGCCCGCACGACGACCTACCAGGACTCCCAGCTCCTGGCGGCGCTGGTGCTGGTCCGGTTCCTGGTGGCGCTGCCGGTCGGGGCGGTGCTCGGCGGCTACCTGGTCCGCCGGGCGCCGGCGGGCGTCATCACCGCCGCCGGGATGCTGCTGGCGGCGGCGGCCTTCGCCGTGATGAGCACCTGGGGCGTGGACAGCCTGGAGCAGGTGTCCTCCGACGTGGTGCTCGTGGGCTGCGGCCTCGGGTTCGGGCTGGCGCTGGCGCCGGTCAACGCGGCCGTGCTGGCCAGCACGGACGCTGCGGTGCACGGACTGGCGAGCGCGGCGGTGGTGGTGGCCCGGATGGTCGGCATGCTCGTGGGGATCTCCGCGCTGACCGCGATCGGGCTGCGCCGCTACTACGCCTCGCTCGAGGACGACCCGGTGCCGCCCGCGGTCGAGGTCTGCGGTGGCCGGACCCGCTGCCAGGAGTACAGCGACCTGCTCGCGGCGGCCGGCATCCCCCAGGAGCAGGCCGTCTTCGCCGGGGCCGCCGGCTGCGCGGTCCTCGCGGCCCTGCTGGCGCTGGTGCTCTTCCGGGGCGCCGCGACGCGCGGCGTGTCCCCGCGTGACGCCCTCGCCGCTGCGGGATGACCGCCCGGCCGCTAGGTTCTGGTGCCGTGGACGCGGACTTCGACGACCTGCTGGCCGCCAACGCGGCCTACGCCGACCAGCACGACTTCTCCGGCTTCGACGGGGTGGCCCGGGCCGGGGTGGCCGTGGTGACCTGCATGGACTCGCGGATCCAGCCGCTGGAGATGCTCGGCCTCGGGCTGGGCGACGCCAAGATCTTCCGCAACCCCGGCGGTCGGGTGACGCCGCAGGCGATGGAGGCGCTGGTCCTCGGGGTGCACCTGCTCAACGTCACGCGCGTGCTGGTGGTGCCGCACACCCGCTGCGCGGTCGCGAGCAGCACCGAGGCCGAGCTGCGACGCCGGGTCGAGGAGTCGGCCGGCGAGGACGCCTCGTGGCAGCCGATCCACGTGATCGACGACCAGGACGAGGCGCTGGCCGAGGACGTGCGCAAGGTCCTCGCCCACCCCCTGGTGCCCGACACGGTCCGCGTCGCCGGCTTCCTCTACGACGTCGACACCGGCCTCCTCCACCGCAAGGCCTGACCGCCGAGACGGCGCTCCCACCGTGCCGACCTGACGCTCACGACGTGCCGAGCGGTCAGCAGCCGCGCCGGTCCACCCCGGGGACGTCGACCGGGAGCCGCCCCGGCGCCGGCTCGTCGCCGGTCAGCACGTCGACCAGCGCCGTCATCGCCGCCGGCGCGGTGCCGTACGTCGCCACCTCGACGGGCGCGTCGCCGTAGCCCAGGAGGTAGGGCGTGTCGGTGGCCACCAGGACCCCGGCGCTGCCGGGGCCGTCGGTGGTGCCGAGCCGGACCGGCGTGCCCGTGACGACGGTTCGCGGTGGCGCCGCCCGCCACCGCTCCAGGGCACGGCGGTCGACCCGCGTCCGACCGGTGGGCTCGGGACGGGGTGGTCGCACGGTCCTCACCGAGCCGAGGGGCAGCCCGGCGCCGGACGCCGCCGCGCGGAACGCGGCCACGGCCCCGGGGTCGCCCATCGGTACGGCGGGGCCACGCACCAGCGGCCCGCGGCACGGCCCGGTCGCCACGGTGACCGCGGCGGCCGACAGCGCCCGCGCCTCCCGCGCGGCCGTGCCGTCGCCAGCACGGCCGGCCCCGCGCACCTGCCCGAGCATCGCCACCACCCGCGCCGCGGCCTGCTCGAGGCGCTGCCGGTCCAGCGAGCCGCGGCGCACGGCGTCCACGATGGTCCCGCGGGTCACGGCCGGGTCCGGGGGCAGCAGCACCAGGTCGCCGCCGGCGCGCAGGAACCCCACCGCGGGCCGCTCGACGCCGTCCAGCGCGGCCATCTCCAGGGCGTCGCTGACCACGACCCCCTCGAAGCCGAGGTCGCCGCGCAGCATGCCGGAGACCACCGGGCGCGAGACGGTGGCCGGCACCCCCGGGTCCACGCTGCTGACCACGAGGTGGCCCACCATGACCGCGGGCAGGCCCGCGTCGACGGCCGCGGCGAACGGCCCCACGTCGGTCGCCCGCAGCGCCGCCCGGCTGCGGCCCTGGACCGGGAGCGCGACGTGGCTGTCGGTCGTCACCGACCCGTGGCCGGGGAAGTGCTTGACGACCGGGACGACGCCCCCGTCGCCGTAGCCCCGCGCCGCGGCCAGCACCTGCTCGGCCACGGGTCCGGGGGCGGAGCCTGCCGAGCGCGAGCCGATGGCCGGGTCCGCGGGGCCGACCGTGACGTCGGCGACGGGGGCGAAGTCGACGTTGACCCCGAGGCTGCGCAGCTCGGCGCCGGCAGCGGCGTACGCCGTGCGGGTCAGCGGCGGGCGGTCGGCGGCCCCGGCGGCCATGAAGGCCGGGAACGAGGTGACGCCCGTGGTCACCCGCTCGACCAGCCCGCCCTCCTGGTCGACGCCCACCAGCACCGGCCACGGCCGCCGGACCTCCTGCTGCAGCCGGGTCGTGGTGCGGCGCAGCTGGTCGGCCGAGGCGGCGTTGTCCTCGAAGGCGATCACGCCGCCGAGGTGCAGCCGGCGCACCAGCGCCGACGGCGCGCCCGTCCCGGACCAGCGCGCGACCAGCACCTGCCCGGCCAGCTCGGGCAGGCTCAGCCGCCCGACCTGGCGGGCTGCCGAGTCCAGCTCGGACCGCGAGGGGCCCCACCCCGGCTCGGAGACCCAGCCGCTCGCTCGGCGAGGGCGGCGCGCTGCGGCCCGCCCTGTCCGGCGCGTCCCCTCCGCCGGCCGGGACGTCCTCACCGGGCGCCCGTCCGCCGGAGCAGCCGGCGACCAGCACCAGCGCCGTCAGCAGCGCCGGCAGGAGGCGGCGACGGGAGGAGGGCACCGCTCCCATGCTGCCACCCAGGACGTCATCCGGATCGCGTCGTGCGCCCGTACACGGAAGGACAGAAGTCCGTCCCCCCGCCGGGTCACGATGCGTCTGCCCAGGTCAGCAGCGTGCGCCGGCGCAGCGGGCGGACTTCTGTCCTTCCGGGTACGCGTCGGTCACCACCGCGCCGGTGTCAGGACCGATCCCGCCGCCCGCTGCTCCGTCACGCGTCGAGCATCTCCACGTCCACCTGGTAGGCGCCCTGGACGATGAACTCCTTGCGCGGGGCGACCTCGGAGCCCATCAGCAGCTCGAAGACGCCGGCGGCGGAGTCGGCGTCGTCGACGGTCAGCTTGCGCAGGGTGCGGTGGCGGGGGTCCATCGTGGTCTCGGCCAGCTGGTCGGCGTCCATCTCGCCCAGGCCCTTGTAGCGCTGGACGGGGTCCTTCCACCGCACGTTCTTCTTGGCCAGCTCCGCGAGCTTCCGCTGCAGCTCGTCGTCGGAGTAGGTGTAGACGTACCTGTCCATCCCCTTCCTGGGGTTGGTCAGCTCGATGCGGTGCAGCGGCGGGACCGCGGTGTAGACGCGGCCGGAGGTGACCAGCTCGGGCATGTACTTGAAGAACAGCGTGGCCAGCAGGCAGCGGATGTGGGCGCCGTCGGAGTCGGCGTCGGCCATGAAGATGATCCGGCCGTAGCGGCACGCCTCGAGGTCGAAGGTGCGCCCGGAGCCGGCGCCGACGACCTGGATGATCGAGGCGCACTCGGCGTTCTTGAGCATGTCGCCGACCGAGGCCTTCTGGACGTTGAGGATCTTGCCGCGGATCGGCAGCAGCGCCTGGAAGGAGGAGTCGCGCGCGGACTTGGCCGTGCCGAGCGCGGAGTCGCCCTCGACGATGAACAGCTCGGTGCGCTCGTTGTCGTTGTCGCGGCAGTCCGAGAGCTTGGCCGGCAGCGCCGAGGACTCGAGCGCGTTCTTGCGGCGCTGGGTGTCGCGTTGCTGCCGGGCGGCGATCCGGGTGCGCGAGGCGCCCAGCACCTTGTCCATCAGCTGCTTGGCCTGGGCCTTCTCGACCCGCTTGGTGGAGGTGAGGAACTGCTTCACCTCCGCAGCCACCACCTTGCGCACGATCGCCCGGGCGGCGGGCGTGCCGAGGATCTCCTTGGTCTGCCCCTCGAACTGCGGCTCGGCCAGCCTCACCGTCACCACGGAGGTCAGCCCCTCGAGGACGTCCTCCTTGGTGACGTCCTGGTCGTTGACCTTGAGCACCTTCGCGGCGCGCATCGCCTCGTTGAACGTCTTCGTCAGCGCGGCCTCGAACCCGGCGACGTGGGTGCCGCCCTTGGGCGTGGCGATCACGTTGACGAACGAGCGCAGCGTGGTGTCGTAGCCGGTGCCCCACCGCACGGCGACGTCGACGCCGAGGTCGCGCTCGACCTCCTGCGGGGTCATGTGCCCCTCGTCGTCGAGCAGCGGCACGGTCTCGGTGAAGGTGTCGTGACCCTGGAGCCGGACCACGTCGGTGACCGGCTCGTCGGCGGCGAGGAACTCCGCGAACTCGCCGATACCGCCGTCGTGGCGGAACTTCTCCTCGACCGGCTGCGGCCCGCGGAGGTCGCGGATGACCAGCTCGAGGCCCGGCACGATGAACGAGGTCTGGCGAGCGCGCGCGAGCAGGTCCTCGAGGACGAAGCCGGCGTCCGCGGTGAAGATCTGCCGATCGGGCCAGAACCGGACCCGGGTGCCGGTGCGGTCCTTGGCCACGCGGCCTCCCTTCCGGGTCAGCCCGGACCGCGAGGAGAACGCCGCACGCGGCCCGTCGCCGTCGAAGACGCCGGGCACGCCGCGCTGGAAGCTCATCCCCTGCCGCGACGGCGGCCGCTCGATGTCGACGTCGAGCCGGGACGAGAGCGCGTTGACCACCGAGGCGCCCACCCCGTGCAACCCGCCCGTGGCGACGTAGGACCCACCGCCGAACTTCCCGCCGGCGTGGAGCTTGGTGTAGACCACCTCGACCCCGGGCAGGCCGGTGCGCGGCTCGGCGTCCACCGGGATGCCGCGCCCGTCGTCGTGCACCTCGGCGGAGTCGTCGGGGTGCAGGGTGACCTCGATGCGCTTCGCGTGGGCGCCCAGCGCCTCGTCGACGCCGTTGTCGATGATCTCCCAGAGGCAGTGCATCAGCCCGCGGGTGTCGGTGGAGCCGATGTACATGCCGGGGCGCTTGCGGACGGCCTCGAGACCCTCGAGGACCAGCAGGTGCGCGGCGTTGTACGTCTTGTCGATGACGGGCTCCCGGATCGGGTGGGTGGGCGGGCGCTCCCGAACCTACCGACGCCGGGTCCGCCCGCGGTGGGGGCTCGCCCTGCCGGTCACCGCGAGGTCACGATGGCGGAACGATCCGCGCCTCAAGGTGCGGGGTCGCCGTCCCGAGACTCACCATGTGGGCTCGGGACCGATCCGCTCGGGGGTCGGCACCGAACCACCGGGGAAGGACCGGAAAGAAGCCGCGACACTCCGGAGCCACCCTTCAGGATCACCACCCGCGTGGTGTGATCGGAGTGTGGTCCACCACGAACGGGCAGGGAATCCTCGGCTCCCCCGCTACGTTGTCATCAACACCGACCGACCAAGAGATGAGGCCGTTGTGACTACTGCAGTTGCCCCCACTGCCCAGCTGACCGCCGAGGACCGTTGCGACCGCTGCGGCGCCCAGGCCTACCTCCGTGTCGCCCTGCAGGCTGGTGGTGAGCTGCTGTTCTGCGCCCACCACGCGCGTGAGCACGAGGACAAGCTCAAGGAGGTCGCCGTGACCGTGGTCGACGAGACCCACAAGCTGCACGGCACCCCCGCCACCGCGACCGACAGCGGTCGCTGACCCCCCACCCGCACTCTTCCGCAGCGGCCCCGGACCTCCTGTCCGGGGCCGCTGTCGCGTCCGGACCCCGTCCGGCGGCGGGGGGTTCTGCCATCCTCCTGCGGTGACCGCCCTCGTCCTGGCCCTGACCGGCGCCGTGACCTACGGCCTCTCGGACTTCGTCGGCGGGCTCGCCTCCCAGCGGGCGTCCGCGTGGGCGGTGGCGCTGATGGCCCAGGTCGGTGGCGGCGTCGCGGTGCTGGGCGCCGCGGTGGTGCTGCCGGGGACGCCGACGGCGTCGGCCTGGGCGTGGGCGGCGCTCGCCGGTCTCGGCAACGGCGTCGGCACGGCCTTCCTCTACCGAGGCCTGTCCTCGGGCCGGATGGGCGTGGTCGCTCCACTCTCGGGCGTGGGGGCGGCCGTGGTGCCCGTGGCCGCCGGGCTGCTCCTCGGCGAGCGCCCCGGGCTGCTGGTCGGCGCGGGCATCGTCGTCGCCGGCCCCGCGATCTGGTTCGTCTCCCGCGAGCCCGCGCCGGCGGCCGGGGCGTCCACCCCGACCGCAGCCGGGCTCGGGGACGGCCTGCTGGCCGGCGGAGGTTTCGGCCTGCTGTTCGCCGCGCTCGCCCAGGTGCCGGAGTCCGCGGGCCTGCTGCCGGTCGCGCTGAACCAGGTCGTCGCCGGCGTCGTCGTGGTCGCGGTGGCCTCGGCGCTGGGCGCGGCGTGGGCGCCGCGGCAGCGCGCGGCGTACGTCGGTCTCGTCAGCGGCGTGCTCGGGGTCAGCGCGACCCTGCTGTTCCTCGTGGCCAGCAGGATCGGCCTGCTCTCGGTCTCCGGCGTGCTGATCTCGCTCTACCCGGCCGTCACGGTGGTCCTCGCCGCGGTGCTGCTGCGCGAGCGCGTGCACCGCACCCAGGCGTTCGGCCTGGGGCTCTGCGGGGTCGCCGTGACGCTCGTCGCGCTCGGCTGATGCCGCCACCCGCGTGTGGGTCCCCTCCACCCCCGCGGCTGCGGTAGACCTGCACCATGAGCAACGACCCCTCGCCGCAGCCGGGCTCGGCCCCCGGGAAGGGCCGCCGCGACGAGGCTCCTCCTGGCGGCGCGTCCGGTGGCGGCGCCGCGACGTCCCCGGACCGCCCGCAGGACAAGAAGCAGGACAAGAAGAGCGACAAGAAGCAGGACAAGAAGAACGATCCCCTGCGCCGCTCGCGGGCCGGCGGCTTCTACGTCGGCGTGATCGTGCTGGGTCTCGTGCTGATCCTGCTGATCATCTTCGTGCTCCAGAACACCGAACCGACCACGGTGCGCTTCCTGCCGTGGGAGGCCGAGATCCCGGTGGCGGTCGCCCTGCTCATCGCGGCCGCGGCCGGGTTGTTCCTGGCGGGGATGGCGGCGAGCATGCGCATCCTGCAGCTGCGCAGCCGGGTCAAGCACGACCGCAAGGCCGGTTGAGCACGACCGCCCGGGTCGGCGGCCCGGCGCCGGTCAGCGCTTGGGTCGCTGCAGCGCGACGACACCCAGCGCGACCACCAACCCGCTGAGCAGGCCGTCGATACCGCGGCCGCGCCGCTCGTCGTCGAGCACCTGGAGCCACACGAACAGCGCCACGCCGAGCACGACGAGCAGCACGCCGAGGGCGACCCGCCACCACGGTCGGGGCGGGGACGCTCCGGGCTCCGCGGACCGTGCTGGCACACCCGCAGGCTACCCGTGGGACCGGTCCGGGCCCGGGCCACCCCGGCCCCGTGGATCGAACAGGTGTTCTAGCATCGGCGGATGCAGGTCCACCCGCGCGCGCAGCACGTCTGGGTGTCGCTGACCGGTGTGTGGGCCGACGACCGCCTGCCCGGCCTGCTGCTGGCCTGGCGCTGCGGGGCCAAGGGCTGGGAGGGCTGGGTGATCTCGGTCCAGCCCGGTGTCGGGGCACGCGGCGACGGCCCCTACGTCCGCCAGGCGTGGCTACCGGCCTCGGCGATCCGCCCGGTCCAGGTCCCGCGGCGGCCCGGTGCGTAGCGGGCGCGGCACACCACGGCACACCACGGCACACCACGGCACCTGCCGCGTCGCTGGGCGTCAGGCTGGTGACGCGGTGCCCCACAGCGCGGCCACGTGCCGTGCGTCCGTGCCGCAGCAGCCGCCGAGGACCTGCAGGCCCGGCAGCCGGCGTCGCACGTCACGGGCGGAGGACACCAGCAGGTCGAGGTCGCCGGTGTCCAGCTCCGTCATCTCGTCGAGCTCGGCGTGGGTGAGGGTCGAGGCGTTGGGCCGCAGCACGGTGATGCCGCTCTGCCAGCCGGCGACGGCCCCGGTTCCGGTTCCGGCTCCGGTTCCGGCGTCAGGCGGCCGTGCTCCAGCGCGGGGCGCACGTGGGTGGGGTGCGCACAGCTCACGCCGTACCAGTCCGCTGCGCCGTCGGCATGACGGCGCGAGCCTCGCCAGCGCCGTCCCGTCCGGGAGCCGGCCGTCGGTCTCGACGGTGAAGGAGACCGCGACGGGGACGCCGGCCGCCCTGGCCGCACGGACGACGCCGATCGCCTCGGCCGACCCGGTCATCGTCATGGCGTGCACGACGTCGACGCCGGCGGCGGCCAGGGAGTCGACCTGGGCGGCGTGGTAGCCCGCCGCCTCGTCGGGGTCGGTCCCGCCGGCCTGGTAGCCGTCACCCCGCGGCCCGACGACACCGCCGACGACGACCCGCTCGACGCCGTCGTCGAGCGCACGTGCGCCGATCGCCTGCGCGAGCTCGACGGCGCGCCGGTTCGCCACGTCCAGCGCCGGGACGTCGTACCCCAGCAGGGCGGCCCAGTCCGGGTTGGCACGCCAGGTCGGGGCCTCGACGACGAGCCCGGCTCCGGCCTGCCGGGCGATCCGGGCGTAGTCGCGGTAGTAGCGCTCGAGCAGCCGGCGGCCCTCGTCCCGCTCGACCAGCGGGAAGGCGGCGAAGTGCGGGAGGTCCGCTCCCCGGTTGAAGAGCAGGTCGGTCTCCAGGCCCCCGTCGGCGACCCAGTGGTGGTCACCGAGGAGCTCCTCGCGCGGGCTGCTCGTCACGCCCGTCCGTCCGCACAGGCGGCTCCAGGAAGGACCTGCCGACAGATGAAACCGCTGACCTGCTCGGTGATCCGGCGCCGGTTCGCGGTGAGGAACCCCGGTGGGTGACCACCCTCGTCGTAGGCGAAGAGCTCGCAGGTGTTGCCGAGGAGCCGGGTCTGCTCGCAGGTCGCCACCGAGGTGGCGTACGGGATCGTGGTGTCGTCCAGCGCGTGGACCACGGCGATCGGCACCTCGTCGGCTCCGATCTCGAGCGCCTCGTAGTCGAGACCGGCGACCCCGGTCGCCGTCGCGACCCGGGAGGACCGCCCGGGGTGCCCGCTGCCACCGGCGTCCTCGGGCTCGAAGGCGGCCTGCAGCACGTTGACGGCCCCGGAGGAGCTCCCCAGCAGCGAGATCCGGCCGCGGTCGACGCGGTAGGCACCGGCCCTCGCCCGGAACCACCGCACCGCGGCGAGCGTGTCGTGCTGGGACTCCTGCGACAGGCCGCTGGTCCCCGAGCGGTAGGCCAGCGAGGCGGCGACGTACCCGCGCCGGGCGAACCCCTTCGCGATCGCCCGGTTGCGGGGCGCGCTCTTGTCGACCGCGCTGTCACCGCCGTGGACGAAGACCACCACCGGGCGCCGGCGGCGGTCGTCACCGGCCGGCCGGAACAGGTCGAGGCGCAGCTGCTCGACGGACCCGTCCTCGTGCCGGACGCGCCCGTAGACCAGGTCGGCGTCGGTGCGGACCGAGAACGTCGGGTCGAGGAAGCGGACCTTCCCCTGCCCCGCGCTCCCGGACGTGGCGACCTCCGCGGCGCTCGCGGTGCTCGCGGTGCCGCCGCTCAACAGCAAGGTCGCGACGAGCGCGGCCCACCCGAGCACCCCGGCAGCAGCACGCACCGACGACTCCCTCTCCCGCTCACCACGGTCCCGACCCGCGAGCGCGGGCACCACGAAGCGTGACCGATCCGCAGGGCGACGTCCACCCCCGGATGCCACCGGCAGGGACGCCTCGTGACCACGCGGCCAGCTGCTCGTCAGCCAGGGCGTCCCCGCCGACTCGGCGTCGTCGGTGGTACCACTCGGCGCAGGAGGGCCAGACGCAACGCCATCAGGGACGCCAGCAACCCGGCCACGACCAGACCGTCGCAGCTCGGACCAGCGGCGTACCTTCACCGACCTACGTCAGTCGAGGTAGTCGCGCAGGACCTGGGAGCGGCTGGGGTGGCGCAGCTTGGACATGGTCTTGGACTCGATCTGGCGGATCCGCTCGCGCGTGACCCCGTAGACCTTGCCGATCTCGTCGAGGGTCTTGGGCTGGCCGTCGGTGAGCCCGAAGCGCATCGAGACCACGCCGGCCTCGCGCTCGGAGAGCGTGTCGAGCACGGCGTGCAGCTGCTCCTGGAGCAGCGTGAACGACACGGCGTCGGCCGGCACGATCGCCTCGGAGTCCTCGATCAGGTCGCCGAACTCGGAGTCGCCGTCCTCGCCGAGCGGGGTGTGCAGCGAGATCGGCTCACGACCGTACTTCTGGACCTCGATGACCTTCTCGGGGGTCATGTCCAGCTCGACGGCGAGCTCCTCGGGCGTGGGCTCGCGGCCGAGGTCCTGGAGCATCTGCCGCTGGACGCGGGCGAGCTTGTTGATGACCTCGACCATGTGCACCGGGATGCGGATGGTGCGCGCCTGGTCGGCCATCGCGCGGGTGATCGCCTGCCGGATCCACCACGTCGCGTAGGTCGAGAACTTGTAGCCCTTGGTGTAGTCGAACTTCTCGACCGCACGGATGAGCCCGAGGTTGCCCTCCTGGATCAGGTCGAGGAAGAGCATGCCGCGGCCGGTGTAGCGCTTGGCGAGCGAGACGACGAGGCGCAGGTTCGCCTCGAGCAGGTGGTTCTTCGCGCGACGACCGTCCTGCGAGATCCACTCCAGCTCCTCGTGGACCTTCGCGCTGAGCTTGCCGCCCTTGGCGAGCTTCTCCTCCGAGAACAGCCCGGCCTCGATGCGCTTGGCGAGCTCGACCTCCATCTCGGCGTTGAGCAGCGGGACCTTGCCGATCTGCTTGAGGTAGTCCTTGACCGGGTCGGCCGTCGCGCCGGCGACCATGACCTGCTGCTCGGGCTCGTCGGTGTCGTCGGCCGAGGAGACGACGAAGGAGGCCTTCTTCTCGTCCTCCTTGATGGTCGGGTCCGCCTTGACGTCCTTCTCGAACTGCTCGTCGGGGAGGTCGGGCAGCACCTTCTTGCCGTCGGGTCCGACCGGGGCGGTCTCGCTCTCGGCGACGACCTCGACCTCGACCGCGGGGGCCGCCGGCTCGCCCTTGGTGACGGTGGCCCCGGCGGCCGGGGCCGCCTTCTTGGCAGCAGCCTTCTTCGCGGGCGCGCGCTTGGCGGGGGCCTTCTTCGCGGGAGCCTTCTTGGCGGGCGCCTTCTTGGCCGCGGTCGTCGTCGCGGCCGGCTCGGCGTCCTCGTCGGCGGTCGCGGTCGCGGTCCGCGGTGCCCCTGCGGTCGCTGCCGCGACCCGTCCCCCGGCGGGCAGCGCCACGCTGATCCCGAGGCCGCTGAGGTGGGCCATCAAGGCCTTCAGGTGCCGCGGCTCGACGGCCGCCTCGTCACTGGCGCGCCGCACCTCGTCGGGGGTGACCTGTCCGTCCGGCGAGGCCGTCTCGATGAGGGCCGTGACTGCCGGGTGCGAGAGCACCTCGGCGGGGATCTTGCGCGCGGTCGAGGACACGAACACCTCTCGTCAGGCTGGTCGGCAGGGGGCGGATTGGCTCACGGGCACACCAAAGGCCGGTGTCGTCAAGAGCCGCGGGTTCCATCATGCCACGAGTCCGAAGCCCTCCCGACCACCGCCCGGGGCGTGCGGGACGGCTCGTCGCGGCCGCCGGATGACCCTCAGGAGCCTTCGCGCGCCTGCTTGGCGTCGGCCTTCTGCTGCTTCTTGAAGTCCCGCACCTTCTGCAGCGAGGTCGCGTCCCGGACGTCGGCCACCGAGCGATATCCGTCCAGCGCGTAGTCACCCACCACCTGCTCCCAGCCGTCGGGTCGCACGTCGAGCTGCTTGGCCAGCAGGGCGACGAAGATGCGCGCCTTCTGCTGACCGAAGCCGGGTAGCGCCTGCACGCGGCGCAGCAGCTCGCGACCGCTGCCCGCCTCCGTCCACAGCCGAGCCGCGTCACCGGCGTACTCGTCCTCGACGACCCGGGCCAGCTCCTGCAGCCGCGCGGCCATCGAGCCGGGGAAGCGGTGGATGGCGGGCGTCGTCGCGCACAGCGCCGCGAACTCCTCCGGCTCGGCGGCGGCGATGGCTGCAGGCTCCAGGCCGCCGAACCGGTCGCGGAGCTTGGCCGGCCCGCGGAACGCGTGCTCCATCGGGTACTGCTGGTCCAGCATCATCCCGACCAGCAGGGCGAACGGGTCATCGGTGAGCACCTGGTCGGCGGCGTCGTCGCCGGTGATGTGGAGGGCCATCAGCCGAGCATGGCAGGGCTGGTGGTGTGGAAGGTCGCGAGCCCCTCGAACGTTCTGTCGTACGTGTCGGAACCAGGTCTCCATCCAGGTCCTCACCTGGAGATGAGGACCTACCCTTGTCGGTGGTCGCTGCCAGGATGGGGGCATGGCCAAGGACGAGGACACCCTGACGCGGCACCCCGTGCCGGCGGGGGTCCGCGCCGTCGAGCAGCAGGTCGCGGAGGTGGCCGGCGTGCTGGCGGACCGGTCGTTGTCGCTGGACGCGGCCAGCACGCGTGACGCGCTCGTCGCGATCGCTGCCGCGGAAGCACGGCTGGCCTCGCTGCGACTCGCGATCGCCGCGCACGCCGACGTGGTGAAGGTCGGCGCGGACTCCGGTGCCACGTCGACCGGGGTGTGGTGGGCGGTCGCCACCCGGCAGAACCGCCGCACCGCCGCCGGCCAAGTACGCTGGCCAACGCGCTCGAGTCCCGGTGGCACCGCGTCCGGACAGCCCTCGCGGACGCGCAGATGAGCGCCGAGCAGGCCCGCGTGGTCACCCGAGCCCTCGACGACCTCCCCGACGACCTCGAGCCGGGCGTGGTCGCCTCGGCCGAGCAGACCCTGGTCGAGCTCGCGTTGGTCCACGACCCCGACGCCCTCGCCCTGCTCGGCAATCGGATCCTGTCGACCGTCGCCCCGGAGGTCGGGTGAGGAGGCGGACCGCAAGAAGGTCGAGGCCGACGAGCGCCGCGCCCAGCAGAAGCAGCGGCTCACGATGTCCTTCGACGGCCACGGCGCCGCCCACGGCCGGTTCACCCTCCCGATGCTGGAGGGGCGGATGCTGGAGAAGATCCTCCTCGCGTTCGCCGCCCCCGGCCACGTCAACGCCACCGGTGGCGCCGGGTCCTGGCTGGCCGGGCGACCCTCGGCGCAGAAGATGGGTGCCGCGTTCGCGGAGATGATCCTGACCTACCCCACCGACCGCGCCCCTCGCGCCGGCGGCGTCTCGGCGAACCTCGTGATCACCGCCGACCACGAGGACCTCGTCACCGGCGTCGGCCTGGCCACCCTCGAGACCGGCGAGGTCGTCTCGATCAACCGGCTGCGCCAGCTGGCCTGCGAAGCCGGGCTCATGCCCGCCGTCCTCGGCACCAAGTCCCAGGTCCTCGACCTCGGCCGCACCGCCCGCTTCCACACCGAACCCCAACGCATCGCCATCGCCCTGCGCGACGGCGGCTGCACCGCCGAAGGCTGCGACTGGCCACCGGGGATGTGCCAGGTCCACCACGACACCCCCTGGTCCGAAGGCGGACCCACCAACGTCGAGGACGCCCGCCTGCTGTGTCCCTGCCACCACGCCCGCGTCCACGACCCCGACTACGAGGTCACCGTCCTGCCCAACGGCAAGCTCCGGTTCCACCGGCGGACGTGACGGACCGGTCCAGCACCAGGAATGCCGCGCTCCCGGAGCCCGTTGGGCCTGCTCCGCACCCCCGGAACCGAAGGAGCACCCCCATGCCCCGCATCCCCGTCCACTCCGTCGACAGCGCCCCCGAGCCCAGCCGCGACGCCCTGAAGGCCCTGGAGTCCCAGTTCGGCAAGGTCCTCAACATCCACGGCGAGATGGCGCACTCCCCCGCCGTGCTGCTGGCCTACACCGCGTTGCAGGACGTCCTTCGCGAGCACGCGACGATCGACGCCCGGGCCCGCGAGGCGATCGCGCTGGCCGTGGGCAACGAGGACGCCTGCACCTACTGCCAGTCCGCGCACACCGGCGGCGGTCGCAAGGCCGGGCTCGGCGACGACGAGATGGTCGCCATCCGCCGCGGCAACGCCGACTTCGACCCCAAGCTCGACGCGCTGCTCAGGCTCGCCCGCGAGTTCACCGCCAACGTCGGGCACACCAGCGACGAGGCCTGGCGCACCGCGTCCGACGCCGGTTGGAGCGACGAGCAGCTCACCGAGCTGACCACCCACGTCACGCTCAACCTGCTCACCAACTACTTCAACCACCACGTGCACACCGAGCTCGACGTGCCGGAGGCCCCCGAGGTCTGAGCACCACGGGCACGACCCCGAGGACGACCCCCCGCCGGCCACCGGCGGGGGGTCGTCTCACGCGGTGGTGGCGCGACGGACCCAGCGCCCGAACCACTCGGCGGCCACCGCGACGACGAACGAGGCGATCAGCACGCTGGCGACGACGTCGAAGCGGAACGACGACAGGTTCTCCTGCAGCAGCCGGCCCAGCCCGGCCGCGCCGACCACCCCGACGATCGCGGTGTCGCGCACGCAGATCTCGAACCGGTAGAGGCTGAAGGTCAGCAGCTGCTGGGAGCTCGCCGGCACCGTCGCCGCCAGCCCGGCGAGCGACCGGGACACCCCGCCGACCTGCAGCGCCGCCCGCGGCCGCGTCGGCACCGACTCCCACGACTCGGCCACGAGCCGGCTGAGGATGCCGCCGGTGTAGAGGCCCAGGGCCACGGCGCCGGGCAGGATCCCGGGGAACAGCACGAGCAGCGCCAGGATCGCCCACACCGTCGGCGGCACCGAGCGCAGGAACAGCAGCACCACACGCGCACCGACCCAGACCGCCCACCGCCCCGGACCGGCGCCCTGGCCGTCGAGGTCGGCTCTCGGGCGCGTGGCCGGCGGTCCGGTGACCAGGGTCAGCACCACGGCGATCACCATCGCGAGGACCGCCATCGCCACGGTGTCGAGCACGGCGTCGCCCAGCACCCCCCAGCCGTCGGGCGGGAGAGCGGGCGGGAGCAGGTCGTCGACGAGGCGCAGCGTCAGCTCGCGGGTGCGCGGCGAGACCAGGCCGGCGAGCGAGACGTCGGAGGCCCACCAGGCCAGCAGCACCGCGGGCGGCACCGCCCACGCCGACCAGCGCGCCCACCGGTTGCCGCCGCCGCGCGGGGCGGCCCCGGCCTCGCCGCTCGACCACTCCGAGCAGCTGCTGACCGCCATCCCCGCCCGCACCCGCGAGCTCCACAGGTCGACCACTGCCGAGACCAGCACGACGGCGTAGACGAGCGTCCACACCTCGTCCCAGTTGCGCGACTGGAGGCTGACCACCAGCTCCTGACCGAGCCCGCCCACCCCGACCACGCCGAGCACGACGGCGGAGCGGATCGCGCACTCCAGGCGGTAGAAGGAGTAGGAGAGCACCAGCGGCAGCGCGCCGGGAAGCAGCCCGTAGACCATCGCCGGGGTCGGTCGGGCGCCCACGACCCGCAACGCCTGGAGCGGCCCGCGCGGGGTGTTGTCGAGGGTGTCGGCGAAGACCTTGGCGGTCTGCGCGCCGAACGGCAGCGCGATCGCGACGACCGCGACCAGCGGGTCGAGCCCCAGCACGCTGACCAGGAGCAGCGCCCACACCAGCTCGTGGATCGCCCGCACGGCGACCAGCAACCCCCGCAGCGGCAGCCGCAGCACCCGCACCACCGGGCCGGGACGGTCGCCCCAGACGACGTCGCTGAGGACCACGCCGCCGACGATCCCGAGCACCAGGGCGCCGGCCGTCCCGAGGACCGCGAAGACCAGCGTCACCACGACGGCCTCGGCCACGACGGCCAGGAACCCGTCGCCGAGCGCCGGGCTCAGCGCCTCGCTCAGCAGGTCGTCGAGCAGCGCCAGGCCACCGCGGTTGACCAGGGCGGTCGTGCCGTCGGTGGAGCGCCACCACGCCCACCCGACGGCCAGCACCACCAGTCCCAGGGCGAGCCCGCGGCGCGCCCAGACCTCGCCCGCTCCCGGGCCCTGCCGGGTCGACGCCGGCGGCGCGGGCCGCTCGACCAGCGTCGTCACGACAGCACGTACAGGTCGCGCAGGTGGTCGTCGCGCAAGGCGTCCGCCGCGACGTCGAAGACCACCCGCCCGGACTGGAGCCCGACGGCGCGGGTGCAGTGCTCGCGGGCCAGCTCCGGCTGGTGCAGGCTCACCACCAGCGTGGCCGGCTCCTCACCGCCCCGGTCCGCCGCAGCGGCCAGCAGCCCCAGGATCTCGGCGGCCCGGGCCGGGTCCAGGCTCGAGACGGGCTCGTCGGCCAGCACCAGGTCCGGCCGCTGGAGCAGCAGCCGGGCGATGGCGACCCGCTGGCGCTCGCCCCCGCTGAGCCGCTCCGTCCGCTCGTGCACCGCCCAGCCCAGGCCGACCCGGTCCAGGCACGCCCGCACCTCGTCCATGCCCACCGGCCAGACCAGCGAGCGCAACGCGGTGGCGGTTCCGAGCTGGCCGAGCCGCCCGGCGTTGACGTTGTGGAAGACCCGCACCTGGTCGATCAGGTCGAGCCGCTGGTGGACCGTGCCGATCCGGGCCTGCAGCCGGCGGCGGTGGCGCGAGGACAACCGGGCCGGCTCCTGACCGAGCAGCTCCACCTGGCCGGCGGTCGGCCGCAGCGAGCCGTTCAGCAGCGCCAGCAGCGTGCTCTTGCCGGCACCGCTCGAGCCGAGCAGGGCGACCCGCTCGCCGGCGTGGACGTCGAGGGTGACCTCGGCGAGGGCGTCGTGACCGCCGAAGGTGCGGCTGACGGCGCGCAGCCGCGCCACCGGCGCCGTGCTCACGCCATCAGCCCCAGGTCCCGGGCGACCTCCTCGATGCGGTCGTAGCTCTCGTCGGTGGTGGGGATGAAGGTGCTGGCACCGAACAGCTCGAGGACCTTCGCGGCTTCGGGGTCCGCGGGGTCCAGGCCGAACAGGAAGTCCTGCACCGCCTCCACGGTGCCCTCCCCGAAGGTCTCGTCGACGTCCGGGCGGGCCAGCCAGTGGTAGTCGGCGTACCCGGGGCTGCGCCACAGCACCGTGACCCCGGACAGGTCGACCTCACCGGCGTCGACGGTGGCCTGCCAGACCTGCTCGTTGACCGCACCGACCTCGAAGCTGCCCGACGCCACGGCCTCGATGGTCGCGTCGTGGGACCCGCTGAAGCCGGGCTGACCCTCCAGCTGGTCGAGCGCGAGCCCGGCCTGGTCCATGAAGTACTGCGGCATGAGCCGCCCCGACGTCGAGGTCTCGGAGCCGAAGGTCAGCGTGCTCCCGGCCAGGCTGGTCAGCCCCTCGACCTCCTCGAACGGCTCCAGCCCCGCGCTGTCGGCGGCGATGAACAGGCTGTGGAAGTCGGCGTCGATGTCGCGCTGCGCGATCGCGGTCGCGCCCGGCACCCGCTCGCGCGCCTGGACGCCGGTCAGGCCGCCCATCCACGCCAGCTGGATGTCGCCGACCTCGAAGGCCCGCACCACCGCGGTGTAGTCGGTCACCGACGTGTAGGCCACGGTGAGCCCGGTGGCGGCGGCGAAGCCGTCGGCCACCCGTCCGTAGAGCCGGTTGAGCAGCTCGGGGTCCTGGTCGGGGATCGCGGAGATCGAGAGGTCCTGCTCGGGCTCGGCGGCCTCGCCGCCGTCGGACGCGCTCGAGGTAGCGGACCCGTCCTCCCCGCCGCAGGCGGTGAGGACGACGAGGCCGCTGAGCGTGCCGAGGAGGAGGGAGCGGCGGGTGGGGGTCATGGGTTCCTGGTCTCTCGGTGGGGTGAAGGCGGGGTCTCGGCGGCCGTACCGGCCGGTTCGGGGTCGCGGGTCGGCACGAGCGCGACGACCGCCAGGACCAGCAGCACGGCGACGCTGGTCCCGTTGGTGCCGAGCAGGGGGTCGCTGAACCCGAGCTGGGCGCGGGTGAGGAGCGCGGCGACGACGGCGACCAGACCGGCCGCGACCGCGACCGGGCGGCCACCGCGCGAGGAGGCGAGCAGGCCGGCGCCGACGAGGACCACGAGGAGCCCGCCGAGCAGGTTGTAGGTGCCGAGGCTCAGCGAGGGGTCGGTGGAGCGCAGACCCGGGCCGGTCGCCGCGAGCGGGTCGCCGAACGAGGCGACGACGCTGTAGAGGCCGACGACCACCGCGAGCACGCCCCACGCCCGTCGCAGGCCCTCACCGCGGTGGACACGGGCCCGGACGCCGTCGACGCCGAACGAGCGGCCCGCCGTCCCGACCAGCACCGCCACGTGGGCGGCGATCATCAGCCAGTACGACCACGGCCACTCCTCGGGCGCGTAGGCGACCGAGAGCCCGATCGCCAGGGACTGCCCGGCGCCGAGGACCGCGGCCAGGCGGACGTAGCTCCCCGAGAGCAGCATCACCGCGAGCGCGGTCTCGGCGAGGACGACGCCCCACCCGAACAGCGTGATGTTCGGCAGGATCGCGTTCTCCACGAGCCAGCTGTACGGCGGCAGCACCGGGTGCTCCACGGCGAAGGCGGTGAAGTGGTAGAGCCCGCGGTCGGCCTCCTCCCCGAAGTCCGGGGGGATCTTCCACGCGACGTTGTAGGCCCACATCAGGCCGAGCACGACGCGGACGAACGCCATCCCGACGGCCTGGTGACGCGCCACCGGGTCGGCGTCGGGCGCCAGCAGCCAGCCGACGGCACCGCGGGCGGACACCGGTCCCCGCTGCGGCTCAGGCACAGCGGAACACCTCGCGGCCGCTGGCCGCGGCGGCGTCCTGCACGGCCACCGTGTCCTTCATCACCCCGATGACCTCGCTGACCGGCAGCGGTGCGTCGGCGATGCGCATGTGCGGGTTGGTCACGGCGACCGGGTGCCACCAGGCACCGTCGACGGTCAGCGTCGGCTCCGGCTCGAGGTTGTCGATGGAGACGTGGATGCCCTGGTCGGCGAAGCCCTCCTGCGCCACCGGCCTGATCACCCGGTCCTCCTGGGCGATGCCCATGTCGTCGAGGCGGCGGTGGAGGTCGGCCACCTCGGCGGGCGCCTCGTCGTAGAGGGTGGCGGCGATCCGCACCCGGAAGTCGAGGGAGGCGGCGAGCTCGATGCCCTCCATCGCCCGCGCCCACGTGCCGGCGCCGCGCTGCCGGTCGTGGATGGTCGGGGTGGCGCTGTCCATGCTGACCTGGAGCGCCACGGAGCGGTCGAGCTCCTCCAGCGTCTGCCGGCGGCGTCCGCGGCCCAGGATCATCGCGTTGGTCAGGATCGTGCGCTCGAGCCCCTCGGCGGCCTCGACCAGCCCGCCGAGCTCGGGGTGCATGAACGGCTCCCCGCCCGTCAGGAACACCTCGCGACCGCCCATCCCCCGGAACTCCGCGAACGCCTCCCGCGCGGTCTCGACGGGGAACCGCCGGGCCTCGGCCTTCGGCGAGGACTGCGCGCAGCAGTAGTCGCAGGCGAGGTTGCAGTCGAAGTTCGTGTAGACCCACAGCCGGGTCCCGAGAGGCGTGCTCGCCCCGGTGCTGAACACCGAGCGCGACTGCGTGCCGGCCTTCTCCACCACGAACCACCAGGGACCGGTCTCGGTCTCGGCGTGCTGGGTGGCGACGCGGTGCCCGACCAGGTCGGCCCACGCGGGCAGGTCGTGCAGGACGCTGGCCTCGGAGCTGCGGATGCCCAGCAGGCCGCCCTCGCCCAGCCGGCGCATCGAGCGGGTGATGAGCAGCAGCAGCCCGCTCCCGCAATCCGTGTCACCGCCGTCGATCAGGCGGGCCACCGGACCCGCCGGCGTGTCGAGCTCGCTGGCGGCCCCCTCGGGCAGGATGGTCGTCATCACGGGGGCGCCGGCACTCATGGGTCACATCCTAGGCCGGGCGCCCACATCCCCGGGGGGGACCGGGGGCGCGACGGGCCGTGCCCGGCGCGTAGGTTGCCAGCGTGGACGGGACGACACCGCTGTGGCGGCCGGAGGACGCCGAGGCCCGGCGCGCCTACTGGGAGGACGTGCACGGCGGCAAGGACGTCGACGGGGTCTCCTGGTGGCAGTCCGTGCCGGGGCTGTCCCTCGGCCTGGTCGACCAGGCCTCCGTCGATCCCCGCACCCCGGTGATCGACGTGGGTGCCGGCTGGTCGACGCTCGCCGACCACCTCCTCGAGCGCGGGTACACCGACGTCACCGCCATCGACCTCTCCCGCACCGCCCTCGACACCGTCCGCGAGCGGGTCGGGGACCTCCGGGAGCACCTGACCCTGCAGGTCGCCGACGTGCTGGACCTGCGAGCGGGCACGACCTACACGCTGTGGCACGACCGCGCCGTCTACCACTTCCTCACCGAGCCCGAGGAGCGCGACGACTACCGCGCCTCGCTGCTGCGCCGCCTGCGTCCCGGTGGGTGGTTCGTCATCGCGACCTTCGGGCCCGACGGCCCGACGACCTGCAGCGGGCTGCCGATCGTCCGCTACACCCACGAGCAGCTCGCCGCGGAGTTCCCCGGCTTCACGCTGGTCGACACCGCCGGCGAGGACCACGTCACCCCGTGGGGCACCAACCAGCAGTTCACCGCCGTGCTGCTGCGCGACGAACGCCGGTCGGCGGCCTACGCCGGGGCGTCGAGCGCCGCGACCGCGGCGTCGTAGTCCGGCTCCTGCCCGATGTCGGGGACGAGCTGGGAGTGCAGCACGGTGCCGTCGCGGTCCAGGACCAGCACGGCCCGGGCCAGCAGCCCGGCGAAGGCGCCGTCGACCAGCCGCACGCCGTAGTCCTCGCCGAAGGCCGAGCGGAAGGCCGAGGCCGCGACGACCCGGTCCAACCCCTCCGCCCCGCAGAACCGGGCGAGCGCGAACGGGAGGTCCAGCGAGACGCAGACGACGTCGGTGTCGGGCAGCCCCGCGGCGCGCTCGTTGAACGCACGCACGCTCGCGGAGCACACCCCCGTCTCGACGCTGGGGAAGATGCTGAGCACGGTGCGCCGGTCCGGGTCGCGGCGGACGGTGCCGAGGTCGGTGCCGACCAGCTCGTAGGCGGGGGCGGTGTCGCCGGTCGCGGGCAGCGTCCCGACGAGCCGGGCGGGGGTGCCGTCGAGTGCGGTGAGGCTCATGGTCGTGTCCTACACGCCCCGCTGGGGTGGTCCCCCGCGGTGGTCCCCCCGGTGCGGCCCTCGCGACCTGGCAGCGCGAGCGGCGCCGGAGCAGGGGCTACGGCTTGACGGTCAGCACCGGACAGGGCGCGTCCAGCAGGATCCGCTGGGCGCTGGAGCCCAGGATCAGCTTGCCCAGCGGGGTCCGGCGGCGCAGGCCGATCACGATCAGGTCGTCGGGCGCCACGATCTCCACGATGTCCTCGGCGCCGTCCCCGCTCCCCGAGCCCTCGCGCACGGTGTAGGTCGTGCCGCTGCCCGCGAGCTTCTCGCGCGCCGGCCCGAGGTCGTCCTCGTCGTCGGCGCCACGGCGCCGGACGTCCACCACCAGCAGGTCGGCCCCGCGCAGCAGCGCCTCGTCGATCGCTCGGTCCAGGGCGGCGTCCCCCTCTGGCTTGGGCACGTAACCCACCACGACGGTTCCCATGACGGGGAGGTTACCGACGTCCGCCGTCCTGGCGAGCAGGCTGTGGAGGAGCGCGTCCCCACGAGGCGTGGCTCGGCCACCCTGGCGGGGTGGACGGCACAGCGCACGGGTGCCCGGTGGGCCCCGTCGGCCCGCCGGTGCCGGCGGCGCGCGCGAGGCTGCTGCGCCGGGCCGTGATCGACCACGCCCGCACCGAGCACCGCCGCCGCTACCCCCCGCTGCTGCACCTGGGCCTCCCCGGTGGTCCCGAGGTCGTGCTCCCGGCGGTGACGACGCCGGACGACCTCGCGCTGCGGGTGGAGGTGCTGGCAGCGGCGTTGCGCCGGGTGGGCGCGCTGCGGGACCCGGACGACCCCGGTGCGGCCACCGACGCGCCCCTGGCGTGGCTGACCCGGAGCGGCGAGCTGGACCGGCAGGACGTCGACGCCGCCTGGCTGGCGGCCGTGCGCACGGTCGCGGGCGAGCTGGGCGACGTGCTGGTCCGGCCGCCCGGCCTGGTGGTGGTCAACCGGAGGGGCTGGCTGGACCTCGTGACCGGGTCCGGTCGCCGCTGGCGACGGATCCGACCGGGCTGACCCGTGCTGACCCCGTGCAGGGCCGGCCGCGGCTCCGCCGGTCCCGCTACCAGGTGTGGACCGGCTCGTTGGAGTGCATCCGCTCGCGGTACTCCCCGGTGACCGCGCGCAGCGCGTCCCACCGGTCCTCGGCGGCCCGCTCGGCCATCCGCTGCACGAACCACTCCGCGCCGTTGGTGCCCGCCAGGCAGCGACCCTCGATGACGTCGAGCAGCCGGTCGGACTCCTCCGCCGGGACGCCCCACGCGGCGAGGCCCTGGCGGGCCATCGGCAGCAGCCGGCGCAGCACCAGCTCCGTGGCCGCGACCTGCCCGACGCCGGGCCAGTAGACCTGGGCCTCGATCCCGTGCTGGGCGGCGAGGTGGAAGTTCTCCTCCGCGGCGCTGAACGACATCGCCGACCACAGCGGCCGCTGGCTCTCGGCGAGGGTGCGGACCAGGCCGAAGTAGAAGGCGGCGTTGGCCATCGTGTCGACGACCGTCGGGCCGGCCGCGAGCACCCGGTTCTCCACCCGCAGGTGCGGCACGCCGCCGGCGATGTCGTAGACCGGCCGGTTCCAGCGGTAGACGGTGCCGTTGTGCAGCCGCAGCTCGGACAGGTTCGGGGTGCCGCCGGCCTCGAGCACCCGCACCGGGTCCTCGTCGTCGGTGATCGGCAGCAGCGCCGGGAAGTAGCGGACGTTCTCCTCGAACAGGTCGAAGACCGAGGTGACCCACCGCTCCCCGAACCAGACCCGGGGCCGCACCCCCTGGGACTTCAGCTCCTCGCCCCGGGTGTCGGTGGCCTGCTCGAAGAGCGGGATCCGCGTCTCGCGCCACAGGTTGCGACCGAGCAGGTAGGGCGAGTTGGCCCCGATCGCGAGCTGCACGGCCGAGATCGCCTGGGAGGCGTTCCAGTACGCCGCGAACTCCGACGGCGAGGTCTGCACGTGCAGCTGGGTGCTGGTGCAGGCCGCCTCGGGCAGGATCGAGCCGGCGGTCGTGCTGACCTGCTCGGTCTCGGGCAGGGCGCCCTGGATGGAGATCTCGATGTCCTCGCCGCGCGCGGCGAGGATCTGCTCGCTGAGCAGCCGGTACCGGGGGTTGCCGCTGATGCTGGAGACCCCCATGTGGCCCTCGGCGAGCGTGGGCAGGATCCCGATCATCACCAGGTGCGCGCCGACCTCGCTGGACTTCGCCTCGGCGTCGTTGAGGCTGCGGCGCAGGTCGGCCTCGAAGGTGGCCAGGCCGTGCTCGCGGAGCCGCGCGGGGGCCAGGTTGATCTCGATGTTGAACTGACCCAGCTCGGTCTGCCAGGCCGGGTCGGCGATCCGCTCGAGCGCCTCCGCGTTCTTCAGCGCCGGGTCGTTGGCCTCGTCGACGAGGTTCAGCTCGACCTCGAGACCCACCATCGGGTCGTCGGTGTCGAAGACCGAGTCACGCAGCATCCGCGCGAAGACGTCGAGGCAGCGGCGGACCTTCTCCCGGTGCCTGGTGCGGTCGGCCCGGGTGAACTCCTGCGCGTCGACCTCTTCGCCCATGGCGCGACCCTAGCCCCGCTCGCCGGGCCGCGGGAGTCACCCGGCGACGACCCCGCAGCGGCCGCCGGGGCCGCCGGGGCCGTCCAGGGAACCGGGTCGGACGGCGCCCCGCAGCAGCGCCGCCACCAGCCCGGTGAGGGTGTGGTCGGGGTCGGCCTCCTCCGCGACGTCGACCGCGCACCAGGCCAGCGCACCGTTGCCGCTGTTCCACGCCGCGTAGGCGAGCAGGGCGGCCGCGGGCGCCCGCCAGGGGCGCGGGGCGCGCCGGACCACCTCGGCCCAGAGGTCTGCTGCCTCCCGGGCCCGAGGGGCCTCGGCCGCGGGCGGTGTCACGGCCCAGGCAGCGTCCCGCACCGGGACCGCCCGCAGCCCGACCAGCAACCGGGCGAGGTCGGCAGCGGGGGGCACGCTCCGCGCCTCCAGGTGCGCCGCGAGGAGGGCCGCGACCCAGGCCCCCTCCCGCGCGCACCGCTCCCGGTCGCCGGGGTCGGGCGGTTGCAGGAAGGCGGCGACCGCCGCCACCGCCGCGACGTCGTCGACGAGCGGCTCCACGGTGCGCGCGAGTGCCTCGCGCGAGGGCAGGGCGACCCGGCCGTCGGCGACGGCGCGTGCCAGGAACGGGTGGGTCGAGACGTCGAACGGGACCCCCCGCTCCGGCACGCCCGGGCGGCGTCCGCGAGCGGGCCACCACCGGCCCTGGTGGACCCGCAGCTCCTCCACCAGGACCAGCCCGGCCCGGCCGAGCCCCACGGCGAGGGCGCGGCTGACGGCGGCGGCCAGCGCGCTGTCGCCGGTGTAGAGCAGCAGCGCCGCGCAGGCCACGCGGTGCCGCCGCACGGGGCCCTCCAGCAGGGACACCAGCTCCGCGAGGCCGGCGGCGTCGGAGGAGGGCAGGTCCACCCGCGCGTGGAACGCGCGCCCCCCGAAGGTCAGCAGCACCACCGAGTCGGTGGGCGTGAACCCGAGGACCACCGGGACGAGGGCGAGCAGGTCGTCCGTCCCGCGCACCGCCATCGGCGGACCGGCGTCGGCGGGCGGCGGGAGCGGTGTGGGTCCGTGGGTCGTCACGACGCCAGGCTCGTCCCCGCACCGGCGGTCCGGATCGAGGCCGACCACGGCGGTGGACGGGGCGGGCGCGCGTGGCGGCTGTGGACCAGGGGCGGCCCGCAGCACGCGGGTAGCGTGCGCGCGTGCGAGCCACGGCCTCGGTCCTCCACCTGGACCTCGACGCCTTCTTCGCCGCCGTCGAGCAGCGCGACAAGCCCTCGCTGCGGGGGCGCCCGGTGGTCGTCGGCGGCACCGGGGGCCGCGGGGTCGTCGCCACCGCGTCCTACGAGGCGCGCGTGCACGGCGTCCGCTCGGCCATGTCGACGCGTGAGGCGCGCGCCCGCTGCCCGCACGCGGCGTACCTCGCCGGGCGCTTCCCCGCCTACCGCGAGGCGAGCGCCGTGGTGATGGAGCTGCTGAGGTCGGTCGCGCCGCTGGTCGAGCCGCTGTCGCTCGACGAGGCGTTCGTCGACCTCGCCGCGGCGGACCTGCCGGACCTGGAGGTCGCGACGGTCACCGCCCTCGCCGAGGAGCTGCGCGCCGAGCTGCACCGCCGCACCGGCGGGCTGACCGCGTCGGTGGGCGTGGCCACCTCCAAGTTCGTCGCCAAGGTCGCCAGCGACCTGGACAAGCCGGACGGGCTGGTGGTCGTGCCCCCCGGCACGGAGGTGGACCTGCTGCGTCCGATGCACGTCTCGGTGATCCCGGGGGTCGGGCCGGCGACCACCGAGCGGCTGCGCCGCGCCGGCGTCCACGCCGTCGCCGACCTGGAGCGCGTCGACCTCGACGAGCTGGTGCGGCTGGTCGGGCGTGCGCACGGCACCTCGCTGCACGCGCTGTGCCGGGCGCGCGACGACCGGCCGGTCGTGGCCGAGCGCGAGGCCAAGTCGGTCTCCGCCGAGGGCACCTACGAGACCGACCTGACCGACCGGCGCCTGATGGAGGGCCTGCTGACCCGCCAGGCCGGTGAGGTCGCCTCCCGGCTCGCTGCCGGTGGGCTCTCCGGACGGACCGTGACCATCAAGGTCCGGCTCCACGACTTCACCACGGTGTCCCGCTCGGCGACGCTGGGCTCCCCCACCGACCGGCCAGGCGTCGTCGCGCGGGTGGCCCGCGGGCTGCTGGCCGACGTCGACACCTCGGGCGGCGTCCGGTTGCTCGGGGTCGGTGTCTCCGGCCTCGCGGACTGGGTGCAGGACGACCTGTTCGGCGGCTCCGGGCTGCCCGACGTCCTCGGGACCGGGCCCGAGGAGGACGAGCCCGACCCCGCCGCCGTCGAGCCGCCGGGGCGTGCGGGGCGCTCCACCTGGGCCCCCGGGGCGGACGTGGAGCACGACGAGCACGGTCGCGGCTGGGTGTGGGGCTCGGGGCGGGGCGTCGTGACCGTCCGCTTCGAGACCGCCACCACCCCTCCCGGCCCCGTGCGCTCGATGCCGGTCGACGACCCGGCGCTCCACCCCTGGCCACCGGTCGCGGCGTCCGAGCCTGCGGAAAACCCGTCGACCGGGGAGCACCCGGGCTCCTAGCCTCGGGGGGTGGAGATCCGAGCGGTCGACCTGGCCGACGACGACCTGATGCGCCAGGTGCACGGCGTCACCGTGCGCGCGCTCGCGCTCGGTCGCGAGGGCATGCCGGTCTGGTCCCTGCCGGAGTTCCTCGGGGCGATGCGCTCGCCCGACTCCGGCGAGCGGCTCGACCTCGTGGCCGCCTACCTGCCCGAGGACCCCGACCGCGTGGTCGGGGTGGGGTCCCTCTACGTCTTCCTCCTCGACAACCTGGACAAGGGCTACCTCGAGGTCCAGGTCGACCCGACGGCGGCGCGGCGCGGCATCGGCTCGGCCCTGCTGCGCCACCTGGAGCGGCTGGCGGCCGACCAGGGGCGCGTGCACCTGCTCACCGACACCAAGCTGCCTCCCGACCACGACGCCGACCCCGACGCGCCGCACGGCTACCGACGGTTCCTCGAGCGGCACGGCTACCGGCGGTCCAACGACGAGGTCGTCCGTCACGCCCCGCTCCCGGTGCCGGTCGGGACCCTGGACGCCTGGGCGGCACGGGCCGCGGCCCGGGCGGGGGACTACGAGGTGCGGGTCCTCGTCAACGAGCTGCCGGAGGACCTCGCTCCCTCGCTCGGGGAGCTGATGGGCCAGCTGGTGGTCGACGCGCCGACCGGGGAGGTCGACTTCGAGGAGGAGCAGATCACCCCCGAGCGGCTGGTCGAGCGGCTCGCCGCCGTCCGCGCGATGGGCCGCGACCTGTACGAGACCGTCGCGCTGAGCCCCGACGGCGTCGTCGCGGCGCAGACCACCCTGGCGGTGCCCACCGACGGGCGGACGGACGCGTGGCAGTGGGGCACGTTCGTCCACCGCGAGCACCGCGGTCACAGCCTGGGCCTGGCGGTCAAGACCGCCAACCTGCGCGCGGTCCAGGCCGACCACCCCGAGCTGACCCGCGTCACCACCCAGAACGCCGGGACCAACCGGTGGATGATCGCCATCAACGAGCTGATGGGCTTCCGCCCCGTCGAGGTCTCCGTCGAGTTCCACAAGCGGGTCTGACCCGGCGCCGGTCCCCCTCCGGACGCCGACGTAGGTTCGACGCATGTCCGACCCCACCCCCCTCGAAGCCCGCCCCACCAGCGCTCCCGAGGCCCCGCGGCGTCCGGTCACCTCGGCCCACCACGGCCGGGAGCGGGTCGACGAGTACGACTGGCTGCGCGACAAGGACTCCCCCGAGGTGCGCGCCCACCTGGCGGCCGAGAACGCCTGGACCCAGGCCCGCACCGAGCACCTCGCCCCGTTGCGCACCCGCCTGTTCGAGGAGATCCGCTCGCGGACCCGGGAGACCGACCTGTCCGTGCCCACCCGCAAGCGGGGCTGGTGGTACTACGGCCGCTCCTTCGAGGGACGGGAGTACGGCGCCTCCTGCCGGGTCCCGGTCGCGGACCCCGACGACTGGACCCCTCCGCGTCCCGCCGAGGACGCCTCGCCCGACGAGCCGGCCCTGCCCGGGGAGGAGGTCCTGCTCGACCTCGACGCCCTCGCCGAGGGCCACGACTACTTCTCCCTCGGCGGCTCCGCCGTCGGTCCCGACGACCAGCTGCTCGCCTACGCCGTGGACACCGCCGGCGACGAGCGCTACACCGTCCGGATCAAGGACCTCGCCTCCGGCGAGCTGCTGGCCGACGAGCTGACGGGAGTCCTCGGCGGCGTGACCTGGCACCCCGACGGGGAGCGTTGCTACTACGCGACCGTCGACGCCGCCTGGCGGCCGGACAAGGTCTGGGAGCACCGGCTCGGCACCGCCCAGGCCGACGACGCGCTGGTCCACCACGAGACCGACGAGCGGTTCTGGACCGGCCTCGGGCGCACCCGCTCCGAGCGGTTCCTCCTGGTCGCCAGCGGCTCCAAGACCAGCTCGGAGTACCGGTTCCTCGACACCGAGGACGAGGCCGCCGGCTGGCGGGTCTTCACCCCCCGCCGCGACGACCTCGACCACCACCTCGAGCACGCCGTCATCGCCGGGCGGGACGTGTTCCTGGTCCACCACGACGGCACGGGGCCCGACTACGAGATCGCGACCGCGCCGATCGCGCCCACCCCGCCGGAGGAGTGGGTGCCGCTGGTCCCCCACGACCCGGCGGTGCGGCTCGAGGACGTCGACGCCTTCGCCGACCACCTCGTCATCGAGCAGCGCAGCGGCGGCGCGACCCAGCTGAGGGTCCTCGACCTCGGCCCCGACGGGGTCGTCGCCGACCACCTGGTCCGCTTCGAGCGCGAGCCCGCCACCGTCGGCGCCGGCAGCAACCCCGACTTCCACCAGCCGGTCCTCCGGGTCGGCTTCACCACCCTCGCCGTGCCCTCCACGGTCTACGACTACGACCTGCGCCACCGTGAGCTCACCCTGCTCAGGCGCCAGCCCGTCCTCGGCGGGTACGACCCCGAGGACTACGAGGAGCACCGGCTCTGGGCCACCTCGAGCGACGGCGAGCAGGTGCCGGTCTCGCTGGTGGTGCGCCGCGACGCCAGCCCGGCCCGCGAGGGCGGCGGGCCGGTGCCCCTCCACCTCTACGGCTACGGCGCCTACGAGGCCTCGATGGACCCCGGCTTCTCGGTGGCGCGGCTCTCCGTGCTCGATCGCGGCGGCGCGTTCGCGATCGCGCACGTGCGCGGCGGCGGGGAGATGGGACGGCGCTGGTACGACGACGGCAAGCTGGGCCGCAAGCAGCACACCTTCGACGACTTCGCCGCCTGCGCACGCCACCTGGTCGAGACCGGGTGGACGACCGTGGACCGGCTGGTCGGTGAGGGCGCCTCCGCGGGGGGGCTGCTGATCGGCGCGGTGGCCAACCAGGCGCCCGACGCCTTCGGCGCGCTGGTCGCCGGCGTGCCCTTCGTCGACACGCTCACCTCGATGCTGGACGCCGACCTGCCGCTGACGGTCACCGAGTACGAGGAGTGGGGTGACCCCTCGGGCGACCCCTCGGCCTACGACGACATCGCGGCGTACGCGCCCTACGAGAACGTCCGCCCGCAGGCCTACCCCCCGATCCTCGCCGAGACCTCGCTCAACGACACCCGGGTGCTCTACGTGGAGCCGGCCAAGTGGGCGGCCCGGCTGCGCGCGGTCGCGGACGCCGACGTGCTGCTGCGCTGCGAGATGGCTGCCGGCCACGGCGGCGTCTCCGGTCGCTACCGGGCCTGGCACGACCGCGCCTTCACCCTCGCGTGGGTGCTGGAGCGGATGGGCCTGGCCGACGCCTGACGGCGCCCGCGCGCACCGCCACCCTCCGGGGCGTGCCGGGCTGAGAACTTTCTGAGAAGTCTGCTGCCCTGCAACTTATCTACCGTCCCGGGACGTCGTCCTAGGTGCAGGCGCCGCGAGCGGATCCCCTCCCCCCGAGGGGAATCCACCACCACCCCCCGGCGTTGCACCCACCAGAAGGAGGGGATCGCATGGCGACCAGCACCACCACCGCGGCCACCCGGCCCACCCGCGCCGCCGCGCCACGCACGGCGGGGCGCGAGATCGAGGGACGTGACTCGGTCGGTCTCTACCTCGACGAGATCGCCCGCACTCCCCTGCTGGACGCCGCGACCGAGGTCGAGCTGTCCAAGACCATCGAGGCCGGCCTGATGGCCGAGTCGCTGCTCGCCCAGGGTCGGGTCGGACGCCGCAAGGGCGGTGCGCCGATGACGGCCTCCCAGGAGGAGCTGGAGTGGCTCGCCGAGGAGGGCGAGCGTGCGGTGGACGCGTTCATCACCGCCAACCTGCGCCTCGTGGTCTCCATCGCGCGCAAGTACGGCCGCGCGCAGATGCCGATGCTCGACCTCATCCAGGAGGGCAACACCGGCCTGATCCGCGCGGTCGAGAAGTTCGACTACACCAAGGGCTACAAGTTCTCGACCTACGCCACCTGGTGGGTGCGCCAGGCGATCACCCGGGGCATCGCCCAGCAGGCCCGCGTGGTCCGGCTGCCGGTGCACGTGGTCGAGGAGCTGAACCAGGTCGGCGGCGCCCGCCGCACCCTGGAGCGGCAGCTCGGTCGGGACCCGGAGCCCGCGGAGATCGCCTCCGAGCTCGGCATGGACGTCGACCGCGTGCTGGACCTGCTGGCCTGGGGCCGCGAGCACGTCAGCCTCGACACCCCGGTCGACGAGGACGGCGACACCTCGCTGGGCGACCTGATGGCCCAGGAGACCGCCCCCGGCCCGGACCTCACGGTCCTCGACACGGAGTCCCGCGAGCGGCTGAACGCGCTGGTCGGCCAGCTCGACACGCGCGCCGCCGACATCATCCGCTCGCGCTACGGGCTGGTCGACGGGCGCCAGCACAAGCTGGCCGACATCGGCACCAAGCACGGCATCTCCGCCGAGCGGGTCCGCCAGCTGGAGCGGGAGGCGCTGCAGAAGCTGCGCCGGCTCGGCGACCCGGACCTCGCCGCCTGAGCGTCGAGGTCCGCCCGGCGACGCCCGCGGACGCGGACGGCATCGCGCACGTCCACGTCCGCGGGTGGCAGGTCGGCTACGCCGGCCTGCTCCCCGCCACCGTGCTCGACGCGCTCGACGTCGACGAGCGCACCCGGGTCTGGCGCGACCGGCTGGCCCACCCCGGTCCGGCGGACGCGACCACCCTGGTCGCGACGGCCGGCGGCCACGTCCAGGGGTTCGCCAGCATCGGGCGGGCCCGCGACGACGACGCACCACCGGGGACCCGGGAGCTGTGGGCGCTCTACGTCGACCCGGACCGCTGGCGGCAGGGCGTCGGCGGAGCGCTGGACCGGGCGGTGGTCGCCGACCTCGTCGCCGCGGGAGCAGTTCGCTGCACGCTCTGGGTGCTCACCGGCAACGTCCGCGCCCGGTCGTTCTACGAGCGCCGCGGCTGGACCCTCGAGGGTGCGACCAAGGTCGACGTCCGCAGCGGCGGGATCGGCGCCGGCGCCGTGCTCGAGGAGACCCGCTACGAGCGGGTCCTGCCGACGCCGCCGACCTGAGGCGCCAGCCAGGCCAGCATCGCCAGGGTGTGGTCGTTCCAGTACGCCCGGGTGTGGCCGCCCGGCTCGGTCAGGACCGACGGGTCCGGGGCGGCCGGCGCGGCCGCCGCCAGCGCTGCCGCGCCGTCGGCGAAGGGGTCGTCGGCCCCGCACCACAGCGCCCAGGGCAGGGTCGCCAGGCTGCCGAGGGTCGTCGAGCCGGCATCGAGCAGCGCGTCGGCGGGGTCGAGGGCGGGGCTGAAGAGCGCCAGGGCCGCCGCGGCGTCGGGACGGTCCCCGAGCAGCCGCAGCGCGCCGTACCCGCCCCGCGACCAGCCCCAGAGCCCGGGTCGCCGGGCGTCCCAGCCTCGCTCGGTCAACCACCCGGGCAGCTCCTCGAGCAGCATCGCCGGCGGGTCCTGCCCATCGGCGGGCACCCACCCCGCCGGCCCGTCGTCGGTGCCCACGAGCACGAACGGCGGGGCGCCGAGCTCGACGGCGCGGGTCACGAACCGACCCAGCCCGACGTCGCGCAGCGCCGCCGCCGAGGCGCTGGAGCCGTGCAGCACGACGACGACGGGCAGCCCGGCGCCGTCGCCGAAGCCGGCGGGCACGGCCGAGAACAGGTCGAGCCCGCCCATGGCGCGCGAGGTCACCCGCTCCACCAGCACCCGGCCCTCGGCAGCGTCCGGCACGTACGCCTCCGGCTCCACCCCGACGGCGGCGCGGGCGCGCGTGCGCCACGACCCGGGCGCGACCTGCCACCCGACCACCCCGGTCCCGGCCACGACGAGGGTGGACCCGCCGCCGACCAGGACCCCGCGGCGGGTCGGCCTCACCCTGTCCCGGACCCGGTCAGCAGGGCGTGGAGCTCCTCGACCCGGGCGCGCAGCCGGTCCTTGCTGCCGGTGTTGTCGACGACGTGGGTCGCGACCGCCAGCCGCTCCTCGCGCGAGGCCTGCGCGTCGATCCGCGCCTGCGCGTCCGCACGGCTCCACCCCCGGTCGGCGACCAGCCGCTCGAGCTGGACCTCCTCGGGCACGTCGACCACGAGCACGACCTCGAACCGGTCCCCCTGACCGGTCTCCACCAGCAGCGGGATGTCGTGGACGACCACCGCCCCCTCGGGGGCGTCGCGCTCGACCTCGGCCGCGCGCGCCCGGACCAGCGGGTGGACGATGCGCTCGAGGCGACGCCGCGCCTCGTCGTCACCGAAGACGAGCCGGCCCAGCGCCGGGCGGTCCAGCGAGCCGTCCTCGGCGAGCACCTGGGGGCCGAACTCGCCCACCACCGCACGCAGCCCCGAGGTCCCCGGGGCGACGACCTCACGGGCGAGGACGTCGGAGTCCACGACGACCGCCCCCAGCTCCTCGAGCACGGCGGCGACCGTGCTCTTGCCCGAGCCCACTCCACCGGTCAGTCCCACGCGCACCGCGCCAGGGTATGTCCCGGTCGAGCGGATCCCGACCGGGACGGCCGACGACCCGCCGCGACCGGGGTCGCGACGGGTCGTCGTGGTGCTGCTGGACCGGAGGTCCCGGGGGTCAGGCGCCCCCGCCGGTGAGCTTCTCGCGCAGCGCCTGCAGCGCCTCGTCGGAGGCCAGCGACCCGCCGTCGCTGCTGCCGCCGCCGGACTGCTGGCCGGTGCCGGACGAGCCCGCCGAGGAGGCGGAGCTCCCGGACGACGAGGACGAGGAGCCCTCCGAGGAGTACGACGTGGCCTCGCCCGCCTCGACCTCGGCCTTCTTGGCCTCGGCCTGCTGCTTGACGTGCGCCTCCCAGCGGGCGTGGGCGGTGGCGTACTGCCCCTCCCACACGGCGCGCTGGTCGTCGTAGCCCTCGAGCCACTCGCCCGTCTCGGGGTCGAAGCCCTCGGGGTAGACGTAGTTGCCCTGCTCGTCGTAGGTCGCCGTCATGCCGTACAGCGTCGGGTCGAACTCCTCGACGTCGCCGGCGGCCTCGGTCTCGTTGGCCTGCTTCAGCGACAGCGAGATCCGGCGGCGCTCGAGGTCGATGTCGATGATCTTGACCATCACGTCGTCGCCGACCTGGACGACCTGCTCGGGGATCTCCACGTGGCGCTCGGCCAGCTCGGAGATGTGCACCAGGCCCTCGATGCCCTCCTCGACGCGGACGAACGAGCCGAAGGGCACCAGCTTGGTGACCTTGCCCGGCACGATCTGACCGATCTGGTGGGTGCGCGCGAAGTGCTGCCAGGGGTCCTCCTGCGTCGCCTTGAGCGACAGCGAGACCCGCTCGCGGTCCATGTCGACGTCGAGCACCTCGACGGTGACCTCGTCACCGACGGCCACGACCTCCGAGGGGTGGTCGATGTGCTTCCAGGACAGCTCGGAGACGTGCACCAGGCCGTCCACGCCGCCGAGGTCGACGAACGCACCGAAGTTGACGATCGAGGACACGACGCCCTTGCGGATCTGGCCGCGCTGGAGCTGGGTGAGGAAGCTGTGGCGCACCTCGGACTGGGTCTGCTCGAGCCAGGCACGGCGGGACAGGACCACGTTGTTGCGGTTCTTGTCGAGCTCGATGATCTTCGCCTCGAGCTTCTGGCCGACGTAGGGCTGGAGGTCGCGCACCCGGCGCATCTCCACCAGCGAGGCCGGCAGGAAGCCGCGCAGGCCGATGTCGAGGATCAGGCCGCCCTTGACGACCTCGATGACGGTGCCCTCGACGACGCCGTCCTCCTCCTTGACCTGCTCGATCGTGCCCCAGGCGCGCTCGTACTGCGCGCGCTTCTTGGACAGGATCAGGCGACCCTCCTTGTCCTCCTTCTGGAGGACCAGGGCCTCGACCGCGTCGCCGACCTCGACGACCTCGTGGGGGTCGACGTCGTGCTTGATCGACAGCTCGCGGGAGGGGATGACGCCCTCGGTCTTGTAACCGATGTCGAGCAGGACCTCGTCCCGGTCGACCTTGACGATGGTGCCCTCCACGATGTCACCGTCGTTGAAGTACTTGATGGTCTCGTCGATCGCGGCGAGGAACTCCTCCTCGGACCCGATGTCGTTGATCGCGACCTGCGGCGCGGCATCGGCGGGAGGGGTGAGGGTGCTCGTCATAGGGAAGTAGGACCTTCGGGTGGGATGGAGTCGTGCGGGCACGCGTGAAGCCCTTGTTCACTATCTCCAGCCGGAACCGGGTGACGCCCTGCGGGCCAGGACTGGCCCTCGAGGGGATCGAGCGATAGCGATCCGTCGTCCGCTCCGTCTGGGACCAGGCGGACTCCACTCGCGCCAGCAGCCTACGCCGGTGCCCGGGGCAGGTCCAACCGACGGGACCGCGCCGTCACCACTACGGTCGGCCCATGGTGTCCCCCGTGCCCGCCGTCCTGCGCGCCCCCCTGGCGGCGCGGCTCGCCGCAGCGGCGTCCCTGCCCGTCGACCTCGCGGTCGCCGCGACCCGTGCCACGCTCGCAGTGGGCGCCCTCGCGGCGCCGGACGGTCCGATCCGGCGTCCGGGCGGGTACGCCGACCTGCTGCTGCGCGTGATCGGCGAGGGCGGGTACGCCGAGCAGCTGGTCGAGGTGCTCTCCGACCGCGAGGGCCCCGCGCGGCTCGCGCACACGCTCAACGAGCTGATCTCCCCGGACCGGCCCATCGGCCGGCTGCTGGAGCGGGGCGGGGCGCTGGACCGGCTGCTGGCCGAGGAGGGCGCCCTGCTGACCCTGCTGGCCGAGGACGGTCCGGCCGAGCGGCTGCTCGCCCAGGACGGCCCGCTGGACCGGTTGCTGGCCCGCGGTGGTCCGCTGGACCGGTTGGTCGAGGACGACGGCGCCCTCGAGCGGCTGCTCGCGCCCGACGGCCCGCTGGAGCGGCTGACCGCCGAGGACGGCGTGCTGGACCGCCTCGTCGAGCCCGGTGGCCTGCTGGACCGCCTGCTGACCCAGGACGGGTTCGTCGAGCGGCTGGTCGCCGACGGCGGCACCCTGGACCAGCTGGTCGCGCTGGGCAGCACGCTGGAGGACATCCGCCCCCGCCTCGTCGAGCTGGCCGAGCTGATCCCCTCGCTGGAGTCCGCGGCCGACCAGCTCGGTCGGGCGGTGGGACCGCTGGGCGAGCTGGCCGGGCGGCTGCCCGGGCGGGGCCGCAAGGCCGTCGCGGAGGGCTAGGCCGTCCTCGAGCCGTGCTCAGGCCGTGGCGTGCAGGTCCCCGGTGCGGGCGACGGCGCGGAGCAGGTCGTGGGCGGCGCCGGCGGCGGTGTTCTCCGGCGCCTCGCCCGCGCGCACGGCGAGGTCCACCAACGCGACGAGGTCGGCCGCGCGGGCGCGGTCCAGGAGGTCGGGACCCCCCTCGACGACAGGGACCCGGGGCCGGTAGCCGGCGAGCACGCCCTCGACGTACGCCGGCCGGCGGTCGTGGCGCAGCAGGTTGCCGAGGTCGGTGGCGGGGTGCCCCGCGTGGGCGAACTCCCAGTCGACGACGCCCGTGACAGCCAGGGTGCCCGGGTCGAGCAGCACGTTCTTCGGGTTCAGGTCGCTGTGGACCAGAGCACGTCGGGGGACGGCGTCGAGGAGCCCGGCGGCGCGGTCCGCGACCTCGACCAGCCCGGCGCGCTCCGCGGCGTCCCACGCCGGCAGCCGGTCGAGGTGGGAGTCCACGACCCCGGCGAGGTCCGCCTCCTCGCCGAAGGAGCCGAGGCGCAGCTCGCCGTCGAGGAAGGGGCCCGACCGACGCTGCGCCACCCCGGCCAGCACGCCGGCCAGGTGCCCCAGCGCCCCTCCGACGACGCGCTGCCCGGCCTCGTCCAGGTCGGGCAGCACGAGGTCGCCGCGGACCCCGGGCACCCACGACGTCACCAGCAGACCGGGGGCGCCGGAGGCCGGGTCCGCACGGCGGACCTCGAGCACCTCGGGCACCGGCACCAGCCCGCGCACGAGGGCGAGCACCGCCGCGTCCACCTCGGGCGCAGCCGGCCCGCGGCCGAGCGAGCGGCCCCCGTACACCCGGACCACCACGCGCTCGGCGCCGGCGCCTGACACGAAGGTCTCGCCGGACCAGCCGCCCGGGAGCGGCTCGAGGGTGGTCTCCACGCGGCCATCGTGCCAGCGGTCGGGGGCGGGCTAGGCTCGGCAGGTGGAGCAGCCGTGGTTCCCGCCACCGGCACCGGTCCGGGTCGAGCGGCGGTCGGTCGACGAGGCCGAGTCACGTCGGGCGAACGGGCCGGACTGGGACCGCTACGCCGACGAGTACCAGGCCACGCACGGGGCGTTCCTCGGTGACGCCGGGTTCGTCTGGGGCCCCGAGGGGCTGACCGAGGACGAGGCGGGCGTGCTGGGCGAGCTGGCCGGGCGCGACGTGCTGGAGGTCGGCTCAGGAGCGGGCCAGTGCTCCCGGTGGGTGCGCTCCCGGGGCGGGCGGGCGGTGGGGCTGGACCTCTCCCACCGCCAGCTGCAGCACTCGCGGCGGCTCGACGAGGCCACGGGCGTGCGGGTGCCCTCGGTGCGGGCCACCGCCACCGCCCTGCCCTTCGCCGACCGCAGCTTCGACGTGGTCTTCTGCTCCTTCGGGGCGCTGCAGTTCGTCGCGGACCTCGACGTCGCCCTGGCCGAGGCCGCGCGGGTGCTGCGTCCCGGCGGACGGCTGGCCTTCTCGATCACCCACCCGACGCGGTGGATGTTCCCCGACGACCCCGGTCGGCCCGGCCTCACCGCCGTCTCCTCCTACTGGGACCGGACGCCCTACGTCGAGGTCGACCCCGAGACCGACGAGGTGGCCTACGTCGAGCACCACCGCACCCTCGGCGACTGGGTCACGCTGCTCCACGACGCCGGCTTCGTGCTGACCGACCTGCTGGAGCCGCGCTGGCCCGAGGACCACGACCGGGTGTGGGGCGGGTGGTCGGCGCTGCGCGGACGGCTGACCCCCGGCACGGCGATCTTCGGCGCCGACCGACGCGGCTGACAGCACGACCCCGGCCCTCGGGACCGGGGTCGTGCTGGTCGTGCTGGTCGTGCTGGTCGCTCAGACGAGCAGGCGCCGCCGGACCAGCAGCCCGCCACCGGCCAGCGCGAGCGCACCGCCGGCGAGCAGGCCCCGTCCGAGGTTGCGGCCACCGGCACCGTCCTCGCCGCGGAGGACGAAGCTGTAGGCGGTCAGGCCCTCGGCGCCCCGCGGCGCGCCGTAGGCCATCTCCTCGGTCTCGGCCCGCTCGGCGCCGGCGACGAGGGAGGCGTACATCTGCCCGTAGGACTGCGCGGTCTCCTCCCCCTTCTCGACGAGCACCTTCGCACCCTCGTCGGAGAGACGCTGGGCGCCGGTGACCAGGCGCGGCGCGCCGTCGGCCGCCGTCCCGAGACCCTCGGCGAGCTGCTGCGAGCCGTCGGCCGCGTCGCCGATGCCCTCGGCGAGCTCCTGCGAGCCCTCAGCCGCGTCGCCGAGGCCCTCGGCCAGCTCCTGGGAGCCGTCCGCGGCCAGGCCGATGCCGGCCGCGAGCCGGACCGCGCCCGCGGTCAGCTCCTGCGAGCCGGCCGCCGCACGACCCGCGCCGGCGGCGAGCTCGGACGACCCGTCGGCCAGCTGCTGCGACCCGTCGCCGAGCGTGCCGACGCCGCCGTCGACCTTGCGGGCTCCCGCGGCGAGGCGGGACGAGCCGTCCGCGACCTGCCCGGTACCGGCGGCGAGGTCCTCCGAGCCGGCCGCGACCTCACCCGCGCCGGCGTCGAGGGCGCCGAGCCCGGCGGTGAGGTCCTGTCCACCGGCCAGGGCGGCATCGGCCCCGGTCGAGAGCGCGAGGACCCCGGAGACCGCACCGGCGAGGCCGGTGTTGAGCTCGCCCAGGCCCGCCTGGATCTGCAGGGCGCCGGTGCGCGCCGCGGTGGCGCCGTCCCGCAGGCGGGTGGCGCCGTCGGCGGCCCCCTGCAGGCTGGTGGTGAGCCGGGCCGCGCCGGGCAGCAGCGCGGTGTCCAGGCTGCCGATGGCGGTGCCGAGACCGGCGGAGACCTGGCCGAGCGCGCCCGAGGCGGTGAGCAGCTGCGGCTTCAGCCCGTTGAGCCGGCTGATGACGCCGTCGACGCTCCCGGCGCAGACCGGGCTGGCCTGGCACCCGGGGGTCGCGGCCGCGTTGCCGAGGGTGCCGACGAGCTGGTCCAGCCCGCCCTCGGCGAGCGGGGCGAGCTGGCCGCGCACCGCGTCCACGCCGCCCTTGGCCGCGCCGAGTCCGCTGTCGGGCCCGCCGCGCAGCTGCGCGAGGCCACCCTGGACCTGCTGCGCCCCGGTCACGGCGGCCGGCAGGCCCTCCGGCGAGGCGAGCGTGGTCAGCCCGCCGACCAGCGAGGTCGGCTGGGACGCGTCGCCGAGCCCGGCGACCAGGGCGTCGATGCCGGCCTTCAACGCGGTGGCGCCGGCCTGGGCCTTCGGCAGCCCCTCGAGGCTCCCCAGCTGCTCCAGGCCGTCGCTGAGCCGGCCGAGGCCGGCGGTCAGCTGCTGGCTGCCGCCCAGCGCGTCGCCGGAGCCGGCCGCGAGGCGCCCGGCGCCGGCGGCGAGGTCGCCCGCGCCGGCGTCCACCCGGCGCGCGCCGTCGACGAGCTCCAGGGCACCGACCCGCAGGGTGCCGGTGCCGTCGGCGAGCACGCCGACGCCGACGTCGAGCGCGGTGGCACCGGCGGACAGGCGGCCCGCGCCGGCGTCCAGGTCATCGAGTCCCGCGCCCAGCTCGCCGGCACCGCCGGCCAGGAGCGCGGCGCCGGGAGCGGCGTCGTCGTTGAGCCCGGCGGCCAGCTCGGCGGCCCCCGGGGCGGCCTCGTCGCTCAGCCCGGCGGCCAGCTCGGCGGCGCCCGGCGCGGCCTTGTCGACCAGGCCCGCGCTGAGCTCCTCGGAGCCGGCGCGGAGCTTGATCAGGCCGGCGAGCAGGTCGCCGGCACCGTCGCGGAGCTTCAGCAGGTTCTCGTCGATCGTCGACGCGCCGTCGGCGAGAGCGACACCGGTCGTGGCGCCACCCTGGTAGCTGGTGGCGGCACCGGCGAAGCTGGGGCTCTTCAGGGGGTTCACCGGGAGGGCGGTGAAGTCGGCGCGCGGGACGACCCCGTCGGTGATCTCGGCCTCGTAGCCGAAGGTCGCCTCGGCCGGGCCGATCG
>CAWBNM010000001.1:0-543901 GCA_963790175.1 uncultured Actinomycetota bacterium | reverse complement strand
AGGCCTACGGCTTCGACGAGCCGCTGCTCCAGCAGTACCTGATCTACGTCAAGGCGCTCCTGCAGGTGACTTCGGCAGCTCCATCCAGACCGGTCAACCGGGTGCTGGGCGCCTTCCTCGACCGGTTCCCCGCCACCATCGAGCTGGCCGTGACCGCGATGCTGTTCGCGGTGCTGGTCGGCGTGCCGATGGGCTACCTCGCAGCGCGCAACCAGGGCCGGCTGCTGGACACGACGGTGGTCTCCGGCTCGCTGCTGGGTGTGGCGACGCCGGTCTTCTTCCTGGCGATCCTGCTCAAGCTGGTCTTCGCGGAGTGGCTGGGCGTGCTGCCCACCGCGCTGCGCCAGGACCCACGCATCGACGCCACCCACCTGACGAACTTCTACGTCCTCGACGGGCTGCTGACCCGGAGTGGGACGCCGCCTGGGACGCCGCGATCCACCTCGTGCTGCCCGCCCTCGCGCTCGGCACGATCCCGCTGGCCATCATCGTGCGGATCACCCGGGCGTCGGTGGCGGAGGTGCTCCACGAGGACTACGTCCGCACCGCCGAGGCCAAGGGCCTGTCCACCGCGATCATCAGCCGGCGCCACGTGCTCCGCACGCGCTGCTGCCGGTGGTGACCACCATCGGCCTGCAGGCGGGCCTGCTGCTCTCGGCGCGGTGCTCGACCGAGACCGTCTTCGGGTTCAACGGCATCGGCAAGCTGCCTGTTCCAGGCCATCTCCCAGCGCGACTTCCCGGTGCTCCAGGTCATCATCTTCATCGCGATCACCTACTCGCTGATCAACCTGGTCGTGGACCTCGCCTACGGCGTCATCGACCCGAGGGTGAGGGTCTCGTGAGCACGCTGGTGCCCCCCGCCGGCGCCGCCCCGGGCCACCCCCGGCGGCGACCCGGCGCGCGGCGACGCCGATCAGGAGGGCGGGGTCGGGCTGTGGCGCGGCGCCTTCCGCCGCTTGCGGCGCAACCCCACCGCCATCGTCGGCGCGCTGATCATCGCCGCGTTCGTGCTCGTGGCCCTCGCCGCCCCGCTGCTGACCTCCTACCAGCCCGGGGCTGCGGGGGACGCCGGCAAGGTGACGCCCCTCGCGGTACCGGGCCCCTCCGAGGACCACTGGCTCGGCCTCGACCGCTACGGCTCGGACATGTGGACCCAGCTGGTCTACGGCGCCCGGCAGTCGCTGGTCTACGGCGTGGTCTCCACCTCGATCGGGCTGGCCGCCGGTGCCGGTCTCGGCGCGGTGGCCGGCGGGTTCGGCGCGCTCGGCGGCCGGCTCGGCTCCTGGGTCGACAACGCGGTGATGCGGCTGGTCGACGTGATGCTGGCGGTGCCGAGCCTGCTGCTCGCCGTGAGCATCGTCGCCGTGCTCGGCCAGAACGCCTACGCGGTGATGATCGCGATCGGCATCGCGCAGGTGCCGATCTTCGCCCGGCTGCTACGCGGCTCGATGCTCTCCCAGGGCCGCTCGGACTACGTCCTCGCCGCCAGCGCGTCGGGCCTTCGCAAGCGGCGGATCGTGGCCGGCCACATCGTCCCCAACGCGATCGGGCCCACCATCGTCCAGGCCACCCTCAACCTCGCCACGGCGATCATCGAGGTCGCCGCGCTCTCCTACCTCGGCCTCGGCGAGTCCGACCCGGCGGTCGCCGAGTCGGGGCCGGATGCTGGTCGCCGCGCAGGAGCGCTTCGACTCCGCCGCCCGGCTGGCGCTGCTGCCCGGCTTCGCGATCGCCATCACCGCGCTCGGCTTCACGCTGCTCGGCGAGGCGATGCGCGAGGCCCTCGACCCCGGACCAGGAGGTGACCCCGGTGAGCACCACGCACACCGCCGACGCCGGTGCCTCGTCGGAGCCGCTGCTGGACGTGCGCGACCTGCGCGTCGTCTTCGGCGGCCGCGGCCGGCGCGACAACGTCGCGGTCGACGAGGTGTCCTTCAGCGTCCGCAAGGGCCAGCACGTCGGCCTGGTCGGGGAGTCCGGCAGCGGCAAGTCGGTGACCTCCCTGGCGGTGATGGGGTTGCTGCCGCGCCGCTCCGCCCGGGTCTCGGGCGAGGTCCGCTACGGCGGTCGGGACCTGCTCGGCCTGGACCGCCGGGCGCTGGGCCGGATGCGCGGACGCGAGATCGCGATGGTCTTCCAGGACCCGATGACCTCGCTGAACCCCGTGGTCACGATCGGGGTGCAGCTGCGCGAGGTGCTGCGGGCCCACCTCGACGTGGACAAGGGCGAGGCGGACGACCGGGCCCGCGCGCTGCTCGACAAGGTCGGGATCCCCGACCCCGGTCGCCGGCCTGCGCGAGTACCCCCACCAGCTCTCCGGCGGCATGCGCCAGCGCGTGCTGATCGCGATCGCCCTGGCCTGCGAGCCGCAGCTGCTGATCGCGGACGAGCCGACCACGGCGTTGGACGTGACCATCCAGGCGCAGGTGCTCGAGGTGCTCAAGGACCTCGTCGCCGACACCGGTGCTGCGCTGCTGCTGATCACCCACGACCTCGGGGTCGTCGCCGGGCTGTGCGACGAGGTCAACGTCATGTACTCCGGTCGGATCGTCGAGCAGGCCCGGCGCGGCCGCTGTTCTCCTCGCCCCGCCACCCCTACACCTCCGGCCTGCTCAGCAGCATCCCGCGCCTGGACCAGCCGCGCGGCGAGGCGCTCGCCGCCATCCCGGGGTCGCCGACCAGCACCATCCCGTGGACCGAGGGGTGCGCGTTCGCCCCCGCTGCTCCCACGTCGTCGAGCGCTGCCACCGCAGCCGCCGACGCTCGAGCCGGGGGAGGGCGCTCGCTGCGCTGCTTCAACCCCGTCGACGGCCTGCGCCGTCCCGACCTCCCGACCCGCGGAGCCACCGCGTGAGCCCCGCTCCGTCCTCCGACGTCCTGGTCTCGGTGCGCGGGCTGAAGGTCGCACTTCCCGTTCCGGCGGCCTGCTCGGGGACGTCGGCGGGCGCGGTGCGCGCCGTCGACGGGGTGGACCTCGACGTGCGCGACGGCACGAGCGTGGGCCTGGTGGGGGAGTCGGGCTGCGGGAAGTCCACCCTCGGCCGCGCGCTGCTGCGCCTCGGCCCGGTCACGGAGGGGACCGTGCACTTCGACGGTCGCGACGTCTCCTCGCTGCGCGGGGAGCGGTTGCGCGCCTCCCGCCGCGACATGCAGATGGTCTTCCAGGACCCGCTGGCCAGCCTCAACCCCCGGCAGAGCGTGGAGACGATCCTCACCGAGCCGTTGCGGGCGCACGGGATCGCCTTCGAGAAGGGCACCCGGGTGCGCGAGCTCCTCGACCAGGTCGGTCTGCCGTCGACGGCCGGCCAGCGCTACCCGCACGAGTTCTCGGGCGGTCAGCGGCAGCGGATCGGGATCGCCCGGGCGCTGGCGCTCGAGCCCCGCTTCATCATCGCCGACGAGCCGGTCTCGGCGCTCGACGTCTCGGTCCAGGCGCAGGTGCTGAACCTGCTCGACGACCTGCAGCAGCGGCTCGGGCTGACCTACCTGGTGATCGCCCACGACCTGGCCGTCGTCCGCCACGTCAGCGACGAGGTGGCGGTGATGTACCTCGGCTCGATCATCGAGCAGGCTGCCTCCGACGACCTGTACGACGAGCCGCTGCACCCCTACACCCGCTCGCTGATGTCGGCGGTGCCGGTGCCCGACCCCGAGGTGGAGGACCGGCGCGAGCGGATCCTGCTGCAGGGGGACCTGCCCTCACCGGCCGACCCGCCCTCGGGCTGCCGGTTCCACACCCGCTGCCCGTGGCGGCAGCCGACCCGGTGCGACGACGAGCGACCGGCGCTGCGCGAGGTCCGTCCGGGCCACCTCGCGGCGTGCCACTGGGTGGAGGAGATCGCAAGCGGCGGAGCTCACCGCCCACCAGCTCACCACCCAGGAGGTCGCGGAGCGGGGCTAGCCCGGCGGCGGGGCGGGGTCCGGGAGCGGGGGCGGGGTGCCGCCGAACTCGGGGCAGAACGGCTTGAACGAGCACCAGGCGCACAGCCCGCTGCGTCGGGGCAGCCACTCGCCGGACTCCAGCGCGGTGGCGACGGCCCGCCACACCGCCTCCGCCCGGCGCTGGGTGGCGAGCAGCTCCGCCTCGTCGGGACGGTGGCGGAGCACCTCGCCGTTGCCCAGGTAGACCAGCTGCAGGACGGCCGGCACCACCCCGCGGGTGCGCCACAGCGCGAGCGCGTAGAAGCGCACCTGGAACAGCGCGCGCGCCTCGTACGCCGGCGCGGGGGACCGCCCGGTCTTGTAGTCGACCACGCGCATGGCGCCGTCACGGGCGACGTCGAGCCGGTCGACGATGCCGCGCAGCAGCAACCCGGAGTCGAGCACGGTCTCGACGTGCAGCTCGCGCTCGGCGGGCTCCAGGCGGCGCGGGTCCTCGAGGGTGAACCACCGGTCGAGCACGCTCGCGCAGGACGCCAGCCACGCCGGCGCCTCGGCGGCCGGCAGCAACGGGGCCAGCGTCTCGTCCTCCTCCGCGAGCCGGTACCAGGTCGGCGCGAGCAGGCTGCGCGCCCGGTCGGGGGTGCGCTCGGCGGCCGGGTGGTCGAAGAGGTCCTCGAGCACCTGGTGCACCAGCGTGCCGCGGGCGGCGTCGAGGGACGGCGCCTCCGGCAACCGGTCGATGGTGCGCAACCGGTAGCGGAGCGGGCAGCCGACGAAGTCCACGGCCCGGCTCGGCGAGAGCGATCCGACCACCTCGACGCCGTCGACCGGGGTCGAGCGCGCCTGCGCCGGGGACGCCGGGACGGGGTCCGGGTCGGTCGCGGCGGCGGGCGGGAGGGGCACGTCCCGAGCCTAGGCGCGGGCACCGACCGCGCTCCCGGCAGCGCCCACCGGGTAGGTTCGAGCGGTGCCTCCCGCTGCCCCCGCCGCGCGCTCCGCGGGGACGGTGAAGGTGGCGACCGTGGGCGGCACCGCCATCCTCGTCTCGTACACGACGCTGCTGTTCGCGGGCCTGTTCGCCGTGGTGCTCGGTCCCCAGGTGGAGGCCGTGCGCCCCGGGCTCGGTCCGCTCAGCTACGTCGCGGGCGCGGCCTTCGCCGGCCTGCTCTACCTCGCCGTGCTGCTGCACGAGGTCTCCCACGCGCTGGTGGCCCGGCGGTACGGCACGGTGGTGCCCTCGATCACGCTGCACTTCCTCGGCGGGATGACCGCGGTGCAGGGCGAGTCCCGCTCCCCCCGCCAGGAGTTCTGGGTCGCGGTCGTGGGCCCGCTCACCTCCCTCGGGGTCGGCGCCGTCGCGTGGGTCGCCTACCAGGGCAACGACCAGGGGCTGGTCGGGTTGTTCCTGTTCGGGCTGGCCGCCGGCAACCTGCTGATCGGCGTGCTCAACCTGGTACCGGGCCTGCCGCTCGACGGGGGACGCGTGCTGAAGGCCGCCGTGTGGGCGGCGGGCGGGAGCGCCCTGCGAGGGGTCGTCGTCGCCGCGTGGAGCGGGCGGGTGGTCGCGGTGCTGCTCCTGGCGTGGCCGGTGCTGGGCGAGCTGGTGCTGGGCCTGCGCCCCGACCTGGTCGACTACCTGGTCTCGTTCGTGCTCGCGGCGTTCATCTGGACCACGGCGGGTGCCGAGCTCGGCCAGGCCCGCGCCCGGGGCCGGATCCCGGGTCTGGTGGCCCGCGACCTGGCCCGACCCGCGCTCAGCGTCCCCGAGGACCTGCCGCTGGCGGAGGCCGTCCGCCGCGCCGGGTTGGCCGGCGTACCGGGCCTGGTGACGGTGACCGGTGCGGGCGAGCCGGTCGGCGTGGTCGACCCGACGGCCCTCGCGGCGACGCCCGAGGAGCGGCGGCCGTGGGTGCCGACGTCCAGCGTCGCGCGCAGCGCGCAACCCGGTGCCCGCCTGGGCGCCGACCTCCGCGGCGAGGACCTGGTGACCGCGATCCGTCGGCAGCCCGCGCGCGAGTACGTCCTGCTCGAGCCGGACGGCTCCGTGCACGGCGTGCTGGCGCTGGCCGACGTCGATCGCGTGGTCCGCGGCACCCGGGGGCGTTCGTGAGCACCGACGACGCGCAGGAGGACGTGCCGGCGCAGGCGTGGGGCGGCGTGCACCGCGGTCCGCTACGGGCGGGGGAGTGGGTGCGCCTGGTCGACACCAAGGGCCGCCGCCACAACTTCAGCCTGGAGCCGGGCAAGCGGTTCTTCTCCAACAAGGGCCACCTGGACCACGACGACATGATCGGCAGGGAGGAGGGGTTCACGCTCACCTCCTCGGCCGGGGGCGAGTACCTCGTCTTCCGCCCGCTGCTCTCGGAGTTCACCGTCTCGATGCCCCGCGGCGCCGCCGTGGTCTACCCGAAGGACGCCGCGCAGGTCGTGGCGATGGCCGACGTCTTCCCCGGCGCCGACGTGGTCGAGGCGGGGGTCGGCTCCGGGGCGCTGACCTGCTCGCTGCTGCGCGCGGTCGGACCCGCACGGGCGGGTGACCTCCTACGAGAGGCGCGAGGAGTTCGCCGACGTGGCCCGGCGCAACGTCGACCAGTTCTTCGGCGGGAGCGACGGCCGCAGCCACCCCGCGTGGTCGCTGCGCCTCGGCGACCTGGCCGAGGAGCTGCCCGCCACCGGCGAGCGCTACGACCGGGTCGTGCTCGACATGCTCGCGCCCTGGGAGTGCCTGGCGGCGGCGGCCGGTGCGCTGCGACCGGGCGGCATCCTGTGCGCCTACGTCGCCACCACCACGCAGCTATCGACCTTCGTGGAGAACGTGCGGGTCCACGGCGGCTTCACCGAGCCGCACGCCTGGGAGTCGCTGGTGCGCGACTGGCACGTGGAGGGGCTCGCGGTGCGCCCCGGGCACTCCATGGTCGGCCACACCGCGTTCCTGGTGACCGCGCGGCGGATGGCGCCCGGCGAGAGCCCGCCGCGCAAGCGTCGGCGCCCCGCCCCGGGGGCGTACGGTCCGGACTACGCCGGCCCCCGCCCGCCCGGCGAGGAGCAGCCGCCGCAGGGGTGACCCCGACGACGGCGGCGGGTCGCCGCGCGTTCCCCCTGTCCCGGTGACCGGGCGCGGGTAGGGTCCTGGCAACAGGAGGTGGAGCCGATGTCGACGAACGAGTTCGGGTCCGGCAGCACGGATCGCGACCGGGAGCAGCTGGCCGACCAGGTCCGCTACCTGGAGGCCGAGATCACCGACCTGCGCCGGCGGCTGAGCGACGCCCCCGGCTCCTCGCGGGGTCTCGACCTGCGCCTGGCCGACGCCCAGCGCAACCTCGCCACCGTCACCGCGCAGAACGAGCGGCTCGCCGGCACCCTGCGCGAGGCCCGCGACCAGATCACGCGGCTCAAGGAGGAGGTCGACCGGCTCGCCCAGCCGCCCGCCGGCTTCGGCACCTTCTTGTCCCGCAACGACGACGACACCGTCGACGTCTTCACCGGGGGGCGCAAGCTGCGGGTCAGCGTCAGCCCCGCCGTCCACGCCGACGAGCTGCGCCGGGGCCAGGAGGTCATGCTCAACGAGGCGCTCAACGTCGTCGCCGCCCTGGACTTCGAGGAGGTCGGCGAGGTGGTGATGTTCAAGGAGGTGCTCGCCGACGGCGAGCGCGCCCTGGTCATCGCCAACGCCGACGAGGAGCGGGTGGTGCGCCTCGCCGAGCCGCTGCGGGGGCAGACCCTGCGCGCCGGCGACTCGCTGCTGCTCGACGGCCGTGCCGGCTACGTCTACGAGCGGGTCCCGAAGTCCGAGGTCGAGGAGCTGGTCCTCGAGGAGGTCCCGGACATCGCCTACGAGTCCATCGGCGGGCTGAGCGGGCAGATCGAGCAGATCCAGGACGCCGTCGAGCTGCCCTACCTGCACCCCGAGCTGTTCAAGGAGCACGAGCTGAAGCCGCCCAAGGGTGTGCTGCTCTACGGTCCTCCGGGCTGCGGCAAGACGCTCATCGCGAAGGCGGTGGCGAACTCGCTGGCCAAGAAGGTGGCGACCCGCACCGGCGCCGAGGGGAAGTCGTACTTCCTCAACATCAAGGGCCCCGAGCTGCTCAACAAGTACGTCGGCGAGACCGAGCGCCACATCCGCCTGGTCTTCCAGCGGGCCCGGGAGAAGGCCAGCACCGGCACCCCGGTGATCGTGTTCTTCGACGAGATGGACTCGCTGTTCCGCACCCGCGGCTCGGGGGTGTCCTCCGACGTCGAGAACACCATCGTCCCCCAGCTGCTCAGCGAGATCGACGGCGTGGAGCTGCTCGAGAACGTGCTGGTGATCGGCGCCTCGAACCGCGAGGACATGATCGACCCGGCGATCCTGCGGCCGGGTCGGCTGGACGTGAAGATCAAGATCGAGCGGCCCGACGCCGAGTCCGCGCGCGACATCTTCTCCAAGTACCTGACCCCGAGCCTGCCGCTGCACGCCGACGACCTCGCCGAGTTCGGCGGGGACCGCCAGGCCTGCGTGGGCGGGATGATCCGGGCGACGGTCGAGCGGATGTACACCGAGACCGAGGAGAACCGCTTCCTCGAGGTGACCTACGCCAACGGCGACAAGGAGGTCCTGTACTTCAAGGACTTCAACTCCGGGGCGATGATCCAGAACATCGTCGACCGGGCCAAGAAGATGGCGATCAAGGACCTGCTCGACCACCAGCAGAAGGGGTTGCGGGTGGCGCACCTGCTGCAGGCGTGCGTGGACGAGTTCAAGGAGAACGAGGACCTGCCGAACACCACGAACCCGGACGACTGGGCGCGGATCTCGGGCAAGAAGGGCGAGCGGATCGTCTTCATCCGCACCCTGATCACCGGCAAGCAGGGCACCGAGCCGGGCCGCTCGATCGACACGGTCGCCAACACCGGGCAGTACCTGTAGCCGGCAGCAGCCGCAGGAGCGCCGGCGCCAGGGGGAGGGACCGCGATGACCGACGGTGAGCTGGAGCGCTCGGAGGTCGAGGCGCACCTGGAGGCGCGTCGAGAGCTCGGCCTGCACTACGACGCGGTGCTGGTCGACGGTTTCGCCGAGCGCATCGAGCGGGCCGTGGAGGCGCGGGCCGACGAGCGGCGTGCCCAGGTGGACCGCGCGCAGCGGCTCGTCGCGGCTGCCGGCGGCCGCCAGCTCGCCCTGGGCATCGTCTCCCTGGTCGCGATGATCCCGATCACGATCGTGCTCGGCCTCAACGGCGAGCTGGTCGCGCTGCTGCTCGCGGTCGCCGCGGTGGTCTCGGTCAACCTCGCGCACGCCTGGCAGGGGCGGGCCGGGTAGCGCTCGCGTGCGCGCGGTGCCCGTAGGCTCGCAGGATGAGCGTGCGTCGGGTGATGGGCACCGAGATCGAGTACGGCATCGCCGTGACCGGTCAGCCCACGGCCAACCCGATGGTCAGCTCCTCGCAGGTGGTCAACGCCTACGCCTCGGCGACCGTCCGCGCCCGCCGCGCCCGCTGGGACTTCGAGGAGGAGTCGCCGCTGCGCGACGCGCGCGGCTACGACGTCTCGCGACAGGTGGCCGACCCCTCGCAGCTGACCGACGAGGACCTCGGGCTGGCCAACGTCATCCTCACCAACGGTGCCCGGCTCTACGTCGACCACGCCCACCCCGAGTACGCCACGCCCGAGGTGACCAACCCGTTGGACGCCGTGCGGTGGGAGAAGGCCGGCGAGCAGGTCATGCTCGACGCCGCCCGACGTGCCTCCGCGATGCCCGGTGGTGCGCCGATCGTGCTCTACAAGAACAACACCGACGGCAAGGGCGCCTCCTACGGCGCGCACGAGAACTACCTGATGCGCCGCTCGACGGCGTTCGCCGACATCGTGCGGCACCTGACGCCGTTCTTCGTCTCCCGCCAGGTCGTGTGCGGCGCCGGTCGCGTCGGGCGCGGCCAGGACGGCCGTGACACCGGCTACCAGATCAGCCAGCGAGCCGACTTCTTCGAGGTCGAGGTCGGGCTCGAGACCACGCTGAAGCGGCCGATCATCAACACCCGTGACGAGCCGCACGCCGACCCCGAGAAGTACCGCCGGCTGCACGTGATCATCGGCGACGCGAACCTGGCGGAGGTCTCCACGTTCCTCAAGGTCGGCACCACGTCGTTGGTGCTGGCGATGATCGAGGACGGCTTCCTCGGCCGCGACCTGGTCGTCGAGGGTCCGGTGGCGGCGCTGCGGGCGGTCTCCCACGACCCGACGCTGCGCCACCAGGTCACCCTGACCGACGGTCGCCGGTTGACCGCGGTGCAGCTGCAGATGGAGTACCTCGACCAGGCCCGCAAGTACGTCGAGGACCGCTACGGCACCGACGCCGACGCGCAGACCACCGAGGTGCTGGCGCGCTGGGAGTCGGTGCTCGACCGGTTGGACCGCGACCCGATGGAGTGTGCGCGCGAGCTGGACTGGGTGGCCAAGCTGCGGTTGCTCGAGCAGTACCGCGACCGCGACGGGCTGGCCTGGGACGACGCCAAGCTGGCGCTGATCGACCTGCAGTACTCCGACCTCCGCCCCGAGAAGGGGCTCTACCACCGGCTGACGGCCGCGGGGCGCGTGGAGCGGCTGCTGGGTGACGAGACGGTGGAGCGCGCCATGCACGACCCGCCGGAGGACACCCGCGCCTACTTCCGCGGCCGCTGCCTCGAGAAGTACGCCGACCACGTCGCCGCCGCCTCGTGGGACTCGGTGATCTTCGACCTGCCCGGGCGCGAGTCGCTGCAACGGGTCCCGACGCTGGACCCGCTGCGGGGCAGCCGCAGCCACGTGGGCGCGCTGCTGGACCGCTCGGCGACCGCCGAGGCGCTCGTGGGTGAGCTCAGCCGCTGACCCGCGCCCGCGGAGTCGCTAGGGTCGCGGCATGGCCCAAGAGCACAAGCAGCCGCGACGCTCCTCGGAGACCGAGGAGTCCGAGCGGACCGAGGAGGCGACGGAGTCCACGGCGTCCGAGCGCAAGGAGGCGCTCGACACCGAGGTCGACGACATCCTCGACGAGATCGACGACGTCCTCGAGACCAACGCGGAGGACTTCGTGAAGTCCTTCATCCAGAAGGGCGGCGAATGACCGGCTCCCGGCTGCCCGACGCGTACCTGACGCCGGGCTCGTCGTCGTTCGCGGACTTCCTCGCCGACCAGCGGCCCGACCTGCTGCCAGGACGGCGCGACCTCGGGCCGGCGGGTGCGGGTGCGGGTGGGCCGGGGGGTCTGGGCGACCTGGTGCCGCACGGCACCACGATCGTGGCCGCGACCTTCCCCGGCGGCGTGGTGATGGCCGGTGACCGGCGCGCCACGATGGGCAACGTCATCGCGCAGCGCGACATCGAGAAGGTCTTCCCCGCCGACGAGTTCTCCGCGGTCGGCATCGCCGGCACCGCCGGGCTCGCCGTCGAGATGGTGCGGCTCTACCAGGTGGAGCTGGAGCACTACGAGAAGATCGAGGGCTCGACGCTGTCGATGGACGGCAAGGCCAACCGGCTGGCGGCGCTGATCCGCGGCAACCTCGCGATGGCGATGCAGGGCCTCGCGGTCGTCCCGCTGTTCGCCGGCTACGACCTGTCCGCCGGCACCGGGCGGATCTTCTCCTACGACGTCACCGGCGGCCGCTACGAGGAGACCGCCTTCCACGCGGTCGGCTCGGGATCGGTCTTCGCCCGCGGCTCGCTGAAGAAGCTCTACCGCGAGGACCTCAGCCCCGAGGAGTGCGTGCTGGCCGTCGTCCAGGCCCTCTACGACGCGGCCGACGACGACTCCGCCACCGGCGGTCCCGACCTGACCCGCCGGATCTTCCCCGTGGTCCACCTCATCACCGCCGAGGGCGGCGCGCGGCTGCCCGACGCCGAGGTGGCCGAGGTCGCCGATCGGATGATCGCCGGGCGGATGCTGCGCCCCGACGGCCCGGCGGCCGCGCTCGACGGGAGGGGCCCGCGATGAGCATGCCGTACTACGTCTCGCCCGAGCAGCTGATGAAGGACCGGGCCGACTTCGCGCGCAAGGGGATCTCCCGCGGCCGGTCCGTGGTGGCCGTGCAGTACGCCGACGGCGTCCTCTTCGTCTCCGAGAACCCCTCGCAGGCGCTGCACAAGGTCTCCGAGATCTACGACCGGATCGCCTTCGCCGCGGTCGGGCGCTACAACGAGTTCGAGAACCTGCGCATCGCCGGTGTCCGCCTCGCCGACATGCGCGGCTACTCCTACGACCGCCGCGACGTCACGGGCCGCGCCCTGGCGAACGCGTACGCCCAGACCCTCGGCACGATCTTCTCCACCGGCGGCGAGAAGCCGTACGAGGTGGAGCTCTTCGTCGCCGAGATCGGTGACGCGCCGGCCGGCGACCAGGTCTACCGGTTGACCTACGACGGCCAGGTCGCCGACGAGCACGGCTTCGCGGTGATGGGGGGCGCCGCCGAGACCGTGGCCGCGCGCCTGCGCGAGCACCACGTCCCCGGCGCCGACCTCGCCACCGCCCTCGGCACCGCCGTCGCCGCGCTCGGGGCCTCCGAAGGCGACGCCGCGGACCGCGTGGTCCCGGTCGAGGACCTCGAGGTCGCCGTCCTCGACCGCACCCGCACCCAGACCCGCAAGTTCGCCCGGCTCCGCCCGGAGCGGCTCACCGGCCTGCTCGGCCGCCGCGAGCCCGCCCCCCTCGCCACCGACACCCCCCCGCCCCGCCCTGAAGCCACCGGCGATCCCATCGACCCCCCCGTCGCCCCACCCCCCTGACCCACCCCCGCTCTTCAGCTCCGATGTGGTGCCGTTTGGTCCCCAACGGCGTCCTCTGGGTCCGGATCGCTGTCGTTGGGGACCAAACGGCGGGCACAGACAGTCCCGGTCGTGCTTCCTCCACAGGTCCCGGGCGTCGCGGACGCGGACGGGGCCCGATAGCGGCACGGTGTGCTGGTGACAGAGCGAGACGACGACGCGCCGATCAGGGGGCAGATGCGCGTCCGCGGCTACCGCCGCGTGAGCCACGGCCTGTTCCTCAAGGTGGTCGACCGTGCGGACGAGCGCGAGGAGCTCCTGCGGGACCTGCGCGCCTGGCTGCTCGTGCTGCCACCGGGAGCGGTGTTCACCCACGTGACCGGGGCCCGCCTGCGCGGGTGGCACCTACCGACGCTCCCCGAGCAGGTCCCCGTCTTCGCAGCGGTCGAGGACGACGTCGGCCGGCCACGGCGTCCCGGCCTGATCTGCTCGCGCCTGCGCCGTGGCTCCCGGCCCGACGTCGTCGAGGGCCTACCGGTGGAGGCGCCCGAGGAGATCCTGCTCCGCGCTGCGCGCGACCTCGGGCTGCTCGACCTGTCGATCCTCGTCGAGTCCGCGCTGCGCCGCGGCGACGTGGACCGCGAGCGGATGGACGCCCTGCTCTCCTGCACCAGGCCCGGCGTCCGGCTGCTGCGCGCCGCCTGGGAGCGCGCGTCCGCGCTGGCGGACTCGCCGGGTGAGACGGTCCTGCGCCTGTTCCACGATGCGATGGACGTCCCCACGACCCCGCAGGCCCGACTCACCGACGCCGACGGTCGCCTGGTCGGGATCGCGGACCTGCTGGTGGACGGGACCGGATTCGTGCACGAGTACGACGGCGCGGTGCACCGCGACCCGGTGCAGCACCGCAAGGACCTGCGCCGCGATCGCGGTTGGGCCGGCACGGACTACGTGCGACGCGGCTTCACCCTGGACGACCTGCTGCGCCACCCGGCGGTGGTGATGCACGAGCTCGACCGCGCGCTCGACCGCCGGCACGTCGCGGGTCGGCTCGAGCGGTGGCGTCGGCTCGTGACCGAGTCCCTCTACGCCGAACCGGGCCGGCGCCGGGTCCTGAACCGTTGGAACCGCGCGATGGGCACCACCGATTGGGCACGAACGACACCGCGCGGGGCCTGATTACTGCCGTTGGGGACCAAACGGCAGTCCTAGGCGCCGCGCGGGACGGGGGCCGCCCGACCACCGAACGCCTACTGTTCAGCCATGGACCGGCGGATCTTCGGGATCGAGAACGAGTACGGGGTCACGTGCACGTTCAAGGGTCAGCGCCGGCTGAGCCCCGACGAGGTCGCGCGGTACCTGTTCCGCAAGGTGGTCAGCTGGGGGCGCAGCAGCAACGTGTTCCTGCGCAACGGTGCGCGGCTCTACCTCGACGTGGGCAGCCACCCCGAGTACGCGACGCCCGAGTGCGACGACATCGTCGACCTGGTCACCCACGACAAGGCGGGGGAGCGGGTCCTCGAGGGGTTGCTCCTCGACGCCGAGGAGCGGCTGCACGACGAGGGCATCGCCGGCGAGATCTACCTGTTCAAGAACAACACCGACTCCGCCGGGAACTCCTACGGCTGCCACGAGAACTACCTCGTGGGGCGGGCGGGGGAGTTCAGCAGGCTGGCCGACATCCTGATCCCGTTCCTGGTCACCCGTCAGATCGTGGTGGGTGCCGGCAAGGTCACCCAGACCCCGCGCGGGGCGTCGTACGCCGTGAGCCAGCGCGCCGAGCACATCTGGGAGGGCGTCTCCAGCGCGACCACCCGCAGCCGGCCGATCATCAACACCCGCGACGAGCCCCACGCCGACGCCGAGCGCTACCGCCGCCTGCACGTCATCGTCGGCGACTCGAACATGAGCGAGACGACCACGCTGCTCAAGGTGGCCAGCTGCGACCTGGTGCTGCGGATGATCGAGGAGGGCGTGGTGATGCGCGACCTCACGATGGAGAACCCGATCCGCGCGATCCGCGAGATCTCCCACGACGTCACCGGTCGGCGCAAGGTCCGCCTCGCCAACGGTCGCGAGGCCAGCGCGCTCGACATCCAGGCCGAGTACCTGTCGAAGGCCCGTGACTTCGTCGACCGTCGCGAGCTGTCGACCCCGGTCATCGAGCAGGCGCTGGACCTGTGGGAGCGCGGTTTGAAGGCGATCGAGTCCGACGACCTCGGCCTGGTCGACCGCGAGATCGACTGGGTCATCAAGTGGAAGCTCATCGAGCGCTACCGCGAGCGCCACGGCTTGCCGCTCGGCCACCCGCGCATCGCCCAGCTCGACCTCGCCTACCACGACATCCACCGCAGCCGCGGGCTCTACTACCTGCTGGAGAAGCGCGGTGAGGTCGCGCGGGCCACGACCGACCTGAAGATCTTCGAGGCCAAGACCGTCCCGCCGCAGTCGACCCGGGCGCGCCTGCGCGGGGAGTTCATCCGTCGTGCGCAGGAGCAGCGCCGCGACTTCACCGTCGACTGGGTCCACCTCAAGCTCAACGACCAGGCCCAGCGCACCGTCTTGTGCAAGGACCCGTTCCGGGCCCACGACGAGCGGGTGCAGCGCCTCATCGACGGGATGTGATCGCGCGCCGGGCGTCCCTGGAGGGCGCTGGGCGCCCCGGTAGGGTCTGACCTCGTGCCCGTCCCCCTCCTGCGTCCCCCCCTCGCCTCCCGGACCGGCCGCCGGCGCGCCGCCGCGGCTGCCGCCCTCCTGCTCTGCGCCCCCCTGGCCGCCTGCGGCTCGGACGACGACGCCGCCGGACCCGTCGGGCTCGAGGGCGTCGACGTGGCGGGTGAGGTCGGCTCCGTCCCGGAGGTCGACCTGGCCGAGGACCTCACCGCCGACGGGCGCGAGACCACCACGGTCGTCGAGGGCGGGGGCGCCGAGCTCGCCGGCGGCGACGCGGTGATCGTCGACTACTGGCTCGGCAACGGCTTCGACGGCGAGCCGGTCGAGGACTCCTACGGCCCGAAGACGCCCGGCGCGCTGGTCACCGTCGGCGAGGAGGGGGCCCAGCCGCAGACCGTCGACCAGGTGCTCTCCGCGGCAGCCTCGCGCGTGGTCGAGGAGGGCGCGACCGTCGGCTCCCGGATCGCCGCGGTCGGCACCGCTCCGGAGCTGCTCGGCGTGCCCGGGCTGCCCGAGCTCGGCGTCGGCAACCTCGACCCGGTGGTCCTCGTCGTCGACGTGGTCGAGCAGCCCCTGGCCGAGCCCGAGGGGCGCACCGTCGACACGCCGTCGTGGGTCCCGGGGCTGCGCATCGAGGACGGCGCGCCGGTGCGCTGGACCTTCGACCGCGCGCCCGAGCCGACCGACCAGCTGCGCAGCTTCACCCGCATCGTCGGGGAGGGCGAGGAGGTCGAGCAGGGTGACCTGCTCGTCGCGGACTACCTCGGCCAGGTCTACGGCGGCGACGAGCCGTTCGACGAGAGCTACAGCGCCGAGCCCGTCGGCTTCGGGATCGGCGTCGGCCAGGTCATCGAGGGATGGGACGAGGCCCTGGTCGGCCAGACCGTGGGCAGCCGGGTCGTGCTGGCCATCCCGCCCGACCTCGGCTACGGCGAGCAGGGCAGCCCGCAGGCCGGCATCGAGGGAGACGACACGCTCTACTTCGTCGTCGACATCCTCGGCGCGGGCTGAGCAGGGCCGGCGTGAGCACCGACGCGCCCACCGGCGCCCAGCAGCAGACGGCCGCGAAGTCCGAGCGGTTGCTCAACCTGCTGATCATGCTGCTCGTCCAGCGCCACCTCGTGCCCAAGCAGCGGATCCGCCAGATCCTCTACCCCGACCACTCCGACGACGCCTTCGAGCGCAAGTTCGACCGCGACAAGGAGGAGCTGCGCAGCCTCGGCGTGCCGATCGAGGTGGGCGCCATGGACGCCTACTTCGACGACGAGCCGGGCTACCGGGTGCGCCGCGACGAGCTGGCGCTGCCGCCGGTCGACCTCGACCCCGAGGAGGCCGCTGTCGTCGGGCTGGCGGCGAAGGTGTGGGACCACGCCCGGTTCGCCGACGCCGCGTCCGACGCGGTCCGCAAGCTCACCGCCGCCGGCGTCGAGGTCGACGTCGGCCGCCTCGACATCGTCCAGCCCCGGCTGCGCGCCGACGAGCCGGCCTTCGAGGTCTTCCTCGACGCGGTCCGCGACCGGGTGCCGGTGCGCTTCGAGTACGCCCGGGCCGGCGATCCGCCGGCGACCCGGCACCTCCAGCCGTGGGGCGTCACCCGCTACGCGGGCCGCTGGTACGCCGTGGGGCTCGACACCGACCGCGGCGCCGAGCGGGTCTTCCGGCTCTCCCGGGTGCGCGGCCAGGCCCACCTCGACGGCCCGCCCGGCTCCTACGAGGTGCCGCCCGGGACCGACCTCTCCGCGGTGGCACGCCGCCTGGCGCCGCCGCCGGGGCCCGAGCGCGCCGTCGTGCTGGTGCGCGAGGGCGCCGGCCACACCCTGCGTCGGGGCGCCACGGACGTCGAGCACGGCGTCGCCGGGCCCGACGGCACCACCGGCTGGGACCGCCTCGTCCTGACCCGCGGGAGCGTGGGCCTGGCCGACGAGGTCCTGGGCCACGGCCCCGCGGCGTACGTCGAGGAGCCGGCGTCGCTGCGCGAGGACGTCGTCACGCGGCTGCGCGCGCTGCCCGACCCCCGGGCGGTCTGCCGTGAGCGCGGGGGAGCAGGTCACCCGGCTGCTGACCCTGGTGCCGTTCCTGCACGCCCGTGGCCGGGTCGACGGCCGCGTCGACCTGGACGCGGCGGCCGCGCTGCTCGGCGTCGACCGCGACCAGGTGGTCTCCGACCTCAAGGTGCTGTTCATGTGCGGCCTGCCGGGCGGCTACCCCGACGACCTGATCGACGTCGACATCGACGCGCTCGAGGGCGAGCACGGCGACGGCGTGATCCGGGTCGGCAACGCCGACTACCTCGACCGCCCGCTGCGGCTGTCCCCGACGGAGGCCTCGGCGGTGATCGTGGCGCTGCGCGCGCTGCGCCACAGCGCCGAGGAGGAGACCCGGGCGGTGGTCGACCGGGTGCTCGCCAAGCTCGAGGCCGCCGCGGCCTCCGGCTCGGCCGCGGCGCTCGTCCCCGCGCTGGTCGACCCGGGCAGCGACGAGGCGGGCGGGGCGCTCGACCGGCTGGCCCGCGACCTTCGTGACGCGACCGAGCGGGGCCGGCAGGTCCGGCTGCGCTACTGGGTGCCCGCCCGGGACGAGGTCTCCGAGCGCGTCGTGGACCCCCGCGGGCTGGTCGACCACGACGGCCACGCCTACCTCGACGCCTACTGCCACAGCGCGGAGGCGCCGCGGCTCTTCCGGCTCGACCGCGTCGAGGCCGCCGAGGTCCTCGACTCCGCGGTCACCAGCGCCCCGGCGCGGCCGCGGACCCCGACGGCGTCGCTGCTCGGCGCGGCGACCGAGACCCCGCGGGTCACGCTGCGGCTGCGCCCCGAGGCGCGCTGGGTCGCCGACTACCACGCGGTCGAGGGCGTCCGGCCCGCGCCGCACGGCCCCGAGGGCGCCGTCGACCTCGAGCTGCCGGTCGCCGACGAGCGGTGGCTGACCCGGTTGCTGCTCCGCCTCGCACCCCATGCGGAGGTCGTCGGCCCGAGGTCCTACGCCGACGCCGTCGCGCGCGCCGCGGACGCCACGCTGACCTTGTACGAGCCGCGCCGCGCCCCGGCGGAGCGGACGGGTCCTGCCGCGCCCGGCGACGACGTACAGTGAAGCCACACCCGTCCCGATCGCCCCGGTCAACCACCGGTCGTCTGTGAGGTCCGCATGTCCTACCCCCTCCTCGGGATGCCCCAGGGCGCCGAGTGGTTCATCATCCTGGCGATCGTGATCCTCGTCTTCGGCGCCGCCAAGCTCCCCGACCTCGCCCGGAGCACCGGTCAGGCGCTGAAGATCTTCAAGTCCGAGACCAAGGGCCTGATCGACGAGGACGGCAAGGACAAGGACGGCAACCCGTCCACCACCGCCGCCCCGGCCGGCGAGCTGCCCCCCGCGAGCAGCGCGACCGAGCCCGTCGCCGGTCCGGTGCAGCCGACCGACACCTCGACCACGCCCTCCGAGCGCCACCCCGGCTGAGCCGGCCCCGCCGCGCCCCGCCGACCTAGCGTCCCGCACCCGTGTCGATCTCCGGCGTCGCCTCGCTGCTGGTCGGACGTCCCGTCCACCCCGTCGGCCCCGACGGCCGGATGGCGCTCTCGGACCACCTGCGCGAGCTCCGCGCGCGCATCCTCAAGGTCGCGCTGATCCTGCTGGGCGGCTTCCTGGTCGCGCTGCTGTTCTTCGACACCGTCTACCAGTTCGTCTACCAGCCCTACCGCGACGCCGCCGCGACGCTGGAGGAGGGCGCCACGCTGGCCACCACCAGCGGCCCCGGCGCCGGGCTGCTGATCTACCTCAAGCTGTCCGGTTTCGCCTCGGTGGTCGCGACCAGCCCGTTGTGGCTCTACCAGATCTGGGCCTTCATCCTGCCCGGGCTCCACGCCCGCGAGAAGCGGTGGACCCGCGTCTTCACCGCCATCGCCGGTCCGCTGTTCCTCGGCGGCGTCGTCCTGGGCTACCTGACGCTGACCAAGGGCCTGGAGATCCTGATCGGGCTGAACCCCGACGGGCTGACCAACCTGGTGGAGTTCAACGAGTACCTGCAGTTCTTCAGCCGCACCATGCTGGTCTTCGGCATCGCCTTCGAGATCCCGCTGTTCGTGATCCTGCTGAACTTCGCCGGCGTCGTCTCCGGCCGCGCGCTGGGCGCCTACCGGCCCTGGATCATCGTCGGCACCTTCGTCTTCGCCGCGGTCGCCACGCCCTCGGGGGACCCGTTCACGATGACCATCATGGCCACGCCGATGGTGGTGCTGTTCCTGGTCTCCGAGGTGATCGCGCGGTGGAACGACCGGCGCCGGGCCCGCCGCCGCGCCGAGCTCGTCGGCACCGGCGCCTGAGGTCCGGGTGAGGACCGCGTGAGCGACGACGCCCCGGCGTTGGTCGACGTCGACCCCTTCGAGCTGCCCGAGTGGCTGGGCGAGCTGGACGTGGTCTGGTACGCCGGGTCCGGGCTGCGCACCGCCCACCTCGTCGTCGGTGCGCTGGCTGCGCAGCAGCCCGGGCCCGCGGGTCGTCCCGCGGAGCCCGAACGGCTCGGCTGCAGCCTGGTCGCGGTCGACGAGGCGCACCCCGTGCCCGTCGCCGACGACGCCACCCGGGTGCGGGCGCACCGCGCCTGGCGGCACGGGCAGGTGCTCGTCGTGCAGGCGCCCGACGGTGACGGCATCGCGCTGGCCGCGCCCGGCACCCGGTGGTCCTCCGAGGGCGTGCTGGACGCGCTCGCGCGGTTGGCGCGCGCGGTGGGTGCCTCGCCCGAGCGGTACGCCGTGCACCTGCGGATCGGGGACGACCCGGGCGCTGGGTAGGGTCGCGGCGTGGTGGCCCCCAAGCGCGACGTCGCGCTGATCTCGAACCCCACGGCGGGGCGGGGCCGCTCGGCCCGCGTGCACGACGTCGTGGTCAACCGGCTGCGCAGCCAGGGTCTGCGGGTGCGCTCGCTGGAGGCGCGCGACGCCGCCGCCGCGACCGACGTCGCCCGCGCGGCCGTCGCGGACGGCGTCGACGCGCTCGTGGTCTGCGGCGGCGACGGCATGGTCAACGTCGGTCTCCAGGTCGTCGCCGGCACCGGGACGCCGTTGGGCGTGGTGCCCGCCGGGACCGGCAACGACACCGCGCGCTACCTCGGGATCAGCCGTGACGACCCGATCGCGGCGGCGGACGTCGTGGCCCGCGGGGCCATCCGCATCATCGATCTCGCGGTCACCGCGGGCCGCTACTACGTCACCGTGCTCGCCGCGGGGTTCGACGCCCTGGTCAACGAGCGGGCCAACGCCATGGCGTGGCCCCGGGGGCAGATGCGCTACAACCTGGCCACCGCCGCCGAGCTGCGCACGTTCCGGCCGCGGGAGTACACGCTCGACCTGGACGGCCGGGTCGAGCGCACCGAGGCGATGCTGGTCGCCGTCGGCAACGGGCCCTCCTTCGGCGGGGGCCTGCGGATCACCGAGGGCGCCCGGCTCGACGACGGCATGCTCGACGTGGTCGTGATCGCACCGATGAGCCGTCGCGAGCTGGTGCGCGTCTACCCGCGGCTGTTCCGCGGCACCCACACCACCATCCCGCAGTACCGGCACCAGCGCGCGCGGCGGGTGACCGTCGCTGCGGCCGGCATCGTCGCGTACGCCGACGGTGAGCGGTTCGGACCGCTGCCGACCACGATCGAGGCCGCTCCCGGTGCGCTGGCGGTCCTGGCCCCCGGGGGTGCCGCATGAGCACGCCCGCCGAGCGCTACGCCTCCTACCGCGCCGAACGCGCCCACCCGGTGCTGCGCGACTTCGCCGCGCACTACGACTTCGCCCTGGACGACTTCCAGCTGCGCGCGTGCCGCGCGATCGAGGACGGCGGCGGGGTGCTGGTGGCCGCACCGACCGGGTCGGGCAAGACGATCGTCGGCGAGTTCGGCGTCCACCTGGCCCTGCAGACCGGGCGCAAGGCGTTCTACACCACGCCGATCAAGGCGCTGTCGAACCAGAAGTACCACGACCTCGTCGACCGCTACGGCCCGGAGAACGTCGGTCTGCTGACCGGCGACGACGTGGTCAACGGGGAGGCGCCGGTGGTGGTGATGACCACCGAGGTGCTGCGCAACATGCTCTACGCCGGTTCGCGGACCCTGATCGGCCTGGGCTTCGTGGTGATGGACGAGGTGCACTACCTGGCCGACCGCGCCCGGGGCGCGGTGTGGGAGGAGGTGATCATCCACCTGCCCGAGTCCGTCAGCCTGATCTCGCTGTCGGCGACGGTCAGCAACGCCGAGGAGTTCGGGGAGTGGCTGGCCACCGTGCGCGGCGAGACGACCACCATCGTGGAGGAGCGGCGTCCGGTGCCGCTCTACCAGCACGTGATGGTCGGGCGGCGGATGCTCGACCTGTTCGCCTCCTCCGACGTCGACGCCGCGTCGGGGTTCGTCAAGGAGGGCGCGCTCGTCAACGACGAGCTGGTGCGGCTGGCCCGCGACGACTGGGCGGCCACGCGGCTCAAGGACCGCCGCACGCCGAAGAAGGGGCGCGGCAAGACCCCGCGGCCCTCCGGCGGCGGCTCCCGTGGCGGCGGCGGGTCCGGCGGGTCCGGCGGCTCCGGGGGGGCCGGCGGTCGACCCGTGGGCAACGGACGGCGGGTGTGGATCCCGAGCCGGGTGGACGTGCTGCGGGCGCTGGACCGGGAGGGGCTGCTGCCGGCCATCGTGTTCATCTTCAGCCGGGTCGGCTGCGACGCGGCGGTCCAGCAGTGCCTGGACTCCGACGTCCGCCTCACCTCGCCCGCGGAGCGCGAGGAGATCCGGGCGTACGTCGAGGCGTCCTGCCGCGACCTGCCGGCCGACGACCTGCAGGTCCTGGGCTACCACGAGCTGCTCGACGCCCTCACCCGCGGCGTGGCGCCGCACCACGCCGGCATGCTGCCGGCGTTCAAGCACGTGGTGGAGGAGCTCTACCTGCGCGGGCTGTGCAAGGCGGTGTTCGCGACCGAGACGCTCGCGCTGGGGATCAACATGCCGGCGCGGACGGTCGTGATCGAGAAGCTGAGCAAGTGGAACGGCGAGACCCACGCCGACATCACGCCGGGGGAGTACACCCAGCTGACCGGGCGCGCCGGGCGGCGCGGTCTCGACGTCGAGGGTCACGGCGTCGTGCTGTGGCAGCCGGGCACCGACGCGCGCGAGCTGGCCGGCCTGGCCTCGACGCGGACCTACCCGCTCCGCTCGTCGTTCCGGCCCTCGTACAACATGGCGGTCAACCTGGTCCACCAGTTCGGTCGGGCCCGCTCGCGCGAGCTGCTCGAGCAGTCCTTCGCGCAGTTCCAGGCCGACAAGGCGGTGGTGGGTCTCGCGCGCCAGCTGAGCAAGGCCGAAGGCGCGCTGGAGGGCTATGCCGAGGCCGCGCGCTGCCACCTCGGGGACTTCATGGAGTACGCGGGGCTCCGCCGCCGGATCAACGAGGCGGAGAAGGAGACCAGCCGGACCCAGCGGGCCGACCGGCGCCAGGAGGCGCTGACCTCGCTGTCCCGGCTGAAGGTCGGTGACGTGATCGAGGTGCCCGGCGGGAAGTTCGCCGGCACCGCGCTGGTGCTCGACCCGGGCTGGGACCCCGACAACCCGCGTCCCTACGTGCTGACCGAGCAGCGGCAGGCGCGGCGGCTGGGGCCGATGGACTTCCCCGAGCCGGTCGAGGCAGTGGCCCGGATGCGCGTGCCGAAGAGCTTCAACGGCCGCGACCCGCAGCAGCGACGCGACCTGGCGAGCGCGCTGCGCACGCGGGTGGCGCAGGTCCCGCCGGCGCACCTGCGGCGGGCGGGTCCGTCCGGTGGGCGCGATGAGCACCCGGGCCGCGAGGCGCCGGGGTCGGAGCGCGTGGCGGACCTGCGGACCCGGCTGAAGGCCCACCCGTGCCACGGTTGTCCCGACCGCGAAGACCACGCGCGCTGGGCCGAGCGCCACCACAAGCTCGACCGGGACGCGGCCACGCTGCGTCGACGGGTGGAGAAGCGGACGAACACGGTCGCGCGCCAGTTCGACCGGGTCTGCGACGTGCTCGGCGCGCTCGGCTACCTCGAGGGTGACGACGTCACCGCGGAGGGCGCGCACCTGCGGCGGGTGTACTCCGAGATGGACCTGGTCGCCGCCGAGGCGCTGCGCACCGGGGTCTGGGAGGGGCTCGGCGCCGCCGGCCTGGCCGCCGCGCTCTCGGTCCTGGTCTTCGAGGCCCGCCGACCCGACGACGCCCGCTCGCCGCGGGTGCCGGGCGGGCGTACCGGCGCCGCGATCGAGGCCACCATGCGGCTCTGGTCCGACCTCGACGCGCTCGAGAAGGAGCACGGCCTGGACTTCCTGCGCCGGCCCGACCCCGGTTTCGCCTGGGCGGCGTACCGCTGGGCGGAGGGCGACGACCTCGACGACGTCCTCGGGGTGACCGACCTGTCCGCGGGCGACTTCGTACGGTGGGTCAAGCAGCTGCTCGACCTCACCGGCCAGGTCGCCAACGCCGCCGGCCCCGGCCCCCTCCGCGACACCGCCCGCGACGCCCTCAAGCGCCTCAAGCGCGGCGTCGTCGCCTATTCCGGGCTGGCGGAGTAGCCGGCCCGGCCCCACCGCCCCCACCCACCGATTGGTCACGAACGACACGAAATCCGGCTCAGTATCTGCCGTTGGGGACCAAACGACATACCTCAAGCCGGTCGACGGGGTGCAGACGGCCGCTGCGGACGATCGAGACCTGTCCGCGCGCCCGACCCCGCCGATTGGTCACGAACGACAACGGATCGGCCCCGAAACGTGTCGTTGGGGACCAAACGGCATGCTCCGGTGCTCGGACCACTCGGACTCGAACGCGGGCCCTGGCTCGGACCCGGACCCGGGGTGGGTCAGGGGGAGGGGGTGGAGAGGGCGTCGACCAGGCGGGAGACGGGGGAGTCGAGGCCGTACGCGGTGGAGAGGGCGACCAGGCGGTCGGGGTCGGCGGGCGTGGTGGGCAGCTCGTGCGGCGTCCGGTCGAGGGCGAGGTCGCGGGCCACGGCGACGACCTGCGGGGCCACCGCGAGGTAGTCGCCGGCGGCGCGCAGGTTGCGCCGGGCCGCCGGGGCCATCGGGGAGTCGGGGTCGTCCGCCGCGGCGCGGACGCCGGCCAGGTCGCCGTAGCGGCCCAGCAACCCGGCGGCGGTCTTGTCGCCGATGCCGCTCACCCCGGGCAGGCCGTCGGAGGCGTCGCCGCGCAGCGTCGCGAAGTCGGCGTACTGCGCCGCGTGCACGCCGTAGCGCTCGACCACCCACGCGTCGTCGACCCGCTCGTGCCGACCCACGCCGCGGGCGATGTAGAGCACCCGCACCTCCGCGTCGTCGTCGACGAGCTGGAAGAGGTCGCGGTCGCCGGTGACCACGTCGACCGGCATCCCCGCCCCGGTCGCGAGCGTGCCGATCACGTCGTCGGCCTCGTAACCCGGCGCGCCGACCACCGCGATCCCGAACGCCGCGAGCACCTCACGGATCAGCGGCACCTGCACGCCCAGCGGGTCGGGCACCTCCTCGACGTCGGGCGCGGCAGCGACCTCCTCGACCACGCGGTGCGCCTTGTAGCTGGGCAGCAGGTCGACGCGCCACTGCGGGCGCCAGTCGTCGTCCCAGCAGCAGACCAGGTGGTTGGGCCGGTAGTCGGTGACCAGCCGGGAGACGAAGTCGAGCAGCCCGCGCACCGCGTTGACGGGGGTCCCGTCCGGTCCGAGGATCTCGGGGACGCCGTAGAAGGCGCGGAAGTACATCGACGCCGTGTCCAGCAGCATCAGCCGGTCGGATCGGGGGCTGGTCACCCGTCGCATCCTGCCACGCAGCGGCCCTAGGCTGACCGGCGTGAGCGTCGACTCGTCCGGTGTGGAGCCGACGGACCGCAGGATCCTGCAGCTGCTGGCCGCCGACGGCCGGATGTCCTTCACCGACCTCGGACGCGCGACGGGGTTGTCGACGTCGGCGGTGCACCAGCGGGTCAAGCGGCTCGAGCAGCGCGGCCTGATCCTCGGCTACGGCGCCAGCGTCAACCACGCCGCGATGGGTCTGCCGCTGACAGCCTTCATCTCGATCCGCCCGATCGACCCGGCGGCCCCGGACGACGTGCCGCAGCGGCTGGCGCCGGTCGAGGAGATCGAGTCCTGCTGGTCCGTCGCCGGCCAGGAGTCCTACATCCTGAAGATCCGGGTCGCGACCCCGGTCGACCTCGAGGACCTGCTGGCGCGCATCCGCGCCGCCGCCAACGTCTCGACGCGCACCACGATCGTGCTCTCGACGGCCTACGAGAACCGCCCGCTCGGCTGATCCCGCCCGCCCGCCCGGCCCGCCCGGGCCGGACCACGCTCAGGTCGCCTGGAGCGCCGCCACCCGCCGCGAGACCGCCGCCGCCTGCGCCGGGCTGACCGAGCCGGTGTCGGGGGCGACGTTGCGCGCCCACCACCGGCGACCCTCCTCGGGCAGGGTGTGGATCGGGTCGTAGTAGGGGTAGGTGCGCGTCAGCGCCTCGGGGTCGCCGGCCTCCAGCGAGGTCCGGTAGTTCTTGGTCCACCGCGACACGCCGTGCACGGTGTCGTAGGAGGACACCTGGTGGACCCACCGCTTGCCGACGAACGGAACGTCGCAGACCAGCCGAGGGGTGGCGAACCCGGGCAGGTAGCCCATGATCGCGGTCTGCAGCCGCTGCGCGTCGGCCAACGAGGTGCGCCAGTGCTCGGCGAACGGGATCATGTCGCAGAGGTAGAAGTAGTAGGGCATCACCTGCGCGCCGTCGAGCAGCGCGAAGCAGAGGTCCAGCAGCGTGTGCGGATCGGCGTTGACACCCTCGAGCAGCACGCCCTGGTTGCGGACGTCGCGCAGGCCGGCGTCCAGCATCGCCCGGGACGCCTGCGCCACCAGGGGCGTGATCGACGCGGCGTGGTTGGCGTGGGTGTGCAGGGCCAACGACACCCCGCGGCGGCGGGCGAGGCCGGCGACGCGCTCGACGCCGGCGACCACGTCGGGCTGGAGCCAGTGCTGGGGCATGCCGACCAGGGCCTTGGTGGCCAGCCGCACGTCGCGGACGTTCTCGACCTCGAGCAGCGCGGTCAGGAACGCCTCCAGCCGCGGCCAGGGCATGTTGGCCACGTCGCCACCGGAGACGACGACGTCGCGCACGCCGGGGGTGCGCCGCAGGTAGTCGAGCATCGCCTCCAGCCGGTCGACGGGCTTGCCGACCAGCTTGAGCTTGGCGACGGTGGGCGTGGAGTTGCCGACCAGGTCCATCCGCGTGCAGTGCCCGCAGTACTGCGGGCAGGTCGGCAGCAGCTCGGCGAGCACCTTCGTCGGGTAGCGGTGGGTGAGCCCCTCGGTGACCCACATGTCGTGCTCGTGCAACGAGTCGCGGGTGGCGTAGGGGTGCGAGGGCCAGTCGGTGCGCCGGTCGGAGAACACCGGGAGCATGTAGTGGCGCACCGGGTCGGCGTAGAACGCCTCGGTCAGCGACCCGGGCCCGCCCGGCGTCACCCGCGCCGCCACCGTGTTGAGCATCTGCGGCGGCAGCAGCATCGACATCGTCGCCCGCTCGGCCTGGTCGCGCGCCAGGTCGTCGTAGAACCGCTCGTCGACCAGGTCGCCGAGCACCTCGCGCAGCTGCGCGGGGTTCTTGACGCAGTGCGCCCGCTGCCACTGCGCCGAGCCCCACTCGACGGCGGTCACCCCGCGCCAGCCGGGGAACCGGGTCCAGTCGGGCTCGACCAGCTCCGGGGCCCGGTAGGCGTAGGGCTGGCCGGTCCCCACGGCGGGGGAGGTGTCGATGCTCATGCGGTCTCCGGGTGGTCGCTGGTGCGGGTGCGCTGGTGCGGGCGTGGTCGTGGGCGCGCGTCGCGGTAGGCAGGCACGGCGTCCTCGTGCCACGATAGGCGCAGATCCTGCGGGATATCCACTCACACGCCGCAAGATCTCCCGCTACCCAGCACGAACGACGGAGGTGCTCGTGACCAGGACGGCTGCGCCCGCAGGGTTGCTCGCGACCGGCGACCCGGTCGGGCTCCACCGGGTGCTCGACCAGGAGCCGGACGGGCGTCGCGTGCTGCCCCAGGCGGCCCGACGCCTCGACACCCGGCCGGAGCTGTGGCCGGACGAGGTGCGGGTGCGGGTGGAGCGCCTGAACCTGGACGCGGCCTCCTTCCGACAGCTGCGCGAGCAGCACGGGGACGGCGCGGCCGTGCGCGACGCGGTGCTCGCGATCCTCCGCGAGCGCGGCAAGGTGCAGAACCCGGTCACGGGGTCCGGCGGCATGCTGGTCGGCACGGTGGAGGAGGTCGGCCCCGCCTCCCCGCTCGGCCTCGCGGTGGGGGACCGGGTCGCGACGCTGGTCTCGCTGACCCTGACCCCGTTGGTGGTCGAGGACGGCCTGACCCGCTGGGACGGCACGACCGAGCAGGTCCCCTGCGACGGGTACGCCGTGCTGTTCGGCCGCTCCGTCGCGGCGCGGCTGCCCGAGGACCTACCGGTGACGCTGAGCCTCGCCGTGATGGACGTCTGCGGGGCGCCGGCGCTGACCGCGCGGGTGTGCGCCGAGCACCAGGACCGCACCGGCGCCCCCCCGGTGGTGGCGGTCGTCGGTGGGGCCGGCAAGTCCGGCTCGCTCAGCCTGGCCGCAGCCCGGGAGGCCGGCGCCCGCACGATCGGCGTCGTGCCGCACGAGGCCGAGGCGGGGCGGCTGCGCGACGCCGCCCTGGCCGACGTCGTCGTGGTCGCCGACGCCCGCGACCCCGTCGCCCTGCGCGACGCCGTCGCCGGAGGCGGGGGTCCGGCGGACGTCACCGTGGTGTGCGTGGACGTCCCCGGCTGCGAGGGCGGCGCCGTCCTGGCCACCGCCGACCGCGGCACGGTCGTGTTCTTCTCGATGGCCACCTCCTTCGCCGCGGCCGCGCTGGGCGCCGAGGGCCTGGCTGCCGACGTGCGGATGCTGGTCGGCAACGGCTACGCCCCCGGGCACGCCGACCTGGCCCTGGGCCTGCTGCGCCGTCACGACGGCGTGCGCCGGCTGTTCGAGGAGCGCGCGTGACCACCAGCGTGCGCAGCCCCAAGCTGCACCTCGACCCCACGGTCGTCGAGCGCGCCCGCCGGCTCGCCGCGAGGACCGGTGAGCCGATCGTCCGCCTCGCCACGTCCCACACCACCGTGTCGGTCGAGCGCGCGACGCTGCGCCTGGCCGGACTCACCGGCGCCGACCCCGAGGGCACCCCCTGGGCCAACCGGCTGCTCGACGTGGTCCGCGCCGACCTGGGCGACGACGCGCTGCCCCACGGTGTGGCGCTGCCGGTCTGGGACGCGCTGGTCCGCGGCTCGGCCGACGACCTGGCCACGCTCGCCGCGAAGGCCTCGGCCGGGTCCGTGCGGTTCCGGCTGCCGACCGGCGCCGACGCCGAGCGGGCGCGGGCCGCGGCCTCCGACGCCGTCGGGGCGGGGGTGGAGCGCATGGAGGCCCGCCGTCTCGAGCGCGACCGGATGGTCGCCGAGGTCGGCGACGCGCCCCGCCAACCCTGGATCTACCTGATCGTGGCCACCGGCGACATCCACGAGGACATCCCGCAGGCCCAGCAGGCCGCCCGCGAGGGCGCCGACGTGATCGCCGTGATCCGCTCCACCGGCCAGAGCCTGCTCGACTTCGTCCCGGAGGGCGCCACCCGGGAGGGCTTCGCCGGCACCTACGCCACCCAGGAGAACTTCCGGCTGATGCGGGCCGCCCTCGACGAGTCCAGCCGCGAGCTCGGCCGCTACGTCCGGCTCACCAACTACGCCTCGGGGCTGTGCATGCCCGAGATCGCCGTGCTGGCCGGGCTGGAACGCCTCGACATGATGCTCAACGACTCCATGTACGGGATCCTGTTCCGCGACATCAACCCGGTGCGGACCTTCGTCGACCAGCGGTTCAGCCGCCAGGTGCACGCCCGGGCCGGCATCATCATCAACACCGGCGAGGACAACTACCTCACCACCGCCGACGCGGTCGAGGCGGCGCACACCGTGACGACCAGCCAGCTGCTCAACGAGTACTTCGCGCGCGAGGCCGGGCTCGAGGACTGGCAGCTCGGGCTGGGGCACGCCTTCGAGATCGACCCGGCCGTCCCCGACTCCTTCCGCCTCGAGCTCGCCCACGCCCTGCTCGCCCGCGAGCTGTTCCCGACCGCCCCGCTGAAGTGGATGCCACCGACCCGGCACATGACCGGCGACATCTTCCGCGGCTACCTGCTGGACGGGTTCTTCAACCTCGCCGGTGCGCTGACCGGCCAGGGCATCCTGCTGGTCGGGATGATGACCGAGGCGGTCGTGACGCCCTGGCTCTCCGACCGCGACCTCGCCCTGCAGAACGTGCGCTACGTGATGGAGGCCGCCGGCTCGCTGCACGAGGACTTCCACCCCGCCCCGGACGGGGTGATCGCGACCCGCGCCCACCAGGTGCTGGGGGAGTCGGTGGACCTGCTCGAGCGGATCCTCGACCACGAGCACGGCCTGCTCGACGCGATCGCCGACGGCACCTTCGGGCTGATGCGGCGCCCGGCCGACGCCGGTCGCGGCCTGGACGGCGTCGCCGAGCTCGCCCCCGGCTACCTCAACCCCGCCCGCGACCTCCTGGAGGCGGCCCCGTGAGCATCGTGCGCCCCTACGGCGACACCACCGGCGACGGGATGGTGCAGCTCAGCTTCACCCTTCCCGTCCCGCACTCCAAGGTCGCGGAGGGGGCGGCCGCGCAGCTCGCCCAGCGGATGGGTCTGGACGCGGTGCTGGTCGCGCACTCCCGACCGATGGGGCCGGGCTTCACGTTCTTCGTCGTGTACGGCCGGACCCACCACCTGGTCGACACCGACCAGGTCGAGGTCGTCGAGCGCGACTTCCCGCTGCTGACCCCGAAGGAGGCGAACGCGGCGGTCAAGGAGGCGCTGCAGCGCCGCCTCGTCGTCGTCGGCGCCTGCATCGGGACCGACGCGCACACCGTCGGGATCGACGCGATCCTCAACATCAAGGGGTTCGCGGGGGAGAAGGGGCTGGAGTACTACCGCGAGCTGCGGGTGGTGAACCTCGGGGCCCAGGTCTCGGTGCCGCAGCTGGTCGCCCGGGCGCAGGAGGAGCGGGCCGACGCCGTGCTGGTCTCGCAGGTGGTCACCCAGCGCGACGCCCACCTGCTCAACACCCGGGAGATGTCGGCCGCCTTCCGGGAGGCCTACCCCGCCGAGGAGCGCCCGCTGCTGGTCGTCGGCGGCCCCCGGTTCGACGAGGCGATGGCCGGCGAGCTCGGCGTCGACCGCGTCTTCGCCCGCGGCACCACCCCGGGCGAGGTGGCCTCCTTCCTGGTGCATCGCGTGGTCACCGCAGTCGCCGCGACCGCCCGGCCGCCGCGGCGGTCGGTACGGTGCCGGCGTGAGCGCGACCCCCCGCCCCGAGGCCGGCGCGCGCGTGCTGCACCGCCGCTACGTGCCGTACAGCCACGCCCACTACGCCGGGGACCTCGTCGACGGGGCCTACAGCCTCGGTCTCTTCGGCGACGTCGCCACCGAGATGTGCATCCGCACCGACGGCGACGAGGGGCTGTTCGCCTCCTACGACCAGGTGACCTTCGCCGCCCCCGTGCGGGCGGGCGACGTGCTGGAGGTCGAGGCCGTGCTGGTCCACGTCGGCACCCGGTCGCGCCGCCTCGCCCTCGAGGTACGCGTCGTCGCCCGGGGTGCCCCGACGCCCGGCCGCCCCGGCGCGGCCACCGTGCTCGATCCTCCGCTCGTCGCCACCACGGCGACCGGCACGGTCGTCGTGCCGCCGCCCGGCGGCGACGGCGCGGAGCGGGCCTGACGCCACCGGTCCGGTCCGGCACCCGGGCGCCGGTGGTCGCTGCCGGGGTGGGCCGGGACGTTCGGCCGGGTGGAGCCGCGCGCTCCGGCGTGTCACGCGCGACACGCCGTCGCGCCAGAAATTATCACGATCAAATGGCCGGCGGACCCGGCCGCGCTGACCTGCGAGGACGCCGGTACCCGCAGGTCAGCGCCAGGTTGACAGTGCCGATCGCCCCTACGAGGGTGGCCCTACCGCTCATGCAGGCCGTGGCCGGTGGACCGGCGTCCGAGTGGCTGCGTCCGAGGGGTGCTGGTGCCAGGCAGCCCCTCGCGTGGATCGCGAAGGTCGGCCCACCCCGCGCGAGCGTGACGGAGGGGACCTGGGGTCCTTAGACAACGGGGCACGCGCGACACCCACTCGCGCGCGCCTCGGACCGAAGGCACCCGGGTCCCCTCCGTCGGCCGGCAAGGTCCACCGGGCGCCGGTGTGCGGGAGGTCCGGGCCCGTCGCCCCGGGGTGCCCCCGGTAGGTTCGCGGCGTGGCCGCACGCATCCTGCTGGCCCTCCTCGGCGGGGGCGTGCTCGCGACCACCTTCGAGCCGTTGACCTGGTGGTGGCTGACCCCGCTCGCCCTCGCGACGCTCCCGCTGTCGGTCGTCGGCCTGCGTCCTCGCCGCGCGTGGTGGCCGGCCCTGGCGTTCGCCGTCGCCTTCTACTTCCCCCACATCGTGTGGATGCGCGCGGTCTCGACCGGCGCGTGGCTCGCCCTCGCCGGTCTCGAGGCGCTGTTCTACGCGGCGCTGGGCCCGGTGCTCGCGGTCGTCCTGCGCCACCGTGCCTGGCCGCTGTGGGGGGCCGGGGCCTGGACGCTCGCCGAGATCGTCCGCTCCGGGTGGCCGTTCAGCGGGATGCCCTGGGGTCGGCTCGGGTTCGCGGTGATGGACACCCCGCTCGCCCCCGCGCTGGCCTGGGTCGGCGCCTCCGGCGTGGGGCTGGTGCTCGTCCTGGGGTCGTTCTGCGGGGCCGAGGTGGTCCTGCGCACCCGCCGCCGCGAGCCCGCCCGGGCGCTGGCCGCGCCGCTGCTCACCGTCGGTGCCCTGGTCGCGCTCACGGCGCTCGCCGGGGTGGTGCCGCCGCGCCTCGCGACGAGCGGCACGGCGACGATCGCCGCGGTCCAGCCCGACGTACCCGGCCGTGGCACCGACATCCTCCTGGACTTCCGCGCCGTCACCGCCAGCACCGTCGACCTGACCGTGGCGCTGGCCGACGCCGTCGACGCGGGACGCGTCCCGGCCCCGGACCTGGTGCTGTGGCCGGAGAACTCGACCGCCGTCGACCCGTTCGACGACGCCGAGACCAACGCCGGGATCCGCCGCGCCGCCGCGGCGGTCGGCGTGCCGGTGGTGGTCGGAGCGATCGTCGACGGCGGACCGGAGCGGGTCTACAACCAGGGCGTGGTGTGGGAGCCCGGCGACGCCTCCGCCGCGGACGCCGACCAGCGCTACACCAAGCGCCACCCGGTGCCCTACGGCGAGTACATCCCGGCCCGCCGCCAGCTGGAGGACCTCGGCGTGCCGATCGGCAACTTCGGCGACCTGGCGCTGGTCCCGCGCGACATGGTGGCCGGGGAGCGCGAGCAACCGCTCCGGGTCGCCGGCGTCGCGCTGGCCGACGCGATCTGCTTCGACGTCGCCTACGACGACGTGCTGCACGACCAGGTCCTCGCCGGCGCGGAGGTGCTCGCCGTCCAGACGAGCAACGCCACCTTCATCGAGACCGCGCAGGTGGACCAGCAGTTCGCGATCACCCGGGCACGCGCCGTCGAGGCCGGACGCTGGCTGGTGGTGGCCTCGACCAACGGGTTGACCGGCGTCATCGCCCCGGACGGCTCGGTCGTCGCCTCGGTCCCGCGCCGCACGGCGGCCACCGTCCTGGAGGAGGTCGACCTCGTCGAGGGGGTCACCCCCGGGGTGCTGGTCGGGCGGTACGCCGTGTGGGGCGCGCTGGCGTTCACCCTGGCCGGGCTCGTGCTGGGCCGCGCGGCGGGGCGCCGCGGTGTCGCCGACGACGCGGCCGGTGCTCGGGGGGGTGCTGGCACGATGGGGAGCCAGGAGCGTGCCCGTGGGCGCGGGCGCGCCGACGTGGACCACGACGGGTCGAGGAGCAGCAGGTGAGCACGACGACCGGTGACACCGCGGGCGCGCGCCCCCGTGGCCCGCGCCAGCGGGTCGTGATGGTCGTCCCGACCTACGACGAGGCCGAGAACCTCGCCTGGGTGCTCGACCGGCTCCACCGCGCCGAGCCCGACGTCGACGTCCTGGTGGTCGACGACGCGTCCCCCGACGGGACCGGACGGGTGGCCGACGCCCTGGCCGCCGTCGACGGACGGATCAACGTGCTGCACCGGACGGAGAAGGCCGGGTTGGGAGCCGCCTACCTCGCCGGGTTCGCCTGGGCCCTGGCGGCCGGCTACGACGTGGTCGGCGAGATGGACGCCGACGGCTCCCACGCCCCCGAGCAGCTGCACCGGCTCCGCACCGCGCTGCGCGACGCGGACCTCGTGATCGGTTCGCGCTACGTGCGCGGCGGCGCGGTGCACAACTGGCCGTGGCACCGGCAGGCCCTGTCCCGGGGCGGCAACGCCTACGTGCGGCTGCTGCTGGGGCTCCCGGTGCGCGACGCCACCGCCGGCTACCGGCTGTTCCGCCGCGAGGCGCTCGAGCGGCTCGACCTCGCCGACGTGCGCTCGGTGGGCTACGTCTTCCAGACCGACCTCGCGGCACGCGCCGTCCGATCCGGCCTGCGCGTGCGGGAGGTGCCGATCGACTTCGTCGAGCGGGTGCGCGGGGAGTCGAAGATGAACCGCGGCGTCGCCACCGAGTCGCTGCGCCTGATCACCCGCTGGGGCCTCACCGAGCGCGCCGAGCGGCTCCGAGGCACCGCCGCGGCCGCGCCGCGTCGTCCGGCGCCGGACCCCTCCGGGCGTCGGTGAGCAGCGCGCGCCCGACCGGTCCGGGCCCGACCGGCCGGCAGCGGCGCCGGTGGGTGCCGCTGGTGCTGGTGCTCGCCTTCGTCGTCATGCCGGTGCTGGAGATCTACGTGATCCTCCGCGTCGGCGAGGTGGTCGGCGGCTGGTGGACCGTGCTGCTGCTCGTCGTGGACAGCCTGGTCGGAGCGTGGCTCGTCCGGCGCGAGGGAGCACGGGCGTGGCGGGCGCTGCAGGACGCCCTGCGCCGCGGCGCGGTGCCGGGCCGCGAGATCGCCGACGGGGCCCTGGTCCTGGTCGGCGGGACGCTCCTGCTCACGCCGGGCTTCGTCACCGACGGGCTCGGTGTGCTGCTCGTCCTGCCGCTGACCCGGCCGCTGTGGCGCAGGCTGCTCGGGCAGGCGATCACCCGCCGGCTCGTGGACGGCCCCCTCGGCCCGCTCGGCGCCACCGGCCCGCTGGGACGGCCGGGACCGCGTGGTGCGGAGGACCCACCAGGCTCGCGGGGGAGCGGACCGGTCGTCCCGGGCGAGGTCGTCGACCCCGACCAGGCCTAGCGGACCAGGCGGGTCAGGCGGGTCAGGCGGAGGCCTTGCGCTTGCGCTGGTTCGCGCGGTGCAGGTGGGCGGGCCCGATCTCGCCGCCGCGCAGCAGGTCGAGGCGCTCCTTGAGGATGTCCTCGAGCTCCTTCTCCGAGCGCCGCTCGAGCAGCATGTCCCAGTGGGTGCGGGCCGGCTTCTCGGCCTTGCGCTCGGGCTCGATGCCGCTGGTGGCCCGGCCCTCGGCGCCGCAGCGTGGGCACTCCCACAACGCCGGCACGTCGGCCTCGACTGACATCGTGATCTCGAAGCCGTGGCCCTGCGTGCAGCGGTACCCGACCTGCTGCCGCGCGGCGAACTCGATGCCGCGCTCGTCCTCGAAGCTCTGGCCGCCGAGTCGGGCTCCGCGCAACGTACGCTCTGCCATGAGGCACCTCCACACAAATAGGGTCCCGGTTGACCAGGGACGCCGCGGGGTCCTGACCGCGGGCCCCACGTCGACTGACGGGGTCGGACGACCGAGGTGGTGGACGGTCGTGTACCGGGATGTCTGCTCAACGCTAGCGAGCACCCCAACATTCCACCCGGACCGGACGCGCCGCCTCACCCCCGCGGCGGACGCCCCCCGGCGCGCACCGGGAGCAGCAGCAGCAGGCCGAGCAGCAGCACCGCGACCACCCCGAGCACGCCGAAGTACTGCGCGTCGTCGGTCTCCACGGCCCCGGTGAGCGCCGCGCCGGCCAGGATCGACAGCGAGAACGCCGCCGGCGCGAGGAAGCTGACCGCCCGGCCGGTGGTCGCGTAGAGCCCGAACACCTGGCCCTCCCGGCCGGGCGGGGTCATCCGCGCCAGGAAGGTGCGCGAGGCGGACTGGGCCGGGCCGACGAAGGCGGACAGCAGCAGGCCGAAGGCCCAGAACACCCCCCGTCCGCCGTCGTGGCAGGACGAAGACCATCGACCCGGAGACGACGAGGGAGGCCAGCGACGCGACGATGACCCGCTTCGGTCCCCAGCGGTCGTCGAGGTAGCCGGCTGCGACCGTCGAGACCCCCGCGACCACGTTGGCCGCGATGCCGAAGACGATGACGTCGCCGTCGGAGAAGCCGAAGGTGCCCGCGGCCAGGACCCCACCGAAGACGAACACTCCCGCGAGGCCGTCGCGGAAGACCGCCGAGGCGCCGAGGAACTGCACGAGCCGTCGGTCCTCGCGCCACAGGTCGCGGACGCTGCGGAACAGCCGGCGGTAGGCCTCGGCCGCGCCGACCCGGCCGGTCGGCGCGGCCGCGGGCTCGTCGCGCAGGGTGACCAGCACCGGCACCGAGAAGACCAGCGTCCAGGCCGCGCAGCACAGCATCGCGACCCGCACGTCCAGGGCGTCCTCGTCCCCGACGCCGAACAGGCCGACCTCGGGGCTGATGAACCCGAGGTAGACCGCGAGCAGGAGCACGATGCCGCCCAGGTAACCCAGGCCCCACCCCAGGCCGGACACCCGGCCGACCGTCGCGGGCGTCGAGACCCGGTGCAGCAGGGCGTTGTAGCTGACCGAGGCGAGCTCGAAGAAGACGTTGCCCGCGGCCAGCAGCAGCAGCCCGACCCAGAGCAGCTCCTCGCGAGGCTCGACGAGGAACAGCCCCGCGGACACGGCGACGACGGCGGTCGTGGCCAGGCCCAGCGCGCGCACCGGCCGGCCGGACCGGTCGGCGCTCTGACCGCTGACCGGAGCCAGCACCGCCACCAGCACCCCGGCGCCGGCCAGCGCCCAGCCCAGCGAGGTGTCCGCGTCCGGTCCGAAGGCGTCGGAGGTGATGTAGACGCTGAACACGAAGGTGGTGATCACGGCGTTGAACGCCGCCGAACCCCAGTCCCACAACCCCCACGCCCAGACCGGCCAGCCCGGGAGCCCCGCGACCTCGCGGTGGCGCGTCACCGGGTCACCCCGCGGCCCGCCGGTCCGTGCCGGTCCCGGCCGCCCAGAGCCCGTGCTCGAGGAGCACCGTCCGCAGCAGGTCGGTGCGGTCGGTCATCAGGCCGTCGACCCCGAGCTCGAGCAGCTCGCGCATCTCCGCGGGGTCGTCGACCACCCACACGTGCACCGGCACCCCGACCGCGTGGGCCCGGCGGACCAGACCGGGCGTGACGACCCGCACCGGACCCCGCCGGTGCGGCACCTGCAGCGCGGCGACCCGCCCGCGGGTCAGCAGGCGGGCGACCCGGGCCGGCAGCAGCCGGAAGCAGGCGACCTCCGGCGGCGTGGCGGCCGTCGCGACGCGACCGCGGGTGCGCCGGCGGAAGGCCGCCGTGCGGCGCACGCTGAACGACCCGACGAGCACGCGGTCGTGGGCGTCCTCGGCGTCGAGCAGGTCGGCCAGCAGCGTGCCCGCCCGGGGGCTCTTCAGGTCCACGTTGAACGCGGCCCGGGGGAAGGCCCGCAGCAGCTCGGCGAACGTCGGGACCGGCTCCCGACCGTCGACGCGGGCGCGCAGCAGCTCGGCGTACGTGGCCTCCGCCACCCGGCCGCGGCCGTCGGTGACCCGGTCGAGCACCTCGTCGTGCAGCGCGACCAGGACGCCGTCCCGCGTGGCGTGGACGTCGGTCTCGAGGTGGGTGTAGCCGAGATCGGCGGCGTGGCGGAACGCCAGCATCGTGTTCTCCAACCCGACCAGGTCCGGGTGGGCGGCGCCGCCGCGGTGGGCGAAGGCCAGGACCCGACGGCCGGGGTCGGCCGCGGCGCGGGACGGATCGGGCACCTCAGCAGTATCCACCCGGCCGGGACCGGGGTGCCGTCGACGTGCGGGCGCGGACCGGGCAGGCTGTGCCTGCCCGTCACCCGCCTGCCACGAGGAGACCCAGCGATGACCACCGACCTGACCGGACGTACCGCCCTCGTCACCGGCGCCGCCAGCGGGATCGGCGCCGCCTGCGCGCGCGCCCTGGCCGCCGTCGGTGCGTCGGTGGTCGCCGCCGACGTCGACGCGGACGGGGCCGCCGCCGTCGCCGAGGAGGTGGGCGGCCGGCCCTGGACGGTCGACCTGTCCGACCTCGATGCGCTGGCAACGGTCGCGCTCGAGGCGGACGTGCTGGTCAACAACGCCGGTATCCAGACCGTCAGCCCGCTGCCCGACTTCGACCCGGCCCGGTTCCGGCTGATCGTGGACCTGATGCTCAACGCGCCGTTCCTGCTCACCCGGGCGGTGCTGCCCGGCATGTACGAGAAGGGCTTCGGACGGGTGGTCAACCTCAGCTCCGTCCACGGCCTGCGCGCCAGCGCGTTCAAGTCCGCCTACGTCGCCGCCAAGCACGGTCTGGAGGGGCTCTCCAAGGTCACCGCCCTGGAGGGCGGGCCGCACGGCGTCACCAGCAACTGCGTCAACCCCGGCTACGTGCGGACCCCGCTGGTCGAGAAGCAGGTCGCCGACCAGGCCCGGGCCCACGGCATCCCCGAGGACGAGGTCGTGGAGAAGGTGATGCTCACCGAGAGCGCCGTCAAGCGGTTGGTCGAGGCCGACGACGTCGCCGACCTGGTGGTGTGGCTGTGCGGCGCGTCGGCCGCGATGGTGACCGGGGCGTCGTACACGATGGACGGCGGCTGGACCGCGCGGTAACCCCGTGGGCGGTCGCCCCGCCGAGGTCGCCCGCCGTCACGACCCCCGGTGGGGAAGCACGAAGCCGTACCCCTGCGCGACGTGTCCGCCACCGGCCGCGCACGTGCCCTTCGCCTCGTAACCGTCGTAGAACATGACGTGGCACTTGTTGCAGAAGCGCCACTCCGTCTGGGCGCTCGCCGTCCCCGGCACGTCGTGCGGGAGGGCGAAGTCCTCGCTGGACCTCGTTCGGCCGTGCCCGCCATCGGCACCGGGGCACCGCCCCTTGTCCGGGTAGCCGTCGAAGAACATGGCTCCGCAGGTCCCGCAGCTCCACCAGTCCCCCTGCGCGGTCGCCGTCACCTCCTCGTGCACGGGAAGGACGAACTGGTACCCCATGGGTTCGTGCGGTCCGCCGGCCGGGCAGGACCCGCTCGGCGAACCCGCCTGCTGCGGGTGCTCGTAGAACAAGCTGTGGCACCGGTGGCAGAAGCGGAACATCTGCACGACTGTCTGACCCATGGCGTGACCCCGACGTCCAGCGATACTCCCCGGCGCACCCCCTGTCAAGGGTCGTCAGCCGGGCAGCACGGTCCGGGTGGGCGGCCCGTGATGGACCCTAGATGTCGCGGAACGGCTCGATGTTGGCGCCGAGCTGGTTCAACCGCTCCGCGAGGTCCTCGTAGCCGCGGGCGATGACGTAGGTGCTGCGCAGCACCGACGTGCCCTTCGAGGCCAGCATCGCCAGCAGGATCACCACGGCCGGGCGCAGCGCTGGTGGGCAGACCAGCTCGGTCCCGGTGAAGCTGGTCGGTCCCTCGATCATCACCCGGTGCGGGTCGAGCAGCTTGACCTGGCCGCCGAGCTTGCTGAGGTCGGTGAGGTAGATCGCCCGGTTCTCGTAGACCCAGTCGTGCAGGAAGGTCTGGCCGTGAGCGACCGCGGCGATGACGGCGAAGAACGGCAGGTTGTCGATGTTGAGACCGGGGAACGGCATCGGGTGGATCTTGTCGAGCGGGGCGTGCAGCTCGGAGGGCTGGGTGGTGAGGTCGACGAGCCGGGTGTGGCCGTTGGCGGCGGCGTACTCCTCGGTCCGCGAGTAGGAGAAGCCCATCTCCTCCAGCAGCGCCAGCTCGATCTCGAGGAACTCGATCGGGCAGCGCTCGATGGTGATCGAGGACCCCGTGACGATCGCGGCCGCGAGCAGCGACATCGCCTCGATCGGGTCCTCGCTGGGGGAGTAGTCGACGTCGACGTCGATGCTCTCGCAGCCGGTGACCCGCAACGTGGTCGTCCCGACGCCCTCGATGCGCACCCCGAGGCGCTGGAGGAAGAAGCACAGGTCCTGGACCATGTAGTTCGAGGAGGCGTTGCGGATCACGGTCTCACCGGGGTGCAGCGCCGCCGCCATCAGCGCGTTCTCGGTCACCGTGTCGCCGCGCTCGGTGAGCACGATCGGGCGGCCCGGCTCGATCGCCGGGTTGACCCGGGCGTGGTAGGAGCCGTCGGTGGCCTTGACCTCCAGCCCGAACGGGCGCAGCGCGGCCATGTGCGGCTCGACGGTGCGGGTGCCGAGGTTGCACCCCCCGGCGTACGGCAGCTCGAAGGTCTCCGCGCGGTGCAGCAGGGGGCCGAGGAACATGATCACCGAGCGGGTGCGGCGCGCGGCGGTCTCGTCGATGTGGTCGAGGTCGAGCTCCCGGGGCGGGATGATCTCGAGGTCGCCGGAGTCGTCGAGCCAGCGCGCCTGCACACCCAGGCTGGCGAGCACCTCGAGCAGGCGGTTGACCTCCTCGATGCGCGCGACCTTGCGCAGCACGGTCCGGCCGCGGTTCAGCAGCGAGGCGCACAGCAGCGCGACGCCGGCGTTCTTCGAGGTCTTCGTGGTGATGGTGCCGGACAGGGTGGTCGGGCCGGTCACGCGCAGGTGCACCGGGCCTCCGCCGAGGGCGACGATCTCGGAGTCCAGCGCCTCGCCGATCCGGGCGAGCATCTCCAGGGACAGGTTCTGGTGGCCCTTCTCGATCCGGTTGATCGCGCTCTGGCTGGTCGCCAGGAGCTCGGCCAGCTGCTGCTGGGTCAGCCCGCGGTGCTGGCGCGCGTCGCGGATCAGGTTGCCGATGCGGCCCTTGTAGTCCAGTGACATGCCGACCACGCTAACTCACATGTGAGATAGGGGTGCAACCTCGCGGGCCGTGACGCTGGTCGCGGACGGGCGCCGCGACCGGTCTGCACCCGCGCGCTCGGCGGTCCGCTGTGCCACGCTGGCGGGGTGCGCGCCACCACGATCCACGCCCCTGGGGACGTCCGCCTCACCGACGAGCCCGACCCGACCGTCGAGCTGCCCACCGATGCGGTGGTGCGGGTGCTGGCCGGCTGCATCTGCGGCTCCGACCTGTGGCCCTACCGGGGGGAGAACGAGATCACCCCGGGCTCGACGATCGGCCACGAGTGCGTGGGGGTGGTCGAGGAGGTCGGCTCGGAGGTCGGCGCCTTCCACCGCGGAGACGTGGTCGTCGTGCCGTTCTGCCACTGCGACGGCACCTGCGCGCACTGCCGCGCCGGTGTGCAGTCGGCCTGCGTCAACCTCGGCATGACCCGCAGCGGCCAGGCCGAGCTGGCCCGGGTGACCCAGGCCGACGGCAGCCTGGTCCGCGTCGAGGGTGCGGACGCCGGCTCGGTCGACGAGGAGCTGCTGCCGTCGCTGCTCGCGCTCTCCGACGTGATGCCGACGGGTTGGCACGCCGCGGTGAGCGCCGGGGTGTCCGAGGGTGGGACCGCCGTGGTCGTCGGCGACGGTGCGGTCGGCCTGTGCGCGGTGCTCGCGGCCTCGGTGATGGGCGCGGAGAAGGTCGTCGCGCTCTCGCGCCACGAGCCGCGGCAGGCCCTCGCCACGCGGTTCGGTGCCACCCACGTCGTCGCGGGACGTGGCGAGGAGGCGCTGGAGGCGGTGCGCGAGATCACCGACGGCACCGGCGCGGACGCCGTCCTCGAGTGCGTCGGCACCGGGCAGGCCGTCCGCACCGCGTTCGACGTCGCCCGGCCCGGCGCGACCGTGGGCTTCGTGGGCGTGCCGCACGGGGTGGAGCTGCCGGTGCGCGCGATGTTCGGCCGCAACGTCGGCCTCGCCGGCGGGATGGCGCCGGTGCGTCGGTACCTGCCGACCCTGCTCGACCTCGTGCTCAGCGGCGAGATCCGCCCGGGCGAGGTCTTCGACTCGACCCTGCCGCTCGACGACGTCGCCGAGGGCTACCGCGCGATGGACGAGCGCCGCTCGATCAAGGTCATGCTGCGCCCCTGACAGCAGGGGCACCGACGACAGCGGTCCGGGCCCGGCTCAGCCGTCCTGCGCCGCGGGCAGGCGCAGCCGGAAGACCGCGCCACCACCGGGGTGGTTGCCGGCGGTGATCGTCCCGCCGTGGCGCTCGACGATGCGGTGCACGATCGACAGGCCGAGGCCGGTGCCGTGGTAGCCCTCGGTCGGGGCGCGGTGGAAGGTGTCGAAGATCGACACGAGGTGCTCGCGCGGGATGCCGATGCCGTTGTCGCGGATCTCGAGGACGACCTCGGTGCCCTGCTGGGTCGCGGTCACGGCCACGGCCGGGACTACGCCGGGGGCGACGTACTTCACGGCGTTGCCGACGAGGTTGTCGAGCACCTGGCGCAGCTGGCCCTCGTCGCCGGCGACCGGGGGCAACGGCCCCACGTGGATCCGGGGACGCCCGCCCTGGACCGGTTCCGCCGACCAGGTCTCGGCCACGTCCGCGGCGACCCGTCGCAGGTCGACCACGTCGTGGCGGAGCTCGGAGTCGCGGGCGGTCACGTAGGAGAGCAGGTCGTCGATCAGCGTGCGCATCCCGGCCGCGGCGGCGTGGATCCGGCTGAGCGCCCGGTCGGCGCTGGCGGGCACCGGGAGGTCACCGGCCATCCGGTTCACCTGGCCCTCGAGCACCTCGGCCCACCCGGTGATCGTGCTCAGCGGGCTCACCAGGTCGTGCGCGACGACCCCGGCGAACGAGGCCAGCGCGTCGCGCTCGCGGCGCTCGGCGGTGACGTCGTGGAAGACCGAGAGCAGGGCCGGCCGGTCGTCGCGGCCACGGACCGCGCTGGCGCGGACCTCGAGCACGCGTGCTTCGACGCCGTCACCCGAGACGTGGAGGTCGGTGGGCGGCGAGACCCCGCCGAGCTCCTGGAGCGCCTCGATCGCCTCGCCCCTGAGCAGGTCCTGGATGGGCACGACCGTGCCGTCGGCCTGCGTCACGTGGAGCCGACGCGGGTCGAACTGGCCGCCGAGGTCGGACGCGGCCCCGCCGAGCAGGCGGTCACCCGCCTCGTTGCGCAGCAGCACGCGGCCGTCGTCACCGAGGAGCATCACGCCCTCGGACATCGCCTCCAGCACGCGGGTCAGGGTCTGGGCCTGGTCGGCGGCGGCGGCCCGCGCCTCGACGAGGGCGGCGGTCAGCCGACGCCGCTCGGCGGCGTCGAGCGCGAGGACCATCGTCAGGCCGACCACGAACGCCACCCAGACCTGGGTGACCGACGCGGTGGTGCGGGGGTCGACCTGCGGCACGAACCCGGTCAGGCCGGTCACCGAGGTGAGGACGACCGTGCCGCCGACGGCCACCGCGTGCAGGTTCGCCGCGAGCGGGCTCAGCCGCAGGCCGGCCCAGACGCTCGTGACGAGCACCAGGAAGGACAGCGGGAGGTCGCCGCGGGCGAGCACCAGCCAGACCAGGGCGGCGGTCAGGGCGTAGAGCGCGACCAGCTCGAACGGGCGGGTCCGCGCCTCGTGGGCGCGCGCCGCCGGGGGTGTCACGCCGCCGGCCCTCCGGGCGAGCCACCGGTCCCGCGCCAGCAGCGCGACCGGGACGATGGCGATCACCCCGACCAGGTTGCGCACCACCAGCTCGGTCGCCTGCTGCGGTCGACCGTCCAGCAGCGGCGCCCAGCTGATCTGCACGGTCACCAGCGCCCCCGCCAGGCACGCCGTCCAGCCCGAGACCATCAGCACCGCCACGTCGCGGCCGCTGCGCAGCGTTGGCCCGTCGGCTGCGGATCGCGGCCCCCAGAGCCGCGGCGCGAGCAGCGTCAGCATGCCGCCGAAGGTGAGCCCGAGCACGACGGCGTACCCCGCGAGCTCGGCGGCCAACGACCACGGCGCGCCCGTGGCGTGGTTGACCAGCAACGACGCCGTGAACAGCAGCGCGGCGTCGACCACCAGGCTCCGACGCCAGCCGAGGAAGGCGAACCACGCCGCCAGCACGCCGTTGGCGGGCCAGATCAGCGACAGCGTGCCGCCGTCCGGCACGGTCAGGCGCCCCAGGTAGGCGGTGAGGACGAAGAGCGTCAGGCCGACGGCCGTGACCCGCCAGCGGTGGGACCCGCCGGTCGGCGGCCAGGCTGCGCGTCCGGGGTCCGGGACCGGGGCCCCGGGGTCACCGGCACCACCGGCATCCTCGCCGACGGGTCCGACCTCTGCTCGCAACCCCGTGGGCCGTCCCGGGACGGGCGGGCCCACCGCGTCCGTCGAGCCGCCCGAGCCGCCCGGGGCGCCGTCCCGCAGCAGGCGCAGGCCGGGCATCGTCATCAGCAGTACCTGTCGGGCGGTGGGTGCCTCACGGGACGAGGCGCGGACAGCGGCAGAGCCTTGCCAGTATCACCCACCCGACCTCCTCCTGGCAGGCGAACGGCCGTCCCGGCGGCGACGTCCTTCGTCGGCAAGCGGGCCTCGGAGCATGTCGTTTGGTCCCCAACGGCAGGTTTCGGGGCCGGATCCGTGTCGTTTCTGACCAATCGGCACGCATCCCGTGGGTCGCCGGCCTGGGTCGCGGCACGGCGGCCGGGGGTGGTGGGGCAGGCCGCCGACCCGATAGGAAAGGTGGTCGTGAAGACACGACACATCGGAAATGACACCGTCGGGCGCGTCGAGGTGGGCGCGATCGGCCTGGGCCTGATGACCTTCGACCAGTCCGGCGCGCCGGACCGCGACCAGCTGCTGGAGACGGTCCGGGCGGCGCTCGACGCGGGCGTCACGCTCTTCGACACCGCCGACGCCTACGGCCACGGCGACGAGGGCCAGGACGCGCAGGGGCAGAACGAGCGGTTGATCGCCGGGCTGCTCGACGAGCTCGGCGTGCGCGACCAGGTGCTGCTGGCGACCAAGGGCGGTCACGTCCGCACCGAGGGCGGCGGGTGGGACACCGACTCCTCCGCCGACCACCTGCGTGCCGCCGTCGACGCCAGCCTGGAGCGGTTGGGGGTGGAGCAGATCGCGCTGTGGCAGCACCACCGCCCGGACCCCGACGTGCCCTACGAGGAGGTCGTCGGCACGCTGCGCGAGATCCACCAGTCGGGGAAGGTCGCGATGGTCGGGCTCTCCAACGCCGACCCCGACCAGATCCGCCTGGCCCACGAGACCATCGGGGACGGGCTGGTCAGCGTCCAGAACCAGTTCTCGCCGAAGTTCCGCAGCAGCCGCCCCGAGATCACGGTGTGCGAGGAGCTCGGGCTCGCCTTCCTGCCGTGGAGCCCGCTGGGAGGCTTGAACGACGCCAAGGAGCTCGCGACCAAGCACCCGGTCTTCGCCGAGGTGGCCCAGGAGCGCGGCGTCAGCGCGCAGCAGGTCTCCCTGGCCTGGGAGCTCGCGCAGTCCGACTGCGTGATCCCGATCCCGGGCGCGAAGCGGCCCCAGTCGGTGCGCGACTCCGCGGCCGCGGCCGACCTCGTCCTCAGCACCGACGAGCTGCGCCGCCTCGACGCGGACTGACCCACGGCCGAGTCCCTCGCCGGCACGTCGCAGACGTGGAGGGGGACGTCGTCAGGCGCGCGCCAGCACCTCGCCGTGCAGCAAGCGCGATCCAACCGTCCTCCGCTGCGGCCCAGTCGCGCCAGGCGGCGGCGATGCGCGCCAGGTCGGCGACGTCGGCGAGGCCGTCGCGCCGCAGCTGGTCGGCCAGGGCGGAGGCGGTGATCCGCTCCTCCCACGTGCCGCCCCACCAGGCACGGTCCTCGGGCGTCGCGAAGCACCAGGTCGACGCCGAGGGCGTGACGTCGGTGAAGCCGGCCGCCCGCGCCCAGTGCACCAGGCGCCGTCCGGCGTCCGGCTCGCCGCCGTTGGCGCGGGCGGCGGCCTGGTAGAGCCGCATCCAGCGGTCGAGCCCGGGGAGCGCGGGCCACCACGCGAAAGCGGCGTAGTCGGCGTCGCGGACGGCGACCAACCCGCCGGGCCGGCACACCCGCCGCATCTCCCGCAGCGCCAGCACCGGGTCGGCGACGTGCTGGAGGACCTGGTGGGCGTGGACGACGTCGAAGGAGTCGTCGGGGAGGTCAAGGCGGTGGACGTCGCCCAGGACCAGCTCGACGCCCTCGACCCCGAGCGTGGCCAGGCCGTCCCGGGCGGCGGCGAGGGCGGTCGGCGTGGCCTCGACCGCGGTGACGCGGCCCGGTGCGACGCGCGCCGCCAGGCCGGCCGTGATCGTCGCGGGCCCGCAACCGACGTCCAGGAGTCGCTGGCCGGGCCGCAGGTGGGGGAGGAGGTAGGTCGCGGAGTCCTCGACCGTGCGTCGGCCGTGCGAGCGCAGCACGGAGCGGTGGTGCCCGTGGGTGTAGCGGTCGTCCGGCCCGTGCGTCACGGCTGCAGGTTAGGCGGGCGGCCCGTCGGCCGGTGGCGCCGTCTCACTAGCCTGGGCGCGTGAGCACGTCCACCGACCAGCCCGCGCTGCACACCACCGAGGTGGGGGAGCGGGGCCCCCGGGTCGTCTTCCTGCACGGCCTCTTCGGCCAGGGTCGCAACTTCACGCAGGCGGCCAAGGCACTGACGCCCGAGCTCCGCTCGGTGCTGGTCGACCTGCCCAACCACGGCCGGTCCGGCTGGTCCGACGACCCGGGCTACGAGGCGGTCGCCGGGGCCGTCGCCGACCAGCTGCGCTCGGCCTACGACGGGGAGCCGGTGCACGTCGTGGGCCACTCGATGGGCGGCAAGGTCGCCATGGTGCTGGCGCTGCGGCACCCCGAGCTGGTCGACCGGCTGGTCGTGGTCGACATCGCGCCGGCGGTCAGCGACGGCGCGGGGGAGTTCGAGCACCTGCTCGGCAGCCTGGCCGGGCTCGACCTCGACACCATCGAACGACGTGGCGACGCCGACGACCGGCTGCGCGAGGCCATCGAGGACGACCGCGTCCGCGGCTTCCTGCTGCAGAACCTGCGCTCGGGCTCCGAGGGGTTCCGGTGGCAGGCCAACCTCGACCTGCTGCGCCGCGAGCTGGAGGCCATCGGGGGGTTCCCCGACGTCGACGCCACCTTCGACGGACCGGTGCTGTGGGTCTCCGGCCAGCGCTCGGACTACGTGCGTCCCGAGCACTCGGAGCGGATGCGCGAGCTGTTCCCCCGCACCCGGTCGGTGACGGTCAAGGACGCGGGCCACTGGGTGCACAGCGAGCAGCCGGAGGCGTTCGTGTCGATCCTGCGGGTCTTCCTGCTCTCCGAGGAGGGCTGACCCGGGCGGTCCGGGTGCCGGGCGCGGTCAGGCGTCCGGCGCGGGTCGCCGGACGACGACCCGGGGGAAGCCGCCGGAGACCGCGTCGGTCTCGGCGACCTTGACGAAGCCGGCGGACTCGAACAACGCGAGCGTGCCGACGTAGGCCATCGTCAGGTCGACCTTCTGCCCGCGGTTGTCGACGGGGTAGCCCTCGACCGCCGGCGCGCCCAGGCTCTCGGCGTACTCGGCGGCTCCGCGGACCAGGTGGGGCGCGATGCCGCGCCCGCGGAAGCCGGCGCGGACCCGCACGCACCACAGCGACCAGGCGGGCAGGTCGTCGACGTGCGGGATCTTCCGGGCCCGGGCGAACGGCAGCTCGGCGCGGGGTGCGACCGCCGCCCAACCGACGACCTCGTCACCGTCGTAGGCCAGCACGCCGGGGGCCACGTCGCGGCGGGTCAGCTCCTCGACGTGGCGGCCCCGGTCGGGGCCGACGAGCGCGGCGTTGCTGCGCGAGTCCAGCCGGTGGCTCAGGCACCAGCACACGGACGAGGTCGGGTTGCGCGGACCGAGCACGGCGGCGACGTCGGCGAAGACGTGTGCGGGTCGGACCTCCAGCGCCATGCCGGGAGGGTACGCGCGGCCGGCCGCCGCCGTCGCGACTACGGTCGGCCGCGTGCCGACGTACGCCGCCTGCCTGCTCGACGTCTACGAGACCGTCCTGACGGTCGACAACCCAGCGCGCCTCCGGGCGATCGCGGAGGCTGCCGGGGTCACGCCGGCGGCGCTCCGGGAGGCCTTCGCCGGCTTGTCGGAGCCGCTCGACGAGGGTCGCCTCGGGCTGGCGGACGCCACCGCCCAAGCGCTCGCTCGCTGCGGGGTGGAGGCGGACGCGGACCGGGTGGCGCGGCTGCTGGCCCAGGACAGGGTGGCGATGCGCGAGCTGACGACCGTCTTCGACGACGTGGTGCCGGCGCTGCGGGCGCTGCGTGAGGCCGGGGTGCGCACGGCGTTCGTCAGCAACTGCAGCGAGGACACCGGCCCGTTGCTGGCCGACCTGGGTCTGAGCGATCTCGTCGACGTCGTGGTGCTCTCGCACGAGGTCGGGTCGGCCAAGCCGGCCCCGCGGATCTTCGAGGTGGCGCTGGAAGGTCTCGGGGTCGCGGCCGGCGACGCGGTGCTCGTCGACGACCAGCCGGGCTTCTGCGAGGGCGCAGCCGCGGTGGGCATCCGTGCGGTCCGCATCGACCGGGCCGGCGGGACCGGCGAGGTCGCCGACCTGCTGCAGGCGCTGCCACTGGTCCTGGGCCCCGGGGCGGCGGACGCGAGCGCTCGCTAGGGTCGGTGGGTGCCGGTGCACCCGCTGTGGAACCCCTTCCACGTGCCGTCGGAGGCCGAGATCGCCGCAGCCCGCCTGCCGAGGGCGGACGTGCCCGAGGTGGTCGAGGTCGTGGCGCCCGACCCGACCTGGCCGCAGCGGTACGCCGTCGTGCGCGACCGGGTCCTCGCGGCGCTGGCCGACCGGGTTCTCGCCCTGGAGCACGTCGGCTCGACATCCGTCCCCGGACTGTGGGCCAAGCCCGTCGTCGACGTCGACCTGACCGTCGCGGACCCCGCCGACGAGGACCGCTGGCTGCCGGATCTGGAGCGCGCCGGGTTCGTGCTGCGGGTCCGCGAACCGGAGTGGGAGCAGCACCGCTGCCTGCGCGGCTCCGAGCCGGCCGTCAACCTGCACGTCTGGCCACCGGGCGCCCGCGAGGCGCAGCGGCACCTGTTGTTCCGCGACCACCTGCGTGCGCACCCCGACGCCCGCGAGCGGTACGCCGAGGTCAAGCGCGACGTCGCCGCGCACGGTTTCACCGACGCCATGCTCTACAACAACGCGAAGGCCGCCTTCGTCTACGACCTGTACGAGCAGGTGTTCGTCGACGACCCGCTGCACGACCACTCGCCCCGTCCCAGGATCGCCGATAAGTGACATTATGTCCGATAGGACTTGCGGTGGCGCCGAGGCGGCTGTGACTGGTCCCCCGTCACTGTCAGGTCTGTCGTTTGGTCCCCAACGGCAGGTTTTGGGGCCGATTCTCTGTCGTTCGTGACCAATCGGTGGCTGCGCGGTCCGGCTCCTGGTCACCAGTGGGCGCTAGGTTGCCGCATGCCCGAGTTCAGCTGGCGACCGGCGAACGAGGCGACCTGCGAGGACGTCGACACGGTCTTCGACACCGGTGGCGCCCGCCGGTGCCGCTGCCAGGCGCTGAAGGTCCCCGGCTGGATCTGGCGCGACACCACCCAGGAGCAGCGCGACGCCGCACTGCTGGAGCAGACCGGCTGCGGCACCGACGGGCCGACGTCGGGACTCATCGGGTACGTCGACGGCGAGCCGGCGGGTTGGGTCGCGGTCGAGGCGCGCGAGGACTACCCCAGGATCTGGAGCAGGAAGAAGCCGTGGATGCGGATGGACGCGGAGCTGCCGGACGTCTGGTCGGTCACCTGCTTCGTCGTGCGCCCGGCCTTCCGGCGGCAGGGACTGATGTACGAGCTCGCCGCCGCCACCGTGGAGCACGGGCGTCAGGTGGGTGCCCAGGTGCTGGAGGGCTACCCCACCGAGCCGCCGCCCGGGAGGACCGTGATCTGGGACGAGGCCTCGGTCGGGTTGCTCCAGGTGTTCCTCGACGCCGGGTACGAGGTGGTGGCCTCGCCCACCCTGCGCCGCCGGGTGGTGCGTCACCCGCTGGGCGGGGCGTCCTGAGGAGCGGACCGTCCCGCCTCCTCGACCGGCTGCCGCAGGATGGTGCGGCGTCGCTCGGGCGGGACCCGACGGGCGTCGCTGAGGTAGATCTCGTGGTGCCGGCCCGTGAGCCGCAGGCCCCGGTCGGGCACGACCTCGTGGTGCAGCCGGCGCAGCACCTCGGCCTCGTCGTCGAAGGAACCGACGTGCAACGTCTGCACGCACCACCCCTCCGAGAGCGGCTCGAGCCGGAGGTCCCCCAGCCGTGACGGCCGGCGCCGCGCCGCGACCTGCGCCACCGCGCGCGAGACCGCGTCGCGGTCGAGCCACTCCGGAACCAGGATCATCGCCGTCCACCTCCACCGCGTCTTGTCACGTCGCGCGGTGAAGGCCGTCATGTCGTCGGCCCACCACAAGCCCTCCAGCGGCGGGACGACGTAGTCCCGCCCGTGCTCCCGCCTGCTGAGGGTTTTCAGCGCGTAGGCCACCGGGTAGAGCGCGGCCAGTGCCTCCGAGAACGCCACGGTGTTCGGGTCCCCCGCGCCGTCGACCGCGAGGTACTGCAGGTCCGGGACGTCGACGACGCGGAACTCCCCCTGCCGCGCCCGGTAGGCCTCCATCGTCCGCCGCAGGTCCAGCTTGTCGGTCACCTACTCCTCGCCGCCGGTCGGACGAGGAAGAGTGCCCGACCGCGCGAGGAAGTCCGCCGTGCTGTTCTCGTGCGGGAACGCGCGATCGGGGACCGGCACGCCGAGCGCGCGGCACAGCGGGTCCCAGCCGTCCTCTGGCTCCCACTCGACCAGCCGGTCCGCAGGTACCCCGGCCCGCACCGTCGCCAACCACCGCTCGTACCCCGCCATCGCCGCTCCGGCGTCGCCGTCCTCGCCGAGGACGTCGCGGAGGATGACGCTGAAGAGGGGCACCATGGGGTCCCCCGGGTCGGCTGCCGACATCTCCCTCATACCGGGGAGGACGGTCGCCGCCATGCTGCGGTACCACGTCGTCGCGTCGGCACGACGCGAGAGCAGCACCGGCGCCGACGGGTAGACGGCCGCCAGCTCGCGCCAGCAGCAGCAGAACGGTGTGTCCACCCCGGCCGCGTACCCGGCCAGGAAGTCCTCCCAGACCGGCGGGTGGCCTTCGATCGCCGCCACCCACGTGCCGGCGTGCTCGGGGTGCGCGAAGGCCTCCCTCATGTGGTAGACCGGCGCGCCGAGCAGCTGGTGCAGGGCCTCCCGCAACGAGGAGGTGCCGGTACGCGGCAGGCCGGCTCCGATCAGTCGCAGGACCACCTCCCACACCCTAGGGGCGAGCCAGCCACCCGCTGCCCTGCCGCGCGCGCGCCACCGCGGGTCGCGTGACATCGCGTCGCCGGGTGTGGGACAAGGGTCCATGCGCATCGCGACGTCGGCCCTGGCCGCGACCCTGGTCCTCGGCACGACCGTCTCCCTCGGCCTCGCCGCACCCGCTCACGCCGCGACGACGGTCCTGACGGACCCGGCCGACGACGTCGGCGGCGGTGTCCGGCTCGACGTGACCCGGGCCGCGCTGCACAACGACGACCGCGCCGTCGTCGCGCGGGTGGCGTTCGCCGAGGACGTGCGCGGCGACCTCATCGTCAGCCTGGACCCCCGCGGCGACACCGGCGTACGGCTGGTGGCGTCCAAGTCGCGCGACGGCAGCGTGTCCAGCCAGCTGCTCGCCGGCGCGTTCACCGACCGCGGCGCTGTCGGCGAGGACCCCGAGTGCCGCGGCCTGCGCGTGAGCTGGCCCGAGGACGTCGCACGGTTGCGGATGCCCTCGCGCTGCCTGCACGAGGGTGACTACGGAGCCGTGCGCTTCTCCGTCCTCACCGAGAACCGGAACGACTCCGACCTCGCACCCGACCGCGGGTCGTCGGACTGGGTCCCGCGTGGCTGATCCCAGCCTCAGTAGTGGTCGGGCCGGGAGCGCAGGAACTCGCGCAGGTACGGGATCGTGAACCGCAGGTAGCCCCGCCGGCTCGGCTCCACGATGCCGGCGACGATCAGCCGCGCGCGGTAGCGCGAGACGTAGCCGTGGTCGCGGTCGAGCCGCCGCTCGATGTCGGCGATCGAGGAGTCCCCCTCGTCCTCGGCCATCGCCTTGACGAACGCGCGGTCGGTGTCCGAGAGGTCGTTGATCGCCGGCTCGTGCAGCGCGAAGCCGGCCTCGCGGACCGCGGCGGCGACACCGGCGCGGACGTGCTTGGCGGTGATCGTCGGCGCGTCGGGGTCCTGGCGCCACACCTGGTCGCCGATGACCTGCACCAGGTACGGATAACCCCGGGTCGCGGTCGCCATCGACGACACCTCCGCATCAGCGACCTCCCGGCCGGCCCGCCGGATCGGCACGCGGAGCGCCTCCTCGACGGCGACGTCGCTGAGCGGCTCCAGGACGAAGCGGCGGGCGCGCCGCAGGAACGTGGACACGTCGGACGCCAGCAGGTCCTGGACCGCCGCCGGCAGGCCGGCGGCGGCGAACGCCACCGGTCGTTCCTCGCGGAACGCGTGCTGCACGACGGAGCACAGCTGGGCGACGTCCTCCCGTCCAGCCCTGGCATGGACCTCGTCGAGCGTGATCAGGATGCCGGTGCCGTGCTCGTCGAGCTGATCGGTCAGCGCGTCGAGCTGACGGCGCAGACCACCCGCGCCCTGCTCCGGCGACAGCTGGAACTGCAGCCCGCCCAGGTTGGCCGGCAGCGTCACGCCCCGCACCCGCCGCCGCTCGGACGGCGCCTGCCGCAGCAGGTCGGCGAGCTGAGGCAGCCCGTCGGTCGTCATCCGGTCCAGCAGCCCCGTGGTCGCCGTCTCGGAGACCACCAGCCAGGACCGCTCGCGCGCGAGGGTCTCGGCCTCGTTCAGCATGACCGTCTTGCCGATCCCCCGGTTGCCGGTCAGCAGCGCCGCACGGCCCGCAGCGCCGGGCCCGTCGTCGAGCGCTCCCCCGAGCTCGGCGACGATCGCGTCGCGCCCCGCGACCAGTGGTGGGCTGGTCCCGAAGGAGGGGCGGAAGGGACTGCGTGCCATAGCCACAACTCTTTCATCATCCTTCATCAATTGCTACAGCGATGCATCATCTTTCATCTATCACTCGACATGCCAGGCACTGTGTCGAACACGTACTCGATTGTAGGCCATCCGTTACCGCGACACCAGCCTTGACCAGGCACCGATGTCGGTGGCTCCTGGTTGACTTCTCCCATGGCCAGCACCTGCCTCCCGCCCACGACGGCCTCCGCGCCGTCGCGGCCGCGGCCGGGCGTGGTGCTGGCCGAGGCGTTGACCACGGCGCGGGTGCAGGTCTCCCGGGCGGCGTCGGTGACCGGGACCGGGTTGTCCAACGCCGACCTGAGCGCTGCGGCGCAGGACCTCGCCGCGTTGCGCTCCCAGGTCGAGGCGCTCTCCCTGGCCGTGCTGGCCGAGGCGCGCGACCGCGGCCGCGCCGGCCCGATCGACACCGAGGCCGACGTCGACCCCGCCGCCTGGTGGGGCCGGCTGACCGGGGACCCCACCGAGGTCCTGCGCGGCGGCCTGTGGATCGCCCGGCTCCTCAAGACCAAGTACCACCACACCCGCCGCGCGCTCGAGGACGGCCGGATCCGGCTCTCCCAGGCCAAGGTCCTGGTCCGCGCCGCCGAACGCGCCCCCAAGCAGCTGTCCGCCGACCAGGTCGCCGCCGCTGAGGAAGCCCTCGTGCTGACCGCCACCGGCCAAGGCACCCGCACCGGACGCCCGATGCCCGCTCACCAGCTGCGCGGCGAGGCCCGCCGCGTCTACGCCGGCCTCCTACCCACCAAGACCGAGTCCGACGCCGCCGAAGGAGACGACCTCGCCGACGAGGAGGACCACGCCGAACGCGAGACCTACCTCTCCCTGCACGACCGCGGCGACGGCACCACCCGCGGCGCCTTCGTCGTCCCCACCCTCCACGCCCGCCTCCTCCAGCACGCCCTGGAACGCCTCTCCGCACCCCGCCGCCTCTCCCGCGACACCACCGGCCACCAGACCACCGACGAGTCCGCCGCCCACCTCGGCCCCTCCCACGGCGAACGCCTCGGCTCGGCGTTCTGCGAGCTCCTCGAGCACCTCCCCACCGACCACCCTCGCCGCCACCGGCATCGAGCTCCTCGTCAAGATCGACCTCGACCAGATGATCACCGGAGTCGGCGCCGGCACCCTGGACGAGGGCACCCCGCTCTCGGTACGCGCGATCCGCCGGCTGTCCTGCACCGCCGGCCACACCCCCGTCGTCCTGGCCGGAGCCAGTCTCCCCCTCGACCTCGGCCGCACCCGCAGGTTGTTCACCCGAGCCCAGCAACGAGCCGTCGCCGCCCATCACGACACCTGCGCCATCACCGGCTGCACCCGCCCCCTGCCCTGGTGCGAGCTCCACCACCTCACACCCTGGTCCCAAGGCGGCACGACCGACCTCCGCGACGCCCTCCCCCTCTGCGGCTACCACCACCGACGCGTCCACGACCCGATCTACGAGCTCGTCGGACGAGCAACCGGCTGGGCCCTGCGCCGACGGCAGTAGACCGACGCGACCGGAATCCACCCCTCGCCCAGCTCTCGCTGCCTACCGCTCCCCCGTCCGGGCACCCGGCACCTCGGCACACTGGGGCTCGTGACCTCCACCGAGCCCGACTGGGACACCAGCACCGGTCGTGCGCCCGGGCGCGTGATGCGCACCCTCAACACGGTCGTCCCGGGCGTCCGCCGCGTGCGCGACCAGGTCGAGCCGTACGCCGCCGCTTGGCGCGAGCACAACGCACGGGCCGTCAGCAGCCCGTCCCGACGCTGGATCGTCCTCGGCGACTCCATGTCGCAGGGCGTCGGGGCGTCCGCGCACGACGCCGGCTGGGTCGGAGTGCTCGCGGACCGGTTGCGGGCCGACGGTGACGACCTCGCCGTGCTGAACCTCTCCGCCACCGGCGCGCGCACCCCCGACGTGGTCGACCTCCAGCTGCCGGTCCTCGAGCGGCTGCCCGCCCAGGGCCACGACGCGCCGACGCCGCTGATCACCGTGATGGTGGGTTCCAACGACCTGTTCGGCGGCCGCGAGGCTCGTGAGGCGCTGCCCGACGCGATGGCGAGCCTGGTCGAGCAGGTCCCGCCGGGCACGGTCGTCACCACGCTCCCCCAGCCCGCCGGCGCTGCCGGTCGGGCCAACGCCCACGTCGAGGCTGCGGCGGCCCGGGGGCGCGTGCGGATGCTCGACCTGCGCACCACCGGACCCACCTCGTGGCGGGGCCGGCTGGCGTCGGACTTCTTCCACCCCAACGACGCCGGCTACGCCGCGATGGCCGATGCCCTCGAACCGGCGCTGCGGTCAGCACTGCGCCGACTGCACTGACCTGGGCTCACGTGGGCTGACGTGCGGTCGCCGGCTGACCGGTACCCGCGCATCCCCCGTCACGAGCACCGGCGCCAGCGCCGGTCCGGGCCCGGCGTGCCTCGCGGCCCGCCCGGCAACCGGCCGACGTCAGGGTCGCCCGCCTCCCGAGCGAGCAGCGTCGTGGCCGGCACGCGCCGGATCGGGGCTGCGCAGCATCCACGCCAGCGCAGCGCCGAGCATGGCCAGCACGACCAGCAGCAGCCCGGTCCCGGCGTTCACGCCGAAGCCGTTGATCCACACGAACGAGATCGCGCCGGCGGCCAGGCAGTAGTAGATGGTGGGGATGATCGTCTTGCGGATCAGGTCGCCCTCGCGCCCGAGCAGACCCACCGTCGCCGACGCCGCGACCACGTTGTGGATGGTGATCATGTTCCCGGCCGCGCCGCCGACCGCCTGGGTGGCGACGACGGTCTCCGGCGTCGCGCCGATCTGCTCGGCGGTGGAGAACTGGAACAGCGAGAACGTCAGGTTCGAGACCGTGTTGCTGCCGGCCACGAAGGCGCCCAGGGCGCCGATCCAGGGCGCGGCGATCGGCCACCCAGCGCCGGTGATCGCGGACGCGCCCTCCGCGAGGGTCAGCGGCATGCTGGAGAGCCCGGAGGCGTTGAAGTCGGCACCGGAGTTGATGAACACCCGCACCAGCGGCAGCGCGAAGAGCAGCGCGACCGCCCGCACCCGCGATCTGGCTGCTGGCGACCTTCCAGGAGCTCTTGATCTGCTCGCCGGACATCTTGTGCAGCACGTTGGTGATGAGGCAGACGACGATGAAGACGAAGCCCGGCAGGAAGAGCGGCTGCACCGTCTGGCTGATGGTGGTGCCGAAGATGTTCTCGATCGGGACCGCGGTGGTCACCGAGAGGAACTCGGTCAGCGGCGTCACGGTGCGGGTCGCGACCAGCAGCAGCGCCACGATCACGTAGGGCGTCCAGGCCCGCACGATCGACATCTTGTGGCCGGCCACGTCGTCCTCGGGCTCGATGTTGCCGGTCCAGCGCGCGTCCCAGCGCTCCTTGGCCGGGAAGTCCCAGACGTCCTTGGGCATCAGGAAGCCCTTGCTGGAGGTGAACATGACCAGGCCGAGGCCGATCGCGCCGCCGAGCAGCGAGGGGAACTCGGGCCCGAGGACCACGGCGACGATGACGTACGGGACGGTCATCGCGAGCGCGGCGTACAGCGCGAACTTCCACACCTTCAGCCCGTCCGCGAAGCGCTTGTGCTCGCCGAAGAAGCCGCACAGCATGCACGCCAGGAACAGCGGGATCAGGAAGCCGATGATGGCGTGCATGATCGCCACCTCGACCGCGATGCCGGCCACGTAGGCGGGGAACTCCATGCCGAGCATCGAGACCCGCTCGTCGACCCCGGCCCCTCCGGCCAGGCCCTGGGTGACGCCGACCAGGATCGGGGTGCCCACCGCGCCGAAGCTGACCGGCGTGCTCTGGATGATCAGGCCGACCATGACCGCGGCCATGGCGGGGAACCCGAGCGCGAGCAGCAGCGGCGCGACGACGGCCGCGGGCGTGCCGAAGCCGGAGGCACCCTCGATGAAGCTGCCGAACAACCAACCGATGATGATCGCCTGCACCCGGCGGTCCGGGCTGATCGTGGTGAAGCCGGCGCGGATGGTGGACATCGCCCCGCTCTTGGTCAGGGTCTCGAGCAGCAGCAGCGCGCCGAAGACGATGTAGAGCAGCGTGAGGGCGATGATCAGCCCCTGGACGCTGGCCGCAGCCACCGCCACGGTCGACATGTCCCAGACCAGCAGGGCGACGAGGACGACCACCACGAAGCCGACCGGCATCGCGTACTTGGCGGGCCAGCGCAGCCCGGCGATCAGGACGCCGATCACGGCGATGGGCGAGAGCGCGAAGAGGCTCAGGGCGAGGAGACTGTCCATCGGGAGACTTACTTCTTCCTGGGCACTGGAGCCCGTGTCGGCAGCCGCAGGACGGACCGGGCCGCCCTGACCGTGGTCAGGGTCCGACCTTCCGCCATGCGGGAGGGCACTTCCGCTTCGCGACACGGTGTCCCGCCACGGGCCGTGTGTCAAGCGACACGTCGGGATAGCCGCCACGGTCCGGCGTCCGCCCGGCCCCGGGTCGGAGGTCCTAGTGGATGGGAGAGGGTCCGGCCAGCACGCGGCCGACCTCGACGGCCACCGCGCAGAGGGTCGGGGCGATCTCCTCGACCCTCTCCTCGGTCACCCGCCCGCTCGGGCCCGAGACCGAGATCGCGACCGGTGCCGGCGCGCCGACCACGGGCGCGGCGACGCACCAGACGCCGAGCTCCTGCTCACCGGCGTCCACCGCCCAGCCGCGCTCGCGGATGAGGGCCAGCTGCTCGATCAGCGCGTCGGGGTCGGTGAGGGTCTGCGGCGTCTGCGGCGTCATGCCGGTGCGTCCCAGCAGCGCTGCGGCGTCCTCGACCGGCAGCTGCGAGAGCAGCGCCTTGCCGACGCCGGTGCAGTGCGGGCTCACCCGCCGCCCGACGACGGTGAACATCCGCATCGAGTGCACGGAGGGCACCTGCGCGATGTAGACCACGTCGTCACCGTCGAGCAACGCCATGTTGGCGGTCTCCCCCACCCGGTCCGCCAGCTGGCGCAGCTGCGGCATCGCGCCCGCCCCCAGCCCACGGGCCGCGATCTCCCCCAGGCGGATCAGCCGGGCACCGAGGGCGTAGCGACGGGACGCGTCCTGGCGCACGTAGCCGTTGTGGACCAGCGACCTCACCAACCGGTGGACGGTCGGCAGCGGCAGACCGGTCAGCGCCTCGAGCTCGGCGAGCCGTAGCGAGCCACCCGCGTCGGCCAGCAGCTCCAGCAGCAGCAGGGAGCGATCGACGGACTGGACGCCGCTGCCGCCGTTCGTGCGCTCCACCCGCGGCTCCTCGTGCTGGCCGGACTTCCGAATGGTGAAAGGTTACTCCCATCCCACCGCCGCCCGAGGACGCTGCGGGCTCAGCCGGGGTACGCCTCGCCCGCCGCCTGCCGGGCGGCCCAGGCCGAGGCGACCATCTCGTGCAGCGAGTGCCGCATGGCCCAGCCCAGGTCGCGCGCGGCGAGGTCACCCGAGGCCACGATGCGGGCCGGGTCCCCCGGGCGGCGGGGTGCGACGGTGGGCTCGAAGTCGATGCCGGTGACCTCGCGGATCGTGTCCATGATCTCGCGCACCGACGTGCCGCCGCCGCTGCCCAGGTTGTAGACGCGTTCGACCGGCTCCCCTGCCGCGAGGCGGCGCGCGGCGGCGACGTGGGCCTCGGCGAGGTCGGCGACGTGGATGTAGTCGCGGACGCAGGTGCCGTCGGGCGTGTCGTAGTCGTCGCCGTTGATGCGCGGGGTGTCACCGCGGTAGAGCATGTCGAAGACCAGCGGGAACAGGTTGTGCGGGCTGGCGTCGAAGAGCTCCTCGCGACCCGACCCGACCACGTTGAAGTAGCGCAGGCTGGTGTGCTGGAGGCCGGTCGCCCGACCGGCGGCGCGCAGCATCCACTCCCCGATCAGCTTGGTCTCGCCGTACGGCGACTCCGGCATCGTCGGCGTGGACTCGGTGACCAGGTCGGTGTCGGGCGTCCCGAAGGTGGCGGCGCTGGAGGAGAAGACGAGCTTGTCGGCGCCCACCGCCTCCATGCACTGCATCAGGATGACCATCGCCGAGACGTTCTGCTCGTAGGTGTGCAGCGGGCGGTCCATCGAGACGCCGGCGTACTTGAAGCCGGCGACGTGGACGACGCCCTCGACCTCGTGCTCCTGGAGCGTGTGGTCGACCAGCTTCGCGTCCAGCACGCTGCCGTGCTCGAAGGGGACCCCCGGGGGCACGAACTGCTCGAAGCCGGTGGACAGGTCGTCGAGCACGACGACCGGGATGTCCGCGGCCTGGAACGCCCGCACCACGTGGGAGCCGATGTAGCCCGCTCCCCCCGTCACCAGCCAGCTCATCCGTGCCCCGCCTCTCCCTCGACCCCGTGCCCGACCCGCGCACGCTAGCCGAGGCGGTGACCGGTGACGCTCAGACCGGCCGGGAGGCCACCAGGACGCCGATCTTGTCGATCCGGTTCTCGGGGTTGCCGAACTCGTCGGACCAGTCGTTGCCCTCGGCGCGGTCCTCCGGCGTGCGGCAGGTGGACAGCGTGATCATCGCCCGGGTCGGGCGGACGCCGGGACGGCCCGGGACGGCCGCGCGCTGCGCCGCCAGCGAGTCCGGGTCGCGGAAGGAGGTGATCCTGGTCCGGCGGATCTCGTAGACGAAGGCCCGGTCCCCGGCCTCCACCGTCACCCGGTCGCCCCGGTCGAGCACCGGCAGGTCGAGGAAGGCCTGGCTGGAGGAGAGCCGGTGCCCGGTGACCAGGTAGTTGCCGACGCCACCCGGGCCCACGCCGCCACCGGGACCGGACGGGCTGGCCAGCACGCCGCCGTCCTGGATCGCCGTGCCGGCCGCGTCGTCGGTGGTGCCGCGGTAGGGCCGCACGGCCATGGCCTGCATCCCGATCTGCTCGACGGTGAGCGTCGCGGCGCGCGCCGCGCCGTCGGCGGGCCGCGGTCCCTCCGGCACGACCCGTTCCCCGGCTCGCGGCGTCGGCCCGGGGGTGGGTGCCGCCTGCCCGGCGGGGGCCGCCGCCCGCGTCTCCCGGGGGGCGGGCCCCGTGGTCGACCCGGTCGTCCCCGCGACCGACCCGGCCGTGCCGCAGGCGGTCAGGGTGACCAGGGCCGCGACCAGGGCGACGGCGGCGACGACGACGGACCTCATGTGGTCCGAGCGTACGGAGCGGCCCACGGCCGCGCCTGCGACGATGGACCGGTGACCACGTCCGCGCGCCGCCCCGTCCTCCGTGCGCTCGCGCAGTCGCTGCTCGGGGCGTTCCTGCTCGCCGCGGGCAGCGCCCACCTGGGTCCGCTGCGCGAGGAGTTCCGCGCCCAGGTGCCGGCGTGGCTGCCGCTCGACGAGGACCTCGTGGTCGTCGGGTCCGGGGTCGTCGAGCTCGGTCTCGGCGGCGCGCTGCTGGTCACCGCCTGGCTGCCGGGGACCGGTGGCGAGCGGACCCGGGTCGCGGCCGGGCTGACCACGGGCGCCTTCCTGGTCGCCGTGTTCCCCGGCAACGTCAACCAGTGGGTCGAGGGCGTGGACGCCTTCGGGCTCACCACGGACCGCGCACGCCTGGTCCGGCTGTTCTTCCAGCCGCCGCTCGTGCTGTGGGCGCTGTGGCCCACCGGCGCCGGCCGCTGGCTGGTGGACCGGAGCAGCAGCCTCAGGCCTGGAGCCGGCCGCTGAGCCGGTCGTGCATCGCCGTCGACGCGGCGTTCAACCCGACGATCTCCAGCGTCGTCCCGCGCGCCGCGTAACGGGCGCGCAGGGCGTCGAGCGTCGCCACGGTCGAGGCGTCCCACACGTGCGACCCCGTGAGGTCGACCACGACGTGTGCCGGGTCCGAGGCGGGGTGCAGCTGCGCGGCGAGGTCGTTGCTCGAGGCGAAGAAGAGAGCGCCGGTGACGGTGTAGCGCGCGACCGGCCCGCGGTCGGGGTCCTCGACCACCTCGCGCGTGACGTGCACCAGGTGGGCGACGCGCCGGGCGAAGAGCAGCGCCGCGACCACGACCCCGGCCACGACACCGATCGCGAGGTTGTGCGTCGCCACCACGACGGCGACCGTGACGACCATGACCGTGGTCTCGGAGCGGGGCATCCGCCGCAGGGTCGCCGGGCGCACGCTGTGCCAGTCGAAGGTCGACGCGGCGACGACGACCATCACCGCGACCAGCGCGGCCATCGGGATCCGCGCCACCAGGTCCCCCAGCCCGACCACGAGCACCAGGAGCAGGACGCCCGCCGAGAACGTGGAGAGCCGGGTCCGCGCCCCGGAGGAGCGCACGTTGATCATCGTCTGACCGATCATCGCGCAGCCACCCATGCCGCCGGTGAAGCCGGTGATGACGTTGGCCGCACCCTGACCCCACGACTCGCGGGTCTTGTCCGAACCGGTGTCGGTGATGTCGTCGACCAGTCGCGCCGTCATCAGCGACTCCATCAGGCCGACGAGCGCCAGCCCCAGGGCGTAGGGCGCGATGATGCGCACCGTCTCCAGCGTCAGCGGCACGTCGGGGACCAGCAGCGAGGGCAGGCTGCGAGGCAGCGCGCCCTCGTCGCCCACGTCCGGGAGCGACCACCCCAGCGTCAGCGCCAGCCCGGTCACCGCCGCGATCGCCACGAGGGGGGCGGGGACGGCGGAGGTCAGCCGCGGCAGCCACACCATCAGCGCGACCGCGCCGGCCACCAGCGGGTAGACCAACCACGGCACGCCCGTCAGGTAGGGCAGCTGGGCGGCGAAGATCAGGATCGCCAGCGCGTTGACGAAGCCGACCATGACCGAGCGCGGCACGAACCGCATCAGCCGCGCCACCCCGGCGAGGCCGAGCACGACCTGGATCAACCCGCCCAGCACGACCGTGGCCAGCAGGTAGTCGAGACCGTGCTCGCGGACGACCGGTGCCACGACGAGCGCGACCGCGCCCGTCGCGGCGGAGATCATCGCCGGTCGGCCGCCGAGGAAGGCGATGGACACCGCCATCGTGAAGGAGGCGAACAGCCCCACGCGGGGGTCGACGCCGGCGATGATCGAGAACGAGATCGCCTCCGGGATGAGCGCGAGCGCGACCACCAGGCCGGCGAGCAGCTCGGTACGCAGCAGCCGCGGGGACCGCAGGGCGTCGCGCACCGTCGGGGCGGGGGGAGGCTGGCTCAACGAGGTCCGTTCGCGGTGGGGGGACCGCAGGGGCAGGTCGCGGCGGGCACCACCATCGTAGGTGCGGCAGCGGGCCGCTCCGCATCCGCGGACGACGACGGCGGCGTGAGCCTCACCACCCGCCGTGGTCGTCCCACCGCGTGCGGCGCACCCACAGCACGCAGGGGCGGGCCGACCCGCCCCGTACCCCGGCGCACCCCGGCCACGGGTCCGGCGGGTGCAGCTCGTCGGTGTCGAGGTCGCGCTCGCACACCTCGCGCGCCGGCCACCAGCCGTTGACGAGCACCTCGCAGTCGCAGAAGCCGCCGACGTCGCCCAGCCGTCGTTCCAGGCCGGTGGCGCGCGGCACCCGGAGGTCGCGGTAGCGCCGCGCCCAGCGCAACGTCGTGTCGCAGCCGAGGTCCGCGACCACCCGGCGCAGGAAGCACAGCAGGCACTCGTGGTCCTCGGGGTCCACCAGGCTGGCGGCGAGGGCGCGCAGGTCGCGCTCGAGGTCCTCGACGGTCGGGGGCGGGGTGGGCGGCGGCGTGGCGGCCGGCTGGTCCGGGCTGGTCATGGTCCGGTTGTAGGCGTCGGCGCCGACACCCACCCGACCGGGCGGCGCCGACGCGGCCCGGCGGCCCTAGGTTCGGGGGCATGGGCGACCACACCGACATCCCGGGCCACGAGCTCAACGACGGAACCACGATCCCCGCGCTCGGCTTCGGCACCTACCCGCTGCGCGGCGAGGAGGGGGTCCGCGCGGTCCGGGACGCCCTCGCTGCCGGGTACCGGCTCATCGACACCGCGGTGAACTACGAGAACGAGGGCGAGGTCGGCGAGGCGATCCGCACCTCGGGGGTCCCCCGCGACGAGATCGTGGTGACGAGCAAGCTGCCGGGCCGCCACCACGCCTACGACGAGGCGGTCGCCAGCGTCCGCGAGTCCGTCGCCCGGCTCGGCGTCGAGCAGATCGACCTGCACCTGATCCACTGGCCCAACCCCTCGGTCGGGCGGTATGCCGAGGCGTGGCGCGCGCTGGTGGACTGTCGCGCCGAGGGCCTGCTGCGCTCGATCGGGGTCTCGAACTTCACCCCCGCCCACCTGGACCGGGTGGTCGACGAGACGGGCGTGGTGCCCGCCGTCAACCAGGTCGAGCTGCACCCGTCGTTCCCGCAGGAGGAGCTGCGCGCCGAGCACGAGCGCCGGGGCGTGCGCACCTGCTCGTGGAGCCCGCTGGGCAAGCGCCAGGCCCGGTTCGACGAGCCGGCCGTGGCGCGGGCCGCCGAGCACCACGGCGTCACCCCCGCCCAGGTCGTGCTGCGCTGGCAGGTCCAGCTCGGCGCGGTGCCGCTCCCGAAGTCGGCGACCCCGGAGCGCCAGCGGGCCAACCTCGACGTCTTCGGGTTCGCCCTCGACGACGACGAGGTCACCGCGATCACCGCGCTCGGGCGTCCCGACGGGCGCCTCTTCGGCGGTGACCCGGACACCCACGAGGAGATGTGAGGACCCCCGGCCGGGTGGGGTGGGCCCCGCCGCCCGGTCGTAGGTTCGCGCCATGACCCGCAGCAGCGAGGAGATCGAGGCCATGCAGTTCGTCGTCAAGCGCGTGACGGCGTACCAGGACGGCGCCACCGAGGGGACCACCGAGCGCGAGCTGCGCTCCGCCTTCGCCGAGACCGACGTCGAGCCCACCGAGGAGGAGGTCCGGCTGCTGGTCGAGGCGATCGAGCAGGACCCCGCCTCCGTCGACGTCGCCGACGTCCTCGGCTGAGGTCGCGGGCCAGGCACCGGTGCCGCACGACGCGCAGCACGGGCCCCAGGACGGGCCGACCCCCCGGCACCAGCGGCCCGAGGGCGTCGACGACCTCACCGTCTCCGCGCTCGGCAAGATCTCGGAGGCCCTGGAGGCGATCGAGATCGCCCGGGGCCACCTGTACACCTTCCACCGGCTGTCCGGGACCGCGGACCTGACGCTGGGCGAGGGCGTCGACGAGCTGCGCGAGGCCGGGCACGACCGGCTCGCCGACGAGATCGAGCGCGACGTGGTCGGGCGCAACGTGCTCGAGGGGCGCTGGACCTTCCAGGTCGTCGAGGAGTACGACGCCGGCTACTACGCCGCGTTCCGTGCCGCCGAGCAGCGGGCGCGCGAGCAGCTCGTCGGGGGGAGGCGGCACCTGTTCGAGGCCGAGATGAAGGAGGACCGGCGGACCCGTGGCCGCTCCGGCCACGAGGCGCACCCGGCGCCGGGCGGCACCGGGGCGGCCCGGGGGCGGCCCGAGGGGTAGCCGGCCCGCTCGGGGCGCCCCCCTACGATCGCCGCCATGACGCGATCCCCCCTCCGCACCCCCCGCCGTGCCACCTCCGCCCGCCGCCGTCCGCTGGTCGGCGCCGTGGCGCTGATCGCGCTCGCCGTCGGTCTGGCCGGCTGCGGTGACGACGCCACGTCCGGGTCGGGCGGTGGCGAGGAGCCGGCCGCCGCGGACGGTCCCTCGTGCGAGTACCCCTCCGCGGGCGAGCCGGCCGTGGCCGTCGAGCCGCCCCCGACGACGGCCGGCCTGAGCGGCGAGGTGCCGGCCTCGATCACCACCAGCGCCGGCGAGATCCCGCTGACCCTCGACGCGGACGCCGCCCCCTGCACGGTCGGCTCGTTCGCCTCCCTCGCCGAGCAGGGCTACTTCACCGACACCCCGTGCCACCGGCTGACCACGCAGGGCATCTTCGTGCTCCAGTGCGGCGACCCCACCGGCACCGGCTCCGGTGGTCCGGGCTACTCCTTCCCCGACGAGCTGAGCGGGGACGAGACGTACGGGCCGGGGACGCTGGCGATGGCCAACGCGGGTCCGGACACCAACGGCTCGCAGTTCTTCCTCGTCTACGACGACAGCCCGCTGCCGCCGAGCTACACCGTCTTCGGCGAGGTCTCCTCCGACGGGCTCGCCGTCGTCGAGGAGGTCGCTGCCGAGGGCGTCGAGGGAGGCGGCCCCGACGGTCCGCCCGCCGCCGGCGTGCAGGTCGAGGGCGTCAGCGTCGGCTGAGGCGGGCCCGGCCCGACCGGTAGACCACCGGCGTGGCGACCTGGATGGTGCGTGCCACCGTGCACAGCCGGTCGCGGGTCTGCTCGAGGGCCCGCGGCAGCCGGGCGCGGGCCCGGTCGCCGTCCGTCCCGTCGGGGAAGGTGACGTCGAAGGTCAGCTCCAGCGCCTCGAGGTGGTGGCCGTGGTGGTCGCGGACCTTGCGGCCCTCGGCGTCGACGGCCAGCCGGTCCGGTGCGACCCGCTTGCCCGTGACGAGCTCGACGTCGACGGCGCTGCACCCGGCGAGGGCGGCCAGCAGCAGCTCGACCGGGGTGAAGTCCGGGTCGGCGCCGCGTCCGAGGGCGAGGCTGCCGCCGCGGGCGTTCGTGACGAGGTAGCGACCCTCGCCGGTGCGCTCCAGCCCGACGCCGCGGCGCCCGTCGTCCTGCTCCTGCGTCGTCATGGGCGCGAGACTGCCACGGCGGCCCGGCCGCTGCGGGTCGTCAGGCGTCGCGCGGCGCCCGGCGCCGCCGCCACGTCTGCCGCGGTCGGCCCGCGCGGGCCAGCTCGACGTCGCGCAGCTGCGCCTGGTCCTGGCGCGAGAACGCGCGCCCCTCGGTGATGCCTCGGGCGAGGTACTGCTGGGTGCTCACGGCGCGTCCTTCTGGTCTCTGGTGGTGCGGGGGGCTGAGCGAGAACGCCGTCGCCCCGCACCTGCTTCCGCGCGTGGGGGTGGTCGGCAGGTGACCTCGCCCACGTCCCGGCCCCGGGCGCGGGGGCCGCGCCCCGGCGGGGCTGGCACGATGCCCGGATGACCGCGTCGACGACCCGCCAGGTCCACCTCGTGCGCCGCCCGTCCGGGCTGCCCGACGCCGACGACTTCCGGGTCGTCGGGGTGCCGCTACCCGCGCCGGCCGAGGGCGAGGTGCTGGTGCGCAACACCCACCTGTCCGTCGACCCCTACATGCGCGGTCGGATGAACGACGTGGAGTCCTACGCCGAGCCCTACGCGCTCGACGCCCCGCTGTCCGGGGGCGCCGTCGGCGTGGTCGAGCAGTCGCGCTCCGACCGGGTGCCGGAGGGGTCGACGGTCAGCCACATGGCCGGCTGGCGCGAGGCCGCGGTGCTGCCGGGCTCCGAGGTGCGCGTCGTCGACGCCGACCTGGCGACGGCGTACCTCGGGGTCCTCGGGATGCCGGGCCTGACCGCGTACGTCGGCCTGCGACGGATCGCCGCGCTCGCCGAGGGCGAGACCGTGGTGGTCTCGGGCGCTGCCGGCGCGGTGGGGTCGACGGCGGGCCAGCTCGCCAGGTTGATGGGGGCCACCCGCGTGATCGGCTCGGCGGGCTCGCCGGAGAAGGTGGCGTGGTTGACCGACGAGCTGGGCTTCGACGCGGCCTTCGACTACCACGACGGCAAGGTCTCGCACCTGCTGCGCGATGCCCTCGAGCGCACCGGCGGCGGTCGCGCCGACGTCCTGTTCGACAACGTCGGGGGCGAGCACCTGGAGGCCGGGCTGCTCCACCTCGCCGACTTCGGCCGGGTGGCCGCCTGCGGTGCCATCACCGGCTACAACGACGAGCGGCCCGCGCCGGGCCCGCGCACGATCGGCCTGGTCGTCCCCCGTCGGCTCACCGTTCGCGGCTTCATCGTCAGCGACCACGCCGACCTCGCCGGCGAGTTCTACCGGCAGGCGCCCGGCTGGGTCGCGGAGGGCGCGCTGCGCACCCGCGAGACCTACGTCGACGGCCTCGACCGCGCACCGGAGGCGTTCCTCGGATTGTTCTCGGGGGTCAACCTCGGCAAGATGCTGGTCCGCCTCTGAGCATCCGGCGGGTGGTCGCGCCGCCCGTCGGTCCGGTGCGCCCGGTCGCGACCTAGGCTCGGGCGCGTGCCGACCCACGGACCCGTCCGCAGCCTGCGCCGCGAGGAGGCCGAGCGGCGCGCGGCCCTCCTCGACGTGGTCTCCTACGACGTCGCGCTCGACCTGGCGGGCGGCGACGACCCCCGGGTCGCGACGTTCGGGTCGCGCGCGACCATCGTCCTGGAGAGCGCCGGCGGCCACACGTTCCTCGACGTCCGTCCGGAGGAGCTCCTCGGTGCGAGCCTCGACGGTGCGCGCCTGGACCCGGGGGCGCTCGACGGCGGCCGGCTGCCGCTCGACCTGCCCCCCGGTCGCCACGAGGTCGTGGTGGACACCCGGATGCGCTACCGCAACGACGGCGAGGGGCTCCACCGCAGCGTGGACCCCGCCGACGGTCGGGCCTACCTGTACGTCATGTCGTTCATGGACGCGGCGCCGACGGTCTTCGGCTGCTTCGACCAGCCGGACCTGAAGGCGCCCTACCGGGTCACCGTCCGCGCGCCCGGGGGGTGGGTGGTCCGCGGGAACGGCCGCGCGGAGCGCATGGGGGACGACGGACCGCTGGCCACCTGGGAGCTGACCGCGACCCCGCCCCTCTCGACCTACCTCGTCACCCTGGTCGCCGGGCCCTACCACCTCCTCGAGGCTGAGCACGGGGGCATCGCCCTGGGGCTCTCGGCGCGCCGCAGCCTCGCCGGCTCCCTGGACCTCGAGGCCGACGAGCTGTTCACGCTGACCGGCCAGTGCTTCGACGAGCTGCACCGCCTCCTCGGGATCCGCTACGCCTTCGGCGACTACCACCAGGCCTTCGTGCCGGACTTCAACGCCGGCGCGATGGAGAACCCGGGGTGCGTGACCTTCCGCGACCAGATGGTCTTCGACTCCCGCGTGACCCGGGCGGCACGGGTCGACCGCGCCACCACGATCGCCCACGAGATGGCTCACCAGTGGTTCGGGGACCTGGTCACCCCGCGGTGGTGGGACGACCTGTGGCTCAACGAGTCCTTCGCCGAGTACCTCGGAACCAGGGTGACGGCCGACGCGACGCGGTACGCCGACGCGTGGGCGCACCAGGCCGCCTCGCGGCGGCAGTGGGGCCTCACCGCCGACCAGCGCCCGAGCACCCACCCGGTGGCCTCGAGCTCGAACGGTGCCGAGGACGCGGCGGCGGCGCTGCAGGACTTCGACGGCATCTCCTACGCCAAGGGCTCGGCGGTGCTGAAGCAGCTCGTCGCGCGGGTCGGCGACGACGTGTTCCTCGGCGGGGTGGTCGACCACCTGACCCGGCACCGGTTCGGCAACGCGACCATGGCGGACCTGGTGGCGAGCTGGGAACGGGCCGGCGCGGGCGACCTCGACGGCTTCGTCGCCGACTGGCTGCGCACCCCGGGCCTCGACACGCTGCGGGTCGACCGGCCGGCGGGCGGGGTGCGGCGCGACCCCCCGTCGGGCCCGGGTGCGGGGACGGTGCGGGCGCACGCCTTGTCGCTGGCCGTGCTGGACGGAGCCCGATGGCGGCGCCACGACGTCGCGGTGGGCGACGGGCTCACGCCGCTGCCGCAGGGTGTCGCGGCCGACGCGGCCGTCGTCCTGGACCCCGACGAGCAGACCTGGGCTGCGAGCTGCGCCGACGCGGTGACCCTGCGGGCCCTTCCCGACCTGCTACCGGGCCTGCCCACGGACGACCCCGCGCTCACCGCGGCGGTGTGGAACAACGTCCGGAGCGCCTACCGGCTCGCGCTGCTCGAGCCGGCCGCGGTCGTCGACGCCGTGGTGGCCGCTCCCCCGCTGACGGACCTCGGCGACGCGCGCGCCGGGGTGGCGCCCTGGGTGGTGGCGGCCGTGCTGCCCGCGGCGCCGGACGGCTCGACCGCACGGGTGCACGCCTCGCTGCTCGTGCTGCTCGAGGACGCGGGGCCCGGCGGCGACCAGCAGCTGCGCTGCGCCCGCGGCGTCGTGCACACCGCGGAGGACCCCGGTCTGCTGCGCGACTGGCTGGCGGGCTCACCGCCCGACGGGCTCGTGCTCGACGACGACCTGCGCTGGCGGCTCCAGGTGCGCCTGGCCGCGCTGGGTGCGACCGACCGTGCCGCCCTCGACGAGGCGTTCGCCGCCCACCCGTCGAGCACGGCCCGCGTGGAGCACACCCGAGCGGTGGCCTCGCTGCCCGACGCCGCGGCGAAGGAGTGGGCGTGGTCCCGGTTCACCTCGGGTGACGAGCACGGCGGTCACGAGGTCGAGGCGGCCGGCCTCGGCCTGTGGTGCACCGGCCAGGAGACGCTCACCGCCTCGTTCGTCGCCCGGTACGTCGAGGACCTGCCCACGACCGCCCGGCAGCGCAGCGGGTGGGGCCTGGCCCGGGCCGCGTCGGCCTTCTTCCCGCGGTCGCAGGTCGACCAGGGGACCCTCGACGCCGTCGCGCCGCTGGCCGCGGCCCCCGCCCTGCCGGGTGCGGTCCGGCGGCAGGTCGTGGACCGCGCTGACGACCTCGCCCGCGCGCTGGCCGTGCGCCGCGCCTTCACCGCACCGGTCGGGGCGGCGTCGTGACGGCCGGCACCGGGCCCGGCCGGGTCGGGCTCTCCCGGGCCCGGAGGCCGGGACCCACCGTGCGCACCCGCGTCGTCGAGCAGCTGGCCGATCCCGACTCCCCCGGCGGCACCCGCGAGAAGCGTCACGAGGACCGGTTGGCCACCGAGGAACCGCTCGAGGTGCGGCTGGAGTGGCCAGGTCGCGAGGCGCACCGGGTGTGGGTGACGATGCGGACCCCGGGTCACGACTTCGAGCTCGCCGCCGGCTGGGCCCGCCACGAGGGCGTGGTCGCGAGCCTCGAGGACCTGGAGACCGTCGCGTACTGCACCGACGTCACCCTGGCGCCGGAGCAGGAGCTCAACGTCGTCACCCTCACCCTGCGCGGCCCTCCCCCGCACGAGCCCGGCCCCCGCAGCACCGCCGTGTCGGCCGGCTCCTCCGCGTGCGGTGTGTGCGGCGCCGACAGCCTGGACGCGGCGCTCGCGGTCTCGCACGGCTCCGCCTGGACCGGTGACCTCCCGGGCCCGGAGGTCGTGCGGGGGCTCCCCGACGCGCTGCGGGAGCGCCAGCCGGTCTTCGACCGCACCGGCGGGGTCCACGCGGCCGGCCTCGCCACGGCCGAGGGCCGGCTGCTGGTCGTGCGCGAGGACATCGGGCGCCACAACGCCGTCGACAAGGTGACCGGAGCGCGGCTGCTGGCCGGCGAGCCCGTGGCCGAGGCGTGCCTCGTCGTCAGCGGTCGCGCCGGCTTCGAGCTCGTCCAGAAGGCCGTGGCCGCGGGCAGCGGGTCCCTGGCGGCGGTCGGCGCCCCGACCAGCCTCTCGGTCGACCTCGCCCGGCGTGCCGGACTGGGGCTGTGGGGGTTCACCCGGGGGCGTCGAGCCGTGCAGTACGTGTAGTCGGGCCGGCATCATGGAGGGCATGGTCGAGACCGTCACCGGGGGGCACGGCAGCGACGCGGTGACCGACGCCGCGCGGCTGCTGCACGACTTCAACGTGGAGTACGACGAGCCGGCGCCGCCGCCCGAGGAGCTGGCCGGGCGGCTCGCCGACCTGGTCGCGGCTCACCAGGTCACGGTGCTGCTCGCCCGTGCGGACGACACGGGCGAGGCGGTCGGGGTGGCGGTGCTGCGCGTGCAGCCCTCGGTGTGGGGCCCGGCCGGCGAGGCGTACCTCGCCGAGCTCTACGTCGTGCCGGCTCGCCGGGGCCAGGGTCACGGTCGGGCCCTGATCACCGGGGCCGTCGACGTCGCACGCGACCTGGGAGCGGACTACGCCTTCCTGGTCACCAGCGAGGCCGACCTCCTCGCGCAGCGCCTGTACGAGGCGGCCGGCTTCCGCCGTACCGAGGGCGTCGGCGGTCCGTTGATGCTGGCCTTCGAGCGGGACCTGTGACCGGTCGCCCCCGCCACCCGTCGCGGTAGGTCGGTGGTCCGACGGCGTGCGTCCCGGGGCTGTCGGCGGACCGTCCTAGGTTCCTCGCATGCGGTTGCTCCACACCTCCGACTGGCACCTCGGGCGGTCCTTCCACCGGGAGGGCATGCTCGGCCACCAGGCTGCCTTCGTGGACCACCTCCTCGAGGTGGTGGAGTCCGAGCGCGTCGACGTCGTGCTCGTCGCGGGCGACGTCTACGACAGGGCGCTGCCGCCGGTCGACGCCGTGCGCCTGGCCGACGAGACCCTGGCCCGGTTGGCCGCCTCGCGCGCCCGTACCGTGCTGACCAGCGGCAACCACGACTCCGCGCAGCGCCTCGGGTTCAGCTCCCGCCTGATCGACGCCGCCGGGGTCCACATCCGTGCCGACGTGGGTGCGGTCGGCCACCCCGTCGTGCTCGCCGACGACCACGGCCCGGTGGCGGTGCACGGGTTGCCCTACCTCGACCCGCACGCGGTCGCGGACGCCTGGGGTCTCACCACGCGCAGCCACGAGGCGGCGGTGGGCGAGGCGATGCGCCGGGTCCGGGCCGACCTGGCGGGCCGACGGGCGGGCACCCGCTCGGTGGTGCTGGCCCACGCGTTCGTCGCGGCCGGTGGTCACGCCCCCGAGGCCAGCGACTCCGAGCGCGACATCAGCGTCGGTGGCGTGTCGCTGGTCCCCGGTGCGTTCTTCGACGGCATCGACTACGTGGCGCTGGGTCACCTCCACGGCCGTCGGGCGCTGACCGATCGCCTGCGCTACTCCGGCTCCCCGCTGGCCTACTCCTTCTCCGAGACCACCCACCGCAAGGGCTCGTGGCTGGTCGACCTCGGCGCCCGCGGCGACGTGGCGGCGACGTTCGTCGACGCCCCCGTCCCTCGTCCGCTGGCGCGCCTTCGCGGGACGCTCGACGACCTCCTCACCGACCCGGTGCTGGCCGGGCACGAGGGCTCGTGGGTGGAGGCCACGCTCACCGACGTGACCCGTCCGACGCAGGCCATGGAGCGGCTGCGTCGTCGCTTCCCGCACGCGCTCGTGCTCGGCTTCGCCACCCCCCCGCCCGGGCTGGCCGCGCTCGGCGGGGCGGCGCGCGGCAGCCGGCTGGACGACCGCGGGCTGGCCGCGGAGTTCCTCGGCTCCATGCGTGGCAGCGCTCCCCGCGACGACGAGCTGGCGCTGCTCCACGAGGCCGTCGACCGGTGCTGCGACGACGCCGACGTCGACACGTTGCTGCGCCCCGGGGCCGCGCCATGAGGCTGCACGAGCTCGAGGTGAGCGCGTTCGGGCCGTTCACCGACCCCGTCCGCATCGACCTTGACGCCCTCGCGACGGGCGGCCTGTTCCTGTTGACCGGGCCGACCGGGTCCGGCAAGACCAGCGTCCTCGACGCCGTCTGCTTCGCGCTCTACGGCGACGTGCCCGGTGAGCGCAGCAGCGCCAAGCGGCTGCGCTCGGACCAGGCCGGGCCGGACGCCGCGCCGTCGGTGCGCCTGGTCGCGACGCTGGCGGGGCGCCGCTTCGAGATCATCCGCAGCCCGGCCTGGCGACGACCCAAGAGGCGTGGCGCCGGCACCACGCCCCAGCAGGCGTCGGTCGTCGTGCGCGAGCAGGTCGACGGGGCCTGGACGACCCTGGCCACCCGCCTCGACGAGGCGGGTCAGCTGGTCACCAGCCTGCTCGGGATGAACCTGGCGCAGTTCACGCAGGTCGCGATGCTGCCGCAGGGGAGGTTCCAGGCGTTCCTGCGGGCCGGGTCCGACGAGCGGCAGCGGCTGCTCCAGCAGCTCTTCGGGACCGACCGCTTCGAGCGTGCCGAGGCGTGGCTGCGCGAGCGTCGCGCCGACGTCCGCGACCGCCACGAGCGGGCCCACCTCCGGCTCAGCGGCGTCGTCGGGCGGGTCGGGGAGGTCGCCGGTCTGCCGGCCGAGGACCTTCCCGACTGGGACGCGGCCGACCTCGCCGCACCCGCCCGCGCCGGCGAGATCGCTGCGTGGGTCGGCGAGCTGTCGACCCGTGCCGGCGCGGAGCGCGACCACCTCGGGACGGAGCGCGAGCAGGCCGCGCAGGCCGAGGTGCGCAGCCGCACCGCCCTCGAGCGCGCCCGGGTCGAGGCCGAGCGCCGCGAGCGTCGCGGGCGTGCCCGACGAGAGCTCGACGCCCTGGAGCAGCAGGACGCGGTCCACCGGGACGACCAGCGGCGCCTCGACGCCGCCCGGCGGGCGCGCGCCGTCACCCCGCTGCGGGTCCTGCTCGGGGCCGCCGAGCGCCACCACGCCACCGACCTCGCCGAGCACGAGCGGGCGCTGGCGGACGCCGCCACCCTGCTCGGTCCGGCGCCGGGCGGTGCCGGGCCGCACTGGTGGGTGTCCTGCGCGGACGACGCCGTCGCCGCCGCCGGCGCGGTCGTGGCCGCCCGTCCCGCCGAGGAGCGGGCCGCTCGCCTCGCCGCCGACCTCGCCGCGACCCGCGACGACCTCGAGCGCGAGGAGGCGCGGGTCGCCGCGCTCGCCACCGTGGCCCACGCCGCCCCTGTCGCGATCGAGGCGGTCCGGGTCCGGCTCCGTGCGGCGGAGCGCGCCGAGGTGCTGGCCGACGCCGAGCACGCCCGGGTCCGGGCGCTCGAGGTGTGCGTGGCGGCAGGCGCCGAGGCCGAGGAGGTGCGCGGACTGCTGGTCACGGCGCGCGAGGACCGCAGCCGGGCCCGCGAGGCGGTCGACGAGGCGCGCACGGCGCTGCTCGACCTGCGTGAGCGCCGCATCGCCGGGATGGCCGCCGAGATCGCCGGCGACCTGGCCGTCGGCCAGTGCTGCCCGGTGTGCGGGTCCGCGGACCACCCGGCGAAGGCCCGCACCCGCCCGGGATCGCCGGACGCGGACGCCGAACGACGCGCCCAGCACGAGGTGGACCAGGCCAACACCGTCGCCCTGCTGCGCGACGAGGCGGTCCGCTCCCTGGAGGCGCGGCGTGCCGCGGCCCTGGCCCGCGCCGATCGCTCCAGCGGCGACCCCGGCGATCCCGGCGACCCCGCGACCGCCCTGGACCGGGCCAGGGACTCCTGCGCGGCTCTCGAGGCAGAGGCGTCCGCGCGGCCCGTGCTGGCGACCGAGCTCGACCGGCTCGAGCGAGAGCTGGCCGGCCGGCGGACCGAGCTGGCCGCTGCCCGGGACGCCGTCACCCGCGCCGTCACCCGCGCCGCCGCCCTGGCCGAGGAGCTCGCCGGCGCACGGGCCGAGGTGACCGCGGTCCGCGGCGAGCACGTCGATCTCGCCACCGCCGAGCGCCACCACCTCGACCGGGCCGGTGCCGCGCGCCGCGTCGGTCGCGCCGTCGTGGCGCTCGACGCCTCCCGGCGTCGCGCGGCCGAGGCGCGGGCCGACCTGGTCGCCGCGGCCCGGGCCGCCGGGTTCCCCGACACGGACCAGGCGCAGGACGCCGCCCTGGACCCGGCGGCCCTCGACGCGCTCGACGACGCGGTCGCCGCCCACCGCGACCGGCTGAGTGCCGCCCGCGCCGTGCTCCGCGACACCGAGCCGTCAACCGCGACCGGTCCGACTCACGGGACCCCCGCGACGCCCGAGACCGCGCCGCTCGACGTCGACGCGCTGGCCGAGCAGCACGCCGACCTGCTCTCCCGGCTCGCCGACGTGCGCGCCCGGGAGCACCACCTCGACCGCCGTGCCGCGCGGCTCGTCGACCTGCGCAGCGACGTCGACGACGCGCTCGCCGAGTGGCGCCCGCTGCGGGACGAGCTCGACCTCGTGACCGACCTGTCGGCGTTCGTCGACGGTCGCAGCCCCGCCAATCGGTGGCAGATCCGGTTGTCCGCCTACGTCCTGGCCTTCCGGCTGTCCCAGGTCGTCGCCGCGGCCAACGTCCGGCTCGGCCGGATGAGCGACCAGCGCTACAGCCTGGAGCACACCGCCGACCGCGGACGGGAGCGCCGGGGCGGCCTGGGCCTGCTGGTCCGCGACGACTGGTCCGGCCGGTCCCGCGACCCCGCCACCCTCTCCGGCGGCGAGACCTTCGTGGTCTCGCTGGCCCTGGCCCTCGGCCTCGCCGATGTCGTCAGCGCCGAGGCGGGCGGCGCCACCCTCGACACGCTCTTCGTCGACGAGGGGTTCGGCTCGCTGGACGCCGACACCTTGGACGACGTGATGGGCACCCTGGACTCGCTGCGCGACGGCGGCCGGGTCGTCGGCGTGGTCAGCCACGTCGCCGAGATGCGCGACCGGATCCCCACCCAGCTCCGGGTGACGAAGGCGAGGCGGGGCTCCGACGCGCGGGTCCACGGCGCCGGGGCGCCTAGCCTGGTCCGATGACCTTCGAGGTCGCCGTCTCGGCCTACGCAGCGTCCATGGTCGCTGGTCGACCCCGCTCGGCGCGCTGTTCCTGACTCGCGTGGACGAGCGCGACGGGCCGGTCCCCGGGCGGGCGGTTCGGTGGCGGTGACCGCCTGGGACCACGCCGGCCGGCGCAGCCCGCTCGGCACCGTCCGGCCCGCGCAGCCCCGCGTCGACTAGGTTCCTGCGCATGAGCGGCCGCCGCCCGGACCCCGCCTTCGAGGCGCTCCCCCACCGCCGGCTCGGCGAGGTCGCGCTGGCCCGCGCCGAGCAGCACGGTGCGAGCCATGCCGACTTCCGCTTCGAGCGGGTCCGCTCGCAGCACCTCGGCGTCCGCGACGGCGTGCTCCAGGGCGCCGGGGACGCCGAGGACCTCGGCTTCGCCGTGCGAGTGGTCCACGGCGGCGCCTGGGGGTTCGCCTCCGGCGTGGTGCTGACCGACGCCGAGGCCGTCGCGGTCGCCGACCGGGCGGTCGAGGTGGCACGGGTGGCGGCCACGATGACCACCGAGCCGGTGCGGCTGGCACCGGAGCCGGTCTACGACGACGTGACCTGGGTGTCGTCCTACGAGGTCGATCCGCTCGACGTCCCGGTCGCGGAGAAGGCCGCGGTCCTGGTCGACTGGACGCGGCGGCTGCTGCGGGGCGCGGCCGTCGAGCACGCCACGTCCTTCCTGCTGCAGGTGCAGGAGCACAAGTACTACGCCGACCTCGCCGGCACCCGGACCACCCAGCAGCGGGTCCGGCTGCAGCCCGGCTTCGAGGCGATGGGCTCCAGCGCGGAGGGGTTCGACTCGATGGCCAGCATCGCGCCGCCGGTCGGCCGTGGCTGGGAGTACTGCTCCGGCGACCCGGCCGCAGGCGCCTGGGACTGGGACCTCGAGCTCGCCGAGGTGCCCGACCTGCTCGCCGAGAAGCTCGCGGCACCCGGCGTCGAGCCGGGGCGCTACGACCTGGTCGTCCACCCCTCCAACCTCTGGCTGACCATCCACGAGTCGATCGGGCACGCCACCGAGCTCGATCGCGCGCTGGGCTACGAGGCCAACTACGCCGGAACGTCCTTCGCCACCCCGGACCAGCTGGGCACCCTGCGCTACGGCAGCGCGGCGATGAACGTCACCGGCGACCGCACCGTCGAGCACGGGCTTGTCCACCATCGGCTGGGACGACGAGGGTGTCGCCGCGCAGTCGTGGGACATCGTCCGCGACGGCGTGCTGGTCGGCTACCAGCTGGACCGCGCGATGGGCGAGCGGATGCCCGGGCTCAACGGCGGGCGCTCCAACGGCTGCGCCTACGCCGACTCCCCCGGCCACGTCCCCGTGCAGCGGATGGCCAACGTCTCGCTGCAGCCGGACGCCGACGGCCCCTCCACCGAGGAGCTGATCGGCCGGGTCGAGCGCGGGATCTACGTCGTCGGCGACAAGTCGTGGTCGATCGACATGCAGCGCTTCAACTTCCAGTTCACCGGGCAGCGCTTCTACGCCATCCGCGACGGCGAGCTCGCCGGCCAGCTGCGCGACGTCGCGTACCAGGCGACGACGACCGAGTTCTGGGGCTCGCTGGAGGCCGTCGGCGGCCCGCGCACGTGGGTCCTCGGGGGTGCCTTCAACTGCGGGAAGGCGCAACCGGGGCAGGTCGCGGCCGTCAGCCACGGCGCGCCGACCTCGCTGTTCCGTGACGTCTCGATCCTCAACACCGCCGACGAGGGGGGCCACTGATGGCCGCACCGATACCCGGTGCCCCCGGCCCGCAGCACCTGGCCGAGCACGCGCTCGCCACGACAACCGCCGACGACTGCGTGGTCGTCGTCCGCGACGCCACCAGCGCCAACCTGCGCTGGGCCGGCAACACCCTGACCACGAACGGCGTGATGCACGCGATCACGGTCACGGTGGTCTCCTTCGCCAGGACGGCGTCCGGGACCGGGACCGGCTCGGTGACCTCGACCGCGTCCTCGGTCGAGCAGGTCGAGGCGCTGGTGGCGGCGGCCGACGCCGCCGCCCGGACGGCCTCGCCCGCCGAGGACGAGACCGACCTCGTGCGCGACCGGGTCTCCGACGACTGGGACGACCCGCCGGTGCCCACCGACGTCGGCGTGTACCGCCACGTCGCGCCCGCCCTCGGTGAGGCGTTCGACCGGGCCCGCGGCGGGGGTCGCGTCCTGTACGGCTTCGTCAACCACGAGATGACCACCACGTACCTGGCCTCCACCTCCGGGCTGCGGCTGCGCCACGTGCAGCCGACCGGTCACGTCGGCTGCACCGGCAAGAGCGCGGACCTCACCCGCAGCGCCTGGGTCGGCGCCGCGACGCGGGACTTCTCCGACGTCGACCCGCTGGCCCTCGACGCCGAGCTGGCGCGTCGGCTGGGCTGGGCCGAGCGACGCGTCGACCTGCCCGCGGGCCGGTACGACACGATCCTCCCGCCGACCGCGGTGGCCGACCTGATGATCGACGCCTACTGGTACGCCGGAGCGCGCGACGCCCACGAGGGCCAGTCGGTCTACAGCCGGCGCGGCGGCGGCACGCGGGTCGGCGAGCGGATCGCCCGACCGGGCGTCGGGCTGTGGTCCGACCCTGCCGCCCCGGGCCTGGGGTGCGCGCCGTTCGTGGTGGCGGCCTCGTCGTCCAACGAGTCCTCGGTCTTCGACAACGGGCTCGGGCTGGGCCGCACCGACTGGTTGCGCGACGGCGAGCTGACCTCGCTCGCGCAGACCCGGCACTCCGCGCGGATGACCGACCTGCCGGTGACGCCCTACGTCGACAACCTCGTGCTCGAGGTCGACGGCGGCAGCGGCACCGTGGCGGACCTGGTCGCCGGCACCGACCGCGGGCTGCTGCTGACCTGCCTGTGGTACATCCGCGAGGTCGACCCGCAGACGCTGCTGCTGACCGGTCTCACCCGCGACGGGGTGTACCTCGTCGAGGGCGGCGAGATCACCGGCGCGGTCACGAACTTCCGGTTCAACGAGAGCCCGGTCGACCTGCTCGGCCGGTTCAGCCACGCCGGTGCCACCGTGCCGAGCTTCAGCCGCGAGTGGGGTGACGACTACTTCTCCCGCACGGCGACACCTCCGCTGCGCGTCCCCGACTTCAACATGTCGAGCGTCTCCCAGGCCCTCTGACCGCCGAGACGTCCGTCCCGAGCAGCCGACACGTCCGTCGCGAGCAGTCCAGGCGTCCGTTGCGAGCAGCCGGGGGGCCGCTCGCCGGCTACCTGATCGCCGCCTACCCGAGCCATCCCGCGACCTTCTTCCGGCGCAGCTCGTGCCACGACGCCGGCAGCGCGTCCTCCACGTCGCGGGCGAGGGCCTCCTCCGCCGCGTGCAGCCTTCCCCAGGTGAAGGACGGCTCCCCGGCCCGGTCGGCGGCCCGCGCGAGGTCCCGCAGCGTCGCCGTCGTCTCGACCGCGTCCTGGCGTCCGCCCAGCGCGGCGGTCAGGCGCCGCGCCCGATCGGTCAACCGCTTCGCGTCCCCGCCGAAGGCCGGACGCGCCACCTCTGCGGCGTACCGCAGGCGCTTCGCGGCCTTCCGGACGTCGTGCAGCGCGTCGTCGCGCTCGGCGGCGGCGCGCGCGCCGGGTTCCCGGTCGGGCACCACGGAGAGCCGCGCGTGGACCCGGCGCAGCTCCTTGCGCAACCGCCGTGGCACGACCGACGCGGCCGGCTCGGCGGCCCTCGGCGTCCATGGCGGGTCGGCGGCGAGCGCCGCCACGTCGGCGAGCAGGCGCTGGCACCGGGGGTGGCCAGCACGTCGGCCCCCGCGGCCGCGCGTCGCTGACGCGCCCGGCGGTGCTCGGCGAGCCTCCGCCGGGCCGGCCCGTGGACCAGGCGCTGCGGCTCGCGGTCGAGCAGGTCCGCGATCCTGGCGCCGACCACGTCGGCGTCCCGCTGCTCGCCGAGTCCGCGTGCGAGCCACCGCAGCTCGCCGCGCAGCGGCTCGCTCACCTCGCGGTCCAGCAGCGGACGGTACGCCGCCAGCACGGCACGGAGCCGGCGGCAGGTCGTGCGGGTGCGGTGGACCCCCTCGGCGTCGCCGTCCCGGGCGGCCGGAACGGCCCCGGCGAGCCGTCCGGACAGGGTCGCCAGCCGCCGTCCCACGACGTCCCGTGCCGCGCTGCCGGGTCCCAGGTCGCCCATGACCGGATCATCGCGCCTCGGGCGGGACCCTGCCACTGCCCACGGGCCCGCGAGCCCGGGCGCTCGCAACGGACGGCTCGGCTGCTCGCAACGGGGCGGCTCGGCGCTGCTCGCAACGGACGGCTCGGCTGCTCGTGACGGGCGGTTCGGCGGTCAGGGGCCGCCGGGGATGGGGGCGCGGGGGTCGTAGGGGGTGCGGGTCCAGATGAACGTCGCGCACTCCAGGTGACTCACCTCGTCCCTGCCCGTCACCCCGTCCGGCGCCCCGTCGCGGCGGACGACGCGCAGGGTCTCCCCGGTCAGGTAGCCGCTGGCGCCGAGGAAGACGTCCGGGTCGTCAGTGGGGACGAACGACAGCACGCGGCCCGGGCCGCCGGACGGCGCGACCCGGAGCCGTCCGCCGTCCCACCGCAGCACCGACGGGGCGTGGCCCCAGTGCCAGGTGCCGACGACCTCGCGGACCACCGGCGGCACCGTGCCCGTCGTCGGACGCCACTCGCGCGGCAGCGGCGGCTCGGCGTCGAGCACGGTGTCCAGCAGCTCCCGGGTCGCCCCGCCCAGCCCGTAGCCGGCGTTGCTGAGCACCACCGCACCGGTGCGCGAGTCGACGTCGACCAGCACGCCGCAGGTGAAGCCGGGCATCGACCCGCCGTGGCCGACCATCGCGCGGCCGCCCGCGACGGTGACCGAGAGCCCCAGGCCGTACGTCGCCCCGGAGCGGTCCTCGGGGGTGCCGGCCTGCGGGGTGCGCATCGCGACCAACGACTCCTCGCGCAGCACCGAGCGCTCCGGGTCGACGAGCGCGGTCAGCCAGACCGCGAGGTCCTGGACGGTGCTCCAGAGCTGGCCCGCCGGGGCCATCGCCCCGGTGTCGGGCAGCGGTTCGGGCACCAGCTCGCCGGTCAGCGCGTCGACCGACCACCCCGACGCGTGCGGTGGCTCGCCGTGGTAGGTCGTGCGGCGCATCCCGAGCGGCGAGAGGACCTCGGCCTGCAGCACCTCCCACCAGGAGCAGCCGGCGACCTCCGCGACCACCTCGCCCAGCACGCCGTAGCCGAGGTTCGAGTAGTGGTGCCGCGACCCGTTCTCCAGGACGCGGCCGGCGCCGCGGTGCGCGTCGACGAGGGCCTGCCGGTCGCCGCCGGCCGAGCGCTCCCACCAGGTCCCGTGCGGCTCGGCGGTGATCCCGGCGGAGTGCGCGAGCAACGAGCGCAGCGTGGCGTCGGCGAAGGGACCGTCGGGCAGGAACCGCCCGACGGTGTCGTCGAGGGCGAGCTCGCCGCGCTCTCGGGCCAGCACCACCAGCGCGGCCGTCATCGTCTTGGTGACCGAGCCGATCTTGTACTGCGTGTCGGTGCCGGGGCGCGCGTCACCCGGCCCGTCAGCGCCCACCGCGGTCCCGCGACCCTCACCCCAGACCAGGGCGCCGTCGCGCACCACCCCGGCGACCAGCGACGGCAGCCGTCCCGCAGCCTGCGCGCGCGCGGCCACGCCGAGGGCGGCGCGAGCGGTGGGGCCGAGCAGCGGGTCGCCCGCCCCGCTCACTCCGCGAACGCCTCGAGCGGCGGGCAGGCGCACTGCAGGTTGCGGTCGCCGTAGGCCTGGTCGATCCGGCCGACCGGCGGCCAGTACTTGTCGGGGTCCACCCCACCGGGGAAGACGGCGAGCTGACGGTCGTAGGGCCGGTCCCACTCGCCGACCAGGTCGCGCGCGGTGTGCGGGGCGCCGCGCAGCGGCGAGTCCTCGGCGCTCCACTCCCCCGCCTCCACCCGGGAGACCTCGTCGCGGATGGCGATCATCGCCGCGCAGAACCGGTCGATCTCGGCGAGGTCCTCGGACTCGGTCGGCTCCACCATCAGCGTGCCGGCGACCGGGAAGGACATGGTCGGGGCGTGGAAGCCGTGGTCGACGAGCCGCTTCGCGACGTCCTCGACGGTGACGCCGGTCGCCTTCGTCAGCGGGCGCAGGTCGAGGATGCACTCGTGGGCCACGAGGCCGTTGTGGCCGCGGTAGAGCACCGGGAAGTGCTCCCCGAGCCGGGCGGCGACGTAGTTGGCCGCCAGCACCGCCACCGAGGTGGCCCGGGTCAGCCCCTCCCCGCCCATCATCCGCACGTAGGCCCACGAGATCGGCAGGATGCCGGCCGACCCGTACGGCGCGGCGCTGATCGGTCCGATCCCCTCGCGCCGCCCCTCCTCCGGGTGGTCGGGGTGCGAGGGCAGGTAGGGCGCCAGGTGCGCGCGGACCGCGACCGGCCCGACGCCCGGGCCGCCGCCGCCGTGGGGGATGCAGAACGTCTTGTGCAGGTTCAGGTGCGACGACGTCGCCGCCGAACTCGCCGGGACGCGCGTGGCCGAGCAGCGCGTTGAGGTTCGCGCCGTCGACGTAGACCTGGCCGCCGTGGTCGTGGACGACCTCGCAGAGCTCGGTGATCGAGTCCTCGTACGCGCCGTGGGTCGAGGGGTAGGTGACCATGATCGCCGCGAGCGTGCCGGCGTGCTGCTCGCACTTCGCGCGCAGGTCGGCCAGGTCCACCCCACCGGCCTCGTCGGCGGCGACCACGACCACGCGCATCCCGGCCATCACGGCCGAGGCGGCGTTGGTGCCGTGGGCCGACGACGGGATCAGGCACACGTCGCGGTCCTCGTCGCCGTTGCCGAGGTGGTAGGCGCGGATGGCCAGCAGGCCGGCGAGCTCGCCCTGCGAACCGGCGTTGGGCTGGATCGAGACCTCGTCGTAGCCGGTGACCTCGGCCAGCCAGCCCTCGAGCTGGTCGACCAGCCGGCGGTAGCCGGCCGCGTCCTCCGCCGGGGCGAAGGGGTGGAGGTCGGCGAAGCCCGGCAGGGAGACGGGCTCCATCTCGGTGGTCGCGTTGAGCTTCATGGTGCACGAGCCGAGCGGGATCATCCCGCGGTCGAGCGCGTAGTCGCGCGCCGAGAGCCGGCGCAGGTAGCGCAGCATCTGGGTCTCGCTGCGATGCGTGCGGAACACCTCGTGGGTCAGGTAGTCGGTGCGGCGGGCCAGCCCGGTGGGCAGCGCGTCGGGGGTCGCCTGGTCGAGCCCGTCGACCGCGTCGAGGTCGGCCCCGTCGGCGCCGAAGGCCTCCAGCAGCCGCACCACGGTGTCGCGGGTGGTGACCTCGGAGGTCGAGACGCCGACGGTGTCCCCGTCGATGCGGCGCAGCTGGATCCCCCGCGCCCGAGCGGCGGCCAGCACGTCGTCCGCGCGAGCGGGCACCTCGACGCTCAGCGTGTCGAAGTACGCCGCGTGGCGCACGGTCGCGCCGGCGCGGGTCAGCCCGGCTGCCAGCACGGCGGCGTAGCGGTGGGCGCGGTGGGCGATCGTCCGGAGCCCGTCGGCGCCGTGGTAGACCGCGTACATCGAGGCGACCACGGCGAGCAGCACCTGTGCGGTGCAGATGTTCGAGGTGGCCTTGTCACGGCGGATGTGCTGCTCGCGGGTCTGCAGCGCCAGCCGGTACGCCGGCCGCCCGGTCGCGTCGACCGAGACGCCCACCAGGCGCCCGGGCAGGTGGCGCTCCAGACCGGAGCGCACCGACATGAACCCGGCGTGCGGCCCGCCGTAGAACAGCGGCACGCCGAAGCGCTGCGAGGACCCCACGGCGACGTCGGCGCCGAGCTCGCCCGGGCTCTCGAGCAGCGTCAGCGCGAGCAGGTCGGCGGCCACGACGGCCAGCCCGCCCCGCTCGTGGGTCTGCTCGACGACGGGACGCGGGTCCAGCACCCGACCGGAGGCCCCGGGGTACTGCACGAGCGTCCCGCACACCCGGTCCAGGTCATCGGGCAGCCCGTCGGCGAGGTCGGCGACGACCACGTCGATGCCCAGGCCCCGGGCACGCGTGCGCACCACCTCGATGGTCTGCGGGAGCGCGTCGGCGTCGACCACGAACGGACCGGTGGCCTTCCGGTCGGCGCGGCGCACCAGCGTCATCGCCTCGGCGGCCGCGGTGCCCTCGTCGAGCAGCGACGCACCGGCGGTCGGCAGCCCGGTCAGGTCGGCCACGACGGTCTGGAAGTTGATCAGCGCCTCGAGCCGGCCCTGCGAGATCTCGGGCTGGTAGGGCGTGTACGCGGTGTACCAGCTGGGGTCCTCGAGCACGTTGCGGCGGATCACCGCGGGCGTGGTCGTGGCGTGGTAGCCCAGACCGATCATCGACTCACCCGGGCGGTTGGCCGCCGCCAGGTCGCGCAGCTCCCGCGCGGCGGTCTCCTCCGAGGCGGCCTCGGGCAGGTCGAGCTCCGCCCCGACGCGGATGCCACCGGGCACCGCCGCCTCCATCAGCTCCTCCAACGAGGAGAAGCCGAGCCGGTCGAGCATCGTGGCGACCTCGTGGTCGCGAGGGCCGATGTGGCGGGAGGCGAAGGGCGCGGCGGCGTCGAGGTCGCCGAGGCGGGGCAGGTCGGACACGCGGGCTCCAGAGGGGAGGGGACGGGCGGACGCAGCGGTACGCCTCCCCCTCTGTCACGGCGTCGTCGCCGCTCCAGAGCTGCCTGGTCCGCACGGTCCGGGCGCCTGAGAGGTTCCGGGGAGGAATTGCCCCTTCGGCGCTCCGCCACCGACCTCGTCGGCCGCGGCGGAGACTCTCCCGTGCGGGATCGTCAGCGTGCCCAGCCTAACCCAGGGACCCGGAGGGGCCCCGATCCGTGCCGGGTGTGAGTGGCTCTAGCCGGTACGCCGTGCGGCCCGGCGCGCGGCGAGCTCGTCGCGCGCGCTGGGGGCGGCGGCGGGGTCGGCGGCCCGCTCGCCCGGCAGCTCGGCGAGGGTGCCCTCGATCTCGCGCCACACGCCGCCGATCGCGATCCCGAAGACGCCCTGGCCCCCCTGGAGCAGGTCGATGACCTCGTCGTTGCTGGTGCACTCGTAGACCGAGGCGCCGTCGCTCATCAAGGTGACCTGGGTGAGGTCGTCGGTGCCGCGCTCGCGCAGGTGCGAGACCGCGGTGCGGATCTGCTGCAGGGAGATGCCGGCGTCCAGCAGTCGCTTGATCACCTTGAGGATCAGCACGTCGCGGAAGGAGTACAGCCGCTGGGAGCCCGAACCGGTGGCGCCGCGGACCGTGGGCTCGATCAGACCGGTGCGCGCCCAGTAGTCGAGCTGGCGGTAGGTGATGCCGGCGGCGCTGCACGCGGTCGGGCCGCGGTAGCCCAGGTCGCTCGGCAGCGGCGAGACGTCGTCGGTGAACAGCAGGCCCTGCTCCTCGGCGAGCCCGGCGGCGTGGGCGGCGTCCGGGTCGGCCGTGGTGGCGGCCTGCTCGGCGCTCGAGGCCCCGCGGGGCGGCTGCTGCTCGGTCACTGGTCCTCCGTGGGGTCTGCTCCGTGCAGGGTAACCCCGGGACCGGGGTGCGGGGGCCGGACCGGCCGGACGCACCACAGCGGTGGAGTTACACGAAGAGTCTTCACCGTAGGACCGGCGCAGGGTCCGGTCAACGACGTCGTGGCGCGTGTCGCGACCCGCCCGTCGGGGGCCCGGGCGGGTCAGCGGGACTCGAAGTCCTCCGGAGTGACGTGGTCGAGGAACTCGCGGAACTTCTCGACCTCGTCCTCCTGCTCGGCCGGGACCGCCAGGCCGGCCTCGTCGAGGACCTCGTCGGCGCACACGATGCGGGTGCCGGTGCGCAGCGCGAGGGCGATGGAGTCCGAGGGCCGAGCGCTCACCTCGGCGCCCGAACCGAGGACGAGCAGCGCGAAGAAGACACCGTCCTTGACCTCGGTGATCCGCACCTCCGTGAGCTCGTTGCCGGTGGCCTCGAGGACGTCCTTCATCAGGTCGTGGGTCAGCGGCCGCGGCGGGACCACGCCCTGCTGGGCGAAGGCGATGGCGGTGGCCTCGACCGCGCCGATCCAGATCGGCAGGTAGCGCTCGCCGGAGACCTCGCGCAGCAGCACGAGCGGCTGGCTCGAGGGCATCTCGACCCGGACTCCCATGACGTCGACTTCGCGCACGTCGATCACCCTACTCCGCGGGTGTCGGCACGGAAGGGGGCCTCAGCCCCGGCGGATCCCGGCGCGCACCAGGGTCGCGTGCAGGCGCACGGCGAGCGCTGCGAGCTCGGCGGCGGCCTCGTCGGCACGGGCCCCGGCCGCGGGGTCGCGGGAGCCTCGCACCGGTGCCGTGACCTGCTCGACCAGTCCGACCTCGCGGTCCGCCGCCGCCTTGAAGGCCCGCAGGTGACGCGGCTCGAGGCCGAAGTCGGCCAGCTCGTGAGCGGTGCGCAGGACCACCAGCGCGTCGCCGTCGTAGTGGCGGGTGCCCGGGCGCGCCGCGACCAGGCCGAACTGCTCGAGCTCGGCGAGCAGGGCCTCGTCGACCTCGGCCACCTTCAGCAGCTCGCGTCGCGAGAGCCGCAGGTCGTCCCGCCGCGCGAACGACGCCGGGCTGGGCAGCCCGTCGGAGGCCAGGGCGACCGCCGGCACCCGCGGCACCACGGACTCGATCGGCGGCGGCTCCGACCCCCGGTCGAGGGCGTCGAGGTGCTCGCCGATCACCTTCAGCGGCAGGTAGTGGTCGCGCTGCATCCGCAGCACGTAGCGCAGCCGGTCCACGTCGTCACCGGAGAACTTGCGGTAGCCCGCCGGGGTCCGCTCGGGCTTGATGAGCCCCTTGTCCTCGAGGAAGCGGATCTTGGGGATCGTCACCGAGTCGAAGTCGGGGCGCAGCAGGTCGAGGACCTGCCCGATGGTCAGGCGCGCGCCCGCCGCCGGGGCCGCCGCGCGGGACGTGCGGTCCATCCGGGGCGGGTCAGGCCCGGTCGTGGCCGGAGAAGAAGACCAGGCGGTACTTGCCGATCTGCACCTCGTCGCCGTCGTTGAGACGCACCTTCTCGATCCGGTCGCGGTTGACGTAGGTGCCGTTGAGGCTGCCGGCGTCGCTGACGGTGAAGGAGTCGTTCTCGCGGTGGAAGACCGCGTGGCGCCGGGAGACGGTGACGTCGTCGAGGAAGATGTCGCTGTCCTGGTGGCGACCGGCCTCCACGACGTCGCTGTCGAGCAGGAACCGGCTGCCGGAGCCGGGTCCCTTCTGCACCACCAGCAGCGCGTGACCCACCGGGAGCGCGTCGACCGCCGCCGCGTCGACCGCGCGCAGACCGTCGCCGGTGTCGGCCTTGGCCTCGCTGGCACCGCTCGGGGCACCGGTCGCGCCGGTCGTCGCGCCGACCGCACCGACCTGCATCGTGGCGGTCGACTCCCCCGGGCCCTCGCCGTCGCCGGCGGACCCCTCCAGGCTCACCAGCCGGGTGCCGCACTGGGCGCAGAACCGGGCGTCGTCGGGGTTCTGGCGACCGCACGCGGTGCAGAACGGCATGGGCACTCCTCGGGTGGCGCGGGTGGGGACGCCGGGGGCGTCGGTCGGAACCCTCAGCCCCGGGCTGAGAGCGGGAAACCTATCAGCCGCCACGCAGCCGCGCACCGGGTCGCAGGATCCGTGCCGACCTCCCCCGGCAGGCGCTCAGGACTCGGTGTGGGCCCCGTAGCCGTCGGCATCCAGGAGGTCGTCGAGCTGGCCGGGTGCCGCGGGCACGACCTCGAAGAGCCAGCCGCCGCCGTAGGGATCGCTGTTGACCAGCTCGGGGGTGGCGTCGAGGGCCTCGTTGCGGGCCACGACCTCACCGGTCACCGGGGCGTAGACGTCCGAGACCGACTTGGTCGACTCGAGCTCGCCGCAGGTCCCGCCGGCCTCGACCTGCTCCCCGACCTCGGGCAGGGAGACGTAGACGATGTCGCCGAGCGCCTCCTGGGCGAAGTCGGTGATGCCGACCCGCAGGGAGCCCTGGTGCTCCCCGGGGTCGCGCAGCCACTCGTGCTCGGCGGTGTACTTGAGGTCGTCGGGGTTCACGGGGGCTCCTCGGGTGCGGTCGAGCGGGTCGGGGCGAGGCTACTGCTCGAGGTCGGGGACGGCGTACTGCGCCTCGTCGGCGTCCCGGACCGACTCGATGTCGAGGCTGGTGAGCTCGTCGACCTCGATCGTCGCCCCGTCGCGCTCGAGCTGCGCCCGCGGGCCCAGCGGGAACTCCACCGCCCCGGACAGCACGTCCGGGTCGCCGATCACGTCGACGACGTAGGGCGGTTGCACCAGCGTGCCGTCGACGATCAGACCGTCCCCGGTGTCCTCGAGGGCGGTCTGCGCGACGACGCGCACCTCACCGTTGAGCTGGATGGCCTCGGCGCCGACGGTGCGCAGCTCCTGGACGAGGTCGAGCACCGAGGAGAGGCGGGCGGGACCGGTGTCCTCGGTGATGGTGATCCGGATCCCGGGTCCCGTCACGGGGACCAACCCGGCCAGCACGGTCAGCGTGTCGACCTCGTCGCGGGCCTCCTGCAGCGCGGTCCCCCGCGCGCTGGTCTCGTCCAGGAGCTGGTCGCGGGTGCGGGTCAGCCGGTCGATCTCGGCCTGCGCCCGCTGGGTGGTGCCGGCCAACCCGTTGAGCACGTCGATCAGGTCCTGCTGACGCAGCGTGTCGTAGTCGGAGTCGACGTCGGTGGCCCGGACCTGGACCACCACCGCGTAGCCGACCAGCGCCAGCACCACGCCCACGACCAGCTGGCGACGGCTCGGCCTCGCCAGCGCGCGGAGCACCTGCCGCAGCCGGCTCCCGGTCGGCTGCCCCGGCGCGTCCTCGGGCTCAGGCATGGAACAGGTGCCGGCGGATGGCGGCGACGTTGGAGAAGATCCGGATCCCGAGCACGACGATCACCCCGGTGGAGAGCTGGCCGCCCACACCGAGGCGGTCGCCGACGTAGACGATCCCGGCGGCGATCACGACGTTGCTGACGAAGGAGACGACGAAGACCCGGTCGTCGAAGATGCCGTCGAGGTAGGCACGCAGCCCGCCGACCACCGCGTCGAGGGCGGCGACCACGGCGATCGGCAGGTACGGCTCGAGCCCCAGCGGCACGTCGGGCTGGACGTAGAGCCCGAGCACCACGCCGAGCAGGAGACCGAGGACGGGGATCACGGCCGGGCCTCCTTCGGTTGCGGGTCGGGCGGGGCGGGCAGGGCGGGCGGGATGGGCCCGGTGGTCACGGCACGACCCCCTCGCGCGCGTCGGGGTCGGTACCGGTCTCCGGGACCGCCGACCGTAGCCGCTGCAGGCGCACCGGCGCGGACGGCAGGCTGAGCTCGGCGGCGTTCTCGATCTCGAAGTCGAAGTCGTACTGCGCGGCGAGGTCGGAGAAGGCGAGCCCGCTGCTGGTCTCGTAGAACCGGGCCTGCAGGGTGGACCGGTCCCCGACAGCGAGCACGGTGAACGGCGGCGCGATGCCCACGCCGTTGACCTCGACGGCCTGCCCGGAGGTGCGCACGGCGGAGAGCGCGGTCAGCCGCTGGCCGTTCACGGCGACGGCCTCGGCCCCCGCGCTCCAGAGCGCGTTCACGAGCAGCGCGACGTCGGTGTCGCGCAGGCGCGCGGTGGGCGCCGCGTCCGGCGCCTGGTCCAGGGTGGCGCGCACCCCCTCGCCGTCGACGGCGACGAACCCGGTGGCCACCTGGAGCCGACGCAGCCGCGCGGTCTCGGCGGCGAACCCCCGCACCTGCTCGGCCGCGGCGACCTCGGTGCCGGTGATCCGGCTGCGCAGCGAGGCCAGCCGGTCCTGCTGGGCCGCGACCACCTCGCGCTGGTCCTCGACCCGGGCGATCAGACCCGCGCGCCCGGCGTCGCGCACGTCGGCCTCGCGGCTGGTCTGCACCGCCGCGGTGGTCAGCAGCACGCCGAACACGCCGACGGCGGCGGCCGTGACGACCACCGCGGCGCGCCGGCCCCGCCCGGTCGCCCGCCCCTGCTCGGGGTCGCCGCCGGACGCAGCCCGGCGGCGGGCCGCCGCGGCGTAGTCGGCCTCGAGGGCCTCGGCGCTGACCAGGGACAGCAGCGGCATGGTGACGCGCGGCGGGAGCCGATCGGTCGGCTCAGGCATCGGTGAGGTCCCGCCGGCGCTGGGTGGTGGCGAGCAGCCGGCGGACCTGCCAGGCGTAGAGGACCCCCGCCCACCAGTACAGGCCGATCCCCCAGAAGGCGAACGCCCAGCCCAGCACCAGCGCGAGCTCGGCGACCACGCCCTCGCCGTCACCGAGCAGCAGCAGCGGGAACGCGTAGAGCAGGTTGAAGGTGGCGGCCTTGCCGAGGAAGTGCACCGGCAGCGCGCTGTAGCCGCGGGTGCGCAGGAGCGGGACCAGCAGCCACATCAGCGCGTCGCGCAGCGGCAGCGAGAGGGCGATCCACCACGGGATGATGTCGCGCAGGGCCAGCCCGATCACGACGGCGAGGATGTAGAGCCGGTCCGCCACGGGGTCGAGGACCTGGCCGAGGGCGGAGGTCTGGCCCAGCCGCCGGGCCAGCCACCCGTCGAGCCAGTCGGTGATCCCGGCGAGCACCAGCAGCCCGAGGGCCCACTCGTCGGCCTCCGGCACCAGCACCAGCCAGAGGAAGAGCGGCACGCCCAGCAGCCGCAGGCCGCTGAGCAGGTTGGGCAGGGTCCACACACCGGCGGTCGGCTGGTCGGGCTCCGCCACGGGTACCTGCTTCTCGTCTCTCTCGTCTGCGCTCGGTGGGCGCGCCTCACCCTAGCCGTCGCGGGTCGTCGCGCCGCTCAGGCCGAGCCGACCGGGTGGTCCTCGAGGTGCGCGGCGTCGCGGATCTCCCCGACCAGCTCCTCGACCATGTCCTCGAGCGTCGCGAGGCCGAGCGTGCGCCCGGTCTCCGCGTCGACCACCCGGGCCATGTGCGCGCCCTGGCGCTGCAGCGACTCGAGGGCGTCGTGGAGCGGCTCGTGGGAGGACACCGGCGCGAAAGGGCGGACCCAGGCCGGGTCGAGCGGCTCGTCGCGCCGGTCCTCCTCGGGGCCGATGACGTCCTTGATGTGCAGGTAGCCCACCAGCTCGTCGCCGTCCCCGGCGACGGGGAACCGGCTGTAGCCGGTCGCGGCGCAGAGCGCTTCGACGTCGGCGCCGGACGCGCCGGGGCGCACCACGGTGAGGTCGTCGGGCGCGAGGATCACCGACGCGACGGTCTTCTCGGTGAAGCCCAGCGCGCCGGAGAGCCGCTCGTACTCCTCCTTCTCGATCATCCCCTCGCCGCGGGACTCCTCGACCAGCGCGGCGACCTCCTCTCGGGTGAAGCTCGAGCTGATCTCGTCGCGGGGCTCGACGCGCAGCGCGCGCAGCACGGCGTTCGCGACGGCGTTGAGCAGCGTGATCACCGGACCGAGCAGCCGCACCACGAGCAGCAGCGGCGGGCCGAGCGCGATCGCGGCCCGGTCGGGCCCGGCGAGGGCGATGTTCTTCGGCACCATCTCCCCGAGCACGACGTGCAGCGCGACGACGACGGCCAGGGCGAGCACGAACGCGACCGGGTGGACCATCTGCTCGGGCAGGCCGAGGGCCTCGAAGCCGGGCTCGATGAGGTGCGCGAGCGCCGGTTCGGCGACGGCACCCAGGCCGAGCGAGCAGACCGTGATCCCGAGCTGGGCACCCGCCATCATCAGCGAGACCTGCTCCATGGCCCGCAGCGTGGTGCGGGCCATCCGGGAACCGGCCTGGGCGCGCGGCTCGACCTGGCTGCGGCGCGCGGAGACGAGCGCGAACTCGGCGCCGACGAAGAACGCGTTGGCGGCCAGCAGGGCCGCGCCGACCAGGAGCCCGAGGGAGTCGCTCACGTCCTCGCCCCGCTATCCAGCGCCGGCGCGGCGGGCGGCGGCTCGGCGTCGGCGCCGGCGAGCAGCCGCAGCGTGATCCGGTCGACCCGCAGCCCGTCCATCCGGTCGACGGCGAGGACGGCGAGCTGCTCGCCGGGCTCGTCCGGGTCGGTGAGGTCGGGCACGGCCACCTCGGCGAGGTCGCCCGCGGCCGGCACGCGGCCGAGCACCTTGAGCACCAGCCCGGCGATCGTGTCGTAGTCCTCGCTCTCCGGCAGCGCGACCCCGGTGAGGTCGTCGACCTCGTCGGGACGCAGCAGCCCGGAGAGCGACCACGTGCCGTCGCGGCCCTGGCGGGCCCGGGAGGAGAACCGGTCGTGCTCGTCGGCGATGTCGCCGACGATCTCCTCGATGACGTCCTCCAGGGTCACGATGCCCGCGTGGCCGCCGTACTCGTCGAGGACCACGGCGAGCTGGAAGCCGTCCGCGCGCAGCAGCGCCAGCAGCGGGTCGAGGCGCAGCGAGTCGGGCACCACGATGGGCCTCACCATCAGGTGCTTCACCTTGGTGGTGGCGCGCTCGTGCAGCGGCAGCGCGACGGCGTTCTTGACGTGCACCGTGCCGACGACCTGGTCGTCGTCGTCGAGGACCGGGAAGCGCGAGTGCCCGGTCTGCCGGGTCAGGTCGAGCACGGCGGCGGCGCGGTCGTTGCCCTCGAGGGTGTGGGTGCGGACGCGGGGGGTCATGATCTCCCCGGCCGTGCGGTGCCCGAACTCCACCGAGCGCTCCATCAGCTCCGCGGTGTCGGCGTCGAGGGTGCCCTCGTCGGCCGACCGGGCGATCAGCGACGACAGCTCGGTGGAGGTCCGCGCCGAGCGCAGCTCCTCCTGCGGCTCGATGCCGAGCCGGCGCACGACGGCGTTCGCGGAGCCGTTCAGCAACCGGATCGGCAGCCGCACCGCGGCGGTGAACAGCCGCATCGGCGCCTGGGTGGCCCGGGCGGTGGCCATCGGCAGGGCGATGGCCAGGTTCTTCGGCACCAGCTCGCCGAACAGCATCGTCAGCACCGTGCCGATCAGCAGGCCCAGGGTCAGCGCCGTCGGGCCGACCCCGCCCGGGGGCATGCCCAGGGCCGTCAGCGGCCCGCGCAGCAGCTGGGCGATGGCCGGTTCGGCGAGGTAGCCGATGCCCAGGTTGGTCACGGTGATCCCGACCTGGGCGCCGGAGAGCTGGGTGGAGAGGTGGCGCAGCGCGGTCTGCACGCCCACGGCCCCGGGGTCACCGGCCTCCGCGGCCTGCTCCACCTGCTGCCGGTCCACCGTCACCAGGGAGAACTCGGCTGCGACGAAGACGCCGCACGCGGCGACGAGGACCAGCGCGAGGGCCAGCAGCAGGAGCTCGGTCACCGTCGTCCGCCCCGGGGGTCGGCGGCGACCGGTGGAGGTCGGTCGGGGGCGGTACGTCGAGAGCCGTCCATCGGGGGGACTCGGGTCCTTTGCACGTCGGGTCTGCCGGCGGGGACGCCGGACCCCCACTGTATCGCCGACCGGACCACGGCCCGCCGCCCCTCAAGTCACACGTCTCCGGGACCGATGCCCCCGTCGGACCCCACCGCCGGCCTGCCGGCGTCCACGCCCGCCCCCCGGAGCACCGATGACCCTCTCCAGCACGACCGCGCCCGCGTCCCGACGTCGGCGCCGCCGCACCACCCGCGTCCTGCCACCCGCGGAGCACCACCTCGTCAGCCGGTTCTCCTACGGCGTCACACCCGCGCTCGCCCGGGAGGTGCGGTCCGCCGGCGGCGCGGAGGCCTGGTTCGACCAGCAGCTCGACCCCGACTCGCTGACCGACCCCGCCGCGGACGAGGTCGAGGGCTGGTGGCCCAGCCTCCGGCTCGGCCCCCGCGAGCTGTGGCAGCGCCACGTCGACGAGGTCGAGGCCGGCTGGGAGGTGATGCAGGACCTGCAGCGCCGCTCGATGGCCCGCCGGGTGGTCGCGCGGCGCCAGCTGCACGAGGTGATGACCGAGCTGTGGCAGCACCACCTGCACGTCCCGGTGCACGCCGACGGCGCCTTCACCCACCGCGCCTCCTACGACGCCGTCGTGCGCGAGCACGCGCTGGGACGCTTCGCGGACCTGCTGCACGCGACCACCACCCACCCGGCGATGGGCATCTACCTCGGCAACGCGGTGTCGACCAAGCGGCACCCCAACGAGAACCTCGGCCGCGAGCTCCTGGAGCTGCACACCGTGGGGCGGGGCGCCTACGACGAGGACGACGTCAAGTCCTCCGCACGGCTGCTCACCGGGTGGCGGGTGGAGATGTGGCGCAGCTGGGACGCGTGGTACTCGCTGGAGGACCACTGGACCGGCCCGGTGCGGGTGATGGACTTCACCGACGACAACCAGCCGCGCACCGAGGCCGAGGGCCGGGCGCTCACCCGGCGCTACACCGACCACCTCGCGCGCCACCCGCGCACGGCCGAGCGGGTCGCTCGCCGGCTCGCGGTCAAGCTCGTCGGCGACCGGCCCTCCGACGCGCTCGTCGCCGACCTGGCGCGCACCTACCTGGACGCCGACACCGCGGTCGTCCCGGTGCTGCGCGCGCTGGTCTCCTCGGCCGAGTTCCGCGCCAGCCGCGGCACCAAGGTCAAGGACCCGGTCGAGGACGTGGTCGGCACCTACCGGGCGCTCGGCGTGCGGCTCGGCCCGCCGCGGGTCTCGGCCTCGGCGGTCAACGCGATGCTCTGGCAGGCCGCGAACATGGGCTCCGACCCGTACGCCTGGCCCACGCCGGACGGGCAGCCGGTCGACAACGAGTCCTGGGCCTCGCCGTCGCGGCTGCTGGCCGGCATGGAGGTCCACTGGGCGATGAGCGGCGGGTGGTGGCCGCGCGAGGACATCACCTACCGGGCCCCGGCCGACTGGCTCCCCGGGCGGGCGGTGCGCTTCGACGGGCTGGTCGACCACCTCTCGCGCAGCCTGCTCGGCCGACGGTCGACCTCGACGCTGCTGCGCGCCTGCTGCGAGGCCGTCGCCGTCGACGCCGGTGAGCGGATCACCGCCGACCACCCGGTCGTGCGGTGGTCCTTCGCACGGGTGCTCGCGACCGTGCTCGACTCCCCCGCGCACCTGACCCGCTGACCCCCGCTGCTCCCGCTGACCCGCCGACCGGACCTGGTGACCACGATGACCGCCGCTGCCCTCCCGCCCGCCCCCTCCTGCTGCTCGGAGTACGCCGCGGTCTCGCGCCGCGGCCTGCTCAAGGGCGCCGCCGCGCTCGTCGGCACCACCACGGTGCTCGGCTCGGCGGTCGTGACCGCCTCCCCCGCGGCGGCCGCCGGTGCCGGCTCGGTGCTGGTGGTGCTGTCGCTGCGTGGGGCCGCCGACGGCTTGTCGCTCGTCGTGCCGCACGGCGACCCGGTCTACTACCAGGCCCGGCCCCGGCTGGCGGTCCCCGCCGAGCGGCTGGTCAACAAGGACGGCATGTTCGGCATGCACCCCGAGCTGGCCCCGCTGGAGCCGTTGTGGCGCTCCGGCCGGCTCGCCGCGGTCCACGCGACGGGGCTGCCGGCGCCGAACCGGTCGCACTTCGCCGCGATGGAGGAGCTCGAGGACGCCGACCCCGGCTCGTCGGCCCGCCAGGGGTGGCTGAACCGGCTGGTCGGCACCTCTGCCGGGGACAGCCCGCTGCAGGGTCTGAGCACCAGCGGCGGCGTGCTGCCGACCTCGCTGTACGGCGACGCACCGGTGATGGCCGCCGGGTCGCTGGACGAGCTCAGCATCCCCGGCGCCGACCAGTGGGACACCACCGGCGGGCGGCCGCGGTCGCTGCGCACCCTGTGGGACGGCGACCCCACCTCGCTGGGCCGCGCGATGCGCTCGACCTTCCGCGCCGTCGAGGAGCTCGCCCCGGTGGGCGGCACCGCCGACCACCGCCCGCGGTACCCCTCGGGCGACCTCGGCGCCGCGCTCTCGCAGGTGGCGCGGGTGGTGCGCGCCGATGTCGGCGTCGAGGTGCTCACGGTCGACCAGGGCGACTGGGACATGCACACCGACGTCGGCAACCTCCAGTGGGGCCGGATGCGCAGCAACGCCCAGCAGCTCGCCGGCAGCATCGCCGCGTTCTTCGACGACCTGGGCGACCAGGCGTCCAAGGTGACCCTGGTGGCGCTGAGCGAGTTCGGCCGCCGCGTCCAGGAGAACGCCAACTGGGGACTGGACCACGGCTACGGCAACGTGATGCTGCTCGCCGGCGCCGGGGTGCGCGGCGGCCGCTACCACGGCCGCTGGCCGGGGCTGAGCAACGACCTCGACTCCGACCTGCTCGTCACCACCGACTACCGCAGCGTGCTCACCGAGGTCGTCACCACGCGCTTCCGCGCGTCCTCGGCGACCGTCTTCCCCGGGTTCTCCCCCGAGCCGGTGGGCGTGATGACCTCGCTGTGAGGCGGACCCGCGCGAGCGGGGCACCAGGGTGGGCAGGCCGCCTCAAGCGGGACCGTCGCGGTGCCGATGATCCAGGCACAGCACCACCCCCCACCCCCCAGGCCGCCGGATCGGGCCGGCCCGCCGTCCCGGAAGCAGGTGATCGTCGTGACCGCCCTGGCCCCCTCCCCCCGCCTCGTCCCCCACCCCGCTGCCTGGGGCCACGCCGCCGCACCGACCCGCACCGTGGGCCGCGGCGCCGGCGACGGCCCGGTCCAGCGGATCGCCGACGCCAGCGTGTGGCTGCTCTTCCGGCTCAGCAAGGTGCGGTCCTGACCGACCCGGCCGACCCCCGTCCGTCCCTCCTCCCCCAGGAGCACCTCCATGCCCCCCGTGCCGACCGTCGACACCTCCGCCGACTCCCGCGTCACCGAGCGCCGGACGCTCAAGGTGCGCCACCTGGTGATGGGCCTGGTGCTGGTCGTGCTCTACGTCGTGACGATGCTGCTCGCCTGGGACTCCGACGGCGCGGGCTGCCCGGGCGGGGCGGGTGGTGCGGGCGGTGGGTGCGTCGGCACCGCCCGGCCCTGACCCCGCCCACGACGGCACGGCCGGGTCGCTCAGCCGGCCGCGGCGAGGGCCGCGGCCGCCTCGGCGGCCGCCGTGGCGAGCGCGGGGGCGGGACGGAGCGGGGTGGCCGACGCGGCACGGCCCTGCCACGCGCGCAGCGCGAGCACCCGGGCGGCCGCCTCCTCCGCCCGCTCGCGCGGGACCGCGCCCGAGTCGATCGCGGCGGTGAGCGTGGCGTGGGTGCGCTCGGTCTCCGCCGGCATCAGCAGCAGGTCGGCGCCGGCCTCGAGCGCGGTCACCGCCGGGGTGTCGCGACCGACCACCGCACCCATCCCGAGCGAGTCGGTGATCACGACGCCCTCGAAGCCGACCTCGTCGCGCAGCAGGTCGTAGACCGGGGCGGCGAGGCTGCTGGGTCGCCCCGGGGCGAGAGCGTCCACCGCGACGTGGCTCATCATCACCGAGGGCGCGCCGGCTCGCACCGCCGCCCGGAACGGGCGGAGGTCGCGCTCGCGCAGCTCGGCCAGGCTCGAGCCCAGCTCGGGCAGCGCCAGGTGGCTGTCGGTGGTCACCGCGCCGTGCCCGGGGAAGTGCTTGGTGGTGGTGACGACGCCCGCCTCGGCGTAACCGGCCAGCGCCGCCACCACGGCACGGGCGGCCACCGCCGGGTCGGAGGAGGGTGAGCGGGACCCGATGGTCGGGTCGGCCGGGCCGATGGTGACGTCGGCGACCGGACCGAAGACCCAGCTGAAGCCGAGGTCGCGCAGCTCGAGCGCGGCGGTCTCGGACGCGCGGCGCACGGCCTCGCGGCCCGGACGTCCACCCGTGGCGACCGCCTCGCCCGCCTCGGCGAAGGCCGGGAACGTGGTGGCGATGCCCCGCAGCTGCTCGACGGTCCCACCCTCCTGGTCGACGCCGACGACAGCCGGGACGGGGCTGCCCGCGGCCGCGGCCCCCCGGGCGACCGCGGCCGTCATCGACCGCGCCTGCGCCTCGTCGAGGAGGTTGTCGGAAGTGACGCTGAGCCCGGCGAGGTGGTGCTCGCGCACCAGCGCGGCCGCCTCCCGCGGATCGGTGCCGCGGTAGCGGCCGACCAGGACCTGTCCGGCGAGCTCCTCGGCGCTCATCGCGGCCACCGCCGCACGAGCGGCGTCCAGCTCGCCCTGCGTGGGGCCCCACCCGGTCGGCTCGTCGGGACCGGGTGCCGGCGACGGGTCGGGCGCCACGGGTGCCGCGGGGGTCGGGGAGCCCGCGGCCGGCGAGGACGGGGCCGCTGCGGCGGGCTCGACCCGCTCCGCCGGGCCGGCGGGCCCGGCGGTGGCCCCGCAGGCAGGGAGGACCAGGGCGGCGAGCACGGCCGAGAGCATCCCGACGCGCCGACGGCGCGTGGGGTGGACGGGGCTGGGGGCGGTCCTCACCACACCATGGGACCAGCCGGGGCGCCGCCGCGCGAAATCGGTTCAGCCGGCGGGGCCGTCCTCGGCGTCGTGGTCCGTGAACGGCCGACCGCCGCCGAAGGCGTCGAGCACCGCGGCGTCGTCGAGCAGCCGGGCGGGCAGCCCTCCGGCGAGGGCCCGGGTACGCAGCGCGTCGACCGGGAGCGGAACCCGCCCCGCCACCACGACGAGGTTGCCAGCTCGCCGGCCCTTGAGGGTGGCAGGCTCCGCGGCGAGCAGCACGCGCGGCAGGTGGACGCGCAGCCCGGCCAGCACCCGCCGGGTGTGGGTCCACGGGCTCCGGTCGGACAGGTTCGCGACGGCCCATCCGTCGGGCACGAGCACGCGGGCGACCTCGGCCCACCACGCCGCGGTCGTCAGTGACGCGGGCAGCCGACCGTCGGCGTAGGCGTCGAGGACGAGCAGGTCCGCCCGGCCGTCCGGGAGGGCCGCGACCCCGGCCCGGCCGTCCACCGGTCGCACCCGGACGCCGCTGCGCGGTGGCAGCGGCAGGACCGCGCGGACCTCGGCGGTCAGCTCCTCGTCGGGCTCGAGCACGACCTGCGACGACCGGGGCCGGGTCGCCGCGACGTACCGCGGCAGGGTCAGGCCGCCACCGCCGACGTGCACCAGGCGGAGCGGCGCGCCAGGGACTCCCCGGCAGTCCACGACGTCGGCGAGGCGGCGCACGTAGTCGAAGACCAGCCGCCCGGGGTCGGCCGGGTCGACGTGGGACTGGTCGCGGCCGTCGAGGCGGACCAGGACGCCGCCCCCGTCCTCGACGAGCTCCACCCGCTGCCGCGTCGGCTCACCGCCCACGGAAGACCGGGTCCCGCCGCTCGGCGCGCGCCGCCCGGCCCTCCCGCACGTCGTCGCTGGCCCAGCAGGCCTCGAAGGTCCGCGCCGCCGCCTCGTCGTCGGCCCCGCGCAGGACGCCCTTGGCGTGGGCCAGCGCGAGCGGAGCGAGGGCCGCGACCTCGTGGGCCCACGCGAGGGCGTCGTCCCGGTCGCCGACGCGGTCGACCAGCCCCCGGGTCTGCGCCTCGGCGACATCGAGGGTCCCCGCGGCCAGCATCAGCCGGGCAGCGACCCCGCTGCCGACCGCCGACGCGAGGGTCCGCACCGTCCAGGCGTCCACTGCCATCCCGTTGCGTCGCCGTGGGGACCGCGAAGCGCGCGGTCGGCGAGGCGACCCGCAGGTCGCAGGCCAGGACGAGCTGGGTGCCCGCCCCGATCGCGGGCCCGTTGACCGCGGCCACCACGGGGACGGGCAGCCGGGTCAGCCCGTGCAGCAGGTCGTAGAGCGCGCCGAGGAACTCCTCGCCGTAGACGCCGTCGAGGTCGGCGCCGGAGCAGAACGTCGACCCGGCGCCCGTGAGGACCAGCACCCGCGCGCCCGCCGCGACCTCGGTCGCCGCGGCGTCGGCGAGCCCGCGGCACAGCGCGACGTCGAGCGCGTTGCGCCGCTCCTCGCGGCGCAGCTCGAGCACCGACACCGCACCGTCCCGCGTGGTCCCCAGCACGCCCGGCAGCCTAGGGGCCGGGGCGCGGGCCCCGGGTGCGGCCCCGCTGCGGCATGATCGTCCCGTGACGGCCTACTGGATCAGCCTGTACCGCGAGGTGCGCGACGACGAGAAGCTGGCGGCGTACGCCGAGCTCGCCGGACCCGCTCTCACCGCCGCTGGTGGGACCTTCCTGGCCCGCGGCATGCCGGAGGCCGTCTACGAGGACGCCGTCCACGGGCGCGCGGTGCTCATCGAGTTCCCCTCCGTGGCGGCGGCGCTGGCCGCGCACGACGGGGATGCCTACCAGGAGGCGCTCACCGCGCTGGGCGACGGCGCCGTGCGCGACCTGCGGATCGTGCCCGCCGTCCCCTGAGACCTGCGGTGTCGCCCTCGGAGCTGGTCCCGGTCGCCCTGCGCGAGCGGCTGCAGCGCCCGGAGGTCCGCACGGACCTGCTCCAGGTCGTCAAGACCACCGTCGCGACCGTCGGCGCCTGGCTCGTCGCCTCGACCTGGCTGGGCCTCGAGCAGCCGTTCCTCGCGCCGTGGGCGGCGCTGCTGACGGTGCACGCGACCGTGCACAGCTCGGTGTGGCGCGGAGGTCAGTCGATCGCTGCCACCTTCCTCGGGATCCTGGTCTCCTACCTGGCCGTGCTCGCCCTCGGCCACGGGGTGCTCGCGCTCGGGCTGGCCGTGCTCGTCGGGCTGCTGATCGCCCGGCTGGGACCGTTGCGGACCGAGGGCGTCACCGCCGCCACCACCGCGCTGTTCGTGCTCACCAGCGGCGCCGGCGACGACGCGACGCTGCTCCTGCAGCGCTTCGGCGACACCGCGATCGGGGTCGCGGTCGGGGTGCTCGTCAACCTGCTGGTGGTACCGCCGCTCGACGACCGCGTCGCCGAGCGGCACCTGGATGCGGTCAACGCCCGCCTGGGTCGGCTGCTCCGACGGATGGCCGAGGACCTGTCGCTGCCCGCCAGCCAGGAGCACGCCTCAGCCTGGATCGACGAGACCCGGGCCATCGACGCCGACCTCGACCACGGCGAGGTGCTGCTGCGGCACACGCGGGAGACGCAGCGGTGGAACCCGCGCAGGCGCCGGTCGCGACGTGCGGGGGACCCGGCGTACGACGAGGACGTGCTGCTGCGGCTCGAGGAGGGCGTGGCCCAGGCCCGCGCCATGGCGCGCACCGTCGGCGCCTCGGTGGTCGAGGCCGAGGAGTGGGACCCGCGCTTCCGCGACCCCTGGTTGCGCCTGCTCGACGAGGTGGGTGCGCGGGTGGCCGACCCGGACGCGACGCTCTCCGAGGTCGGCGGACGCATCGACGACCTCGTCCGCGAGATCTCGGTCGACGACCTGCCCGGGCTGCACTGGCCGGTGTACGGCGACCTGCTCAACGGGTTGCGCTCGATCGCGGGGATCGTCGACGACGTCGCCTCCACGGAGTCCCGCTGATCGACACTGACCGACGCCGACCGACGCTGACCACCCCCGACCACGGCCGAGGGCCCCGGGGCTCAGGTCAGCGCGTCCGGGTCGGAACGCGGCGGCATCGCCTCGACGGCGATCCTCGCGAGGGCGACCGCGCTCGCGGCGGTGCGGGCGCGCCGCTTCTCGGGCATCGCGTCCCAGCCGCCGGGCCGGCGGCGCTCGAGCGTCTGCCGGGCGCCCTCGGTCGCGGCGGCGCGCCACTCGGCGGCGTCGAACTGCGGCGAGCGGCCGACGGTGGGGCGCTCGGGCAGGGCCAGGAGCACCGGCAGGACCACCTCGCCGGCCGCCGCGAGGTGCCGGTAGCGAGCGGCACGGTCCAGGTCGGCGAAGGTGTCGGCGGCGACGCGCCTGCGCCAGGGCGGGCGGGCCGCGCGGTGCAGGGTGCGCGCCACCGCCTCCACCCCCACGGTGAGCTCGTGCTCGGTGAACCTCACCCGGGGTCGGGCGCGAGGTCGAGCCGCCGCATGGTCCGCCCGGCCATCCGCTGCTCGCCGAGGGCGTTCGGGTGCACCACGACCGGGTTGTCGCCGGCGAGTACCGGCTCGATCCAGCGCGTGCCGGGCAGCTGGCAGGCGTCGTGGCCGTCGGAAGCGCGGGCGAACCCGACGAAGGTGACATCGGTGACCGATGCCGCGCGCCGCACCGCGTGGTTGAGGACCCGCTGCAGGTTGCGCAGGTAGGGCACGTCGCCGCGCGCGACCGGCATCTGCGGGTAGCAGCCGACCCGCTCGGGCAGGATCCAGGGGTAGCCGAGGATCGCGACCTCGGCGCGGGGCGAGCGGCGGGTGACGGCACGCAGCGCCCGCACCAGCGCGGGGTAGGTCGACTCGCGCACCGTGTCGGCGAAGGAGGAGCCGTGCTCGTCCCGGCACGGGCTGCCCCGCCCGGCCGTGGTCAGGCCCGCCTGGGCGCAGGTGATGATGGAGTCGATGAAGACACCGCTGTCGTTGCCGCCGATGGTCATCGTCACCAGCCGCGTGCGCCGCCCGAGCGCCTCGAGCTGGGGTGGGACGCCGTCGTACTGCGGCTGGCGGTAGTCGGTCGTGTCGGCCCCGCCGCAGCTGACGTCGCGCAGGCGCGCACCGGTCGCCGCCGCCACGAGGTGGGGGTAGTTGCTCAACGAGCGGGCGCACTCCGCGGGGGCGTCCGGGTCCGGGGGCAGGACACCGGACGCGGCGCTGTAGGAGTCACCGAGGGCGACGTAGCGCAACGGGCGGTCCGGGCCGCCGGGACCGGCGCCCGACGCCGCAGCGGGCGGCGCCGCGGGCAGCAGCAGCCCGCACCCGAGCAGCAGGGCGAGGGCACGGACCGGTCGTGAGGTCACCATGGTCCTCCAACGACGCGGGGCGCCGCTCGTCACGGGGCGGCGCACCGCCCCCGCACCGGCCGGACACCCGTGCGGGTACCCGGCCGGTGCACCGGGGTCAGGAGCCGGAGCCGCTCAGGTCGACGTCGCACTCGCTCGAGGCGTGCTCCTCGATCGCGTTGCCGGCCTCCTCGACCTCGGGGCTGCCGAGGCTCTCGATCTGGGGCCCGAGCTTCTGCAGCTCCTGCGGGTCGACGCCCTCGGGCACCTCACCCTGGGAGAGGCCCTCGAGGTCGCCGAGCTCGATCCCGGCGTCGTTGAGGGTGGCCTCCAGGTCGTCGAAGGCACCGAGAAGGGTCTGCCAGTCACCGGAGACCTCCTCGGGGGCCTGCGCGCCGAGCTCGCGGAAGGTCGCGATGGCCTCCTCGAACTGGGCGGCGTCGCCCTGGTCGAAGGAGGCGAACTGCTCCTCGGCCGAGGCGAGGTCGTCGCAGTAGGCCGCCGCGTCGTCGGTGGCCTCCGACTCCTCCTCGGCGGGGGACTCGGAGGCGGCGGACTCCGACGAGGAGGGCTCGGCCGGCTCGTCGCCGCCGCACCCGCTCACCAGGAGGCCCAGGCCGAGCGCGGTCGTCGCCACCAGGATCTTGCTGCGTCGCATCGTTGCTCCATCCTCGGTTCACCGCGTCCGTCCGGACGCGTGCGCACAGCCTGCCTCATCAGGTGCGCGCACGGGAGGGAACCCCCGGTGACGGCACGGCCGGTCTCAGCTGAGGACGTCCTTGCGGGCGAAGACGACGAACGCGGCGCCCAGCAGCACCGTCGCGTAGGCCACCGACCAGAGCCCGCCGGTCAGGATGCCGCTCCAGGCCACCTCCTGCTGCAGCGCACCCGCCCAGGCGAACTGCTCGTGGGTCGGCAGCGCCTCGCGCACCACGCCCAGCGCGTCGATGGTGTCGAGGATCGCCGAGACGATGGTGACCATCACCGCGGCGCCGACCGCCCCGAGCGGGGCGTCGGTGAGGACCCCGACCAGGAAGGCCAGCGCGCTGGTGAACAGCAGCACCACGAACAGGGCGGCGACCACGAGGAGCAGCCGCGGGGCCAGCTGGCCCCAGTCGAGCCGCTCGCCGGTGGGTGAGCGGTAGCCCGTGGGGCCGTAGGCGACCAGCCCGACCAGCAACGACCACGAGACCAGCAGCACCAGCGCTCCGAGGCTCGTCAGCAGGGCGACCAGGAGCTTCACCCGCAGCAGCCGGGCCCGTGGCACCGGCGCCGCCAGGAGGTAGCGCAGCGTCGCCCAGCTCGCCTCTGCCGGCACGGCGTCGCCCGCGAACAGCGCGAAGAGCACCACCAGCAGGAACCCGGTCGAGGCGAACAGGGTGAAGATCGTGAAGTTGGCGGCGCCGACCTGGGCGAGGTCCACGAAGTCCGGGGCGGTGCCCGGCTCGTCGTCCGAGCCCAGCGCGAACGCGCCGACCAGCAGCAGCGGCAGGGCGAGCAGCAGCGCGCCCGACACCCGGGTCCGTCGACGGCGCAGCTGGCGCCCGAGCTCCGCGCGCAGCGGCAGCGCGCGGCGCGTCGGACCGGCCCCGCTCACCGGGACGCCCCCGCCGGGCTCCCGGCCGCCGGCTGAGCGGCGGAGTCGTCCCCGACCAGGCCCATGAAGACCTCCTCGAGGTGGCGGCGACCGTCGACGGAGGCGACCTCCAGGCCCGCGTCGACGAGCGCCGCGACCAGCACCGAGCGCGGCACGTCACCCTCGACGCGCAGCCAACCGTCCTCGGTGCGGACCTCCTGGACGCCGTCGAGGGAGCCGAGCACCTCGGCGGCCTGGTCCCGGGATGCGTCGGGTCCGTCCAGGCCCACGACCGTCGTCGAGGACGCGCCGAGCAGCTCCGGGACCGAACCGGCCAGGACGACGCGGCCGCGGTGCATCACCACGACGTGGCTGCAGGTCTGCTCGACCTCGGCCAGCAGGTGGCTCGAGACCACGACGGTGCGGCCCCCGGCGGCGTACTCGCGCAGGACGTGGCGCAGCCCACGGATCTGCGGCGGGTCCAGGCCGTTGGTCGGCTCGTCGAGCAGCAGCACCTCGGGCCGGCCCAGCATCGCCTGGGCGATGCCGAGGCGCTGCCTCATGCCCTGGCTGTAGGAGCGCACCGGTCGGTCGATCGCGCCACCGAGGTCCGCCACCGCGTGGGCCTCGTCGAAGCCGGCCTCGTCGAGCGGCCGACCGGTCGCGGCCCACCACGCCTCGAGGTTCTGGCGCCCGGTGAGGTGGGGCAGGAAGCCGGGACCCTCGATGAGCGCGCCGACGCCACCCAGCGCGGCGGCGCCGGGGGTCACCGGCTCGCCGTGCACCAGGACCCGGCCGGCGTCGGCCCGGATGAGACCCACCAGCATCCGCATCGTGGTCGTCTTGCCGGCGCCGTTGGGACCGAGCAGGCCCACCACCTCGCCCCGGTGGGCACGCCAGGACACGTCGTCGACGGCACGGAAGCCGTCGGAGTACTCCTTGGTCAGGCCCTCGACGACCAGCGGCACCTCGGCGGCGCCCTCGACCCGGTCGGCGCGGTGGCGGCGGGTGGACCGGGCGCGGAGGGCGAGCAGCGCCGCGACGAGCAGCAGCAGGAGGACGGCCACCAGCAGCGGCCACGGCACGAGGGGCCGGCCGCCGGCCGGCGTGGCGTCGACCGTGGGCAGGACGACGACCCCCGAGGCCAGGTCGACGCGGTAGACGCGCTGCTCCCGCGGCACGGCGTACGCCGCGTCGGTGCTGGCGACCACGACCCGGAACCGCTCGCCGGGCTGCAGCCGGTAGGCGGAGGTGGGGAGCGCGACGTCGACGTCGGTGGCCGTCCCCGGCTCGAGGCCGGCGAGCCGCACCGGGGAGACGAGCTGGCGGGGCAGGGTCGCGACGTCGTCGGCGGTGACCACCCAGCCGGAGGCGAAGAGCACCGCCTCGTCGGTGGTCGAGGTGACCGAGAGCCGCACCCGCGGCGCGCCGGCGACCGTCAGCGTCTCGGCGACCGGCTCGCTGTCGAAGACCGCGGTCTGGCCCGGCAGCGCGGCCAGGCCGAAGGCGGCGCCACTCGCCGAGGCCGCCCGACCCAGCAGCGCGCCGGCGCCGGGCAGCGCGGTCACCGCGGCGGGCTCCCCGCCGGCCGGTGAGAGCACCGGTTGCGGACCGGCGTCGAGGGCGAGCGGGACGTCGTCGCGGTCGCCGTAGCCCGGCGTCGTCAACGTCTCCGGCCCCTCGTCGCCGAGCAGCGGGGCGGGCAGGGTGAGCTCGAAGGCCGTCCCGGGGTCCGGCCCGTCGCGCAGCTGGTGGTCGAACCAGGCTCGCGCGGGGTCGAGCAGGTCGCTCTCCCCCACCGCGAGGCCGCCGCTGTCGTGGCCGCCGTCGGTCCAGCGCACGGCCACCTCGGCGCCCGCCGCCGCCAGTCCCTCGGCGTTGGCCTCGGCCTGGTCGAGGCCGAACAGCGAGTCCTGGGCGCCCTGGAGGAGCAGCGTCGGCGCGGCGACCCGGTCGAGGACCGTGGCCGGTGAGGACTCGGTCAGCCGGTCCAGGGCCCCGGGGCCCGGTCGTCCGGTGCGTGCGGCGCGGACCAGCAGGCGGCAGATCTCCGGCGCGAACCGACCGCACACGGCCCGCTCCACGTCACTGCCGGCGACCTGCTCGGCGCCGGCGCTCGCCAGGGTCCCGGCGACGAACAGCGACGCCCACCGCTGCTTGAACACCCCCGCACCGAGCGGGCGTCCGTCGTCGCGCGAGGACGCCTGCTGCGGGAAGAAGGCCTGACCGAGGTCGTGCCAGGTGATGGCGGGCACCAGCGCGTCGACGCGGTCGTCGTAGCCGGCGAGCAGCAGCGCCAGCGCGCCGCCGTACGAGGCGCCCGCGACCCCGACCCGGGGGTCGCCGTCGGCGTCGAGCAGCACGTCGTCGCGCGCGGCCAGCGCGTCCAGGAGGACCTGCGCGTCGGCGACCTCGAAGTCGGGGCTGTCGAGGTGGATCAGGCCCCCGGAGTCGCCGAACCCGCGGGCGGTCCACGTCAGCACGACGTAGCCGTCGCCGGCGAGGTCCCGCGCCAACCCGGTCAGGTCGTCCTTGCTGCCGCCGAAGCCGTGGGCCAGCAGCACCGACGCGCGGCGACCCTCGGCGTCGGCGCCCGGAGTGCCGGCGGGTGGGGTGAAGACCGAGGCGTCCAGGGCCACCTCACCGCCGTCCGGCTCCGCACCGACCGGGACGGTCAGCTCCTCCTCGGTCACCGCGGCAGCAGGGTCGGGGCCCTGGACCAGACGGACCCCCACGACCACCGCGACGACGACCAGCACGAGGGCGACCAGCACCACCGACGCGGCGACGGCGCGGCCGACGCGGCCGCGCGGCAGCCGGGTGACGCGCGTGCGCGGACTGGCCATGGCCGCAGTCTCGCCGACCGCCGAAGCCCACCGGCGACCTCAGGGGTGAGCGCGGCCCCGGCTGCACGGCGGGTCCTAGGCTGTCGTGATGGATCCCGCCCAGGAGCTCGCCTCGCACGAGGAGCGCCTCGTCCGCCAGCTGGCCGCGCTGACCTCCGGCCCCAAGGACACCGGCGGCATCCCGTTCGGCAAGCGGGTCGGTGAGGGCACCGCGATGGCGGCCGAGCGGATGTCCGCGGTGTCCACGCAGGAGCAGCTGCTGCGCAGCCTCGAGGAGGTGCGCCGCGCCCGGCAGCGGATCATCGAGGGCACGTACGGCCGCTGCGAGGTGTGCGGCGAGCCGATCCCCGCTGAGCGCCTCGAGGCGCGCCCCGCCTCCGCCCGCTGCGTCCAGCACGCCTGACCGGTCCCGTCCCGCCGGCGCCACCGGGTCTGGCGGACGAGACCTTGGTCCCATTGCCGACCCCGCCGGTCGCGAGGAGGGTGAGGGTTCCGGCGGGGACGGGGGGTCCCTCCGGTCGGGGGTGACGTGATGGGCTGGAGCGGCTGGTTCGACCTGGGTGGCCCCCCCGGCGGCTTCGCCGGCGGTCCCGCCACCATCTCCCGCAACGGCAGCGTCGACAACGTCTACGTCCGCGGCAACGACGACGCCCTGTGGCAGAAGGCCTGGTTCGACGGCCGCTGGCACGACTGGGGCCGCCACGGCGACGGCGGAGTCCTCGCCTCCGAGCCCGCCGTCGGGTCGATGGGACCCGACCACGAGACCGTCTACGTCCGCGGCACCAACGGCACCGTGTGGCAGAAGTTCTGGACCTCGACCGCGGGCTGGAGCGGCTGGTTCGACCTCGGCGGCCCCCCCGGCGGCTTCGCCGGCGGTCCCGCCACCATCTCCCGCAACGGCGGCGTCGACAACGTCTACGTCCGCGGCAACGACGACGCCCTGTGGCAGAAGGCCTGGTTCGACGGCCGCTGGCACGACTGGGGCCGCCACGGCGACGGCGGCGTCCTCGCCTCCGAGCCCGCCGTCGGGTCGATGGGACCCGACCACGAGACCGTCTACGTCCGCGGCACCAACGGCACCGTGTGGCAGAAGTTCTGGACCTCGACCGCGGGCTGGAGCGGCTGGTTCGACCTCGGCGGCCCCCCCGGCGGCTTCGCCGGCGGTCCCGCCACCATCTCGCGCAACGGCGGCGTCGACAACGTCTACGTCCGCGGCAACGACGACGCCCTGTGGCAGAAGGCCTGGTTCGACGGCCGCTGGCACGACTGGGGCCGCCACGGCGACGGCGGCGTCCTCGCCTCCGAGCCCGCCGTCGGGTCGATGGGACCCGACCACGAGACCGTCTACGTCCGCGGCACCAACGGCACCGTGTGGCAGAAGTTCTGGACCGCGGAGAACGTCGCGGAGGTGTCGTTCGCTGTCGACGAGTGCGTCTACGGCTGGACGGCCCGTTACCACCAGGCCGGCACCCGCATCACCGTCCGGGTCCAGCTGAACCCTGACGAGGGCATCAGCGCGGCGACGATGGACTCGCTGCGCACGACGTGGCGCAACGGGATCATCGGTGCCTGGTCCGACCGCTTCGCCTGCCGTGCCGGCGGGGCGCAGCAGGCCTTCACCTTCGACGTGCAGTGGGTCGCTGCCGGCGCCCACCACCAGGTGCGCGTGCGACCGGGGCCCGACCGCTCGAACATGGGGACCTGGGACACCAGCGACACCGCCGCCGTCGCCGCGCACGAGTTCGGTCACATGGTGGGCCACCCCGACGAGTACGCCGACACCGCCTGCCCGGCCCGGAGCCCGGTCGGGACGGGTTCGGTGATGGACGACAACACCGAGACCGTCGCCCGCCTCTACCAGCGCTTCGCGACCTTCCACGGCGCCGGGCACGTACCTGTCGCCGTGGCGGGCGAACCCCCGAGCCCGGAACCGGAGGCCCACGTGGAGCTGCGCCGACTGGACGGGCTCGACCCGGAGCCGCGGACCCGGGCGTTGCGGCGGCTCCGTGCGATGGCCGAGCCCGGCGGGGACGACGCCGGTGCGGAGGAGCTCGAGGTGACCTTCGAGGTCAGCGGGGGCGCGCCCGGGGAGCGGTACTCCTACCGGGTCGGCGTGCGTGGCGACGGCACGGCGGAGCGCCGGGTCGCCGATGAGATCCGGCCCGCTTCCGGGCGGGAGGACTCCCAGCAGGTCGAGCAGCGGCTGGTGCGGCAGGTCTTCGGGGCGGCCGCCGAGGCGGGCCTCCTCGATGACGACGCACCGCAGGTCTCCCGCCGCAGGAGCACCGAGCTGCTCCCCGACAGCATGGTCGCCATCGTGACCGTGCGCGCCGGGGACGCGGTCCGCCGGTCGGTGACCGCGGCCGACGAGCCGGGAGCCGGGACTGGTGCGACCGGCCGGATGGCCGAGGTCCCGGTGGACGCGGCGGTGCTCCTGCCCGCCGAGGCTGCCTCCGCCCTGGGTCCGGTGCTGGCAGCCCTTCGCGAGGTCGAGGAGCAGCTCTAGCCCGGTCAGGGGGCGCGGTCGACGAAGCGGAACTGCACGCGGACCGAGTCGTCGAGCGGGACCAGGAGGGTCGAGTCGCTCGGGGACCACTTCTCCGGAACGAGGAACAGCCTGCCGTCGCCGTGGACGAGCAGCCGCAGGCCGCGATAGCGGAACTTGAAGCGCGCATCCTCCTGCGCCCGGCAGCGCCGTCTCCTTGACGATACCGTCGGTGAGGAACAGCCGGTCCTGGGTGTCCAGGATGACCGGGGCCAGCTCGTCCAGGTTGCGGGCCGTGCGCATCCCGTTGCCGCGTGCCGGTCCACTCGGCGATGGTCGCGGTGGCCCAGAACAGGCAGCCGATGATCGCGACCAGGGCGAACGCCAGCAGCCCCTCGGCGCAGGCCCCTGCCCTCGTCGTCGGTCGGGAGCAGGAACGCCGGAGCACCGGGGAGCCGCATCCCGTAGAGCACGCCGGCGCTGCCCGCCGGCGAGCAGCAGCGGAGTCACCAGCGGGTAGAGCGACCAGCCACCGAGTACGGCGTACCCGACGATCAGCACGACGCCGGCGACCAGCGCGACGGGGAGACGACCAGGAACGCGCACGGCGACCGCGGGCGACGGTGGGTGCCGTCGTACTGCGAGATGCAGTGATCAGCAGCCCGGCGCCACCGAGAGAGAGCGCGAGCAGTGGCACCAGCAGCGCCTGCGGACTGCGCATCACGTAGTCCTGGGTGCTCAGCCCGACGGTGTCCACGTCGAGGCCGAAGTAGCGGAACTGTGCCCGCGAGGAGACGTAGCCGAAGTAGAAGAGCAGCGTGCTCAGCAGGGTCGCCGGGGCGATGATCGTGCTGCCGAAGCTCCACCACTTGTCGAACATTGCCGCCCGGGACGTCGCATCCGGCACGCTGCTCAACCTCCGTCCGGCGAGCCGGCTGGGCTCGTCACGGTGTCCGGGCCGGTCTCGCCCTCGGCGGTCGTCGCGGTCGCCGGTCTCGCCCTCGCCGGTCTCGCCCTCGCCGGTCTCGGCTCGCTCGCCGGTCTCGCCCTCGGACGTGCCCCCCAACGGTGCCGCCTCGAGGTCGATCGACTGAGGCCCCTCGCTCTCGACCTCGTCGCGGAACGACTCGCACTGCTCCACCCGGTCCGGCGGGCAGATCGATCCCGCCTGAGCTGAAGGACATCTGCCCCTCGACCGACTGGCCGCTCGTGAACGCAACGGCGACGAAGCACCTCGCGTCACCCGTGAGCTGGAAGCCTGCGCTCAGGCACGGTGGCGCCCCGCCCTCGCAGGTCTCGGGCGACTCGGCGAAGGCACCCTCCGGGAGTGAAGGTCACCCCGGTGACGGTGATCCCGATCCAGCTGGGCAGGTCGGGCGGCTCGGTCCAGCCCACGTCGACGCACTGCAGGGTGTCGGACACGACCTCGGTGTTCGCCGCCGATGGGCAGGCCCGGCGAGCTCGACGGCCACGGCGTTCGCGCCGGCCTCGTCCGGGGCCTCCTGCGCGTTGGGGTCCTCGGCCTCGGGTGCGTCGGCGTCAACGCTGTCCGACGTGTCGGGACGACGTCGTCCTCCCCCGACCCGCCGCCGCATGCAGCGCCACCCAGGAGCAGGAGGACCGACGCCAGGGCGACCGCGAGCTTGTGCATCACGTGTCCCCGCTCCGATGCCATCTCTCGTCGTGCCGCTCGTGCGCCTCGGTCATCCCGTTGCGGAAGTACTTCTCGTAGTAGTCGTTCTCGAGGTGGTGGGTCTGCAGCCAGACGCCGGGGACGTGGATGGTGTCGCAGTGCGCCGGGAACCGGCCGTGGGTCTCGTAGATGTAGGTGCAGATGTCGCGGGCGCAGGCGATCACGTCCGCGGCGTAGTCGCCGGCCTCGTCGAGGTAGGCGGCGCCGAAGTCCCCGCGGTAGATGCGCGCGAAGAGCGCCTCGTCGGTGTAGATGCCGTCGGCGCCGAACTTGTCGGCCATCACCGCGTCGACCGCGTCGGCCATCGAGTCGTAGTAGGGCGGGCACATCGCCTTGATCAGGTGCTCGCCCTTGTGCCGCAGCCCGACGGCGGTGGCGCGCAGCGTCGGCGTACTTCGGCAGCGGGACGTGCCAGCGCAGGATGTCGACCGGCTTCCACTTCGGCGTGATCCAGTCGAAGCCGAGCATCGTGCCGTACGTGGCTGCGGAACTTCGGGTCGCCCAGCAGCACCGGTGGCGCGATGGAGGCGTGGATCCAGGCGCCGAGCCCCATCGCGTCGGCGGTGAGCATCAGGTTCTGCAGCAGCAGGTCGGCCTCGATCTGGGTGCGCATCGCCCACGATCGCCCGAGCGGGAGCTTGATGTCCTTGTTCAGGAAGCCGTTCTCGACCCACTTCCTCACCCCGGCCATCCGGTAGAAGTTCCGGTCGTCGACGATGGTCGGCCGGGCGCCCGTCGGGCTGGGTCAGCAGGTACATCAGGCCGTTGATGTACTGGCGCGACAGGTCGACCACCGGGAACAGGATCGTGGTGCCCGGGCAGGTTCGACAGGAAGCGGTTGGAGTCGAGGTAGGCCGGGAAGTCGCGGATCGCCGTCCGCGACGTCGATGCGGTGGTCGAGGAGCTTCACCTTGGACTCGGCCGGCGCGGGCGAGCAGCGTCTCTCGTCGATCACGGATCGTCGCCCTCCGCCGGCGGTGGCAGCTTGCGCAGGAAGTAGGTGCCGCTGTCGTTGATCAGGAAGAAGTGCGTGCCCTGGGCGTTGTCGGGGCTGCCGGCGGTGCGGCCGGTCATGGTCAGGTTCGGCTTGGCCATGATCGGCTCGCCGTTGCGTGGGTCGGCGAACGGTCGGTCGGGCATGGTCAGGCCGGTGCAGCCGGTGAGCGAGATCAGCACCGCCTCCTCGAGCTCGGTCAGCGGCGTCGCGGGGCTCCTTGCGACGTCCAGCTCAGCGAGCCGGCCTCGACGGAGCTGCCCCGGCTGACCCGGTGCGTGCGCCGCCCCCAGATCGAGCCGAGCAGCGACCGCTGCAGCGAGCGCCGCCAGGCCGGTCGTCGCGTCGGCCGGCGCTCGCCGTGCCCTGGTCCGTGGCGGCGTCATGGCCGTCCCCGTCCCGGCGCGGAGGCCCAGCCGGGACCACCGGACGCCACGGCGCGAACGCGTTGGCGTCCGCGGCAGCACCGCGGCGAGCTCCGGGCAGTGGCGCAGGATGACGCTGGTCATGCCGTTCTTGGTCGATCCAGTCCATGCCGAACGGCGAGTAGACCTCGGGCCGGAAGTCGACGGTGAGGAACCGGTCGCTCTGCAGGCGCCGCGACGCCATCAGGATGAAGATGCGGAACGCGGTGTCGGAGAAGCCGAAGCCGGTCGGCGGCGTCTCCGCCGAGCAGGCCGACGACGGTGTCGACCTCGTCGATGTTGCGGTAGACCTCGCGCAGGCGGCGTACGGTCTCCGCGTTCGCGGCGAGATCTCCTCGAAGCTGCGCACGCGCGGGCGGTGCAGGCCCGGCGCGGAAGTCGTTGTAGCGCGGCACGCCGCGGCGGCGGGTCCGGACGAGGTCGACGACCGACAGGTCGACGATCTCGCCCGTCGCGCTCGAAGCGGCTGCAGCGCGCGCGGGAAGTTGTGCAGGGTGATCGCGCCGGGGTGGGCGACCCCGAAGGAGTAGAGGGCGTCGTTCAGCCCGAACGCGCGCAGCTGCCTCGTCGGCCTCGGCGCCCTGGATGTCGAGGAACGTCTCGTCGCCCGAGCAGCTCGCCGCTCGGCGTGGTCGCACGAAGCGGTAGTCGTCGGGCAGCAGCGGATGCATCCGGTAGACGGTGGCGAAGTCCTCGGTCAGCGAGTACGGCGCGGCGTGGTGGTCGGGCGTCGTCTTGCGGGATGCCGACGCGCGGAGTGCTCGTCGAGCAGCCAGATGCCGAGCCTGGTCAGCCAGTCGCTCGGCGGGCGGCCCGTTCCAGTTGGCCTTCAGCCCGATGTCGATCGACCTCGGTGCCGAGGATCGCCGGCGTCCACTCGACGGTGTGGATCTTGGCGATCAGCGCCGAGACGATCAGCCGCGCGGTCTGGTAGACCCGCTCGTCGCTCCCAGCCGCGGTAGTGCGCGCGCAGCTCGTCGCAGAGCAGGTTGTGCTCGCGGGCGAAGAGCGTGTGCAGGCCGCTCAGGCCCAGCCACCAGCTCTCGTTGAAGCCGGTCATCTCCTGCCCGCTGGTGTCCTCGGGCAGGTAGCCCTCGGCGTCAGCCGGAGCTTGGCGCCCTCGCGCAGCGCCGTCGCCTGCGCGTGCGTCCGTCCCGTAGACCTCCGAGCCGTCCCACCAGTGCGAGGCGCTGTTGGCGAACAGCGGTGCTCGGGTGCGGTCGCCGTCGGGCGAGGGCATGTTGCCGGCGATCCGCATCTCCGGCTCGGCGGCCCGCCGGGCGTGTTCGCCCACGTCATGCCCGGCGGCATCGGCACCTGACGTCGTCGTCGCCCCGAGCGGGTGGCGGGCGTGGTCGACCCAGTCGTGCACCTGGAACTGGATCCACGCCGCGGCCAGCACGTTGAGGGTGCGGGCCGGGCATGAAGTGCTCGCGGTTGAGCAGCTCGCGGGCTGACCACCACCGGGTTCGGCTCGTCGAACAGGTCCGCGCCGGTAGACCGGCGGCATGTTGCGGCCGAACGCCGCGCCGACCGCGCCCATCGCCGGGTCGGAGAGGTCGTTGCAGCTGCCGTCGTACGCTGCGCGCGACGCGCGGGCCTCGTCCGGCCGGCGCCGGCGGCGACGGCCGGACCGCGGGCGGTGGCTCGCGCAGCTCGGTGTCGATCAGGTTCTGCTGCCGCAGCTCGTGGCGGAACGCGTCGAGGTTGAGCAGGCCGAGCCGCACCGGGAGCCGGTGCCACTCGACGCAGCGGTTGACGACGCGCGAAGACGCCCGCGCGCAGCACCGCCGACGAGCACGGTTGCGCAGCGGCGCGCGCGCCTCCCAGCGGTTGCCGAGCCGGTGCGCGGCGCTGGCGTCGTAGGCCGCCTTGCGGGCGCGGTTGAGGTTGCCGAGCGGGCGGAACTCCTCGGTCGTGTTCCACGGGTTGAACGCCGTGCGCGTCGATGACGGCGCGCGGCGGCGAGGGCGTCGACGGCGGTGAGGTCCCCCTGCGGCAGCGTCAGCACCGCGACCGGCACGGGGGGCGAGACGGTCTCGGTCCACTCGACCGCCGGTGTCCTCGATCGGCGTCGACGTCTCGTCGACGTAGCGCTGGACGCAGAGCTCGAGGCGCGCCGGACCGGCCGCAAGCCGGTCGGCCGCGCCTCGGTGCGCGAGGTAGTCGGGGTCGTCCGTCGGCGCCGGCGGCGCCGCGGGGGTGCCCGCGACCGGACGGAGCAGGTAGCGCACCGCCAGGTCGGCCCCCAGCGCATCGGCTCCCCGGCTCCAGTACGTCTCGACGCGACGCTGCCGACCGGTGCGCCTGCCGTCCGGTCAGGACGTTGCGCAGCATCCGCACCGTCTCCCGGCGGGCCGAAGAGGCGGACCAGGCGGAGCAGCCCGAGCAGGCGGGCGAGCCGTCCTCCGGCCGTGGCCGCGGCGAACTCGACGAACTGGCGGGCGTCGCGGGCGTGGGAGACCGGGTAGTTGGTCGCCAGCAGGTCGTGGCTCTCCTCCGGAGACACCTGGACGCGGAGCGCGACGCCCGCGCAGGTCGGGCTCGCGTCGTCGCGCCGGCCGGCGCCGGCAGCGTTGGAGAAGCGCACCGTGGTCGGGTACGCCGCGCCGGGCTGGGCGAAGCCCGGCGCGCAGGTCCTCGGGCAGGTCGGAGGTCCACGAACCGCAGCTCGGCGTCGTCCAGCGCCAGCGTCGACCTTGGCGTGGAAGGCCCGGTCGACAGCCTGCGGGACGCCGGACCGGGCGGCGGCGCGCGTCGTGGTCAGCTGGACCTGCATCAGGGTGCGCGCCAGCCGCTCGAAGGTCTCCCGCTCGGTCTCGGCGCTGCCGCCCAGGTAGACCTCGCGCCAGGGCGGCGCGGACGACTCGGTCGTGGCCATGGGTCCCCCTCCGCGCGCGGGCGCGTCGTTCCCGTCCGCGCGGACCCGGAGCACCCCCGTGCGCCGGCGACCCGTGCCGACGAGTCCAAGATCCTCCCCGGGGTGTGCCGGTCAAGAGGACTCCCTGCAGCAGCAGCGCACCGCGGTCCTTCCCCGTCGCAGGTCACGGCCCTACGGTGGACGACGGGACGAGGGACGGGAGGCCCGACGATGCCGGTCGACGTGACCGTGGCGACGACGATCGCGCGCCCGCCCGAGGTCGTCTCGGAGTTCGCGGGCGACCCGACCAACACCACCCGCTGGTACGCCAACATCCGCTCGGCCACCTGGCAGACCCCACCGCCCGTGGCGGTGGGGAGCCGGGTGCGGTTCGAGGCGCACTTCCTGGGCCGCGAGCTCGCCTACACCTACGAGGTGGTCGAGCTGGTCCCGGGCGAGCGCCTGGTGATGCGCACGACGCAGGGGCCGTTCCCGATGGAGACGACCTACACCTGGGCCCCGGCCGACGGTGGCACCGAGATGAGGCTGCGCAACCTGGGCGGCAGCGGCGGTCTGCTCGACCTGGCCTCCCCCCTCGTGACGCGCGCCGTGCGGCTGGCCACGGCCAAGGACCTCGCCCGGCTGAAGTCGCTGCTCGAGTCCGGCGGCTGACACCGACCGGGCAGGATGGCGGCGTGACCTCGGAGACCAGCACGGCCGGCACCCCGCTCCCGACGTCCTCCCGACCGGAGGTGGTCACGACCCACGGGCCCGTGCGCGGGCGCTCGGCCGACGGGGTGCGCGGCGTTCCTCGCCGTGCCCTACGCCGCGCCGCCGTTCGGACCGCGCCGATTCGCGCCACCCGAGCCGCCCGAGCCGTGGACCGGCCCGCGGGACTGCACCGCGCTGGGGGCGACCGCGCCGAAGCCGCCGTACCGCGCCGTCGTGGCCGACCTCCTGCCCGAGCCGGTGGTGCCCGGCGAGGACTGCCTGCACGTCAACGTGTGGACGCCGAGCACCGCGGTCGGCCACCGGACGCTGCTCGGCCGGTGCTGGTGTGGGTGCACGGCGGGTCGTTCCAGAACGGCTCGAACGCCGTCCCGGTCTACGACGGCTCCCGGTTCGCCCGCGACGGGGTGGTCCTGGTCTCGGTGAACTACCGGCTCGGGGTGGACGGGTTCGCGAGGCTCGCCGGCGCCCCGGACAACCGCGGCCTGCTCGACCAGGTGGCGGCGCTGACCTGGGTGCGCGACAACATCGCGCACTTCGGCGGCGACCCGGACCGGGTCACGCTCGTCGGGGAGTCCGCGGGCGCGATGGGCGTGACGACGTTGACGGCCGTGCCGGCCGCGCGCGGCTTGTTCCACCGCGTCGTCGCGCAGAGCGGAGCGGGCCACCACGTCGTGCACCCGGCCACGGCCGACCTGGTCGCCGCCGAGCTGGCCGGCCTGCTCGGCGTCGCGCCCACGGCCGAGGCGTTCGCGGCGGTCCCGGTGCCCGACCTGCTCGCAGCCCACCACCGGCTCGCCGACATGGTCGCCGGGGACCCCGACCCGGCCCGGTGGGGCGAGGTCGTCCGCAACGTGATGCCGTTCGAGCCGGTGGTCGACGGGGTGCTGCTGCCCGGCGTCCCGGCGGAGGTGGTCGCACGCGGCGAGGGTGCCGAGGTCGACCTGCTGGTGGGCAGCAACGACGACGAGCACGCCCTCTTCCTGCACCCCCTGCTCGACCTCGTCGACGAGCCGCGGGCCCGGGCGGTGCTGGCGGCGCACGGAGCGGCCGAGGACGCCTACGCCACGTACGTCGCGCAGACCGGCGCGCGGCGCCCCGGTGACGTCCTGGTGGCAGCGCTCAGCGACTGGTTCTTCCGGTTGCCCGCCCTGCGCCTGGCCGAGTCCAGGCTGGCGCTCGGGCTCGACACCCACGTCTACGAGTTCGGGTGGCGGACCCCGGTGCTCGACGGTGTGCTCGGGGCCTGCCACGCCCTCGAGATCGGGTTCGTCTTCGACACCCTCGACGTGCCCGAGGGACAGGCGCTGACCGGCACCGACCCCCCGCAGGCGCTGGCGGACGACATGCACCGTGCCTGGGTGCGCTTCGCCACCGACGGCGACCCGGGCTGGCCGGCGTACGGCACGGCGCGCGCCACCCGCCGCTTCGGCGGCGCGCACGACGGCGAGGTGCTGCTCGACCCCGAGCCGGTGCGACGGCAGCTCTGGCCGCAGCGCTGAGCGGCGGTCCCGCGGTCCCGGTCCGGTGGCAGGAACCGGCCACGCGCCGACTCCCGACGACCTAGGATCATCGGGTGGAACGGGCCATGGTGGAGCTGCTGGCTGCCCACTCCTCGCTCGCGGTGGCGGTCAGCGACACCGCGGGGCGCATCACCTTCAGCACCCCGGGCCTCGAGAAGGTCCTCGGCTGGTCCCCCCAGGGGTCCGAGGCCGGCACCGCCGCGGAGGGCGTCGTCGTCCACGACGCCACCGGGCGCGTCCCGCTGCAACGGCACGAGATGCCCCTGGGTCGGGCGCTGACCGGCGAGGTCGTCATCGACCAGGTCTGCACCCTGCACCGGTCCGACGGCGAGGTGCTCCACCTGCGGTGCAACGCCGCGCCGCTGCGCGAGGCCGACGGCCGCGTCCGCGGCGCGTTCTCCCTCGTCCAGGACATCACGGCGGAGCACCGCACCCACCTGGACCAGGACCGGTTGCGGCGGCGGCTCGTCAGCACGGTCAACCACGAGCTGCGCACCCCGATGACCATCATCATGGGCCACGCGGAGATCCTGCTCGAGGCCGTGGACGACCTGCCCGCTCCCTACCGGCGCTCCGTCGAGGCGTTGGCGCGGGCGAGCCGCCAGCTCGCGGGCCTGGCGGGGACCATCACCGCCCTCGGCGACCTCGAGGACGCCCGGCACCTCCAGCGGGAGCCGGTCGACCTCGCCAAGGTGCTGACCCAGGTCGCCCAGCTGCACGAGCGTGCGGCGGCGGCCGCCGGGGTGCACCTGGTCGTCGAGCTGGCGGGACCCCTCGAGGGTGACTTCGACGTCCGGCTGCTCCACCGGGCGGTCGGCGAGCTGCTCGACAACGCGATCGAGGCGGCACCCGCGGGATCCCGGGTGCGCCTCGTGGGCGAGGCGAGGGCCGGCGTGGCGGAGGTCCGCGTGCTGGACGTCGGCCCCGGGGTCCCGCGGGAACAGCGTGACCGGCTCCTCCAACCGTTCGAGAGCGCGTCCCACCTGGACCCCTCGCTGAGCTCGACCGGTCTGGGCCTGCCGCTGGCGCGGGCGGTCATCACCGCGCACGGGGGGTCGCTGGGACTGGAGGCGAACACCCCGTGCGGCCTCGTGGCCCTGGTCCGGCTGCCGTGCCACCTCGGCGTCGACCAGGACCGGTGACCGCTGCCTAGACCCGCAGCGGAGCGGTGTCGCGGAAGATCCGGTGGAAGACCCCCGCCCGGCCGAGCTCACGGCTGCGTCGGTACAGCGCGCTGTCGGACTCGAAGAAGTCGTTGAGCCCGGGATCGGCCGCGACCTGCTCGCGCGTCAGGACCGCGCAGCCGAGCGACCAGTCGGTGAAGGCTCGTTCGTCGACCGCCTCGTAGAGCGTCAGCTCGACCTGGTGGTGGCGGCTGTCGGCCCGGATCACCTCGAACATCGCGTCCACGGCCGCCCGCTCGCCCTCGAGGGTCTGGATGAAGTGGTGCTCGGCGTAGAGCAGCATGCCGGTGAGCCCGGCCCCCTCGTTGTTGCGGCGCGAGACCGTGGCCAGGTCCTCGATGTCGGGCAGGTCCAGCCGGACGGTCGCGGAGCTGACGTAGGTCAGGGACTGCATCGGGGCATCCCCCTCCTGCCGCTGGAGCGGCGTCGGCGTGGCCCGGGGGCGCGGGCGCGCCGACGCTAGCAGCCACGCCGGGGCGGCGTGGCGTCATCGCTCGGCGGCGGTGCTCAGGTCCGCGGCACCACCCGCTCGGCGAGGCGGACCGCGGCGTGCAGCACCAGCGGGTGCTCCGCGGGGTCCGCCGCCGCGTGCTCGGGGACGGCACCGCCGAGCAGCGCGGCCGGCTCGGTGAGCCAGCCCCAGGCCTGCCAGGGGTCCATCCGCGCGGCGAGCAGCGGCTCCAGGACGGCGGTCAGCTCGGCTCGCGGCCGGCCGTCGTCGTCGAGCTGGAACGCCGGCACCATCAGGACGCCCGTGGCGTCGGTCACCAGCAGCAGCCGCCGGTCGTCCGCGGCGCGGTGGACGGCGTAGCGGGTCGCTGCCTCGCTGGCCCCCCGCAGCCGCGCCAGCGAGGCGTAGGTGTGCCAGGCGGAGGCGAGCAGCCGCTCCCGCTGCCGGGCGCGGCGGGCCAGCTGCAGCAGCGGGACCGGCACCGCGTGGCGGGGGTCGCTGCCCTGCTGGTGCAGCAGCCGGTCCAGCTCGGCCAGCCCGTCGTCGGCGAGCGGGCCGCCGGTCCCGGGGTCCACCCAGACCGCGCGACCCGCAGCGTCGCGGTGGACGGTCGGCAGACCGGCCTCGGCGAGGTGCTCGACGAGCCCGGTCCGCTCCAGCCACGCCGCCAGCCGCTCCGCCCGGTCCACCCTGCGAGCCTGCCGCACCGGTGGTGGCGCGCGGGGTCCGGGGCGGACGCGGACGTGCGTCGCCGTCAGGCCCGGGCGGTCGGGACGACCGTGGCGCCGCGGACCAGTGCGACGGCCACGCACCCCATGCCGACAGCGGTCAGCGACCAGGCGACGAAGTCCAGCTGCGGGCTGCCCAGGACCACGGTGGCCACGAAGTGGAGCGGCTGCGAGACCGTCACCGCCCACGCGGCCCAGGTGGGGACGCGTCCGCTGCGCAGCAGGGCGAGGCCCAGCAGGACGGTGCCGACGACGTGGCCGACGACGAAGACCCCGATCGCGACGCCGCTCGACAGGTGGGCGGCGTCGACCACGGCGACGCGGTCGGCCGAGGCGAGCCCGGCGTGCGTGGCGGCCCAGACGAGCTGGTCGGAGCCGACGAGGAGTCCGAGCGACAGGTAGCCGGGCACGCTCAGGGCGAGGGCCCAGGCCGTCAGCCGCGGGGCTGCGGTCCGGCAGACGCCCGCTGCCGCGATCACGCCGGGCACCAGCGTCAGCACCGCGAGGTAGCCGACCCAGAGAACGAGCGACTGCCGTCCCGGCTCCGCGGCAGCCGCCTCGACCAGGCCGGCGGCGTCCGGAGCCGTGTAGCCCGGCAGGACCAGCCGCAGGACGGCGACCGCCATCGGTCCGACCGGCAGCAGGAGCGCCACCGCCCAGGTCGCTGCTGGTGCCGCGGGCGCGGTGGCGGGCGGTGCGAGCGGGCGGCGTCCCGCGGTGCGGCGGGACGTGTGGCCCTGGACGGGGCTCTGGGTGGATTCGGCGCTCATGGCTGCTCCTCGGGTCGATGTGGTTCCACGGTGGTCGCTGCGCGTCGGCTGCGGCACGTCGATCGGCCCGGTCGCGCCGGGACGTCGCCCGGGCCGGTCGGGAAGGCTTCCCGGGTCGGTCGGCGCCGCCGGCGGTACGGTCGCTCCACCCGCAGGAGGTGCAGATGCGCGGCAGGGCCGTCGGCGCGGCGCTCGGCGTCGCCACCCTCGTCACCGGCGCGCTGCGCCGTCCTCGCCACGCTGGCGGCCGGGTGGTCCTTCGCCCGCGCGCTCGACGCGTTCGTGGTGAGCAACCTGGTGATCGGGCTCGGCTTCGGGCTGTGCGGCGCGCTGATCGCCTGGCACCGCCCGACGACACCGCTGGGGTGGATGTACGCAGTCGGCGGGCTGCTGCAGACCTGCTCGGCGCTCGCCGCCCCGCTCGCGCTCCTGCTCCTCGAGCAGGGCTTCCCGACGTGGCTGGTGCGGCTCGACCTCACCGTCGCGGCGTGGGCCTGGCCGGTGAACATCACCCTGGTCCCGATCAGCCTGCTGCTGCTGCCCGACGGCCGTCTCCCCTCACCCCGGTGGCGGCCGGTCGCGGCCCTCGTCGTCGCCACCGCGCCGCTGTTCGTGCTCGAGGTCGGCCTCGGCGAGCAGGCACCGCCGGGCCTGCCGCCGCCGTACCTGCTGCTCGACGCCGCGACGTACGCGTCCCTGTCCTGGCTCTGGCTGCTCAGCGAGGTGAGGTGGGCGCTCTCGGTGCTGGTCGGTGTCGGCTGCCTGGTGGTCCGCTACCGGAGCGGCGGCGAGCAGGTGCGCCGCCAGCTGCTCTGGCTGGTCGCGGCCGCCGCGGTGATCGCGGCCGGGGTCGTGCCGTGGGCGCTGGTCGCCGGGACCCCGGTGGGCGTGCTGTTCACCATCCCGCTGCTGCCCGCCGCGGTCGCGGTCGCGGTGCTGCGCCACCAGCTGCTCGACATCCGGCTGGTCGTGGCTCGCGGCCTGACCTACGCCGTGCTGTCGGCGATCGTGCTGGTCGGCTACGCCGCCCTGGTGGTCGTGCTCTCCGGGGTGGCCTCCGCCCTCCTGGTGGCCCTGCTGGCGCTGCCGCTGCGCAACAGGCTGCAGCGCGCGGTCGACCGGCTCCTCTACGGCGAGCGCGGCAACCCGATCCACGTCGCCACCCGGGTCGGGAGCTCCCTCGACGCCGGCCTGACCGAGACCCTCGAGGAGGTCCGGCGCGCCCTTCGGCTGCCCTACGTCGGCGTCCTGGTCGACGGCGCCGAGGTCGCCGGTGGCGGCGCGGCGCGCGAGCCGCTCGCCCGGCTGCCGCTGGCCCGGGGCGACCTCGTGGTCGGGCTGCGCACCGGCGAGGCCCGGCTGTCGCCCGCCGACGAGCGCGTGCTCCGGTTGCTCACGGGACCGCTGTCGACCGCCGTCCACGCCAACGAGCTGGTGGGCGAGCTGCAGGCGTCCCGGGACCGGCTGGTGGTGACCCGCGAGGACGAGCGCCGCCGGCTGCGCCGCGAGCTCCACGACGGGTTGGGCCCGCTGCTCACCGGCGTGGCGCTGTCGGGGGACGCTGCGGCCAACCTCGCGCGCGGACCGGCGACACCGGAGCTGGCCACCCGGGTCGACGCGGTACGGCGCGACACCCGATCGGCCATCGTGGAGATCCGACGCATCGTCGAGGACCTCGGTTCCCCGGCCCTGGACGAGCTGGGGCTCGTCGCGGCGCTGCGGCTGCGCGCCGAGCAGGTCCGCCAGCGCGGCGACGGGTCGCCCCTGCGCGTCGAGGTCAGCGCCGACGACCTCCCGCGGCTCCCGGACGCCGTCGAGCACGCCGTCTACCGCATCGTCACCGAGTCCCTCACCAACGTGGTGCGCCACTCGACCGCGTCCTCGGTCCGCGTCCGGGTCGCCGGCGACGGCCGGGCCGTCGTGTGCGAGGTGGTCGACGACGGCGGTCCCACCGGCCCGTGGCGCCCGGGCGTCGGCCTCGCCGCGATCGCGGAGCGGGTGGCCGAGCTCGGCGGCACCTGCAGCACCGGCCCGGACGACCGTGGCGGCCGGGTCCACCTGAGCATCCCGATCGGCGCCTCGTGATCCGCGTCCTCGTCGCCGACGACCACCCCGTCGTCCGCTCCGGGCTGAGCGCCCTGCTCTCCACGCTCGACGGCCTCGAGGTCGTCGCGGTGGCCTCCGACGGTGCCGAGGCGGTCCGCGAGGCCGTGATCCACCGCCCCGACGTCGCGCTGATGGACCTCCGGATGCCCGGCACCGACGGGTTCGCCGCCATCCGGCGCCTCGCCGAGGTCGCGCCCGGGGTGCGGGTCTGCGTGCTGACGATGCACGACGACGACGACTCGCTGTTCGCCGCGATGCGCGCCGGCGCCCACGGCTACCTGCTGAAGGGCGCCGAGCAGGACGACATCGCGCGGGCCGTCCGGGCGGTCGCCGACGGCGAGGTGGTCTTCGGTCCGGGCGTCGCCCACCGGGTCCTGCAGCAGCTGGGGTCGCCACCCACCGCCGCGCCCGTCGACCCGTTCCCGGGACTCACCACCCGGGAGCGGGAGATCCTCGACCTCCTCGCCGCCGGCACCCCGCCCTCGCAGATCGCTCGCCGGCTCGACCTCGCGTCGAAGACCGTCAGCAACCACGTCTCCAACATCCTGGCCAAGCTGCACGTGACCGACCGCGCCCAGGCCGCCCTCCGCGCCCGGGAGGCCGGCCTGGGAGAGCAGCCGCCACCGAGGTGACGGTGTGCGTCACCGGCCGCAGGCTAGGCCGGAGCCGGGCGGTGGCCGAAGGTCAGCGCCGCGAGGGCGGTGGTGAGCGGGACTGCCGCGATCAGGCCGAGCGTCGCGACGACGCTGCGCACGATCTCCTGGGCGATGATCTGGTCGGTCACCACGGCGCCGACGGACTCGACGTTCGCGACGATGATGATCAGCAGCGGCAGCGAGGACCCGGCGTAGGCCAGCACGATGGTGTTGACCACCGAGGCGATGTGGGAGCGCCCCACCCGGCCGCCCGCCCGGTAGAGATCCGCGAAGCCGTAGCCCGGGTTGGCCCGCGCGATCTCGGTGACGGTGGCGGACTGGGTGACGGTCACGTCGTCGAGGACGCCGAGCGAGCCGATGACGATCCCGGCGAGCAGCAGCCCCTGCATGTTGAGGCTGCCGGTGACACCGAGCGAGGTGGAGATGTCGTCGGTGACGCCGGTCAGGTTCAGGGCCGAGACCGCGAACGCCGAGAGCAGGCCGGTGAGCGCCAGGCTGGCCAGCGTGCCCAGCACGGCGACCGTGGTGGTGGACGAGAAGCCGTGGGTCAGGTACAGCACCGACAAGACGATCGCCGCCGACGCGACGATCGCGACCAGCAACGGCGACTCGCCCGCCAGGATCGCCGGGACCACGAAGAACAGCAGCAGCGCGAACGTGACTGCCAGCCCGACCAGGGCGGTGGCGCCACGCCAGCGACCGAAGGCGACCAGCGCCAGCACGAAGGCGGCTGCCAGGACCCACAGCTGGCTGGCGCGCTGCTGGTCCACGATCGAGTAGGTCACGTCGTCGGGGGTGGGGCTCTGGATCATCACCACCTGGTCGCCCTCGTCGACCTCGGGCGCGCCGGGTCCGTTGGGCAGCGGCGCCGGGACGGTCCGGCCGACCTCCGTCGCTCCCCCGCCGCCCTCCTGCACCTCGGTGATGCGCACCTCGGTGGTGCCGCACCCGTTGACGTCGTCGGAGAGCTCCTCCTCGCACTCCTGCCTCTCGACGGCGACGACCTCGCCGGCGTACTGCGTGATGCCCTCGACCGGCTCCGGGACGGGCACGCCCTGCGACGGCCACAGCACGACCAGGGCCACCAGGGTGACCAGCGCGATCGGTGCGACCACGAGCACGGCGAGCCGCCGCAGCCGGGGGCTCTCGGCCGCGGCGTGCCGCGGGTGGTGCGCGCCCATGCAGCGGCTCCTCGTCGGTCGGGGGTCGTCGGGAGACCGGCGTCCACCGAGCGGTCCCCGATGCTAGCGGCGCGGCGTCGGCGACCGAGGCCTGCGCTCCTGCGTAGCAATCAGCGTGGTGACGGTGCGCCGAACGGCCTGACCTGCGACGACGCAACCGACCGGCGACCGGATCGCTCCATTGCTACGCAGGAGCGCGGGCGACCGGACGAGGCGCGGACCACCGGCGAGGAGCGACGGTCATCCGGCCGGGGGCTGGGTGTGGGTGAACAACCCGCTGTAGGCGTTCAGCGCGGGCTGGCCACCGAGGTGGGCGTACAGCACGGTGGAGTCGTGCGGGATGTCCGCCGACGTCACCAGGTCGATCAGGCCGGCCATCGACTTGCCCTCGTAGACGGGGTCGATGATGACGCCCTCGAGCCGGCCGGTCAGCCGGATGGCGTGCATCGTCGACTCGACGGGGATCCCGTACCGGTCGCCGGCCCAACCCTCGAGGACCGTGATCTCGTCGTCGCGGAGGTCGCGCTCCACCCCGATCAGCGAGGCCGTGCTCCGGGCGATGCGGGCGACCTGGTCGCGCGTCTCCGCGATCCTGGCGCTGGCGTCGATCCCGATCACGCGGCGCGGCCGTCCGCCCGCCTCCTCGAGGGCCGCGAAGCCCGCGATCATCCCGGCGTGGGTGGAGCCGGTCACCGAGCAGACCACGACGGTGTCGAAGAAGACGCCGAGCTCCTGCTCCTGGGCCTGCACCTCGCGCGCCCAGCCGGCGAACCCGAGACCGCCGAGGCGGTGGTCGGACGCGCCGGCGGGGATGGCGTACGGCGTCCCGCCGCGCGCCTCCACGTCCTGGATCGCGCGGTGCCAGGAGTCCTTGATCCCGATGCCGAAACCGGCCGGGTCGAGGCGCACCTCGGCGCCCATGATGCGGCTGAGCTGGATGTTGCCCACCCTGTCGTTGACGCAGTCGGGCCAGTCGACCCAGTTCTCCTGCACCAGGACCGCCTTCATCCCCACCCTGGCCGCCACCGCGGCCACCTGCCGGGTGTGGTTGGACTGGTAGCCACCGATGGAGACCAGGGTGTCGGCGCCGGACGCGATCGCGTCGGGGACCAGGTACTCGAGCTTGCGGGTCTTGTTGCCGCCGTAGGCGAGGCCCGAGCTGCAGTCCTCCCGCTTGGCCCACACCGCCGCCCCGCCGAGGTGGGCCGACAACCGCTCGAGGGGGTGGACCGGGCTCGGTCCGAAGGTGAGCGGGTAGCGCGGGTAGTCGTCGAGGTGCACGGGTCACTCCTGGGTGGTGGGCGGACCGTCTGGGCGGGGTCGTCGGACGGGGACGGGGTGCGCCAGGCGTCGCAGGGCGACAGCGGCCGCGCCCGCTCGCCCCGGCGCCGCACCGTGGTCAGCGAGAGACCGGCGTCCAGCCGGGCGTCCGATGCTAGCGGCGAGCGCGACGCCCCCGCCCGGCGTGGCAACCGGCGCCCGGGCGACCGGGCGGACGGCCCCGGTGCGGGAGGACCGCCATCGCCGACCCGGACGTGTGGTGTGATCCACGTCACCTCCACCTAGGATGTGCCGTCCCGTCGGCCGACCCTGGAGGCACCATCGTGAACAGCCCGTCGCACACCACCGAGGAGACACCGACCGTCATGGCCGGCGACAAGCTGTCGGGACGGGTCGCCCTGGTGACGGGCGGGACCCGCGGCATCGGGGCGGCCATCGCGCGGAGCCTGGCCAGCCAGGGTGCATCCGTGGCCGTCGGCTACAGCGGCAACACCGAGCGCGCCGAGGCCTTCCTGGCGGACTTCGAGCGCGACTTCGCCGACCGCGGCCGGGCGACGATCCACCAGGGCAACGTCGCCGATCCCGACGACTGCCGCCGCACCGTCGAGGAGGTGCTCGAACGGCACGGTCGCCTCGACATCCTGGTCAACAACGCGGGCATCACGATCGACAAGATGGCGATGAAGATGTCGGTGGAGGACTGGGACACCGTGCTGGGGGTCAACCTCTCGGGTTCGTTCTACATGGCCCAGCCGGCGCTGGAGCACATGGTCGAACGCGGGAGCGGTCGGATCATCTTCGTCTCGTCGGTGATCGGTGAGACCGGGAACATCGGGCAGGCCAACTACGCCGCCTCGAAGGCGGGGATGCTCGGTCTCACCAAGACCCTCGCGAGGGAGGCGGCCTTCGTCCTGGCCAAGGCCGACAAGCTCGAGGAGCACGGGCTCGGCATCACCGTCAACACGGTCACGCCCGGGTTCGTGGCGACCGAGATGCTCGAGGGCATCCCGGAGAAGACGATGGCCAAGATCACCTCGCAGATCCCGCTCGGGCGGTTGTGCCGACCGGAGGAGATCGCCCGTGTCGTGCACTTCCTGGCCGCGGACGCGTCCGCCTACATCACGGGTCAGGTGTGGGGCGTCAACGGCGGCATGGACATGTGAGGACGATCGGGCACGCGGGCAACCTCGGGTGATCCTGGTCAGGCTGACAACCCGAGCTAGCGACCCGTGGACGAGGGCCCACCCCGCGGGCGGTCGCCAAGCACACCGCGGGGTCGAGCCGCTGACCCTGCCTCCGCTGGTGTGCCCACCGTGCCCGGTGGATCGGGGCGGCCATCGCCGCTTCGCTCCACCCCGGTGGCGTCATGACCCGGCGGTAGCCTCGACCAGGTGAGGACGATGGTGGTGGCGACCGTGGTGGTCGTCGGCCTGGCGCTCGCGGGCGGCTGCGCGGGCGATGGTGCCTCCGACGGATCGGGCGACCGCCAGGGCACCGGGCGCTCGGACGAGTCCGCACCTCAGGACCCGGGGACACCGGTTGCCCCGTCACCCCGCTCGGGGGACGCCCCCGTCGTCGACAGCGAGGCGTGCGACGAGGTGCGAAGCGGCATCGAAGCCTTCAACACCGGTGAGTTCGACGAGACTGTCGAGCACTTCGAGGAGGCCCTTCCCCTGGCCGAGGGTCAGGACGACGGCTCGGTGCTGGCGGGCCAGCTCATCGAGGCGGTGCGCTACTACGCCGAGCTCGACGCCGAGCTCTACCCCGAGGCGGCCCGGAGCTCGCCGGAGTTCGCGAAGTACAAGGCGATCACCCTCGGCCAGTGCCTGCCCCGGGAAGACGGGACGCCGACGTCGCCCGACGTGGAGGTATAGGCGACCGGGCGACGAAACCCGGCCCTGACCCAGCGTCTCCGCAGGTCAGAGCCGGTTGTTCGGTCGGGCTGACAGGATTTGAACCTGCGACCCCTTGACCCCCAGAGCAGTACCTGCGTTCCGCGCAGGGTTTGTTGGTGCTGAGTAGGCCGGGCTCGAGCGACTGGGCCAACCGATGGGTCTGGATCGGGTCGACCCGTGTCAAGCCGTCCGTGAGAGCAGTTGTGAGACCTCCCGCAATCACCCGACTACGACTTCAGGATTCGGTACTTGCACGGGTTTTGGGGAGTGCTGCCAGGTCAATCGTTGTGCGCCCCCCTACTACTGCGGGGCTGCCCGGGCCGCGGGTGAAGCCCAGCGCCCAGGGACCGTAGCTGCCATTGACGGTGGGGTTCCACGCGGTGGGCGTCCCGTCGGCGGCGTGGAAGGAGGCGAGGTGCAGCCGGTTCTGCTTGGCCTCGGGGAAGCTACTGAAGTGTCCGCCGACGTACACCTCGTCGTCGGTCGCGGCGATCGCCTGCACGTCACCGCTCGTGCGCACGCGGTAGGCGGGAGCGGAGGACGTCGCCGGGTCGTAGGCCCAGGTCCGGTTGTTGGTGGTCGAGAAGTGCAACCGCCCGGACGGGCTGACGTCGGCCGCGATCGCCACTCCGCCCTCGGTCGGTGCGAACGAGGTCACCGTCCCGGTCGGGGTCAGCTCCGCCGCGCCGGGACGGGACTGCCCGCCGACGGCGGTGAAGGAGCTGGTGGCGTAGACCCGGGGGTCGGCGTCCGAGACCGCCAGGGCCCGCACCGTGTTGCTCGGTCGGGGTGCGAAGCCCGCGTCCACCGCGCCGGTGCTCTGGCTGACCGCGGCCAGCCGCGGCACCGACCGTCCACCGAGCAGCCCGAAGTTGCCCCCCACGTAGAGGCGGTCGCCGTCGGTGGCCAGGGCGCGCACCGCGTTGTTGTTCGCGGTCGTGGTCCAACCGGGGACCAGGTCCCCCGTGTCGGCGGTGACGGCGGCCAGTCGGCCGCGGGCCTGGCCGGCCACCTCGGTGAAGGTGCCCCTGACGAAGACCTTCGACCCGTCCGCCGAGGCGGCCAGCGCGGAGACGGTCCCGTTGGTCGCCGGGTGCCACGTGGGGTCCAGCGTCCCGTCGGCCAGGCAGGTCAGCAGCACGAGGAGGGGACGGCGGACGGTTCGGTGCACGGGGCTGGCTCCACTCGACGGGCGCCGAGGGCCGGCGCGACCTCGGCCCTAGGTGCCGGCCGTTCCCGCGTCGTGACCGACTTCGGGTAGCCGGCGCGAGGACCTGGGCGAGGTCACGCTCAGGCGAGGGACCCCGGGTCCGCCGGAACGTCGACGGCGTGCTCGGCCAGGGTGTCAAGGTCGACGACCTCGAGGGCCCGCCGCGAGGTCGAGGCCAGGACGACCGGGGCGGCGGCTCCGTCGTCGTGGGCCATCCGCCAGCGCACGGCCACCACGCACCATCGGTCGCCGGCCACCAGGCCGGGGAAGCCCCACTCCGGGTGGGGCGTGACCAGGTCGTTGCCGGTGCGTCGCTGGTGGTCGAGGAACTCCGTCGTCATCACGGCGCAGACGGCGTGCACCCCCGGGTCACCGGCGCAGCGGCAGGAGCCGTCGCGGGTCCACCCGGTCACCGGGTCCGTGCTGCAGGGCTCGAGCGGACCGCCGAGCACGTTGGTCTCGACGGACGGGTCGTGGGCGGGCACGGGCCCACCCTGTCAGGACCGGGCGCGTCCGAGCAGCCGGGCGAGCCGGCCCGGCGCGCGCGGCTCCTTCGGGTGACCGGGGCACCACTGGTCGGCCGGTACGCCCGCGCGGACCTGCGCGACGTGCTGGCCGCAGCCGGCCCAGGTGGTCTTGCCGCAGGTCCGGCAGGTGGTGGCTCGGCACATCGTGGTTCTCCTCGGGTCGTCCTGGGTGGTTCGTCGGGTTCCTCGGGCGACGGCTGTTCCGTCGTCCGGTCGTTCAGTCGTGGGCGAAGGTGATGTCGGGCAGCACCCGGCGGAGCCAGGCCGGGCTGTACCAGGCTGCCCGGCCGGTCAGCCGCAGCAGCACCGGCAGCAGCACCAGCCGGACCAGGAAGGCGTCCAGGAGCACGGCGACCCCCAGGACGACGCCCATCTCCTTGGGCGGGATCGGCCCGGAGAGCGCGAAGGTGAAGAACACCGCGACCATGACCGCCCCAGCGGCGAAGATCACCCGCCCCGAGTGCGCCAGGGACTCGACCATGGCGGCCTTCGGGTCCCCGGTGCGCTCCACGTGCTCCTTGGCGGAGGCCAGCAGGAAGACGGTGTAGTCCATCGCGATCGCGAAGATCATCGCGAAGAAGAACACCGGGGCCCAGGCGTCCAGGAAGCCCTGGGAGGTGAAGCCGAGCAGGTCGGCGCCGTAGCCCTCCTGGAAGATCAGCCGGGCCACGCCGAACGCGGCGGCGGTGGACAGCAGGCTGGCCAGCGTGCCGAGGAGGGCGATCAACGGGGCCCGCAGGGCGACCAGCAGGAGCAGGAAGCCCAGGGCGAGGACCACCCCGATCACCAGGGGCGTGGACTCGTCGAGCTGCGCCTTGAGGTCGAGGTTCTCCACCGCGGCCCCACCCACGAGGGCGGAGTCGGGCAGGTCGGCCCGCAGCCGGTCCACCGTCCCGGCCAGCTCGGGGTCGGAGGGGTCGACGGTCGGCACCGCCTGGACCAGCGCCAGCCCGCTGTCGTCCGCGGCCGGCGCCGGCGGGAGCGCGGCGGCGATGCCGGGGTCCTCGCCGAGGACCGCGGCGGTGCGCTTCGCGTCGGAGCCGTCGGTGATCACCTGCAGCGTCCCGGGCGCGCCCTCGCCGAACGAGTCCTGGACGAGGTCGTAACCGGTGCGTGCCGCGGAGTCCTCCGGCAGGACCTGGATCGAGGGCATGGCGGTCCGCAGGCCCAGGATCGGGGAGGCCAGCACCAGCAGGACGACCAGCGAGGCCAGGCCGAACGCGACCGGGCGGCGCCAGAGCCGCTCACCCCAGGCGGCGAAGCCCGGCGAGCGGTGCTGGTCGGCCTTCGACCACGGCAGCGCGAGCTTGTTGATGCGGTCGTCGAGCTTGTAGAGCACCAGGGGCAGCAGCGTCAGGGTGGCGCCGAGGACGAAGACGACCGAGAGCATGATCCCGCCGGCCATCGACCGGAACGCCGGCGAGGGCACGAGCATGACCGCGGACAGCGAGATCAGGACCGTCAACCCCGAGAGCAGGACGGCCTTGCCCGCGGTGTCCATGGTCTGGGCCACCGCCCGCCGCTTGTCGTCGGGGTGCGCCGACCGCGCCGCGCGGTAGCGGACCACCACGAAGAGCGCGTAGTCGATGCCCAGCGCCAGCGCGAACATCAGCGCGAAGTTCATCGCCCAGATCGACACCGGCACCAGCTCGTTGATCAGCACCAGCGAGCCAGCGGACGCCACGAGGCCCGCCAGGGTGAGGATCAGCGGCAGGCCGGCCGCCACGAGGGCACCGAAGGCCAGCACCAGGATGGCCAGCGTCACGGGCCAGCTGAGCAGCTCCGAGGTCAGCATCGCGTCGAGGTTGGCCTCGTTGAAGTCCGACCACAGCAGCGAGGACCCGGTCGGGTTGACCTCCACCTGGTCGGTGGAGAGCTCGGCGAGCTCCTCCTTGAGGTCGGTGGCGGCACGCACCATCTCGTTGGTGTCGGCGCCGGCGCCTCCCAGCACGATCGCGGTCGAGCCGTCCTCCGAGAGGGTGGCACCGGGCTGCGGAGGCATGACCTCGGCGATGCGCGGGTCGTCCTCCAGGACCGCGGCGACCTCGGCCAGGACCTTCTTGCCCTCACCCTCGGTCACCGCTCCCCCGTCGGACTGCACGACGACCTGGATCGCGGAGGAGGCGTTGCCGCCGAAGCTCTCCCGGGCCAGCTCGCGCGCGGCGACGGACTCGGAGCCCTCGGCCTGCCACCCGGCGCCGGAGAGGTTCTTCTCCACCTGCGGGGCGAACACCCCGAGACCGACGATGAGCAGCACCCAGACGACGGTCACGAGCCGTCCGTGCTCGGTCACCCAGAGACCGAGGCGGCCCAGGGGTCCGCTCTGCGCGATCTCCTCGGGCAGGTGGGCCCCGGCGGGGCGTTCCTCGGTGCGGACGTGGCTCATGGTGCGGCTCCGTTCAGGGGTGTTCAGCAGGTTGCGGGGAGGTCAGACGAGGGCGGGCAGGGCGCGTGCCGCGGTGTACGCCGCGACGCCCAGGACGAGCACGGTGAAGGCGGCCTGCAGCCGGTCGGTGTCGACGCGGTCCGCCAGCCGGGCCCCGGCGACGGCGGCGAGGGCCGAGGCGGTGGTGAGGACCAGGACCAGGTCCCAGTCGGGGGCGGTCCCGGCGCCGGCGCGGACCACGAGGGCTGCGGCGCTGGTGATCGTGATGACCACCAGCGAGGTGCCCGCGGCCCGGTCCATCGGAAGGGCCAGCGCCAGCAGGAGCGCCGGCACCACGAGGAAGCCGCCGCCGACGCCGAGGAAGCCCGTCAGCAGGCCGACGACGGTCGCGGTGACCAGCACCTTGAGCGCTCGGGGGCACTGGCAGGCGAAGGTCGGGCTGAAGGTCAGGATGGGGTCGTCGAGCCGTGGCCGGGCAGCGTGCTCACCGGGCCCGCCGTCCTGGTCCCGCGCGTGCCGCCCGTGCCGGTGGTGGCGCAGCTGGCGGACCGCCATCACGGTGCCGACCACCAGCATCAGCGCCGCGAAGCTGGCCAGCAGCACCTCCTGCGAGACCAGGGCCGCGGCCTTCGCGCCCGCGGCGGCACCGCCGATCGCGACGGCCCCGAAGGCCACGCCGCGCCCGAGCAGCACGTGACCCGCGCGGTGGGCCGTGACCGCACCGATCAGCGAGGTCACCCCCACCACCACCAACGAGCCGGTGGTGGCCTGGGAGGCCGACTGCCCGAGCAGGTAGACCAGCACGGGGACGGCCAGGATGGACCCGCCGCCGCCGAGCGCGCCGAGCGAGAGCCCGATCAGCAGCCCGGCGACGACGGCCAGGAGGAGGGTCATCTCAGGCGTCGGGCCCCGCTGCCGGGTCCGTGCCGCGCGGGGACTCGGGGCTGACCAGGTGCAGCCCGACCTCCTCGGCGTTGGCGAAGCTGTCGTCGACCGCGACGGGCGTGCGGTCCGCGGCGTCGAGCAGGGAGGCGGCGATGGAGGCGCGGTAGCCGCTGGCGCAGTGCACCCAGACCTCGCCCTCGGGGACCTCCTCGACCCGGCGGGGCAGCTCGTGGATCGGGATGTTCACCGCACCCTCGATCGCGGCGCTCTGGAACTCGTCGGCGCGGCGCACGTCCAGCACGACGACCTCGCGGTGGTGGCGGACCTGCGCCAGGTCGGCGAACGTGCCGGTCGGGTAGCTCGCCGGCTCGCCGGTCGACCAGTCCTCGGGCCCGCCGGTGGCCTGCGCCGCCGGTCGGTCGATGCCGATGCGGACGAGCTCGCGCTGGGCCCGGGCCACCTCGTCGGCGTCCGCTCCTAGCAGGGTCACGGGGGTGCCCCACTCGATCAGCCAGCCCAGGTAGGTCGCGAACGCCCCCTCGATGCCGAAGTTCAGCGTCCCGCGCGCGTGACCCGCGGCGAACGCGGTGCGGTCGCGCAGGTCGACCACCCACTCGCCGTCCTCGATCCGGCGGCGCAGCTCGGCCGCGTCGGCCTCCTGCACCGGGGAGAGGTCGGGGCCGTCGGGGCCGTCGGCGTTGATCGGACCCATGTGGACGTAGTAGGCGGGCCAGGCGCCGAGCCCCGCGAGCAGCTCGCGCACGTAGGTCTCCTCGTCCTGGGTCAGCGCCGGGTTCGACTGCTTCTCCTGGCCGATGGTCGAGCTGGTGGCGTCGGTCTGGGTGGCCGCGCAGAAGGACCCGAACCCGTGGGTGGGGTAGATCTCCGCCTCGTCCGGCAGCTCCTCGGCCAGCCGGTGGGCCGAGGCGTGCTGGTGCCGGGTCAGGGTGTCGGTGTGCTCCTCGCCGAGCAGGTCGGGCCGCCCGGTGGCGCCGTAGAGCAGCGACCCGCCGGTGAACACGGCGTAGGGAGTGGTGCCGTCGGGGCCGGTGGTCGACAGGGCGTAGGAGAGGTGGTGGAAGGTGTGGCCGGGCGTGGCGATCGCGCGCACGGACATCCGCGGCCCGATCTCGACCACCTCGCCGTCCCGGACGGGGGTGCGGTCGAAGGACACCTCGTCCTCGGCGTTGACCAGGTACTCGGCACCGGTCTCCCGGGCCAGGGCCAGCCCACCGGTGACGTAGTCGTTGTGCAGGTGGGTCTCCAGGACGTGGGTCAGCCGCACTCCGTCGGTCTCGAGGATCTCGAGGACGCGGTCGATGTCGCGCTGCGGGTCGACGACGAGCGCGACCTCGCCGTCGTGGACGACGTAGGAGCGGTCGCCCAGCGAGGGCGTCTCGAGCGTGCGGACCGTCAGGGTCGGGACGGGGTTCTCGGTCATCGGTTCCTCACTTCTCGGTCGGGCGCCCGGAGCGCATCCAGGCGCTGGTGCCGCCGGCGACGTTGGTGGCGTCGAAGCCGGCTGCGGTCAGGAGCTCGGTCATGGCGCTGCTGCGGTTGCCCGAGGCGCACACGACGTAGACGGGGCGGTCCCGGTCGAGCTCGTCCATCCGGTCGGCCAGCTGCCCGGTGGGGATGAGAACGGCGCCGGGGACGTGACCCTCGCGGTACTCCTCGGGCTCGCGGACGTCCAGCACCGTCACGTCCTGCTCGAACGCGGCGGCGGCCTGGTCGATGTCGATCTCCTGCACGGCGGCTCCTCTCGTCGTCCGGTCCGGGTGGATCGGATGGATCCCCCGGGGGGGTTCTTTCGAACCTAGCAGATCCCCCAGGGGGGTTGTACAGTCGAGCGTGGCGGCGCCGGTACGGCCGCCGATCCACCCCTAGGGAGGGACACCGTGACCGAGTACACGATCCGCACGACCGTCCAGCAGCCCTACGCCGAGACCGTCGATCGCGTCCGCGAGCAGCTCGCGGACGCCGGCTTCGGCGTGCTGACCGAGATCGACCTGAAGGCGACGCTGAAGCAGAAGCTGGACGTGGACGTCGCGCCGCAGGTCATCCTGGGCGCCTGCCGCCCGGACCTGGCGCACCGGGCGCTCGAGGTCGAGCCGTCGATCGCCGCGCTGCTGCCGTGCAACGTGGTCGTGCGCGGTGTCGACGAGACCACGACCGTCGTGGAGGCCTTCGACCCTGACGCGATGCTCGCCCTCGCGGGCGCGGACCCGGCGGGCGAGGCGCTCGGCGCCGTCGCCGCGGACGCCCGCGAGCGGCTCGGTGCGGCGCTGGCCGCGCTCACCCAGGACGGGGACGCCTGATGGACCTCGAGCCGACCGAGATCGCGGCCATCATCACCCGGATGAAGCGCGCGAACGGGCACCTGGCCAGCGTGATCAGGATGATGGAGGAGGGCTCGGACTGCGAGTCGGTCCTCACCCAGCTCGCTGCCGTCAACAAGGCGTTGTCGCGCGCCGGTTACGCGATCGTCGCCACGGGCCTCCAGCACTGCCTCATCGACGGCGACGAGGGCCTCGACGGGGTCGACGTGAAGAAGATGGAGAAGCTCTTCCTGGCCCTCGCGTGACGCGACCCCTCACACCAGGACGACGTCCTGGCGTGAGGGTCCGCCATCATGCCGGGACGACGACCCGGTTGCGTCGCAGCAGCCACCGCACGGCCGGGAACCCGGTCACCAGGCCCGCCACGACGCCGACCTGCATCAGGAACCAGAACGTGCCGTCGGTGATCGGCGGCATCAGGCCGTTGGCGTCCAGCAGCAGCATCCAGCCGACCATGCCGACGTCGAAGGCGACGACGGTCACGACGGCCGCTGCGACGGCACCGCCCACGGTGGTCGTGCGCGAGGGACCCGTGCGGGGACCGCTGCCTGCTACCCGCTCGTAGACGGCCAGCATCGCGATCGCGAGGACGGCGATCACCAGGATCATCGGCCACATCGCCATCCCGGCGATCGTCCAGCCGACGGCCGCGACCAGCGGCACCGCCACGAGGTGGGCGACCGCGGAGGCGCCACCCCCGGGCAAGGCGGCGACCGCCGTGCTCCGGAGCGTCAGCCCGTCGCCGGAGGCCGTCGTGGTGCGGGCGGCGCGCCGGTGGGCCACGACCGCCACGGGGCCGAGGTAGAGACCGGAGGCGATCCAGACCAGGTCGGTGGCGAGGTCCCGGGGCTCACCCCGGCGGCGGTGGACGTCGAGGGCGATGACGGTCGCGCTGACGAGGGAGATCGTGAGGTAGGTCCAGGCGACCGGGGTGAGCCAGTCGGGGACGGCGGAGCCCATGTCCATCAGAGGTGTCCTTCGGGGTCGTGAGGGGTGGGAGGGGTCGGGCGGCGCTCGGCAGCGCTCGCCCGCGGGTCGGGACCGGGGCCGTGGGCTCCGGTCGACCTGTCACACCCGCAGCACGCACAGCGCGAAGGGGACCGGCCCCCGGCTGCGCAGCGACCGGTCCCGCCGGGAGGGACCCCGAGGGACGCGTGGGACGGATCCCAGGAAGGTGTCGCGCACGGTGGCCAGGAGGAGCCCGAGGAGGGTCAGCGCGACCAGGCCCCCGACGACGGCGCACGTGCGGCCTACCTCGGTGACGCAGGCGTGCTCGCACAGCGCGGTCAGGGCCGGGACTGCCGCGACCGGCGCCGCTCCCCCGGCGACCGCCCCGGTCGCGCTCGCCGCCGGGGCGCTCATCTCGCTCATGGCGCTCATGCCGCTCATGTTCTGCCCGGCGACGGCGCCTCCCGCGGCCGGGAGCACGAGGCACAGCAGCCCGACCGCAGCCACCAGGGCCGCGAGCAGCGCACGACCTCCAGGGCGGGCGCTCCCGGGCGCGGCAGGTCCTGGCACAGGCAGACCGTAGCCAGGTGGGCGAACGACCCTCCCCCGGTCGTCCCCGGTCGGCGTCCTGCTCCCTCGACGGCGGGTTGGCGTGCAGGCGTGGACGTCACCCTCCTCTACTTCCCGGGCTGCCCGAGCTGGCGCACCGCGGCGGCCCGGCTGCGCGTCGTCGCCACGGAGCGCGGAGACCTCCGGGTGACCCGCCAGCTCGTTGAGAGCGCGGAGGAGGCCGAGCGGACGGGTTTCCACGGCTCACCGACCATCCTCGTGGACGGGGTGGACGTGTTCGCCGAGCCGGGGTCGGTGGTGGGCATGGCCTGCCGCCGCTACCCGACGCCGGAGGGGTACCAGGGGGCGCCGGCGGTCGAGCAGCTGCGGGCGGTCCTGGCCGACGGGTGACCGCTCAACCCGCCTCTGCGAACACCTCCTCGGGCCGGCCGCCCACCCGGTCGCGCAACGCCGTCAGCACCCGCCGGAGCGCCCGCGAGACCTGAACCTATCGTCGGCGCGCTGCGGGCTACTTCCTGCGCTCACCGAGGAAGGTGATCACCGTCTCGGGCACCATCACCACCGGGACCCCGGCCGCCGCGACGGCCTCGCGGAGACGTCGATGGGCCTCCGCGGTGGAGGTCCGCTCCCGCGCCGCGAGGATGCCGACGGCCACGTCGACGCGTCGCGCGTCGTGGAGCACCTGCGGCGCCTCCTGCGCCGCGAGGCGGGTGCTGAACGTGAGGTCCGCGTTCGTGATCGCCCCCTCGGCCCAGGCGCCGAGGATCGCGGCCTGCGCCTCGTGGTGACCGTCGAAGGCGTGGGCGGTGGAGGCGTAGAGGTTGATGCTCCCCACCACCGTGCCGTCGTCCAGCACGGGCAGCGACAGGGTGCTGGCGACCCCGTGCGCGGCGCTGGTCGCGGCGAAGAGGTGCCACTCCCGCTCGTCGAGCGCGCCGACCTCCCCGATCACGACCTCGTGACCCCGGGTCGAGTCCACGCAGGGACCGCCGTCGAGGTACTGGACGGCGTCGAGCACGACCGTGTCCTCATCCGAGGCGACGAGGGTCAGCGTCACCCCGTGCTCGAGGAGGGCCAGGCTCAACCCGCAGCAGGTCGGGACCACCTGCTGCACCGCGTGGCCCGCCCGGCGCAGCTGGTCGAGCAGGTCGTCGTCGGTGGACAGCGCGTCGAGCTCGTTCGCGGCCCGCAAGGTCTCGGGGATGGGTTCCAGACCCCGCCCGTCCGGTTCCTGGCCCGCGCCGCTGATCTGCTCGGTCTCCACTGGTGCTCCTCGTCCCCGCACGCCCCGCACGCCCCGCGCGGTCGGGGCGCCGGTACCCACGGACGACCGGGCCAAGCACTCGCTCGGGCGTGTCGGGACGGGCCCGCCGCCGTCGACCCCACGCTCCTGCGTAGCAATGCACCGACGATGCCCCGGGGTCGACCTCCTGACCTGCGACGACGCGGGGGCGGCGCCCGCGATCGGGGCGATTGCTACGCAGGAGCACAGCCCGCCGCCCGGGGCTGTCGCAACGATGGTGCGGGAGGGGGTTCCGCCCCGGCGGGAACCCCGTCGGTCGGGTACCACCGCTCCTGGGACAGGCGTGGCGCCCTACCGTCCCGCCGCAGCGCCGCAGGCTCGTCGGTACCGACCCGAACGTGCGGTGTGATCCACGTCACCTCCACCTAGGATGTGCCGTCCCGTCGGCCGACCCTGGAGGCACCATCGTGAACAGCCCGTCGCACACCACCGAGGAGACACCGACCGTCATGGCCGGCGACAAGCTGTCGGGACGGGTCGCCCTGGTGACGGGCGGGACCCGCGGCATCGGGGCGGCCATCGCGCGGAGCCTGGCCAGCCAGGGTGCATCCGTGGCCGTCGGCTACAGCGGCAACACCGAGCGCGCCGAGGCCTTCCTGGCGGACTTCGAACGCGACTTCGCCGACCGCGGCCGGGCGACGATCCACCAGGGCAACGTCGCCGATCCCGACGACTGCCGCCGCACCGTCGAGGAGGTGCTCGAACGGCACGGTCGCCTCGACATCCTGGTCAACAACGCCGGCATCACGATCGACAAGATGGCGATGAAGATGTCGGTGGAGGACTGGAACACCGTGCTGGGGGTCAACCTCTCGGGTTCGTTCTACATGGCCCAGCCGGCGCTGGAGCACATGGTCGAACGCGGGAGCGGTCGGATCATCTTCGTCTCGTCGGTGATCGGTGAGACCGGGAACATCGGGCAGGCCAACTACGCCGCCTCGAAGGCGGGGATGCTCGGTCTCACCAAGACCCTCGCGAGGGAGGCGGCCTTCGTCCTGGCCAAGGCCGACAAGCTCGAGGAGCACGGGCTCGGCATCACCGTCAACACGGTCACGCCCGGGTTCGTGGCGACCGAGATGCTCGAGGGCATCCCGGAGAAGACGATGGCCAAGATCACCTCGCAGATCCCGCTCGGGCGGTTGTGCCGACCGGAGGAGATCGCCCGTGTCGTGCACTTCCTGGCCGCGGACGCGTCCGCCTACATCACGGGTCAGGTGTGGGGCGTCAACGGCGGCATGGACATGTGAGGACGACTGGCGCACGACCGCCGGGACCCACGGGCGCCCCGGGTCCACGACCGGCATCGCGGCGCCCATGTCGTCGGAGGTGTTGCCGACAACACCGACGGTCAGAGGCACTTCCCCGCGAGGAGGGAAGTGCCTCTGCCCGGAGTGATCGTCGGGCTGACAGGATTTGAACCTGCGACCCCTTGACCCCCAGTCAAGTGCGCTACCAAGCTGCGCCACAGCCCGAACACCCCGCGGTGGTCGGCGGACCACCGGCGGAGCGGTCGGAACGTTACCCCAGGCAGGTGGTGCCGCCGAACCCGGGCTGCGCGGGCGCGGGGCTCAGCGGAAGTCGCGGGAGGACTGCCGCGCCTGGAGCGCCTTCCCGGCGCCGGGGACGACGGTGTCCAGGGCGACGACCCGGTCGGCGACCAGGTTCATCACGCCGTCCTCGCGCTCGAGCCGTCCGCGCACCACCACCGCGATCCGGTTCCGGGCCGCCTGCCGGTGGACGCGCATCACGCCGATCGAGCAGACCACGTTGAGCATCCCCGACTCGTCCTCGAGGTTGAGGAAGGTGACCCCGCCGGCGGTGCCGGGCCGCTGCCGGTGGGTCACCAGCCCCCCGACGTGGACCCGGCGACCGTGCTCGACACCGCCCAGGTCGCCGATGCCGAGCACGCCGGCGGCCCGCAGCTGCTCGCGCAGGTGCTGCAGCGGGTGCAGGTCGGTCGAGACACCGGTGGCCCACAGGTCGGCCAGCGTGGTCTCGACGGCGCCCAACCCCGGCAGCGGCGGCGCGGCCGGTGCCGGCGTCACCCCCGGTACGTGGTCGGGGCTCTCGGCGAACCCCGCGCTCCACAGCGCCTGGCGGCGGTCGAGGCCGAAGCAGTCGAACGCGCCCGCGGTGGCCAGCGCCTCCAGCTGGGCGGGTGTCAGGTCGGCGCGTCGCGAGAGGTCGGTGACGTCGGCGTACGCCGCCTCCTCGCGCGCCGCGACGATCCGCGCCGCCACGTCCGCCCCGATCCCCCGCACCGAGTCCAGCCCCAGCCGGACCGCGAGCCGGCCGTCGCGGCGGTGGGTCAGCGTCGGGTCGGGCGCGTCGGCGCGGTACTCGGCGCGCGGGAACGAGGCCTGGCAGCACTCCGCGAGCCCGGTCGCCGCGACCGCGTCGCCCTCCCCGACCGCCTCCAGCCCGACCGCCTCCAGCCCGGCCTGCACCCCCGAGCGCAGCAGGTCGGGGCGGCGGACGTCGACGCCGTGGCGGCGCGCGTCGCCGACCAGCGACTGCGGGGAGTAGAAGCCCATCGGCTGGCAGCGCAGCAACCCGGCCAGGAACGCCGCGGGGTAGTGCAGCTTGAACCACGACGAGGCGTAGACCAGCAGCGCGAAGGACAGCGCGTGGGACTCGGCGAAGCCGAAGTTGGCGAAGGAGAGGATCTGGACGTAGATCGCCTCGGCCTTGGCGCCGGTCAGCCCGCGCCGCTCCATGCCGGCGAAGAGCTTCTCCTTGATGCTCTCGATGCGTTCCACGCCACGCTTGGAGCCCATCGCGCGGCGCAGCAGGTCGGCGTCGTCGCGGGTGCAGTCGCCCAGCGCGACCGCCATCGCCATCAGCTGCTCCTGGAACAGCGGCACCCCGCGGGTGCGCTCCAGCACCGGCACCAGCTCGGGGTGGTCGTAGGTCACCGGCTCCCGGCCGGTCACCCGGCGGATGTAGGGGTGCACCGCCCCGCCCTGGATCGGCCCGGGCCGGATCAGCGCGATGTCGATGGCGAGGTCGTAGAACTCCCGCGGCCGCAGCCGCGGCAGGGTGCCGATCTGGGCGCGGCTCTCGACCTGGAAGACCCCGATCGAGTCGGCCCGGCAGAGCATGTCGTAGACCGCCGGCTCCTCCTTGGGCATCGTCGCCAGCGTCCACCGCTCGCCGAGGTGGTCGCCGGCCAGCCGGATCATGTGGTCCAGCGCACCGAGCATGCCCAGCCCGAGCAGGTCGAACTTGACCAGGCCCATCGTCTCGCAGGCGTCCTTGTCCCACTGCAGCACCGTGCGTGCCTCCATCGAGGCCCGCTCGATGGGGCACACCTCGCCGATCGGCCGCTCGGTGAGCACCATCCCGCCGGAGTGGATGCCGAGGTGCCGGGGCGTCCCGAGCATCTCCTCGGCCAACCCGACCACCGGCGCGGGGATCTCGTGGCCGCGCTCCCCCTCGCCCGCCTCAGCGCCCTGCACCACCGAGGTCCACCCGTCGATCTGCTTCGACCAGGCGTCCTGCTGGCCCGGGGAGTAGCCGAGCGCCTTGGCGGCGTCGCGCACCGCCATCCGGGGCCGGTAGGTGATGACGTTGGCGACCTGGGCGGCGTTGTGGCGACCGTAGGTCTCGTAGACCCACTGGATGACCTCCTCGCGGCGGTCGGAGTCGAAGTCGACGTCGATGTCGGGCTCCTCGTCGCGGTGCCGCGAGATGAACCGCTCGAAGGGCAGCCGGTAGAAGACGGCGTCGACCGCGGTGATGCCCAGCGCGTAGCAGACCGCCGAGCTGGCCGCCGAGCCCCGGCCCTGGCACAGGATGCCGCGGCTCCGGGCGAAGTCGACGATGTCGTGGACGATGACGAAGTAGCCGGCGAAGTCCTTCTCCTCGATCACCGCCAGCTCGTGCTCGAGCCGCTCCCGGGCCGTGGCGGCGTGCGGGGTGTGGGCGTAGCGCTCGGCGAACCCCCGCTCGGCGATCACCCGCAGCCAGGTCGCGGCGGTGTGGCCCTCGGGGATGCGGTGCTTGGGCAGCCGCGGCGAGGCGGCGCGCAGGTCGAAGGCCAGCTCCCGGGCCAGGGTCACCGACCGCGCCACCGCCTGCGGGTGACCGGGCAGCGCGGCCGCGACCTCGTCGCCGCTGCGCAGGTGGGCGGACGCCGAGAGGTCCAGCCAGCCGTCCATCTCGGCCATGCTCCGCCGGGCGCGCACCGCGGCCACCGCCGCGGCCAGCCGCCCCTGCCCGGGCGTCGCGTGGTGGACGTTGCCCGTGGCCACCACGTCGAGGCCGTGGTCGGCGGCCATCGCCGCCAGCAGGTCCTCGGTCGCCCCACCGCCCGGCGGCGGCGCCGCGGCCAGCTCGACCACGACGTGCTCGAGGCCGAACCGCGCGGTCAGCTCGTCCAGCGCCGCGGCCGCCGCGGTCGGACCGCCGGCGGCCAGCGCCTGGCGCACGGCGCCCTTGCGGCAGCCGGTGAGCACCACCCAGTGCCCCCGTCCCCGCTCGGCGAGCTCGTCGAGGTCGTGGACCGGGCGGCCCTTCTGGTCCCCCCGCAGGTGCGCCTCGGTCATCGCCGCCGCGAGCCGGTGGTAGCCCTCGACGCCGCGGGCCAGGACCAGCAGGTGCTGGCCGCCGGGGTCGGGGACGCCGTTCTGCGGGCCGGTCAGCCCCAGCGACAGCTCGGCGCCGTAGACCGTGCGCAGCCCGTGGACCGCGGCGGCCTCGGCGAGCAGCGGCGCGCCGTGGAAGCCGTCGTGGTCGGTCAGCGCCAACCCCTCCAGACCGAGCCGGACGGCCTCCTCGACCAGCTCGGTGGGCGAGCTCGCGCCGTCGAGGAAGCTGTAGTGGCTGTGGCAGTGCAGCTCGGCGTACGGCGTACCGCCGCCCGGGCGCGGGATCGGGTCGGTGCCCGGTCGGGCGGTCCGGCGCCGCGAGATCGGCGCGTCCTCGGCGCCGGGCCGCGCCGAGAGCCGGCGCTCGAGCTCGTGCCAGGGCACGGCGGGGTTGTTCCAGCCCATCAGTCGTCGCCCATCAGTCGTAGCCCGCCTCGGCCCGCCAGCCCTGCTCGCCGCAGACCAGCAGCCAGGCCCGGCCGTCCACTCCGACCACCTGGAACCGCGCCGCGGGCCCCGCGGACCCGGCCTCCCACCAGGACTCGTCGACCGGCCACGGCCCGGCCCAGGCCGCGACCGGCTGCCAGGGCAGCCCGGGCGAGACCGTCCCGGCGAACCGGAACCGGGCCGGCTCGCCGGTCACCGCGCCGCGGGTGGTGACCCGGACCGGTCGGCCGCCGTCGTCGACCACCTCGGCGCCCGGCGGGGCGGCGAAGACCCGGACCGGCGGCGGGCCCGGCACCCGGCCCGGCCAGGGCCGGTCGACCGGGCGCAACCCGACCGGGCGCTCCCCCCACGGCACCGTGGCCTGGCGGGCGGCCGGCGACCGGCCGCCCTGGCGCACCGGGAGCCGGACCGCGTCGAAACCGACCATCGCCTGCACCCGGGCCACCCCGCGCTCGACCTGGGCGTCGGCGCTGCCGCCCCACAGCCCCTCGGCGTGGGCGGCGGCCGGCTCGACGGTGTCCGGCACGAACCGCACCCGCTCCACGGGAGCGCTCATCGCGCCGGCAGCGGTCGTGGAGCGCAGCCCGCTGGTGGCCGCGGACTGGAGCTGCCAGTGGACCCGGTCGACCAGGTCGCGCGAGGAGAAGTGGCGGGGGTGCAGCCAGGTGCGCGCGGAGGCGACCACGCCGTCCTGCTCGGCCTCCACCCGGACCCCGGTCGCGACCAGCTGCCGCTCGGCGAGCCCGGCGACGAACCGCTCGGCCGTGGTGCGCACGCTGAAGCAGACCGCCTCCACCGACTCCAGCGGCGGCTCGAAGGCGACCTCCGCTGCCAGCTCGGGCGGAGGGGTGCGGGCGTGGGCCAGGGACGGGTCCTCACCGCGGACCCGGCGCCAGACCTCGCCGCCGTAGCGGCCCAGCCGCTGGCGCACCGCCTCACCGGGCAGGTCCGCGAGGTCGCCCAGCGTGGTCAGCCCGAGCCGTCGCAACAGGCTCACCACCTCGCGGCCCTCGGGGCCGTCGGCCTCGAGCACCCCGATCGGCAGCCCGCGCAGGAAGGCGCCCGACCCGCCCTCCGGCACCACCCGGCTGTCCTGGACGGCGGCCGAGCGGGCAGCCTGCTCGGCGGTGAACAGGTCGTCGGCGACACCGATCCGGCAGTCCCAGACGCCCTGGTCGACCAGGCACTCCGCGAGCACCGCCGCGGCGCTCGCCTCGCCGCCGAAGAACCGTCCGGGCGCCCGGACGGCCAGCAGCCCCGGCCGCAGCGGCGAGACCCCCGGGCGCAGCGCCTCCACCGCGGCCAGCACCTGCTCGAAGGTGCGCGCGTCCCGGTCGGGGCTGCCCTCGAGCAGCAGCAGCTCGGGACAGCGGGCCTGGGCGTCGCGACGCCGCTGGCCGCGGCGCACCGACTCCGCCCGCGCCGGGGCGTTGCAGACCTCGACCGCGCCGGCGGCGAGCACCGCGGCCGGCGCGGTGGGCGGGTGGCCGCCCTCGGCCAGCGCGGCCACCACCGGCCAGTCCGGGCACCACACGACCAGGACCCTCATCCCGACGCCGCCAGCCGGGCCAGCCGGGGCCGGGTGGTCGTCGCGGTGATCGAGGCGGGCGTCCCCGGCTCGGCCGCCGGGGCCGGCTCCAGGGCCGCGCGCTCACCGGGGAAGAGCACGTCGGCGCGCAGCGGCGGGGCCGTCCCGCGGCGCACGGCGAGGGTGGCGCGTCGCTGCCGCAGCGCGCCCCGGCCCCGGTCCGGACCGGTCCAGCGCACCTGCTCCAGCGAGAGCCGCGCGTCGCAACGGGGCCACTCCCCCCAGATCACCAGCGCCGAGGAACGGGTGCGCAGCCGGGCCTCGATCCGCCCGGCCGAGGAGGCGTCGACCCCCGGCGGCGGGCGCAGCACGACCACCCGCAGCACGTCGACCAGCGCGGCGGTGACCTCGCGCCAGTGCTCGCCGGGCTCGGGGACCAGGACCGTGCGCTCGAGGTCGACACCCAGCGCCGCCGCGGCCTCGGCACCGAAGTCGGGCCACCCCGCGAAGCCGACCCACTCCCCCGCTGCCGACGCCCCGGCCGCCAGGACCAGCGCGAGGGAGGCCGAGTCGACGGCGTAGCTGCCACCGGCCCGCAGGTCGACCAGCGGGGCGACGACCGGGTGGGTGGGCAGCGGCAGCCGCGCCGGGGCGCCCTCGAGCGCCGAGACCCGCTCGCGGAGCTGGTCGAGGACCGGGCGCGAGGGGTCGAGGGCGACGGCGCGGGACACGCCCCTATGGTCGAACAGGTGTTCGACCGGCGTCAAGTCGCCCGCTCGGCCGACGGTCGCCGGGACGGACCGGCGTCAGCGGCGCTTGCGCTTCTCCCGCACCCGCTGCTGGAGCAGCACCGGGGTGCCGACGAAGCCGAACTCCTCGCGCAGCCGCCGCTCGATGTAGCGCTCGTAGGAGGCCTCGAGCTTGCCGGTGGTGAACAGCACGAACATCGGCGGCGCCGTGCCCGCCTGGGTGCCGAAGAGCACCCGCGGCTGCTTGCCACCGCGCACCGGGTGCGGGTGCTCGGCGACCAGCCGGCCCAGGAAGCCGTTGAGCTGGCCCGTGCCGACCCGGGTCTCCCAGCCCTCCAGCGCGCGGTCGATCGCCGGCACCAGCCGGTCGACGTGCCAGCCGGTGCGCGCGGTGATGTTGATCCGCGGGGCCCACGCGACCTGCACCAGGTCGCGCTCGATCTCCCGGTTGAGGAAGTGGCGGCGCTCCTCGTCGACGTTGTCCCACTTGTTGAAGGCGATCACCAGGGCGCGGCCGGCCTCGCGCACGCCCTGCAGGATCCGGACGTCCTGCTCGGTCAACGGTTGTCCGCCGTCGACGACCAGCACCGCCACCTCGGCCCGGTCGACGGCCTGGCGGGTGCGCAGCGAGGCGTAGTACTCGTGCCCGGAGGACTCCTTGACGCGCTTGCGGATGCCGGCGGTGTCGATGAACCGCCACAGCCGACCACCGAGCTCGACCAGCTCGTCGACCGGGTCGACGGTGGTGCCGGCGACGTCGTCGACCACGGCGCGCTCCTCGCCCGCCAACCGGTTGAGCAGGGAGGACTTGCCGACGTTCGGCCGCCCGACGAGCGCGATCCGTCGCGGGCCGCCCTCCTCGGGGTCGATCTGCGGCGGCGGCTCGGGCAGCGCCGCGAGCACGGCGTCCAGCAGGTCGCCGGATCCGCGGCCGTGCAACGCGGAGACCACGTGCGGCTCCCCGAGCCCCAGGTTCCACAGCCCGGCCGCCTCGGCCTCGGCGCGCTGGTCGTCGACCTTGTTCGCCGCCAGCACGACCGGTTTCCCCGAGCGACGGAGCACCTTGACCACGGCCTCGTCGGCGTCCGTGATGCCGATGGTGGCGTCGACGACGAACATCACCGCGTCGGCGAGGCTGACCGCGATCTCGGCCTGCTCCTTGATCCGCTCGGCCAGCCCGCGCGCGTCGGGGTCCCAGCCGCCGGTGTCGACGAGGGTGAACGAGCGCCCCGCCCAGTCGGCGTCGTAGGAGACCCGGTCGCGGGTGACGCCGGGGACGTCCTCGACGACCGCCTCGCGGCGGCCCAGGATCCGGTTGACCAGGGTGGACTTGCCCACGTTGGGCCGGCCGACGACCGCCAGGACGGGGGTCGGACCGAGCACCTCGGGGCCGGTGGGTCCGTGCTCGGGATCGCTGGTGCCGTGCTCGCTCATGCCGACTGCTCCGTGACTCCGCCGCCCGGGTCGGGTTCGAGCTCCCCGACGGGCAGCGGCCCGGGGAGGGTGCGGCCCAGGAGGGCCAGGGCTCGGGACTGGTGGTCGAGCATCCGGCGGCGCAGCGCCGCCGAGCTCGCCGCGACCAGCTCGCGGGTTCGGGGCCACTCCACGCGTCCCAGGTCGACGGCCTCGCCGAGGACGAGGTCGACGCGGGCGCCGCGGGGCGGCAGGTCGTCGCGGTGGCCGCCCGGCTCGCGCGTGCCGACCACGGTCACCGGGACGACGGGCGCCCCCGTGACCAGGGCGAGGTAGGCCGCCCCGCGGTGGAACCGGTCCAGGGACCCGTCGCCGCGCGCGCCCTCGGGGAACACGCCCACCACCCCCTGGTCGCGCAGCACCCGCAACGCCTCCCGCACCGCGCGCGGGTCGGTGCGCGAACCGCTGCAGGCGCACCTGGCCGGCGCTGCGCAGGAACCACCCGGTGGCCCCCTCGAACATCTCGTCCTTGGTCAACGCGTGCACCGGGCGGGGGGCGAAGGCGGCCAGGAGCGGTCCATCCACGATCCCGACGTGGTTGGCGGCCAGGACGACACCACCGGTCGCCGGGACGTGCTCGGCGCCGTGGACGCGCACGTCCCACCGCCGGCCGAACAGCCACCGCGAGGGCGGTCGGCCGCCGTGCAGCAGCCACCGGGCCGGGTGGGGCACGCCGTCGGTCCGCGGCGGCTGCAGGTGGGGGTCGCCGGGTCGCCCGTCCGACCTCACGCGGGGGCCCGGACGACCAGGCCGACGACGAGGTCGACGACCTCGCGCAGCGTGGCGGCGGTGGTGTCGACCTCGATGGCCCCGTCGGCCCGGCGCAGCGGCGCGGTCGCGCGGCCGGAGTCGATGCGGTCGCGCTCCCGCAGCGACAGCTCGGTCACGGCGGTGTCGCTGCCGCCCTCCTCGGCGGCCCGGCGGGAGGCACGGGCGGACGGGTCGGCGGTCAGGTAGACCTTGACCTCGGCCGCCGGCCACACCACGGAGCCGATGTCGCGCCCCTCCACCACGATGCCGCCGTCAGCGATCACGTCGCGCTGCAGGGCCAGCAGCCGGGCGCGGACCTCGGGGACGGCGCTCACCGGGGACACCGCGGCGTTGACCTCGGGGCGCCTGATCGCCTCGGCGACGTCCTCGTCGTCGACGCGGATGCCCGGCGCGTCGGGGTCGGTGCCCGAGACCAGCACCGGCTCGCCCGCGCGCGCCGCCACGGCGCCGGCGTCCCGGACGTCGACGCCCTCGCGCAGCAGCCACCAGGTCAGCGCGCGGAACTGCGCGCCGGTGTCGAGGTAGCGCAGCCCGAGCCGCCGGGCGACCTCCCGGGAGGTGCTCGACTTGCCCGACCCCGACGTGCCGTCGACGGCCACCACGAGCCCGGACCCGGGGCGGGTCGGCAGGTCGGGACGGGGGGCGCTGGTCACGGCGGAGGAGCCTACCGGTGGGTGAGCCATCCCTCCGACTCGAGAGAGCCCCGCAGGTGTGCGGCGAGCGTGTCCTCCACCACCAGCTCGACCTGCCCGACGGGTCGACCGGGGTCGTGGTCGATGCGGACGTCCTCGATGTTGACCCCGCTGCGACCCGCGTCGGCGAACAGCCGCGCCAGCTCGCCCGGGTGGTCGGGCACCGACACGTAGACCGTCGACGTCGCCCGGGCCGGCCCGCCGTGCTTGCCCGGGATGGCGCGCGTCCCGTCGACGCCGCGGCCGAGCACGTCCTCGAGCCGGTCGCGATCGGCCCCCGCGATCGCGGCGATCACCCGGTCGAGGTCGGCGCGCACCTCCTCGAGGAGGTCGACCACCGCCGCGGCGTTGGCGCTGACGATCTGGCCGTAGAGGACCGGGTCGCCGGCGGCGATCCGGGTGACGTCACGGACGCCCTGACCCGAGAGCGCGAGGTGTCCGGCCGGGGCGTCGGCGAGCCGGGCCGCCACCACGGAGGCCACCAGGTGGGGGACGTGGGAGGTCCGGGCCACGGCTCGGTCGTGGTCCTCGGGGGTCAGCCGGACCGGCACCGCCCCGCACAGGAGCGCGAGCGCCTCGACGGCGGCGACTGCGCCGGGGTCGGCTCCCCGGTGGGGGGTGATCGCCCAGGGCCGCCCGTCGAAGAGGGTCGGCGAGGCCGCGAGCGGGCCGGAGCGCTCGCTGCCGGCCATCGGGTGACCGCCGACGTAGCGCGCGAGGCCGGGGTGCCCCGCGAGGTCGGCCAGCGGTCCGGACTTGACGCTGCCCACGTCGGTGACCACCGCACCCCCGACCGCGGCGGTGCGGTCCAGGGCCCGGGCGACCTCGGCCGCGAGGTGGTCCGGCGGCACGGCCACCACGGTCAGGGCGGCGGCGTCCGAGGGCCCGGCGACCCGGCCCGCGCCGAGCCCGGTCGCCGTGCGCAGGTGGTCCTCGCTGACGTCGCGCAGCAGCACGTCGAGGCCGGCCCGGGCGCAGGCCAGGGCGACCGAGGCGCCGACGAGCCCCACGCCGACGACCTCCACCGGTCCGGGGACCCCCGCGACCGCCGGGACCGCCGTGACCTCTGGGACCGCCGGGCCGGAGCCCGCGGGGTCACTCATCGGGGACGGAGCGGACCCGGGTCAGGTCGCGGCGCAGCGCGGCGGCGCCGTGCAGGTAGACGTGGGTGAGGTCGGCGCGAGGCAGGTCGGTGTCGACGTGCGCCATCATCCGCACCACACGTGGCATGGAGGAGGCGATCTCGAGCTCGCGCGCGCACAGCAGCGGCACGTCGGAGAAGCCGAGCTGGCGGGCGGCGTACGCCGGGAACTCGCTGACCAGGTCGGCGGTGGAGGTGAAGACGATCGAGATGAAGTCGTCGACCTCGAGGGCGTTGGCCTCCATCACGCCGCGGACCATCTCCTCGACCCGCTCCAGCAGGTGCTCGCGGACGTCCTCCTCGAGCTGGGTCGCCCCGCGCACCGCCCTGACCGCCACTGCCCCGTCCTCCCGCTCGTCGATCGTGAGCCGTCAGGCTAGCGAGGCACGGACGAGGAGCGGGGCGGGCGTCTCAGGAGGGCTGGTAGGTGCCGAGCGACCAGTGGTTGCCCTCGGGGTCGGCCACCGTGGCGCCGACGCCGCCGTACCCCTTGTCCTCGAGCGGGACCACCACGGAGCCGCCGGCCCCGACGGCCGCTGCCACCACCGCGGCGGGGTCGGTGCAGACCAGGTACGTCGAGGCGGTCCCGGCCCCGTCGCGGGTCGTCCCCACCATCAGCCCGCCCACGGCGCCACCGCCGGACCAGACCCACTCGGAGTGCTGCACCACGGCCGGGTCGGCGTCGTCGCGGTACGTCGCGTGCTCGGCGAACCCCACAGCGCGCAGCCACGCGAACATGGTGTCGGCGTCGCGGAGCGTCAGGACCTGCCAGAGGCTGATGTCGTCGGTGCTCGTCATGGGACCATCCTCATCCCTGCTGGACCGCCGCGTCTTGGACGTTCGGGAGCTCCTCCCGCCGCCACACCGACGGAGGGCAGCCGGCCAGCGCGCGCCACTCCCGGGTCAGGTGGGACTGGTCGGCGTAACCGGCGCCGGCCGCCACCTCGCCCAGCGTGACCGGTGCGGGGCTGCGCAGCAGACCCAGCGCGCGCTCGAAGCGGGCGATGCGGGTGATCGTCCGCGGCGCCAGACCGGTCTCGGAACGCACGAGCGCCCCCAGGTGGCGGCGGCCGTAGCCGACCTCGTCGGCCGTCTCCTGCACGCCCGCGCCGCGGGTCAGCAGCGCGAGCGACCGGCCGAGCCCGGCGTGGCCCCGGCGGGCTGTGCCGTCGCCGAGGGCCCCGAGCGCTCCGAGCAGGTGCGCCACGACGGCGGGCACGGCCTCCGCCGGCCCCGGCGCGTCGTGCACCACCTCGGGCAGGACCTCGAGCCGGCCCACGTCCTCCAGGGTGACGATCTCGCCGGCCAGCGCCGCCGCCGGTACGCCGAGCAGGGCCCTGGCGCCCGCCACCGTGAGCGAGAGCTGGAGGCCGCGCTGGCGCCGACCGTGGTGGACCGCGACCGGAGCCGCGTGCAGCCCGGCGACCACGGACCACCGACCCGGCCCCACGCCCGCCCCGGCCCAGCCCACGACGACCGGCTCGTCCACCGGGAGGACGACGGTCAGCGAGGTCGACGGCAGCCCGCGGTGCACCCCTGGCTCCCCGACCCCGTCGTAGGCGACCAGCCCCGTGACGTACGGCCCCAGCGCTGCCGGCAGCGGCTGCGGGCCCAGGAGCGGTGCGCTCATCCGGCGACGCTAGCCGTGGTGACCCGCCCCGGTCATCCGTCCAGCGCGTCGAGGTCGCGCAGCGCCGCCTCCCAGCGGGCGCGGCGCTCGTCGTCGTCCTGCTCCCACCACGGGGTGCCGCGCTCGCCCAGGCCGTGCTTGGCGAGGTCGGTGCGGCGGCGGGCGGCGGTGACGGCATCGTCGTCCCCGCGGCGGCGAGCGGCGCCGGTCGTGCTGCGACCCCGGCCCAGGTGCGAGCGCAGCCTGGCCGCCACGTCCTCGGGGAGGGCGGGGTCCTGGCGACGCCACCGGCGGCCGTCGACGACCAGCCAGCGCTCGTCGTCGACGCCCTCGCTCACCGGGTCACCAGGCCCTTCTCACGGCTCGGCCTCACAGCTCGGCGCGGTCGAGCAGCGTCCCGAGCTCCTCGGAGGTCAGGTCGCGCAGGGTGCCGGAGGGCAGCCGCTCGAGGCGGACCGGTCCGATGGCGGTGCGGGTCAGCCGGCGCACCGGGTGGCCGACGTGCTCGAGCAGGCGGCGCACGATCCGGTTGCGGCCCTCGTGGATGGTCAGCTCGACGATCGAGCGCCCCTGCGCGTCGCGGCGGGGGTCGCCACCGACGACGCGGGCGCGGCTGACGGTCACCGGGCCGTCGTCGAGCTCGACCCCGGCGAGCAGCTGTCGGACGGTGCGGATGTGGACCTCGCCGTCGACCTCGGCGACGTAGGTCTTGTCGACCTCGTAGGAGGGGTGCGCCATCCGCTGGGCGAAGTCGCCGTCGTTGGTCATCAGCAGCAACCCGGAGGTGTCGGTGTCGAGCCGTCCGACGTGGAAGAGCCGCTCGGGCCGGTGCGCGACGAGGTCGGAGAGCGTCCGGCGACCCTGGGGGTCCGACATGGTCGAGACGACGCCGGTGGGCTTGTGCAGGACCAGGTAGACGTGCGGCGAGACCGGCGGCAGGCGCTTGCCCGAGACGCGGACCACCGCGGTCGAGGGGTCGACCTTGGTGCCGAGCCGCGTGACCACCTCGCCGTCGACGACCACCTCGCCGCCCAGCATCAGCTCCTCGCACTTGCGCCGCGAGGCGACACCGGACGCCGCCAGCAGCTTCTGGAGGCGGACCAGGCCGTCCTCGTCGACCGGGACGCCGTCGGGGAGACCGGTCACGACCGCTCCCCCTCCGGCTGGTCCCGACCGCCGGCCAGGTCGGCGAGCTCGTCCTCCAGCTCGGACATCTCCGGCAGGTACGGCGCGAGCTCGGGCAGGTCCTCGAGGCTGGTGACCCCGATCCGCTCCAGGAAGTAGCGCGTGGTCCGGAACAGGGTCGCGCCGGTCTCGGGGTCGGCGCCGGCCTCCTCGAGCAGGCCGCGGCCGAGCAGGGTGCGCACGACGCCGTCGACGTTGACGCCGCGCACGGCCGAGACCCGGGCGCGGGAGACCGGCTGGCGGTAGGCCACCACGGCCAGGGTCTCCAGGGCGGCCTGGGTCAGCCGGGCCTGCTGGCCCTCCAGGACGAAGGCCTCGACCACCGGCGCGTAGGCGTCGCGGGTGTAGTAGCGCCAGCCGCCGGCGACCGGCCGCAGCTCGAAGCCGCGCCCCTGCGCGTCGTACTCGGCGGCGAGGGAGACCAGCGCGTCGGCGACCGCGGCGTGCGGGTGGCCGACCGCCGCCGCCAGGGTCGCCTCGTCCAGCGGCTGGTCGGCGATCATCAGCACCGCCTCCAGCGCCGGGCGCAGCGCGGCGACGGGGACGTCGAGGGCGGGATCAGTGCTCATCGGCGCCATCCTCCCCCGCCGGGTCGTCGTGCGCGGGGCCGGGCGCCTCGTCCGGCGGCGCACCGTCGAACTCGTCGGTGATCTCGACCTCGTCGTCGTCGCCGCCGGTCCAGCGCACGCTGAGCTCGCTGAGCGCCCCGGCCTGCTCGAAGGCGACCACGCCCTCGCGGAACAGCTCGAGGAGGGACAGGAAGCGCGCCACGGTGGTCATCGTGTCCGGGGCGTCGCGGCACAGCGCCCGGAAGGTGAGGGTCCCGGCGTCCCGCAACCGGTCGACGACCAGCGCACCCTGCTCCCGGACGCTGACCCGGCTGGCGTGGATGTGCTGCAGGGAGACCTCGGGCACCGGCTTCGGTGCCAGCGCTCGCGCGGCGAGCGCGGCGAAGCGGTCCAGGCCGATCCCGATCAGCACCTCGGGGAGCAGGGCGGCGTAGCGGTCCTCCAGGCCCACGGCCCGGGGGTGGCGCCGCGACTCGGCGGCGAGCCGGTCCCCGAGCAGGGTGGCGACCTGCTTGAACGCGCGGTACTGCAGCAGCCGGGCGAACAGCAGGTCGCGGGCCTCGAGCAGGGCGAGGTCCTCGGTGTCCTCGACGTCGCCCTGCGGCAGCAGCCGCGCCGCCTTGAGGTCGAGCAGCGTGGACGCGACGAGCAGGAACGACGTGGTCTGCTCGAGGTCCCACACGGGTCCGCCGGCCTTGACGTGGGCGATGAACTCGTCGGTGACCCGGGAGAGCGAGACCTCGGTGACGTCGAGCTTGTGCTTCGAGATCAGGCTCAGCAGCAGGTCGAAGGGGCCCTCGAAGTTGTCGAGGCGGACGGCGAAGGCAGGAGGCGGGTCCGGCTGCTCGCTCATCCCCCGGCGAGTCGGCGCACCAGCGCGCTGTCGGCGCCGTGCGCGTCGTACTCGGCGAGCACGAGTGCCAGCGCCTCGCGCACCAGCCGGCCACGGTCGACGGCCAGGCCGTGCCCCGCGCGCAGCGTGAGCCGGGCGTGCTCGATGCCGAGCAGCTCCTCGGCGGTCACGTAGACGGTCATCTTCTCGTCGTGGCGGACCCGGCCGCTGGGGCGGCGCGTCGGCTCCTGCGCTGTCGCCGTCGCGGCCGTGGACGCCGGCGGCGCCGCGGCCGGGGCGGCCGGGGCGTCGTCGGGGACGGCCCGGACGGATCGGGGCCGGGCGGACTCCTCGCCGTCCTCGGTCGGGCGGAACAGGTCGTCGGCGGCCGGCAGGCTCACGCGTCGTGACACCGGGCCAGCACCTCCCGGGCGAGCTGGCGGTAGGACTGCGCGCCGCCGGAGGCCGAGGCGTAGGCGGTGATCGGCTCACCGGCGACGGTCGAGTCGGAGAACTTCACGGTGCGACGGATCACGGTGTGGAAGACGGTGTCGCCCCACGCCTGGACCAGGCGCTCCATCACCTCGCGGCCGTGGAGGGTGCGACCGTCGTACATGGTGCCCAGCACGCCGTCGATCGTCAGGCGCGGGTTCAGCCGCTCCCTGACCTTGTCGATCGTGGTGGTGAGCAGGGCGACCCCGCGCAGCGCGAAGTACTCGCACTCCAGCGGCACGATCACCCCGTCGGAGGCGGTCAGCGCGTTGACGGTCAGCAGGCCGAGCGAGGGCTGGCAGTCGATGAGGACGACGTCGTACTGCTCCAGCGCCGGGGCGAGGACGCGCTGCAGGGTCTGCTCGCGCCCGACCTCGTGGACCAGCTGCACCTCGGCGGCGGACAGGTCGATGTTGGAGGGCAGCAGGTCCATCCCGGGCACGCCGGACGGCACGACGACGTCGTCGAGCCCGACCTCGCGGTCCATCAGCAGGTTGTAGACCGACAGCGGCATCTCGTGGGGGTTCAGCCCGAGGCCGACCGAGAGCGAGCCCTGCGGGTCGAAGTCGACCAGCAGCACCTTGCGGCCGTACTCGGCCAAGGAGGCGCCCAGGTTGATCGTGGTGGTGGTCTTGCCGACCCCGCCCTTCTGGTTGCACATCGAGATCACGCGGGCCCGTCCGTGCTCGTCGACCGGGGGCGGGTCGGGGAAGAACGGCAGCGGGCGCCCCGTGGGCCCGATCTCCGGCTCGGCGGTCGCCGTCGCCGTCGCGCCGGCGGCCCGCGGTCGTGCGAACGGCAGCGGCTCACCGGCTCCGGCGGACGCGTCCGGCGCGGACTGCGCGCGCTGCGGGGTCGGGGTGCGGACCATCGGCGGCATCGCGCCGGCCGTCGCACCGCCGGTCGGGAAGGATCCTGCGTCGCTCATCTGCTCTGCCCCTGTCGTCGCACCTGCGGTCCGGTCCGCCCCGCTGGTGGGGCGACGGGACCAGCATGGTTTGTCGACACGGCGACATTGCGCAGGCGCGCCGGGCGGGTCGCGTCAGCCGGCGAGCAGGTCCTGGTAGTCGGGGTGGCGCTCGACCCACTCGGCCACGAAGGGGCACTGCGCGACGACCTCGCGGCCCCCTGCGCGGACGTCGTCGAGGGCGCCGCGCACCAGCTCCGAACCGACGCCCTGGCCCTCGAACCGGTCCGCGACCTCGGTGTGGGTGAAGACCACCCGCTCCCCGTCGACGACGTACGCGGCGAAGCCGGCGCGCTCGCCGGCGGCCCACACCTCGTAGCGCTGGTCCTCGGGCACGTGTCGCACGTCGAAGGCGTCCGGTCCGGTCTCGTCTGCCATGACCTCACCCTAGTGGCGGGAACAGCGTCACCCGGGTGGCGCTTGGGGTGGGGACGGGGCGGCCGCGCGGCCGCCTCCCCCTGACGGAAGGACGACGCCCGTGTCCCGTGCGTTCGAGAAGGTCGAGGTCGGGTCGTGGACCCTGCCCCAGCGCTTCGTGATGGCCCCCCTGACCCGCAACCGCGCCGGCGAGGGCATGGTGCCCGGCGACCTCGCGGTCACCTACTACGGCCAGCGGGCCGGCGCGGGGCTGATCGTCACCGAGGGCACGCAGCCCAGCGCCCGCGGCCAGGGCTACCTCAACACCCCCGGCATCCACTCCCCCGAGCAGGTCGAGGGCTGGCGGCGGGTCGCGGACGCCGTCCACGAGCGCGACGGGCGGATCGTCGTCCAGCTGATGCACGTCGGTCGGATCGCGCACCCCGACAACAAGGCGGGCCTCGAGACGGTGGCGCCGAGCGCGATCGCCGCACCCGGCGAGATGGTGACCGCCGCCGGGCGCGTGCCGCACGTCGTCCCCCGCGCGCTGGAGACCGGCGAGGTGCCGGACGTGGTCGAGGAGTTCGTCCACGCCGCGCGCTGCGCGGTCGAGGCAGGCCTGGACGGCGTGGAGATCCACGCCGCCAACGGCTACCTGCTCCACCAGTTCCTGGCGCCGAGCAGCAACACCCGTGACGACGCGTACGGCGGCTCGCCCGAGGCGCGGGCCCGCCTGACCGTCGAGGTGACCCGCGCGGTCTCGGAGGCCATCGGCGCGGAGCGCGTCGGCATCCGGATCTCCCCGGCGCACAACATCCAGGGTTGCCTCGAGGAGGACCCGGCCGACGTCGCGGCGACCTACGCCTCGCTGGTCGAGGGCGTCGCCGACCTGGGCCTGGCCTACCTCAGCGTGCTGGCCGACCCGGCCGCGCCGCTGGTCGCGGACCTGCGGACGCGCTTCGGCGGCCCGGTCGTGCTCAACTCGGGGTTCGCCTCGGTCACCGACCTCGCCGGCGTCGAGCAGGTGCTCGCCGACGACCTCGGCGACCTGGTGGCGGTGGGTCGCGAGTTCATCGCCAACCCCGACCTCCCCGAGCGGTGGCGTCGCGGCGCCGACCTCAACGAGCCCGACAGCGCCACCTTCTACGGCGGCGGCGCCGAGGGCTACACCGACTACCCCTTCCTCCCGGAGGCTCGCAGCGCCTGACAGGCGTCCGGGGTGGCCGGTTGGCGTCGCGGGTCGGCGCGAGCCTCGTCCGCGACCCGCCCCACCGATTGGTCACGAACGACACGAAATCGGCCCCGAAACGTGTCGTTGGGGACCAAACGGCATGGTCGGAACCGCGCGGCACCCCACATCCGCCCAGGTCGAGGCCACCGGGGCCCGGCAACCCACCAATTGGTCACGAACGACACGAAAACGGCCCCGAAACATGTCGTTGGGGACCAAACGACATGGTCGGAACCGCCGGCACCCCACATCCGCCCAGGTCGAGGCCACCTGGGCCCGGCAACCCACCAATTGGTCACGAACGACACGGGAACAGCCCTAAACGTGTCGTTGGGGACCAAACGGCATGGTCGGAACCGCCGGCACCCCACATCCGCCCAGGTCGAGGCCACCGGGGCCCGGCAACCCACCGATTGGTCACGAACGACACGGAAACGGCCCCGAAACCTGCCGTTGGGGACCAAACGACATACCTGGGCACCGGCGACCTCGCCGCTGATCGCCGACTCCACGGGGTGGGGGTCAGAGGCGGCGCAGGGCGACGGTGGCGAGCAGCAGCTCGCCCTGGTCGTCGGTGGTGTCGAGGTCGGCGACGGCCTCGAGCACCCAGTCGTGGTGACCGGCGGGGTCGTGGAGGGTCTGGGTGACCCACCACAGGCGGACGTCGGCCTCGCCGCCCTCGGCCGCCTCCGCGCCGATGCCGGCCGGAGGGCCCACCTGCTCGTCGAACCGCAGCAGGTCGGGTCCGCGGGCATCGGCGTCGGTGAGCACCTCGTCGTGCTCCTGGAAGTACGACCCCAGCGCGTCGTCCCACGCGCTGCGCGTCATCACGACGGCACGTGGCGGGTCGACGCGGTCGGCCGCGGCGCGCTCGAGCGCCATCAACCCGTCCAGGTCGTCGCGCGCCGCCAGCTCCACGCGGCGCCACATCGCGTTGCGCACCATGACCTCGAAGGCACGACCCTGCTCCGAGAGCGGCCGGGGTGGGCGGACGGCCGCGGCGGGATCGGTGACGGTTCGCGCCAGGGCGTCCGGGTCGGTGAGCGTCTCCCACTCCTCCAGCAGCGAGGAGTCGGTCTGGCGCACGACCTCCGCCAGCCAGGTCTCGACGTCGGCCAGCTCGGGGCTGCGCGCGGCGTCGGGGACGGTCTGCCGCAGGAACCGGTAGACGTCGGTGAGGTAGCGCAGCACCAGCCCCTCGGAGCGGGCGAGCTGGTAGCGCGAGACCAGGTCGGTGAAGCCCATCCCCTGCTCCCACATCTCGCGGACCACCGAGGCCGGGCCCAGCGCGTCGGCAGGCAGCCACGGGTGGGCGGCGCGGTAGGGCTCCCACGCCGCCTCGAGCTCCTCGGCCATCGGCTGGGGCCAGGTGATCTCGTCGAGCAGCACCATCCGCTCGTCGTACTCCAGCCCGTCGGCCTTCATCTCGGCCAGCGCCTCGCCCCGGGCGTGGTGCTGCTGGGCCCAGAGCACCTGCCGCGGCGTGTCGACCACGGCCTCGGCGACCGAGACCACGGCGAGCGCGTGGCGCTCTGCCTCGGGGTCCAGCATCCCGATCACCTCGAGCGCGAAGTGCGACAGCGGCTGGTTGAGCGCGAAGTCCCGCGGCAGGTCCTCGGTCAGGACGTAGCGCCGGCCGTGCTCGTCCGGCTCGTCGAGCCGGGTGACGACGCCGGAGGCGACGAGGCTGCGCGTCAGCTGCAGCGCACGGCGGCACAACCGCAGCCGGCTGCGCCGGTCCTCGTGGTTGTCGGTGAGCAACCGGCGCAGGACGACGAACGCGTCCTCCTCGCGGGAGAGCACGTTGACGAGCATCGCGTGGTCGACCTTCATCCGCGAGACCAGCGTCTCGGGCGTGCCGGCCACCAGCTTCTCGAAGGTCTGCTCGCTCCACACGACGGTGCCCTCGGGGGGCTTGCGCAGCTGGGCCTTGCTGCGCCGCTTGGCCTGCTTCTCGGCGCTCATCGCGGCGTTCCTCGCCTCGGCCTTGGCCTTGGCGCGCTCGTTGTCGATGACGTGCTCGGGGGCCTGCACGACCACCGAGCCGGCGGTGTCGAAGCCCGCGCGACCGGCCCGCCCGGCGATCTGGAGGAACTCCCGGGAACGCAGCACCCGGGAGCGGCGCCCGTCGTACTTCGCCAGCGCGGTGAACAGCACCGTGCGGATCGGCACGTTGATGCCGACGCCGAGGGTGTCGGTGCCGCACACGACCTGGAGCATCCCGGCCTGGGCGAGCTGCTCGACGAGGCGGCGGTAGCGCGGCAGCATCCCGGCGTGGTGCACGGCCACGCCGCGGCGCAGCAGCGTCGACAGGGTCCGACCGAAGCCGGGGCCGAAGCGGAAGCCGGCCAACCGGTCCGCTCGCGCCGCCGCGGCCGCCCGGGCCCCGTCGGTGCGGGGGGTCAGCCAGGCAACCTTGAGCAGGCTGCGGGCGTGCTCGACGGCGGCGGCCTGGGTGAAGTGCACGACGTAGACCGGGGCCTGGTGGGTGGTCACCAGCTCCTCGAGGGTCTCGGGCACGTGGGTGGTGGCCCACGTGAACGTCAGCGGCACCGGCCGCTCGGCGTCGGCGACCACCGCCGTGGCCCGACCCGTGCGACGCCCGAGGTCGGCGGCGAGATCGGTGACGTCACCGAGCGTCGCCGACATCAGCAGGTGCTGCGCGCCGGTCAGCTCGATCAGCGGCACCTGCCACGCCCAGCCGCGCTCCGGCTCGGAGTAGTAGTGGAACTCGTCCATGACGACGAGGCCGACGTCCGCGGCCGACCCCTCGCGCAGCGCGATGTTGGCCAGCACCTCCGCGGTGCAGCAGATGATGGGTGCGTCCGGGTTGACCGCGGCGTCGCCGGTGAGCAGGCCGACGTCCTCGGCCCCGAAGACCGCGCACAGCTCGAAGAACTTCTCGCTGACCAGCGCCTTGATCGGAGCGGTGTAGAAGCCGACGCGGTCCGTGGCCATCGCCGCCATCAGCGCGCCGACCGCGACCAGGGACTTGCCGGACCCGGTCGGGGTGGCGAGGACGACGTTGCTCCCGGAGAGCAGCTCGATCAGCGCCTCCTCCTGGTGCGGGTAGAGCGTCAGCCCGCGCTCCGCCGCCCAGCCGACGACCTGTGCGTAGACGGCGTCGGCGTCGAGGTCCGCCGCCGCGCTCACCCGCGGGCCCGGGGGTGGGCCGTGGCGAAGACCTCGCGCAGGTTGTCCACGGTGACCAGCGTGTAGACCTGCGTCGTGGTGACCGAGGCGTGGCCCAGCAGCTCCTGCACCACACGGACGTCGGCGCCCCCGTCGAGCAGGTGGGTGGCGAAGGAGTGCCGCAGGGTGTGCGGCGAGACCTCGCGGGTGACGCCGGCGCGCTCCGCGGCGCGGGTCAGCGCGGTCCAGGCCGACTGCCGGGAGAGCCGGCCCCCCCGGGCGTTGAGGAACAGCGCGGGGGTCGCCCGCTCGACGAGCGCGGGACGCCCGCGCACCAGGTAGGCCGCCAGCGCCTCCCGCGCGTAGGAGCCGACCGGCACGAGGCGCTCCTTGCCGCCCTTGCCCCGCAGCAGCAGGGCGCCCAGGCCCGGCTCGGCGTCGAGGACCTCGCCCACGTCGTCGACGTCGAGCCCGACCGCCTCGGAGATCCGCGCGCCGGTGCCGTAGAGCAGCTCCAGCAGCGCCCGGTCCCGCAGCGCCAGCGGGGTCCCGGGCGCCCCGGCCGCCTCGACGATCGCCTCCACGTCCGAGAGGGGGAGCGCCTTGGGCAGCCGCTTGCCCGGTGCCGGTGGGCGGACGCCTGCCGCCGGGTCGTGCCCGGCCAGGCCGTCGGCCAGGGCGAAGCGGTGGAAGCCGCGCACCGCGACCACGGTGCGAGCCGCCGAGGCCGCGCCGAGCGGCGGGTGGTCGGCGTCGCCCTCGCGCAGCCCCGCCAGGAACGCGGTCACCGTCGCCTCGGTCACGGCGTCGAGCTCCCCGATGTCCTGGGTGGCGAGGTGGGCGAGGTAGCGGCGCAGGTCGCGGCGGTAGGAGGCCAGCGTGTTCGGCGCCAGTCCGCGCTCGACCCCGAGGTGGTCGAGGTAGGTGCGCACCGCCGCCGCGGGACCGGGGGCGCCGCTCACCGGGAGCCGCTCAGGCCAGCACCTCGTCGGGCGAGGTGGCCTCGAGGTCCCAGGCGTCGCCGACGGGTCGGTTGGTCAGCGTGCCCCGGTGGGTGTTGAGCCCCAGCGCGAGGCTCGCGTCGTCGCGGCAGGCCTGCTGCCAGCCCTTGCGGGCCAGCGCCACCACGTAGGGCAGCGTGGCGTTGGTCAGCGCGTAGGTCGAGGTGTTCGGGACCGCACCGGGCATGTTGGCCACGCAGTAGAAGACCGAGTCGTGCACCGGGTAGGTGGGGTCGGCGTGGGTGGTCGGCCGGGTGTCCTCGAAGCAGCCGCCCTGGTCGACGGCGATGTCGACGAGCACCGACCCGGGCTTCATCTGCGAGACGAGCTCGTTGCTGACCAGCTTCGGCGCCTTCGCGCCGGGGATCAGCACCGCCCCGATGACCAGGTCGGCCTCGCGGACCTGCTGCTCGAGGGTCAGCTTGGACGAGGCCAGCCCGTGGACGCGGTTGGCGTAGCGCCAGAAGGACATCCGGAGCTTGTCCAGGTCGGTGTCGAGCAGGGTGACGTCGGCCCCCATGCCCAGCGCGATGTTGGCGGCGTTCTGCCCGGAGACGCCGGCGCCGATGATGACCACCTTGGCGTTGCTGACCCCGCCGACGCCGCCCATCAGCACGCCGCGGCCGCCCTGCGCCTTCAGCAGGGCGTGCGCGCCGACCTGCGGGGCCAGGCACCCGGCCACCTCGGACATCGGGTAGAGCAGGGGCAGCGACCCGGAGGGCAGCTGCACGGTCTCGTAGGCCAGGGCGGTGACGCCGCTCTCCAGCAGGCGCTCGGTCAGCGGTCGGTCGGCGGCCAGGTGGAGGTAGGTGAACAGGGTCAGGCCCTCGCGCAGGCGGTGGTACTCCTCCTCGACCGGCTCCTTGACCTTGAGCACCGTCTCGGCGCTCCCCCACACCTCGTCGGGGTCGGCGACGATCGTCGCGCCGGCGGCGACGTACTCGTCGTCCGGGATCGACGAGCCGACGCCGGCACCCTGCTGGACGACGACCTCGTGGCCGCCCGTCACCAGCTCGTGCACGCCGATCGGCGTGATCGCCACGCGGTACTCGTGGTTCTTGACCTCGGTGGGGACGCCGACCTTCACAGGGGTACCTCTCTCTCGCGGGCCACCTCGTCGTGGCCCCGTCGCGGACCCTATCGGGAGCCGCCGACCAGCCCCCGGACGTGGGCGGTGAGGACGGAGACGGCCAGCGGGCCGTCGCCGACGCGACCCTCCAGGACGGCGGCCAGCAGGTCGTCGAACGGCACCCAGCCGGCGACCATCTCGGCCTCCTCGTGGGCCGGCTCGAAGCCACCGGTCCCGACGTCGCTCAGGTCGGTGGCGAGGTAGTGGTGCACCACCTCCGTCGACACCCCGGGCGAGGACCAGGTGGTCGTCAGGTGCGTCCAGCTGCCGGCCGCCAGGCCGGTCTCCTCGCGCAGCTCGCGCCGGGCGACCTCCTCGGGCTCCTCCCCCTCGCCGTCCATCAGCCCGGCCGGCAGCTCGACCAGCACGCGCCCGACCGGGTGCCGGTACTGCCACAGGCACCGCGCCCGCCGCCGGTCGTCGACGGCCAGGACCACGACGGCCCCGGGGTGCTCGAGCACGAGGCGGGCGAACGGCTCGTCCTCGGGGTGCTGGGGTCGGCGGACCCGGTCCTCGCGCAGCGCGAGCACCCACGCGTCGCGGTGCAGGTCGCGGGTGGTCTCGACCGGCCACGACGTCGGCCGGTCGACCGGTCGCGGCTCGCTCACGCGGAGCCGGAGCCGGGCTCGCGGCGCAGCCCGCGGTCGTCGATCTCCAGGCGCAGCTCGCGCTGGCGCTGGATGGCGGCGCCGACCAGCCCGGCGAACAGCGGGTGCGGCCGGGTCGGCCGCGAGCGGAGCTCGGGGTGCGCCTGGGTGGCGACGTAGTAGGGGTGCACCTCGCGCGGCAGCTCGACGAACTCGACGAGGTCGAGGTCCGGGTTGACCCCGGAGAAGACCAGGCCGGCTGCCTGCAGCTGCTCGCGGTAGTCGTTGTTGACCTCGTAGCGGTGGCGGTGCCGCTCGGAGACCTGGGTCGCGCCGTACGCCGTCCCGACGACCGAGCCCGGGCTCAGGTCGGCCGGGTAGAGCCCCAGCCGCATCGTGCCGCCGAGGTCGCCGTCACCGTCGACGACCTGCTTCTGCTGCTCCATGGTGGCGATGACCGGCTCCGGGCAGTCCGGGTCGAACTCGGTCGAGGCCGCCTTCTCGAGCCCCGCGACCTCGCGGGCGAACTCGATGACCATGCACTGCAGACCCAGGCACAGGCCGAGGGTGGGGATGCCGTGGGTCCGTGCATAGGTCAACGCACCGACCTTGCCCTCGATCCCGCGGATGCCGAAGCCCCCGGGCACGCACACCGCGTCGACGTCGTGGAGCCGGCGGGCCGCGCCGGCCGGCGTGTCGCAGTCGTCGGAGGCGACCCAGCGGAGGTGGACCTTGGCCTCGTGGGCGAACCCGCCGGCCCGCAGCGCCTCGCCGACGGAGAGGTAGGCGTCCGGCAGGTCGACGTACTTGCCGACCAGGGCGACGGTCACCTCCTCGCGCGGGTGGTGGACACGACGCAGCAGGTCGTCCCACGTCGTCCAGTCGACGTCGCGGAAGGGCAGGTCGAGGCGGCGCACCACGTAGGCGTCGAGGCCCTCGGAGTGCAGCACCTTCGGGATGTCGTAGATCGAGGGCGCGTCGGCCGCGGTGACCACGGCGTCCTCGTCGACGTCGCACATCAACGAGATCTTGCGCTTGATCGACGTCGGCAGCTCCCGATCGGCCCGGCACACCACGGCGTCCGGCTGGATGCCGACCTGGCGCAGCGCAGCGACCGAGTGCTGGGTCGGCTTCGTCTTGAGCTCCCCCGACGGGCCGATGAAGGGCACCAGGGAGACGTGGAGGAAGAAGCAGTTGTCGCGACCGATGTCGTGACGCACCTGGCGGGCGGCCTCGAGGAACGGCAGCGACTCGATGTCGCCGACGGTGCCGCCGATCTCGGTGATCACGACGTCGACCGGCTCGGCGGGCTCGGAGCCCGCCGGGGCGTGCCCGCCCATCGCCAGGATGCGGTCCTTGATCTCGTTGGTGATGTGCGGGATCACCTGGACGGTGTCGCCGAGGTAGTCACCGCGCCGCTCCTTGGCGATGACGCTGGCGTAGACCTGCCCGGTGGTGACGTTCGCGATCTGGCCGAGGTCGGTGTCCAGGAAGCGTTCGTAGTGGCCGATGTCGAGGTCGGTCTCGGCCCCGTCGTTGGTCACGAAGACCTCGCCGTGCTGGAACGGGTTCATCGTCCCGGGGTCGACGTTGAGGTAGGGGTCGAGCTTCTGCATGGTGACCCGCAGCCCGCGCGAGCGCAGCAGCCTCCCCAGGCTGGAGGCGGTCAGCCCCTTGCCGAGGGAGGAGGCGACACCCCCGGTCACGAACACGTGCTTGGTCGGTTCCGCTCCGTGCACCTTCACGGGACTCCATCCTATCCCCTGCGGGGCTCGCGGGTCGTCAGGGCGGGTGGTCGGGGCTGCGTCAACCTCGCAGGGCCCGCGCGGGCAGGGCCACCTCGAGCAGCTCGCGGGCGTGGGCCAGGCCGGTGTCGGAGCCGGCCAGCCCGGCGAGCATCCGCGAGAGCTCCCGCTCCCGGCCCGCGTCGTCGAGCAGGGTCAGGCCCGAGGCGGTGACCGAGCCGTCCTGGGACTTCTCCACCACCACGTGCCGGTCGGCGTACGCCGCGACCTGCGGCAGGTGGGTCACCACCACGACCTGCGCCGCCCGGGCGAGCGCGGCCAGCCGGCGACCGATCTCGACGGCAGCGGCGCCGCCGACACCGGCGTCGACCTCGTCGAAGACGAACGTCGGCACCGGGCTGGTGCCGGCCAGCGCCACCTCGAGCGCGAGCATCACCCGGGACAGCTCGCCGCCCGAGGCGCCCCGGTTCAGCGGGCGCGGCTCGCTCCCGGAGTTGGCGGCCAGCAGCAGCTCGACCTCGTCGACGCCGTGGGCCGCCGCGCGGAGGTCCTCGCCGTCGACGGACAGGCCGGCGGGGTCGTCGGGCCCGGCCGGCGACCGGCGCAGCGCCACCTCGAGACGTGCGTGGGGCATGGCCAGCCCGACGAGCTCGGCGGTCACCGCCGACGCCAGCCGGTCGGCGGCCTCCGCCCGGGCGGAGGAGAGCCGTCCGGCGAGCCCGCCGAGCTCGCCGCGCAGGGCGTCCCGGTCGGCACGCAGCCGGTCGATCCGCTCGTCGGTCCCGTCGAGGTCGAGCAGCCGCGTGGCCGCGGACCGGGCCCAGGACAGGACCTCCTCGACGCTGTCGCCGTACTTGCGGGTCAGCGCGGTCAGCGCAGCCCGGCGCTCGGAGACCGCCGCGAGACGGGCCGGGTCGACGTCCACCCGGCTCGCGTAGGACGCGACGTCGGCCGCGACGTCGGAGAGCAGGTAGGTGACCTCGGCGAGGCGGTCGGCCAGCCCGGCGGCCTCCGGGTCGTGCTCGCGGACCTGGTCCAGCAGGACCCGGGCCGCGGCGCTGGTGCCCAGCGCGTCCGGGGCGCCGGTGTCGCTGGAGAGCGCCTCGCGGGCCTGCTCGGCGGCGGTGCGCAGGGTGTCGGCGTGCCCGAGCCGCGCCTCCTCGGCGGCCAGGGAGGCGTCCTCGCCGGGCTCCGGGGAGACCGCCTCGACCTCGTCGAGGCCGAAGCGCAGGAGGTCGGCCTCCCGCGCCCGCTCACGGGCGGTGCCGACGACCTCCTCCAGCTCGCGCTCCGTGGCCCGCCACCGGGTCCAGCCCTCGGCGAAGGCACCCAGCAGCGAGCGGACGGGCTCGCCGCCGAACCGGTCGAGGGCCTCGCGCTGCGTCCGCGGACGGAGCAGCCGGTGCTGGTCGGACTGCCCGTGCAGGGCCACCAGCGGCTGCGCGAGCTCGGTCAACCGCGCCACGGGAACCGCGGCGCCGCCGACGAAGGCGCGCGACCGACCCTCGGCGGCGACGTTGCGGGCGAGCACCACGCGGTCGTCCTCCACCTCACCGCCGACCTCGTCGACGGCGGCGGCCAGCCCGGGCAGCGCGCCGGCGCTGACCACGCCCTCGACCCGCGCCTGCCGGGACCCGGTGCGCACGGCGCCCGTGTCGGCACGACCCCCGAGCAGCAGCCCGAGGGCGGTCACGACCATGGTCTTGCCGGCTCCGGTCTCGCCGGTCACCACGGTCAGGCCGGGACCGAGCTCGAGGCTGGAGGACTCGATCACGCCCAGCCCGCTGATCCGGAGCTCCTCGATCACGGCGCGTCCCCGACCGGCGCGTCCGCGACCGGCGCGGGAGCCGGCGCGGGGGCCGGGGCGGGCCGGCCGCGCCGCTCGGCGGCGGCGCCGCGCCAGCCCTCGACGGGCAGGCCGAGCTTGGCGACCAGGCGGTCGGTGAACGGCGAGTCGGTCAGCCGCACCAGGCGCACCGGTACCTCGCCGCGACGGACCTCGATGCGGGCGCCGGGAGGCAGGTCGACCGCCCGCCTGCCGTCGCACCAGAGCACGCCGGCGCTGCCGGTGCGCTCCTGCACCTCGACGGCCAGCACCGAGTCCGGCGCTGCCACGAGCGGCCGGGCGAACAGCGCGTGCGCGCTGATCGGCACCATCAGCAGCGCCTCGACACCCGGCCAGACCACGGGACCGCCCGCGCTGAAGTTGTAGGCGGTCGACCCCGTCGGCGTCGCGCAGACGACGCCGTCGCAGCCCCAGCGCGACAGGGGGCGGCCATCGACCTCCACGACCACCTCGAGCATCCGCTGCCGGGCCGCCTTCTCGACCGAGGCCTCGTTGACCGCGAAGGTGCGGGTGACCAGCTCACCGCCGCGGTAGACCCGCACGTCGAGGGTGAGCCGGTCCTCGATCGCGTAGTCGCCGGCGACGATGGCCTGGATGGTGGAGGCGACGTCCTCCTGCTCGGCCTCGGCGAGGAACCCGACGTGGCCGAGGTTGACACCGAGGATCGGGGTGCAGCTGGCACGGGTGATCTCGGCCGCCCGCAGGATGGTCCCGTCGCCGCCGACGACCAGCGTCAGCTCGCAGCCGCGGCTCGCGTCGTCGGGCGAGGAGGTGAGCTCGACCCCGTGCTCGGCGCCGGTCCCGACCCCGAGGGCGGCCGCCTCGTCGGCCAGCAACCGCACGACGATGCCGTGGCCGGTGAGCGCGGCGACGGACTCGCGCGCCACGTCGCGTGCCTCGTCGCGGCCGGTGTGGGCCAGCAGCAGCACCCGTCGCGTCGCACCGCGGTCGGTCGGGGGCTCGCTCACCGGCTCACCCTCTCACCCGGGTCGAGGAGGTCCGGCGCTACCCGCGTCCCCTCCTCCGCGACGGCGGCGGCCACCTCGTCGTCGGCCAGCAGCACCGGACCCCGGCGGAGCCAGACGAAGAACTCCACGTTGCCCGAGGGACCCGGCAGGGCGCTGGTCGTCACCGCGACCAGGCCGCGCCCGCGCTCCGCGGCCGAGCGCGCCACGGCCAGCACCGCCTCGGTGCGCAGGTCGGGGTCGCGGACCACGCCGCCCCGACCGACGCGCTCCCGCCCCACCTCGAACTGGGGCTTGACCATCAGCAGCAGGTCGCCGTCCTCACGGCACACCCCGATCAGCGCGTCGAGGACGAGGGTGAGCGAGATGAAGGAGAGGTCACCGACCACGAGGTCGACCTGACCGCCGACGAGGGCGGGTGCGACGTCGCGCACGTTGGTCCGGTCGTGGACCTGCACCCTCGGGTCCTGCCGCAGCTTCCAGGCGAGCTGGCCGTAGCCGACGTCGACCGCCACGACCCGTGCCGCCCCCCCACGCAGCAGCACGTCGGTGAAGCCGCCCGTCGACGCGCCGGCGTCGAGGACCCGGCGGTCGCGGACGACCAGTCCGTGCTGTCCGAGGGCGTGGAGCGCCCCGGCCAGCTTGTGACCCCCGCGTGAGACGTAGTCGGGACGGTCCTCGTCGGTCGCGACCACGAGGGCGACGTCGGTGGTGACGCCGGTGGCGGGCTTGCTGGCCACCGCGCCGGAGACCCTGACCCGGCCGTCGTGGACCAGGCTCGCAGCGTGCTCGCGGCTGCGGGCGAGACCACGGCGGACCAGCTCGGCGTCCAGACGCAGCCGGCGTGGTGGCACCCCGGCCCCGTCAGCCGGACCGGTCGGGTTCGTCGAGCGCGCGACGAAGGAGGTCGTGCCCGCGCTCGACCGCGGCGACGCGTTGGTCCAGGGGTCCCGCCAGCGCGGTGGCCAGCTCCGCCAGGGCCTCGTCGACGGCGTCGACGCCGGTGACCGGGGGCGGCGGTGCGACCAGCAGGTCGGCGGGAGCCTCCGCGGGCACGTCGCTGGCCGGGTCGGTCATGGGGCGAGCCTACCCGTGGGGCGGCTCGAGGTGGCGCACCTGCGGCGGCCCGCCGGTCCGGTCGTGGTGGTCCCAGCCGAGCGCCGCGACCAGCTGCCACCAGGTCGTCGCCGACCCCCCGTCGCCACCGATCTCGAGCCGGTCGGCGTCGATCCGGGCGGACCAGCCGTCGTGGCGCCAGTCGTCACCCGGGGACGCGGCCTGCGGCCGAGCGTGCGCCACGTGGAGGCCACCGAGGTCGGCAGCGACGTAGGTGGCGCGCCTGTCGCCCGTGGCGGCGACGAGATCGGCGGCGTCCGTGACGCCGGTCATCACCAGCAGCGTGTCGGCGCCGACGACCGTGCCGCCCTCGATGTCGGTGTCCAGGCGGTCGCCGACCATCAACGGCCGCTGGGCGCCGAACCGGGCGACGGTGGCCTCGAGCAGCGGAGGAGCCGGCTTGCCGGCGACGACCGGCTCGACCTCGGCGAAGCGCGCGAGGGTCTCGACCAGGACGCCGTGACCGGGGGCGGTGCCGTAGGCGCTCGGGATGGTCAGGTCGGTGTTGCTGGCCACCCAGGGGAGCCCGTCGCGGACCAGGACGGCGGCCCGCATCACCTCGCGCCACCGGACCTCCGGCCCGTAACCGGTCACCAGCGCCGCCGGCTCACCACGGGTGGGGGTGCCCTCGTCGGCCCCGTGGTCGGGCTCGACCTCGCGTGCGGAGAGCCCGGCGTCCCGGACGGCCGACCACAGCCCCTCCCCACCGAGCACCAGGACGGTCGCGCCGGCGCCGTGGTGCTGGACCAGCAGGCGCGCCGCGGCCTGCGCGGAGGTCACCACGTCGTCGTCCTCGGCCTCGACCCCGAGCCGACGCAGGTGAGCGGCCACCGTGGAGGGCGGACGCGAGGCGTTGTTGGTGACGTAGGCGCACCGGGCTCCCGCCTCCCGCGCCCGGGCCAGGTGCTCCGGCGCACCCGGGACCGCCTCGCCACCGACGTAGACCACGCCGTCGAGGTCGAGCATCAGCAGGTCGTAGCGGCCCGTGAGCGGGTCGGGGCTGCTGCCGAGCACGGGGTCTCCTGCGGGGTGCGGGGGCGATCCGGACGTGGTCGAACCCTACGATGCACCGATGCAGGGGGAGCTGGAGCCGGCGCTGCTCGGCCCGCTGTCGCTGCGCCCGTTCCGCGCCCGCCGGCTCTCGCTGACGCAGGTCGCCGGCGCCCCCGGCGAGGCGGACCGCTCGGTGTCCGCGCCCCTCGGTACCTGCGACGACGTCAGCCTGGACGAGACCGCGGCGCTGCACGTCCACGAGTACCGCATCGACGGACGCCGGGTCCGCGGGCTGGTGGGGCTGCTCGACGTGCCGCCGGGCGCGCTGACCGACGAGCGCCGCTCCGGGGCCGCCCTGCTCCCGCACGAGGCCGTGGACCCGGACCGGGTCGCTCGCCTCGCGGGACGCATGGCCGAGCTCGGTCTGGATCCCGCGCCGCTGCTGCTGCTGCCGCTGGCGCCGGTCGGCGCCGGGGCGCGCGCAGCGGGCAGCGGCGTGCTGGCCGGGCTGCTGGCAGACGTGGCGCGGCGGCGGCCCGTCGTCGACGGCGAGGACGCGCGTCGGCAGCCGCACCGGCTCTGGCGGGTCGACGACGACGCCATGACCGCGGCGCTGGTCGGGGCCGTGGCAGACCTGCGGCTGCTGCTCGCCGACGGCCACCACCGGTGGGCCGCGCACCTCGCGCTCGCCTCGTCGCCCGCTGGTCGCGCCTCGGGTCACGACCGACGCACCCTGGTGATGGTGGTCGACCCGGTCGACCACGCACCGGTGCTCCACGCCCTGCACCGGGTCGTCACGGGCCTCGAGGTCGAGACCGTGCTCTCCGCGCTCTCGCAGGCAGGGTTCCGTGCTCGACGGGCGGCCGTCGTCGGCAACCCGGCCCCACCGGACGCGCCGCTGCGGGTGGCCCACGACGAGGTCGTGGTCGCCCACGGCGAGCGGCGGGTCCGCGTGGGCGTGCCGCACGACCCGTCGGCGACGGTGGTGGAGCGGGTGCACGCGGCCCTGGCGGACCTGGTCCCGCCGGACGCGTGGCAGCACCACCACCAGTCCGCCGCAGCGCTGCGGCATGCGCAGCGCGACCCGGGGGCGATAGCGCTGGTGCTCCCGCCACCCGCCCTGGTCGAGGTCGCGGCGGCGGCCACAGCGGGTCGCGTGCTGCCGGTCAAGGCCACGTCCTTCCAACCCAAACCGCCGCTCGGGCTGCTGCTCAGGTCCTGGCGCGACGGATGAGTCGTGCCCTGAGCAGCTCGACCTCGACCCGGGAGGTCCGCCCGGCGCCGGCCGCGTAGAACCGCCGGCGGAGCCGGCCCGCCACTTCCACGGCATCACCGGCGTGCCACCGGGAGACCGACCGCCGTACCCGCCCGTCCCAGGCCGCGCACTCGAGGGCGTCGACCACCCGGCGCGTCGCCCCGGCCACCGGTTCTCGCGGCACCACCACGCGCACCGTCCACAGCTCGTCGCCGCTGGGCAGCACGCGCCGCTCGGGCTCGGCTGACACCCGGCCCACCAGCCGCACCTCGTTGACCGTCCCACCGTCACCGTCGTCCGTCACGACCACCACCTCCGGGATCGATGCTGCTCCGGGCGTCGTGGCGGACGGGGACGAGTCCGGACGCTGGGGACGCATGGGACCCCGCGCACGCCTGTGGACCGTCGGCGGTCCCGGACCGGGTGCGCCAGGGCATGCAAGAAGGGGCCATCCGCGTCAGCGGATGGCCCCTTCTCCAAAGTATGTCCGGCGGCGTCCTAGTCTCCCACAGCCTCGCGGCTGCAGTACCATCGGCGCTGAGAGGCTTAACTTCCGGGTTCGGGATGGGACCGGGTGTTTCCCTCTCGCTATGGCCGCCGTAACTCTATGACCCCCTGTCGCCACCACTGGTGCCGGGCCGTGTGGTCCGGGGGTGGTGGGTGGGGGTGGATCGTGGACGCGTTGTCTCGCAGCAGATATCAGTCTTTTACGGGTCTCGTTGGACCAGTTGAGCATTTGTGTAGGCAAGCCCTCGGCCTATTAGTACCGGTCGGCTAGGCATCACTGCTGTACACCTCCGGCCTATCAACCCCATGGTCTGTGGGGGGCCTTACCCCATAACGGGTGGGAAACCTCATCTTGAAACGTGCTTCCCGCTTAGATGCATTCAGCGGTTATCACTCCCGAACGTAGCCAACCAGCCCTGCACCTGGCGGTACAACTGGCACACCAGAGGTTCGTCCATCCCGGTCCTCTCGTACTAGGGACAGCCTTTCTCAAGTTTCCTACGCGCGCGGCGGATAGGGACCGAACTGTCTCACGACGTTCTAAACCCAGCTCGCGTGCCGCTTTAATGGGCGAACAGCCCAACCCTTGGGACCTACTCCAGCCCCAGGATGCGACGAGCCGACATCGAGGTGCCAAACCATCCCGTCGATATGGACTCTTGGGGAAGATCAGCCTGTTATCCCCGGGGTACCTTTTATCCGTTGAGCGACACCCCATCCACATGGTGGTGCCGGATCACTAGTTCCGACTTTCGTCCCTGCTCGACATGTCTGTCTCACAGTCAAGCTCCCTTGTGCACTTACACTCGCCACCTGATTGCCAACCAGGCTGAGGGAACCTTTGAGCGCCTCCGTTACTCTTTAGGAGGCAACCGCCCCAGTTAAACTACCCATCAGGCACTGTCCCTGATCCAGATCATGGACCTAGGTTAGACATCTAGTACGACCAGAGTGGTATTTCAACGTCGACTCCACCCACACTGGCGTGTGGACTTCACAGTCTCCCACCTATCCTACACAAGCCGAACCAAACACCAATACCAAACTATAGTAAAGGTCCCGGGGTCTTTCCGTCCTGCCGCGCGTAACGAGCATCTTTACTCGTAGTGCAATTTCGCCGAGTCCATGGTCGAGACAGCGCCCAAGTCGTTACTCCATTCGTGCAGGTCGGAACTTACCCGACAAGGAATTTCGCTACCTTAGGATGGTTATAGTTACCACCGCCGTTTACTGGGGCTTAAGTTCTGCGCTTCACCACGAATGGCTGACGCGTCCCCTTAACCTTCCAGCACCGGGCAGGAGTCAGTCCGTATACATCGTCTTACAACTTCGCACGGACCTGTGTTTTTAGTAAACAGTCGCTTGGGCCTGGTCTCTGCGGCCCTCACCGCTCTCACCCGCGAAGGGTGTCACGGATCGGGCCCCCCTTCTCCCGAAGTTACGGGGGCATTTTGCCGAGTTCCTTAACCATGGTTCGCTCGATCGCCTCGGTATTCTCTACCTGATCACCTGAGTCGGTTTGGGGTACGGGCGGCGCGTAGCTCGCTAGAGGTTTTTCTCGACAGCATAGGATCACCCACTTCCCCCTGAACGGGGTCGGCATCACATCTCAGGCACGACATCGAAGTCAGCATCCCGGATTTCCCTGGAACACACCCTACCTGCTTACCCGTGGACAACCATCGCCACGGTTGGGCTACCTTCCTGCGTCACCCCATCGCTTGACTACTACCGGATCGGTTCGTGCGCTCCACCATCACGCCCACCACCCGAAGGTGGCAGGTCACGCGGCTTCGGGCACTTAGCATCACCGGGCTCGTCATGGGCGCTACTTTGCCGGTACCAGAATATCAACTGGTTGTCCATCGACTACGCCTGTCGGCCTCGCCTTAGGTCCCGACTTACCCAGGGCAGATTAGCTTGACCCTGGAACCCTTGATCAATCGGCGCACGGGTTTCTCACCCGTGATTCGCTACTCATGCCTGCATTCTCACTCGTGTCGCATCCACCACTAGATCACTCTGCGGCTTCACCCGCGACACGACGCTCCCCTACCCATCCCCACACCCGTTAAGGCCGCACACCTAAGTGCGATGGGAATGCCATAGCTTCGGCGGATGACTTGAGCCCCGCTACATTGTCGGCGCGGAATCACTTGACCAGTGAGCTATTACGCACTCTTTCAAGGGTGGCTGCTTCCAAGCCAACCTCCTGGTTGTCCGTGCGACTCCACATCCTTTTCCACTTAGTCACCGCTTAGGGGCCTTAGCTGATGGTCTGGGCTGTTTCCCTCTCGACTACGAACCTTATCGCCCGCAGTCTCACTGCTGCGCTCTCACTTACCGGCATTCGGAGTTTGGTTAACGTCAGTAACCTGGTCGGGCCCATCGGCTATCCAGTGCTCTACCTCCGGCAAGAAACACACAACGCTGCACCTAAATGCATTTCGGGGAGAACCAGCTATCACGGAGTTTGATTGGCCTTTCACCCCTATCCACAGGTCATCCCCTCAGTTTTCAACCTAAGTGGGTTCGGTCCTCCACGCGGTCTTACCCGCGCTTCAACCTGCCCATGGATAGATCACTCCGCTTCGGGTCTTGATCGCACGACTCACACGCCCTATTCGGACTCGCTTTCGCTACGGCTTCCCCACACGGGTTAACCTCGCCACACAACGCAAACTCGCAGGCTCATTCTTCAAAAGGCACGCCATCACCCACCCAAGTACAAGACTTGCCAGGCTCTGACGGATTGTAGGCACACGGTTTCAGGTACTATTTCACTCCCCGCCAGGGGTACTTTTCACCTTTCCCTCACGGTACTTGTCCGCTATCGGTCATCGAGAAGTATTTAGGCTTGACGGGTGGTCCCGCCAGATTCGTACAGAATTTCAGGGGTTCCGTACTACTTGGGGCTTGCATCCCACGAAGACACGCACTTACACCAACGGGGCTATCACCCACTACGGCGCTGCTTTCCAACAGACTTAGGCCTCACACGTGTTTTATCACTCCGCCGCACGATGACAGTCGCACGCAGACACACCCCACAACCCCGACCGTGCAACCCCTGTCAGGTATCACACACGACCGGTTTAGCCTCCTCCGATTTCGCTCGCCACTACTCTCGGAATCACTATTGTTTTCTTCTCCTGCCGGTACTGAGATGTTTCACTTCCCGGCGTTCCCTCCACACGCCCTATACATTCAGGCGCAGGTGACTGGACACGACTCCAGCCAGGTTTCCCCATTCGGACACCCCCGGATCACAGCTCGGTTGCCAACTCCCCAGGGCTTATCGCAGGCTCCAACGTCCTTCATCGGCTCTCGATGCCAAGGCATCCACCATGTGCCCTTTGCAGCTTGCCACACACAAACACTCAACAAGCACAACAAAGACACAAACTAATACACTACAAAACAACACCACCACCACGACCAACAACGTCGCGGCAGTGAATGCTCGCGTCCACTATCCAGATACCAAACACCACGAAGACAACCCCCGACCCGCAGCCACCAAGACCACGACCAGACGATGCTCCACCAAGCCACCACCACACCCACACCCCCGCACTCGACGGAAGAACACGTGCACCACGTGATGCCTCAGAACCCCAACAGCATGCCTTGCCACCCCACCCCCACCCCAGACCAAAACCCGAGGAAGGGACGAGAGCGCCGATGAGATCCACTAGTGAGCACCACCAAAACGAGATCGGACACTCGCCGACCCACGGTGTGCGTGCTCCTTAGAAAGGAGGTGATCCAGCCGCACCTTCCGGTACGGCTACCTTGTTACGACTTCGTCCCAATCGCCAGCCCCACCTTCGACGGCTCCCCCCACGAGGGTTGGGCCACCGGCTTCGGGTGTTGCCGACTTTCGTGACGTGACGGGCGGTGTGTACAAGGCCCGGGAACGTATTCACCGCAGCGTTGCTGATCTGCGATTACTAGCGACTCCGACTTCATGGGGTCGAGTTGCAGACCCCAATCCGAACTGAGACCGGCTTTTTGGGATTCGCTCCGCCTTACAGCATCGCAGCCCTTTGTACCGGCCATTGTAGCATGCGTGAAGCCCTGGACATAAGGGGCATGATGACTTGACGTCATCCCCACCTTCCTCCGAGTTGACCCCGGCAGTCTCCTATGAGTCCCCAACACCCCGAAGGGCTTGCTGGCAACATAGGACAAGGGTTGCGCTCGTTGCGGGACTTAACCCAACATCTCACGACACGAGCTGACGACAGCCATGCACCACCTGTACACCGACAAAAAGGGGCACCATCTCTGGCGCTTTCCGGCGTATGTCAAACCCAGGTAAGGTTCTTCGCGTTGCATCGAATTAATCCGCATGCTCCGCCGCTTGTGCGGGCCCCCGTCAATTCCTTTGAGTTTTAGCCTTGCGGCCGTACTCCCCAGGCGGGGCGCTTAATGCGTTAGCTGCGGCACGGAACCCGTGGACGGGCCCCACACCTAGCGCCCAACGTTTACGGTGTGGACTACCAGGGTATCTAATCCTGTTCGCTCCCCACACTTTCGCTCCTCAGCGTCAGGTAATTCCCAGAGAACCGCCTTCGCCACCGGTGTTCCTCCTGATATCTGCGCATTTCACCGCTACACCAGGAATTCCGTTCTCCCCTGAATACCTCTAGTCTGCCCGTATCGGAAGCCAGCACCGAGTTAAGCCCGGTGTTTTCACTCCCGACGCGACAAACCGCCTACGAGCCCTTTACGCCCAATAATTCCGGACAACGCTCGCACCCTACGTATTACCGCGGCTGCTGGCACGTAGTTGGCCGGTGCTTCTTCTGTACCTACCGTCACCACCAAAAGGCGCTTCGTCGGTACTGAAAGAGGTTTACAACCCGAAGGCCGTCATCCCTCACGCGGCGTTGCTGGATCAGGCTTCCGCCCATTGTCCAATATTCCCCACTGCTGCCTCCCGTAGGAGTCTGGGCCGTGTCTCAGTCCCAGTGTGACCGGTCACCCTCTCAGGCCGGCTACCCGTCGAAGCCTTGGTAGGCCATTACCCCACCAACAAGCTGATAGGCCGCGAGCACATCCCCCACCGAAAAACTTTCCAACACCCCACATGCGTGGAATGCTCCTATCCGGTATTAGACCCCGTTTCCGAGGCTTATCCCAAAGTGGAGGGCAGATTACTCACGTGTTACTCACCCGTTCGCCGCTCGTGTACCCCCGAAGGAGCCTTACCGCTCGACTTGCATGTGTTAAGCACGCCGCCAGCGTTCGTCCTGAGCCAGGATCAAACTCTCCATCGAAAGCTCAAACCCAACAGACAAACCCTGACAAAAACAATTGCCAGAATCATCCATCAAAAAACAAACCCAAACCAAAAAAGGCAAGGGCATACAAACTAATTCTCATCGACTAGACAAGACACACTGTTGAGTTCTCAAACATCACGCGCACGCAGGCTCCGCCATCCCTGGCTCGGTCCTGCGACCGTTCCTCCCGCACTCCGTGCGCCGACCCGGACGATGTCCGGGACCCGCTCCGGCTGATGCAGGAGATGGCCGCCTCGGGGCCGGGAACCCGACCCTGACCGGGTCTTGCTCCCCGCCGCTCCCTGGCGACGTGGAAGACATTAGGGGACGCCCGGGAGAACCTCCAAATCGGGTCCCCGTGAGCCGGCCCACACCGCGCGTCCCCACCGCGGCCACCGCCCGATCAGGGGCCGGTGGCGACGTCGTCGAGCCCGTGGACGGTCGACGGGACGGCGATACCCCGGACGTCGCGGACGGTGGCGCAGCCGGCGAGGCGGAGCGCCTCGACCACCTGCCCGGCGAGCTCGGTGTGCAGCCGCTCGACGCCGGGCTCGCCGTCGACCAGCGCCCACAGCACCGGCCGGCCGAGGAAGACCGCGTCGGCACCCAGGGCGAGGGCGGTCACCACGTCGAGGCCGCTGCGCACCCCGCCGTCGACGTACACCTCGGCGCGCCCGGACACGGCCGAGACCACCTCGGGCAGCACGGCCGCGGTCGCCACCGCCCGGTCGAGCTGGCGGCCCCCGTGGTTGCTGACCCACACCGCGGAGACCCCGGCCTGGACGCAGCGGACCGCGTCGTCGCCGCGCAGGACGCCCTTCACCACCACCGGCAGCCCCGTGGTCTCCGCCAGCCAGTCGAGGTCGTGGGGACCGAGGTCGAGCGCCTTCTCCGCGCCCGGCCGGGGCGCACCGGCCACCGCGCCCTCCTCGAGGTTGGCGCCGGTGAGCCCGGGGTGGGCCAGCTCGACGAGCGAACGCGTCGCGGCGTACCTCGTGCCCACGACCGGGGTGTCGACGGTCAGCACGACCGCCTCGGCGCCGGCCTCGACGGCCCGGCGCAGCAGGGGCTCGACCAGCGTGCGGTCCGAGGGCAGGTACGCCTGCAACCACCACCGCACCCCGGTCGCGGCGATCTCCTCGACCGTCGTGCCCGCGTTGCTCGAGACGACCATCAAGCCGCCCGCGGCCGCCGTCGCGCGGGCGACGGCCAGCTCGCCCTCCGGGTGCACGGCCCGCTGCAGCGTGGTCGGCGCGACCCCCCACGGCACCGGGAGCCGCCGACCGAGGACGTCGACGCCGACGTCGACGTGGGTGACGTCGCGCAGCACGTGGGGGTGGAGCCGGTGTCCGCGCCAGGCCGACGTCGCCTCCTCGGCGGTGACGCCGTCGCGAGCGCCCTGGGCGACGTAGTCGTGCACCTCGGGCGGGAGCCGGTCGCGGGCGGCCGTGGGCAGGTCGGCCACCCACCGCGCGTCCTGGCTCACCGGTCCCCGGCGACCTCCACGCCGGCGAACCGCTTCTTGCCCCGGCGCAGCACCAACCAGCGCCCGCCGACGAGGTCCGCCGCACCCGGCACGGCGTCGGCGTCCCGGACGCGTTCGTTGTTCAGGTAGGCGCCGCCCTCTGCGATCGTGCGACGGGCCTCGCCCTTGCTGCCGGCCAGACCGGCACGCACCAGCAGCTCCGCCACGGTCGGCAGGTCCGCGTCCTCGACGCTCACCACGCCGGTCTCACGCAGCGCCGCCTCGAGCGCGCCCTCGTCCAACGCGGCGAGGTCGCCGGTGCCGAAGAGCGCGGCTGCCGCGGCAGTGGCCTGCTCGGTCTCCCGGGCGCCGTGCACCAGGGTGGTCACCTCGTCAGCGAGGCGGCGCTGGGCCTCACGCCGGTGGGGCTGCGCGGTGTGCCGGGCCTCCACCTCCTCGATCTCGGAGCGGGGCAGGAAGGTGAACAGCCGCAGCAGCTCACCCACCTTCTCGTCCTCGACGTTCAGCCAGAACTGGTGGAACGCGTAGGGCGACATCATCGCCGGGTCGAGCCACAGCGCGCCGCCCTCGGTCTTGCCGTACTTCGTGCCGTCCGCCTTGGTCACGAGCGGGGTCGCGAAGGCGTGCACCGTCTCGCCCTCGGACCGGCGGATCAGCTCGGCACCGCTGGTGATGTTGCCCCACTGGTCGGACCCGCCGAACTGGAGGCGGACACCGTGGCGGCGGAAGAGCTCGCGGAAGTCCAACGACTGGAGCAGCACGTAGCTGAACTCCGTGTAGGAGATCCCACCCTCCTCCAGGCGGCGCCGCACGGTCTCCCGGGCCAGCATCCGGTTGACCGGGAAGTGCTTGCCGACGTCGCGCAGGAAGTCGAGCGTGGAGAGGCCCTCGGTCCAGTCGTAGTTGTCGACCATGGTCGCGGCGTTCCCACCCTCGAAGGACACGAAGCGCTGCACCTGGTCGCGGACCCGGCCCACCCACTCACGCACGGTGTCGGCCGGGTTCAGGGTCCGCTCGCCGGACTCGCGGGGGTCGCCGATCATGCCGGTGGCGCCGCCGACGAGCAGGAACGGCGCGTGCCCGGCGTCCTGCAGGCGCCGGGCGGTGACCAGCTGCACCAGGTTGCCGAGGTGGAGGCTCGGCGCGGTGGGGTCGAACCCGACGTAGAAGCGCACGCTCCCCCCGGCCAGCGCGGCGGCGAGCGCCTCGCGGTCGGTCGAGTGCGCGACCAGTCCACGCCACTCGAGGTCCTCCAGGAGGCTGGGATCGACCCGCAACGACTCGTTCCTCTCGCGCGCGGCCCGCGCTCTGCGGGCCGAGAGGGCACCAGTCTCCCGCACCGCTCCCCGCGGCGTCCTAGGGTGTCGGCAGCCACAGGCAGGCAGGACCGGCCCGGGACGGGTCCTGAACCACGCGGGACGGACGAGGTGTGATCGCCAACAGGTACTCCCTGGAGCGGGAGATCGGACGCGGCGGCATGGGCGCGGTCTGGCTCGGCCGCGACGAGGTGCTGGGCCGGCGGGTCGCCGTGAAGCAGGTCGGCCGCGCGCCCGGTGGCGGGTCGGACCAGGAGACCGACCAGCAGCGCGCCGAGCGCGAGGCGCGGATCGCGGCAAGCCTGAGCCACCCCCACGTCGTGGCGATCTTCGACCTCGTCGAGGACGGCGGCGACCAGTGGCTGGTGATGGAGTACGTCGAGGGGCGCAGCCTGTCGCAGGTGGTCCGCGAGGACGGGGCGCTCCCCCACAGCCACGCGGCCGCCTACCTCGCCGACGCCGCCGCGGCGCTCGCCGTCGCGCACGCCGAGGGTGTGGTCCACCGCGACGTCAAGCCGTCGAACATCCTGCTGACCGACGCCGGCGAGGCCAAGCTGCTGGACTTCGGGATCGCCAAGGCGCAGGGGGACCTGACGCTGACCCGGACCGGCTTGGTCAGCGGCTCGCCCGCCTACCTCGCCCCCGAGGTCGCCTCGGGCCTGCCGGCCACCACCGCCAGCGATGTCTGGTCGCTCGGGGCCACCCTGTTCCACCTGCTCACCGGGCGGCCGCCCTACGACGTCGGCGACAACATCGTCGGTGGGCTCTACCGGATCGTCCACGAGGAGCCGCCGGTGGTCGAGGACGCCGGTTGGCTCGCGCCGCTGCTGGGCGCGACGATGGTCCGCGACCCCGACCAGCGTTGGAGCATGGCGCGGGTCGCCGCCTACCTCGAGGCGGGACCGGGCGACGGCGCCGACGACGAGGGGACGCGGGTGCTGGCCCCGCTACCTGCGGCGGGCGCGGCGGTCGCCGGCGCCGCAGCCGGCAGCGGCGCGGCCGAGCCGACCGGGGACGCCACCCCCGCCGACCGGGGCGCACCGGACCCTGCCACCCCGACCGCCCCGCCCTCGGCCCGGGACCGCCGGGCAGGGGCCGGCAGGTCGCGCCGCGGTCTCCTGGTGCTGGCCGGGGTGGTGGTGCTGCTGCTGGTGGCGATCGCCGCGTTCTGGTTGCAGCCCGACGAGCAGGAGGCCGGTGTGCCGGAGGCGCAGGCACCGTCCCCGGCCGCGGAGCCGTCGAGCGAGGACCCGAGCGACGACCCGACCCCCGAGGGACCGACCGAGCGGGGCATGGGCCGCTTCATCCGCGACTACCTGCGCACCGCGGCCGCCGACGCGCCGGCGGGGTTCGCGATGCTCACCCCCTCCTTCCAGCAGCAGAGCGGCGGCATCGGCGGTTACGAGGGCTTCTGGGGCCAGGTGGAGGGCGTGCAGGACGTGGAGATCGCCGAAGTCGACACGGAGGCGCTCACGGTCGGGTATACCTACACCTACCGCACGACCGACGGCCGCGAGATCCCGGACTCCGTGACCCTGCAGCTGTCCTACGACGCGGACCAGGACCGATATCTCATCGCTGACGAGGCCTGACCCCCGCCGGGCCAGAGAGAGGCGCACTCCCCCATGCCCCTCCCCCCGACGCCCGCGATCCCGGGCCTCGACACCGGCCGGCTCGACGAGCTGCGCGACCTCGACCCGGGCGACACCACCTACCTCGACCGCGCCATCGGCAACTTCGCCCGCAACTCGTCGCTGGCGCCGGAGGCCTTCCGCGAGCTGATCCTGGCCGGCGACGCGCCCGGGTTGCGGGCCGCGGCCCACAAGCTGCTCGGGGGCGCGCTGAACCTCGGCGCGACGGTGGCCGTGGAGTGCCTGCGAGCCGTCGAGAGCCACGCCGAGCGCGGCACGACCGACGGCGCCGACGCGCTGGTCCCCTCCGTGGACGGCGCGCTCCGGCGCGCCCGCGAGCAGCTCGCCCTCTACCAGGCGACCTACGCCGAGATGGTCGACGACCGGGAGCACACCCGCGCCTGAGGCCCGGACGGCCCGGAGGGGTGGGTCGGCGGCGTCGGTGCGACGACGTACGGTAGGCGCATGGTTTCGAACACAGCAGCGAACGACATGACGACCCCGGGCGACGCCGGCGAGGTCCTGGGTGCCGAGCGACCCGACCCGACCGCGACCGAGAAGGACGCCCAGCAGTGGGTCACCGGCGGCGAGCCGATGACGGGTGCGCAGAAGAGCTACCTCGACACGCTGGCGCGCGAGGCCGGCGAGACGCTGTCGGCCGACCTGACCAAGGCGGAGGCCTCCGAGCACATCGAGCGGTTGCAGGCCTCGACCGGCCGCGGAGCCTGACGGCCCGCCCGGGACGACCGCGGGTGCGACCACCCCCTGAGGTCGTGCGGGGGGACCCTCCTCTCGGCGACCATGACGCGTGACCGACGCCCGTGAGGACCACGCCGACCAGCCCGACCACGCCGACCAGGACAGCCGCGCGCGTGGTGACACCGACGGGCCGCTGGAGGACGAGCTGGAGCGTGCCTTCGAGCGCACGGCCGACGAGGGGGCGCAGCGGCTGGGCCGCAGCTCCCTGGTGATGGCCGTCACGGGCTTCTTCGGCGGCACCGAGGTAGCGATCGGGGTGCTGGCCTACATCGCGGTCCTCCACGAGACCGGCAGCCACCTGCTGGCGGGCCTGGCCTTCTCGGTCGGGTTCCTCGCCCTGCTGCTCGGCAGCAGCGAGCTGTTCACCGAGGGGTTCCTGGTCCCGGTGCAGGCGGTGGTGGCGGGACGGGCGCGGTTCGTGCAGCTGCTGAAGCTGTGGGGGATCACCCTGGCCGCCAACCTCGCCGGTGGCTGGACGGTGATGTGGCTGGTGGTGCTGGCCTTCCCGGCGTTCCACAAGACGTTGGTCACCTCGGGTGAGCACTTCGCCACCGCCGGCCTCTCGGGTGAGACGTTCGCCCTCGCGCTGCTCGCCGGGGCCGCGATCACGCTGCTCACCCGGATGCAGCACGGGACCGACGAGATGGTCGGGAAGATCGCCGCCGCGGTGGCCATCGCCTTCGTGCTGGCCGGCCTCGAGCTGGTCCACTCGATCCTGGACTCGCTGCTGATCTTCGGGGCGCTGCACACCGGCGACGCCGGCTTCGGCTACGCCGACTGGCTGGTCTGGTTGAGCTGGACGCTGCTCGGCAACCTCGCGGGCGGCCTGGGCCTGGTCACCCTGCTGCGGCTGGTGCGCAGCAAGGACCGCATCGCCGAGGAGCGGCGGCGCACCGGGGCGCCGTCACCGCGGCGACGGATCAAGGACGCTCTCGACCGCTGACCGGCCCGCGGCGGACGAACGAGCCGAGGGCGGAGGCCACGGTCCGGGGTCGCAGCACGGCGCTCGGTCCCGAGGCCCGACGGCGCATGCCCTCGATCGTCTGCCGCAGGGTGCTCAGCGCGTCGGTCGCCGGCTCCCAGCCCAGCTCCTCACGAGCGCGAGCGGTGTCCAGCACCGGGACGGAGTAGGCGAGGTCGAGCCAGCCGGGATCGAGGGGTTGCACCCGGGCCGCCCAGCTCGCGGCGACGGCCGCGCGGAGCACCCCCGCCGGGAACGGCACGTGACGGGTCCCGAGCGCGGCGGCCACGTCGGACGCGGTCAGCACCGGCGGCGCCGCCAGGTTGAACGCTCCCCCCGCCCCTCGTTCGACGGCGCGCACCACGGCGTCGGCGAGGTCGTCGGCGTGCACCACCGGGAGCGCGAGACGACCGTCGAGCGGCAGCACCGGGAGCAGCCCGAGAGCGGCGGAGGGCACCAGCGCAGGGAGGCCGTAGCGCAGCAGGGCGCTGCCGGCGTCGTGCTGCCCGACGATCCCGGGCCGCAACCGCGTCAGGACGAGGCCCGGGTGGTCCCGGGCGACGCCGTCGAGGAACCGTTCCGCCTCGGACTTGTGCCGGCTGTACCGCGACGTGGGCACGCCGGCGGTGGGCCAGGACTCGTCCACGGGACGGTCGCCCTGCTTCGGCGAGTACGCGCCGACCGAGGACAGGTGCAGCACGTGCGGGACGCCTGCGGCCAGGGCGGCGGCCACCACGCGGCGGGTCCCGCCCACGCCGAGCTCGCGCAGGTAGCGCTCGTCGTGGGAGGGCTGGAAGCCCCAGGCGAGGTGCACCACCGCGTCCGCGCCGGTGAGCGCGTCCCGCAGGCGCTGCTCGTCGTCGTCCCGGCTGAGGTCGACGCCGACCCAGCCCGCGCGGTCGAAGGGCGGCTCGGGGTCCGGGGTGCGGCGGGCGACGCCGACGACCTCGTGCTCGGTGCCGGAGAGCCGGCGGAGCACGGCCGACCCGACGTTGCCGCTGGCTCCCGTGACGACGATGCGCATGCGGACACCGTGCCTGGTGCCCGACGGCGGCGTGCCACCCGGGAGGGTGCCGAAGATCCCCGGCAGTCAGGGCCGAAAGACCCTGCTGCGACCGGCTGCGGCCTCGTAGCCTTCCCGTGCAGGGCGGGTGACGCATCACCGGCCCGGCCACGGGCCGCCCGGGTGATCCCTCACCGGGGCCGAGCCACTCGAGCGCCCCCGTCCTCCCGTCCCGGAGGCGGGGGCGCTCGGCCGTCCGGGCCCGTTCCCGCTCAGCCGGCCCGAGTCGGCCCGAACCGGTCCAGAACCGGTCCAGACCGGGTCCGACGACCCTGGACGGGCTGCAAGCCCTGGTAGTACTCCGGGAGACGTCGCGTGGCCGGGGGGGTCGCGCGTTCTCGGGGACGCGAGCGAGGGGAACAGCCATGAGGCGAGCAGCAGGTGTGGTGTCGGCGGTCGTGGTCGGGGCAGGCGTGCTCGCGGCACCCGCACCGGTGCTGGCCGGCGAGCCGACCACCACGACCTTCCAGGTGACGGCTCGGACCGTCAGCGACCACTACAACGACGTGGGGCGGCGCGGCCCGAGCACCGGCGACTCCTTCGAGCTCGCGAGCCGGCTGTTCAACGGCGGCGACCGTGTCGGGCGCGACGTCGTCAAGTGCGACGTCAAGCTCGTCCGTGGCCAACGGGTCGACTCGCAGTGCGCCATCACCATGCTCTTCCGGGGCCGGGGGACCCTGGTCGCGCAGGGCCTGCTGGCGCAGCGGTTCTCCGGCGGCGGCCCCCGGCCGACCCTGCCCATCCTCGGAGGCACCGGCCAGTACCAGGGGGCCGAGGGCCGCTTCGTGCTGGTGGACCAGGAGGACGGGCCGACCCGCTACCGCATCCACCTGGAGGACATGCCCCCGGTGTGAGCACCCGGTGGCCGAGCCCGGTCGCCGGGGCACCGAGGTGCGCTGCTGAGCGCGTCAGGCCGAGCGTCGCGGGTACAGGTAGAGCGTGAGCGCGACCCCGACCAGCCCGCCGACCACCTGGGCGCCGACGAAGGCGGGCACGGAGGCGGGCGCGATGCCGGCGAAGGTGTCGGAGAAGATCCGCCCGACCGTGACCGCCGGGTTCGCGAACGACGTGGAGCTGGTGAACCAGTAGGCCGCGCCGATGTAGGCGCCGACGGCCGGGGCCGCGAGCACCCCGCGTCCGGTGCGGGTCAGGGTGAGGATCACGAGCGACGAGCCCGGCGGTCGCCACGACCTCGGCGAGCAGGTGCGCCGCCGTGGCGCGGTCGGTCGTGGCGATCCTGGTCGGCACGTCGAACATCACGTTGGCCAGCACCGCGCCGGCGACCCCGCCGGCGCACTGGGCGGTGACGTAAGCGGCGACCCGTGCCCAGCGGCAGGCCGGTGCCCGTCACGCCGGTCGGTGATCCAGGCCGCCAGCGTGACCACGGGGTTGAAGTGCGCGCCGGACACCGGTCCGAGGACCAGGATCAGCACCGCCAGGCCGAGCGTGGTCGCCAGGCTGTTCTGCAGCAGCTGGAGGCCCACGTCGGTCGGGGACAGCGTTGCCGCGGCGATGCCGGAACCGACCACCACGGTGACCAGGAGGGCGGAGCCGAGGAGCTCGGCGGCCAGCCGGCGGTGCAGCGCCGCGGTCAGGGGCGTCTCGTCCGCCGGGGCGCCCAGGACGGTGTCGGTGTGGCTCACGGTGGCATCTTGACGACGTCCAGAACGTCAGTCAAACTTGACTCAATGCAGATTGAGGGAAAGGTCGCCGTGGCGGCTCGGGTCGCGAAGCACGCCGCGCTCGCCGACACCGTCCGGCTGGCGGTCGTCGACCACCTCGTCGTCGGGGACGCCTCACCCTCCGAGCTGCGGTCGCTGCTCGGGTTGCCGTCGAACCTGCTCGCCCACCACCTGAGGGTGCTCGAGGACGCCGGCATCGTCCGACGTCGCCGTTCCGACGGCGACCGACGGCGCAGCTACGTCAGCCTCGTCCCGGGCGGGCTCGACCCCGTCGGGGGGCCCGCCGCCGGCAACCGGGGCTCGGACCGCGCCACGGGGCTCGTGGGTCCGACCAGCCGCGTCGTGTTCGTCTGCACCGCCAACAGCGCCCGCTCCCAGCTCGCGACCGCGTTGTGGCGCGACGCCAGCGACCTCCCGGCGGCCTCCGCCGGCACGCGGCCCGCCGACCGGGTCGCGCCGGGCGCCCGGGACGCCGCCGACCGGCACGGCCTGCGCCTGGGGGACGAGGCGCCGCGGCACCTCGTCGAGGTGCTGGCCGAGCGACGACCTGGTGGTCACCGTCTGCGACAACGCCCACGAGGAGCTCGGCGGTCGCGACGCCGTCCACTGGGCCATCGCCGACCCCGTGGCGCGAGGGCACCGCGCGCGCCTACGACGCCACCGTCACCGACCTCGGCCGACGGATCGACACCCTGGTGCGCCTCGCCTGACTGCGCTGTGCTACGCCCGATCGACGACGACCCAGACCGATGAAGGACCCTCGACGTGCAGCCGACACCCCAGGTCGTCTTCGCCTGCCGCAAGAACGGCGGCCGCTCCGTCATCTCCCGCGTCGCTCACCGAGCACTACGCCGGTGGTCGCCGTCATGGCGCTCTCCGCCGGCACCGAGCCCGGCGACCGCATCCACCCGGAGGTCGCACGCGTGCTCGAGGCCCTCGGCCTCGACCCCTCCCGCGAGACGCCGAAGGCGCTGACGCGCGACATGATCGCGGCCAGCGACGTCGCCATCACCCTCGGCTGCGGCGAGGAGTGCCCCTACGTCCCCGGCGTCCGCTACGTCGACTGGCCGGTCGACGACCCGAAGGGCCAGGACGACGTGACCGTCCGTCGCATCGTCGCCGACCTCGACGAGCGGGTCCGCGCACTCGTCACCGAGCTCGTCCCCGACCTGGCGCTGCCCGGTTCGGTGCTGCAGGGCCGTTGACGGTGGTGGTCCCGACCGAACGTCGGCACCGTCGTGGGGCGGGTGGGGCTCGAACCCACGACCCAAGGATTATGAGTCCTCTGCTCTGACCGACTGAGCTACCGCCCCGGAGGCGCCGAACCTACCGGGCGGGATCGCCGACGACGACGCCCGGTGCGGCGGGCGCGAACCTGCCGAGAGGTGCGCGTGACCACCACGGACGACATTAGATCGCTACTGTTGTCGAATCGTGACCTGATGGTTGTCGCAAGGCATGGCAGATAGGGCTCCACGGGCCGACCCCTGTCGGTGGTCGCTGCCAGAATGGGGGCATGGCCAAGGACGACGACACCCTCACCCGGCACCCCGTGCCGGCGGGGGTCCGCGCGTTGTCCGAGCAGGTCGTGGAGCTGGCCGAGGTGCTCCAGGCGCGGTCGCTCTCGCTCGATGCTCCGGCCACCAGGGAAGCTCTCGTCGCGGTGTCAGAGGCGCGCGCCCGGCTGGACTCACTGACCCTCGCGCTGGCCGCGCACGCCGACGTGGTGAAGGTCGGCGCGGACTCCGGTGCCACGTCGACCGGGGTGTGGTGGGCGGTCGCCACCCGGCAGAACCGCCGCACCGCCGCCGGGCAGGTGAAGCTGGCCAACGCGCTGGAGTCCCGGTGGCACCGGGTCCGCGACGCGCTCGCCGACGCCGCGATGAGCGCCGAGCAGGCCCGCGTGGTCGTCCGGGCGCTCGACGACCTCCCCGACGACATCCCGGCCGACGTCGTCGCCTCGGCCGAGCAGACCCTGGTCGAGCTCGCGCTGGACCACGACCCCGACGCCCTCGCCCTGCTCGGCAAGCGGATCCTCTCGACCGTCGCACCCGAGGTCGGTGAGGAGGCCGACCGCAAGAAGGTCGAGGCCGACGAGCGCCGCGCCCAGCAGAAGCAGCGTCTCACGATGTCCTTCGACGGCCACGGCGCTCGCCCACGGCCGGTTCACGCTCCCGATGTTCCAGGGACGGATGCTGGAGAAGATCCTCCACGCGTTCGCCGCCCCCGGCCACGTCAACACCACCCAGGGCGCCGGGTCCTGGCTGGCCGGGCGACCCGTCGCCGCAGAAGATGGGCGTCGCGTTCGGCGAGATGATCGAGACCTACCCCAAGGACCGCGCCCCGCGCGCCGGCGGCACCTCGGCGAACCTGGTCGCCGCTGTACCACGGGCCGACCTCGTCACCGGCGTCGGCCTCGCCACCCTCGAGACCGGCGACCTGGTCTCGATGGGCCAGATCCGCCGCATGGCCTGCGAAGCCGGCGTCATGCCCGCCGTCCTCGGCACCAAGTCCCAGGTCCTCGACCTCGGCCGCACCGCCCGCTTCCACACCGAACCCCAACGCATCGCCATCGCCCTCCGCGACGGCGGCTGCACCGCCGAAGGCTGCGACTGGCCACCCGGGCATGTGCCAGGTCCACCACGACACCCCCTGGTCCGAAGGCGGACCCACCAACGTCAAGGACGCCCGCCTGCTGTGTCCCTGCCACCACGCCCGCGTCCACGACCCCGACTACGAGGTCACCGTCCTGCCCAACGGCAAGCTCCGCTTCCACCGACGGACGTAGACCGGGCAGCACGCGGACTGAACGGTGCCGGTCCAGACCGGGTCCGATGGCCCTGGACACGGTTCCGGCCCCGGGAGTAACCCGGTTTCACGTCACGCGGCCGGGGGGGTTGCGGGCTCTCGGGGTCGTCAGGGAGGGAGAAGGAGATGGGACGTACGACACGGTGGGCGGCCGCGCTCGCGCTGGGGGTGGGTCTCGGCGTGCTGTCGCCGGCGGCGCCGGCCACGGCTGGGCAGGAGGACCGGAGCTTCCAGGTCACGGCGCGGACGATCGAGGGGACCGAGACCGAGACCGACGGAGGACCTCCTGGTCCGAGCGCCGGCGACTCGTTCACCTTCGCGGAACGGCTGTTCCGTCGCGGTGAGCGTGTCGGGCGCGATGCCGTGCACTGCAAGATCAAGAGGTTCCAGCGACGCCTCTTCGAGGCCCAGTGCCTCATCACCTTGATGTTCACCGACCGCGGGACGATCGCCGCGCACGGGCTGGTCACCTTCCGGCGCGGCTCCGACCGACGACCGGTCCTGGCCATCACCGGAGGCACCGGGGAGTTCGAGGACGCAGGGGGCAGGTTCGTGCTGGTCGACGAGCCTGGCGAGCCCACGCGCTTCCGGATCCACCTCACCCAGGATGGTCCGCCCGCGCCGTGACCGCGGGGTAGGCGGCCGCCGGATGCCCGGCGGCCGCCGATCCCGGGCCCTGGCGGTGGCGCGTCAGTCGTCGTTGCGCTTGGTGTCCACGACCAGGGCCACCGCGTTCAGCGCGGCCCAGCCCATCGTCACCGCCAGCACCTTCTGCCGGATCTGAGGGTCGGACGTGCGCGCCGCCAGGACGAGGCCGTCCCCCACGTCGTTCATGATGCGCATCTTCATCGCCGTGCGCACGGTGCTGCCCTGCTTGCCGAGGAGGCCGAACGCGCTGATCGCGAGGTCGCGGACGCCGAACGTGCGCGCGAGCACGTCGAAGCCGGGCATCTCGGCCTTGTCGACCTCGAGCGCCTTGCCGAGGTGGGAGGGGTCGGCCAACGCGTAGGCGCCGTACCCGGCGGTCGCGGCGGACATCAGGCGGCTCAGTCGATAGCTCATGGGTCCTTCCTACCGCCAGTCCGGTCGCGACGAGTCACCCGCAAGGGCCGCCGCAGTGCCATGCTCGACGACATGAGCACCGACGCACACCAGCCCAACCCGCTCGAACCGCTCGGCGAGGACTGGTCGACCGCGCTGTGCGTGGTGGCCCACCCCGACGACATGGAGTTCGGCGGCGCAGCCGCCGTCGCGCGTTGGACCGGGCAGGGCAAGCGCGTCGTGTACTGCATGGTGACCTCGGGCGAGGCCGGCATCGACGGCATGGAGCCCGACGAGTGCCGCCGCGTCCGCGAGGCCGAGCAGGTCGAGTCGGCCCGGCTGGTGGGCGTCGACGAGGTCGAGTTCCTCGGCCTGCCCGACGGGGTCCTCGAGTACGGCGTGCCGCTGCGGCGGGCGATCGCGCAGGTGGTGCGGCGCCACCGACCCGACGTCGTGATGACCAACAACCCGCGCGACACCTGGGGCGGGCGCAACCTCAACCAGGCCGACCACATCGCCGTCGGCAAGGCGACCCTGGACGCCGTCCGCGACGCAGGCAACCGCTGGGTCTTCCCCGAGCAGCTCGGCGACGGCCCCGACGGCCTGCAGAAGTGGGGCGGCGTCGGCGCCGTGTGGGCCCACGCCTCCCCGCTGTCGGCGCACGGCATCGACGTCACCGACACCTTCGACGCCGGCGTGGCGTCGCTGGAGGCCCACTCCGCCTACATCGACGGGCTCGGCTGGGAGCACTTCGACGCCCGCGAGTTCCTCGAGGGCCTGGCCCGGCCCACCGGCCAGCGGATGGGCGTCGCGTTCGCCACGCCGTTCGAGGAGTTCCCGATGGGGTGGGGCGGGTGACCCAGGGCTGACCCCGCCTTGGCCGGCTCGTAACGTCTCGCCCCATGACGTTGAACCACGTGCGGCGCGGCCGCGGCAGTCCGCTCCTGCTCGTCCACGGTCTCGGCGCGGGCTGGCGCTCCTGGAGCCCGGTGCTCGACGCGCTGGCGGCGCAGCGCGAGGTCATCGCGGTCGACCTGCCCGGTTTCGGCGAGACCCCGCCGCTGGCCGGCGAGGTCTCGATCGCGACCTTGACCGACTCGGTCGCGGAGTTCGTCCGCGAGCAGGGACTCGACGGCGTCTCCACCGCGGGTCAGTCCATGGGCGGACGGATCGTGCTGGAGCTCGCGCGCCGCGGCGTCGGTGGGGACACCGTCGCGCTGGATCCGGGCGGCTTCTGGACCGACCGCGAGCTCGCCGTCTTCGGCGCCACGCTTCGTCCGTCGATCAGGTTGGTCGGCGCGCTGCGGCGGGTGCTCCCCACGCTGGTGGGGAACCCGGTCACGCGGACGGCGCTCCTGGCGCAGCTCTCGGCCCGTCCGTGGTCACTCTCCGCCGAGACCGTGCTGCCGGACCTGCTCGGGCTGGCGGACGCGCCAGCCACAGCGCCGGCGATGGACGCCCTCACGGGAGGCCCCAAGCAGGCCGGCGCCCCCGCCGGCACGCTGCCGGGCCGGGCCACCATCGGCTGGGGACGTCGGGACCTGGTGACCCTGCCCCGGCAGGCCCCGCGTGCGCTCGCGGCCTTCCCGGACGCGGAGCTGCACTGGTTCGAGGGCTGCGGGCACTTCCCCCAGTGGGACGCGCCGGACGAGGCAGTCCGACTCATCCTCGACAGCACGGCCTGAGCCGGGGACGGCGAGCCCCGAGCGGTGCATCGCCGGAGCCACCAGCACGGGAGACGGCCCGCGATCGGCGTCGACGCGGGCCGTCCCTCCCTGCTCCCCCGGTTGGACTCGAACCACTATTCGCCACTGTTGGACCGGGGTGGACGGAAGCACCCAATAGTGGCTCTGAACTGCGAAAACATGAGTCAGCCGCTGCAGTCCAACAGGCCCCAATCGGACCGGAACTGACGTACGACGATGCATAGCCAATGCAACAGGTAGGACGTCCAGGCATGGTCGCAAGAAACTCCAGACGCCTGTTCGGCCAACTCGCCAAGATGCGGTCCGGCCGTTGGCAGGCGCGGTTCAGGTGCCGCTCGACCATCCGTCCCGTCGTGGCGGGCACCTGGTGACGGCACCTCATACGTTCGAGGCGAACACCTACGGCCGGGAGGCGGCCGGCGACTGGCCGCGCCGAGGAGCTGCGACTGAACGCGGAGGGCGCGTCGTGGCGCACGCTGGTCGAGCACGCCGAGGAGGAACGGATCCGCGCTGCGGCCGAGACGGTTCCGACGTTCGCCGAATACGCCTCCATCTGGCTGCGGGCCCGCAAGGTGAAGGACCATGCGCTGGATACAAGAACCGCATGCATATCTCTGTTCGCCCGACCGACAGCTCCCGCGAGGAGGAGGTCGATCGGATCCTCGCGCTGGGCGCCACGCTCGTTGACGACCGGCGGGACGGTCCCGACAAGGGGTGGGCCGTGCTTGCCGATCCGGAGGGCAACGAGTTCTGTGTCCTCACCCGATACGTCCCCACGAGCTGAGTGGCACCGACGCGTCCCGCAGGCCGAACCTCGTGCGGCGATGTCGCCGCGGACGGAGGCCACTGCAGCCGAGGTTGTGGCCGTGACCGAATGAGGTTCGGGTTGCGGCGAACCGAACCGGGCCAGATCATGGCATATACTGCCAACGGAGGTGGTCGTCATCGCAACGAGGAACGTTGTCCTGAGTCAGCACCAGCACGAGCTCGTGGAGTCGCTGGTGAAGTCTGGGCGCTATCAGAACGCAAGTGAGGTGCTGCGCGAAGGTCTGCGGCTTCTCGAGCGCGAGCAGGTCGAAGAGGCGGCGAAGGTCGGCGTCCTGCGTCAAGCCTCCGAACAGGGCTGGTCGGATCTCGCCTCGGGGCGCTTCGACGACATCGATGACGAGTCCCTCGACGACTTCGTCGGGCAGCTCGGCGTCCGCGCGGCCAAGACTCACTCAGCGGGCTGATGACGAGGTATCGCCTCACCTATGCCGCGCAGGCCGACATCGTGTCGATTCTCGCCTGGTCGCACGACCGGTTCGGCGAGGAGGCCCGCAAGCGCTACGAGGCACTGATAGCCACAGCCATCCGCGAAGCGGCGACCTACAGGGACGAGGTGGGGCGAACGATGCGCCCCGAGCTGGGTGACGGGGTGTTCTCATGGCATCTGGCGCAGAGCCGCACTCGCTCTCCCGGTGGAAAGGTCCACCGCCCGCGACACGTCCTGATCTGGCGAATCGACGGCGACGTCATGGTCGTCGGTCGGGTCCTCCACGACGCCATGGAACTACGACGACACATCGCGCCCCAGCAGCCCTGGGAGTAGTCGCCGCACGCCGATCGTCGCGCGGTGCGTGACCACAAGGGGATCCCGTTACGGCGCAGCCGACGTCCCTGGTGCTGAGTGACGAGCCCGATCACACCCAAGGCTTCGGTGGCCTGCTGCGGAGGATGCGTGCCAAGGTTTGGATCATCGCTGCTGCAGGGACGAGGTGTGGCCCGAAGAGGCCGCGATGGCCGTGCTTGCCGCGCAGGTGGAGGGCGGTGCGTTCCGGTGCCCAGATCGGGAGCTCGCGCAACTGCGCCCCTTGAACGGCGGCCTTTACCCGGCCCCTCGCTCGAGGCTTCTTCGTGGAGGGTGGACCGCGCGAACGATGCATAGCCGATGCACTGGAGAAGCAAAACGGCTGGTGAACCGCGTTTCCGCAGGTCACCAGCCGTTTTGCCTTGCTCCCCCGGTTGGACTCGAACCAACAACCCTCCGGTTAACAGCCGAATGCTCTGCCAGTTGAGCTACAGGGGATCGCGTGCAGCGCGCTCACGATAGCAACGGCGCGCGACCGCCCGAAATCCACCCCACGGCGGTCAGCCGGCGGTGTCGCCCACCTCGGCGCGGGCCGCGGCGAGCGCCTCGTCCGCCAACCGGGCGACCCGCGGGTCGTCGGGGTCGACGCCCTCGTCGTACTCCAGCAGCCAGCTGATCGACCGGTCCCCCGACGTGGCCCGCCGCCCGACGACGCGGACGCCCGCTCGACCGCGCACCGCCACGTGGCGCTGCGAGACGACACTCGCGGTGACCCGCTCCCGCACCAGCTGCAGCAGAGACCGGGGATCGCCGGCGCCGGTCGACCCTGCCCCGGTCGGCTCTGCCTGGGCCCCGGCCCCGGCCTCGTCCTCCGGCACGGCCAGTGCGACCGAGTGCACCGCGCGGACCGTCCCCCAGCTGCCGACCTCGGTCACCACGAGGCGTCCCGCCTCGACGTCCCACTCGGCGGCCTCGACCTGCTCCCACGGCAGCCGCAGGCCACCGGGCAGGTACGCCGCGTCGCGCGTGCCGGCGACGACCCCGCCGTCGGTCGCAGCGGCCCAGGCGAGGACCCGCTCCCCCCGTCCCACCGCCACGTCGGGGCGGGGCGGGCGCCGGGCCGCGCGTCCGGCGCCGGCGATGCGCCGGGCGAGCCGGCTCACAACCCCGCCATCCGGTCGCGCAGCTGGCGCCGGTGCTGCTCGAGCGCGGCCAGCTCGCCGAACATCCGGTTGTAGTCCACCGGCTGCTCGACGGGGTTGGTGCGCTGCAACCGCGACTTCACCTCGGCGATCCGACGCGCCGCGGTGAGCTCCATCAGCCGCACGACGTGCAGCAGGACGTAGGCCGCGTCGGGTTCCTTCTTGAGCGGCTCCACGCCCAGGGCGCTGATCGCGGAGGAGACCGCGGGGTCGGCGACGGCGTCGCGCACCCGGCTCGACCAGGCGGGATCCCCGGCCGCCGCCGCCGGCCCACCGGCCGCGGCGACCGCCTCCCAGACCCCGCGGTAGGTCGGGTGGGTGAAGTCGTTCGGACCGAGGTCGGCGGTGGTGCGCCCGATCGCCATCGGGTGCTGGACGACGAGCTTGAGGGTCTCGCGCTCGATGACGAACCGGGGATCGCGAAGGTCCGGCACCGTGCTGCGTGGGGGCCGCTCGGCGGTCGTGGCCGGTTCGCGGTCACCCCGCGGGTCGCGCTCCCGTCCGCCGCGCGGGGTCGCCGCCGGGCGGCCCGCGGCACGCCGCACCTCTGCGAGGACCGCGTTCGTGTCGACGTCGGACCCCACCATCTTGGAGATCTCCTGCGCGAAACCAGTCACCTTCGACTGGTCCCGGATGCTCGACACGAGCTTCGCCGTCTCTCGGACCGCGTCGATCCGACCGTCGGCGCGGTCGAGGTCGTACTTCGCGATGATGTTGCCCAGCACGAACCGGTAGAGCGGCTGCCGCTTGGCCACCAGCTCGCGCACGGCCGCGTCGCCCTGCTGCACCCGCAGGTCGCACGGGTCGAGCCCGGTCGGCTCGACCGCGACGTAGGTCTGGGAGACGAAGTTCTGGTCGCCCTCGAACGCCTTCAGCGCGGCCTTCTGGCCGGCGGCGTCGCCGTCGAAGGTGAAGATCACCTCGCCGCGGAACTCCTCGTGGTCGTGCAGGAAGCGCCGCAGCACCCGGGCGTGGTCGTCGCCGAACGCCGTGCCACAGGTGGCGACGGCCGTGCCGACGCCGGCGAGGTGACAGGCCATCACGTCGGTGTAGCCCTCCACCACGACGGCCTGGGAGGAGCGCGCCATCTCACGGCGGGCGAGATCGAGGCCGTAGAGGACCTGGCTCTTCTTGTAGATCTGGGTCTCGGAGGTGTTGAGGTACTTCGCCTCGATCCGGTCGTCCTCGAGGATCCGGCGGGCGCCGAAGCCGATCGTGTCGCCGCCGGCGTCCCGGATCGGCCACATCAGCCGGCCACGGAATCGGTCGTACGCCGACCGCCCGACCGCCACCAGCCCGCCGGCGACCAGCTCCTCCTGGCTGAAGCCGCGCCCCCGGAGGTGGCGCAGCAACGCCTCGCCGTCGTTGGGCGAGAAGCCGACCCCGAAGGTCGCCGCCGCCGACTGGTCGAAGCCGCGGCCGATCAGGAAGTCCCGGGCCGGCTGCGCCCCCGGGGTCGTCAGCTGCTCGGCGTAGAACTCCTGGGCCAGCCCGTGCGCCTCGATCAGCCGACCGCGACCGGGGCCCTTGGGTCGGTCGTCGCGCTCGTCGCCACCCTCGCGCCGCAGCGGCACCCCGACCTTCTCGGCCAGCCGCTCGACGGCCTCGACGAAGCTCAACCCGTCGATCTTCATCAGGAAGGTGAGGACGTCCCCGCCCTCGCCGCACCCGAAGCAGTGCCAGAACTGGCGCTGCGGGTTGACGTTGAACGACGGCGACTTCTCGTCGTGGAAGGGGCACAGGCCCTTCATCGACCCGCCGCCGGCGTTGCGCAGCGTGACGTAGGAGGAGACCACCTCGTCGATGCGGGCCTTCTCCCGCACCGTCGCGATGTCGTCCTCGCGGATCCGTCCTGCCACGGGCGGAGTCTACGGGCGTGCCGCGGTGCAGCAGGCCGCGCGGCGGTGACCTGTGGAGCGGCCCGCGGGGCGGGCGGTCAGTACTCGCCGTCCATCACGTTCGCCAGCGGCTCGCCGGCCGCGAACCGCTCGAGCTGCTCACGCACCAGCCGGTAGGCGCGGGGCCACATCGCATCGCTGAGACCGCCGACGTGGGGGGTGAGCAGCAGCCCGCGGGCGTCCCACAACGCGCTGTCGTCGGGCAGCGGCTCGGTCTCGAACACGTCGAGCGCCGCGCGCAGCCGTCCGGTCCCGAGCTCGGCGAGCAGCGCGTCGGTGTCGACCACGGCGCCGCGCGCGACGTTGACCAGCAGCGCCCCGTCGGGCATCGCAGCCAGGAACCCCGCGTCCACCAGACCCCGGGTGGCGTCCGTCAGCGGCACCAGCAGCACGACGACGTCCTGGTCGGGGAGCAGCGCCGGCAGCTCCTCGGTGCCGCGCACGCCGTCGCGGGCGGTCCGCCCGACCAGCGTCACCTCGGCCTCGAACGCCTCGAGCCGGACCTGCAGCGCGCTCGCGATCGAGCCGGCCCCGACGACGGCGACCCGCTTGCCGGCGAGCGCCCCCCGCCAGGCCGGGCTCCACTCCCGGCGGTCCTGCGCACGGACGAACCGCGGCAGGTCGCGCAACCCGGCGAGCGTCAGCAGGAAGGCGAGCTCGGCGGTGGAGGTGTCGTGGATGCCGCGTCCGTTGCACAGCGTCACCCCGTCCGGCACGCTGCCCCGCACGGCGTCGACCCCGGCGGTCAGGGTCTGCACCACGCGCAACCGGTCCATGCGCGCCACCGCGGCGCCGAGCTGGTCACCGAGGTCGTAGGGCGTGACGACCAGCTCCACCTCGGCGGCCGACGCCGGCACCTCGTCGAGGGTCGGCACCACCTCGTAGCGCAGCCCCGCGGGGGGCTCGCCGAGCTCGGTGGGGTCGAAGGGCAGCCAGACCAGCGGTTCGCTCACCGGGTGAGGCTAGCGACCCGGCACCCCCTCGACCCCGGGCCCCCGCAGCGCCCACACTGACCGGGTGACCGAGATCCTGCTGCTGCACCACGCCCACGGCTTGACGGCCGGCGTCCACCACCTCGCGGACCGGTTCCGCGCCGGAGGCCACGTCGTGCACACCCCGGACCTCTACGAGGGGCGCGTCTACGACGAGCTCGAGGACGGCCTGGCGCACGCCCAGGGGCTCGGCTTCGCCGAGGTCGCCGCCCGGGGAGTCGCTGCTGCGGCCGCGCTGCCGGACGGCCTGGTCGTCGCCGGGCTCTCGCTGGGCGCGGTCCCGGCGCAGCAGCTGGCGCAGCAGGACCCGAGGGTGCGCGCAGCGCTGCTGCTGCACGCCTGCCTGCCGCCGGACGCCGTCGGGGACGGGTGGCCGCCGGCGGTGCCGGTGCAGGTCCACGGGATGGAGGACGACGCGTTCTTCGCCGGCGAGGACCTCGACTCCGCCCGTGAGGTGACCAGCGCCGCCGAGGACGGCGAGCTGTTCCTCTACCCCGGCTCCGAGCACCTGTTCACCGACGACAGCCTGCCGGCGTTCGACGAGGCGGCGACCGGGCTGGTCGTGGAGCGCGCCCTGGCGCTGCTGGCCCGCGCCGGCTAGCCGACGAGCACGCGGTGGCGCTCCACGGCGCCGGGGTCGGTGAACGAGGCGACCTGGTCGAGGACCACCCGGAGCCGGGCGGCGTCGTCGCCGGCCGCCCGCCAGTCGGCGGCGTAGGCCGGGTCCAGCCCGTCGGGACCCCGCTCCACCAGGGCAGCGACGAGCGCCGCCACCAGCTCGCGCTGCCGCTCCATCGCGAGCACCCGGTCCTCGGCCTGCATCACGAAGTGGGCGGCGACGCCCTTGAGCAACCCGATCTCCAGCCGGGTGCGCTCGGGCACCACCAGGTCGGCGCGGTAGCGCACGAACGGGCCGTCCTGGGAGGCGAAGGTCGCGTGCTGCACCGCACCGCAGAACCGACCGATCAGGTCGCTGGTGAGGTTCTTCAGCGCCGCCTGGCTGCGCCGGGTGCCGTCGTAGGCAGCGCTCGGCCAGCTGTCGACGGACCGCAGCCCGGCCAGCACGTCGTCGAGCAGCGCGTCGTCGGCCTCGGGCAGGTACCACGCGCGAGTGGTGGCCCACGCTGCGGCGCGCTCCTCGCGTCGCTCCGGGTCGGCGAGGACGGCGAGGTCGACGCGGCCGACGACGGTGCCGTCCTCGACGTCGTGGACGGAGTAGGCGACGTCGTCGGCGAGATCCATCACCTGCGCCTCCACGCAGCGCCGCGTCCCGCGGCCCTCCCCCCTCGCCCAGCCGAAGACCGGCGCGTCCGCGTCGTAGACGCCGAACTTCGCGGCCGGCGTGCCCGGCGGGCCGGCGCCGGGACCCCAGGGGTACTTGGTGCAGGCGTCCAGGGTGGCGCGGGTCAGGTTCAGGCCCGCCGAGCGGCCGTGGTGGTCGGTGGTCTTCGCCTCGAGCCGGGTCAGCAGCCGCCAGGTCTGGGCATTGCCCTCGAACCCCCCGCACGCCTGACCCACCTCGGCGAGCACCCGCTCGCCGTTGTGCCCGAACGGCGGGTGCCCCAGGTCGTGCGCCAGCGCAGCGGTCTCGGCGACGTCGGGCTGGCTGCCCAGCGCACGGGACAGGTCGCGGGCGACCTGGGCCACCTCGAGGCTGTGCGTCAGCCGGTTGCGGACGAAGTCGTGGCTGTGGGGTCCGACCACCTGGGTCTTGGCCGCCAGGCGGCGGAACGACGCGGCATGGACCAGGCGGGCCCGGTCGCGCTCGAACGCGGTCCGCTCGGGCGCGTCGACCCGCTTGGGCGCTTCGGCGACCAGCCGCTCCCGGTCGCGATCGTCGTAGAGCAGCTCCGCGTCCATCGCCGCGAGACTAGCCGCGCCGACGGCGGGTCGGCTCAGTACGTCGTGACGTGCACGTGGTCGTAGTGGTTGGCCGTGGTGGACCCGCGGTCGGACATGCCGCGCCAGCCCTCGCCGCCGCGCTCGACCGACCAGATCCGCTGGGCGTAGATGGCGTAGGAGACACCGAGGCTGCCGGCGTTGGCGCGGACGAAGTCGGCGACCTGGTAGCCGGTCTCGCCGGAGACCATGATGTCGATCGCGATGCCCTGCGCGTGCTCCCCGTCGCTGCGGAAGGTGCCGTAGCTGGTGATCGACGGGAACGCCGCACACACGGCCTGGTGGACCGCGACGATGTTCGGGCTCACGCCGGACGGCACGGAGCTGCCGTTGCTGCAGCTGGCGCCGGTGGCCTGCGGGACGCCCCCGGAGGAGCCGGAGGTGGACTCCTCGGTGCCGGTCGCCGGCTCGGGCTCGGGCTTGTCCTGCGCGAGGTAGCCGGCGGTCACCCAGCGCGCGTCGCCGTCGAGCACGATCTCCTCGCGGCCGCCGAACGTCCGCCCGGTGACCAGCACCTTCTCGGCGTCGTCGAGCAGCCCGTCGGCGGAGGCCTGATCGCCGGGGCCGGTCCAGATGTCGAGCTCGGTGGTGGACCACTGCTCGTCGTCGGCGCCGTCGACCGCCTCGCGGACCGCGGCGGGCGCGGTGACGCGTTCGAGAGCGGTGGGCTCCTCCTCGATGGTCTGCCCCCGCACCGCGGAGCGCGAGAGCGGGACGAGGCCGCGCTCGGCGGCCAGCACCGGCGCGTCGCCCTCGGCGGCCGCAGCCACCCGGGTGTCGGCTGCGCCCGGGTCGGCGGGGTCGTCGGCGAGCAGGGCGACGGAGGCCGGCGGGACGGTGAGGACACCGATGCCGACCACGGAGAGGGTCGCCAGGCTGGCGAAGGAGCCGGCCAGCACGCGGGGGCGCGGCAGGCGGCGAGCAGGGGTGTCCCGCTTGTGGCGGTTGTCGGCCACGGCGCTGATTCCTTTGCGGTTGCGGTCAGGTCAGGTGCCGGCCCGACGTGCGGGGTCCGAGCTCGTCACGGCACGATCGCCGAGTCAAGCACAGTGCTGCGCACCGACCGCAATCGGCACCCCGGGGTCGGCGGCATGAGCCTCGTCACTCCGCCGTGACCGTGTCGTGATCGTCCCGTGATCGTCCCGTGATCGTTTCCGTGATCCGCGTCCACCCACGGGGCGTCAGCCGCCGGTGGCCTCGTCGGCGCTCTCGAGCAGCGGCGCCCCGGGCCCGGGTGTGCCGTCGGTGTCGTCGAGCCAGCCCTCGGGCAGCGCGACGCGGGTCCGCGGCGAACCCTGCCGCCCGCGGGGCGCCCCCAGCTCGGAGACCGGGAACGCCTCGTCGGGGTCGAGCTGGACGAGCAGCCGGTCGAGCTCGACCAGGGAGGAGACCAGCCCGAGCTCGCGGCGCAGCGGACCGCCGGCAGCGAACCCCTTGAGGTACCAGGAGACGTGCTTGCGGAACTCGCGGCAGCCGCGCTCCTCGCCGAGGTGGACGGTGAGCAGCTCGGCGTGACGCCGCATCATCGCCGCGACCTCGCCCAGCCGCGGCAGGGTCGCGACCTGCTCGCCCGAGAACGCCGCCGCGAGGTCGCGGAAGAGCCACGGCCGCCCCAGGCAGCCGCGCCCGACGACCACGCCGGCGACCCCGGTCTGCTCGACCATTCGCAGGGCGTCGGCCGCCTCCCACACGTCGCCGTTGCCCAGGACCGGGATGTCGACCGCGGCGACCAGCTCACCGATCGCGTCCCAGTCGGCCTGGCCCGAGTAGGCCTGCGCGACGGTCCGGCCGTGCAGCGCGATGCCGGCGCAGCCCGCGTCCTCGGCGATCCGACCCGCGTCGAGGTAGGTGAGGTGGTCCCGGTCCAGGCCGAGCCGGGTCTTCATGGTGACCGGGACGCCGTACCGATCGCCGGCGGCGACCGCGCTGCGCAGGATCGAGGCCAGCAGCCCGCGCTTCCAGGGCAGCGCTCCCCCACCGCCCTTGCGGGTCACCTTCGGCACCGGGCAGCCGAAGTTGAGGTCCACGTGCGCGACGCCGTGCTCGGCGCAGAGGATCTCCGTGGCCCGCGCCACCGTGGCCGGGTCGGTGCCGTACAGCTGCACCGAGCGCACCTGCTCCGCGTCGTCGAAGACGAGCATGTCGAGGGTGTGCTGGTCGCCCTCGACCAGCCCGCGGCTGGTGATCATCTCGCAGACGTAGAGCCCGGCGCCGTGCTCGGCGCACAGCCGCCGGTACGCAGCGTTGGTGATGCCGGCCATCGGCGCGAGCACCACGGGGGTGCTCACCTCGAGGGGCCCGAGCCGCAGCGGCCCGGGCAGCGTCAGCGTCGGCACGGCTCAGCCGTCCCCGCCGCCGGCACCGCCGCCGTTCCCGCCGCCGTTCCCGCCGCTGTCACCGCCGTTCCCGCCGCCGGCACCGCTCTTCTTCTTCCCGCCACCGTCGGTCCGGGGCGTGGCGACGTCACCGGTCCAGGTGATCGCGTCGAAGCCCTGGTCCGGGCGGAAGCTCACACCGGCGAGCTCGCGGCCCTCGGGGGCGAGGAAGACGAGGCAGGTGCTCACCTTGTCGCCCTTGCGGAACTTCTCCGGCAGCGGCTGGCTGGCGCAGGGCTGGAAGTCACCCTCGAACGTGGTCGGCTCGAGCAGCGTGTTCGCGTCGTCGAGGAGGTACAGCGGCACCGCGCGCCCGCCGAGGTCCGGCTTGCCCCGGTTCACCACCTTCGCCTGGACGAAGTACGGGGTCGTCGCCAGCGTCTCCTTGGTCAGGTCCCACCCCTCGAAGGACTCCTCGAAGGTGGTCTGGCGCAGGTCGGTCACCTTCAGGTCGAGCACGCCGACCTGGCCCTGTCGAGGGCGGTAGGCCACCGTGGCCTCGTCCCCGACCTCGAGCAGGCTGCCCTGCGGGGTGAGCTCGGTCCCGTCGGGCACCGGCAGGTAGGGCTCGGCGGTCGGTGTCCCCGCGGCCGCGGACCCGGACGCCGCCGCCTCGGACGCGGCCTCGGAGGGCGACTCGACCTCGTCGGTCCCCCCGGACGACCCGGACCCGCCCGAGCAGCCCGCCAGCGCGAGGGCGGCCACCCCGAGCCCTGCGACGACCTGGATCCGACGTGCGCGCCCCGTCCTGCTCATCGACCTATTGTGCACGCGGGCGCCAGCCGGGCTCAGCACCCGACCAGCCGCTCGGCGAAGTAGGCGCCGACCCGGTCCAGCCCGACCCGCTCCTGGGCCATCGAGTCGCGCTCGCGCACGGTGACCGCGTCGTCCTCGAGGGTCTCGAAGTCGACGGTCACGCAGTAGGGCGTGCCGATCTCGTCCTGGCGGCGGTAGCGCCGCCCGATCGCGCCCGAGTCGTCGAAGTCGACGTTCCAGCTGCGCCGCAGCTCCGCCGCGAGGTCGCGGGCCTTCGGGGTCAGGTCGGCGTTGCGCGAGAGCGGCAGCACCGCGACCTTGACCGGAGCCAGGCGCGGGTCCAGCCCGAGCACGGTGCGCTTGTCGACGCCCCCCTTGGTGTTGGGCGCCTCGTCCTCGCGGTAGGCGTCGACCAGGAACGTCATCAGGCTGCGCGAGAGTCCCGCCGCGGGCTCGATCACGTAGGGGGTGAACCGCTCCCCGGCCGCCTGGTCGAAGTAGGACAGGTCCTGGCCCGACGCCTCGGCGTGGGTCGTGAGGTCGAAGTCGGTGCGGTTGGCGATGCCCTCGAGCTCACCCCACTCCGATCCGGCGAAACCGAAGCGGTACTCGATGTCGACGGTGCGCTTGGAGTAGTGCGAGAGCTTCTCGGTCGGGTGCTCGAAGTGGCGCAGGTTGTCGGGGTCGATCCCGAGGTCGACGTACCAGCGGGTGCGCTCGTCGATCCAGTGCTGGTGCCACTCCTCGTCCTCGCCGGGACGGACGAAGTACTCCATCTCCATCTGCTCGAACTCGCGGGTGCGGAAGATGAAGTTGCCGGGGGTGATCTCGTTGCGGAAGCTCTTGCCGATCTGGGCGATGCCGAACGGTGGCTTGGCCCTGCTGCTGGTCACGACGTTCGCGAAGTTCAGGAAGATCCCTTGCGCGGTCTCCGGACGCAGGTAGTGCAGGCCGGAGTCGTCCTCGACCACGCCGAGGAAGGTCTTGAGCAGGCCGGAGAACTGGCGCGGCTCGGTCCAGGCGCCGCGGGTGCCGCAGTTGGGGCAGGCCAGCTTGGTCAGGTCGACGTCGTCGGGGTCGTCGATGCCCTTGCGCTCGGCGTACTCCTCCTGGAGGTGGTCGGCGCGGAAGCGCTTGTGACAGCTCTGGCACTCGGTGAGCGGGTCGGAGAACGTCGCCACGTGGCCGCTGGCCTCCCAGGTGCGCCGCGGCAGGATGATCGCGGAGTCGAGCCCGACGACGTCGTCGCGGACCTGCACCATCGAGCGCCACCACTGCCGCTTGATGTTCTCCTTCAGCTCGACCCCGAGCGGGCCGTAGTCCCACGCCGAGCGGGTCCCGCCGTAGATCTCGCCGCTGGGGAAGACGAACCCGCGCCGCTTGGCGAGCGAGACGACCAGGTCGACGGTGGACGGGGGTGGCTTGGCCACGGGCAGACAGCTCCTCGAAGCAGGCGTCGCGGCCGGCCGGCTGCCGGTCGCGAGCGACTCAGCCTAACGACCGGGCCGACCCCTGGTTGAGCACGGTGCCGGGCTCGACGACCTCGTAGGCGCTGGGCTCGTCGAGGGCGCGACCGAGCAGCGGGACCGCGTGGAGCTTGACCTCGTAGGACGACAACGCCCGGCGGTAGGCCCCGACGTGCTCCCAGCGGGTCGTCAGCACCCACAGCTCCGGGTCGTCGACGTTGCGACCCGCCGTGGCCCCTACGTGGCCCGGGCGGTCCGCCAGCGCTGCGACGGCCCGGTCCAGGTCGGCGCGGAACGCCTCCCCCTCGGCGACGGGCACGCGGAAACGGGTGACGACCAGCACGACCACGAGCCTAGTCCGCGCCCGTTTTTGACAACCGTTCTCATCTACGTTGAGAATGGTTGTCATGAAGCCACCCCGTGGCCGGACCGTCGGCACCCTGACCCGGACCGCGCTCGTCGTCGCGGCCACCACGGCTCTCTCGTCCTGCGCCGCCTTCTCGGACACCCCAGCGACCGGCTCCGCCGACGGGGGAGCTCCACGGGTCGTGGCGTCCTTCTACCCCCTGGAGTACGTCGCGACCAGGGTGACCGGCGACCGCGCCGACGTCGTCGGCCTGACCGCCGCCGGCCAGGAACCGCACGACCTCGAGCTCTCGGTCGCCGACAACGCTGCCGTCGCCGGAGCGGACCTCGTCGTCCTGGAGGGCGGGCTGCAGGCGGCCGTCGACGAGGCCGTCGAGCAGAACGCTGCCGGCGAGGTCCTCGACGTCGCCGGGGTGGTCGACCTCCAGCCGCTCGACGAGGACCACGAGGACGACGAGGACGACGAGGACCACGGGGACGAGACGGCCGAGGAGCACGCCGAGCACGCCGACCTGGGCGACGTGGACCCGCACTTCTGGTTGGACCCGACGCTGATGGCCGACGCCGGCGACGCCGTGGCCGAGGCGCTGGCCGAGGTCGACCCCGACGGGGCCGCCGAGTACGCCGACGGCGCCGCCGCGCTGCGCGCGGACCTCGAGTCCCTCGACGCCGACCTGGAGTCCGGTCTCGCGTCGTGCGAGCGCGACACCGTCGTCGTCAGCCACGACGCGTTCGGCTACCTCGACCGCTACGGCATCGACGTCGAGGCCGTGGCCGGTCTCTCCCCCGACGCCGAACCCACGCCCGCCGACCTGGGTCGCCTGCAGTCGCTGATCGAGCAGGACGGCATCACCACCGTCTTCTCCGAGCGGCTGGCCAGCCCCGCGCTGACCGAGAGCCTCGCCCAGGACGCCGGCGTCGGGACCGCGGTGCTCGACCCGATCGAGGGCCTGACCGACGACACCGCCGACGAGGACTACCTTTCGCTGATGCGGTCCAACCTCGAGGCGCTGCGCGCCGCCAACGGTTGCTCGTGACGACGGAGCCGCCGGTCCGGCTGCGCGACGGCGCGGTCTCGATCGAGGGTCGCCCGGTCCTGCGCCACGTCGAGCTCACGGTCGGCACCGGTGACTTCGTCGCGCTGATGGGCGCGAACGGCTCCGGCAAGTCCACGCTCGTGCGGGCCCTGACCGGTCTGCGTCCGCTCACCGCGGGCCACCTGGAGCTGTTCGGGACGGCCGTGGGGCAGTTCTCCTCCTGGGAGCGGGTCGGCTACGTCCCGCAGCGCACCGGCGCCGGGTCGGGTGTCCCGGCGTCGGTCTGGGAGGTCGTGGCCTCCGGGCGCCTGACCCGCCGACGCCTGCTGCGTCCGCTCGGTCGCGAGGACCGCGCCGCCATCGCCGACGCCCTCGACGTGGTCGGCCTGGCCGACCGGGCGAAGGAGGGGGTCTCCACGCTGTCGGGGGGCCAGCAGCAGCGGGTGCTGATCGCCCGCGCCCTGGCCGGTCGGCCCGAGCTGTTCTTCCTCGACGAGCCCACCGCCGGCGTCGACCTCCCGAACCAGCACGCCCTGGCCGAGAGCCTGCGCCTGCTGCGGGGCCGCGGCGCGACGATCGTCCTGGTCGCCCACGAGCTGGGCCCGTTGGCCCCGCTGGTCGACCGGGCCGTGGTGATGAGCGACGGCCGGGTCGCCTACGACGGCCCGCCGCTGGCCGACCACGAGGTCCACCACCCCGACTTCGGCGAGTCGCACTCCCACCACCACACCGCTCACGAGCACCGCTCGCGGCACGACCACGTGCCGTCGGTGTCGGTGCCGCTCTCCCCGGGAGCCGGTCACCACCACGACCAGGGGGGGCACCGGTGACGCCGGGCGAGCTGTTCGCGCTGCCGTTCATCCAACGGGCCCTCATCGCTGCCGTCTTCGTCGGGCTGGCCGCGCCGGCGATCGGGACCTACCTGGTGCAGCGACGGCTGGCGCTGATGGGCGACGGGATCGGCCACGTCGCCGTGACCGGTGTCGCGGTGGGGTTGGTCACGGGTGCGTCCCCGACCTGGACGGCCGTGGTCGTCGCGGTCCTCGGCGCCACGCTGATCGAGACGATCCGGGAGCGCGGCCACACCAACGGCGACGTCGCCCTGGCGCTGCTGTTCTACGGCGGCCTCGCCGGCGGTCTGCTGATCACCGGGCTGGGTCAGGACAGCGCCAGCACCCTCCAGACCTACCTGTTCGGCTCGATCCTGACCATCCCGGTCGCCGACGTGCTGGTGACGATGGCGCTGGCGACGGTGGTCTGCGTGCTGGCCCTCGGCCTCTCCCCGCAGCTGTTCGCGGTCTCCCACGACCAGGAGTTCGCCCGCGTCGCCGGGCTGCGGGTGCGTGGCTACAACCTGCTCGTCGCCGTGCTCGCGGCGCTCAGCGTCACCGTCGCGATGCGCACCGTGGGGCTCCTGCTCGTCTCGGCCCTGATGGTCGTCCCCGTGGCCACGGCCCAGCAGGTGACGCGCTCCTTCCGCACCACGCTCGTCGCGGCGATGGGGCTCGGGGTGCTCGCCTCGCTCGGCGGTCTCGTCATCGCGGCGCTGGCGTCGTTCCGCGCCGACGTCGCCCCGGGCGCGTCCATCGTGCTGCTCTCGCTGGTGGTGTTCGCCGCGACCTGGCCGGCGGGGGTCTGGCTGCGCCGTCGGCAACGGGCCCGGGTCCCCTTCGACGACGAGGTGCCGGCCGGGCACGCGACGGCCCACGACGCGGACGACCACGCCCACGGCGACGACTGCGGCCACCCGGCCGTCCCGCACGGCGACCACGTCGACTACGTGCACGACGGCCACCGGCACGCACCCCACGGACGGCACTATGACGAGCACTGACGGGGGCACCCAGGCGGTCGAGTCGATGCGACCGACGCGCCAGCGCACCGCCGTGGTCGAGGCGCTGGCCTCGGTGCCGGACTTCCGCTCCGCCCAGGAGATCCACCAGCTGCTGGGCGAGCGCGGCGAGCGGGTGGGTCTGGCGACGGTCTACCGGACGCTCCAGCGCATGGCCGAGTCCGGCGACGTCGACGTGCTGCGCACCGAGGACGGTGAGGCGGTGTGGCGGCGCTGCTCGGCCACCCACCACCACCACCTCGTCTGCCGCTCGTGCGGCGCCGCCGTGGAGGTGGAGGGGCCGACCGTGGAGCGCTGGACCCGTGCGATCGCGGCCGAGCACGGGTTCGCGGAGGTCAGCCACACGCTCGAGATCTTCGGGGTCTGCCGCGACTGCGCCGCGCGCACCGAGACCGGTACCGAGCCCGGGTAGCGTGCGGTGCCATGGTGACCGACCAGACGTTGCAGGTCGTCGTGATGGGCGTCTCCGCGACCGGGAAGTCCACCGTGGGCCAGGCCGTCGCCGACGAGCTCGGCTGGGGCTTCGTCGAGGGTGACGACCTCCACCCGCCCGCCAACGTCGCGAAGATGCAGGCCGGCGACCCGTTGGGCGACGCCGACCGCGCCCCGTGGCTGGACCTGATCGGCGAGGCGGTGCGCCAGCGTGCCGACGCGGGCCTCAGCAGCATCGTGACCTGCTCGGCGTTGCGGCGCTCCTACCGCGACCGGCTCCGCGACGGGGCCGGGGCGGTGTTCTTCGTCCACCTGCACGCCGGCTTCGACGTCCTCGAGCCCCGGATGCAGCAGCGGCAGCGGCACTTCATGCCGACCACGCTGCTCCGCTCGCAGTTCGACACCCTCGAGCCGCTCGACGCGGACGAGGACGGGGTGGTCGTCGACGTCTCGAGCCCGCCCGACGTCGTGACCGCGGCCGCCCTCGACGCGGTGCGCTCCCGCCTGACAACCTGAGGCACCGGGGTCGCCCCACGCGTCCCTCTCGTCCCAGCGCTCCCGACTCGGAGGTCCCCATGGAAGCCCTCGCCCCCGCGTACGGCACCGGCGTGCTGCTGCTCGTCGCCGCCGGCGCGGTCGCCCTGCTGCTCACGCTGATCATCGTCGTGCGGTTGCACGCCTTCATCGCCCTGGTCCTGGTCAGCCTGCTGACCGCGGTCGCCGCCGGCATCCCGCTGGAGCTCGTGCCCGACGCCCTGCTGACCGGGTTCGGCGGGACGCTCGGCTCGGTCGCGCTGCTGGTGGGCTTCGGGGTCATGCTCGGCCGGCTCCTCGAGGTCACCGGCGGCGCCCAGGTCCTCGCGGACACGCTGATCTCGCGCTTCGGCGAGCAGCGGGCCCCGTTCGCCCTCGGCGTGGCGGCGCTGGTCTTCGGGTTCCCGATCTTCTTCGACGCGGGCCTGGTCGTCTTCCTGCCGATCATCCTGACCGTCGCCCGTCGCTTCGGCGGCTCGCTGCTGTACTACGCCCTCCCGGCCGCCGGCGCGTTCGCGGCGATGCACGCGCTGGTCCCACCGCACCCGGGCCCGGTCGCCGCGGGGACCGTGCTCGGCGGCGACCTCGGCGTCGTCCTGCTGGTCGGCCTCCCGGTCGCGGTCGTGTCCTGGTACGTCGGCGTCTACCTGCTCTCCCGCGCCCTCGGCGCCCGGATCCACGTCGACCTGCCCGACCTGCTGATGGGCGAGGAGAACGGAGGCCGCGACCCGGGCGGCGGTGGCACCGCCACCGCCACGGACCGCCGGACCTCGACCGGGACGGTCGCCCCGCCGTCCTTCGGGACGGTGCTGGGCCTGCTGCTGCTCCCGATGGTGCTCATCGCCGGCAACACCGTCGTCTCGACCCTGGTGGAGTCCGGGGCGGTCACCGCGAACGGCGTGACCGATGCGCTCGTCCTGCTGGGGCAGACCCCGGTCGCGCTCCTGCTCAGCCTGCTGGTCGCCATCGCGACGATCGGGCGTCGCGGCCGCACGCTGAGCGAGACCACGACGCTGCTGGACAAGTCGCTGGGCCCGATCTGCTCGATCATCCTGATCACCGGCGCCGGCGGGATGTTCGGCGGGGTGCTGCGCACCAGCGGCATCGGGGAGGCGCTGACCTCCTCGCTCGGCGGGCTCGGGGTCCCGCTGCTCCTCCAGTCGTTCCTGATCGCGACCGCGCTGCGCGTCGCGCAGGGGTCGGCCACCGTCTCGCTGACCACCGCCTCGGGCCTGGTCGCCTCGCAGGCCGCCGACCTCGGCGACTTCCAGGTCGCCCTCCTCGTGGTCGCGATCGCCGCCGGCGCGACCGTGCTCTCCCACGTCAACGACTCCGGCTTCTGGCTGGTGAGCCGGTTCTTCGGGATGGACGAGAAGACGACGTTCAAGACCTGGACGGTGATGGAGACGACGCTGGGCCTCAGCGCGTTCGCGCTCGCGGCGCTGCTGTGGCCGGTCGCCTCGGCGATGAGCTGAGGACCGGCCGACCCCGCCGTGACCTAGCGCGCCCCGCCGTACCGCCGGTCGCGGTCGGCGTACGGTCGATCGCGTTCCACAGCGCGAGCCGGTCGACGTCGGGCCACAGCATGTCGGTGAAGACCATCTCGGCGTAGGCGGCCTGCCAGAGCACGAAGTTGGAGAGCCGCTGCTCGCCGGAGGTGCGCCACACCAGGTCGGCGTCGGCCAGCTCGGGCACGTAGAGGTGCCGGGCGAAGGTGCGCTCGGTCGATCTTCTCGGGGTTGAGCCGGCCGGCCTTCACCTCGCGCGCGATCGAGCGGGCGGTGTCGGCGAGCTCGGCGCGGCCGCCGTAGTTGACGCACATCGTGAGGGTGAGGACGTCGTTGTCGCGGGTGAGCTCCTCGGCCACCTGGAGCTCCTTGATCACCGACTTCCACAGCCGCGGCGCCCGGCCGGCCCACCGCACCTTCACGCCGAGCTCGTGCATCTCGTCGCGGCGGCGGCGGATCACGTCGCGGTTGAAGCCCATGAGGAACTTGACCTCGTCGGGCGAGCGGGTCCAGTTCTCGGTGGAGAACGCGTAGGCCGAGACCGCCTTCACGCCGATCTCGATCGCGCCCTCGACGACGTCGAACAGCGACGCCTCGCCCTTCTCGTGGCCGCGGGTGCGCGGCAGCCCGCGCTGCTGGGCCCAGCGGCCGTTGCCGTCCATGACGATCGCGACGTGCTTCGGCACCAGCTCCTTCGGGAGGTCGGGCGGCCGGGCCCCCGAGGGGTGCGGGGTCGGGGGTCGGACGGCGCGCTTCACGGCCGGCAGCCTACGGCGCCGCACCCGCGGCCGGGTCAGCGCTCGACGTAGGCCAGGGAGCGGAGCGAGCGCTCGAGGTGCCAGGCGAGGAAGACGGCGACCAGGCCGCTGGCCTCCTTGAGGTGACGCGGCTCGGCGGCCTCGACCACGGGCCAGTCGCCGGCGAGCAGCGCGCCGAGCACGTCATCGTCTCGGCGGCGGGTGAGGCGGAGCCGGGGATCCGGCAGGTGGCGCACAGCATGCCGCCCATGCCGGGGTTGAACCACCGGTGCGGTCCGGGTCGGCCGCAGTGGGCGCAGGTCTCGAAGGACGGCGCGTAGCCGGCGACCGAGAGCGCGCGCAGCAGGTAGGAGTCGAGCACCTGGCCCGGCGCCGGCCGCCGGCCATCGCCCGCAGCCCGCCGACCAGCAGCGCGAACTGCTGCGTCGCGGGCTCCTTCTCCTCCGGCACCAGCCGGTCCGCGGTCTCGAGCATCGCGGTGCCGGCGGTGTAGCGCTCGTAGTCGACGCCGAGCTCGCCGTGAACGGCCGACCGGGTCTCGGCCTGGGTGACGATGTCGAAGGTGCGGCCCTCGGCCAGCTGCAGGTCGACGTGGGTGAACGGCTCGAGCCGCGAGCCGAACTTCGACGTCGTGCGCCGCACGCCCTTCGCCACCGCGCGCACCCGCCCGTGCTGACGCGTCAGCAGGGTGATGATGCGGTCGGCCTCACCCAGCTTGTGGGTGCGCAGCACGACCGCCTCGTCGCGGTAGATCGGCACCCGCCGATCATCCCCCACCCGGGGTGACCCGCCCCGGACGCGCGGCCCCGGCCGCGGCTGCGGAATCCCCGGCTGCGGAATCCCCGGCCGGCCGGGGACTTTCGAGCTTGTCGGGGGTTGCAAGGGCCGACAAGCTCGAATTCCACCCGACAAGCCCGGCGCGGAGGCTGCCGGAGACCGCCCCAGCGGGTCAGCCCTCGCTGCGCGACCGGTCGCCGCGGCCGGCCCAGCACTCCCGGCGAACTCGATCGCCAGCCGGTCGAGCCGGTCGGGCCAGAACCGCCACTCCAGGATGCTGTGGGCGCGCTCGAACCGGGCGTTCGGCAGCTCGTCCGCGAGCATCGCGGCGTCGGCGGCCGGGTGGATCGGGTCGGCGGGGTGGCCGACGACCAGCGCCGGCGCGGTGATGCGCCGCCGCTGCGCCGACGACGGGCGCGATCCGGCCGAAGAACAGCCCGTGCACGTAGGCCGCCACGGCGTCGGCCCGCTGGTCGAGCGTGTCGAGCGCGATGCCCGCCCAGAACGGCACGACGCCGCGGGGCACCGGCCGCGTGACCGGCGCAGCGCGCTGACCGTGAACGGCGCGAACCGGGCGGCGAACATCAGCGGGCCGAAGGCGAGCATCCCGGCCTCCAGCGCGTTGTCGAGCACGGGCATCTCGACCAGCAGGCCCGCGCACCCGCTCGGGCGCCTCCACCGCGAGCTCGAGCGAGACGTTCGCGCCGAGCGAGGTGCCGCCCACCACCGCCTGCTCCGCGCCGAGGTGGTCGAGCAGCGCCACCACCTGCTCGGCGAAGGCGGTCATCGAGTACCGCAGCGGGTCGGCCGGCCTGTCGGAGCGGCCGTGGCCGAGCAGGTCGAGGGTGACGACGTGCAGACCCTCGGCCGCGAGCGCCCGCGCCAGCGGCTGGTGCATCCGGCGCGGCATCAGCTGTCCGGGCAGCAGCACCACCCAGGCGTCGCCGGCGCCGTACTCGGTGTACTCGAGCCGGTCCCGGCCGGCGCCGTGGTCGAGGAAGAACTGCCCGATGCGCTCGGAGACCAGCGGGCACCCCGCGTCACCCGGCTCACCGGCGCCGGTTGACGGCGCTCACGACCGCCCGCAGCGACGCCGTGACGATGTTGGGGTCGAGCCCGACGCCCCACAGCACCTGGTCGTCGACGGCGCACTCGACGTAGGCCGCCGCGATCGCGTCGCCGCCGGACGACGAGCGCGTGCTCGTGGTAGTCGAGCACCCGGACGTCGACGTCGGGTCGGCGCCGTTGATGCGCGTCGACGAACGCCGCGATCGGGCCGTTGCCGGTGCCCTCGAGCATCGCGGTGCTCGCCGTCGACGTAGACGCCGACGCTGAGGGCGTCCTTCTCCCCCGCGGCCGAGCGAGGTGTGCACGGAGTTGAGCGTCAGCGGGACCTCGCGGTCGAGGTACTCGGCGCGGAACGTCGCCCAGATCTGCTCCGGGGTCACCTCGCCGCCCTCGGCGTCGGTGCGCTGCTGGATCGACCCGGCTGAACTCGATCTGCGCGCGGCGCGGCAGGTCGAGCTTGTGCTCGGTCTTGAGGATGTAGGCCACGCCGCCCTTGCCGGACTGGCTGTTGACCCGGATCACGGCCTCGTAGGAGCGGCCGACGTCCTTGGGGTCGATCGGCAGGTACGGCACCGCCCACGGGTGCTCGTCGACCGGGACGCCGGCGGCGGCGGCGTCGCGCTCGAGCGCCTCGAAGCCCTTCTTGATGGCGTCCTGGTGGCGAGCCGGAGAAGGCGGTGTAGACGAGGTCGCCGCCGTAGGGGTGGCGCTCGGCGACCGGCAGCTGGTTGCAGTACTCGACCGTGCGGCGGATCTCGTCGATGTCGCCGAAGTCGATCTGCGGGTCGATGCCCTGGGTGAACAGGTTGAGGCCGAGGGTGACCAGGCAGACGTTGCCGGTGCGCTCGCCGTTGCCGAACAGGCAGCCCTCGATCCGGTCGGCGCCGGCCAGGTAGCCGAGCTCGGCGGCGGCGACCGCCGTGCCGCGGTCGTTGTGCGGGTGCAGCGAGAGCACGACGTGCTCGCGGTGCGGCCAGGTGGCGGTTCATCCACTCGATGGAGTCGGCGTAGACGTTGGGCGTGGCCATCTCGACCGTGGCCGGCAGGTTGATGATCACCGGCTTGTCGGCGGTCGGCTCGAAGACGTCGAGCACGTCGTTGCAGACCCGGACGGCGAACTCGAGCTCGGTGCCGGTGTAGGACTCCGGGGCAGTACTCGTAGAGACCGCGGTCTCCGGGACCGTCTCCTCGTACTTCTTGCACAGCCGCGCACCCTGGACGGCGATGTCGCGGATGCCGTCCATGTCGAGGCCGAACACCACCCGCCGCTGCAGCGTCGAGGTGGAGTTGTAGAGGTGCACGATCGCCTGCTTGGCGCCGCGGATCGACTCGAAGGTGCGCTCGATGAGCTCCTCGCGGGCCTGGGTGAGCACCTGGATGACGACGTCGTCGGGGATCAGGTCCTCCTCGATGAGCTGCCGCACGAAGTCGAAGTCGGTCTGGCTGGCGGCCGGGAAGCCGACCTCGATCTCCTTGTAGCCCATCCGCACGAGCAGCTCGAACATCGTGCGCTTGCGGGTCGGGCGCATCGGGTCGATGAGCGCCTGGTTGCCGTCGCGCAGGTCGACGGCGCACCAGCGCGGCGCCTGCGTGATCGTCCGGGTCGGCCAGGTGCGGTCGGTCGAGGACGACGGGGGTGAACGGCTCGTAGCGCTGGTACGGCATCCCGCTCGGCCTGCTGGGGGTTCGGCTGCTGGTCATGGCTGCTGTCGGGGCTCTGCTGGTCATGGGTCCTCGGGGTGCCGGCGCCGGTGCACGACCTCCGCAGCGAGGAGGTCGGCTTCTCAGACCTCGCTGCGGCGGCGAAGGAGGAGGAGCGCGCGCACGCGGACCACCTTAGCCGAACAGCGCTACCGTCCTGCCGTGTCCCGGTTGCTGGTCGTCCACCACTCCCCCACCCGGCGCGGGCCGCCGGGTCCGGGGGAACCGTGATCGAGTCCACGTTCGTGGTCGTCGTGACCGTCCTGGTGACGGCCTGCGTCCTGGTCCTGGTCCACCAGGCGAGGCAGGGCCGGCGGGAGCACCCCCCGGTCGCGGTCGGCTGGCGAACCCGGGCGTTACAGGTCGCGCTCCTGGTCGCCGTCCCCCTCTCCCAGGCCGTGCTCGCGGCCAGGGACGGTCGTCCGAGCGGTGCGGCGCTCCACCTCACCCTGGCCCTGGCGGGCCTGGCCGGCGCCGCGTTCTGGCACCACCGCAGCCGACCCGGCGGACGCGGCCTCGGCGGGCGCCGGTCCCGGTAGCGTCGGGTCGTGTCCCGGTTGCTGGTCGTCCACCACTCCCCCACCCGGGGCGTGCGCGCCCTGACCGAGGCCGCCCTGGCCGGTGCGCGGGACGACGCCATCACGGGGGTCGACGTCGTCGCGCGCCCGGCGCTGGAGGCCACCGCCGACGACGTGCTGGCGGCCGACGGCGTGCTGCTCGGCACACCGGCGAACTTCGGTTACATGAGCGGCGCGCTGAAGCACTTCTTCGACAGCGTGTTCCTCGAGATCGCGGGCGCCCTGTCCGACGACGGCTCGGCGGGCGGCGGCGGGCAGGGCGGGCGTACCCCGTGGGGCCTGTTCGTCCACGGCCGCTACGACACCGCCGGCGCGGTGCGTGCGGTCACCGGGATCGTCGGGGCGCTGCCGTGGACCCAGGCGGCCCCGGTGCTCGAGGTGCTCGGCGACGTCGGCGACGACGAGCGCGCGTCCGCGTACGAGCTGGGAGCGACGCTCGCCGCGCTCCTCTCGGACTGACCGCGGCGCGGTCGGGGAGGCTGGGCCGATCGCCTAGTCTGTGCGCGGCCCGGGACGACGGCGCGTCCGGACGTGGGCGAGGCGGGACGGACCGGGACGGGACGGGGTGGAGCTGTGCGGAGGACCGTGGTGCAGCGGCTGGTGCGGCCTCGTGCTGCCGGCGGCGCTGCTGGTCGGCGGCTGCGGCGCGTCCGAGCCGCAGGGCGTCGACGCCGACCCCGCGCAGGTCGACGCGTGGAGGCGCCCGAGCTCGGCGCGTGCCGCGTGCTGACCCCCGCCGACGTCGCCGCGCCGAGCAACGCGACGGAGACCGTCGCGTGCGCCGAGCCGCACACCGCCGAGACCTACGCGATCGGCGAGCTGCCGGACGAGCTCGACGACGCGGCGTACGACGACCCCGAGGTGAGCGCCGCCGCGTACGACACCTGCGCGACCAAGCTCGAGAACTTCCTCGGCGCCGACGAGAGCCTGGCGATGCGCACGGTGCTCACCTGGGCCTGGTTCCGGCCGTCGGAGAAGGCGTGGGACGACGGCGCGCGCTGGTACCGCTGCGACGTCGTCGGCGGTGGTCCGGACAGCGAGGAGTACGTCGAGCTGCCCGCAACGGCCAAGGGCCTGCTGCTCGGCCGTCCCGACGACCGGTGGCTGGTCTGCGTCGCCGGCGACACGGTCGTCGGGTCCCCGAAGGTCTCGTGCTCCGAGGACCACGACTGGCGCGCGGTCACCACGATCAAGCTCGGCGAGCCGAACGAGAAGTACCCCGGCGACCGGGTCGTCGAGGTCACCACCCGCGACTTCTGCTCCGACTCGGTCGGCGCCTGGCTGAACTACCCGGTCGACTTCGACTTCGGCTACACCTGGTTCCACGAGGCGGAGTGGGACGCCGGCAACCGCCGCTCGGTGTGCTGGGCGAAGACGCCGGACTGATGCGGCTCGCCCCGCTGGTCGCGGGCGCCGGCCTCGTGCTGGCGCTGTCGGCCTGCTCGGGCGGCTCCGCGGAGCCGTCGAGCACGACGACGGGGTCCACGTCCGCGCAGCCGTCGGGCTCCTCGGCGCCGAACCCTCCCCGACGGCCACGCCGAGCCCGCTGCCCCGCGCCGGCGAGCCGCGGGTGCCCCCCGCCGACGCCTGCTACGACCTCACCTTCGACGCAGCGCTCGCGCCGACCGCCGGAGGCCGAGGTCGGCTGCGAGCAGGTCCACACCGCCCAGACCTTCGGCGTCGGCCGGCTCGAGACGGTCGTCGAGGGGCACCTGCTGGCGATCGACTCCGCCCGCGTGCGGGCCCAGCCCGAGCAGCAGTGCGAGGAGCGGCTGCCGGCGTACGTCGGGGGCACGGAGGAGGACCGCCGGTTGAGCATGCTGCGCACGGTGTGGTTCACGCCCACCGTGGCGCAGTCCGACCGCGGCGCCGAGTGGTACCGCTGCGACCTGATCGCCGTCGGCGCCGACGGCGAGCTCGCCGAGCTCGGCGCCGGGCTCCGCGGGGTGCTGGGACGCCCGGAGGGCGCGGAGCGCTACGGCATGTGCGGCACGGCCGCGCCGACGCGCCGGACTTCGCCCGCGTGGCGTGCGCCCGCGAGCACTCCTGGCGGGCGGTCTCCGTGGTCGAGCTCGCCGACGGCGACTACCCCGGCGAGGAGGCCGCCCGCGCCGCGGGCCAGTCGACCTGCGAGGACGCCGGCCGCGCCGCGGCCGACGACCCGCTCGACTTCGAGTGGGGCTACGAGTGGCCCGACGCCGAGCAGTGGGCGGACGGCCAGACCTTCGGCCGCTGCTGGGCCCCCGACTGAGCGGCCGACCTGACGCTCCCGACCGGCCGACCTGACGCTCCCGACGTGCCGACCTGACGCTCGCAGCGCCGGTCAGAAACCGAGGCGGCGGAGCTGGCGGGGGTCGCGCTGCCAGTCCTTGGCGACCTTGACGCGGAGGTCGAGGTGGACGGGGGTGCCGAGGAGGGCCTCGATCTGGGCGCGCGCGGTCGTGCCGACCTGCTTGAGGCGCGCTCCCTTCTTGCCGATCACGATGCCCTTCTGGGAGTCGCGCTCGACGAACAGCACGGCGTGGACGTCGAGCAGCGGCCGGTGCTCGGGGCGTCCCTCGCGCTGCTCCATCTCCTCGACGACGACGGCGATCGAGTGCGGCAGCTCGTCCCGCACGCCGTCGAGCGCCGCCTCGCGCACCAGCTCGCCGACGAGCGTCTCGTCCGGGGTGTCGGTCAGCTCGCCGTCGGGGTACAGCGGCGGCCCCTCGGGCAGCAGACCGACCAGCAGGTCGGCGAGCAGCGCGACCTGGTCGCCGGCGACGGCGGAGACGGGCACGATCTCGGCCCACTCGGTCCCGGTCTCGCGTCCGACCGCCTCGATGTCGAGCAGGTGGGAGCCGATCCGCTCCGGGGTCGCGAGGTCGGTCTTCGTCGCGACCGCCACCTTGACCGTGCGCCGCGCCTTGGCCAGCTCGGTGACCAGGTACCGGTCACCGGGCCCGATCCGCTCGTCGGCCGGGAAGCAGACCGCGACGACGTCGACCTCCGCCCAGGTGGTGCGGACCAGGTCGTTGAGCCGCTCCCCCAGCAGCGTGCGCGGTCGGTGCAGGCCGGGGGTGTCGACGAGGACCAGCTGCGCGTCGTCGCGGTGGACGATGCCGCGCACCACCGAGCGGGTGGTCTGCGGCTTGTCGGAGGTGATCGCGACCTTGGCGCCGACCAGCGCGTTGGTCAGCGTGGACTTGCCGGCGTTGGGCCGCCCGACGAACGAGGCGAACCCGCTGCGGTGCCCCTCGGCCCACTCCCCGAAGGGCATCATCGGCGCGGCCGGTGGCGGCGCGGGTGGGGGGAGGTCAGCCATCGGTCGCCTCGTCCTGGGCGTCGTGCTGGGCCGCGTCGTAGTCCGCCCAGATCTCGTCGTCAGTCTTGCCCGCCGCCTTGCCGGCACGCCAGATCGGGCCGGGGTCGACGCTGCGCACGTGCCGGCGCGCGTTGGCGCGCCAGTAGCCCATCACGTCGTACTGGTCGGCGGGCAGCCGGCGCTCGCGCATCAGGTGCTTGCGGATCGCGCGCATCTGCGCCGACTCCCCCGCCATCCAGAAGTACCCCGTGCCGGCCGGCCAGGTGAGCTCCTCGACCACCGCGGCGAGCGCGCTCGGGCCGTCCGCGGGCGGTGACAGCCAGGTGACGCCGGGACCGTCCGGCCCCTGCGGCAGGTAGCCGGGCAGGTCCTCGGGCACCTCGGCCCAGACCTCGATCGGCAGCGACGTGGTCTCGCAGGTCCGGGCGATCGCCGGCATCGCGGTCAGGTCGCCGACCAGCATCACCCACGCCGCGTCGGGCGGGGGCGCGAAGGACCCCCGGGGGTCCGAGATCGTCACCTCCTCCCCGACGACCCGCGCGCCGCTGCCGGCCACCCACTCGGTGACCAGCCCCTCGTCGTGCACCACCACGTCGAGGACCAGCTCGGCGCCGTCCCAGGACCGCACCGTGTAGTAGCGGCTCTGGAACTGTCCCGGCACCACCAGGCCGACCCACTCGTCGGGCGCACCCGTGCTCGCGAAGCCGGCGAGGCCCGGCCCGCCGAGCCGGAGCCGCACCAGGTGGGGCGAGAGCTCCTCGCGGCCCACCACCCGCGCGACGTGCGTCCCGGCGCGGCCGCTCACCAGGTCGGCCAGTCCGGCCGGAGCGGCAGTCCGTCCGTGCCGTCGGCGGCGGTCCGCACCCCGAGCACCTGGTGCAGCTGGATCTCGTTGCGCTCGAAGGCGATCCGCGAGCCGGCCATGTAGAGCCCCCACACCCGGGCGGTCCCCACACCGACCTCCGCGACGCACTCGTCCCAGTGCTCGACCAGGTTGGCGCACCAGTCGCGCAGCGTCATCGCGTAGTGGTGGCGCAGGTTCTCCTCGTGGGCGACCTCGAGGCCGATGTCCTGCATGACGCTGATGATCGACCCGGATCCGGTCAGCTCGCCGTCGGGGAAGACGTAGCGGTCGATGAACGCGCCGGTCTCCTCGGGACGGTTGTGCGGACGGGTGATGCAGTGGTTCAGCAGCCGTCCGCCCTCGCGCAGGTGGTCGCGCAGGAAGCCGAAGTACGCCGGGTACTGGCGCCGCCCGACGTGCTCGGTCAGCCCGATCGAGCTGATCGCGTCGAAGTCGCACTCGAGCACGTCGCGGTAGTCGCTGTGGCGGACCTCGGCGAGGTCGGCGAGCCCGTCGTGGTCGAGGGCCTCCTTCGCCCAGGCCGCCTGCTCGCGGGACAGCGTGACGCCCAGCGCGCGGACGCCGTAGTGGCGGGCGGCGTGGCGGACCATGCCGCCCCACCCGCAGCCGACGTCGAGCAGCCGCATCCCCGGCTCGAGCCCGAGCTTGCGGCACACCAGGTCGTACTTCTCGGCCTGCGCCTGCTCGAGGGTCGCCTCCGGGCCCGGGTAGACCGCGCACGTGTAGGTCATCGAGGGGCCGAGCACGTGCTCGTAGAAGGCGTTGGAGACGTCGTAGTGGCGCGCGATCGCCTCCGCGTCGCGGGTCAGCGAGTGGCGCAGTCCCTCCATCACCCGACGCCAGCGCGGCAGGTGCTCCTGCGGCGGGGGCGGGGGCGGCTTGAGGTGGGACAGCCCGAGGCCGCGGACCAGCTCGACGACCTCCTTGGCGGAGGGGCGCCGGAACTTCGTCTTGTTCAGGATCAGCGTCATGGCGTCGTAGGGGTCGCCCGGGTGCACCCCCTCGAGCGCCAGGTCGCCGGCGACGTAGGCCCGTACCAGGCCCAGGTCGCCGGGCGCCGTCATCAGGTAGGCCAGGCCGCGACGGTTGGTCAGCCGCAGGGTCACCGGAGCATCGTCGGGGCCCGCGCTGCTGCCGTCGTAGGCCTCGAACCGGACGGGCATCCCCTCGCGCATCAGCCCGCCGACGGCGTCACCGATCGGGATCGTCCCGGTCATCGCTGGCTCATCGGCTGCGCACCGCCTTGTCGTAGAGGGTGGTGAGGCGACCGCCGGGGTCGGTGGCCGCACGGACGGCGTCCAGCGTGGCGCCGCCGTAGAGCGAGTCGAAGGTGGCCCGGTCGTAGAAGGACTCGGAGTAGAGCGACTTGTGGCCGCCGAGCTCGTGCACCCGCTCCTCGATCGCGCGGTTCAGCGGCCCCCGGGGGGCGTCCGGGCCGACGTGGACGGTGCCCCAGAACCCGACGTTGACGTAGGTGCGTCCCGGCTCCAGCGGGTAGAGCGGCCAGGAGCGACGGGCCACGAGCGGGCACAGCCACACCGGCCGCATGCCGACGCGCTCGTCGAACCAGGCCAGGAAGTCGCCGAGCCGCTCGAGCGGGACCTCGACGTCCTGCACGACGCGCTCCCGCTCCGGCCGCCGGGCGAGCCGGTCGAGACGGTCGGCGACGTGGAGGCGGCGGTCGACGCCGAGCAGCCGGTGGTAGACGTCGGAGCGGCGCAGCCGGCGCGGCCACACCCTCCGCACCAGCGGGTGCTGGGCGCCGAACGCGCCGGAGCACCAGAACCAGTCGGCGTCCCACCGCCACAGGTAGTCCTCGACGGTCAGCAGGTCGGTGGCCCGCTCGCGCACCGAGCGGTGGTAGACCCGCTGCCCGGCGTAGTCGGGCAGCGCCTCCCCGTCGACCCCGCGTCGGTCGGTCCACCGGGCCAGGGTCAGCCTCAGCTCGCCCGGCGCGAACGCCACGCCGTCCAGGCCGTCGACCCGCTCGCCCGCGTGCTCCCCCGTCGCGACGATGCCGGCGACCGCCCGGGCGAGCGCCGCGGGATCGGTGAACCGCACGTGGCGCAGCGCGGCGTACGCCGGCACCGGCTCGAGGTCGACGACCAGCCGGGTCGCGTAACCGAGCGAGCCGTAGGAGTTGGGGAAGGCGTCGAAGAGCGGTTCGCCCGGACGCGTGGTGACCAGCTCCCCGGACCCGGTGAGGACATCCATCTCGCGCACCGACTCGTGGGGCAGCCCGTGACGGAAGCTGGTGGACTCGATGCCCAACCCGCTCACCGCGCCACCGAGGGTGATCGTGCGCAGCTGCGGCACGACGGGCGGCACGAGGCCGTGCACCAGGGTCGCGGCGACCAGGTCCTCGTAGGTGCACATCCCCTGCACCTGCGCGGTGCGCGTGCGAGGGTCGACGTCCAGGACGCCGGCCAGGCCGGAGACGTCGAGGCCGGGGGTGCTCACGCCCGCGCGCGGGCGGAACAGGTTCGAGGTCCGCTTGGCCAGCCGGACCGGCGCTCCCTCGGGGATCGCGGCGTAGGAGGCCCGCAGCGCCGTCACGGCCCGCTCGTGGTCGGGGTGGGCCGCCACCCCCGGCTCCTGCGTCACGTCCGTCGCGCCCGTCACGCCGGCCCAGGTTACTCCGTCGGGGCGGTCGCGGCGCGGGGTGGCCCGACGCGACCAGGTCCGTCGGGCCGGCTCAGCTGCGGACGGTGCCGGCGAGCGTGCCGCGCCCGTCGCCGACGTGGACCGGGACCCCGGGCCCGGCGAGGTCCGCGACCGCCGCGAGGTCGTCGGCGGCGACGTCGCGCGGGTCCTCGGGCCCGCCGAGGACGACTGCGGCCTCGAGCGAGCTGGAGCCCGAGGCGACCGCCATCGCGACGCACACCCCCAACGCGGAGACCTTCAGGTGGGGCAGGTCGACCGTCGCGGCGGCGTACGTCCTGCCGTCGCCGTCGCGCACGGCGGCGCCCTGCACGGCACCGGTCCGGGCACGGGTGGCGCGGGCCAGGGTCACCAGCTTGGCGTCCTCGGCCGGCAGCGGGTCCGGGGCGGGTTCGGTCGCGGTCTGCTCAGTCACGGGTACCCACCATGCCGTCGTCGGTGCGCTGGGGGTCGATCGGGGTGTCCTGCGCGGCGTGGTCAGCGTCGCCCGCCGTCCCCTCCCCCGCCACGTCCGGGGCGGGGGCGTCCGGCTCGCACAGCCGGATCCGGACGGTGCTGACCTTGTTGCGCCGGCCGGTGGCGTGCTCGGCCTCGAAGCGGAGCCCGTGCGCCTCCACGTGGGAGCCGGGGATCGGGACCTTGCCGAGGTGCTTGGCCATCAGCCCGCCGACGCTGTCGACGTCCTCCTCCTCGACGTCGAAGCCGAACAGCTCCTCCAGGTCGTCGACCGGCCACCGCGAGGAGACGCGGACCTCCCGGGCCTCCTCGATCACCTCGACGTCGACGTGCTCCTCGTCGTACTCGTCGGTGATCTCACCGACGATCTCCTCGAGGACGTCCTCGATGGTGACCAGCCCCGCCGTGCCGCCGTACTCGTCGACGACGACCGCGACGTGCTGCCGGTCGGCCTGCATCTCCCGCAGCAGCGCGTCGACCGGCTTCGACTCCGGCACCCAGTGCACGGGCCGCATCAGCGCGTCGACGCGCTCGGTGAACTCGATGTCCGGGGCCTCGAAGTCGCGCCGGACGATGTCCTTGAGGTAGGCGAAGCCGACGACCTCGTCGAGGTCCTTGCCGATCACCGGCAGCCGGGAGTAGCCGCTGCGCAGGCACAACGAGAGGGTCTGGCGCAGGTTCTTGTGCCGCTCGACGTAGACCACGTCGTTGCGCGGCACCATCACCTCGCGCGCGGTGGTGTCGCCGAGCTCGAAGACGGAGTGGATCATCCGCCGTTCGTCGGACTCGATCAACGACGACGCCTCGGCCATGTCGACCAGCTCGCGCAGCTCGGTCTCCGAGGCGAACGGCCCCTCGCGGAACCCCTTGCCGGGCGTGATCGCGTTGCCGGCCATGATCAGCAGCCGCGGCAGCGGTCCGAGCACGCGGGTGGCCAGCTCCAGCGGCGCGGCGCACCACACGGCGACCCACTCGGAGTGCTGGCGCCCCAGCGTGCGCGGGGCGGCGCCGATGACGACGAACGAGACGACGAGCATCAGCGCGACCGACACGGTGACGGTGAGCCCCCATGCCCGGCCGAGGGCCTGGCTGAGCTCGAGGGTGACCAGCACGATCGCGGTGATCTCGGCGGCCAGGCGCAGCAGCAGCGCGGTGTTGAGGTAGCGCGGCGGGTCGTCGAGGAGCCGCAGCAGCCGACGTGCGCCGGCCCGCTCCTCGCTCACCAGCTCCTGGGCCCGGGCGCGGGAGAACTGGGCGAGCGCAGCGTCGACGGCGCTGAGCACGCCGGCCGCGACCACCAGGAACGCCGCGGCCACGAACGGCCACACGTCGGCGGTCACGCCGGGCCCTGCCGCCAGGCAGCCAGGACCTCGTCCTGCAGGCCGAACATCTCGCGGTGCTCCTCGGGCTCGGCGTGGTCGTAGCCGAGCAGGTGCAGGATCCCGTGGGTGGTGAGCAGCTCGATCTCGGCCACCGTGCCGTGACCGGCCTCCTCGCCCTGACCGACGGCCACCTCGGGGCAGAGCACGAGGTCGCCGAGCACGCCCTCCTCGGGGTCCTCGCCCACCAGGCCGGGGCGCAGCTCGTCCATCGGGAAGGCCAGCACGTCGGTCGGTCCCTCCTTGTCCATCCACCGCTCGTTGAGCTCGGCGATGGTCGCCCGGTCCACGGCCTTGAGGCACAGCTCGGCCTGGGGGTGCACCCGCAGGTGGTCCATCACGAAGCGGCACAGCCGCGCCAGGTGGGCGGTGTCCAGGTCGTGCCCGGACTCGTCGATGATCTCGATGCTCACGTCGGCCCCGTCGGTCTCCCCGGGCACCGTCAGGACCGGTCGCCGCGGCGCGGGCCGCGGTCGGCGGAGGTCGGCCCCGTCGCGCGATGGGCGTCGAACTCGTCGTACGCCGCGACGATGCGGCCCACCAGCCGGTGGCGGACCACGTCGCTGCTCGTCAGGCGGTTGAAGGACAGGTCCTCGACGCCGTCGAGGATCTGCTCCACCACGCGCAGCCCGGACTTGGTGCCCGACGGCAGGTCGACCTGGGTGACGTCGCCGGTGACCACCATCTTCGAGCCGAACCCGAGCCGGGTCAGGAACATCTTCATCTGCTCCGCCGAGGTGTTCTGCGCCTCGTCGAGGATGATGAAGGCGTCGTTGAGGGTGCGTCCGCGCATGTACGCCAGGGGGGCCACCTCGATGGTGCCGGCGGCCAGCAGCTTGGGGATCGTCTCCGGGTCGATCATGTCGTGCAGCGCGTCGTACAGCGGGCGCAGGTAGGGGTCGATCTTCTCGCTCAACGTGCCGGGGAGGTAGCCCAGCCGCTCGCCGGCCTCGACCGCGGGGCGGGTGAGGATGATCCGGGTGACGGCCTTGCTCTGCAGCGCCTGGACCGCCTTGGCCATCGCCAGGTAGGTCTTGCCGGTGCCGGCGGGGCCGATGCCGAAGGTGATGGTGTGGTGGTCGATCGCCTCGACGTAGCGCTTCTGGTTGACCGTCTTCGGCCGGATCGAGCGGCCCCGGTTGGACAGGATGTTCAGCGACAGCACGTCGGCGGGCCGCTCGGTGGTCTCGGTGCGCAGCATCGCGGTGACCCGCTCGACGGTCTCGGCCGTGACCCCCTGGCCGGTGCGCAGGATCGTGACCAGCTCGTCGAGCAGCCGCTCCGCGAGCGCGATCTCGCCCGGGTCGCCGGTCAGGCTGATGCGGTTGCCGCGGACGTGGACCTCGGCGTCGAAGGAGCGCTCGAGGAGGCCGAGGTGCTCGTCGCCGGGCCCGAGCAGGCTGACCATGTCGATGCTGTTGGGGACGACCACGGTGTGCCGGGTCGGCTCGGCGCCCGGGGCGCTCCGGCTGGTGCGGGGGGTCGGCTGCGGCTGGGTGTCGGTCATGGTGCCCGGGAGGGGCGGCCTTCCTGCTGCTCGGGGAGACGGGGCGCCCACGCGTGCATCGGCGCGTCGTCCATCGTACGCCGGGCGCGGGACGCTCGGGGGGGCGAGCCGTGGGGCCGTACGGTGGTGCCATGGCGGGCAGCGGCGGGCAGGCCGACGACGAGCTGCCGCGGGACGAGTTCGACACCGACCACGACCTCGCCGACGACTACCCGCCGGGCTGGTTCGCCGGCCAGCACCTGCCGGTGGACGCGCAGCGGATGGGGTTGACCCACCACGTGCCGGACGGGGCGCTGCTGGACTTCGCCGGTCGACTCGACGGGTCGCGGACCCTGCACCGCGTCACCGCGTGGGTGCTGCTGGGGGTCTTCGGCTTCCCGGTGCTGATGTACGTGCTGCGGCTGCTCGAGGTCGTCTTCCCGGGCTGACCGGGCCGCAGCCGGCCGTGGCCGGCCGCAGCCGACCTCAGCCGGGCGGCCAGGACAGGTGCCGGCCCGCGATCACGTGCAGGTGCGTGTGGAAGACGCTCTGCCCGGCGCCGGCGCCGGTGTTGAACACCAGCCGGTAGGCGTCGGCGTACCCCTCGGCGGCGGCGACGGCGGCCGCCGTCGTGACCAGCTCCGCGGTCGCCCCGGGGTCGGCGGCGGCGAGCGCCGCGGCGTCCTGGTGGTGCTCGCGCGGCACCACCAGCACGTGGGTGGGCGCCTGCGGGTTCACGTCGCGGAAGGCCACCGTCCGCTCGGTCACGTGGACCACCTCCGCCGGCACGTCCCCGGCGACGATGGAGCAGAACAGGCAGTCGGCCACGGGGCCCCCCTCCGCCCGGCGCGTCTCGCCCGGCGTCGGCGATGCTGCCACGCCGGGGCCGGGTGGGACACCCGGCCCGCCGGGGCGGCGGGTCGGTGGACGCGGGCCGACACGCGGGGCGACCGCTCGGCGTCGTTGGTGCGGGAGGGGATGATGGGGCGCATGTGGTCTCCCGCACGACGCGTCCTCCCGCTCGTCCTCGTCACCGGTCTGGGCACCGCCCTCCTGGCCGGGTGCGGGGACGACCCCGAGCCGGTGAGCGCCGAGGACCCGGGGTCCGCGGCCTCGTCCGAGCCGTCCGCCGACGCCACGGGGAAGGGCGGACGACGGGGAGACGGGTCGGGTGACGTCACGGCGTCCGCGACACCCAGCGAGGAGCCGACGTCGACGACGACCGTGCCGGTCTACGTGGTCGGCGACACCCCGCAGGGTCAGCGCCTGTTCCGGGAGTTCCGCGCCGTCGAGGCCGACGAGCCCCTGGTCGCGGCCGCGGGGCTGCTCACCGGCGGCAGCACCCTCGACCCCGACTACGACAGCCTGCTGCCGACCGGCTCGTTCGCCGACGTGCGCGAGGGCGGGGACGGCTTCGAGGTCGTGCTGGAGGACCCCTCCTGGAGCGAGCAGCCGTCGGGCCTGAGCGCGGCCCAGGCGCGCCTCGCCGTCCAGCAGCTGGTCCACACGCTGCAGGGGGCCGCGCAGGCCAGGGAGCCGGTGCGGGTGTACGCCGAGGAGGGCGGCGACCCGGTCCCGCTGCTCGGGGTGAGCACCCGTCGCGGGGTCGACGCCGCACCACCGCTGCGCACGCTCGCCCTGGTGAACGTGACGATGCCCGAGGAGGCGACCGCGGTGTCGGGCACGCTGACCGCGACCGGGGTCGCCAGCTCCTTCGAGGGCACCGTGCCCTGGGAGGTGCGTCGCGGCGGCCAGGTCGTCCTCGACGGCTTCGCGACCGCCGAGGGCTACCTCGACCGGCTCTACCCCTGGACCGCCGAGGTCGACCTCTCCCGGCTCGACCCCGGCACGTACACCTTCGCCGCGCTGACCGCGGACGCCGGTGAGGGCCCCGGGCCCACGGAGGACACCAAGACCATCCGCGTGGAGTGAGCCGGGCGCGCCCGGCTGCTCGCAACGGGCCGCTCGGCTGCTCGCAACGGGCCGCTCGGCTGCTCGCAACGGGCCGCTCGGCTGCTCGCGACGGACGGGTCGGCGGGTCAGCGCCAGCGGGGGGTGCGGGCCAGGAGGGCCGCGCAGGCGGCGACGCCGGCGGTGGAGGTGCGCAGCACCTCGGCGCCCAGCCGCACCGGGTGGGCGCCCGCGTCCCGGAGCGCTCCGAGCTCGGCGTCGGTCAGCCCGCCCTCGGGGCCGACGACGACCACGACCCTGCCGGTCGGCGGCACGTCGAGGGCGGCGAGCGGCTGCTCGGCGTCCTCGTGGAGCACCACCGCCAGGTCGGCGCCGGCGACCACGGCCGCGATGCCAGGGGTGCGGACCAGCTCGTCGACGACCGGGTGCCACGGTCGGCGTGCCTGCTTGGCGGCCTCCCTGGCGGTCGCGCGCCAGCGCGCCAGCGACTTCGCGGCCCGCTCACCCCGCCACACGGCGACGCTGCGCTCCGCCGCCCACGGCACGACGCGGGCGACCCCGACCTCCGTCAGCACCTCGACCGCCAGCTCGCCGCGGTCGCCCTTCGGCAGCGCCTGCACCACGACGAGCTCGGGCTCCGGGCGCGGGAGGCTCTCGTACCGGTCGACCTCGACGGAGAACCGGCGCCGGTCGGTCTCGACGACGACGCCCTCCGCTCGTGAGCCCGCGCCGTCGGTGAGCGCGACCCGCTCCCCCGCACGCAACCGGCGCACCGCGACGGCGTGGTGCGCCTCGTCGCCGTCGACCTCGACGACCACCCCGGGCGCAGCGCCGTCGAGGTCGGGGACGAGGTGCAGGGGCAGCGTCACGGCGAGCGGCGCCTAGTGGTTGAAGGCGTCGCGGAGCCGGCCGAAGACCGAGGACTGCCGCGGCTTCACCTGGCCGTCGGGCCGCTGCTCGCCCCGCAGCGCGGCGAGCTCCTCGAGCAGCTCGGTCTGCCGCGCGTCCAGCCTGGTCGGGGTCTCCACGGCCACCGACACGACCAGGTCGCCGCGACCGCCCCGCAGGCCGGGCACGCCGCGTCCCCGCAGCACCTGCTCGGTGCCCGACTGCGTGCCGGGACGGATCTCGAGGTCGAGCTGGGTCTCGAGCTCGGGGTCGACGTCGGTCGCGGTGTCCTCGTCGACCACGTCGGCCTCGAGCGTGGGCAGGACGAGGGTCGTCCCCAGGGCCGCCGCCGCCATCGGCACCGTCACGACGCAGTGGAGGTCGTCACCGTGGCGGGTGAACGTCGGGTGCGCAGCGACGTGGATCTCGACGTAGAGGTCGCCCGCCGGTCCCCCGCCCGGCCCGACCTCACCCTGCTCGCCGAGCTGGACGCGGGTGCCGGTGTCGACGCCGGAGGGGATCTTCACCGTCAGCGTGCGGCGCGACCGGACCCGACCGTCGCCCGCGCAGGTCCGGCACGGGTCGGGGATGGTCGAGCCGAACCCGCGGCAGGCCGGGCAGGGCCGCAGCGTGCGCACCTCGCCCAGGAACGAGCGCTGCACCTGGGCGACCTCGCCCGCCCCGCGGCACGTCTCGCACGGCACCGGCGAGCTGCCCGGCGCTGCGCCGTCGCCCTCGCAGGTCGTGCACAGCACCGCGGTGTCGACCTTGAGCTCCCGGGTGACGCCGAAGGCCGCCTCGGCGAGCTCGACCTCCAGGCGGATCAGCGCGTCCTGGCCACGGCGGCTGCGGGGCCGCGGTCCGCGACCGCCGCCCGCCCCGCCGGACTGGCCGAAGAAGGCGTCCATGATGTCGGTGAACGAGAACCCGGCGCCCTGGCCGAAGCCGCCGGGGCCGGCACCGCCGAACGGGTCGCCGCCGCGGTCGTAGGCCGCCCGCTTCTGGGGGTCCGAGAGCACCTCGTAGGCCGCCGTGACCTCCTTGAACCGGTCCTGGGTCTCGGGGTCCGGGTTCACGTCGGGGTGCAGCTGGCGGGCGAGGCGCCGGTAGGCCTTCTTGATGACGTCCGCGTCGGCGTCGCGCTCGACGCCGAGCATCGCGTACAGGTCCTGGCTCACGCTGGGATCATCGTCCTTCGTCGGTGGGGGCTGGCGGCAGGGCGGCGCTGGCGGCCGGTCGGGACCGGTCGGGGCCGGTCGGGCTGGTCTGGCGGTCGGGCTGGTCGGACGGGCAGGAGGTGCTGGCGGGTCACGCCTCGTCGAGGATGCGGGTCACGTAGCGGGCGACGGCGCGCACCGCGGCCATCGTGCCCGGGTAGTCCATGCGGGTCGGCCCGACCACCCCGAGGGCGGCCAGCGCGTCGCCGCTGGGGCCGTAGCCGGTGGCCACCACGCTGGTCGACGAGAGCTGCTCGTAGGGGCCTTCATGACCGATCCGGACGGTGACGGCGCCCCCCGGGCCGGCCTCGCCGAGCAGCTTGAGCAGCACGACGTGCTCCTCCAGCGCCTCGAGGAGCGGGCGCACCGCGGAGTCGAAGCTGTCGGCGTGGCGGGCCAGGTTGGCCGCACCGCCGACCGCGATCCGCTCGTCGGAGCGGTGGTCGCTCATCGCCTCGACGAGCGTCTCGACCACCGGCCTGCTCGCGGACGCCGCCGGGCCGGTGGGCTCGGGCCCGCCCGGTGCGGCGGCGTCGGCGATCGCACGCAGCGCGTGGACGGCGTCGACGATGAGCTGGCCGACCGCGGCCCGGTTGACCTGCTGGCGCAGGTCGAGCAGGTCGTCGAGGTCGAGCGGCTCGGCGACCTCCACGACCCGCTGCTCGACGCGACCCGTGGAGAGGATCAGCACGACCAGCAGCCGGGTCGGGGCCAGGGCGACCAGCTCGACGTGGCGCACCGTCGAGCGCGACAGCGTCGGGTACTGCACGACGGCGACCTGCCGGGTCAGCTGGGACAGCACCCGCACCGAGCGCTGCACCACGTCGTCGAGGTCCACCGCCCCGTCCAGGAACGTCGAGATGGCGCGCTTCTCGGCGCTGCTCATCGGCTTGACCGTCGTCAGCCGGTCGACGAAGAGGCGGTACCCCTTGTCGGTCGGGACCCGGCCGGCGCTGGTGTGCGGCTGGGTGATGTACCCCTCGTCCTCCAGGGCGGCCATGTCGTTGCGGACCGTGGCCGGGGAGACCCCGAGGCGGTGCCGCTCGACCAGCGCGCGCGAGCCGACCGGCTCCTCGGTCGAGACGTAGTCCTCGACGATGGCGCGCAGCACGGCGAGCCTGCGTTCCTCCTGCACGATCCACCTCCTCGGCCCTGGCACTCCCGGTTCGCGAGTGCCAATGCTAGCGCGGGCCGCCGGGAGCGTCCCCTCCGCCGACCCGGGCCGTGCCTAGGCTGGCGGCGTGCCGTTCACCGAGGTCGCCGACCGGGTCTGGGTCGCGCCGCAGCCGTGGTGCGACGTCAACGTCTGCGTCGTCGGCGGCGAGAGCGGGCTGCTCGTCGTCGACACCGCCGGGTCGGTGGCCGCCGCGGCGCCGGTGGTCGCCGACGTGCGGCGGCTCGGCGCAGCGGTGCTGGCGGTCGCCACGACCCACTGGCACTTCGACCACACCTTCGGCACCGCCGCCTTCCTCGACGCGTGGCCGGGCGTCCCGGTGCACGCCCACGAGACCGCGGGCGAGGAGCTGGCCCGCTGGGGCGAGCAGACCCGCGCCGCGATGGCGGCCGACCCCGCGGAGCAGCACGCCGCCGGGCTGGCCGCCACCACGCTGGTCGCTCCCGACCGCCTCTGCTCGGCGGTCGCGGTGGTCGACCTGGGTGGTCGCGTGGTCGAGCTGGTGCACCCCGGTCGCGGGCACACCGGCGGTGACCTGGTGGTGCGGGTGCCGGAGGCCGACGTGGTGCTCGCCGGGGACCTCGTCGAGGAGGCCGGGGCGGGCGTGCCCGGCTACGGACCGGACTGCCACCCGCTGGCCTGGCCGGCCACGCTCGACGTCGTGCTGGACCTGGTCGGCCCCGGGACGGTGGTGGTCCCGGGGCACGGCCGCCCCGTCGACCGCGGCTTCGTGGAGGACCAGCGCGACGGGGTCGGCCGGGTGGCGCAGGGCGTGCTGGACCGAGCGGCTGCGGGTCTCGGCCCGGACGCGGCGCTGGCGGAGGGTGAGTGGCCCTACCCGCGCCGGCTGCTCGCCGACGCAGTCCGGCGGGGCTACGAGGCGCTGCCGCCGGGCGCGCGCCGGTTGCCGCTGGCCTGAGCGGCCGTCAGGTGCGGACCGTGGCGGTCCGGGTGGCGAGGTCGTGGGACCAGGTCGGGGCCGCGAGCGCGGTGACGGTGGCGCGTGCCTGCCGACGTCGACGTAGGAGACGGCCGAGCCCGGCAGCAACCGCGTGGTCTCGTCGACCCCCGACGGTGACCGCGACCTCGTCGGTCAGCCCCTGACCCGCGCCGGGTGGTTGACGGGACCGTCGGCGGCGCTAGCGTGCGCCCATGACGAACGCCTCGGAGGAGAGCAACGGCGGGTCGAGCGACGACGGCGGGGCCGCGGGCGAGATCGGCGTGGGTGACGACCAGCTGCCCGAGGACCTCGTGCCCGGCGAGGACAACCCCCTCGCCGAGGGTCTCGACCCCGGCGAGCAGGTCGACGACCTCATGGACGGCGGGAAGCCCGCCGCCGAGTCCGCCGACGGGTCCGAGGGGTCCGAGGGGTCGGACGACTCCGAGGACTGACCGGCGTCCGGCGCGTCCTCGCGGTCCGCGTCGCGCGGACGCCTAGCGTGGTCGGTCGTGAGCGACCGCTACGGCACCGACGTCCTGTCCGGTGACTGGCGCGCGCCCCGCCGGGGACGCGCCCAGCCCGCCACCGCCGACCTCGGCGTCGTCGTCGAGGAGGTCACCACCGACTTCTGCGGCGAGGTCGTCGCGGTCGACCGCGACCTGCACGTGCTGACCCTCGAGGACCGGCACGGCCGGCGCCGCACCTTCCCGCTGGGTCCGGGCTTCCTGCTGGAGGGCCGACCCGTGGTGCTCGCCGCACCCGTGCGCGCGGCTCCGGCGGCCCCGACCCGGACCGCGTCGGGGTCGGTGGCGGTGGCCGGCGCGAGGGCGAGGGTCGCGCGAGCGAGCCGGATCCTGGTCGAGGGCCGTCACGACGCCGAGCTCGTCGAGAAGGTCTGGGGCGACGACCTCCGGCTCGAGGGCGTGGTCGTCGAGATGCTGCACGGCGTCGACGACCTCCCCGAGCAGCTGCGTGCCCTCGAGCCCGGCCCCGGACGCCGGGTCGGCGTCCTCGTCGACCACCTGGTCCCCGGCTCCAAGGAGGCCCGCATCGCCGCCCAGGTCACCGGGTCGCCCCTCGGGGCGCACGTGCTGGTGGTGGGTCACCCCTACGTCGACGTCTGGGCGGCGGTGAAGCCGGAGCGGGTCGGGCTGGTCGCCTGGCCCGACGTGCCCCGCGAGGTCGAGTGGAAGCGTGGCGTCTGCGCGGCGCTCGGCTGGCCGCACGCGACCCAGGCCGACGTGGCCCGGGCCTGGCAGCGGATCCTGGGCACCGTCTCCTCCTTCGCCGACTGCGAGCCCGCGCTCCTGGGTAGGGTCGAGGAGCTGATCGACTTCGTCACGGCCCCCGGGTCGTGACCGGGGCAGGAGGACCGCGATGACGCAGCAGCCGGGCCAGGACCCGCACGGACGGCCGTGGGACGGGCCGTCCTACGGCGCGTCGCAGGGGCACCCACCGCCGCCGGCCGCCTGGGGTCCACCCGGCTCCTGGGGCCCGCCGGTCCAGGAGCCCGGCCCGGACGACCGCACCTGGGGCAGCGCCGCGCACTGGAGCGCCCTGGTGGGCGCGTTCGTGGCTCTCGCGTTCCTCGGCCCGCTCGTCGTGCTGCTGGTGCGCTCCGGCGCGCCGTGGGTGCGCCGGCAGGCCGTCGAGTCGCTCAACTTCCAGCTCTCGATGCTCGTCTACGGGATCGTGGGCAGCATCGCGGCCGTGCTGGTGGTCATCGTGACGCTCGGGCTGGGCGCCCTGGTCGTCGTCCCGCTCGCCTTCGCGGCGGGGGTGTTCTGGTTGGTGCAGACCATCCTCGGCGCGGTCCGCGCCGGCAACGGGCGGGAGCACCGCTACCCGCTGACGATCCGGATGGTCAGCTGAGCAGGTCCCGGGCGACGCCGTCGGCCAGCAGCCGACCGGCGTCGGTGAGCCGCACCCGGTGCGCGTCCGCGGTGACCAGGCCGCGGTCGAGCAGCGCCGCCAGCGCCGCCTCGCCCGCGCCGTCGAGCAGGCTGCGGGGCACGCCGTCGCGCAGCCGCACCTCGAGCATCACCCGCTCGACCCGCCGGTCCTCGGGACCGAGCACCTCGCGGGCCTGCGCCGGGCTGGCGTCGTCGGCGAGCCGGGCTCCGTACGCGGCGGGGTGGCGCACGTTCCACCACCGCACGCCACCCACGTGCGAGTGCGCCCCCGGGCCGATGCCCCACCAGTCGGCGCCGCGCCAGTAGCCGAGGTTGTGCCGGCACCGCGACCCCTCGTCCGCCGGCTCGCCCCGCGCCCAGTTCGACACCTCGTACCAGCCGAGCCCGGCCGTCGTCAGCCGCTCGTCCGCGACGACGTACTTCTCGGCGAGGTCGTCCTCCTCCGGCGCGGCCAGCTCGCCGCGCCGCACCCGGCGGGCGAGGGCGGTCCCGTCCTCGACGATGAGCGAGTAGGCCGACACGTGGTCCGGGTCGCAGGCCAGTGCGGCGTCGAGGGTCGTGGTCCAGTCCGCCACGGACTCCCCCGGGGTGCCGTAGATCAGGTCCAGGCTCACCTGGTCGAACCCGGCCCGTCGGGCGGCCTCGACCACCCGCGGCACCCGGGCGGGGTCGTGGGTGCGGTCGAGCACCCGCAGCACGTGGCCGACCGAGGACTGCATCCCGAAGGAGATCCGGTCGAAGCCGGCCTCGCGAAGTGCGGCCAGTCGCCCCGGGCCGACGCTGTCGGGGTTGGACTCGGTGGTCACCTCGGCCCCCGGCGCGAGACCCAGCTCGTCGCGGACCGCCCGGAGCACACGTCCGAGGTCGGCCGGGTCGAGCAGCGTCGGGGTACCCCCGCCGACGAAGACCGTCGAGACCGGCAGGTCCACGTCGCCGAGGACGCCGCGGATGCGGCGGACCTCCCGGACCGCCGCGTCGGCGTACGTCGCGCGGGACGCGCCGGGGATGCCGGGCGTGCCGAGCTCCTCGGCGGTGTAGGTGTTGAAGTCGCAGTAGCCGCACCGCACCGTGCAGAACGGCACGTGGACGTAGACGCCGAACGGCACCGTGCCGAGCCCGGCCAGCGCCTCGGCCGGCAGCGTCCCGTCGCTGGGCGCGGGCTCCCCCTCGGGCGGCGTCGACGGCACCGTCCGATCCTGCCAGCCGGCGGGGAGGGGACCTATCGTGGACCCGTGGTCATCAGGCTGGAGAACGTCGGCATCGCCGTCCGCGACCTCGAGGCTGCGATCGCGTTCTTCACCGACCTCGGGCTGGACGTGCTCGGCCGGGACACGGTCAGCGGGGAGTGGGCCGACACCGCCGTGGGCCTCGACGGCAACCACGTGCGGATCGCGGTGCTGCAGACGCCGGACGGGAACGGCCGTCTCGAGCTCTTCGAGTACCTCCACCCCGCCGCGATCGAGACCGACCCGACCCTGCCGAACGAGATCGGCATGCACCGCGTCGCCTTCGCGGTCGACGACCTCGACGAGGCGCTCGCGACCGCGGCCCGGCACGGTTGCCACCCGCTGCGCGGCGTCGCCACCTACCAGGACGTCTACCGGCTCACCTACGTCCGGGGTCCGAGCGGGATCCTGGTGATGCTGGCCGAGGAGCTCGCGACCCCCTGACCGCCGGACGCCGACACCACCACCGGCGCGACGCCGTCAGCCGCGGTAGAAGGAGGCGATCAGCTCCTGGTGGTTGTCCTCCACGACGTTGCGCTTGACCTTCATCGAGGGGGTCAGCTCACCGGAGTCGATGGACAGGTCGTGGTCGAGGATCTCCCACTTCTTGATCGTCTCCCAGCGGTTCAGCTTGGCGTTGAGCTGCTCGACGTAGTCCTCGACCATCGCGCGGACCTTCTCCGACGAGACCACCTCGGTGTAGGACCGGCCGGACATGCCGTTCTCCTCGGCCCACGTCGCCATCGCGTCGGGGTCCAGGGTGATCAGCGCGACCACGAAGTTCCGCTCGTTGCCGAAGACGACGAACTGGCTGGTGTAGGGGCACAACGCCTTGAACTTCGACTCGATGGCCGAGGGCGCGACGTACTTGCCGCCGGAGGTCTTGAACAGGTCCTTGATCCGACCCGTGATCGTCAGGAACCCGTCGGCGTCGAGGCTGCCCTTGTCGCCGGTGCGGAGCCAGCCGTCCTCGGTCAGCGTGCTCGCGGTCTCCTCGGGCAGGTTGTGGTAGCCGTCCATCACGTGGGGGCCACGCACCTGCACCTCGTCACCCTCGCCGATGCGGACCTCGCTGCCCGGCAACGCGGGGCCGACCGTGCCGATGCGGTAGTCGTCGGGGTGGTTGACGGTGGCGCCGGCGGCGTTCTCGGTCAACCCGTAGCCCTCGAGGATGAGGATGCCCGCGGCGTGGAACCAGTTCGCGATCTCGCCGTTCAGCGCGGCGGAGCCGGAGATGAAGAAGCGGACCCGGCCACCGAACCGCTCGCGGACCTTGCTGAAGACCAGCTTGTCGAACAGGGCGTGCTGCGCCTTCAGCGGCAGCGGCACCGAACGCCCCTCGCGGCGGCGGTCGTCGACCTCGCGGCCCACCTTGAACGCCTGCTCGAAGATCTTCTGCTTCGCACCGCCCTCGGAGGCGGTCATCGTCACGATCCGGCCGTGGGCCTTCTCGAAGATCCGGGGCGCGGCACCCATGAAGGTCGGCTTGACCACCCCCAGGTTCTCGACGATCCGGTCGACCCGGCCGTCGATCGCGGTCGGGAAGCCGCACGCCAGCTGCGTGCTCAGCAGCACCTTGCCGAAGGAGTGCGCCATGGGCAGCCACAGGAACTGCAGGTCGGTCTCGTCGAGGATCCCCTGCGCCTTGATCGCCTCGCCCTCGTAGACCCAGGAACGGTGGCGCAGCCGCACGCCCTTGGGCCGCCCGGTGGTCCCGGAGGTGTAGATCAGCGTCGCCAGCTGGTCGGGCCCGATCTTCGCCGCGATCGTCTCGACGAGGTCGGGCTCGTCGGCGAGCAACGCGTCGCCGAGCTCGGCGAGCCGGTCCAGGCCGATCACCCAGTCGTCGTCGGCGCCCTCGCCAGGGGCGTCCTCGAACGCCACGACCTTCGTGAGCGCCGGCAGCTCGTCGCGCCGCTCACGCAGCTTGGCCAGCTGCTCGGCGTCCTCGGCGAAGACCACGTGGGAGTCGGAGTCGCCGAGGATGTAGGCGGTGTCCTCGCCGTTGGTGCTGGGGTAGACCGTGGTGGTCGCGGCGCCGGCGCACATGACCGCGAGGTCGGCGAGCACCCACTCGTAGCGGGTGCCCGAGACGATGCCGACGCGCTGCTCGGGCTGCACACCGAGGGCGACGAGGCCGGCGGCCAGCCGGCGCACGCGCTGCCCGGCCTCGTCCCAGGTCACCGACTCCCAGGAGTCGCCCCGCGGGTACCGGTAGGCCTCGGCCGGCCCGGACGCGCGGACCCGGTCGAGGAACTGCACCGCGACGTTCGGCGCGAGGCGGTCGAGGAAGCTGGTGTCGATCGGGACGGGCATGACGCTCCTGACGGGCGGGGCGGACGGTTCGGTGCTGGGTAACCTAGTTCACCCGGTTACGCGTCGGTAGGTTGCGACGCGACCCAGGCCTCGGCGGCGCGTCGGGCCTCCGGCACGAGCCCCTCGACGCGCAGCAGCTCGGGCAGCAGCTCGGGGTGGCCGAAGACCGCGCGGAACATCGTCGAGACGGTCACGCCGTGCCCCGGGCGGTGCACCACCTCCAGCGCGTCGCCGGCCGTGAGCGTCCCGGGCACCAGCACCCTGAGGTAGGGCCCCGGCCGGCCGCGCTCGGCGAAGCGGCGGACCCACGCCGTGGCGTCGTGACCGGTGCGACCCATCCAGGTCCTGAAGTCCCGGCAGGGGGTGCGCACCGACGCGACCTCGAGCACGGGTCCCTCCGGTCCCCCGACCCGCCAGCGCTCCCCGATCTCGGCCGCGTCGACGTCGAGGCCCACGGTGGTGAGGTTCTCCCCGAAGTGGCCGTCCGCCAGCGGGGTGCCGAGCACCTCCGCCCAGTGGTCGAGCTCCTCGCGGGCGTAGGCGTAGACGGCCTTGTCGGGTCCACCGTGGTGCCGGGTGTCGGCGACCTGGTCACCCGCGAGGCCCAGCCGCCCGACCCGGACCGGCCCGTCGACCGGGGACTTGTCGATGGCGGTGCGACCGATCCCGGCCCACGGCGCGTCGCGTGGCCGTCCCACGTGGACCGAGCGGACCAGCGCCTCCCCGGTGACCACGGAGCCATCCTGGCACCCCCCACGACGGGGTGACGGCAGGGCCTGGAGCGGTGTGCTTGGCTGACGCGGTGACGGCAGGAACCGACACCCGACCGCGGCTGCGGGACCGCCGGCGGTCCGCGGGTACGTCGAGCGGGTCTGCTTCAAGACCGGCCCTCCCGGTCTGGTGGGCACCGAGCTGGAGTGGATCGTCGTGCGCCGCGACGAGCCCACCGCGCCGGTGCCGCTGGCCCACGTGCAGGAGGTCCTCGCCGCGGCGGGCCCCCCTCCGCGGGGCAGCCGCCTCACCTTCGAGCCCGGCGGGCAGGTCGAGCTCAGCTCCCTGCCGCACCGCGGCGCCAGCGCCTGCTGGCAGGCGCTCCAGGAGGACGCGTTCCACGTGCGGACCGCGCTCGAGGCGGCCCGGCTGCACCTCCTGGACACGGCGCTCGACCCGTACCGCACCCCGCGGCGCCAGCTCTCGCACCCGCGCTACGACGCGATGGAGCGCCACTTCGCCCGCACCGGCGGCACCTCGGCGGCCAACGGGCCGGCGATGATGACGACCACCGCGGCCTGCCAGGTCAACCTCGACATCGGGCGCGACGTCGCCGACGCCCGCCGCCGCTGGGTGCTGCTGCACGCCGTCGGCCCGGCCATGGTCGCGGCGTTCGCGAACTCCCCGACGAGCGCGGCGGGGCGGACCGGGTGGCGCTCGGGTCGGCAGCGGGTCTGGCAGGGCCTGGACGGGGCCCGGACCTGCGCCCCCCGGGGGGAGGACCCGGTGGATGCCTGGAGCGACTACGCCCTCGACGCCCCCGTCATGCTGCGCCAGCGCGACGGCGACGACTGGTCGGCCGCCCCGGGGTGGACGATGCGCGACTGGCTGGTCGACGACGAGCCGCCGACCGAGGCCGACCTGGCCCTGCACCTGACCACGCTGTTCCCGCCCGTGCGACCCCGCGGGTGGTACGAGGTGCGCTACCTCGACGCCCAGCCCTGGCGCTGGTGGCCGGTCGCCACCGCGGTCCTCGGCGCCCTCCTCGACGACCCGGTCGCCTCGGCCGCGGCGGCGGAGGCGTGCTCCGGGCCCGGGGCCGACGACTGGACCGCTGCCGCCCGGGAGGGCCTGGCCGCCCCCGGGTTGCACGGCGCCGCGCTGGCCTGCCTCGACGCCGCCCTCACCGCCCTGCCCCGGCTCGGCGAGAGCCCGGCGCTGGTCGAGCTCGTGGCCGCCTTCCGCGACACCTACACAGCCCCCGGCCGCTGCCCGGCCGACGACCCCCTGGAGCTGCCATGACGACCCCCGCCGGCACCGACGTCTCCGCCCTCGACGAGCACGCCCTGCGCCAGCACGTCGCCGACGAGCTGGAGCGGGTCCGCGCGCGCAGCGCGGGTCTGACCACCGACGTGCTCGACGAGGGCGAGCTGCTCGCCCAGCACTCGGCCCTGATGTCGCCGCTGGTGTGGGACCTGGCCCACGTCGGCAACTACGAGGAGCTGTGGCTGCTGCGCGAGGCCCACGGGGTCGAGGCGATGAGGCCGGAGATCGACGACCTGTACGACGCCTTCGAGCACCCCCGCTCGACGAGGCCCACCCTGCCCCTGCTGCGCCCCGACGAGGCCCGCGACTACCTCGGCGTCGTGCGGCGCAAGGTGCTCGACGCCCTGGGGACCACCCCGGTCACCGCCCGTGAGGGCGTGGCCGACCCGCTGCGCGACCACGGGTTCGTCTTCGGGATGGTGATCCAGCACGAGCACCAGCACGACGAGACGATGCTGGCCACCCACCAGCTCCGCCGCGGCGACCCGGTCCTGCCGGCCACCGACACCCTGCCCGCGCCGGGCGCGCTCCTCCCCGCGGCCGAGGTGGTCGTCCCCGCGGGCCCGTTCACGATGGGCACCTCCGACGACCCGTGGGCGCTGGACAACGAACGGCCCGCGCACACCGTCGACGTGGCGGCCTTCGCGATCGACGTCGCGCCCGTGAGCAACGGGGCCTACCGCGCCTTCGTGGAAACCGGCGGGTACGACGACGAGCGGCTGTGGAGCGAGGCGGGGTGGCGCTGGCGCTGCGCGAGCGGCAAGCGCGCCCCGGCGTTCTGGTTCCGCGAGGGCGGGACCTGGGCGCGCCGGCGCTTCGCCCGGGTCGAGGACCTCCCCGACGCCGAGGCCGTCCAGCACGTCTGCTTCCACGAGGCGCAGGCGTACGCGCGCTGGGCCGGCCGTCGTCTGCCGACCGAGGCGGAGTGGGAGAAGGCCGCGAGCTGGGACCCGGCGACGGGGACGAAGCGCCGTTTCCCCTGGGGGGACCAGGCACCCGGTCCCGAGCACGCCAACCTCGGCCAGACCAGGTTCCACCCGACCGCTGCCGGCTCCTACCCCGAGGGCGCCTCCGCGTACGGCGTGCTGCAGATGGTCGGCGACGTGTGGGAGTGGACCTCCACCGAGCTCACCGGCTACCCCGGCTTCCGCCCGTTCCCCTACCGGGAGTACTCCGAGGTCTTCTTCGACGACGGGTACCGGGTGCTGCGAGGCGGCTGCTGGGCCACCGACGCGCAGGCCGTGCGCACCACGTTCCGCAACTGGGACCACCCGATCCGGCGCCAGATCTTCTCCGGCTTCCGCACGGCCCGCGACCTGTGACGGGGGCCTGATGTGCCGCCACCTGGCGTGGCTCGGCGAGCCGCGCCCGCTGCACGACCTCGTCGTGGCGCCCCCGCACGCGCTGTACGCCCAGTCCTGGGCGCCGCGCCGCCAGCGGCACGGCACCGTCAACGTCGACGGCTTCGGCGCCGGGTGGTGGGTGCCCGGGCGTCCGCAGCCGGTGCGCTACCGCCGGGCCCAGCCGATCTGGACCGACGCCTCGTTCGCCTCGCTCGCCCCGACGATCAGCGCGACCAGCGTGCTGGCCGCCGTCCGGTCGGCCACCCCCGGCACCGCCCCCGACGAGGGTGCGGCCGCGCCCTTCACCCACGACCGGTGGCTGTTCAGCCACAACGGCCGCCTCGCCGACTGGGACGGTGCCCGCGCGGCCCTGCTCCCCCGCGCCGCCGACGTGCCCGAGGCCCGCGTCGGCGTGGACTCCGCCCTGCTGCTGGGTCTCGCGGTCGCCCGCTGGACCGCCGGCGAGCCGCTCGCCGAGGGGCTGGCCGGGACCACCCGTGACGTCGTCGCGCACGGTGGCGGACGACTCACCACCCTCGCCGGCGACGGCACCGTCGTCGCCGGTGTCGTGCTCGGCGAACCGATGTGGGTCCTCGAGGACCCCGCCGGCGTGCTGGTCGCCTCCGAGCCCCACGACGACGCCGCCGGGTGGCGCGAGCTGCCCGACGCGACCGTCGTCGTGGTCGACGCCGGCGGCGTCACCACCCACCCGTTGTGACCACACTCCCTGCGACCACCCCCTGACCCGACCCGACCCACACCAGGAGCACCGTGCCGTCCATCGACCGCCACCTCACGCCCGAGGACCTCGCCGCGACCATGCGCGACGACGTGCGCCGCGGCCTGACCGCCTCGCCCAAGGTGCTCGCACCCAAGTACTTCTACGACGGCCGCGGCAGCGAGCTGTTCGAGGAGATCACCCGGCTCCCGGAGTACTACCCGACCCGCGCGGAGCGGGCGATCCTCGAGGCCCGGGCCGGCGAGATCGCCGACCTGACCGAGGCCCGGACCCTGGTCGAGCTGGGTTCCGGCTCCTCGGAGAAGACCCACCTGCTGCTCGGTGCGCTGCGCGACGCCGGCACGCTGGAGCGCTACGTGCCGGTCGACGTGAGCGCCGACGCGATCGAGTGGGCGCTGCCCGGGCTGGTCGAGGCCTACCCCGACGTGGAGGTGCACGGCGTGGTCGCCGACTTCGAGCGGCACCTGCACCTCCTCCCGGTCGAGGGCCCGCGGCTGGTCGCCTTCCTCGGCGGTACCGTCGGCAACTTCGAGCCGGCCCAGCGCGCCGCGTTCCTCGCCGCGGTCGCAGCGACCATGGCACCCGGTGACGCGCTGCTGCTGGGCACCGACCTGGTCAAGGACCCGGCGCGGCTGGTCGCGGCCTACGACGACGCCGCAGGCGTCACCGCCGACTTCGACCTCAACGTGCTGCGGGTGATGAACGCGACCCTGGGCGCGGACTTCGACGTCGACGCCTTCGAGCACCGCTCGGTCTGGGACGCCGAGCAGGAGTGGGTGGAGATGCGGCTGCGCTCGCGGCGCGACCAGCGGGTCCACCTGCGTGACCTCGAGCTGACCGTCGACTTCGTCGAGGGCGAGGAGATGCGCACCGAGATCTCCGCGAAGTTCCGCCGGGAGCGGGTCGCCGCCGAGCTGGACGCCGCGGGGCTGTCGCTCGGTGGCTTCTGGACCGACCCCGCCGGGGACTTCGCGCTCTCCCTCGGCACGGCCTGACCGCGCTGCTTAGGCTGGCGGGCATGGTGGAGAGCGCAGCGCCCGACCGGACCGACCAGACCGACCTGGCCGGGCTCCCGGTGGGCGTGGACGTCGGCGGCACGGGCATGAAGGCGGCGCCGGTCGACCTCGCCACCGGCGACTTCGCGGCCGAGCGGGTCCGCGAGCGCACGCCGCAGCCGGCGACGCCCGAGGCGGTGGCGGCGACCGTCGCCGGGATCGTCGACCGGCTGCCCGCCTCGGACGCACCGGTCGGGGTCACCGTGCCCGGCGTCGTGCGTCACGGCGTGGTGCGCTCCGCCGCGAACATCGACGCCTCGTGGCTCGGCTGCGAGGCCGACCGGCTGTTCAGCGCGGCGCTGGGCCGCGAGGTCCACGTCGTCAACGACGCGGACGCAGCCGGCCTCGCCGAGGTGACCTACGGCGCCGCCCGGGGCCGGGCCGGCCTGGTGGTGGTGACCACCCTCGGCACCGGGATCGGCTCGGCGTTCGTCCACGACGGCGTGCTGGTCCCCAACTCCGAGCTCGGTCACCTCGAGATCGACGGCCAGGACGCCGAGCACCGCGCGGCCAACTCGGCACGGGAGCGCGAGGACCTGTCGATGGACGACTGGGCGGCCCGGTTGACCCGGTTCTACCGCCACGTCGAGCGGTTGTTCTCCCCCGACCTGTTCGTCGTCGGCGGAGGGATCAGCAAGCGGGCCGCGGAGTTCCTGCCGCTGCTCGAGATCGACACCGAGATCGTCCCGGCGACGCTGCTGAACCGGGCGGGCATCGTCGGCGCGGCGCTCGAGGCCCACCGGGCGGGGGCCAGGAGCCCGGGCTAGGGGTCGGCCGCGGGTCAGGCGTCCGCGGCGAGCCGGAAGCCGAGGTTGCCGGCGCTGGAGTCCGGCGAGTGCGGCTGCCGACCGGCCACCCGGTAGCGGCGGCAGTACGAGGCGTGGCACAGGTAGGACCCGCCGCGGCTGACGCCGTCGGGATGCCCCGCGGCCCAGCCGCCGGCGCACCACTCCCACACGTTCCCGGTCGTGTTGTGCAGGCCGAGCGCGTTGGGTCCGAAGGCGTCGACGGGGCAGGTCCCCACGAAGCCGTCCTCGGCGGTGTTCACCGTCGGGAAGGTGCCCTGCCAGACGTTCATCCGGTGGGCGCCGCCCGGCTCCAGCTCGTCACCCCACGGGAAGGCCGCGCCGTCGAGACCGCCGCGCGCGGCGACCTCCCACTCCGCCTCGCTGGGCAGCCGCGCCCCGCGCCACGCGGCGTACGCCGCGGCGTCGTTCCTGGAGACGTGCACGACCGGGTGGTCGGCGCGGCCGGCCAGGCCGGACCGCGGGCCCTCGGGGTGCGCCCAGTCCGCACCCGGCACCTCGCGCCACCACGGGGCCGCCGCGACCCCGCGGGTCGGCGGGAAGTCGTCCGGCAGCAGCCCGGCGAAGACGAAGGAGGTGCCGTGCCGCTCCGCGTCGGTCCGGTACCCGCTCGCCCGGACGAACGCGGCGAACTCGGCCGTGGTCGTCGCCGTGCGCGCCACCCGGTACGCCGGCAGCCGGACCTGGCGCACCGGCCCCTCCTCGGGGTGCTCGGGGTCGTCGCTCCCGACCCGGGCGACTCCGGCAGGCACGGTGACCAAGCCGGTCACGGCCCCTGGTGCCACGGCGGAGGGCGTCGCCGGCGGAGCGTCGTCCGCCTGGTCGCTGCCGCCGCGCGAGGGCGAGCAGCACCCGCTCACTGGTGGACCAGGGCGATCCTGGCGCGCTCCTCGAGGCTCACCTCGTCCACGACGTCGTCGAGGTCGAAGCGCACCCGGTGGATCAGCCCCTCGAACCGGTTGCGGACCGGAAGGTAGTCGTCGACGACCGGCGTGCCGGGGTCGACGCCGATGTTGAAGGTCTCGTCGAAGGAGAAGTAGTAGGCGGTCGTGACCGGGATCCGACCCGCCGCGACCTCGTGCCCGTCGACCTCGACCACCACGTCCGCGGCGTCGCCGGGGGGGCCGCCCGCGTAGTCGAAGCGGACGACCACGTCGTGGCGTCCCGGGGTCAGCGCCTCGGTGCCGCGCACCACCGTGAGGTCGCGGCCCGCGAAGTTGTACGCGTAGCGCGGCACGCCCTTGACCAGGTAGAGCGACCAGCCCCCGAAGCGACCGCCCTGGGCGACCACGACGCCGTTGGTCCCGGTGATCACCTCGAGGTCGGCGGTGATGGTGAACGAGCGGTTCTTCAGGTTGGGTGCGGCGTCCTCGGTGAGCCGGCCGACGCGTGGGCCGAAGGACAACGAGCTGCGTCCGAGGTGGAGGTCGAGCCGACCCGCCACCTCGGCGTTCTCGCGCTCCGTCACCCGGTCGTCGAGGGGGAAGACGTGGTGCTTCTCGGCCTCGCGGACGAAGAGCGCGCGCAGCTCGGCCAGCTTCTCGGGGTGCTGCTCGGCGAGGTCGCGGGCCTGGCTCCAGTCCTGGGAGTGGTCGTAGAGCTCCCAGCGATCGTCCTCGAAGGGCCGCTCGCGGGTGTCGACCATCTCCCAGGGGATGCCGTGGCGGGTGACCGCGGTCCAGCCGTCGTGGTAGATCCCGCGGTTGCCGACCATCTCGAAGTACTGCGTGGTGTGCCGGTCCGGCTCGTCGGCCCCGTCGAAGCTGTAGTAGAGGCTGGTGCCCTCGATCGGCTGCTGCTCCACGCCGGCCACCACGTCGGGCGCGGGGACGCCGGCCGCCTCGAGGATGGTGGGCAGGACGTCGATCACGTGGTGCCACTGGTGGCGGATCTCGCCACGGGCGGCGATGCCGTCGGGCCAGCGCGCGATCATCCCGTCGCGCGTGCCGCCGAGGTGCGCGACCTGCTTGGTCCAGGGGTACGGCGTGTTCATCGCCAGCGCCCAGCCGGCCGGGTAGATGCCGTAGGTCGTGGGATCCCCCAGCGACTCCAACCGGGCGTGCATGTCGGCGGTGTCGTCCTGGATGCCGTGCCCGACCAGGTGCTCGCGGAAGGTCCCGCGCGGCCCACCCTCACCGGAGGCGCCGTTGTCGCCCAGCAGGTAGAAGAACAGGGTGTCGTCGAGCACGCCCATGTCCTCGAGCGCGTCGACGAACCGACCGACCTGGGCGTCGGCGTGCTCGGCGAAGCCCGCGTAGGTCTCCATGAACCGCGCGGCCACCTGCTTCTCGGTGTCGTCGAGCTCGTCCCAGCGCGGAAGGCCCTCGGCCCACGGCGCGAGCTCGGTCGACTCGGGCACGAGGCCCAGCTCCTTCTGCCGCGCCAGGGTCCGCTCGCGCTGGACGTCCCAGCCGTCGTCGAAGCGCCCGGCGTACTTCTCGCGCCACTCGGGGGCGACGTGGAACGGCGCATGGGTGGCGCCCAGGGCGACGTAGGTGAAGAACGGGCGGTCCGGGGTGATCGCCTGCTGGTTCTCCACCCAGGAGATCGCCTGGTCGACGAGGTCCTCGGAGAGGTGGTAGCCGTCCTCGGGGAGCCGGTCGGGCTCGAACGCGTACCGACCCCGGTACAGCTGGGGGTACCAGTGGTTCATCTCGGCACCCATGAAGCCGTAGAAGAAGTCGAAGCCCTCCCCGACCGGCCAGCGGTCGAACGGGCCGGACGGCGTCAGCTCGACCGGTGGGGTCTGGTGCCACTTCCCGATCGCGGCGGTGCAGTAGCCGTTGCCGCTCAGGATCTGGGCGATGGTCGCCGCGCTCGCGGGGCGGTAGCCGTGGTAGCCCGGGTGCGGGGTCGCCATCTCGCTGGTCACGCCCATGCCCACGGAGTGGTGGTTGCGCCCGGTCATCAGCGCCTGCCGGGTCGGCGAGCACAGCGGCGTCACGTGGAAGCGGCTGTAGCGCAGCCCCTCGTCGGCGAGGCGCTGGGCGGTCGGCATCTCGCAGGGGCCGCCGTAGGGCGACGACGCCCCGAACCCCATGTCGTCGACGAGGACGACGACCACGTTGGGGGCGCCGCGTCCGGTCTGGACCGGACGGATCGGGCGGGTGGTGGTGTCGACCTCGAGCGGGAGCCTCGTGCGGTCGGTCCGGTCTGGCACGGGGTGCTCGCTCCTCTGCTGACGGCGATCGGGCGGCGGCCCCGCTCCGGCGCCAGGATTACCACACCCCCGCGGGGGGACCGCTGGTGGGCCTGCCTACTCCTGGACGGCCTTCGCCACGCTGACGCAGGTCGTCAGCCAGGCGTCGTCGGAGGCGCGCCGCTCGGCCGCGGCATCGGCCAGCTCCCACGCGGCGTTCAGCACCACCCGCAGCACCACCCAGTCACGCGCGCGTTCCTCGTCGAGACCGGCGGCGTCCACCACCGCGTGGAAGCGGCGCCGCACTCCCGCGCGAACGTCACCGGCGAGCTCGTCGAACCGGTTCCACAGCAGCGGGGCGACCTCGTAGTGCGGGTCGCCGCTCACCGGCTTGGGGTCGATGGCCAGCCACTCGTCGCCCCCGCGCTCGGGCGAGGCCAGCACGTTGCCGTAGTGCAGGTCGCCGTGGAGCGTGCGGCCGGTGCTGGCGGGGTCGTCGACGAAGGACCGGCCGATCGAGACCGCCTGCTCCACGAGTCGCCGCGGCAGCGGGGCGTCGCGCGGGAGCGCGGCCAGCTGCTCCGCCCACCGGCCGACGTGGTCGGTCAGCCGCGCGAGCTGCGGCAACGCCGGTCGGTGCAGCCGGGCGTACAGCGCGGCGACGGTCTCGCACGCCGCGAGGTCCCACTCCTCGCCCAGGTCGCGGGAGGAGAGGCGCTCCAGCAGGAGGGCGCGCCGGTGCGGGTCGGCGCGCAGCAGCCGCACCGCCCCGTCTCCGCCCCACTGCCGCAGCGCGAGGTGCTCGTGACGGGACTCCTCGTCGCCGTCCCAGGTCAGCTTCAGCGCCGCGGCGCTCCTGTCAGCCGCCCTCACCGGCAGCACCACCGAGCAGTAGCCGTGCCGGAGGGGGCCGTCCGGGCGCAGCGCCCACCCCTCGAGGAGGTCCGTCACGCGGCGAGGGAGCACGTCGACCCACGCCGCCCAGGACGGGCCGCGGTCGGCCATGGCCCGGATCGCGGGGGTCGCGAGATCGGGCGGCACGGAGGTCGAGGGGGGCACCGGGCCGACGGTACGGGTGACCGCGCTGGGACGACGTGCGCCATGATGGACTCCCCGCCCCAGGAGGCCCCATGTGCGGCATCGCCGCTGTCCACGACCGCCGACCGACCCCTGAGCGGCTGCGGGAGGGGCGCCGGCTCGGCGAGGCGATGATCGCCCCGATCGTGCACCGCGGGCCCGACGGCACCGGCTCGGAGCAGGTGGGCCCGACCTGGCTGGGGCACACCCGGCTCGCCATCGTCGACCTCGCCGGCGGCGCCCAGCCGATGACCGGCGGGATCGCCCCCGACGAGCACGGGCCCCGCGACCACCGCGACGGGTGGTGGGTCGTGGCCAACGGCGAGGTCTACAACCACGACCGGCTCCGCGACGAGCTCGACGGGCCGTTCCGCACCCGCTCGGACTCCGAGGTGATCCTGCACGCGGTCGCCGAGCTCGGGCCCGACGAGGTGCACCGCCTCTTCGGCATGTACGCCTTCTGCGTGGCCCACCCCGACGGCGGCGTCGTCCTCGGCCGCGACCCGCTCGGCATCAAGCCGCTCTACTGGGCCGACGTGGACGACCGCGTCGTGGTCGCCTCCGAGCTCGCCGCCTTCGCCCCCGAGCTGCGCGAGGACGTCGAGGAGTTCCCGCCCGGCCACGTCTGGACACCGGAGGACGGGCTGCGTCGAGTCGTGGACCTCCGCCACGACCCGCTCGGCGGCGGCGCCGGCATCGGGGCGGTCTTCACCGACCGGGACGACGCCCTGGTCGCGGTCCGCGAGGCCGTCGTCGAGGCGGTGCGCGAGCGGATGATGGCCGACGTCCCGCTCGGCGTCTTCCTCTCCGGCGGTCTCGACTCCAGCGTGGTGGCCGCGATCATGGCGCGGGAGGCCCCGGCCGGCACGGTCGTCCGCTCCTTCGCCGCCGGCACCGAGGGCAGCAGCGACCTCGCCGCCGCCCGCGTGGTCGCCGACCACCTCGGGCTCGAGCACCACGAGCGGGTCTACACCGACGACGAGGTCGTCGACGTCCTGCCCCAGGTGGTCCGGTCCACCGAGTCCTACGAGCCGTCGCTGATCCGCTCCGCGGTGCCCAACTACCTGCTCTCCGAGCTCGCCGCGCGGCACGTCAAGGTGGTGCTGACCGGGGAGGGGGCCGACGAGCTGTTCGCCGGCTACCACCACCTGCGCGACCTGTCCGCCGACGACCTCGCCGCTGCGATCGTCGAGGGCATCGACGTGCTGCACCACCTCAACCTCCAGCGGGCCGACCGCGTCAGCATGGCCTTCGGTCTCGAGGCGCGGGTGCCCTTCCTGGCCCGCCAGGTCCTCGAGGTGGCGCAACGGGTGCCGGTCGAGTGGAAGCTGCTCGGCGAGGACGGCCGCCCGCAGGCGCAGGAGAAGGCGCTGCTGCGCGAGGCCTTCGCCGGCTGGCTGCCCGAGGAGATCCTGTGGCGCCGCAAGGAGCAGTTCGGCGACGGCTCCGGCACGACCGAGGTGATGGCGCGCCGCGCCGCGGCGCTGGTGCCCGACGAGGACTGGGAGGCCGTGCGCCTCGAGGGGTTGCCGCCCGCGCGGACCCGCGAGGAGCTGGGCTACCAGCGCATCTTCGCCGAGCACCTCGGCGGTGTGCGCGCCGAGCGGGTGCTCGGGCGCTTCGCGCACGCCTGAGCCCGGGCCACGGTCCGGGGCGCCGCCGCGGCGACGCCACCGACCTGCCACGCTGCTGCCGTGGTCTCGCGCACCCCCGTCGGGGACGTCGTCACCGGCGCGTTGACGCGGGTCGGGCGGCTCGACGCCGACCTCCGGAGCCTGGTGCTCGTGGACGCCGCCGCCGCCCTCGCCCACGCCCGTGCGCTCGACGACGAGCGGGCCCGGGGCCTCCCGCCCCGACCGCTCGTGGGCCTGACCTTCGTGGTCAAGGACAACGTCGACGTGGCCGGCCAGGTCACCGCGTGCGGCAGCCGTGCCCACGACGGCCGCGCGGCGACGTACGACGCGCCGGTCGTCGCGCGGCTCCGCGCCGCGGGGGCGGTGCTGGTGGGCCGCGCCAACATGGACGAGCTCGCGATGGGCGCGTCCACCGCCACCTCCACCTACGGCCCGACCCGCAACCCGCACGACCACGGCCGCAGCCCCGGGGGCAGCAGCGGCGGCTGCGCGGCAGCCGTCGCGGCGGGCCTGGTGGACCTCGCCGTCGGCACCGACACCGGGGGGTCGGTGCGGGAGCCCGCCGCGCAGTGCGGGGTCCTGGGCCTGGCCCCCTCGCACGGGCTGGTGCCGGTCATCGGCGTCGTGCCCTTCGACCCGTCCTGCGACCGGGTGGGGCTGCTGGCCGCCGACCCGCGGGTGCTCGCCGACGCCCTCGCCGTCGCGGTGGGCCGGACACCACCCCCCCGGTCCGACCCACCGCCGGGCCCGCCGACGGGCCCGGCTGCGGGGGTGCTGGCCGGGTTGAAGGTGGGGCGGGTCCGGGAGCTGGCGGACGCGACCAACCAGGCCGGGGTGCTCCAGCGCCTGGCCGCCGCGGCCGCCCGGCTGGTCGACGGCGGCGCGGTCGTGGCGGATGCCTCCGTCCCGGACTCCCCCCGCGCCCTGGAGGCCTACCTGGACCTCACCGCGGTGGCGGCGGCTCGGCGGCTCGGCGCCTGGCTGGCCACCGGGCGCTGCGGCCCCGAGGTGGTCCGACGCCTCCAGCTCGGCCGCGACCTCGCGGAGCACCGTCCCGGCGAGCTGGCCGAGGCCCGCGAGGTGCGCGAGCGGCTGCGGGTCCAGGTGGCGGCGGCGCTGACCGACCACGACGTGCTGCTCGCCCCGACCATGCCGACGACGGCGCCCCGCTTCGCCCCGGCGGGGCCACCGACCGCCGACGTCGCCGACCCGATGACCCGTCCGTACACCGACTGCTGGACGGTGGTGGCCAACCTCGCGGGCGTCCCGTCGCTGTCCGTGCCGGCGGGCACGTCGGCCGAGGACGGCATGCCGGTCGGCGTCATGCTGATCGGTCGGCCCGGGGACGACCTGCGGCTGCTCGAGGTGGCCGCCGCGCTCATCGCGACCGACTAGCGTCGGGTGCTGGCGGCGCCCCCGCCGGACCCGGCCCCGTCGTTCGACAGCGCCGCCACGAACGCCTCCTGGGGGACCTCGACGCGGCCGACCATCTTCATCCGCTTCTTGCCCTCCTTCTGCTTCTCCAGCAGCTTGCGCTTGCGGGTGATGTCGCCGCCGTAGCACTTGGACAGGACGTCCTTGCGGATCGCGCGGATCGTCTCGCGCGCGATGACCCGGGCGCCGATCGCGGCCTGGATCGGTACCTCGTACTGCTGGCGCGGGATCAGGTCCTTGAGCTTGCCGGCCATCATCACGCCGTAGGCGTACGACCCGTCGCGGTGCACGATCGCCGAGAACGCGTCGACCGGCTCGCCCTGCAGCAGGATGTCGACCTTGACCAGGTCGGCGGCCTGCTCGCCCGCGGCGTCGTAGTCCAGCGAGGCGTAGCCCTTGGTGCGCGACTTCAGCTGGTCGAAGAAGTCGAAGACGATCTCGGCCAGCGGCAGCGCGTAGCGCATCTCGACGCGGTCCTCGGAGAGGTAGTCCATCCCCTTCAAGGTGCCCCGCTTGGTCTGGCAGAGCTCCATGATCACGCCGATGTAGTCCGAGGGCGCCAGCAGCGTCGCGTCCACGACCGGCTCGCGGACCTCCGCGATCTTGCCCTCGGGGTACTCGCTGGGGTTGGTCACGGTGTGGACCGTGCCGTCCTCCATGGTGACCTCGTAGCTCACGCTCGGCGCGGTCGAGATCAGGTCGAGCCCGAACTCGCGCTCGAGGCGGTCGCGGGTGATCTCCATGTGGAGCAGGCCGAGGAACCCGCAGCGGTAGCCGAAGCCGAGCGCGCCGGAGGTCTCGGGCTCGTAGGTCAGCGAGGCGTCGTTCAGCTGGAGCTTCTCCAGCGCCTCGCGCAGGTCGGGGTACTGGTCGCCGTCGATCGGGTACAGCCCGGCGAAGACCATCGGGTTGGGGTCGGCGTACCCGCCCAGCATCTGCTGGGCCGAACCGTGCTGGCTGGTGACGGTGTCGCCCACCCGGGACTGGCGCACGTCCTTGACGCCGGTGATCAGGTAGCCGACCTCTCCGACACCGAGGTGGTCGGCGGCGGTCTGCTCGGGGCTGATGACGCCGACCTCGAGCATCTCGTGGGTGGCGCCCGTCGACATCATCTTGATCCGCTCGCGGTGGCGCAGGCTGCCGTCGACGACGCGGACGTAGGTGATCACGCCGCGGTAGGTGTCGTAGACGGAGTCGAAGATCAGCGCCCGCGCGGGGCCGTCGGGGTCGCCGACCGGGGCCGGGGTCTGCCGGACGATCTCGTTGAGGACCGTCTCCACGCCGACGCCGGTCTTGGCGGAGACGCGCAGCACGTCGGACTCCTCGCAGCCGACCAGGTGGGCCAGCTCCGCGGCGTACTTGTCGGGGTTGGCGCTCGGCAGGTCGATCTTGTTGAGCACCGGGATGATGTGCATGTCGGCGCCCATCGCCAGGTACAGGTTGGCCAAGGTCTGCGCCTCGATGCCCTGGGCGGCGTCGACGAGCAGGATCGCCGCCTCGCAGGCCGCCAGCGAGCGCGACACCTCGTAGGTGAAGTCGACGTGGCCGGGGGTGTCGATCATGTTGAGGACGTAGGCGCCGGGCTCGGCGAGCTCCTCGTTGTCCTCGGGGACCGTCCAGGGCATCCGGACCGCCTGGCTCTTGATCGTGATCCCGCGCTCGCGCTCGATGTCCATCCGGTCCAGGTACTGCGCCCGCGCGCTGCGCTCGTCGACGACCCCGGTCAGCTGCAGCATCCGGTCCGCCAACGTCGACTTGCCGTGGTCGATGTGGGCGATGATGCAGAAGTTGCGGATGATGGCCGGATCGGTGCGGCCGGGGGCCGGGGGGGCGGCGGAGCGGGGAGTGGGCACGTGGTCTTCCTGGGCGGGATCGACGGACCCCGCGATCCTCCCACGCGCTCCCCCACCCACCGAACCGCCGAACCGTCCGCCGCGCGCAGCCGAAGCGTCCGTCGCGACAGCCGAACCGTCCGTCGCGCACAGCCGAACCGTCCGTCGCGAGCAGGCGCGTCGTCACCAGGTGTTCACCTCGGGATGGGCAGGCTGACCCCGTGACCCCCTCGCACCCCTCCCGGCGCGCCCTGACTCGGATCGGTGCCGCTGCTCGGCGGAGCCGCTCTCCTCTCCCCCGGCCCAGGTGCGAGCGCGGCACCGGCGCTGGCCCGCCGCGGCCGCCCCCGGCTGACGCACGGCGTCGCCGCCGGGGACGTCGAGCGGGGTTCGGGGGTGCTGTGGGCACGGGCCGACCGCCCCGCGCGGCTGTGGGCGGAGATCTCCCGCGACCCGTCCTTCCGGCGCTCGCGGACGGTCCGCGGCCCCGTGGTCACGCCTCGTACCGACCTCACCGGGCGGATCCGCCTCGAGGGCCTCCCTGCGGGGCGCGACCTGTTCTACCGGGTGACCGCCGTCGACCAGCACCGCCGCGGCGCAACCAGCCGACCTCGAGGTCGGCCACCTGCGCACCCCCTCGCGGCGCCCGACCGACGTCCGCTTCCTGTGGTCCGGCGACATCGCCGGGCAGGGCTGGGGCGTGAACCCCGAGTACGGCGGCTTCCGGATCGCCGACGCGATGGCCGCCCGGGACGCGGACTTCTTCCTGTGCAGCGGTGACAACGTCTACGCCGACGGCCCCCTGGAGGAGAGCGTCCCGCTGCCCGACGGGCGGACCTGGCGCAACGTGGTCACCCCGGAGAAGACGAAGGTGGCCGAGACCCTCGCCGAGTTCCGGGGCCAGTTCCGCTACAACCTCGAGGCTGACAACTGGCGGGCGTTCCTCGCGAGAACGCCCCTCGTGGCGCAGTGGGACGACCACGAGGTCGTCAACAACTGGTACCCGGGCGAGGTGCTGACCGACCCGCGCTACACCGAGCGGCGCGTCGACGTGCTCGCCGCCCGCGCCCGACGCGCCTTCCACGAGTACCTGCCCGTCGCGGCGACCTCCCCCGACCCCGAGGGTCGGATCTACCGCGTCCTGCACCTCGGGCCGCTGCTCGACCTGTTCGTGCTCGACATGCGCAGCCACAAGGACCCGAACACGCTCAACCTCGAACCCGCCGGCGACGGCGGCGTGCTCGGGGTCGCGCAGACCCAGTGGCTGCTGCGCGAGATGGAACGCTCGAGGGCGACCTGGAAGGTGGTCGCCGCGGACCTGCCGATCGGGCTGGTGGTGCCCGACGGCGGCGCCGGGGCCCAGGAGGGCGTCGCGCAGGGCGACGGCGGGGCGCCGCTCGGGCGGGAGATCGACCTGGCCACCGTCCTGCAGGGGCTGAAGCAGCGCGGGATCCGCAACCACGTGTGGCTGACGGCCGACGTGCACTACACCGCCGCGCACCACTACTCCCCCGACCGCGCGTCCTTCCAGGACTTCGACCCGTTCTGGGAGTTCGTCTCCGGCCCGCTGAACGCCGGCGGCTTCCGACCCGGCCAGCTCGACGCGACCTTCGGACCGGAGGCGGAGTACCGGTCCGATCCCCCGCGCTCGAACGCCTCGCCCGCCGAGGGGGCGCAGTTCTTCGGCGAGGTCGGCATCGACGGCGCGTCCGGCGAGCTGACCGTCACCCTGCGCGACGTCGGCGGCGCGGCGGTCTGGTCGACCACCCTGCAACCGGGGCGCCGCTGAGACACTGGCCCCGTGCCCCACCTCGACCGGCTCGCCGACCCCGACTACCTCGCGTTCTGGCGGGCCCGACACCTCTGCACGGTCACCACCCCGCGGCCCGGCGGCGGGCTGCACGTGACGCCGATGGGCGTCGTGCTCGACGCCGAGGGGCACCGCGCGTGGGCGGTGACATCGAGTGGCTCGGTGAAGGCGCGCAACGTGCGCGCCGGCGGGGTCGACGGGGTACCGGTCGCCGTCGGCTCGGTCGACGGACGCTGGTGGGCCTCGCTGGAGGGCACGGCGACGCTCTCCGAGGACCCGGACGTGGTCGCCGAGGCCGAGCGGCGCTACGCCGAGCGGTACCGGGTGCCGCGGCCGAACCCCGAGCGAGTCGCGCTGCGGATAGAGCTGGTGCGCGCCCTCGGCTCCGTGCCGGCGGAGGACCCCACCGCGGTGGTGCGCGCCTGGCACGACGCGGTCGAGGTCGGCAACCTGCGTCGCGCGCTGGTCCTCTGCTCCCCCGACGTGGTCGTCGCCGGGCCCCGCGGTGAGGGCCGCGGCCCCGACCGCATGCGTACCTGGCTGGAGCGGTCCGGCATCTCGTTGCAGCCGCAGCACGACCTGGTCGCCGAGGGTGGCCGGGTCGTCGTGCACGAGCTCGCGCACTGGCGCGCGGCAGGTGCACCCGGGGGTGCACCGGTGGAGCCCACCGACACCTGGGTGGTCTTCGAGGTCGCCGACGGGCTGCTCACCGCCGTGCGCCGCTACGAGACCGCCGACGCGGTCCCGCCGGTCTGAGGCCGTGGCCACCCCGGGCGCCGGGCGGGTCCCCCGGGTCGGGATCTCCGGGTGGACCTACGCCGGGTGGCGCGGCGACTTCTACCCGCACGGCCTCGTCCAGCGCGAGGAGCTGGCCTACGCCGCCTCGCGGCTGACCTCGATCGAGGTCAACGGCTCCTTCTACTCGCTGCAGCGCCCGTCGTCGTACGCACGGTGGCGCGACGAGACGCCGGACGACTTCGTCTTCGCCGTGAAGGGCGGGCGGTTCGTGACCCACTCCAAGCGGCTGCGCGACGTCGAGGCCCCGCTGGCCAACTTCTTCGCCTCCGGTGTGCTGGCGCTGGGCCGCGGGCTCGGGCCGGTGCTGTGGCAGCTGCCGGCGACGCTGCGCTTCGACCCCGACGTGGTGGCGGCGTTCCTGGCGCTGCTGCCCCGCACGACCGGCGAGGCGGCCGAGCTTGCGGGCCGGCACGACGAGCGGCTCTCGGGCGACCGCGTGCTGACCACCACCGACCTGGACCTGCCGCTGCGCCACGCGATGGAGGTGCGCAGCCCGACCTTCGTCGACGACCGGTTCACCGCGCTGCTCGAGCGGCACGGCGTCGCCTGCGTGCTCGCCGACACCGCCGGTCGCTGGCCACGGCTGGACCGGGTGACCGCCGACCTGGTCTACGTGCGCCTGCACGGGGACGCCGAGCTCTACGCCAGCGGCTACGGCGACGAGGCGCTCGACCACTGGGCCGGGCGGTGCCGCGGCTGGCTGGACGAGGGCCTCGACGTCCACGTCTACTTCGACAACGACGTCAAGGGCCACGCCCCCCACGACGCCCGCGCCCTCCTCGACCGCCTCGGCGCGCTCCCGCCCACATGACCCTCCCGACCGGCTGGGCCGGCGGCGCTCACTCCGCGCTGGTGACGAACTCCTTCGACTTCGCGATCGCGAAGCCCCAGCCCTGGGCGAGCGTCGGGTTCGGCGGGACGGCCACCTCGTCGGGGTTGGTCACCACGTCGAGCAGGTACGGCCCCGGGTGCGCCAGGGCGTCCGCCACCGCGTCGTGCACGTCGCCGGCCTGCTCGACGCGCGCGCCGGCCAGGCCGAGCGCCTGCGCGACCCGGCCGAGGTCGGGGTTGTGCAGGAGCGTGCCGAACTCCGGCAGGCCCACCTGCTCCATCTCCAGCTTGACCATGCCGAGGCGGCCGTTGTCGAAGACCACCACCTTGAGCGGCAGGTCGTAGGTGACCGCGGTGATCAGGTCACCCAGCAGCATCGTCAGCCCCCCGTCACCGCTGAGCGCGATCGCCTGCCGGCTCCGGTCGAGGGCGGCCGCGCCGAGCGCCTGCGGCATCGCGTTGGCCATCGAGCCGAGGTTGTAGGAGCCCAGCAGGCGGCGGCTCCCGCGCATCCGGACGAAGCGGGACAGCCAGACCGTGGCCATCCCGGTGTCGGTGGTGAAGACGGCATCGTCGGCGGCGTGCTGGTCCAGGGCGGCCGCGAGCAGCTCGGGGCGGATCCGGCGCTCGGGGTTGTCGACCCGCTTGCGCAGGAGCCCGACCCGCCGGGTGTCGTACGCCGGGTCGGCGAGGCGCGCCTGCCCCTCGCGCCAGGACAGGTAGGTCTCCCGGGCGGCGTCGAGGTGCCCCCGGTCCTCCTTGCGGCGCAGCAGCGGCAGCATCGCCTGCAGCCCCAGCGCGGCGTCGCCGACGACCGGGTGGTCGACGTGCTGGCGGCGGCCGATGTGGTGGCCACGGAGGTCCAGCTGGATGACGGTCTTGCCCTCGGGCAAGAAGTCCTTGTACGGGAAGTCCGTGCCGACCCAGAACAGGGTGTCGCAGTCGTCGAAGGCCTGCTTGGTGGCCGGGTTGCCGATGAGACCGGACTGCCCGACCTCGTAGGGGTTGTCCTCCTCGAGCCCCTCCTTCGCCTTCAGGCTCAGCACCATCGGCGCGGCGAGCCGCTCGGCCAGGCGCAGCACGTCCTCCCGGGCGTGCCGGGCGCCTGCCCCGACCAGCAGCGTGACCTTGCCCGCCCGGTCGAGGGCAGCGGCAGCCGCGCTGACGGACTCCGGCGTGGGCGCGACCGCCGGCCGGTCGGTGACGAACCGGGGGGTGACCACACCGTCTGGCAGGTCGAGCCCCCCGACGTCCCCTGGGAGCGTCAGCACGGCGACCCCGCGCTGCTGCAGCGCGGCGGTGCCCGCCTGCTCGAGCAGGAGCGGCAGCTGCTCCGGGTCGGTCACGGTCTGGTGGAACACGGCGACGTCGGCGAACAGCGCCTCGTTGTCGACCTCCTGGAAGAAGTCCGTGCCCATCTCGGAGCGAGGCACCTGCCCGGCGATCGCGAGCACCGGCGCGTGCGACTTCTTGGCGTCGTAGAGCCCGTTCAGCAGGTGCACCGCCCCCGGCCCGACGGTGCCCATGCAGACCGCGAGGTCGTCGGTCAGCTGGGCCTGGGCCGAGGCCGCGAACGCGCCCGCCTCCTCGTGGCGGACCCCGATCCACTCCAGCCGGTCCTCGCGGCGGATCGCGTCGGTGACCGGGTTGAGCGCGTCGCCGACCACCCCCCACACCTGGCGCACGCCGTGGTCGGCGATCGCCGCCACGATCAGCTCGGCGACGGTGGTCATCGCAGCTCCCTCGCAGCCGGTGCCAGCGGTGTGGTGCCGACCTCCACGCGGGGTCCCGCCTCGGCTGACGGTGCCTGTCTACCCGAACCCGGCGTCCGGGTGCCTCCACCCCGGGGGACCGAGCCTGCTCGCGACGGGCGTCTCGGCTGCTCGCGACGGGCGTCTCGGCTGCTCGCGACGGGCATCTCGGCGGGTCGCGGGCGTCACGTCGGTAGGTCGGGAGGGTCAGGTCGGCGGATAGGTGACGATGGGGGCGTGACGCCGAACCCCCCCCGACCCCACCGCTCCCCGCGTCCCCCGTTGCCGGCATCCCCTCGTTGGTGCCGCACGGCCGGACCGCGCGTCGGCTGGAGTGGAGGTTCCTGCCGCCGCGGGTACGCGAGCTCGTCGAGCAGCGGTGCGGGTCGCCGGTGGTGGAGGCGTGGTCCCAGGGAGCGGGGTACACGCCGGGTTTCGCCTCGGTGCTCGGGTGCGCCGACGGGTCGCGGCACTTCGTCAAGGCCGCCTCGGTGGTCGCGCAGCGACCGTTCGCGCAGTCCTACCGCGACGAGGCACGGACGCTGGCCGCGCTGCCGGCCGGCGTGCCGGCCCCGGCGCTGCGGTGGGCCCACGAGGACGAGGAGTGGGTGCTGCTGGCGACCCAGCACGTGGACGCGAGCGCTCCGGGTCGACCGTGGCGGGCCGACGACCTCGCCGCGTGCGTGGCGAGCCTCGAGGAGGCGGCCGACGCGCTGACCCCGGCCCCCGAGGGGCTCGCGGCACCCCCGATCGCCGACGACCTCGCCGCGCTGCCCGGCTACTGGGACGTGCCGCGGGTCGCGGCGTACCCCCTCCCTCTGCTCGCCGAGCGCCGGGACCGCGCGGCGGCCCTCGCGGCGGGCTTCGGCGCGGCCACGCGCGGCGCCACGGTCGCGCACGCCGACATCCGCGACGACAACCTGCTGCTGACCACCGACGGCCGCGCCCTGCTCTGCGACTGGAGCTCACCCGTCCTCGGCGCAGCCTGGATCGACACGGTGCTGCTGATGATCGGGCCGCGGGGCGACGGGATCGACGTCGAGGAGGTCCTGGCCGGGGCCCGGCTGACCCGTGACGTCCCGGCCGACGACGTGGACGCCCTGCTCGCCCTCGTCCTCGGCTACTTCCTGCACTCCGCGACGATGCCGGTGCCGACCACCTCGCCGTTCGTCCGCGAGGCCCAGCGGTGGCAGGCGGAGGTGTGCTGGACCTGGCTGTGCGAGCGCCGGGGCTGGCGTTGAGTCCCGCCCGACCGCGCCGGCCGGCCCGGCGCGTGCGGGATTTGGGAGGCCCGGGCTCCCTTGCTAACCTTGCCCGTCGCGGCGCGGCAGCACCGACCCGCCCGCCCCTCTTCCGCACCACCGACCGGCAGCACCGACGACGAAGGCGTACTCGTGGCGAACATCAAGTCCCAGATCAAGCGCAACAAGCAGAACGAGAAGCGTCACCAGCGCAACAAGGCCGTCAAGAGCGACCTCAAGACCGCCATCCGCAAGTTCCGCGAGGCCGCCGACTCCGGCGACAAGGACTCCGCGACGACGCTGGGCCAGGCGGCCACCCGCAAGCTGGACAAGGCCGTCTCGAAGGGCGTCATCCACAAGAACCAGGCCGCGAACCGCAAGTCGGCCATCGGCAAGCGCTCCGCCGCTCTCTGAGCACCACCCACGCCACGACCCGCCGGTCCGCCGGCGGGTCGTCGTCGTCTCCGCAGGTCGGGCGGGCCCGCCTCAGCGCGTCGCGCGCAAGGCGGCGATGGTCAGCACCAGACGCTCCAGGGTGTACGCCGGGTCGCTCGCGGCGCCCTTGACGTCCGCGTCGGCCTGCGCCACCGCCCGCAGCGCCGAGGCCAGCGACTCGTCCGGCCAGGAGCGGGACTGGTCACGCACCACCCGGACCTTCCACGGCGGCACCCCTACCTCGCGTGCCAGGTCCGCCTCGCGCATCCCGCGCGGCGCCCCCTTGTAACGGGCCAGGCCGCGAGCGCTGCCGGCGAACGCCGAGGTGACCAGCACCGGCGCCGTGCCGTTGTCCAGCGCCCACCGCAGCTCCTCGAGCGCAGCGGCTCGCCGCCCGGCGAAAGCGGCGTCGGCGACGGCGAACGACGAGGCCTCCGCCCGACCGCCGAAGTACCGGGCGACCACGTCCACGCCGATCCGGGTCCCCCCGAAGTCCGCGGCGAGCTGGGAGGCCGCGGCCGCGAGGCCTCGCAGGTCGTGCCCGACCGCCTGCACCAGCTGCAGAGCGGCCTCCTTCTCGATCGTCGCTCCGTGCGCGCGGACCTCGCCGGCGACGAAGGCCGGGAGCTCGGAGACCTTCACCTCCCCGGTGCGCTCCTCGGTGACCGCCGGCAGCTTGCGCAGCTTGCCGAGCAGCCCCGACCCCTTGGGGCCGCCTCCGTGGACGAGGACCAGGGCGACGTCCTCGGCCGGTGCGGTGGCGTACTCGACCAGGCCGGCGGTCGACTCCTCCGGCAGGTCCTGGAGCCCCCGCACGACCACGCAGCGCACGCTGGAGAACAGCGACGGCGCCGCCAGCTCACCCAGCGTGGCCAGGCTCAGCGAACCGGCGTCGGTGTCGGCCAGCTCGGACTCCGCGTCGTGGGCCCGCACCGTCTCGCGGACGCGGGTGACGGCGCGCTCAGCGAGGTACTCCTCCTTGCCGGTGACCAGCAGCACCCGGCCCAGGACGTCTGCAGGCGACATGGGCGCAGCCTGGCACAGGCCGCCGACTGCCCAGGCCGCGACGTTCACCCTCCGGAGGGCACCACCTCGGCCGCGCCGTCCGGGGTGACCACGACGGCCAGGTCGCCTCCCTCGTCGGTGCGGTGCACCTCGGCGCCGGCCGCGTCGAGGGCTGCGACGGTCGCCGGGGCGGGATGGCCGTAGTCGTTGTCCTCGCCGACCGAGACCAGCGCCTGGGTCACGCCGAGACCGGTCAGCCAGCCGAGGTCCTGGTGGGCGCTGCCGTGGTGCGGCACCTTGAGCACGTCGACACCGAGGTCGACGCCGGCCAGCACCGTCGCGAGCCGACCCTGCGCGGGGGGCTCCACGTCGCCGGTCAGCAGCAGCCGCACGCCGTCGACCTCCGCCAGCAGCACCACGCTCGCGTCGTTGGCGGACGAGCCGTCCGCGCTGCCGTCGGTGGTCGGACCCGGCTCCGGCCAGAGGACCTGGAGCGTCACGGCGCCCACCCGCACCGTCGTGCCCGCTGCGGCCACGCCCACCGGGGCCAGCCCTGCCGCCGTGCTCGCGTCCCCCACCTCGGCCGCGCCCGACGGCGGGTCCAGCACCCGCGTCGACACCACGCGGCCGACCTCGCGGCCGGCCAGCACCCCCGTCAGCCCGTCGACGTGGTCGGCGTGGAAGTGGGTCAGCACCACCAGCGGCACGCCGTCGACGCCGAGCCGGTCGAGGCACCGGTCGACCAGCCCGGGGTCCGGGCCGGCGTCGACGACCACGGCCTGCTGGGGGGCCGACCGCAGCACGAGTGCGTCCCCCTGCCCGACGTCGCACGCCACCGCCCGCCACTCCTCGGGCGGCCAGGCGCCTCCCAGCAGCGTGCCGCCCGGCAGGGGTGGGCGGACCGCCACGACCAGCACCACCAGCACCACCGACGCGACGGTCGCCCGGGGGTGGCGCAGCAGCCGCGGCGCCGCCAGCGCGAGCAGGAGGGTGAGCACGACCAGGACCGCCAGCGCGGCGGGTCCCGACCCCCACTCCAGGGCCGGCAGCGGGAGCGCGGCTCCGCGCCGGGCGACCAGCACCAGCCACGCCACGCACCACGCCGCGAGCGTGCCCGGCGCCTGCGACAGCGTCGGCGACAGGAGGCCGACCAGCCCGCCGAGCAGCCCGAGCACGGTCGCGGGCGCGACGACCGGCCCGACGAGGAGGTTGGCGGCCACCGCGACCAGGCTGACCTGACCGGAGATGGCAGCGACGACGGGGGTGCAGGCGAGCTGGGCCGCCAGCGGCACGGCGACCGCCTCGGACGCCACCCGGGGGAGCCACCGGGCCATCGCGTCGCGCAGCCCCGGTCCGAGCAGCACGATGCCGGCCGTGGCGAGCACCGAGAGCGCGAACCCGGCGGACGCCGCCAGCGACGGTTGCGCCACCACCAGGACCAGCACCGTGACCCCGAGCGCCCGCAGTGCGCGGTCGCGCCCGTGGACCCCGAAGGCAAGCGAGGCCGACCGTGCCCATCGCCGCTGCGCGCAGCACGCTCGGCTCGGTGCGTGCGAGCAGCACGAAGCCGGCCACACCGCACGCCCCCACCAGCACCAACCACCGTCCGCGCACGCCCACCCACCGCGCCAGGACGAGCAGCGCGCCCACCACGAGCGTCAGGTTGGTCCCGGAGACGGCGGTGAGGTGCGTCAGCCCCGTCGTCGCGAAGTCCTCGACCAGGGCGGGGTCGAGCCCTGCGTCGTCCCCGTCCACCAGCGCCGGCACCAGCGCTGCCTGCTCCGGCGGGCGGTGTGCGACGGCGCCCCGGATGCTGTCGCGGAGCCGGTCCGCGGCTCCCCACGCCGGCCCGGGGGGCTCCACCACCTCGGGCGGCCCCGGGCCGACCAGCAGACCGGCGAGGTCGGCGTCGTCGGCCGCGACCAGACGACCCGAGGTGCGGACCTGGCTCCCGAGCACGACCCCGCCCCACCGGTCCGGGTCGCCGAGCACCAGCACGGGGCTGTGCAGCAGGTGCCGCTCCCCCCGCCCCGTCACCTCGACCACGTCCAGGCGCACCGCGACCTGGTCCTCGAAGCCGCCGCGCACCGGCCGCGGGTCGCCGACCACCTGCGCCACCACCGTGACCGCCGCACCCTCTGCGGCCAGCCCGGCCACCGGCCCCTCGGCGACCCCCGCCACCCGCAGGTACGCCGCGGCGGCGCCGGCGACCAGGGCGAGCAGCAGGCCGGCCCCGGTCAGCAGCGCCGGCGACCGCCGGCCGCGGACGACGAGCACCAGGATGAGGACCAGCACCGCGACCAGCACCAGGCCGGCCGCGACCGCGGACCCCGGCGACGGTGGAGCCAGGTCGGCCGCGCGGCCGAGCAGGGCGCCTGCCCAGGCGGCCCCTCCGACCGCGGCGAGCCGCAGGTCGGGGCGCGACACCCCAGGACCCGCGGCGTCGTCCGCGGCCGGGCCCGACGGCGGGACCCGCACGCCTCACACCGTCGCGTGCGGGGCGATCTGCGCCAACGTCACCTCACCGATGCCGTCGACCTCGAGCAGCTCCTCCACCGCGGTGAAGCCCCCGTTCTGGTCGCGCCAGGTGATGATCGCCTGCCCCGTGACCGGACCGACCTGCGGGAGCGTCTCCAAGGTGGCGAGGTCGGCGGTGTTCAGGTCCACCAGCGCCACGGGTGCGCCGGACGCTGCGGGGCTGCCCGGGGCAGCGCCCGGTGCCGGTGCTGCTGCTGGTGGCGCCGAGGCAGCCGAGGCCGGTCCGGCAGCCGGCGCCGCCGGCGCTCCGACCAGCACCTGCTCACCGTCGACGAGCACGCGCGCCAGGTTGAGCCCGACGAGGTCGACCCCGGGACGCGCACCGCCCGCCGCGTCGAGGGCGTCGACCACCCGCGACCCCGCGGGCAGCGTGACCACCCCGGGTCGGCGCACGCGACCGGCCACGTCGACGAGGACCTCGCCGGTCTGCTCGCCCGCACCGGTGGCCACGTCCGTCGGCGCCGCCCCCGAGGAGGTCCCGCCCGCCGGTGCTGGCACCGGCAGCGGGGACCCGGCGGCCGCGGGGGTGATGGCGACCAGCTCGGGCGCCGGTTCGAGCCCCACCGACGTCGCCGGCGCCTCGACCGCCCGGGCGTCGGAGCGCAGCACCCACCACGCCGCCAGGCACAGGGTCGCCGCGACCAGCACCGCGACCACGGCGAGCTGGGTGGGGCCCAGCCAGACCGGGACCGCAGCGAACTGCGCCCAGGGTCGGCGGGAGGCGTGCCGACCGGGGTCGGGGAGCAGCGGCGCCCGCCCGACGACGTCGGGGTCGAGGTCGGCGTCGGGCTGCCAGCCCACGGCCGACGACCCGCGCCGCACCGCGGCCAGCCGTCGCTCCAGCACCTCGTCGTGGGAGGGCGGGTGCGCGGGGGCGGTCGACTGGCGTGCCATGCCGGGGACGCTAGGTCGCGCCCCGCCTCGTGCCGCTCAGCCGGTGGGACCCCGGTGGACGGGCCAGCGCCCCGACCGCGCTGTGGAGGATCAGGGGCGCGGGCCGGCGCCGCGGGGCCAGGGTGCGACGCACACGGCGAGCATCCCCGGTCCGACGTGGGCGCCGAGGACGGCGCCGAGCTCGGCGCACCACACCGGTCGGCCGTCCAGGCCCGGGGCGAGCCGCTCGCGGAGCCGGGAGGCGAGGTCGTCGGCGCGCTCGGGGCTGGCCAGGTGCGCCACCCCGACGTCGACCGGCCCCGGTCCGGCGCGCTCGACCGCGAGCTCCTCGAGGCGGGCCAGCGCCCGGCCGGCGGTGCGCACCCGCTCCAGGCTCGCCACCAGCCCCTCGTCGATGACCAGCAGCGGCTTCACCGCCAGGGCCCCGCCGAGCAGCGCGGCCGCCGTGCCGACCCGGCCACCCCGCCGCAGGTACTCCATCGTGTCGACGTAGAACAGCGAGGAGCAGGCGGCGGCCCGCTCCCGCGCCGCCTCGGCCGCGGCCGCCGCGTCCGCACCGCCCGCGACCGCCTGCGCCGCGGCGACGGCGGCGTACCCGGTGCCGAAGCCGACCTGGCGGGTGTCGACCACCTGGACGGGTATCGGCGACTCCCTCGCCGCCAGCTGCGCCGCCTCCACCGTCCCGCTGATCTGCCCCGACAGGTGCACCGAGACCACGGCCCCGGCCCCGGCGTCGGCGGCCTCGCGGTAGATCTCCAGCAGCCGGGCCGGCGCCGGGCGCGAGGTGCTGACCGGCACGTGGTCGCGCAGCGCGCGCGCCACGCGACCCGGGGTCGCGTCGGCCGAGCCCTCGAGGTGGGCGTGCGGGCCGATCACCACCTCCAGCGCGACCACCCGCAGCCCGTGCTCCGCCACGACGTCGTCGGGCAGGCTCGCGGTGGAGTCCGTGACGACGGCGACCGGGGCGGACGGCATGGCCGAACGCTAGTGCAGGGCCAGGCTCGCTCAGACCACGACGTTGACGAGCTTGGGCGCCCGGACGACGACCTTGCGGATCTCCCGGCCCTCGATGGCGCGCTGCACCGCCTCGTCGGCCAGCGCCGCCGCCTCCAGGTCCTCGGCGCTGATGGTGGGGCTGACCTCGAGCCGACCGCGGACCTTGCCCTGCACCTGGACCACCGCGGTCACCGACTCCTGCACCAGCAGCGCGGGGTCGACCTCGAGCCAGGTCGAGGTCGCCACGCACGGCTCGTGGCCGAGCCGCTCCCACATCTCCTCCGCGACGTACGGCGCCACCAGGCTCAGCAGCTGCGCGACCGTCTGGGTGGCCTCGCGCACGGCGGCGTCGCCGGGGCCGCACCCGCCGTCGATCGCCTTGCGCGTGGCGTTGACCAGCTCCATGGTGCGGGCGACGACGACGTTGAGCTTGTGCTGCTCGACCAGCCGCTGCACCTCCTCGACGGTGCGGTGGGTCACCGAGCGCAGCGCCGCGTCGCCGTTCGCGGCGTCCGCGCCGGGGTCGCTGGTGACGTCGCCGGACAACCGCCACGCGCGCTGCAGGAAGCGCAGCGAGCCAGCCGGACTCATCTCGGCCCAGTCGATGTCGTCCTCGGGCGGGCCGGCGAAGACCAGCGTGAGCCGCACCGCGTCCACGCCGAACTCGTCCAGCTGCGCGCCCAGGTTCACCCCGTTGCCCAGGGACTTGCTCATCTTCTTGCCCTGGTTGATCACGAAGCCCTGGTTCAGCTGCGCCGCGAACGGCTCCCCGGTCTCCAGCATCCCCATGTCGCGCAGCACCTTGGCGAAGAAGCGGGCGTACAGCAGGTGCAGCACGGCGTGCTCGACGCCGCCGATGTACAGGTCGGCCGGCATCCAGGCGTCCGCGGCGGCCGGGTCGAACGGGCCCTCGGTGCAGCCCGGGGAGCAGTAGCGCAGGAAGTACCAGGAGGAGTCGACGAAGGTGTCCATCGTGTCGCTGTCGCGGGTCGCCGGCCCACCGCAGGCCGGGCAGTCGACGTTCAACCAGTCCTGCGCCGCCGCCAGCGGCGAGACCCCGCGCGGCTTCAGGTCGGCGCCGCGCAGCTCGGGCAGCTCCACCGGCAGCTGGTCCTCCGGCACGGCGACCTCACCGCACGCGGGGCAGTGCACGATCGGGATCGGCGGCCCCCAGTACCGCTGCCGCGACACCAGCCAGTCGCGCAGCCGGTAGTTGACGGCGCCCTCCCCCAGCCCCCGCTCCTCCAGCCACGCGGTGATCGTGCGCCCGGCCTCGTCGACGGCCATCCCGTCCAGGCTGACCTCGCCGTTCGCGGAGTTGACCGCGGGCCCGTCGCCGGTGAACGCCTCGCCCTCCCAGCCCTCGGGCGGCTGGACGGTGCGCACGATCGGCAGGTCGAAGACGGTCGCGAAGTCCCAGTCGCGCTGGTCCTGGGCAGGCACGGCCATGATCGCGCCGGTGCCGTAGTCGGCCAGCACGTAGTCGGCCGCCCAGACCGGCACCTGCTCCCCGGTGACCGGGTTGGTGGCGCGCACGCCCAGGTCGACGCCGGTCTTGGGACGGTCCGTGGCCAACCGGTCGATGTCGCTGGCGCGGCGGGTCTGCTCGAGGTACTCCTCGTACGCCGCGCGCTGCTCGGGCGCGCACAGCTCGGCGGCCAGCGGTGCGTCCGCGGCGACGACCATGAAGGTGGCGCCGAACAACGTGTCCGGGCGGGTGGTGTAGACCCGCAGCGGCTCCTCGCGGCCCTCGACGGCGAACGCGACGTGCGCGCCCTCCGACCGCCCGATCCAGTTGCGCTGGGCGGTGACGACCCGCGCGGGCCAGGTGGCCTCCAGCCGGTCGAGCTCGCCCAGCAGCTCGTCGGCGTACTCGGTGATCCGGAAGTACCACTGGGTCAGCTCGCGCTTGGTGACCTCGGCGCCGCAGCGCTCGCAGGCGCCGTCCACGACCTGCTCGTTGGCCAGCACCGTCTGGTCGTTCGGGCACCAGTTCACCGGGCTGTTCTTGCGGTACGCCAGGCCCCGCTCGCGGAGCTTCAGGAACAGCCACTGCGTCCAGCGGTAGTAGTCGGGGTCGGAGGTGTGCAGCCGCCGGCTCCAGTCGAAGGCCAGGCCGTAGTGGCGCATCGAGGCGGCCTGGGTCTCGATGTTGGCGTAGGTGTAGGTCGAGGGGTGCTCGCCGCCGCGGATCGCGGCGTTCTCGGCCGGCAGCCCGAAGGAGTCCCAGCCGATCGGGTTGAGCACCTCGTAGCCGCGGAAGCGCCAGTAGCGAGCGATCACGTCGTGCAGCGCGAACACCTCGGCGTGACCCATGTGCAGGTCGCCCGAGGGGTAGGGGAACATCGTCAGCGCGTAGCGCTTCTCCTTCCCGCTCCCCTCGTCGGCGCGGAACGGGTCGAGCCGCTCCCAGACCGGCTGCCACTTCGCCTGGATCGCGGCGGCGTCGTAGGTCTCGGCGTCGCCCGACGTCGTCGGGTCCTGGGTCTGGGTCATCGGGGGTCCTTCGGGTCGGCTGCTGCGGTCCCGGCTCCGGTCCTGGCTCCGGTCCTGGCCAGGCATGAAAAAACCCCTCGCGCAGGAGGGGTGGCCGCGCGATCGGGTGGGATCAGCGCGGCCGGCCGAGGAGCAGCTCGTGGGTGGTCATGCCACCAGGGTAGCGGGACCCGGGCTCCCTCGCTCAGCCGCGACCGACCACCGGGTTCAGCGGGCTGCGGGCCACGGCACCGGGCTCGGTACCGGGCAGGAACTCCTGCCAGGTGCCGCTGACCATGGTGGGCGCCTGGACCACCCGGGCGCCGTCGGCGAAGTACGTCGTGGCCAGCGCGCGGCGCGGCTGCGTGGTCCGGTTCGGGCCGGCGGTGTGGAAGCACAGCGACGGAGTGGAAGCTGACCTCCCCGACGGCGTACGGCGTCTCGACGACCTCGACGCCCTCGGCGCCGAACCGCTGCGAGACCGCGACGTCGTAGGTGGTGCCGACCTTGTCGAACTCGAGACCGGCGAGGGTCCCGCGGAGGTCGGCGCCGCGGGCGAAGCTCAGCGGCCCCATCGGGGCGGGGATGGCTGAGACCGGCAGCCAGGCGGTGACGACCTGGAGCGAGTCGAGCGGGAAGTGCTCGTCGTCGTGGTGCCACGGGGTGCGCCCGCAGCCGGGCTCCTTGCTGAGCGCGTTGTCGTGGTAGATCCGCACCCCGTCCTCGCCGAGCAGCGACGCCGCGATGCCGCCGATGCGCGGGGACAGCGCGACCAGGCGCATCAGGTCGTCGTGGAGCCACATCTGCTCCAGCGCCAGGAACCGCCCGGCGGTCCCGGTGCCGTGCTCGGCGACCAGCAGGTCCTGCAGCCGCCCCGCGAGGCGGCGCACCACGCCCGGGCTCAGCACGTCGGGCAGCTTGACGAAGGCGTCGGCGGCGAACGAGGCCACGGCGGCAGCGGGCACGTCGTACGTCGTCGCGAGCTCGGCCTCGACCTCGGCGTCGGAGGCGGGCGGGGCGTCCGGCAGCCCCGGACCGTCGACCAGCGGTCCGGCCGCCGCCGGGTTGGCTGCGAGCGTGACGTACCAGTCCCACCACTGCTGGTCGTCGCCCGCCCAGGCGGCCTCGATGCCGCCGGCGCGGTTGGCCTCGGGGAGCAGGTCGTTGACGCGGTCGTTCACAGCCACAGCAGTGCCGCCTCGTGCTCGAAGGTGTAGCCGCCGTCGGCGTCGCGGCAGCCGGCGAGGTAGTCGCCCAGGACCGGCGCGGCCTCCATCTCGGCCAACGTGAGCGCGTCGTCGAACAGGCAGCGCTGCAGGAAGCCCTCGGCGACCGCGCGGTCGGCGGTGCCGCTGGTGTAGGTGATGCGCTCCTCGCGGACGTCGGCGCCGGCCGCGACGAGCGCGTCGCGGACGTCCTCGCCGCTGGTGTACGGCGCCAGGTCGGCCGCACCCGGGACCCCGGCGCGGTACGCCGCGTGGCAGGCCAGGTAGTGGCCCGCGGACGTGGCCTGGGCGACGAAGCCGAGACCGCCGGGGGCGATCGCGTCGACGAAGCGCTGCGCCGCGGCGGCCAGCTCGGCGTGCGGCACGGCGTACAGCGCGTGCGTGGCCCAGACCACGTCGTAGCTGCGGCCGACCGGGAGGTCCTGGAGCGTGAGGCACAGCTCGTCGGCCGCGGCGAAGGGGGGCGCGAGCCGACCCCGGGCCTCGGCGACCGAGAACGCGGAGGGGTCCAGCAGGTCGTAGGCGATCGTGGGCTCCGGCGGCAGGCCGCTGTGCGCGAGCAGGGCTGCCGGGAACTTGCCGCTGCCGCAGGCCACGTCGAGCAGGGTGCTCCGCCCCGCCAGGAGGCCCGCCCAGTCGGCGGCCTCCGCGAGGTGGCGGTAGTCCGCGGTCGCCAAGGCGTAGAAGGCCTCCATCCCTGCGCGACCGGCCTCGCTCCAGTGGGCGAGGCTGCGGTCGGCGGTGTCGACCTCGTTCGGAGGGGTCCCCTGCGGCGACGTCACCGGGCGCTCCTCCGATCGGTAGGACCACGCCGTGCGGGGCGGGTGTGCCTCGCGCCGGGTGGGCGTGGTTCGGTGGGAACCCTACGACCACGCGACCACCCTTAGGCGGCGCAGTCCGAGGCGGCCGGTGCGGCCCGAGGGGAGCCACACGTGGGCATCGACCCGGACGCGTACGCCCGGGGCCACGCGATGTTCGAGGCCCGCTCGGACCAGCGCTCGACCGTCGTCGGGTGGCTCGGGGACCGGCTCGCGCAGCGGGCTGCGGTGGACCGGTTCTCCGTGCTCTCCGTGGGCTGCGGGGACGGTTCGGTCGACCGCGCGCTCGCCGAGCGCGCCTGCGCCGAGGCTCCGGGCGGGTCGGTCCGGTCGTGGACCGGCCTCGACCCGCACGCGGCGGGGGTCGCGTCCTTCGTCGCCGGGCTCGAGTCGCTCGGCGCCGACCAGCTGGCGGTGCGGGGGCAGGTGGGGACCTTCGACGACCTGCGCACCGGCGACGGGGAGCGGTTCGACGTGGTGGTCTGCTGCCACTCCCTGTACTACGTCCCGGACCTCCGGGCCACCCTGGACCGCGCGCTCGCGCTGCTGGCCCCCGGCGGCGAGCTGCTGGTGCTGCACGCTCCCCTCGGCGCGCTGAACCGGCTCGCTGCCGAGCTGGCTCCCGCCGGCCCCGGCGGGCCGCAGCCCTGGAGCGACGCCGTCAGCACCGCGCTGACCGGGCTCGGCGCACGCACCACCACCGAGCGGCTGGAGGCGGTGGTCGACCTCGACGGCTGCGAGGACGCCGACCCGGCGCTGCTGGACTTCACCGTCCAGACCGTCCTCGATGCGCCGGCTCGCGCCGATGTCGTGGCGAGGCTGCGCCGGGCTGCCGAGCCCGGGCCGGGCCTGCGGGTCGCGCACCCGGTGACCGCCTTCGTCGTCCGGCCCGACGAGGACGCGGCTGTCCTACGATCCGGGGCATGACCTCCGACGAGCACGACGCCCGGCCCGTGACCGACCTGTTCCGCCTCGACGGCCGGGTCGCCCTGGTGACCGGGGCCTCCAGCGGCCTGGGTGTCGCCTTCGCCCGGGCGCTGGCCGAGGCGGGCGCGGACGTGGTGCTCGGCGCCCGGCGCACCGACCGGCTGCGCGACACCGCCGCGCTGGTCGAGGCGGCGGGGCGTCGGGCGGTCACGGTGACCACCGACGTCGCCGACCCGGAGTCGTGCCAGGCGATGGTCGACGCGGCGATGGACCAGCTCGGCCGGGTCGACGTGCTCGTCAACAACGCCGGCATCGGCACGGCCGTGCCGGCGACGCGCGAGAAGCCCGAGCAGTTCCGCCAGGTCCTCGACGTCAACCTGCACGGCTGCTACTGGATGGCGCAGTCGTGCGCGCGGGTGATGGAGCCCGGCTCGTCGATCGTCAACATCAGCTCGGTGCTCGGGCTGGTCACGGCCGGCCTGCCGCAGGCGGCGTACGCCGCGTCCAAGGCCGGGCTGATCGGGCTGACCCGCGACCTGGCGCAGCAGTGGAGCGGGCGCAAGGGGATCAGGGTCAACGCCGTGGCTCCGGGCTTCTTCACCTCGGAGATGACCGACCAGTACCCGGAGGGCTACCTCGAGAAGCAGCAGGAGCGGATCCCGGTGGGCCGCAAGGGCGACCCCGCCGAGCTCGCCGCCGCCGTGGTCTTCCTCGCCTCCCCCGCCGGGGGCTACATCACCGGCCAGACGCTCGCCGTCGACGGCGGGATGACGATCGCCTGACGTCCGGGCCCGATCGACGGGTCGACCTGTCGGGGGGAATTCGAGCTTGTCGGCCGTTGCAAGGGCCGACAAGCTCGGAAGTCCCCGGCCGGCCGGGGATTCCGCGGGCCCCGGCCGGCCCCGGCTCAGCGGTCCTTGAAGGCCACGCAGACCGACGGGCGGGGGAAGTCGTTGGTGTGGGGCCAGGTGCTCATGGGCGACTCGAAGGTGGAGTCGTCGCCCTCGCCGGGGTGCTGGACGGCGAAGAACAGCGAGCGGTTGCGGTCGGTCAGGAGCGGTCCGCAGGCCTCGGCGCCCCGGGGGACGGTGAGGAACTGCTCGACGTGACCGCGCTGGGCGCCGGCGACCGGGACGCGGAAGACGCCGTCGTTGGAGCCGAGGGCGTTGCCGTCGGTGGAGATCCACAGGTTGCCGTCGTCGTCGAAGGCGACGTTGTCCGGGCAGCTGATCGGGCTCACCTGGTCCTTGTCGTAGCCGCCGAAGTAGGTCTCGGCGTCGTCAGGGTCCCCGCAGACCAGGAACAGCACCCAGGTGAACGTGTCGGCGGTGTGGTCGCCGCCGTCGGGGTCCATCTCGAGGACGTAGCCGTTCTTGTTGCCCGAGATCGGGTTGGCCTCGTCCACGGGGAAGGTGCTGCCGCGCTGGGTGTTGTTGGTGAGCGCGGCGTAGACGCGGCCGTTGACGAGGTTGGGCTCGACGTCCTCGGGCCGGTCCATCCGGGTGGGCGCGACCTCGTCGGCGGCGAGCCGGGTGAAGATCAGCACGTCGTTGACGCTCATCCCGTCCACGAACGACTCCGTGTCCGAGCACAGCGGGATCCACTCGCCGGTGCCGTCGTAGAGGTCGTCCTCGGTGCCGTTACCGGTGAGCCGGGCGACGTAGAGCGTCCCGGTGCTGAGCAGCTCCATGTTGCGGCGGCGCGCGCCCTTGCCGGTGCGGGCGTCGAACGTGCCCGCCGAGACGAACTTGTAGAGGTACTCGCCCCGCTCGTCGTCGCCCATGTAGGCCACCACGTGGCCGTCGTCGGCGATCACGACGTTGGCGCCCTCGTGCTTGATCCGCCCGAGCATCGTGTGCTTGCGCGGCGCCGAGGTCGGGTCGGTGGGGTCGATCTCGACGACCCAGCCGAACCGGTGCGGCTCGTGCGGCTCCTCCTGGAGGTCGAAGCGCGGGTCGACGCTGGGCCAGCCTCGGTCCTGGTTGCCGGAGATGCCGTACCGGTCGTACTCCTCGATGTAGCGCGAGTCGCGCGCCCCCTCGAAGTAGAAGTTGAAGTTCTCCTCGCCGGAGAGCACCGTGCCCCACGGTGTCGTGCCACCAGCGCAGTTGTTCAGCGTGCCGAAGACGCGGGTGCCGGTGGGGTCCTCGGAGGTCCGCAGCCGCTCGTCGCCCACGGCGGGTCCGTCGAGCAGGAACGGCGTGCCGAGGTGGATGCGTCGGTTCTGCGGGGCGCGCTCGAGGTTCTTCACCCGGCGCCACGAGCCGGGCACGGCGCCACGCTTGACCAGGACCACCGACATCCCGTGGCTGCGCATCGCGATCCGGCGGATCTCGTCGTCGGTGTAGGTCTCGGCCGGGAACATCAGCTCCTCGTTGGTGTACTCGTGGTTGACCACGAGCAACGCCTTGTCCCGCTGCCGCTTCCCCCGCTTCCCACGCCTGCCGCCCTTCCCGCGGCGCGCGGCGGCCTCGTCGTCGCCGTAGGCACCGTCGCCGTAGACCCCGTCACCGTCGAGGTCGACCAGACCGACGTAGTCGCAGTTGTAGCCGAACTGCTGCTCGGCGGACTCGGGCGTCTGGGCGTACGCGTCGAAGCGCGGCGCGCCCGGCAGCAGCGGGTCGCCCCAGCGGATGACCACGTCGTGGGTGAAGCCGGGCGCGGTCCGCACGGCGTCGACCTTGTTCGGGCTGACCGGTCGGATCGGGGTGCGCGCGAGGTCGGGGCGCGCGGCCGAGGCGGCCCGACGGGCAGCGGCAGCATCGTCCACGGCGGCGGCGGGGCTCGCGACGAGCCCACCGAGGCTCCCGGTGGCTGCCACGCCACCGACGAGGGCCGCGCCCTGGAGCAGCCGTCGGCGGCCGACGACCTTCGCGATCTCGTCCTGGACGTGGCCGTGCCCCGTGGTGTTCGGCTCGGGCTGGTCGCAGGCGTTCCCGCAGCGGTAGCGGCAGGTCGCGAGGCTGCGGGAGCCGTGGCGCACGGCGCCGCCGACCGGGGTGAGGGGCAGCAGCGTGAGCGGGGTCGGCGGGTGCGGCGGGGTCATGGTTTCTCCTTGGGCCCGGGAACGGGAGACGAGCAGGGTCGGTCCGGTCAGCGGCACGGTAGGCCGGTCGCGGCGCCGGGGTGCCGACGTCGACCTTGCCACCACGTGAACGCGGAGTGAAGGACCGCGGCACGTCGGATCGCCGCGGGTGCCAGACTGCGCCGGTGCGAGCGGTCGTGATCGGGGCGGGCTTCGGCGGGCTGGGCGCCGCTCGTGCGTTGCTCGGCGCCGGGGTCGAGGACGTCGTCGTGCTGGAGCGCGCCGACGACGTCGGCGGGGTGTGGCGCGACAACACCTACCCGGCGGCCGCGTGCGACGTCCCGTCGGCGCTGTACTCGTGGTCCTGGGCGCCGAACCCGCTCTGGGGTCGCCGCTACTCCCAGCAGCCGGAGATCCTGGCCTACCTCCGCACGGCGGCGGGCCGGGAGGGCCTGCTCGACCTGGTCCGCACCGGCCAGGACGTGGTGTCCGTGGTCCTCGACGAGGCCGCGGCGGTCTGGACGGTGAGCACGGCGGACGGCACGCGGTGGGAGGCCGACGTCGTCGTCTCGGCCGTCGGCCAGCTCTCCAACCCGGTCGTGCCCGACCTGCCCGGCGTCGAGGACTTCGCCGGCGAGGCCTTCCACTCCGCGCGCTGGCGCCACGACGTCGACCTGACCGACCGCCGTGTCGCGGTGATCGGCACCGGCGCCAGCGCGATCCAGCTGGTGCCGGCGGTCGTGGACCGGGTGGCGTCGATGTCGGTCTTCCAGCGCTCCGCCCCCTACGTGGTGCCGAAGCCCGACCAGGCCTACGGCCCGCGCTACCGCCGGGCGTTCGAGACCAGGCCGCGCGTCCTGGCCGCGGAGCGGGCGGTGGTGTTCTGGGTCACCGAGCGGCTCAACACCGCCCTCGGTGGCCGCTCCCCGCTCGCGCGGCCGACCCTGGCGGCGGTCCGGGCGGTGTGGCGGGCCACGCTGCAGCGCCAGGTCCGCGACCCGGCGCTGCGGCGCCGCCTGGTGCCGGACTACCCGATCGGCTGCAAGCGGCTGCTGTTCTCCAACGACTGGTACCCCGCACTGGCGCGCGACCACGTCGAGGTGGTCACCGACGACGTCGAGCGCGATCGAGCCCAACGGGGTCCGCACGGCCGACGGCCGGCTGCACGAGGCCGACGTGCTGGTGTGGGGTACCGGCTTCGCCGCCACCGACTTCCTCGCCGGGATCGAGGTCGTCGGCGCCGGCGGGAGGCGGCTGCACCACGACGCCTGGGCGGGCGGTGCCCGGGCCCACCTGGGCGTGGCCGTCCCCGGCTTCCCGCACCTGTTCTGCATCTACGGGCCCAACACCAACCTCGGCGGCAGCTCGATCATCGCGATGATGGAGGCCCAGGCGGGCTACGTCGCCGAGGTGGTCGCCGAGGTCGCCCGCCGCCGCGCCGCCGGTGACCCCGTGCTGCTCGACGTCCGGGACGACGTGGCCACCGCGTGGGACGACGACGTGCAGGCCCGGCTCGCCGACAGCGCCTGGACCGGCTGCGACAGCTGGTACAAGGAGGGCACCCGGATCACCACCAACTGGCCGGGCACGGTGCGCGAGTACCAGGCCCGGCTCGCCGCCGTGGACTGGTCCGAGCTCACCCGCGTGTGAGAGGTGCGGCCCGGTCCCGCCCCGCCTCAGGCGACGGCGACGACGTCGTTGCTGCGGGTGCGTCGCCGCCCGGCGACCCGGCGGCCGAGGAGCACGAGGCCGACCCCGACGAGTGTGATCACCAGGTTGACGACGCCGTAGCCGACGATCTCGCTGGTCGAGGACTGCGCGGGGAAGCCCTCCGGGAAGGGGCCGAACGCCGGCCGCGACTCGTGACCGAGCCAGCTCAGCAGGACCCACGTGCTCTGCAGGCTGAGCAGGTAGGAGCCGCCCGCGAGGTAGCCGAGCACCGCGGTGCTGCGCGAGGTGACGAGGTAGCCGATCGGGAAGGCGAGCAGCAGCGTGTAGACGAGGTTCATGGTCTCTCCCGGGTCCTGGGGGTCTGGTGCGGTCGGCTCCCACCCTGGTCCGGCGGCGACGCGTCCGGCATCGGTGCGAGCACCCTGCTCGGCTGCGGACCCGCCGTAGGTGCTGGCGCGGATGCCCCCGGGCGCTCCGGGCTGCCACGATGCCGTCATGGCTCCCGCCGCGGCCCGCGCCCTGACGGCCGCGGCCGCGGTCGTCCCGGTCGTCGGGCTGGGGCTGGGGCTGCTGGCGCACCCGGAGAACTCGCTGGTGCACGCGGCGAACCTCGTCGCCGTCGCGATCGCTGTCGTCGTGGTGCTCCGCGCCCCGACGTCCCCGGTCGGACCGGCCCTCGCCTGGACCGGGGCGTGCGTCTCGCTGTCGTCGATCAACGACGTCCTCGCCGAGTCCTGGTACGCCGGCGACCCGCTCCTGCTGTCCGGGATCTCGCGGCACCTGTGGGCCGGGCTGTGGCCGGTCAACCTGGCCGGTCTGCTCGTGCTGCTCCTGGTCTTCCCGGACGGTCGGCGCCCGGGCCGCTACTGGGCGAGCCTGCCGTGGCTCTACCTGGCGGCGACCGCGGCGATGGTCGTCGGGCTCTGGGACGCCCGCCAGGAAGGCGGGGAGGTCAGGGGTGAGGGCTCCGGGATCCAGGCGGTGGCCGGAGCCGCCGGCATGGCGCTGGTCGCGACCTGCCTGGTCTCCGCGGTGGTCGCGCTCGTGCTCCAGCACCGGTCCGGCGACGAGCGGCGTGCGCAGCAGATCCGGTGGCTCCTGCTCGCCGGGGCCACCGCGGTCGTCCTGCTCGTCGGCGGGTGGGCCGCCGAGGCGCTCGGGGCGAGCCTCGTGGTCGCCTACACGCCGTTCCTCTCGGCGATCGTGCTCCTGGTGCCCGCCGCCGTCGGCGTCGCCATGGTGCGCCACGACTTGTTCGACGTCGACCGGCTGCTGGGGGCCGGCGGCGCGTGGGCGCTGACCCTCGCGGTGTCGGCGGCCGTCTTCGCCGGCGTGGTGCTCGTCGTCAGCCGCTCGTTCGGGGAGGGGGCCGGCCTGGGGCCGGTCGCTGCGGCGTTCGTCACCGCCCTCCTCCTGCTCCCCGTGCACCGCTCCCTGGTCGGCGTGGTCGGTCGCGTCGTCGACCGCGACCGGCACGTCGCCGTGGCGCAGGTCGAGCAGTTCGCCGCCGACGTCCGCTCGGGGCGGCAGGCCCCGGAGTCCGTCGAGCAGGTCCTGCGCCGGGCCCAGGGCGACCCCGACCTGCAGCTCCACCTGCGCCACCCCGACGGCCGGTGGGTGCGTCCGGACGGGCAGGTGACCGACCCGCCCGACGGGATCGCCATCGACGTCGGGGGCGACACGATCGCGGTCGTCACGCTGGGGTGGGACTCGGCGCGGGCGCGCCACCGGATCGCCGCGCTCACCCGCGCCGCCTGGGTCACCATCGAGGTGGGCCGGCTGCGCCAGGTGCTGCGGGAGGCGCTCGACGAGGTCGTGGCGAGCCGGGCGCGGCTCGAGGAGGCCGCGGCCGAGGAGCGTCGACGCCTCGAGCGCGACCTGCACGACGGCGCGCAGCAACGGATCGTGGCCACCGGGATGCGGCTGCGGGTCCTCCAACGTCACCTGACCGGTGCGGCGGTCGGCGAGGTCGAGGCGGCGGTCGCCGAGCTCGAGCACACGGTGCACGAGCTGCGCGAGATCGCTCGGGGGGTGCACCCGCCCCGGCTGGCCGACGGGCTGACGGCCGCGCTCCACGACATCCAGGCCACCAGCCCGGTCCCGGTGCGCGTGTCGGTCCACGAGCCGGGCCGGCTGGACGACGTGCGTCGCCTCACGGCGTACCTGGTGATCTCCGAGGCGGTGGCGAACGCCCTCAAGCACGCCGCGGCCAGCGCCATCGACGTCACCGTCGCCGACGAGGACGGGCGCCTGGCCATCACCGTGCGCGACGACGGGGTCGGCGGTGTGCCCGAGGACGGACCGACGGCGCTGCGGGACCGGGTGCTCTCGGTCGGCGGTCGACTCGTCGTGGAGAGCCCGGCGACGATGGGCACGACCGTGCGGGCGGTGCTGTGACCACCGGCGGTGCTGGGACGACCGGGCTGCGGGTGGTCGTCGGTGAGGACTCGGTGCTGTTCCGCGAGGGGCTGGTGCGGCTGCTCCAGGAGCTGGGCCACACCACGCTCCGCGCCGTCGGGGACGCCGTGGCGCTGCGGGAGGCGGTCGAGGAGCACCGGCCCGACCTGGCCATCGTCGACATCCGGATGCCTCCCGACCTCGACTCCGACGGTGCACGGGCGGCGGCGGCGATCCGGGCCGGGGACAGCGGCGCCCGGATCCTGCTGCTCTCCCAGCACGTCGAGCTGCGCCACTGCCTCGACCTGATCGGCACCGACGGGTTCGGCTACCTGCTCAAGGACCGCGTCCTGGACCTGGACCGCTTCGACGAGGCGCTGCGCCGGGTCGCCGCCGGCGGCGTGGCCCTGGATCCGCAGGTCGTCCAGGCCCTCGTCCGCTCGCGGCGCTCCACCGGGCTCGGGGCGCTCACCCCCCGGGAGCAGGAGGTGCTGGCGCTCGTCGCCGAGGGCCGCTCGAACACCTCGCTATCGGAGGTGCTCCACCTCTCCGAGCGCACGGTCGAGGCCCACATGCGCTCGATCTTCACCAAGCTCGACCTCCCCAGCGACGCCGGGACGCACCGTCGGGTGCGCGCGGTGATCGCCTATCTGGGAGCGGCGGGGTCCGACGGATAGCCGTGCGGGACGCACGCTGTCCGCGCTGCACGCCGCTGGGGTCGACACCGGACACGCGTCGCGGGACGTGCGATGGGTGGGTGCGATCAACACGCTCGTGATGTCCTCGGCGCGCAACCCGCAACAGCAGGACGATCATCAGACCCAACGTCGTGTGTTGCGGTTGCGGCGCGCGCCGCGAAATAGAGGAGCTGGTCCGCGCGCACCTCGGGACGGCCCACCGGGTTGATGGTTGGCTGTTCGAACATGTACTCGTTTGTAGATCTATTGTTACCGCGACACCGCACCTGAGCAGCGGCCGATGTCGGTGCCGGCTGGTTGACTTCTCCCATGACCAGCACCTGCCTCCCACCCACGGCGGCGCCCCCTGCGCCGTCGCGGCCGCGGCCGGGCGTGGTGCTGGCAGAGGCGCTGACCACGGCGCGGGTGCAGGTCTCCCGGGCAGCGGCGGTGACCGGGACCGGCCTGTCGAACGCCGACCTCACCACGGCCGCGCAGGACCTCGCCGCGCTGCGCTCCCAGGTCGAGGCGCTCTCCCTGGCCGTGCTGGCCGAGGCGCGCGACCGCGGCCGCGCCGGCCCGATCGACACCGAGGCCGACATCGACCCCGCCGCCTGGTGGGGACGGCTGACCGGGGACCCCACCGAGGTCCTGCGCGGCGGGCTCTGGATCGCCCGGCTCCTCAAGACCAAGTACCACCACACCCGCCGCGCGCTCGAGGACGGCCGGATCCGGCTCTCGCAGGCCAAGGTCCTGGTCCGCGCCGCCGAACGCGCCCCCAAGGGGCTGAAGCCCGAGCAGGTCGCCGCGGCCGAGGAAGCACTCGTCCTGACCGCCACCGGCCAAGGCACCCGCACCGGACGCCCGATGCCCGCCCACCAGCTGCGCGGCGAGGCCCGCCGCGTCTACGCCGGCCTGCTGCCCACCAAGACCGAGTCCGACAAGGCCGAAGGAGACGACCTCGCCGACGAGGAGGACCACGCCGAACGCGAGACCTACCTCTCCCTGCACGACCGCGGCGACGGCACCACCCGCGGCGCCTTCGTCGTCCCCGCCCTCCACGCCCGCCTCCTCCAGCACGCCCTGGAACGCCTCTCCGCACCCCGACGGCTCTCCCGCGACACCACCGGCCACGCTGTGACCGACGAGTCAGCCGCCCACCTCGGCCCCTCCCACGGCGAACGGCTCGGCTCGGCGTTCTGCGAGCTCCTCGAGCACCTCCCCACCGACACCCTCCCCGCCTCCGGCGTCGAGCTCCTCGTCAAGATCGACCTCGACCAGATGATCACCGGGCTCGGCGCCGGCACCCTCGACGACGGCACCCCGCTCTCGGTGCGCGCGATCCGCCGCTTGTCCTGCACCGCCGGCCACACCCCCGTCGTCCTGGCCGGGAAGAGTCTCCCCCTCGACCTCGGCCGCACCCGCAGGTTGTTCACCCGAGCCCAGCAACGAGCCGTCGCCGCACACCACGACACCTGCGCCATCACCGGCTGCACCCGCCCCCTGCCCTGGTGCGAGCTCCACCACCTCACACCCTGGTCCCAAGGCGGACGCACCGACCTCCGCGACGCCCTCCCCCTCTGCGGCTACCACCACCGACGCGTCCACGACCCCATCTACGAGCTGACCCGACGACCCGGCGGCGACTGGGCGCTCCGCCGACGCCAGTAGACCGAGTCATCGAGGATGCCGCTGGGTCCGCTGCTCGGCGACGCCGGGTCCGCATGCCGATCGCGGTGTTCGTGGTGGGTGGAGCTGAGGGGACTCGAACCCCTGACCCTCTGCATGCCATGCAGATGCGCTACCAGCTGCGCCACAGCCCCAGGTGGTCGCCGTCATGGCGACGTGGAGCACCTTACAAGGCAGGCTCGGGGCGCACTAATCAGGGGGTCGGCGCGGTCCGGTTGTAGGCGCGCAGCCGCATCGCGCCGGCGCCGTCCGGGTCGACCCGCTGGTCGTCGAGGACCACCCAGCCGCAGTTGTCGACCCCGTGCAGACCGGCCAGGGCGGTCAGGGGCCAGCCGAGGAGGGCGGTGACCGCGGTGCGGATCGCGGCCCCGTGGGAGACGGCCACCGCGGTGCCGCCGGGCGGCGTGACAGCGAGCAGCTCGCCGAGCGCAGCGGTCATCCGTGCGGCGACGGCCTCGGTCGACTCACCGCCGGCGACCCCGTCGAAGTCACCCAGCCGGAAGCGGGCGAACTCCTCCGGCGCCGCGGCGGCGTACTCGTCGTGGGTCAGGCCCTCGCGCTCCCCCAGCGCGAACTCCCGCAGCCGAGGGTCGTGCGTCACCGGCAGGTCGGTCGCCCGTGCCACGAAGTCGGCGGTCGTCGCCGCCCGGACAGGTCCGAGCTCCACAGCACGGCCGGACCCAGCGCGGCGACCGCCCCGGCGGCGCGGTCGGCCTGCCGCGTGCCCGAGCTCGTCGAGCCCGACGTCGACCTGGCCCTGGATGCGTCCGGTGCGGTTGTGCGCGGTCCGCCCGTGGCGCAGCAGCACCAGGGTCCGCGGCCCGCTCGGCGTCCGGCCCGTCACCGCCCGGCGCGGCCGACCACGTCGGCCGGCAGCTCCAGCAGCGGGCAGTCGCGCCAGAGCCGCTCGAGGGCGTAGAACTGCCGCTCCTCCTCGTGCTGGACGTGCACGACGATGACGCCGTAGTCGAGCAGCACCCAGCGGCCCTCGCGCTCCCCCTCGCGCCGGGCGGGCGCGACGCCCGTCGCGCGCAGCTTGGCCTGCACCTCGTCGACGACGGCGCGCACCTGGCGCTCGTTGCCGGCGCTGGCGATGACGAAGACGTCGGTGATGGCGAGCTGGTCGCTGACGTCGAAGGCGACGATCTGCTGGGCGAGCTTGTCGCCGGCGGCGCGGGCCGCGACGTGGGCGAGCTCGACGGCGTGGTCGGTGGCGGTCATCGGTCTCCGGCAGGTGGCGGTCAGGGCGAGGCCCTCGGCGGGATCCGGCGGGCGTAGAGGCGGTGCTTGGTGATGTACTGCACGACGCCGTCCGGCACCAGGTACCAGACGGGCTCGCCGCGGCGCTGGCGCTCGCGGCAGTCGGTGGAGGAGATGGCGAGCGCCGGCACCTCCAGGAGCGCCACCCGGTCCGAGGGGATCGCAGCCAGCGCGGTCGCGTCCATCTCGTAGCCCGGGCGGGTGCAGCCGACGAACTGCGCGAGGTCGAAGAGCTGCTCGTGACCGCGCCAACCGAAGATCCCGGCCAGCGCGTCGGCGCCGGTGATGAAGAACAGCTGCGCGTCGGGCAGCCGGTCGCGCAGGTCGCGCAACGTGTCCACGGTGTACGTCGGGCCGGCGCGGTCGATGTCGACCCGGGAGACCCAGAACCGCGGGTTCGCCGCGGTGGCGATGACCGTCATCAGGTAGCGGTCCTCGGCGGCGGAGACCGGTCGCCCGGTCTTCTGCCACGGCTGGCCGGTCGGCACGAAGACGACCTCGTCGAGGTCGTAGGAGGACTGCACCTCCGAGGCCGCGACGAGGTGGCCGTGGTGGATCGGGTCGAAGGTGCCGCCCATGACGCCGACGCGGCGCCGGCGGGCGCCGCGGGCACCGGTGGAGGTCACGCTGGCCCCGGGGCTCAGGTGTGCTCCCGTCCTCCGCCGAAGGAGAGCAGCGCAGCCATCATGCCCACCAGCAGCCCGAGCGTGATCAGCCCGATCACCCAGGGGTTCGGTCCGCTGTGACCGCCCTCCTCGGCGGCGCGCAGGACGAGCGGCAGGAGCAGGCTGGTCGTCATGGCCGGATCCTACCGGGATCGGGGGTCACCCGAGCAGCCGCCCGACGCCGAGCAGGATCACCAGGAACTGGGTCGACCGGCCGACGGCGACGGTGACCACGAAGACCACCCGCGACAGCCCGAGCGCCCCGGCCAGGGGGGCCGTGACCAGCAGCGGCGGCAACCCGACCAGCGAGGAGGTGAGCAGCACGCCCGTGACCAGCACCGGCCGACCGTGGGCCCGCTCGCGCCAGTCGTCGTAGCGGGCGCGCACCGCCGGGCGGCGCAACCGTCGCTCCAGCCAGGCGCTGTCGCTGCCGCGCCGCGCGGCCTCGTACCAGGCCACCTTGCCCAGCGCCTGCCCGACGCCGGCGACCACGGCCAGCGGCACCGCCCGCGACGCGTCGACCTGGGTCGCGACCACCCCGAGGTAGGCCTCGACGTTGACCAGCGGGAGCAGCGCGGAGGCGACGCTGACGCCGAGGGTGGACCACAGCAGCAGCACGTCCCCGGTCCCCGCGGTCGTCGGCGCTGCTCAGCGCACGTGGCCGTCGCCGGTGACGACGTACTTGGTCGAGGTCATCTCCGGCAGCCCCATCGGACCCCGGGCGTGCAGCTTCTGCGTGCTGATCCCGATCTCCGCGCCCATCCCGAGCTCACCGCCGTCGGTGAACCGGGTCGAGGCGTTGACCAGCACGACCGCGGAGTCCACCGCGGCCACGAACCGCCGGGCGGCTCGCTGGTCCTCGGTGAGGATGGCCTCGCTGTGCCCGCTGGACCAGCGGCGCACGTGCGCGATCGCGGCGTCGAGGTCGGCCACCACCGCGGCGCTGAGGTCGAGGGAGAGGTACTCCGCGGCGAAGTCGTCGTCCGTGGCGGGCACCACCCCGTCGTACGCGGCGAACGCCTCGTCCCCGTGGACCGTGACCCCGGCGGCGTGCAGCGCCTCGAGCACCCGCGGGACGAACACCGGCGCGACGTCGGCGTGGACCAGCAACGACTCCGCGGCGTTGCACACGCTGGTGCGGGAGGTCTTGGCGTTGACCACCACCGCGAGCGCCTTCTCCAGGTCGGCGGCGGCGTCGACGTAGACGTGGCAGTTGCCGACGCCGGTCTCGATCACCGGCACGGTCGAGCCCTCCACCACGCTGCGGATCAGCCCCGCTCCCCCGCGCGGGACCAGCACGTCGACGAGCCCGCGCGCCCGCATCAGCGCGGTGACGCTGTCCCGGCTGCTGCTGTCGACCAGCTGGACGGCGTCCTCGGGCAGGCCGGCCGCGGCCAGCGCGCCTCGCAGCACCTCGACGAGGGCCGCGTTGGTCGTCGCCGCCGAGGAGCTGCCCCGCAGCAGCACCGCGTTGCCGGACTTCAGGCAGATCCCGGCGGCGTCGACCGTGACGTTGGGACGCGCCTCGTAGACCATGCCGACCACGCCGAGCGGCACCCTGACCTGGCGCAGCTCGAGGCCGTTGGCCAGGGTGGAGCCGCGCACCACCTCGCCGACCGGGTCGGGGAGCGCGGCGACGTCCCGCAGGCCGTCGGCCATCTGCGCGACCCGTCCCTGGTCGAGGCGGAGCCGGTCGACCACCGAGGGGTCGGTACCGGCGTCGGTGGCGCGGCGGACGTCCTCGGCGTTGGCGCGGAGCACGTCGGAGCAGCCGGCGACCAGCGCGTCGGCCATCCCCAGCAGCGCCGCGTCCTTGGCTCCGCGCGTGGCCAGCGACAAGGCGAGCGAGGCGTCACGCGCCTTCGCGCCCTGCGCGGCCACGACGCTCGTGGCGGAGCCGTCGGGGGCGGGTTCGAGCATGCGGCGAGCCTAGTGCGCACAACCGCCGCGACGGCCCTCCCGTCCCCTAGGGTGAGCCGCGCCACACCCTTCGCGTGCTTCGAGCGGACGCGTCGGTGCCGGCGGGGTCGACGTGCCCGACCAACGGGGGTCGAGCACCAGCGAAGGGGGAGCCCAGATGACCAGACAGCGCACCACGCGCGCCACGCTCGCCGCGGCCGCGGTGGCGGCGGCGTGCACCACCGCCCTGCTCGCCGCGCCCGGGACGGCGCTGGCCGACCCCGGGCACGAGAACCCGGAGCCGGGTGACATCCGCACCTTCGACGGCCCGCTGGCGCTGATGGGTCCGGACAAGGCCGTGCTCCGCAAGTACCGCGGCCGGGTCTACCAGAACCTGCAGGTCCGCGCGGTCGCCGGCGCCGGAGACCTGGAGGTGCGCAGCAACCGGCTCGGCGAGCAGCCCTACGAGAACGAGATCACCACGTCCTGGACCCTCGGCGAGGAGTCCGGCACCTTCCCGGTCGGGATGCAGGAGCAGTTCTCCGGTCTGCCCGACCTGCTCCGGACCACCTACCGCGACGCGGACGGTGAGGTGGTCCGCGAGACCACCATGGACGCCTGCCTGAACGGGGACGGGGAGCGGGTCCAGCCCGAGGCGGCCGCGCGCAACCGCTACCCCTGGGGCTGCCCCTACAACGCCTACACCCTGGGGTCGGTGCAGGGCGTCCAGGACGGCTGGGCCACCCGGGTCGAGACCTGGGGCAGCCGGGTGCGCCTGCCGCTGGGCACGTACGCCGCGACGGTGGAGGTCAACGAGCCCTACGCCAGCGCGTGGGGGCTCGACCCCGACGACGCGCACGTCGAGATGACCGTGAAGGTCCGCGAGCCGCGGGAGCGTCGCGAGGGTCGCCGCACGGCCGCCCGCTCGACGGCCGGCGACGCACCGCAGGAGACGACCGCCCAGCCTGCCGCGCGCGAGCCCTCCGGACGTGGCGCCGCGGCGCCCCCGGAGGGGACGCCGCTGCCCGACCTCCGCTCGCTGCCGGCCTTCGACATCAACCTCAACGGCACCGGCAACCAGATGCGGTTCGCCGCCAACGTCTGGAACGGCGGGAACAGCCCGTTGGTCATCGACGGCTTCCGGACCGAGGACGAGGACGTGATGGCCGCCTACCAGTACTTCTTCGACACCGAGGGCGAGCAGGTCGGGTACGAGGCGGTCGAGGACAGCGGGTTCTACTGGCACGCCGAGAACCACAACCACTGGCACTTCGAGGACTTCGCGAAGTACCAGCTGCTCGACGCCGACAAGAACGTCGTCCAGGACTCCGGCAAGGTCTCGTTCTGCCTGGCCAACACCGACGCCGTCGACTACACCGTGCCCGGGGCCGACTGGCGCCCGGAGAACACCGACCTGTCCACCTCCTGCGGCCAGCGCCGGTCGCTGTCGGTGCGCGAGGTGCTCTCCGCGGGCTCCGGTGACACCTACGCCCAGTACCGGGCCGGGCAGGCGTTCGGCGGTATCCGCGACCTGCCCAACGGCCGGTACTACGTCCGGGTGCACGCCAACCCGAACGACGCCCTCATCGAGTCCGACACCACCAACAACGTCGAGGACCGGTTGATCCGGCTGCGCGGGAAGGGCACCGAGCGCAGGGTGGTCGTCTCCCAGGTCGGGCTGATCGACGACGAGCAGGGCGGCTACTTCTTCGGCTTCCGCCGCTAGCCCCGCCCACGAAGCGGCACGGGCCCCGACCTCGCTGAGGTCGGGGCCCGTGGCCGTCCTGGTGCGCTGCGGCTCAGGCGGTCGCGCGGTCGCGCAGCACGCGGCGCAGGATCTTGCCCGAGGCCGACTTCGGGATCTCCTCGACCATCACCACGTGCCCCAGCTGCTTGTAGCGGGCGACCTCGCCGGCGACGTAGGCCTTGACGTCCTCCGGGGTCAGCGTCGAGCCGGGCTTGAGCACGACGAAGCCGCCTGGGCATCTCGCCGGCCTCCTCGTCGGGGATGCCGATCACCGCGACGTCGGCGATGTCGGCGTGGGTGAGCAGCAGCGCCTCGAGCTCGGCGGGCGGCACCTGGAAGCCCTTGTACTTGATGAGCTCCTTGAGCCGGTCGACGATCGTAGACGTGGCCGTCGTCGTCGACGACGGGCGATGTCGCCGGTGTGCAGCCAGCCGTCGGCGTCGACGGGTCGCGTCGGGTCCTCGGGATCGTTGTCCAGGTAGCCCTTCATCACCTGCGGCCCGCGGACCCACAGCTCGCCCTCCGCCGCCGACGCCGAGGTCTCTCCCCGGTGGCGGGGTCGACGACCCTGCACTCGGTGTTGGGCACGGTCGACGCCCGACCGTGCCCGGCCGGTAGTCGCCCCGGGACCGTGCAGTGGCTGACCGGGCTGAGCTCGGTCATCCCGTAGCCCTGGACGACCTCGCAGCCGAGCCGCTTGGCGGCCTGCTCCGCCGAGTGTCGGCGCCGAGCGGCGCGGCCCCGGACATCACGTACTCCAGCGCCTCGACAGGTCGTACTGGTCGACCAGCGGGTGCTTGGCCAGCGCCAGCGACGATCGGCGGCACGACGTACGCGCGGGTGACCGCGGTGCTCGTGCGATGAGCCGCAGGAGGCTGCTCGAGGTCGAAGCGCGGCATCGTCACGACCGTGGCGCCGGCACGCAGCGCCGCGTTCATCAGCACCTGCATGCCGTAGATGTGGAAGAACGGCAGCACGGCCACGAAGGACCTCGTCCGCGCCGAGCTTGCACGGCGTCGATCGACCTGCGCGATGTTCGCGACCAGGTTGCGGTGGGTGAGCATCACGCCCTTGGGGAGGCCGGTGGTGCCCGAGGAGTACGGCAGGACGACGACGTCGTCGCGACCGCCGCCGACCTGCTCGGCCATCGGCTCGTCCGAACAGCTCCGCGACGTCGTCGGCGCCGCGCAGGTCACCGTCCTCCGTGCCGCCGAGCACGAAGACCTCCTCGACGGTCGTGTCGCGAGCGGCCTCCAGCGCGGTCTCGAGGAACATCCCGACGGTGACCATGAACCGCGGCACCGGCGTCACGGACCTGGTGGGCCGATCTCCTCGGCGGTGTAGGTCGGGTTGATCGTCGTGATCGCGCCCCCGGCCATCGCCACCCCGTGGAACACCACGGCGTACTCGGGGATGTTGGGCGAGAGCAGCGCGAGCGTGTCGCCGGGACCGAACCCCTTGGCGGCGAGGCCACCGGCGAACCGGCGCACCTGCTCGTGGAGCTGGCCGTAGGTGACCGCACGGCCCGACGGCCCGTCGACGAGGGCCGGCTGGTCGGCCCTCTCGGCGACCTGCTCGAAGCAGTACGACGTGAGCGGCAGGTCGGGGATCTCGACGGCCGGCAGCGGGCTGACGTGGATGACGGGGTCGCTCATGGCAGGGACGGTTCCTCCTGGTCGGTGGTGACCCGATCCTGCCAGAGGGTGTGACGTCCGTCGCGCCGCCGAGCCCCCGGCTCAGCCCTTGCGCTTCTCGATCTCCTCGGTCGCGGCCGGCAGCACGGAGTGCAGGTCGCCCACGACGCCGAAGTCGACCAGCTCGAAGATCGGTGCCTCCTCGTCCTTGTTGACCGCGACGATCGTCTTCGAGGTCTGCATGCCGGCCCGGTGCTGGATCGCCCCCGAGATGCCGTTGGCCACGTAGAGCTGCGGCGAGACGGTCTTCCCGGTCTGGCCGACCTGGAAGCTGTGCGGCATCCAGCCGGAGTCGACGGCGGCGCGCGAGGCCCCGACGGCGGCGCCGAGCGCGTCGGCGAGGCCCTCGACCGGCCCGAAGTCACCGCCGGTGCCACGGCCGCCGGAGACCACGATCGCGGCCTCGGCGAGCTCGGGACGCCCGGAGGCCTTGCGCGGCTGGGCGGCCACGATGCGCGCCTGCTTGGCGCCCTCGGAGATGGTCGGGGTGAACTGCTCGACCGTGCCGGCCCCGGCGGTCTCCTCGGCAGCCGCGGAGTTCGGCTTCACGGTGATGATCGGCGTCCCGTGGCTGACCTTCGAGCGCACGGTGTAGCTGCCGGCGAAGACGCTCTGCGTCGCGACGGGCGTGCCGCCGTCGGACTCCACGTCGGTGGCGTCGGTGATCAGGCCGGACTCGATCTTGATCGCCAGGCGCGCGCCGATCTCCTTGCCCTCGGAGCTCGAGGGGATCAGCACCGCCGCCGGCGACGCCTGGTCGACGAGCTGCTGGAGCGCCTCGGCCTTCGGGGCGACCAGGTAGCCCTTGAGCTCCGCGTCGTCGATGACGTAGACCTTCTCGGCACCGTGGGCGGCCACCTTGGCGGCCACGTCGTCGGCCTGCCCGGCGGGGCCGATGTAGACCGCGGAGGGCTCGCCGACGCGGCGGGCGAGGGCGAGCAGCTCGTAGGTGGGCTTGCGGACGGCTCCGTCGACGTGGTCGACGAGCACCAGTACCTCGGTCATCGGTTCGCTCCTGGCCTTCTCGGGTGACTCAGATGAACTTCTTGGAGGCGAGGAAGCCGGCGAGCGCGGGCGCACCCGAGCCGTCCTCGTCCTTGACGATCTCGCCCTGCGTGCGCGGCGGGCGCTCGGTGGTGTCCTCGACCTCGGTCCAGGCCACCGACAGGCCGACCTGCTCGGCGTCGACGCCGAGGTCGGCCAGCGACCAGGTCTCCATCGGCTTCTTCTTCGCCGCCATGATGCCCTTGAACGAGGGGTAGCGGGCCTCGCCGGTCTGGTCGGTCACCGAGAGCACCAACGGCATGGTGGCGCCGATGACCTCGGTCGAGGTGTCGCCGTCGCGCTTGATCCGGACCTGGTCGCCCTGGGTCTCGACCACCGAGGCCAGCGTGACCTGCGGCAGACCGAGCCGCTCGGCCAGCATGGCGGGGACCACACCGGCGGAGGCGTCGGTGGAGGCCATGCCGCACATCACGAGGTCGACGTCGCCGGACTCGCGGGCCTTCTCGACCGCCTTGGCCAGCACCAGCGAGGTGGCGGCGTAGTCGGAGCCGGCGATGGCGTCGTCCGTGACGTGGATGCCTCGGTCGCAGCCCATCTGGAGCGACTTGCGCACGGCGTCGACGGCCTTCTCCGGCCCGACGCAGAGAGCGGTCACGGTCGTCGCGGCCGGGTCGTCGGACTTCTCCTTCAGCTGCAGCGCCTGCTCGACGGCGTACTCGTCGAGCTCGGAGAGCAGGCCGTCGACGCCGACGCGGTCGACGGTGTTGTCGGCCTCGAAACGGCGGTCGGCGGTGGCGTCGGGGACGTGCTTCACGCAAACGATGATGTTCATGGTGGTGGCCGGTCGGGCCCTTCCTGTGCGATCGGTACGCCGGGCGGTCCGGTGCGGAGGCCGGTCGGGGGCCGGTCGGGGGTGCGCTGCGGACGCGCGGTGACGGCTCCGGTGCCGAGGTTACCCGCGGGTCACGGAGCGCCGTCCAGCACCACCGGGTGTGGGGACCCCCACACCCGCTGCCTCTCGCGGACGCCGGTCAGGGGCGCACGACGCGGTCGAGCAGCCGCCCGACGACGAGCCACGCCAGCGCGCCGAGGCCCCAGTTGAACAGCGCGTTCTTCAGGTCGGAGTTGCTGCCGTCGAACTGCTTGATGCCGTCGGTGCGCGAGAACACGCCGAGGTCGACCGCCGCCGCCGAGTCGAGCACGAAGGAGACCAGCTCGTTGCTCTTGTTGGCGTCGAGGGCGATCAGCAGCGCGCCCAGCGCCAGCACCAGCGCCATCACCACGGCCACCGCCCAGATCACGCGCGCGGCGAGCGTGCGCAACCGGTTGGTGCCGTCGCCGACGGCGGCGGCCGCCTTCTTCGCCTGGGCCTTGCGGTCCTTGCGGCTCGTCTTCTTCTCCTTCGCCGGCTTGGCCTCCTTCGCCGGCTTGGCCTCCTTCTGGCGCTTGGACGCCTTGGCGTCGTCCTTGCCCGCCTGGGCGACCGTGCCGGTCTGCTCGGTCTGCTCGGTCTGGGCGTCGGCGTCCTTGCCGGTGCCGGTCTGCTCGCTCATCTGGTGCTCCTCGTCGTCCCCATGGTGTGCGTCAACGCCCTTCGAACTCCGCCTTGCCCGGGCCGCGCTCCACGAAGGAGCGCATGCCGGTCTCGCGGTCGTGGGTGGCGAAGAGAGCGGCGAACTGCTGGCGCTCGATCTCCAGCCCGGTCTCCAGGTCGACCTCGAGACCGCGGTCGATGCTCTCCTTGGCGGCGCGCACCGCGTACGTGGCCGCACCCGTGAACTGCCGCGCCCAGGACACCGCCTGCTCGTGGACCTCGGCGGCCGGCACGACCCGGTCGACCATGCCGATGGCCAGCGCCTCCTGCGCCTTCACGAAGCGCCCGGTGAGGATGATGTCCTTGGCCCGGCTCGGGCCGACCAACCGGGCCAGGCGCTGCGTGCCGCCGGCGCCGGGGATGATCCCGAGCAGCACCTCGGGCTGGCCGAGCACCGCGTCGTCGGCGGCGAAGCGGACGTCGGCGGCGAGCGCGAGCTCGCACCCACCGCCGAGCGCGTAGCCGGTGACCGCCGCCACGACGGGCTTGGGGATCCGCGCCACCGCGGTGACGGCCTGCTGGAGCGGCCCGGAGCGCTTGACCATGTCGACGTGCGACATGGCGGCCATCTCCTTGACGTCGTTGCCGGCCGCGAAGACCTTCTCGCCGCCGTACAGCACCACGGCCCGCACGTCGTCGCGGTCGGTGGCCTCCTGCGCGGCCTCCCGGAGCTCGTCCTGGACCGCGATGCTGATCGCGTTCATCTTCGGGCGGTCCAGACGGATGGTGCCGACGCCGCCGTCGACCTCGAGCCGTACGTGCTCGCCCATCGTGCTCCTCGCCGTCGTCCTGGTGGCCCGGTGGTGAGATGACCGTCACCCCACCGGGCGGAGCCTAGGGCATCGGGACGGGCCAGCGGTGGGGTCCGCGGACGCGGCGGGTGGAATGATCCGGCCGGTGACCTCGACCCCGCCGGCCTGGACCCGACTCGGCGAGCGCAGCCCGGTGTGGCCGGGCCGCAACTGGCCGTTGGGCGCCAGCTGGACGTCCGGGGCCACGAACTTCGCGGTGCACTCCCCCCGCGCCACGACGGTGTGGGTCTGCCTCTTCGACGACCGCGGTGCCGAGACCCGCCACCGGCTCACCGAGCAGTCCCTGGGGATCTGGCACGGCGCCGTGCCGGACGTGGCGCCCGGGACGCGCTACGGCTTCCGCGCCGACGGCCCGTGGGACCCCGCGCGGGGCCTGCGGTTCAACGAGCGCAAGCTGCTGCTGGACCCCTACGCCCGCGCGATCAGCGGCGAGGTCGGCTCCGGCCCGGGCCTCTACGCCCACGACGTCGACGACCCCCGCCGGCCGAGCACGGTCGACTCCGCGCCGGTGGTGCCGCGCTCGGTCGTCGTCGACGGCTCCGCGGACGCGTTCGACTGGGGCGGCGACGAGCCGCTGCAGCGGCGCTGGCGCGACAGCGTCGTCTACGAGGCGCACGTGCGGGGCCTGACGATGACCCACCCGGACGTGCCGGAGGAGCTGCGCGGCACCTACGCCGGACTGGCGCACCCGGCCGTCACCGGCTACCTGCGCGACCTCGGGGTCACCGCGGTCGAGCTGCTGCCGGTCCACCACTTCGCCAGCGAGCCGTTCCTGGCCGAGCGCGGGCTGACGAACTACTGGGGCTACAACTCGATCGGCTTCTTCGCACCGCACGCGGCGTACTCCTCCTCCGGGGACCGCGGCCAGCAGGTGGTCGAGTTCAAGGCGATGGTCAAGGCGCTGCACGAGGCCGGCCTCGAGGTGCTGCTGGACGTGGTCTACAACCACACCGCCGAGGCCGGGCCGTCGGGCCCGACGCTGTCGTTCCGCGGCCTGGACGACACCGTCTACCAGCGCCCTGCCGATCGCCCGCCGATCGCGGGCGAGGTCGGCCCGGCCGGGGAGGCGCGGCCCCAGGAGTGCGAGGACGACGAGCCCGTGGCTGCGCCCGCCCCCGGCAGCGACGTCGTCGCCGCGCCGCCGACCGCCGAGGACCTCGACCCCTACTGGGACGTGACCGGCTGCGGCAACACCGTCGACGCGGGGCACCCGTTCGCGTTGCGGATGGTCCTGGACTCGCTGCGCTACTGGGCCTCCGAGATGCACGTCGACGGGTTCCGCTTCGACCTGCTGCCCGCGCTGACCCGGGTCGACCACGCGGTCGACATGTCGTGCCCGTTGCTGACCGCGATCGGGCAGGACCCCGTGCTGCGCCACGTCAAGCTGGTCGCGGAGCCGTGGGACGCCTCGGGCGAGGGCTACCAGGTCGGTCGGTTCCCGCCGCCCTGGGTGGAGTGGAACGACCAGTTCCGCGACCAGGTGCGCGACTTCTGGCGCGGTCACGGCGACGGCAGCCGCTCGGTCGCCACCCGGCTCGCCGGTTCCTCGGACCTCTACGCCGACGACGGCCGCTCGCCCTACCACTCGGTGAACATGGTCACCGCCCACGACGGCTTCACGCTGCGCGACCTGGTCAGCTACGACCGCAAGCACAACGAGGCCAACGGTGAGGGCAACCGCGACGGGACCGACGGCAACCGGTCCTGGAACCACGGCGTCGAGGGCGCGACCGATGACCCCGGCGTCGTCGCGCTGCGGCAGCGGCAGGCGGCGAACCTGATGGCGACGCTGTGCCTGTCGGCGGGTGTGCCGATGATCGTCGCGGGTGACGAGCGCGGCCGCACCCAGGGAGGCAACAACAACGCCTACTGCCAGGACGGCCCGACCTCGTGGGTCGACTGGTCCGACGACGACGCCTGGCCCGACCTGCACGCGCTGACCCGGGCCGCGCTGGCGCTGCGGCGCGCCGAGCCGGCGCTGCGCCAGCGGCACTGGTTCGAGGGGCGCCCGACGATGACCGGCGGCCCGAAGGACCTGGTGTGGCTGCACCCGACCGGCCGGGAGATGACCACCGGCGACTGGCACGACGACGGCCTGCGGGTCGTCGGGATGTTCGTCTCCGGCACCCCGCTGCGCTCCCCCGGCCCGCAGGGCGAGCAGCAGGTCGTGGCCTCGTTCCTCCTCTGGTTCAACGCCGCCCCGGACCCGGTCACCGTGGCGCTGCCGCCGAACGACTGGGTCGACGAGGGTGCGGTGGCGCTCTCCACGGACCCCGCCCACGCCGTCGGCGACGCGGTCTCCTCGGGCGAGGAGCTGGTGCTCACCGGTCGCAGCGTTGTGGTGCTGCGCCAGTCCGGGGTCTGACCGCGGCCCCTATGCTGCGCCGATGGACCTCCAGGAGTACGTCGGCACGGACGCCACCGACCTGGCGGCGATGGTCGCCCGGGGGGACGTCACCGCGGGCGAGCTGCTGGCGCTCGCCCGCCGCCGCAACGACGACGTCAACCCGCACCTGAACGCCGTCGTCGCCGACCTCGGCGCCGCTCGCGGACGCGCGGGCAGCCGACCCGGACCTGACCGGCCCGTTCGCGGGGGTGCCGTTCCTGATCAAGGACCTCGGCCAGGAGTACGTCGGGTTGCCGACCAGCCGCGGCTCCCGCGCGCTCGCCGACGACGTGGCGACCGAGCACGCGCTGGTCACCCAGCGCTTCCTCGACGCCGGCCTGGTGGCGTTCGGCAAGACCAACACCCCCGAGCTCGGGCGCCAAGGGCGTCACCGAGCCGGAGCTGCTGGGGTCCGGCCCGCAACCCCTGGCGGCCTGGACCACACCCCCGGCGGCTCGTCGGGCGGCTCCGGGCGCCGCGGTCGCCGCGGGCATCGTGCCCGCGGCCGGGGCGAACGACGGCGGCGGGTCGATCCGGATCCCGGCGGCCTGCAACGGCCTGGTGGGCCTGAAGGCCAGCCGCGGGCTGACGCCGTACGGGCCGCAGACCGGCGAGAGCGATGTTCGGGATGGTCACCCAGGGCGTGGTCTCCCGGACGGTGCGGGACTGCGCCGGGCCTGCTGGACGCGATCGTCGGGCGCCGACCCGGCTGCCGACTACGAGGTCGCGCAGCCGACGACGTCCGTTCGCGGAGCTGCTCCAGCACGACCGCCCGCCGGCTGCGCATCGGCTTCACGCGTCGCCTCGGCGATCAACCCCACCCCGACCCGGAGGCGGTCGCCGCGGTCGAGGGCGCCGCGGCGCTGCTCGCCGAGCTCGGGCACGAGGTCGAGGAGGTCGCACCCCCGCACGACGACGAGGCGCTGACCCGCGACTTCCTGACCATCTGGTTCGGCCAGCTGCACGGCCAGGTCGAGGAGATCAAGCGCCGGACCGGGGCGAAGGACGCCGACTTCGAGGCCGACACGCTGCTGACCGCCGAGCTCGGCCGGTCGGCCGGCCTCGGGGCGTTCCTCGCCGCGCTCGACCGGGTGCACGCGCACACCCGGGCGCTGGCCGCCTTCCACCGCACCCACGACCTGCTGCTCACCCCGACCCTGGCGCGGCCGCCGCTGCCGGTGGAGTCGACGCGACCCCCGACCGGCTCCAGCGCGTGCGCCCGGGTGGTCGCCCGGTGCAGGTCCGGACGCGCGCTCGCGGCCGCGGGGGTCGTGGACCAGCTGATCGAGGACGCGATCGCCTGGGTGCCCTACACGCAGCTGGCGAACCTCACCGGCCGCCCGGCGATCAGCGTCCCGCTGCACTGGACGCCCGCCGGGCTGCCCCTGGGCGTCCAGCTGGTCGGGCCGCTCGGCGGCGACGGGCTGCTGCTGCAGGTCGCCGCGCAGCTGGAGCGGGCCCGCCCGTGGGCGCACCGCTACGCCGACCTGGACCCCGCGCTGCCGCGCTGAGCCCGCCGTTCAGCAGGTCGGCAGGTCGGCAGGTCCCGAGGGTCAGCCGCCGGCCAGCGCCACGACGCCGAGCAGCTCGGCGTCCGAGGCCAGCATCGCGTGGCGCGGGACGACCCGGACGGTGTAGCCGAACCCACCGGCCCGGCCCAGCGGCACGACCGCCTCGAACCGGTGACGCCCGCCCTCGTAGGACTCGCCGAGGCCGAGGGTGACGACCTGCTGCTCGCGCAACCGGTCCTCCTCGTCGGGCACGCCGTGCACGAGCTGCACCGCGACGTCGTCCGGGGTGAGGTCGCCGAGCGCGACGAAGGCACGCACGCCGAGCTGGTCGCCGACCTGGACCAGGTCGCTGACCCCGTCGCTCTCGACGTGCTCGACGGCCACCCCGGCCCAGCCGGCCAGCACGCCGTGCTTCCACGAGGCGAGCGCCGCGGCGCCGGAGTGGTCGCCGTCGAGGCCGCGGGCGGTGGCCGCCGCAGGGGCGTACAGCTGGCGCACGTAGTCGCGCACCATCCGGGTGGCGAGCACCTTCGGACCCAGCGTCTTCAGCGTGTGGCGCAGCATCGCGATCCAGCGCGGCGGCACGCCGTCCGCGTCGTGGTCGTAGAAGCGCGGCGCGACCTCCTGCTCGATCAGGTCGTAGAGCGCCGTGGCCTCGAGGTCGTCGCGCCGGTCGGGGTCGTCGACCCCGTCGGCGGAGGGGATCGCCCAGCCGTTGCCCCCGTCGAACCACTCGTCCCACCAGCCGTCGAGGATCGAGAGGTTGAGCCCACCGTTGAGCGCCGCCTTCATCCCCGAGGTGCCGCAGGCCTCGTAGGGGCGCAGCGGGTTGTTGAGCCACACGTCGCAGCCGGGGTAGAGCGGCAGCGCCATCGCGATGTCGTAGTCGGGCAGGAAGACGATGCGGTGGCGGACCTCCGGGTCGTCGGCGAACCGGACGAGCTGCTGGATCAGCCGCTTGCCCCCGTCGTCGGCGGGGTGGGACTTGCCGGCGATGACGAGCTGGACGGGGCGCTCGGGGTCGAGCAGGAGGCGCTTGAGCCGCTCGGGGTCGCGCAGCATCAGCGTGAGCCGCTTGTAGGAGGGCACCCGGCGCGCGAAGCCGATCGTCAGGACGTCCGGGTCGAGCACGTCGTCGACCCAGCCCAGCTCGGCCGGCGTCGCGCCGCGCTGGTCCCAGGAGGCCCGCAGCCGGCGGCGCGCCTCGTGGACGAGGCGCTCGCGCAGCCGGCGCTTGACCGCCCACACCTCGGTGTCCGGCACGGCGTCGACCGCCGCCCAGAACGGGTCGGTGTCGTCGGAGCCGGTGTCGGCGCCCCGCGCCACGGCGAGGTCGACGATCTCGCGCGCGGCCCAGGTCGGGGCGTGGACGCCGTTGGTGATCGAGGTGATCGGCACCTCGGCCTCGTCGAAGGCCGGCCACAGCCCGTTGAACATGCCGCGGCTGACCTCGCCGTGCAGGAGCGAGACACCGTTGGCGCGCTGGGCGAGGCGGAAACCCATCACCGCCATGTTGAAGACCCCGGCGTCGCCGCCCTCGTAGTCCTCCGCGCCGAGAGCGAGCACCCGGTCCAGCGGGACGCCGGGCACGGCACCGTTCTCGCCGAAGTACTGCTCGACCAGCGACCGCGGGAACCGGTCGATGCCGGCCGGCACCGGGGTGTGGGTGGTGAAGACGGTCGAGGCGCGGCCCAGCTCGAGCGCGGTGTCGAGCTCCAGGCCCGGGCCGCCCTCGGCCACGGTCAGCTCGCGGATCCGCTCCAGCCCGAGGAAGCCGGCGTGGCCCTCGTTGGTGTGGAAGACCTCCGGCGCGGGGTGGCCGGTGATCCGGGAGAAGGCGCGCAGCGCCCGCACGCCGCCCACGCCGAGCAGCAGCTCCTGGCGCAGCCGGTGCTCGCTGGTGCCGCCGTAGAGCCGGTCGGTGACGTCGCGGTAGGACTCCGGGTTGGCCTCGACGTCGGTGTCCAGGGCCAGCAGCGGGACGCGGCCGACCTGGGCGACCCAGATCCGCGCGACCAGCTCGGGCCCGTCGGGCATCGCGATGGTCACCTGCGCCGGCGCCCCGTCGGGCTCGCGGAGCAGCGTGACCGGGAGGCCGTCCGGGTCGAGCAGCGGGTAGGACTCCTGCTGCCAGCCGTCGCGGTCCAGGGACTGGGTGAAGTAGCCCCGGCGGTAGAGCAGGCCGACGCCGACGATCGGCACGCCCAGGTCGCTGGCGGCCTTCAGGTGGTCGCCGGCGAGGATCCCGAGCCCGCCGGAGTACTGCGGCAGCACCGCGGTGACCCCGAACTCGGGTGAGAAGTAACCGACCGCACGGGGGCCGTCGGTCGCCTGCGTGCGCTGGTACCAGCGGTCCTCGGTGAGGTACGTCGTCAGGTCGGCGCGCAGGCCGGCCAGCCGCTCGGTGAAGCCGGCGTCACCGGCCAGCTCCTCGAAGCGCTCGCGACCGACCGCGCCGAGCAGCCGGACCGGGTCGTGCCCGCTGGCCTCCCACTGCTCGGGGTCCACCTCGGCGAAGAGGTCCTGGGTGGGCGGGTGCCACGACCAGCGCAGGTTGCCGGCGAGCTCGCCCAGCGCGTCGAGGGCCGGAGGCAGGACGGGGCGGACGGTGAACCGTCGGAAGGCACGCACGGCGTGACGGTAGCGGCAGCACTTGAACGATCCAAATGTCGCGGGGAACAAAAATCGACCCCACACCCTGTTGGTGTCCGTAACCCGAGACGCCGGGTGGCGTTGGAGGGCGCATGACCTCTCGGACCCCGTGGCGGGGTCGTCGCCTCGCACCCGCCACCGCCCTGCTCGCCGCCGCGCTCCTCCCCGGCCTGACGCAGCTCCCGAGCGCGGGCGCCGCGCCCGGCGCCCCACCGGGCGCCGCGGCGGCCGCGGACCCCGGCCCGACCCCCCTCGCGCTGACCACCCCCGGCGACGCCGTCGACGCGCTCGCCGACGTCGACCGTCGCGGCTCCGTCGTGCCCTCCCCCGCGCAGCGCTCCGCTGCCGCCGCGCTCGGCGCCGGCGACGTGCGCTGGAACCAGTTCGGGACGCCGTCGTCCCTGCTGCCGACCGACGGCTCCCTGGGCGCCGCCGCGGGGGACCCGGCCACCGCCGCCCGTCGCTGGTTGTCCGCGAACGCCGGCGTCTTCGGCCTCACCGCCGCCGACATGTCCGAGGCGAACCTCGAGCTGGTCTCGGCACAGCGCCTCGCGCAGAGCCCCGCGCGCGCCGTGCTGTTCCGGCAGCGGTTCGGCGACCTCTCCCCCGCGATCGGCAGCATGGTCACCGTCGGTGTGGCGAACGGCGAGATCGAGTACGTCTCGTCCTCGCTGGTCCGCGACCCCTCCCCCGCGCCGGAGGCGGTGCTGACTCCCCGGCTCGGTTGGATCGCGGCCGCCACGAGCATCGGCGCCCGGATCCCCGACGTCCAGGCCGGCGCGATCAGGACCGGCGAGCGCGCCGGGTGGACCCGGCTCAACGTCCCCGGCTTCGCGCAGGAGCAGCAGGCGCGGGTGCGAGCCCTGGCCCTGGCGGCGGGCGATGTGCGCCCGGTCATCGAGGCCAACGTGGTCAACAGCGCCGGCGGCGCCGCCAGCGCCTACACCGTGATGGTGGACGCGGTCACCGGCGAAGTCCTGCACCGGCAGAACAAGGTCGAGAACAACAACGACACCTACCCGTTCCAGGGTGCGATGACCGCGACCGAGTGCGGTCCCGAGCACGAGTTCGAGCTCACCGACGACAACACCAAGCAGCTCGTGGCCGCGGCCTTCCTGGCCAACACCGCCAACGACGCCGTGGTGAAGATCTTCGACCCCGCCGGCGACCTGCTGGTCTCGGGCGACCTGGGCACCAGCCCCGAGTTCGCCACGTACTCGGCCGACTCGATCCCGGCCGGGGTCTACTCCGCCCAGGTCTGCCCCTTCAAGGACCCGACCGTGCCGTTCGTGCCGCCCGGCGACTACGCGCTGAGCGTGATCAGCAGCGACACCGCCCTGGAGGCCGGTGGCGGCAACACCGGCGAGGGCGACCCCCGCTGGCGCTTCTTCACCGCCAACCCCGACGACAACGACCCGCAGCAGACCCCGGGCAACGACGTCGTCGGCTGCTGGTTCACCAACAACGCGGACGGCACGCCCGCCGAGGGGTGCACCCTGCCCACCGGCCGGCTGCGCAACGTGCAGGCCCCGGGCCCCTGGGACTTCCTGACCAACCCCCAGGTGCCCTCGTTCACCACCTTCGGCAACAACGCCAGCACCCGCGAGGCGTGGACCAGTCCCCTCACCCCGGGCGCGACGTCGCAGGCCCCCGTCTCACCGACGCAGGAGTACACCGACCCGTTCACCGACGCCTGGAACAACGAGCGCTGCAACCCCGACAACCTGGTGCCCGGTGGCAACGACATCCTCGCCTCGGTGACGAACCTGTTCGCCGTGCACAACCGGATGCACGACTACTCCTACTACCTCGGCTTCGACGAGCGGAACTACAACATGCAGCTCGACAACCTCGGGCGGCGCGGCGTCGAGGGCGACCAGGAGATCGGCAACGCCCAGGCCGGTGCGATCACCGGGCGGGCAGCCGACCTTCCTCGGTCGCGACAACGCCAACCAGATCACGCTGCAGGACGGCATCCCCGGCATCACCAACCAGTACCTGTTCCAGCCGATCGCCGGCGCCTTCTACGCCCCGTGCACCGACGGTGGCCTGGACATGGGCATCGTCGGCCACGAGTACACCCACGCGATCAGCAACCGGATGGTGGCCGGGCCCGACGAGGGACTCACCTCCGAGCAGGGTCGCGCGATGGGCGAGTCGTGGAGCGACCTGGTCGCCGCGGAGTACCAGTTCAGCCACGGCTACGACAACGGTGGCAACGTGTGGGCCGTCGGCGTCTACGCCACGGGCAACGAGGACGTGGCCATCCGTGACTACGCCATCAACAAGAACCCGCTGAACTACGGCGACTACGGCTTCGACACCACCGGTGACGAGGTCCACGCCGACGGCGAGATCTGGAACGGCACGCAGTGGAGCGTGCGCCAGGCGCTGGTGAGGCGGCTCGACGCCACCGGCACCCGCCGCCAGAAGTACGGCAACACCGGGCGCCAGCTGCTCTGCGCCCAGGCCACGCCGGACTACGCCGTCCCGCCGTCGGACTGCCCGGGCAACCGGCGCTGGGTCCAGCTGATGTTCGACTCGTTCCTGCTCCAGCAGGGCGCGACGACGATGCTCGACGCCCGCGACGCGATGATCGCGGCCGACCGGATGCGTTTCGAGGGCAACGACGTCAGGGTCATGTGGGACGCCTTCGCCGCCCGCGGCATGGGCCGGGGCGCCTCGGTGCCCGACGCCGACTCGGGTGACACCGTCCCGAGCTTCGCCTCGCCCACGGCCGACAACGGCCGCCTCGTGCTCCGCTCCGGCCTGCCCGGCGACCTCTACGTCGGGGACTACGAGGCCCGGGCCACGCCGGTGGCCGACACCCGCAAGGGCGGCCTCGGGTCGTCCGTCGCGCTGGTGCCGGGTCGCCACCAGATGCTGTTCGCCTCCGAGAAGGGCGGCTTCACCCGCTTCACCGTCCGGGTCCGTCCCGGCCAGCGGGTGGTGCGCGACCTCGGCCGTCGCACGAACCTCGCCGCCTCCGCCGCGGGTGCCTCGGTCATCGCGGCCACCGACGGGTCCCGCAACCCCGACTTCCTCATCGACGGGACCGAGGAGACCAACTGGGGCGGCGTGACCGAGGGCAACGTCGACGAGACCAACCCGTCGGTCGCCGTCGACCTGGCCGGGAAGCGCCGCACCGTCCGCCGTGTCCAGGTCAGCGCCATGCTGACCCCGGCCACGACCGGCGACGACGGCATCCCGCTCGCCCAGGTGGACGAGGACCCGGACTCCGGGTCGCGGTTCACCGCGCTGCGCCAGTTCGCCGTCGAGGCCTGCACCAGCGGCTGCGGCGGTGACGGCGCGACGTGGACGCGGGTCTACGAGAGCGCCGACGACGCGTTCCCGAGCCGCGAGCCGCGTCCGGTCGCCCCCGACCTGATCATGCGGTCCTTCCGCATCGACCCGGTCCAGGCCTCGGCGCTGCGGCTGGTGACCCTGGAGAACCAGTGCACCGGGTACGACGGCTACGCCGGCGAGCAGGACGACGACCCGCTCAACGACACCGACTGCAAGACGGCGTCCGACCGCGGCACCATCGTCCACGCCTCGGAGCTGCAGGCCTTCGCCCGGTAGCCCGGCTCCGCCCCTCCCCCACCCCCCTAACCGGCCCGCGGTCCGCGTCCCCCGACGCGGGCCGCGGGCCGCTCCGCGTCCGGGGCGTGGAATCCCCGGCCGGCCGGGGACTTCCGAGCTTGTGGGGGTTTGCAAGGGCCGACAAGCTCACGATTCGCCCGACAAGTGCAGGCACGGGTACGCACGACGTCGCCGCCGCGGGCCGCCCGGGACGCCTCGCTCACCCGTGGGGGCGAGCGACCCCGGTTGCGGTGGGTGACCCCGAGCCGCAAGGGTTGCGGGATGGTCGGTCGCATCCCCGTCATGGACGTCACGCCGGTCGTGGACCTCGGACGTCAGCCCGCGAAGGCGACGATCGGCGAGCCCTTCCCCGTCCGCGCCACGGTTTTCCGCGAGGGCCACGACAGCCTCGCGGCTGAGGTCGTCCTCACCGCGCCGGACGGCACCCGTCGGCCGCCGGTGCGGATGACCAAGCTCGCCGACCCCCCGGACCGCTACGAGGCCTGGGTGACGCCGGACGCCGAGGGCTCGTGGACCTTCGAGGTGCAGGGGTGGTCCGACCCGTGGGCGACCTGGGAGCACCACGCCGGGATCAAGGTGCCGGCCGGCATCGACGTCGACCTGATGTTCACCGAGGCCCGGCTGCTGCTCGAGCGTCAGCGCGACGAGCTCGGCGCCGGCGCCGACGAGCACGAGCGCGCGCTCGTCGAGGGCGCCCTCGAGGCCGCCACCGACAGCAGCCGCCCCACGGCGGCCCGGCTGGCACAGCTGCAGGCCGAGGACCTCTGGCAGGTCGTGCTGGACCACCCGCTGCGCGACCTCGTCACCGTCGAGGGCCCGTTCCGCGCGTTCGCCGATCGCCGCCTCGCGCTGTTCGGCGGCTGGTACGAGTTCTTCCCCCGCTCCGAGGGCGCGACCCTCGACCCCGAGACCGGGCGGGTCACCTCCGGGACCTTCCGCACCGCCGCCGAGCGCCTGCCGGCGGTCGCGGCGATGGGCTTCGACGTGATCTACCTGCCGCCCATCCACCCGATCGGCGAGGTCAACCGCAAGGGCCCCAACAACACCCTGACCCCCGGCCCCGAGGACCCCGGCTCCCCCTGGGCGATCGGCTCGCGCCACGGCGGCCACGACGCCGTCCACCCCGACCTCGGCACCATCGAGGACTTCGACGCCTTCGTCGCCCGCGCGCAGGAGGTCGGCCTCGAGGTCGCCCTCGACCTGGCCCTCCAGGCGGCGCCGGACCACCCGTGGGTCACCGAGCACCCGGAGTTCTTCACCACCCGCGCGGACGGGACCATCGCCTACGCCGAGAACCCGCCGAAGAAGTACCAGGACATCTACCCGGTCAACTTCGACAACGACCCCGCCGGCATCTGCCGCGAGGTGCTGCGGGTCGTCAAGCACTGGATGGCCCACGGGGTGCGGGTCTTCCGCGTCGACAACCCGCACACCAAGCCGCTCGCGTTCTGGGAGTGGTTGATCCGCGAGGTGCGCCGCACCGATCCCGACGTGCTCTTCCTCTCCGAGGCCTTCACCCGCCCGGCGATGATGCACGGGCTCGGGGCGGTCGGCTTCCACCAGAGCTACACCTACTTCACCTGGCGCACCGCGCGGTGGGAGATCGAGTCGTACCTGCGCGAGGTGTCCTCGGAGTCCGACCACCTGATGCGGCCGAACTTCTTCGTCAACACCCCCGACATCCTGCACTCCTACCTGCAGTACGGCGGCCCGCCGGCGTTCAAGATCCGCGCCGTCCTCGCCGCGCTCGGCTCGCCGAGCTGGGGCGTGTACGCCGGCTACGAGCTCTACGAGCACGTCGCGGTGCGACCGGGCAGCGAGGAGTACCTGGACTCGGAGAAGTACCAGGTCCGGGTCGCGCGACTGGCAGACCGCGGAGGCCGAGGGCCGCAGCCTCGCGCCCTACCTGACCCGCCTCAACCACGTGCGGCGCGAGCACCCCGCGCTCCAGCGGCTGCGCAACGTCGTCGTCCACTCCAGCGACGACGACCAGGTGCTGGTCTTCAGCAAGCAGGCCGTGCTGCCCGACGGCGGTCGCGACACCGTCATCGCCGTGGTCAACCTCGACCCGCACGGCACCCACGAGACGACCGTCCACCTCGACCTGCCCTCGCTCGGCCTGGAGTGGCACGACGGCTTCGCGGTGCGCGACGAGATCACCGGCGAGGAGTACCACTGGGGCGCGCACAACTACGTCCGCCTCGACCCCCACCACGAGCCCGCCCACGTCCTGACCGTCAGGAGCCTGCCGTGACCGGCGCCCCGCACGCCGAGTCCACCGACCAGCACGACGAGCACGACCGAGACCAGCACCATCCCGGAGGGCACCAGCGGCGACACCAGCCCCGAGTGGTTCAAGACCGCGGTCTTCTACGAGGTGCTGGTCCGCTCGTTCCGCGACTCCAACGGCGACGGCACCGGCGACTTCAAGGGCCTGATCGAGAAGCTCGACTACCTGGAGTGGCTCGGCGTCGACTGCATCTGGCTGCCGCCGTTCTTCACCTCGCCGCTGCGCGACGGCGGCTACGACGTCGCCGACTTCATCGACATCCTCCCCGAGTGCGGCACCGTCGACGACTTCCACCACCTGCTCGACGAGGCCCACGCGCGCGGCATCCGCGTGATCATCGACTTCGTCATGAACCACACCAGCGACCAGCACCCGTGGTTCCAGGCCAGCCGCAGCGACCCCGACGGCCCCTTCGGCGACTTCTACGTCTGGTCCGACACCGACGACCTCTACCAGGACGCCCGGGTCATCTTCGTCGACACCGAGCCGTCCAACTGGACCTGGGACCCGGTGCGCCAGCAGTACTTCTGGCACCGGTTCTTCCACCACCAGCCGGACCTGAACTTCGACAACCCGGCGGTCCACGACGCGATCATCGAGGCGCTGTCGTTCTGGTTCGACATCGGCCTGGACGGGTTCCGGCTCGACGCCGTGCCCTACCTCTACGAGCGGCCCGGCACCAACGGCGAGAACCTGCCCGAGACCCACGAGTTCCTGCGCAAGGTCCGCCGCTACGTCGACGAGAACTACCCCGGGCGGGTGCTGCTCGCCGAGGCCAACCAGTGGCCCGCCGACGTGGTCGACTACTTCGGCGACTTCGAGTCCGGCGGCGACGAGTGCCACATGTGCTTCCACTTCCCGGTGATGCCGCGCATCTTCATGGCCGTGCGCCGCGAGTCGCGGTTCCCGATCTCGGAGATCCTCGAGCAGACGCCGGCGATCCCGCACGGCTGCCAGTGGGGCATCTTCCTGCGCAACCACGACGAGCTGACCCTCGAGATGGTCACCGACGACGACCGCGACTACATGTGGAACGAGTACGCCAAGGACCCGCGGATGAAGGCCAACATCGGCATCCGCCGGCGGCTGGCCCCGCTGCTCGACAACGACGTCAACCAGATCGAGCTGTTCACCGCGCTGCTGCTCTCGCTGCCCGGCTCGCCGGTGCTGTACTACGGCGACGAGATCGGGATGGGCGACAACATCTGGCTCGGCGACCGCGACGGCGTGCGCACCCCGATGCAGTGGACCCCCGACCGCAACGCCGGGTTCTCCCAGGCCACCCCCGGCAAGCTCGCGCTCCCCGCGGTCCAGGACCCGGTCTACGGCTACCAGAGCGTCAACGTCGAGGCGCAGCTGGAGAACACCTCCTCGCTGCTGCACTGGACCCGCCGGCTGATCCACGCCCGCCGCGGCCACCAGGCGTTCGGCCTCGGCAGCTTCGCCGACCTCGGCGGGTCGAACTCCACGGTGCTGTCCTACGTCCGCGAGCACCACGGTCAGGACGGCGAGGACGGCGCCGACGACGTCATCCTGTGCGTCAACAACCTCTCCCGCTTCCCGCAGCCGGTCGAGCTGGACCTGCGGCGCTTCGAGGGCCTGGTGCCGGTGGAGATGCTGGGGGGCGTGCCCTTCCCCGCGATCGGTGAGCTGCCCTACCTGCTCACCCTGGGTGGTTACGGGTTCTACTGGTTCCGGCTGACCCGGCCGGAGCACCACGAGGAGGGCCAGCTGCTGTGAGCGTCCCGGAGCACCTCGACCCGTCCGTCCTCGAGACCTACCTCGGCCGCACCCGCTGGTTCGGCGGGAAGGGCCGCCCGCTGGCGGTGACCGGCGTCCGCCGGGTCGGCACCGTGCCCGGTGGTGCCGGCAGCACCCCGGCCGTCGTCCTGCACCTGGTCGAGGTGACCTACGCCGACGACGAGGGCGCCCGGCAGGGCCCCGAGGTCTACCAGGTGCCGCTGAGCTTCTACACCGAGCCGCAGCACCGCCTCGACCACGCCTTCATCGGCTGGTGGCAGGAGCCGGGGCTCGGCTGGGTCCACGCCTACGACGCGCTGCACGACCGCGACGCGATGTCGTGCTGGCTGCGCAGCTTCGTCGCCGCGCGCGAGCAGGAGGTGGGTGACCCCGACACCGGGCTGGCCTTCCACCGGCTGCCGGGCCACGAGCTCGACCCGGACGCCTCCTCGACGCTGTTCAGCGGTGAGCAGTCCAACTCCTCGACCCGGTTCGGCGAGGACGCGGTGCTCAAGGTCTTCCGCAAGCTGACGCCGGGGCTGAACCCCGACATCGAGATCCACCGGGCGCTGACCAGCGCCGCGGTGCCGCAGGTCGCGGCGCTCTACGGCTGGGTGGAGCTGCGGGAGAGCGACCCCGCCGGCGGTGGGGAGCAGGTGCTGCACCTCGGCATGCTCCAGGAGTTCCTGCGCACCGCCACCGACGGCTTCGACCTCGCGCTGTCCAGCGTGCGCGACCTGTTCGCCGAGGGCGACCTGCACGCCCACGAGGTCGGCGGTGACTTCGCCGGCGAGGCGACGCGGCTCGGCGAGTCCCTCGCCGAGGTCCACCACGCGCTGGGCCGGGAGTTCCCCACCACGACCGGCGACGCCGCCGCGCTGGCCACCACGATGGCCGCGCGGCTGGACGCGGCGCTGCCCGTGGTCCCCGAGCTCGCCGCCCACGAGGCCGACCTGCGCGGCGTCTTCGCCGCGGTGGCCGACCTCGGCGACCTCCCCGTGCAGCGGATCCACGGCGACCTCCACCTCGGCCAGACCCTGCGCACCACCCAGGGCTGGAAGATCGTCGACTTCGAGGGCGAGCCGGCCAAGGAGCTGGCCGAGCGGGTGCTGCCCGACTCGCCCTGGCGCGACGTCGCCGGCATGCTCCGCTCCTTCGACTACGCCCCGCACGTCGTCGAGCGCACCCTCGACGAGTCCGACCCGGAGGTCAGCGCCCAGCTGTCCGTGCGGGCCGACGAGTGGGCCCACCGCAACCGCAACCACTTCCTCACGGCCTACGCCGGCGGGGACCTGACCGAGAGCCAACGCGTCCTGCTGGCGGCCTACACCGCCGACAAGGCCGTCTACGAGTGCGTCTACGAGACCCGCAACCGCCCCACCTGGGTCTCCATCCCGCTCGCTGCCGTGGCTCGGATCGGAGCACCATGACCCACCAGACCCCCACCCCCTCACCCGCGGCCCACCCGGTGCCGGTCGACCTGCTGGACCAGCTGGTGCTCGGCCGTCACGGCGACCCGCACTCGATCCTCGGCCCGCACGCCCACGACGGCGGGGTCACCGTGCGCGTGCTGCGTCCGCTGGCGACCCGCGTGGTCGTGCTGCACGGCGGTCAGGAGACCGCGCTCGACCACGAGCACGAGGGCGTCTGGGTCGGCGTGCTGCCGGTGGCCGACGTGCCCGACTACCGCGTCCGGGTCACCTACGGCGACGACTCCTCCGAGGTCGACGACCCCTACCGCTTCCTGCCCACCCTGGGCGAGATGGACCTCCACCTGGTCAACGAGGGCCGCCACGAGCGCCTCTGGACGGTGCTCGGCGCCCGCGTCCACCACTACGAGAGCCCGGGCTCGCCGACCGTGAGCGGCACCTCGTTCGCGGTGTGGGCCCCCTCCGCTCGCGCGGTGCGGCTGCGCGGCGACTTCAACTCCTGGGACGGCCGCGAGCACCCGATGCGCCAGCTCGGGACCTCCGGGGTCTGGGAGCTGTTCGTGCCCGGCCTGGGCAGCGGCACGTCGTACAAGTACCACCTGCTCGGCTCCGACGAGCAGTGGCGCGAGAAGGCCGACCCGATGGCCTCCCACGCCGAGGTCGCACCCCGCACCTCCTCCCGGGTCTTCGAGTCCACGCACGTCTGGTCCGACGACGAGTGGATGGCCGCGCGGTCGACCAGGCAGCCGGTCGCCGAGCCGATGGCGACCTACGAGATGCACCTCGGGTCGTGGAAGCGCCACCCGGACTCCTCGTACTGGTCCTACGACCAGCTCGCCGACGACCTGGTGCCCTACCTCTCCGACCTCGGCTTCACCCACGTCGAGCTGATGCCGGTCATGCAGCACCCGTTCGGCGGGTCCTGGGGCTACCACGTCACCTCCTACTTCGCCACGGACTCCCGCTACGGCGACCCCGACGGCTTCAAGCGGCTCGTCGACCGGCTCCACCAGGCCGGCATCGGCGTCATCCTGGACTGGGTGCCCGGCCACTTCGCGACCGACGAGTGGGCGTTGGCGCGGTTCGACGGCACGCCGCTCTACGAGGACCCCAACCCGCAGCGCGGCTGGCACCAGGAGTGGGGCTCCCACATCTTCAACTTCGGACGTCCCGAGGTGCGCAACTTCCTCTACGCCAACGCGATCTTCTGGCTCGAGGAGTTCCACGCCGACGGGCTGCGCGTCGACGGCGTCGCCTCGATGCTCTACCTCGACTACGCCCGGCGCGAGGGCGAGTGGTCGCCGAACGAGCACGGCGGGCGCGAGAACCTCGAGGCCGTGCAGTTCCTGCAGGAGATGAACGCGACCGCCTACCGCCGGGTGCCCGGCATCGTGACGATCGCCGAGGAGTCGACCTCCTGGCCCGGCGTCACCGAGCCCACCTCCGAGGGCGGCCTCGGCTTCGGCTTCAAGTGGAACATGGGCTGGATGCACGACACGCTCGACTACCTGGCCCGCGAGCCCGTCTACCGCTCCTACCACCACGGTGAGCTGACCTTCTCGATCGTCTACGCCTGGACCGAGAACTTCGTGCTGCCGCTCTCCCACGACGAGGTCGTGCACGGCAAGGGCTCCCTGCTGCGCAAGATGCCCGGCGACCGCTGGCAGCAGCTCGCGACGCTGCGCGCCTACTACGCCTTCATGTGGGCCCACCCCGGCAAGCAGCTGCTCTTCATGGGCCAGGAGTTCGGCCAGGAGTCCGAGTGGGCCGAGTCCCGCGAGCTCGACTGGTGGCTGCTCGACCACCCCGAGCACCGCGGGCTCCACGCGCTGGTGCGCGACCTCAACGCCGTCTACAAGGCCAGCCCCGCGGTGTGGCGCCTCGACGCCGACGGCGCCGGCTTCGAGTGGGTCGACGCGAACGACGCCGGTCGCAGCGTGTTCTCCTTCGTCCGGCGCGTGCCCGACGACGACGCCGTGCCCGACCTGGTCTGCGTCAGCAACTTCGCCGGCTCCCCGCACGGCGACTACCGGCTCGGGCTTCCCGCGGCCGGGGTGTGGGAGGAGGTGCTCAACACCGATGCCGGCGCCTACTCCGGCTCCGACGTGGGCAACCTCGGGTCGGTCACGGCGGTCGAGGGCGGCCACCACGGGCAGCCGGCCCACGCCGACATCACCGTGCCGCCGCTGGCCACCGTGTGGTTCCGCCACCGCCCCGAGGTCCCGGCCCCGGCGACGGCCCCGACCACGGCGACGACCACGGCGACGACCACCCCCGTCGGGGGCGGGTCGGCTGGCTAGGCTGGCGCGGTGGACGAGCCCCGGGTGAGCACCGTCGCCGACGGGGTCGCCCGGATCACCTGGGACGCCGCCCTGGGCCAGGGCGACTGGCACGAGGCGGTCGCCAGCGTCACGAGCGGGGTCCGCGCCGCGCTCGCGGACCACTCGCGCGTCGAGACCCTGGTCCCGGCCGACGACGCCGACGCCCACCGGGTCGCCACGTGGTCGGGCCTGCGCCGAGAGGGCGTGCGCCGCGGCGTCGACGGTGACGAGGTGGTCTACGCGCGGCTGGCCACCGACGTGCCGGTCGAGGAGCCCGGCGGCTTCCGCGCGCTGCTGAACTCCTTCCTGCCGCGCAAGCGCGCCATCAGCCAGCTGCTGGCACGCGACCGCGAGGGGCGCGTGCTGCTGTGCCAGCTGACGTACAAGCGCGACTGGGACCTGCCCGGCGGTGTGGTCGAGGTGGGCGAGTCCCCGCAGACCGCGGTGGCGCGCGAGGTCGAGGAGGAGCTCGCGCTGCGCGTGGAGCCCGGCCGGCTGCTGCTCACCGACTGGCTGCCCCCGTGGAGCGGGTGGGACGACGCGCTCTGCCTGGTCTTCGACGGCGGCGTGCACGACGCAGCCCTGCTCGACGAGATCGTCCGCGAGACCCGCGAGATCCGCTCGGCGCGGTTCTGCACCGCGGCCGAGGTGCGGGAGCGCTGCGCCGACTTCACCGCCCGCAGGGTCGAGGCCGCGATCGCGGCGCTCGGCGACGACGGCGGCCGCTACACCGAGTCCGGGCGTCCCGGCGACCCGGGCGCGGAACCCGCCGGGGGCTGACCACGCCGCTCGGCGTCGTCGAGCAGCGCCCTCGCCAGCTCGGTGGCCCCCGCCACCGCCGCCGGCATCACCACGACGGCGCCCAGCGGCACCAGGAAGCAGGCCTGGACCGCGACCCCGAAGCCCCACACCGTGCCGCGCCGGTGGCGCTCGAGCTCCCGGCGGGCGGTGCGGTCGAGACCACGCGCCGCCAGCGGCCGCGACAGCAGCTCGGTGGCGAGCAGGCGACCGCCCAGCGCGAGACCCCCGACCAGCGCCGTCAGCGTGCCGACGACCGGCACCAGGCCGACCAGGAGCAGCAGCAGCCCCACCAGGGTCCCCAGCAGGGCCAGGCCCACCCCGTCGCGGGCCGCACGCCACCAGGGGCCGCCGTCCCCCGCCGGCGGGTCGCCGAGCGAGCGCTCCACCCCGGCCCAGACCCGCTCGTAGAACGGGTCGCCGACGGCGAGGGTCAGGCCGGTGAAGACGACGGTCGCCAGCAGCGCCGCGGCCGCCACCACCGCGACGGCCACCAGCGCGCGCAGCGACGGGCGCCAGGGATCCGCCCAGCCGTCGGCGAACGGGGTCACCGCTGCGGCCAGCGACCCCACCTGCAGCACCAGCACGACGAGGGCGGCGACCAGCACCGCCAGCACCACCAGCGCCGGGGCCACGCCGAGCAGCATCAGGCCGGGGCGGAGGCGCCACCAGCGCAGCCCCCGCAGCAGGTACGCCGGACCGTCCACGGTGCGCGGACCCCGAGGGCCCTAGAAGAGGGCCGAGGCGAGGGCCTGGCGGCCCTTCAGCACGCGCGGGTCGCCGTTGCCGAGCGCCGCGAACATCCCGAGCAGGTGCTCGCGGGCCGCGTCGCGCTCGGCCCCGGCGCTGCGGCGGACCAGGTCGACCAGGCGCGCGAACGCGTCGTCGACGTGTCCCCCGAGCAGGTCCAGGTCGGCCACCAGCGTCTGCGCCTCGACGTCGTCGGGCCGAGCGGCGGCGGCCTCGCGCGCCGTCGCGAGGTCGACGCCCTGGGTGCGTTCGAGGATGCGGGCCCGGGCGAGCCCGGCTGCGGCCTCGGTGTCGGCGGGGTTCGCGTCGACCAGCCGCTGGTACTCCGCGACCGCGCGGGCGGCGTCGCCCGACAGCAGCGCCTCCTCCGCCGGGGCGAACCGCGGGTCGACGGCGTCCTCGTCGACGGTCTCCTCGGCGGCGGGCGCCGCCGCGGACCGTGGCTGGTGCCGGCCGGTGATGCCCTGGGCGGTCAGCTGCTGCCCGAGCTGCTGGAGCAGGGTGCGCAGCTCGTCGAGGCCGAGCATCCCGGGGATCGGCTGCGTCGCCGGGCGGCCCTCCAGGATCACCAGCAGCAGCGGGACCTGCGGGATCTGCATGGCCTGCCCGATGCCGGGCGCGGCGTCGATGTCGACCAGCCCGGCGAGGAACCGTCCGTCGTAGTCGTCGACCGCGGTCGCGACGTCCTGGGCCATGGTGACGCTCTCCGGCGCCTGCGACGGGCTGTAGAAGACCAGCAGCACCGGCGCCGTCATCGAGGCCTCGACGGTGGCCTGGAAGCTCTCCTCGCTGACCTGCACGGCGTAGGCCGACGCCGGTCCGCCGCCCGCAGCGGCGCCCGCCGCGCTCCCTGGCGCTCCGACCGCCGCGCCGGCCGGCGGACCACCCGGCGTGGCGCCGGGCGCGGGCCGCTTGAGCGCGGAGAGGTCGATGGCTCCGGGACGGCTGAACGGCTGCTGCGTCATGGGTCGATCCTAGGGACGCCCCCCGGGCCGGTGCGGGGGTGGTCGGGGTCGTCGGTGCGGCCGGCGACCGGCTCAGAAGTCGCCGGCGGACTCCCGCACCGGTCGCAGCAGCGCGGAGAGCGCGCGCAGCGAGTCCTCGTCCATCGCCTCGAGGCCGAAGTCGCCCGCGACGAGCTCGGCGGTGGCCCGCTCGACGACGTCCCGGCCGGCGGCGGTGATCTCGGCCAGGACGGCGCGCCCGTCGTCGGGGTGCGGTCGCCGCTCCAGCAGGCCCGACTCCTCGAGGCGCCGGACGATCGAGGTCACCGACGTCGGGTGCACCTGGAGCCGTTCCCCCATCTTGCCCAGCGGGAGCGACCCGCGGGAGGAGAAGACCAGCAGCACCAGGGCCTCGTAGCGGGCGAAGCTCAGGCCGTGCGGGCGGAGCAGCGCGTCCAGTCGCCCGATCACGAGCTGCTGGGCGCGCATCAGCGAGGTGACGGCGTGCATCGCGGGGACGCCTTCCCACCGCGCACCCCACTGCCGGGCGGCCTCGTCGATCGGGTCGAAGGGGAGGCTCACGCCTGCTCCACCGCCACGTCGGCGACCGAGGCCCAGGCGGCCAGCAGGTCCTCGGCGGCGCCGTACGGGTCCCGTCGCCCGTCGGCCACGTCGGCGGCGGCGCGGTCGAGGTCCGCGCCGACCGGCGAGCCGTGGGACCGGGTCCGCTCCTGCTCCCACCGCGCGCGCAGCGTGCCGACGGCGAGGGTCTCGACCTCCTCGCGGGCCCGTCGGACGCGTCGCGCGCGCAGCGCTCCGGACCCCTCGGCCCAGGCGCGGTGCCGGTCCAGCGCGTCCACGACGTCCTCGACGCCCTCCGGGCGGGTGGCCACGGTGCCGAGCACCGGCGGTCGCCAGTCCCCGGGCCCGAGCTGCGCGAGCCCGAGCGCCGCGACGAGGTCGCGCCGGACCTGGTCCGCGCCGTCGCGGTCGGCCTTGTTGACGACGTAGACGTCGCCGACCTCCAGGACGCCGGCCTTCGCGGCCTGGATGCCGTCACCCATGCCGGGCGCGAGCAGCACCACCGTGCTGTCGGCGAGCCCGGCGATCTCGACCTCGCTCTGACCGACACCGACGGTCTCGACCAGCACCACGTCGCACCCGGCGGCGTCCAGGACGCGCACCGCCTGCGGCGTGCTGGCGGCGATCCCGCCGAGGTGGCCGCGCGCCGCCATCGATCGGATGTAGACGCCGTCGTCGAGGGCGTGGTCCCCCATCCGGACCCGGTCGCCCAGCAGCGCGCCGCCGGAGTACGGCGAGGACGGGTCGACGGCGAGCACGCCCACACGTCGGCCCGTGGCACGCCACTGCGCGACCAGGGCGTTCGTCGTCGTCGACTTCCCGACCCCGGGAGGCCCGGTCAGGCCGACGACGTGCGCGCCGCCCGCGTGCGGGGCGAGCGCGGCCATCGCCTCCGGCAGGGCCGGGGACCCCTCCTCGACCAGCGTGACGAGGCGCGCGACGCTGCGCTGGTCGCCCGCCCTCGCCCCCTCGACGAGCGCGGGGACGTCGGGGGCCCGACGTCCGCCGCCCGCCGGCTCAGGCAGCGGGCACCTTCAGCACCAGCGCGTCGCCCTGGCCGCCGCCGCCGCACAGCGCGGCCACGCCGGTGCCGCCCCCGCGGCGACGCAGCTCGAGGGCCAGGTGCAGCACCAGCCGGGCGCCGGACATGCCGACCGGGTGGCCCAGCGCGATCGCGCCGCCGTTCACGTTGATCCGGTCCTCGTCGATCTCCAGGGACCGGCCGGACTCGATGCCGACGGCGGCGAACGCCTCGTTGAACTCGACCAGGTCGAGGTCGGCCGGGGAGATGCCCTCCTTGGCGCAGGCCTTCGCGGTGGCGTTGGCCGGCTGCAGCTGGAGGGTGGAGTCGGGGCCGGCGACCATGCCGTGGGCGCCGATCTCGGCCAGCCAGGTCAGGCCGAGCTCCTCGGCCTTGGCCTTGCTCATCACCACGACGGCGCAGGCGCCGTCGGAGATCTGGGAGGCGCTGCCGGCGGTGATCGTGCCCTCCTTGTCGAACGCGGGGCGCAGGGCGCCCAGGGACTCGGCGGTGGTGTCGCCGCGCACGCCCTCGTCCTGCGAGACGACGACCGGGTCGCCCTTGCGCTGCGGGATGGAGACCGGCACGACCTCCTCGTCGAAGAGCCCGTTCTTCCACGCGGTCGCCGCCTTCTGGTGCGATGCCGCGGCGAACTCGTCCTGCTCCTGGCGGGTCAGGGCGGTGCCGGCGGCGTTGCACTGCTCGGTGAGCGCGCCCATCGCCTGCTGGGTGGCCTGGTCGAACAGCGCGTCGTAGGCCATCGAGTCGACCAGCGAGGTGTCGCCGTACTTGAAGCCGCCGCGCGAGCCGGGCAGCAGGTGCGGGGCGTTGGTCATCGACTCCATGCCGCCGGCGACCACGATGTCCACCTCGCCGGCACGGATCATCTGGTCGGCGGTGGCGATCGCGTTGAGGCCGGAGAGGCAGACCTTGTTGATGGTGATCGAGGGCAGCGAGAGCGGCAGGCCCGCGTGGATCCCGGCGGTGCGGGCGGGGTTCTGCCCGGCCCCGGCGAGGATGACCTGACCCATCACGAGGTAGTCCACCTGGTCAGCGGAGACCCCCGCCTTCTCCAGCGCGCCCGAGATGGCCACGCCTCCGAGCTCGGCGGCGGACAGTGACTTCAGGCCACCCATGAGGCGGCCGATGGGCGTGCGCGCGCCGGCGACGATGACTGATCCGGACATGGTGCTGCCTCCTGGGGTCGACGGTTCCTGCCGACCTTACCGACGTGGGGCGGGCTTGATCGAGGGTCCGGCGGTGCGCTGTCCGTGAGGCAAGGGTCACACGTCGCGCCGGGCGCCCGGTGTTGCCGCGGGCCGGGCGGCGTGCCTTGATGGGCGCCATGACCGCACCTGTCGAGCTCCCGCAGCACCTGTTCACCGCGATCGACCACGTCGGGATCGCCGTCGCCGACCTCGACGCCGCCAAGGAGCTCTACGCCGCCACGTTCGGCATGCACACCGTGCACGAGGAGGTCAACGAGGAGCAGGGCGTCCGCGAGGCGATGGTCGCCGTCGGCGACTCCGACCAGCGCCTGCAGCTGCTCGCCCCGCTGACCCCGGAGTCGACGATCGCGAAGTTCCTCGACCGCAACGGGCCCGGCGTGCAGCAGGTCGCCTACCGCGTCGAGGACGTCGACGTGGTCAGCGAGGTGCTGCGCGACCGCGGCGTCCGGCTGCTCTACGACGCCCCGCGCCGCGGCACGTCGGGCTCCCGCGTGAACTTCGTGCACCCCAAGGACGCCGGGGGCGTGCTGGTCGAGCTGGTCGAGCCCGCCCGGGCCTGAGGCCCCGGGGTCGCCGCCCGCGGAGTCCCCGGCCGGCCGGGGACTTTCGAGCTTGTCGTGGTTTGCAAGGGCCGACAAGCTCGAAATCTCCCCGACAAGCCAGCGACCGCGTCAGGCACCCACCCAGCGCAACCGCACCTGGTCGCCGGGGCGCAGCTGCGCGGCGCGGTCGACGTCCTCGTCGACGACGACGGCGACGACGGGGTAGCCGCCGGTGACCGGGTGGTCGGCCAGGAACAGCACCGGCTCACCGCCGGGTGGCACCTGCACGGCGCCGCGCCAGGCGCCCTCGCTGGGCAGCTGCTCGTCGCCCGCGGGCGCGAGCGCCGGGCCCTCCAGCCGGGCGCCGACGCGGTTGCTGCGCTCGGTGACGGTCCACCACGCGGAGGTGAGGAGGTCGACGTCGCGCACCCACCCGTCGCGGGGTCCCCGCACCGCGCGCAGCACGACCCCGCCGGCGGCCCGCACCGGCGGGGCCACGGCGTCGACGTCGGGGACGGGCCCGGTCGCCCCGCCCACCGCCAGCGCGTCGCCCTCGCCGAGCGGCTCCGGCCCCAGCCCCGCGAGCACGTCGCGGCTGCGCGAGCCGAGCACGCGAGCGCACGTCGATCCCGCCGCGCACGGCCAGGTAGCAGCGCAACCCGTCCTCCCCCGGGCCCAGCGCGACCCGGGAGCCCGCCGGCACCCGCAGCACCGCGTGGGAGCCGACCGGTCGGCCGTCGACGAGCACCGGCACCGCCGCGCCGGTGACCACGCAGGTCACCGGTCCGTCGACGACCGCGACCTCGAGCCCGCCGAGCGTGACCTCGACGGCGGCGGCGTCCTCGGGGTTGCCGACCAGCCGGTTGCCCAGGCGCAGCGCCGCGCGGTCGGCGGCACCGGACCGGCCGACGCCGACGCCGGCCAGCCCCGGGCGCCCCAGGTCCTGCACCGTGGCCAGCGGCCCCGTCCGGTGCACGAGCAGCGAGGTCACCCGGTCGCCTCCCCGGCGTCGGTGAACCGCACCCGCACGCCGGGGCGGAGCAGGGCCGGGGGGTCGCGGTCGACGTCCCACAGCTCGACGTCGGTCCGCCCGATCAGCTGCCAACCGCCCGGCGAGGCCGTCGGGTAGATGCCGGAGTACTCCCCCGCCAGCCCGACCGAGCCGGCGGGTACGCGGGTGCGCGGCTCGGCGCGGCGCGGCACGTGCAGGCGGTCGTCCTCGCCGAGGAGGTAGCCGAAGCCGGGGGCGAAGCCGGCGAACCCGACCTGCCAGGTCTGGCCGGTGTGCGCGGCCACCACCTCGTCGGTCGTGAGACCGGTCAGCCCCGCGACCTCGTCCAGGTCCTCGCCGTCGTAGGCGACGGGCACCTCCACCACGTCCCCACCCGCCAGCGCCTCCCGGCCAGCGGCCGGGTCGACGGCGTCCACCAGGCGGCGCAGCACCGCGGCGTCGACGCCGTCGGCGGCCACCACGAGCACGCTGCGGGCGGCGGGCACCACCTGCTGCACGGCGGACCGGGCGCCCTCACCGTCGAGGACCCTCTCGAGGCCCGCCGCCCAGGCCATCGCGTCCGGGGTCGAGCCGACCTCGACCAGCAGCGCCCGGTCGCCGTAGGCGTGGGTCCTCACGTGAACGCCTCGACCACGCAACCGGCCTCCTCGAGGGCCGCGCGGACGGCCCGGGCCGCCTCGACCGCACCGGGGCTGTCGCCGTGCAGGCAGACCGACTCGGCGTCGACGGCGACGACCGAGCCGTCGACGGCGACGACCTCGTGGTCGCGGACCATCCGCACCGCCCGGGCGGCGACCTCGTCCGGGTCGGCGACCAGGGCGCCGGCCTCCGACCGGGGCACCAGCGTGCCCCCCGCGGTGTAGCCGCGATCGGCGAACGCCTCCGGCACGCCGCGCAGCCCCGAGCGGCGGGCCCGCTCGAGCAGCGCGGAGCCGGGCAGTCCGAGCAGCGGCAGGGTGTCGTCGTACGCCGCGACCGCGTCGACCACGGCGCGTGCCTGCGCCTCGTGGTGGACCACGGCGTTGTAGAGCGCCCCGTGCGGCTTCACGTAGGAGACCCGGGTGCCGGCGACGCGGGCCAGCGCCTCGAGCGCGCCGATCTGGTAGATGACCTCGTCGGCGAGCTCGACGGGGTCGACGTCGACGAAGCGGCGGCCGAAGCCGGCGAGGTCGCGGTACCCGACCTGGGCCCCCACCACGACCCCGGCCCGGGCTGCGCCGGCGCAGCAGCGGCGCAGCGTCGGCGGGTCGCCCGCGTGGAACCCGCAGGCGACGTTGGCGCTGCTCACCAGGCCGAGGACGGCCTCGTCGTCGCCGAGCCGCCAGCGCCCGAAGGACTCGCCCACGTCGGCGTTGAGGTCGGTGCGCGGGGCGCCGGTGCGGGAGCCGGTCACAGGTCGCCCAGCGCCAGCAGGGCGTTCCACCCGAGGTAGAGGCTGAGGAACCACGCCAGCACCCCGATCCCGAGCAGCCAGCCGGGGTAGCGGTAGCCGTGCAGCAGGTCCCGGCGCCGCCAGGCCACGTAGAGCAGGACCCCGAAGCCGAGCGGCAGGATCAGGCCGTTGAAGGTCCCGGCGAAGACCAGCAGCGTGGTCGGCGCCTGCTCGATCGCGACGAAGATCCCGGCGGAGAGGACGATGAAGGCGACGGTGAGCAGGGTGCGGGTCCGCTCCGGGGTGCGCGAGGTGGTCAGGAACGACACCGAGGTGTAGGCGGCACCGATCACGGAGGTGAGCGCGGCGGCCCAGAACACCAGCCCGAAGACCCGCAGCCCGACCTCGCCGGCGGCCGCCTCGAACGCCGCACCGGCGGGGTTGTCACCGGCGAGCCCCGCGCCGGTGCCGACGACGCCGAGGATGGCCAGGAACAGCAGCGCGCGCATCACGCCCGTGACCAGGATCGCCACCACCGAGGACCGGGCGACCTCACCGACGTGCTCGACGCCCGTTCGCCCCGAGTCCAGCAGCCGGTGCGCACCTGCGTAGGTGATGTAGCCGCCGACGGTGCCGCCGATGATCGTGGTGACCGCGACGAAGTCGAAGGTGTCGGGAGCGACGGTCTGCCGCAGGGCCTCCCCCACGGGCGGCGAGGACGTCACGGCGACCACCAGCGTGGCCAGGATCATCAGGACGCCGAGCCCGACCACGACCCGGTCCAGCGCCACCCCCGCGCGGCGCGACAGGAAGATCCCCACGGCCAGGGCCGCGGACAGCGTGCCGCCGACGCGTGGGTCGAGCCCGAGCAGGGCGTCGGTGCCCAGCCCGCTCCCGGCGACGTTGCCGATGTTGAAGACCAGACCGCCGGTCGCGACCAGCGCCGCCAGCACCCAGCCGACGCCCGGGAGGACGTCGTTGCCGATCTCGTGCGCGCGGCGGCCGGCCACACCGATCACCCGCCACACGTTCATCTGCACGGCGACGTCGACCAGGATCGAGATCACGATCGCGCAGGCGAAGGCCGCGCCGAGCGAGATCGTGTACGTCGCGGTCTGGGTGATGAAGCCGGGGCCGATCGCGGCCGTCGCCATCAGGAAGATCGCGCCGAGGACCGCGGACCGCTCCGAGGCGGCGGGCACCTTCTCGCTCGTGGTCATGGCACGCCAACCTATTGACCCGCGCGGCCTGCCGCCACGTCCGGTGAGACGTAGCGCACAAGCCGCCCCACGCCGGGTTACTCATCGGTACGTTGCGACCGCGACCCCGCACCCCCCGCCGTCGACCCCAGGAGACGCCGTGCAGAACATCCTCGACGCCATCACCTCCGGCGAGGCCGGCAGCCGCGACTTCGCCGATCTCACGATGCCCGAGTCCTACCGTGCGGTGACCGTGCACGAGGACGAGGTCGGCATGTTCGAGGGGCTGCCCGCCAAGGAGAAGGACCCTCGCCGCTCGCTGCACCTCGACGAGGTGCCGCTGCCCGAGCTCGGGCCGGGCGAGGCCCTGGTCGCGGTGATGGCCTCCGCGATCAACTACAACACCGTGTGGACCTCGATCTTCGAGCCGGTCTCGACCTTCGGGTTCCTCAAGCGCTACGCCCGGCTCTCGCCGCTGGCCGCCCGCCACGACCTGCCGTACCACGTCGTGGGCTCGGACCTGGCCGGCGTGGTGCTCGCCGTCGGCCCCGGCGTGCACCTGTGGGAGCCGGGCCGCGAGGTCGTCGCGCACTGCCTCTCGGTCGAGCTCGAGTCACCCGACGGGCACGGCGACACGATGCTGGACCCGGAGCAGCGGATCTGGGGCTTCGAGACCAACTTCGGCGGTCTCGCCGAGGTCGCGCTGGTCAAGGCCAACCAGCTGATGCCGAAGCCGGCCCACCTGACCTGGGAGGAGGCGGCGTCCCCCGGGCTGGTCAACTCCACGGCCTACCGCCAGCTGGTCAGCAAGAACGGCGGCGACGTCAAGCAGGGCGACAACGTCCTGATCTGGGGCGCCTCGGGCGGGCTCGGCGGCTTCGCCACGCAGTACGCCCTCAACGGCGGCGCGACGCCGGTGTGCGTGGTCTCCAGCCCGGAGAAGGCCGAGATCTGCCGCAGCATGGGCGCCGAGCTGGTCATCGACCGCTCCGAGGAGGGCTACCGGTTCTGGTCCGACCCGACCACCCAGGACCCCCGGGAGTGGAAGCGCTTCGGGTCGCGGATCCGCGAGCTGACCGGGGGTGAGGACATCGACATCGTCTTCGAGCACCCCGGCCGGGAGACCTTCGGCGCCTCGGTCTACGTCACCCGCAAGGGAGGCACGATCACCACCTGCGCCTCGACCAGCGGCTACATGCACGAGTACGACAACCGCTACCTGTGGATGAACCTCAAGCGGATCGTCTCGAGCCACTTCGCCAACTATCGCGAGTCGTGGGAGGCGAACCGGCTGATCGCCAAGGGGATGATCCACCCGACGCTCTCGCGCAGCTACCCGCTCGAGGAGGTCGGCCAGGCCGCGCTCGACGTGCACCACAACCTCCACCAGGGCAAGGTCGGGGTGCTGTGCCTGGCGCCCGAGGAGGGTCTGGGCGTGCGCGACCACGAGATGCGCGAGCGCCACCTGGGGGCGATCAACCGGTTCCGGGGGGTCTGAGGCGCCGCTGCGTCCGGCAGGTGGGACGCGCGTCCGGGATCCGGCGAGCAGTCTGCGGGGCGTCCTGCGACGTCGGCGCAGGTCGGCACGGGTCGGCCCGGGCGTGCCGGGCCGGGCGAGGTCGTCGTGTGAGGTTCGCCAAGGTGTGTCGGGACGCTCCCGGGCTGCGTCGCGGCCCGCGATCCAGCATCATGGGAGCCGGACGAGACGATCGAGCGAGCCCGCCCCCCGACCGAACGAAGGTGCTGCTGCATGAGTGACCAGGGACTGTCCATCTTCGACCAGGAGCCCGACGTCGACGCCGGCACCGCGGAGGGTCCCACGCGCACGGGCGGATCGTCCGACCACGAGTCGACCCAGCGGATCCCGGCCATCACCGTCGACCCCGGGTCCTCGGGCGCCGGGACGCCGACCCAGACCGTCGCCGCCACGGGCGGTGCGGCCGCGACCGGCGGCTCCGGCGGCCCGACAGGCGGCCACGTACCGCCCGCCCGTCCCACCTTCCCCGCGGTGCGGCGTGGCGGCTACGACAAGAACGCCGTGGACACGCAGGTCGGGCGGCTGGTCACCCAGCTGACCACGGCCTCCACGGACCTGACCCGCACCCAGGAGCGGACCACGGTCCTCGAGGCCGAGCTGGCCGCCCTCCGCGAAGAGGTCTCCGAGCAGCGCTCCCCGTCGTACGCCGGGCTCGGCGGCCGGGCGAGCGCGCTGCTGCGCCTCGCCGAGGAGGAGGCCGACGAGATCCGTGAGCAGGCGCTCAAGGACGCCCACGACATCCGCGAGCAGGCCGCGCGCAACGGCGAGGCGATCCGCGCGGAGGCCGCCCGCGAGGCCGAGGACATGCGTACCGTCCAGCTGACCGAGCTGGACGAGACCCGCGCCCGGCTCCAGGCGGACGCCGAGCAGGAGCGCTCGCTCGCACAGGCGGAGGCGGCCGACGTGGTCGCCGCTGCCCGGCGCGAGGCCGATCAGGTGCGCCTCGCCGCCCAGCAGGAGGCCAGCGAGCTGCGCACGTCCGCGACCCGCGAGGCCGAGCAGGCCCGCGCGGCCGCCGACCGCGAGGTGCAGGAGGCCCGTCGGGCGCTGGCGGTCGAGAAGGAGCGGCTGGCTCGCGAGGCCACCGACCACCACAACTCCGCGACCGCCGAGACCCGCCGCCTCGTGGAGGAGGCCGAGCAGCGCGCCGCGTCCGCCGAGGAGCGCGCGACCCTGGCGACGAAGCAGTCCACCGAGGCCCGTGCGGCCTCGCAGAAGGAGGCCGAGGCGCTGCTCAACCGCGCACGCCGCGAGGCCGAGCAGGTCGTGGCCGCGGCTCGCAGCCAGGCCGACACGGTGCGCGCCGCGGGCGACGCCGACCTCGAACGCCAGGTGGAGACCCTGAAGATGGAGGTCGGACGGCTCAGCAAGCGCCGCGACGCCATCACCGCCCAGCTGTCCTCCCTGCGCGACGTCATCGCCGGCTTCGCCGACGACCCGGCCGACGGCTCCGACGGCGAGCCCGCTGACGTCACGACCGACGAGCCCGCCGCGCCGAAGGGCGGCTCCGGCAAGAAGACGTCGTGACCGAGGACCCCGCCGACCCGCCCGTTGCGCGCGGGGCCGGCGGGGCCGGTGCGGACCGAGCGGGCAGGGACGAGCACCCGGCGCCCTCCGCGACCGCTGCGACCGCCACGCCCGCCACGCCCGCCACGCCCGCCACCGTCGTCGAGGCGGGCACGACGCCCGAGGCACGGCTCGGTGCGCCCGGGCGTCCCTTCGAGCGCCACTCGCCGTTCTACGTCGGGCTGGTCGGCGGCCTGGGGCTGCTGGCGGCGTTCGTGCTCGGCCGGGCGCTGGTCTCGCTGAGCTCCGTCCTGGTGCTCGTCGTGGTCTCGATGTTCCTCGCCGCCGGCCTGAACCCGGTCGTCGAGTGGCTGGAGCGGCGCGACATGCGGCGCGGGGTCGCGCTGCTCGTGGTGATCAGCGCGGTGCTCTGCGTGATCGGGCTGTTCGTCGTCGCGATCGTGCCGGTGATCGCCGACCAGGTCGCTGCGATCACCGCCAGCGCCCCCGACTGGCTGGACCGGCTGCAGGCCAACGACCGCGTCCAGCAGCTCGATGACGAGTACCAGATCATCGCCAACCTCCGCGACTACGTGGCGAACGGCGACTTCCTCGCCCCGGTCTTCGGAGGGGTGCTCGGCTTCGGGCTGCGGGTCCTGTCGACGTTGTTCAACGTCTTCATCGTCGTCGTGCTGACCCTGTACTTCCTCTCCTCCCTGCACCGCACCAAAGCAGCGCTGTACCGGCTGGTGCCCGCCTCGAGGCGGGACCGGGTCGGCAGGCTCGGCGACCGGGTGGTCGCCGACGTCGGCGGCTACGTCTCGGGCGCCTTCGTGGTGGCGGTGACCGCCGGCGTCGTGTCGCTGGTCTTCCTCGTGGTCGTCGGCCTGGGCGAGTACGCGGTCGCGCTGGCCTTCGTGGTGGCGCTGCTCGACGTGATCCCGATGATCGGGGCGACCTTGGGCGCCGTCGTGGTCAGCGCCATCGGCTTCGCCACCGACGTGCAGACCGGGGTGGTCTGCGTGATCTTCTTCCTCGTCTACCAGCAGATCGAGAACTACGTGGTCTACCCGCGGGTGATGGCGCGATCGGTGGACATCCCCGGGGCGGTGGCCGTGATCGCCGCCCTGGCCGGCGCCACCCTCCTCGGCGTGGTCGGCGCCCTCCTGGCGATCCCGACCGCCGCCGCGATCATGCTGGTCCTCCGCGAGGTCGTCCAACCCCGCCAGGACGCCCGCTGACCCCCCCGACCCGTCCGCCACGAACAGCCGAGACGTCCGTTGCGGACAGCCGAGACGTCCGTTGCGAGCAGCCGGATCGTTGCGACAGGAGGCGGGGTGCTCGCAACCGACGGGTCGAGTGCTCGTGACGGACGTCTCGTCAGGTGGGGGTGGGCTCGGGGCGGTCCACGACCGCGGCGACGCGCTGCTCGCCGAGCTTGACCACCACGACGCCGGCGAGCACGAGCACGCCACCGGCGAGCTGGAGCGGGCCGGGCAGCTCGGCGAGCAGCAGCCAGGCGAAGACGACCGCGGCGAGCACCTCGGTCAGGCCGACGAAGGAGGCCAGGCGCGAGCCGAGCCGACGGCTGGCCTCGATGCCGGAGACGTAGGAGAGCGCCGCGCTGACGACGCCGAGCGCCAGCAGCGGCAGCCACCAGACCACCTCGCGCCCGTCGTAGGTCGCCGGGGCCGTGGTCGCCACCACGGGCATCAGGCCGAGCAGCCCGGCGGCGCCCAGCAGCAGCGTGCCCACGACCAGGCCGCCGGCCGCCAGGCTCAGCGGCGGCAGCCCGTTGTCCTCGTCGGCGGAGATCACGAAGTAGCCCGCGAGGCCGACCATCGCGCCCAGCCCCCAGAGCACGCCGACCACGCTGACGTCGGTCCCGGACAGCACGTCGAGGACCAGCACCAGCCCGAGCGCGGCGAGCCCGGCGCCGGCGACGGTCACGGCGGAGGGACGCTGCCCGTGGCGCAACCAGAGCCACAGGACGACCGCGGCGGGAGCGGTGTACTCCAGCATCAGGGCGGTGCCGACCTGGAGGTACTGGATGGCGGAGAAGAAGCAGAGCTGGGCCCCGGCGACGCCGAGCACCCCGTAGGCCACGACGGTGCCCTTGCCGGCGCGCAGCAGGTACCAGCGCCCACGCAGCGCGCGCACGCCCAGGGGGAGCACGACGACGGCGCCGATGGCGACCCGGGCGAGCGTGACGGCGCCGGAGCTCCACCCCGCGTCGAGCAGGCCCCGCCCCACCGCCCCCGCCAGCCCGAAGGCCAGCGCCGACAGCAGCGCGATGGCCAGGCCGGAGGAGGTGCGGGACCGGGCCGCCCCCGCCCGGGCGTCATGGGTCAACGTCGTCATGGACGATGACGCTAGGCGGCGGTGAGGTAACCTGTCAACATGGTTTTCGCTCATGACACCGAGGTGGCCCTCCAGGCAGCCGTGCAACTGGTGAACACCGCGCAGGAGCCCGACTCGCTGGAGGCCGTCGAGGACCTCTCGGCGCTGTTCGCCGAGCTCGGCTACAGCGGTCGCCACGACGCCGACGCCGCCGAGCTGCGCGCCGTGCGGGCGCTGCGTCCCCGGCTGCGAGCGCTGCTCGTCGCCGAGCGCGACGAGGCCGTGGACCTCGTCAACGCGATGCTCGCCGAGACGCGGGCGCTGCCCCAGCTGGTCCGGCACGAGGGGTACGACTGGCACCTGCACTGCGTCGGGTCCGACACCCCGCTCGGGACCCGCATCCTCGCCGAGACCGCGATGGCCATGGTCGACGTGATCCGCGCCGAGGAGATGACGCGGCTCGGCGTCTGCGCCGACGAGGCCTGCGAGGGCCTGGTCCTCGACCTCTCCCGCAACCGCTCGAGACGGTTCTGCTCCACCGCGTGCGGCAACCGCAACGCGGTCGCCGCCTACCGCGCCCGGCGGTCCGACCCGGCCTGACAGGGCCCGACGCGGGTCCGGCGGGGCTAGAAGCCGAAGTCGCCGAAGTCGAAGCCGCCGCCGTCACCGCCGCCGACGTCGCCGCCTCCCCCGTCGCCGAAACCGCCCTCGTAGCCCCCGCCGAAGCCCCCGAACGCGCCGCCGAAGAGCATCCCGGCGAACATCATGTTCATCGCGGTCATCCCGAAGTAGCCGGCTGCGTACGGCTGGAACGCGCCGCCCGCCTCGTAGTACGGCTTGCGCTCGGTCCCGACGAGCACCTTGCGCGAGTCGGGCTCGGCGCCGGCCTCGACCCGCTCGGCGTCCAACGCGCACGCCGGTACGTCGCGCGGTGCGCCCCCGGCCGGGGACCACAGGACGTCGCGCACCGACGGGCCGTGGCGTGGGTCGAAGAAGCACGGCTGTCGCCGGGTCGGCAGCGGCCTGCCCTCGACCCGGGCCCGCACGCAGGCCATCGCGTAGCGCCCGTCCTCGAGGATCTCGGTGACGTGGCTGACCTGGTCGGCCGCGGTGATCGCCTCGGACGCCGCCTTCGCCGCCTCGTAGGCGTCCAGCGCACGCTGGTAGTCGGCGTTGGCCCCCGCGTCGAGCTCGTGACCGGCCATGTCCAGGTCGAGGTCCTGGAGCTCGGTGCCGAGCGCGGTGACGTCCTCCTCGACCAGCTTGAGGACCGGCGCCAGCTCGCTCTCGCGACGCTCCAGCGCCTTGGCCTTCCCGGCGTTGGAGGACCGGACCACCAGGGCCACGGCACCAGCGAGCAGCAGCAGGACGAGCACGAGCTCCATGCCCGCAGTCTACGGCGGGGGTCCAGCGCCCCGACCCTCCCGACCGGCGTCAGCGCCGCGAGTGGTCGCGGAAGCCGCGCTGGGTCTTGCGCCCGAGGTACCCGGCGGTGACCAGCTGCTCCAGCAGCGGGGCGGGGGCGAACCCGGGCTCGCGGAACTCCAGGTAGAGCTCGCGCTGGATCGCCAGCGAGACGTCGTTGCCGACGACGTCGAGGAGCTCGAAGGGCCCCATCGGCAGCGCGCAGCCCTGCTTCATCGCCGTGTCGATGTCGTCGGCCGTCGCGTAGTGCGCCTCGAGCATCCGCACCGCGTCGTTGAGGTAGGGGAAGAGCAGCGCGTTGACGATGAAGCCCGCGCGGTCACCGCAGGAGACCGCCACCTTGCCGAGCCGACCCACGAGCGCCTGCGCGGTCTCGCGCACCTCGGGCGCGGTCGCCACGGTCGAGACCACCTCGACCAGGCGCATCACCGTCGCGGGGTTGAAGAAGTGCAGCCCGACGACGTCCTGCGGTCGCGAGGTGGCGCGCGCGCAGGCGATCACCGGCAGCGAGGAGGTGGTGGTCGCGAGCACCGCCCCCGGCTTGCAGATCTCGTCGAGGTTCTCGAACAGCGTGGTCTTGATCCCCAGGTCCTCGGCGATCGCCTCGACCACGAGGTCGACGTCGGCCAGGTCGTCCAGCGAGGCGGACCCGGTCAACCGACCGAGGACCTCCTCGCGGGCGGCCTCCTCGATCTTGCCCCGCTGCACCGCCTTGTCCAGCGAGCGCTCGACGCGGGTCCGCACCTGGGCGACCTTGTCCCCGGAGCGCCCGACGTAGACCACGTCGTAGCCGCTGCGGGCGAACACCTCGACGATGCCGGTCGCCATCGTCCCCGTGCCGACGACCCCGACGGTGCGGATCGCGTGCTGGAGCTCGGGCTCGTCGGACTCGCTCGGCGTCTGGTCGTCGCGGACCGTGCGCGGGCTGTCCGGCGCCTCGTAGGTGTAGAAGCCGCGCCCGCTCTTGCGGCCCAGCATGCCCGCGGTGACCATCTGCTTGAGGATCGGCGCCGGCGCGTGCAGGCGGTCGCGTCCCTGCCGGTACATCGTCTCGAGGATCTCGTAGGTCGTGTCCAGCCCGATCAGGTCGACCAGGGCCAGCGGACCCATCGGGTAGCCGCAGCCGTGCCGCATCGCGGCGTCGATGTCCTCGCGGGAGGCGTAGCGCTGCTCGTACATCGCGACCGCGTGGTTGAGGTAGCCGAAGAGGAGCGTGTTGGCGATGAAGCCGGCCTTGTCGCCGCACACGACCGGGTTCTTGCCCAGCGAGCGGACCAGCGCGGTGACGTCCTCGAGGACCGCCGGCTCGGTGACCACGGTGCGCACCACCTCGACGAGGCCCTGCACCGGTGCGGGGTTGAAGAAGTGGATGCCGATGACGCGCCCGGGGTGGGCGTTGGCGGTGGAGATCTCGGTCACCGACAGCGAGGAGGTGTTGGTGGCCAGCACCGCACCGGGCGCGACGACCTTCTCCAGCGTCCGGAACACCTCCTTCTTGACCTCCAGCGACTCCACGACGGCCTCGACCACGAGGTCGGCGTCGGCGAGCTCGTCCAGGCTCGTCGCGTAGCGCACCCTGGCCAGCAGGGCGGCCTGCTCGTCCTCCCCGAGCTTGCCGCGGCTGACGGCCCTCCCGGTGGAGTTCTCCAGGTGCTGGCGGCCCCGCTCGACCCCGGCGTCGTCGACCTCGACGCCGACCACCTCGAGGCCGTGGCGCGCGAAGACCTCGACGATGCCGGCACCCATCGTGCCGAGCCCGACCACGCCGACCGTCCGGAACCGCTCCGCCCCGGCCGCGGCGCCGGTCTCGTCGGGTGTGGTCGTCGTCCCAGTCGCACTCATGCCCGGCATCGTGCCACGGGCGGGGGACGTCGTGAGCCGGGCCGGGAGTGACGTGCTTCACTCCCGGCCCGGCCCCCGCTCACTCGTCCTTGTCGTTGCCCACGAAGGGGATCGTGTCGCTCGGAGCGGTCCGCTCCTCCTTGGGGACCTGCTTGATCTCGCCGCTGCGGAGGCCGGCTCGGAAGCTCTGCAGCTCCTTCTTGACCACCGGCAGCAGCAGGTAGCAGGCCAGCAGGTTGAAGATCGCGCAGACGAAGAGCATCGAGTCGGCGAACCCGAGGACGGCACCGAAGGACATCACGGTGCCGACCACGGTGAACATGCAGAAGACGATCTTGAACGTCAGCTCGCTGGCGGGCGTGCGACCGAAGATCGTGGTCCACGCCTTCATCGAGTAGTAGGCCCAGGTGATCAGGGTGGAGAAGGCGAACAGCGCCACCGCGATGGCCAGGATCACCGGGAACTGCGGCAGGAAGGTCTCGAAGGCCCGCGACGTGACGACGACGCCGTCGGGGGTCGTGCCGTCGGCCAGGTACGTCGCCTGAGCGTCGTTGTAGAAGGCCGTGTCGGCGATGACGATGGTCAACGCGGTCATCGTGCAGACCACGACGGTGTCGATGAACGGCTCGAGGAGGGCCACGAAGCCCTCGCTGACCGGGTGCTTGGTCTTGACCGCGGCGTGCGCGATCGGGGCCGAGCCGACGCCGGCCTCGTTGGAGAACGCCGCGCGCTGGAAGCCGATGATCAGCACGCCCACGAAGCCGCCGGCGATGCCGTCGGGGTTGAACGCGCCGGTGATGATGCTGCCGAAGGCGCCCGGGACGTTGGCCAGGTTCCCGAGGATCACCAGCAGGCAGGTCACCAGGTAGAGGATCGCCATCGCGGGCACCAGCTTCGAGGTGACCGCGGCGATCGAGGTGATGCCGCCGAGGATGACCGCGCCGACGAGGAAGGCGAGGACGATCCCGAAGATCAGCGCCGAGCCCGACGAGCCGAGGAACCCGTCGTCGCCGCCGGTGACCTCCTGGGCCTGCGCGAAGGTCTGGTTGGCCTGGAACATGTTGCCGCCGACCGCGCCGAAGAAGAACAGCGCGACGGCGAAGATGAGCGTGAAGGTGCGGGAGACGCCGGCGCCGAACCGCTCGAAGGCGACCGGCAGGTAGCGGAACGGCCCGCCCGTGACGGTGCCGTCCTCGTGGGTCTCGCGGTACTTCACCCCGAGCGTGCACTCCACGAACTTCGTGCACATGCCGAGCAGGCCGGCCAGGATCATCCAGAACGTCGCACCCGGACCGCCGATCGTGACCGCGACGCCGACACCGGCGATGTTGCCGAGGCCGACGGTGCCCGACACCGCGGAGGACAGCGCCTGGAAGTGCGTCACCTCGCCCGGGTCGGAGTGCCGGGAGTACTTGCCGCGGACCAGGTCCAGGGAGGTCTTGATCCCGGTGAACTGGATGCCCTTGAAGTAGATGGTGAACACCGTCGCGGCGATCACCAGCCAGAAGACGATCAGCGGCAGCGAGGTGCCGCCGACCGTGGGGGCGTAGAAGATCACGCTCTGCACGGCGTTCGAGACCGGCTCGAACGCGCCGTCGATCGCTTCCTCGACGTCGGAGAGCCACTGCCAGGTCGGCTCGGACTCGACCATGGGCACCACGGTGGGGGTCATGCCGCTGCACTCAACACTCTCCCCGCCCCACCTGCAAGCACCTGGGCCCAACGAGTACGAGCCGTTACCAGTCGGTGACGTGGCCGGCCCGGGCCGTGGCGTAGGTTCAGCGCCCGTGAGACTCGTCGTGGCGACCTGCCAGGTGGACTACGCCGGGCGGCTGACCGCCCACCTCCCCCCGGCCACGCGGGTGCTCATGGTCAAGGCGGACGGCTCGGTCCTCGTGCACGCCGACGGCGGCTCCTACAAGCCGCTGAACTGGATGTCGCCGCCCTGCACGCTGCGGGAGGAGGTCACCGACGAGGGCATCGCCTGGACCGTGACCAGCCCCAAGACCGACGACACGCTGCGGGTGCTGCTCACCGAGATCCACCACGACTCCCGCCACGACCTCGGGGTCGATCCCGGCCTGGTCAAGGACGGCGTCGAGAAGCACCTCCAGGCGCTGCTGGCCGAGCACCCGCAGAGCCTCGACGACGGGCTGGTGCTCGTGCGCCGGGAGTACCCCACCGCGATCGGTCCGGTGGACCTGATGTGCCGGGACGCGGCCGGCCTCTCCGTCGCCGTCGAGGTCAAGCGCCGTGCCGAGATCGACGGGGTCGAGCAGCTGACCCGTTATCTCGAGCTGCTCAACCGCGACCCGCTGCTGGCGCCGGTGCGGGGGGTGCTCGCGGCCCAGGAGATCCGCCCCCAGGCCCGGGTGCTGGCCACCGACCGCGGCATCACCTGCCGCGTCGTCGACTACGACGCGCTGCGGGGCCTCGACGACCCGACGACGCGGTTGTTCTGAGCCGGCCGGCGACGGGCATCCACCTGTGCTGATCTTCCACGTCACGACGGCCGAGGACTGGCGGGCTGCGCAGCAGGTCGGGCGCTGCACGACATCCACGCGGGGGCGCACCCTGGCCGAGGTCGGCTTCGTCCACGCCAGCCGCGCCGACCAGTGGCAGGAGGTGCGCCGCCGCGTCTACGGCGACACGACCGAGCCGCTCGTCCTCCTCGTGATCGAGACCGACCTGCTCGACGCCCCGGTGGTGGAGGAACCCGCACCCGGGGGCGCCGAGACCTTCCCCCACGTCTACGGCGCCGTGCCGACCAGCGCCGTGGTGGCCGTGCACGAGCTCGACCCGCCCGGGCCGGCGGACCCGGCGGACCCGGCGCCCCTGGCGCCCTCGGCGCACCCGGGGGCCGACCCCGGGGTGTCGTTCAGCCGGATCTTCCTCGAGGAGCTCTTCCACCGGGTGCGCGTCGCCGCGGTCCTCGTGGTCGCGATCGCCGCCGGCGGCGCCGCCGGGCTCGCCACGGGGCCGGCGGGCGCCGCGCCCGGGGCCCTCGTCGGCCTGCTCGTCGGCGTCCCGCTGGCCGTGCTGCTCGACCGCCGCCGGGCCCCGCGCTAGCCGGCCGGGCGACCCTCCACCAGCGCGACCACGTCCTCGGCGCAGCCCCAGCTCAGCGTCACCCCCGCTCCCCCGTGCCCGTAGCAGTGCACCACCCGGGCGTCGTCGGGGTCGCGCTCGACGCGGACCGCCGGCCGTGCCGGACGCAGCCCGACCCGCTGGCCGAGCACCCGCGCCCCGGCCACACCGGGGACCAGCCGCTCCGCGCGCGCCAGGATGTCGCGCGTCACCTCGGCCGAGGGGGTGCGGCTCCACGCCCCCTCCACGTCGGTCCCGCCGACCACCACGTCGTGGTCGCGCGGCACGACGTACGTCGGGCCGCTCCCGTCGAGCCACACCCGGTCCAGCCCCCACGGGGCCAGCCGCAGCACCTGGCCCTGCACCGGCACGACCGACGGGTCCCGCCCCAGCAGGCGACCGCCCAGCCCGGCGCAGTCGACCACCGCGTCCCCTCCGGCGGGCAGGGCCTGGACGACGTGCCGCGTCACCGTGCCCCCCAGCCCGACCACCCGGGCCGCCAGCCAGTCCAGGTAGCGCGGCATCTCGACGACCGGGGCCGCGAAGTCCCAGGCGGCGGCGTACCCGGCCGGCGCCGGCACCTCCGCGAGGCCGGGGACGGCGTGCTGCCACCAGGGGGTCTCGTCGCTGTCGCGGACCACCTCGGTCACCGGGCGGACCCGGACCCCGCAGCCCTCGACGTCCGCCAGCCCGGTCAGCACCTCGTAGGTGCGCGCGCCCCAGCGCCCGACCAGCGCGCGCGGCTCCGCCCGGTAGGGGTACCACAGCGCCGCCGCCACGGCCGAGGTCGTCTCCCGCGGGAGGTCACGGGCCAGCACGTCGACCCGGTGGCCGGCCTCGAGGAGCCGCACCGCGCACGTCAGCCCGACCACCCCGGCCCCGACCAGCACCACGCGCACGCCCCCATCCTGGCCCACCGGGGTGCTCCGACGAGGGCGGAGCGGGCGTGCGGGACCCGATCAGGCGGCCAGCGCAGCGGCCTTGCGCGCCTTCTTGCCCTTCTTGCCCTTCTTCTTGCCGGGCTTCGGGAGCGCGACGAGGTCGGGCACGTCGGGGCCGACCTTGACCAAGCGGCGCTTCTTGACCGTGTAGCCCTCGGGGAGGCGGTCCTCGGCCATCATCCGCAGCGGGCAGCGACCGCAGCGGGTCGACGAGACGCAGCACTTGGTCTTGGGCACCTGCTTCTTCGGCAGCACCCGGACGCTCGGCTCGCTCACCCGCTCACCGTACACGAGCCAAGGCAAGCCTTACCTTGGTCTTCGTCACACCACCGGTGCGGGCTGCTGGTCCAGGCCGTGGGCGGCGCGGATCACGTCGACGATGCCGCCCATGATCGCCGTCATCCCGAAGTCCTTGGGCGTGTAGACCGCGGCGACCCCGGCGGCGCGGAGCGCACGCCCGTCGGACTCCGGGATGATCCCGCCGACCACCACGGGCACGTCGTCCAGCCCGGCCGCACGCAGACCGGCGATCACGTCGGGCACCAGCGACATGTGCGAGCCGGAGAGGATCGACAGGCCGACGCAGTGCACGTCCTCGGCCACGGCAGCGGCGACGATCTGCTGCGGCGTCAGCCTGATCCCCTGGTAGACGACCTCGAACCCGGCGTCGCGGGCCCGCACGGCGATCTGCTCCGCGCCGTTGGAGTGGCCGTCCAGGCCGGGCTTGCCGACCAGCAGCCGCAGCCGCCCCCCGACCTGGTCCCCGGTCTCCTGCACCCGCCGCCGGACGTCGGCCAGCGCCGTCCCGCGGTGGGCGACCTCGAAGGTCCCGCCGACCCCGGTGGGCGCGCGGAACTCGCCGAAGACCTCGCGCAGGGTCCCTGCCCACTCCCCCGTCGTCGCGCCGGCCCGGGCGGCCGCGAGCGTGGCGTGCATCAGGTTGGCGTCGGTGACGGCGTCCGCGGCCAGCCGGGCGAGCGCGTCGGCCACCGCGGCCTCGTCGCGCCCGGAGCGCCACGCCTCGAGGCTCTCCAGCGCCGCCCGCTCGGCGCCGGGGTCGGCGGCCTGCACGGCGGTGTCGAGGTCGGCGGTCAGCGGCGACGGCTCGGTGGTCTCGTAGACGTTGACCCCGACGATCTTCTCCTCGCCGGACTCGATCCGGGCCCGACGCGCGGCGTGCGCGGCCACCAGGGCCTGCTTCATGTACCCGGACTCGACGGCGGCGATCGCGCCACCCATGTCCTGGACCCGCTCCATCTCGGCCCGCGCCCCGGCGAGCAGCTCCTCGACCTTGGCCTCGACCACGAGGCTGCCCTCGAAGAGGTCGTCGTGCTCGAGGAGGTCGGACTCGAAGGCGAGGACCTGCTGGAGGCGCAACGACCACTGCTGGTCCCAGGGCCGGGGGAGGCCGAGCGCCTCGTTCCAGGCCGGCAGCTGGACCGCGCGGGCACGGGCGTCCTTGGACAGCGTCACCCCGAGCATCTCCAGCACGATGCGCTGCACGTTGTTCTCCGGCTGCGCCTCGGTCAGCCCGAGCGAGTTCACCTGCACGCCGTAGCGGAAGCGGCGCATCTTCTCGTCCTGCACGCCGTAGCGGTCGCGGGTGATCTCCTCCCACAGCCGGACGAAGGCGCGCATCTTGCACATCTCCTCCACGAACCGCACGCCGGCGTTGACGAAGAACGACATCCGGCCGACGACCTTCTCGAAGTCGTCCTCCGAGACCTGGCCGGAGGCCTTGACCTGGTCGAGCACCGCGATCGCGGTGCACATCGCGTAGGCCAGCTCCTGGGTCGGGGTCGCTCCTGCCTCCTGCAGGTGGTAGCTGCAGATGTTGATCGGGTTCCACCGCGGGATCTCGTGGACGGTGTAGGCGACGACGTCGGCGATCAGGCGCAGCGAGTGGTCGGGCCCGAACACGTAGGTGCCGCGGGAGAGGTACTCCTTGATGATGTCGTTCTGCGTCGTCCCGGCCAGCTGCCGGGCGACCTCGGACGGGTCGAGGTCCGGGTTCTGCTCCTCGGCCACCACCTGGTAGAGCGCGAGCAGCCACATCGCGGTGGCGTTGATGGTCATCGAGGTGTTCATCCCGGTCAGCGGGATGCCCTCGAAGAGCTGCCGCATCTCCCCCAGGTGCGCCACCGGGACGCCGACCTTGCCGACCTCGCCCCGGGCGAGCACGGAGTCCGGGTCGTACCCGGTCTGCGTCGGCAGGTCGAAGGCCACCGACAGGCCGGTCTGGCCCTTGGCCAGGTTGTTCCGGTACAGCGCGTTGGACGCGGTCGCCGTCGAGTGGCCGGCATAGGTCCGCATCACCCAGGGCCGGTCGCGCTCCGGACGGGTCGGGGCCACGACCTCCTGCGGGTCCTCGGCGGGCTGGCTCATACCGGCAGGGTAGGTGCTCGGTTACCCGCCGGTCACCGGCGTCGCGTGTGGGGTATCACACGCCCCCGCCCGAGGCGTCAGGACGCCGGCGCGCGGTCGGGGTGCCGCCGGGCGACCGCCGCGAGCGCGGCCGACCCGGCGCCCAGCAGCACCATCCCCAGCACCCCGAGCGGGCTGAAGATGTGCTCGACGTGCACGAGGTAGGCCCCCGGCAGCAGCACGACGCCCGACCGCGGCGGGGGCCCCGAGCGCGCGCACCCGGTCGACCAGCAGCACCACCACGCAGGCGATCAGCGCCCACGAGCCCACCTCGCCCAACGGCGTCCCGATGCGGAACATCTGGGAGACGGCCTCGGGGCGGGGGACGCCGGGCCCGAGCTGCCGCGTGACGTAGCCGGCGCCGATCCCGCTGACGACGTCCAGCGCGGTGTAGAAGGTCGCGTACACGTAGGCCGTCGCCCGCACCGACCACGCGACCGCGTCGCGCCGCTCGGCGACGAGCTCGGCCAGCGCCCAGCCGACCAGCGGGAAGACCAGCAGACCCGGGACGTGCAGGGTCCACCACCGCTGCGCGGTCTCGTAGGACAGCGACTCGGGGTGGAACAGGCCGGCCGCCCCGAGCAGCAGCCCGGGCAGCAGGAGCAGGACGGGGTAGGCGCGCCAGGCACGCAGCTCACGCATGCCCCCACTGTGCCCGACCCCCCGCAGCGGCTGGCTACGCTGCCGAGCATGGTCAACCTCACCCGCATCTACACCCGCACCGGCGACGCGGGCGAGACCAGGCTCGGTGACATGAGCGCGACCTCGAAGACCGACAGCCGGCTGCGGGCCTACGCCGACGTGGACGAGGCCAACGCCACCATCGGCGTCGCCCTGGCCCACGGCGGTCTCGACGCCGACGTCGCGGACCTGCTGGTGCGGGTGCAGAACGACCTCTTCGACGTCGGCGCCGACCTGTGCACCCCGGTCGTGGCGGACCCCGAGCACCCGCCGCTGCGCATCGAGCAGGACTACGTCGACCGCCTCGAGGCCGCCTGCGACCGGTGGAACGAGGAGCTGTCGCCGCTGCGCTCGTTCATCCTCAGCGGCGGCACGGTCGCGGCGGCCCACCTCCACGTCGCGCGCACCGTGGTGCGGCGCGCCGAGCGCGCCGGCTGGGCCGCCCACGCCGAGCACGCGGCGACCATGAACGTGCTGGCGCTGACCTACCTCAACCGGCTCTCGGACCTGCTGTTCATCCTGGCGCGCCACGCGAACCTGGAGCGCGGCGACGTGCTCTGGGTGCCCGGCGGCGAGCGCGGCTGATCCGGCACCCCGGGGTGGCGGGTGGCGGCCACGGTGAGCAGCGCGGGGGCCATCAGCACCGCGACCGCGAGCAGCGCCGGCAGGGTGCCCACCGCGTCCCCCAACCACCCCAGCAGCGGCGGACCCGCGAGGAAGGCGCCGTAGCCGATCGTCGAGACCACCGCCAGCCGGGCCGCGGCGTGGCGTGGGTCGTCGGCGGCGACGCTCATCCCGACCGGGAACCCGAGGGCCGCCCCGAGGCCCCACAGCACGATGCCCACGACGACCAGCGGCCCCGGCGCGAGCACGGTGACGACGACGCCCGTCGCGACCGCCACCGCGCCGGCGGCGAGCACCGGCGCCGGTCCGAACCGGTCCAGCACCGGTGGGCCGCCGACGCGGCCCGCGGTCATCGCGGCCACGAAGGTCGCGTAGCCGGCCACGCCGACGGCGGGGGCCGCGTCGTGCCCGTCGATCAGGGCCAGCGTCAGCCAGTCGTTCGCACTTCCCTCGGCGACCGCGAAGCACAGCACCATCAGCCCCACCACCAGCGTGCGGGGCTCGGCCCAGGCGGCCGACGCCGCCGGCGGTGCGCCCGCGCGCACCGTCGGCCCCACCCTCCTGCGGGCCGGCCGCCGGGAGGAACGACGCGGTCGAGCGCCACACCGCCGGCACGACGGCTGCGGCGACCACGAGCAGGTGCGGGGTCATCGGCACACCGAGCGCGAGCACCCCGGCGCCGCCCAGCGCGCCGGCGACGGCGCCCAGGCTGAAGCCGGCGTGGAAGCGCGGCATCACCGTGCGGGCGAGCGCGCGCTCGACCTCTGCTCCCTCGGCGTTCATCGCCACGTCCCACATGCCGACGCCCACCCCGACCCCGAGCAGGCCGGCCGCGGTCCACGGCACCGATCCGGCCGCCTCGACGCCCAGTGCGACCACGGCCAGCCCCGCGGCCCCCACCACGGCGCCGAGCCTCACCACCGAGGCCGCGCCCATCACCTGCACCAGCCGGCCGCTGGCCGGCAGCGAGACGACGGAGCCGAGCGCGGCCGAGAGCAGCAGCAGGCCGAGCGAGCCGTTGTCCAGCGCGAGCCCGCGCCGCACGTCCGGGACCCGCGCGAACAGGGAGGCGAACGCCGCTCCGTTCGCGACGAAGACCACCGCGACGGCGCGCACCCCCTCCGCCGCGACCGGCGGCCGGTTCACCGGGACCAGTCGGTACCGGGGCGCCGTGCCTCCAGCCAGGACTGGAACCCGGTCAACGAGTCCGGGCCCATCGCCAGCTCGACGGCCCCGCGCCCGTGCCGGCAGCAGATCACCACGTGGTCGGCGTAGAGCGTGTGCCGCTCGGCACCGACCCGGCTCGCGGGTGCCCTCGTAGACCAGCTCACCGCGCCGCCACCGCGCCCGCGGGCGCGGCGCGACCGAGAAGACCCGGTACCACTCCAGGGAGTCCTCGGTGTAGCGACCGAGCCCCAGCACCCAGCCGCGCCCGATCCGTCCGCGGTGCAACCGGTGGGAGAGCTCGAACGTGCCGCCACGGCGGCCCAGCCAGCGACGTCGCAGCACCAGCGCGAGGGCGTAGAGCAGGACGACGACCAGGAGGAGCGCGGCGGAGTCCAGGACCCACTGCCACCACGCCACCAGCACGCTCCTCTCGACCGGGACCCGTGACCCTGCGGTCCCGGGCCGAACCCTACCGGGGTCAGGAGGCGCGCTCGACCGCCCGCAGCCGGGCCTCGGCCCGACGGATGCGACGCTCGGCGTCGTCGGCCCCACCGTCGCGCGCGGCGTCCAGCTCGCTGCGCGCCTGGTCGGCGTCGACCTCCTCGGCGAGCACGGCCCGCTCGGAGAGCACCGAGACCCGGTCGGCCGCGACGGAGAGGAAGCCGCCGTCGACGACCGCCACGGTCACGTGGCCGTCGTCGTCGGTGATCTCGACGACCGCGTCGGCGAGCAGCGCCAGCATCGGGGCGTGACCGCGCAGCACGCCGACGTCACCCTCGACGGTGCGCGCGATGACCATCTCGGCGCGACCGGACCACACGGTCCGGTCGGCCGCGACGAGCTCGACCTGGAGGTGCTCGGCCATCAGAGGTTCTTCTGGATGTCGGCCCACTTCGCCTCGACGTCGTCGAGGCCGCCACACATGAAGAACGCCTGCTCGGCGACGTGGTCGTACTCGCCGTCCGCGATCTTGTTGAAGGCCTCGATCGTCTCCGAGACCGGGACCGTCGAGCCCTCGATGCCGGTGAACTGCTTGGCGACGTAGGTGTTCTGCGAGAGGAACCGCTGGATGCGGCGGGCCCGCGAGACGATGACCTTGTCCTCCTCGGACAGCTCGTCGACGCCGAGGATCGCGATGATGTCCTGCAGCTCCTTGTTGCGCTGCAGGATCTGCTTGATCCGGATCGCGCAGTCGTAGTGCGCCTGGCCGATGTACTGCGGGTCGAGGATCCGCGAGGTCGACGTCAGCGGGTCCACCGCGGGGTAGATGCCGAGCGAGGCGATCTCGCGGGACAGCTCGGTCGTCGCGTCGAGGTGCGCGAACGTCGTCGCCGGCGCCGGGTCGGTGTAGTCGTCGGCCGGCACGTAGATCGCCTGCATCGAGGTGATCGAGTGACCGCGGGTGGAGGTGATCCGCTCCTGGAGCACGCCCATCTCGTCGGCCAGCGTCGGCTGGTAGCCCACCGCGGAGGGCATCCGGCCCAGCAGCGTCGAGACCTCGGACCCGGCCTGGGTGAACCGGAAGATGTTGTCGATGAACAGCAGCACGTCCTGCTGCTGCACGTCGCGGAAGTACTCCGCCATCGTCAGCGCCGACAGCGCGACACGCAGCCGGGTGCCCGGCGGCTCGTCCATCTGGCCGAAGACGAGGGCGGTCTGGCCGAGGACGCCGGCCTCCTCCATCTCGACCATCAGGTCGTTGCCCTCGCGGGTGCGCTCCCCCACGCCGGCGAAGACCGAGACACCGCCGTGGTTGGTCGCGACGCGGGCGATCATCTCCTGGATCAGCACGGTCTTGCCGACCCCGGCGCCGCCGAAGAGGCCGATCTTGCCGCCCAGCACGTAGGGCGTCAGCAGGTCGATGACCTTGATGCCGGTCTCGAACATCTCGGTCTTGGACTCGAGCTGGTCGAAGGCGGGCGCCTTGCGGTGGATGCCCCACCGCTCGTTGACCTCGAACTCCTGGCCCTCCTCGAGGTTCAGCACCTCGCCGAGCGCGTTGAAGACCTTGCCGAGCGTCTCGTTGCCGACCGGCACCATGATCGGCTCACCGGTGTCGGTGACCTGGGCCCCGCGCACGAGGCCGTCGGTGGGCTGCAGCGAGATGGCGCGGACCATGCCGTCGCCGATGTGCTGGGCGACCTCGAGCGAGAGCACCCGGTCGCTGTCGCCGAGGCTGAGGGTCACCTGGAGCTTGTTGTAGATCTCGGGCATCTGGTCGACGGGGAACTCCACGTCGACCACGGGGCCGATGACGCGGGCGATGCGTCCGATGGTGTGCTCGCCCGAGGTCTCGGTGGTCTCTTCGGTGGTCGCAGTCATGTCTGTGTTCACTCACTCCCGGCTTGTGAGTCGGCGAGCGCGTTCACGCCACCGACGATCTCGCTGATTTCCTGGGTGATGCCGGCCTGGCGGGCCTGGTTGGCGATGCGCTTGTACTTCTTGATCAGCTCGTCTGCGTTGTCCGTGGCGGACTTCATCGCCTTCTGGCGCGCGGCGAGCTCGGAGGCCGCGGCCTGGAGCAGGCAGAAGAAGATCCGGCTCTGCACGTACTGCGGCAGCAGCCCGTCGAGCACCGCCTCGGCCGAGGGCTCGAACTCGTAGAGCGGCAGGACGTCCCCGTCGCCGGGTCCGCCGTCGCCCTCGCTCTCGACCACCTCGAGCGGCAGCATCCTGATGTCGGTGGGCTCCTGGGTCAGCATCGAGCGGAACCGGGTGTAGACGACGTGGACCTCGTCGACGTCGCCCTCCTCACCCTGGTCCTTGAGGAACGCCGTGATCAGCGCCTCGCCGATCTCGGCGGCCACGTCGTAGGAGGGCTGGTCGGAGAAGCCGGTCCACACCTGGACGACCGGACGCTGGCGGAACTTGAAGTAGGCCTCGCCCTTGCGACCGGTGATGTACCAGTCGACCTCCTTGCCCTCGCCGCGCAGCTTCTCGGCCAGTCGCTCGGCCTCCTTCAGCACGCTGGAGGAGTAGGCACCGGCGAGCCCGCGGTCGCTGGTGACCACGAGCACGGCCGCCCGCTTGGGGTCCTCCTCCTCGTGCGTCAACGGGTGCTCGACGTTGCTGAACGTCGCCACCGCCGAGACCGCCCGGGTCAGCTCGCGGGCGTAGGGCGCCGCGGCCTGGGCCCGCTGCTGGGCCTTGATGATCCGCGACGCGGCGATGAGCTCCATGGCGCGCGTGATCTTCTTCATCGACTCCGTCGACTTGATCCGCCCGCGGTACTCGCGCAGCGACACTGCCATGGGTTCAGCCCCGCTTCTGCTTGACGATCTGCTCCTGCTCGACGTCCTCGTCCTCGAGGGCGTCGTGCTCCTCGTGGCCGGCCTTGATCGAGCCGCCCTCGGAGGTCTCGAACTGGTCGAGGAAGGAGTCGTAGGCGGAGACGAGGCCGTCCTCGTCCTCGAACTTCAGGCTCTCCCTGATGCCGGACAGGATGCCCTCGTGGGAGCGGGTGAGGTAGTCGATGAACTCCTGCTCGAAGCGCAGCACGTCGTCGGTCGGCACCTTGTCCAGGCGCCCGGAGGTGCCCAGCCACAGCGAGACCGTCATGTGGTCGACGGGGTAGGGCGAGTAGGCGGGCTGCTTCAGCAGCGCCATCAGGCGCTGACCGCGGTCCAGCTGCTGGCGCGAGGCCGCGTCGAGGTCCGAGGCGAACATCGCGAACGCCTCCATGGCGCGGAACTGCGCCAGGTCGACCTTGAGCGAGCCGGTCACGGACTTCATGGCCTTCGTCATGGCCGCGCCGCCCACGCGGGAGACCGAGACACCCACGTCGATCGCCGGGCGCTGGTTCGCCGCGAACAGGTCGGACTGCAGGAAGATCTGGCCGTCGGTGATCGAGATGACGTTGGTCGGGATGAACGCCGAGACGTCGTTGGCCTTGGTCTCGATGATCGGCAGACCGGTCATCGAGCCCGCCCCCAGGTCGTCGGAGAGCTTCGCGCAGCGCTCGAGCAGCCGGCTGTGCAGGTAGAAGACGTCACCGGGGTAGGCCTCGCGGCCCGGCGGGCGCCGCAGCAGCAGCGAGACCGCGCGGTAGGCCTCGGCCTGCTTGGTCAGGTCGTCGAAGACGATGAGGACGTGCTTGCCCTCGTACATCCACTGCTGCCCGATGGCCGAGCCGGTGTACGGCGCGAGGTACTTGAAGCCCGCGGAGTCCGAGGCAGGGGCCGCGACGACGGTGGTGTACTCCAGCGCGCCGGCCTCCTCGAGCGCCCCGCGCACCGAGGCGATCGTCGAGCCCTTCTGGCCGATGGCGACGTAGATGCAGCGCACCTGCTTGTCCGGGTCGCCGGTGTCCCAGTTGCGCTTCTGGTTGATGATCGTGTCGATCGCGATCGTGCTCTTGCCGGTCGCGCGGTCGCCGATGATCAGCTGGCGCTGACCACGACCGATCGGGGTCAGCGCGTCGATCGCCTTGATGCCGGTGGCCAGCGGCTCGTGCACGGACTTGCGCTGGACCACGGTCGGCGCCTGGAGCTCCAGGGCGCGGCGCTCGGTGGTCTCGAGGTCGCCGAGACCGTCGATCGGGTTGCCCAGCGGGTCGACCACGCGACCGAGGTAGGAGTCGCCGACCGGGACCGAGAGGATCGAGCCGGTGCGGCGCACGGTCTGGCCCTCCTCGATGCCCGCGAAGTCGCCGAGGATCACGACACCGATCTCGCGGGTGTCGAGGTTCAGCGCCAGGCCCTGCGTGCCGTCCTCGAACTCGAGCAGCTCGTTGGCCATCGCCGAGGGCAGCCCGCTGACGCGCGCGATGCCGTCACCGGCGGAGGCGACGGTGCCGACCTCCTCGCGGCTCGAGGCGTCGGGCTGGTAGTCGGCGACGTACTTGGCCAGCGCGTCGCGGATCTCCTCCGGCCGGATGGAGAGCTCCGTCATGGTGGTGCCTTCTCTCTTCGTCTTCGTCAGTCGTGGGTCGGGGGCTGGCGCGGGCGGCGCGGTCAGCGGGCGGTGCCGGCGAGCCGGCGTCGCGCCTCGGCGAGGCGGGAGGAGACCGTGCCGTCGATGATGTCGTCGCCGATCTCGACCCGGACGCCACCGACGACGTCCGGGTCGACCACCTGGTTCAGGTGGACCGGCCGGTCGTACTGGCGGCGCAGCGCCTCCTCCAGGCGCCGGGTCTCGTCCTCGCCCAGCGGCTTGGCCACGCGCACGGTGGCCACGCCCTCGCCGTGGACGTCGGCAGCGACCTTCTGGTACTCGGTGAGCGCCGCTGTCACGGTGCGGTGGCTGCTGCCGACGGCCTGGACCGTGAGTCGGACCGTCGCCTCGAGGGCACGATCGCCGAGCAGGTCGCGCACGAGCGCCTCCTTGGCCGCGTCGATCGCGCGCGGGGTCCGAGAGGGCGTCGCGCAGGTCGTGCTGCTGCTTGACTGCCTGCGAGACCTCGAACAGCTCGTCGGAGAGCCGCTCGGTCTCCGAACCGGCCGAGCGGACGGCGGCGACGACCGCGAGGTGCTCGAGCGCCGCCGGCAGGTCGCCGGCGGAGGTCCAGCGGCGCGAGACCGCCGCCTCGAGCAGGTCGCGGGTGTGCTCGTCGACCTGCTCGCCGAAGACCTCGCGCACCAGCCCGGTGCGCGCCTCGGTGGGCAGCGACCCGTCGGTGGCGAAGCGGCGCAGCGCCCCCTCGCGACGCAGCGTGCCGCTGACCGCCACGAGGTCGTCGGCCATGGTCGCCGCGCGCCGAGGCGCACGGGAGACCTGCCCGGCGAGGTGGTCGACGAGCCCGGCGACGCTCTCGGCCGAGGCACCGCGGAACACCATCAGCTGACCCCGCTCCCGGTCGTGGTGTCGCTCTCGAGGTCGGCCAGGAACCGCTCGACCACGCGCTCGGCGCGGTCGTCGTCCTCCAGGCTCTCGCCCACGATACGGCCGGCCAGGCTGGTAGCCAGGCTGCCGACCTCGGCCCGGAGCTGGGAGACGGCCTGCTGCCGCTCCGCCTCGATCTGGGCCTTGCCGTGGTCGACGATGCGCGACGACTCCGACTGCGCCTGCTCGCGCATCTCGGCGACGATCTGCGCACCCTGCTCGCGAGCCTCCTCGCGGATGCGGGAGGCCTCGTGGCGGGCGTCGGCGAGCTGCTTCTCGAGCTCGGCGAGCTTGGCGTCGGCCTCCGCCTGCTTGGTCTCGGCGGCGGCCAGCCCTCCCTCGATCGCCTTGGTGCGCGCGTCGAACGTGGACTCGAAGCCGGGCACCACGAACTTGCGCACCAGCAGGAACAGGATCCCGAAGACGACCAGGGAGAGGACGATCTCCACCGGCGCGACGGCGAGGGGGCTGGGCCCCTCCTCCGAGACCATGGGAACAAGCGTCATGACAGGTCCTTCTCGTGTGGCGTGCGGTGGGGCCCGGTCAGAGGACGAAGGCGAGGGCGATACCGATGATCGCCAGCGCCTCGGCGAGCGCGAAGCCGAGGATCGCGATCGACTGCAGGCGGCTCTGCGCCTCCGGCTGACGCGCGACGCCGTTGATGTAGGCGGCGAAGATCAGGCCGATGCCGATGCCGGGACCGACGGCGGCCAGGCCGTAGCCGACCATGTTCAGGGAGCCTTCCATGGCTTCTGTTCCTTTCAGTTTTCTTACGTGGGTCTGTGGGCTCTCAGTGCTCGTCGGCGACGGCACCCGAGATGTACATGGCGTTGAGGAGCACGAAGACGTACGCCTGCAGGAACTGCACCAGCAGCTCGAGGAAGGAGATCAGGATGAACAGCACCCAGGCCAGGATGCCGACCGGCTTGAGCAGCGCCGCGCCCTCGATCAGCAGGTACTCCCCGCCGACGGCGAACAGGATGATCAGCAGGTGGCCGGCGAACATGTTGGCGAAGAGTCGCAGCGCCAGCGTGACCGGGCGGACGATGAGGTTGGAGAAGAACTCCAGCGGGATCAGCAGCGCCAGGATCGGCCCGGTGATGTTCGGCGGGACGCACTGGAGCTTGAGGTAGCCGAAGAACCCGTGGCGCGCGATGCCGGCGCCGTTGTAGATCAGCCAGCTCAGCCCGGCCAGGGCGTAGGCCATGCTCGCCTTGGAGAAGGTGGGGAAGTTGATGAACGGCAGCGACCCGAAGAAGTTGTTGACCAGGATGAAGAAGAACAGCGCGAACAGGTAGGGCGTGTAGCGGGCGAAGTCGTGCTGGCCGATGATGTCGCGGCTGATCGAGTTGCGCACGAAGCCGTAGCCGGCCTCGCCGACGTACTGCAGCTTGCCGGGCACCATCGCCCGCTGCCGGATGGCGAGGTAGAAGAAGCCGAAGACCAGGATCGCGGCCAGCACCAGCTGGAGCATCGGCTTGGTGATGCCCACGCTGCCCAGGTAGAAGACCGGGGGCAGGTCGAACTCGGCCGGCCCGGGCGGGATGAACTCCTCCGCGGTGCGGACGACGGTCGCGGCGGCAAGACTCACCGGTGGGCTCCTGTTACGTCGGGTCGGACTGCTGGTCTCGGGGCTGGTCTCGGGGCGGATCGGGCCGGGACAACGCGTCGAAGCGGGAGATGGTCAGGTAGATCCCCAGGGCGGCGCCCACGAGGATGCCGATCGCCACCAGGAAGCTGGTCCCGAGCCACCGGTCCGCCCACCACCCCACGAAGCCGTAGACCGCGACGCCGGCGACCACGTAGCCGAACGCATGCCACGGATCGCCTTGCGGACCGCGTTCCGGGCTGCCGGACGGAGGGTCCTGCTGACTCATTGCGTTCCGGACCATAGCAGTCACGCCGGGCCATCAGTGACCCCCCTCGGGGCCTCCGCGGCCTCCCCGGCGGGGGTGTCCCAGACCGGGACCCGGGTGGTCACGTGCAGCCGGACCTGCACCGCCAGCCACAGCAGCGTCGCGACGATCACGGTCACCCCGAGCCAGGTGCGGTCCACCGCGACGCCCAAGGACCCGGAGCGCTCCAGGGCCAGCAGGACCAGGAGGACGACCAGCACCTGCAGCGCGAAGGTCAGCAGCGCGACGAGCAGCGAGGCTGCGGGCAGCACCCCCGCGACCGCGTCGACCGCCAGGCTGCCGCCGAGCAGCACGACGACGGCGAGCGTGGTGCCGACGAGCACGCCGACGGCCCCCGGCCCACCGGCGACCAGTGCCGCCACCGCGGCCCCGAGCAGGCCCAGCAGGGCCGTGGTCGCGGCAGCGCGGAGCAGGAGCCGCGTCGTCCCGCCGCCAGGGCCCGAGCGGGGCCCGGTGGGGTGGGTGGTGGTCCCGGTCGTCATGGTCGGCGGCCGTCCTGTCGCGGGTCTGCGGAGTTCGTGAAAACTATCACAAAGTCGGCGGCTGGCCCGCGTCGGCCGGCGGCAGCAGCGTCTCGTCCGGGTCCGGGCCGCCCTCGATCCCGAGGTGGCGGCGGTGCACCTGCGGCACGAGGAAGGTCAGCGCGACCACGACCACCGTCATCACGCCGAGCGCTGTCCACATCCGCCAACCCACGTAGAGGCTGGCCAGCACGGTCCCGAAGGCGATCAGCCCTGCCCACAGCCACATGATCAGCACCGCCCGGCGGTGGGAGTGGCCGATCTCGAGCAGCCGGTGGTGCAGGTGCTGCTTGTCCGGCGCGAACGGCGACCGGCCCTGCCGCGTCCGCCGGACCACCGCGAGCACCAGGTCGGCCATCGGCACCACGAGGATCAGCAGCGGCAGCGCGATCGGCAGCAGCGTCGCCAGCAGGCTCGTGGACGGCCCGCCGGTCAGGTCGCCGGGGTTGAACTGCGTGGTCAGCGTCAGCGCCGCCGCGGAGAGCACCAGTCCGATCAGCATCGAGCCGCTGTCGCCCATGAAGAGCCGCGCGGGGTGGAAGTTGTGCGGCAGGAAGCCGACGCACGCGCCCGCCAGCGCCGCGGAGAGCAGGGCGGCCGTGGTGGCCAGCGGCAGCCCCGCCCGGTCGGCCAGCGAGTAGCTGAACACGAAGAAGGCGGCGGCGCCGATGCCGACGACGCCGGCGGCGAGGCCGTCGAGACCGTCGACGAAGTTGACCGCGTTGACGGTCGCGACGACGACCACGGCGGTGAGCAGCGCGCCCTGCGCCTCGTCGAGACCGAACTGGAAGCCGCCGGGCAGGTAGATGATCTTGAACTGGACGCCCGAGAGGATCAGCAGGCCGACCGCGAGCACCTGGCCCCCCAGCTTGGTCAGGGCGTCGATCTCGAAGATGTCGTCGAGCACGCCCACGCCGCACACGAGCGCACCGGCGAGCAGGACCACGCCGGCGTCCTCGAAGACGAACGGCTGGCTCAGCGAGAGGAAGGGCAGCTCGCGGGCCACGAGGTAGGCGGCGACCAGGCCGCCGAGCATCGCGACCCCCCCGAGGTAGGGGATCGGCACCGCGTGCACGTCGCGGTCGCGGACCTGGGCCACCGCGCCGGTGCGCACCGCGAACTCGCGGGCCACCACGGTCAGCAGGTAGGTGACGGCGGCGGCCACGAGGAAGACCAGCAGGTACTCCCGCACGGGCTCAGCCGTCCTCGAGGACCAGCGAGGCCCCCCGCGGCTCGAGGGCGGCGTTGAGGCGCTCCAGCGACAGCGCGCCGACGCGCAGCACACGTCCCTGCGTGCCGGTGACGTCGACGATGGTCGAGGCCTGCCCCCCGGGCGAGGGGCCCGCGTCGACGACGACCGACACCTCGTCGCCGAGCATCTCGAGCGCCGCGGCGGCGTCGGTCGCCGCCGGCCGCCCCGTCAGGTTGGCCGAGCTCACCGCCAGCGGGCCGGTGCGCTCGAGGACCGCCTGGATCACCGCGTGGTCGGGCATCCGGACGGCGACCGTGCCCTTGGTCTCCCCCAGGTCCCACCGCAGCGAGGGCTGCTGCCGGGCGACGAGCGTCAGCGGCCCCGGCCAGAACTCCTCGATGAGGGTCCGGGCGTAACCCGGCAGCGCGACGACGAGGGCGTCGATGGTGCCGGCGGAACCGACGAGCACCGGTGGCGGCATCTCCCGTCCACGACCTTTCGCGTCCAGCAGGTCGGCGACGGCGTCGGTGTCGAAGGCGTCGGCGGCCAGGCCGTACACGGTGTCGGTGGGCAGGACCACCAGCCGACCCTTCTGCAGGGCACGCGTCGCGGCCGCGACCGCGGTGTCCCGCTCCTGCTCGGTGGTGGTGGGCAGCACGACCCCGGCCGGCTCGTCCTCCCACTCCTCGTCGTCGTCGTCGTCGTCGTCCTCGTCGTCGTCCTCGTCCTCGGGGTCGGGGTCGGGGTCGACGTCGTCCTCGAACTCGTCGAGGTCGTCGAGGTCCGCCAGGTCGTCGGTGTCGGCGAGGTCGTCGGACTCCTCGACGTCGTCGAGGTCGGCCAGGTCGTCGGCGGCGACGAGGTCGGGGATGTCGGGTCCGGCGACGCCGGGGTCGCCCGGGCCGGGCGGGACGGGCTGGTCGGACGTCACGGGCACCTCCTGCGGCGGGTCCTGCCGATCCGGGTCATCGTGCCAGGCGGGCCGTGGTGAAGCGGGGACGCCCGGCGAGGTCCCGGTGGTCGACGACCTCGGACCAGCCCGCCGCGGCGAGCACGGCGGGCACGGCCTCGGCCTGGACCTCGGCGTGCTCGACGCCGAGCAGCCCGCCCGGACGCAGCAGCGCCCGGGCCCGGCGTGCGACGACGCGGACGGCGTCGAGGCCGTCCTGGCCGGAGAACAGCGCCAGGTGGGGGTCGTGGTCGCGCGCCTCGGGGACCACCGACTCCCAGGCCTCCAGCGGGACGTACGGCGGGTTGCTGACGACCACGTCGACCGTCCCGGCGAGGTCGTCGAAGGCCGTGGCCAGGTCGCCGAGGCGCAGGTCGACCCCGGTGCCGGCCAGGTTCCGCTCGGCCCACGCGTGCGCCGGGCCGTCGAGCTCGACGGCGTGGACCGACGCGTGGGGAGCCTCGGCCGCCAACGCCCGCGCGATCGCGCCCGACCCGGTCCCGAGGTCGACCACCACGGGGGCCGGGAGCCCGACCAACCGGTCCAGGGCCCACCCCACGAGCAGCTCGGTCTCCGGGCGCGGCACGAACACGCCGGGCCCCACGGCCAGCTCGACGGTGCGGAACCCCGCCCGGCCGGTGAGGTGCTGCAGCGGCTCGCGGGCCACGCGCCGGGCCAGCAGGGCCTCGTAGGCGACCACCGCCGCCGCCTCCACCTCGTCGACGAGGACCAGCGCGGCCCGGGGCCGGTCGAGGACGTGGGCGAGCAGCAGCTCCGCGTCGACCCGCGGGCTCGCGACGCCGGCCTCCGCCAGCCGGTGGGCCGCCTCGTCGAGCAGCGCGCGACGGTCGGCCACCCTCACTCCTCGAGCGCGGCCAGCCGGGCTGCCAGGTCCGCCTCCGCGCACGAGTCCAGCAGCGGCCCGAGGTCGCCGTCCAGGAGCTGGTCGAGGTTGTGCGCCTTGTACCCGGTGCGGTGGTCGGAGACCCGGTTCTCCGGGAAGTTGTACGTGCGGATCCGCTCCGAGCGGTCCACGGTGCGCACCTGCGTGCGGCGCGCGTCGCTCGCCTCGGCGTCGGCGGCGTCCTGGGCCGCGGCGAGCAGCCGGGAGCGCAGGATCCGCAGCGCCTGCTCGCGGTTCTGCAGCTGGCTCTTCTCGTTCTGGCACGAGACGACGATGCCGGTCGGCAGGTGCGTGATCCGCACGGCGGAGTCGGTGGTGTTGACGCTCTGCCCACCGGGCCCGGAGCTGCGGAACACGTCGACGCGCAGGTCGTTCTCGTCGAGCTCGACGTCGACGGGCTCGGCCTCGGGCAGCACCAGGACCCCCGCGGCCGAGGTGTGGACGCGTCCCTGCGACTCCGTGACCGGCACCCGCTGGACGCGGTGCACGCCGCCCTCGAACTTCAGCCGGGCGAAGGGCGCCTCCCCGGGCTCGGGGGTGCCGCCCGCCTTGACCGCGACCGTGACCGACTTGAAGCCGCCGAGGTCGGACTCGGCGGCGTCCAGCACCTCGACCCGCCAGCCGTGGCGCTCGGCGTAGCGGGTGTACATGCGCAGCAGGTCGCCGGCGAACAGCGCCGACTCCTCACCGCCCTCCCCCGACTTGAGCTCGAGCAGGGCGTCCTTGTCGTCGGCGGGATCACGCGGCACCAGCAGCCGCTGCAGCCGCTCGGCGAGCTCCTCCCGGGTCGCTACCAGGGCGTCGACCTCCGCCGCGAAGGCCTCGTCCTCCTCGGCGAGCTGGCGGGCCGCGCCGAGGTCGTCGCCGGCGGCGCGCCACTCGCGCCACGTGGACACCACGCGGCTGAGCGCTGCGTAGCGCTGGTTGAGCCGCTTGGCCAGGCGCGCGTCCGCGTGGGTGGCGGGGTCGGCCAACCGGCTCTCGAGGTCGGCGTGCTCCTCGAGCATGCCCTCGACGGCGTCGAACACGCCCGTGCCTCCTCGCCCCGCCTCGCCGACCACCGACCCGATCCGTCACGCCCCATGGACGGACGCGGGCGCCGGCGCCCCGCTCGAGGCGGGGGGCCGGCGCCCGGTCGCGGCTACTTCTTGGCGGCCTTGGCGTAGCGCGCCTCGAACCGGGCCACGCGGCCACCGGTGTCGAGGATCTTCTGCTTGCCGGTGTAGAACGGGTGGCACTGCGAGCAGACGTCGGCGCGGATCGTGCCGGCGCTCGCGGTGCTGCGGGTCGTGAACGTCGCCCCGCAGGTGCAGGTGACCTGGGTGTCGGTGTACTCGGGGTGGATGTCCTTCTTCATGCTGCCTCCTCCTGGTGGCGCCGGGTCGCCCCGCGGGATGCGGGACGTGAACCGGACCGGTGGACGATCCTAGAACAGCCGGCGCCCGCGGCCCATTCCGCGTCAGCCGGCCTGGGCGCGACTGGAGAGCAGCGCCTCCACGCGGCTCGCGAGCTCGCGCGGGCTGAACGGCTTGGTGATGTAGTCGTCGGCCCCCGAGCGCAGGCCGGACTCGACGTCCGCCTCCTGCGCACGCGCGGTGAGCAGGATCACCGGGAGGTCGCTGAGGTCGGCGTCGTGCCGGATGGTGTGGATCGCGTCGAGCCCGGACACCCCGGGCATCATCACGTCGAACACGGCCAGGTCGGGACGCTGCGCGCGGCAGGCGTCGACCGCGGCCCCGCCGTCGCCGACGGCCACCACCTCGTGACCGAGCGTCTGCAGCTTGAACTCGACGAGCTCGCGGATGTCGATGTCGTCGTCCGCCACCACGATGCGTGCCACTGCGCTCCCCCCGGTCCCCGTCGGCGCGGGGTTCCGGCGATGCTATCCCGCGATGGCGCGCGCCGGATCACTTCGCCGCGGTGCGCCCCTGCGGTCGTCCCAACGAACCGGTCCGCTGCACCGAGGTCAGCAGCTCGATGTTGGTCTGCGTGGCCCGCACCCGCTCCACCAGGAGCTCGAGCGCCTCGGGGGCCGGGTGGCGGGCCAGGGCGGCGCGCAGCGTGGCGAGCACAGCGACCTCCTGCTCCCCCATCAGCTCGTCCTCGCGGCGGGTGCGCGAGCGCACCGGGTCCACGGTCGGGGTGACCTGCCGCTCGGCCAGGTCGCGGCGCAGGTGGAGCTCGAGGTTGGCCGTGCCGGCCAGCTCCTCGAAGAGCACCTCGTCGGTGCGGGAGCCGGTCTCGACGGAGGCGGTCGCGAGGATGGTCAGCGAGCCCCCGTCCTCGACGTTGCGCGCGGCGGCGAACAGCCGCTTCGGGGGGAACAGGGCCGCGGCGTCCACGCCACCGCCCAGCACCCGTCCGCTGGCCGGACCGGCGATGTTGTGGGCACGCCCGAGCCGGGTCAGCCCGTCGAGGAGCAGCACCACGTCGTGACCGAGCTCGACGAGGCGCCGGGCGCGCTCGACCGCGAGCTCGGCCAGGGCGACGTGGTCGCCCGCCGGCCGGTCGAGCGTGGAGGCGATCACCTCGCCCTTCACCGCGCGCTGGAAGTCGGTGACCTCCTCGGGACGCTCGTCGACCAGGACGACCATCAGGTGGCACTCGGGGTTGTTCTGGCTGACCGCGTCGGCGACGGCTCGCAGCAGCGTGGTCCGACCCGACTGCGGCGGCGCGGCGACCAGACCGCGCTGGCCCTTGCCGATCGGCGCCACCAGGTCGAGCACGCGGCCGGCGACGTTGTCCGGGCCGGTCTCCAGCCGCAACCGGTCCTGGGGGTGCACCGGCGTCAGGTCGGCGAAGTCCGGGCGCTCCTTGGCAGCGTCCGGCTCGAGGCCGTTGACGCTGTCGATGCGGACCATCGGGTTGAACTTCTCCTTGCGCTCCCCCTCCCGGGGCTGGCGCACCTGGCCGGCCACGGCGTCGCCCCGGCGCAGCGCGTGGCGGCGCACCATGGACAGCGAGAGGTAGACGTCCTCGGTGCCGGCGAGGTAGCCGGTGGTCCGGACGAAGGCGTAGTTGTCCAGCACGTCGAGGATGCCCGCGGCCGGGACCAGCACGTCGTCCTCGAGGATCGTCGCGTCCGGCTCGCTGCGACCGCCCTGCGTCGGCACCGGACGGTTGCGGTCGCGCCCGCGCCGCCGCCGGTTGCGGCTCCGCCCGGTGCCGTCGTCGCCGTCGTCGCCGAAGTCCTCGGCGTCCTTGTCCTGCTGGGACCTCGCGTCCTGCTGGGCCCGACCGTCCTGCTGGCCCCTCTCGGGCTGGCCCTTCTCCTGCTGACCCTTCCCCTGCTGGCCCTTGCCGCCCTGCTGGCCCTTCTCCTGCTGACCCTTGCCGCCCTGCTGGTTCTTGTCCTGCTGGCCCTTGTCCTGCTGACCCTTGCCGCCCTGCTGGCTCTTGTCCTGCTGGCCCTTGTCCTGCTGGCCCTTGCCGCCCTGCTGGTTCTTGTCCTGCTGGCTCTTGTCCTGCTGGTCCTTGTCCTGCTGGCCCTTGCCGCCCTGCTGGTTCTTGTCCTGCTGGCCCTTGTCCTGCTGGCCTTGCCGCCCTGCTGGTTCTTGTCCTGCTGAGCCCTGCCGCCCTGCTGAGCCTTGTCGTCCGCCTTGCCCTTGTCCTGCTGGCCCTGGTCCTGGCGGTCCTCGGCCGGGTCCGCGTCGGCGGAGCGGGCGCCGCCTGCGCTCTCGCGCGTCCGCTGGCGCGGTCGAGCCCGACCGGGCACCGGACTGGGCACCGGACTCGAGGCACCGGCCTGGGCGGCCTTGACCGCCTCGACCAGCTGCGCCTTCTTCATCGTGCCGGCGCCGCCGACGCCGAGCTGGCCGGCGAGGGAGCGGAGGTCGGCGAGCAGCATGGTGCTCAGCCCGCCCGACCGCTTACGGGGGGCGGAGGTGCCGGCGGGGGCCTGGTCGGGGGTCTCGGTCACAGGAGGTCCTTGCCCGGAGGGCGGTCGGTGACGGGGCGGGGTGGACCCGACGACGGTCCCGCCGGGGCGACGCGGTGGGCGTCCCGTGCGGGGTGCGGACGAGGGGTCCAGCCGGGGGCGAAGGCCCACCGGCAGCCGCCGAGACCGGCGGCGATCGTCAATGTAGCACCGGCGGAGCGCGCCGGTCGGTGGCCGGTCAGCCCTCGGCTACCAGCCCGCGCGGATCCACCGCGAGCGGCCGGGCCACCCACCCGTCCGGGGCCGCCCCCACCGCGCTGGCCTCGGTCTCGTCGTCGGCCACCAGGACCAGCACCGTCGGGCCGGCTCCCGACACCGTCGCGGGCAGGCCCCGGTCGCGCAACCGGTCGACGAGGTCGAGCGTGGCCGGCATCGCGGCGCGACGGTGCTCCTGGTGGAGGTGGTCGCGCGTGGCGCGCCACAGCTGGTCGACCCGTCCGCCGAGCGCGGCGACGAGCAGCGCGGTGCGTCCGGCGTCGGCGGCGGCCTCGGCGTGGGTGACGTGGGTCGGCAGCACCGCGCGGGCGACCTCCGTGGAGACGGGGTGCGGCGGCACCAGCACGACGGCACGGACCCGAGGGTCGACCGGGGCCGGCACCGCCCACCACGCGCCGTCGTCGTGGCCGGCGACCACGAAGCCGCCCAGCAGGGCCGGGGCCACGTTGTCGGGGTGCCCCTCGAGGTCGGCGGCCAGCGCGAGCAGCGCGGCATCGTCCAACCGATCGGCCCGGTCCGGAGCCAGCGCGCGTGCGAGCCCGAGGCCGCCGACGATCGCCGCCGACGACGACCCCATCCCGCGTGCCTGCGGGACGACGTTGCGGCAGCGCAGCCGCAGCGCCGGCAGCGGGACGCCGAGCTGGTCGAGGCCCGCCTCCAGCGCGCGCACCACCAGGTGGCTGCGGTCGCGCGGCAGCGTGGCCGCACCCTCACCGAGGACCTCGACCTCGACCTCCCCCGCGGGTCCGTCGAGCACCTCGGCCTCGAGCAGGTCGCGGTGGGCCAGGGCGAGGCCGAGGGAGTCGAAGCCGGGCCCGAGGTTGGCGGAGGTCGCCGGCACGCTGACGCGCACCGGACCGTCGGCGTACGACCTCACGCGCCGGTGAGCCCGGCGGCCGCCGCCGCCGCGGCGGGGTCGGCGTCGACGACGGTGTCGACCAGCGGGCCGACGCCCTCGAGCGCGGTGGCGGTGTCCTTGAGCCCGTGACCGGTCACGGTGACCACCACCGTGCCCCCGTAGCGCCGGCCCTGCCCGAGGTCCTGGAGCAGCCCGGCGACGCCGGCGGCCGAGGCCGGCTCGACGAAGACGCCGTCACGGCGGGCCAGCTCGCGCTGCGCGTCGAGGATCTGCTGGTCGGTGACCGCCGCGAACCGGCCGCCCGACTCCTGCTGGGCGGCGACCGCGAGGTGCCAGGAAGCGGGGTTGCCGATGCGGATCGCCGTGGCCCGGGTCTCGGGATCGGCCACCGGGGCGCCGTGCACGAGCGGCGCGGCGCCCGCGGCCTGGAAGCCGTGCATCACCGGGCAGCGGGTGGCGCGCCCGTGGGCGGCGTACTGGGTGTAGCCGCGCCAGTAGGCGGAGATGTTGCCGGCGTTGCCCACCGGCAGCACGTGGTGGTCGGGGGCGTCGCCGAGGAAGTCCACGACCTCGAAGGCGGCGGTCTTCTGGCCCTCGATGCGCACCGGGTTGACCGAGTTCACCAGCGCGACCGGGTAGTCGTCGGCCATCCGGCGGGCCATGGTCAGGCAGTCGTCGAAGTTGCCGCGGACCATGATCACCTGCGCGCCGTGCAGGATCGCCTGGGCCATCTTGCCCGCGGCGATCTTGCCCTCGGGCACCAGCACCAGCGGTTGCAACCCGGCCTTGGCGGCGTAGGCGGCCATCGAGGCCGAGGTGTTGCCGGTCGAGGCGCACACCACCGCCTCGGCGCCCTCGGCGCGGGCGACCGAGATGGCGGCCGTCATCCCGCGGTCCTTGAAGGACCCGGTCGGGTTGTCGCCCTCGACCTTGAGCCACACGTCGGCGCCGGTGAGGCCGGAGAGCCACTCGGAGGTCACCAGCGGCGTGCCGCCCTCGCGCAGCGTCACCGCGGGCACGCCCTCGGGCAGGTGGTCGAAGGAGGGCAGGTCGAGCAGGTCGCGGTACTCCTCGATCACGCCGCGCCACAACCGGGTGCTCGACCCGCGGGCCCCGGTGCCCGGGGCGCCGGGTCCGCTCGTCGTCGTGCTCACTCCGGCTCCCCCTCCACCCGCATCACCGAGCTGACCTCGTGGACCATGTCCATCCCGCGCAGGTGCTCGACCGTGGCCGCCAGCGCCGCGTCGGTGGCCTCGTGGGAGACCACCACCAGCTGCGCGTCGTCACCGCGACCCTCCTGCCGCACGGTGCGCAGCGAGACGCCGTGCTCGGCGAAGGCGGCGGCGACCGCGGCCAGGACGCCGGCGCGGTCGTCGACGTCGATCGCCACGTGGTAGCGGGTCAACGTCTCTCCCATCGGCAGCACGGCCCGGTCCGCGTAGGCCGACTCCCCCGCCCCCCGGGTCGCCGCGAGCTGGTTGCGCGCCACGGTCACCAGGTCGCCGAGGACGGCCGAGGCGGTCGGCGCCCCGCCGGCCCCGGGTCCGTAGAACATCAGCTGGCCGGCCGCCTCGGACTCCACGAACACGGCGTTGAACGCCTCGCGGACCGAGGCCAGCGGGTGGCTGCGCGGGATCATCGCGGGGTGCACGCGCACCGCCACGGTCTCCTCGTCCGCTCGGTCCCCGTCCCCGGGACCGCCGCGCAGCTCGGCGATCGCGAGCAGCTTGACCACCGCACCCATCCCGCGGGCCGAGGCCATGTCGGCGGCGGTCACCTCGGTGATGCCCTCGCGGTGCACGTCGGCGGCCGTCACGCGGGAGTGGAAGGCCAGCGACGCCAGGATCGCGGCCTTGGCTGCGGCGTCGAAGCCCTCGACGTCGGCCGTGGGGTCGGCCTCGGCGTACCCGAGGGCCTGGGCCTCCTCGAGCGCCTCGGCGAAGCCGGCGCCCGTGGAGTCCATCTTGTCGAGGATGAAGTTGGTGGTGCCGTTGACGATCCCGAGCACCTTGGTGACGCGGTCACCGGCCAGCGACTCGCGCAGCGGGCGCAGGATCGGGATCGCCCCCGCGACCGAGGCCTCGTAGTACAGGTCCCGCCCGGCCTTCTCGGCCGCCTCGAACAGCGTGGGCCCGTCCTCGGCGAGCAGCGCCTTGTTGGCCGTCACCACCGAGCAGCCGTGCTCGAGGGCTGCGAGGATCAGCCCGCGTGCCGGCTCGATGCCACCGATCACCTCCACCACGAGGTCGACGTCGTCGCGCGCGACGAGACCAGCGGCGTCGGTGGTCAGCAGGTCCGCAGGCAGGTCGACCTCGCGCGGGGCGTCCAGGCGCCGGACGGCGACGCCGGCGAGCTCGACCGGTGCCCCGACCCGGGCCGTCAGGTCGCCGGACTGCTCACGGAGCAACCGCACCACCTGCGAGCCGACCGAGCCGCAGCCGAGCACGGCCACCCGCAGCGGGCGCGCCGTGCCGATGGTCCCGGTCTCCACGTTCACTCCTGATCACCCACGTCGGTCGCCAACAGGTCGTCCTCAGTCTCCCGTCGGACGAGCACGCGCGCGACCCCGTCCCGCACCGCGACCACCGGGGGCCGCAGCGCGTGGTTGTAGTTCGACGCCATCGAGCGGCAGTAGGCGCCCGTGCCCGGGACGGCGAGGAGGTCGCCCGGACGCACGTCACCGGGCAGGAACTCGTCCTTGACGACGACGTCACCCGCCTCGCAGTGCTTGCCGACCACGCGGCTCAGCACCGGCGGCGCCACCGAGGCCCGGGCGGCCATGGTGCAGGAGTAGTCGGCGTCGTAGAGAGCGGTGCGGATGTTGTCGCTCATCCCGCCGTCGACCGAGACGTAGGTGCGCACCGCACCCCCGTCGAGCCGGACCGGCTTGACGGTGCCGACGGTGTACACGGTGCACGCGGCCGGCCCGGCGATCGCACGGCCCGGCTCGATGGACAGCTGCGGCACCGCGAGCCCCAGCGCCCGGCACTCGTGCTCGACGATGGCGCGCATCGCGGCGGCGAGGTCCGCGGGCTCGGCGGGGTCGTCCTGGGTGGTGTAGGCGATGCCGAAGCCGCCGCCGAGGTCCAGCTCCGGCAGCTCCACCCCCCGCTCGTCGCGCACCCGGGCCTGCAGCGCCAGCACCCGGCGCGCCGCGACCTCGAACCCGGAGGCGTCGAAGATCTGGCTGCCGATGTGGGAGTGCAGGCCGCGCAGCTCGAGCCCGGGGGCGTCGAGGACGCGGCGCACCGCCTCCATCGCGTCACCGGTGGTGATCGAGAGCCCGAACTTCTGGTCCTCGTGGGCCGTGGCGATGTACTCGTGGGTGTGGGCCTCGACGCCGGCGGTCACCCGCACCAGCACCGGCTGCACCCGACCCAGCTCCTGCGCGACCCCCGCCAGCCGCTCCACCTCGGTGAGCGAGTCGACGACGACCTTGCCGACGCCGGCGTCGACGACGCGCCGCAGCTCGGGCACCGTCTTGTTGTTGCCGTGGTACTCGATCCGGGCGGGGTCGACGCCGCCACGCAGCGCGACGGTGAGCTCGCCCGGCGAGCAGGCGTCGAGCCACAGCCCGTCCTCGGCGATCCACCGGGCGACGGCGGTGCAGAAGAACGCCTTCGCCGCGTAGTAGACCGCCCAGCCCTCGAAGGCGTCGCGGAAGGCCGCCGCGCGGGCGCGGAAGTCCTCCTCGTCCAGGACGTAGGCCGGGGTCAGGTGCTCGGCGGCCAGGTCGGCCAGCGCCACCCCGCCCACGACGAGGTCGCCGCCGCGCTTGTGGGCCGTGCTCGACCAGAGCCGCTCGACCAGGGCGTTGGGGTCCTCGGGCGGGCGCAGCCACGACGGTCCACGCAGGGCTCCGGACGCGTGGGCCCAGCCCGCCTCGTGGGTCGTGCTCACATCCGCTCCGGGGCGGAGACCCCGAGCAGGGCCAGGCCGTTGCCCAGCACGGTGCGGGTCGCCGCCACGAGCAGCAGCCGCGCGCGATGCAGGTCGGTCGGCTGCTCCTCGCCCATCGGCAGCACCCGGCAGCCGTCGTAGAAGCGGTGGTAGGAGCCGGCGACGTCCTCCAGGTAGCGGGCGACGCGGTGCGGCTCGCGCAGCGTCGCCGCCGAGGCGACGACCCGGGGCAGCTCGGCGAGGGCGCGCAGCAGCTCGCCCTCCTTCTCGTGCGTCAGCAGCGACACGTCGGCGTCGGTGGTGGCCTCCAGCCCGAGGTCGGCGGCGTTGCGCAGCAGCGAGGCCACGCGGGCGTGGGCGTACTGGACGTAGAAGACCGGGTTGTCGCTGGTCTGCTTGGTCATCTCGGCGGCGTCCAGGGTGAGCGGGGAGTCCGCCGGGTAGCGAGCGAGCGTGTAGCGCAGGGCGTCGACGCCGATCAGGTCGACGAGCTCCTCCAGCGTGACCAGGGTGCCCGCGCGCTTCGAGAGCTTGAGCTCCTCGCCGTCCTTCATGATCTTGACCATCTGGCCGATCAGGACCTCGATGTTGCGGTCCGGGTCGTCGCCGGCGCAGGCCGCCATCGCCCGGAGCCGGTTGACGTAGCCGTGGTGGTCGGCGCCGAGGAGGTAGATGCAGCGGTCGAAGCCCCGCTCGCGCTTGTTGACGTAGTAGGCGGTGTCGCTGGCGAAGTAGGTCAGGTCCCCGTCGGACTTGACGAGGACCCGGTCCTTGTCGTCGTCGAAGTCCGACGTGCGCATCCACAGCGCGCCGTCCTGGTCGAAGAGGTGTCCCTGCGCCCGCAGCTTCTCCAGCCCGGCGGCGACGTCGTCGGAGGAGTGCAGGCTGCGCTCGGAGAACCACACGTCGAAGTGGGTCTGGAACCGCTCGAGCTGCTGCTGCTGCTGGCGCAGCTGCACGGCGTAGGCCGCCTCGCGGAACGCCTCGGTGCGCGCGGGACCCGCCAGCTCCAGCAGCCCCGGCTGCTCCGCGACGACGTCGCGCGCGACGTCCGCGACGTACGCGCCGTGGTAGCCGTCCTCCGGGACCGGTCGCCCCAGCGCGGCGGCCTCGACCGAGGCGCCGAACAGGTTCATCTGGTTGCCGCGGTCGTTGATGTAGAACTCGCGCGTCACGTCCGGCGCCGGCGGCCTCCAGCACCCGAGCGAGCGCGTCGCCGACCACGGCCCACCGGGTGTGGCCGAGGTGCAGCGGCCCGGTCGGGTTGGCGGAGATGAACTCGACGTCGATCCGCTCACCCCGCAGGGCCTCGTTGCTGCCGTAGTCCTCGCCCGCGGCGACGACCTGGGCGGCCACGGCGCCCTGGGCGCCGGACTCCACGGTGATGTTGAGGAACCCCGGACCGGCGACCTCGACCGCTGCGACCCCGTCGGCCCGCTCCAGCTCGGCGGCCAGCGCCGTGGCGAGGTCGCGCGGGGCCATCCCGGCCTTCTTGCCCAGCTGCATCGCGACGTTGGTGGCGTAGTCGCCGTGGCCCTTCTGCCGCGGGCGCTCCACGGTCACCGCGTCCGGGACGCCGTCGGGCAGGGAGATCGTCCCGGCCTCGACCAGCGACGTCAGGGCGCCGACGATCGCGGTGGAGAGCTGCTCTGGGTTCACTGCCTCAGCCTATCGGCGGCACGGGGCCCGCCCCGCACCGGTTTCGCCCCGCGTCGGTGCCACCGGCGGACGCCTGTAGGGTTTCCCCGTCCTCACCGAGCCCCCGTAGCTCAGGGGATAGAGCACCGCCCTCCGGAGGCGGGAGCGTAGGTTCGAATCCTACCGGGGGTACCACTGCACGGCCCGCTCCGCACCGCCCCGCTGGTCAGTCGGAGGTCCGGGCGTCCTTCTTGGTCTCCGCGAGGTCCTCGAGCCGGTCGGCGTCCTCACGGGTGTCCTCCGCGTCACGCTCGGTCCGCTGCGCATCGGCGACGTCGGCAGCCGCCTCCTCGCGCGCCGCCGTCTCCGCGGAGGCCGCGGCCGCCTCGGTGCGGCGCCGGCGCTTCTCGGCCGCCTCCTCGCGTCGGGCCGCCGCCTCGTCGGCCGCGCGCTGCTCACGCTCGGCGACGTCATCCGCAGCACGGGCGGCCGCGGCGCGGCCGCGCTCCTCGGTGACGTCGGCCTCGGCCAACCCCTCCTCCGCCGTCTCCTGCGCCTCGGAGCGGCGCCCGTCGGCGCGGTCGCGGCCCTCCTGCGCCGTCGCGCGCGCGGCGGCACGCTTGGCCTGCGCCTCGCGCTCGAGACGCGCGGCCTCGACGGCCTTGCCGGAACGCTCGAGCCGGTCCGCCCCTCGGCGGGCGATCTCCTCGCTGCCCAGCAGGGTGCCGGCCAACCGGTCCGCAGTGCCGATCGCCCGGTCGAGGACCTGGCGGGGAGCCGACTCGTCGGGGAGCCGACCGAGCAGCCGGTGATCGGCGACGACCAGCGGCAGGCGGGCGAGCTCGTAGGGAACAGCGGCGTACTTGCGGATCATGGGGGTCCTCACTTCTCGGTGTCGGCGCGCAACCGCGCCGCCTGCTGGTCGGCCTCGACGGCCTCGCGGCGCAGCGCGGCCGCCTCGTCGGTGGCGCGCTCCTCGGCGCGGGCGGCGTCCGCCTCGAGGCCCTCGGCCTCGCGCAGCCGCGACTCCGCGAGCCGCTCGGCCTCCTGCTCGGCGACCTGGCGCCCCTGCTCCTCCTGCCGCTCGGCGTCACGCTCGGCCGCGGCGTGCTCCTGGCGGCGGCGGTCCTCGGCGGCCTGCTCCTCCGCCTCGGCGGTGGTGCGGGCGGCGTCCCGCTGCTTGGCCGCGCTGCGCTCGGCGTCGCGCAGCTCGGTGGCCGCCTCCTCGCGCTTCGCGTCCGCGACGGCCTCGTCGGCCACCGCCTCCCGGCGGCGCTGCGCCTCGGCCTGCTGCAGCTGTCCTTCCTCCACCAGGTCCTCGCGGCCGCGGACCGCGCCGGCGACCTCCTTGGCCTTGCCCACGACGCCGTCCACCAGGCCCTCCCGGGCCTGGCCGGCCTTGTCCGTGCTCTGCTCGCTCATGCCTCCACTGTGCCGGGCCGCGGCCCCTCCGAGCACCGCCCCCGGGGTGTGAGGTGCGCCTCAGCAGCGGGTGATGGTGGCATCGTCGCGCGCGTCGTTGCCGTAGCGCCGCGCCTCGGCGACGTCGGGGAAGACCACGCTCGCCGCCCCGGCGAAGCCGACGCGGCCGCCGACCACGCAGGTGCTGATCCGGTCGGACCGGACGGCTGCGACGGCCCGGCCCAGCGCGAACAGCTCGCCCGGCGGCAGCCCGCCGGTGGCGAGGTGCTCCATGACGCTGAGCACCCCCCGCTCGACGAAGCCCGGCTCACCGGCCCGGTCGCGCACCCGGGCGTGGATGCCGCGCAGCACCCGCTGCTGGTTGGCGGACCGGTCGAAGTCACCGCCGGCCAGCCCCTTGCGGATGCGGGCGAAGGCCATCGCGTCGTACCCGCCGAGCCGGATCCGACCGCTGCGGAAGCCCTCCCGCTTGAGGTCGGGGTCGGAGAAGGGCCGCGGGTTGACCACGGAGATGCCGCCGATGTCGTCGACCATGTCCTCGAAGAAGGGGAACCGCGTGACGAAGACGTAGTCGGGCTGGACCCCGACGAGGTCGCCGACCGTGCGGCCGAGCAGGGCCGGCCCGCCGAAGGTGAGTGCGGCGTTGACCCGCTCGCTGCCGCGGCCGGGGATCGGGACCCAGGAGTCGCGGGGGATCCCGATCGCCGTCGCGGCCCCGGTGGAGGGCCGGATCCCGACGAGCTGGAGCGCGTCGCCGCGGGTGCGCAGCATGTCCTCGCCCGGGCGGGCGTCGGAGCCCACCGCGAGGATCCAGACGACACCGCCAGGGTCCTCGGCGAGGGCGAGACCGGAGGCCGTGCGCACCCGCACCAACGACGCCTGGGTCGAGGCGACCGTGGAGGCCGGCACCACGAGGGCGACGAGCGCGAGCACGACGGCGAGCACGCCGGTCCGGCGCAGCCACCCGCTCACGCGACCCGTCCCCGCCGCACGTCGTAGCCGAGCACCCGCCAGTCCTGCCCGGTCCGGGTCAGGTAGAGGCTGCCGGTGACCCGCTCGTCGCGCTCGACGTCACCGGTCAACCGCATGCCGAGCACCAGCCGGGCGGTGACGGCCTGCGGTCGCCCGTCGCGGGCCAGGACGTCCAGCGTCACCTCGTGGCGGCGTACGAGCACCTCCTGGAGCCGGTCGTCCAGGTCGGCGTTGCTCAGCAGCGCCCGGTCGTCGCGCGCCTGGGCCGCCGCACCCGGGGTGAAGCCGGGGAAGGCGAGCGCGGCGCGGCCCCGCGGCCAGCCGTCACCCACGTACGCCGTCGCCACCCAGCGAGCCACCACCCGGCGCACGTCCTCGCGCACCCGTTCCCGCGCGGACCGGTCCAGCCGGCCCGTCACGACCCCCAGGGATGCGCTGAGCCGGGTCTCCCGCACGGCCTCGTCGCCGTCGTCCCCGCCGGGGAGACCGGGGAGCCCGGACCCCGGGCCGCCGCCCCACCGGACCAGGGCGAGGACCACGAGGACGACCACGACGACGACCGGCACGGACCACGCGCGCCGTGACGGCCCGGACGCGGTCGGCGAGGAGTCGTCGGGGGGCACGGCGGGACCTCTCGGCAGGTCGTCGGGGGGCGGTCCGGCCCGATCACCCCCCAGGGTGCCCGACGACACACAGCACCTCGCGCATTTGCCTGGTGAGGGGTCTAGCCTGGGTCGCGATCATCCCCGCCCGCTCACCGGAAGAGGCGAAGCACGTCGTGCCGCAGTCGTCAGGCAGCCCATCACCCGAACCCTCCACCTCCGACTTCGGCGCCAATGCCTGGCTCGTGGAGGAGATGCGGGAGAGGTTCGACCAGGACCCCGGCAGCCTCGACGAGCAGTGGCAGGAGTTCTTCGCCCACGAGTCGGGCAACGCGAGCCCGAACGGGTCCTCGGGCGGCTCCAACGGGTCCACGACGAAGCCCGCTCCCGAGAAGAAGCCGGCGGAGAAGAAGCCCGAGAAGCCGGCGCAGGAGAAGCCCGCCGCGGAGAAGAAGCCCGCCGACGAGAAGCCCGCCGCGGAGAAGAAGCCCGCCCCCGAGAAGAAGCCGGCGGACAAGAAGCCAGCGGAGAAGAAGCCCGCGGCTACGAAGAAGGCCGAGCCGGAGCCGGCCGCGGAGGAGGCGCCGGCCGAGCCGACCTACACCGTGCTGCGCGGGATCCCCGCGGCGACGGTCAAGAACATGGACGCCTCGCTCAGCGTCCCCACGGCGACCTCGGTGCGCACGGTCCCGGTCAAGCTGCTCTGGGACAACCGGACGGTCATCAACAACCACCTGGCCCGCGCCCGAGGCGGCAAGGTCTCCTTCACCCACCTGATCGGCTACGCGATCGTCCGGGCGCTGGGCGCGATGCCGGCGATGAACAGCTCCTACACGGAGCGCGACGGCAAACCCACGCTGGTGACGCCGCCGCACGTGAACCTCGGGCTCGCGGTGGACCAGCAGAAGCCGGACGGCACCCGCCAGCTCGTCGTCCCCTCGATCAAGGGCGCCGAGCGGCACGACTTCGCCGGGTTCTGGACCGCCTACGAGGACATCGTCCGCCGGGCCCGCGACAACAAGCTCACGATGGACGACTACAGCGGGACGACGGTCAGCCTGACCAACGTCGGGGGGCTCGGCACCAACCACCCCGTCCCCCGGTTGATGCCCGGGCAGGCCGCGATCTTCGGCGTGGGGGCGATGGACTACCCGGCCGAGTGGCAGGGGGCCTCGGCGGAGGCGCTCGCCCGCAACGGCATCAGCAAGGTCATGACGCTGACCTCCACCTACGACCACCGGGTCATCCAGGGCGCGCAGTCGGGTGAGTTCCTGCGTCGGCTCCACCAGCTGCTCCTGGGCGAGGACGGCTTCTACGACGACATCTTCCGCTCGCTGCGGATCCCCTACGAGCCGATCCGGTGGAGCAAGGACATCGCGACGTCGCACGACGACGAGATCTCCAAGCAGGCGCGCACCCTCGAGCTGATCCACGCCTACCGCGTGCGCGGCCACATGATGGCCGACACCGACCCGCTGGAGTACCGCCAGCGCACCCACCCCGACCTCGAGGTCGAGACGCACGGGTTGACCCTGTGGGACCTCGACCGCGAGTTCGCCACCGGCAGCTTCGGCGGCCGCGACCGCCCGTTCATGAAGCTGCGGACGATCCTGGGGATCCTGCGCGACTCCTACTGCCGCACCACCGGCATCGAGTACATGCACATCATGGACCCCGAGCAGCGGCGGTGGATCCAGGAGCGCGTCGAGCGCCCGCACTCCAAGCCGCCCCGCGAGGAGCAGCTGCGGATCCTGCTCAAGCTCAACCAGGCCGAGGCCTTCGAGACGTTCCTGCAGACCAAGTTCGTCGGCCAGAAGCGCTTCAGCCTCGAGGGCGGTGAGACCACCGTCCCGGTGCTCGACGAGATCTGCGAGGCCGCCTCCGCGGCCGGCCTCGACGAGGTCGCCATCGGGATGGCCCACCGCGGTCGGCTCAACGTCCTGGCCAACATCGTGGGCAAGAAGTACTCCCAGATCTTCCGGGAGTTCGAGGGCAACATCGACCCGCGCACCGTCCAGGGCTCCGGCGACGTGAAGTACCACCTCGGCGCGGAGGGGGTCTTCGAGTCCGACCAGGGCGAGCAGGTGAAGGTCTCGGTCGCGGCGAACCCCTCCCACCTCGAGGCGGTCGACCCGGTGCTGGAGGGCATCGCCCGCGCCAAGCAGGACGTGCTCGACCGCGGGGTCGACTACCCGGTGCTGCCGCTGCTGATCCACGGCGACGCGGCGTTCGCGGGGCAGGGTGTCGTGGCGGAGACGCTGAACCTCTCCCAGCTGCGCGGTTACCGCACCGGGGGCACCATCCACCTGGTCGTCAACAACCAGGTCGGCTTCACCACCTCGCCGGGCTCGTCGCGCTCCTCGCTGTACTGCACCGACGTCGCCCGGATGGTCCAGGCGCCGATCTTCCACGTCAACAGCGACGACCCCGAGGCCTGCATCCGGGTGGCGCGGCTGGCCTTCGAGTACCGCCAGGCCTTCAACAAGGACGTCGTGATCGACCTGGTCTGCTACCGCCGGCGCGGTCACAACGAGGGCGACGACCCCTCGTACACCCAGCCGCTGATGTACGACCTCATCGAGCAGAAGCGCTCGGTGCGCAAGCTCTACACCGAGTCCCTGATCGGTCGCGGCGACATCACGATCGAGGAGGCCGAGCAGGTCCTGCAGGACTACCAGCAGCAGCTGGAGCGGGTCTTCACCGAGGTCCGCGAGGCCAGCAGCCAGCCGGACGAGTGGACCACCGTCCCGGACTACCCGGACAAGCCGGCCGGCGAGGCGACCACCGCGATCTCCCGCGAGGGGCTGAAGCGGATCGCGGACGCCTACGTGTCGCCGCCGGAGGGCTTCACCGTCCACCCGAAGGTGATGCCGCAGCTGCAGCGCCGCGCGCAGGCCATCACCGACGGCCCGATCGACTGGGGCGCCGCCGAGATCCTCGCCTTCGGCTCGCTGCTGATGGACGGCCGCCCGGTGCGGCTGGCCGGCCAGGACTCCCGCCGGGGCACCTTCGCCAGCCGGTTCGCGACCATCATCGACCGGCGCAACGCCGGCGAGTGGACGCCGCTGTCGGCGCTCAGCGAGGACCAGGCGAAGTTCTTCGTCTACGACTCGCTGCTCTCCGAGTACGCCGCGCTCGGCTTCGAGTACGGCTACTCCGTGGCCCGCCCCGAGGCGCTGGTGCTGTGGGAGGCGCAGTTCGGCGACTTCGTCAACGGCGCGCAGACCGTCATCGACGAGTTCATCTCCGCCGGCGAGACCAAGTGGAACCAGCAGTCCGGCGTCGTGCTGCTGCTGCCGCACGGCTACGAGGGCCAGGGTCCCGACCACTCCTCGGCGCGCATCGAGCGCTTCTTGACCATGGCCGCCGACGACGCGTTCGTCGTGGCCCAGCCCTCGAGCCCGGCGTCCTACTTCCACCTGCTGCGCCAGCACTCGCTCAGCGAGCGGCACCGGCCGATGATCGTCTTCACGCCGAAGTCCATGCTGCGCCGCAAGGAGGCGGCCTCGCAGCCCGAGGACTTCACCGAGGGCACGTTCCGGCCCTTCATCGGCGACGACCACGCCGACCAGGACGCCGTCGACACGCTGCTGATCTGCTCGGGCCGGGTGACCTGGGACCTCCACGTCGCACGGGAGAAGGCCGAGCACCGCGAGCGGTTCGCCATCGGGCGGATCGAGCAGCTCTACCCGCGCCCCGTCGACGACATCAAGGCCGAGATCGCGCGCTACCCGCACCTCAAGCGGGTCCGGTGGGTGCAGGACGAGCCGCTCAACATGGGCCCGTGGCCGCACTACCAGCTCAACGTGTGGCCCGACGTCGACGCCGAGGTCGAGCCGGTCACCCGGATCGCGTCCTCCTCGCCCTCGGTCGGCACGGCCAAGCGCCACCAGGACGAGCAGAAGGACCTGATGGCGCGCGCGTTCGCCTGATGTACTTCACCGACCGCGGCATCGAGGAGCTCCTGTCGCGCCGGGGTGACGAGGAGGTCACCCTGGCCTGGCTCGGCGAGCAGCTGCAGGCCTTCGTCGACGCCCACCCTGATCACGAGGCGGCCGTCGAGCGCTTCGCGACCTGGTTGGCGCGCCTCGACGATCCCGAGGACTGAACCGGTGACCTTCCCGCAGGCTCCCTGGCGCCTCCACGGCACGATGTGGCTCTCGCTGCTGCTGCTCCCCCGCGCCGGCGAGGGCGTGGACGGACCGCGCCCGGCCGGTCTCTGGGGCGCGGCCTGGGTCGAGTACGTCGAGCCCAGCCCGCTGACCTACCGCGAGCTGCTCGTGGCGCGTCCGGTGGGCCGCTCCCGCGGCGCTCGCGCCGGGGTGGGGCCGCGGGTGCGGGTCACCGACATCTGGGTCGACTCCCCCGCCTCCCGCGACGGCGGACGCGCGCTGTGGGCGATCCCCAAGGGCCTGGCCGACCTCGGGTCCCCCGACGGCGGCAGCGGGTGGTCGGCGACCCTCGACGGACGTCCGGTCGCGCAGGCCAGGCTCGCGGCGGGCCCTGGCGCCGGGCCCCGGCTGCCGCTGCGGCTGCTCACCGACCAGCCCGCGCTGCCCGAGGGCGGGCCCGACCGGGTCGCTCCCGTCCGGGGCAGCGCGCGGCTGCGTCCGCTGCGCGCACGGTGGCGCTTCGCCGAGGACGGTCCGCTGGCGTGGCTCGGCGCTGCCCGACCGCTCGGCTCGGTGCGGCTCGACGAGTTCAGCCTGACCTTCGGCTGACGCGCGCCCAGCTGTAACGCCGAGTTACAACATCTGGCGGAGCGGCGCAACGCCGCAGCAGATGAGGTAACTCGGCGTTACAGCGGGGCGGGGCGGGGCGGCGGCGGGGTCAGACCTCGTCGTGCTCGCGCCGGGCGCGGCGGGCGGCGTCGCGGATCTCGAACAGCTCGGTGGCCAGGCCACCGACGGCGGTCGCCACGTCGCGGACGGCGCCGGTGACGATCCCGGCGACCTGGCCGACGGCGCCCGCGGTCGCCTCGGCCCCGGACTGGACGGCGTCCTTGGCGATCTCGCCCCTGCTCAGGTTGTCCCGCATGGCGCCCATCCTCCCGCGGTCCCGCTCAGGCCGCCACCGTGTCCGCGGTGTCCTCGCTCACCACGGGGTCGGACCCGACCGGCGCGGCCGGCGTGCGGGGGCCCAGGTCGGGCAACGCCATGCGGCAGATCTTCCTGCGCGACGCTCGAGCAGCTGCTTGCCGAGCGGTCCGTGTTGTAGTCGCAGCCCGTAGCGGTCGCAGATCTCGCGTACCTCGCCGGCCACCTGGGGGTAGCGGCGTGCGGGCATGTCGGGGAAGAGGTGGTGCTCGATCTGGTGCGAGAGGTTGCCGGTGAGCAGGTGGAAGACCCGGCCGCCGGTGATGTTGGCCGAGCCGAGCAGCTGGCGGTAGTACCAGTGGCCGCGGGTCTCGCCCTCGCACTCCTCCTGGGTGAACGTCGACACGCCGGCCGGGAAGTGTCCGCAGAAGATGATGTTGAAGGCCCACACGTTGCGGATCAGGTTGGCCAGCGCGTTGCCGGCGAAGGTGAGCGGGAACAGCGGGCCCGTCAGCGCCGGGAACAGCACGTAGTCCTTGAGCGCCTGGCGGCGCATCTTGCGCAGCAGACCGGGGTAGAGCGGCTTGTTGTCGGCCAGGCTGCGCTTGCCGGAGACGATGTTCTCGACCTCCAGGTCGTGCAGCGCGACGCCCCACTCGAAGAACAGCATCAGCAGCACCGCGTAGACCGGGTTGCCGAGGTAGTAGGGGTGCCAGGGCTGGTCCTCGTCCATGCGCAGGATGCCGTAGCCGATGTCGCGGTCCTTGCCGAGGATGTTGGTGTAGGTGTGGTGGATGTAGTTGTGGGAGTTCTTCCACTGCTCGCTGGGGCAGACGTTGTCCCACTCGTACATCCGCGAGCTCAGGCCGGGGTCGCCCATCCAGTCGTACTGGCCGTGCATGACGTTGTGGCCGATCTCCATGTTGTCGAGGATCTTCGAGACAGCCAGCGAGGCGACGGCCAGCGGCCAGGCCGGGGGCAGGTAGAACAGCACGCGGCCGGCGATCTCGAAGCCGCGCTGGGCCTTGACGACCTTGCGGATGTAGGTCGCGTCCTCCTCGCCGAGGTCGTCGAGGATGCGGCGGCGGATGGCGTCCATCTCCTCGCCGAAGCGCTCCAGCTGCTCGGCGGTCAGCCGCTTCACGTCGTCGAGCTCGGCGGCGGTCGGCTGGGGGTGGGTGGCGGTCATGGTCATGGCGGGAACCTCTCGGGTGGGTGGGTCCTGCTGGGTCGGGAAGGGTCAGAGGTCGACGACGCAGTCGCCGACGGGGGCGGAGACGCAGACGCGGATCTCCTCGTCGGGCAGGGCTGACTCGGCGCCGCTGACGACGTCGCGCACCGTGCCCTCGTCCTTGCGGGTCACGCAGGAGAAGCAGATGCCCATGCGGCAGCCGTGCTCGGGGGCGAGACCGAGCGCCTCGGCCTGCTCGAGCAGGCTCGCGCCGGTGTTGGGGGCGGTGCGCCCGGAGCGGGTGAAGGTGACCTCGCCGCCGGCGTCGCCGTTGCTGGTGCGGGGCGGGCGGAAGTACTCGACGTGCAACGCCTCGGAGCCGTCGTAGGCCGCCTGCACGGCCTCGATCATCGGGGCGGGACCGCACGCCCAGGTGGGCACGTCGCGGTACCCGGGCACCAGGCGCTCGAGCCACGCCGGGGACAGCGCCGGGTCACCGAGCTCGGGGTGCAGCAGGTGCAGGTCGATGCCGTTGCCCGAGCGGGCGATCTCGGCCAGCTCGTCGGCGTAGATCTGGTGGTCGGGGCCCTGCGCGTAGTGCACGAACGTCACGTGGCCGCGGTGGGTGCGCCGCTGCAGCGAGCGGAGCATCGACATCACCGGGGTGATGCCGGAGCCCCCCGAGATCATCAGCACGTGCTCGGGCACGCGGTCGGGGAGCACGAAGTCGCCCTGCGCCTGGCTCAGGTGGACGATCGTGCCGGGCCCGGCCTGCTCCACGAGGTAGCGGGAGACCCGGCCCTCGGGGTTGGCGCGCAGGGTCAGGGTGATCCGGTCCCCCGCGCGCGAGTCGGGGCTGGAGACCGTGAAGACCCGCGTGGTGCGGCGGGCCCCGTCGACCTCGACGCCGAGCTGGACGTGCTGGCCGGCGCGGTGGCCCTGCCAGGTCGAGGTGGGTTGCAGCGTGATCGTGGCGACCGGCGGGCAGCCGGGCACGTCGACCTCGCGGTGCACGTCGACCACGCGGGCGCGGACCTCGCGCGCGGCCAACATCGGGTCGACCAGCTCGAGGTACCGGTCGACGCCGTGCGGCTGGGCGAGGGCGGCGACGGTTCGCGAGCGCAGCAGGCGTCGGCCCAGCCCGGCCAGCGGGTGGTCGGAGGTGAGGCTGCTGGTGCTCATCGCGTGCTCCCGGGGTCGGCGGTGCGAATCTCAGTGTACGTATGTGCACTCACGAGCATGGTGCGGTGGCGGGCGGAGGTCAACCACCGCAGCACGTGACGCCGCGCACCCGGGCCGGGCCCGGCGACCGTCGTAGGGTGGGTGCGTGGTCGTGACCCCGCAGTCCGAGGCGCCTCGGGTGGAGTCGCGCGCGGAACGCAAGGAGCAGACCCGTCGCGCGATCCTCGACGCCACGCTGCGGCTGTGCGAGGGCAGCAGCCTGGTGGCGCTGTCGCTGCGGCAGGTCTCCAAGGAGGTGGGCATCGTGCCCACCGGCTTCTACCGCCACTTCGAGTCCATCGAGGACCTCGGGCTGGCCCTGGTCGAGGAGTCCTTCCTCTCCCTGCGCGGCATGCTGCGCGACGTGCGGCAGGCGGACCCCGCGCCCGACGACATCATCGACCGGTCGATCACGGTGCTGGTCGAGCACGTGCACGCCCAGCAGGAGCACTTCTCCTTCATCGCCCGGGAGCGGGAGGCCGGTCCCCCGGCGGTCCGCGCGGCCATCGGTCAGGGGATCGAGCGCTTCGAGCGCGAGCTCGCCAGCGACCTGCAGCGGCTGCCGGGCAACGACATCTGGTCACCGGAGGACCTGCGGATCCTCTCCAACCTCTTCGTCAACGCGCTCGTCGCGACCGCCGTCGCGCTGCTGCACGCCCCCGACCCGGCCGAGGAGAAGCGGCTGGTGGAGACCGCCCGCACCCAGCTGCGGATGGTCCTCGTCGGCGCGCTGAACTGGCGCAGCGAGCGCTGAACCGGGCCTCCGTGCCGGAGCCCCGGAGGGTGGCCGCGAACCTGGGGCAGGCGCCCGGGTGGACGTGCCGTCAGACGGGTCGGACGGCTCGGCAGGGTCGGATCAGACCGGTTGGACGACCAGCTCGGGGACCACGGCGTCCCGGGGCAGGTCCAGCACGTGCAGCACGAGGTCGGCGACGGTGCCGGGCTGCACCCAGTCGGCCGGGTCGTAGTCCTTGCCCTCCTGGGCGTGCACCTTCTCCTGCATCGCGGTGGCGACCCGGCCGGGGAAGACCGTCGTGACCCGCAGGCCCGGCTCCTCCGCGCGCAGGCTGTCGGCCAGGGCGCGCAGACCGTGCTTCGACGCGGCGTACGCCGCCCACTGCGGCTTCGCCGTCAGCCCGGCGCCGGAGTTGACGAACACGGCCGTACCGGCTGCGGCGCGCAACGCGGGGAGCGTGACCCGGGTGAGCACCGCGGGGGCGACGAGGTTGACGGCGAGCTGGTCGGTCCAGGCAGCGGCTGGCAGGTCGGCCACCGCGCCGAGCTCGACCGCGCCAGCGGCGTGCACGACGGAGTCCAGGCGCGGCGGCAACCGGTCTGCCAGCGCCTCGACCGAGCCGGGGTCGGCGAGGTCGGCGACGACCGTCGCCAGTCCCGGGAGGTCGGCGGCCATCTCCTCGGCACGCCCGGCTGAACGGGCGACCGCGAGGACGTCGTCGCCGCGCCCGAGGAGCCGCTCGGCCACCGCCCGCCCGATGCCGGACCCGGCGCCGGTGAGCAGGTGGGTCACCGGGTGAGCACGACCTTGCCGAACAGCTCGCCGCCGGCCATCGCGGCGAAGCCCTCGCGGGCGTCCTCCATCGGCAGCGCGCGGTCGACGAGCGGCTTGGTGCCCGTGGCGTCCAGCATCGTCACGAGCGCGGCCAGCTCGTCGCGCGTGCCCATCGTCGAGCCGATCACGCTGAGCTGGAGGAAGAAGATCCGGGTCAGCTCGGCGTCGTCCAGCTTCGGGCCGGACGTCGTGCCGGACGTGACGATCCGGCCGCCGGGGCGCAGCGATCGGATGGAGTGCGACCAGGTCGCCTTGCCGACGGTCTCGATGACCGCGTCGACCTTGCCGGGCAGCCGCTCGCCGGACTCGTAGACCTCGTGGGCACCGATCTCCAGCGCCCGGGCCCGCTTGGCCTCGTCGCGGCTGGTGGCCAGCACCCGCAGCCCGGCGGCGCGACCGAGCATGATGGCGGCGGTGGCGACCCCTCCCCCGGCGCCCTGCACCAGGACGGTCTCACCGGCTCGCAGGCCGCCGCGGGTGAACAGCATCCGGTAGGCGGTCAGCCACGCCGTCGGCAGGCAGGCCGCCTCCTCGAAGGAGAGCGACGCGGGCTTGGGCACGAGGTTGGCCCGCGGGACCGCGACGCGCTCGGCCATGGCGCCCTGGTAGCGCTCGCTGAGCAGCGACCGGCGGGGGTCGAAGGTCTCGTCGCCCGACCAGGACGGGTCGCTGATGACGCCGTGCACCACCACCTCGTTGCCGTCCTCGTCGACACCGGCGGCGTCGGTGCCGAGGATCATCGGCAGCTGCTCCTCCTTCAGCCCCACGCCCCGCAGCGAGAACAGGTCGTGGTGGTTGAGGGAGGCGGCGCGGACGGTGATCGTCGTCCACCCGTCGGGCACCTCGGGCTCTGGCCGCTCGCCCAGCACCAGGCCGGAGAGCGGGTCGTCGGGGGAGAAGGACTCGGCGTGGACGGCGAACATGGCCGCGAACCTACTACCGCCGTCGACGGGGGATGGCCCCAGCAGCGTGCTGGGCACGGAAATTTCGAGCTTGTCGACCGTTGCAAACCCCGACAAGCTCGAAAGTCCCCGGCCGGCCGGGGAAACCGTCGGGGGTCAGCGGCGCGCGACGCCCTCGGCGCGGGCGGCGGCGGCGACGGCGCCGGCGACGGCGGGGCCGACGCGGGGGTCGAACGGGGAGGGGATCACCAGCTCCTCGGAGAGGTCGTCGCCGACCAGTGCGGCCAGCGCCTGCGCGGCGGCGAGCTTCATCCCCTCGGTGATCGCGGTGGCGCCGACGTCGAAGGCGCCGCGGAAGATGCCGGGGAAGGCGAGCACGTTGTTGATCTGGTTGGGGAAGTCCGAGCGGCCGGTGGCGACCACCCTGGCGTGGCGGCGAGCGACGTCCGGGTGCACCTCGGGGTGGGGGTTGGCCAGCCCGAAGATGATCGCGTCGGAGGCCATCGTCGCCACGACCTCCTCGGGCACGGTGCCGCCGGAGACGCCGATGTAGACGTCGGCGCCGAGCAGGGACTCGGCCAGGGTGCCGGAGCGGCCGGTGCGGTCGGCGGTCGTCTCGGCGAGCGCCCGCTTGACCGGGGTGAGGTCCTCCCGCCCGGAGTGCAGCACGCCCTTGCGGTCGGTGACGACCAGGTCGGCGACCCCCGCCTCGATCAGGATCTTGGCCACGGCCACCCCGGCGGCCCCGGCGCCGGAGATGACCACCCGGGTGGTGGCGACGTCGCGGTGGGTCAGGGCCAGCGCGTTGGTCAGCGCCGCGAGCGCGACCACGGCGGTGCCGTGCTGGTCGTCGTGGAAGACGGGGATGTCCAGGCTGGCCTTGAGCCGGTCCTCGATCTCGAAGCACCGGGGCGCGGAGATGTCCTCGAGGTTGATGCCGCCGAAGCTGGGCGCGAGCCGCTCGACGGTGGCGATGATCTCCTCGGTGTCGGTGGTGTCCAGGCAGAGCGGGACGCCGTCGACGCCGCCGAACTGCTTGAACAGCACCGCCTTGCCCTCCATCACCGGCATCGCCGCGGCGGGACCGATGTCGCCGAGCCCGAGCACGGCCGTGCCGTCGGTCACGATCGCGACGGTGTTGGGCACCCACGTGTAGTGCTGGGTCATCGTCGGGTCGGCGGCGATGGCCTCGCAGACCCGGGCGACGCCCGGCGTGTAGGCCAGCGACAGCTCCTCGCGGCCGGTCAGCGGCACCGTGGAGACGGTCTCGAGCTTGCCGCCGACGTGGAGGTCGAAGACCGGGTCCCCGGCGTGCGGGTGGGTGGCCTGGGGCTGGTCGGGGGCCTCGTCCTCGCGCTCGGTCACGGTCGGTGAGTCTGGCACAGCGCCCGACCCGCTCAGCGGGCCCGCCACCGGCGCGGACGCGGCCAGAGCCGGGCGCGGACGACGGCGAGCACGTCGCTCTCGGGCACCGGCCCCCGGTGTCGCGAGTCCACCCCGACGTCCGGGGCGTCGCTGAGCAGCCACCACCCCGGGGAGCCGGTACGCGTGGCACGCGGCCCGGCGGCGCGCTTGACCGCGACCGTCCCGTCGGCGAACCGGGCGACCACCAGGTCGCCGGTCGTCGGGCGGCGCCCGTAGCGGACCAGCAACCGGTCGCCGGGGACGAGCGACGGACGCATCGAGTCCCCCCTGACGCGGGCCACACCCCAAGAGGCGTGGCGTCGCCGGGGGTCGGCGGGCCTAGCGTCGGGAGCCCGTCGTCCGGCCCCCGCGTCACCCGCCACGCGCAGTAGTGTCGCAGCAGGCCACGGTCCCGCAGGGGCCGCGGCGGACCCACCTGGACCAGACGGACCACGAGAGGAACCGCATGCTCACCCAGCTGTTCGCCCGCACCATCGAGGTCTCCGCCCACTGCGACCTGCCCTGCGGCGTCTACGACCCCGCGCAGGCCCGCATCGAGGCCGAGTCGATCAAGGGCATCATCGGCAAGGTCGCCGACAACGACGACGCCGACTTCCGCACCCGCGCCATCCTGATCAAGGAGGAGCGTGCCGAGCTGGTCAAGCACCACCTGTGGGTGCTGTGGACCGACTACTTCAAGCCTCCGCACTTCGAGAAGTACCCGCAGCTGCACCAGATGTTCAACGAGGCGACGAAGCTCGCCGGCGCGAGCGGCGCCAAGGGCGCCCTCGACGCCGACGTCGCCGACCAGCTGCTGGCCAAGATCGACGAGATCGCCGAGATCTTCTGGGAGACCAAGAAGGCCTGAGGGACGCGCCCCTCAGCGCCACGAACGCCGCCCCGACCCGGCAGGGTCGGGGCGGCGTTCGTGCTCCGGCGCCGGGTCAGCCGGCGGCGGCACTCTGGACCAGAACCACGCGTCGGCCATCCGGCCGCGCTGCTCACCACGCGGGCCGGTCGAGCCGCGCGGCGCCCAGGTTCTGCGGCGGCATGTCCTGGAACGCGCCGACCAGGGCGCGCACCCCCCCGCGGAGGTCGTCCCTGCGCACCGCGACGTAGAAGGCCAGGGGCGCGGCGCCGACCAGCGTCAGGGGGCGCAGGTGCGGTCCGAGCGACCCTGCCAGCGTCGCCAGGGTGCTGATCACCCCGGTCCCCTGGACCGTGGCCCGCAGCACGGCGGCCTGGTCCTGCGCGGGGATGGCCACCAGCCGGGCCTGGCTCGACGGGCGGACGTCCCCGAGCCAGAACGGGCTCATCCACTCCCGCGGGGCCTCGGGGTTGAACAGCATCGGCTGGGCGGCGAAGGTCTCGACGTCGATGCTCCCGGCCTCGGCCAGCTCGTGCCGGACGCCCACCACGCCGATGCGGGCGCTGCGGACGTTCAGCTCGAAGGAGTCGACGGCGGTGTGCTGCACCGGTGCGATCGTGCAGAGCACGTCGATCCGGCGCTCGCTCAGGCTCCGGGTGAGGTCCCGGAACGGCACGCTGTGCGTGCCGACACGGATCTCCGGGTGGCTGCGGCGCACGGTGCGCACCAACCCGGCCAGGTCGATGCGGTGCTGGAAGTTCGTCTCCGCGGGGAACCCCATCCGGATCAGGCGCGGCGACCTGGTACCCAGGGCCGCCTGGCGGGCCGCCATCGCCTGCGCGAGCAGCGGCCGGGCCTCCACCACGAACCGTTCGCCGGCAGCGGTGAGGCGCACGCCGCCCGTCGGGTCCCGCTCGACCAGCACGGCGCCGAGCTGGCGCTCGAGGCGGCGGACACGCCGGGTCAGCGCCGACGGGGTCAGGTGCAGCCGACCGGCCGCACGCGCGTAGTGCTTCTCCTCGGCGAGCGTCAGCAGCCCCGGGATCAACCCGAGATCGAGGTCCACGGCGCCTCCTGCTGCGTCGGCCGGTTGTCAAGAGATTAGGCCCGATCGGCGTCGCGGGGTACGTCGTCGATCTCCGGCCGCGTAGGACGGGAGCACCACCGCGCGCCGCCGCCGGGCCCCTGGGACCTACGGCGTCGGTCCGAGCCCCAGGGAGATCCCCATGACACGTCACCGACCAGGGCATGCCGTCACCCTCGCCGTCGCCGTCGCGCTGCTCCTGGCCGGCGCCTCACCCGCAGTCGCGACCAGCACGCGCGCCCCGGACCGGTGGGACGGTGACCGCGCCGGACCGGCCGGGCCCCGGGTGCCCTCCGGACGTGTGGCCGGCACTGCCCCGGCCGCGGTGTCGATGCTCGCGAGCGACCCGCAGGTCCCGCTCGAGCCGTGCGACGACGACCCCGGCTGGCTGTGCGGCTCGATCCGGGTCCCGGTCGACCGGGCCGAGCCGGACGGTCGCTCGATCCCGGTCGGCTTCCAGGTCTTCCCCCACCGCAGCAAGGGGCCCGGAGCGCGCGACGCGATCATCGCCAGCACGGGTGGGCCCGGCTTCGCCACCAGCTCGGACCGCTCGTTCTTCCAGTTCATCATGGACCCGGTGCTGGACCGGCGCGACCTCGTGCTGGTCGACCACCGCGGAACCGGTGCCTCCGGGCCCCTGGACTGCCCGGGGCTGCAGGACGGCGTCACCGGACGCGCCGACTTCCTCGACGAGGTGGGCGAGTGCGGCAGGCTGCTGGGTGACGACGCGGACCGGTACGGCACCGGCGACGTGGCCCTCGACGTCGAGGACGTCCGCCGGGCGCTGGGTTACCGCCAGATCAGCTACTACGGCCACTCCTACGGCGCGGTCGCCGCGCAGGCGTACGCGGTGCGGTTCCCCGAGCGGTTGCGGGCGGTGGTCACCGACGCCGGTGTCGCCGTCGGGGACCCTCAGCACTCCTACCTCTGGGCCCACGGCGTGGGGCGGGCGCTCCAGCGCATGGTGCGGCTCTCGTGCGCGCGGGTCCGGGCGTGCGACCAGGCCAACCCGCGCGCCACGACCGCGCTCGGCCGGCTGATCCGCACCCTGCGCCGGGAGCCCGTCATCGGGGCGGCGCGGGGGCTCGACGGTGAGCGGCGACGGGTGCGGGTCGACGAGGCCACCCTCGCCGTGATCATCCTCAGCCACACCCACAACCCCGGCGAGATCCCGGCGGTGGCGGCAGCCCTGGCCGACGGTGACCGCCGTCCGCTCCTACGACTGGCAGCTGAGACCTCCCTGTGGCCCGGACCGGAGGGTGAGACGGCGACGTACTCCGCCGGCACCTTCGCGGCGGCGTTCTGCAACGACCTGGACACGGTCTGGCGGCGCAGCGACGCGGTGCCGGTGCGGCAGCAGGCGTACGAGCAAGCTCTCGCCGCCCGCCCGGCGGGACGGTTCGCACCGTTCTCCAAGGAGGCGATCACCCACGCCTTCCCACCGGACCTCTGCCTGCAGTGGCCCGCCCCGGACCGCTTCACCCCCGCGGTCCCCCGCGGCGCGACGGCGGAGGGCTTCCCGGTGCTGCAGCTGGCCGGTGACCTCGACGGGAACGTGCCGATCGCCAACGCCAGGAGGATCCGCACGGTGTTCCCGCAGGCACAGGTCGTGACCCTGCAGGGATCACCCCACACGCCCCACGGGTGGTCGGGCTGCGCGCGGTTGATCACGCAGCGCTTCCTGGAGACCCTGCGCACCGGCGGGACCGGTTGTGCCCGCAACCCGTCCTTCGTCGCAGCGGCTGTCTCCGAGACGCCGCGGCGGGCCTCGGTGGCCACACCGGCCACCCGGCTGGCGCGGGACGACAGCCGGGCCCTCGACCGTCGGGTGAGCGCGGTGGCGGTCCGCACCGTCCTCGACGCCTGGCTCCGCAGCTTCCGCATCCCCGGGTCGGTCGCGGACGGGACCGGGTTGCGCGGCGGCGACTTCGACTTCGACTACGACAGCTTCGGCGACCACGCCGTGGTGCACCTCGACCGGGCACGGTTCGCCCGCGACGTCACCGTGACCGGGCGGAGCCGGCGTTCCTACGCGGACAACGGCGTGCACCTCTCGGTCCGGGTGGACGGGCCCGGACGCCACGACGGGCGACTGCGCGCGCACGGGAGCTGGGGCTTCGGCCCACCGTTCCGTGCCGTGGAGGTCACGGGGACCCTGGGCGGCCGCTCGGTGCACCTCAGCGTGCCCGCCGGCTGAGCCGCGGGTCCGCACGCGGTCGGGGCGGCGGTCGGTGCGCCGCATCACGGGCCCGCCACGCGTCGGCGATCATGCGCGCATGACGCGCGTGGAACGCTGGGAACGCCGGGCCGAGGTGCCGCTGCTGCTGCTGGCGGTCGCCTTCGCCCTCGCCTACGCCTGGCCCGTGGTCGACCAGGGGCTCGACGGGGACCTGGTCTCGTTCCTCGGCGTGCTCGGCTGGACCGTGTGGGTCGCCTTCGCGATCGACCTGGTGGCGCGACTGGTGCTCGCCGATCGGCGGGCCGCCTACGCGCGCTCGCACTGGTACGACGTCGCGCTGGTGCTGCTCCCGGCGCTACGTCCGCTGCGGCTGCTGCGCCTGCTCGCCCTCGTCCGCGTGCTGGACCGATCGGCGCGGTCCTCGTTGGTCGGCAGGGTCGGCACCTACGTGGTAGGGACGGCGCTGCTCTCGGCGCTGCTCGCCGCCGTTGCGGTGCTCGACGTGGAGCAGGACGCCCCGGGCGCCAACATCACCAGCCTCGGCGACGCCCTCTGGTGGTCGGCGAGCACGGTGACGACGGTCGGCTACGGCGACCGCTACCCGGTGACGGGCCCCGGCCGGGTGGTCGCGGTCGCGCTGATGGTCGTCGGGGTCGCCACCGTCGGCGCGGTGATCGCCAGCATCACCGGCTGGCTCGTCGCCCAGGTCGCGGCCGAGGAGGCCGAGGAGGCCCGGGAAGCAGGTACGGGGGGACCGCGGTAGGTCCTACCCTGCTGAGGGGGTCCGGCGCGGGCGGGACGGAGCAGGAGCACGCACGTGGACATGGGCACGCCGGCCGGAGCGGGGGCCGCGGTCGCCGGGGGCCGGAGCGTGCGGGGCCTGCGCGGGCGCCGCGTCCACCGGGCCTGGCTGGTCGCGGCGGTCACCTTCCTCGTCCTCCTCGCGTCGGCCGCCTTCCGGTCCTCCCTCGGCGTGCTGCTGGTGCCGATCGAGGAGGACCTCGGCTGGACGCGCACCGAGACGTCGTTCGCGGTCTCGCTGAACCTGGTCGTCTACGGCCTCGCGGCGCCGTTCGCTGCGGCGCTGCTGGATCGGATCGGGGTGCGTCGCACCGCCGTCGGGGCGCTGCTCCTGATCGCCGCCGGGTGCGCCGCGACGACCGTGATGACGTCGCCGTGGCACCTCTCCGCGCTGTGGGGGGTCGTCATCGGCATCGGCACCGGATCGGTGGCGCTCGTCTTCGGCGCGATCGTGGCGAACCGCTGGTTCGTCGCGCGCCGCGGACTGGTCCTCGGCGTGCTGGGGGCCGCCTGGGCGACCGGCCAGCTGGTCTTCCTGCCGCTGCTGGCTGCGGTCGTCGAGCGCTTCGGCTGGCGCGCGGCCTCGGTCGTGGTGGCGGTGGCGTGCGCGCTGCTCCTGCCGGTGGTGGCGGCGGTCCTGCGCGACCGGCCCGCCGACGTGGGCCTGCTGCCGTACGGCGCGGTCGCCGAGGAGCCGGCCGTGGAGGCGCCGGTCAGCGCGGGCGCGGCCGTCGGCCACGCGGTCACCGTGCTGCGGCAGGTGGCCGGGACACGCGCGTTCCTGCTCCTCGCCGGCACGTTCTTCGTCTGCGGATGGACCACGAACGGCATCATCAGCAGCCACTTCGTCCCGGCGGCCCACGACCACGGGATGGGCGCCACCACGGCCGCCGGGCTCCTCGCCGTGGTCGGGATCTTCGACATCGTCGGCACCATCGGGTCCGGCTGGCTCACCGACCGGGTCGACCCGCGGATCCTGCTCGCCGTCTACTACGCGCTGCGCGGCGTCGCGCTGCTGGCGGTGCCCGCGCTGCTCGGGCCGAGCGTCGAGCCGCCGCTGCTCCTGGTCATCGCCCTGTTCGGGCTCGACTGGGTGGCGACCGTGCCGCCGACGGTCGTGCTGTGCCGCACCGCCTTCGGCCCCGAGAGCAGCGGCATCGTGTTCGGCTGGGTGTTCGCCGCGCACATGATCGGTGCCGGGGTCGCCGCCGCAGCCAGCGGGGCGATGCGGTCCGCGACGGGTGACTACACCTCCGCCTGGCTGCTGGCCGGCGCGCTGGCCGTGGCGGCAGCCGCCGCAAGCCTGGCGCTCCCCCGCCCGCGCGAGACCGCGTCGGCGTCCCGCTGATGCGGGCTCAGGCCCGCAGCACCCTCGTCATCGGGCGGCCCTTCGCCAGCTCGTCCACGAGCTTGTCGAGGTAGCGGATCTGCTGCATCAGGGGGTCCTCGACGTCCTGCACCCGCACCCCGCACACCGAGCCGGTGATCTCCGGGGCGCGCGGATTCAGCGTCGCCGCGTCGAAGAAGTCCTCGAAGGTCGTGCCCGCGTCGAGGTGGCGACGCAGCGCGTCGTCGTCGAAGCCGGTCAGCCACGCGATGACCTCGTCGAGCTCTGCCTGCGTACGGCCCTTGCGCTCCACCTTGGCGACGTAGGCCGGGTAGACCGAGGCGAACGGCACGGTGAAGATCCTGGCCACCGGGTGAGGGTACTACCTGGGCCCGGCGGGAGCGGGGATCTCCGATGACGCGATCACCCGTTCGGATTTTTGGATTGAGCATCCCGACCATCCCTCTGGACTGTGGATACAGCCCGACCCCTGTCGGTGGTCGCTGCCAGAATGAGGGCATGGCCAAGGACGACGACACCCTCACCCGGCACCCCGTGCCGGCGGGGGTCCGCGCGTTGTCCGAGCAGGTCGTGGAGCTGGCCGAGGTGCTCGAGGCGCGGTCGCTCTCGCTCGATGCTCCGGCCACCAGGGAAGCTCTCGTCGCGGTGTCAGCGGCGCGCGCCCGGCTGGACTCACTGACCCTCGCGCTGGCCGCGCACGCCGACGTGGTCAAGGTCGGGGCGGACTCCGGTGCCACCTCGACCGGGGTGTGGTGGGCGGTCGCCACGCGGCAGAACCGCCGCACTGCGGCCGGGCAGGTGAAGCTGGCCAACGCGCTCGAGTCCCGGTGGCACCGCGTCCGCGACGCTCTCGCCGACGCCGCGATGAGCGCCGAGCAGGCCCGCGTGGTCGTCCGAGCCCTCGACGACCTCCCCGACGACCTCGACGCCGACGTGGTCGCCTCGGCCGAGCAGACCCTCGTGGACCTCGCGCTGGACCACGACCCCGACGCCCTGGCCCTGCTCGGCAAGCGGATCCTCTCGACCGTCGCCCCCGAGGTCGGTGAGGAGGCCGACCGCAAGAAGGTCGAGGCCGACGAGCGCCGCGCCCAGCAGAAGCAGCGGCTCACCCTGTCCTTCGACGGCCACGGCGCCGCCCACGGCCGGTTCACCCTCCCGATGCTGCAGGGACGGATGCTGGAGAAGATCCTCCACGCGTTCGCCGCACCCGGCCACGTCAACGCCACCGGTGGCGCCGGGTCCTGGCTCGCCGGGCGGCCCGTCGCCGCAGAAGATGGGCGTCGCGTTCGGGGAGATGATCGAGGCCTACCCCACCGACCGGGCGCCGCGCGCCGGCGGCACCTCGGCGAACCTCGGTCGCCGCTGTACCAGGGCGACGACCTCGTCACCGGCGTCGGCCTCGCCACCCTCGAGACCGGTGACCTGGTCTCGATGAGCCAGATCCGCCGCATGGCCTGCGAAGCCGGCGTCATGCCCGCCGTCCTCGGCACCCGCAGCCACGTCCTCGACCTCGGCCGCACCGCCCGCTTCCACACCGAACCCCAACGCATCGCCATCGCCCTGCGCGACGGCGGCTGCACCGCCGAAGGATGCGACTGGCCACCGGGCATGTGCCAGGTCCACCACGACACCCCCTGGTCCGAAGGCGGACCCACCAACGTCAAGGACGCCCGCCTGCTGTGTCCCTGCCACCACGCCCGCGTCCACGACCCCGACTACGAGGTCACCCTCCTGCCGAACGGCAAGCTCCGCTTCCACCGACGGACATGAGGGCGACCTCGCGCTGACCGCTCGGGCTACTTCTCCAGGAACGCGATCAGCGCGCGGTTGAACTCCTCGGCGTGGCTGACGTTGCAGCCGTGCGGCGCACCCTCGAGGACGCACGAGCTCGCTGCCGTCCACGGCCTCGTGGGTGCGCTTGCCGGACCCCTCGAACGGCACGATGCCGTCGCTGTCGCCGTGGATCACCAACGTCGGCACGGTGACCTTGGTGAGGTCGTCGCGGAAGTCGGTGGTGGCGAAGGCCTCCATCGCGCCCTTGGCCGCACCCTCGTCGGACTGCTTGCACAGCGCCAGCGCCGCCTGGCGCTGCTCCTCGCTGACCTTCAGCTCGTCGTCGGCGGAGAAGAAGTCCGTCGTGAACTGGTCGAAGAAGGCGTCGCGGTCGCCGCCGATGCCCTCCTCGAACGCCTTGGCCGTCTCGTCGTCGAGCGGACCGTCCGGGTTGTCGTCGGTCTGGGCCAGGTAGGGCGGCACCGCCGCGGCGAACACGGCGCTGCGCAGCTGGTCACTCGCCCGTGGCGGGCGATGTAGCGGGCCACCTCGCCGCCGCCCATCGAGAAGCCGACGATGGTCGCGTCCTCGAGGTCGAGGTCGTCGATCACGTTGCCGAGGTCGTCGGCGAGCGCGTCGTAGTCGTAGGAGTCGCCCGGGTCGGACTTGCCGAACCCGCGGCGGTCGTAGCGCACCACGCGGTAGCCGGCGTCCCGCAGCGGTTCCACCTGCTCCGACCAGGCCTCGCCGGAGAGCGGCCAACCGTGGATCAGGACCACCGGTCGCCCGTCCCCTCCGCTGTCGACGACGTGCAGGTCGCGGTCCTCGTCTGCCATGGGTCCCCATCTCTCGGTCGTTCTCGGTCGGACGTTCCCTGTCACCCCCGGTCTACCGGTCCGGAGCACGGACCAGACCACCCGTGGGGACCCCGTCCTCCACGGGGTCGCCCGGAGACCCCTCGCTGCGACGCCGTCGTCGTTAGGGTGGGGCCCACCCCCGCGACCGACCGGCCGCCGGCAACGAGGCGAGGAGGAGCACCCGTGACGGTCCCCCTCCCCCCGACCGAGCCCCCGACCGAGCAGCCGCCCGCGCAGCCGGCGGAGCCGCCGACCGCGCCGCCGGCCCGACCCCTCGCCGGCGCGGCCGACGTCGAGCTGCGGGTGCCCGCCGACGGCGCCTACGTCAGCGTCCTGCGCAGCACCACCACGGCGCTGGCCGCCCGCCTCGAGTTCACCATCGACGACCTGGAGGACCTGCGGATCGCCGTCGGCGAGGCAGCGGCGCTGGTCGTCCGCGAGGCCGACGAGGCGGCCGTGCTCACCTGCACCTTCCACCTGCGGCTCCGCGAGGTGGTGGTGACGCTGACCGTGCCCAGCGCCGCGCCGGCGGCCCCGGACGACCAGTCGTTCGCCTGGCAGGTGCTCACCACGCTGGCGACCGGGGCGGAGGTGGAGGCCGCTGCCGGCAGCTTCGGGGTCCGGGTCGTGATGGCCTCCTCGCTCGACCCCGCGCCTGCCGTCGCCCCCACCGCCGACGCCGGTACGCGCTGAGATGGACCCCGCCCGCCCGGCGTCGGTGGAGGACGTGGAGGTCCGGGTGCGCAGCCGGGCGCTGCTGGCCCTCCTCGCCTCCGGCGGCGCCGAGCGGGACGATGCCCGCGACGCCCTCGTCCGGCTCCACCTGCCGCTGGTCGAGCACTGCGCCGGGCGGTTCCGCGGCCGCGGCGAGCCGCACGAGGACCTGGTGCAGGTGGGCCTCATCGGCCTGCTCTACGCCATCGACCGCTTCGACCCCGACCGGGGCCTGGAGTTCACGACGTTCGCCACCCCGACGATCCTCGGGGAGATCAAGAAGCACTTCCGTGACAAGGGCTGGGCGGTCCGGGTGCCACGCCGGCTGCAGGAGATGCGGGCCCGGATCGCGACCGCCACCGCCGACCTGGCGCAACGCCAGGGCCGCCCACCGACGGTGCGCGAGCTCGCGGTGGAGCTGGGGTGCACCGTCGAGGAGGTGGTGGCGGGGCTGGACTCGGCGAACGCCTACGCCACCCTGTCCCTCGACGCCGGCTCCGAGCGCGACGGGGGGCCACCCGCCGCGTTGATCTCGCTCGGCGTCCACGACGAGGCCCTGGACCACGTCGAGGTGCGCGAGTCGATCCGCCCGCTGCTGGAGCGGCTGCCGCCGCGGGAGAAGCAGATCCTCCTGCTGAGGTTCTTCCGCGGCATGACGCAGTCGCAGATCGCGGCCGAGGTCGGGATCTCCCAGATGCACGTCTCCCGGCTGCTCAGCCGCACCCTGGAGCGGCTGCGCGCCGAGATGGAGGCACCGGTCGCGGGCTGAGCGGCCGTCCTCCCCCGCCGCCTCCCGTCCGGCCGCTACCCGTGGTCGCGCGCCAGGCGTTCCACCGAGGCGGGGTGCACCACACCCAGGATCGTGACCACCGCCGTCACCGCGAGCATCGCGGTCACCACCACCGGCAAGGCCTCCCGGTTGGTCCAGGCGGCCCCGAGCACGATCAGCTGGGCGATCAGCACCGGCCCACGCCCCCACCCCACCCCGCGCGAGAGCGACCAGGCGGCGGCGCCGAGCCCGGCGGCGCAGAGGACCAGGAACGCCCCCACCGTCAGCCCGACCGTCAACCGCTCGCGGTCGACGTCGGCAAGGGCGAGCACCCCGAGCCCGGCGAGCCCGAGCGCCTCCACCCCCGCCAGCGAGGCCGCGGCGACCAGCGGCGCGGGCACCGCGCCGCCGTCGGCACCCTCCGAAGGGGCCGGTCCAGCCTGGTCGGAAGGAGGGGGCACGCCCCGAGACTAGGCCGCGACGGTGGTCTGTGACCCAGCGAACCCGCCAGGGTGCTTGTATCCGGGGCCCGGACTTGGGAGTCTTGTCGCTGCGCTCGTGAAGACCTTCACATCGGTCACGCCCCCGGGAGCGCCCGCAGACCTGAGCATCCCTGTCTGCACGTGTGATGGAAGAGAGAAACCCCTGCCATGGACTGGCGCCACCGTTCCGCCTGCCTCGACGAGGACCCCGAGCTGTTCTTCCCGATCGGGAACACCGGTCCGGCGATCCTCCAGATCGAGGAGGCCAAGCAGGTGTGCCGACGCTGCGAGGTCCGCGAGCAGTGCCTGGCGTGGGCCCTCGAGGCCGGCCAGGACCACGGCGTCTGGGGCGGCCTCAGCGAGGACGAGCGCCGCGCCCTCAAGCGCCGCAACGCCCGCTCGCGGGTCCGCACCGCCTGAGCGACCGGGCCGCCTGACGCTCCACGCCCTCACGCGAGGGGCACCTCGACCGTCGCCACCGCGCCGCGGGCGTCGGTCCTCGACCCCACGTCCAGCCGTCCGCCGAGCTCGGACTCGACCAGCGTGCGGACGATGGACAGACCGAGCCCGGTCGAGGTGTCGAGGTCGAACCCGGCGGGCAGCCCGCGACCGTCGTCGGTCACCGACACCTCCAGGATGCCGACGCGCCGCCGCACGCCGAGCGCGACCCGTCCCCCGCCGTCGACCGCCGACGCGTCGGGGTAGCCGTGCTCGACGGCGTTCTGGATGACCTCGGTCAGCACCATCGCCAGCGCCGTCGCCGTCTCCGACGGCAGCCGGCCGAAGCTGCCCTCGCGGCTGACCCGCACCGGCACGACACCGGCGCCGACCTCGACCAGCACCACCGCCAGCCGGTCGGCGACGTCGTCGAAGTCGACGTCCTCCTCGACGGCCTGGCTGAGGATCTCGTGGACCACCGCGATCGAGCCGACCCGCCGCACCGCCTCCTCCAGCGCCGAGCGGGCCGTGTCGGAGTCCATCCGCCGCGCCTGGAGGCGCAGCAGCGCCGCCACCGTCTGCAGGTTGTTCTTCACCCGGTGGTGGATCTCGCGGATCGTCGCGTCCTTGGTGACCAGCTCCCGGTCGCGCCGGCGCAGCTCGGTGACGTCCCGCACCAGGATGAGCGCGCCGGTGCGTTCCCCCGCCGGGCGCAGCGGCACGGAGCGCACGATCAGCGCGACCTCGTCGGCGGTCACCTCGGTGTCGCGGTTCGCCCGACCTGTCAGCACCGCGCTGAGCGCCTCCTCGTCCGGGCGTCGGCGCGGCGGTACGAGCTCGCGGGTCAGGTCGGCGAGCACCAACCCGGTCAGGTCGCCCGACAGGCCGAGCCGGCGGTAGAGCGAGAGGGCGTTGGGGCTGGCGTAGGTCACGCGACCCTCGACGTCGACGCGCAGGAACCCGTCGCCGACCCGGGGCGAGTCCGCGTGGTCGCTGCGGGTGCCCGGCACCGGGAAGTGCCCGGCGGCGATCATCTGCGTCAGGTCGTCGGCGGTGCGCAGGTAGGTCATCTCGAGCCGGCTCGGGGTCCGCACCCCCTGCAGGTTCGTGCCACGGGTGACGACCGCGATCACCCGGCCCTCGCGCACCACCGGGATCGACTCCACCCGCACCGGCACGTCGTCGCGCCACTCCGGGTCGCCCTCGCGCACCAGCCGGGCCTGGGCGTACGCCTGCTCGAGCAGCGGCCGGCGACCCGCGCCGACGAAGGTCCCGACCACGTCGTCGACGTACGCGGTCGGACCGGTCGTCGGACGCATCTGCGCGCCGGCCCAGAAGCCGTGGCCGTCGCGGTCGGGCAGCCAGAGCACCAGGTCGGCGAAGCTCAGGTCGGCGACGATCTGCCAGTCCGCCTGCAGCAGCTGGAGCCAGTGCACGTCGTCGTCGTCGAGCGCGGTGTGGCTGCGCACGAGCTCGATCAGGGTCGGCACCACCTCACCCTAGGCCCGCTCCGCGACGCCCGAGCCGGGCCCCGGCGGGTGGGAGTGAGGTGCGTCCCACCGGGACCGTTGGGGGCCTGCCCGGGCGTGTCGACCACCCCGGCTTTGGCACACTGACGACCATGACCCCGGCGGACCTGACCCAGATCGTGGACGCCGACTACGCCGTGCCGGACGACCGCCCGCTGGCGGACCTGACCGCCGACCTGACCCGCGCTCTCGGCGACCCGGACCCGGTGCTGCGCGACCGGCTGGCGCTACCCGTGCTCGCCACCTGGATCGAGCGCGGGCACTACGACGACCTCCTGATCGGGCTCGGTGACGGTCTGGCGGCCGGCCTGCGGACCGGACTCGGCGAGCGCGGTACGTCCTCGGTGCTGCGGCGCTCCGCCTCGGCGCTGGCGCTGGCCGAGTGCGTCGCCCGCGACACCCGGGTGCTGCTCGTCCCCTCCGGCAAGGTGCTGGAGTGGGGTGACCGGCTGGCGACCTGGTTCCTGGCCGAGGAGGACACCCGCGGCCGGCTCGAGGGACAGGGCTGGGCGCACGCCCTGGCCCACGGTGCCGACGCGCTGGCCGTGCTCGCCGCCTCCCCCCGCCTGGGCCGCGAGGAGCTGCTCGTGGTGCTCGACGTGCTCGCCGACCGGGTCACCCGCCCCGCCCGCGACATCGAGGACCTGCTGCTCGCCGGCGAGCCGGACCGGCTCGCCGCCGCGGCCGCCGCCGTGCTGCACCGCGACCTCGTCGCGATCGACGACCTCGAGGCGTGGGTCGGCCGGCTGGTCGACGCCAGCCCGTGGCGCAGCCGCCCCCGCCCGGAGGACCCCTGGCTGGCCGGCGGCAACAACGAGGCCTTCCTGCGGGCGCTCCACCTCCAGGTCGCGCTCGGCCCCCGACCCCCCACGGTGCGCGCCGACCTGATGCTGGTCCTCGTCGAGGCGCTGCGTGCGACCAACCCGACCTTCCTCGCGCCCGCGCACGCCGCCGCCCGCTGACCACCACCTCCGGTTGAGCGGCCGCCCCGGCCAGGGGCGTGGGTAGCCTGCGGCCATGACGACGACGTCCGGCGCCCCCGACCAGCCCGAGACCTCGTCCGGGGGATCCGTCATCAAGGGCCACGCCGGCGAGCTGGCCGTCGCCGCGGTCCGCGCGCACGGCGTCGAGACGCTGTTCACGCTCTCCGGGGCCCACGTCTTCCCGATGTACGACGGAGCGGTCAAGGCCGAGCCGCCGATGCGGCTCCTGGACGTCCGCCACGAGCAGACCGCGGCGTTCGCGGCGGAGGCGACCGGCAAGCTCACCCGCGTGCCCGGCCTGGCCGTGCTCACCGCGGGGCCCGGCGTCACCAACGGCGTCAGCGCGATCGCGCAGGCGCAGTTCGCCGGCTCCCCGATGGTCGTGGTGGGCGGTCGCGCCCCGCAGAACCGCTGGGGCAGCGGCAGCCTCCAGGAGCTCGACCAGCCGCCGATCCTGGCCTCCATCTCCAAGCACGCCGCGACCCTGCCCACGGCCGGCGACGTGCTCGACGGGATGGACGAGGCGTTCCGCACCGCCGGCTCCTCCCACCGCGGACCGGTCTTCGTCGACGTGCCGATGGACCAGTTCTTCGACAGCGCCGAGGGGCCCGCCCCGACGGGCGCCCCCGCGACGCCGCTCGAGCCGGACCCGGACGCCGTCGTCCGGATCGCCCGGCTGCTGGCCGGGGCCTCCCGCCCGGTGCTCGTGCTCGGCACCGACGTCTGGGCCGACCGCGCCGAGGTGGCAGCCCTGCGCTTCGTCGAGGAGGTCGGCGTCCCCGCGATCACCAACGGCATGGGTCGCGGGATCGTCCCCGGTGGGCACCCGCTGCTGGTCACCAAGGCCCGGAGCGCCGCCCTGGGCGGCGCCGACCTGGTGGTCGTGGTCGGCACGCCGCTCGACTTCCGGCTGGGCTACGGCGTCTTCGGCGGCAAGGACGGCGCCACCCCCGCGCGCGTGGTCCACGTCGCCGACTCACCGGGCCAGGTCGCGCGGCACGCGGAGCTCGCCGACTCCGTCTCGGGGGACCTCTCGAGCGTCCTCGACGGCCTGCAGGCGGCGCTCGAGCGCGGTGACAAGCCGGACTGGGGGTCGTGGGTCGCCGGGCTCCAGGACACCGTGCGGGCCGCGGTCGAGCGCGACTCCGCGCTGCTGCCGGGCCGAGGCCGACCCGATCCACCCCGCGCGGATCTACGGTGAGCTGGTCCCCCGGCTCGCCGAGGACTCGATCGTGATCGGCGACGGCGGCGACTTCGTCTCCTTCGCCGGCAAGTACGTCGAGCCGCAGCGCCCCGGCGGCTGGCTCGACCCCGGCCCCTACGGCTGCCTCGGCGCCGGCCTCGGCGCCGCCATCGCCGCCCGTCTCGCCCGGCCCTCGGCGCAGGTCGTGCTGCTGCTCGGCGACGGCGCCGCGGGATTCTCGCTGATGGACGTCGACACGCTGGTCCGCCACGGCCTGCCGGTCGTGATGGTGATGGGCAACAACTCCGCGTGGGGCCTGGAGAAGGGCCCGATGCAGATGCTCTACGGCTACGACGTGGTCGCCGACCTCGCCCCGCGCACCGCCTACGACGAGGTGGTGCGCGCGCTCGGCGGCGCCGGGGAGACGGTGACCGACCCGCGCCGGATCGGTGAGGCGCTCGACCGCGCCTTCGACTCGGGGGTGCCCTACCTGGTCAACGTCATCACCGACGTCGAGGCCGCCTACCCCCGCGCCACGTTCGGGATCTGAGGGTGCGCATCCGGCGGGTGCGCCCCGACGAGCTGGCCGCCGTCGGGGCGATGACGGTCGCGGCGTACGCCCCGTTCGTCGCCGCCGGCGACGACTACGCCGAGGACCTGGCCGACGCCGCCGGCCGCGAGCGCGACGCCGAGCTGTGGGTGGCCGTGGGCGAGTCCGACGTGCCGCTGGGCAACGTCACCGTGTGCCCCCCGGGCTCGCCCTGGCGGGAGGTGGCCCGCGAGGACGAGGGTGAGTTCCGGATGCTCGCCGTCGATCCCGCCTGCCAGGGCCGCGGCATCGGGCGAAGCACTGACCCGCGCGGTCGTCGAGCGGTTCCGGGCCGAGGGCGCCCACGCCGTCGCGCTCAGCAGCCTGCCCACCATGGCGGTGGCCCACCGGCTCTACGAGTCGCCTCGGCTTCCGCCGGGCGCCGGACCGCGACTGGTCCCCGGTGCCCGGCATCGACCTCGTCGCCTACGTCCTGGAGCTGCCGGTGACCGGGGCCGACCCCGGCGTCGGCCCGCTGGCGGCGGTGCTCCGCTTCACCGTCGGCGACGACGACACCGCCGACGCGGTCGGCTCCGGCAGCCTGCCCGTGCTGGCGACGCCACGGCTGCTCGCGTGGTGCGAGGCGACCACCTGCGCCGCGCTCGAGCCGACCCTGCGGCCCGGGCGCACCAGCGTCGGCACCCGCGTCGCGCTGGAGCACCTCGGCGCCAGCCCGGTCGGCCAGGAGGTCGAGGTGACCGCGTCCACGGCGACTCGAGGACGGTCGGCTGCACCGTTTCACCGTCGGCGGCGCGCCACGTGGCGACGGACGGACCGGCAACCACCGTCGGTCGGCGTCGGCGAGGTGACCCGCGTCGTGGTCGACGTCGAGCGGTTCCTGGCGCGGCTCGGGCTGACGCCTGCCCCCGAGCGCGGGCACCCGCGCCGCCCGTGGGCGCCGGGCGTGCCCCCGCGCCGGTGCCGATTCGCCGTCGCGACGTCGATCTGGGAAGATCTGGTGTTCGCGATCCGAGGAGGACACCATGGGCAAGACCGGACGCAAGCGTCGCGCTCGCCGCAAGAAGGCCGCCAACCACGGCAAGCGCCCCAACAGCTGACGCGCTCCCGCGCCACGAGCCCTCCACCGCCGGTGGGGGGCTCGTCCGCGTCAGGCGGCGGCTCAGCCCTCGCTGATGCGGACCTGCACCTCGCGGATCGAGATCCGCACCCGCTCGCGCAGCGCCTCGGGCGCGGGCTCGGCGCAGGAGCGCGCCACCACGGCCTTCACCGTCTGCTGGAGGTCGTAGCGCTCCAGGCAGGGGTTGCACGTGTCGAGGTGGACCCGCACGGCGGCGCAGTCGGCCGCGTCCAGCTCGTTGTCGAGGAAGTAGACGATCCGCTCGAGGTACTCCGCGCAGTCCTCGTCGCCTCGTCGCCCCGTGCGCGTGCTCGTGTCGTCGGTCGCCCTCGAGCCGCAGAGGCCCGCTCGCCCGGGCGTAGTCGGCCAGCAGGTCCCGCAGCCGGCGCCGACCGCGGTGCAGCCGCGACATCACGGTGCCGATCGGCGTGCCCATGATCTCGGCGATCTCCTTGTAGGCGAACCCCTCGACGTCGGCGAGGTAGACCGCCAGCCGGAAGTCCTCGGGCAGCTGCTGCAGGGCGTCCTTGATGTCGGAGTCCGGCAGGTGGTCCAGCGCCTCGATCTCGGCCGACCGCAGCCCGCTGGAGGTGTGCTCCTCGGCGGCGTAGAGCTGCCAGTCCTGGACCTGCTCGGTCGGGTACTGCTGCGGCTGGCGCTGCTTCTTGCGGTAGCTGTTGATGTAGGTGTTCGTCAGGATCCGGTACAGCCAGGCCTTGAGGTTGGTGCCCTCGGCGAACTGGTGGAAGGCGGAGTACGCCTTCGACGAACGTCTCCTGGACCAGGTCCTCGGCGTCGGCCGGGTTGCGGGTCATCCGCAGGGCGGCCGGGTAGAGCTGGTCGAGGAAGGGCAGCGCGTCGCGCTCGAACCGGGCGTCGCGCTCGGCCTCGGACTCGGTCGCGACGTCGATCTCGGCGGGATCGTCGGGCTCGGGGGGGTCGACGAGCGAGGTGGGGGCGGTGTCAGTCATCGCTCCCCAGCCTAGCCGGGTCTCGGTGCCCCCCTCGGGGGGCAGCAGCGTCACGATCACACCAGGCCGAACCGGGTCGGCGCCGCGATTGTTCCCACTGCTGCCTCCGCGGCGACCGCGGGTCTCAGCGGCGCGGGGTGGCCTCCCGGACCATCCACTCCAGGGTCGCCTCGACCACCAGGCCGTACGCCTCCTCCTGGGAGATCGGCGCCGACTTGCGCACCGCGCAGCCTGTGGTCGGCGTCGGGGACCACGACGACGTCGAGCCCGGGCAGGTCGTCGGGGAACTCCTCGGGTCGACCCATGTCGTCGCGCTCGCCCTGCACCACCAGCGTCGGCAGCCCGGCGCCCTCAGCTCGTCGACGCGGGTCTTCTCCGGCCGGCCGGCGGGATGCAGCGGGAAGGAGAGCGCCAGCACGCCGACGGCGCCCATCCGGCGCGCGAGCCGTGCGGCGCTGCGCGCCCCGGCCGAGCGGCCGCCGACCACGAGCGGGGTGCGGACCCGGAGCCGGTCGTAGGCGGTCATCAGCGCCTCGTCGAGGGCCTCGGGGCGGGCTGGCCACCCGCCGGCCGGCGTGGCGCCAGGGCTGCTCGAAGCGGACCACGGTGACGCCCTCGCGCGGCAGGTTGCGCGCCAGCGCCTCGAGGTCGGGGCGTCGATGCCGCCCCCGGCGCCGTGGGAGAGCGAGCCACCGGTGGCGCCAGGGTCGCGCCGCCTGGGAGGTGACGAGCCGCTCCCTCGCTCGTGACGGGTCGCGTCGACCATCGGATCTCGCCTCGTCACTCCGACCAGCCCTCCTCGAGCGGCAGCGGCTCGACCAGCTCGGGCCCGTTGTTGCGCACGTTGCTGACCAGCGTCGAGACCGGGTACGCCTCGAGCCGGCCCGGCGCGGCGGGCTCGAGCAGGTCGAGGAGCGTCGCCGCGGGGCCGTCGCCGGGTCCAGCCACGCGGCGTACCGCTCCGGGTCGACCATCAGCGGCATCCGGTCGTGGATGCGGCCGAGGTCGTCCGTCGGCGGCGGTGGTGATCACGGTGCAGGTCCAGCGGAACCGGTCGGGGTCGTCCTCGGCCCGGTCGGGGTCGCGCCAGATCTCGTAGAGCCCGGCCATCGCGAGCACGCCGCCGTCGCGCGGGCGGATGAAGAACGGCTGCTTGCGCGGCTTGCCGGCCTTCGTGAGCTGCGAGGTCGGGTACCACTCGTAGTAGCCGTCGGCGGGCAGCAGGCAGCGGCGCGCGGCGAAGCGCCTTGCGGAAGGCCGGCTTCTCGGCCACGGTCTCCGCGCCGGGCGTTGATCATCCGGCTGCCGATCGACGGCGTCCTTGGCCCACGACGGCACCAGCCCCCACCGCAGCACGCGCAGCTGGCGCTGCGCCGAGGGCTCCTGGTCCCGCTCCGCGTCGTCGGAGCGCGGCGGCCGCTCGACGACGGCGTAGACGTCCTTGGTCGGGGCGACGTTGCAGTCGGGCTCCAGCGGCGCCGGGACGCGGTCGTCGACGACCTCGAACTCCTCGAGGAGGTCCTCGGGTCGCCGGCTGGAGGCGTAGCGGCCGCACATGGGAGCGACCCTAGCGGCGTCCACCGACGCGGCGCCCGGCCCCGTCGCCGGCCCCGGAACCCGGCCCGTATCCGGCCCGACATCCCGCCCTCATCCGGCCGGGCGGTGCGGGTGGTGCCGCGATCCGGTAGGAAGGGGTCATGCCTGTGAGCCGACTCCTCGCCCGTCCGCTGATCGCCGCCCTGTTCGTCGCCGGGGCGGTCGACGCCCTGCGCAACACCTCGACCTCCGCCGAGCGCGCCAAGCCGGTCGCCGAGACCATGGTCGACCTCGGCAAGAGGGCCGCGCCGCAGGCGCCGATCCCCGAGGATCCCGCCACGCTGGTCCGGATCAACGCCGGCGTCCAGATCGTCGCCGCCCTCGGCTTCGCCACCGGCCGCGCGCCGCGGCTGTGCGCAGCCGTCCTGGCCGGCTCGCTGGTGCCGACCACGTTGTCGGGCCACCGGTTCTGGGAGGTCTCCGACCCGGAGGGCGCCAAGGAGCAGCGCCAGCACTTCCTGAAGAACGTCGCCGTGCTCGGTGGCCTGCTGATCGCGACCGGGGACACCGAGGGCAAGCCGTCCGCCGCGTGGCGGGCGCGCCGCGTGGCCAAGGACGCCCAGCGCGAGGCCGGCCAGCTCGCGAGCACGGCCAAGCTCGAGGCCAGGCTCGCCAAGGCGTCCCTCACCTGAGCGGCCACCCGGGGGGCCCGGCGGACCCGTGGCCCGCACCCCGCGCGCGCGGCCCCGTCGATGCGACGGCGTCGCTGCCCGGGAGCAAGTCGCTGACCAACCGTGCGCTGCTGCTGGCCGCGGTGGCCGACGGCCCCAGCGTGGTCCGGCGCGCGCTCCGCTCGCGCGACACCCTGCTGATGGCCGCGGCGCTCACCGGGCTCGGGTCGCGGGTGGACACCTCCGGCGAGGACTGGACGGTCACTCCCGCGGCGTTCACCGCTGACACCGACGTCGACTGCGGCCTGGCCGGGACGGTGATGCGGTTCGTCCCGCCCGTCGCCGGGCTCTCCACCGGCCGGGTGGCCTTCGACGGCGACCCGCACATGCGCACCCGCCCCGTCGGCCAGGTGCTGGGCGCGCTGCGCTCGCTGGGCGTCGAGATCGAGGACGACGGTCGGGGCGCGCTGCCGTTCGCCGTGCACGGCGCCGGCCGGGTGCGCGGGGGCCGGGTCGTGCTCGACGCGTCCGGCTCCTCGCAGTTCGTCTCCGCGCTGCTGCTGGCGGGCGCGCGGTACGACCACGGCGTCGACGTGGTCCACGAGGGGAAGCCGGTGCCGTCCCTGCCGCACATCGAGATGACGGTGGCGATGCTCCGCGAGCACGGCGTGGAGGTCGACGACTCCGACGCCGACCGGTGGCGCGTCACCCCGGGCCCGGTCGCGCCCGTCGACCACGAGATCGAGCCCGACCTGTCCAACGCCGCACCGTTCCTCGCGCTCGCCGCGGTCTCCGGGGGCACCGTGGTCGTGCGTGGCTGGCCCGGGGCCACGACGCAGGCCGGGGACGCGCTGCGCGAGATCCTCGCCGCGATGGGCTGCACGGTCGACCGGGTGCCCGAGGGGCTCTCGGTGACCGGCCCGGTCCCCGCTGCCGGCGCCGCCTCCGGCCTCGCGGGCGTCGACCTCGACCTGCACGACGTGGGCGAGCTCGCCCCCGCCGTGGCGGCGCTCTGCGCGCTGGCCACGTCCCCGTCCCACCTGCGCGGGATCGCACACATCCGCGCGCACGAGACCGACCGCATCACCGCGCTCGCCACCGAGCTGGGTCGCGTCGGCGCCGACGTCGAGGAGCACCCCGACGGGCTCTCGCTCCGCCCGGCCCCGCTGCACGGCGCCACGTGGCGGACCTACGCCGACCACCGGATGGCCCACGCCGGGGTCATCGTCGGCGCCGCTGTCGACGGCGTGCTCGTCGAGGACGTCGCCACGACCGGCAAGACCTTCCCCGACTTCCCCGCGACCTGGGCCCGCCTGCTGGCCGGTCAGCCGTGAGCCCACGGGCGCGGACGCGCTACGGCGACCAGGACGTCGAGCACTACGACCGACCCCGGCGCCGGACCCGGCCGCGCACCAAGGAGCGCCCGACCTACGACGACGCGGTCGACGGCGTGGTCGTCGCGGTGGACCGCGGCCGCTACTCGCTGCTCGTGGCCGGGGTGCCGGTCTACGCCGTCAAGGCCCGCCCGCTGGGCCGCAAGGGCGTCGTCGTCGGCGACCGGGTGCGCGTGGTCGGTGACGTCACGGGGGACGAGGGGGCGCTGGCACGCATCGTGGAGGTCACCGACCGCGCCACCACGCTGCGACGCACCGCCGACGACGACGACCCGGTCGAGCGGGTGGTCGTCGCCAATGCCGACCAGCTCGTGGTGGTCACCGCCCTCGCCGACCCCGAGCCCCGGCAGGGGCTCGTCGACCGCGCCCTGGTCGCGGCCTACGACGCGGGGATGACCCCGCTGCTGTGCCTGACCAAGGCCGACCTCGCCGGTCCCGAGGAGATGGTCGCCACCTACCGGGCGCTCGACGTGGCCCACGTGGTGACCCGACGGGGCGGCGACCTCGGGCCGCTGCGCGAGCGTCTTGCCGGGCGCACCAGCGTGCTGCTCGGCCACAGCGGTGTCGGCAAGTCGACGCTGGTCAACGCGCTGGTGCCCGACGCCGACCGGGAGACCGGAGGCGTCAACGTGGTCACCGGTCGCGGCCGGCACACCTCGACCTCCGCGGTGATGCTGGCGCTGCCGCCCGGTGCCGGTCCGGGGGACGGACCGGAGGGCGGGTGGATCGTGGACACCCCCGGCATCCGCTCCTTCGGCCTGGCGCACGTGCGCCCCGAGGACCTCATCGGCGCCTTCCCCGACCTGGCCGCCTGGACCGGTCCGTGCCCCCGCGGCTGCAGCCACGGCGAGGACGAGCCGGAGTGCGGTCTCGACGAGGCGGTCGCGGGCGACGACGTCGAGCCCGAGCGGGTCTCGTCGTTCCGTCGGCTGCTCGCGGCGCGGAGCGGGCCGGTGTACTGAGGGCTGCCCGCGGTCCGGGACGGCTAGCCTGCGTCCGTGGCCACCGACTACACCGACGACCTGCGGCTCGCGCACGTGCTGGCCGACGACGCCGACGCGCTGACCACCGCTCGGTTCAAGGCGGTCGACCTGCACGTGATGAGCAAGCCCGACCTCACCCCGGTCACCGACGCCGACCAGGCCGTCGAGCAGGGAATCCGCCGCACCCTGTCGCGGGCGCGCTCGCGGGACGCGGTCACCGGCGAGGAGGAGGGGACCACCGGCCACGGCGCGCGTCGGTGGGTCGTCGACCCGATCGACGGGACCAAGAACTTCGTGCGCGGCGTGCCGGTGTGGGCGACCCTGATCTCGCTCCTCGTCGAGGACGAGGTGGTGCTGGGCGTGGTCTCGGCGCCGCAGCTGCAGAAGCGGTGGTGGGCCTCGACCGGCAACGGCGCGTGGACCGGTCGGTCACTGCTCAAGGCCGTGCCCTGCCAGGTCTCCGACGTGCGCCGCCTCGAGGACGCCTCGCTGTCCTACTCCTCGCTGACCGGCTGGGACGAGCGTGGCCGGCTCGACGACGTCGTCTCCTTGATGCGCCGCGTCTGGCGCACCCGCGCCTACGGTGACTTCTGGTCCTACGTGCTGCTCGCCGAGGGCGCCGTCGACCTGGCCGCCGAGCCCGAGCTCTCGCTGCACGACATGGCGGCGCTGGACGTCGTGGTCCGCGAGGCCGGGGGCCGGTTCTCCTCCCTCGACGGGACCGACGGGCCGTTCGGGGGCAACGCGCTGGCCAGCAACGGCCACCTGCACGAGGCGGCGCTCGGCTTCCTCGGCTCGCTGCCCGACGACGCCGCGGGCGACGCGGACTGGCCGCCGCGGCGCGGCGGCTCGGTCTCGGAGCTGCGCCACCACCGGCGCCCGGCGCCGGAGGACTGACTCGGCCCCGGCTCAGCCGCGCAGCACCCACGCCTCCCAGGGGCGCAGCACGCCCGCGGCCGGGTCGGCACCGGGCTGGTTGCCCAGCAGCAGGTCGGAGCCCCGGTCGGCGGGCTCGAGGTCGACGTCGAGCGGCTCGCCGGAGCAGTTGGCGTAGACCGCCAGCCGCCCGGTCGGGCCGGTGCGGGTGAAGGCCCAGAGCCGGGGGTCGTCGGCGTGCAGCAGCGCGAAGTCGCCGTCGACGACGAGCGGCTCCTCGTGGCGCAGCGCGACCAGCCGGCGGTAGTGCGCGAGCACCGAGGCGGGGTCGTCGCGCTGGGCCGCGACGTTGATGGTGGCGGTGCTCGGGTCGACCGGGATCCACGGCGTGCCCGCGGTGAACCCCCCGTCGGCGGTCCACTGGACCGGGGTGCGGGCGTTGTCCCGGCTCCGGGAGCGCAGCGCGGCGAGGACCTCGTCCGGGTCCTCCCCCCGCTCCACGGCCGCGCGGTGGTGGTTCAGCGACTCCAGGTCGCGGAAGCCCTCGACGGAGCCGAAGGCGACGTTCGTCATCCCGATCTCCTCGCCCTGGTAGACGTAGGGCGTGCCGCGGTGCAGGTGCAGCACCGTCGCCAGCGCCGTCGCCGACTCGCGCCACCACCGGCCGTCGTCGCCGTACCGCGAGACCGGGCGGGGCTGGTCGTGGTTGCCCCAGTAGAGGCTGTTCCAGCCTCGGTCACCGAGCGCGTCCTGCCAGCGGGCCAGGGACCGCTTGAGGTCGGGCAGGTGCAGCGGTCGCAGGTCCCACTTGCCGCCCGGCCCCGAGTCGACCTCGACGTGCTCGAACTGGAAGACCATGTCGAGGCAGCCGGTCTCGCGGTCGGTCAGCGCCAACGCCTGCTCCGTCGTCACCATGGGCATCTCCCCCACGGTGAGGAACGTGCCGGGCCGCGCGTCGAACACCTCGGCCCGCATCTGGTCGAGGTGCTCGCGCAGCCGCGGGCCGTGGGCGAACCACGCCGACCCGTCGGCGTGCCCGCCGGGTCCGGGCTCGCCGTCGGGGAAGGCCTGGTCCTTGCTGATCAGGTTGATCACGTCCATGCGGAAGCCGTCGACGCCGCGGTCCAGCCACCAGCGCATCATCGAGAACACCGCCTCGCGGACGTCCGGGTCCTCCCAGTTCAGGTCCGGCTGCTTGCGGGAGAACAGGTGGAGGTAGTACTGCTCGCGCTCGGGCACCCAGGTCCACGTCGGGCCGGAGAAGAACGAGGCCCAGTTGGACGGCTCGGCGCCGGGCTCGCCGCCGACGTGGCCGGGGCGCGCGTCGCGCCAGACGTACCAGTCGGCGTGGTCGGAGTCCCGCGAGGACCGCGAGTCGGCGAACCACGCGTGCTCGTCGGAGGTGTGGTTGACCACCAGGTCCATGAGCAGCCGGATGCCGCGCTCGTGCAGCGCCGCGATCAGCTCGTCGAGGTCCTCGAGCGTGCCGAAGACGGGGTCGACGTCGCGGTAGTCGCTGATGTCGTAGCCGTTGTCGTCCATCGGCGAGCGGTAGACCGGCGAGAGCCACACCACGTCGATCCCCAGGTCGACGAGGTGGTCGAGGTGCTCCAGCACGCCACGGAGGTCGCCCACCCCGTCGCCGTCGGCGTCGGCGAAGCTGCGCGGGTAGACCTGGTAGACCACCGCGTCCCGCCACCAGGGCTCGGGAGTGCGCGTGGTCGGGTCGGCGATGTCCGTGGTCACCGGTCAAGTCAAGCAGCGCGGAGCCTGGTCGGCCGGGGGTGGGACTGAGTACGGTCTGCGCATGCGGATCGCGGACCTTCTCAGGACCAAGCACGGCGCCGAGGTGGTCACGGTGTCCCCGGAGGCCGGGGTGCGGGAGCTGCTGCGGCTGCTGGCCGAGCACAACGTCGGCGCGCTGGTGGTCAGCGCCGACGGTGCCCGGGTCGACGGCATCGTCAGCGAGCGCGACGTCGTCCGCCGCCTGCACACCGACGGCACCGTGGTCGACAACACCGTCGGCGCGATCATGACCGCCGAGGTCCAGACCTGCGACCCGCAGACGCCGCTCGACGAGCTCATGCACACCATGACCGAGCGCCGCGTCCGCCACGTCCCCGTCGTCGACGACGGCCGGCTCGTCGGCATCGTCTCCATCGGCGACGTCGTCAAGCACAAGATCGAGCAGCTGCAGTTCGAGCGCGACCAGCTCGACAGCTACGTCAGCCAGACCTGACGGCTCGTCCCACGCGCCCTCCGCGCCGGGGGGCCGGTCGGCTGTGCTCCTGCGTAGCAAATGGACAAGCGGGCCGGGCGCGGCCGGCGTCGTCGCAGGTCAGCGAGCCGGGATCGCGCCCAAGGCGGCGGTTGCTACGCAGGAGCGTGGCGCCCCTAGGGTGGACGACATGGACAAGCCCGAGATCGACTTCCCCGACTTCGACCCGCCCGCCGACCTCCAGGTCACCGACCTCACCGAGGGCGACGGCCCCGAGGCCGCCGCCGGCCAGACCGTCGACGTCCACTACGTCGGCGTCGCGCACTCCACCGGCGAGGAGTTCGACGCCTCCTACAACCGAGGCGAGCCGCTGCGGTTCCGGCTCGGCATCGGCCAGGTCATCGCCGGGTGGGACCAGGGCGTGCAGGGCATGAAGGTCGGCGGTCGCCGGCAGCTGGTCATCCCGCCGCACCTGGGCTACGGCGACCGGGGCGCCGGCGGCGTCATCAAGCCCGGCGAGACGCTGATCTTCGTCGTCGACCTCGTCGGCGTCGCCTGACGACCGGCCCGACCCCCACCGGCCCCTCACCAGGGCAGCCCGTCGTCGAACGTCGCCTCGTCGGCCACCCGCGCCGATGCCGGCCGGCGGGCCCGTCGACGCGCCACCACGTCGCCCACGACAGCTGGCGACCGCGCCGGGTCTCGACCTCGCCGTTGACCCGGACCCGACCCGCGACGATCAGCGGCCTGGGCCTCGGCGCCCGACTCGACGAGGTTGGCCAGCTTGAGGAACTGCCCCAGCCGGATCACGTCGTCGCGTGATCGGGACGTCGTACGGCTCGCTCATGTCTCGCTCGCTGTCGACGGGGCAGCCCAGGACGGCCAGGGCGTGGATGACCACGCCGACCAGGCCGCCCACGACGGTGCCGTTGATCCGGATGAACTGCAGGTCGCGCCCGACGTGCAGCTCGATGCGGCGCGCGGCCTCCTGACCGTCCCACCGCTCGATGGTCTGGGTGATCACCGTGGTCACCTCGGCGCCGTACCGGTCGCACGACGAAGACCACGCGCGTCGGCGACCAGGACTCGTCGATCCGCTCCCGCAGCGCCGGTCGTCCGCCGCAGGCGGGCCGCGAACGCCTCGACCTCGATCAGCAGCCGCCGCCGCACCGCCCCCTCGGGGTCGGCCAGCGACCCGGTGAGCGCCCGGCGCAGCGCGTCCCACAGCGAGACCGCGGTGGAGATCACCGCCGGGTGGTCGAGCAGCCGGTCCTTGAGCGCCTCGGTGCGCTCGCACGGTCGCCGAGCCGTCCTCGAGCAGGTCGTCGGCCAGCCGGGCCAGCATCGCGTCGAGGGCGTAGCGCGCCCGGTGGTACGGGTCGTCGCGGATGTCGGCGACCCAGCGGACGATCTCGAGGTGGATCCGGCCGATCACCCGCTCGTTGACGCTGGTCGGTGCCCACCACGGCGCCCGCTCGCCCAGCACGTCCGTGACCGTCTCGGGGTTCTCGACGAGCCAGTCGTGCAGCTCGCGCAGGGCCAGGTCGACCAGGCCGACGTGGACCCGGTCGGCGAGCACCTCGCCCGAGCAGGCCGCCGAGCAGCGGCGAGATCGGCTCCTCGCGGAAGCGCGGGGTCAGGGCGTCGTTGACCAGGCTCTCGATGTGCTCGTCGCGCACCTTGCCCAGCGCGATCGCCGCCACCTCGGCGGCCTCGTCGACCACGCGACCGGGCGTGGGCGGGGTCGGCGAGCCAGGCGCCGACCCGGCGCGCGACCTCGGCCGCGGCCACCCGCTCGCGGATCACGTCCTCCTGCGAGGAAGTTCTCCCCCACGAACTCCTCGCAGCCCGCGACCCGAGGTCGTCCTTGCGGCGCGGGATCAGCGCGGTGTGCGGGATCGGCAGCCCGAGCGGGTGCCGGAACAGCGCGGTCACGGCGAACCAGTCCGCGATCGCACCGACCATCGAGGCCTCCGCGCCGGCGTTGACGAAGCCCAGCAGCCGTCCCGGTCGCGGGTCAGCACGTAGACCACGGCGGCGGCGAGCAGCAGCGACAGGGCGACCAGCCGCATCCGGCGCAGCCCGGCGGCCCGCTCCGCGTCGGCGGCGGGTCCCCGGCCGGGGGGTGGCCGGACCCCTGGCGGGCGGTCGTCGGGGCGACGGTCACCGGCCCGCATCCTCGCCGCAGGCCCCCGAGGACCGCCACGCGGACCCCGCCGTCTGCGAGCATCCGGCCATGCGCACCGTGATCACCTTCGGCACCTTCGACGTCTTCCACGTCGGGCACCTGCGCGTCATCGAGCGGGCCGCCGCGCTCGGCGACCGGCTCGTCGTCGGCGTCTCCGCCGACGCGCTGAACCTGAGCAAGAAGGGCCGCGAGCCGGTCTTCAGCCAGGCCGAGCGGCTCGCGATCGTGGCCGCCCTGAAGCCCGTCGACGAGGTCTTCGTCGAGGAGAGCCTCGAGCTCAAGCGCCACTACCTCGTCGAGCACCACGCCGACGTGCTGGTGATGGGCGACGACTGGGCCGGTCGCTTCGACGAGTTCCAGGACGTCTGCGAGGTCGTCTACCTGCCCCGCACCCCGGCGATCTCGACGACGGCGCTGATCGAGAAGATCTCGGCCGCCGGCTGACCCCGCGCGCCTGCGCCACCGGCGACGGCCGCTGCGGCACGCTCGGGACGACCTGTCCCCGACGTCTCCGGGTCCGATGCGCCTTCCCCCGCTGCCCCGCCCCGCCCACCTGCCCGCGCTCGTCACGGCGCTCGCGCTGCTCGCCGCCCTGGCGGGCCCACCGGCCTCCGCCGCACCGGCCTCCGCCGCACCGACCTCCGCCGACCGTCCCGAGCGCACCGTCGAGCGCGCCCGCGCGGCGCTGGCCGGCGAGGGCGGCGACCCCGGCCGCGCGCTGCGGGTGCTCCACCGCGCGCTCCCCCGGCTCGCCGGCGCCGACCCCGGGGCGCCGACGAGGCCCGGGACCTGCTGGCGCGCCCCACCGACGGCGTCGCCGACGAGCGCGGCGACGGGTACGACGGACCGTCCCGGCCGCCGCTGCAGCGAGGACGCCTGCGTGCACTGGGTCACCAGCCGACCGCGACGCACCCCCGGACCGGGCCTGGGCGCGGACCACGCTGCGCGTGGTCCAGGACGGGCTGGACGCCCAGGTGGACGACGCTGGGCTACCGGCCCCCGCTGGGCGACGGCGGCCGCGGTGGCGACGACCGGCTCGACGTGCACCTCGCCGACGTCGGCGCCCGCGGCCTGTTCGGCTACTGCGTACCCGAGGACCCGCCGGGCACGACGACCGCTGCGACCGGCACCGCTGCGGCGTACTGCGTGCTGGACGACGACTTCGCCCGGGACCAGTTCGAGCAGGCCCCGCTGCGCAGCCTGCGGGTGACCGCGGCGCACGAGCTGTTCCACGCCGTCCAGCTCGCCTACGACGCGGAGGAGGACGGCTGGCTCCAGGAGTCGACCGCGACCTGGATGGAGGAGCGGCTCGCCGACGACGCCGACGACAACCGCCGCTACCTGCCCTACGGACAGCTCCGCCGGCCGGGCGTCCCGCTCGACCGCTTCGACCCGAGCGGCTTCGCCCACTACGGCGCGTGGGTGTTCTGGGCCCACCTCACCGAGCGGTTCGGCGACGACGTCGTGCGCGGGACCTGGGAGCGCGCCGCCGTCGACGACGCGGACGCCGAGGCGCGGGGCCGCGGGTTCTCGACCGCGGCGCTGCGCCACGTGCTGCGCGAGCGCGGCGCACGGCTGCCGCTGGTCCTCGGCCGCTACGTCGCCGCCAACCTGGCGGCCCCCGAGTCCTACGAGGAGGCCACCGCGTGGCCGACCCCCCGGGTCGCGGTGCGCGCGTCGGTGCCCCCGGCCGCTGCCGGTCGTGGGCGTCCCGCGTCACCGGTCCGCGCCGAGGTCGAGGTCGACCACCTCGCGGCGGCGGTCGTCGCGCTGGTGCCCCGCGACGGTGCCGGGCGGCGACGACCCGGCGGGCTGAGCGTGACCGTCGACGGCCCGGCGCGGGCCGTCCGCCCGGTCGCCTGGCTCGCTGTCGACCACCCCGGCCGCACGACGCTGCGCCGGGTCCGCCTCGACGCCACCGGCGCCGGCAGCCGCGTCGTCGCCCTGCGGCCCGGCGTGGAGCGGGTGCGGGTGGCGCTGGTCAACGCGTCCTCGGCCTACCGCTGCGCGCGGCCGGACCCGGCGTACGCCTGCCGCGGGACCCCGGTCCACGACGACGAGCCGTTCACCGTCACCGCAGCGACCGTCAGGACCCCCGCGGCGGCGACCGGGCGCTGACCGGCCCGGTGCGGCAGGATCGGGCCATGACCGCAGACAGCGCACGCGAGGGGTCCCCCGCCACCCAGCCGGCCGCCGGTCGGCCGATCGAGACCTGGCTGACCGACATGGACGGCGTGCTGGTCCACGAGGAGCACGCGATCGCCGGGGCGAGCGACTTCATCGCCGCGCTGGAGACCTCGGGGCACCGCTACCTGGTGCTGACCAACAACTCCATCTACACCCCCCGCGACCTCCGCGCGCGCCTGCTCGGCAGCGGCATCGACGTGCCGGAGGACGCGATCTGGACCTCGGCGCTCGCGACCGCGCAGTTCCTGGCCGAGCAGCGCCCGCGCGGCACGGCCTACGTCGTCGGCGAGGCCGGGCTGACCACGGCGCTGCACGACATCGGCTACGTGATGACCGACCGCGAGCCCGACTACGTCGTGCTCGGCGAGACGCGCACCTACTCCTTCGAGGCGATCACCCGAGCGATCAGGCTGGTCAGCGCGGGGGCGCGCTTCATCGCCACCAACCCCGACGTCTCCGGGCCAAGCCAGCAGGGCGTGCTGCCCGCGACGGGGTCGGTCGCCGCGCTGATCCGGGCCGCGACCGGCCGCGAGCCCTACTTCGTCGGCAAGCCGAACCCGTTGATGATGCGCTCGGCGCTGAACCGGCTCGAGGCGCACTCCGAGACCACGGTGATGGTCGGCGACCGGATGGACACCGACGTCAAGGCCGGCCTGGAGGCCGGGCTGCGCTCCATCCTGGTCACCAGCGGTTCCACCCGTCCCGACGAGGTCGAGCTGTTCCCCTACCGGCCCACGCACGTCGCCGGATCGGTGGCCGACCTCGTCGAGGTGGTCCGCAGCGGCGAGCTGCCGCGCGGGGACGCGTGACACCCGCCGCCGGCACGTGGTCGGCGCCCGGCCGGGTCAACCTGATCGGTGACCACACCGACTACAACGGTGGGCTGGCGCTGCCCTGTGCGCTCCCCCACCGCACCACCGTCACGGCCCGGCGCCGCGACGACGACCTGCTCGTCGCGAGCTCCCACGGCGCCGACGGGTCGGTGCGGGTCCGGCTGCCGGGCGCCCCCGGCGAGGTCGACGGCTGGGGCGCCTACGTGGCCGGTGTCGCCTGGGCGCTCGCGGCGGCGGGCGTCGAGCCGGTCGGGGCCGACCTCGACATCGTCAGCGACGTGCCGCTCGGCGCCGGCCTCTCCTCCTCCCACTCGCTCGAGTGCGCCGTTGCGCTCGCGCTCACCGGGCTCGCGGGCGCCGCCATGGGGCTGCCGGAGCTGGCCCGGGTGGTCCAGCGCGCCGAGAACGACTACGTCGGTGCCCCGACGGGGCTCCTCGACCAGACCGCCTCGCTGGCGTCCGTGGCCGACCACCTCACCTACGTCGATGCGCGGGCCGAGACCGCGACCCCGGTGCCGTGCGACCTCGCCGGCGCCGGGCTCGAGCTGCTGGTGATCGACACCCGGGCCGCGCACGCCCTCACCGACGGCGGCTACGGCTCGCGCCGCGAGGCCTGCGAACGTGTCGCCCGCCGCCTGGGGGTGGCGACGCTGCGCGAGCTCGACGAGGACGGCGGCCCCGGGGCGCTCGACGGGGCGCTGGCGCGGCTCGCGGAGGTGGCCGACGACCGCGAGGGGCTGATGCGGGCCCGGCACGTGGTCACCGAGAACGCACGGGTCCGCGAGGTCGTCGACCTGGTGCGCGCCGGTCGCCTGCGCGACGTCGGTCCCGTGCTCTCGGCGTCGCACGCCTCGATGCGCGACGACTTCGAGAACTCGGTGCCCGAGGTCGACCTCGCGGTCGCCACCGCGGTGCGCGCCGGCGCCCTCGGCGCGCGGATGACCGGCGGCGGGTTCGGCGGCTCGGTGGTCGCGCTGGTCGACACGGCGCTGGCGCCGGCGGTGCGCGAGCAGGTGCGCTCGGCGTACGCCGACGCCGGCCTCGCCGAACCCGGCTTCCTCGACGTGGTCCCGTCCCGGGGCGCCGGTCGCGACGACTGAGCCGACCGGTCCTCCGGGCGGCCACCTGTGCGGGGGTGCTCCACCCCGGGGGCGGACCGCAGGGTGGAGGCATGACCGAGACGAACGACGGCACCCGCGAGCACCTCGTCGAGCTGATGGAGGACATGCCGATCGGCATGCTGACCACGTTCGGCCCCGACGGGCCGCGCAGCATCCCGATGTCCCGCCAGCAGGTCGAGCCCGACGCCGAGATGTGGTTCATCACCGCCCGGAGCACCCGCCACGTCGCCGACCTCGGCCACGACGACCGCGTCGCGCTGACCTTCTCCTCGCGCGACGCCTGGGTCGCCCTGACCGGCACCGCCCAGGTGGTCGAGGACCTCGACAAGCTGCGTGAGCTCTGGACCGCCTTCGCCGAGGCCTGGCTGCCCGGCGGCCCCGAGGACCCGGACGCCGTGCTGCTGCGCGTCGACGTGGAGCGGGCGGAGTACTGGGACACGCCGGGCGGCACGGTGGCCTCCCTGCTCAGCTTCGCGAAGGTCAAGCTCACCGGTGACACCTACGACACCCGCCACGGGACGGTCGAGCCCTGAGCGGCCGGGCCACCGGTCCACCCGTGGTGGTCCCCGCCGCCTAGGGTGACCCGGTGACGCCTCCCCCGCCGCCGGCCCGACCCGACGAGGGGGACCCGCGGACGATGACCCAGCGGATGCGCGCCGGCGAGCTCTACCTGGCCGACGACCCCGAGATCGCCGCGGCCAGCCGCCGGGCCCTCGACCTGGTCGCGGCCTACAACGCGACCGGCGTCGGTGACCCGGAGCAGCGCCGCGCGCTGCTGCGCGACCTGCTGGGCTCGATCGGCGAGGACACCGAGCTGCGGCCGCCGCTGCAGGTCGACTACGGAACGAACCTCCACGTCGGCTCGCGGACCTTCGCCAACTTCGGCCTGGTCGCCCTCGACGTCGCCACGATCACGATCGGCGACGACGTGCAGATCGGGCCGAACGTGCAGCTGCTCACCCCCACCCACCCGCTGGACGCCGACCTGCGCCGCGACAAGTGGGAGGCGGCGCTGCCGATCACGATCGGTGACAACGTCTGGCTGGGCGGCGGGGTCGTCGTCTGCCCCGGGGTCAGCATCGGCGCCGACACCGTCGTCGGTGCCGGCGCGGTCGTCACGCGCGACCTGCCGGCGGGCGTCCTCGCGGTCGGCAACCCGGCCCGGGTGCTCCGGGAGGCGCGCGACGGGTGAGCGGTACCCGCCGAGGGGTCCGTCCCGAGCACCCGAGGGGTCCGTTGCGGACCGCTCCGGTGCAGCTGGCCCTGGTCGCCCTGGTGCAGGTGCTGGGTCTCGCCGTGTGGTTCTCCGCCACGGCCATCTCCCCGACGCTGCGCGCCGAGTGGGGGCTCTCGACGGGTGAGGCGGTGTGGCTCACCGCGACCGTCCAGCTCGGGTTCGCGCTCGGTGCGGTGACCTCGAGCGCGCTCGGTCTGCCGGACCGGTTGCCGCCGCACCTCCTGCTCGCGGGTTCGGCGGCGGGCGCGGCGATGTGCACGGCGGCGCTCGCGGCGTACGCCGACGGGCTGGGCGACGCCGTGCCGCTGCGCCTGGCCACCGGGCTGTTCCTCGCCGGGGTCTACCCGGTGGGGATGAAGCTCACCGCCTCGTGGGCGGAGCCGGCCGACCGCGGGCGGGCGTTCGGCCGGCTGATCGGCGCGCTGACCCTCGGCTCGGCGCTGCCGCACCTGATCAGCGGCCTCGGACCGCTGCCCTGGCGGGCCGTGATGGGGGTGGCCGCCGGGATCTGCCTCGGCGCCGCGCTGGTCGCGGTCGCGCTGGTGCGGCCCGGGCCGCTGCTGGCCGCCGGCGCCCGGCCGCGCGCCCGCTACGTCCTCGACGGGTTCCGCGCCCGCGGGCCTCGGCTGGCGAACCTGGGCTACTTCGGCCACATGTGGGAGCTGTACGCGTTCTGGACCTGGCTGCCGGCGTTCCTGCTCGCCGCCCGGGGGCTGGAGCCGCGCAGCGTGGAGCCGGCGGTCAGCCTGCTGACCTTCGCCACCGTCGGCGTCGCCGGGGCCGTCGGCTGCGTGGTCGGCGGCTGGGCCTCCGACCGGTGGGGGCGCTCGCCGGCAGCGGTCACGGCGCTGGTCGTCAGCGGCGGCTGCTGCCTGCTCTCCCCGCGGACTTCGGCGCACCGACCGCGGTGCTGCTGGTCTTCCTGGCCGTGTGGGGGGCCGCGGTGATCGCCGACTCGGGCGTGTTCTCGACCGCGCTCAGCGAGACCGCCGACCAGCGCTACGTCGGCACCGCGCTGACCGTGCAGACCGCGATCGGCTTCACGCTGACGGTGGTGACCATCCAGCTGCTGCCGCTGCTGGCCGACGCCGTCGGTTGGCGGTTCGCCTTCTGGCTGCTCGTCCCCGGTCCGCTCCTCGGCGCCGTCGCGATGCGCCGCTTCCGGTCGGTGGCCCGGCCCGCGGAATAGGCCGCGGCCAGGCGCCCGTTGACCCCGCCATGGCCACCGAGCAGTTCTCCGCCGACCAGTCCACGGCGCGCCCCGCGACCCGTCCCGCGCACGCGGAGCCGGCACCCCCACCGCAGGCCGGCGTCGTGGTCGCCGGTGTGCTCGGCGCGTTGCTGCTCGGCACGATCATCTGGTTCCGCGCCGGCGCGACCACCGCGACGCTGTTCGGGGTCGGGGCGGCGTTCGGCTTCGTGCTGTTCCACTCCCGGTTCGGGTTCACCTCAGCCTGGCGGCAGCTGGTGGCGGTGCGCCAGGGCGCCGGCCTGCGCGCCCACATGCTGATGCTGGCGGTCGCGGCGACCCTGTTCGCACCGATCCTGGCCACCGGCGCCTCCCTCGGCGTCGGCACCCCGACGGCGTCCCTCGCCCCGATCGGCTTCGGGGTCGTGGTGGGCGCGTTCCTCTTCGGGGCCGGGATGCAGATCGGCGGCGCCTGCGCCTCGGGCACGCTGTTCGCGGTCGGCAGCGGGCAGAGCGCGATCGTGCTGACCCTGCTGGGCTTCGTCGTCGGCTCGGTGCTCGGCGCCTGGACCTTCGAGGCCTGGGCGGGCCTGCCGGACCTCGGCACCGTCTCGCTCGCGAGCACGGGCGCCGGCTACCTGGGTGGCTGGCTGATCACGTTGGTCATGATCGGCGCCGTCGTCGGCGTCACCTACGTGGTCGCCCGCGGTCGGCGGGTGCCGCCGCCCGGCCGCCCGCCCGCTGCTCGAGGGGCGGCCCGCGCCGTCCGCGGCTCGTGGCCGCTGTGGGTCGGCGCGCTGCTGCTCGCGGGGCTCAACGGCCTCACGCTCTGGCTCTCGGGGTCCGCCTGGGGCATCACGTCGGCGTTCGCGCTGTGGGGCTCGAAGGTGCTCGACGCGGTCGGTGTCGACGTCACCTCCTGGCCCTACTGGGTCGATCGCGCCGGCTCCTACGAGGCCGGCGTCCTCGGCGACACCACCTCGGTGATGGACCTCGGCATCATGCTCGGCGCGCTGGTGGCGTCCGCGGCCGCCGGCGCCTGGACGCTGCACCGACGCATCCCCGGCCGGCTCGCGCTGGGCGCGGTGGTCGGCGGGATCCTGATGGGCTACGGCGCGCGGATCGCCTACGGCTGCAACATCGGGGCCTACTTCGCCGGTATCGCCTCCTTCAGCCTGCACGGGTGGCTGTGGGGCGCGGTGGCGCTGCTCGGCACCGTCGCCGGCCTGCGGCTACGCCCGCTCTTCGGCCTGGGCAACCCCAAGCCGGAGGACTCCGTCTGCTGACCGACCCCTCCCCTCCCCCTCCCTCTCCCCTGGGACGGATGCCTCGCCGCGCCGCCCCAGCTGTAACGCCGAGTTACATATCCTGGTGACGCGTCGCAGCGCGGCGCCAGAGCAGCGAACTTGGCGTTACAGCGAGGGGCGGGCGGGGGTCAGGCGCCGTACGGCGTGAGCAGCTGGTCCACCGGGGCGTCGTCGTCGGTGAGGACCGGGCTCCCGCCCACCCACGCCGCCAGCCCGGCGCCGTCGAGGACCTGCCAGTCGAGCCCGTCCGGCCAGCCCTCGCCGCCGGCGGCGAGGGCCGCCTCGACCGCGGCCGTGTCGATCGGGGCGTCGGAGGCGACCGCGACCATGTTGCCGCCGACCTCGAACGCCGGCCCGGGCCCCGAGGCGACGTCGGCCGGGGCCACCAGGGCGACCTCGTCGAACACGCTGGCCAGCGTGGCGACCTCGGCACGGGCGAAGGCCATCTCGCCGTGGTCGATCAGGTTGGCGGCGTAGAGGCCGTCGTCGTCGAGGACCCGCTGGACCTGTCGCATGGTCTCGGCCGTCGCGAGGTGCCAGGGGACGCTGACCCCGCCGAAGGCGTCGCCGACCACGAGGTCGCGGGAGCCCGTCCCGACGTCGGCCAGCCCCAGCCTCGCGTCCTCCACACGCACCTCGATGCCGGTCGCGGGTCCCGTCTCCAGGCCCAGCCGCCGTCGGTCCAGCGCGACCACGCCACCGTCGATCTCCGAGACGGTGCTCGTGGAGCCGGGTCGCGCCTGCCCGAGCCAGCGGGGCAGCGTCACGCCACCGGCACCGAGGAAGTGCGCGCGGACGGCCTCGTCGGGCAGCTCGGCGTCGGCGACCGCGGCGAGCGCGCGGACGTAGTCGAACTCCAGGTACGACGGGTCGTCCAGATCGACGTAGGAGTGGCGCAGCCCGTCGAGCACCAGCGTGCGGCCGCCGTCGTTGTCGGGGTCCTCGACGACCAGCGCGCAGTGGTACGTCGTCTCGACGTCGCAGCCGCCCGGCGCCACCGCGGCGCCCAGCCCCCCAGCGGCGACAGCGGCTGCGGCGGCGACCCGTCCCGCGCGTCCCCAGCCGCGCACCCGCAGGTCGACCAGCAGCGCGACGCCCACCAGCACCACCCCGAGCCCGATCAGGATCGTGCTCACCGGCACCCGGCTGACCAGCACGAACCCGGTGACGACGGTGCCGGCGATCGCCCCCGCCGTCCCGATCCCCGACAGCCGGCCCACGACCGCGCCGGTCTCGCTGAGCGAGGTCAGCCGCAGCTTGGTCACGATCGGGGTCACCGCTGACAGCAGCGCTCCCGGCACCAGGATGGCCAGCGCGGCGACGAGCAGCGTCAGCGACGGGTCCACGACCGCGACCGAGCGCACCAGCCACGGCGTCAGCGCCACGGCGCCGCCGGAGATCCCGATGGCCGGGCCGAGCAGCGTCCGCGGGGGTGCTGCGTCCGCGGCGCGGCCACCGAGCCACGACCCGAGCGCGATCGCGGTCAGCGCGATGCCGATGACCAGCGTGCTGGTCTCCAGGGTCAGCCCGAGGTACGGCGCCAGCAGCCGCAGCGCGACCAGCTCGACGACCAGCACCGCGAAGGAGCTGCCGAAGGCCAGCGCCGCTGCGGTCCGTTCCCCGAGCGCCGCGGCGTCGGCGGCGCGGGGGGTCCGGTCACGGTCCCAGCATGCCGGGACGCCCCACCCCCGCCACCGTCCGGGGCGTCCGCGAGCGGCATGTCGGCTGTTCGTGACGGACGGCTCGACTGTTCGTGACGGACGGCTCGGCTGTTCGGGACGGACGGGTCGGCCGGGGGCGGGTGGGTCAGCGGCGCTTGCGGAGGGCGTCGGTGAGCAGGGTGACCAGGGCCTCCAGCTGCACGTCCGCGGTGGACCCGGCGTCCTCGCCGGCGCCGTCGAGGGCGCGGGCGGCGAGCCCGGCCTTGGAGTCGATCAGCTCGGCGATCCGCGCGTCGATGGTCTGCGCGGCGATGACGCGCCACGCGGTGACGGGCATGGTCTGCCCGATCCGGTGCACCCGGTCGATGGCCTGGGTCTGCTCGGCGTCGGTCCACGACAGCTCGGCGAGCACCAGGTTCGAGGCGACCTGGAGGTTCAGGCCGACGCCCGCGGCGGTCAGCGAGCAGACCACGACCTCCACCGACGGGTCCTCGGTGAAGGAGCTGATCGCCTTGTCCCGCGCGGTCCGCGACTGGTCGCCGCGGATCGAGGTGTAGCCGATCCCGCGGCTGGCGAAGAGCTCCTCCGCGTCGTCCATCACGTCGACGTGCTTGGCGAAGAAGACGACCTTGCCGGTGCTGCGGGCCAGCTGGGCGGCGTAGTCCGCGGCCAGGCCGGCCTTCGCCTGGCCGATGCGGCGCATCATGCCGAAGACGTTCTCGCCGGTCTTGGACGTCGAGTCCTCCCGCTCCCACGTCGCGACCCGGCGGACGAGGTCGTGGTCGATGCCCACCACCGTCGACCCGGACGTGCGGGTGGCCAGCGCGGTGTCGTAGCGCTCGACCAGGCGGCGGGCGAGCTCGCGCTCGGCCTTGCGGATCGAGCGCCCGGCCTCGTCGTCGAGCTCGACGGTCAGGTCGGCGACGCGGCGCGCGGGGATGTCGGCGGCGACGTCGACCTTGCGGCGCCGCACGATGCCCATGTCGACGACGCGCTGGCGCGCCGCCGGGTAGAAGCCGGGGTCGGCCGGGGTCAGCCCGATCTCCTCCAGCGAGTCCATCAGCGCCGGCAGCGGGGCCCGGTCGTCGATCCAGCCGAGGAACTGCCAGATCGCGCGGAAGTCCTCGATGTCGTTGATCAGCGGGGTGCCGGTCAGCGCCATCAGCAGCGGGTTGCCGATCCGGGACCGGATCCGCTCGGAGAGGTGGAGCACGTGCTGGGAGCGCTGGCTGGTCTTGTTCTTGATGAAGTGGGCCTCGTCGACGACCATCCCGCGGAAGCCGTGCTCGGCCATCCAGCCGACGTGGCGGTCGAGGACCTCGTAGTTGACGACGACGACGTCGGCGAACCCGTCGACGCCGTTCCCGTCCCCGTGGACCACGGTCACGTCGTGGCGCGGCGTCCAGCGCCGGGCCTCCGCGGCCCAGTTGGTCTTGACCACGTTGGGGACCACGACCAGCAGCGGGTACGCCCCCGCGGCCTGCGCCGCGAGCAGCGCCTGGGCGGTCTTGCCCAACCCCGGCTCGTCGGCGAGCAGGAACGTGCGGTGGCCCTGGCCGGCGGCGGCCACGACCTCGGCCTGGTGGAGCATCAGCTCCTGACCGCGGCGGTCGCCGCCCACCACGGCGCGCGAGACGTCCTCGGGCAGCCGCATGCAGGCCGACGCGCCCTTCTCGGCGTTCTCGAAGGAACGGAAGAGCGGGCCCAGCAGCTCCCAGCCGGCCAGTCGGTGGGTGGTCGCCCGCGAGCGACGCACGACCGAGAAGTCGGGCCGCAGGAACGGGTTGGCCAGCTGGCGGGCCACCACGGTCGCCGGCGTCACCTGCCGGTCCCCCGCGCCACCCGCGGGCTCCGGCTCGGGCTCCGGCTCGGCCTGCTCGGCGCCGCCGGCGCGCAGCATCTCGCGGCGCAGCGCCTTCGTCTCGCCGGAGATCTCGGCGTCCTCGTCGAGCAGCGTGAACAGCGACGGCTGCCGGGCGGCGGTCTGGGCCAGGATCGTGGCGACGCCGTCGAGCCGCTTCAGCTGCTCGGAGCGGTAGGCCTCGGTGCTCGTCACGTCCGCCTTGACGCGGGTCCGCTCGTCGCGCACGAGCAGCGCGATCGCCTGGAACCTCGGACGCACCAGCGCCAGCGCGGAGCCCCGGTTGACGGCGGTCTCGACCTCGCGCACGGCGCGTGCCAGGACGGGGATGATGCCGTCGTTGTCCAGGTGCTTGACGCGACCGTTGCGCTGCTGTCGGCGCGCTCCGGTCTGGCGTGGGCCTCGAGCCACGGGTTCCTCCCTCGTACCGGCGGTGCCCCCGGCCTGTCGGCGACGAGCGCCACGACCGCGCGGGCAGTCCCCCCACCGCGCGGCGTGGACCGTCCGGGGTCGCCGTGGCGGCGACGACCGGGCGAGCGGGTCACGACCCGCTCACGCCAAGGGCGAGGGGAGCTCCTCCTCCCAGCTCAGGAGGGGGACGAGCCGGTCACGAACTCCTCGGTCCGGGGACGGGTGTGGGTGACGCGGCAGCACCACCCTACCGCGGACCGGGCCAGGTTCCGACCTGGACCACCACGTGTCCCCCCAGGACCTCGCGGCGTCGGACGTCGACGAGGTCGGGCGCCACGACCTGCCAGGGGCGCGCCCGGGGGTCGGCTCCCCCCATCCGGCAGGCAGCCAGCGCCACCGGCGCGGCCACCCTCGCCGCGCCGGTCGGTGCCTGGAGGTCGACGACAGCGACCCTGGCCCCGGGACGCAGCAGCCCCCTCGTCGCGGCCCAGGCCCCGGCGGCGTCGCCGGTGACCGAGAAGGCGTACGTCGCGAGGGCGGCGTCCAGCCCGTCGCCGACCTCCACCCCGCGCCCGGCCAGGTCGGCCGCGGTGAGCCGGGTCAGGTCCGCCGGCACCAACCGCACCCCCGGCCACCCGTGGCGTCGCACCTTCGCCGCCGCGACGTCGAGCATCGCGCGGCTGCGGTCGACACCGACCACGGTCCCGCTCGGACCGACGCCCGCCACCAGCCCGGGTAGGTCCAGACCGGTGCCGCAGCCCAGGTCCAGCACCCGCGCCCCGGGGCGCAGCCGCAGCCCGGGCAGCGCCAGTCGCCGCCCGTTCCGGTAGAGCGGCTCGCCGGAGAAGGCGTCGTACCAGCGGGCGAGGCGGGCGTAGCGGTCCACGGGCCCGATCCTGCCGACCCACCCGCCCCACCCGTGGCCGAGCGCGCCGTCGCCGCCGACGGCCGTCCCTGGGACCTCCTGGTCGTCGGCGGGGGCACCGCGGGCCTGGTCGGCGCCACCACCGCCGCCGGGCTCGGTGCGCGCGTCCTGCTCGTCGAGCGCGACCGCACCGGCGGGGACTGCCTGTGGACGGGGTGCGTGCCCTCCAAGGCGCTCATCGCGGCCGCCTCGGTCGCGGCGCAGGCCCGCGACGGGTCGCGCTACGGCGTGCGGGTCACCGGGGTGGAGGTCGACCTCGCCGGCGTGATGGCGCACGTGCGGCGAGCGGTGCGGACGATCGCCCCGGTCGACAGCCCCGAGGCGCTCGAGTCGGCCGGCGTGCGCGTGCTGGCCGGGGACCTGCGGTTCACCGGTGACGGCGAGGCCGAGGTCGACGGCGCGGCGGTGCGGTTCCGGCAGGCGCTCGTCGCGACCGGGTCCGCGCCCGCGCTGCCCGACCTGCCCGGACTGGTGGACGCCGACCCGCTGACCAGCGAGACGGTCTGGGGGCTCGAGACGCTGCCCGCGCGCCTGGTGGTGCTGGGCGGCGGCACGATCGGCTGCGAGCTGGCGCAGGCCTTCGCACGTCTCGGCGCCGGGGTGGCGCTGCTCGAGGTCGGCCCCCGGCTGCTGCTCGGTGAGGACCCCGCCGCCGCCGCGGTGGTCGAGCGCGCCCTGGTCGCCGACGGCGTGCGCGTGGTCACCGGCGCCACGCCGACCGCCGTCGCGGACGGGGCGGTCGTGCTGCCGACGGCACGAGGCACCCGTTCGACCGGCTGCTGGTGGCCACGGGGCGCGAGCCGCGCACCGCCGGGCTCGGCCTGGAGGCGTTGGGAGTCGAGCTCGACGGCGACGGCTGCGTGGTCGTCGACGGGGCGCTGCGCACCACCCACCCGCGGGTCTGGGCCGCCGGCGACGTCACGGCGCACCCCCGGTTCACCCACGTCGCCGGGGTGCACGCCAGCGTCGCGGCGAGCAACGCCGTGCTCGGCGTCCGCCGACGGGCGGACGCCCTGACCCCCCGGGTGACCTACACCCAGCCCGAGGTGGCCGCGGTCGGCGCTGCCAGCCACGACCTCGCCGCCGGCCACCGGCTGCTCGAGGTCGGGCACGACCACGTCGACCGGGCGGTCGCCGAGGGCCGCACCGACGGTCTGACCCGCCTGGTCGTCGACCGCCGCGGACGGCTGGTGGGCGCGACCGTGGTCGGCCCCCGCGCGGGCGAGACGCTCGGTGAGCTCGGCCTCGCCGTCGCCGAGGGCGTCACCGCCACGCGGCTGGCGGGCGTCACCCACGCCTACCCGACCTGGAACGACGGCCCGTGGAACGCCGCGCTCGCCGAGCTGCGCGCCTCCCTCGCCCGCCCCCTGACGGGACGGGCGCTCGGCACGGCGGTGCGGGTGCGTCGCCGGTGGGTGAACGGCCGCCGTCGGAGGGCCGCCTAGCGTGGTGGGGTGAACGACTCCCCCACCGCCCTGGTCGTCGGCGTCACCGGCATCGCCGGCAGCGCGGTCGCCGACCTGCTCGTCGCGCGCGGGCGACCGGTCCTCGGCCTCTCGCGCCGCGCGCCGGCGCCGCGCCCCGGCGCCTTCGGGGCCCTCTTCGACCGGTTGGAGGCCGACCGCGTCGTCCCCCCGGCGCCCAGGGTCGGACTACGGTCGTGAGCATGACCCCCCGGCGCACCACCGCGGCCGTGCTGGCCGTCCTCGCCCTGCTCCTGCTGGGCTCCGGGTGCGGCACGGCCACCGCCGGGTCCGGGTCGGGCTCCTCCGGGCAGGACTCCGGCCTCGACGCGGTGCCCGCCGCGGCCGACGTGCTCGACTTCGAGGGCGAGACCCTCGACGGCGAGGCGTTCGAGGGTCCCTCCCTGGCCGGGTCGCCGACCGTGCTGTGGTTCTGGGCGCCGTGGTGCCCGACCTGCGTCGCCCAGGTCGACGGGGTCAACGCGCTCGCCGAGCGGTTCGACGACGTCCAGGTCGTCGGCGTGGGCGGCCTGGACGAGCCCGCCGCGCTGGCGGGTTTCGCCGAGGACGTCGATGCCGGCGTGACCGTGCTGGCCGACCCCGAGGGCGAGGTCTGGCGCCACTTCGGCGTCACGGCGCAGAGCACCTACGTCGTCCTCGACGCCGACGGCGAGGCCGTCGAGGCCGGCTACCTCGAGGACGCCGAGCTGGTCGACGTGGTCGCCTCGCTCGACACGCCCACCGCGGGCTGAGGGCGGTCCTGGCGTGACCGACGGGCTGCTCCTCGTCGCGCTCGGCGCCGGCGTGCTGGCCGCGGTCAACCCGTGCGGCTTCGCGCTGCTCCCGGCCTACGTCTCCCTGCTCCTCGCCGGTGACGCCGCCCCCTCCCGGCCCGTCGCCGTCGTCCGCGCCCTGGGGCTGACCGGCGCGATGACGCTGGGCTTCGCCGGGGTCTTCCTCGGCTTCGGGCTGCTCGTCGCCCCCGTCGCCTCGCAGGTGCAGCGCCACCTGCCGTGGGTCACCGTCGGCCTGGGCTGCGTCCTCGCGCTGGCGGGGCTGTGGCTCGCCTCCGGCCGGTCGCTGGTGGTGCCGCTGCCCCGGCGGCGCGGGCGCACCGGCGCCGCGCGACCTCCCCGGCGGTCGCTGCTGTCGATGGCCGGGTTCGGCGCCGGGTACGCCGTGGCGTCCTTGTCCTGCACCGTGGCCCCCTTCCTGGCCGTGGTCGTCGGCGGGTTCCGCTCCGGCTCGGTCCTCGACGGCCTGGTCCTCTTCGGCGCCTACGCGCTCGGGATGGGGCTCGTGGTCGGGGTGCTGGCCGTGGCCACCGCGCTGGCCTCGCCCACGACCGTCGCGCGGCTGCGCGGCGCGGGCGCGTGGGCACCACGCGCGGCCGGCGTGCTGCTCGCCGTGGCCGGGGCCTACGTCGCGTGGTACGGCGCGTGGGAGCTGCGCGTGCTGGCCGGAGCCGACGCCGACGACCCGGTCGTCGACGCCGCCGCACAGGTCCAGCGGTGGCTGGTCGACCTGCTCGAGGCGGTCGGCCCCGGGGGTCTGGCGCTGGCGCTCGCCGGGACCCTGCTCGCGGTCGCGCTGGTCGTGCTGCGCGGGCGCCGACGGTGCCCGGCGACGGATCCCGGCGCCGCGGCGCCGGCGGAGGAGAGGGTGCCGTGATCGCGCTGCTGCTGACGGGGGCCCTCGCCGGTCTCGGCCTGGGCTACGTCCTCCAACGGGGACAGCTCTGCTTCCACTCGGCCATCGCCTCCGCCTACGAGCGGCGGTTCCGGCTGGCCCGTGCCTGGGCGCTGGGCGTGGCGCTGGCCGCGGTCGGCTTCGCCGCCCTCGCGCTGCTGCCCGGCACCGACGGGCTCAACCAGGGCCTGGCCTTCCGGCCGGTCGGCAACGTCGTCGGCGGGTTGCTGATCGGGGTCGGCATGGTGGTGGCGAGCTCGTGCATCTCCGGGCTGTTCTACAAGCTCGGCGCCGGCATGCTCGGCGCAGGTGTGGGTCTCGGGGGCTGGGCGCTCGGCGAGCTCGCGGCGCGCACGCTCGACGTCCCCGGGCCCACGGTGCTCGCCGGTGGCGAGGCCGCGACCCTGCCGGGCGTCCTGGGGCTGCCGCGCCTCGCGGTGGCGCTGGTGCTGCTCGGCCTGGTCGGGGCCGCCCTCCTGGTGCTGCGGCGACGGGCGGACCGGGGCGGGCCGGCGGACCCGCCGCCGCACGCCTGGCAGTGGGACTGGCCGGTGCTCGGCCTCGCCCTCGGCGCCGCGGTCACCGCTGCCTGGGCCCTGGCTGCTGCCGGCGGGTCCGCGTTCGGGGCCAGCAGCGTGGGCGCGGTCGCCTCCGTGGCCTCCGGGGACCCGGACGCCTGGCTGCTGGCCTTCCTGGTCTTCCTCGTGCTCGGTGCGACCCTGGCCGCGCGCACGGCCGGCGGCTGGTGGGTGCGCGGCGAGACCGGCCGGCGCCTCGCGGGCCTGGCCGCCGGCGGGGCGCTGCTCGGCGCGGGCGGCTGGATCGCCGGTGGCTGCAACCTCGGTCACGGGCTCTCCGGCGTCAGCCAGCTCAACGTCTCGTCGCTCGTGGTGGTCGCCAGCATGGTCGCGGGTGTCGGGCTGGCGCGGCGGGTCCGGGCCCGCACCGGGCCCGCGCGCCGGCCCGCGCTAGCGGGGTAGGGAGCCGCCGACGGCGGCGAGCGCCGCGAGCGCTGCCGAGAGGCCCCGCCGCGTGTCCGGGTCGCGCAGCCGGCGGAGCAGCCGGAGGAAGCCCTCGGGCTTGCCCGCCGCGGCCTCCGTGGCGTCCGAACGCGCCTTCCGGATGCCCTCGGCCAGGCGCTGGCTCTGCTGCGGGTCGAGGTCGCCCACGGCGCCGGCCAGCTCGAGCACCGAGCGGATGGTGTCGGCGTCCAGCGTGCGCAGCACGCGGCCCAGGAGCTGCGGGTAGGTGCGGGCCCCGCCGGCCATGGCCCGCAGCAGCCCGCTCTCGTGCAGCGCGCGCAGCAGGTCGTCCAGCTCGTCGGTGGCGCCCGTGTCCGGCGGGGTCGGCGGGGTGTAGCTCAGCGAGGTGGCCATCAGCCGCTCCGTCCTGTCCGTCGTGCCTGTCCTGTCCGTCGTGCCCGTCCTGCTCGCGGTCCGCGGCGCGCGCTCACGACCGCGCCCCGTCCGGCTCGGCCTGCGTGGGTGGCACGTAGTCGGAGCGGGCCCACTTCTCCTCCACCCGCACGCCGACCTGGGGCGTCGCCTCCCCGTAGCGGTGGTGGGTCAGCGGGATCGGGCGGCCCTGCGGGTCGCCGTGCACGTCGCGGTCGCCGTACCGCCCCCGGTCGGCCCCCTTGCGCGACGCCGCCGCGGCGCTCCTGGGGCCCGTCGGCGCGCTCGAGGCGGGCGGCGATCTCCTTGTAGGCGGGGGTGTGGCTGTCGGGGTCGGTGACGTTGGAGGTGAGCAGGTTGACCTCGGCGGCCTGCATCGGGACCCACAGCTCGCGGTCGGCGACCTCCTCGGAGAGCAGGACCCGCACCGTGATCTCACCCCGCCGGGAGACCAGCCGCACCCAGTCCCCGGTGACGAGGCCGCCCTGCTCGTCGGCGGTGCGGCGGTTCATCTCGGCGTAGGTGTCGGGCACCAGCGAGGCCAGGCCGCGCGAGCGGAGAGTCAGGTTGCCCTCGTGGAAGTGCTCGAGCACGCGGCCGTTGTTGACGTGCAGCGGGTACTCCTCGTCGGGCTGGTCGCTGGGCTCGCGGAACTCCAACGGGTAGAGCCGCGCCCTGCCGTCGTCGAAGTGGAACCGCTCGGTGTAGAGCAGCGGCTCGTCGGTGCCGTCGGCGGCCACGGGCCACTGCAGGGAGCGGTAGCCCTCGAGCCGGTCGTAGCGCACACCGGCGAACAGCGGGGTGAGCTGCGCGGCCTCGTCCATCACCTCGGCCGGGTGGGTGAAGCCCCAGTGGTGTCCCATCCGGTCCGCGATCCCCTGGAGGATCTCCCAGTCCGGGCGGGCCTGACCGATCGGGTCCATCACCTGGTAGAGCCGCTGGATGCGCCGCTCGGTGTTGGTGAAGGTGCCGTCCTTCTCCAGCGAGGCGGCGGCGGGCAGGATCACGTCGGCGAACTCGCAGGTGCGCGAGAAGAACAGCTCGGAGACCACGACGAAGTCGAGCTTCTCCAGCGCCTCCTGGACGTAGTTGACGTTGGCGTCGACCAGGGACAGCTCCTCCCCGATGACCACGAGCCCGCGCAGGGTGCCCTCGTGCGCGGCGTCGACCATGCCGTGGTTGTCCAGGCCGGCCTGGTCGGAGAGCTCGCGCCCGTAGGCCTGCTCGAACTTCGCCCGGACCTCCGGGTCCGAGACCGACTGGTAGCCGGGGTAGAAGTTGTTGACCACCCCGAAGTCGCTGCAGCCCTGCACGTTGTTGTGCCCGCGCAGCGGGTAGCCGCCGGTGCCGGGCCGGCCGTAGTTGCCGGTGACCAGCAGCAGGTTGGAGATCGCGGTCGAGGTGTCCGAGCCCATCGAGTGCTGGGTGACGCCCATCGCCCACAGCCCCGCGACCGACCCGGCGTGCGCCACCCGGTGGGCCAGCGCGCGCAGGTCGTCGGCCGGGATGCCGCAGCGCTCCTCGGCGTGCTCGATCGTGTAGGGCTCGAGGGAGGCGACGTACTCCTCGAGGCCGTTGACCCGCTCGGCGAGGAACTGCTCGTCGGCCCAGCCCTGGTCGATGACGTGCTTGGTCACCGCGGAGAGCCAGACCAGGTCGGTGCCCGGGGCCGGCTTGAGGAAGACGTCGGCCTGCTGGGCCATCTCGTGGCGGCGCAGGTCGGCGACGACGTGCTGCTGGCCGCCGAGCTTCTTGGCGCGCTTGAGCCGGGCGGCGATCACCGGGTGCGAGGCGGCCGTGTTCGTGCCGACCATCAGGATCAGCTCGGCGCGCTCCATGTCGCTGATCGAGCCGGCGTCGCCGCCGTAGCCCACGGTGCGCCAGAGCCCGACCGTGGCCGGCGACTGGCAGTAGCGCGAGCAGTTGTCGGTGTTGTGGGTGCCGATCACCTGTCGCGCCAGCTTCTGGGTGAGGTACCCCTCCTCGTTGGTCGCCTTCGAGGACCCGATCACCCCGATCGCGTCCGGGCCGTCGGTCGCGATGATCTCGCCGAGCCGTGCCGCGACGACGTCGAGCGCCTCGTCCCAGGTGGTCTCCCGGAAGCGGTTGCCGTCGCGCACCAGCGGGACGGTGAGCCGGTCCTCGGCGTTGACGTAGTCCCACCCGAACTTGCCCTTGACGCAGGTCGAGATGGAGTTGGCCGGCCCCTCCAGCTGGGGCTGGACGCGCAGGATCTCCCGGCCCCGGGTCTCGACGTCGAAGGAGCAGCCCACCCCGCAGTACGTGCAGACCGTCTTGGTCTTGCTCGTCGCCCCCATCCGCGCGGTGGCCTCCGCCTTGGAGACGTCGTAGAGCGGCAGGTAGCCGGTGGTCGGCTCGACGTCCTTGACCAGGTCGATCGCCAGCGTCCGGGTCTCCTCGGGCCAGTCGGTGAACAGCCCGTGCCGGCCCAGCATGGTCTTCTCCATCAGCGCGTTGCACGGGCACACCGACACGCAGTGCCCGCACGAGACGCAGGAGGACTCCCCCGCCGGCTTCCCGCCGTCCCAGAGCACCCGCGGGTCCTCGGACCCCCAGTCGATCGAGAGCGTCTGGGTGACCTGGACGTCCTGGCAGGCCTCGACGCAGCGGCCGCACAGGATGCACTGGCCCGCGTCGTAGCGGTAGAACGGGTGGCTGTCGTCGATGGCGTAGGGCTTCGGCGTGTAGCCGATCGTCTCGTGGACGAGCCCGGTCGCCTCGACCCCCTCCTTGAGCGGGCAGGCGCCGTCGTTGTGGTCGCAGACGGTGCAGTAGAGGACGTGCTTGCGCACGAGCCGCTGCCCAGCCTGCTCGCGGGCGGGGGCGGACGCCCCGGTCGTCCCGACCTGCAGGCCGGCCCGCGCCTCGGTCGCGCAGGACCGCACGACCTCCCCGTCCACCTCGACCAGGCAGGTGTCGCAGGTCTGCAGGGACCCGAGCGCCGGGTGGTAGCAGACCGCGGGGAACGCCTCCTCGCGGCCGTCACCGGTCAGCGCCTCGATCAGCGGGCGCCCGGCCAGGGCGGTCACGTCGTCGCCGTCGACGCGCACCGTGACCTCCTCGGGCGGTGGGGCCGCTGCGTCCTCCGAGAGCGGCCGGAAGCCTGCTCTGCGGTCGCGGTCGGTGTGCCGGGCGAAGGCGTCCTGGGTCACGGGCTCTCCCGTCGGTGGTGCGGCCGGTGGGCGGAGGGCCACGCTAGGCGCGCACCGGCCCCTGCGAGGTACACCCCCAGGGCTACCCCCGGACCGCTCCGTCGGTCCGGCGGGCACGCCGCCGCTGGGACTGGTCGACGTAGGCCACCACCCGGTTGAACAGGGCGGTCTGGGTGGCGGGGTCGACGAGGTTGCGACGCGGGTCCGGGGCGAGCTCCTCGAGCACCCGTGGCGCCCAGGGCTCGCCCGCATCGTGGGCCACCCGCACGAACGCCCGGGAGGCGTCGCGGGCGGCCTGCCGGTCGACGGTCCACACCGCGTCGAAGAGCCGGTCCGGGTCGGGGACGTCCTGCTGGCCGGGGAGCTCCCACGCGGTCAGCACGGCCGGCAGGTCGTCGTCGTCGCAGACCAGGGCCCACTCGCGCAGCAACGGGGAGCCGGGGCTGAGGTGCACCCGGGCGGGTCCGCCCCCCGGTCGGCCCCCGGAGATGTCGGTCACTCCCGGCGGAGTCCCGCCGTCGCGTCCGGAGAAGTCCGCGAACACGGCCGCGGCGCGGGCGGTCCGGGCGAGGTCGTCCCAGCGGCTCCGGGCGGCGCGGAAGTAGGAGTCGTGCTGGAAGCTGCCGAACAGGTAGGGCGCGAGCGCCCGCGAGCAGAACTCGTCCTCGATCGCCCACGACAACGCCAGCAGCGTCGGCTTGCCCAGCCGCTGCGGGGCCAGCTGCGGGTGGCGGCGCCGCAGCGCAGCGAACACCGACCGCTCACCCGGCACCGGCGGCGGCCCGGCACCCTCGTCGTCGAGGGCAGCGCGGACGGCCGCGACGGCGGCGTCGAGCCGCGCCCCCTGCGCCTGGCGGTGCACGACGTCGAGCACGGCGTCGACCAGCTCCCCGGTGTAGCGCCGGTGGCCGCTGGGCAGCCGCAGCGGCACCGGGAACCCGTGGCGGCGCTCCCAGGCGCGCAACGTCGCCGCGCCCACCCCGGTGGCCTCGGCCAGCTCGCCGATGGTCAGCAGACCACCCGCAGGGGGGCCTTGCACGTTGCTCGACAGTTCGTTCATGGTTAGACCATAAGACCTCGACAGACTGTCGAGGTATTACCCGAAGGTAGAGGAGCACCTGATGTCACTGAGCAGCCAGTCCCTGGACGGGACGCACGACGAGGTCGTCGACTGGACCGATCTCGGCGCCCGGATGTGGACCTTCCTGACCGGCCGCGAGGCGGCCATCCACTACCGGTTCGAGGACATGAGCGTCGAGGTCCCCCGCGACACCGGGGCCAACGCGCCCCGCGCGACGTGGAAGCTGGACGGCACGCTGACCATCACCACCAGCGACTCCGGGGACCCCGTCCCGCCGACCCGGGGCTGATCATGACGCTGGCGATGGCGGCCGACCTCCGCTTCGAGATCGGTCGTGACGACGGCGGGACCGTCCACGGGCACCTGCGCGGCCACGGCACGCGCTTCGAGCTCGAGGTCGACCGGCCCGGCGCCTTCGCGGGCCGTGCCGACGCCCCCGGGATCAAGGCGGTGGCCGAGCAGCTGGCCGCGTTCGGCATGGTCGTCAAGGTGGTCTCCGGCGACCAGCACCTGGTCTCCATCGGCGCCGTGCGGGCCCCGTGGTGGCAGCGCCGCGCCACCGGCTCCCGCCGGATCCGCATCGGCAGCCTCCGCGGGGCCCTGACGGCGGCGCGCTCGCGCGCCTCGACGACCGGGTCCGTGCTGCCCAGCAGCGACCTCGCGCCCCCGCTGCCGCTGTGGCCGTTGGTGCCCACCTTCCAACGCCGGCCCCGGATCGGCGGCGGCACGACGCACGGCAGCGGCGGCAGTCCCCGCCTGGTGCTGTTCAAGTCGGCCGTGGTCGCTGGCGAGCGGCAGCCGCTGTTCTGGTTGCGGGAGGAGACCGTGATCGGTTCCGACCCCGGCTGCGACGTCGTGCTGCCCGGCCTGGAGCGGCGCCACGTCGTGATCCGGCACAGCCCGGACGACGACGAGTACGTCGTCACCTCGCTCGCCGGACGCGCACGCGTGCACGGCGCCCAGGTGGGCGACCGCGTGGCCCTGCGCACCGGCGCGCGCCTCGAGGTCGGCGACCACCTGCTGATCTACTCGCGCGCCGAGCACGCCGACCACGGCCGCCCCTTCGGTGGGCGGATCGGCGGCGAGCTTGGCCGTCAGCAGCGCCAGCCCGGACGCGCTGCGCGCCCCGAGGAGACCGGGGCCGACGACGCCGGGTCACCCGGCGGCGCCTGAGGGCCGGCGGCGCGACGGCTCGGGCCGGCCCGTGGGTCAGCAGGCGGGGAGCTCCAGGCGGAACCGCGCGCCCTCGCCGGCCGCGGCCTCGGCGAGGACGAGCCGCCCCCCGGAGCGCTCGGCCAGCCGGCGCGCGATCGCGAGGCCCAGCCCGCTGCCGGAGCGCCGGCTCCCTGGCGATCGGGCGGCGTCGACGCGGTGGAACCGGTCGAAGACCCGGTCCCGGTGCTCCACCGGCACCCCCGGACCGTCGTCGACCACCTCCAGCACCGACGGACCCGCGGCGCTCCCGGCCACAGGCGGGTCGCCGGGCACGCACCGGAGCTCCACCCGGGAGCGGGCGTGGCCGACGGCGTTGTCGAGCAGGTTGCGCACCACCCGCCGCACGTCGTCGGGGTGACCGCGGGCCGGTGCCGCCGAGACGGCGGTCGTGTCCACCTCGACCCCGGTCGCGGACCGGGCGCGCGCCGCCTCCTCCAGCACCAGCTCGTCCAGGTCGAGCGGCACCGGCGCGTCCTCGACGGCACGCTCGGTCGCCGCCAGTACCAGCAGGTCGGCGACCAGGCGCTCCATCTGCGCGTTCCCGGACAGGACCTCGTCGCGCAACCGACCGACGTCGACGCCTGCGGGGTTGCGGAGCGCCAGCTCGAGGGAGATCCGCTGCGCCGCGAGCGGGCTCTGCAGGTCGTGGGAGACGTCGGCCACGAGGTCGCGCTGGGCGCGCGCGGCCGCCTCGAGCCGGGAGAGCATCGCGTTCATGGTCCGCGCCAGCCGCCCGACCTCGTCGCCGGCCCCGTCGTCACCGACCCGGCGGTCCAGCCGCCGGTCGGTGATGGTGTCGACCTCGGCGCGGATCCGGTCGAGCCGTCGCAGCACCCGACCGAGCACGAGGAACGTGACCAGCCCGAGCAGCGAGACCACCAGGGGGACGCCGATCCAGGTGACCCGCCGCAACGTCGCCGAAGCCTCCTTGACCGCCTCGACGCCGTTGCCGACGTAGGCGGTCACGGGTCCCTCCGGACCGGCGCCTGCGGCGACCGCGACCCGGTAGGTCTCGACCTCGTCGTCGTCGGGCGCCCGGACGGTGCGTACCTCGGTCGTGCCCGTCGGCGGGGGCCGGCCGAGGGCGGGTGCGTCGGCGACGTTGGGTGACGCCGCCAGCACCTCGCCGTCGGGACCGACCACCTGGGCCACCCCCTCCTCCCCGGTCACCCGCAGCGTCGCCGGCAGCACGCCGCGCGCAGCGGCGTCGAGGAGGTCCGCGGCCCGGGTCGCGGCCAGGTCGTCCGACGCGGCGGTCAACCGGCTCTCGAGCGTCGAGACCAGCAGCAGGCCGGCGGCCACGAGCAGCACCGCGAAGACCAGCACGGCGAGCGCGGTCGCCCGCGCGCGCAGCGACCAGGGGCGGCCGAGCGTGCCCGACAACCTCACGCGACGTCGCCCGCGTCGTCGACGACCCGGTAGCCGACGCCGCGCACCGTCTGCAGGCTGGCGCGCTCGAAGGGGAGGTCGATGCGCTGGCGGAGCTGGCGCACGTAGACCTCCACGATGTTGGGTGGACCCTCGTAGGCGAAGTCCCAGACGTGCTCGAGGATCGTGGTCTTCGAGACCGGTTCGCCGGCCCTGCGCATGAGGAGCTCCAGCAGGGCGAACTGCCGGGGTGTGCAGGCCGAGGTCCTCCTCACCGCGCCACGCGCGGTGGGCGGCCGGGTCGAGCCGCAGGTCGCCGACCGCCAGCACGGCGGGGCGCTCACGGGCACCTCGCCGCACCAGCGCGCGCAGCCTCGCCGCGAGCACGACGAACGAGAAGGGTTTGGCCAGGAAGTCATCGGCGCCGGCATCCAGGGCGGCCGCCTCCTGCCGGGGGGCCGACCGGGCGGTGAGCATCAGCACCGGCGTCCAGTCGCCGGCGTCCCGCAGCCGACCGCACAGCTCGTCGCCTCGCAGGCCGGGGAGCATGACGTCGAGGACCAGCGCGTCGTAGGGGTTCTCGGTCGCCAACCACTCCCCCTCGGTGCCGTCGGCGGCCACGTCGACGGCGTACCCCTCGTCCTGCAGGCCGCGCCGAAGCGCGCCGGCGAGGCGGCGGTCGTCCTCGACGAGCAGGATGCGCATGGCTGCAATCTCCCACCCGCCGGCTGAAGGCGCGCTGAACGTTCGACGGAGGTTCGCCCGAACCGCTCGTCTTCAGGTCGGCTTCAGCAGCGGCCCGGCACGGTGGGTGGTGTCCTGATGACGAACGAAGCAGAGGAGCTGGGCATGGACAAGAAGAGGATCGCGCTGACCGTGGGCGCCGGTGCGCTCGTCGTCGCCGGGGTCGCCGGCGGCGGGGCAGCCGTCGCCGGTGGCGGGGACGACGGGCCGGCGAGCCGGCAGTACACCCCGACCGAGGCCGAGGACGCCACTGCCGCCGCCCTCGAGGCCACCGGCGGCGGCACGGCCAACAGCGTCGAGACCGACTCCGAGAACGGTGCGGTCTACGAGGTCGAGGTGACCCGCCCCGACGGCACCACCGTCGACGTCCGCCTGGACGAGGGCTACGACGTGGTGGTCATCGAGGGCGACGCGGAGGACGCCGGCGAGTGATCGTCGCGCCTGCGGCGCCCTCGGGTCAGCCGGCCCGGGAGGCGCCGTAGGCCGCCACGCCGGAGAGCAGCGCCGAGGTCAGGGTCGCCCCGGCACGCGCGCGGCCCGGGACGCCGGTGGCGGTCAGGCCGAAGAGCACCCCGGCGCCGTTCATCGCCGCCGCGACCTGGAGCGTGCGGGCCCGGTCGGCCGCCGGGGCCAGCAGCGCCAGCGCGCCGACCGCGGCCAGGGCGCCGCCCCACATCCGGGTCATGTACGCCGTGGTCGCGTCGACCTCGCCGGTGCCGTAGACGCGGTGCAGCGACCCCGGTGAGAGGGAGCCCCACGCGCCGAACACGACGCCGGAGAGGGCGACGGTCTGCAAGGCGGTCTCGGGGCTCAGGTCGGGCGACGCGGACGTGCTGGTCATGGCGGCTCCTCTGCTCGGGGTCGAGCGCGAGCATGGCCGACGCCGCGGGCACTGTCACGCCCCGGTACGGTCACCCCGACCGATCGCGACCGAGCACCGACCGACCGGCGGAAGGACCATCTCGTGGCCGTCTACGTGGCGTGGAGCGGGGTCGACGTCCCCGAGGACGAGCCCGGCCCCTGGCGGGAGGTCCGGCGAGCCGCACCGGGGCTGGCCTTCGTCGACAGCGACGACACCCTGTCGCGGGTCTACCACGAGCTGGGGTGGTCGCTGCCCGACGGCACCGCGCTCGTGGTCGCGCCGGTCTCCGCCGCTCCCAAGCTGAGGGGGCTGCGCCCCGGCACCCAGACCTGGCTGCGTGCCCGGCTCCCCCGAGCCTGAGGTCCCCTCAGCCGGCGCGGGGACCGTCGGTCAGGCCGGGGGTCTGCACCGATGCGTCGCGGGTGCCGGCCGGGTCCTCGGTGCGCTCGTCGGAGTCGGCCAGGATGGCCGCCGCCTGCGCCTCCGGGTCGTCGCTGCCGGCCCGCTGCTCCTCCGGGAGCAGCTCGGCGCGGGAGCCGGCCCGGCTCCCGCCGGAGCCCTCGCCCGACTCGCGGGTGTCGTCGTGTTGTGTCGGTTCGTCGGGGTCGTTCATCGCCCCACCGTAGCCAGCGCCACCCCCCACCCCCGGCAAGGGACGCTCAGGCGACGCCGAGCTGCGAGGCCGCGGAGACCACGAACCCGCCGAGCAGGAACGCGCCGATCGCGGTCGCCAGCACCGGCGTGCTCGTCCGGGGCACGAGCCGGCGCCAGCCGGTCGGGTCGGTCCCGGCCCCGTGGTAGGGGTGCACGAGGGCGTGCCCCTTGCCCCGGGCCAGCAGCGCCCGGTTCACGGGGTAGGCGGCGGCGAAGGCTGCGCCGAGGCTGATCGCCATCGCGACCCAGAACACCGCGTTGACGAGCCCGGCGTGCATCGCACCGGGGAACACCGCCATCACCAGGTTGTCGACGACCTCCATGGTGAGGATGGACAGCGTGTCGGCCGCGAGCACGACACCGAGCGCCGCGGCGAACCCGAGCCCCGTCCGCAGCAGCGGCAGCGTGGACAGCGCGTAGCCGAACAGGAACGCCAGCGTCACCGACAAGGCGATCGTCCACCCGGTGGCGAGCCCCAGCGCGGTGCCGGTGATGAGCCCGAGCACCTCCCCGATGGCGCAACCGGTCAGGCAGTGGAGCGTCGCGCTGCGGGCCATCGCGTCGAGGCCGCCGTGCTGGTGCGTGCTGTCCGAGGTCATGGTCTCCTCCCGGGTCGTGCCGCGCGGTCGGGGCTCAGGCACCGCGCGCCTCGGCCTCGCGCAACCGCGCGCAGAGCCCGACCATGAGCGCGGTGGCGCAGGCGGGGTCGCCCTCGACGAGGTCGGCGAAGGCGAGGTGCGGCACGGCGAGGGTCTGCAGCGGCTCGGTCGCGGTGACCGTCGCCGACCGGGGCCGCCCGTCGATCATGCTGATCTCGCCGAAGTGGTCGCCGGGCCCGAGCTCGCGGGCCTGCTGACCGCGCAGGCTCACCGTGGCGCGACCCGAGAGGACCAGGTGGAGCGCGAGGGCCCCCTCCCCCTCGGTGGCGACCTCGCGGCCCTCCCGGTGGTCGACCACCCGGGACCGGTCGACCAGCTTGCGGCGCTGCCGCCCGGAGAGGCCGGAGAGCAGCGGGACAGCGGCGAGCCGCGCGTCGAGGTCCTGGTGGTCCTGCCGTCCTGGCATCTCGGTCTCCTCCGTCGTCGCGGCGCCCGGTCCCCGGTCGGCACGGTCCCCCGGTCAGCACGCACCCTAGGGCGTCACCGGCCGGGGCTCCCTCAGACCTTGCCGCGCAGGATCCTGCGGAAGTAGACGACCGGCAGGCCGTAGCGGTCGAAGAGCCAGGTGGTGCGGCGCGGCCGGGTCAGGTCGATCACGGGGACGGACGGCGCAGGTCGTCCCTCCCGGTCGATCTCCACGAGCATCAGCCGGCGGCGGCTGGTGGTGATCGGGATGACGGTGTAACCGGTGTACTCGCTCAGCGCGCGGCCGTCGCGGGCGGCGGCGAGGTTGCGGGCGAGCACGTCGACCTGCTTCCGCAGCCCCCCTCCGGAGGAGTGGCGGGTCGCTCCGGAGACGTCGCCGAGCGCCCACACCGCGGCGTGGGTCCGGTGGCGCAGGGTCGCGGGGTCCACGTCGACCAGGCCGGGCGAGGCGTCGGCCGCGAGCCCGCTGCCGTGCACCCATGCCGGCGCGCGGTAGTGGGGGACGACGTGCGCGTGCTGGACGTCCTCGAGCACCGTGCGGCCCGCGGCGGAGTCGATCGCGACCCGGCGTGCGACGTGGTCGACCTCGCCCACCCGCGCCTCGCGGGTCACGCGGATGCCGTGGTCGGCGAAGAGGCGCTCCAGCCGGCGGTCCGGGGCGGGCAGCCCCACGACGGTGGCCCCGGGGAGGACGAGGTGGACCTCGAGGTCCGCGAGCACGCCGGTCCGGCGCCAGTGGTCGCAGGCCATCAGCAACGGCTTGAGGGCCGTCGGCCCGCACGGGGCCGGCTCGGGCGGGACCGTGAAGACGACCCGGCCCCGGCGCACCGCGCGCAACCGCTCCCACTCGCCGGCCGCCGAGGCGGCCACGAAGCTGGAGCCCGCCCACCCGTCGTCGTAGGCCGCGGCCAGGCCCGGCGTCGCTGCGAAGTCCTCCGGCAGGCCCGGGCACAGCACGAGGCGGTCGTAGCCGATCGTGCGTCCTCCGGTGGTGCGCACCGTCGAGGCGACCGGGTCGACCGAGGCGACGTCCTCCGGCACGCAGGTCACGCGCTCCGGGACCACCCGGCGCATCGGCCGCTCGAGGTCGCGCATCCGCGCCTCGCCGACGGCGACGTAGTTCAGCAGCGGCCGGTAGCGGTGCACCGGCCTGGCGTCGACCAGCGCGACGTCCTCGACGCCGTCGCCGAGCAGCCTGGCCGCCAACGAGACACCGGCGTTGCCCCCACCCACGATGACGACGTCATGGTGCTCCATGCCACGACGCTACCGGCGCGACGGCCCGACGCGGGGGTGACCGCCGCGGGGGTGACCCCCGCGGGGGCGGACCCCGCCCCGAGCCGCCGGTCGCGTGGCTCAGACCGGCTGGCCCGCGAAGATCGCGCGGACGTGCTCGTTGAACTCCCGCATCGGCCCCACCGGCCCGACCTCGAGGAACACCACCGGCTCGTCGGTCGTGGCGGTGTGACCGGCCGGCCAGTGGTAGACCTCGCCGGCGCGGGCCACCTCGACGGTGCCGTCGGCGTGCACGACCCGGATCGAGCCCTCCAGCACCATCCCCCAGTGGTCGCTCGGGCAGCGGTCGCCGGGCAGGCCCTGGAGCAGCGGGCCCATGTCGGCGCCCGCCGGGACCCGGGCGTGGCGGATCGCCATCCCGCCGAGCTCGACGTAGCGGGTCTGCAGGTCGCCGTTGTCGATCTCGACCGGCAGGGCGTCGACTGAGGTGGCCATGGTGGTTCTCCTTCGTTGGTGGGTGCTGTCGTCCAGGAGGCGTGAGGATCGGTGTCACAATGCGACGGTGACCGAGCTCGAGGTCGCACGGGCCGCGCTGGACGAGGGTTCGTGGCAGGCCGCTGCCGACGCGCTGGCCCGCGTGGACCCCGCCACCCCGGAGTCGCTCGAGCTGCGCGCGACCGCCCTCTACGGCCTCGGGGACTTCGACGGGACCGTTGCGACCTGGGAACGGATCCACGCCGGGCGTTGCGCTGCGGGCGAGATCCGCGAGGCGGCCCACGCAGCGGTCATGGTCGCCACGTTCCTGCTCATCGACTCCGGCCTGATGTCGCCGATCCGCGGCTGGCTGGGTCGCGCTCGGTCGCTGCTCACCGGTCTGCCGGAGGGCCCCACCCACGCGCTGGTCGAGGCCGTCGGTGCGTACGAGCGCTTCTTCTGCGGCGACGTCCTCGCCGCCGGGCTCGCGGCCGAGCGCGCCGGCCGGCTCGGCGAGGCCCACGGCGTGCCCTCGGCGCTGGCGATCAGCCGGACGCTGCGCGCCCGCCTGCTGGTCGTCGACGGCCGGGTCGAGGAGGGTCTCGCGGCTCTCGACGAGGTCGGCGTCCTGCTGATGTCGGGCGAGGTCGACGACCTCACCGTCGGGATGATGCTGTGCGAGATCATCTGCGCCGCGCAGTCGCTGGCGATGCCCGAGCTCGCGCGGGAGTGGACCGACGTCATGGAGCACTGGCGCCACGGCGCCGCGATCGGTGGCATCAACGGCCGCTGCCGGGTCCACCGCGCCGAGCTGCTGCGGCTCAGCGGCCCGTGCGAGGCCGCGGAGGCCGAGGCGCTCGCGGCCTGCGACGCGCTGCGCCCGTGGATGCGGCGCGAGCTCGGCTGGCCGCTGGTCGAGCTCGGCACCATCCTGCTGCGCAAGGGCGACCTGGCCGGCGCGGAGGAGGCCTTCCTGTCCGCGGACGCCCGCGCCTGGTCCCCCCAGCCCGGCCTCGCGCTGCTGCGCCTGGCGCAGGGCGACGTGAGCACCGCGACGGCGATGATCACCGGCGCGGTCGCGCACCCGCCCGACCTGCCCTGGAAGGAGCGGCCACCCGTCGGGGACCTCCGGCTGCCGGCGTTCCTCGACGCCCAGGCCGAGATCGCCCAGGCCGCGGGTGACGCCGCCGGGTGCAGCGCTGCTGCCGAGCGGTTGACGGCGATCGCCGAGCGGTACCCCAGCCGCGGTCTCCGGGCGTGCGCCGACCTGGCCGGCGCGCGGGCGCTGCTGCTGGCCGGCGACCCCCTCGCCGCGAGGACGCTGGCCCTCGCCGCGACCACCGGGTGGGCCGACCTCGGCGCGCCGTACGAGGCGGCGGTCGCGCGCGTGGTGGCCGGCGACGCGGCGGGAGTGGCCGGGGACGCTGCGGCGGCCGCGACGTGCTGGCGGGCCGCCCACCGGGCCTTCACCGAGTTCGGCGCCGCCGGACGGGCCGCCGACGCACTGGGCAGGCTCGCGCCGCGCCCCTCGCCCCCGACGGCCGCGCCGCACGCGTGCTTCCAGCGGGACGGCGCGGTGCGGCGGGTCGCCTTCGCCGGCGCCGAGGTCGTGGTCGCGGACCTGCGGGGCCTGCGCTACCTCGAGCGGCTGCTCGCCGCGCCGGGTCGCGAGCTGGCCGCCCTCGACCTGGTGGCCCACGAGAACGGTGGCGACCGCCCCGCCCAGAGCGGGCTCCCGGCCCTCGACGACGAGGCCAAGGCGTCCTACCGGCGGCGGCTCGCCGAGGTCGACGACGACATCGCCGAGGCCGAGGAACGTGGCGACGCGACCCGTGCCGAGCTCGCTCGCCTGGACCGGCAGTACCTCGTCGCCGAGCTGAGCCGGGCGGTCGGGCTCGGCGGGCGCACCCGCCTGGTCGGCAGCGACGCGGAGCGCGCCCGCACCAGCGTCTTCCGCGCGATCGCCTACGCGACCGCCCGGCTCGACGAGCGGCTCCCCGCCCTCGGCGAGCACCTCCGCCGCTCGGTCTCGACCGGCACGTGGTGCTGCTACCGACCCGACCCGCTGGCGCCGGTGGTGTGGGACGTCGGCGCCGTGGTCTCGACGAGGTCCAGGCAGTAGGTCGCGAGCGCTGCCCGGTCCGCGGCCAGCGCGTCGAGCCCCGGGGACGGCGGGCTGCCCAGGTGCTCGAAGGGGAAGCAGGAGATCCCCGAGAACAGCAGCATCTGCAGGGCGTGGAGGCGGCGGACCAGCGAGGCGTCGACCACCATGCCCTCTGCGGCGAGCCCCTCGACGTAGGCGGGCACGACCACGGCGTCGGTCTCGGCCAGGGAACCGGCCGAGCGGCGCCCGAGCTGGACCTCGCCGACCACGAGCTGACCGAGGTCGAAGCCGAGCGGCAGCGCGGTCCAGAAGCCGAAGTCGATGAGCACGAAGCGGTCCGGGTCCGGCGTGCCGAGCAAGTTGTTCGGGCAGGCGTCGCCGTGGCCGGTCACGACCGGTGCGGCAGCCAGCTCCGCGACCAGCTCGTCGGCCCTCGCGGCGGCCTCGCGCATCCGGTCTCGCAGCGCCGGGGTGAACGCACGGGCCAGCAGCGGGTGACGCCACAGCTCGTCCTCCTCGAGCATCGGCACGACCTGGTGGCGCACCCGTCCCTCGAGGTAGTGCCACAGGGTCCACTCGTGCCCCCCGACGCGCGCCAGCGGCGCCACGGCCGGGCTCGCGGCCAACCGGCCCAGCAGGTGGGCGGCGCGGGCGTGCCGGGCGAGGTCCCAGGGCCACGGCGTCACCGGCACCTCGGCCAACCAGATCGCGGCGCAATCGCCGTCGAGGTCGTGGACGCCGAGCGCGGGCGCCATCTCGAGCCCGTCCGGCAGCCGCGCAGCGAGGTCGGAGCGGTAGACCTCCGCCTCGGTGCGCCACGGCACCGACGCCCGCGCCATCTCCCGGATCTCGGGCGGCACGTCCGCGAACATCGGGGAGCGCGACCAGCAGCGCAGCTGCTTGACGAAGAACCGGAACGGCCTCGGACCGGCCGGCGTCCGCGCCCGGCCGCTCACCCAGTGGCGGGCGGCGGTCGTCAGCGCGTCCAGGTCGTAGTCCACCGGGCACACCTCGACCTCGAGGAGGTCGACGCGGTCCTCACCGAGGGAGGCGGCGACCATCGCCGCCAGCTCCTCGTCGCCGACGTCGGCTGCTCCCAGCAGCGTGCGCGTGTCCATCCCCGGGACGCTACGCCGGACCGGCGTGATAGTAAAGTGGCTTTATGGTCACGGAGGAGCGTCACGTCATGATCGACCTCGGCCTGCTCATGGACCAGGCCCGGGGCCTCGTGCTCGCCGACCGCGACCTCGGTCTGCGTCCCTCGCAGCTGCGGATCATCGCGATGGTGCCGGAGGCGGGGATCTCCCAGCGCGACCTCGCCGAGAAGACGGGGATGAGCCAGCAGGGTGCCGGGCAGTTCGTCGCCGGGCTCGTGGCCGGCGGCTACCTCACCGCCGAACCCCACCCCGACGACCGCCGGGTCCGGCTGGTGCGGCGGACGCCGCTCGCGGTCGCGGCCTCCCGCCGGTTGGCCGAGGTCCTCGCCATGCTCGACGCCCGGTGGGCCGCCGAGCTCGGCGACGAGGGCCTGCGCGAGTTCCGGGCGACGCTCACGCGGCTCGCCGACCTGGGGCCCGTCGACGTCCCGGAGCCCCCCGCCGACGTCACGCGTCCGGTGGAGGCGTCTCCCCGGTCCGGGTGACGTCCGCCCCGACGTCGTCGGCGCGCCGGGCCGCGCAGGCGAGCACCGCCGCCAGGTCCAGGCCGTACGTCGGTCCGCCCCCCTCGGCGTAGGCGGCGACGCGACCCGAGCCCCGACCGATCAGCCGCACCCCGCCGGTGCTGTTGCCGCGGGCCAGGTGGGTCAGCCCCACGCACAGCTGCGCGAGCCCCTGCCACAGCGGCCGCTCCTCCTCGGGACCGGCCTTCCACCGGGCCTCGAGCACCTCGTGGGCCGAGAACGGGCGGCCGTCGTCCAGCAGGGCACGGGCGGCGGCGACGGTGTCCAGCGGTGGCAGCGGCTCCTCCGACACGGGCTCGACACCGGTCTCGCCGTAGGGCAGCGGCCGGCCGAGCGCGTCGCGCGGCCGGGCCTGGCGGGGCCGACCCTCGGGATCGCGGTCGCGGGACGGAGGCACGGAGATCATCCTAGGAGGCGTCCGGCCGGCCCGATCTCGACCCGGCGGGCCGAGCGCCCCAGCACGAGCAGGCCGGCGCCCGCGACGACGAACCCGACCGGGGGCAGCAGGTCCGCGAGCCACGGCACGGGACCGCTCAGCGACTGCTCGAAGGACTCGCTGACCAGGCCCACCGTCATCCCGCCGAGGAACGTCCAGGTGCCGGTGGCGGCCAGCACCCCGGCCCGGCCCATCCCCACGGCGAGGGCGACCACCCCGCCCAGCACGGCCGCCGCCGACACCACGGCGACCACGCCCCACACCCCCTCGGCGACCGACTGGGCGGCGCCCGAGAGTGCGGCGTCCAGCAGGTCGCCGCTGAGGACGAGGCCCACCATGGCGACCAGACCGACGACCGTCAGCCGCAACCCCCATCGGCCGGCCGCGCCGTCCCTGCCCCCTTGCAGGCGCCGCAGCCCGGGCAGCGCGGCGAGCAGGAGCAGCAGCGCGGGCCCCACGAGCAGGAACGCCTCCCCCGCGACGAGCTGGACGAGCAGCGGGACGACGACGAACAGCCCGCCGGCCAGGAGCGTCAGGGTCGACGTGGTGTGCCGGCCGCCGGTGCGCGCGGTGGGCGGTGCGGCTGCGTGGACGGACATGCGGACCTCCGGGGTCTCGGTGGTGGTGACCGCAGCCTGCGCGCCGACCGGGCGGCGGCGTCAGGTCCGCACCGCGGGTCCGGCCCCGTCCCCGGTCGGGTCCCCCTCCCCTCCCCGGGACGGGGGCGGTGGCGCTCCCACCGCTCTAGCCTGGGCCGATGCGGACGCCGCCACGCTCGGACCTCGCGCTCGCCGCGGGCCTCGTCGCGCTGGTCGTGTGGGAGACGCTCGGCGCCACGCAGGCGCCGCAACCGTGGTTGCGGGCCGTGCTGGCAGCCGTGGCGGTCTCGGCGGTCGCCGTGCGGCGCTCGCTGCCGGTCGCCGCGGCCGGGGTGTTCAGCCTCGCCATGACCCTGGAGTCCCTGCTCACCGAGTCGCCGGACGAGACCGGCGTGCTGCTGGCGATCCTGCTCGTCTCGTACGCGGTGGGCGCCCACCTGCCACGTCGGGAGGCCCTGCTGAGCGTGGGTCTGGTCTCGATGGCGCTCGTGGTGACCATCGCCCTCGACCCGTCCGACTCGGTGTCCAACATCGTGCCGAGCCTGCTGGTGATGGTGTGGATGCCGTTCGGGGTCGGGGTGCTCGTCCGTCGCCGCACCGGTGACGTCGCCGCGCTGACGCGACGGGCCGACGAGCTGCGCGGTGAGGCCGAGCGCGCGGTCGACGCCGAGCGTCGCCGGATCGCGCGCGAGCTCCACGACGTGGTCTCCCACGCGGTCACGCTGATCGCCGTCCAGGCCGAGGCGGGTCAGGCGGTGATCGCGACCGACCCCCCGCGCGCCGGCCGGTCGCTCGCCGCGATCAGCCAGGTGAGCCGGGAGGCGCTCGACGAGCTCGCCCGGCTGCTCGCCGTGCTCGACGAGCAGGGGGCCGAGCACGAGTCCGGGCTCGCGGACCTGCCCACCCTGGTGGCGGGGGTGCGCGCGACCGGGCTCCCGGTGGAGCTGTCCGGCGGCGCCGTGCCCGACCTGGACCCCGCCGTCGACCGCTGCGCCTACCGGGTCGTGCAGGAGGCGCTGACCAACGCCGTGCGGCACAGCAGCGGCGGCGCGGTCAGCGTCCGGGTCCGGCAGGCGCCGCGGGAGGTCGACGTGGAGGTCCGCAGCGTCGGGCGGCGCCACACCTCCGCCTACGGCGGCACCGGCCGTGGGCTGGCCGGGCTGCGGGAGCGGGTGGTCGCACTCGGGGGCACGATCGAGGCCGGTGCGGCGAGCGACGGCGCGTTCGTCGTACGGGCCGTGCTCCCGGTGCCGGCGTGAGCATCCGGGTCGTCGTCGCCGACGACGAGGAGCTGGTCCGGGAGGGGCTGGCGGCGATCGTCGGCAGCCAGCCCGACCTCGAGGTGGTGGCGACCGCCGCGGACGGGGACGAGGCCGTCGCGGCGGCCGCCGACCATCGCCCGGACGTCGTGCTGATGGACGTCCGGATGCCGCGCACCGACGGCGTCGAGGCGACCCGGCGCATCGTCGCGGCGCACGACGCCACCCGGGTCCTCGTGCTGACCACGGTCGCGGACGACGAGGTCGTCCTGGCCGCCCTCGGCGCGGGCGCCAGCGGGTTCCTGCTCAAGAGCGCGCCCCGGGACCGGCTCTGGGAGGGGATCCGCCGGGCGCACGAGGGGGACCTGCCGCTCGCGCCGGGCCTCGTGCGCCGCCTGGTCGACGCCCGGCTCGCCGGGGGCGGCGCCCCCCGGCCCGAGCTGCTGCGCGTGACCGACCGGCAGGCCGACGTGCTGCGGCTGGTGGCGCGGGGGCTCGCCAACGCCGAGATCGCGGCGGCGCTGTTCCTGGCCGAGTCGACGGTCAAGGGCTACGTCAGCGAGGTGCTGGCCCGGCACGGGCTGCGCGACCGCGCCCAGCTCGTCGCGCTCGCCTACGAGTCCGGGCTGGTCCGCCCCGGGGTGGCCGACGGTTGAGGCCGGCCCGCGACCGGGCCGCCGCGCCCGAGGTGCGGGCGTGGTGCGGGGCGAGGGCGAGGGCGAGGGCGGCGGAACGCCCGCCGCCGTCCGTCCGGTGCGATGCTCGCTCCGTGAGCCTGCCGACCACGGTGCCCGGCGTCCTGGAGCGGATGCGCGAGATGGACGCGGGCCTGCCCCCGGGCGACGGCGTCGCCGTCTTCAACCGGATGTACCTCACCGTCACCGAGCGGATCGCCGCGCTGCTGGGCCCGGGTCCCGGGGGCTTCGAGGACCCGGCGACGACGACCGACCTGGACGTCCGCTTCGCCGGTCTGTGGCTCACCGCCCACGACGCGGACGCCGCCGGGCGGACGCCGCCGACGCCGTGGCGCCCGCTGTTCGAGCAGCGCCGCGGCCGCCGCTGGGCGGTCCAGTACGCCCTGGCCGGGATGAACACCCACATCGAGCACGACCTCCCGCTCGCGGTGGTGGCGACCTGCGAGGCGCGCGGCCTCGAGCCCGACGACCTGAAGGGCGACTACGAGCGGGTCAACGACGTGCTCGCCGAGGTGGAGGGGCCGATCCGCCGCGCGTTCCTCAGCGAGGTCGGGCAGTCCGCCGACGAGCACCTCGGCCCCGTCGTGCACGTGCTCAGCGCCTGGAGCATCGACAAGGCGCGCGACCTCGCCTGGGTGACCGCCCGGACGCTGTGGACGCTGCGCGGCGCCGGGGTCCTCCGCGACCGGTTCACCGAGGCGCTCGGCGACACGGTCGGGATGACCTCCCGCGCGCTGCTGCTCCCCTCCCGGTAGCCGCCTGGCTACCCTCGGGCTCTGCCCGCCCGCGGTCGCCGTGCCGCCGTCCCGAGGAGCCACCCGTGTCGACACCGCCCCTGCCCCCGGACGCCGTCGAGCTGCTGCGCAAGCCGAACCCGTCGGTGATGGCGACGCTGCGCAAGGACGGCTCGCCGGTCTCGGCGCCGACCTGGTACCTGTGGGAGGACGACCACGTCCTGCTGAGCATGGACGACGGTCGGGTCCGGCTCCGCCACCTCCGCCGCGACCCCCGGGTCACCCTGACCGTGCTGGACGCCGACAGCTGGTACACCCACGTCACGCTGCTGGGACGCATCACCGAGATCCGCGCCGACGAGGGCCTGGCCGACATCAACCGGATCGCGAACCACTACATCGGGCAGGACTACCCCGACCAGGAACGGCCCCGCTCGACGGCGGTGATGACCGTCGAGCGCTGGCACGGCTGGGGGTCGATGAAGGACAACGACCAGGCCGGGGGCTGATGCGGGCGGTCGAGCAGCGCGGGGCGCCACGCCCGGCCCGGGACCTGGCGCTCACCGGGTTCGCGGTGACCGCCGTCGCCTACGGCCCGGCTCGGATGGGTTTCGGCCTCTTCCTCCCCCAGCTGCGCGAGGACCTCGGCCTCGGCTCCGCGCTCGCGGGCCTGCTCGCCGGCGCGGTCTTCACCTCGTTCCTGCTCAGCGCGCTGGTCGCCCCGTGGCTCACCGCACGTCACGGCCCGCGCCGGCCCGTCCTGATCGGCACGCTGCTGGCGGCGGTCGGCCTGCTGCTCGTCGCTGCCGCACCCGGCGTCCCGGTCCTGGCGACCGGGCTGGTGGTGGCCGGAGCCAGCCCGGGGCTGTGCTGGAGCCCGTTCAACGACGCCGCGACCACGCACCTGGAGGAGCGGGAGCGTCCCGGCGCCCTGTCCGTGGTCAGCACGGGGACGACCGTGGGCATCCTGGTCGCCGGCCTGCTCGCCGGGCTCGGGGTGGCGTCCGGCCTGTCCTGGCGGGTCGCGTGGGTGGTGTTCGCGACGGCGGGGGTCGGTGCGACGGTCCTGGTGCTCGTCCGGATGCCAGGGGGCCGACCTGCGCCCCGCCCGGCCGACGCCGCGCTCCCCCCGCTGCTCGCCGGCACCGCCTGGCCGGTGGTCGCCGCGGCTTCCTTCGGCCTCACGTCCGCGGTCTACCTCGCCTTCGCCGGCGACCAGGTCGCCGCGGCCGGCGGTACCGGGCTGGTGCCGGCCCCGCTGGCGGCGCCGGTGCTCTTCGTGGCCTACGGCACGGCCGGCGTCCTCGGCCTCCTCGCGGGCGGCCTCGAGCTGCGCGCCGGGCTCCGGGTCACGCTGCTGGCCATCTTCGCGGCGTCCGGGGCGAGCCTGGCCCTGCTCGCCGTGCCGGTGACGACGGTGGCGGTGCTGGCCTCGGCCGCGCTCCAGGGCGCGGCGGTGATGACCTTCAGCGCGGTGCTGGCGTTCTGGAGCACCCGGCTCCGCCCGACCGACGCGACGCGCGCCTTCACCGTGGCGCTGCTCGCCCTGGCCGCCGGCGGGGCCGTGGGCCCACCCGTGGCCGGGGTGCTCCTCGCCCACGTCGGGGCGCCGGCGACGTTCCTGGGTGCGGCTCTCCTGGCCGCTGCCACCGGCGTCGCGCTGGGCCTGCGCGGGGCCGCACGGTCCGGCGGCGCCGCAGCTGCGTAGCGCAGGACACCCGGTCGCCCGGGACCCGGCGCGGTCGGCGCCGGCGCCGTGGCCGGGATCCTCACGTGACCGGCGGGTCCGCGAGGAACCTCCGCAGCTCGGCCAGCGTCGCGGCCGGTGCCTCCTCCGGCACGAAGTGGCCGCCGGGCACGGCCCGTCCCCGGACGTCGTCGGCGTAGCGGCGCCAGACGTCGAGCACGTCGTAGGCCCGGCCGACGAACCCCTCCGCGCCCCACAGCACCAGCAGCGGGCAGCCGACCCGACGCCCGGCGGCCGCGTCGGCGTCGTCGTGCTCGAGGTCGACGGTGAGGGCGGCGCGGTAGTCCTCGCAGCTGGCGTGGACACCCGCCGGGTCGAAGCAGCGCACGTACTCCGCGACCGCGTCCTCGTCGAACCGGGCGTCGGGGCCGGACCACGCGGCGAGCTTGGTACGCAGGTAGTGGGCCGGGTCGGCGCCGATCAGCCGCTCCGGCAGGTCGTTCTCCTGCCCGAGGAAGAACCAGTGCTCGTAGGTCCGCGCCAGCGCCAGGTCGACGTGGCCGAGCACGTGCCGGGTCGGGGCGATGTCGAGCACGGCCGCGCGGGTGACGCGCTCGGGATGGTCCAGGCACATCCGGTGCGCCACCCGTGCGCCGCGGTCGTGCCCGACGACCGCGAACGACTCGTGGCCGAGCGCGCGCATCAGGCCGACCTGGTCGGCCGCGCTCGCCCGCTTCGAGTACGCCGCGTGGGAGGCGTCCGAGGCGGGCCGGTCGGAGTCGCCGTACCCCCGCAGGTCGGACGCGACGACGGTGCGGCTCTCGACCAGGCCGGGCGCGACCAGGTGCCACAGCGCGTGGGTCTGCGGGTACCCGTGCAGCAGCAGCACCGGTGGCCCCGAGCCACCCACCCTCGCGTGGAGCCGGACGCCCTCCACCTCGACGTCGACCGTCTCGAAGCCCTCGAACACGCTGCGAGCCTGGCACCCGCCGGCGCTCCCGTCACCGGGTCGGAGCCGGGGCTCGGCCACCGCGGGACCGTCTCAGCCGGCGACGGAGGGCCGCAGCGCGTCCGAGAGGGCGGTGAGCGCGCCCGGCACGACCCGGTAGTAGGCCCACCGGCCGCGCTGCTCCCGCGTCACCAGACCGGCGTCGACCAGCAGGCGCACGTGGTGCGACACGGTGGGCTGGCTCAACCCGACCGGACCGGTCATCTCGCAGATGCAGGCCTCCCCGCCGGCCGCCGCGGCGATCATCGAGACCAGCCGGACGCGGGTCGGGTCACCGAGGGCCTTGCACATCCGCGCCAGCGCCTCCGCGGCCTCGTCGCCGACCACGCCGGCGGTCACGGGCGAGCAGCACGCCGCCAGGTCGTCGGGGCGGAGGACCGGGAGGGACGAGGGCACGCACCCAGTCTGCCCCATCCATTGAAATCCGTCGATGGGTGGCCTACGGTCGATCCATCGACGTCGATGGATATGAGGAGTGGGGATGGATCACGTCACCGAGCGCGATGCGCTGCCCGTCGCCGTGATCGGCGCCGGCCCGCAGGGTCTGGCCGCCGCCGCGCACCTGCGCGAGCGGGGCCTGGAGCCGGTGGTCCTCGAGGCCGGGCCGGGTCCCGCCGCGGCGGTGGCCGAGTGGGGTCACGTGCGGCTGTTCTCCGCCTGGCCCGAGCTCCTCGACCAGGCCGCCGTCCGGCTGCTCGCACCGACCGGGTGGACCCCGCCGGCCGACGGGTACCCCACCGGCGCCGAGTGGGTCGCGGGCTACCTCGCCCCGCTCTCCCGGGCCCTCGGCGACCAGGTGCGCTACGGCGCCCGGGTCACCGGCGTCTCGCGGCGGGGGCGCGACCGGCTCGTCGACGCCGACCGCGAGGCGCAGCCGTTCACCCTCCACCTCGTCGACGCGGGCGGGAGGGAGTCACGGGTCGAGGCGCGCGCCGTCATCGACGCCTCGGGAAGCTGGCGCCGGCCGAACCCGCTCGGCGCCGGGGGCCTGCCGGCGCTCGGCGAGCGGGACGTGGCCGACCTGGTCTCGTCCCGGATCCCCGATCGCGCCGCTCCCGCCGCGCACGCCGGCCGCCACACCGTGGTGGTCGGGTCCGGCGCCTCTGCCTTCGGCGCGGTCCACGAGCTGGTCCGCATCGCCGCGGACCACCCGGGCACCGAGATCACCTGGGCGATCCGCCGTCCCGTCGGCGCCGGCACGTTCGGCGGCGGGGCCGCCGACGAGCTGCCCGGGCGCGGGGCCCTGGGGCTGCGCGCGAAGCAGGCGGTCGAGTCCGGCGCGGTCGAGCTGGTGACCGGCTTCCGCACCGCCGAGGTCCGCCGCGAGGCCGGCCGCGCCGTGCTGGTGGCCGAGGACGGCCGCACGCTGCGACCTGCTGATTCCGTCGTGGCGCTGACCGGGTTCCGGCCCGACCTGTCGTTCCTCTCCGAGGTGCGCCTCGACCTCGACCCGACGCTCGAGGCGCCGCGTCGCCTCGCCGCGGACATCGACCCCAACGTCCACTCCTGCGGGTCGGTGCAGGCGACCGGGGCCGCCGACCTCGCCCAGCCCGAGCGGGACCTCTACCTGGTCGGCATGAAGTCCTACGGTCGTGCGACCACGTTCCTCGCCCTGACCGGCTACGAGCAGGTCCGGTCGGTGGTCGCGGCGCTCGCCGGGGACCACGAGGCCGCCGCCCGGGTCGAGCTGGCGCTGCCCGACACCGGTGTCTGCGGGGGCGCGGGTGTCGTCGACGGCCCGGACGACGCCGGCGCCGGCGGCTGCTGCGCGCCCGCTCCGTCCGTCGTCGGCGCCGGGCGGGTCCCCGCCCGGTCCTGACCGTGACCGACCACCCGACCGCCTCGCCCGGCCCCACCCGGGTGCTCGTCGCTCTCTGCGTCACGGTCACGACCAGCTACGGCGTGCTGTTCTACGCCTTCACCGTGCTCGCGCCCTCGATCGTCGAGGGGACCGGCTGGTCGCGCACCGCGGTCACCGGCGCGTTCTCGGCCGGCGGGCTGCTCGGCGCGCTCGGCGGGATCACCGTGGGCCGGGTCGTCCAGCGCAGCGGTCCGCGGGCCGTGATGACGCTCGGCACCGTGGTCGGCGCCACCGGCATGGTCGTGGTCGGGCTGGCGGCGTCGTACCCGGTGTTCCTCCTCGGTTGGCTGCTGGCCGGGGCGGCGAGCGCCGCGACGTTCTACCCGCCTGCCTTCGCCGCGCTCACCCACTGGTACGGCGCCCGTCGGGTCCGGGCGATCACGCTGCTCACGCTGGTCGCCGGGTTCTCCTCGACGGTCTTCGCACCGCTGACCGCGGCGCTCGACGACGCGCTGGGCTGGCGCGGCACCCATCTCGCGCTGGCCGCGCTGCTGCTGGTCGTCACTGGCCCGGTCCACCTGCTCGCGCTCCGGCTCCCGTGGCGCCCGGTCGCGACGCCGACACCGGGCGGGACCTCCGCGACGCCGGGGACGCCCGACCGCGAGGTGCTGCGCAGCCGCCGGTTCCTGACGGTCGCTGCCGCCGGCACGCTGACCACGCTCGCGATGTACGCCTCCCTGGTCGCCCTGGTCCCGCTGCTCCTGGACCGGGGCATCGCGACGTCGCTGGCGGCCTGGACGCTCGGCCTCAGCGGCGCGGGGCAGGTCGCCGGACGGCTGCTCTACCCCGCGCTGGACCGGTGGTTGCCGCCGCACCTGCGGGCCGCCGCGGTCATCACGGCGTTGGCGCTCTCCCTCGTGGCGCTGTCGGTGGTCCCGGGGCCGGCGGCGCTGCTGGTCGCCGTCGCGGTGCTCGGTGGTGCGGCCCGGGGTCTGTTCACGCTGGTCAGCGCGACGGTGGTCGCCGACCACTGGGGGACGGAGCGGTACGCCGCGCTCGCCGGCGTCTACCACGCCCCGCTCGGCGTCGCGGCGGCGCTGGGCCCGGCGGCGGGAGCCGTGGTGGTCGCGGTCACCGGCAGCGACGCGGCGCTGTTCGCCGTGCTCGGGGCGGTCGCCCTGGTCGCCGCTGTGCTGGCTGCCGCCGCGGGGAGCGGGTCGGCCACGCGTCGCGACGTCCGGCTCGTCGAGTAGGGCGCGTGCCCTCTCGGCCTTCTCCCGCGCTCCTGCGTAGCAATCGCGGTGCCGTGGTCCGAGCCGTCTGAGTCGTCGCAGGTCAGGGCCCCGGCGTGGGCGTGGCAGCGGCGATACCTACGCAGGAGCGTGGCGGCGCGTGGGGGCCATCGGCTGATCGGGCGCCGCCTCGGCGCGAGCGACCCGCCGCCCGAGGATGCCGAAGGCGAACATCACCGGCAACGCCGCGCTGCCCAGCGACGTCACCGCGGTGATCGCGAGCGCCAGCGGGATCTGCGCGGCGAGCAGCAGCGCCGGAACGACCGGTCGGGAGCGGGTCGCCAGCAGCGTGACGCCGAGGACGGTCGTGGTGAGGAGCAGCAGCAGGAGGCCGGGGAAGGTCACCCAGGTCCCGACCTCGAAGAGCACGTTGTACTCGCCGGTCCACTGCGTCCAGTAGTCCAGGAAGACCCCGACGCAGCACACGGCGTACGCCGCGATCGCCCCCCGCCACGCCCACCGCGCGAAGCCACGCGGCGCGAGACGGCGCCGCACGACGACGGCGGCCAGCGTGAAGGCGACGAAGACCGGGAGCCAGATCTTGCCGTAGGTCACGTAGACCAGGTCCGGGTCGCCCCACGTGAGCAGGGGCGCCAGCAGGTCGAGCGCCGGGGTGGCCCACGCCGCGGTCAGCGGCAGCTCGAGGTCCTCGGCGTGCTCGGGCACCGAGAACCGGGCCAGCGCGTGCAGCTGCCCCACCACCAGTCCCACCCAGGCCATGACCCAGGCGAACCGCCCGATCTGCCGCTCGTGTCGTTCCAGCATGGCGTCCTCCCGGACGGTCGTCCCCGCCGGCCGGGGTGGTCGGCGTCGGTGGTCCGAGCCTCGCCGCGCGCCGGGCCGCCGTCGTCGCCGCACGGGTGGGTCCGCGTCTCCACCCGCAGGTGGACGCCACCGGGTCGCACCCGGCCCTACGCTGCGACGGTGAGCCTCCAGCTCCGTCCTGCGGACGTGCTGATCCCCGCCGCGATCGTCGCGGTCGGGGTGACCGAGGCGCTCACCGCGCAGCCGCCCGGGTGGGGGTGGGGCGTCGCGCTGCTCGTCGTCTCCGGCGGGCTGCTCGTGGTGCGGCGTCGCTGGCCGCTGGCTGCCGGGATCCCCGCGGCCGGCCTGCTGCCGGTCCTGCCCTGGCTCGGCCCCCGGCTCGACGACCTGGCGACGCCGATCCTCGTGCTGGCCGTCGCGGTGTACGCGATGGCCCGCTGGCGCGACGACCTGCGCGGCATCGCCGGGCTGACCGCGCTGCTCGCCTTCCTGGCGCTCGACTACGCCGTCGTCGACGTGCGCGAGCACGGCTTCGGCGACGCGGTGTTCGTGCTGGCGCTGGTGCTGCCGCCGTTCGTGCTCGGCCGGGTGGTGCGCACCATGGACGAGCAGCGCCGGCGGATCGCCGAGCAGGCGGTGCTGCTGCGGGAGCAGGCGGTACGCGCGGAGCGCGACCGGATCGCCCGCGAGCTGCACGACGTCATCGCCCACTCCGTCAGCGCGATGGTGGTGCAGACCGCCGCCGCGCAGGACCTCGTCGCGACCGACCCGGCCCGCGCCGCCGGCATCCTCCAGGTCGTCGCGGACACCGGCCGCCGCACGCTCGCCGAGACCGGCCGGCTGCTCCACGTGGTCCGCGACGACGCCGACGAGCTCGCCCTCTCCCCCGCTCCCGGGCTCGCCGACGCGCCCGCACTCGTCGACCGGCTCAGGGACGGCGGGCTCGAGGTCGACGCGCGGTGGCAGCTGGACGCCGCCGTGCCCGGCGGCGTCGACGTGTCGGCGTACCGGGTGGTCCAGGAGGCGCTGACCAACGCCCTCAAGCACGGCGCCGGCCCGGTCGCGCTGTCGGTGGCGGCCGACGAGCGCCAGGTCTCGATCCGCTGCAGCAACCCGGCCGGGCGGCAGGCGGGCACCGGGTCCGGCCTCGGCCTGCTCGGGATCGCCGAGCGGGTCGACGTCCTCGGCGGCACGGTGCGCCACGGGCGGGACGACGACGGCCGGTTCGAGCTCGACGTCGCGATCCCGCTGGGCGCCTCGTGACCGACCCGGCTCCCGCGCCACCGACGGAGCGCCCGATCCGCGTGGTGGTCGCGGACGACCAGGACCTGGTCCGCTCCGGCCTCGAGCTGGTCCTCGGCGCGCGCGGCTGCGAGGTCGTCGGGCTGGCCGCCGACGGGCGCGAGGCCGTCGACGTCGTCGGCCGCACCGACCCCGACGTGGTGCTGATGGACATCCGGATGCCCGTGCTGGACGGGATCGCCGCGACCCGGGAGCTCGCCGCGTCCGGCTGCCGCGCCCGGGTCCTCGTGCTCACCACCTACGACCTCGACCGCTACGTCTACGACGCGCTGGCCGCCGGCGCCGCCGGGTTCCTGCTCAAGGCCACGCCGCCCGACCGGCTGGTCGAGGGCATCCGCACCGTGGCCGCCGGCGAGCAGCTGCTCGCGCCGGTCCTCACCCGCCGGCTGATCGAGACCTACCTGCGCCACCCGCCGCCGGACGCCCGCGGCCGCCCGCCGGGGCTGGACCGGCTGACCGAGCGCGAGCGGCAGGTGCTGCACCTGATGGCGCGCGGCCTCGCCAACGACGACATCGCCGCCGAGCTGGTCGTCGCCCCGACCACGGTGAAGACCCACGTCAACCGGGTGCTCGCCAAGCTCGGCGTGACCACCCGGGTCCAGGCCGTCGTGCTGGCCCACGAGCACGGCCTCGTGGGCCCCGGCGGCTGACCGGCCCGAGCAGCCGACCGAGGACCGGCTCGGCTCAGCCCACCGTCGAGGCCAGCCGCAGCTCGAGGTCGGCGGCGATCATCTCGGCCGCCTTCTCCCCGATCATGATGGTGGCGGCGTTGGTGTTGCCGCTGACGACGGTCGGCATCACGCTGGCGTCGGCGACCCGCAGCGACTCCACCCCCACGACCCGCAGCTCGGCGTCGACCACGTCGCCCATCCGGCACGTCGAGGTCTCGTGGTAGACCGTCAGCGCGTAGTGGCGCGCCAGGTCCTCCAGCAGCGCGTCGGTGGGCTCGTCGCCCTCGGTGTGCCCGTGGGCCTCGGCCAGCGCCGGCGGCACCATCAGCGCGCCGAGGCCGCCGCCGGGCCAGTGGCCGACGATCTCCAGCGCGCGGCGCATCACCGCCAGCAGCACGGTCACGTCGTGCGGGTCGGCGAGGTAGTTGAGGTCGATCCGGGGCGGGTCCGCCACGTCGGCGCTGGCCAGGCGCACCTCGCCCTCGGAGTGCGGCTGGACCGGGTTGGGCAGCACCACGACGGTCTCGGCGTCCGCCGACAGCGCGACGTCCGGGTCGGCGAAGTACGCCGTCGGGTCGACGCGGAACAGGTGACGCCAGATGTCGGGGGTGTAGCCGCAGGCGAGCAGCCCGATCTGGGCGTCGTGGGTGTGCTCGTCGCCGAGGCCGGTGGAGAAGAACGCGACCGCGTCGTACAGCGAGGAGGAGACCAGGCCCTTGCCCGTGGTCGCCCACTCGGTCGAGCCGCCGCTCGGCCTCGGCCTTGAGCCCGGCGAGCTCGGGCGGCAGGTCCGCGTCGTCGGCGGGGTCGGCGGGCAGCGGGCCGGCGGGGGCGCGCAGCGCGTCCGGGCCGAGCGAGATGGCGATCTCGGTCATCGTCAGCGCGACGCCGGGGGCGGGGAACGCCATCGGCACGTGGAGGTGGTCCTTGAGGTGCTTGCCGACGTGCGGGTTGTCCACCCGGCACTCCACGCCGACCTCGGCGAGCTCGTCGGCCGGTCCGATGCCCGAGAGCAGCAGCAGCTGCGGGGAGCCGATCGCGCCCGCGCTGACCACGACCTCGCGGTCGGCGTGCAGCGTCGTGGACGAGCCGTCGGCACCGCGGCAGACGACCCCGGTGGCGCGCAGGCCGGCCCCGCCCGACTCCTCGAGCAGCACCCGCTCGGCCTGGGCGTGGGTGATGACGGTCGAGGTTGGGCCGCTCGACCCATCACCGGCTCGAGGAACGCGTGGTAGGTCGAGGACCGCTTGCCGTCGCGGGTCGTGGTCTGGAACAGCGACGCGCACCCGTCGGACCACCGCGGTCACGGCCGTTGTAGTCGCCCATCGGGATGCCGGTGGCCTCGGCGGCCTCGACGAACTGCTGCGGCCGCGACCGTACGCGGCGCGCGCACCGAGACGCCGAGCGGACCGTCGACGTTGTGGACGTCGTCGTCGACGACGACCCCCTCGGGCGGGTCCGGCGGCGCCAGGCCCTCGCTCTTCTTGAAGTACGGCAGCACGTCGTCGTAGGACCAGCCCTTGCCGCCGCCCGCGTCCCAGGCGTCGAAGTCACCCGGGTGGCCCCGCACGTAGGCCATGTAGTTCAGGCCCGAGGAGCCACCGAGCATCTTGCCGCGGGGCACCATCATCCGGTTGTCCGTCAGGCCCTTGCCGACGCCGCCGGCCGAGCCGGTGTACATCCAGTCGACGTCCGGGTCGAGCTGGAGGGAGGCGACGGCGGCCGGCATCGCCTCGTGCGGCGGCGGCGGGCCGCCCGCCTCGATGCAGCGCCACCCGCACCGACGGGTCCTCGGACGAGTCGGCTGGCGATCACGGCCCCGGCCGACCCGCCCCCCACCACGATCACGTCGTACCGGTCGGCCTGCTGGGCCGTCGTGCTGGACGCGTCGGTCATGACGTCACCTCTCTGCTGCGCTGCACGGGTAGGGCGCGCGTGTGACGCCCGCCACACCCATGGTCGCGCGCGATGGTTGGTCCACGGCTGGCCGGGGCGCCGGCGTCAGAAGATCGCGATGTTGAAGTTGCCGTTCGCCTCGGTCGTCGTCCCCGGCTGGTAGACCCGGATCTGGATCTGCGACGCCGCCGGGCACGGGGCCGTGTTCCCCCAGTTGCCCAGCATCCCGTAGACCTCGATGTCGTGGTGGAAGGCGTTCGGCTCGTAGGCGCTGCTGACCTGCACGCTCGCCGGGGTGAACGCGAGGTCCTGGATGCAGTAGATGCCCGTCTCCGGGCGCGTGACGTTGGCGCTGCTCAGGTTCTGCGCGGCACCGGACACGGTCCCCGGGTGCCAGATGGTCCCGAAGGCGAACGGCGCCGCGACGTCCGACCCCAGCTCGGACCGGCCGACGGCCGCGTCGCGGAGCTTGCCGGTCGTGACGGCACCGTTGCGGAGGTCGGGCGTCTTCACGTTGCCGGAGGCGATGTGGCGGGACTTCACCGCGTTGCTCTTGATGTCGCCCGACCCGATCTGCGCGGCGGCGTAGGCGCCACCGGTCGAGGTGGCGACCACGAGCGCGAGCGTCGAGGCGACGTTGGCGTAGGTGAGCCTGGGGCGACGGGGGTGAGGTACACGCATGGCACTGCCTTCTCTCCTGGAGCCACGTCCTCCTCGACCATCCCACCAGCGGTGACCGGTCGACAGGGCCGTAGGTAGTGGACTAGTCCAGTCGACGACGTGGCTGCTGGCCCTGCCGCTACTTCTCGCCCTGCTGCTGGGCGAAGTCCTCGAACGGGGCGGTCGGGTGCTCGTGCTCGCCCTGGACGCTCGGCAGCGACCGCTCGGCCGGCGCGGCGGCGTACTCGTCGTAGAAGGTCGCCAGCGCCATGTAGCGACCGCCGTCCTCGTAGTGCTCGCCCTCCTGCTCGCGGCTGGCCGCGAAGACCACCCGCTCGGGCTCGGCGTAGTAGAGCGCGCCCAGGCACATCGGGCAGGGGTAGGCGGTGACGTAGACGTCGCAGCCGCGCAGGTCGGTGCGCCCGCTGCGGGCCAGCTCGCGGATGGCGGTGACCTCGGCGTGGGCGGTGACGTCCCCGCTCAGCGCGACCTGGTTGGTCGCCTCGATCAGGACCTCGCCCGAGGCGGCGTCGACGACCAGGCAGGCGAAGGGCTTGCCGCCCTCCGCGACGTTGCGGCGGGCGAGGTCGACCGACCGCGCGACGAGCTCGGGCAGCGGGGTGGTGGTCACCCCGGCACCGTAGGTGGGCCCGACGGGTGGTCGGTCGACGGACGGGCCGCGCCGCGCGGACCGCGGCGCGCGCGGACCGCGCAGCGCGAGCGGCCTGCTCGACCGTGCTGCCGGTTGCTCAGAGGTCGCCGTCGTCGGGAGGACCCGGCTGGACCTTACGGACGGTCCGGTGCGCCTCGACGTCCTCCTCGAGGCCGCCGTCGCCGTCGAACGCCCGACGGCGACCGGCGTCAGGGGCGGCGGGCTGGCGCGGGACCTGCCGGTCGACCTGGGTGTGGGCCTCGACGTCGTCCTCGACGATGCGGGGGACCTGGCGCTCGGGGTGCTGGTTCATGATCTGCTCCTGGGACCGGGAGGCTCCTGGTCGCCTCCGATGGTGCGATCCTGCTCCCCTGGACCCCGGCGCACTGTCCGACCGCTGACACACCGCCCGTCGACCTGCCGACACGTCAGCCGGGCACTCCGGCGCTCCCCGCCGGGGATGGGTCCGTCGCGACGCTGTTGGAGCAGAGCAGCTGCAGCACGGCCTTGACCTGGAACGGCGTGAGGTGCGGGTGCTTGCCGAGCAGGGCGGCGACCATCCCCGTCACGTGCGGCGCCGCGAAGCTGTTGCCGGTGGCGACGATGGAGGAGCCTCCGCTCCAGGCGACCTCGACGTCGATGCCCCGGGCACCGAACTCGACCGGGGGTCGTGGGTTGTAGGCCAGCCCCCACGGGTCGGTGGTGGGCATCGCGGCGACCGACACCACCGAGGCGAACTGCGACGGGTAGGTCGGGCCGGGTTGGTTGTTGGCGGCGCACACGAGCAGGGTCCGGGCGAAGTACGCGGCGTCCGCGACCTCGTGGAGCCCGGCGAAGAGCGCGTCGCTCTTGCTCGACAGGGACAGGTTGGCGACCTGGTAGCCCTGCTGCACCGCCCACTCGATGCCGCCGGCCAGCAGCAGACCCCGTCCCCGCAGGTTCGGCCCGAGCACCCGGACGCTGTGCAGCTCGGCCTCCGGCGCCAGCGCCCGCACGATCGCCGCGCAGGCGGTGCCGTGCCCGACGAGGTCCTCCGGCGCGGTGTCCTCGACGCGGTAGCCGCCCGGGGACCCCGGGTCGGCCTCGACGACGACCGAGCCGGCCACCTCGCCGACCGCCGGGTGGGTGGGGTCCACGCCGCTGTCGAGGATCGCGACGCGGACCCCCGCGCCGGTCGCCCCCTCCAGCGCCCACCGACGGGCGTCGGGGACCGGCAGCGCCGCCACCCGGGCCAGGTCCTCACCGACGAAGGCCTCCGACCAGCTCGGCAGTCCCGTCACCCGCGCAGCTCCTCGGTGAGGGCCACGACCCGTCGGCCGAGCTCCTCCATCCGGGCGTCGCCGGCCGTCCCCGAGCCCGGCGGTACCGCGCCCGCCTCGACCAGCAGACCGAGCTGGACGGCGAGGGTGCCGAGCACGGCCAGGGTCCACTCCGAGCCGTGGTCGACGCGCGGGTCGAGCACCGAGACCACGCCCGTCGTCTCCCCCTCGAGGTCGAACATCGGCGCCGCGAGGATGGTCGACGGCACGTAGCGCGTCGACTCCGCGACGTCCCGGGCGAACCGGGCGTCGGTCGCGACGTCCTGGACCACGATCGACTGGCCGGACATCGCCGCCCACCCCGCGATCCCCCGACCGACGGGGATGGTCACGCCGACGATCTCGGCCGCCCCCTGCCCGTGCGCGGCCACGAAGCGCAACGAGGAGCCGTCGTCGGACACGAGGGCGCAGGAGCAGGCAGCGGCCCCGAACAGCCCGTGGACGGCGGCGACCGAGCGGTCGAGGAAGGCCGTGGTCATCGTCCGCGACGCCCGGCGTAGGGCATGATCCGCGGATGGAGTGGCCGTTGCTCGCCACGCTCGACGAGGAGGACCGTCGGGCGCTGCTGGGAGCCACGCGCGTGCGCCGCTTCTCCCGCGGCGAGACGGTCGTGCACGAGGGGGACCCCGCCGACAGCCTGCACCTGGTCGAGCGCGGGCGGCTGGCCGTGCGGGTGACCACGCCGGACGGCCGCCGGGTCGCGCTCAACGTGCTGGGCCCCGGTGACTACTTCGGTGAGCTGGCGCTGCTCGACGGACGGGAGCCACGGCGCAGCGCGAGCATCACGGCTTTGGACGACGCGCAGACGCGGTCGCTGCCGGCCCGGGCGTTCCGCGACCTGCGGGAGCGGCACCGCGGGGCCGAGCGGTTGCTCCTGACGCTGCTCGCGCGCCGGGTCGAGGAGCTCTCCGCCCTGGTCGTGGAGACCATGCACGTCGGCCTGGACCGCCGCGTCTGCCGGCGCCTCCACGAGCTGACCCGCATCTACGCCGACGCGGTCGGGCCGGGAGGCGAGCTGGTCGTGCCGCTGACCCAGGAGCTGCTCGCCGAGCTGGTCGGCGGCACCCGCCCGAGCGTCAACCTGGCGCTCCAGCGGCTGGTCAGCCAGCGCGTGATCGAGCTCGGCCGCGGCCGGATCGTGGTCGTCGACCGCGCGGCGCTGGCCCGCAAGGCCGGCTGACACCGACTGCCGGCGGCCGGTCCGCGGTCGGGGGGTCACGCGTCCTGCTTGGCGACGGCGCGCTCCAGGTCGTCGAGCCAGCGCGTGGCCCGCAGCGAGGTGAAGGTCTCGCGGGCCGCGGCCAGCAGCGGCTCCGCCTCCGCCGAGCGGCCCTGGCGCACCAGCCAGCCGCCGAGGTCGCCCTGGCACCGCGCCAGGATCGGCGCCGAGGACCACGCCGTGGCGTGGTCGATCGCCTCGCGCAAGTGGGACTCGACCAGCGCGGGGTCGTCCTCGTCCACCCGGGCGAGCAGCCCGCGCAGGCGGGAGCGCATGGCTCGCAACCCGATCGGCAGTCGGACGTCGAGTCCGTGGGTCTCCACCAGGTCGAGCATCGCACGAGCACTCGCGAGGTCCCCGGTCGCCAGCGCGATGTCGCTGGCCGTCCCGAAGACCACGGTGAAGTCGTCGTAGAAGGACTGGGAGTCGAAGGCCAACCGGACCGCCTCGAGCCCGAGGCTCCCCGCATCGGGCGAGTGGTCCTCCTCGGCCCGGAGGGCCAGCACCAGCCTCGAGAACGCGTGCTCCCAGGGATCGGACACGTCCTCGGACCACCCGGGGCCGGATCGGTCCGACCGCTCGGAGCGGGCGCGAGCCAGGCTGTGGGCCACGAACGGCGTCAGCATCGTGTCGGACAGGTCGGCCAGATCGACCAGCTGCCGCTCGAGGGCGTCCCACTCGCCCCGGGCGAGCTCGGCCAGCATCAGGTTCGAGAGCGCCAGCTCGCGCTCGTAGACGTTGCCCGAGGCTCGTGCCGCATCGAGCGACTCCTCTCCGAGCGCGACCGATCGAGCGGCGTCCTCGGCGGTCATGCCCGCCGTGAGGTTGATCAGCACGTTTGCGCGGAGAGCGTGGTCGCGATGCGTCCGGGCGATCGCGGCGGCGTGCTCCTGCAGCGCGGTGCCCGCCGACCAGAGGCCCGTGACCTGGAAGTAGGTGGCGAGGCTCATCTGCGCTCTCGCGATGCCGACCGGGTCGCCGATGACGTCGGCGAGCCGTGAGGCCAGCACGACGCCCTCGAGGTGCTGGGCCGACCCGGGGTAGAGCGCCTGCGCCGCGATCACCGTGAACCGGACGAGGCCGAACCTGACCTGGTGGCTGCCCTCGATGTCCGCGACGGCGGTCAGGCGCTGCTGCGCCTCGGCGACCGCCTCGCGCCAGACGTGCTCGGGGTCGCTGCTCGAGAGGTACCTCAAGAAGACGACGACCGCCGTCGCGGCGTGCAGGACGAGGCCGTCCGCGTCGAAGACGTCGCGGGCGTGCGCGGCGTGGGCCCGGGCCTGCTCGAGGAGCCCGGCCCGGCCCAGGTAGTCCGCGAGGTCGAGCTCCACCAGCGGACGGGCCCGGGAACCGGACCGCTCGAGGGCCGTGGTCAGGTGGGCCGCAGCCTCCGCGGGTGCGCCGAGGGCCGCGGCCCTGGTCGCCGCGGCACGCAGGAGCCCGACCGCCCGGTCTGCGAGAGCGGCGGAGTCGGGGGCGTCGGGCACGGCCTCGAGCGCCTGGAGGAGGTGCTCGGCTATCACTGCCGCGCGCTCGGCCGAGGTGCGGGAGGTGTCCGTGGCGGCACCGGCGTCCTCCGCCTGCGCCACGTCGCCCCGCTCGTCGGCGTCGTCGCGCGCGAGCAGGTCGGCCGTGGTGAGGTGCGCCTGCTTGCGGTCGCGCCGGGACAGCGAGGAGTACGCCACCTGGCGCACGACGTCCTGGACGAACTGCAGCTGACCGGCCTCGGCGCTGAACCGGTTGGACTGGCGGCGCAGCAGCTGCAGGCGCACCAGCGACGCCAGCACGTCGTCGAGGTCGGCGACCTCGGGGCACAGCGTGGCGAGGTGGGCGGCCGGGAAGGAGGCGCCCAGCACGCTGGCCAGGTCGAGCACCCGGCGGTGGGTCGGCGCCAGCGTGTCCAGGCGCGCCTGGACGAGGGCCTGCAACGACGCCGGCGCCCCCACGGTCTCCAGGTCCAGGTCCGGGTCGGCCAGCACGTAGTGGCCCTCGCGCGGCAGGACCAGGTCGCGGTCGATCAGCGAGCGGACGGTCTCGACGGCGTACAGCGGGATGCCCTCGGCCCGCTGCACCAGGGCGTCGCGCACCGGCACGGGGAGGTCGGCGACGAGCCCGTCGACCAGCGCGGCCATGTGCTGCGGCGCGAGCTGCTCGAGGTGCAGCACGGTGGCGCGCCGGTTGGCGGCGATCCCGGGGTTGTCGGCCAGCAGGGTCGGCCGCGCGAGCAGCACCACGAAGCAGCCGAACTCGGCCACCGCCAGCAGGTACTCCAGGAAGTCCAGCAGGCCGTCGTCGGCGTGCTCGGCGTCGTCGATCACCAGCAGGACCGGGTCGCGGTCCTCACCGACCCGCGCCAGGAAGGCCGTCCAGGCCGCGAACAGGTCCTCGCGGGGGAACGACCCGGCGGGGACCACCCCGATCAGCGCCCCCACGCGGGGTCGCAGCCAGTCCCGCTCGGCCGGGTCCGCCACGAACCGCTCCAGGCCCAGCTCGAGGAGCACGGTGTCCCCGACCGCCGTGTCGTCGCCGTCCTGCTCGGGCTGGAGCAGCCGGAGACGGCCGCGGACCGCGTCGGCCAGGGCGTGGTAGGCGACCGCCTCGCCGTAGGCCAGGCACCGCCCCGCGTGCCACTTGGTCACGGTGCGCAGTCCGTCGCAGTACTTGTCGAGCTCCCAGGCCAGCCGGGTCTTGCCGGTGCCGGCCTCCCCCGCGATCACGACCAGCGCGGGGCGGCGTGTCTCCTCCGCGGAGTGGAAGAGCTCCTTGACCAGCCGCAGCTCGCGCTCGCGGCCGACCAGCGGCGCCTCCAGGCCGTCGGCACGCTGCGCCCCGCCGATCGCCGCGACCACGGCGCGGGCCGCCCACAACGGGACCGGCTCGGCCTTGCCCTTGAGCTCGTGCGCCCCCGTGTCGAGGTAGGAGATGGCCGAGGTGGTCAGCATCCGGGTGGTCTCGTCGACCCACACCTGCCCGGGCGAGGCGGCGGACTGGACGCGGGAAGCGGTGTTCACGGCGTCCCCGGCCACCATCCCCTGGCCGGTGGCGCCCAGGGTGACCGCGACCTCGCCGGTGACGACGCCCACCCGCATCTGCAGGCCGGCCAGCCCCAGGTCGGCGCCGAGGGTCTCGATCCGGCCGACCAGCTCCATCCCCGCACGGACGGCGCGCTCCGCGTCGTCCTCCTGGGCGACCGGCACGCCCCAGACCGCCATCACCGCGTCGCCGATGAACTTCTCCACGGTCCCGCCGTAGCGGGTGATGATCCGCGAGCACTCCTCGAAGTACGACGAGAGCAGCTCGCGCACCTCCTCCTGGTCGCGCGACTCCGAGAGGCTCGTGAACGAGACCAGGTCGCCGAACAGCACGCTGGTGACCCGTCGCGCGGCGACGCCCTGCTGCTGCCCGTTCGGCGACGCGCCGGCCGCGGGTGGCGTGGGGGCGGCGGCCGGCGTCGCGGCCGGGGCGCCGCCCTGCGCCGCACCGCAGGCCAGGCAGAAGCGGGCCGCCGGCGGCAGGACCTCACCGCACGAGCCGCAGCCCGTGGCCAGCGGCGACCCGCACTCCAGGCAGAAGCGGGCCGCGTCCGGCAGGCCGGTCGTCCCGCAGGTCCCGCAGGCCCTCATGGCATCCCCCCGGATAGACCCCCGGGCCACGGCCACCACGCCGTGGGCGGGAGTCGGTCCACAGGCTGCGCCGGGACTTCCGCGGGAGTCTAGTACTCAACCGAGCAATCGGCCCGTGACGATCTCGTCCAACGCAGAACGCGCCGCACCCGTGCCCGTCACCGCGCCGAGGAACTCGGCCCGTCCGAGCACCCTCAGCCGGGTCGGCACGACGGCCCGCACCGTCGCGGTGCGCGGCACGTCGCGCAGCAGTCCGATCTCGCCGAAGAACTCGCCGGCGCCCTCCCGCCGCAGCACCGCCCCCGCCTGGGTCACCTCCACCTCGCCGGACTCGATGACGTAGAACCGGTCCGACGTCCCGCCCTCGGCGACGACGACGTGGCCGGCGGCGACCTCGAGCACCTCGAGGTGGTGCGCGAGCTCCTCCAGCCTGGCGGGCGGCAGGGGCCGGAAGGCGGCGACGCCGCGGAGCAGGTCGATCCCGTCGGGCTCGCGGAGGCGCTCGTCCAACGCGCGCAGCCGGGGCAGGGTGAGCACGGCGTAGCCGAGGACGAGCAGGCTCATCGCCACCAGGGCTCCGCTCAGCCCCAGCAGCGCCAGGACCGTCGGCGCGACCAGGGCGCCGAGCGCGACGGCGGCGACGGTGAGCGCGTCCGCGGCGGCGTAGACCCGCGACATGGTCCGCTCGCTGGCCAGGCGCTGGGGGATCGTGTCGAAGCCGAGGTTGATGTACGGGTCGGCCAGTCCGACCAGCACCAGCATCGCGACGATCACCCACGGGGTCGGGGCGACGGCGATCACCAGGAGCGGGACGGCCCAGCCGACGACGCCCCAGAACATGTCCTGGGCCAGCTTCTGCTTGCTCAGGCGCGTGAGGACCAGGAGCCCGCCGACCACCGCGCCCACCCCGAACAGGGCGTTGAGGTACCCGACCCCCGCGGCCCCGGTGGCGAGCTGCTGCTCGGCGAGCACGACGAGGTAGACCGTCAGGGCGCCCCACAGGAAGGTCTGGGCGCAGGTCAGCAGGGTGATCGTCCGCAGGTCGCGGTCGCGGGCGACCAGCGCGAAGCCGGCGGTCAGCTCGACCCACGTGCTCTCGTCCTCCTCGTCCGCCCCCTCGTCCCCGGCAGCCGGGTCCGCGGCGCCGGCGGTGCCGTCCTCGTCGCGCACGGGCACGCGGACGGCGGCGACCAGGGCGAAGGACCACACGAAGGTCGCGGCGTTCAGCCAGATCACCGGGGCCACACCGACCCAGGTCACCAGGACGGCGCCGAGGGCGGGGCCGACGAAGGAGACCGCGTTCTCGATGTTGCCGGCGACCCCGTTCATCGCCGTCAGCTCGCTCGGGGAGGACACCAGCCGCGGCACCAGCCCGGCCTGGGCCGCCCGGAAGGAGGCGCCGACGACCGTGGTCACGACCGCGAGGACGTAGACCACCAGCGCAGGGCCGTCCACGACGATGATCGCCCCGGTCACGGCCACCACGAGGGCGCGCGCGAGGTCGACGGTCATCATGAACCGTCGACGGGAGACCCGGTCGGCGACCGCCGCCCCGAGGGGCCCGGCGACCGCGGCCGCGAGGAACCGCACGGCAGCGAAGATGCCGACCGCGGCGGCCCCGCCCTCCTGGTAGGCGTAGATCGTGATCGCGGTCATCGAGGCCCAGTCACCGATCGCCGACCCGGTCAGGGCGAGCTGGAGGCGCCGCAGGTTCGGCTCGCGCAGGACGGCGGTCAGGGCCGCGCGGTTGCTGCTCGACGACCCCATGCGCCCTCCCCCGCCGGACCGGCCGTGGCGGGGGCCGGTGCGCGGATGCTAGTCGGGCGCGGGCAGGTCTGACCGTCCGGCTGCGGACAGACCTCGACCGCCCAGCGCCCGTCGACGACCTCCGCGGGCCGGGCGGCGTGCCGCAGCCGGGCTACGCTGGTCCGCGATCGCCGGACGTGGCGACCCGGACGAGGGAGCCGTACCCGGACAGCGACAAGACGGCCATGAGGAGCAGTCATGGCCTGGTTCGTGCTCGTCCTGTCCGGCGTGCTGGAAGCGGTGTGGGCGGTCGCCCTCGGTCGGAGCGAGGGATTCTCGAGGCTGGTGCCCAGCGCGGTGTTCCTGGTCGCGATCGGCGCCAGCATGGCCGGGCTCGCCTACGCCATGCGCAGCCTGCCCGTCGGGACCGCGTACGCCGTGTGGGTCGGCATCGGCGCCTCGCTCACCGTCGCGTTCGGGATGGTGACCGGCGAGGAGCCGGTGAACCTGGTCCGGGTGCTGCTGCTCTGCGGGCTCGTCGGTTGCGTGGTCGGGCTCAAGCTGGCGCACTGAGGGCGGCGACGCTGCGCGCGATCTCCTGCGCGATGACCTGGTCGGTCACCACGGCACCGAGGGGATCGTCGTTCGCCAGGATCAGGGTGTCGACCACGGACGCGATGTGGGACCGCCCGACCCGGCTCCCGGCGCGGTAGAGCTGCCGCACGCCGCACGGGTCATGCCGAGGGAGGCCGAGAATGTCGTCGGTGACCCCGGTGGGTGCCGCAGCCGTTGACGTCGTCGGGCAGGTCCTCGGGGCAGTCCTCACGGGAGGTCCCGGTGACCTCGCCGAGCAGCTGCTCGGCCGCGACGGCGACCGACGGGTGCGCGCCGGAGTCGCGGTGGCCCGGCGGTGGTGGTGCCCGCTCGCGGGGGAATGGTGGCACGCGGCGCCGGGGGCCGCAGGTCAGCCAGCCCCCGCCGGCGGCGGCCCCGCCAGCAGCGAGACCGGGAACCCCTCGGCGCGCAGGTCGAGGCCCATCGTCCGCTCCAGCAGCTGCACCACCTGCGTCGACGGCGCGCTCCCACCCAGCTCGACCTGCGCCCGGCGGAAGATCTGCTCGGCGTGCCCGGCGAGCTCGAGGGGGACGCCGTGCGTCCGGGCCAGCCGGTGCGCCAGGTCGAGGTCCTTGCAGGCGAGGTCGAGGCTGAACCGGAAGTCGTAGCTGCCGCTGAGCACCAGCTGGGTCTCGACCTCGAGCGACCAGCTGTTGCCGGAGCTGTGGCGGATGCCCTCGTAGGCCTGCCCCAGGTCGATGCCCGCCACGCGCGCCAGCATCAGCGCCTCCCCCGCCGCCCACTGGTTGACGAAGGCGAGCAGGTTGGTCAGCACCTTCAGCGTGCTCGCCTGGCCGAGGGACCCGACGTGGATGACCGGGTCGGTCATCGCCGCGAGCAGCGCCCGGTGATCGTCGAGGCAGGCGGGATCGCCGCCGACCAGGGCGGTGATCCGGCCGGCCTCGGCGGTGTGGACCCCGCCGGTGACGGGGCACTCCAGGGTGCGGACGCCCTGCTCCGCGGCGAGGTCGGCCAGGCGCTGCACCTCCTCGGCGTCGTTGGTGCTCATGTCGATCCAGGTGCCGCCGCGGCGCAGACCGGCGAGCACCCCGTCCTCGGCGGTCAGGCAGCCGTCGACCGCGGCGGGGGTGGGCAGGCAGGTGATCACGCAGTCGCTGCCCTCGGCCGCCGCTCGGGGCGTGCCGGCCCACGACGCCCCGGCGGCGAGCAGGTCCCCGGCGGCGTCGCGGTCCAGGTCGGTGACCGTGACCGGGTAGCCCGCGCGCAGCAGGCTCGCGGCCAGCAGCCGGCCCAGGTTGCCGATCCCGACGAAGCCGACCCTGGTCGACGGCGACGGCGACGGCGACGGCGACTGCACGGCGACGGCGACGGCGATCCGGCCGTCGTCACGAGGGCGCCGGTGCCAGCACGCGGCGCACCATGGGCTCGAAGAAGGCCAGCGGCTCCCAGTCGTAGGCGGGGTCGAAGGAGACCTGGTCGTAGTGGGCGCAGAAGTCCACCGTCGCCTGGTAGTACGGGTGGTCGCGCCACCGGTCCCGCTCGTCGGGATCCTGCCCGAGGTGGTGGAAGTAGTACGCGCCCTGGAAGACGCCGTGGTGCTTGACGACCCAGTAGTTCTTCTCGCTCACGTAGGGACGCAGCACCGCGGCGGCGACCTCGGAGTGGTTGGCCGGACCCAGGTGGTCGCCGATGTCGTGGAGCAGGACGCACACCACCGTCTCCTCGTCCTCCCCGGCGCGGTGGGCCCGGGTCGCGGCCTGGAGGCAGTGCTCGAGGCGGGTGATCCGGTAGCCGGCCGAGTCGTCGAGCGTGCGCAGCCACTCCAGCACGCGGTCGGGGAAGCGGCGCAGCTCCTCCTGCTCGAGCCGGCCGAGCAGCGCGTAGTCCTCGGCGGTCCCGTCCGACATCCGGGTGAAGGACACCACCTCGCTCATCGGGAACCGCCGGTGGCCGGCAGCGGTCGGTGGTCGCCCAGGAGCACCCGGCGCCGACCCATCAGGTCGTCGTGCTCGAGGTAGACGTCCTGGAGGTGACGCGCGCCGCTGGCGGGGTCGTAGGGCAGCCGGCCGTGCAGCACCCGGTGGCCGTGCACGGTGAGCAGGTCGCCGGAGCGCGCCTTGAAGGCGAGCTTGTAGGTGTCGCCGTCGATCATCGCGCCGAGGCGCCGGTACGCCGCGTAGAACGGCTCGACGTCGGCGAACGGCACCGACAGCGGCAGCGCGAGCTGGTTGGAGAACCGGAACACCTGCACCCGCCCCGCGGTGTCCAGGCGCACCATCGGCGCCTCGGCCGTGGTGTCCTCCTCGGCGCTGAACAGCTGGAAGCGCACCGGTACCCGGCACAGGGTCTCGAACGCCTCGGGTGCCTCGCGTCGCAGGTCGGCCAGCACCGCCCACCCGTCGGTCACGGTGCTCTCCCCACCCTCGGCCTCGTTGACCAGGAAGTGCAGCAGCTGGATGCTCGGCGGCCACTGGTAGCTGGGCAGGTCGGTGTGCGGCTTGAGCTCGACCGGGGTGTGGGCGACGTTGTAGCCCGCGGGGTCGTGGCGCACGTTGTGCACCCGCTCGAAGGCGGTCTCGCGCACGTGGCCCACCGCCTCGCCGAAGCGCTCGACCTCGCCGGGCACGCCCGGTACGCCGCGGACCAGGGCGACACCCAGGTCGCGGACGGCGTCCAGGTAGGCCAGCTGCCCCTCGCGGGTGCCCACCACGTCGGCGTGCTCGAAGACCGGTGGGGTGCCGAGGTCCGCCCGCCACAGGGTCGGCTCGTGCCGCTGCGCCGCCCGGGCGTCGTCGGAGTCATCGGAGTAGTCGTGGTGGCGCAACCAGCGCTCGGAGTAGACCGACTCGTGCCCGTCGTCCCAGACCACCCGCAGCCGCCCCCCGTCCTCGGCCCCGGTCCCGGTCCCGGTCTCCCAGGTCGCGCTGGTCGGCGCGAGGTCGTCGGGGATGGAGGCGGTGTAGAGCAGCCGCTCGGAGGTCTGCGGGACGCGGCACTGCCCGCACCAGCAGTTGTCGCGCAGCCAGACGTGGTGGAACGACATCGTCCTGCCGTCGAGCGGGATCGTCAGGTGGCGCTCGTGCACCTCGGGTCGGGTACGGGGGTGGGCGTGGGTCAGCGCGGTCATCGGCGCTCCTCGACTGGTATCTGTGCAGCGGGGCCGGAGGGGAGGGCCCGGCACGTGTGGCGTGCCGGTACGACGAGTCTGGGCGCGCGCCCGAGACCTGGTCAAACGACGGTTTCGGTGCCTGAGGCGTCGCTCAGGTGTGGCTCGACGGTGGCTGGGGCGGGCCCGGTGGGCCATGCTGGGCCGGTGCCGTCCGCCGTACCCCCGCTGCTGGGCCTGCACGCGTTCGAGGCGGCAGCACGGCGCGGGAGCTTCGCCGCGGCGGCCACCGAGCTGCACCTCTCCCCGGCCGCGGTCAGCCAGCGGGTCCGGGCGCTGGAGCGCCACCTCGGCTTCGACCTCTTCGAGCGGCTCCCGCGCAGCCTGCGGCTGACCGAGCTCGGTCGGGCCTACCTGCCCAGCGTGCGGGAGACCTTCGACGACCTCGCCGCCGCGACCGTCGGTCTGTTCGGCTCCCCGGACCGCGCCCAGCTGACGCTGCGGGTGCAGATCTCCTACGCGGTGACCTGGCTGGTGCCGCGGCTGCCGGCGTTCCGCGCCTCCTTCGGCCACGTCGACCTGCGCCTGCTCAGCACGATCTGGACCGACGCGCTGCCCCCGGACGAGGTGGACCTCGAGATCCGCCAGGGCACCGGCTCGTGGCCCGGGTTCCACGCCACCCGGTTGCACGCCGACAGCGCCGTGGCGCTCTGCGGGCCCGGGCTGCTCGCGCGGCACGGGCCGGTGGGCGACCTCGGAGACCTGCGCGCGCTGCCCCGGGTGCAGGTGCTGGGCTTCGACGACCTCGTGCACCGCTTCTTCCCGGGCGACGCGCTGCCCCGGTCGGCGGCCCACGCGATGGTGGTGGACACCTCGATCGCGGCGATCGAGGCCGTCGCGGCCGGCGACCTGTGGACGATCGTCCCGGAGCGGTTCGCGCGTCCCGCCGTGCGGGAGGGCCGGGTCTCGCTCGCCGTCGACACCGTCGTCCCGATGCGCCAGGCCCACTACCTGCTGCACCGCCGGGACTCCGCCCGGCTCAGCCCGGAGGCCGCGGCGTTCGCCGGGTGGCTGCGGGCGCAGGACGCCCTCGACCCACCGCTCCCGGAGGGGTCGAGGGCGTAGCAGTCTCCCGGCCGGCGTGGCCGGGGAGGTGGCTCCGCGACCGCGAGCAGGGCAGGATCTCCCCATCGACCCGCACCCGCACGGCCCCAGCCACCCGGAGAGCGCCGACCACCCGTCCGACGACGCGCGGGTCGGCGCGAGCGACCGCGTCGTCGAGGTCGTCGACGGCGGCGACCGCGGGTGCGGCGAGCTGCTGCTCGTGCTCGCGGCGCGCAGCCGGAGCCTGCCCCCGGCCAGCACGGTCCGGCTGCTCGCCTCCGACCCCGCCGCACCGCTGGACCTGCCGGCCTGGTGCCACCTCACCGGGCACACCTACCTCGGGCAGGGCACCGAGCACGACGGACGTCGCTACTACGACATCCGGCTCGCCGAGGCCCCGCGCACCACCGAGCACGACCAACCGTGGCGCCTCGACCCCGAGGAGCCGACCGACCACCGAGAGGAACACCCATGAACGGGCTCGTCATCAACCTCACCCACTCCGTCGACGACGTCGACCGCACCAGCGTCGCGATCGTCGTCGCGGGGGCGTCCGTCGCCTCGTCCCAGACCACCACGGTCTTCCTGTCCTCCGAGGGCACGCGCCTCGCCGCGAAGGGCGTCGCCGACACGTTGCACGAGGAGGGCTTCGCCCCGATGTCGGAGCTGGTGAGCAGCTACGTCGAGGCCGGCGGCACCTTCCTGGTGTGCAGCCCCTGCGCGAAGAAGCGCGGGATCACCGAGGACGACCTCATCGAGGGGGCCTCCATCGTGGGCGGGGCGACCCTGGTGGCGCTGCTCGCCGACGGCGCCTCGTCGCTGTCCTTCTGATCGCCGCCGGACCGTGCCCGACCTCGGCGTCCTCCCGCCCACCGACGCCCCAGCCGTCCCCGTCGCCCTCGAGTACGACGGGGGTGACCTCGACTGCGGCAGCGGCCTGCTCCTCGGCCTGACCTCCCGGATGCGACGCATCGAGGAGGGCGAGGTGCTGCTGCTGCACACGCGGGAGCGCTCGGTGCTCGCCGACCTGCCCGCGTGGGCGAGGTTGGCCGGGCACGACCTGGTGGCCGTCGTCGACGACGCGCAGACCGGGCCGGGGGGACCGTGGCGGCTGTGGATCGGGCGCGGCCTGACCACCGACCCGGGCGCCACGTCCGTCGTCGCGCACGACGTCGAGTACTCCTCCGGGGCGCCGGCCCCGGTGGGCACCAGGCTCTGGTTGTACTCCAACTTCCACTGCAACCTGGCCTGCACCTACTGCTGCGCGGCGTCGTCGCCCCAGGCCGACCCCCGTTCCATGCCCGTCGAGGTCGCGGCGAGAGCGGCCGAGGAGTTCGCCGCCCAGGGCGGCCGCGAGCTGCTCGTGACCGGCGGCGAGCCGTTCCTGCACCCCGACCTCGGGGAGCTGGTGGCCCGGACGTCGGCGCACGTGCCGGTCACCGTGCTGACCAACGCGATGGTCTACTCGCGCGGCCGGCGACGCGAGGCCCTGGAGTCCTTCGACCGCGAGCGGGTGACCCTGCAGATCAGCCTGGACTCCGCCGGGCCCGAGCTGCACGACAGGCAACGTGGCGCCGGGTCCCACCGGCGTGCGATGGAGGGGATCGAGCTCGCCCGCGAGCTCGACTTCCGGGTCCGCGTGGCCACGACGTACCTGCCCCAGGACGCGGCCGCCGCCGGCGACCTGCACGGCACCCTGGCCGGGCTCGGCATCGCCGAGGAGGACCGGTTGATCCGTCCGGTGGCGGCTGAGGGGTACGCCGAGGAGGGCGTCGAGATCACCCTCGACTCGGTGGAACCGGAGCCGACGCTGACCGCGGACGGCGCCTGGTGGCACCCCGTCGGGGTCACCAACCGCCACCTGCGCGTGGCCGACGCACCCCTGCCGCTGTCCCACGTCCTCGACGTCGTCCGCGACGTCGTCGCCGTGCAGGCCGCTGCCGGCTCGCAGGGCCGCGCCGTCTTCCGCTGCACCTGAGTCTGCTCGACGCAGCGACGGCCGCCGACGGGTCCTCCCGTCGACGGCCGTCGTGTGCGACCGGTCTCGGGCCTACCGCTTGCAGCCCTTGAGGTCGATCTTGGCCTGCTCACCGCGGTCGATGACGACCGACTCGCGCTGGCGGACCTTGCCGTCGACCTCGCAGGTCAGCGTCCAGTTCTCGATCAGGCCGGGCACCTCCTCGGAGGAGACCTTCGTCGAGTCGAACAGCGTGGACGTGAGGGTCGTACGTCGGCGCGGTGCTGGCGAAGTTGATCACCCGCAGCACGTAGTCCCCCGGCTCGGGCGCGGCGACCTCGGCCCGCTCCTTCTCGGTGATGAAGTTGCCCGAGGAGGCCACCTGGGTCAGCGAGCCGTCGTCCTCCTTGCGGTAGACCTCGAGGTCCATGTCGTCCGGCGTCGGCCAGTCCAGGTCGACCTGGAGCACGTCGATCCCGGTCTCGGTCACCGTGAACGGGTGGTCGACGCTCTGGCCCACCGTGGTGGGCCCGCCGTTGATGGTCTCGCTGCGCACCGGCTGGTCCTCGGTGATCTCGACCAGCTTGTCGGCCACGACGGGGCGGGTCGACTGGTTGACGTGCCAGGTGTAGCGACCCTTGCGGCCGACCTTCATGGTCGTGTTCAGCCGGTCCTCGAAGGAGCCCTCCCAGGTCGGCGTCGCGAACCGCTTGCGGAGCCGGAGCGTGGCCCCGGCCGGCGCCTTGCCCTTCAGCACGGCGTGCGTGGCGGTGTCGACGGTGTTCTCCAGCGCCAGCAGGTAGGCCTCGCGGTTGCCCTCGCCCTCGAGGTCGCCGGCGCCGAGGTACTCGTCGATCACCTGCGGGAACGGCGGGTGGAACTCGTTCGGGCCGATCTCGAAGGTGTAGCCGTAGCCGCCGGTGGCGTTGTAGGACCAGTCCTCGGTGGTGCCGGTGGTGTCGTAGAGCTCCCAGCCGTGGATGTTGCGGTAGCCGTTGGCGGCGGTCATCTTCGCGCCCAGCGCCTTCAGGCCCTCCTCGTCGGGGGCGTCGCCCACCGGGTTGCCGTCGGGGCCGATGGTGTCGGGGTGGACGCCGTTGGGCCGCAGCACCAGGTTGGAGAAGGTGTGGTTGGAGATCAGCGTGGTCACCTGCCGGCCGCTGACCAGCTCGCGCACGTTCTGGATCTCGGGCTCCGAGAAGGGGCCCGAGCCGCGGTACGTCGGGTCGGCGCCCATGTCGGAGGCACCCGGGCCGCCCCAGAAGCCGCCGTAGTTGCGGTTCAGGTCGGTGCCGATCGCCGAAGCCGCCGGGGCTGGTGGCGCTGAAGGCGCGACAGGTGCCGTCGGGGGTGTCCTGGCCGTCGACGACGCGGCAGTTCTTCCGCTTGTAGGCGTTGCCCGGGGTGCCGAGGATGGTGGCGGTGCCGCCGTCGTCGGCCTCGCGCAGGTCGAGCACGCCGCCGTCGGTGCGGGAGAGCTCGAAGCCGTCCACGTTGACGACGGGCACGACGACGACGCGCGACTTCTTCAGCAGGCCGGTGATCCGCTGGTCCGAGCCGTAGCTCTGGACCAGGTCCGTGGCGAACTCCATCGCCAGCTCGCCCGAGGGCCACTCGCGGGCGTGGTGGACGCCGAGCAGGACGAAGGTGGGCTTGCCGCGCTCGGGCCCCTGCACCTTGCGGCCGATCTCGATCCCGCGGACCTTGCGGCCGTCCAGCGACTCGTGGGGCAGCGTGATCTGCTTCGCGATCCCCGGGCGGGCCTCGGCCAGCGCGGCGATGTCCTGGTTGTAGTCGGCCAGGGTGCGGTAGGTGTCGCGGCCCGAGGGCAGCGGCGACTCGTCCGTGGCGGCGGCGTACGCGGCGTTCTCCCGGTTGACCTGCGCGGTGCGCAGCGCCAGGTCGGGGATGCGGACGTCGTAGTCGAAGCCGGCGCCCTCGAGAGCAGCGACGTCGGCGGGGTTGTGCAGGACGACCTCGACGTAGTCGTGGCCGGCGTGCTCGGTGAGGTCGAGGCCGAGGGTCTGGAGCCGCTCCTTGTCGGTGCGGGTCGGCGTGTCGACCTTGACCAGCTGGATCGGCTCGGCCGCCTCGGGGACCGACGCGCCAGCGGGTGCACCGGCGAGGTTCGGGGCCAGGACGGCGAGGGCGAGGGCGCTGGTCGCGGACGCCGCGAGGAAGCGGGCGCGACGAGAGGGTGGGCGCATGGGCGTGGGTGCTCCTCCGGGTGGGTGGTTGCGGAGAAGAACGAGCGAGGCCGCCCCGGGTCACGCCCGTGATGCACGAAGCGCCGTCAGGGGGCTGGTCCGGCCCGGTCGGGCGCAGGTCCCGGCTGAGCGCCCTCACGGGGCCGCCCCGGAGGTCGTCAGGACCCCAGCACCTCGGGCGCGTCCGGCCCGGGCGAGTGGTACCTGAGGCTCCTCCGGTCGAGCGACCTACGCGACGGCCACGGGCTCGGCGGACTCGTCGACCTCGCCGCGCTGGGCCGGTGCGACCAGCTGGACCGCGATGCCGCCGAGGGCGACGAGGTAGAGGGCGCCGGCCGCCGGCGAGGCCCACTCCGACAGCGAGGCGCCGACGAACTCGACCACGAGGAACGCCCAGAGGGCGAGCGGGACGTAGCGCGGGACGAGCCGCGTGCGGAACAGCGCGATCCCGAGGAGCAGCAGGCCGAGCACGGTGCCGAGCAGCCCCATCGCCATGAACGGGATGGCCGGGCCGGACTCCATCGACCCGAGCAGGTCGGCCATCACCGCGACCTCCGGCGAGTCCGCCATCGGCAGCTGCGACAGGACGAGCCCGCCAACCACCGCGTGCCCGAAGCCGCCGAGCACCGCCAGGACGCCGCCGACCAGGGCCAACCGGGGCGCCCGGGCCGAGCAGAGGAGCGCGACCACGACGACGCCGACGAGGAACGGCAGCTGCGCGAAGGTGAAGGCCAACGCGGAGACGGTCGCCCCGGTCCCCCCCTCGGCGATCGCGGCGAGCCGGTCGCTCGGCCTCGGGCGGGAAGGCGGGCTGCAGCAGCACCGAGACCACGCTGAGCAGCGCGGTGGCGACCAGGCTGACGGCCGCGGTCATGCGGACGGGGCGGGACAGGTTCACGACGACCTCCGGGTGTGGGTGGAGCACCGACGCTAGGCAGCGGCGACGTCGTCGGTCATCGCTCGCGAGGGGTCTGCGACGTCATCCTCGGGTCGTACGCGTGTCATCCCGCGGTCGACCCGGGACGCGTCCGATCGCCCTATCGTGAGGCGCGTGCACCCGCTCGTCGCGCGCTACTGGTCGGACGCCGCGGTCGCGGCCGTCCTCGCCGGCGCCGCGACCTTCGAGCTGCTGCTGCCGCTGGGCTCGGTGATGGGCGAGGGCTCGCGACCGGTGAGCCTGGCGGTGGCCCTGGTCGTCTGCGCCGCGCTGGTCCTGCGTCGTGCCCGCCCGCTCGCGACAGCGGTCGTCGTGCTGCTGACCTGGCCGGTCGTCTACTCGGTGACCCCGGTGCTGGTGCTGTTCTGGGGTCAGTTCGTGCCGATCGTGGTGGCGCTGTACTCGGTCGCCCGCCACTCCGACGCCCGGCGCGGCCTTGTCGGCGGGTTGCTCGGCGCAGCGACGCTGCTGTTCTTCGACCTCCGCGTCCCCGAGCTCGGCGACCCCGAGGAGATCGTCTTCCACTGGATGGTCTGCACGATCGCGTGGACCCTGGGCCGGTTCGTCCGCTCCTACGAGGCCCGGGCCCACACCCAGGCGCGTCGCGCGGTCGAGGCCGAGGCGAGCAGCCGCGAGCAGGCGCTGCAGGCCGTCGCCGAGGAGCGGGCCCGGATCGCGCGGGAGCTGCACGACATCGTGGCGCACTCGGTCAGCGTGATGGTGGTCCAAGCGGGGGCCGCGCAGAAGGCGATGGACGACCCGGCCTTCGTCGGCTCCGCGCTCGACTCGATCCGGACCACCGGCACCAGCGCGCTGCAGGAGATGCGACGGGTGGTCGCCCTGATCCGCGAGGACGAGCCGGCCGGGGCCGCCGGGGCAGCCGGGTCCGCAGGCTCGCTCGAGCCGCAACCGACCCTCGAGTCGCTGCAGCGGCTGGTCGACGAGATGAGCGTGCCGACGTCGCTGGACGTCGAGGGCGCCGAGCGTCCGCTCGAGGCGGGCGTCGGGCTGTCGGCGTACCGGATCGTGCAGGAGGCGCTCACCAACGTGCGGCGCCACGCGGGCGCCTCCTCGGCGGCCGTGACGCTGCGCTACCTGCCGGGGTCGCTCGAGGTCGAGGTGGCCGACGACGGGGCCGGGACGACGGACGCCGTCGGCGGGAACGGCCTGATCGGGATGCGGGAGCGGGCCGCGATCTACGGCGGGTCCGTGCGGCTGGAGACGGCCCCGGGCGCCGGCTTCCGCGTCTCGGTCTCGCTGCCGATGACCCCGGCGGCACCGTGAGCGGCCTCCGCGTGGTCGTCGTCGACGACCAGGAGCTGGTGCGGACCGGGTTCGCGATGATCCTGGAGAAGGCCGGGATCGACGTCGTCGGGCTGGCCGCCGACGGCGCCGAGGGGGTCGCCCTCGCCGGCTCGCTGCGCCCCGACGTCGTGCTGATGGACGTGCGGATGCCCGGCGTCGACGGCATCGAGGCGACCCGGCGGATCACCGCCCTCGACGACCCACCCCGGGTGCTGGTGCTGACCACGTTCGACCTCGACGAGCACGTCTACGCCGCCGTCGACGCCGGCGCCTCCGGCTTCCTGCTCAAGGACGTCAACCCCGACGACCTGGCCCACGCGGTGCGCGTGGTCGCGCGCGGCGAGGCGATGCTGGCACCGGCGCTGATCCGCCGGCTCCTCGAGCGGTTCGCCCGCCCGGCCGCCTCGCCGTCGCGGGTCGCGGTCTCGGAGGTCTCCGCCCGCGAGGGCGAGGTCGCCCGGCTGGTCGCGCGGGGCCGGTCCAACGCCGAGATCGCGGCCGCGCTGTACCTGAGCGAGGCCACCGTGAAGACCTACGTCTCCCGCCTGCTCACCCGCCTCGACCTGCGCGACCGGGTGCAGATCGCGGTCTGGGCCTACGAGTCCGGGCTGGTGCGCGTCGGGGACGCCTGAGGTGCACGCCCTTGCGGCGCGCTCCACGAACCTCAGTCGTGGCCGACGTCCCACCACGTGTCGGTGACACGGCCGGCGCGGAAGCGGATGACGGACCAGCGCCAGAACGGCACCATGTCGTAGGTGCGCTGGGAGTGCCCGTCATACCGGTACGGGTCGCGGCCCCCGTTGCCCACGATCTGCCGCACCCGCGCGCGCGTGGTGCCGGTCCGGATCTGACGCCCCTCCGCTCGCGACACGGTGCTGGCGGCGGTCTCCTGCTCGAGGGCGTCGGGCCCCACCACCTGCCGGCCGGCAACCGAGAAGAACGCCGTCTCGTCGCGCCCGTCTCCCCCCCCGACCAGGCCGTGGTGGCCGTCGGGCCTGCGAGCCGACAGGCTGGACGTACCCAGAAGGACAGAAGTCTGTGCACGCCCGGGCCGCATCTCGCTGACCAGGCACGACGCCGAGGGCTCTCGAGCCGCGAGGGACTTCTGTCCTTCCGTCTACGGGTGCCGCGGGACGCTGAGCCCGGTCAGATGGTGGCCAGCGCCGTCACCGCGAGGACGTCGAGCCACAGCCCGCCGCCCAGCGTCGAGCACACGAACAGCATGACGATCAGCGTGGGCACGCGGCGGACGGCGGCGGGTGACGACGTGCGCTCAGGCGCGCACCTCGTCGATGCACATGGTGTTGCCCTCGCTGTCCTTGAACCAGGCGGCGTGGCCCATCCCCTCCATGCTCGCCACCGAGCCGTCCCACGACATGCCCGGCGCCTCGAAGTGCTCGAACTCGACCCCCCGTCCCTCCAGGTCGCGGACCATGCCCGGGACGTCGGCGACGTGCCACTGGGCGATGGTGTGGCCGGCCTTGCCGGCGTGCTCGGTCTCGTAGAGGTAGAAGGACGTGCCGGTCGTGGTGGTGAACACCAGGCCGCCCGGGTTCTCGTCGGTCGGGTCGAGACCGAGGACCTCGGAGTAGTAGCGCCGGGCCCGAGCGAGGTCGGCGGCGGGGATGTTGGCGGTGACTGAGCTGTGGTCGAGCATCGGGACTCCTCGGTGGACTGGTCGCCCGAGCGTCGTCCTTCGACGGTAGCCCTGCCGGTGCAGGTGCGCCAGGGACGGTGTCGGAGCCTCGCGGCAGACTCCGCGGGTGCCTGCGGACCCCTCGATCGGACCGACCTCGGACGGGAGCCCGCTGGAGGTCGTCGTGGAGTGCCGGACGAGTCGCGAGGCCACCAGCGGCCGTCCGCACCCGATCCGGATCCACGCCGACTGGTCGGTCGAGACGCCGCACGATCTCGCGGCGGAGCGCATCGCCGCGGCCTTCGGCGGCTACACCTCGTGCCTCGAGCTGGTGGAGCGTGTCGTGCCGGCGGTCGCCCGCGCGATGCCGCTGCTCGCGCGGCGCGCTCCGCTCCCCCTCCGCCGCGCCGAGGACGACCGCACCTGGGTCGTCCCGCCGCTGCGGGGGTGCCGGTGCAGCCACCCGACGTTCGGATCGGCCCGCTCCGCCGGGATCCACCTGCGCTCGACACCGCACCTCTCGCGGCAGCTCGGGGTGGCCGCGGAGCCGTTGGAGGTGCTGCTGGACGCCGTGCGCGGCGCCTCGGACCTGCTCGACGTCCGCCGGCTGCCCGCCTACGACGCGGCGACCCGCGCGCTGGTGCTGGAGGACTCGGGGGTCGACGAGCTGTGGGACGCCGGCATCCACCCCGCTGAGATCGCTGCGCTGGCCGCGCCCGCCCGGGTCGTCGCGGGTGGCCTCCCGGTGGCCTACTTCCTCGCCGTCAGGTATGGCAGCGCCGACCTCGGCTGGGTGGAGCGCACCGTCGCGCGGCGCCCCGACCCGGCGGTGGCGACCTGGCTGGCGTGGACCCCCGCCGGTCACCACCTCGTCCGGGAGGAGGTCGGTGACTGGCTGGCCCTCGGCCTGAGCCGGAGGCAGGTCGAGGCGGTGGTCGCGGAGGGCGTCCCGCCGGGTGCCGCCGCCGGGCTCGCGTCCGCGAGCGGTCGCAGCGAGCACGCGGCGGCCGTCGACCTGTCCGGCTGGGCGGCGGCCGGTTGCCACCCCACCGTGGCGCACGTGCTGCTGCTCGACCGGCACGGGGTCGGGCGCGACCACCGGCCCGCGCGCGCCGCGGTCGACAACCTCACCACGATCGCCGCGCGCCACCCCGACCCCCCGGACCGCACCGAGCTCGGCGTCCTGCTCGCGCTGGCCGGGACCACCGTCGCCGTCGAGCGCGCCCTGCGCGCGGGCGTCCGGACCGCCGCGGGGTGGGCGGCGCCGGGAGCGGCGCCTCCAGCCACAGCACCGCCAGCACCGCCAGCACCGCCAGCTACGCCAGCACCGCCGCCCGTACCGACGACCAGAGGAGCACATCCGTGGTGATCAGGAACCGAAGGGACTACGAGCACGCGCTCGAGGCGATCGGGATCTGCGTGAGCGCGCGGATCCCGGTCCTGCTGTGGGGCAACCCGGGCGAGGGCAAGACCGCGGTGATCGAGTCGGCCAGGGACGCCGGCTGGCACGTCGAGTCGCTGATCATCAGCCACTACGAGCCCTCGGACTTCGCGGGCCTGCCGGTGGTCGGTCCCCACGGCAGCGTCGACCTCGCCCCGCCGACCTGGGCCAGGCGCCTCGCCGAGCTGGACGGGCCCGCCATCGCGTTCTTCGACGAGTTCTCGACCGCCTCGCCGAGCCTCCAGGCCGCCGCGCTGCGTCCCCTCACCCACTACGAGGTCGGGTCGCTCCGGCTGCCCGACACCGTCTCCTTCGTCGCCGCCGCGAATCCCTCGGACGTCGCCGCGGCCGGCTGGGAGCTCGCGGCGCCCACCGCGTCGCGCTTCGTGCACCTGGACTGGACCCTGCCCCTCGAGGTGTACGCCGAGGGCCTGGTCACCGGGGCCTGGCCGGCGCTCCCGGTCCACGCACCGCCGCCGTCACTCGCGCAGCACGCGGAGCGCGAGCTGGTGCTGGTCTCCGGGTTCCTGCGCGCTCGGGAGTCCCAGCTCAGCGCCATCCCTGCGGACGCCGAGTCCCGCGGTCGCGCGTTCCCGACCCCCCGTACCTGGGACTACGCCGCCCGGCTGGGCGCCTTCGCGCGGGCGGTCGACGCGCCGGCGGAGGTCCGGCGGCTGCTGGTCACGGGCTGCGTCGGGGAGGCGGTCGCCCACGAGTACCTGTCCTGGGTCGCCGCCCTCGACCTGCCCGACCCCGAGGACCTGCTCGCCGCGCCTGACCGGGCGACCTTCCTCGGGATGCGACCCGACCGCGTGTACGTGACCCTCCAGGCCGTCCTCGCCGCGGTCACCCGCCGGTCGACGCCGCGGCGCTGGGCCGATGCGGTCCGCCTGTGCGCGCTGGCGGGCGACGCCGTCGGCCTGGACCCGGCCGTCCCGGTCGTGCGCGCCCTCCTCCGCCACGGCGTCCGGCCCGACGGCGCCCCCGTGCCGTCGGAGATCGGCGTGTTCGCGCCCGCGCTCGCGCTGGCCGGGCTGCTGCCGGAGCGCTGATGGACCCCACGAAGCTGTCCGCGGCGAAGCTCTGGCTGATCAGCGCGCCCCCGGACCGCCCGACCTCCGGGCGCCGGGACCGCGACCTGCCGCGTGACCTGCCGTACCTGTCCACCGCCCTGTACGCGTTGACGCCGGTGAGCAGCGCCGTCGTGCCCAGGGCGACGATCGACGAGCGGTGGCGCGTCTACGTCGACCCGACCTGGTACGCCGCCGCGACGGTCCCGGAGCTCGCGCGCGAGCTCGTCCACCTGCTCTGGCACCTGCTCGCCGACCACGCCGACCGGGCGCGCGCCCTCGACGTCGACTCCCGGACCGCCTCCCACTGGGGCACGGCCGCCGACGTCGCGGTCGCCGCCACCCTGGACCAGGACGCGCTGCGGCCGCGCGACCTCCCGGGGCACGACGACGTGGGGCTGGGCGCGGACCTGAGCGCGGAGGAGCACTACGCGACGCTGTCGCGGCTCCCGCCGGTCGACGGCGCGGGCACTGGCGTGCTCGGGCCCGGCGACGGCTGCGGGAGCGGCTGCGACGGCGTCCCTCGCAGCCACGAGCTCCCTCCCGACGCCGAGGTCGGGCTCGACCCGGTCGACGCGCGCGAGGTCCGCCGACGCGTGGCGATCGACTACACCGAGCACGCCCGCCAGCGCGGGGACGAGGCCGGCGAGGCGTGGCGCTGGGCCCGGCAGGTCCTCGAGCCCCGGACCGCCTGGGAGCCCCTCCTCGCGAAGGCGGTCCGTCGCGCGGTCGGCTGGGCCGCCGGTCGGGGCGACTACACCTACTCGCGGCCCTCCCGCCGGGCGTCCAGCGTCGCCGGGGTCGTGCTGCCCGGCATGCGCCGCCCGGTCCCCCGGGTCGCGATGGTCGTCGACACCTCGGCCAGCGTCGACGACGCCCTGCTCGCCCGGGCGCTCGGCGAGGTCGACGGGGTGCTGCGCGCGCTCGGCATCGCCGGCCGCGACGTCACGGTCTACTCCTGCGACGCCGCCGTCCACACCGTCCAGCGGGTGCGCCGCGCGCGGGACACGCTGCTGGCCGGCGGGGGCGGGACCGACCTCCGGGTCGGCCTGGCGGCCGCGGCCGGGCAGCGCCCGCGACCCGACGTCGTGGTCGTGCTCACCGACGGCGACACCCCCTGGCCGCCCGCTCCCCCACCGGGGTCGAGCGTGGTGGTCGCGCTGCTCGGCCGCAGCCGTGCCGGGCTACCACCCACGCCCACCTGGGCCACCCGGGTGGAGTGCCTGCTGGACTGACGAGAGCCTCGGGCGAGCGCCTCATCGACGAGCGCCGGCGGCACGGGCCCCGGCTGTCCCACCCTCCGGCGTAGCAATCGCCGGATGGTCCCGGCTCGCGCTTGCATCGGTGCAGGTCAGAGGCGAGCGGTCAGGCGCCGCCCACCCCCTTGCCCGCGATTGCTACGCAATTGGGGCGGGTACGCGACGCGAGGCGGTCGCGGTCGGCCGTCGGCGCGTCGGGGCGGCGCCTTCCGCGAGACAGGCTCCGACTCCCCACGCGCTGCTCCTACGATCGGACGGTGTCGACCCCGGTGCTGGCCACCAAGCTGTTCGCGCCGACACCGGCGCGCGCACCTGGTTGCGCGCCCACGACTCCTCGAGCAGCTCGACACCAGCCTGGACGGCGAGCCACCGGCTCACCCTCGTGTCCGCACCAGCCGGCTTCGGCAAGACCACCGCGCTCAGCGACTGGCTCGCCCACCTCGAGTCACGCCCGCCCACGTCCGGGTCGGCTGGCTCTCCCTCGACGAGGACGACAACGACCTGACCCGCCTCCTGACCCACGTGGTGGCGGCCCTCACCGATGCCGGCCTCGACGTCGACCCTCGGTGCGGGCGCGGGCACCCGGGCACCGCGACGTCCGACCGCCCTCACCGGCTCGTCAACGACGTCGCCCGCGCCGCGGACGGCTCGCCGGAGACGCAGTGGGTCCTGGTGCTCGACGACTACCACGCTCATCGAGGCGCCCGACGTGCACGAGGCGCTGACCTTCCTGCTCGACCACTGCCCCGGCTCAGCTGCACCTGGTGATGGCGACCCGCTCCGACCCGCCGCTGCCCCTGGCCCGGCTCCGCAGCCGCGGGCAGCTCACCGAGGTCCGGGCGGCCGACCTGCGCTTCACGCGACCGGAGGCCGTGGCGTTCCTCAACGACGTGATGGGGCTGGACCTCACCGACGGCCGACGTGGCCGAGCGCTCGAGCGAGCGCACCGAGGGCTGGGTCGCCGGCCTGCAGCTCGCCGGCGCTCTCGCTGCGCGGCATCCGAGGAGCGCGAGGAGGTCGCGGCCTTCATCGAGGCGTTCACCGGCAGCAACCGGTTCGTCATCGACTACCTCGCCGACGAGGTGCTGGCCCGGCAGCCCGGCCAGGTCCGTTCGACTTCCTGCTCCGCACCGCCGTCCTCGACCGGCTCACCGGCCGCCTCGTGCGACGCCGTCACCGGCCGCGCCGACGGCGCGCGCGTGCTGGAGGACCTCGAGCGCGACAACCTCTTCGTGGTCCCGCTCGACGCCCAGCGCTCCTGGTACCGCTACCACCACCTGTTCGCCGACGTCCTCCGCGCGCGCCTGCTCGCCGAGCACCCCGACGAGGTGCCGGACCTGCACCGGCGCGCCAGCGCCTGGTACGCCGCGCACGACCTGTCCCGTCGACGCGGTCCGTCACGCCCTCGCGGCCGAGGACTTCGGCCGTGCCGCCCGCCTGATGGAGGAGGCGCTTGCCGGACCTGCGCCGGGCCCGGCAGGACAGCCTGCTGCTGACCTGGATGCGGTCGTTGCCCGAGTCGCGTGGTGCGCCGGAGCCCCGTCCTGAGCATCTGGTCCGCCTGGTCGCGGCTGATGGCCGGCGACCTCGACGCCATGGAGCCGAGTGGCTCGAGCACGCCGAGGCTGCGCTCGCCGCCGGCGCCGAGGACCCGGACCTGGCGCGAGGAGTGGGCGGACACCGAGGACCTGCGCACGGCGCCGGCGACCATCTCGATGTACCGGGCGTCGCTGGCCCAGGCGCGCGGCGACGTGGCCGGGACCGTGCGCCACGCCCGCGACGACCTTGGAGCTGGCCGGCGCCGAGGACCACCTCATCCGTGGGCAAGGAGGCGCGTTCCTCGGGCTCGCCGCCTGGGCGCCGGGGCGACGTCGCGGAGGCCCTCGAGACCTTCGCCGTGGCGGTCCGCAGCCTGCACGCCGCGGGAAACCTGGTCGACGAGCTGGACGCCACGGTCGTGCTCGCCGACATGTGGGTCGCCCTGGGCCGGCCCGGCCGCGCCCGCGAGCTGTACGAGCAGGGCCTGCAGCGGGCCACGGCGAGCGGTGAGCCCTACCCGCGGGCCACGGCCGACCTGCACGTCGGGCTCGCCGAGCTCGACCGGGAGCTGGACGACCTCACCAGCGCCCGGCACCACCTCGAGACGGCGCAGGTGCTCGCGCAGCGGGCCTCCATCACCGAGAACCGGCACCGGTGGTACGTCGCCATGGCGGAGGTCCGCGCCGCGGTCGGCGACCACGACGAGGCGGGGCGCCTGCTCGACCGAGGCCGAGAGCGCTCTACCGGCGCGGCTTCTACCCCGAGATCCGCCCGATCCCGGCCACGCGGGCCCGGCTGGCGATCGCCGCCGGGGACCTCGCGTCGGCGACGGCAGTGGGCGCACGACCGAGGTCCGAGCGTCGACGACGACCCCGACTACCTGCGCGAGTACGAGCACCTCACGCTGGTGCGGCTCCTCCTCGCCGAGGGCCGCGCGGCACCAGCACCCGACGGAGCGGTCGACGACCGGTACGGTGCCCGCCGTCGGTCGCCGCTCTGCGCTGCTCCAGCGGTTGCACGCCGCCGCGGCCCGGGCGGGACGGGAAGGCAGCCTGCTCGAGATCCGCGTGCTCCAGGCACTCGCCCACACGCCGACGGCGACGAACCGGCTGCCGTGGCCGCGCTCGGAGCAGGCGCTGGCGGCGACGCCGGAACCGGACAGCCACGTCCGGCTGCTACCTGGACGAGGGCGCGCCGATGCTCGACCTTCTCGCGCCGGGCAGTCGAGCAGGGAGTCCCGCTCCCCGCGCGGCTCGCACGCGCATCTGGCAGCGAGTCGCGGCGCCCGAGTCGGAGGACCGGCCGCAGCGCCTGGCCGATCCGCTGAGCCATCGCGAGCTCGACGTGCTGCGACTCCTCGACAGCGAGCTCACCGGCCCCGAGATCGCCCGCGAGCTCTACGTCTCGCTGAACACGCTGCGCACCCACACCAAGCGCATCTTCACCAAGCTCGACGTCAACACCCGCGCCGCCGCCGTCCGCCGTGCGCACCAGCTCGGGCTCCTCTAGCCCGGCTGGCTCCGCTCGTCCCCGCGGGCAGAGTCACATCGTCGGTCACCATCATGTGGTGACGACCGGTCCCCGACCGCGCGTCCTACGTTCCGGACAATCCCGCGGCACCCGCCACGGATCCACCGACCCGGAGCCGGACATGATCATCACACCCACCACCCTGACCCGAGGGGCCGCCGTCGCGTCGGTCGGCGCCGGGCTGCTCTTCATCGGCGTCCAGATCGGCCACCCGCACCTCGGACGTCGAGCACCGTCGCCACCACCGAGGTGGTCGTCCGCGACTCCCTCAAGGTGCTGATGGCCGTCCTGGCCCTCGTCGGCATCACCGGCATGTACCTGAGCCAGGTCCGCCGAAACGGGGTCCTCGGGCTCGTCGGGTACCTCGTGCTCGGCGTCGGCTACCTCCTCATCGCGTGCATGACGTACGTCGCCACGTTCGTCCTGCCCCAGCTCGTCGCGCACCGATCCCGCCTTCGTCGCGACGTGATCACCGCGATCAAGGGTGGCACCCCCGACGGCGACATCGGTCCGCTGGCCCTGGTGCTGCAGGTCCAGGGCTATCTGCTTCCTGGCCGGAGGACTCATCCTCGGCGTCGCGCTCTTCCGGGCTCGGGTCCTCGCCCGGTGGGCCACCGTGCTCCTCGCCGCCGGTGGCGTCATCACGATCCTGCTCTCGGTGCTGCCCGACGCCTTCTACCGGCTGCTGGCCTTCCCCAACGGCGTCGCCATGATCGGTCTCGGCTACTCCCTGTGGGCGACGCACGCCGTGCGCCTCGCCGCGCGCCGCCTCGGCCGTCGACAGCTCGCCCGTCGCGGCCGTCGGTGCGGAATGAGCCTGCGCCGCCGCAGTCGTCAGGTCAGAGCCACCCCGCAGCGCGGCGGTCGACCGGTCGGGCTGGGGCCCTCGCCGCTCTGGCGACTCGGGACGATCCCGGTCATCGCCGGCTCACTCCGCCTCGTCGAGCTGTCCGGCGGAGCGGCGACGCTCCCGGCGGACGCCCGCTTCGACGTGTCACCGCTGCCCGTCGTCGTCCACATCGTCAGCGCCACGCGTGTTCGCGATCCTGGGTGCCTTTCAGTTCTCGCCGCAGATCCGCCGCCGCCGACCCGGTTGGCACCGCCGGGCGGGACGGGTGCTGGTGGTCGCCGGGCTGGGGGTGGCGCTCTCGGCGCTCTGGTTGAACCAGTTCTACCCCAGGGCGGGCGCCACCCGTGAGCTGCTGTACCCGCTCCGGGTCGCGTTCGGGGTGGCGATGCTGGTCACGCATCGTCCTCGGCGTTCGTCGGCGATCCGTCGACGTGACATCACCCGTCACCGGGCGTGGATGATCCGCAGCTACGCGATCGGGCTGGTCGCCGGCACCCAGGTGTTCACCCTCGGCTTCGGCGGGGCGGTCTTCGGCCGCGGCGACCTGACGCACGGCGCTGCTCCTGATGGGGGCGGCCTGGGCGATCAACCTGGCCGTCGCCGAGCGGGCGATCCGCAGGACGACCGCGCCCGCGTCGGGCTCGCACCCGCGCACCGCAGCCGGTCGCGGCGACATGAACCCGCGACCCGGACCACCTGCACCGACGCGCTACGAGATCCGGGTGGCGGGGCACCTCGACGAGCGCTGGTCGACCTGGTTCGGCACGACCTCACCATCTCCACGAGGACGACGGCACGACCACCCTGCGCGGGCCGTGACCGACCAGTCCGAGCTGCACGGCCTGCTCGCGCAAGGTCCGCGACCTCGGCGTCCACCTCGTCTCGGTCACGCCCGTCGCAACCGATCCTTCACAGGAGTCCCGATGATCTTCCTCCTCGTCCTGGTCCTCGCGACCGGCGCGTCCGCCGCGGTGACGGCGTTGCGGCACCGCTTCTCACCACGGGGTGCGGCGCGGCTGGGGATGGCCGTCGCCATGGCCTTCGCGGGGGTGTCGCACCTGCTGCTGGCCACCCCGTTCATCCAGCACCTCCCTCCTTGGGTGCCGCTGCGCGCGGAGATCGTGCTCGTCTCCGGCCTGGTCGAGATCGCCCTCGCTCTCGCCCTGCTCCTGCCACCGCCGACCCGTCGACGGGCCGGCGTCGCCCTCGCGCTCTACCTCGTGGCCGTGTTCCCCGGCAACCTCTACGTGGCCGTGTTCGACGTCGAGGTCGACGGTCAACCCGGTGGGGTCTACCCGTGGGTGCGGCTGCCCCTGCAGCTGCTGTTCATCGCGTGGGCCCTGTGGTGCACCCGCGCCACGAAGGTGCGCGGTCCGCGACGCCCAGCCGCCCGGCGGCCTGGACGACATGTCTCACGAGACCTGCTCGGTCAGCCAGCAGCTCGGTCAGCCAGCAGCACGTCCGTGGGTGCCGTCCAGCGTCAGCATCGGACGTCTGGGACCTGGTCGTGGCCGCCCGGCCCGGTTCCCTATGATCGGGCGCGTGGTCGAAGCAGTCGTTCGCCGTCCCGGCGAGGTCGCCTGCGCCGCCCCGCGGCAGCTGGGTGATCCGTGCTCCGGGACCCGATCAACTCGTCGCCCGGTCGGTTCCCGCGGCGCGGCGAGCGGATCGTCCTGAGCCCGCCGTGATCGGGGACTCGCCGATAGAGGTCCTCGAGGAGCGCGACCTCCTCTCGACCTGGCACTTCGCGGTGCGCCGGCTCCGTCTGCGCTGGTCCGGTCAGGAGATCACCCGGGACATCGAGGTGCACCGGGGCTCGGCCGCCGTGGTGGCCTTCGACGAACGCGGGCGCGTGCCGCTGGTTCGACAGTTCCGCGTCCCGTTGCAGCGTTGGACCCTCGAGCTCCCCACGGGCGGGTGCGAGGAGTCCGAGCGCCCGATCGAGACCGCTGCACGCGAGCTGGCAGAGGAGGTCGGCCTCGTGGCGGACCGGCTCGAGCCGCTGGTCGACTTCGCCAATGCGCCAGGGCACAGCACCCAGTGGACGCATGTCTTCGTCGCGAGGTCGTGCACGACGGTGGAGCGGACGCCACAGGGGGTCGAGGAGGGGGACTCGCACGTCGTGAGGTTGTCGTTGGCCGAGGCGGTCAGGCTGGTCGAGACCGGCGAGATCCTGGACGCCAAGTCGATGCTGGGTCTGCTCACGGCGTGGCGGCTGCTCGGGTGATGGCGTGGATCTGGGACGCGGTCGTGCCCGACATCGTCGCCTCGATGATCGTGGCCGCCCTGCTGTACCTCTGGTACCGGGCAGTCACGCTGCGGCGGTCAGCTCGGGTCTGGGGCATCGCGCCCCGCAGGCCGTTCCTCGGGGTACCGAGCAGGCCGCCGACCGTCGTCGTGTCCACCAGTGCGATCGCCGCTGGCAGACCCATGACAGGGATCGGCCAGGTTCGCGCCATCGCGCTCATCATGCCGTCCATCAGCCGCGCCTACCGCTCCTACACCGCGGACGACAACCTGCGCATGTCGATCGGCTGCGACCTGACCGAGGACCGGTTCGCTGGTGACCTGGTGACCATCGGCGGCCCGAAGACCAATGAGGTCACGGCATTCGTGCTGGAGCGGATCGGGCTGCCGGAAGGCTTCGGGATCAGCAACGTGCTCGACCCGGCAACGGGGGAGGAAACCGACCGGATCGTGTGGAACGGGACCGACGCACGGTCCCAGGTCGAGGTCGTCCCCGTCGGCCGCAAGGTGGCCCTGGGCCTCGTCGTGCGGTGCGAGAATCCCATCCGGCGACGCGGGGTGCTCACCGTGCTGGCCGGCGCCGCAGCCAGTGGCAGCGGCACCTACGGCACCGAGGCAGCTGCCTCGGCAGTCGTGCAGGAGGCGGCGCTGCGAGTCTCGCGACGTGCCGCGTTGAGAAGCCAGAACGCCGGCATGATCGCTCTCGTCCGAGCCGAGATCGGGACTCGCGGCGAGGTCTCGCGACTGCTCGACGCCAGCATCCTGGACGTGAGGACCTTCGACTGGGCGGGTTCGGCGTGGTGATCCGGGCGATCGAGACCTACACCCGCCCCCGGGCCGAGGGCGTCAACCTGGACCGCTTCGTGGTCACCGACCACTGGGCGGCGGTCTTCGACGGCGCCACGCCGAAGTCGGACGACATGGAGGCCGCGACCGTCGCCACGGCACGGCTCGTCGATGCCCTGGTGGCCGAGGTCGAGGCGGCACCACGCGACCTGGACCCGTACGACCTGGTGGACCGGCTCTCAGGAGCGGCGGCGGCTCTCGACCTCGAGCACTCCCCCGCGGCGGCAGGGGCCGTGTTCTCGGACGCCTCGCGCTGCGTGCTCGTCATCGGCGACACCTGGGTGTCCTTCGACGGCGAGGTGACCTTCGTCGGGCACGACTACGAACGCCTCATGTGCGGGGTCCGGAGCGCGCTCACCGCGGCGGCTCTCCACGAGGGTGCCGAGGTCGCTGACCTCCGGCGCGAGGACCCGGGTCGTCGAGCCATCCTCGAGCTCATCCGTCGCGAGTCGGAGCTGCGCAACGTCGACGCCGAGGGGGACTACTTCTTCGCGGCCATCGATGGCCGCCCGGTGCCTCACCGGCTGCTCAGGAGGTTCGCCGTTCCGTCGGGGACGCTCGAGCTCTGCCTGGCCTCTGATGGGTACCCCGCGCTCGGCCCGACGCTGGCGGACTCGGAAGAGCTGCTGGGCAGGGAGCTTGCTGCCGACCCCTTGCGGATCGGCCCTCGCGGTGGCACCAAGGCTGTCGCCCCGGGCGCTGACAGCTTCGACGACCGGGCGTTCGTGCGGATCGAGCTCGATCGCCGCCGGCCCCACGACGCACGGATCCCGGGGACCCGGCCCGGTCAACCGTAGGTTCCGGGTCGCCGCTGCGGCGCCTGGCCGCCCTGCCCCCGTCGCTCGCGGCTCGGCCGGGTCGAACGGCGTCGATCCTCCGCGCTCCTGCGTAGCAATCGCCGCGCGGTGCGAGCCGGCGCCGACATCGGTGCAGGTCAGGTGGGTGAGGTCGGACCCCACCACGGCCTGGGGCCGCGATTGCTACGCAGGAGCGCGAAGGGGGTGAGCAGCCGCACGCGCCCCCACCAGATGACCCTCGGCCCGTCGCGCGGGCCGGGCGACGCCCGCCAGACCGAGCAGGAGCAGCACGTCCACCAGGATCATCAGCGGCGTGATCCCGCCGATGCGGGAGACCGGGAACAGCAGGCCGGCGGCCGCGATCGCAGCAGCGGTCGCGACCGGCGAGGTACGGGTCCGCAGGAGAGCGAGGCCGAGCCCGATGAACGTCAGCGGGAAGCAGATCCCGGTCACCTTCAAGATGACCGCCGCGCCGCTCTCCAGGTCGAGGTCGAACCCGTGGCTGATCGCGATCAGGTTGAAGCCGTAGCCGAGACCTCCGGCGCAGCCGAGGCACCCGAGCAGCAGGAGCGCAGCGGCGGCTCGCGGAGCCGGTTCGGCGATGCGGGCGACCAGCCCGACGACGACGGCGACGAACGACACCATGGCGAGCACCTGGAGCAGCCCGGCGGTTGCTCCGTCGCTGATGCTGGATCCGAGCAGGAGCAGCGGTGCGAGCACCATGGCGGCGCGGGTGACCAGGTCCACGGGACTTCCGGAGATCATTCTCATGCCGGGGACGCTAGGTCCGGCGCGACCGCGCGCAGAACGGGGTGGACCGCCGACCTCGCGGTGCGGACAACCCCCGGGCGGCCTCCGGGAAACCGCGCTCCCGGTGGGTCGGCGCCGTGGGACGATGCGCACGTGCCCACCCGTGGCCAGGTCGTCCCTCTTGCCGTCGTCGGCGCGGTCGCCGCCCTCGGCACCGTCCTCGGTGGGTTCCTGCTCCTGCCGGTCCTGGCGCCCGCCGTGGTCTGGTCCCTCCCCTTCCTGGCCGCGTACACGGCCGGGCTCGTCGCCTGCCGGGCGCAGCCCGAGAACCTGGCGTCGCGGCGGCTGCTGCTGTTCGGCACCACTGCGGTCACCTGGTTGGCGGTGTCCGACCTGCTCCTGCTCGTCGCCGACGCCACGGGGGTGCGACCGTGGTTCCCCCTGGCCAACGCGGCGGTCCAGGTGGTCGGCCTGCTCGTGGCGAGCTCGCTCGCGATCCTCCTCGTGGTGTTCCCCGACGGTGCCGTCGGCGGCCGCGTGCGGAGGTCCGTCCCCGCGTTCCTCGTCGCGTTCAGCGTCGGGCTGCCCGTGGTGCTGCTGCTCGCCCGCGAGCGGGTGGAGCCGGCGTGGATCCTGCAGTGGGGAGCGGAATCGGGGAACCTGGGCCTCAGCGCGCCGGAGAGCCCGATCCACGTCGACCTCCTGGCGGGCCTCGGTCCGCCCGCGTCGTTCGCCATGGCGGCGGCCCTCGGTCTCGTGCCCGCCATCGGGGTCGCCGTCCTGGCCGTGCGCTACCGCGGCCTCGACCCGACCCAGCGCGTACGCGTCGCCTGGCCGCTGCTGGCGGCCCTGCTGCTCGTCCTCCTCTCCCTCGACGACGTCCTGCTCACCATCGATGACCCGCTCCACCTCGTGCTGGACGTCGCCGAGGCGGTCGCGCTGGTGCTGCTGCCCGTCTCCCTCGCCGTCGGGATCACCCGGCCGGACCTGTTCGACGTCGTGGGCGCGCTGCGCCGCACCGTCGTGTACGTGACCCTGTCGGCCGTGGCCGTCGGGCTCTACGTCGGCGTGGCCGCCGTGCTGGGCTTCGCCGTGGGACGCGACAACCTGCAGGTCGCCGTCCTGGTGGCGGTGCTCGCCACGCTCGCGCTCGACCCGGTGCGCCGCGCCCTCGTGCACCGCGCGGCCAGGGTCGCGTACGGCACGGCCGTCCCGCGCGACGAGCTGGTGCGCCGGCTCGGCGCGACGCTCGAGCACACCCTCGACGCCCGACAGCTGACGGCTGCGATCGCGTCCACCGCGAGGGAGGGACTCGGCGTGCGCTGGGCGAGGGTGGTGCTGCACGGCGCGGAGCCGGTCCTGGACGGCGACCCCGGGGCGGAGGAGCCGGCGATGGTCGCCCGGCTCCGCCACGGCGAGGACGACCTCGGCAGCATCGAGTGCGGTCCGGTGGTGCGCGGCCGGCTGAGCGCGCAGACCCGTGAGCTGCTGGACACGCTGGCCAGGCAGGCCACGCTCGGGTTGGTCAACGCACGTCTGGTGGGCGAGCTGGAGGACCACCTCCGCGAGCTGGCCACCTCGCGCGAGCGTCTCGTCCAGGCCGAGGAGAGCGCCCGGCGGCGCATCGAGCGCGACCTCCACGACGGCTCGCAGCAGGAGCTGGCCGCCTTGATGGCTCGCATCGCCCTGGCCAGGAACCAGCTGCGTCGCCAGGACTCCCTCGCTCTCGGACGCACGCTCGACACCCTGCAGTCCGACGCGGAGCACGCGCTGCAGAACCTGCGCGAGCTGGCCTCGGGCATCCACACCTCGGTGCTGGCCGACCGGGGACTCGTCGAGGCGATCGAGGCCAGGGTCGCCCGCCTGCCGCTCCGCGTCGACGTCCGGTGCGGACCCGGGGTCCGTGACGGCAGGCTCAGCGACTCGGTGGAGGGGGCTGCCTACTTCCTCGTGTGCGAGGCCCTCACCAACACGCTCAAGCACGGCGCGGCCCAGCACGCGACGGTCGGGCTGCACCTGGAGGCCGAGCTGCTGCGCATCGACGTCTCGGACGACGGCTGCGGGTTCGATCCGGCCACCGGCTCGGCTCGTGGTGGCCTCGCCGGGCTGGCCGACCGGCTCGCCGCCCTCGGCGGCAGCCTCGACGTCGCCTCCCGTCCCGGCAGCGGTACCCGCCTCCAGGCCGCCGTGCCCGCCGGCACCCGGGCAGCGCCGTGAGTGAGCGGCTCCGGGTCGTCATCGCCGACGACAGCTACCTGTTGCGCGAAGGTGTCCGGGCCCTGCTCGAGGACTCCGGCGAGGTCGAGCTGTGCGCCGCGGTCGGCGACGCGACCGAGCTGCTCGACGCGGTGGCGCGGTTCACCCCCGATGCCGTGCTGACCGACATCCGGATGCCTCCCGGCCACCAGACGGAGGGCATCGAGGCCGCCCACGAGATCCGCCGGCGGTTCCCCGACGTCGGCGTCGTGGTGCTGTCGCAGCACGCCGACGAGCCGTACGTGCGCGCGCTGCTCGAGCACGGCACGGACGGCCTGGCCTACCTGCTCAAGGAGCGGGTCGGTGACATCGACGAGCTGCTCCGGGCCCTCCACGAGGTCTGCGCCGGCCGGACCGTCCTCGATTCGCGGGTGGTGGATGCCCTGGTGACCCGGCGCATGAGTCGCGAGTCGAGCGGCCTCGACGACCTCACCGGCCGGGAGCGCGACGTGCTCCGGGAGATGGCCCGTGGCCTGTCGAACACCGGCATCGCCGACGCGCTCGTGCTCTCGGAGTCGGCCGTGGAGAAGCACATCAGCGCGATCTTCGCGAAGCTCGGGCACCACGAGCAGCCCGGGACGAACCGTCGCGTCTCGGCCGTGCTCGCCTACCTCGGGGCGGCCCCCGGCTGACGCGTCCGCTGGTGGCAGCGCGACCGCCCCGGCACGGGTCGGGGCGGCGTTCGGGCCCGCGACGTACCAGCGGCTGCGGCGGCTCGAGCTGCGGTGGGCTGCCAAGAACGTGTTCTCGATGAACCAGAACATCCCTCCGGGCGCGTGACCCGGCCTCACGTGCGTCGGTGGAACCTGAGCTTGCCGTTCGGCAGGACCGTGACGTCGTAGTCGGGGTCGTGGACGCGGGCGTGGTGGCAGGGACACAGCAGCCGGGCGTCCTCGACGTTGGTGGGGCCGCCCTCGGACCAGGGGGTGTCGTGGTGGACCTGGCACATCCCCGGTGGCCAGTCGCAGCCCTCGGCGGTGCAGCCCCCGTCGCGCAGGGCGATCGCGATCCGTTGGGGTTCGGTGTGGAAGCGGGCGGTGCGGCCGAGGTCGAGGACGTGGGACTTGGTGCCGAGGACGGCGGGCATGACGCCGGCTTCGCAGGCCATGCGTCGGATCTGGCCCATCGAGACCAGGTCGCCGGTCTCGAGGGTGGCGAGACCGACGCCGGTGACGAGGTCGGCGCCCTGGTAGAGCGCGACCAGGCTGGCTGAGGTCCCGCCGGCGCGGGGCGCGCGGTCCTTGGGGTAGCTCTCGATCATCTCGCCGAACGCGACGCCCATCTTCTGCGGCGAGCGGGCGCCCGGCGAGCCAGGACCCGGCACCCTGGGTGGTGTTGACGTGGCCCGGGGCGGCGAAAGCCTGGAGGATCTTCTGCAGCATCCGGCCCTGGACGCATCGGCAGCGTAAACCGGCCGTGGCGCAGCCCGTGGCCGTCGAAGAACAGCGTCAGACGCTGCTTCTGCTGGGCGCGGCGTTCGTCGGCCTCGACCTTCTTGCGGTCGGCCTCCTCACCGACCTCGGGGGCGACGGTCGGACAGGATCCGCTTGCCCGAGCAGGGCCAGGGCGTCGGGGTCGTGGACCAGCGCCAGCCGACCAACGTCTGCTCGGCCGAGGCGACCACGTCGGGCGGGAGGTCGTCGGGGAGGTCGTCGAGGGCGCGGACGACCACGCGGGCCTGCTCGGCGCTCATCTGCGCGTCCGCGAGAGCGTCCGGACGCGGTGCCACCGGGACTCGAGCGCGTTGGCAAGGCGTACCTGCCCGGCGGCGGTGCGCCGGTTCTGCTTCGTGGCGACCGCCCACCACACCCCGGTCGACGTGGCACCGGAGTCCGCGCCGACCTTCACCACGTCGGCGTGCGCAGCGACGCGCCAGGGCAGCGAGGCCAGCCTGCGCCCGGCCGCGGCCAGTGCCAGGAGCGTCTCCCGCGTGCCGGCGGCGTCCAGCGACAACGACCGGTCCGCCAGCACCCCGGCCACCTCCGCGACCTGCTGCTCGACGGCGCGGACACCCGCCGGCACGGGGTGCCGCGTCAGGGTGTCCTCGTCCTTGGCCATGCCCCCATTCTGACAGCGACCACCGACAGGGGTCGGTCCATCTCCACAGCCCAGGAGGGATACGCTGCGCCAGCGATGTCAATGTGCGAACCTGTGTTCGATGCCTCGGCGGCCACGACTCGAGCCGGCGGGTCTACTTGGTCCTCGGCGTGTCGGTAGCGGGTGGGCGAGCGCAGCGAGCGCGTTGTGCGGGGATCGTCGACGGCACGGCTAGGTCACCTCGACCTCGCAGGTCAGCGTCGCAGCGGCGCCGAGGTTCGGCCCGACGTCGACGCTGAGCTCGACCGGGCCGGTCGCGGCGCCCGCCGGGAAGCTGACCGAGAAGACCCCGCCCGCGGTGGTCACGAAGCCGAGCTCGGCGGCCGGGGTGTCGACCCGGGCGATGGTGGGCAGGACGGCGGACGGGGCCGGTGGCGCCCCGCCGACGAGGGTGACGCGTGGGGTCCGCGCGATCGGTGCCGGCACCAGGAGGAAGGCGTCGGCACCGCGGGCGAGGGAGGCCAGCGCCGTGGCGGTGCGCGCGGGAGCGTCGCGCAGCGACAGGGTCGTGACCACGTCCACGCTGAAGCGGCGCACCGCGATGTCGACGGGACGCGAGGTGTGCATCCCGTGGGCAGCGAGCCCGCCTGGTCCGTACGCGCCCGCTCCCGTGACCGCGTAGAAGCGGCTGACCTCGACCACCACACCGGTCCCGGCACCGACGCCCACCAGCCGGTTGCCGTCGAGCCGGTTGCCGTCGAGCGCGACCACCGGACCGGACGGGTCGGCCACGGTCAGCCGGTAGACCCGGGACGTGTCCGGCGTGGTCACCACCTCCGCCCGCTGGAACGGGACCAGGGTCACGGTGTCGCCGGCGGCCACGTCCTGCCCGGCGGCGACCACGGTGACATCGGTCGCCTGGACGTCGAAGTAGAGCGGCTGCCGCTCGTCCCCCACCAGGTCGGCCACCTTGGGTGCGCCGGCGATGCCGTTGACGGTCGTCACCCGGTGGTTCCCGGCGCGGGTGAACGCGACGTAGCCGCCGAGCGTGCGCTGCAGGCGCGCCGAGGTCGGCACGCTCCCGAGGTCGGACACGGCGTACCCGATCGGGTCCGGCACCGGTGGGGTCGCGGGAGGGTCTGTGTTGTCCGCGAGCGTCCGGGGGTCGGCGCCCCGGTTGGTGAGGACCTCCGCGACGGCGCGCCCCGGATCGCCCGTCGCGGTCGCCTGGGTCGTCAGGTTGGGCGCCGCGCTCGGCGCTCCGCCCGTCCGGTCCGGCAGGACCCGCAGGTCGCGGCGCAGCCACACCCCGGGGGCGTCGAGCCGGCCGGTGGTCCGGGTGCCCAGCGGCGAGATGAACGTGGCACGACTGGAGTCCGGCGAGTAGCGGTAGCGCGCGATGTCACCCACCACCATGGACCGGGCCCCGAAGGCCGACCCCGAGACCTCGCCGGTGAGCCTGCCCAGCGGGCTGTAGAGCTCGCCACTCTGCTCGGAGGCCTGCTGCTCGATCTCGGCGCGGTGCTCCGCGCGGAGCGGGAAGAGCCGACCCCACCAGAGGTAGCCGAACGGCAGCAGGCTGAAGCTCTGGCTGCCCAGGACCCACCTCATCACCCGCAGGAGCCAGCGCGCCCACTCCGCGCCGGGGTCGACGGTGTGCTCGATCTGGCCGTAGGGGTCGAAGACCCACTTCATCCACCCCATGCCCATCTCCACCATGGCGGCGGAGTCAGCGTTGCCGAGCGGGTCGTGGTGGCCGACCTTGGCGATGCGGATGCTGAGCTCGCCGTCCTGGACGGTGACGGCGGACGCGAGCTCGACCACCCGCCCGGCGACCGCGGTGACGTCGTCCTTGAAGTCCGACGACCGGTACCGCAGCTGCACGCGGTCGTTCGGCGAGAACGACGCGTCCGCGTCGAGGGTCAGGCGCGTCGGGTTCGCCTCGTCGATCGTCGCCGGGGTGTAGTCGTACCAGTCGAACTGGGCGCCCGGGTCGTGCGTGTCGTACATCGCCACCTGGACGCCGCCGGTGAAGGAGAGCGGGGGCTGCACGCTGAGCACGCCGGAGTCGCTGGTCATGGTCCGGACGACCGTGTCCTGACCGCGCCTGATCGTCACCCGCCCCTCGGCGCGGATCGCCGCCCGCCCGGCGTCGTCGTCCATCGTGACGGTCGAGGGGTCCGTGACCGTCGCCGGGTACAGCTGGCCGGTCCCGGCGATGGCGCGGTAGATCCCGTAGGCGCCCTTGCCGATCAGCCAGAACAGCCCACCCCAGGTGCTGCCGGCGAGCACGTTGACCAGCCCGCCGTGGGTGAGCAGGTCGAAGAAGGAGAAGAAGCCGTCGAAGACCGTGGCGTTCTGCTGCTTGCGCACCGACACCGCGCCCGTGGGCAGCACCCCGTCGTCGGTCGTGACCTGGTGGGTCGTCCCCGAGATCGCCCGGACCCTCACCCTGGCGCGCCGCGAGCCGGCGATCAGCTGCAGCTCGTCGTCGACGGCGAGCGTGGTGCTCCCCCGGTCCGGGATGGTCACCGCCCACCGGCCTCCCTCGCCCGGCGCGACGGTCGCCGCCATCGCCGGCGACCAGTCCGGCAGCTCGGTGTCGGTGGCGAGGATGCCCGGCAGCTCCATCACCAGCATCGGGAAGGCGTTGAACCACAGCGGTCCCCACTTCGCGTACTGCAGCGTGTGCTCCAGCTCGTGGTCGACCAACGACTGCCCGCGGTCGATCTCGGTGCCCTCGTCCTCGGGCACCAGCAGCGTGCCGGGCCCGACGACCCCCCCGACCGAGGCGCCCGTCTCGGTGTAGGCCACGGCGAGCACGGTTCCCGGGGGCGTGACCAGAGCCGGCGCCACCGCCGTCGAGGGGTCGAGGACCAGGGTCGCCCCGTCACGGGTGACCGTCGTGGCGAAGCCCTGCGCGGTCGTCGTCAGGCTGCTGACCGAGAGCGCGGGAGCGTCGAACGCCTCGGAGAAGCTCACCCTCAACGCCTGGGACGCGGCGGTCACCACGGCGGGATGGGTGACGTCGCCGTCGACGACGCCGATCGTCGTGCCGCCGCCGAGCGCACCCACGCTCCACACGTCCACGTCGAGGGTCGTGCCGGCACCGCTCTGCGCGCCGTTGATGCCGAGGTACGGCGACCCGGTGGCCGGGTCCGCGACGTCGAGCCGGCGGACCAGGGCCGCGCCGGGGGTCAGCGGGAGGTCGCCGGCGAGGGTCAGCACGGAGCCGTCGACGGCCGCCACCCGGTGCCTCGTCGTCGTGGCGCCCACGCGCACGATCAGCAGGTCACCCGGCAGCACCCGCAGGAAGGGCCAGTCGACGGCCGCTCCGCTGACGTCGATGGACGGGTCGACGACGACCTCCGTGCCCGACCTGGCGCTGCCCCGGTACGTCGGTCCGGTCTCCTCGAGCCCGACGACCTTCAGCCCGGAGGCGGCCAGGGCGATCGGTCGGTCGAGGGTGGCGGTGACGCGCAGGGCGCGGACCACGGCGGGCCGGGTGCCGGCGAGCACCGGCTCCCCCAGCCGGAGGGCCGGGGCCGCACCCGAGCCGGCCCACGTCGTGGTGACCACGCCGCCGGCGACGGCGACACCGCTCAGCTCGGCGGCACCCGCCGTCGGCGGGCTGCCGGTGACCCGGCTGAGGAAGACCGCCGGCACGCCGACGAACGGTGCCGGGTCGGCGAGGATCAGGCCGAGCAGGTCGGCGAGGACCAGCCCGGTCGCCGTCGGGGTCTCGACAGGGATCCGCTCGGTGGTGAACGGCGCGGAACCCGCGAACGCACGGTCCACCACGACGACGTCGTGCGCCGGGGCTCCCGGCACGACCCGGACGTGGGACTGCCCGGCCCCCGTCACGTGCACGAGCACCAGGCCGGCCGCACCGTCCGGGGCGGAGCCGGCGACGCCCGGTGCGTACTCAACAGCCGCCGCCGCGTCGACGGTGCTGCCGGTGCCCAGCACGGCGGCCCCCGTCACCGGGGCGAAGGTGATCCTCGCGGCGCCCGAGATCGCCGCCGGGACCGGCGCGTCCACGGTCGCCTGCGTGGCGCCGACGTGGGTCTCGACGCGGACGGCGAGCCGGGCGCCGCCGCCGGAGAGCAGCCCCGTCGTGCCGGTGCCGGGTCGGGTCCCGGCGCCGAAGTCCACGGCGCCCCCGGCGATGGTGACCGGCTGGGACGCGCCCACGGCCCCCCGGCGCACCTCGAAGGGGGGTGCCAGCCCGGTCGGGAGCGGGCGGTCGAGCGGCAGCCTGGCCGAGAGGCGGGCGACGCGGGCGACGGTCACCTCCGACGTGCTCGCCCGGATCCGCAGCAGGTCGGCGGCGGCGTAGACCGCGGCGGTCCCGCGGGCGTCGAGGGAGCTGACGAGCGCCCCGACCCCCCGGGCCTCGCTGCTGCTGGGCACCGCCGCGACCTTGGTCGCGGTCAGGCCGCTCGCCGCGAACCCGGTCACCTGGGCGGTCAGCTGGACCCGCTCCCCCGTACCCGCGGGGACGACGCCGGCGACGTCGACGAGGGTGAGCGCCGGCGGGGTGCCTGCGGCAGGCGTGGGCTCGGCGTCGGTCAGCAGCAGCCGGTCGCCGGCCGCGAAGCCGGTGGCGGCCGCCGCCGTCAGCACGGTGTGCAGGCTGAGGTCGCCGGCTCCGACGGCGCCGGGCGCCAGCTCGGTGAGGGTGCTGCTGACGTCGTGGCGGGTGCCGGTCAGGATGCCGGTCAGGGGCCGGTCCAGGTGGAACCCACCGAGGGGGAACCACGGCCGCAGCGACCCCGGTGCCACCGGCTCGCCGACGCCGCCGTGACGGGACCACTGGTCCAGCACGCCCGCGGCCACCCCGGTGCTCGCACTGCGGTCCATCCCCGCGAGCAGGGTGCGGGGCGTGTCCCGTGGCGCCAGGGACAGCACCGTGCCGTAGTGGGTGGGCTCGAACCGCGCGGACGGGGCGAACACCTCGCCGCGCTGGAGCGCCTCGAACGCCGAGTCCGGAGCCCAGACCAGGTGCTGGGTGGTGAACGGTCGTCCCTCCGTGATCTCGTTGATGACGCCGTCGCGCCGGATGCCGAAGCCCCCGCGGCGCTCGCTGGCCGAGATGCCGTCCGACCCGAACGGACCCACGCCGGTCGCGGGCCAGGTGACCAGGCTGGCGATCAGGTTGAACCACCAGTCGATCCCGAAGAACGTCAGGATGTTGTTCTGGAACGACCAGGTGAGCGTGGAGATCACCAGGCCGGCCGACACGCCCCCCGTGGGATCCGCGCGTCCCACCGGGTCACCGCGGCAGACCTGGTAGCCCGTGCCGGGCTCCCGCTCGACCGGCAACGGACCCTGGTACGCCGCCTCCCGCCCCCGGCGCGGGTCGTCGTCCGAGCCGTCCAGGGGGTCGGGCTCGAGGAAGGTCGCGGTCCGTGGGTCGAGTCGCCGCAACGGCAGGTGCACCGTCCCGCCCACGACCTGGCCACCGAAGAGGCCCGGGACCCCGGGGAGCGCCAGCAGGCCCTCGCCGTAGGCGTCCCGGGGGACCCGCGTGCTACCGGTCGGGGAGACGACGCGGACCGGCGTGCCGGACGGATCCAGGCTGAAGACCGCCGCCAGCGGCGCCCCGACGGGCCCGTCGATGCGGGCCAGGCAGCGGGTGCCGTCCCACAGGTACACGCGACGCACCGCTCCGTCCCGGTCCACCTCGGCCCAGCACCGGCCGGCCTCGTCGACGTGGTCGCGCCACGGGCGCGTCGGCCCCCGCCGGGTGCCGTCCGCTGCGTAGCTCAGCCGGGTGGGGACGCCGTCCTGCTGCCAGGAGTGGACCCGGCCCTGCGCCCCCAGCGCCAGCGTGCGGACGAAGCCCGGCCCCTCGATGCGCACGGGGACGCCGTCGCTGAGCGTGTAGAACCAGCGCACGTCGGAGAGCCGGTCCAGGCACGCCACGACGCGTCCCGCCGCGTCCCGGCGGAGGTCGACCCCGTCGACGTGCACGAGCTGCCCGGCCTGCCACGAGTAGCGCTCGGTCCACGTCGCGAGGTCGGTGGTCACCCGCCGGGTCATCTCGTCGCCCTCGCGCGACTCGCTCACGTCGCACACGCCGTGCCAGGTCGCGCCGTGCGCGTCGGTGCTGAGGTAGGGCACGCTCAGTCCTCGGAGCGTCTCGCCGACGATGCCCAGCAGCGTCCCCGTGGACCGGTCCCGGGTGACCTGCACCGTGCCGGCACCGGGGATCCGGAGCCTGGTCGTGGTCGTGGCGCCGGTGCCGGTCGGCGCGGTGGAGAGCGTCGTCACCGTCCTCACCCGACCGAGACCGACGCCGAGGCGGACCCGCCGGGGTGGGCGTAGCGGATGGAGGCGAGCAGGGCGACCAGCTCGTCGCGGATCGACTCGACGAGGTCCGAGATCGCGTCGGCCAGCTCGGGCGGCACGGCGTTGACCGCCTCGATCATCTGGGCGATGTCGAGGGCGCGCAGCTCGTCGCCCACCTCGACCAGGTCCTCGCCGATCCCCGCCAGGGCCTCGACGGGGAGCAGGTCGCCCACCCGCTCGACCTGGGCGGTGAGCCCCGAGAGGTCCGGGAGGAGGGTCGAGGGGTCGAGCGACCGGACGTCCGCCGCCGCGGCGCGCAGGATGCCGTCGATGTCCGCCGCCAGGCCGCGCGGGTCGTGGGCCCCGATCGCGGCGCGGACGGCGCCGTGGACCTCGCCGAGCTCGTCGGCGAGCCGACCCGGGTCGAGGACCGCGAGCTCGTCGCGGACCACGTCCAGCACGCGGAGGTAGCGCTGGGCCAGGGTCCCGGGGTTGAGCTGGTCGATCAGACGACGGACCCGGGCCTCGAGGCCGTGGAGGTCGTCGCCGACGGCCGCCAGGACGTCGGGCACCGCGTCGACGACCCTGGCCATGACGGCGTCGAGGTCGGCGGCGATCGGCTCCGGGTCGAGCGCGGCGAGGAAGGTGTCGAGGTCGCCGGTGACCCCGCCCGGGAGGAAGGCCTCCAACAGGTCGGCGACCGCGTCGAGGTCGTGCGCGACCGCACCGGCCAGGCGCCCGTTCACGGCCTCGCAGCGCCTGGCCACCACGGCCAGGTCCCCGGCCAGCGCGGCCTGCATCTGACCGGGGCCGACCTGGGCGATGACGTCGAAGCCGGCCTCGACGTCGAACCCGCCGGCCGACACGACCACCGACGACTCGAGCGCGAGCTGTGCGTCCAGCTGGGCCGCGCCCAGCGGCGCCAGCACCCGGGTCACCTCGGCGGCGATCGCACCCTGGACGGTGACCACCCTGTCGCGGACCTCGCGGAGCTCGGCCGCCGTGCCGGCGAGCAGCAGGTCGATCCTGCCCAGCACGACCCCTGCCTCGCCGGCCTGCAGCTCGTGCAGCGCCTCGCGCAGCTTGGCCGGCAGGAACCCGATCAGCCGGACCACGTCGCCGATCCGCAGGTCCGCCGGGGGCTGCTGGGCCGACGGGTCGGTCCCGGCCGGCCCGGCGGCGCCCCCGTCGGACCGACCGGTCACGGCCTGCGTCACCGGCGCGGTCGCGGCCCTGGCGGCGGCCTCGCCCGCGGCCGAGATGACGCTGCCGGCGCGGGTGGTCATCGTCGTCGGGTCCGGCACCGGCAGGTGCCCGACGAGGTCGGCGTACGCCGTGATCACGGGTGCGAGCAGGAGGCGCGGGTGGAGCCGGTCGACCACGGCGACCACCTGGTCGAAGGCCTCGCCCGCCGGGGCGAGCAGGGCGTCGAGCTGGTCGCTGCCGAGGCCCTCGAGCGTGCTCGCCGCCTGGTCGAGGACGGCGGTGATCCCCGAGGTGAGGGGCGCGAGGTCGAGGCCCTGGACCTCGGCGAGGACGTCGCCGACGATCCCGTCGAGGTCCGCGATGACGTCGGTCGGGACCAGGGACACCACGGCCTCGGCCAGGGCCTGGAGCCCCTCCTGCACCGTGCTCGCCAGGTCACCGGGGATCGCGATCTGGGCGGCGATGTCGCGCAACGGCTCGCCGACCGCCGCGTCGAGGTCGATCGAGTCGAGCAGGGTGACCAGCTGGTCGACGGACCCGCGGAGGGCGTCCGGGATCGGCGCGGACCCGAGGAGCTCGGCGACCTGCTCCTGCAGGTCGTGCAGCTCGGCGGCGATGGCGTCGGCGGCCTCCTGGATACCGGCGTCCTCGATCGCCACGGTGATCTGGTCGACGACCTCGCGGACGTCGTGGAGCCCCTCGACCGCGCGACCCAGGATCTCGGAGGCGTCCGAGGCGACGAGGTCGATCGCGGCGGTGATCGTGCCGAGGGAGGCCTCCAGCGAGTCCAGCGCTCCCGCCAGGAGGTCCTCGAGCTCCTCGACCGCCTGCTGGACCAGCGCCGCCGGGTCGAGCTCGGCGACCACCCGGGAGATCTCGGCCAGCCCCGACCGCACCGCGGTGACCGGACCCGCGAGGTCGGCGTCGTTGATCGACGCGGCGACACCCGCGATCCCGTCGGTGAGCCGGTGGCGCAGCGGCCGCAGCGGGAGCTCGCGCAGCAGGCCGCGCAGCCGGTCCTGGAGGAAGGTGACCGAGTCGTCGACGGCGCCGAGGAGGAGCTCGGTGGCGGCGGCCTCCGCCAGGTCCAGGAACGCGCCGATGTGCGTCATCGCGACGGCCGGGTCGAGGTCGTCGAGCACGGCACCGAGCTCCACGACGAGCTCGCGCCACTGCTCGAGCAGGGCGAAGACGTGGTCGTCGGCGCCAGCGAGGACGGCGCGCAGGTCGATGAGGGGCCGCAGGTGGTCCGCGACGTCGAGCCCGTTGAGCAGGCTGGCCGTGCGCCGGAGGCCCTCACCGATCTGGTCCAGGGTCGCGTGGCGCGTCGAGGTGATCACGGTCAGCGCGGCCTCGACGGCCGCCCGGTCGCCGCTATCGGCTGCGACCTCGAGCCGGCGGAGCGCCGTGACCAGCCCGTCGCCGAGGCTGGCGCGGAGCACCATCTGGTCCAGCTGCGCGGTGACGGCCGCGAGCGAGGCCCGCAGCTGGTCGATCGGACCGGTCGGGAACGGCAGCACGATCTCGAGGGCGGGCCCGATCAACGCGGCGGGGTCCCCGGGAAGGCCCCGCTCGACCGAGGTGACCAGCGCCCGGACCCGCCCCAGCCCGTCACCGATCGCGCTCGCCTGGTCGCCGAGCATGCCGCCCGCGGAGTCGAGCACGTCGCCGAGGCTGGTGCCGGCCGCGCTCAGGCCGCGGGGGTCGCCGGACAGCTGGGCCACCAGTCCACCGACCAGCCGGGCACCGGTGGTGATCGCCTCGGCGTACTCGGCGATGGGCAGGTCGTCGGGGAGCAGGTTCTCGGCGAGGTCGGCGAAGGCCGCGAGGATCGGCGCGACCAGCGTCTCGGGGTCGTCGAGCCCGGCGGTGACCGTCTCGAGCACGCGACCCAGGTCGCCCAGCACGGCGGTGGCCGAGCCGCTGTCGAGGAGCCCGACCAGTCCTGCGGAGCCGAAGCTGACCTCGATGTCGGCCCGGGCGGAGACGATGCTGCTCAGGTCGAGCGCGTTGAGGTCGTCGAGCAGCGTCATGGCGCGAACTCCTGCACGGCCGACGAGGCGGCCACGGTGCAGAGCTGGTCGGTCGTCACGGCGAGGGGTGACGGCCCACCCACCGTCACGCCGGTCAGCACGGTCTCGACCCCGGTGAGGGTGAGGACGGCGCCGGCGACGGTGACCCTGGTGCCCACCGGTTCGGTCACGACGGCCCAGCGCACGGCCGGGGCGTCGGGCGCTCCGCCGGTCGCGACCCAGCCGAACCGACCCCGCGTCGCGCTCAGGCCCACGCGCACGGGCCCCGAGACCAGCACCGCCTCCTCGAGCTCGAACCACCGCACCAGGTTGCCCGGGCCGGTCGCGACCGCCAGGTCGGAGAGCGTCGCCGTGCTCGGCGTGCCCTGCCCGCACTCGAGGTGGACGGTCAGGTCCGCGGCCTCCATCACCCGCCCCACGACCCCGATCCGACCGATGCGCAGCCCCTGGAGCGCCTGGGGGGCGAGTGCCCGGGTCACGGGCGTCGCCGACACCACCGGCCCCGACAGGCCTGCCCGCCGGGTCGGCACCGGGTCCGAGAGCGGGTGGAGGGCGAGCCCGTCGTGGGTGATGGTCAGGTCGGCCCGGGTGCGCGACGGGTCCCGGCCGGCCGGCGGCAACCCGAGGTCGAGCGACGCCGGCTCCCCCGTCAGCGACACGGACGCCCGGCCGGCGGCCGCCCGCAGCAGCGTGACGTCGGGTGACCAGCGGAGCCGTGCGGACCCGCGGCCGGCGGCGACGACGCGACCCTCGGCGCGATCGACCGCCGGGTCGCCGACCACCTGGTCCAGGTGGCGCTGGAGCGGGGCGGCGAGGTCGAGCTCGATCATCGCCGTGCCGGGGCCGCTGAACGCGACCGCCACCGCACCGGCTGCGTCCCTCACCGAGACCGAGGACGGTTGGGGGCCACCAGGCCCCGGACGTCCCCGAAGGAGATGGTCACCGCCTCGAAGTCGCTCGGTCCGCCGCCGCTGCACAGCGACACCTCGAAGCGACCGCCGACCAGGTCGGGGAGCCGCAGCAGGCTGCCCGACAGCGACCCACCGACCAGCTGCGGCGGGAGCATCCTCTCCCCTGGCACCGGTGGCACCGCGACCACCGGAGCCTGCACCTGGCCGTCGACGACGGGCCGGACCACGAGCCGGTGCTCGCCGAGGTCCGGCTGGTCGGTGATCGGGTGCTCGTCCTCGCCGTCGTGACGGCGGAGGTGGGGGATCCGCAGGCCGCGCAGCACCCTCTCGCCCGCGGGCAGCCGGACCGTGAAGGCGGCGGCCGTGCCGCCGGCGGTGACGACGCCGACGTCCCGGCCGTCGCCGTCGGTGACGGGGAGGACCCTGACCGGCGCCGACGCCACCCGGGTCCCGGTGCAGCCGGGGACCGGTCGCCACGAGAACGTGAGCGGTACGCCGGTGCTGTCGATCGTCACGGCCGGGGCGGTGCGGACGGGGTCCGGCGCGCGGACCCCGGCCGCACCGACCCCGAGCCCCACGAGCTCCGCGCGCTCCTCGAGCCGGCCGATCGTCATCACCGCACCGCCATCTCGAAGCGGGCGAGCTCGAGACCGACCCGGTCGGCGCCACCGCTGTCGCGCGCATGACCGCTCACCACCACGATGTCGGTGCCCGGCGCCGCGGGCGGCGTGTAGTCGACCGAGGCGCCGGCCTCGTCCACCGTCACCAGCCGGTGGCCGTCCGGGCCGGCGAGGCCGCCCGACAGGCTGCCGGCGCCGGGGCCGCCGGACGGGTCCGTCAGCCGGACCGCCACCGAGCCGAACGGGAGGCTGTCGGTTCCCGTGGCAGCAGCGCGGAGCGTGCCGGTCGTGCCGACCGCCAGCTGGAGCGCGACGGCTGCCCCGCCCGGCTCCAGGGCCCCCTGCGGCCGCAGCGTCAAGGGCAGCCGCACCACGCGCACCAGCGCCCGCTCGATGGCCGGGCCGGCCTCACCCACCACGCCGACCGGCCAGAACACGCCGGTCCCCCGCAGCCGGAGCTGCGGTCGCGCCGCGTCCGTGGTCGCTGTGGTCAACCCCTCCAGCAGCAGCGAGTCGAGCCGGAAGCCCGGGTCACCCGGCGCGTCCAGGGCCGCGGCCGACCGCACCTCCGGGTCGTCCAGCGTGTAGGCGAGCGCGTCGACGCCCTGGAGCAGCTGGGTCGGTCCCGCGTCCTGCGCCGGGCTGACGAACAGACCCAGGTCCACCTGGAGCCGGAGCACGCGACGCAGCTGGTCGTCGCCCGGCACGACCTCGGGCCGGATCGACGACAGGTCGTCGTCGAGCCGGGTCGCCTCGAGGACGCCGACCCGGATCACGGGGCCGTCACCGGCCGGCGACGCCCCGCCCCGTCGTACGACCCGGCCGGCGAACGGCGCCACGAGGCGTGAGCCCAGGACCTGGGCGAGTCGGGTCTCCAGCTCGGTCAGCACCGGGGATCACCGCTGCGGCGGGGCACCCAGGCGGGTGCCGATGGAGGCGTCGATGGTCCGGTCGAGCTCGGGACGGAACGCGTCGAGCTCCAGCCGGACGCGGTCCGGGATCCCCGCGGTCGCCCGGGTCACCTCGTCCGTGACGAGCCCGGCCACCCGCGTCTGCAGCCTGCCGACCTCCGTCCGCAGCTGGTCCTGCAGCGGCGACATCGACGCGTCCAGCTCCTGGCGGATCACGCCCTGCAGGTCGCTGCGGATCGACGTGCTCAGCACCCGCACCTCGGTCGTGGCCTGGTCCCGGGCGACCTGCGCCAGCTCGCCCTGGAGGTCTCGTCGCATCGCGTCGACCCGGGCGTTCAGCTCGCTGCGCGTCGCCGCCTGGGCGGTGTCGACGGCGGCGGTGACGATGGCCGGCAACCCGTCCGAGAGCGCGGCCATCCGACCGACGACCTCGTCCCGCACCGCCCCCCGCGCGGTGTCCTGCTCGCGGACGGCCTGGGCGAGCTGGGTGGCCAGGACGCCGAGGTCGGCCTCGTGGCGGGTGCCTGCCTGCCGGAGCCCGTCGACGCTCCCCTCGAGGGAGCGCATCCGATCGGAGACGTCGGCGAGCGTGCTCGCGAGCTGCTGGTCGAGCTCGGAGCGGAGGATCTCGCCGACCTGCGCACCCAGGCGCTCGCGCACCGAGCCCAGCTCCGAGCCGACCGAGTCCTTCAGCTCGCCGAGCCGCTGGTCCAGCGTCGCGTCGAGGCGACCACCGAGCACGCTCGCCTGTTCCTCGAGCCGCACCCGGAGGACCTCCTGGACATCGGCGTGGACCGCGTCGGCGAGTCCCCTCGTGGCGCGCTCGACCTCCCGGCCGACGAGGGGCTCGATGCTGCCGACGCGATCGGCCAGCTCGGCCCGGAGCCGCTCGCCGAGGCTGTCGACCGACGCGGTCGACGTCTCGGAAGCGGCGGCCCGGACGTCGGCGAGGAGCTGGTCGCGATCGATCCCGCCGATCCCGCCGACCCCGCCGATCCCGCCGACCCCGTCACCGAGGACGTCCTCCCGCAGCGCCGCGAGCGACCTGGTCAGCACGTCCTGGGTGACCAGCCGGCCCTCCAGCCCGGCCACCTGGCGGTCGAACTCGGCCGCGTCCAGCAGGCCCCCGTCGGCCCGGGTCAGTGCGTCACGCAGCTCCTCCAGGACCGTCACGCGGCCGAGGAGGTCCTGGACGTCCAGCGGCGCACCACCGACCTCGAGCTGGCTGCCGACCTTCAGGGCCACGCCCACCTGGCCGCGGATCGAGTCCAGGTCGAGGCGGAGGTCGGCGACCGCGGCACGGCTCTCGGCCGCGCCGAGGACCTTGCGGTCGAGCCGGTCGAGGTCCGACTCGCGCTGGAGCACCTGGGTGGAGACCTGGTCGACCTTGCTGCGCACGTCGGCGACGGCGGAGTCGGCGAGGTCGATCCGCGACGCGACGCCGGTGAGGTCCCGACGCAGGTTCACCAGGGTGATCGAGGTGTCGCCGGGGGCACCACCGCCCGACAGCAGCTGGCGCAGGCGCGGGTCCAGCCAGCCGACGCCCACCTGGTCGGGGTGGGCGTGGTCCTGCACCGCACCGTCCTCGCCGCGCTCCAGGGCCGCCCGGCCGACCTCGAGCAGCGCAGCGACCAGCAGGTTCCACTCCTCGGCCTCGATGAGCTCGCCGCGGCGCTTGGTGCTCAGCGGCAGCAGTCGTGCGACCAGTGCCTCGATGCGTTCCAGCTCTGCTGTCGTGGGCATCCGGACCTCCTCCCCTCACTCGCTCGTCATTCACCGGAAGATCGTGGAGATCGCGGACCCTGCCGTGATCCCGGCCCGGCGATAGGTGTGCAGCTCGTCCTCCGCCCGGATCTGGCCACCGGCACCGGAGAAGCTGCTGAGCAGCTCGAGCGTCTGCGTGACCGCAGGGGTGGCCAGGAACTCGTCCGGCTGGTCCTGCTGCTGCGCCAGCTCCAGCACCTCGCGCTGGATCGCGTTGCTCTGGTTGGCCAGCGTCGTGCTCCACCGGCTGGTGGAGGTGGCGGTCGCCGCGACGAGGTCGTCGACCCGCGAGCCGATCCGGTCCCGCAGGGCGACGCTGGCCGCGCCGGCGTCCAGCACGAGGTCGAGCCGCTTGCGGATCTGCTGCGACTCGAGGTCGCGGCGCAGCTCGAGCAGGCTCTGCCCGAAGGACTCGCTGAACCGTCGGATGTTGCCCTGCACCTCGGCGATCTTCTCGGCGACCTCGGGATGGTCGTGGCCCAGCGGGGACACCACCCTGGTCAGCTCGCCCATGGCCGCCGCCAGGTCCGAGACCGCCCCCACCAGCAGGTTCCAGTCCTCCGCACGGATCACCTCGCCGGGCGCCTTGCCGGCGAGGCCGCCGACCGCCGACCCGGCCGAGGCGGCGCGCTGCTGCACCGGGGCGAGGTCGGCGTCGGGGACGTCGCGGATCGGGGTGTCCCGGAACAGCTCGGGGCGGACCGGGATCGGCACGAGCGTCGGGAACGGCTGCGGGAACAGCCGCACGACGCGCCGGTCGATCGCGTTGACGAGGTTCGGGTGGCGCACCGTCACCTCCCAGTTGCCCGGGTCCAGGTCGCGCATCACCAGCGAGCCGTCGAGGAACGGCTTCGCGCTCAGCTGCTGGCCCGTGGCCTGGTTGACGAGCTCGACGGTCGTGTCGCGGTTGGCCGCCGGGAAACCCTGCAACCTGAAGTCGAAGGAACCGTTAATCATCGCGCACTCCTAGCTCGGCCGGTGCCTGCCTCATGACAACCACTGCAGGTCTCCGAAGGGGAAGTCGATCTCCCAGAACAACGTCAGCTCGTGGTCGTCGCCCTTGCTGATCGGGGCGAGGACCACGCGGTTGTAGAGGACCGTCGCGTCGTCGGTGACCGCCAGCAGCCCGGCCTCGCGGATCGTGCCGACGGCCGCGTCGTCGGGCAGCGTGCCCCGCACGCGCAGGCGGACCACCCGCTTCTCGGGGATCAGCGTGGTCGAGAACGCGGTGCCGGGGATCGGCGCCGTCGTGGCGCCGGTCAGGGCCGGGACGTCGCCGTCGGGCTCGTTGGCCAGCGCGCTGATCGCGACGTCGTCCGGGGCCGAGCCGTCGGTGCCCACGCCCATGTGGGTGATGCCGCCACCGGAGCCGGCGAAGAGACCGGCGATCAGCCGGGCACCGGACTCCATGACGGCGTTGTGCTCCCGCCACCGCCCCACGACGCGACCGCGGCGGTCGGTGAGCGCTACCTCGAGCCAGGCTCTCATCGGATGCTCCTCTCCTAGGCCAGGGTCGAGTCGTCGAAGGCGGTCACCGAGAAGCTGCCCTCGGAGGCGACCAGCCGGTCCCCACCGACCGGCCCGACCCCCCGGTGGGTCACGGGCATCGCCAGCAGCAGGCGGTCGGCGCTCGGCTGCGCGTCGTGGTGGCGGGCGAGCACCACCGCGGTCGCCACGCCCGCGGCGGCGCAGCGGTCGAGCGCGCTCCCCAGGCCCACGGCCAGCCGTTCCCGGGCGGCGAGGCCGGCCTCGGTGTCCTCCGGCAACGTCGACAACGCCTGCCCCGGGACGACCAGCTCGAGGCTCGCCGGCGCCACCTCGACCCACGCCACGCTCGCGGCGACCCGGGGCTGCTGGGCGAACAGCGACTCGTCGTACAGCGTCTGGTCGAAGCGACCGGTGCGCAGCGCGTCGTCCGCGAGCGCGAGCAGGAAGCGCGAGAGCCCCGGGGTGTCGAAGTGCGCCAGCGGCAGGAACCACAGCTCGTTGTCCCCGGGGGCCAGCGGGGCGACCGGGAGCGCCGGGTCCGTCGCACCGAGGCGGTCCGCGGCGTGGGCGTCGTCGCGCAGCGCGGCCCGCAGGTCCGGGTAGACGTCCAGCCGGTCCGAGACGTCGACCCCCTCGAGGGTCGCGCGCAAGCGGGTGCGGTCAGCAGCGGCCGGGGCGATCACGAGGCGCTGGCCGACGCCGATCGCGCCCCGCCACACGACCGCGTGGCCGGTCGTGCGGTTGGCCAGGAACGGGACGTACTCACCGTGGTGCTCGGTCCCGGTGAGCACCACGGCCCAGGGAGCCGGGTCCAGACCACCGTTGGTGACCGTCAGCCGCGACAGCGGCTCCCACCCCCCGGTCTCCGGCAGCCGCAGGAACCGGGTCCGCCGCGGGTTCTCCCGCAGCTCGGGCAGGCGCCCGTCGCCGGCCTCCTCGGGAGGGGGCCACGCCCGCAGCGGGCCGAACAGGTCGATGCCGGCGGCGGCCTGGAACCCGGAGCCGTACCGGTCGACGACGACCCGGATCGCCTCCCGCGTGACCAGCCCGGCGGTCACGGCGCCGTCGACCAGCGCGTGCACCCAGGCTCGGTACTCGCGCAGGTCGGCGTGGAAGTCCTCCACGGGGATGTCGAGGAGGCCGGCCAGGGCCGCCGCCTCCGCCAGGTCCGGGGTCGCGTCGAACCAGTGCGCCCGTTGCACGCTCGCCGTCGCCTCGTCGTAGCCGTCCAGGACCGTGCCCCACGTCGCCGCGAGACCACGCAGGTGCTCGCCCTCGGCGTACAGCGCCGGCAGCGAGGCGGTGACCGCGTCGACCCGGGTGCCCATCACACGCTCCCCTCGCGCACGTCGACCACCAGGCTGCGCAGGGTCGCCGTGCTGCCCGGCGCGACCGGGAAGGCCCCGACGCCGTCGGAGAGCTGGAGGAACCGGTCGGCGGCCTCGACGACCACGGCGACCTCGGCCCGGACCAGGACGTAGCGCGTGTCGTCGCGCAGGGCGGCGACCAGGGCGTCGACGGTGATGGTGCTGCCGGGGGTCAGCTGCCGCAGCCAGCCCTCGACCCGGCTGGTCAGGGTGCTGGACACCTCGGCGGCGGTGACGCCGGGGACCGGGTGGGCCGGCAGGTGGACGTCCACCTGGATGCCCGTGCCCGGTCCGGCCGCGCCGGACTCGGTCGCGATGGAGAACGCGAACGGCCTCTCGACGGTCAGCACGGATCCCGGTGGGGCGGTGACGGTGGTGCCCGGTGCCCCGCCGAGGGTGAACGAGAGCTCCGCGTCCACGATCCTCGCGTCGGTGAGCACCGCCGCCGACATCTGCGACTGCCGCAGCGTCGCGCCCGGTGGGAGCCGGTCGACCAGGTCGGCGACGACCGTCTCGACGTCGTCCTGCAGGGCCGCGAGCGCCGACGGCGGCACGCCGCTGCCGGCCAGGGTCAGGGCGGCGTCGACGGTGACCTGGGCGCGACCCGCCGCCCGGCTGATCACCCGGACGCCTGCGGGCCGGAGCTCCTCGATCCGCTCGGCCACCTGGGCCGCCACCTCGGCGTCCTCGCGCTCGTAGGCGACGTCGATCGCCAGCTCGCCCGGTACGCCCCGGGGGAGCTCCGTCACGGTGACGGCGCGGACCCCGGGGATCGAGCGGAGCCCGAAGCGGAGGGAGTCGAGCGTGCCGCGTGCCGCGACGGCCAGGGCTCCCCTGGCACGCCGCCGCAGGTCGTCGTCGGTCTCGGGCGCGGCCGCCGCGACCGCGGCGTCCTCGTTCGTGACCGTCGCGACGCCGGCGATCAGGACCTCGACCCGGTCGATCGCCCCGGCGGCGACCGGCGTCGTGGACCGGCTCACGGCCGCGGTGAGCACCTGCCGCGAGCCCTCACCGGGCTCGATGACCAGCGGCGCGGTGGTGGCGAAGCGGTTGCCCGCGGCGTCGGAGACCACCGTGCCGACCGGGATCGCGATCCGGCCCGCGGATCCCGCCACGCGGCTGAAGCGCACCGGGACCGTGGCCACCCCGGCCGGGCGCCGGGTGACCCCCACCAGGCCGACCACCTGCTCGAGCGCGGACTGCTCGGCGGTGTCGACGAACGCGGAGCGGTAGACCTGCTCGAGGTGGAGCTCCGCGAGGGCGAGCTCCCGGGCGACGGCCTCCATCAGGGTCCGGCTGACCGACCCGACGTTGACGTCGGTGATCGGCGTCGGGCGCGTCTGGGTCGGGTAGTAGTTGACCGTCACCGTCGAGCCGACGGGTGGCGTGCGCCCCGTCGGACGGAACCGGATGCCGTCGTTCTCGGCGCCGGCCGCGCCGGTGGCGAACAGCTCGAAGTCCAGGTCGGTGAACCGGTAGGGGATCTCGACGGTCTCCTCGGTCCCGTCCCCCACCTTGCGACGGGTGGCGACGACGCCCTCGAGGTGGGAGACCCGGCGGACCGGCCGATCGGCCAGCAGGCGCAGCTCGATCGCGTCCCCCACGGGGACGACGACGGTCTCCCGGACGGTGCCGCCGGTGAGCGTGGTCAGCAGGTCGCGCACGATGTCGGGGTACGGGCGCGGGACGTAGCCCTCGGGCGTGATCGGGGTCGTCACAGTCCCACCCGCAGTCCCACCGAGATCGGCTCGGAGCCGTCGACCGGCCGCACGGACAGCACGAACCGCAGCTCGGAGGGGCCCTCGGACGCCGGCTCGAACCCGAACCCCAGCGCCGCGCTCTCCACGCGCGGCTCGTCGGCGACGGCCTGCAGCACGTGGGCCTTGCACAGCGCCCGCGATGCGTCGTCACGGTGCCGGCCGATCAGCTCGTGCAGGCGGGAGCCGTAGCCGGCGTGGCCGAGGGGTGCCAGGGTGCCCCGCGGCGTCAGCAGCCGCAGGATCAGCGCCTGGGCGACGTTCTCGCGACCGGACAGCGTGCGCGGGCCGTCGGCCGACGGGTCGCTGGTGCCGGCGACCAGCTGGAGGTCGAGCGCCGAGGCGTCGTGGCCCGCCATGCCCGGCGGGCCCAGCACCACCGCGAGGTCCACCCCGAGACGCTCGGTCTGCGCCGTGCTCATCCGACCATCACCGTCCCGGCGGGCGCCACGATGCTGCTGACCGGCTGGTCGGCGGGGTCGTTGCAGGTCGTCACCTGGTCGCCGACCCGCGCGACCGGCTTCCCCCCGGCCGTGACGGTGGCCGACCCCAGCAGCACCGAGCCCTGGTTGCTGGGCGGGCTCTGGAAAGCGGTGCCCGGTGGCGTCGGCAGGTGGGCGGGCTGGTTCGTCGAGGCGCTGTCCTGGGTGGCGACACCCTGGCCGGCGGCGAGCACGGTGGCGGAGACACCCGACTGGATCGCCCCGCTGTGCGGGTGCGGCAGCGGCGTGGGCACCGGCCCGCCGGGGGTCGGCACCAGCACGACGTGGACGTCGACGCCCACGACGGTGGAGCCCGCCGTCGCGATCGGAGCACCCATGTCCGTGCCTCCCTTCCGGTGTCTCGTGGTGGTTAGTTGAGGTCGACCTTCGGGGCGGAGATCGTGACGCCCGAGTCGCCGCGGATCTCCACCTGGTTCCCGGACAGGACGAGCTTCTGGCTCGCTTCCAGACGCAGCTCGCCGCTGCCGGTGAAGGTGGCCGTGGCGTCCCCGGCCTTCAGCGACACCTCCCCCGGCGAGCGGCCGTCCACGACCAGCTCGGCGTCACCGATCGCGATGCTGGTCCGCTCGCCCTCGATCCGGATCTCGGTGCTCCCGACGGTCAGGGCGATGACCGGGTCGGCGGCGTCGACGGTGAGGTCGATCGAGGGTGGGCTCTCGCCGGGCGGCAGCTGGAGCACCAGCTGCCCCGCGCGGTGGTCCGGGGGTGGGAGGTCGCGGTGGTGCAGGCGTCCCACGACGACGCCGGCGTGCACGTCGCCGTCGGCGAAGACGACCAGGACCAGGTCGTCCGGCGCGAGCGTCACGACGAGACCCAGGCAGCCGGTCGCGACCGGGACCCGGGGCACGACGACACCGGAGTCCCGGAGCGTCACGGTGACGCTGTCGTCGGAGCCCACCAGGGCCTGGGTGTGAACCTCGGTCACCACGGCCAGCGTCGCGACCGGACGTGCCTCGGACTCGTGGCGCGCGATCCTGGCCACGGCGTCGAAGAGCAGCTCACTCACAGCAGACCTCCCACCGCGTCGAGCAGCGATCCCGCGCTCGCCCCGACCCCGACCGCCCGCAGCGTGCTCCTCGCGCCGTGCTGGTCCAGCTCGTGCGCGACGTGGGTCAGCAGCCACGGGCCGCCCTGGCCCTCGGCCTCCTGGAGCTGCACGACGTCACCGGGTCGCCTGGCCGGCTGCAGCCAGCACTCGGCCCGGAGCGTGCTGGTGGCCGCAGCGCGGCGCTGGTCGAGTCCCTGCTGCGCCAGGGTGACGTCGACCTGCGCGCGCAGCACCGGGTCCGAGCGCCACGTGAGCTCCGCCGACGGGTCGTCGGAGGTGGTGAGCGCCGCCGTGCTGGGCACCCAGGCGTCCGGCGCGAGCGCGACGCCCGCCCCGCCGGACCCGACGGCGGCGAACGCCGGTGGCGGGGCGAGCACGCTGGTGCGGATCGAGAGGAACTCGCGGTCGGCACGCATCGCGACCGTCGGGAGGCCGATGGGCCACAGGCCGACCGACAGCGTCCCGTCGCCGTCGATCGCGGCGACGGCGCCCGACAGGTCCGCGAGGTGGGCGATCTGCTCGGCGGCGGTGCGCCTCGGCTGGGCGACGAACGCCGCGGTCTGGCCGAGGGCGAGCACCGATCCGGTCCCGACCCCTGCTGCGTCCGCGAGCTCCGAGACCACCTGCGCCGCGCCGAGCCCCTCGAAGGTCTGGTACGGGCGCAACCGGGCCAGGGCGGCCCCGCCGTCGACGATCGCGACGACCGTCTCGCGCGGACCACGTCGGAGCGCCGCCACGGTCCCCGTGATCACGGTGGCGCCCCCGTCGCCGCCGTCCAGCTCGACCACGGCCTCGTCGCCGGGGTCGGCGGACACCTCGACGCCCGCGGCGATGCCGAGCTCGAGCGTGTTGGTCGTGGGCAGCAGGCCGAGCTGGGCGCGCACCCGCGTGATCTGGGTCGTGTACCGGAGGCGACCCAGCGTGGCGGTGGCGGAGGTGGTGAGCGTCATGATCCGAACAGCTCCCCCAGGTCGCCCATGGCGCGGGCGAGGCTCGAGCCGATGTCGGAGATCGCCGCCGAGACGTCGTTGACCGGGTCCAGGATCCCGTCGAAGTCGAAGGACGCGAGTCCCGCCAGGGCGTCCAGGGCGTCGACCGCGTCCATCGCCGTCTGGACGGCGCCGGCGACGTCGCCGGCCAGGTCGCTGAGCTCGTCGAGCAGGTCGGTGTCGAAGCCCAGGTCGCCCAGGCCGAAGTCGTCCAGCCCGCCGAACCCGGACAGCTGTGCCGGAGGGGGCAGCGGCGGGCTCTCCACGACCTCAAGGCGGTAGTCGACCACCCCGGGGCGCCCGGCCTGCTCGACGGCCTCGACGTGGGTGACGACCACCTGCTGGAGGTCGAGCGCGGTGACGATGTCGGCCGCGAAGGTCGTCTCCTCCCCGTCCGCGGCGAGTCCCTGGAGCGTGCCCAGGTCGTCCAGCGCGCTGGCACCGGCCAGGACGCCCGTGATGCGGATCCGGTGGCTCGGCCGACCGCTGCGCTGCTGGGCGTGCCCGTGCAGGCCCAGCACCGCGACGTCGTGGAAGCCCGCGTCCAGGCTGTGGTGGAGCAGCTGGACGGTGCTCAGCGGGACGTCGCCGAGCAGGGGCATCGGCCGCGCCGTGCCGGCGGCGGCGCCGGGGTCGGGCACGGCCGGCACCTGGGTCATCGCAGACCCCGTCGGTCGGCCACGGCCAGGAGGTCGTCGGCGAGGTCCGAGAGCCCGGACGTGGGCTCGACCGGCACCGCCGTGCACGCTCCGGTGCGGCACGGCCGGGCGGTGTCGGCGGGTCCGCCCGCTCCGCCCCAGGACCCGGACCTGTCGTCAGGGATGGGGCCCCGGGTCGGTCCCCACCCGAGCGTCGGGAGGGCCTGCCAGTCGATCCCGGCCAGGTCGGGGCTCCGCGACCCGGCGGCCTCGGCCGCGAGCGGTCCCCGCCCGAGGCCCGTCCGGGGTGAGGAGGGCGCCGGGAGCGGGGCCGGCCACGTGGTGGACGTCCCGGCGGCTCCCACCGGCTGCGGGGCGGCCCGTCCCTCCTCCGACGGTGATCGGGCCGGGAACCGGCTGGGAGCGGTCGCAGCCACGACCGGCTCGGGCACCGCGGTCGGCGCGGCCGGGGTGCTCGCCACCGGCAGCGGCGCTCCCGTGCGCGGACCTGCCCCGAGGGGTCGCGGGCCCTCCCCGGGTCGCGGCCCCGCCGGCGCCGTCGCCTCGGGCGCCCCGCCGGGGGCGGGGACCGGAGGTGCAGCGAACCGCGGCGCCGGGTGGGTCGGCGCCACCGCCGACGTCGGGTCGAGCGGCACCGGGTCGAGCGGCACCGGGTCGGCCGGCCCGGACGGCACCGGCAGCCCGGCCCGCGCGAGGAGTGCGGCGACCAGGGCCGCTCGCACGGCCGCGGGGTCACGGAGCTCCTCGCGGGGGTCCTCCGACAGGTCGTCGGCGCCGATCCGGAGGACCGTCCACCCCGGCTCCGAGGCGCCCCCCGGCACGTGCGCCTCGACGCTCGCCGCCAGCTCGTCGGCGATCGCGGCGCCCAGCGCCTGGGCCCGGGCCGCGTCGCCGAGGTGCAGGCCGGCCGCCACCACGGCCGCGTGCAGGCCCGCGGAGTTCGCCGCGCCGGCCAGGTGCAACGCCACCGCCTCGACGACGGCCTGCTCCCCGATCGAGTGCGCCAGCGCCGCGTTCCCGCCGCTGAGCCGCCAGACCGCCCTGGCCAGCCCCTGCGCACCCAGGCTCAGCGCGAGGGCCCGCTCCCCGAGCGTCAGGGGGCGCAACCGGTCGCCGAGGACGGCGACGAGGCCCCCCGGCTCGGCGTGGCAGGGCACCCGCGTGCCGCCGACCCGGACGGTGTCCGCGTCGAAGGTGACGCACCCGTCCAGGCGTGGGAGTGAGCGCTGCTGGTTGACCACGAGGTTCTCGAGACCCGCCGCTACTCGCCCTCGGTCATCCGGACCGCGGTGAACGAGTAGACGGCCTCGCCGTGGGCGCCGGCGGACAGGTCGAAGGTCTTCTCGCTCAGCATGCAGTCGTGGAAGCCCACGACGACCGGTTCGCCGGCGCCGCCGAGGACGGCCATCATCTGGAAGACCTCCTCCGCACCGAGGCTGTCGAGCTTGGCCGAGGCCGACGCGACCCGGATCCGACCCTCGACGGAGTGGGCCCCGGAGATGACGCCGATGCGCTCCCGGGAGCCGATCGCGTAGAGGTTCTGGCGCACCGTGCCGGCGCGGTACTCGATGGCGCGGACGCCCTCGACTGTCTCCTCGCCGATCCTCAGCGAGCTCTGGTTGGCTGCGTAGACGGTGGCCATCAATCCTCCTCGGCTGGGTCCCGGGCCTAGTTCTTGACGCGGATCGTGGCGTAGACGAAGTCGATGGCCCGGACCGGGCGGACGGCGACGTCGACGCGGACCGACCCCTGGGCGAAGTCGAGCTGGGTCGAGTAGACGTCGACCAGGAACGCGGGGTCGGTGCCGTCGGTGGACGGGACCAGGGCACCGGCCCGCTCCATCCGGGTGAACGTCGCGACGATCTGCTGGCGCAGGGCGTTGCGCGCATCGACGCTGTTGAGCTCGCCGATGAAGTTCTCGCTGATCGCCTTGACCTCGCGGATGCAGGCGTCCGCCACCCGCGTCACCGAGATCTGGTCCCCCGTGGTGTCGAGGCCACGCAGCACGATGACGCCCCGGTTGACCCGCTGCTGCACCACCACGAGGTTGTGGGTCGGTCCGAGCAGGCGGTTCAGCTGCGACTCCCGGTACGTCGCCGGCGGGGTCCCGAACAGCGGCACGGGCTTGAAGGTGGGCGACACCTCGGGCGAGAGCCGGGCCACGAGGCCGACGACGGCGCCGGCGGCACCCGCGGGGCTCACCAGCGCGAACCTCCGGCTCCGGACGGCTGCCGCGTGGTCGCGGATCTGGTCCAGGTCGGGCTGCTCGGCCGCGGTGACCGCGCCGAAGGCGATCCGCGGGGAGCCGCCGTCCGCCTGGGTCACGGCGTGCGCGCTGAGCGCCTGGTGGATCGCGCGGACGGTCCCGCCGGTCTGGGTCGGCTCGATCGCGGCGGCGACCAGGTTGATCCGGGCGTCCTCGGCGAGGAGGTCGATGGCTGCCTGGTACGCCGCGAGGTTGGGCGAGGTGCCGCTCGTGAAGGGCACCGGGCCGGTCGTGGCGGCCGGCAACCGGTCGGCCTCGGCCAGGGACGACGCGGGCCGGACGGTGACCAGCGCGCTGTCCCGCAGCAGGACGGTGGTGAGGTGCTGCGGTGAGTCGGGGTTCATCGTCAACCCGCTGAACTCCTCCTGGAGCGCGCCGTCACGCGAGATCCGCACCGAGATGTCGTCGGCAGCCGCGACCGCGATCGTCACGGTGACGCCCTCCGGGTCGACGCCCCGATCGGGCAGCAGGGTGAAGAGGGCGTCGGTGTCGCCCTGGACCGGCACGTCCTCGCCGGCCGCGGAGAGGACGTAGGAGCCCGGCGCCGGCTCGCTGGCCGCGAAGCCCGGGTCCAGGGCCACGACGTGGGCGCTCTGGGCGTTGATGGTGGCGAAGAGGTCCTGGTGGGAGCCCGGCTCGACCACGAGATCGGCGTACTGCTCGACGACCGCACCGCGACGGAGCACCCGCAGGCTCACCCGGGTGACGTCGCCCCCGGAGTCGGTGACGGTGCGCACGTCGACGGCGAGCTGGTTGGCCCACTCCCCGTTGGACCGGGCGCGCAGCAGCACGCAGGGGGTGGAGTCGACGTTCTGGAGGGCGGCTCCCGCGGGGCTGCCGCCGGTGACCGGTGCGACCACGACCTCGGCCGCGCCGTTGGCGAGGGCGTGGACGATCTCCGGCGCCGAGACCGCGGTGCCGGGGCCGAGCACCTCCGCGAGCTCCACCACCTTGGTGACGGCGACGAGCCGCGCCGGGGAGGGCGGCCGGTCCACGACCGCCGCGATCCCCACCACTCCCGACGCGGCAGGCAGCGGTGGGAGGACGTCGAACCGGGTCTCGACGCTGACGCCGGGCACCACCAGTGAAGGCATGTCGACCTCTCAGATCACGTGGCGAAGGACTGGACGGCGGTGAGCACCACGCTGCGGAGCTCACCGCGGTCGAGCTCGCCCAGCTCGCGGGGTTGGGGCACGAGCTCGTACAGCCAGGTCTGCCGCCCGTCGCGGCGCAGGCCCAGCACGACCAGCCCGGGATGAGCGGCCGCGAGGTCCACGACGTCGCGCTGCCACGCCTCGTCCACGCCGGCGATCACCGCGTCCAGCCGGTCCGTCGCCGACGCCGCGTCGGCGCTCTCGACACCCGGCATCCGGACGAGCTCGGCGTCACCCGGGTCGAAGGAGGAGCGCACCACGTCGGCGAGCATCTCCGGGACCTGGAGGAGGCCGATACGCACGGGCACCTGCTCAGGATGGGCGCCGGCCCACCAGGACGCATGGGCACTCGGATCCATCCTGGGGACCATCCTCGGCCGGCGGACGATCCGGGCCTCCGGTGCCGGGCCGGGACCTCAGGTCGACCCGGTCACCCCGGCGAGCACCGCGGCGGCCTCGCCGCGCCGACTCACCCCGAGCTTGGTCAGCAGGCTGTGGACGTGGTTCTTCACGGTGTGCAGCTCGATCGTGAGCTCGTCCGCGATGTCCTGGTTCGACCGACCGGCGCCGATCAACCGAAGGATCTGGATCTCGCGGTGGGTCAGGGCCCGGAGCCGGGCGGGTCCAGGACGCTGCCGGGCGGCGTCGCGCACGCGTCGGAGCAGGAGCGCGGAGATCCGGGGCGGGATGTGGGTGCCGCCCGAGGTGACCTCGTCGATCACCCTCACCAGGTCGGCCAGGGAGTAGTCGCGGGTGACGTAGCCGCTCACCCCCGCCTCGGCGCACCGGATGACCAGCCGCTCGTCCGCGGCGTCGAGGCCCACGACGATGACGTGGGCGTCAGGTCGCTTCTCGACGATGGCCGCCACGAGCTCGCCGCTCTCGCACGAGGCCAGGTTCACCACCACCACCTCGGGCTCGATGACCGCGAGCTGGGCGTGGAGCGCGGCACGGGACGCCGCCTCGGCCACGACCCCGGCACCGAACCGCTCGGACAGCAGGTCCACCAGGCCGTCGCGGTAGAGCCGGCTGTCGTCGACCACCAGCACGCGACACCGTGAGGTCGAGGACCGGCGCGGGTCGGCTGCCTCGGGAGGCCGCACCGGAGCGATGAACTCCGTCATGACCACCTCCGAGGACCGGACCGTCCGGCAGCGGCCCGTGGCAGTCCGGCGGAGCTGCGCCCTCCCCCGGCGACGGACCCCCTAGCACCGTTCCCGCGCCCCGAGAGCCGTCCTGCCCAAGCCCTGCTCCGAGGGTCCCGCAACGGCTGCGGCGTGGCAATGCCGTTCTCGTAGCCGGGCCGCACGGCAGGTCCGAGGTCCTATCCGCAAGGCGGTGTCGCCGCCCGGAGCCGAGATCGACTCGTCCCCAGGGGCGCAGCTGTGAGGACAGGGACGCGGACACCTCCCAACGGCGTAGCAATCGCAGCGCGACCGAGTGGGGCTCTCGCGTCGTTGCAGGTCAGCGAGGCGCCGCGCGCTGCTGGCACCCGGTCCGCGCACGATTGCTACGCAGCTGCGCGGAGCACCGCCCGGTCTCCGCTTTCGCACGGGCGGCCCTCGCGCCGACCTACCCGAGCGCGCAGCGGTTCAGCTCCCGGTCCCGGTCCTCGAAGCGCGGCACGGTCGCGTCACCGGGCGGGCGGCGGTCGGACTCGACCCAGTCGACCATCCGCACGAACGCCTGCCGGGCGCACGGCAGCAGCGGACGCACCCGCTCGCGGTACTCGGCGCGCAGGCCGTCGACGTGCGTGCCACCGACGACCCGGTAGTAGCGGTGCATGTCCCCCGCCCCCGCGCGGTCGATCATCCGCTCGTAGATGTCGGAGTCGGTGCGGATCGGCAGCAGCGCGTCGTGGGTGCCGTGCAGCGTCAGCATCGGCCGGCGCACGTCGCCGGTCAGCGCGACCCGCTCCAGCGCGCGCCGCGCCGGCGGACGGTCCGTGTAGTCGTAGTCGGCGTCGCAGCGCGGCGTGCCGCTCTGGCAGAACGGCGTGCCCGCCTCCTGCTCGCCGTCCCACCGCGGGTCCAGCTCCTCGCGGTAGAGCCGCTGGGTCAGGTCCCAGTAGACGCCGTAGTGGTACTCCCAGGTGTACTCCGAGCCGCGCTGGAAGCCCGCTCGGATCATCTTTCGGTGCGCGGCCTCGCTGCCGGTGGCGAGGTAGTCGGGGTAGTGGCGCAGCGCCGCCGGCAGGTACGACAGCAGGGTCGGCGGGGCGCCGCGGTAGAGCGTGCCCTCCCAGTCGACGCCACCGTCGTAGAGCCCGGGCTTGTTCTCCAGCTGCCAGCGCACCAGGTAGCCGCCGTTGGAGATCCCGAACAGGTAGGTGCGTGCCGGCGCGCGGCGGTAGACCTGCTCGGCCACCGCCTTCGTCGCCCGGGTCAGCTGGGTGACCCGCCGGTTCCACTCCGCGATCGCGTCCCCCGGGACGGCGTCCGTCGCGGTGGAAGCTCGTGCCGCTGTTGCCCTTGTCGGTCATCGCGTAGGCGTACCCGCGCGCCAGCACCCAGTCGCTGAACAGGAAGTCACCCGAGTACTGGGTGCGGGTGCCCGGCGCGCCGCTGACCACGACGCGGCCGTTCCACTCGTCGGGGAAGCGCATCACGAACTGCGCGTCGCTGTCCCAGCCGTTGTGGGTGTTGAACGAGGAGGTGTCGCGGAAGTGCCCGTCGACCTGGATGCCGGGGACGTCGGTCGGGTTGCGCGTGCCGGGCGCGTGCAGCCCCGACCAGTCCGCCGGGTCGGTGTGACCCGTCGCCGCGGTCTCGGACGTCGTGAGGTCGTCGAGGCAGTCGTGCTTCTGCTCCACCGCCCGCGGGACGTCGATGCGGCCCTGGCCGGCGCAGTGGTCCCGGGCGGCGGTCGAGGCGCTCGCAGCGGTGGAGGCGCTCGCCGTGCTCGCCACGGGTGCCGGCGCGGCCGAGGCAGGAACTGCCAGCGCGACCGGGCTGAGCAGGACCGTGACGATGGACAGCAGCGCGCAGCGCCACGCGACCGCCGGTGCGAGACGGGGGGAGATCGGCATGGCGCCCATCTTCACCATGGCGGGCGTCACCCGCTACCCGCCGCTCAGGTGGAGTCCGCGGAGCTGCGCTCGGCGTCCAGCGCGTCGCGGTACGTGACGACGGCAGCGACGCGGCGGTGGGTCTCCGGGGCGTCGGAGACCTGCAGCTTGCGGAAGATCGATGTCGCGTGCTTCTCGACCGAGGAGAGCGAGAGGTGCAGCGTCCTCGCGATGACCGGGTTGCTCATGCTCTCGGCCATCGCCTCGAGGACGGTCAGCTCCCGCGGGGTGAGGCGGGCGAGGACCCCGGGTGGGGCGTCCGGCCGCACCCGTCGACCGAGCCGGGCGCGAGCCTCGGCGAGCTCGCCGGACACCGAGTCGAGGTGGCGCACGACCGGACCGAAGGCGATCGCGAGCGGGAACACCGGAGCGGCCAGCAGGAACAACACCGTGACCACGCCTTGCTGCTCCGCGCCCAGCAGGGTGCCAGCCAGGGCGAGCACGGCGATCAGGCCGAGCCCGGCGATGGGCCAGCCCATCGCGGTCCGGTCCCCCGCGCTCGCTCGCCGGTAGCGCACCACGAACGTGATCACCGCAGCGAGCGGCAGCAGCACCAGCGGTGCGACCGACAGGTCCGCGGCGCTGCTCGGCAGGAGCTCCACGACCGGCCCGAGCCGGCGCGCGTCGTCGAGCACCGTGGGCGTCGGCCCGGAGAGCGCCGCGACGAGCGGCCCGGCGGTCGCGAGCACCGCTGCGGGCGCTATCAGCCAGGCTGACGGAGCCTGGTCGGGGTAGGCCGCCGCGAGCCACACCAGTGCGACGAACCCGCCGACGAACAGCACCTGCGACGCCAGGTGGATCCAGTCCGCGGCCGCGCCACCGGTCGCGAGCGCCTGGCTCGCCCCGAGGAAGGCCAGCAGGTGGGCGCACCCCAGCGCGGCGAGCCCGCCGGCCACCCGGGGCGGTGTCCCCAGGCGGTGGCCGAGCAGGCCGGCCACCAGGAAGCACGCCGGGACGACCAGGATCTCGAGCACGCACCCAGTGTGGCTGTTCCCCGGCCCTCCCGACCCTGCGGTCGACCGCAATCCTGCGGCGTTGCGGTCGACCACGTGGTGCCCCGCAGCGACCGCTTCCTAGCGTCGAGGGCGTCCACCACCGACCGAGAGGGACAACCATGACCTCGACCCAGCGAGCAGCCCAGGCGCTCATCGTCATCTTCGGCCTGCTCACGATCGCCTTCTACTCCTCCGTCTACGCCTCCACCGGTGAGGACGCCTTCCCCGATGCCGCCAACGCCCTGATCGTCACCGGCGGCGTAGCGCTCGGCCTCCTGGTCATCACGCTGGCCACGGCGGGCCTCAGCTCCGGCGAGCGGTGGGCGTGGCTCGCCCTCTGGGTCCTCCCGGCGTTCTTCCTCGCGCACGCCGTCCTGCTCGGGACGTGGATCCCCGACGGCGTGCTCGCCGTGCTCAGCGTGGTGGCGCTGCTGGTCACGCGACCGCGCTACGGGGCCGCGGGGTGATCCGGAGCGGGTGGCCTGAGCGCGGTACCTGCGACCCGCTGCCCCGGGCGGTTCCGGGCGCGTACCCGTGGTGGATCCGCGCAGACGATGAGCTGCACCGGGACCACGTCGATGAGGGCGCACCGTGGGTCAGCGATGGGCCTCGCGCCACGCGCGCCACCGTCGGTCGAGACCATGGGAGTCCTCCCGCACGAACGTGAAGTAGTCCCGGGTCTCCTCGACCCGCTCGCGTCCCGCCGAACCCTCGGGCAGCAGGTCGACCGCCTCCTGCACGGAGGCGATGAGGACGTCCAGGACGGGCAGCCGGGCGGCCTGGATGGTGCTCCAGATGTCGCCGTCGCGGACCCGGAACAGGTCGCCGCGACCGGCCGGGTTGCGTTCGCGCACGACGAGGTGGGTGTCGGAGAGGTACCTCACCGCCCCGGAGATCGCTGCCGGTGAGACGTCCAGCCCCCGGGCCAGCTCGGCGGCGGTGTAGGCCGACTGGTCGTCGGCCAGGATGAAGGCGAAGACGCGGGCCGGCATGCGTGCCAGGCCCATCGTCTCCAGGCTCTGGCCGAGCCGTTCGACGGCACGCGCGAGGTCGCTCACCCGGGTCACTCTACAACCTTCACAAGGTTGTGAATGTCGTGTGACACTCGGGTCATGGCCGTCATCGGGCTCCGCGGAGTCGTCAAGACCTTCGGCGCCACCCGTGCGCTCGACCACCTCGACCTCACCGTCGAGCAGGGCGAGGTGCACGGTTTCCTCGGACCCAACGGCGCCGGCAAGTCCACCACCATCCGGGTGCTCCTCGGTCTGCTCAAGGCCGACGCCGGCGACGCCACCCTGCTGGGCGGCGATCCGTGGCGTGGGGCCGCGGCCCTGCACCGTCGGCTCGCGTACGTGCCGGGGGACGTCTCGCTGTGGCCGAACCTGACCGGCGGCGAGGTCATCGACGTGCTCGCCCGGATGCGCGGCGGTCTCGACGAGGCACGCCGCCGGGAGATGCTCGACCGCTTCGACCTGGACCCGACCAAGAAGGCGCGCACCTACTCCAAGGGCAACCGGCAGAAGGTCGCGCTGGTCGCCGCGCTCGCGAGCCGGGCCGAGCTCTACCTGCTCGATGAGCCCACGTCCGGGCTGGACCCGCTGATGGAGGCCGAGTTCCAGAAGGCGGTCCTCGAGCTGAAGGGCGAGGGCGCGACGATCCTGCTCAGCTCGCACATCCTGGCCGAGGCCGAGGCGCTCTGCGACCGCATCAGCATCGTCCGCGCCGGGCGCACGGTGCGGACCGGGACGCTGGCCGAGCTGCGGCACCTGACCCGCACCACGATCGTCGCGGAGACCGCCCGTCCTGCGGACCGGATCGCCGCCGTGCCGGGCGTCCACGAGCCCGAGCTCCACGGCGCCCGGGTCACCTTCGACGTCGACTCCGACCACCTCGACGAGGCGGTGACCGCGCTCGCCGGCCTCGGCGTGCGCTCCCTCGCCGCGCACCCGCCCACGCTGGAGGAGCTGTTCCTGCGCCAGTACGGCGACGAGGTGACGACGTGAGTGCTCGGACGGGCTCCGCGGTGGCCGGCGTCGGCCACCTGCTGCGCCTCGTCCTCCGGCGCGACCGGGTGCGCCTGCCGCTGTGGGTCGTGGGCCTCGGCGGGACCATCGTGGCCAGCGCGTTGGCGGTGCCCCCGCTGTACGACAGCCCGGAGAAGCTCGCCGGGTACGCCCGGACCGTCGGCGCGACCCCGGTGAGCTACCTGATGTCGGGCCGCCAGGCGGGGCTGGACACCGTCGGCGGCGTCGTCGCCAACGAGATCTCGCAGGTCGCCCAGCTCGGCACCTGCCTGATGGTCGTGTTCCTCGTCGTGCGGCACACCCGTGCCGAGGAGGAGTCCGGGCGGGCCGAGCTGCTCCGCTCCACCGACCTGGGCCGCCACGCCGCCACCCTCGCCGGCTTGGTCTACGGCGTCGTGGCCGCCGTGCTCATCGGCGGCGTCACCGCCGTCTCCATGGTCGGCGCGGGGCTGTCGCCCTACGGCAGCACGACCTACGGCGTGGGACTGGCCCTGCTCGGGGTCGCGTACACCGCCGTCACCCTCGTCGCCGTCCAGCTGTCCACCTCGGCCCGCGGAGCGCTCGGCCTGGCCGGGGCCGCCGTCGCGATCGGGTACCTGGTGCGGGGCGTCGGGGCGATGGAGGACGACGCCCTCGTCTGGCTCTCCCCGTTCGGCTGGGCGCAGGGCATGGACGCGTTCGGCGACGAGCGGTGGTGGCCGGCGCTGCTCCTGCTCGGGTTCACCGCGGTCCTCCTGGTGCTGGCGGTCCGGCTGATGGCGCGCCGCGACTTCGGGGGCGGTCTCCTGGACGCACGGCCAGGGCACTCGCGGGCGGGGTGGTCGCTCACCACCACGCTCGGGCTCGCGGCGCGGCTGCAGCGTGGCCTGCTGCTCGGTTGGGCGACCGGCCTGTTCCTGCTCGGCATGCTCTACGGCGCGGTCATCCCCACCATCCCGGACCTGATCGCCTCCAACCCCGAGATGGGCGACGTCGTCGGGGTGTCGGGTGAGGCCGCCGAGGACGCGCTGGTCGACGCCTTCCTCGGCTACATCCACCTGTTCCTGGCCGTCATCTCCTGCGGCTTCGTCGTGACCTCCGTGCTGCGCCTGCGCGCCGAGGAGGAGGCCGGCCGGACCGAGACCGTGCTCGCGACCCCGGTCAGCAGGACCGGCTGGATGGCGGCGACCACCGCCCTCGCGCTCGTCGCCGCGGCCGCGCTGACCGTGGTCATGGGGCTCGGCCTCGCTGCGGGCTACGCAGCCGGCTCCGGCGAGGGGGACCAGGTGCTCGCCCAGGTCGGCGGCCAGCTGGCCTACCTGCCCGGCAGCCTCGTCGTCGGCGCCCTCGCCGTGGCCCTGCACGGCCTGCTCCCCCGCATGGCCGGCCTCACGTGGGTCGCCGTCGCGTTCATCGCCCTGCAGGTCGTGCTCGGCGAGCTCCTCGGCCTCCCCGACGCGGTCCGTGCGGTGTCACCGTTCCGGCACCTCGCCGCGGTGCCCGTCGACGACTTCGAGGTCGTCCCCTACGTCTCGCTGGTCGTCATCGCCGGTGCCCTCGTGGCGGCCGGCCTGAGGGGCTACCAGCGACGGGACCTCGTCACCGGTTGACCAGGTCTGGTCGCCGGCGCGGGCTCACCGACCGGCGGACCTCGCGAGCAGCTCGCTGCGGCTCGAGGTCGAGGTCTTGGCGAAGACGGACTTCAGGTGGTCCTGCACGGTGTGCTCGCTGATCGTCATCAGTCGTGCCACCGTGCGGGTGTCGACGCCCTCGGCCAGGTGCCCCAGCAGGACGTCCTCGCGCCGGGTGAGCGCGTGTGAGCGGGAGAAGACCTCGCGGCGCTCCGTCGGCGAGGACGCCTCCATCGTCACCACGATGTCGCGGTCCTCGAGGGTCTGGTCGTCGGCGACCCGGTCGACCCGGTCGGCCCGGACGGTCAGCCAGGTGCCGCCGCCGAGGTGGACGCGCGCCAGCGCCGGGTGGGAGTCGACCCCTGCCTCGACGGCGAGGAGCTGGGCCGCCACGGTGTACGCGGCAGCCGGGACCGGACCCCGCCCCGAGCTCGGCGGCACCAGCGCGGCCAACCACTCCTGGGTCATCGGGGTCTGCGCCCGCACGGCGAGACCGGGCGAGAGGACCAGCGCACCCGGGCCGTCGCCCGGCGCCTGCAGCCCGGCGCCTGCACGTCACGCACGCGTGACCGGGGCGCGCGCCGCCCACCGCCCGACCTCGGCAGCGCGCGAAAGCGGCGGCCTCGCACGGCACGCAACCGGGCGGTCGAGGCCGGCGAGGTGCTCGCGCCACAGCAGGCTGCGGTCCGGCCGCCCGGCTGTCGCCTGCTGCAACGACGCACGACCACTGGCGGGCAGCCCGGTCCACCTGTTCACCGACGTGAGGTACTTCAGCCGGATCAGCTCCGGCAGCGTGGCGAGGTCCGGGGTCTCGGCCAGCGGTGAGCACCCGACGGCGGTGACGGGGTCGGTCAGGAGCCTGCTCGAGCGAGCGCCTCCGAGTGGCGCCGGGCTCGGCATACTGAGCCGATGCCCTCGTCCGCGGAGACCAGGTCGGCGCCCGCGCTGGTCTGGTCGCTCGCGGGCGTCGCCGTGTGGCGTCCGTCGCGGCCGTCCTGCTCGGCGAGGGCGTCGCGAGCGATTCCTGGAGGCTGCTCGCGCCCTGGTTCTTCGCCCTCCCCGGCGCACTGGTGGCGCGGCCCGACCGGGCGACCCGCTGGGCTGCTGATCTCCGTCGAAGGCGTAGGCGTCGAAGGGCACGACGTGCTGGATCGCGTCGAGGACCTGCGCACGGTAGGCGCGGTCCTCGGTGCACGTGACGCGCTCGACGGCCGTGGCGAGCCGGGCGGCCAGGGCGCGACCTGTCACGCGGTCAACGTACGCCCGAGGACCCCCAGATCGTTGGGATGGCCGCTGCCGACCGCCCCGCCTAGCGTCGCGAGGACGCAGCCACCTCGAACCCGGCCCGGGAGGGACCATGCCCACTCTGCTCATCGAGCACTCCATCAGCGACCTCGGCCTGTGGCAGGACGCGTTCGCGCGCTTCGCCGCCCGTCGCCGTGAGGGCGGCGTGCTCCACGAGCGCGTCATGCAACCGGTCGACGACCCGCACTACGTGCTCGTCCAGCTCGAGTTCGCGACCCTGGACGCGGCGCGCAGCTTCCAGCACTTCCTGGAGACCCACGTGTGGTCGACGCCGGCCAGCTCGCCCGCTCTCGTCGGCAGCCCGCGTGCGCGGATCGCGGAGGTGGTGCCGACGAAGTGAGGTGGCCATGTCCCGACGAGCGATCCCGAGGTGGATGCTGACGAGGGTCACGTGTGCGGCTTACCGAGGGAGAAGCGGACTAGGACAGGGTGTCGGCTCTGGCCAGGGCCGGCTCGGCACCCGCTCGACGGCTTCGGCGACCTCGTCGGTGGTGGCTCGGCCCTTCTGGCTTCTGTCGAGCCGGTCGAGCGCGGATTGCAAGTCTTCCTGCCACCGGGCGTCCGCCTCGGCCTGCTGCTTCCCCTCCGCGTGCCATCGTTCCTCGTTCTCACTCCTCTGGGCTGATTCCTCTCTTCGTCCCTCCGTGCTCACCGCTTCGTGCTCCTCGGCGTCACGTACCGCCTGTTGGACCATCGCCTCCTCGGCTTCCAGGTCCTCGACCGTCGCCTCGCCGCGATCGATCCGCTCCCAGCGTTCCTGGTCCGCTTCGGCCTGGGCTCGTCGTCGGAGCAAGGACTGCTCCATCGCCCGGTTCTGCTCCGTCCACTGGAGCATGGCGGCCTGCGTCGACGTGCGGTCTTCTTCCAGCTCGCGCTGCTGCCGCTGCTCCGCCTCTCGCGCGTGACGTTCGGCGGCTTGGATCGGTCCATCGGGTCCCAGGTACGTCTCGATCGATTCTCTCCACGCTGACGCAGCACTCGCCTGGAGGAGCTCACCTGCTGTCCGGACCAACAGCGGATGGCCCAGCTCTCCCAGTGCGCCCCGGCGGCGTTCAAGCCAGGCGACGGCGGACCGTGCTGCGTCTTCGGCTGCCTCGGGATGGGTGACCGTGCTGGCAGCGAGCAGCTGCGCGGTCACGCCTGCTTCGGCGAAGACCGCGGGGATCTGGTCGAGGGCCACCGACAGCGTCCGGGGGTGTTGCGGGCGGAACCGCCACGTCGCCGGGTCGGCGACGACGCCGTGGCCGCGAGATGTCGTCCCCGTCTGCCACTGGCGAGATCCGGGGTCCTGCACGACGCGGTCCGTGTGGGAGAGCGGCCTGGTCGCCTCGTGGTGGAGCCACATCGCCCGGATCCACTCGCGGGAGGCCTCGTCGACATCAGGTTCCGGACCGATCTCCCGGGCGTAGGCCCGGGCGGCCCGGAACGGGGCGGTGTCGATGCCCAGGTCCGCCGCTCGATCGAGCGCTGCAGCAGCTCTGACCCACTCGTCGGGTCGGAACATGCTCGGGTCGCTCAGGCTCGCGAGGCACGCGTTGCCCAGGACTTGCCACGCGGGTCCGTACAAGCCGCGGCCCGCACGCACCGCGTCCTCGGCGACCGCGCGTGACCTCGCGAGGTCAGCACCAGATGGCCTCCGCTTCCCGGAGCGCCGACGGCGCCCGGTCCACGCCCGGTCTGCCTGCTGCATCATCGCCACCGCCGTCCCAGCGCGCCGGCGGCTTACCTCGCGACGGGCGACCAGGACGTCGACGGTCGAGACCACCAGCACCACCAGCGCCACTCCGGCGAAGGTGAGCAACAGTCGACCGTCGGCCGAGAGCCAAGCCACGGGTGTCGACGACGCCGTCGAAAGGACGAGGGTGACGACCGAGAGGGCCAGGACGGCGACCAGCGCGACCGCGAGGTTGTTCAGCTGGTCATTGGCGGCGTCGTCCAGGGCCTTCTCCTGCGAGCGCAGCAGGGCCGGGTCGACCGCCACCCCCGCCCTCGCTGCTGAGTCCACGGCGTCGTCGGCCTCCTTGGCCACCGTCAGCGCACGTTCGCGCTCTCGGTGGACGCGGGTGGAGAGGAAGCCGGCCGCGAACGTCGTCGCCCCCACCAGCGCGCCGAGCGTGGTGGGCACCGAGTCGGCCAGCAGAGCCATCCGAACCTCCGATGAGATGGGTTGCCCGAGCGGGTGGCAGGAGGCCCCGTGTGGTGGGGCCTCCTGGAAGTTCTACCCCGCCGTCAGATGTATTTCTTGCCCGCCACCGGGACAGGCGCCTCGTCGGAGGCGTCCAGGGCGACCGCGGTGGTGGTGATGGCGGTCAGGGTCAGCGCGGCGACCGCGAGCCGGAGCCAGTGGACGGTGCGACGCCCGACCTGGCGCGTCGAGGCGATCGTGGAGACGGTGGGCGGGACGGCGAGGAGGCTCATGGTGGACCCTTCGTGGGTGGTGGACCTGCGGACGTCACCATCAGATCCCGGTCGCCGTCCCGCGCGCATCGTGCGCCCTACCGACCCCGGTCCCCCGTCCTGGCGACCCGAGGGTCGTCCTTGCGAGCGACCCGGTCCGGCGGCGGGCGCAATACCGTGGACCATGCGCATCCGGCCGGCCCTGCGGCGATGGGGCGACGGCGCCCTGGCGGCGGCATTCGCGGCCGCCCTGCTCGTCGAGCTCGTCGAGTTCGCCGACGGCCTGGACGTCGCGACGGCGGCCTGCGGCCTCCTCGCCGCAGCGGCGCTGGCGTTCCGGCAGAGGGCGCCGCTCGTCGTGTTCGCGGTGTCGATGACAGCGCTCCACGTGCTGGCCCGAATCGCGCCGGGGTTCGAGGAGGCGACCGCCGTCTACGTGCTGCTCTTCTTCTTCAGCCTCTACTCGGTGGGACGGCACGCGACCGGCACCGAGGCGTGGCTCGGCGCCATCGGGGTCGTCGTCGTCATCGCTCTGTTCGTCAGCTCCGACGGCACCACGGTCGGCCCGGCATCGATCGCCTACGCGGCCGTCTTCGAGGGGGCACCGTGGGCGGCCGGGGTCGCCCTGCGGCTGAGGAGGGAGCGCGAGGCCGTCATGAGCTCTGCCGCCGAGGAGATGCGGGTGCAGCACCAGAAGGACGTCGACCGGCTGGTCGGCGCCGAGCGCGCCAAGATCGCTCGGGAGCTCCACGACGTGGTGGCCCACGCGATCGCGGTGACCGTCCTGCAGGCGCGCGGTGCGCGCGCGGTGCTGACCTCCGACACGCGTGCGGCGCGCCGCGCCCTCGACGCCATCGAGCACACCAACACCCAGGCGCTCGGTGACATGCGGCGGCTCCTGGCCGTGCTCCGCGACGCGGAGGAGGACTCCGCACCCAGCCCGCAACCGTCCTTGGCACGCCTGGACGATCTGCTGGCGCAGGTCCGGAGCTCGGGGCTGGCCGTCGACCTCGCCGTCGACGGGGCCGGCCGGGAGCTTCCTCCCGGGGTCGACCTCTCGGCGTACCGGATCATCCAGGAGGCGTTGACCAACGTCATCAAGCACGCCGACGCCCGGCGCGCCTGCGTCCGGCTCTCCTACGACGAGCACGCGCTCACGGTCGGGGTCACCGACGACGGGACCAGCGCTGCCCGCGAACCGGGCCGCCCGGTGCCGTCCGTGACCGGGCACGGCTTGATCGGCATCCGCGAGCGGGTCGCGGTGGTCGGCGGCGAGGTCGTCGTCGGACCCGATGACGGGGGCGGGTTCCAGCTCGAGGCCCGCCTTCCCTACGCGCTGGACCAGCCGTGATCCGGGTCGTGATCGCCGACGACCAGCCCCTGGTGCGCACGGGGCTGCGAATGATCCTGTCCTCCGAGCCCGACATCGAGGTCGTCGGCGAGGCGGCCGATGGCGCCGAGGCCGTCGAGGTGTGCGCCCGGCTGCGACCGGACGTGGCGCTGATCGATGTCCGGATGCCCGTCCTCGACGGGATCGAGGCGACCAGGATCGTCACGGTGGTCACCGACCCACCACGGGTGCTGGTCCTCACGACGTTCGACCTCGACGAGGTGGTGTACGACGCGCTGCGAGCGGGCGCCAGCGCCTTCCTGCTCAAGGACGCGCCGGAGGAGCGACTCACCACCGCCATCCGGGTCGTGGCCGAGGGAGGATCGCTCTTCGCACCGAGCGTCACCAAGCGGCTCATCGAGCAGTTCACCCGCCGCGCACCCATCACCCCGCCGTCCACCGACGGGTTCACCGCACGCGAGAAGGACGTGCTGCGGCTCGTAGCCCGTGGCCTCAGCAATGCGGAGATCGCCCACGAGCTCTTCATCACCGAGAACACCGTCAAGACCCACGTCGCCCGCGTCCTGGTGAAGCTGGGCGTCCGGGACCGGGTGCAGGCCGTGGTCGCGGCTTACGAGTCCGGCCTGGTGCACGCCATCGGCACGTAGTCCGGCCCCGCCGATCCGGGTCTTGGAGCCGGCGACCCGCGGCGCGGCGGGCATGATGGGCCCGTGGCCCTCGACGTCGAGCTCGCGGAGATCCGGGACTTCCTCGCGGACCACGCGCCGTTCGACGCCCTCCCGGCCGACGTCCTCGCCTCCCTCCCCTCCCGGCTGAGCGTCGGGTACCACCGCCGCAGCACCGAGGTGCTGGCCGAGGGCGCAGCCCCGGACGAGCTGCTGGTGGTGCGGTCGGGGGCGGTCGAGTTCCGCGACCCCGACGGCGACCTGGTCGAGCGGGGCGGCGCCGGCACGTGCATCGGCGGCGCCGCGCTGACCAGCGGCCCGCAGCCCGTCAGCGTCCACGCGATCGAGGACACCCTGGTGCTGGGGTGCCCGGCTGCGGTGTTCCGCGAGCTGGTCGAGGGGCACCCCGAGTTCGCCGCGTTCTTCGAGCACCGCGCCGGCGTGCTGCGCGAGGCCGTCGACCGGCAGCGCCAGCAGCACGTGACCGGGGCGGACCGGGCGGTCCTGCAGAGCCGGGTGGGTGACCTGGTCCGGCGCGCGCCGGTCACCGTCCGCGCCGACGAGGCGGTCGTCGACGCCGCCCGGCTGATGTCGGCGGAGCACATCTCCTCGGTGCTGGTCACCGACGGGGAGCGCCTGGTCGGCATCATGACCGACCGGGACCTGCGCACCCGGGTGCTGGCCGCCGGCGCGGACCCGGCGGACCCCGTGTCCACCGTGATGACGGCGGACCCGACCACCATCGGCCCGGACGCGCTCGCCCTCGAGGCGCTGCTCGAGCTCGTGCGGCGCAACGTCCACCACCTGCCGGTCGTCGACCACGGTCGTCCGGCGGGCATGATCACGGCCACCGACCTGCTCCGGCTCCAGCAGGCCAACCCCGTCTTCCTCGTCGGGGACATCGCCAAGGCCCCCGACGTCGCGACCGTGGCGGACCTGGGCACCCGCCTGCAGCGGGTGGTCGCGGACCTGGTCCGGCACGGGACGTCGGCCCGCGACGCGAGCCGCGTCGTCACCACCGTCGGCGACGCGGTCGAGCAGCGGATGCTGACGCTCGCCGAGGCCGAGCTCGGACCGCCGCCGGTGCCGTACGCCTGGTTGAGCCTCGGCTCCCGGGCCCGCTTCGAGCAGGCCCTCGGGACCCGACCAGGACCACGCGCTGCTGCTCCACGACGACTACCGCCCGGACGCGCACGGGGCGTACTTCGAGGAGCTGGCCGAGCGGGTCACCAGCGGCCTGGAGAGCGTCGGCTACCCGCGGTGCCGGGGCGAGAAGATGGCGACCAACCCGCAGTGGCGCCAGCCGCTCGCCACCTGGCGCGGCCACGTGGCGCGGTGGGTGCGCGAGCCCGGGCCGGAGGCGGTGCTGGAGGCCAGCGTGTTCTTCGACCTCCGCCACCAGCACGGCGACCCCGACCTGACCGCGGAGCTGGCCGCGGCGCAGCGTCGGGCGGCGCAGGGCGCCCCGCTGTTCCTGGCCTACCTGGCCGCCCACGCGGCGTCCCAGCACCCGCCGCTCGGGTTCTTCCGCGGGTTGGTCGTCGACCGGTCCGGGGAGCACCGCGACGCCCTCGACCTCAAGCGGGGCGGGATCGGCATCATCGTCGAGATCGCCCGGCTGCACGGGCTCGCGTGCGGCTCGGAGGCGACCTCCACGCTCGGCCGCCTCGAGGACGCGGTCAGCGGCCGCCGGATCAGCCCGCAGCTGGCCGCGGACCTGCGCGACGCGTGGGAGTTCCTGTCCCACCTGCGGCTGCGCCACCAGACCGAGCAGGTCCGCGCCGGGCTGCCGGCCGACAGCTGGGTCGACCCCTCGACCGTCAGCCACTTCGAGAAGCGGCACCTCAAGGCGGCGTTCACCGTCATCCGCTCGGCGCAGGGCGCGCTCGCGCAGCGCTACCCCGTCCAAGCGCTGTCGTGACACCGGCCGACAGCACCAGCACCGACCTGCTCCCGCTGCTCGCGGTCGACCTCGAGACGACCGGGCTGTCCCCCGCCCGCGACCACGTCCTGGCGGTGGGCTGGGTCCCGGTCGACGGCACCCGGATCGACCTCTCCGGGGCCCGCCGGTACGTCGTCCGGCAGGACGACCCGGGCGGGGCGGTGACCATCCACGGCCTCACCCACGACGACCTCGAGGCCGGCCGGCCGCTCGCGGAGGTGCTCGACGAGCTGAGGAGCGCACTCGGCGGACGCGCGCTGCTCGCCCACCACGCCCCGTTCGACCTGGCCTTCCTCGACGCCGCCTTCCGGGCCGCCGGGCAGGACCCGGTCCGACCGCCCGACCGTGTGCACCCTGGCCCTGCAGCGTCGGCTGCTGACCCGGCACGGCGAGGTGCCCCGGGGCGCGCTCCGGCTCTGGCGCGCCCGGGAGCGCCACGGGCTGCCCGCCGTCAAGGCCCACGACGCCCTCGGCGACGCGCTGGCCTGCGCCGAGCTCTACCTGGCGGAGGTGGCCGAGCTCGGCGCGGGCGAGCCGTTGCGGCTGCGCGACGTGCGGCTGCGCGAGTCGTGGCTGCACCGCGTCCGCGCCTGGCTGCGCCGGCGTCGCTAGCGCTCGGAGACCTCGACCACGAGCTTGCCCCGGCTCTCGCCGGCGACGAGCCGGGCGAACGCCGCGGGGGCATCGCGGAGCGGGTACACGCGGTCGATCCGCGGCGTGACGGCGCCCTGGACGACGGAGGTGGTCACCGCCTCGAGCTCGGCTCGCGACTGGGGGACGACCAGCACGCCGACCCTCGTCCCGGTGGCCCGTCCCACCACCGGGCCGGCGACGGCGGTGCCCAGCAGGATCCTGGCCAGGCCCCCCACCACCGCGTACCGCCCGCCGCGCCGCAGGGCGCGGTGCACCCGGAACGGCGATCGTCGGGCCACGAGGTCCACGACGAGGTCGAAGCCGTCGCGCTCGTCGGCCCAGTCCTCGGTGGCGAAGTCGATCGTGCGGTCGGCCCCGATCGCGCGCAGGAAGTCGACCTTCCCGGCGCTGTCGACCGCCGTCACCTCGGCCCCGGCGTGCTTGGCCAGCGCGACCACGAACGCACCGCCGGCGCCGCCGGCGCCGTTGACCAGGACCCGGTCCCCCGGACGGACGTCGGCGGTCGCCCTGCGCGCGATGCAGCCCGCCTGCGGGATCGTCGAGGCCTCCACGAACGACAGCTCGGCGGGCTTCCGGGACAGCAGGGCGGGTCGCGCGCAGACGAGGTCGGCGAGCCCGCCCCGGTAGCCGGCCAGCTCGCCGAACAGCTCGTCCCCCACGGCGTACTCGGTCACCGCGCTGCCGACCGCGGCGACGACGCCCGCGACGTCGGACCCCGGCACCGGGTTCCGCGGTCGGCGCATCCCGTTGGACCACCGCGCGTACGCGGGGCTCCCCGTCAGGTTCTCCCGGTCCGAGCCGTTCAGGGAGACAGCACGCACCCGCAGCAGGACCTCGTCGTCGGCGGGGACGGGGTCCGGGAGCTCGCCCACCCGCAGGACGTCCGACTGGCCGTACCTGTCCTGGATGACAGCACGCATCGGGACCCCTGTCTGCGACCCTCGCCGCTCGTCCGCGCCGACGCTACGCGACCGGGGCAGCAGCCGGATCGGCCTCGGGGACGGTCACGCCTCGTACTTCCGGCCAGGAGAGACCGGCCGTTGCACCGATCCGCGCACGCGCCGGAGCCGGGAGCGTGGAGCCCATGATCACAGTCGAGTCCCTGACCCGGAGGTACGCCGGCTTCACCGCCGTCGACGACGTCTCCTTCACCGCCCAGCCCGGCCGCGTGACCGGCTTCCTCGGTCCGAACGGCGCCGGCAAGTCCACCACGATGCGCGTGATGGTCGGTCTGACCACCCCGACCTCCGGCTCCGCGACCATCGGCGGCCAACGGTTCGCCGACCTGCCCAACCCCGGCCTCGAGGTCGGCGTCCTCCTCGACGCCTCCGCCCAGCACGCCGGTCGCACCGGCCGCGAGATCCTGACCGTCGCCTCGGACACGATGGGCCTGCCCCGCACCCGGGTCGACGCGATGCTCGAGCTGGTGAGCCTGACGCCCACCGAGGCGAGGCGCCGGGTGCGCCACTACTCGCTCGGCATGCGCCAGCGGCTCGGTATCGCCACGGCGCTCCTCGGGGACCCCCGGGTGCTGATCCTCGACGAGCCCGCCAACGGCCTCGACCCCGCCGGCATCCGGTGGATGCGCGACCTGCTGACCGGCTTCGCCGCCCGCGGCGGCACGGTGCTGCTGTCCTCGCACCTGCTCCACGAGATCGAGGTCGTCGCCGACGACCTGGTCGTGATCGGCCACGGCCGGATCGTCGCGTCCGGCACCAAGGACGAGCTCCTCGCCGCCGCCGGGACGCTCGCCCGCTCGCCGTCCCCGCGCGACCTCGCCCACGCGCTCGAGCAGGCCGGGATCCCCAGCACGCTCGCCGGGGACGGGTCGGTCCGCACCGACGCCGACCCCGCCCGGGTCGGGGTCGTGGCCCTGGCCGCGGGCGTCGCCCTCACCGAGCTGCGGTCCGCCGAGGGCGCCGGGCTCGAGGACATGTTCCTGTCCCTCACTGCCGACACCCAACGCGAAGGAGCTGCAGCATGACCGCCACGACCGTCCCGCCGACCACCACCACCATCACCACGGGGGCCGCGCCGGCCCGCCGCACCGTCCGGCCCATCGGCCTCCCCCGGCTCGTGAAGGTCGAGCTGCGCAAGATGTTCAGCACCCGCTCGGGGTTCTGGATGCTCGTCAGCATCGGCGTCCTGTCGCCCATCGCGGCCGGGTCGGTCGTCGTCTTCGCGCCCGACAGCGACGTCACCTACGAGAGCTTCACGCGGGCGAGCGGGTTCCCGATGTCGCTGATCCTGCCGATCCTCGCGATCCTGGCCGTCACGAGCGAGTGGAGCCAGCGCAGCGGGCTCACCACGTTCACGCTGGTGCCGAGCCGCGGACGCGTGATCGGTGCCAAGGCGGTGGCGACCCTCCTGGTGGGCGTCGGCTCCGTGGGCATCGCCTTCGCGGTGGGCGCCCTCGCCAACGTGGCCGGTTCCGCGCTCGCCGGCGTCGACACCGTGTGGGACATCTCGGCGACGATGGCGGCCCAGACGGTGCTCTTCAACCTGGTCGGCATGGCCATCGGCTTCACCCTCGGTGTCGTGCTGCGCAGCTCCGCGGGCGCGATCGTCGGCTACTTCGTCGTCTCGCTGGTCCTGCCGGGCGTCCTGGTCCTGCTGGCCCAGGTGCGCTCGTGGTTCGCGGACCTGCAGCCGTGGATCGACTGGAACTACACGCAGGTGGCGCTCCTCGAGGGCGCGATGGACACCGGTGAGGAGTGGGCGATGCTCGGCTCCACCACGGTGATCTGGATCGTCGTCCCGCTCGCCGTCGGGCTGCTCTCCCTGCGCCGCTCCGAGGTCAAGTAGTCGCACGTCAGGTGGTCGTACGCGGCCGGGCCCGGGCGGGGGAACGACCCCTACTCCCGGACCCGGCCGGTCTCGTAGCCCCACATCGCGACCTCCACCCGGTTCCGGGCGCCGAGCTTGGCCATCAGGCTGCCGAGGTGGGTCTTCACCGTGCTGAGGCTGATGTGCAGCTCGGCGGCGATCTCGGCGTTGGTGCGGCCCCGCGCGACGGTGAGCAGCACCTGCTCCTCGCGCTCGGTGAGCGGGTCGAGCGGGCTGGGCGGGAGCCGCCCGACCCGTGCCCGCGAACGTCGACAGCAGCCGGCGGGTGATGCTGGGCGAGATCAGCGCGTCGCCCCGGGTGGCCGCCCGGACCGCCTCGCCGAGCAGCTCGGGTCCGGCGTCCTTGAGCAGGAAGCCGGTGGCGCCGGCCGCCAGCGCTCCGTGCACGTACTCGTCGAGGTCGAAGGTGGTGATCACGACGACCGCGACCGGGTCCTCGACGCCCGGCCCGGCCAGCAGGCGGGTCGCCTCGACGCCGTCGAGGACGGGCATCCGGATGTCCATCAGGCACACGTCGGGACGCAGCTCGCGGGCCAGCCGCACCGCCTCCTGCCCGTCGCGGGCCTCCCCCACGACCTCGATGCCGTCCAGGGTGCCGAGGATCAGCCGCAGCCCGGTGCGCACGAGGTCCTGGTCGTCGGCGACCAGGACCCGGATGCTCATGCCGGCACCCGTCGCGGGAGCGTCGCGACGACCGCCCAGCCGCCGCCGGGGTACGGGCCCGCCCGGCAGGTGCCGCCCAGGAGATGGGCGCGCTCGGCCATCCCCGCGAGACCGAAGCCGGCGTCCGGGGACGGGTCCCCCGGACCGGGGTCGCCGTCGTCGCGCACGTCGAGGCTGACGGTCGTCCGGTCCCCGGCGACGCGCACGTCGACCAGGGTGGCGTTCCGGGCGTGCCGCAGCGCGTTGGTGACCGCCTCCTGGGCGATCCGGAACACGGCGGCGTCGATCGTCCGCGGGAGCGCGGCCAGGTCGCCCGAGACCGTCACCTCCACGCGCGGCCCGGCGGGCGAGGCCCCGGACAGCCGCTCGAGGTCGGCCACACCGGGCTGCGGGGCGTAGTCGGCCGGCGCCTCGTTGCGCAGCACGCGGACCATCGCCCGCATCTCGGCCAGCGTGCGCGACGCCTCGACCTCGATCACCTCCAGCGCCTCGAGCGGCGACGACGGGCTGGTCGCGGCCAGGGCGCGCCCGGCCTGGGCCTGGACGGCGATGGCGGAGACGTGGTGGGCCACCGTGTCGTGCAGCTCGCGGGCCAGCAGGACGCGCTCCTCCGACTTCACCTGCTCCAGCCCCCGTTCGCGGGCGCGGTGCTGGGAGCGCACGGCCCAGCCCAGGGCGACGACGGCCATCAGCACCGCGACGCCGCCGATCGCCTCGCCCGCCCCGGTCCAGTTGCCGAGGAGCGCGACGGTCGCCGCGACCAGGATGACGGCCAGGCCCGCCGTCGCCTCGCGCCCGGAGCCCCACCGGACGAGGGCGTAGGGGAAGACGAGGAAGAAGACCATCGTGGTCATCTCCAGCGCCGGCGCGTCGGCCACGATCAGGGCGACGTCGACGGCAGCGGTCACGCCGAAGACGGTCGCGACCACCGCGAGCGGGTGGGTGCGCCGCCACAGCACCAGGGGTGCGAGCCCCACCGTCATCGCCACCGACAACGCCGGCAGCGGCAGGTCCGCTCGCAGGAGACCCTCCAGCGCCGCGCTGACCGTCACGACGGCCAGCAGCGCCCAGTCCCGCCAGACCCGGGCCGGTGGGGCCGTGGGCCGCGGTTCCTCCAGCAGGGACCGCAGCGGGTTGCTCACCCCCTCAGCGTAGGGATGCGGCGCCGCCGCGGGACCGGCCGAAAGTCTGACCCGGCCCCGGCCGGAGGCACGACCGGCTCGGAGCCGCGCGGCCGATGACCCGCGACCACGAGCGCCGCCACGGTGGAGCCCTGGCGCTGCGCACCCGGTGCAGGCCGGCAGGCGACGAGGGAAGACCACCACCATGACCACCGACACCCCACCACCCGAGCCGGGCCGCACCGCACCACGCAGGAGCCGCCCGGTCCCCCTCGTCGTCGGCGTCCTGCTCGCGCTCGTGGGCCTGCCGCTGCTGCTCGCGGGTCTCGGCCTCGGCTGGGCGACGGCCACCCAGCGCGACGACGACGGGTTCTTCAGCACCCCGACCGAGCGGCTCGCCACCGGGACGGTGGCGCTCACCAGCGAGGTCGTGGACCTCGGCGAGGCCGGCTCCGACGAGTGGGGGCGCCGGCGACCTCGCCACCGTGCGGCTGAGCGCCCGGTCCGCGGACGCCTCGGCCGTCTTCGTCGGGATCGCGCCGAGCGCCGACGTCGCGGCCTACCTGGGCAGCGCGTCGTACGACGAGATCAGCGACCTGCGCACCGACCCCTTCGACTACTCGCTGACCCGGCGCGGCACCGGCGGCGACCTGGGCGCTGCGCCTGCGGACCAGGGGTTCTGGACCGCGCAGGCCAGCGGCCCCGGCACCCGGACGCTGACCTGGGACCTCGAGCCCGGCGCCTACACCGCCGTGGTCATGAACCTCGACGGCTCCCCGGGGGTCGCGGTCGACCTGTCCGCGGGCGGGCGCTCCGGTTGGCTCGTACCGCTGGCCTGGAGCCTCGGCCTGCTGGGCGGCGTCCTGATCGTCGGCGGCGCGCTGCTCGTGGTGCGCGGCGCCCTGCCGCCGGGGCCGCGGGTCCCCCGCCAGGCCGCGCCCGGTCAGGCTCCGGGAGCCGTCCGGCCCGACACCCCGGTGACGCTGGTCGGCGCGCAGGACCCGCAGCTGAGCCGCTGGCTCTGGCTGGTCAAGTGGTTCCTGGCGATCCCGCACTTCGTCGTGCTCGCGGTGCTGTGGCTGGTCTTCGTGGTGCTCACCGTGGTGGCGTTCTTCGCGATCCTGGTCACCGGCCGCTACCCGCGCGGCCTGTTCGACCTCAACGTCGGCATCCTGCGGTGGAGCTGGCGGGTGCAGTTCTACGCGACGGCCGCCCTCGGCACCGACCGCTACCCGCCGTTCACCCTCGACCACGCCGACTACCCGGCCGACCTCGACATCGCCTACCCCGAGCGGCTCTCGCGCGGGCTCGTGCTGGTCAAGTTGGCTGCTGGCGCTGCCGCACCTGATCGTGCTGGGCGTGCTCGCGGGCACGTGGCAGCTCGGGGATGGCGACGGCTTCCACCTCGCGGTCGGCGGTCTGATCGGGGCGCTCACGCTGGCTGCCGGCCTGCTGCTGCTGTTCACCGGCCGCTACCCGGCGCCGTTGTTCGACCTGCTGGTCGGCCTGAACCGGTGGGCCTACCGGGTGACCGCGTACGTCGCCCTGATGACCGACACCTACCCGCCGTTCCGGCTGGACCAGGGCCCCGCGGACCCCGGCGGCGTCGGCCCCGCGCCGAGCACCCCCGACGCGCCGGCCACGACCGGTCTCGGCAGGCCGGCCGAGGAGCGCCGCCCGGGCCGCGAGGTGGCGGTGTGACGACGCCTGTCGTCTCGACGCTCCGTGTCGGGAAGCGCCACCACGACCGGATGTGACTAGGGTCACCCGCATGGCCGAGACCGACGTCGCCGACACCAGCTTCACCCGGGTCCTGGGGCGCTGGGACGTCCTGGCCGTCGCCTTCGGCGCGATGATCGGCTTCGGCTGGATCGTCCTGACCGGCGGCTTCCTCAGCGACGCCGGGACGCTCGGCGCCGTGCTCGCCTTCGTGATCGGCGGCGGGATCATGGCCCTGGTCGGGCTGACCTACGCCGAGCTGGTCTCGGCGATGCCGCAGGCCGGCGGCGAGCACAACTACGTGCTGCGCGGCCTCGGGTCGCGGCCCGCCCTGGTCTGCTCGTGGAGCCTGGTCCTCGGCTACCTCTCCATCGTCGCGTTCGAGGCGGTGGCCCTGCCCCAGACCCTGCTCTACCTCGCCCCCGACATGCTCGTGGGTCGGCTGTGGACGATCGCCGGGTACGACGTGTACGCCTCCTGGGTCGCGGTGGGCATGCTCGGTGCGGTGGCGATGACCGCGCTGAACTACGTCGGCATCCGACCCGCGGCCGTCTTCCAGGGCATCGCCGTGCTGTTCCTGCTGGCCATCGGCGCGCTGCTGCTGCTCGGGTCGTTCGTGGGCGGCAGCACGCAGAACATGGAGCCGCTCTTCGTCGGCGGCTTCGGCGGCCTGACCGCCGTCCTGGTCGCGGTGCCGTTCCTGTTCGTCGGCTTCGACGTGATCCCGCAGTCGGCGGAGGAGATCGACCTGCCGTTCAAGCAGATCGGCAAGCTGGTGGTCGTCTCGGTGCTGGCGGCCGCTGCCTTCTACATCGTGGTGATCCTCACCGTCGGGTCGTCCCTGCCCCGGGCCGCGCTCGCCGAGTCGGAGCTCTCCGTCGCCGACGGGATGACGGCGCTGTGGAGCAGCGACACCTTCGGCAACATCCTGGTCCTCGGCGGCATCGCCGGCATCCTCACCAGCTGGAACGGCTTCCTGCTCGGCGCCAGCCGTCTGCTGTACGCGATGGCGACCTCCGGGATGGTGCCGCGCTGGTTCGGCGTCCGGCACCCCCGGTTCGGGACCCCGGGCAACGCCGTCCTCTTCCTCGGCGCGCTCTCCCTGCTCGCCCCGCTGTTCGGCCAGCAGATGCTGGTCTGGCTGGTCGACGCCGGCGGGTTCGCCATCGTGATCGCGTTCCTGTTCGTCACGGTGACCTTCCTGGCGCTGCGGGTGCGCGACCCCGAGATGGAGCGCCCCTTCCGGGTCTCGGCCGGCCGCCCCGTCGGGGCGCTGGCCGTCGTCCTCACCCTCGGCCTCGGGTCGCTGTTCCTGCCCGGCATGCCGGCCGCGCTGATCTGGCCGGCCGAGTGGATCATCCTCGGCGCCTGGTGGGCCGTCGGGATCGTGCTGGTGCTCCGGCTCCCCCGCATCGGGCCCGGAGCCCGGGCCGAGCACGAGCTGGTCCGGGCCGTCCGCGGCCGCCGGAACACCGGCTGAGCCAGCACCCCGGCGGCTCCCGGTCCTCGTCGGGGCGCCCGGGCCGCTCGGGGGCGTACCATCGGCGAGGAGCCGTTCAGGCTCCCTCTCAGAGAGATGTCCCATGAGCGACAAGTCGCCGCGACAGAGCATGTCGAAGAAGTCCGGTAGGTCCATCAAGGAGAACCGCGCCGAGAAGCGCAGCCAGGGGTCCGAGGAGACCTTCTCCGACGAGGTCAATCCGACGAAGAAGCAGTGACGCTCCTACGGCTCGGTGTCATCGGCTCGTCGGCGAAGGAGAACGAGCACCGGCTCCCGCTCCATCCCGAGCACATCCCGCACCTGGACGCCGACCTCCGGGCACGCATCACCCTCGAGCACGGGTACGGCGCGCGGTTCGGCGTCACCGACGACTCCCTCGGCGAGCACGTCGCCGGGTTCGCGTCGCGCGCCGAGATCTTGGCCGCCTCGGACGTGGTGCTCCTCCCGAAGCCGCAGCACTCGGACGTTGCCGCGATGGGTCCCGGGCAGGTGCTGTGGGGGTGGCCGCACTGCGTCCAGGACCCCGAGCTCACGCAGCTCGGCATCGACAGGCGGCTCACGATGATCGCCTTCGAGTCCATGAATCACTGGACCCGGGACGGCAGGGTCGGCCTGCACGTGTTCCACAAGAACAACGAGCTCGCCGGGTACTGCTCGGTGCTCCACGCCTTGGAACTGGCAGGGCTGACCGGTGACTACGGCCGCCGCCTCAGCGCGGTGGTGATCGGTTTCGGCGCGACCGCACGGGGCGCTGTGACCGCCCTCAACGCGCACGGCGTGCACGAGGTCGCGGTGCTGACCAACCGGCACGTGGCGGCTGTGGGCTCGCCGATCCACTCGGTGCGGATCCGGCAGTTCGACCATGACCCCGACGGCGCCCACCTGAGCCACGTGACCACCGACCGGGGCCGTGAGCTGCTGCCGACGTACCTCGCCGAGAACGACATCGTGGTCAACTGCACGCTGCAGGACACCGCACACCCGCTCGTCTACCTCCAAGCAGACGACCTGGCTGAGTTCCGCCCGGGCAGCATCATCGTCGATGTCTCGTGCGACCTCGCGATGGGTTTCAGCTGGGCTCGTCCGACGTCGTTCGAGGAGCCGACCTTCGTGGTGGGTGACAACGTCCTGTACTACGCGGTGGACCACAGCCCGAGCTACCTGTGGAGCTCCGCGACCTGGGAGAACAGCAACGCGTTGATCCCGTTCCTGCGTCCCGTCCTCGAAGGCGCGACGGCTTGGGATGCGGACGAGACGTTGAGCCGGGCGATCGAGATCCGCGAGGGTCGCGTGGTGAACCCGGCGATCCTGACCTTCCAGGGCCGGGCGTCGGTGCCGCCGCACGCGATCGCCTGACGCTCCCGGGCGGCGCACCACCGTCACTGTTCGAACCACGTGGGAGGGGGGTGTCGAGGTACGGGTCGTCGAGGTGACGGCCGGCACCGTCAGCGGGGCACCGGTCGGTCCGACCGAGTAGCGTTGGGCAGTCGGCACCCGACGCCTCATCCCGTCCGCCGTCGGGCCGATGGATGGTGGTACGACCGCAGCACGCCACCCCGGAGTTCTCGCGAAAGCGATCATGGGTTCGAGCTGGGAGGGCTGGGGTGGTGAGCAGGGGCCTGCAGGTCCTCGTGGCAGCGTCGTTCGTCGCCCTGGTGGTGGTCGCCGCCCTCTACGCCGACCTCGTGTCGACCGATGTCGTGCGCGTCTCGGACCTCACCCGCGATGCGACCGCCGTGGCCGGGGTGCCGTGGTGGACCGGCGCCATCAGCAGGCTGACGGCGCTGGGGTGGGCCGTCGCCGCAGTGGCCGCCGTCCTCGCCGGCCGTCATGCAGGGGCTGAGCACCGGTCGCGGCTGCGGCTCCTCGGCGGCCTGTGCGGCGTCAGCGCTGTCGACGACAGCCTGCTGCTCCACGAGGAGGTCCTGCCGTCCCTGGGCCTGCCCGAGACGCCGGTCCTCGTCCTGTACGCCGTGGCCGCTCTCGGGTTGGCCGTGATCTGGGCGCGGTCCTCACGCTGGACTCCGACCGAGGTCGCGTTCGTGGCGGGCGTGGTCATGCTCGCCGTGTCCGTCCTGGTCGACGTGGTCGTCAACTGGGCCGCGCTGGAGGACTTCGCGAAGCTGATCGGCGTGGTCGCCTGGTGCTTCTGCGGCGTGTGGTCACACGGGGACCTCGCGCCCGAGACCTGCTCGCGCAATCGGACCCCGGCAGCCTGGGGAGCTCGGGGCGTAGTGCTGCCAGCGACGTGGCGTACTTGCTGAGGCGGGCCGGGCGGTGACCGTGGGCCCACAAGGCTCGATCGACCACACCGGCGCTGCGCGCAGACTTGGTCTCGACGATCAGCAGGTCGCCGTAGTCGACGTGGCGGCCTTCGAGGTCCGTCGCGACCACGTGGCGGTCCACGGTGACCCGTGCGTCGGGGCCGATCACGAGAGTCACGCGTTCGTAGGAGGTCGTCAGCACCCCGGTGAGCCGGTGGGCGGTGTCGCCGATGCGCTCGAAGCCGCTGACGAACTCGACGGCCTCGGCAGGCAGGACGTGGGAGTGCGCGGCCGCGCCCGGATCGGACCACTGCCGGGCCTTGGTCGTGGAGCAGGCCGAGCGCATCTTGACCTCCACCGCGCTCGAGGCGGTGTCCAGGTAGTGCCTGGTGCGCACCTTGTAGCGGTGGGGTCGGCCGCGGGCGGCGTCGCGGTAGCAGTCCAGGGTCGGGGTGTCGTAGTAGGTGGAGGCGTAGCCGAAGCTGCGTCGGCCTGCGATCTGGAGCACGCTCGGCGTGCTGGACAGCGCAGCAAGCACCCACGCCCATTCCTGCGGCGCCATGAGGTACTTCCGGTCGACCCTCGACTGCAGGGCGGCCTGCGCGTCGACCTGCTCGAGCGTGAGCGGACGCAGGGACCTCACGGTGTCCAACCAGGACGTCATCGGGCACCCGAGGATGCGGCGAGCTCGTCGCGCGTCTCGGACCGCGCCTGCACGCGGGGGCGCACGGGGCCGTCGACGGACCGGTCGGGAGCAGGAAGCGTGAACCTGACGTCGCAGACGGTGGTCTCCGAGACCAGGTCGACCTTGCGCAGCGTGACCCGCTCGATCCGAGCACCCAGCAGGGCGCCGAGCAGGTCGCGCGCGACGGTCCCGTCGGTGACGGCGCGGTCGAGCACCACGGTCTGCTGGCGAGTACGGGCGAACAGTGCCGGGCTGTCACCGACGGCGATGACGCCCAGCAGCACGGTCATCAACGTGAAGCTGACCGACGCCGAGATCGATGGGAAGCCGCCGAGCAGGCCGAGCGCGATCGCGGTGAAGTAGTAGGCGATCTCGGCGTGGTCCATCTCAGTGGACCGCAGGCGGATGATCGAGAGCACCGCGAAGATGCCGAGGCCGAACCCGAGCGACAGATCGGCGGTGGCCATCGCATAGGTGACACCCATGACGCCGACGTTGATGGAGAGGAACGCGACGATCAGGTCACGGCGGCGATGGCGCGGGAAGTAGAGCCCGAAGACGAGCAGGCCGACCGCCACAAGATCGGCGGCGATGAATGCGAAGACAGACATGGAGGTCCTAGTGGTGGGGAGCCGGGTGATGCGCTGGATGGACATCAGAGGACACCCACGAGGTGGGTAGAGGTTGTGCGCAGGTTGTGCGCGGCTTGTGAGTCCGTCGGAGTCGTCCCGGCGGCGACCATCTCGAGCGCGACGATCGAGGCGTCGACGACCATCGCCTGGCCCGCCAGGGGCCGCTCGGTGCTGTCGGCGTCGAAGCAGCGGTGCACTCCGTGGCGCCGCAGCAGCACCGGGCCGCAGATCGCGACCGCGGTGTCGTCGCGGAGCCTCGTGGCGTGGAAGCCGGGCCAGGAGCCGCTTCCCTGGCGGATCTCGAGGTCGACGTGCCAGAAGGACTCCTGGAACGCCGGGAGCCGGGGGACGAGCCAGGTCGCGGCGTGGGAGATCGGCACCCGCAGCGTCAGCTGGGTGCGGACCGAGGGGACCGACGGGAACGCTGACGAGCCCGCGCAGCGGGCTCCGGCCCGCACCGACCTGCTCACCAACTACCTGCAGGTCATCCCACGCCCGGGCGCCGACGCTGAGGAGGTCCACCGGCACCTGCAGGCCATGCACCTCACCGTCGACACCTGGTGAGCCCGGCCGGCGGGAACCTCAGGCGGCGCCGCAGAAGGCTGCCCGACCCGCGGCACGGTGCTCGGCACGGTGTCGCAGAGCACCCACGACCAGCGAGCGGATCCCGAAGACGAGCCACAGGGCGTTCAGGCAGGCCGGCGGCATGGCCCCGTCGGCCACGCAGGAGACGCCCAGCGCCGCCGCGCCGGCCACGTTCAGCAGCTGGAAGAGAGCAGAGTCGGGCGCGAGGCGACGCAGCGACACCATGACGTAGGCCACCGCCACCATCAGACCGCCGGCCCACCCCATCAGGTCCACCACCAGCACTCCTCTCGACGTCGCGCTGCCCCGTCGGCCGCACCCCTTGATCGTGGGCCCCCGCATGGTTCAAGTCCAGTGAAGGAAACTGCACTTGAGGTGCACAATGACTGAATGGATGATCTGGGACTCAACCGGCTGCGGATCCTGCGTGAGGTTGCGGAGCACGGCGGGGTGACGGCCGCCGCCCGGGCGATGCACTACTCCCCCTCCGGGATCTCCCAGCAGCTCAGCGCCCTCGAGCGCGACCTCGGCGCCAGCGTCCTGGAGCGTCGCGGGCGTGGGGTCCGGCTGACCGAGGTCGGCCGGGTGCTCCTGGGGCACGCCGAGATCCTCCTGTCCGCCGAGCGCGAGGCGCGCGCCGCGGTCGAGCACGCCCGCGACTCCCTCGCCGTCGAGCTGCGGGTCGGCGTCTTCTGCACCGCAGCCGCCGCGGTGCTCCCGCCGATCATCGACGACCTCGCCCAGCTGCACCCCGAGGTCCGGCTCAGCGCACGTGAGACCGACCCGGACACCGCCGCCCTCGACCTGCGCCACGGCCACCTCGACGTCGCCTTCCTCCTCGACTACCCCGACGCGCCCGAGCCCTGGCTCACCGGGATCACCACCGTCACCATCGGCGCGGACGAGGTGTACCTCGCGGCGCCAACCGGGTGGTTCGGGTCCGGTCCGATCGACCTCGCCGACCTCGCCGAGCACGACTGGGTGCTGTCGGGCACGCGGAACTACTACGGACGCGCCATGCGCAGCGCCTGCCGGGACGCGGGCTTCGAACCCCGCGTGGCCCACGAGGTCGACGAGCAGCCCACCGCGCTGGCGATGGTCGCCGCCGGCCTCGGGATCACCCTGATGTCCGACCTCGGCCGCCCGTTCCTGCCCCGGTCCGGAGTCGACGTCCTCGCGCTCACCCAGACCGTGCGCCGTCGTCTCCTCCTCGCCTACGACCAGGCCACCCACCGCCGGCCCGCCGTCGCGGCGTTCCTACGCAGCGCGCGGCGCACGGTCGCCTCGCACGCGCGCGGCGAGGACCACCCTCCGTCCGCGCGCACCCGGCGAGCCTGAGGTCGGACGCGCATTCACGGGTGGACGACAGCGTCGTGCAAGGCCGGACCCAGGAATCCGGTCGACGGTGGGGGGCATGACCGATCGAACGCGGCGACGTCCGTGAGGCCCCCCGACCACGACCCCGTCAACCGCTGGGCCACCGAGCACTACGGTTTCGACGACGACCGCGGCGTCGCGCACACCGAGCCGCACGCCGAGCCGGACCCCCGGCCGGACCCCGGATCGGGCGTGAGGCCACCGCAGCCGGCGAAGTCGACGTCGGCGCCGCCCCGGACGTCCCGGCCCCGCCGTGGGCCCGGTCGCCGCGCGGCCCTGTTCGGCGCGGGCATCCTTGTGCTGGCCACCGTCGCGGGCCTCGCCGGCACAACGGTGGCCGTCGCCGACGGTGACGCGCAGGGAGGGCGCGCCGGACCCGTGCTGCTCCTCGTCGACCACGTCACCGGCGGACCCGCCGACGCTCACGGCAGCCACGGCGGCGGCCGCGGGGGCGGCGGTCGGCGGTGACGCGCCGCGTCGACCTCGTCTGGCTGGGCCTCGCGCTGCCGGCCGCTGCTCTCGCCGTCTGGCTGGGGATCGACGCCGTCGACGTCTCCCCGGTCTTCTCCGAGGTACCGCTGTCGTCCGACGTGCACGCGGGATCGGGGCGATGACGGCGCCGCGGCACGACCCGTACCACAGCGACGGCGACGGCGACGGCGACGGCCCGAGCCTCCAGGCCCGCCGCGGTGAGCGCGGGCGTGCCCGACTCGCCGTCGCGATGATGACGGCGGGGGGTGTCCTCGTCGTGGCGTGGCCGGTGCTGCTCATGGGCACCGCCGGCGTCTCCTGGGACCTCGTCGCGCTCCTCGCCCACGCCTCGGGCACGGCGGCCGGCTACGGCGTGCTGGTGATGCTGGTCCTGATGTCGCGGTGGCCGCTGCTCGAGCGCGGCATCGGCGCCGACGTGCTGGCCCGCTGGCACGCCCGCGGCGGCCGCCTCGTCCTCGGCCTGGTGCTGCTCCACGCGCTGGCCGCCGTCCTCGCGTGGTCGCTGCTGACCCGGCAGGACCCCGTCTCGGCGCTGGCCCAGGTGCTCACCTGGCCGGGCCTCGTGACCGCCACCGTCGGGACCGCCGTGCTGTGCGCGGTCGCGGTGGTCTCGGCACGCTCGGTGCGCCGCCGGGTGCGGTGGGAGACCTGGTTCGGGCTCCACCTGAGCACCTACCTGGCGGTGGCACTCTCCTTCAGCCACCAGCTCGCCGGGCCCGACCTCGCGGGCATGGTGGGTGTCCAGGTCGCCTGGGCGCTGGCCTACACCCTGACCTTCGCCCTCGTGCTTCGCCACCGCGTGCTCGCGCCGCTCCTGGCAACCGCCCGGCACCGGCTGCGGGTGGTGGCCGTGGTCCCGGAGGCACCCGGGGTCGCCTCGATCATCGTCCAGGGACGCCACCTCGGCGAGCTGCGGCCCGAGCCCGGCCAGTTCTTCCGCTGGCGGTTCCTCACCTCCCGCTCCTGGGTCACCGCCCACCCCTTCTCGCTCTCGGCGCCGCCGGTCGGCGATCGCCTGCGGCTGACAGTCAAGGCCCTCGGCTCAGGCAGTGGACGGCTGCACCAGGTGCCCGTGGGCACCCGGGTGGTCGCGGAGGGTCCCTACGGCGCGATGACCGCTGCGCGGCGCACCCGCCGCGACGTGCTGCTCGTCGCCGGCGGCGTGGGCATCACCCCGATGCGCGCGCTCTTCGAGACCATGCCGCTGGAGCCAGGGCAGGACCTGATGCTCCTGTACCGGGCCCGCGACCCTGAGCAGCTGGTGTTCCGCCACGAGCTCGACGCTCTCGCCGAGCGCCGGCGAGCACGGGTCGTCTACCTGCTCGGCGAGGACCCGCACCTGCTCTCCGCCGGCTCACTGACCCGCCTGGTGCCTTCCCTGGCGACACGCGATGTCTACCTGTGCGGGCCGCCCGGACTGTCGGCCGCGGTGCGGGAGTCCCTGCGCGAGGTGGGACTGCCCCGGGCCCACGTCCACGAGGAGAGCTTCGCGCTCTGAACCGGGACGACGACACCGGGCGGTCGGGGGCGCCTACGTCGGGATCGCGTCCCGGCCCGGACGGTGGCCTTGCTCGTGGGCCGGCTGTGGACGATCGTCGGGTACGACGTGTACGCCTCCTGGGTCGCGGTGGGCATGCTCGGAGCGGTGGCGATGACCGCGCTGAACTACGTCGGCATCCGACCCGCGGCCGTCTTCCAGGGCATCGCCGTGCTGTTCCTGCTGGCCATCGGCGCGCTGCTGCTGCTCGGGTCGTTCGTGGGCGGCAGCACGCAGAACATGGAGCCGCTGTTCGTCGGCGGCTTCGGCGGCCTGACCGCCGTCCTGGTCGCGGTGCCGTTCCTCTTCGTGGGCTTCGACGTGATCCCGCAGTCGGCGGAGGAGATCGACCTGCCGTTCAAGCAGATCGGCAAGCTGGTGGTCGTCTCGGTGCTGGCGGCCGCTGCCTTCTACATCGTGGTGATCCTCACCGTCGGGTCGTCCCTGCCCCGGGCCGCGCTCGCCGAGTCGGAGCTCTCCGTCGCCGACGGGATGACGGCGCTGTGGAGCAGCGACACCTTCGGCAACATCCTGGTCCTCGGCGGCATCGCCGGCATCCTCACCAGCTGGAACGGCTTCCTGCTCGGCGCCAGCCGTCTGCTGTACGCGATGGCGACCTCCGGGATGGTGCCGCGCTGGTTCGGCGTCCGGCACCCCAAGTTCGGGACCCCGGGCAACGCCGTCCTCTTCCTCGGCGCGCTCTCCCTGCTCGCCCCGCTGTTCGGCCAGCAGATGCTCGTCTGGCTGGTCGACGCCGGCGGGTTCGCCATCGTGATCGCCTTCCTGTTCGTCGCGGTGACCTTCCTGGCGCTGCGGGTCCGCGACCCCGAGATGGAGCGCCCCTTCCGGGTCACGGCCGGCCGCCCCGTCGGGGCGCTGGCCGTGGTCCTCACCCTCGGCCTCGGGTCGCTGTTCCTGCCCGGCATGCCGGCCGCGCTGATCTGGCCGGCCGAGTGGATCATCCTCGGCGCCTGGTGGGCCGTCGGGATCGTGCTGGTGCTCCGGCTCCCCCGCATCGGGCCCGGAGCCCGGGCCGAGCACGAGCTGGTCCAGGCCGTCCGCGGCCGCCGCAACCCGGCTGAGTGCCGAGGGGACGGGCATTGACGTACTTCGACTCGCGGGGAAATCAGGCTCGCTGGGCCGAGGGGAACTCAGCCCGGATGGCCGCCGGCTACTGCTGGAGGGGCGCGACCCGGAGCAGGGTTTTGACTCGTTGCCGGAGGACGTCGTCGTCGGGGACTGAAGCAAGCTGTGGAGCAGCAAGCGCGCCACGTTCTTTGTAGCGGCACCCGAGACGTCCTACTAGGCCACTGACACAGCCGGGCTCGGTCAGGTGAACCGCGTTTCAACCGTCCAGGGTTTCGAAGACGACAACGGCGGCGTAATCATTAGGCCGGACCTCGCGTTGAATCGCCCCGTGATGCGACCCAAGGAGAACCACGGCTGGAAGAGCGTCGGTGATGTCGAGATCGCCGTCGCCGAGTACGTCGACTGGTTCAACCACCGACGCCTGCACGGCGAGATCGGACTGATCCCGCCGGCCGAGTACGAGACCAACCACTGGTCCCAGATCACGCCGCAGAACTACTCTCAGCTACTCGTCCCGACCGGGGTTGGTTCCAAATAATCGAGCCTCCACGAAACCCGGGGCAATTCACGTAACGCACGGATCAGCGGGGTGTAGGGCCGAGGCTAAACGGTCACGTCCCATCGCCGAAAAAGACGCACCCAGACGCGGGGCATGACGGCTTCCTGCATGCCCCCAAGTCGCTTGATCTACCCGAGCCGCCCACTCCCCGGCCAGCGGCAGCCAGTTGGCTTGCCTGACCAATGGCCGCTACCAGTTTCGGGTTAGTCTGCCCCCGCGAATTCTCGTGCCGTAGAGCCTGGGCCGCATGTCGGCGGCACCTGCGTCGCAGCCTAGATGTCGTCAGGCGGCGTCCACTCCCATTCGGCGTCGTCATTCGACGGGACGGTGCCCTCGTCGACCACAACGTACGTCGCCTTCCGGCGGGCGTCGAAAAACTAAGAGAAAGTCGTTGACCCGGAGGATGTCTCGCCCTACCAAACCCCGCCTAGATCCGCACCAGGAATGGTTACCCGCGATAACACTATCGCGACATAGTGCCGACATACACGTCCGCGCCAGAGCGCATTCGCGCCAGTTCCGTACAACTCGAGGCGAATAAGTGATATTCGCGAACCCGTCGCGGGCCCGTGCCTCCACACGCAGTTCATAGTCGGTCCAGGCTACAACCGAACCAGTGTTCCCGATGGTGGACAACGAGCAAGTGCGCCAGGCTCGCCTATCCTTCTGCTCCGTCACAACGTCTAGGACCAATGCATCCTCGTAACTAAGCCACGAGTGAAGGCTGCCCGTGTCCACGTGCGTCGTCATCGACGCCATTGATCTCTAGGTCAAGGGTGGGAAAACGGTCACTCTCGCGGTGGTCAACGTCGCGCACAAAGCTGCATACCGGCCAAAATACCCCTCCGAGTCGACCATCTCAACACGAACGGGACGAGTTATGACCAACGCTGCCGCCTTATGTTCTCCCTCGAGCTTCCGCAGAGCGTCGGAGGTTGGTGGGGAATCACGCAAAGCACCCCAACCGACAATACGAAGAACACCATCGACCAAAACTACAATCACCCATTCTGCCGACGAAAATTCGAAAACCCTCGCGGCAGTGCCTGACAGTTTCCCTGCGGTCTCCTCCGAGACCCTCGGACTCGGTCGAGTTTCCAGTTCGTCCAGTTCCGCGGGCGAATAGTTCCATAAGGGGAGCTGGTCCGGGGACACATCCGATAGCGCTCCGCGCACACTGGACTCTAATCCCATCAATTCTTGCACCGTCGGGTCAAAAGTTTCCAGACCCCAAGCTAGGAAATCCTCGACAGGCTTAAATATGACACTGAATCGACCACGTGGATCAATTTGATAATCTACCGGGTATTGCGACGTGAACTCGCTCAGGAACAATATGGGAGTTTCAATGCGCAACGCTAGGAGACGCTGCGCCACCTCAATCCCCGACGTGCCAGGCAACTGGAAATCCAAGATGAATAATTCGGGCGGGCCAGCTTTCAACTCTCTATAGAGATTCGCTTCGTCAATGACGCTTACAATCTCCAACCCGGTACTCTCCATAGCTTGTCTCAAGGGTTGGTAGGACGCCTCACTGCTCTGGTCGTCTCACCCATATAGCCCGCATACTGAGTTCTCCCCACTCAACCCTCGTAGGACGGAAGTATCACGGAGAATACGGTCCTCCCGGGCCGAGATTCTACACTAATGGTCCCGCGCATCTCCGAAACAAATCGCTGCACAAGGTACAAGCCGAGCCCCGTACCTGACCCCTTACGGGTAGTGAAGAACCGCGAGAAGATCTGTGGCCTGACGTCTCGGTCGATGCCGGGTCCATTGTCCTCGACCGCAATCAGGACACCGGTGGTGCCCTGCTCGTCCACAGATGCAGGCGACACGGTTAGGACAACGAGCCCGCTTCCTCGGCTGCTTTGTCCCGCCCAGTAACTGGCGTTGTCAATCAAGTTTAGTACTACCCGTTCCAATTTGACACTGTCTGCCTTGACTTCGTATGAATAACCCCGCACCGCGGGGGCGGGCGCGTACTTCAGGGCCACCCTCGAGTTTGAGGTGCTCTTGACCTGCGACTGGAGGAGCGGCTCCAGTTCAGTCACTAGTTCGTCCACCTTGATCCGCGCGGTCCCCTGCGGACGGTCTTTCGCGATGGCTTTCATGTGTGTCGTTATAGCCAAAAGCTTCTGAATCGCAATTCCTGCTTCGTCCAGTGCGGCGGCGGCGTCGACCGGTAAGCGTGTTGCAGCTAGTTGTGTGGGGATTCGCTCCTTGATGAGTTCAGTCAGGGTGCGCGCTGTCGCCGAGACATCGTGCACGATGCCGAGAACGGCTAGGCTTGTGACCGAGCGAGCAATTCCTCGTCGAAACTGTTCTCGATCTCTTGGATGCGAATTTCTTCCTGTCGCGCCCTCAAATACCCCTGCAGGCAGGCGTTCAGCAACTCGAGAGGTAATCGGCGAGACGTAGAGTGAAGTTCATTTCCTGACTGACTGCCATAAAGAGAAACGGCGCCAACGAGTAGCCCTTCTGAAAGGATCGGATGGGCAACACAAGAACGCCAGTTGTTCTCATGAAAGATCTGCTCGTCGCGCGGTTTCCACGTCTTAGGTCGCAATGTTGGCCGCCAAGCGGTGACGTCTTCGGCGTCGTATACCACCCAGCCGCGCTCCGGGCGAACCAGTGAGACGATGCCTCGCTGAACGTCCGCGCCTGTGATGGTCGGGGTTGAGGGGACGCTGAGCGGTCGAGTATTTCGGACGCCCCAAGTGGAAAGGCTCTTAAACTGACGCGACGAACTGTCGAACAGCCAGAGAATTGAACCCCGAGCACGTGCTTGGCGGGCCAAAACCGCCATGATGTCTTGGACATACCCCGAACTGGATGCCTCAGCTATCAACTGCGGTCCAGTCAGGGAAGCTTCGTTTCTGCGAATTACGTATCGAGCCCTCGCCACAAGCGAGCGAAGCGACGGCGGGACGAACGCGGTTGTGGAAGAACGAGTTGCGAGGCACCACCCGCCAATCTTGGTGGTTGCCGGAGCGTCGGTGTCAGCAACCACGTAGAACAAAGCGGAAGCCCTCATGATCTGCCGAGAATTCCGACAGCTCTCCGAAGGTGGGGCTGGAAAACCCGAGCACTGTCCGTGTCGCGACGCGTTGCGCCTCACGTGCTAGTTGCGGCGGAACCCCCCGCATCGCAATTTGGCGTGCAATAGGCTGCCCGTCTTTATCGCGGGCGGCTAGTCCGAACAGTCGCACATAGGAAACCCCGTTGTGCTCCCTGCCTTCTTCGCGGGACGTTTGTTCCTTCAGAAGCCGTAGGATGTCAGCCGCTAAACGAGAAGATTCTCCGGGTATACGGGAGTCAACCATGGCTACACCAGAGTCAGGAAGTTTTGGAACGGAAGTTGGTAGTTGGGGAGGTCCTGCGGATCGACTTCTTCAACCGGGGGTTCTTGGTCCAGGGCGGCTGGAGTGCCGCCAGTTTTCCCGATCTTGGCTTGACGGGCGAGCGCGCCAATTGTTACCGGCAGCGCGACGCCGACGTAGAAGGCGCTGAACGGATTGCCGGGGTCAGACAACAAAAGTGCGACTACGCCACCGAGCAGCAAGTAGGCCAGAGACACCAACCAGTAGTGCCTTGGCACCCGAAACGGCTGCAAGCGGGCGTCATAGAGCCTAATTATCTCGGGAGCCAAAGCACCAATGGCTCCGAAGAGGAACGTGCCCATTTCGATCACCTACCTTGTGGGCTAGTATGCATCCACAACGACTTACGTGCACTCGGTGTGGCGGCGCGGCGAGCTCTGACCTCGGAGAGCGCCAGTTGACGAGGCGGCCCGGTCTGATGGTCATTCGACATCGGGACTCAGTTGAGGGAAACAGGAGTCCATGAGATGCCTGCACCACACCCGCCGGAGTTCCGGCGTAGGGCGATCGACCTGGCGCGCCAGCCGGGGTCGTCGGTCGCGAAGGTCGCGAAGGAGCTGGGGATCAGCGAGTCCGGTCTGCGTCGTTGGATGGGTCAGGACGACGTCGATGCCGGCCGCAGGGAGGGCCTGTCCACCGCCGAGCGACAGGAACTGGTCCAGCTGCGTCGCGACAAGCGCCGCCTGGAGATGGAGAACGAGATCCTCAAGCGCGCGAGCGCCTACTTCGCGCGGGAGAACGTGCTCCCAAAATAGGGTTCCGGCTGGTCCGAGAGCTTGCCGGCGACGGCTTCGACGTCGCGGTGGCCTGCCGGGTGCTCAAGGTCTCACGCTCGGGCTACTACGAGTGGCTCGAGCGGCCGCCCTCGGATCGTGACCTCGAGGATGCCTACCTGGCGAACACGATCGTGGACATCCACCGCGATTCCCGCTGCTCCTACGGGGCACCGGTCGCAACCCGTTCAGAACAGGTTCCATCAGCGCGACCGCGGACCTCCGGGAGAGCCACCCGAGAGGGGTCTGGATCGGACGACGGCCCCGGGGCAGTCTGTCTCTCGTGGTTATTCGAATCTTCGCAAGTTCGCGTAAGCATTAGCCAAGTCGACGATGGAAAGACGCATGGGGATCCCACCGGGCTGGTACGAGGACGCCACCAATCCAACTCAACTACGTTACTGGGATGGCAGTGCTTGGACGGCTCCATTC